>CAWGIA010000001.1:0-279646 GCA_963822535.1 uncultured Solirubrobacterales bacterium
AGATCAGACAGGGATGGGTGCAGGAATAGGACGCGCAAGCTGTTGCGAACGAGCAGCAGATCGTGCTCGCCGCCGAGATCACCGTCGACTCACCTGACTTCGGTCACCTCGGACCGATGATCCAAAGCCACAGAGCGCGAGCTCGAGAACATCGGGATCACCGAGCGCCCCAAGGTGATCGTCGCGGATGCCGGCTACTGGCACCAGGAGCAGATGGACGAGATCGTCAGCCGTGGCATGCAAGTGCTGATCCCGCCCGATGCCAAAAAGCGCAAAGGCGCCCGCGCCGGGTGGACCGGCGGCGCCTACGCCTGGATGCGCACCGTCCTAGCCCACGAACCCGGCCGCGGGCTCTACAACCGCCGGTCGGTAATGATCGAGCCCGTGTTCGCTGATGAGAAATACAACCGCGGGATCGACCGGTTCCAACGAAGAGGCAGAGCCGGCCAGTCTCATCAGAGTGGCGGCTGATCAACGCCACTCACAACCTCCTGAAACTCCACCGCCACCGACTCGCAACCGCCACCGGGTGAAACCCAGCCCGCCGGGACGGGCCCGAAGCACTCACCCGTTCAGGCCAGGCGCGAAGCGACAGTCGCCGCGGACTTAACCGACAGCCACCGATCAAAGCGGCAGGGGGTCCCGTCCTCCCCGGGCTTGTTTAGTGGAGGCCAAGATGGACGTTAGGCGTTTCGCGGCTCAGTCCGGATCGCCGAGAAGAAGCTCACACGTTTGCCTCGCCGGGGCGGCTCATTGGAGTTTCGGAGCTCAAGCGAGGAGGTCGCGAAGCCGCCGACAGAGACGATCGCCTCGCCGAGCACCGGTGAATCGGCCCTGAGCGCGAGGACCCAGACGAGCGGATCGTCGTGATCATCGTAGTCCGGCTGGCCCGTCCCCTCGACGAGCGCCAATGCCCGGCCAGCGAAGGTCACATCGGCCCACCGGGCGCGGTCATCGGCGACCTGTCGGCCGGGCAGCGCGCCAGATCGTATACGCAACATGGTGACGCGCCCCGGCTCCTCCATCTCCGCGAAGGTCTCGACCCTTTTGCGGACGTCCTCGGGCACCTCACTCGGCGCAACGATCTCCTGGAGGATCAGATCGGGAGGAGCCGATATGTGTCGGGTCGACTCCGCCGATACGTGGATTCTCACACTCGACATGAGGCCTTCAGCCTAAGCCCCGAGCGTGCAACTCGGCAAGCAAGCCGCTCCGCTTCCGCGTTTGGCTAATACGCGCTGCTCGTGGTCGATCAGAAGGGGCAGCCGGACTTATGAGCCCGGAGTCCGATCACGCTTACCGCCGGCGGTTGTGTTCTTGGAGAGCTCAGCCGTGCACTGAGCGACGACCGGATCTGCTGGACGGTTAGTGCTTCCGCCGGGAGATGATCGCGCCCGCGATCGCGACGATGGGATGGCGGCCCAGATGAACCCACGGTCACCCACATCGACGCGCCAAGGCTAACCGAACGACCAGGAGCGCGACAGCGATCCAAACCAGCCCCACCCCGACCAGGACCCACGACGGGTGCGCCACACGCGGTGACGGCCGGTCCTCATCGTCGGCTACCTCCAGCTTGAACGGAGCGTGCCCGTCGCCCCAGCCAAACCGCCCTGACCCCTCCAGGATGAACACGACCACGATCGCAGCCAGAGCGATCCATGCATCCGGGTCCGACGGCGACGAGACGATCCAGACGACCAGAGCACCGCCATCGTCAGACGGACCGCGAGCCTAGCGCTTCGAAGCTGTCCCTCATGGATCCCGCTTTCGCATGGCCAAATGCTACGCCTGTCTGGAGCCTCGAATCGACCCTACGGATTCTCTCAGGGGCCGACCGCGGGCAACGAATTCACCACGACAGTGTTGGCGAGCATCACTGCAAACACGATGGCGAGGGCGATCCCCCGCCTGTACCTCAGACGCCGACAGGCCTGCGATATGACCAACGCGCCGGCGACAGCCACCGCAACAAACACCGGCCAGCTAAACGTCGGGCTCACCTTCGCGCAGTAATTCCCGCCGGGAGTCCCTCCTTCGGGTCCAGAATGCGCCGAGGTGCAGTACGCCTGCACCAATCCACGCGCGACTGCCCCCAGCGCCGCTGCAGCAACCGCGAGGAGCACCTCAGCGACCCAGCCGCGGCGCAAAAAGTCCGCCACACGCTGCTCACGAGCCGTCAGCGGTGCGAGCCCTGAAGACGACATCGTCGGCAGACACTAGCCACGCATACCCACCCGCGCAATGTCATAAAGCCTGCGCTCGCCTTCCGATCAATCGGCAGCCGTCGATGGCTCAGAAGGGTCACCCGCCGCCGCTACTTTCCAAGTGATGGGCGACGACTCGTAGCGGTAGTCCGACCCGGTATACGTGACGCCCGTCACAGGCCTCGAGGCGAGGAAGCCCTGACAGCTGCTCCAGCTCGCGCCCTTCGGCAGACGCCGAGGCGGCGGCGGCCCGTCGCATGAAGACAAGTCGCCGAAGCCGCCAGCAAAGCCAACCGTGCCGGTGCTTTTTAGATCGGGGATCGCGGCGAAGAGGTAGGCGGCCGGATCGAGAGCGCCCATCTGGTGATCGTAAAATGCAAGGAGTACGGCCTGCCGGGCGCTCCTGTCCCGGTATTGGCGTCCTTGGTGAGTGACACGACCCTGATTCGCAGCCAGAAGACGGGCGACGATCCCGGGAAGGAACCGGGGATCTCGAACGGAACAGCCGCGCTTTCCCCGACGGCCACTTTCGCGCCCGGCTGCAGGTGAACACCGAGGAGACAGGCGACGATAACCGCGGCGTTCGGACCTCACCCGACCCCGGCGAGCGGTGCGCGGCTTTCGCGTGCCCGCCGCAGCCGGCCACGCCAACGACCGACACCATCAATGCGCTGCACAAGCGGTTTCCGATACGTCTCATAACCCTCTCCACAGGAGTGTCGCAAAGGGCTAGAGCGCACTGCAGATCCTCGACCGCAACCAGAAGCGTGCGGCGAATCCTGTCGGAATGGACGCTGAAGACATGGAAGCCTTCAGGCAGCACGACCGCCCAGTCGCCACCGGCATATGGATCGCCATCCTCGCCATTTGTGTGGCCTGCGGATGGGGCTTGGGGGTTCTGTGGTCCTTTGCTTTGAGCATCCCACTCATGGCTGTGCTCGCGCTGGCCGGCTTGGAGTTGCATCTGCGCTGGGGGAAGCAAAGATCGATCGGGCGGTTCCCCGAACTCAACGACCCAGACACGAGATGGCGCCGCAGGAACCGGCTTTAGCGGATCCCTGACCGCCGGTGCTCGATCAAGGCAACAGCTATCGCGGGAGCTCGATCGACCCCGAACCTTGGCTAGGTGTCGGCCGCCGGGGCTCGCCAACGCCACCCGGTGCAGCGCCGCCGCCGCGACCAGGGTGATGGCGACTCGTGTGTCGGCTTCGCGGGTGCTGCTCGTCGAGCGTTGCCGTCGGCTGCTCGGCCTCGACAGAACTTCGGCGGGAGAGCACCGACTGTGCCGCCGCGATCTCTGATGGCAACCATGCGATCTGCAACGAGCCATCGATGATCTTCTGAAGGGTTACATCGCTCAACCGCGTGAACCACTCATCGGGCTTCGGAATACGCGGTCTAGAAACGGTCGGGCGCGGCACCGTACGGACGATACTCACGTGCGGAAGCCTGCTGGGCCGTTGGCGCTTCGGGCTAGATCGAGCCCTGTCGAGATTCGATCATTGCGTCAGCGTCGCCGGTAGACATCGCGGCGGTGGCCGATCGCGATCACACGGACGAGACACTCGTCTTGGTCTAGTTCGTAGATGATGCGGTACGGTCCGCGCCTGGCTGAGTAGCGACCCTCATGCTCAAGCATGAGCGGCTTGCCGAGTCGCCGCGGATTGTCAGCGATCGCGTCAAGCGTCTCCAGGACCGCTGAGGCGACGGAGATCGGTAGTCGATCGAACTCACGGCGTGCCGGGGCCATCACCACGACCCGCCAGGACGCGTCGCTCACTTAGCGCGTGTGCTCAGTTGCTCGAGACTGGCGCGCAGTTCGTCCAAGCCGACGCCGGGCTCGCCGGCGGCAACCGCTTCTCGCTGGCGCGTAGCTGAGCGGCGACGGAGCGATCGGACATCACCGCCAGCGTCTCCTCGAGGCTCTCGAGATCGTCGGCGCTGATCAACACGGCGGCAGGCTTACCGTTGCGGGTGACAACCACACGATCCTGCTGACGCTCAACGCGATCGACGAGCTCTGAGAATCGGGCCTTGACGGCAGCGAGCGACATCGTCTCCGACATGACCAGGATTATAGTCACGACCGAGCGAAGCGCAAGCGGCTGCGCGACTGTCGGAACGGGCTACATGGGCTGCTCCCTATCGATCATTGCGACATTCGCAGGCATGTGCGCTCTGGATGGTCTACGCGCTGCCGAGGTTGCAGCTACTGGCCTCGACTGTCAGCCGGGTGAGGCCTTGCGCTACCGGGTCTTCAACAGAGCGTTCGTTTCAGTCTGCTCGGGCGAGCAGATTCGCTCAACCGCTGCCCTCACTCCCGGTTGCACAGCGACTCACCGGCTAGCCGACACCAACCCCCGTAACCACGTTGTGCTGGAGCGTGAGATCCACGCGCCGTGTGTCGTAGTCGGCGGTAAGGATCAGCCCGCGGCCGTCGATCTTCACGACCCTAGACTCGCACTGGTGCCTCGCGGCCCTGGCCTCTGCCTGGTTGCGGGATAGTCCGAGAAGTGCTCGCGCATCGAAGCGTCCTCGTTGGAGCTTCCTGTTTCCGGGCACATTGATCGGGCACCAGATGGGGTTGGCGGGCCGGACGAAATGCGTGGTCTTCGCCATCGTCTGCAAATGCGCGGTCTTCGCCATCGTCTGCGTCTGGTGGCCGGCGCAGCCGGCCAGTGAACGAGCAGCCCGACAACGATTGCGAGACGAGCGCGCCCCGGGTAAGTCTTCCACCCTTAGCTGACCTTGAGCGACGGCTCTCCTGCGGCGTCCGATCTTCACCGGGGCGCGAGCGTCGCTCGCGTTGGTAGTCCTCCCTGGGCATCCGACTGGCACGCACTACGCGGTTTCGATCAAACGAGAAGCCGAGGCGCGGTCGGGATTGATGCCTTGAATGAACGTCAGTCGCCGATAGCTTGGCCTGTGATGACGTAGCGCAAATAGCCGACAACCAACCACAGGATCGGCCAGGTCAAGAGGATGAACGCGAACCCGAAGCCAGCCATCACTGACATCGAGCGCGGAGATGCCGCGCGGCGGGCGCCGACGACACTCAGGATCACGCTGACTAGGACGCCGACAACGAGACCCCATGCGTCCACGCCGGAGTAGGCCAAGGTCCATGCGATCAAGCCTCCGATAACGACTGCGCCGAAGGACAGCAAGGGCGCGGAGCGATGCCACACGACTGGTGCCACGCCACGATTATCCACCGCCGCTTTGGGTTACCCCAGCCAAGGCTGCGACCGAGTTTCGATCATTGCGACAGCCGGCTCATGCTGTTGCCGAACGTGTTGAGTGTTGGGATCATCATGACGTGACGGCTGATGTGAGCGCTCGCGTTCGGGCTGCCGGTGAGAGAACGACGGCTGCGCGAACCGCACGGATCAGGCAGGCGGTCACAGCGCCGGGGGCAGACGTCGAATCGGATCCCATGACCGAGTCGAGCGGGACCGTGGATTTCATCTCCCGCCGTGTCGCGGTGCAATCGCGGCTGGGCGGCGAGGCCGCCGTTGTGTTGGCCAACTTCGCGAGCGTGCACGGCGTCAAGGAAGCCGTCAAGGAGGCTCAACAGCTGGAGTCAGTGTTCATCGGCGATGAGGTCTACGAGCTTGGCTCCGGTGGACGGTGGTTTCGCTGGGAGGTCGAGTGGTGGCGCCGCCCGCTCTGGAGCTTGGACGCCCTGCAGGCGGCGGGATCCGAATGGACGACCGGTGACGTATCCGAACTTCACGGCATGCGCACGACGACCATGGCCGGGTCGATCGACCGGCAGCAGCTCAAGCAGATCGATCCGTTCTGGCACAAGCTGCTCGGGCGGCGCGCTAAGGACGATCTACCCACCCAAGTGTGGCTCGACGACACGGGGCGCGCGATTCGAATCGCGTGGACGCTGCCTCCGTCGCAATTGAAGCGCGGCGATCAGCCCAGCTGGACGATCACCGAATTCTGGGATTGGGGCCTTCCGGTCACGATCACAGCACCCGCAAGCTGAGACTGCCGCTACGGGCTAGCCAGACCAGTCGCCTCTCGGAGGTCGTCCGGTCGGCCGTCGGGCGTTGCTGCTCGGCGGGAGGAGGCTTCTGAGGCCGGGTCGCGTGGTGCGCTCGGCTTTGAGCTGAGGAGGAAACCGTGTCTGTTTTGCTTGATGCCGCTGGCCGGCGGCGGTCTCCCGCGACGTTGCCGGGGTACCGATCTGGTTGCTCGCCGCGGAATAAGGGACGGCGGTATCCGGCTGATCCACCGCGGGTTGAGGAGATCATCGCGGTGATGCGGGCCGCAGGCGCTGGCGTTCACGGCGTGCGCGTCCGTGCGCTGGTCGTGATCTTGTGGCGGGCCGGGCTTCGGATCAACGAGGCGCTGTCACTTGCCGAGACCGACCTTGAGCCCAGGCGTGGATCGATTCTGGTCCGACACGGTAAGGGCGATAAGCGGCGTGAGGTCGGGATGGATGACTGGGCCTGGGAGCACGTCGAGCCATGGAGGCGCTCTCGCCTAGAGATGCCGGTTGGGCCGTTCTTCTGCATCATCGGCGGCGCGACCCGCGGTCGCGCTTGGTCACAGACCGGTGCACGTGCAGAGCTGCGGCGGCTCGCTGCGCTAGCCGGGGTCCGTCGACGGTTCGCTCCCCACCAACTCCGGCACGCGCACGCGGTCGAGATGGCCCGCGAAGGGGTGCCGCTACCAGTCATCCAGCGTCAGCTCGGTCACGCACACCTCGGCGTCACCAGCACATACCTGCAAGGCATCGACACCGCCGAGATCATCGACACGGTCCACGCGCGCCGGGCGCCGATGATTCCTGCCAGCGCCGGATTGCGGCTCTGAGAGACGTTCTCGCGTCCGTGGCGTCTCCTACCGTCGCTTCATGGCAAAGAAGTACAAGGAGGTCCGCCAAGCACTACTCGATGCGGGATGGACAGTTGTGCGTCAGCGAGGCTCGCACGAGATATGGTCAGCTCCCGGCCGGGACGAACGGATCGCGGTCGCAGGCAAGGACAGCGATACCGTCCCGCCGGGAACGCTGGGTAGCATTCGTCGGGCCAGCGGCTTGGAGCACCTTCGATGAGCGAGTACGTCGTGATCTACGAGCAAGCAGACGACGGCGGGTGGGGCGCCTACCTTCCCGACCTACCCGGCGTCGTCGCGATCGGAACCACCCGCGAGGAGGTGTCCGAGCGGATCCAGGAAGCACTCAGCGCTTACGCCGAAGACCTCGAGCAACGCGGCGCGACGCTACCGACGCCACACCACACCACTGGGACGATCGCCGCCTGACCAACCGCGGCAAGAGCGACCGCTCGCGTCCGGCGGGTACGTAGCTGCTCGTCGATCAAACCGGCAGCGCTCGCTGCTGGGTTGGCTTCAACCGTCGGCGAATGGCCGCAGCTCGATGACCCCCAAGCGCGCGATCGGGTGCTTGGCCGACACTTCGATCGCTTCTTCAACGTCCGCGCAGTCAAGAAGGTTGAAGCCAGATGCGGGCGCGGCGATCTCCACCCGCGGACCCCGGTCGACACCCGTTACGCCACCTCTCACCGAAACGGTGGTTGTCGCATCGACTGGGGCGAGCACGTCGCCTTGGAGCCGCACGCCGCGCTCCTCCATCTCCGACACCCAGGCCTGAACCTGGGGACCAATGTTCCGCCGATCCTCGGGCGTGAACTCGATCGACTCATCACGACAAACCAACATCAGGAACTTCATGGGACCTCCAGCGTTTGTCTGACCGAATCCTCGCACGGTCGGCACCGCACTCGCGAGCCGCAACGACGTGTGGTTCGCCATGATCGCTTCACTGCTCTTGGCCGACACCCTCCGCGGTCTAATGCCGACCGCCCCGCCCGGACGCCTCATCACGCCCCTGATGGTGAGTCTCGCACTCGGGCTCTCGGTGCTTGGCGTCGCAATGCTGGTACCCGCGGATCAGCCGCCTTTGAGAGTCTGACGCCGCTCAGAGAGGTCGGCGCCACGGCCCACTATGCCGCTAAGCATCCGTGTGCTCGGATCCTGGCAGACAATGCGAGCGCGTCGGCGCTGCTCTGGCACGACCCGGCAGTGGCGAGGCGGGTCGCATTCGACGCGCGACTCGAGCAATACCCCCCTGCCGCTTTGGACCGCTGGATCGCCTTCCAGACAGCCGATACCAAGCAATGGTCTGCCATCACGGCTGGCTTCCAGCTCCTTCTCGGAAGTACTCGGTACAACCCGGCGCTCGTGCGGCGTCTCGCACGCGCTCGCGGGACTCGCGTGCTTAGCCAGGACGCGAGCGGCATCGTGGTGCTCGAACCAGACTCGCAAACTGGCTGCCCCACATAAGGGATGGCACGGCCCGTGACCCCGGAGTGGGAGTGTCATGAGCCGCGGGCGAGACAACCGGGGTCCAGCGACGTCTCGGTCCGGCTCCGGTGGTTGCGAAACAAAGGTTGACGGCTCGCCCCAAGCCGTCTCGTTTTTTGGTTGGTCGAGTGGGTTCCGCCTTCAGTCATGTTCTGTGCCCGCCGATGAGTAATGCGTGGAGGCAAGACGGAGGACGCTGGTTTTCGTTGCGGCGCTGCTGGGCGCAGCGTGCCTGACCGCGTGCGGCGGGAGCACCGCCACGCACGCGGCGACTAGTCGCAAGGACGGCGGGAGTAGTCGCACCGCGGTCGCGATGCGGCAGTCAGCAGCGGCTCAGCTGCTGGTCCGCAGCGAGTCTGCTTTGGATCATGTCCACAGCTTCCACGTGCAAGCCGTCGAGACGGATTCGAGTGGAGCCTCGGTCCTCGAGAGCGCCGATATCGCAGTTCCGAACCGGTTCGACGTTTCCTATGTCAGTGGGAGCAACCGGTTCTCGCTGAGGCTGGTGGGTGCGTTTGCCTACGTCAAGGGCAACGCTCACTATTGGCTATCGCAAGCCGTGGCCGACAATCGAGTGCCGGCACTGAGCGGCCGCTGGGTCCGGGAGCCAGCCGGGGACGTTCCTGCGTCGCTGCGCGACCTGGCTTCACCCACCATCCTGGGACGGTGCACGCTCGCGCTGTCTAACAGCAAGGTCGTGGTCGTCAAGAAGCACAATGTGACGCGCGGCCCCATCCTCGCCTTCGATCAGACAGCCGATCCACCCAGCAGCACCACGGCCCTCGTCGCCGTGTCCGCTAAGGCACCCTGGCTTCCGTTCCTGAGCGTTCAGTACGGACCGGATGATCCCCCGGACAGGGCGTGCGGCGAAACCGCGGCCACGGCAGCGTCGGTGAAATTCATCAGCGCCGACTTCAGCCGCTACAACCTGCCCGTCCACATCAACGCTCCGGTGCGAGCCCTAAGCCTCCAGGCCGCGCACGGGCTGATAACCACACGCGGGCTCGAGCCATTCGGTCGCGCTCACGCAAAGCAGACTGCAGAGCAGACTCAGGCCGCGAGAATGGACGGGATCTGGCTGGCCACGGGAACGGTCACGTCATCGCATCACTTCCGGGACACACCCGTCGGGGCGAACTTCCATCGGATCTGGCGCATTCACACCTCCTGCACCAACACGGGCTGCCAGGCGACGATGTATCGCACGACCGAGGATGGACTGCTGGTGGCAGGACTCGGGTGGACCCATGGACACTGGACGGCGATCTTTGAGAGCACGTCGGCCTGTGTCTACGGACCGGCCGACCCTACAACCGATCACATGACCCTGCGGCTGACGCACTCCGGCCTGCGCGCCGTCGAGCATGACCGCACCGGGACCGAATGCGGCCCCTCGGCGACATCAGTGACGGTATGGACCGCCCACCGACCCCTGCGCGCGCCAGACTCCAAGGCCACCTCCTGAGCCCGGCTGGTAGGGCTTGCGGATGGCAGTTCGGAGGGCGCTGCTAGATCGAACGGTCCGAGGAACTCTCATCAGCGTCCCACGTTACGGATCAGCCGCTGACGCTTCGGCTAAGCCCGGCCAAGGCTCGGCGACCGAGTTTCGAGGCATGAAACTGCTTCTTGGAGGCTCTGTCTGGTCTTGGGCGTAGGTTCGGGCTCATCCGGGACAGGGGCTTCGTTTGGGAGAACGCAGACGGGTAGGCCGTTTTGATCGATGGGCTTTGAGCCCGTGCTTTTCGTTCGGCCGCCCCTGCGACTTGCCTGGATTGAGCGTAGAGCTCGTATCGGTCTGTGTCGTTGTCCCGCTGGTTCTCCCGTCGCACTGTCAACCGCGTTGGTGGAGGTGAGAGATGGCGTTGGCGAGATGGGTCGGTCGGGCGATCGGCCTGGATGTGCACCGCGAGTTCTGCGTGGTCGCGATCTGCGAGGACGGTCGCAGGTCCGCTCGGCGGGGCGGGTGCCGAGCACCCCGGACGGGATCTGCGACGTTGGCGCGAGAGTCTGCTGGCCGACGGATCGGGTCGCGCTTGGAGGTGACTGGCAGCTGCTGGGAGGTCGCGCGGATCCTGGAGCCGCATGTGCAGCGGGTGGTGGTGGTCAGCCCGGATGACACCGGGATCGCGAGCGCACGCGCGAAGACCGACAAGCTCGACGCGCGCACGCTGGCGAGCTTGTTGTGGCGCGGGGAGCTTGAGGCGGTGTGGATGCCCGATGAGCGCTGCCGGATCCTGCGCCGGCGCTGGCGCGTCGTGAGCAGCTGATGCGCGCTCGCACCGCGGTGCAAGAACGAGATCCATGCGGTGTTGCAGCGTCGGCTGCAGGCCAAGCCGCCGTGCTCTGATCTGTTCGGCGTCAAAGGCCGCGAGTGGCTCGCCGGCCTAGAGCTGCCATTGGAGGAGCGCGAGTCGTCGACGCCGGCATCCGCCAATCGAGTTCCTCGACGCGGAGATCGCGGCGGCGGAGCGGCTGATCGCCCAGCAGGCGCTGTCGTGGCCGGAGATCCGACGGCTGATGACCGTCCCCGGCGTCAACCTGATCTGCGCCGCGTCGTTCATCGCCGCGGTCGGGAACCCCAACCGGTTCATGACCAGCCGCAAGCTCGTCGCCTATCTCGGCCTGGACCCCAAGGTCCGCCAGTCCGGTGAGGGCGCCGCGCGCAGCGGCCGGATCTCCAAGCGCGGGTCGGCCTCGGCGCGGTGGGCGCTGGTCGAGGCGGCGTGGAGCGCGGTGCTTCAACCCGGCCCGTTGCACGCGTTCTATGAGCGCACCAAGGCTCGCCGGGGGCACGGCAAAGCGATCGTCGCGACCGCCCGCAAGCTCGCGATCCTGTTCTGGTGCATGCTGAACCGCGGCGAGGACTACGCTCACCAACAGCCCTCGCTGACCCAGCAAGAAGCTCCGGCGCCTAGAGATCACCGCGGGCGCGCCGAAGAACACGCGGCGCAGCGCCGGGATCTGGTCAACCAACGACCTGATGCGCACCGCCGAACGCGAGCTCGCGGCCCAGGCCGAGGCGTCCTACCGCCGGATGGTCACCGACCAGCAAGCCGGCGGTCCAGCACGAAAAGTGGGCGCGAGCGCGACACCGGAGCGCGCATAGTTAGGTCACTCAAAGAGGACAAGCCGCGCGGCAGACCAGGCTCCTGACGTCTGCACTTCGCTACGTCGGTCACCCGCGCCCACCCGAAAACCTACGCCTCGAACACCGCGTCGGCAAGCGCGGTGTGGACACCAGCTGCGCAAATACCGACAACCGCGTGGACACGAACGATCCTCACCCCCGCCGACACCGCCTCCAGACTCGCAAACGCGATCAACGACGCCACGACCGCGCCGACACACAACCACGAAAAGGTTGGCACCAGGCACTTGACTTTCATCGGTCGATCAAAGCGACACTCTTCAGCTCCCCTGCTTTCCGCGCGCAGAGCAGGGCGGGATACCAGCAGGACCGAATACCCGTCACAACGCAGAAGGGGAGCCGGTGCCCAATCGGCGGGTGGGTGAGCGTTGCGTCAGGGAGCTCGCTTGCGGGCCACGACGCGGGCGAGCAGGTCGCGAAGCTGCGTGGCCTCTTCGGGACTGAGCGGCGCGAGCAGCTCTGCCTCGGCGGTGTCACTGGCCGCAACTGCGCGGCTCAGGATGTCGTGACCCGCCGGCGTCAGCTCGACGACGTTGCGGCGCCGGTCCTCGGTGTCAGGTCGGCGTGAAAGCAGCCCCTTGGCTTCAAGGGTGTCGAGCATGGCGACCATAGTTGTGCGGTCGATGCCGATCCGCTCGGCCACCTGCTGCTGTGAGGCGGGCTCGAAGGAGTCGATGACGATCAGGATCCCCAGTTCGCGGGGCTCGATGCCGAACGGTGCCAGCACCGCGTCATTGAGCTCGGACATCAGCAGGCCGGCGTGCTTGAACAGATAGCCGAGCCGTCGGCCCGCCTGTGAACCGGTTTTAGCGCTGGCTGGCATCCCCGCAAGCGTACCGCTATGCTGATCGTCAGCATCACTGATGATCAGTACTGGAAACGGATAGGGAGATTGCGATGATTTTGATCACGGGAGGACTTGGCCACATCGGGAGCGCGACCGTCCAGGCGCTGCTCGACGTCGGGGAGGAGTGCGTTCTCATTCAGCGCCGCAGTCCCGAGATCCCGGCGGGGCGCTTCAGCCGGCCGGTGGCCGTGGTGCGGGGCGACGTGAAGGACCTCGGGGCTCTACGGGCCATCGGCCGCGACCACGCGATCACCGGAGTCGTCCACATGGCGGGCTCGATGCCCTGGCCACCCAACCCCGATGCTGCGCCAGTAGCGGCGTCGCAGGACGCGCTCGGCGGGCTGTTCAACATCATCCAAGTCGCCTCGGAGTGGGGGGTCAAGCGCGTCGCGCTGGCCAGCACGATCGGCGTCTATGCAGGGCTGCCCAACACCGGGGGACTGACTGAGGATCTGCCCGTGCCGCTAACCGCCCCACACGTCATCCCCACGTTCAAGCGGATCAGTGAACTGCTGGGCAATCACCTGGCCACAGCCACCGGCCTGGAGATCATCCACCTCCGCATCAGCGGCTCATGGGGACCGCTGGGTCACCAGCCGAACTTCGCCTTCCCCGCTCCCCGATTCGTCTACGCGGCAGCGACGGGCACGCCAGTCGACCTCGCGGGCGTCGGCGCGAGGCTCAAGGCCGACGACGGCCTCGACCTCTGCTACGTCAAAGACATCGGCCGAGCGACCGCCCTGCTGCAGACAGCACCGACGCTCACCCACAACACCTACAACGTCGCCTCCGGGCGCATGACCACTAACGCTGAGGTGATCGCCGCGGTTACGTCGGTCGTGCCCGAATTCAGCGTGACATTGGAGCCTGGCACCAGCGCGCCGCCGGCGTACCTCGACATCAGCCGCCTGCACGCCGACACCGGCTACACCCCTGAGTGGGACCTCGAGCGCTCGGTCGCGGACTACATCGCCTGGTTTCGCGCCGGGAACAAGCTCTAAACACGAGGTCCTCAACGGCTCCGTGCGACGCGCATGCCCATCGCTCCCCAACCGCGGCATCGCAAAACGGCAGCGACCAGGGGGCGATCGAACCCCCAGCCCCCTTTTCGCGAATCGCGAGATCCGCCGCTTCCGCTTTGGGCTAATAGGAGAAGCGGGCGCACTGCCCGCCGGGGCTGCCCCGCGAGAAGGCCGGGCGGCGACCCGTGTCCCCAACGGCGTCCCGAACCCAGCAATTCTGAGCTGCGTGAGTCTGCTCTATCTAGAACTGACTGCCTGTATTTGCGGGCTCCAGGCGCCACGGCGCGCCCTCATAATCCGTCGCGCGCAGGTTCGAGTCCTGCCCGGGCCACTATGTCTCCCAGCGATCGGCCGCGGACGATCCACCTCGGCGACTCGACAAGCCGCTCATGCTCGATTCTCGCCTGAGCGTCAGTGCGTGACGACGGGTTCCCGCGGCTGGGAGTTGAGGGGTTCGCTGTCGGCCTGCATGTCGGCGAGTCGCACGTTGTTGCGTCCTGCGGCTTTGCCGGCATAGAGGGCGTGGTCGGCGCGGCTAATGAGATCGTCCATCGGGCCGGTGGTCCAGACGGCCACGCCGATCGTGACGGTGATCCCGGCTCGCGGGTGGGCGCTTCCCAACCGCTGGCTGGCGACCTGTGCGCGGAGGCGCTCGGCGATCGTGAGGGCGCCGTCGGTGTCGGTGCCCGGGAGCACGGCGAGGAATTCCTCGCCTCCCCAACGTCCGACTGAATCCTCTGTGCGGAGAGTCGATTTGATCCTCTGCGCGGTAGTCGCGAGCGCGGCGTCTCCGGCCTGGTGACCTTGGGTGTCGTTGACTTGCTTGAAGTGATCGATGTCGATC
This sequence comes from uncultured Solirubrobacterales bacterium, assembly GCA_963822535.1. GTDB lineage: Bacteria > Actinomycetota > Thermoleophilia > Solirubrobacterales > Solirubrobacteraceae > Palsa-465. Next base: position 14,411 of record CAWGIA010000001.1, read on the forward strand.
AACAGGACGGCGAGAGTCGACTCGTGACGACGGGCTGCGCTGAGCTCCGCGAGGAGCCTCTCCTCGATGTCGCGGCGGTTTCTCAGGCCGGTGAGGGAGTCCACGCGGGCCAGACGATCCAGCTCGCCATTGAGTCGGCTCAGACGCTCGCGGCTGCGCAGCAGCCGAGACCCCAGCACGATGGCCAGCAGACCGGCGAGCGCGAGTCCTGCGAGCGCCAGCCAGGCCAACCAGCGGCTCGATCCATCGACCGAGATGTAGAGCTGGCTCTCCGGGACTTCGGCCACGAGCCGCCACGGGGTGCCCGCGACCGCCACGCTGGCGAAGAAATGAGCCCCATGCGCTGAGGCGTAGGAGCCTGTGGACCGCGTGGCGAGTACGCCGGCGAGGCGTGGATCGATTTGCCTAATTGTCGTTCGTGCTTCGAGATCCGGCCCGCTATTGGCGATCACGCGCCCGGTGGCATCAACGAGGTACACATGCCTACCGGGCGTGCTGATCATGTGGCTCATATAGGCGCCCAGCGGTGTCTTGGAAACGTCAAACGCGCCGCTGAAGACCCGCCTACCTGACGGGGTCCTAAACGGCACACCAAACGCCACCACCGCGACCCCGCGAGCCGCTGACAGCACCACGTTCGAGACAGCGGCTCTCCCGTCGACCGCTGCGGCCAGATGCGGATACTTGCTCGTGATCACCCGACCAACAAGCCCTGGCTTGCTCGGGGCGGCCTGCAACACACGTCCCTGGCGATCGAGCAGCACCGACGCGTTGAAGCCCACAGCTTCCGCGGCACGCCTCAGGCTGACAGGAGTCGGCCGACCAGTCAGCCAGGTCGCAGCTTGCCGGCTCTCGCGGGCGAAAATGTCTTGGACATAAAGCGAGGAGAACACGGCGCTCGATGCCACCCGCGCCTCGAAGCGCTGATCAACTCCGTGACGAGCGTCAGCCTGCGACGCCGCCAGCAATCCAGCCGCCGCGACCATAACGCCAAGCCAGGCAAGGACAGCGATTGTGATCACGCCGCGCGTCCGCCCGCTCATGCACGCGTATCGGCAGTACCCACGCCAAGCTAGAGCGCCGATCGAAAGAAGATGCCGGCTTGGGCCGCTGGTCTCCAACCTCGTGCTGCCTCCGCCCCTGCGGATGGCGCAGCTCACCACCACTCTTGACGCGATCAGCAACGGACGGCTGGACCTCGGGCTTGGCATGGTCGGCGCGCCGGTACGTCGCTCAGCCTCACAGCCGAGCCGCACCACGCGACCCGCTCTAGAAAGCCTCCTCGCCGCACTGGGCTCGCCTATTCGCTTCGTCGGTGGAGGTCGTGCCAAGCATGCGTTTCAGCACGCCGACAGATTTCTGGGGCCCAACGCCTCCGCCTAACCCGCCCGTGCAACAGCTCTTCGTCTCACCGCGCGACTTCGCCGTTTTCGAGTTCCCGACACCTCTGGGGCCACCAATCGGCCCAGCCAAATAGGAACCGACTGAACAGAGGGCGAGGCCTAGATTTAGCTCACGTGAGTTTCGTCGTCGCACCGGAGGCCTATGACCGCTTCATGGGGCGGTACTCGATCCCGCTCGCGCCCGTCTTCGCCGACTTCGCCGGTGTTGCTGCGGGTGAGAGGATCCTCGACGTTGGTGTCCGCGACAGCATGGGCGGTACGCGGCCAGAGTCGTTGACGGATACGAGTGTCCTGGCCACGTGATTGCCTGCGACCCCATGATGTATATCGAGCAGGTCGCAGTCATCGTGGACGACTACGACGTCGCCATCAGCTTCTTCGTCGAGTCGCTCGGATTCGAGCTTCTCGAGGACTCAGCGGCAGTGACGAACGATGGGCGACCCAAGAGGTGGGTCGTTGTCCGCCCACCCAACGCCACGACCGCGCTCCTGCTCGCGAAGGCCGATGGTGCGCCGCAGCAACGGGTGATCGGCCGGCAGTTCGCTGGCCGCGTCGGGCTGTTTCTTCGCGTAGACGATTTCCAGACCGCATACGAGGACATGCGCCAGAAGGGAGTCGAGTTCGTCACCGAGCCCCGAGACGAGCCGTATGGCCGGGTCGCCGTTTTTCATGACGTCGCGGGCAACCGCTGGGACCTTCTCGGCCCACGCTCGGCCGGGGGCTGAGCCGGTTTCGCGACAACGCCGACTCGACATCGCGCCAGCGCGGCGATGCCACAGCACCGCAGCACGGCTTCCATGCGATGACGGCTTGGTAGACATCAGTGATGGCGAATCCAAGCGATGATTTGGACCTCGACGCGGCCCGGATTGAGCTCGAGGAACGTCTGAACAGCACTCGAGAGCGCCTGGCGGAGCTCGCCAAGCGGCCTGAGCGGGGGAGCGCCCTGGGGTTCGGGAAACGAATCGGCGATGGGACCACCGAGGCGGTGAGCCGACTCACCGACATCGGGGTCGGGGACTCGCTGGAGCGAGTGCTGGCCCGAACCGAGCGGGCTCTGGCCAAGCTCAATGACGGGAGCTATGGGATTTGCGACTCCTGCGGCGATCCGATCCCGCCTGGGCGCATGCGAGCGCTGCCCGACGGGGTGTTGTGCCTCACGTGCGCAGCGTCCGTGCGCCGCGCCCCGCCCCGCCGATAAGGGACGGCGGGGCCGGATGCCGGATATCTCAGGCGTTTGAGGTCAGACGCATCTCGAGCTCCCCAACCCGAACCACATCGTCCAGTCTGAGCTTCCTCCCGCGTCGCTCCTCGGGTTCTCCGTTGACCCACACCTGCTCGGTTCGAAGAAACTCCCTGGCCTCAGCGCCGCTGCCGATCAGCCCGGTCAGCTTCAGCAGCTGACCGAGCGTGATCATCGGGCCTTCAATTCGCACCTCGCGCTCGATCGAGCAAAGCTACCGGCAGCGAACGTAGCGCGCCTAGTCCGACCTCGCCAGCCCAGAAACGCGCAACTGGCGGGTTGCGCTATCGTGGTGTTCGTGCCCACGCTGATCTTCATTCATGGCGCCTGCGTTCGTGACGCGGCCTGGTGGTGGAACTCGATGGAGAAACCACTCGCCGACCGCGGCATCGCCACCGTCTCGGTGCCGCTGCCCAGCTGCGGGGAGACTGGCGCCGAGCTCGGTGACCTCTACGCGGACGTCGAGGCATGCCGGCTTGCGATCGCTGCGGCCGAGGCACCGGTAGTCCTCTGCGGCCACTCCTACGGCGGAATGATCATTACCGAGGCCGGCGCTGATGACCGCGTCACCCAGCTGCTCTACGTGACCTCCGTGATGCCGGACACCGGGCAGTCCCAGTCCGATCTCATCGGCTCCGAGCCAGCGCCGTGGCTCCAACCCGGTGACGACGGCACCATCGGCGTCGACCCGGAGATGATCCAGGAGTTCTTCCTGCAGGACTGCGATGACATCACAACCGAAGAGGCGCTCGCCCGTCTCACGCGTCAGTCGCTCACGCCCTTCACCCAGCCACCCCGCCAGATCGCCTGGGAACAGAAGCCCTCTACGTACTACGTCTGCACCGAAGATCTCGCCACCCCGGCTGCGGTGCAGCGTCAACGAGTCAGAGCCAACACCCGGCTCGTGGAGTTCGGCGCTGGGCACCACCCGTTCCTCTCACGCCCTGACGCATTCGCCCAAAGCATCGCCGCTGAGATCGTGGCCTAGGATCTCGACGATGCCCCGGAGGAGAGGAGCAGGTGGCTTGATCGGGGCGATCCTTCTCGGCGCCCTCCTAGCGGTGCCCGCGATCGGATCTGCCACCCGGTCCATCCCAGATGTTCAGCAGCTCTATCGCTCTGCCACTCGCCGCGTTCGTCATGCCGATAAGCGGCTTTTGGCCAAGGCTGTCCTGTACGAGGCCGACGGCTCGGCCGCCGGCGGCCACGCCGTGAATACCGCACAGGGGATCACGCGGTGGCGGTTCGTGTTCGACAACCCCACCCCAAAGTCTCCGTACAGCTACGCGACGATCAACTACGGCCCGCCGCCGAAGGCCTACGGTCGGATCTCGACGTACAGGACGCCGTATCTGGAGGATTACCCGATAACCCACGCGCCGAGGATCTCATTGAGAAGGGCTGTCGCGCGCCTGCGGATGAGCGGCAATAAGGGCCGATTCGACACCGTCGCGCTGCGCGACCCGATCGCACCACCTTTCGCCGGAGCGCTCTACATCTTTGACTTCATCAAGGCAGGCAACGTCAGGTACGTCGCGGTCAACGCGAGGACTGGCAAGGTCACGAAGCTGGGCTGATCGCTCGGCGTAGCGACGAGGGCTCGCGGCCTTGACCTCGACCGCACTGCGTGAGAGTGTGAAACCGAACATCCAACTACGGTTTGAGGTGGGGCGGCCAAGGCGGCGTGTCCGAGTACTTCCGGTTCTTCTTTGCGAAAGCGCCGCCCGGTCACGCGCGGTTCGCGCCAGCGGTCGGGACGATGGTTCATGGGGATGTCATCTACTCCCCCACCCGAAACTGCAAGCTCGTCTTCGAGCCAGACGGGAACCTCGTGCTCTATGGGATCGATGTCCTCGACCCGCCGGCTGACATCACCAAAGCCAGCTACTCGAAGGTCCTGTGGGAGTCGGCGACGAGCGGCTCGGGCGGCTCTCACGTCTCGATGCAGAACGACGGGAACCTCGTCATCTACTCGGGCGGGATCCCGCCGCCGCCGTCCGGGCTCGGCAGCTCCGCGAACTACTCGATGGTCGGGCCTCAGGGGAGCACGTGGCTGACCGGCATCAAGGTCACCATCGAGATCGACGAAACGATCGAGCTGGCGCGCAACGTCGCCACTGGTGCGGTGTGGGCGTCTGACACGCCCGGTAACCCAGGCGCCTACCTGCGTGTGCAGGACGATGGCAATCTGGTGATCGAGGCCGCGAACGGCACTCCGATCACGTCCTCGGCCGTGTATGTGGCCTCGGTGATCTGAGCGCTGGGGATCCGGAGAGCCCTAGGAGCGCAGCCGAATGGACTACTCCAGACGATTCCTGGCCGCGCCCGCCCCGGCGCACAACCCGGCCCACTGGGCGGTCGGGGAGCTCGCCCCGGGCGATGCGATCCTGTCTGCGACGCGGGCGTTCAAACTGATCTTCCAGACGGACGGCAACCTCGTCCTCTATGGGATCGACGACGTGGCGATGTCATACCAACTTCATGTCAGTCAGGCGAGCTACCCCACGGCGCTGTGGGCATCGGGCACGCAGGGCTCGGGGGCAGTTCGGTGCACGATGCAGGAAGACGGCAACCTGGTCCTGTACAACGCCGCGGGCTCCCCGGTGTGGGCAACCGGAACCAACGGCAACCCCGGTGCCTTCCTGTCCTGTCAGGACGACGGCAACCAGGTCATCTACGGTGGTGACTACTCGGGCGCGCCGGTGCTGTGGTCGTCGGGTACCTATCCGCAGTCGCATGCCGACTCGATGGGCAGCACGAAGTCGCCCTCCCCGTTCGTCGGCACCGGCTTCGGGTTCCAGCTGAACGCCTGGTCGCCACGAACGCCGCCGGGCAAGGGCTCGCCGTGGAATGACGCCTGGCAGCAATTCGTTATCGCGGTGCTTGGCGATCAGATCACGGCCACGATCAATGACTGGCAATCTCCTGCGAAGTACCTCGTCTTTGACACCTTCGATCTCCTATCCCTGTCTGGCCCCGGGCGCCTCCCCAAAGGAATGGGATTGAAGATCGATCTAGCCATGGAGAATGGGGTCGTGAGCGCTGCCACGTTCACTGTCTACGAGCAACACAGCAGCGACCCCCCGTACGCAAGCAAGACAGTCGAGCTGAGCTCGATCGGTGGTTTTGCGCAATCCGACTTTGCGCCGATCATTGGCTTTCAGGTCGTGCTCGTCGGCCCTGACAACTCGGCCTGCGCGTTCCTGTCCTCGGGCTCCGGGAAGATCATCTACCAAGCTGACCAGCCGCTGACGCCCCAGGCTGGTGACCCGAGAGATGCCGCGCAGGGCGGCGGCACCGCGGAAACGGCCAACACCTCCTATGGGACGCTGTCATCGACCGCGAGCACGCGGACCGTGCAGACGTTCTCCCGCAGCAACGAGCAGCAGGGCTGACCTAAGCCGAGGGGTGGGCTAGTCTGGCCCAGTCAGGAGTTAGTCGCTGAAAGGGGAATCCGCCGTGCCAATCATCATCAACGGCCGCGAGGCACCGGCGCCCGATGACGCCCGTGTATCGCTGCTCGACTTTCTGCGTGAACACCTTGGGCTCCACGGCACGAAGAAGGGATGCAATCAGGGCGCGTGCGGGGCCTGCACGGTGCTCGTCGACGGTGAGCGGATCCTCTCCTGCCTGGCCCTCGCCGTCCAGTACGACGGTCGCGAGGTGACCACGATCGAGGGGCTTACCGACGACGGCGTGCTGCATCCGTTGCAGCAAGCGTTCATCGACCATGAGGGATTTCAGTGCGGGTACTGCACCCCAGGTCAGATCTGCTCGGCGGTGGGGATGGCAGATGAGATGGCCCGGGGAGTCCCCAGCCACGTCACCGATGATCTCGGCGCCACCAAGATCGCCCTCACTCACGACGAACTGCGGGAACGGATGAGTGGCAACCTGTGCCGCTGCGGGGCTCACAACGGGATCGTTGACGCGATCGCCGAGGTCTATGCGGGGTCGGGCGCATGATCGAGCTCGCCTATTCACGCGCCACCGATGCCGCCGACGCCATCCGCCGCGCCGGGGATGAGAACGCGAAATACCTCGGCGGCGGGACGAACCTGGTCGACTTGATGCGCGAGACGGTCGAGGTACCATCGGCGCTCGTTGACGTGACCGGCCTGTCGGCGGAGATTCAGGAAACCGACGATGGCGGTCTGATGATCGGGGCCGCCACGCGCAACACCGCGGTGGCCGAGCACCCCGCTGTCCGCGCGCGCTACCCGATGCTCACGCGGGCGATCGTGGCCGGCGCATCACCACAGATTCGCAATATGGCGACGGTCGGCGGCAACCTGTTGCAGCGCACCCGCTGCACGTACTTCTACGACGCCGACGGATCGCGCTGCAATAAGCGGTCTCCGGGCGAGGGTTGCGACGCGATCGGCGGTTTCAACCGCATGCACGCGATCCTCGGCGGTTCACCCGCTTGCGTGGCCACCCATCCGTCGGACATGTGCGTCGCGCTCGCCGCGCTGGACGCCGTCGTGCACCTGAGCGGCGCCTCAGGAGACCGCACCGTCTCGCTCTGCGATCTGCACCGGCTGCCCGAGGATCGTCCCGATCTCGAGACGGTGCTCCAGCACGGGGAGCTGATCACCGCCGTGCAGCTGCCCCCATCGACCCCCGAAGCGCGTTCGACCTATCGCAAGGTGCGCGATCGCTCCAGCTACGCATTCGCGCTCGTCTCCGTAGCCGCCTGGCTTGAGCTCGACGGTGACGTCGTCGCCAGGGCGCGAGTGGCCCTGGGTGGCGTCGCCCCCAAGCCTTGGCGGGCGTGGCGCGCCGAGGAGGTGCTGCAAGGCCGGCCGGCGACGGAGGCCAGCTTCCTCGAAGCGGCGGATGCGGAGCTTGCCGACGCCCGTCCACTTGCCGGCAACGCGTTCAAAGTCGACCTCGTCCGGCGCACGCTAACCGCCGTCCTGCAGCAGCTGACCGAGGGAGCCCGCCGATGAGCACGTCCGAATCCCGACCGGCAATCTCCATCGCTCCCGATGGCTGGACGCCGAGCGCCAGCCCGGATCCGGTGCTGCGTGCCAAACACGGCCTCATCGGCGCGCCGGTGTCGCGCCTCGACGGGGCGCTCAAGGTCCGCGGCCAGGCGCGCTTCGCGGCCGAGTATTTGATGGAGGGCATGGTCTACGCCGCGCTGCGCTACAGCACGATCGCTCGCGGGCGCATTACAACGCTTGACACGAGTGCCGCCGAGGCTGCGGCCGGTGTCGTGCTCGTCATGACCCATCGCAACGCCCCGCGTATGCAACCGCCGCCGCTGTTCCTGACCGCGCCCAAGGCGGCCGGCGGCAGCGACCTCCCCGTCATGCAGGACGACAGCATCCATTGGAACGGCGAACCGATCGCCGTTGTCCTGGCCGACACACAGGAGCAGGCTGACCACGCTGCGTCATTGATCGAGGTCGCCTACGAGTCCTCCCCGTCCCGAACCTTCGAGGAGGCCAGAAAGCACCCGCGCACGCCCGACAGCCTCGTCGGCCAACCGGTCGAGGTTCTCGTCGGCGATGCCGAGGCCGCCCTCATCGACGCGACCCATTCGGTCGATCTCACCTACCGCACGCCACGCCACAATCACAACGCGATCGAGCCCCACGCGGTGACGCTCGCCTGGGACGGCGATGACCTGATCGTCCATGACGCCAGCCAGGGCGTGACGCTGCACGCTTGGACGCTCGCGCAGGCCTTCGAAATCGACGAGAGCCAGGTTCATCTCACCTCGCCCTACGTCGGTGGCGGCTTCGGCGGCAAGACGCTGTGGTCCCACCACCTGCTCGGGGCGGCCGCGTCCAAGCTCGCCGGCCGTGCCGTGCGGGTCACGCTCTCGCGCGAAGGCGTCTACCGGCTGGTCGGCGGACGCACCAACACCGAGCAGCGAGTCGCGATCGGCGCCGAGGATGACGGCCGCTTCACGGCGCTCATCCACACCGGCATCTCCGCCATGACCCCTTACAACGCGCTGGCCGAGCAGTTCACGTTCCCCGCGCGGCACATGTACGCCACCAAGACGCTGAAGACCGACCAGCAGGTCGTCGACATGGACATGCTTTCCAACTCCTTCATGCGCGCTCCGGGGGAGTCGGTCGGCACCTTCGCGCTGGAGTCCGCCATCGACGAGCTCGCCATCGAGCTCAATCTGGACCCGATCGAGCTGCGGATCCGAAACGAGCCCGAGAAGGACCCCAGCTCGGGTCTGCCGTTCTCCGCCCGTCACCTGGTCGACGCGTGGCGCGCGGGCGCCGAACGCTTCGGCTGGGAGCAGCGAGCGGCGCCGGGCACACACCGGGAGGGGGAATGGCTGATCGGCATGGGCTGCGCCACCGCGACTTACCCCTACCACCGCTTCCCCGGCGGCGGCGCGCGGATCAGGCTCGACAAGACCGGTCACGCGACGGTCGAGGTGCCGGCCGCCGACATGGGAATGGGGACCTCGACCACCCAGACGATCGTCACCGCCGAGCGGCTCGGCCTGCCACTCGAGCGGGTGACCGTCGCCCATGGGGATTCCTCGTTCCCCGGCAGCATGCTCGCCGGGGGCTCCGGGCAGACGGCCTCCATCGTCGGCGCGGTGATCGCCGCTCAGCGCGTACTCGTTGGGCAGCTGCTCGCACTCGTCGACGACGATTCGCCCCTGGCCGGCCTGACCGCCGACGAGGTCGGGGGGCGCGACGAGGGGCTGTGCGAGCTCGCCGACCCAACTCGCTGGGAGAGTTACTCGACGATCCTGGAACACGCCGGCCGAGAAGAGCTGACCGTCGTCGCCTCCTCCGCCGAACCGGATGAGACGCAGACCTACTCGATGCATTCGACCGGCGCGGTCTTCTGCGAGGTCCGGGTCAATACCGTCACTGGCGAGACCCGAGTCGACCGTGTGCTCGGCTCCTATGACTGCGGACGAATCATCAATCCCAAGACCGCCGCGAGCCAATTCCGCGGCGGGATCATCATGGGGATCGGCCTCGCACTCATGGAGGACACCGAGTTCGACGAGCGGACCGGGCGAATCATGAACCCGAGCCTCGCGGAGTACCACGTGCCGGTTCATATGGACGTGCCGCGGATCGATCTCATCTGGACCGATATCCCCGATCCACATGCGCCAGCGGGCGCGCGCGGAATCGGCGAGATTGGCATCACCGGCGTGGGCGCGGCGGTCGCTAACGCGGTCTACAACGCAACCGGCCGCCGCGTGCGCGACCTGCCGATCACTCTGGACAAGGTGCTGTGAGGATGAAGGCCGGGTAGCGTCACCTTCGGGGCTCCCCCCAGGCTCCCGAGGCTAGGCAGCACCCCGCGGCCCGAAGTTGCACGTTATCGCCGCCCGCTTGAACGCCGGTGAGGACATGTCGATCGAACTCGGGATCGCGAGTCGGTACCCGCCGTGGCCGAGGATCACGCTGTAGCCAGCGGGGTTGGAAGGCGGCGGCCCAGCCTGCGGGTCGGGGAAGCCCGAGACACCGTGGCGCCGCATGCACTCCGAGATCTGAAGCAGCTGAGCACGGGCCTGCGCCGATGGGGGTCCGAAGGCCGGACCGCTACCCGGCATCAGCTTCTTGCAGGACGTCTGAGCCGACTGGAACGCGGGCGACAGCGGGTCGACGAAGATCTGGACGCCGGTGCCACTGACCTTCGGGTCAGGGAAATGCGGCACGCCGTGCGCGCGCATGCACTTGGCGAAGGCCAGCCCCGACCCCACAGCGCTTGCCCCGGCCGGCGTGGGGTGCGCTTCCCCCGCACCCTGCCACCAGGGTCCCACTCACGAGCGTTGCGAGACCCAGCAACATCGCGAGCTTCGAGCGAGCGCATGCTTTGCCGGACGCTCCTCCCCTACACGCCTCGTCGGTTGGCCGGACCGGTCGCATGTTGGACGTCGTTGTACGGCCTAACGAGTAACACGGTCATAACGCCGTTATGCCGTCGTTACGCGCCTGCCCGCCCGGCCACGTAACCGGCATCAATGCCGGAGGCCAAGTGGCGGCGCGCCGCACGCCGTCAATGCCTGCTTGTACGCCGGCGCCTGCATGTCGATCGTGCTCGGGAACAGAAGGATCGCTCCGTCGAAATCGGTTATCTCCCGGATGCCGGATGGGTTGGACGGAACACGGGTCTGAGGGTCCGGGAACTGGGGGACGCCGTGCTCCCGCATGCACCGCGCAATCCTGAGCAGCTTGGCCAGCGTCTGTGCTGACGGGTGCGTCGTCGAGCCGGGTGCAGGGGGGCCGCCGCCCGGAAGGAGCTTCTGGCACTTGGCACGGGCCGCGCTGAATGCGGGCGATGACGGATTGACTCCAGCACCCGCGCTGAAGGCGAATCCGCCTCCTCCGGGGCTTGGGTCTGGGAAGTTGGGCACGCCGCTCGCGCGCATGCACTTGGCGAACGCCAAGCCTGGGCTGCCGGCGACTGGGGTGGCGGTGCCCGCTGTGCTCGCCGGTGCCGCTGTCGACGCCTGAGTGCCTGGGGCGCCCACCGTGGCAGCGGTCGGTCTCGGGGAGACCCTCCCCCGCATCCGGCCACGAGGACCCCGCTCAGGAGTGCAGCGGTGGCGAGCAGGCGTGCCCGCGGCGGGGTCAGCCGCTCGGTATGAATGCTGTCCGGCATCGGGCCTCCTGTGGTCTGCTGCGGGCGTAGGTCCTGTCCCGAGCAGTTCTACGCCGTGTCCTGTTTCGAGCCTGTTTCGCTCTTTAGGACGGTCTCTGTTTGCTCGCCGGAGCCGGCGAAACGGCGTTGAAACACTTCGTCGCTACCTTGATCAGGACAAGGAGCTACACATGCGGGTGCTTGTGATCGAGGACGACGAGGAGCTCGCCGCAACGGTTGCCGCCGGCCTGCGCCACGCGCGGATGGCGGTCGATGTAGCGTTTGACGGCGACGCTGGTCTGACCCGCGCCATGGTCAGTGATTACGACGTGATCGTGCTCGACCGCGACCTTCCCGTTATCCATGGCGACGAGGTGTGCGCCAGGCTCGTAGCCGCCGGCGGGCGCAGCCGGGTGCTGATGCTGACCGGCGCGTCCGAGAATGAGGATCTGGTCGCCGGGCTTGGGCTCGGCGCGGACGATTACCTGCCCAAGCCGTTCGACTTTCCCGTGTTGGTGGCGCGCATCGGTGCCCTGGCTCGCCGTGCGCAGCCGAGCATCCCGCCTGTCCTGAAGCACGGTGACGTTGTGCTCGACGCGGCCAGGCGCTGCGCGCACCGCTCTGGTCGTGATCTCGAGCTGACGCCAAAGGAGTTCGGGGCGCTCGAGCTGCTGCTCGCCGGCCAGGGCCGGGTCATCTCGGCCGAGGAGCTGCTCGCGCGCGTGTGGGACGAGAACGCTGACCCGTTCACAGCTGCCGTGAGGGTCACGATGAGCCGGCTTCGCGCCAAGCTCGGTGATCCCCCGGTAATCGAGACCGTCGCCAAGGCGGGTTACCGCATCGGCGTGCCGTGATGGGCGCCGCGACACCTCCGGCTCGCACCATCCTCTTGGCTGCGATTGCCTCGCCGCACGGCCCGGCTCCGGCTCACCGCTCTGTACGGCGGACTCTTCCTCGTCTCCGGTGTCGCCTTGGTCGGCATCACCTACGCCCTCTTTGAACGGGCGACCGAGTACAGAACGCCGCACCTACCGAAGGTCCCTCACGCTCCCGCCATCCAGCACCTTCAGCTTCCACCTCCGCTGGCACAAGCTCTGCCGCGTCTGGAGCAGGTCCAACATCAGCTGCTCCACGACCAGTATCAGCTGAACCGTCCCGCCGGCCAGGGACCAGGCCTTCAGCTGCCTGTGCTGAGCCTGGCCAAGGAGCAGCGTCAGCTGCACGGGACCCAGCGTCAGCTGGCCCAGGCTGTGCATCAGCTGGCACAGGCGGTGCATCAAGTGGCCCAGACAGGGTCCGTCCAAGCCGCACAGCGCGCGGCCGACTCACACCAGCTTCTGGTCAACTCGGGAATCGCCCTGGCCTTCGTGGCCGTACTCGCCCTCCTGGCCGGCTGGCTAATCGCCGGCAGGATGCTGCGACCGATCCGCACCATCACCCGCACGGCCCGGCGGATCTCCTCCACCAGCCTGCACGAGCGCCTGGCCCTCGACGGCCCGCAGGACGAGCTCAAGGAACTCGGGGACACCCTCGATGACCTGTTTGGCAGGCTCGACGCCGCGTTCGAGGCGCAGCGCCAGTTCGTCGCCAACGCCTCGCACGAGCTACGCGCGCCCCTGACACGCCAGCGGGCACTGATCCAGGTCGCGCTCGCCGACCCGCATGCGAACTTCACCTCGTTGCGCGCAGCCCACGAGCGCGTGCTCGCCTCCGAGCAACACCTTGAGCAGATGATCGACGCACTGCTGACGCTCACCCGCGGACAAGGTGGCCTGCAGCGCCGCGAGCAGCTCGACCTCGCGGCCATCGCCGCCCAGGCTCTGCTGGCGCGCGAATCAGACGCCGCAGATCGCGACCTCGACGTTCGCTCCACGCTGGACACAGCGCCGGCCACGGGCGATCCACGCCTGATCGAGAGGCTGATCGCCAACCTGCTCGACAACGCGATCCGCCACAACGCCCCCAGGGGACATGTCGAGATCAACGACGGGCACCCGCGACCGGCACGCCTTCGTGTCCATCGACGAACACCGGCCCGGCTGTACCGCCTGAACAGGTCCAGCGTCTTTTGCAACCGTTCCAGCGACTCGACGGCGCTCGGACCGAGCACAAGGGCGGACACGGACTGGGGCTCTCCATCGTTCAGGCCATCGCGGCCGCCCACCAGGCCGAACTCATCACCCGGCCGAGACCGGAGGGCGGCCTCACGATCGAGGTCTCATTTCTGCCCACAGCCGCCGCCGGCTCCATGGTGACGCCGCTGCTCCCCGAACTCAGCGCGGGGACCGGCGCGGCCTGATCGTCACGCCATGTCCCGTCAGCTTGGCATGGGCGGTCCAGCGCCGATCGGCTTGTGCGAGGACGCAATCTGTTTCCGGAGCGACTTCAGCGCGTTGACGTAGATCTCCGAGAACGTGGGGAACGGCTGGATCGTGTCGGTCAGGACGTCGAGCGGGACTTGCGCCCGGATCGCCAGCGTGGCCTGCTGCAGCCACTCGCCTGCCTCGGGGCCAAGCGCGTAGGCGCCGGTCAGCCGCTCGCCGTCACTGAGGAGCGTCAGGAAGCCATTGTCGTCGGCGTACGCCCGCGTGTAGGTGGCTGTCTTGGCGACTTCGGACATCGGGACCATGGCGCTGAAGCGGCCCGCGGCAGCGCCTACGGCCGCGGCTTGCGGGTCGGTGTAGACCACTCGCGGAACGGCGTCGTAGTTGACCTTTCGCGGCTGCCCAAGGATGTTCGCGGCCACTACCTCTCCCTCGTACTTGCCGACATGGGTTAGCGGCCAGAGCCCGTTGACATCGCCGATCGCCCACAGGCAGTCCGCCGCGCGCAGGTGCGCGTCAACCGGGACTCCGTGAGCGTCAGGCTCGACGCCGACGGTTTCGAGGCCGAGTCCGGCCACGCGCGGTCGCCTCCCGGTGGCGACGAGCAGCCGGTCGCCACGCAGCTCACGCCCGTCGTCAATCTCGAGGACGTAATCGTCACCATCGCGACGGGCCGAGATCGCGTTGGCCGAGAGGACGAGTCTCGATGCCCTCGCGGCCCAGAACTTCACCGAGCGCCTCACCCAGAGGCGCGGGCTCGCGGCTCAGCAGGTGCTCGCCCATGTCAATGATCACCGCCTCGCCGCCGAGCCGGCGCACGGCCTGTGCCATCTCGACCCCCACCGGCCCGCCCCCGAGAATGAGCAGCCGGCGCGGGATGGCCTTCATGGCGGTCACCTCGCGGTTGCTCCATACGCCGTCGAGCTCGCGCAGCCCCGGGACAGGCGGAATGACCGGATCGGCACCGTTGGCGAGAACAACATGGTCGGCGGTGTGCCGCACACCGTCGACCTCGACGACCCCCGGCCCGGCGAGCCGACCGGTGCCGCGCAGTAGATCGATGCCGTTGTCGGCCAGCCAGCGCGCCGCTCCAGCGTCGGTGTGGTCTGAGACCATGAAGTCACGCCAGGCCAGCGCGGCCCCGACATCGACCTCGGCCGTCGCGGCCGCATCCCGCGCCTCGTGAACCGCCTCGCCCGGTCGAAGCAGCGTCTTGGACGGGATGCACGCCCAGTAGGAACACTCCCCTCCGACTAGCTCGCGCTCGACTACGGCCACGCGCAGGCCGCCCTCGACCAGAGCACCTGCGCAGTGCTCACCCGGCGATCCCGCGCCGAGCACGATGACGTCGTAGTCGCTGCTCATCTCGGCAGCTCCTCGCCAGCTCGCTCGCGCACCATGTAAAGCGCGTACCAATCCGGCCAATTGGGGTCCGCCTCCCCCGTTCGTTCCTCGTGCTTGCCATGTGCTGCGGCCGCCCGCCTGAGGGCCTCCGCAAGATCGTCCACAGAGTCGTATGTCGTGCCCATGTCGCGCTCTCCTCTCAGCGGCCCGGTAACCGCGTCTTGATCTCCTGGAGCAGCCAGCCGTTGCCATCCGGATCGCTGAACGCCGCGAACGAGCCGTAATCGGCGTGGCTCGGAGCCGGCCCGCTCACGCGTCCCCGAGTCCCAGCGTGATGGAAGATCCCGGTTGAGTCGTGGAACGACTCGCTGACGTCGATCCCGCGCCCGATGAGATCAGCACGGGTGCGGTCGAGGTCGTAAACCGAGAGCTGCAGACCCTCGGACGTGCCCGGCTGGGCCGTCGTGACTCCCTCGCCGAAAATGATCGAGCAGCCGGAGGCCGGCGGCGTCAGTTGCACCACCCTGTAGCCATCCTCGACGGCGAGATCGGCGTCGAGCCGCCATCCCAGCGTCTCGTAGAAGCGTTTCGCCCGATCGACATCCGAGACCGGTATGACCACCACCTCGAGCCTCAGTTCCCCTGCCTGGACTGGCGGACTGCCCGTCGTGTCTGCGCTGTTCGCGGAAACGCTGCTCATCTCGGCCTCCTTGGTGTGCCCCGACTTTCCCTGGCATTCCGGTGGAAGTCAAGGCTGCGCGTCAGGCACGGGTTCTCGCCCCTCGTACTGCCTTGGCGAGCTCCCGGACACCGGCCCGGATGGTGGATTCGGGCATTTGCGCATAGCCGAGCAAGAGGGCGGGCGGCCGCCCGCGGGTGTCGGGCTGGTAGTCGCCCATCGTCTCGAGCTCGATACGGCGGTCGTGGGCCTCCTCGCTGATCGCCTGCTCGCTGACGCCGTCGGGAAGCTCGACGGTGACGTGCAGCCCGGCAGCGACGCCACGGACGGCGGCTTCTGGGAGCGTTTCGGTGAGCGCGTCGACGAGCGCGTCACGGCGGCTGCGGTAGCGGGCTCGCATTCGGCGTAGATGGCGGTCGAGTTCGCCACGGGTCAGGAAGTCGGCGAACGCGTGCTGTTCGATGCGGGGCGTCCCTCGGTCTGCGAGGAGCTTTTCGTGGGTGACGGCATGCACTAGCGACGCCGGCACGACCAGCCAGCCGATCCGGAGCGCGGGCGCGAGGGTCTTACTCGCCGAGCCGGCGTAGATGACCCGGTCTGGGTCGAGGCCTTGGAGCGCCCCTATCGCCGCGCGGTCATAGCGGTACTCGGCGTCGTAGTCATCCTCGATCGCGATCGTGTTGCTCGCGCGCAGCCAGGCCAGCAGGGCCGTCCGCCGCTCGCCGGTGAGCACGACGCCTGTGGGGTGCTGGTGGGCGGGCGTCAACACGACCGCATCGGCGTCGGCGTGCTCGAGCTCGTCGACCCGTGTTCCGGCTTCGTCGACGCCGATCAGAACCGGTTCCAGGCCGGCGCGTGCGGCGACCAGGCCGTCCTCGGGGTTGCTCGGGTCCTCCAACGCGATGCGGGTAGCGCCGGCTGCCGCGAGGGCGTGGCACACCAGGCCGAGGCCCTGTGTGTAGCCGGTGGTGACGATGATGTGCTCTGGGTCAGCGACGACGCCGCGAACGCGGCCCAGGTAGTCCGCCAGAGCGGAGCGCAGCACGGTGACTCCTCGGGGGTCGCCATAGCCCAGGTCGGCGTCGGTGATCGTGGCGAGTGCTTCGCGCAGCGAGCGCAGCCACGCTGCTCGCGGGAAGGTCGAGACGTCCGGCACGCTGGGACGGAAATCGAACCGCGGATGCCGCGCCGCTGGCGCCATCACCGACGTCGCGTCGCTCGCAGCCGCGCCAGCGTCCGAGACCCGAGGGCGCGCGCCCTGCCGAAGATTCAGATAGCCCTCGGCCGCCAGCTGGGCATACGCGTCCACCACGACCCGCCGCGAAACGCCGATCTGGCGCGCCAGATCACGCGTGGACGGCAGGCCCGGCGCCCGGTCGCAGACGCACGATCTCGGATCGCCCGCCGGAGCTGGTCCTCGATCTGGGCCCCGAGCGTCCGGGAGCCGTCACGGCTCACCGAGAGAAGCAGCTCTAGCGGCTGACTGGTCTCGTCCAAGACCCTAATTGTGGATCTTCCATCTGCACCAGTGCAAACCTAGCATCGGCGCATGCACTCGATCGCGCCAGCCTCCGGCCTACGACGCCTGTTCGCCACCTCGATCCTCGCGCGACTGCCGTTGGCAATGCTCAGCATCGGGCTGTTGGTCCATGCGCAGCACCTGACGGGCTCGTTCGCCGCTGCCGGGGTGGTCACCGGCGTCTACGCGATTGCGCTCGGCGTCGGCGGGCCGCTGCTCGGGCAGCTCGTCGACCGGCGCGGACAGACCTTGGTACTGCTCGCCAGCGCCACCGTCGCCGCTGCGCTACTGGTTGCGATCGCGGTGCAGCCGGTGGGCGCTCCGCTCCCGGTCCTGCTCGCGCTCGCAGCCGGCATCGGGCTGGCCGAACCGCCGGTCGGCGCCTGCTTGCGAACCCAACTTCCGGCGCTGCTGGCCGATCCCAGCGCCGTCCGCGCCGCATACGCCCTCGAGGCGTCCGTGCTCGAGCTGACGTTTATCTTCGGGCCACCGCTCGCGCTCGGCGTCGGTGCGCTGTGGTCCACCGGAGCAGCCCTCGCGGCGGCTGGGATTGTTCTGTTGCTGGCGACACGTGTCGTTCGCCGCGCAACCGGCCTCGCGCAGCTGGCGGCCGGCGCCGGCTGGCCGGCGGCCGCGCGGCGGCTCGCTTCGCTCGCCGGCGATGCGAACTCTCGTGTTCGTCCTGATCGCCGTCGGCGTGCTGCTCGGCGCCGACGAGGTCACTGTCGTCGCGGCCGCCAAGTCGCTTGACAGCACCACGGCCGCCGCTCCCCTGCTCGCCGTGTGGGGTGTCGGGTCCTTCGCGGGCGGGCTGCTCGCTGCCCGCCTCGGCGGTGGAGCCCGCACCGCCGCCGGTCTGGCGCTCGTTCTCGCTGCCCTCACCGCCGGACACCTGGCCCTGATCCCAGCCGCCGGCAGCGTCATCGCCCTCGGGGGCGTGTTGCTGCTCGCCGGCGCCGCAATCGCGCCGAGCGAGGCCACCATCTACGCGATGGTCGACCACGCCACTCCGGCCGCGACCATGACCGAGGCGTTCGCCTGGCTCGCGACCGCGATGGCAGTCGGGGGTGCCGTCGGAGCGGCGAGCGCCGGCGTACTGGTGGACCGGGCCGGGCCCACCGCAGGGTTCGCCTTCGCCGGCGGTGCCGGCGTGCTCGCGGTGCTCAGCACCGTGCTCCGGGCTCGCACCCTCGTGCCTGGCCCGGCACCCGTAATCACCCTCGTCGACACCGACACCGATGAGCCGCTCGCCCAACCCGCAGCCGCCTGACCGTCGAGCCGACGCCGACTGCCACCCCAAGGAGACACCATGAACACCCATCCGATCACCGACCAGACAAAGGATCAACTCGCGGTCACGCGCTGGCGGCTCGACCCGGCGGCCTCCAGCGCCGAGTTTCGGGTCAAGCACTTCTGGGGCCTCGTCACCGTCAAGGGAAACTTCGAGCGCCTCGACGGCCAGTTTGAGATCGACCAGAACAACCGACGCCGGATTACGCTGACGATCGACGCCGCCAGCCTCCACACGGGCAGCCGCCAGCGTGACAAGCACCTGCGCTCGGCTGACTTCTTCGACACCCAGAATCACCCAGAGATACGCTTCCGCTCGACCAGCGTCAGCGACGCTGGAGAGGAGCGACTTCGGGTTGAAGGCGAGCTTGAGGTCGCCGGCGAGCATATGTCGCTCAGGCTCGACCCCACGGTCCGGCGGGCCGACGATCAGCTGGAGGTTGAGGCGACGACGACCGTCGACCAGCGCCTGCTGGGCATGACGTGGAGCCCACTCGGAATGACCAAGGCTCCCGCCACGCTCACCGTCCACGCGCACCTGCACCCAGAGTTATGAGCGGCGGGATACCCCGTATCGCAGATAAACGACGCCGTTGGCAAACCGGCGCTCGTCGAGCAGTTCGAGTGGTACACGGAGCCCGTCAGGCAGCGCGCGCTTGCCGCCGCCGACCACGATCGGCCCGAGGAATAGATGGCACTCGTCGACCAAGCCCAGGGCGAGCGCCCGGCCGGCGAGCTCGGCTCCGCCGATCGTGATGTCAGCCCTGGAGTTCTCCTTGAGCCGGCGGACCGCGTCGGGTGCGAGGTCGCGCTCGATCCGAGTCCGTGCGCTGGACACGGTTTCGAGGTTCCGGGAGTACACGATCTTCTCCGCCGCCCGCCAGATCTCGGCGAAGTCCCGACTCACGGCGGCCTGCTCGGGGCCGGTGCTCACGGTCTCCCAGTACACCATCGTCTCGTACATCCGGCGCCCATAGAGATAGGTGCCGATTGGCCGTTCGAGGTCATTGACGAAACCGTGCACCTCGTCGTCGGGCGCTGCCCAGTCGAAGTTGCCCTGTTCATCCTCGACGTACCCGTCGAGCGAGGCGATCGCTTGGTAGATCAGCTTCGGCATCGTGACTCCAGTCCCTGGTGGTGGTTCCGTCCGGGCGTACCCGCTCAGACTGCGATCCAGCGCCAGATTCATCGGTCACCGGACCTCCGTGACTAGTCGGTCCGGTCACCGGGGTCCGATGCGGCAGATCTTTCGGGCCCGCTGAAAGGCTGGTGATCGGGGGTTGTTCCCCGCTCCTCCAACCTGGATCTCGATTCCGCCGCTGCTGGGGAAGATCGGATCAGGAAAGTTCGGCACGCCGTGCGAGCGCATGCACTCCGCGAACTTGAGCGCCAGCGCGTCACCACTTCCGGTTCCGGCCGAACTGCTTGGACCGGAGGACCCGCACGCGGTGAGCGCCAAGAGGCAGGGGACGACGGACAGCGCAATCGACAGGCGGTGACGGTGTCTGTGCGGTGGTGGGCGGACGGTCGCGCTGAGCATGTCAGTAGGGCATCCCCGGATGGCCGAGCGAGTTCTACGAGACGGCCGGTAACACAGCCATAACGTCGTTATGCCGCCGTTACGCGGCAGCGCCGAATGGCCGAGTTACTATGGGACTCAGACCATGCCACTGTTCCGAAAACGAGCGGAGCCGCTCAGTGAGGAAGAGAGTCAGGCGGCAGCGGTCGACCTCGAGCGGATCAAGGACGGAGGAATCCCGCTTGGAGCCGAGCTGCGGCTCAAGGCAGCCGCAGCGGCGAGCTCGCCAGTCTTCAGCAGCGATCTGAGCGCCAAGGAGTACGCCCTGGCTGAGGCCTCCGGGATGACGCCGATCGCTCAGGTCATGGGTTCATCGGTCGTCCAACACGGCTGGCAGAACTACGGCTGGTCCTCCTATGGAGGCGGGATCCAGGAGATGCGCTCCTTTGCCCAGCCCTGGAACCTGTCACGTCAACGTTCGTTTGACCGCTTGCGCCAAGAGGCCCAGTTCGCTGGCGCCGACGCTGTCATCGGCATCGAGATGACGGCCAAGGGCTTCCTCGGGGATCCGAGCAATGTCGAGTACGTGGTCTTCGGCACGGCCGTCCGCGAGACCGCGCTCCCGGCTCGCGGTCACTCCGGACCGCGGATGTGCGCGCTCTCCGGCCAGGACGTCGACAAGCTCCGCCGCATCGGAGCCGAGACCCTCGGGGTCATCGGCCACACCTCCGTCGTGTGCGTGGCGTTGAGCATGCAGGGCAACCAGATGATGCGGTCCTGGTGGGGCAACCAGGAGATGACCGAGGTCACCGAAGGCGTCTATGCCGCCCGGAAGCTCGCCATGGACGAGGTGCGCCGGCAAGCGCACCAGATCGGCGCCAATGACATGGTCATCTCAACGCTGCGACACGACATCCACCACCACGAGCGCGAGTCGGTCGGCTTTAGCCAGCACTACTTCATCGTCTCTATGCACGTGCTTGGCACGGCAATCCGCCTCGGTGCCCACGAGCCACATCCGGCCCCGCTCGGCGTGCCCATGATGTCGATCAACCTCGGCGTCTAGTGCGACCAACTAGCTCACCCCCACCCCAGGAGATCATCTGATGTCGACCTACGACCCGACGAGCACCGAAGGCCTCTCGGAGCACGCGAGCGAACGGCTCCAGATGAACGCACGGGGACTGTTTACCTCAGACCTGTCGGTGAACGAGTACCTGTGTGTCGAGAAGGCGGGCTTTGAGCCGGTGGGACTGGTGGTGGGCTCGAGCATCTACCACATCGGCTTCCAGCAATCGAGCTGGAAGGCAAGCCAGGAGATGGGCGTCCTCACCCAGGCTATGTACTCCGCCCGCGAACTTGCCATGACGCGGATGGAGGAGGAGGCCGAGCAGCTCGGTGCCGACGGCATCGTGGGCGTGCGCCTCGAAATCGGACGCTACGAGTGGGGCGCGGACATGGCGGAATTCATCGCCATCGGGACCGCTATCAAGCACAAGGGAGGCAAGATTCACCGAGCGCCGAACGGGCGTCCGTTCACGTCCGATCTCTCTGGACAGGCCTTCTGGACCTTGATGCAGACCGGCAAACGCCCTGTCGGCCTGGTCATGGGCAACTGCGTCTACCACGTCGCCCACCGCGGAATGATGCAATCGATCCGCCAGACGGGCCAGAACGTCGAACTCGAGCAGTACACCCAAGCGCTCTACGACGCCCGCGAGTTGGCGATGGAGCGCATGCAAAAGGAGGCCGAAGCGATCGGTGACGGCGTCCTGGGAATCGTCGAGGTCAAGCTGCATGAGAACAACCACGGCTGGGGCAGCCACGTGATCGAGTTCTTCGCCCTCGGTACCGCGGTGGTGCCCAACGAGCACGCCGAGGCGGGGCAGCATTTGCCGGACATCACGCCGGTGCTCGATATCAACGATTGACGGGCCAGCCGCGGCAATTCAATTCGTTGTAGTCACGCGCTCCGTGGCGGCAATCACTCCCGCGGCCGTGACAAGCCCCAGCGCAGAACGTGCCTGCTCGACGTCTTCCCCGAGTAGCGCCTCCGCGGCCGACAGGAGACTGTCCACGCGCTCGAGCGCCGGGCCGGCAGAGCCCGGGTCGGGGTCGCGGCAGACGGTGCGGGCCATGGCCAGGAACGGCAGGCTGCGGGCGAACTGCGGCGGCGGTCCGGAGCTCAAGGCGGCGGCAAAAGACATGAGCAGATAGCCGTTGACCCGCGCTAGACGTCCGCTGACCGGGCGAACCTCAGGCACGCGCGGCGGCTTGGGGTCAGCCAGGGGCCGGCGCTCCAGGATGTCGGTCATCGTGCCGCCGACCATGCGGGCGCGCTCGCCGTCATCCAGACCGGCGTACGCGGCGATCCGCAGCGCGCTGTGCAGCGCGCCGATTGGACGCCCGTACGGGACGTCTGAGGCGAACACGATCCGTTCCGCTGGGATGCGTGCGAACAGCTCGATCTGATCAAACACCGAAAACGTGGAGGTGTCATAGACGATGTTGGGATGGCCGGCCAGCCGCGAAGCGAACATCCCCTGATCAGCGATCGCAGCGTGAGCGAGCACGAGCGTCACGTCGGGGTAGCGCAACGCCAGGTCAGCCAGCGGGTCCATTCGCGGCATCCCACGGCCGGCGTGGATGAGGATCGGCACCTTCGCCTCGCGGGCGACCCTCCAGATCGAGTCGGCGGCCTGATCGCCGAACCCGAACGCCTGGGCTCGCGGGTGGAGCTTGATCCCGCGGGCGCCGAGGGCCAGGCAGCGCTCCGCCTCGCCCACCGGATCCTCGGCCGGATCCAGCCGGCAATACGGATACAACCGCTCGCCCGCCTCCTCCGCCCAGCGCAGAACACGATCGTTGGGAACCCGGTAGGCGGGAGCTCGCTCGGGGTCATGCAGCGCAAACGTGCAGGCGCGGGCGGTCGGTCCCACCTGATCGAGGAACGAGATCAGCTGGGCCGGATCCAGCGACTGGCCATCCTCGTCCCGGCCCAGGTGAGTGTGAGCATCGACCACGGTCGCCCCGGCCGGCAGGAGTGCCTCGACCTCGGCGAGCACGGGCTCGTAGGCGGGGGGGAATTCCATCCGCCCATCCTCGCACGTGATGGAATCAGCCTCGGCGCTTGAGCGGCGGAATGTTCAGGCTTCGGTCGTCGCGACCGCAGCCGGTGCCACGACGACGTCCTGGCTGATGCCGAGCCGGCCCGCGGCGATCCGGTCAGTGATTGCCCACGCGGCGTAGCACAGGGAACCAACGATTCCGGTGACGGTGAGGAGCACACCGGCGGCAGCCGTGGTGGCCACACCGTTGGCGCCCAGGATGAGCACCGTCGCTGCGGTTCCGGTGCTCGGTCCGATCGGGAGCTGGCCCACCGTGAACATCACGATCAACAGGGCCATCGCATCAAAGATGGAGATGTTGACGCCCAGCGCGTGCAGCATCAGCCAGTTGCGCGCGATCTGGGCACATACTGCCAACAATGTGAACGTGACCAGCCGGCCCCGCCCCTGGATGCGCAGGATCGCCAGCCCAGCCCAAAGCCCGGTTCGACGGCGATCCGAGACCCGGCGCAGACCTGCGACGGCGGTGGCCGTGACCACGACAACGATCACCGGCACCCACCAGGGAACGCCGAGTGGCGCGATCAGCGTGAACGAGAAGATCGCCACCAGCGCGACCTCGACCGTAATGATCGGTACCTCAGCTGCCAGCAGGGCCGGCACACGAGGAGATGTCTGCGGGGCGGCACGGCGTAGCGATGCGATCCGCGCGGCCATCCCGAATGACCCGTTCAACACGCTCGCGACGTAGCCCACCGCGGCAGCGCGGAACAGCACACGCCGGCTGACTGTCCCGCCGGCGGCGCGAACACACACATTCCATGCCTCGGAGCGAGTCAGCAGCGCGACGATCTGCAGGAACACCGCGAGGGCCAGAAGGGAGATCGGAGCCGTGCGGAGCGCGGCCTCGAACTGCCCGCTTCGTCCCGCAAGTACGTACACCAGCACCCCGGAGACGACGAGAGCACCAACGAGGCTCAGAGCTACGCGGCCACGAAACGACGAAAACCGCAGGCCCGACTCGTCGGCCTCGACGGCGCCAACGGGTAACGGGTGAAGCTCGAGCGACAAACGGCCTCCGCGTGGGCGGGTTTCAGAGAATCGAAGTGGCGCTGTCACTCCGCTCTAACTCGCAAGCGCCCGCGTCAGGACGTTACTCCCTCTACCTAGAACGTAGCAGCGCCTCCTAATAGGGTGACATCTGTGAGCATCGTCAGCGTGCCCACGAATTCGACGAGCGCGCGATGGGCGGCGAGGGGACGCCCGAAGACAACCTGGAATCGCTTCGCCTGGTGTGGCCCGCCTACTTCGCCGACCCCGAGGCCGCGCCACCGACGCCGCCGTTCCGGACATGCGTCGCCGCCTACTCCGGGATCATCGGGGAGGTCACTACGGGGACCGATGGCGTGGCGGCCGGGCATTTCCCGTGGATCGAGGCCCCGGGCTGCGTCCGGGATGCGCTGGCGCGCCTCGCGGGTTGACTCGCGCGATACTCCTGCTGTGAGCGACCGCAACGTGCTGGGTGGAGAGCTCGAGGGCTGTGGCGAGGACCCACTCACGGGCTTCTTTCGCGACGGCTGTTGCCACACCGGCCCAGCCGACGTCGGTAGCCACACGATCTGTGCCGTCGTCACGGCGGAGTTCCTCGAGCATCAGCAGAGCATCGGCAATGACCTCAGCACCCCGGTGCCCGGGTACGGCTTCCCGGGTCTCGTGCCCGGTGATCGGTGGTGCGTCACCGCGGCCAACTGGCTGCGTGCCCACCACGACGGCGCGGCCGCCTACGTCGTGCTCGCCTCCACGCACGAGCGTGCCCTGGAGACGGTGCCGCTGGATGTCCTCGAGCAACACGCGGTGGACGTTCCCGCCGACGCGGGGCCGTTCCAGCCTGACCCGGGACCCTGAGTCACCCCGACGAGCGAGCGTGTGCCGCCGGTTTACGGGCTCATCGCAACACAGAACCGACGAGCTTCGGCCGTCGCGCTCCGAGAAAGAAGATCCCTGGGAGGCCGGAGCTCTGAAAGCGATCGTTGTGGTTGCGCTCGAGGGTGCTGTCTCTGATCGCCATCGTGCCGGTGAGATCGTCGCTGACGAAGAAGATCGCCCCGCCACCCTCATTGGCGTGGTTGTACTCGAACAAACTACCCCCGATCGACAGCGTCATCCGGTCGCCATCGTTGTAGATCGCCCCGCCGCTGCCGCCGCCCGGAGTGCCTGACCGGGCCGGGTTGGCGCCGTCGCCGATGGCGCGGTTGGCGAGGAAGCGATCGTTCAGGACTGTCCACGAGACACCGATGCTGCTGAGGGCCCCGCCGTTACTGCAAACGTTCCCGCTGAACCGGCTGCCCGTCA
Source organism: uncultured Solirubrobacterales bacterium (assembly GCA_963822535.1). Classification (GTDB taxonomy): domain Bacteria; phylum Actinomycetota; class Thermoleophilia; order Solirubrobacterales; family Solirubrobacteraceae; genus Palsa-465. The sequence goes on from CAWGIA010000001.1 coordinate 39,738, forward strand.
CATATACCGGGAGGCCGTGGTACTGCGACAGCGCTCTGACCGCCCCGCCTCCGATGTCTGGGCCATCGCTATCGCACCGATTGCCGGTGAACGACGAGTTGACGATGCGTAGCCGGCCGCCGCGAGCAAACACCGCCCCTCCACCACCACCGTCGAAGCGCCGGCCGGTCGAGTTCCCAGCCGTGAAGGCCAGGTTCTGGATCACGAGTCTCGGAGACGGCTGATCCTGGCAGTGAGACGTGGTCCACACCTGGGCCCGATCGCAGGTGTCCATGTAGAGGATTCGGCGAGCGTGCTCACCGCTCAAGGTCACCAGCCCACCTCCGTCCAACACGACGACCGGGCTGGTGTTCTTGACCTTGGCCGTCGCCCTCATCTTGATCGTCACCGGCCTGGGCCCGCATGCGAACCGGGTGATCCCCCCAGCCCGAACCGCTGCCAGCACCGCGGCTGAAGTGCAGCTCGCCGGGGTTCCGCGCCCGATGACGTGGTTCGGGTGCGCCGTATCGACTGCACGCCCGGCGCTGGGTACCTGCACCGAGCGCACGCCGGGAGCCGTGCGTCGCGCGATCGAACGTGCCGGCGGTAGGACCACAGCGCCCGCAACCAGCGAGCCGAATAATGCGATCGGCAGCACCGTATGACGGAACACACGGGAAAGGTTAGGCCGCCGGGATCCTTGACCACGGCCCGGGCCGGCGTCCTGCTGTGTAGGCTCCCGGCGGTCGAGCTGGTTGATCGTTGGGGGCAGAGGAGGAGTTTCATGGTGCGAAGGTTCGCTGCAGGCGTCGTCGCGACGATGGTCGCCGCGCTACTCATCGCCGTACCCGCCAGCGCGCGGACTGATTACTCCGGACCCGCCTACAACATCCTGGCGCCAGGCGAGTACGGCGGCCTGCCAGCCACCCAGTACTCGACCGATCAGGGGGCGCTCTACAACGCCCTGACGCCGCTGGAAGGGCACGTCACGCCCGCCGACGTCGCCAAGGACTACCTGTCGGAGAAGTTCGGCGTCACCGGGCCGGTGGTCCGTAGCGAGCAGACCGGGCGGCCCGGGTCTCAAGATCCTGCGCGACAGCAACGACATCCCGCACATCTACGGGAAGACCCGCGCCGACGTGATGTTCGGGTCCGGGTGGGTGGCCGCCGAGGATCGCGGGCTGCTTCTGCTCGAAGGACTCGGCCCGGCCTATCTGGCCACGCTGGACGTCCCCGGGATCAACCCCTTCGGCCTCGTGACCTCGGCCCGCTCGTTCACTCCCAGCGCCGCAGACGATCGCGTTCGTCGCCAAGCAGGAGAACGTGCTGCGGCGTGCCGGAGCCCCGGGGCGCCAGGTGCTGAGCGATCTCCAGAACTGGGTTGACGGCATCAACGCCTACGAGGCCTCGCCCGGAGCAGGCCGGCCCCAAGCTCCCCCACGCCAAGCTGACCGACGCGATCGCCGGCTTTGCCTTCATCGGCTCGATCTTCGGGAACGGCGGCGGAGGCGAGGTGGCCAACTCCGACTTCCTGGCTCGCCTGCAGCGCCGGCTCGGGAAAAAGGGCGGGCCTGAAAGTGTTCCGTGACCTGCGCGAGGTCAACGACCCCGAGGCGCCGACCACGATCAGCAAGCCGTTCCCTTATGACGGCGTGCCCAAGGGCCCGACGCCCGGCGCGATGGTGATCGACCCCGGTTCGGAGAGCAGCTCGCGAGACCGCCTCGCTCACGGCGCACGGGGCTTCGCAACGGCTGGCCTCGAACTTCATCATCGCCGGGCTCCAAGCATTCGGCCAACGGTCACCCGCTGGCTGTGATGGGCCCACAGCTGGGCTATTACTACCCCGAGATCGTCATGCAAGGTCGACCTGCACGGCGGCGGCGTGGACGCCCGCGGGATCATCGCCCCGATCTCGCCGTACGTGTTCATCGGGCGCGGGCGTGACTTCGCCTGGAGCCTGACCAGCGCCAGACTCCCAGAACGAGCAGCAGTTCCTCGAGCAGCTCTGCAATCCCGACGGAAGCAAGCCCACACGGACCTCGACGCATTACCTCTACAAGGGCAGCTGCCGGGCGATGAAGCTGTTCGACGCGGGACTGCTGGGAGCCGGAGACGGCCAGCCCGCCCACGAGCTGAAGTTCTTCGAGACCGTTCACGGTCCGGTGAGCGGCACGGTGACGGTGCACGGCCGGCCCTACGCCGTCGCGCTTGACCGCTCCACGCGTGGAGACGAGCCTGGTGGCGAGCTGGCTCTGAGCGCGCTGGACTCCAACCAGGTCCACAACCCGCAGCAGTTCTTCAAAGCCGTCAACCACTTCGGCACTACGTTCAACTGGCCTTACATCGACAACAAGCACATCGCCTACTTCTCCTCCGGCAAGCTGCCGATCATGGCGCCCGGGCACCGACCCAAGCCTCCCGGCGCTGGGCACGGGCAAGTACGACTGGCGCGGATGGCTGCCCCTGAACCGCCACCCGCACATGATCGAGCCGCGCTCCGACATCCTGACCAACTGGAACAACAAGCCAGCACCGGGTTGGGGAGCGGCGTCCAACAACTACGGCTATGGCGCCGTCCACCGGGTGCAGCTGTACCGCGGCTTCACCAAGGGCATGCACGAGAACAACGACGTCTCGATCATGAACCGCGCCGCCACCGAGGACCTGCCGGTGATCAAGGTCTGGCCGATCATCCGGCGGGTGCTGAATGGCGGAAAGGCCCCGAGCAAGCTTGCCGCTCAGGCCGCGGCTCTGATCGACAAGTGGCGCCGGCAGGGGGCCAGCCGCATCGACATGAACCTCGATGGCAAGATCGACGCTCCCGGAGCTGCGGTCATGGATACGGCCTGGGACGGCATGGCCACGGCCGTAATGCGGCCGGTGCTGGGACCCGCTAACCGCGAACCTGGCCAACCTGCTCCCGTTCAGCTCCACGCCCTCCTTCGACCCCGGTTGGTTCGGATACGTGTCCAAGGATCTGCGCAGTGAGCTGGGGATGAAGGTCCGCGGGCGCCTACAGCCGCCGGTACTGCGGCAACGGCAGCCTGAAGCGCTGTCGAGCCTCACTCTGGGCGGCGATTCAAGCCGCGGCCAACCACCTGAAGACAACTCAGGGGCCAAACCCGAACGCTTGGTCCTCGAGCGCCACCGCCGAGCGGATTACGTTCATCCCCGGACTGATCCCGTTCACGATGCGCTGGACCAACCGCTCCACGTTCCAGCAGGTGATCGAGTTCACGGGCCACGGCCCGACGCACTGAGGTTCGCACCGTCGGACCGGATCGCGGTCCGGTCCGACGGGTGTCTCAGCTCGGGCCGGCGTTGGCTCCGAGGCTGTTGAGCCACACTCGCATCGAGCGACCAGCCGGCGTGACCTCTCCCTCCTCGTAGCCCGTGGTCGCTCGAGCCAGCGTTATCCCATTGAGGGTGGACCAGCCGTACTCGATCGCGGTGCCCGATTTGGCGAAGCGCGCGATCGCTTGGCCCTGCTGGAGGATGCTGCCGGGCCGGGCGATGTCAGTGATCTGCTCGGCGACGTACTGCACCTTGCCTGCGTCCGGGCCATTGAGCAGCTCGAAGTAGACCAGCGGCTGCCCGGCGTACCAGCCGGGAATGATGGCCAGAATCTTCACCGGGCCGGGCGCCAAGATGGGGGCGCCCACGGGAAGCGTCGCATCCACGCCCTGGTCGGTGCGCTCCCAACCATTCACATAGCGCAGCGGGTCAATGTATGACGAACCCGTCACGGGCGCCGCCACCACCTCGAGGCGGAGCTCGGCTCTGACCTCAGTCAGAGATGGCGCGTGCGCGTTCACATCACCCACGGGATCCTGCGGCGTGACCGCCGCCGCCTGCTGACCCGCGGTCGGCTCGACCGCCTGCGGGCGGGCTTCGGGGATGGCGCTCGTCTGGCTGGTGCTACCCGTGCCGGCGCTCCCGCAGCCGGCGAGGGTCAATGCAACGAGCAGGAGTAAGCCGTGACGAGGCATCCACGCCAGGTTGTCATGCTCGCGAACCAGTAGGCTCCGCTCATGGATCCTGATCACGCCCGGGAGTTGCTCGAACGCGAACGGACGCGGCTCGAGCAGGCGTTGGCCCCGCTTGGGAGCGACGCTCGGCTGGAGTCGAGCGAGCGGCGGGAGCCGGGGGACGAAGACTCCGAGGATCTCTATCAGGACGAGTACAACGAAGGGCGCCAGGACGATCTGCGCCGCGACCTGGCCGCTCTCGAACGAGCAGAGGCGAGACTCGCCGAGGGCACGTACGGACTCTCGGTCGAAAGCGGCGAGCCGATCCCTGACCAACGGCTCGAGGCCGTGCCGACGGCCGAACGTACCGTCGAGGAAGAAGAGCGCTACCGCCGCACCTGAAGGCGGCCGCCATCCGCTATCGAGCGGAGGCGTAGCAGCCCGCGGCATTAGGTCTTCGGTCCCTCGCATCGGCGGGGGTGAAGCGCGGGTTCAAGGCTGCCTTTGGCGGTTCTTTGGCGCGCCTTCGGCGGGCTAGCTCAAGCTGCAACGCATCAAGTCAACGTCCCCAAGACCGAAAGGCAAGCAATGGGACTTTTGAGCAAGATGCGTGACCTCAGCGGGTCGGTTTCGAAGGAACTGCTCCAGGAGGGACTGCTCGGCCGCGGGATCATCGTCTCGATCCAGCAGACAGCAGTCAGCACGGGGGCGGACTTCAACCCCTCGCACGTCTGCGTGTTCACCGTTGAGGTGGCGCTGGACAACGTGCCGCGCTACACGACCACCTGCCGGCAGGCCGTGCGGGCCACCATCCTGCCGCAGCTGATGGCCCCCGGAGCGACCGTCGCGGTACGGGTGGATCCCAAGGATCAGACGCGCATCGCACTTTCACTCGGCGAGGAGCCGCCCACGGTGACGATGGCCAGCAGCGGAGACGCCAACACCGGGTCGGCGGCGCGAATCCTCGATCTGGGCGAGCCATGCAAGGCGGTCATCGTTCAGTCCCAGCCGCTGGGGATGCGCAACGCCAAAGGCGATGACATGTACGCCTTCTCGCTGACCGTCATGGCTGACGGACGTCCGCCCTACCAGATCCAGGTCGGGAATCCGGTCCCCGCCGCTGCCGTGCCGTTGCTGTACCCCGGCAACACCGTACCGGCCAAGCGGATGCCTGGCGGTGACGACCGCGAGCTCGTCATCGACTGGGAAACCACGCTCGCACAGCTGGCAAACACAACCGCCTGATCCAGGCGACTCGAAGTACCACGGCGGCTTCGGGGCATGCCGTGTCGCAGCAAGCAACCACTAATCAATAGGGCAAGGAGACACACAATGGTTCTAGTTACTGGCAACTGGCGTATCTGGATGGTCGGGATGGCCGCTTCTCTGGTGATGTTCGCCGTCATCTACTTCGCTGTGATTCAGCCGAGCCAGAACACGGCCAACCAGGCCGTGAGGACGGGCCTTCAGCAATCGCAACAGGTCATCAATCAGGCCAAGAAGCAGCTCTCAACCGAAGGCGGGCAGGCAGGAGCCGCCGGCAGCACGGCCCAGAAGACCCTGAACAAAGCCGGGCAACTGGCCGCCTGCGTGTCGGCAGCCGGCACCGATCCGACGAAGCTCGAGGCCTGCCAGACCAAGTTCTAGGACCGAGCCCGGGCGGCTCACGGATCGAGCCGCCTCCTCTGTGGGGGTACGGGGGCAGCGAGGCGCCGTAACCAGCGGCCCGCAGGGCGTTCATCGCCTTGCGGGCCGCCGGCGCGTCCTCTGGGCATCACGATCTTGCGGCGCCGGCAGGTCAGCTTCGCGGGACGCCGGTAGGCTCGCGTGCATGTCAGTTGACGGCCTCGAGGAGGCCCGCTACGCGCGGATGCGGTGGAACACTCCGCTGTCGGGCGAGCACGCGGCCCTGCTCCTGGATCGCCTGGAGATTCCTCCGGGCGCGTCCATCACCGACCTTGGGTGCGGCTGGGGCGAGCTCCTGATTCGCGCCGTGGCCGCCGGCAAGCCACAACGCGACCAGCCGTGCCGGGGAGTTGGCGTTGACACCGACGCGGCCCTGCTCGAGCGTGGACGGGAGCTCGCCGCCGCCCGCGGCCTGGAGGGACGGATCGAGTTCGTATGCCAAGACGCGACGTCCTGGGTAGAGCCGGCCAGCCGGGTGATCTGCGTCGGGGCCACGCACGCGTTTGGCGGTCTCAGGGCAACACTCGACGCACTGGCCGCGGTCATGCTGCCGGGCGGCCGCCTGCTGTTCGGCGACGGGTGTTGGGAGAGACCGCCGACGGCGGCTGCCGCGGCCATGTTCGGCCCGAGCGTCCAACCCCTCGCCGGGGTTCTCGGGACCGCGGGTGCGGCGGGCTGGCGAGTGCTTCACCTGAGTACGGCGGACCAACGCGAGTGGGATGACTTCGAGTCCACATGGAAGGCCGGGCGCCAGGAGTGGCTTGCAGCCAACCAGGACGATCCACGAGCACCGGCGGTGAGCAAGGAGCTCGACGAGCAGCTCAAGGAGTATGTGTCGGCCTATCGCGGCGTCCTTGGGTTCTGTTATCTCATCCTGGACCGCAAGAGTGACGTCGAGACGGAGTAAGACCCATGTCCCTGCTGACAGCTGTCCTCTCGTTTGCCGTGGTGGCCGGCCTGGTGACGATCATTCCCGGGTTGGACACCGCGATGGTGCTGCGCTCGGCAATCACCTATGGCCCCAGGCAGGGCTTCGCCACTGCGCTCGGGGTCAATACTGGTGCGCTCATCTGGGGAGCCGGCGCTGCCGTCGGAGTGTCCGCCCTGCTGACGGCATCAACGGTGGCCTACACCGCTCTCCGGATAGCCGGAGCGCTCTACATGGTCTGGTTCGGCGTCCGGCTCCTGCGCCAGGCAGTCTCAGATCGCGACCCGGAGTCTCCCCGGTCTCCGGCGGCGCCCATCGCCGGCAGCACATTTCGGTCCTGGCTCAGAGGCCTCATGACCAACCTGCTGAACCCGAAGATCGGGGCGTTCTACGTCGCGGTGCTCCCGCAGTTCATCCCGCCCCACGCTCCCCATCTGCTCGTCGGCCTGCTGCTCGCCTCGGTCCACGATCTGGAGGGGCTGGTCTGGTTCACGGCCATCATTCTCGGCACGCGACGGATGAGGGCTCTGCTCGCCCGCCGCTCCGCCCAGCGCGCGGTCGACGGCGTCACCGGGCTGACGCTGCTCGGCTTTGGTCTGAAGCTCGGCCTGTCGGCCAGGTGAGTCAGCACCGCGCCCGGTTCGCTCTCTCGGCCAAGCGAGTCGGAACCGCGCTCGGTTCGCCGCCGGGTCAGCTGGCCGAAGTGAGCGCTGGCGTGAACGCGGGCTGCTCATTCTGAGGCCGGACGTCGACGGCAATCACCTTGTATTCCGGACACGAGGTGTTGACGTCCGATGACTGACCCACGAGCAGATTCGTCCGGGCTTCGGGGAAATGGAATGACGTGAACACGTGGCCCGGCTCGATCCGCTCGGTCACTCGCACGTACAGCTCGGTCTGACCGACGCGGCTGCGCACGGACACCTTGTCCCCGTCTGAGATCCACAGGCGCTCGGCATCAACCGGGTGGACCTCCAGCCAGTCTCGGTCCACGAGCTCCACGTTGTGCGTGCGCCTGGTCATCGTGCCCGCGTTGTAGTGCTGGAGCACGCGTCCGGTGACGAGGACAAGCGGAAACTCCCCGTCCGGGGCGTCGCCGGGCGCTTTGTACGGCAGCGCCGCGAACTGACCTCGGCCGTTCGGCAGGTCAAACGTCGTGTCATACAGCGTCGGCGAGTCGGTCCCGTCGGGCCGGATCGGCCACTGCAGCCCCCGGCGGCCCAGGCGCTCACGGCTCACGCCGGCGTAGGCCGGGGTCAGGCGGGCGATCTCGTCCAGTGCGTCCCACGGCGTTTCCCAGCCCATCTCGTGGCCCAGCATCCGGGAGACAGTGGTGATGATCTCGAAGTCGGTCTTCGCCCCACCGGGTGGATCGATCGCCGGCTCCACGGCCTGGAAGCGCCGCTCGGCGTTGATGAACGTTCCCGATTTCTCCAGGAACGCCGAGGCGGGCAGCACCACATCGGCGTACTTCGTCGTCTCGTTCTCGAATATCTCCTGACAGACGAGGAACTCGAGGCTCTCCAGCGCGTGCGTGACATGGGCGATATCGGGGTCGGTCTGCGCGACGTCCTCGCCGAAGATGTACATGGCCTTCAGGTCGCCGGCGATCGCCGCGTCGAACATCTCCGGGATCTTGTAGCCCTTCGTGCGGGACAGCTTGGCCCCCCAAGCTGCCTCGAACGATGCCGCCACCTCTTCGTTCTCGACCGAGCGATAGGCCGTGTACGTGTCGGGCAGCGCGCCCATGTCGGATGACCCCTGGACGTTGTTCTGCCCGCGTAGGGGGAGAAGCGCCGAGCCGGCCTTACCGACCTTGCCGGTCATCATGGCCAGGTTGCACAGGAGCTGGACGACCTCCGAGCCGTACTTGTGCTCGGTCACGCCGAGGCCCCACAGAATCGACCCGGTCCCCGCCTCGCCGTAGATATGCGCGGCCCGCTCGAGGTCAGCGGTGGGGATCCCGGTGATTTCCTGCACGGCCTCGGGGTCGTAGAGCTCGAGCAGTTCCTCGACGGTCTCGAACCCGTCCGTGCGCTGGGCGATGAAATCCTCATCCAGGAGCCCGTCACGCCGCACCACGTGGCACAGCCCGAGTACGACAGCAGCGTTCGTGCCCGGGCGAGGCGACAGGTGAATGGCTCCGTAGTCGGCCAGCTCGATCCGCCGAGGATCGATCGTGACCAGCTGGCAGCCGCGGAGAGCCGCCTGCTTGATGCGGGCGCCGACCACCGGATGGCCCTGGGTGGGATTCACTCCAATCAGGACCGCCGCGTCGGCGTGATCGATGTCAGTGAACGAACCGGTGGCGCCGGACAGCCCAAACGACTTGCGCAGAGCGAACGATGTCGGCGAATGGCACACGCGCGAGCAGTTGTCGATGTTGTTGGTCCCGATCGCGGCGCGGATCATCCGCGACATCGCGTAACAGTCCTCGTTCGTGGCCCGCGAGGAGGCCAGGCCCGCGATCGCATCCGGGCCGTGCGCAGACTTGATCCGTGTCAGCTCGGAGACGATGCGGTTCAGCGCTTCGTCCCAGCTCGCGACGCGGAACGCGCCGTGCTCGCGAATCAGCGGCGATGTCAGCCGGTCACGAGAGCGCGTGAACTGGTGGGCGAAGCGACCCTTGAGGCATGTGTGCCCCTCGTTGGCGGGCCCGTCCAGGGCCGGGGAGATCGACGCAATGCGGCCCATGTTCGCGTGCGCCTCGAGACGACAGCCCACCCCGCAATATCCGCAGGTGGTCGTGACTGTGCGTTCAAATTGGTCTGTGCTCATGCTCATCACCTCTGTCCCGATCGTAGACGCTTGCGCAAGCGTGGTCCAGGCTCTGTGCTCACGGGGCCCCGCGGCTCGATTCCCCCGTCCAGCAGGATTATTTCTGTGATCGCGTCCGTGGGACATGTGTCGGCGCAGGCTCCGCACGACACACAACTTGACTCCTCAAAGCCGCTGTCCAGGCCCGCGGTCACGTTGGAGCTGAAGCCACGTCCGGTGGCGGTGAGGGCGAACGCGCCCTGGACTTCGTCGCAGGCGCGGATGCAGCGCCCGCAGGAGATGCAGAGCTCGTGCTGGAAGGCAAGATATGGATGGCGCAGATCATGCTCGGACTCGTGGGTCACGCCCGGCCACCGCGGCGTACCGACCTCGAGCCGCGCAGCGATCTGTCCCAGCTCGGTGTGCGGGGCCGGCGGCTCGGGCAGCTCGGACAGCACGAGCTCGACGACCGCGGTCGCCACGCGACGCGAGGTCTCGTCATGGGTGGAGATCTCCATCCCGTCCCGGCAAGGAGTCGTGCAGGCCGGCAACGGCTTTGGTGAACCCTCCACCCCGACCAGACACACGCGGCAAGCTCCGAACGGGGCCTGACGCTCGTCGAAACAGAGCGTCGGGACCCAGGCGCCGGCGGCGCGAGCCGCGTCCAGGATCGTGGCGCCATCTCGGACTTCGATCGCTTCTCCGTCCACACGGACTTGGGTCATGTCAGGTTCAGCTCCTCCGGGAAATGGGCCAGCAGACTTCGCAGCGGCGCCGGCATGCCGCCGCCGTGGGCACAGAGACTCCCCAGCTCCAGCGCCTCGAGCAGCTGCTCGAACTGTTCCCGCTCCACCGGAGCCTCGGCGGCGAACATGTCGTGAGCGCGCTGGAGCCCGATCCGGCACGGGAAGCACTTGCCGCAGCTCTCATGGGCGCCGAAGCGGAGCAGATGTCGAGCCACGTCCCGCATGTTCGTCTGATCGTCGAAGGCGAGGATGCTCCCGTGGCCGACCATGCACCCCTCGGCGGCCAGCGCGTCGAAGTCAAACGGCGTATCCAGCCGCGCGGCGGGCAGGATCCCACCCAGCGGCCCGCCGATCTGAACCGCCTTGATGGCTCTGCCGTCGCGCAGTCCACCGGCCACGCCCTCGCACAGCTCGCGCACTGGCATCCCGAATGGCACCTCGAACAGGGTGGGCCGGGTGAAGCGCTCGTTGAAGCACACGAGCTTGCTCCCCGCCGTGTCGCTCTGCGGGCTGAGCGCGTGATAGGCGTCGGAACCGTGGACTGCGATGAACGGCATGTTGGCCAGCGTCTCGATGTTGTTGACCACGGTCGGGAGCCCGTGCACCCCTCGCTCGGCCGGGAACGGGGGCCGGGCCGAGACTGTGCCACGCAGGCCCTGAAGGCAGGCGAGCAGGGCTGTCTCCTCGCCAACCACGTAGGACCCGGCTCCCTCCACGACCGTCACGTGGAAGTCAAACCCGCTGCCGAGGATGTCCTCCCCCAGCCAGCCGTCGCTGTAGGCCGCCTCGACCGCCGCCTCGAGCACCGGCTTGGAGCGTGGATACTCGGACCGGGTCAGGATGAATCCGTGCTCGGCGCCGACGGCGTATCCGGCCAGTGCCAGGCCCTCCAGCACGCGCACGGGATTCTGCTCCATAAGGTACTTGTCAATGTAGGAGCCGGGATCGCCCTCGTCACCGTTGGCGACGATGAACTTCGGGTCCCGGGCCGCGCCGCGGGTGAAACGCCACTTTGTCCCGGCGGGAAATCCGGCGCCGCCTCGACCTCGTACCTTGGCAGCCTCCACGATCTCCAGCAACGGCTCGGGGCCCAGCTCGGTGAGCGCGCGCCGGAGCCCGGACCAATCGGCCGGACGCGTGAGAACCGGCTCCGGCAGGAGGCTCTCCCATGCTGGCTCGGGTGCGTCAACGGACCGATTCGCGAGCACGCGCTCCACAACGCCGGGGCCGGCGTCGATCACGTCCCCGTCACGGATCGCTGGAGAGCTGTGGCAGAACCCAAGGCAGACCGTCTCGGCCAGTGACACCTCACCGTCGGCCCGGCGAGCGCCCATCTCAAGGCCCAGGCCCGCCCGGACGGCGTCCACGTGCGTGTCTCCCGCGGCGGCGAAGCAGGCAGTGCCGGTGCAGACGCGCACATGCCGGGCGCCACGCGGAGCCAGGAGGTCGTCGTAGAAGCTCGACACGCCGTACACGGCGGCTTCGGGGAGGCCTGACATCTCCGCAGCTCGGCGTCGGTCCTCGTCGGTCAGCTCGCCGTGATCCTCCACGGCCGCTTTGAGGACCTCGAGCGCGGTGGGGGCTTTCACCGCGTGGTGACGGCGAATCAGCTCAACCAGGTTCTGCGACACGCTCTCTCCCTAAACAAATTGGTTCAGTCTGCGGTACGAAGCTTACGTTGTCTGCCTGTCACAAGCCACCTGATCACCGGCTGGCCAACCTCAATCGATGCCCCGGCGACCGGCCAACGAGGACCTCGGAGCCTGAGGCAGGGCTCGGCTCCGCACAATCGGGGTAGTTGATGTTCTGACCGTATTCCCGTCCGTGCGAGGCCATGAACCAGACCAGACCCCCAGAGCCGGATGACGAGACCGTCGAGGAGGCCGCGGAGCACGCCGACCGCTCAGTGGATCACCGCCGGGAAATGCAGCGGCGCGCGGCCCAATCGAAAGCTGCCGACGGGGCCGAAGAAGCCGACCTTGAGGGACAGGCGGCTGAGCACGAGCGTGCCGCCCAGACCGAGGAGGATCAGGCCGAGGAGACGGCCCGCGCCGCCGGTCGCCCCCCAGGGGGCTGAGCTGGCTCGACACCCCCACCTGATCTATTCGAGCTTGTTGAAGCCCCGCCCGTCGAGCCAGATGCTCCACGGCTCGATCGTCTCGACCTCGAGGAGCCCGGCCGCGGCCCACGGATCGCGGCTCCAGCGCGAGACGATCTCCGCCTCATCGGTGGCTTGAACCACGTGGAGGGTCCGATCGCCGTTCCCCAACGGCCCGCCGAGCAGGATCAGGCCCTCGCCGACAAGCTGGTCCATGAACGCCGCGTGCTCCTCCCAGCCCTCCTGCTCGCGGATTGGACGCGTGCTGTCCCAGCCAGCGGCGTGGCTTAGGGTGAGAATGAAGAAGGCCATGGGTCAGACTAACGCCACCGTGCGGATGCTTCGCCTGCGCGTTGGACGGCCCGGATGGCCGGACTGTTCCTGGTGGCCAGGGATGGCACGGGCCGCAGAACCTGGCCGCGCAGCCGCGAACCGGTCAGCTGCTCACGGTTCCGGCGCCGGCGCCGGGGGCCGGCTGGCCGTAGGCGGCAGCGCCAGCGCGGCCTGTACGAGGCGCTCAGGCGCATCCCACATGACCATGTGGCCGGTCTCCGGCCACGTCTCGATCTGGGCGTGCGCCGGTAGCTGATCCGGAGACCGGGATGTCCGAGCGGGAGCGATCCGATCCTTGGCTCCCCACACGACGTGCACCGGTACGGCCGAGGGAATCTGCTGGCCGCCCACGTAGCGCTGAACCCGGGTCCGGCGAAAGTGCTCGGGGAAGTGCTCAGAACCAAGCACCGTCATCGCGGTGTCCCGGGCCAGCTGGGCGGGCACGTCAGCCGGGCGAGCGGAGATCTGAGCCAGAGCGATCCGGCGCCCGGCCCGGGTGCCGAGGGGGCGTAACCCCGCTTTCCCGAGCAGCCGTCCGAGCCGCCAGGTTATGAACAGGCCGGCATCGGTGAGCAGTGGCGAGTGCCTTCGCCATAGGCCGGCCGGTGTCAGCGCCAGCGCACCCGTGACCCGACCGAGTTTGGCCAGCTCGAGCGCCGTCCAACCGCCACAGGAATGACCCACGACAGCCACCTGGCCCAGGCCGAGCTCGTCCAGCAGCTCCGCGACCTCACGAGCCCAGTCGGGCGGCGTGAACGAGGTCGGGGGTGATTCGCCGTGGGCGGGCAGGTCGACCCGGATCACCTCGCGGGTGCGTGAGAGCTCGGCGAGCACGGGCTCCCAGACGGCTCGCGAGCTGTTCGTGCCGTGCAGCAGTATCAGTGGAGGGCCGTCACCGGTGCGATCGAAGGCGAGCACGGTGGATTTGTATACCCGGGCTCCCGGTAAACGGCGGCCGGCCGCCGCCGCCCGGACGGCGCCTACACTCGAATCGTGCCCTCTGGGTTTGTCACACGCTCGATCGATCGCGCCACCAGCCGTGTCCCCGGTCTGCGCCGGGTTCCCATCATGAGGTTGCTGTCGATCGCCGAGATCGGGATGCTCGCCCGGGACCATCTGGCCCGCTTGGAACCCGAGGAACGCCGCCGTCTGATCCATCTCGTGCGGATCGCGCGCGGGCGCCCAGGCAGCCTGCGAGCCCGCGAGCGCGAGGAACTGACCGACCTGATCGCCAAGCTCGAACCCCGCGTCCTCGCCGGCGCCGCGGCGGACCGGCTCTCGCCGATCCCGCTGCCGCAGCGGCTGCTGCGCGGGCCGCGCAAGAGCTAGCTGTACGTCACGAACTGGCGACCGCGAGACTACTCGGCCAGCGTGCGGTGGCAGTAGCGATAGGCCTCGGTGAACCCGAGCCGTCCGTACAGCCCGCGTGCGGCCTCGTTGCCCGCTTCCACCTGTAGATAGGCGAGGCGGGCATGGGCGCGGCTCAGCAACCCGCGCACGAGCGATGTGCCAAGTCCCCCCCGGCGCCGGGCAGGATCAACCGCCAGGCAGAACATCCCGGCGACGCCCTCGGTCTCGACCAGGATGCCGACCGCCTCGTCCCCCATCCGAGCGAACGCCGCCCGTCCGCGCAAGAGCGCGAACACGGTCTGGGCATGGGCGGTCACGTCGCGTCCCGGTTCACAGAGCGCCCACGCGTGCAGCCACGCCGGTGTCGCTTCGTTGGACACCGACAGCGGCGGGCCGGACGATGGTTGGAGTCCGGCCGGCCCGGTCAGGACCAGGGTCGGCCACTGGGTGACCCAGCCCTGGCGATCGAGCTCGCGCTGCAGGTCACCGTGGAGTGATGTTGGGCTGACCTGGATACCGGGCCTGATCGAGTGCTGGCGGGCAAAGGCGCGTACCCGGTCAATCGCGGGCGGGATCTCGGTCGGAGCGAGCTCGCGGCACGGGGTCAGCGCGTTGTTCGAACGGCCGCGATCGAGTCCCGGCGTGGCGCGCAGAAGCCATCCGTCGGGGGTCAGGTGTTGGACCGTCGCCGGCCACGACCTTACTGCGGCCGCCTCGAGGCGACGGACGAGATCGAGGTCCTCCATCGCCCGAGGTTGCCAGACCGCCGGGGAACCAGCGCTCGCATGGCCAACAGGCCGGCGGCCAGGTATAGGCAACCCTGCGCGTTGAGCATCGGCATTAGACCGATTGGCCCGGTGAGAATCCCGGCGCCGAGCATCCCGATCGCCTGGCCGGCATTGCTGACCAGCGTCAGCGCTCCGAATACGCGGCCGCGCTCGGCCTCGGCACTCGAGGCCTGGAGGAGGCTGATCAGGCCGGTCTCCATCACGATGCCCGGAGCACCCACCGCGATGAACAGAGCGATATAGACCGGCACGGCGGTGGTCAGAGCGGGCGCATTCCAGACCGCGAGATCGAGCCCGCCGAACACAAGCGCCGCCACGGCCGTCAGGCGCGCCGCGGAACCAGATCGGCTCGCGAAGCTCAGGATGAGTCCGGCCCCGATCGCCCCCACAGCCTGGATGCCGCGCAGGAGCCCAATCTCGCCGGATCCGCCGTGTAGGCGGCGAGCCACGAAAATGATGAACAGGACCACGAAGATCCCCTGGGCGATGTCAGCGACGAACGCCACCAGCAGGCCGGCGCGGATCTCCCGCCCGCGCAGGGCGGCCAGGAAGCCTCGGGGCGGTGGCGGGGCGGTCATGCCGAGCGGGGCCGACGTGCCGGCGAGCGGGGCCGACGTGCCGGCGGGCGCGGTGGTCGTGCGAGGGAGCCGGGCGATCAGCCAGGCGGCGATCAGAAAGCTCCCCGCATCGGCGACGACGATTGCCCGCAGGTCACCGGCGGCGAGCAGCAGGCCTCCGAGCGGACCGCCGGCGAGCCGCCCCAGGCCGTTGTTGAGCGCCACCAGAGAGTTGCCCGACACGAGCTCCTTGGCCGGGAGCAGGGCGGGTAGAAGAGCGTTCTTGGCCGGGTCAAAGAAGGTCGAGAGAACCGCCTGCGCCACGATGACTCCATACAGGAGGCCAAGCCCAGAGTGGCCTTGAACCAACAGCAGCGGGAGCAGTGCCGCCGCCTGCAGCAGCGTCACGGCGAGCATCAGCGTCCGTCTGTCGACGACGTCGGCGAGCTTTCCGGCCACCGGTGCCAACAGCACCCCGGGCGCCAGCTCGGCCAGGAAGGCAAACGAGGTTCCGAGCGCGGAGCCGGTGAGCGAATAGACGACGATTGGCAGCGAGACCAGCAGCATCCAGTCACCCGCGTCCGAGACCAGTCCGGCCACCCAGAGCGAGCGGAAGTCGGGCTGCCCAAGCGCGTCCGGGAGTCGCACCGCCCGGCGGGCAAGACGGGGCACTAAGGCACCTGCTGGGTCCGGGGGAACGCGTAGAGGCTGAGGTCCACGAGCTCGGCGGCGCCGGAATCCTGCTCGCGGTTGGCTGCGATGAGCGGCCGGACCAGGGCGTCGATCTGGGCCGCCAGACGCCGCAGCTCGTCCGGGGTAACGCGCAGGGTGTACCAGGCGTACTGATCCGCTTCACGCCACGCGCTGCTCACGTCACTGCGATGAGTCAGGTAATCCCGCGTCCGGCGTTGCTCGAGGGCGAGCGACGCTGCGATGACCCCGGCCGTCCCGCGTCCCTCGGGCGTGCCGGGGTCAGGATCCGGGTTGACCCGAAAGCCGGTGATCGTGGCGCGCCAGGGCCGCTCCCGGCCGTCTGAGGAGCTGACCGGGTGTACAAGCCCGTGACGGGCCAGGGCCCGCAGGTGATAGCTGCAGTTCGAGGGCGTGTCACCCACGGCCCGGGCACACGCCGACGCGGTCGCCGGCCCGCTGGACATCAGGTATGTGAGCACGTCGAGACGGACCGGATGTGCCAGCGCGTCGAGCACCTCCGGGTCGGTCAGAACGGGACGATTCTCGGCCACCCTGCCTCCTTCTGAAAAGGTCTTTCAGAGTTCTAGCAGGCGTCACGGAGATCTGCAAGGCTCTTTCAGATCTCGCGGTAGCGGGTGAGCGCCTCCTCCCTGGCCCGGGCATGATCGACGATCGGGGCCGGATAATCGACACCGATCCTGCATCCGGCCGCCGTCTGCTCGTCCGCGGGCATCTTCCAGGGCTCGGTCAGATAGCGGTCCGGCACCCGTTCGAGCTCGGTCACGTATCTGCGCACATAGTGTCCGTCGGGGTCGAAGCGAGCCTGCTGACGGGCGGGGTTGAAGATGCGCCGAAAGGCCGGCTGAGGATCCACACCCACTGACGCGATCCACTGCCAGTTGCCGTTGTTGCTGGCCTCGTCACCGTCAAGCAGCCAGCGCATGAACCAGCGCTCACCCCAGCGCCAGTCAATCCCCAGATCCTTGGTCAGGAAAGACCCGACCAGGAGCCGGGCCCGATTGTGCATCCACCCCTCGCGCCGGAGCTGGCGCATGCCGGCATCGACGGCCGGGAACCCCGTCTGCCCCTCGCACCACGCGGTAAATCGCTTCTGCGCGTGGCTCCAGCGCATCTTCCCCCGGTAGCGAGCCTGATGCTCGGAGTGGGCGTTGGCCGGGAAGTGGCCCAGGACGTGGCCGTAGAAGTCGCGCCAGCAGAGCTGCCGGCGAAACGCCTCGGAACCGGTGTCATCCGCCAGCCTGCTCTCGACCTCACGCGGCGAGAGGCAGCCGAAATGCAAATACGGCGAGAGTCGGGAGACGGCGGATCCGCTCAGCCGGTCTCGCCCGGCCTCGTAATCGTGCACGGGGCCGGCGAGGAACCGCTCGAGCGCGTCTTGCCCAGCACCCTCGCCGCCGGGCGTGGGGTCGATCAGTTCCTGCTCGAGGCCCAGTTCCCGGAGCTTGGGCAACCGGCCGGGGTCGACCTTCGAGTCTGGCCTGCCCAATGACCCGGGCGCCTCAAGGACAGCGCGGCGTGGCTGCCCGAGCCAGTTGCGGTAGAAGGGCGTGAAGACCGTGTAAGGATCGCCGCTCCGGGTCCGGATCGGCTCGAGATGATCGGCCACGAACAGTCCCGGGTGGGCGACGGCCTTGATCCCCGCCCCCCCGAGAGCCGTCGCCACCTCCCGCTGGCGGGCGCGCGCGAACGGGCCCACATCGGCACTGAAGTGAACCGTCTCAGCCTCCAGCGCGCGGGCCAGAGCCGGAAGCTCGCGCTCCGGGACCCCGTGACGGAAGATCAGCCGGCTGCCGCGATCGCGCAGCGAGCCGTCGAGATCCGCCAGACACTCGAGCAGGAACTGGGTCCGGGGACCGGACGCATGACGGCCCCCGAGCAGGCCAGGATCGAAGCAGAACACGGCCACGACCCGATCCGCCGAATCGATCGCGGCCCGAAGCGCCGGGTGGTCACGGATTCGCAGATCGCGGCGCAGCCACAGCAGCGCCGTCACACCTGCACCGTCACGTTGGCACCGTCACACCCGCGCCGTCACAGGAGCGCCGCATTGCAGCGCCGACTCCACGGCCTCGTGACGAAAGGCAAAGATCCGCTCCAGGTCCCGGCGCACGAACAGCCCGTGAGCGAGCCTCCCCAACCGCCCGAGCGGGAGCGAGTAGTCGACCGTGTCCCGGACGAGTGTGCCCGCTGGCACCGCCTCGAACGTATGCCGGTGGCGCCAGAGCCGGTAAGGCCCGCGGAGCTGACGATCGACGAAGCTCCGCCCGGGGTCCCACTCGTCGATACGGGAGGTCCAACCCAGAGGTACGCGGTGCAGGTGAAGCCGGTACTCGATCAGGCTCCCCTCGCCCAGAGTGATCGGCTCGGGGGTCAGAAGCTCGAAGTTGAGCCACGGAGGTGTGATCCGCTCGAGGTTCCGCGCCTGGGCGAAGAACTCGAATACGCGGTCGACCGGGTGGGCCAGAAGCTGCTCGCGCTCGAGCTGGTACACCATTAGCCTGCGAGCACGTTCCGGAGCGCGGCCTCGAGCTCGGGATGACGGAACTCGTAGCCGAGCGAGGCCAGACGGGCGGGAAGGGCTCGTTGACCGGTGGTGACGATCTCGGCCATCTCGCCGTACAGGAGCTTGACCGCCATCCCGGGCACAGGCAGGACCGCCGGCCTTCCGAGCACGTGCCCGAGCGCATGGGAGAGCTCGGCGTTGGTGACCGGATTCGGCGCCGTCAGATTCACCGGCCCTTTGGCGGCGGCGTCATCCATGCAGTGGAGCACTGCGCCGACCACATCATCGAGGTGAATCCAGGGCACGTACTGCCGCCCACCGGCCACGGGTCCACCAATGCCCAGCTTGAAGAACGGGAGCATCTTGGCCAGGGCCCCTCCAGCAGGCGAGAGCACGACCCCGGTCCGAGTGCACACCACTCGCATGAACTCAGCCGCGACGGCAGCCTCGTGCTCCCAAGCCGTTACGACCCCGGCCAGGAAATCGTCACCGCTTGATGCGTCCTCGTCCAGGGGCGCGTCTCCGCGCGCCCCGTAGTACCCGGTGGCAGATTGCGAAACCAGCACGGCGGGACGTTCTGCCTCCGGGAGAGCCTGGAGAGCCGAGACGAGCGACCGCGTGCCCATGACCCGTGACTCGCGAATCTTGATCTTGGCCTGTTCGCTCCAGCGCTGATCCACCGGCTCCCCCAGCAGGTGGATGACCGCTTCCACGGCTTTGAACGACGCCAGCGGCGGAGGCTCCTCGGTCGGGCGCGCCCAGGCGTGGACCTCGGCGTCGGCGCCCAGCACCCGCTGTCCGCGTTCCGGGTCACGCGAGAGCGCGACGAGCTGGTCACCTCGGGTCCGGAGGGCGTCCGCGACCGCCAGTCCGATCATTCCGGTCGCGCCGGTGAGGAGCACCCTCATGCCCGGCCTTCCTCGTGCGCAGTGTTCACGATCATTTCACCTAACTCGATGTTTGAAAAACCTAAACAGGTTGTAGCATGCCCCGTCAGCGTCGTGGCAAACCAAGATCTCACCACTGCCCAACTCGCCGAGCGCACCGGGGTGCCGGCCGGGACCCTCCGCGTATGGGAGAGCCGCCATGGCTTCCCCTCCCCCACCCGGCTCCCCGGTGGCCACCGCCGCTACGCCGATCGGGATGTCGAACTGGTACGCGAGGTCGCCGGTCTTCGCGAGCAGGGCCTGTCAATGGCGGCCGCGATCGCGCGAGTCAACCGGATCCGCACGTCTCCGGCCTCGGTCTTCGCCGGCCTGCGCGAAGACCATCCCGAGCTCCAGACCACCGTTACCTCCAAGCCCGTCCTGCTCGCCATCACGCGGGCAATCGAGGATGAGTACTGCGCTCGGGCCAGCTCAGGTCTGCTGATCGGGAGCTTCCAGCGCGAGCGCTTCTACCGCCAGACCGAACGGCGTTGGCGGGAGATCGCCAGAGGCGCCGTCCTCGCGGTGGCCCTGGCCGACTTCCCCCGGCTCCAGAATCCGCGCGATGGGGTGATGGAGGTGCCGATCGCAGCCGATCAGCCACTGGCCCGGGAATGGACCTTGATCGCGGATGCACCAGGCAGCCAGGCGTGCCTCGCCGCCTGGGAGCCCGCGAGTCAGGACCCGATTTCCGACGCTCACCGGCAGTTCGAAGTCCTGTGGTCATTCGAGCCCGCGGTGGTTCGCTCAGCCAGTGAGATCGGACTCGCGGCCCTCGAGCGATCGGTGCCGGGGATCGCCGCCCGGACGCCGGCAACGATCCTCGGCCCGGTCTCCCCGTCGGCGGCCGCCCTGCAGGCCGGCGCGGCCCTGGCGCACCGGGTCGTTGGCTATCTGGCCACAATGCTCGAGTAGACGATCCTTGGAGGAGACAGGCATGCTGCGATACCTCGAGCGACCCTCCGCTGACGCGGCCCGAGGGCTACTGATCCTGCATCACGGTCGCGGCGCGGACGAACGCGATCTGCTCCCGCTGGGCGACGCGATCGACCCCGAGCGCGCCTGGCACGTGATTACCCCCCAGGCTCCCTTGACTCTGCCTGGCTGGCCGGGACGTCACTGGTACCAGGTGCCCCAGGTCGGATACCCGGACCCAGAGTCGTTTCGTGCCTCCATGGAGGCTCTGGGAGAGCTGCACGACCATCTCTGGGCGCAGACCGGCATCGGCCCAGAGCGCACCGTCCTGGGCGGGTTCTCGATGGGGACCGTGATGAGTTACGCGCTCGCTCTGTCCGGTAACCGGCCCGCGCCGGCGGGCGTCCTCGCGCTGTCGGGCTTCGTGCCCGCTGTCGAAGGCTGGGCCCCGGCGCTCAAGGACCGCCAGTCGCTGCGCGCTTTCATCGCCCATGGGCGTCGGGATCCAACGATCCCCGTGGAGTTCGCGCGCCAGGCCCGGGAGCTGCTCGAGAGCGGTGGGCTCGACGTCGAATATCACGAGACTGACGGGGGTCACTATGTCGATCCAGGCTACGTGCCGTCCGTGACGCACTGGCTCGAAGCCACGCCCCCGGCAGCGCCGGCCGCCTGACAGTCTGTCTCCAAGACCGATCCGCGCATAAACCCCGCGCGCCGTGGGTAACCGGAGAGCCGAGGGGTACGGGCCGCGGCTTGCGGGAGCGGTTCCGCGCCCGACGGGCGGTCACATGAAAGGAGTACGCATGAAGAATGCGTCACACGTACCCACGCGCGGCTCGCGCGGCGGCCCACGGGGCATTCTGATCCTGGCCATCGCGGCTGTGCTGGTCCTAGGCGCTAGCGCCCTGGCCCTGGCCCGTGCCCAACACGGCGCGAAGGGCCAGGCGGCGCAGGTCACGATCACGAGTCAACCCTGGGGCTCGGTGGAGGGGACGCCGGTCAACCTGTACACGCTGTCCAACGGGCAAATGAGCGTCCGGATCACGAACTTCGGAGGCATCATCCAGTCGATCGAGGTGCCGGGTCGTAACGGCCAGATGAAGGACGTGGCGCTCGGGTTCAAGAACCTCGCCGGCTACCTGGCCAACGACGTCTACCCCCAGCCGTCCGGCGGATCGGGAACGACGTACTTCGGCGCCACGATCGGACGCTACGCCAACCGGATCGCCAACGGTGAGTTCACGCTCGACGGCACCACCTACCACCTGCCGAAGAACAACGGGCCGAACACGTTGCACGGTGGCATCCACGCGTGGAATGACCAGGTTTGGACGCCGACCGTGAAGCAGACGGCGGGTAAGGCCACCCTGGCTCTCACCCTGACGAGCCCGGACGGGCAGGACGGGTTCCCGGGCACCGTGGTGGCGACGGTCGAGTTCACCCTGACCGGGGAGAACGCACTCCGAATTCACTATCACGCGACCACCACCAAGCCGACGGTCATCAACATGACCAACCACACGTATTTCAACCTGGCCGGACAGGCGTCAGGTGACGTGTTCAACCAGCGGCTGATGATCAACGCCAACCAGTACACGCCGACCAACAGCGTCCAGATCCCGACCGGTGCGTTTGACTCGGTCGCGGGGACGCCGTTCGACTTCCGGCACATGAAGCCGATCGGGCAGGACATCACCGCGAACAACCAGCAGCTCATCCTCGCGCACGGGTACGACCACAACTTCGTGCTCAACCGCAGCGGGAATGGCCTGTCACTGGCTGCGCGGGCCGTTGATCCCGTGAGCGGGCGGAAGTTGACCGTGTACACCACCGAGCCCGGAGTGCAGCTCTACACGAGCAACTTCCTGGTCGGCGAGCTGGTGGGTACGACAGGCAGGACGTACCGGCAGTCGGACGGGTTCACGCTGGAGACCCAGCACTATCCGAACTCACCCAACCAGCCCAACTTCCCGTCAACGACGTTGAATCCTGGTAAGCCGTTCAACTCGGAGACCGTGTTCAGCTTCGGCGTCGACGGACACTAGCCCTCGAGTGATTCCTCGGTTCGCGGCCTGCGCCTCGTGCGCGGGCCGCGGGCCGCGGGCCGCGGTGCTCGGTCCGCGGCCCGGAGGTCCATCGCCTTCAGGTCGGGCCGCGGGCCGCCCTAGCTCGGCTCGGGCTCCTCGGTCAGCGACTCGGCGAGACACAGCGCACCGATCAGCACCGCGATCCCGGCGGCAACGGTCCAGGCCGGGATCGAGCCGCCGACGGCGTAGAGAACCACGAGCAGCCCGGCAACCAGGAGCCGTCCCACCCCATACTCGCCCGCGAGGCGCAGCCGGAAGGCTGAGACTCCAAGCAGGTACAGAGCCACGCCCCCACACAGGGCGAGGCGTCCCGGGCCTGGCATCGGCGCCCCGGCCGAGTTGTGGACGACCAGCCTGACTCCGCTGGCGAAGATGATGATGCCGGCGACGATCAGTAGATGGATGTAGCTGTAGGCGTCAGCAGCGGCCAGGACGGGATCGTCGTGGGCCCGCAGCCGAGCCTGCGCCCGCTCGGCGAAGCGGTCGAAGTAGGTCCACCACATCCCGATCGCGGGCAGGAACCCGAGGCCGGCGGCAAGGACCAGCTCCGCCGTGAGCCGGCGTTCCGCAGTGCCGACGCCGACGCCTATGGCGACCACGGATTCGCCCAGGCAGATGATCACAAACGAGCCATAGCGCTCGGCAAAATGCGTCACTGCCACCTCCTGTAGGCCCCGGAGGCGCTCGCGCGTGAGCCACGCCGGGCCGGCGTAGTCGATCGCTGCGGCGATCGTCCACAGCAGAGCCCGGTGCCAGCCGTGCAGGAAGACGCCGCCCACCACCAGCAGCGCCATCCCGACCAAGGTGCTCATCGCGAATCCGGCGATGGCCGCCCAGGCTGCGTTTCCCTCCCGCGAGGCTTGTACGTAGAGGCCGAGGTGCAACAGGCGAACCAGGGCATAGGCGGAGACGAACAACGCCCCCTCGCGGCCAAACGCCTGCGGGAGCGCGAGCCCGACGAGAAAGATGAGGACAGTCGCGCTGAGCAGGACAGCGCGCAGCGCTCGCGAGTCCTCCGCCTCCGCGTTGGCCGCCCACACGAAGGCTGACCATGCCCACCACACGAGAGCCAGGACGAGCATCCCCTCCCCGAAACGTCCCCACGAGGGGTGGTGCGCGAGCAACGCCGTCACCTGGGTGACCGCGAACACAAACACGAGGTCCCACAGGAGCTCCACCGGCGCCGTACGCCGCTCGGGCCGGTCCGGCTCGGGAGCGTCAGGGATCGCGATGCTCGGCTGGCTCACGCCGGAAGTATCCCGGCGTCGTCGGCCCGCGCCTGATTGGATACCCATCCGGCCAACCAAGGAGGAGAGCGGATGAGCGAGCGAGCGGCGATCGTGACTGGAGGTTCGAGCGGGATCGGATTCGCGATCGCGCGGATGCTGCTCGAAGAGGGCTTTGGGGTGACGCTGGCCGCCCGCCGGCCAGAGAAGCTCGAGGCGGCGGTGGCGGATCTGAGTGGTGACGGCCATGAGGTGGCGCACGTGGCCGGGAACATGGCCTCCGAAGACACGATCCGGGAGGTCGTCAACACGCACCGCGAGCGCTTCGGACGCCTCGATGTGCTGGTCAACAACGCGGGCGTCGGTATCGGAGCCCCCGTGGCCGAGATCGAGACCAAGCGCCTGGACATGCAGCTGGACGTGAACCTGCGCTCGATCGTCCTCTTCTATCGAGAGTGCGCCGAGATGCTGCGGGCGTCCGCCAGCGAACATCACAACGCGATCGTCGTCAACACCGCGTCGATCTCGGGCAAGTCAGGCGAGGCCTGGCTGTCGGTCTACTCAGCCACCAAGGCCGGCGTCGTCGGCTTCACCGAGGCGATGAACAAGGAGCTCGGCGGGGACGGCATCAAGTCCTGTGCCCTGTGCCCTGCGTTCGTGGACACGCCGATGACCGATTTCGTCAAGGGGAGCATCAACGCCGAGGACATGATCCGAGCCGAGGACATCGCCGAGGCCGTGCGGATGCTGCTTAAGGTCTCACCGGCGTGCGTAATCCCGGAGATCATCTTCCAGCGGCCCGGCCAGGCGTTCTGACTCCAGGCGCGCCAGAACGCGCTCGTACTCGTCGTAGCGTCGGAAGAGCCGGGTCCAAGCCCAGCCTGAGCGTCCGCGCAGTTCGGCGCTGCGGTCGGGATCGCCGGGCCTCGGGCCGGTCCGAGCCCGGGCCGTGGTGTGAGCCCCTGTCTTGGTGCTAGCCCCTGTCTTGGTGTTAGCCCCGGCCTGAGCGTGAGCCTCGGCCTGGCGTCGGCGCAGGAGCTCCAGGTGCTCGCGGCGGGCCGCCGCGAGG
This sequence comes from uncultured Solirubrobacterales bacterium, assembly GCA_963822535.1. Taxonomy (GTDB): domain Bacteria; phylum Actinomycetota; class Thermoleophilia; order Solirubrobacterales; family Solirubrobacteraceae; genus Palsa-465. Next base: position 64,369 of record CAWGIA010000001.1, read on the forward strand.
TCGGCGTCGGGGGCGTCCTCGGCCAGCAGGCTCGCCTCCAGGTAAGCCTTGAGAGCCAGCAGCTCCCGCTCTGTGGCCCGCCGGGATCGGCCCGAGCGCGAGTCACGAAAGGCGAAGCGGTCCCAGGCCTTGGCGAACGCGATCAGGCTCGTGCGGCCGCCGGCCCGATGCGCGGCGAGCATCGGACACACGCCGTCCTGTGTGGAGTAGGCGCCGACGATGATCTCGTTGGCGGCGATGCCGTCCAGCATGGCGATCCGGGTCCGCCGCGGTAGGCACTCCACAGCCAGTCGGAGATCGTCGCGGGTCGCTCGGCGCCTGGTTCGCATAGGGTTCGCCGCCTGGATCGAGGCGGCCGGGCCACTCTAGTCAGGGTCGTCGGAGCCCACAAGCGATGTCCTCGTGGTGAAAGGAACCTTGCAATGAAACTCGGCGTCAACGTCGCCTACTGGGGTTTTGGGATCGGCCCCGAGGAACAACTCCAGCTCGTGCAGGAGGCGGAACGGCTCGGTTATGACTCGGTCTGGGCGGCCGAGGCCTACGGCTCTGACGCCGCCACGGTGCTGGCCTGGCTTGCCGCCGGCACCACCAAGATCAAGCTCGGCTCGGCCATCTTCCAGATGCCGGGCCGGACGCCGGCGATGACGGCGATGACAGCCGCCACGATCGATGAGCTCTCCGGCGGGCGCATGATCCTCGGGATCGGGTCATCCGGACCCCAGGTGGCCGAGGGCTGGCATGGCCAGCGGTTCGGCCGCCAACTCCAGCGCACGCGTGAGTATGTGGCCGTCGTCCGCAAGGCGCTGGCCCGCGAGCGGCTCGAGTTCAAGGGCGAGACGCTCGAGCTGCCCCTGCCTGACGGCCCGGGTAAGGCGCTCAAGCTCATGATCACACCGGTCCAGGAGCGGATCCCGATCTACCTGGCCGCCATCGGGCCGAAGAACACGGCGCTGGCGGGCGAGATCGCCGACGGCTGGATTCCCACCTTCTTCTCCCCCGAGCATGTGGCGGACTTTCGCGAATTGCTGGAGGAGGGTGCAGCTCGCTCGGGGCGGTCACTGGAGGGCTTCGAGATGGCCCCCACGGTCCAGTCCTACGTGTCTGACGACCGCGAGATGGCCCGCAACCTCATGCGCCCAGGTCTGGCTCTCTACATCGGGGGTATGGGCTCGCGCAAGCAGAACTTCTACAACAACCTGGTCAAGCGCTACGGCTTCGAAGAGGCCGCCGAGGAAATCCAGAACCTGTATCTCGATGGCAAGAAGGCCGAGGCCGGCGAGGCGATTCCCGCCGAGCTGATCGACCAGATCGCCCTGTGCGGACCGAAGGATTTCGTTCGGGAGCGGATCGCCGCCTTCCGCGACGCCGGTGTCGGCACGCTGATGGTCAGTCCAATGGCCTTCACGACGGAGGACCGGATCGAACAGCTCCGCGCGGTGGCCGAGCTGGCGGCTTGAGCCAAGCGCCGCCCCTGCGTTTCTTCCTGGGGGCGTTCGGGCAGCCCGGCCACGCGTTCCCGATGCTCGCCCTGGGCGCAGAGCTCGCCGCGCGCGGGCACGAGGTCACCTACGAGACGTGGAGCCGATGGCGTGAGCCGGTGGAGGCACACGGGATGCGTTTTCTGCCCGCACCCGAGTACCCCGTCTTCCCCACCCGGTCAGAGCCGCTCGGGCCCTATGAGGCGGTTGTCCTCGCCACCCGCCACACCCGGCCGGCCATCGCCGAGCTGCAACCCGACGTGGTCGTGCACGACATCCTCACGCTCGCCCCGGCGCTGGCGGGCGAGCTCGAGGGGCTCGCCGTCGCGACCTTGATCCCGCACGTGTACCCCGTCGGGGAGCCCGGGTTCCCTCCGTACGCATTTGGCGCCCGCCTGCCCCGGACGCGGGCTGGCCGAGTGCTGTGGCGGGCATTCGACAGGCCGGTCGCGACCGGCCTGCGGCGAGGCCAAGCCGAGCTCAACGACGCCCGGGCTCAGCTCGGGCTGGGACCCGTGCACCGCTTCCACGGAGGGCTCAGCCAGGAGCTGTGCCTGGTCGGCACGCTCCCCGAGCTCGAGTACCCCCGTGACTGGCCGGACAACGTCCATGTGGTCGGACCCCTGATCTGGGAGCCGCCGTATGAAGACGTGGAGCCGCCGCCCGGGGACGCCCCCCTGGTGCTGGTAGCGCCCTCCACCGCGCAGGATCCAGATCATCGCCTGCTCCGGGCGGCCCTGTCCGGCCTGGCCGGCGAGCCGATCCGAGTCCTGGGCACGTGGAACCGCCGCCCGCTGCCCGGCCCCGCGTCCGTGCCGGCCAACACACGCCTGGTGGAATGGCTCTCCTACGCCAGAACCATGCCCGGATGCGCCCTGGTTATCTGCCACGCCGGGCACGGGACCCTCGTGCGCGCGCTCACCTCCGGAGCCGCGGTGCTCGCCGTCCCGCACGCCGGAGACATGGCCGAGAACGCCGCCCGGGCGGACTGGGCGGGCGTGGGCGTCCGGCTGCCCTGGCCACTGCTGAGCCCGCTGACCCTGCGACTCGCGGTGCGACGGGCGTTGGCCAACCCCACGATCGGCGGCGCGGCGCGAAAGATCGCCGGTGCCGGCGCGTCTGGAGCGGGGGCACCCCGGGCGGCGGACCTGGTTCAGGGGCTGGCGCTCAGGCGGCGCCAGGTGGTTTAGCGCTGGCGCTCAGGCGGCGCGGGCCGGGTTGGCCTCGGCCCAGCTGACGATCCTATTCGACCCCTGGATCGCCGTGCCGTCGTCGAGCACGACCAGCGGGACCCAATAGTTGCCGGTCAGCTCCTTGACCTCGCGCCGTCCGCGCGTCAGCCCGTTGATGGCGCCTGGCAGCGGGCCGAGACCGTAGGACCGGATGACCTCCGGCTCGTAGCCCGCCTCGGTCAGCGCCCGGTTTGCCGCCCCGCACGGGTGCGTGTAGCCGGGAGGGCCGACGGTCCACGTTCCGTAACAGACGTAGAGCTTCACGTCTTGGCTGCCGCGTAGCGACCCACCAGTTCAGCTCCGGGGGTGGGACTCGAACCCACAACTTTTCGGTTAACAGCCGAATACTCTGCCAATTGAGTTACCCCGGATTTGGGTGTATTAGCCGGACGCTTCGAACTTCCCAGAATCTATCGGTAGAGCGAAGGCTCCGCTTTCGACCTCGGCGTGACAATTCGCGCATAGAAGCACACATTTGCGGGCCTCGGCACGCAGCGTGTCCAAGCCCAACCCGGCTCCTCGGGCGCTGACAACCAGCCGCTTCTGCGTCGGATCGAGGTGATGGAAAGCCAGGGCAGCCGGGTGACGGTCATAGCCGCACACTTGACAACACCCGCCAGCCTCGGCGATCAGTATCTGCTTGACCCGCCGACGGCGGCGCGTGACCGCGTCCGACCGACACCGGCGACAGCGATAGCACCCACGCGTATCCAGGACAAACGGCGTCAGTCCGTGCTGCGGGCATTCTCGTGCCATCGTGAGCAGGCCGGCTGCCTTGGCCTGCCGCACGTCATCCCCCTGCCTCAGTCGGGCCGGATGGCACGTTCGCAGCCCGTAACGGCCGAGCCAATACCGGACAGTCGTCTTGGCCAGACCGACGGCAGCGGAGAGCTCGGCGATCGTCATGCCGGCTGCCACGAGCTCCTCCAACCGCTCGCGCTCTATCCCACCCTTGACGGCGTGCTTCTCCCGATTCACAGCCTGGAGGCCGTGCTTGGCCATCCAGTAGGAGATCGTCGACGGGTGCTTTCCGAAGCGCTCCGCGATCTTCTCAACGCTCAGACCCTGGGCCAGCAACAGCTTCAGCGACTCTCGGTCCATCATTCTCCTCTTGCGGATACGAACATATGTTCGCACAAGGGCCGGATGGGACCGCACCGGCTTGCTGGAGCCCGACTCGGGGCTCAGTCGTTGTGCTCGAGCCTCCCCCCCACGGCCCGGATCGCCTCGCGCACCACCTCCCGCTCCTTGGCCAGCTCACCGGTACCGACGCCCTGACCGCGAACTCGGATGATCGCCCGGTCGAGCCGGTCACGCTCGAGCACCAGGTGCGCGTGCTCGAGACGGTCAGGGCTGGGATCCGGGATCCGACCCGTGAGCTCGACGAGGCCGGCCATGAGACGCGCGAACTCTTCGTCGTCGGTGGGCAGGTCAGACAGTGGGGCTCCGATATGCCCCACCAGATGGCGCGCCGCGCGCCGGAGCGGCTCGCTGGTGAGCAGGTCATCGAGGTCAGCGGCCGCCAGCAGCGAGGCACCCAGCTCGGGCTGGGCGATGCACAGGGCGAGGAAGGTTCGCTCGGGACGCGGGCCCTGTTCTGGGCGGCGGGCGGAGCCACCCCCGGCGGATGCCGCGCCGGGGGATCCCGGGGCCGCGCCCGATGCGGCGAGCAGGCTGGTCAGCCGGGCTTCGGTCAGTGCGAGCCGGCTGGCGATACGGCGCACGAGCTCGTCCCGGAGGATGCTCCCCGAGACCTCGTCGAGCACCGGCCTTACCTCCTGCAGCGCCCGATCCCGCCCCTCGGCGCTGCGCGTGTCAGCGCGCTCCAGAATTCGATCGACGTGGAAGGCGACGAACGGCTTTGAGTCCTCCACCAGCTTGCGCAACGCCTCCGCCCCTTCGCGCTCGACCAGATCGGCCGGATCGGTGCCCTCGGGCAGCCCGACCACCCGGAGCTCGAGCTTGCGCGCCTTGGTCAGCCGCGAGGCCCGCAGCATGGCGTCCTGGCCCGCCCGGTCGGCATCGAGGCATAGCTCGAGCACGTGTGCGATCCGCTCGAGCTCGCCCACCTGCTCCTCGGTCAGCGCCGTGCCCATGATTCCGACCGCGTTTCGCAGCCCAGCCTGATGCAGGGCCAAGACGTCCGTGTACCCCTCGACCAGGATCATGCGGTCCGCGCGGGACGCCGCCGGACGGGCCAGGTCAATCCCGAACAGCACCTCGCGCTTGTGGTAGAGCTCTCCGTCGGAGGTGTTGAGGTACTTGGGGCGCTGGTTGTCACGCATCGCCCGGGCGCCGAAGCCGTGCACGCGGCCCCGGGGATCGACGGCCGGGAACATGATCCGCTCGCGGAAGCGGTCATACACCTGGCCGGGACGGTTCTTCGAGCGCTGGGCCAACCCGGTGGCCAGGAGCTCCTCATCGCTATACCCCGACGTTCGCGAGGCCCGGAGGATCCGGTCCCAGGCGCTGGGCGCGTAACCGACCCGGAACTCGCGCAGCGTCTCCTCCTCGAGTCCGCGTCCCAGCAGATAGGCGCGGGCCGGCTCGGCCTCGCGCGCTTCCCAGAGATAGCGCGAGTAGTAGGTGGCCGCGCGTCCGAGCAGCGAGTGCAGACGCTCGCGCCGCTGGCGCCGCGCCGCCGCCCCGGGGTCCTCGTCCTCGGTCTCGAGCTTGACTCCGAAGCGATCCCCCAGGGTCTCGAGCGCCGCCTTGAAGTCGAGGCCCTCGGTCTCCATCACGAAGTCGAATGGATCACCCGATGCCTGGCAGCCGAAGCAGTGATAGTGCTTCTCGTCCGGCCGCACGTGGAACGAGCCGGTGCGCTCCTCGTGAAACGGGCACAGCCCGAAGTAGCTGTTGACCCCGGCGCGGCGAAGCTCGGTGCGGCTGGAGACGAGCGCGATCATGTCGACCGCCGCCAGCACGCGGTCGCGCGAATCAGCGGTGTAGCGGCTCACGGCGCGAAGGCGACCGGGACGCTCAGTTCCTCGAAGCGGCCGATGCAGAAGCGGTCCGTCATCCCGGCGATGTAATCGGTCACCCGGGTGGCCAGGTCTCCATCCGGCAGCGACGCTGGGATCTCGTCCGGGTGAGCGCAATAGTGGTCAAACAGCGCGGCCACGACGCTGTGGATCTTGGCGTGCTCGCGCGTGGCCACCGGGCCCAGGTAGACGTGATCGAACATGAAGCGCCGGAGCTGGGTCATGGCACCCCCCACGCGCTCGCCCTGGACGATGTCCCCTGCCCGTTCTGAATGCTCCACCAGATCGTGTACGAGCATGTCAATCCGCCGCGGACCCGTGTCCCCCAGGATGCTGATCGCCTCGCCGGGCAGATCGGCGCCTTGAAGCACACCGGCACGCACGGCGTCATCGATGTCGTGGTTTATGTAGGCCACCCGATCGACCAGGCGCACGATCTTCCCTTCGAGCGTCGAGGGGAGTTCGGCCCGGCCCGAGTGGCTGACGATCCCGTCGCGCACGGGCTCGGTCAGGTTGAGTCCCTGGCCGTCGCGCTCGAGCTTGTCAACCACCCGCAGGGAGTGCTCGTAGTGGCGGAAGGCGAGACCGAAGCGCTCCCGCAGACAGTGGTCGAGCGCCTCCTCGCCCACGTGCCCGAAGGGCGGATGGCCCAGATCATGGCCGAGGCCGATCGCCTCGACGAGGTCCTCGTTCAGGTTCAGAGCCCGAGCCACCGTGCGCGAAACCTGGGTCACCTCGAGCGTGTGGGTGAGCCGAGTCCGGTAGTGATCCCCACTGGGAGCCACGAACACCTGCGTCTTGTGTTTCAGCCGGCGAAACGCCTTGCAATGCACGATCCGGTCCCGGTCCCGCTGGAACGGAGTCCGGAGCCCGCAGTCGGGCTCGGGCCGCGCCCGGACGGCCGGATAGGAGCACATGGCCAGGGGCGAGAGCTCGGTCGCCTCGCGCGCCCGCATCCGCTGCTCGAATGCGTCCGCCACCGGACCCGACGGATGTGTATAGCCGCTGCTCACAATCTGCTCGCTCATGGTCTCCGATTCTGACACCCGCAACCGTCAACCGGGCGCGCCGTAACTGACTCGGCACAGGCGGCCGATCACCGAGACCGGGTTGCCGGTTATCGTCGCCTGATGGCGAGCGATCCGCCCCGCGATCCTCAGGCGCTGCTCACGGCGGTCACGGCCTTCGTGTCCGAGCGCATCCTGCCCAACGTCGCGGGCTGGGACCGCGAGGATCGGGTGCCCGACGACGTGATGCAAGAGCTGATCGAGCTCGGCCTGCCGGGGGCACTCGTGCCCCGTGCCTACGGCGGACCGGGGATCGCCATGGTCGATCTCGTCCCCGTCTGGCGCCGCCTGTCCCAGGGCTGGATCTCGCTCACCGGGGCGATCAACCCCTCGGCGCTGGCCACGACGCTCCTCGTCCGCCACGGCACCGCGCCACAGCAGGAACGGTGGCTCCCGCAGCTGGCCGCGGGGAGCATCCTGGCTGCCTTCTCGATCACCGAGCCCCAGGCCGGCAGCGATCTGAGACGGATCGAGACCGAGGCCACCCCGCTCCCGGACGGCGGCTTCGAGCTCCGGGGCAGCAAGCGCTGGATTGCCGGTGGCGCCTCGGCTCAGGTGATCTTCATGCTCGTGCAGGCCGAGGGCGCCGACCGGCCGACATGTCTCGTGCTCCCCGCTGAAGGCCGGGACACCGACGCGTGGCGGGTCGAGGAGCTGGAGAAGATCGGCTATCGCGGCGTCGAGTCCGCCGCCTATCGGTTCGAGGGCTTGCGGGCCGACCGGGGCGGAGATACTGGGCGGCGCCGACGGCCTGGGCCACGGGAGCGCGCAAATGCTCGACGCGCTCGAGGTGGGCCGGGTCAACGTGGCCTGCCGGGCGCTGGGGATCATCGATCGGGTTACCGCGGCGGCCGCCGGCGAAGCGCTCGAACGCAAGGTCGGGGACGGCGTACTCGGAGACCACACCCACACCCAGCTCCGGATCGGAGAGATGCACGTGCGGATGCTGGCCGTGGAGTCCCTTGTCCTCCGCGCTGCGATCGCGATCGACGCCCGGGCCCCCGACGCCGCTCCCCTGGCCACGTCGGCCAAGGTGCTCGCATCGGAGACGGCGATCTGGGCCATCGAGCAGGCCTCGCGTCTGGCCGCCAGCCGCTCGTACGCCGCGGACGACGAGCTGGCCCGGCTCCGGCGGGACGCCCCGCAAACCCAGATCGGCGAGGGAGCCAACGATGCGCTTCTGTTCGCCCTGGCCCGTGACGTGCTCTCCCGGTTCTCAAGCCCCACGCTTTAGGCTTTTGGGCGTGGCGGGCCCGGCCAGCGCACCCGAGGGCACGATCGCCCTCCTGTTCACCGATATTGAGGGCTCGACCCGGCTGGCCGCCGAGCTGGGAACGGCGTGGCCTGCCGTCCTCGAGACCCATCACGCGTTGATCGCCGACGCGATCGCGCTGGAAAACGGCTTTGTCGAGGGCACCGAGGGTGACGCATTCTTTGCCACGTTCGTCGATCCGACGGCCGCCGCCCGGGCCGCAGTAGCGGCTCAACAGCGTCTGCGCTCCCATCCCTGGCCGCCGGCGGTCGGAGAGCTTCGGGTCCGGATGGGTCTGCACGTGGGCTACGTCCAGCGCGCGGTAACCGGATACGTAGGCCTCGAGGTACATCGGGCCGCTCGTGTGGTGGACGCGGCCCACGGCGGCCAGCTGCTCATGACGGCCGCGGCGCGCGAGCTGATCGGTGATCGGGTGGCCACCGAGCCCCTGGGGGCGCACCGGCTCAAAGACTTCCCCGCGCCCGAACTGCTCTTCTGCGCGGTCATAGACGGTCGCGGTTCCGCCTACTTCCCCCCGCCCAGGACGCAGCCGGTCCGCCCGACCAACCTGCCCGCCGGCGCACCGAGCCTGGTCGGCCGTGGCCCCGAGGTCGAGCGCGTCCGCACGGCATTGCTTGTCGATCGCGAGCGGATGGTCACCCTGACCGGGCGGGGCGGCGCCGGCAAGACCAGCCTGGCCCTGGCTTCGGCCGGTGACCTGCTCGACGACTATCCGGGCGGCGTGTGGCTGGTGGGGCTGGCCACGACGGCAACGGCGGACGATGTGCTGCCCGTCGTGGCGGCCGCCGTCGGTGCCAAGGGCGAGTTCGAGGAGTCGACCTTGGAAGCGATCGCCTCCCGTCTGACCGGGCGGGGCCGCGCCCTCCTCGTCCTGGACAATCTCGAGCACCTCCTGTCGGCGGCGCCCTCGCTCGTTGATCTGCTCGAAGCCGCCGCCGACGTGCAGCTCCTGATCACCTCGCAGGCACCGCTGCGCGTGGGTCCCGAACGGTGCCTGGCCGTCGATGCGCTCGACGAACAGGCGGCGGTGGCGCTGATCGAGCGTGTCGCCCGGCAGCGCACCGGGTGGGTATCCAGAAGCGATGAGGAGCGGGCAGCGCTGTCCGAGGTGGCGGCGATGCTCGACGGCCTGCCTCTGGCCCTGGAGCTGGCGGCGGCGCGATTGTCGCTCCTGACCCCGACCCAGCTGCTCGAGCGTCTGCGGAGCTCGTTCGATGTTCTGCTCGATGACCGGCGGGATCGGCCGGACCGCCATCGATCCTTAAGGGCGACCGTGGACTGGACCCTCGGACTACTCGACCCCCCGGCCCGAGCGCTGTTTCATCGGATGGGCACCTTCGCCGGGCCGGTGGAGCTCGGCGAGATCGAGGCCGTCGCCGGTGCCGACGGGCTCGGCGTCCTCGATGCCCTGGGTGCGCTCATCGACGTGGCCGTGGTCGGGCGGGTCGAGTCCGGAGACAATCGAGTCAGGTTCGCCTTGCCCGAGGCTCTGCGGCAGATCGCTGCCGGGATGCTCGATGGCGAGGCCGACGGACATCGCTGGCGCGCCGAGCACCTGCGGCGCCAACACGAACTGCTCGTCGCCGCCCATGACCTGTTCGTATCCGGACCGGTGTACCGGGCCGCAATCGCCGCCGACGCCGAGGCAGCGCTCGCGCTGCAATGGGCCAAGGCAACGAAGGACCCGCAGGCGGATCAGCTGGCGGCCTCTCGAGCCATGCTCCTGGCCGACACCGGCAACGTCCGCGAGGCACTGTCGGTTCTGGTCCCTCTGCTCGAGTCGCCACCTGACGATCCACAGATCCGGGGTCAGGCCCAGATGGCCTACGCCCGCGCGCTCTCGCTGCTCGGCCGCGTCGATGAGGCGCTCGTGGCCGCAGACGCTGCGGTCGAGTTGGTCACCGAGCCGAGCACGCTGGCGTTCGCGCTGTTGCAGCGAGGGGTCGACCGCATGCGGGCACGACAGCTGGAGGCGGCGCTCGCCGATCATGAACAAGCCACGGCCATGGCCCGCGAGATGGGTCCGGCGGCGCTAGCCTGCGCGCTCCTCTATGAGAGTCAGACTCGGATGCAGGCCGGGCAGCTCGAGCACGCCGTGTCGCTGCTGACAGAGGCCGAGCGGGTGGGCCGGCCGGTCGATGCCGCCCGGCTCTGGTACCAGCACACCGTCACCGCAGACCTGGCCCTGCTGTCCGGACGGTCTGAGGAAGCAGTGGGGAAGTACGCGCTGTCACTCGAGGTGGCCGAGCAGCGGGGAAACCAGCTCCAGATGTGCTGGGACCTGTGCGGACTGGCGGATGCGATGGCCCTGAATCACGACGACGGCGAGGCGCTCGAGGTGGCCGGAATGGCCGAACAGCAGATCGTCGAGGTCGGGGGCACCAGCACGGGGACGCTGTGGCACCTGCAGGACCGGGACATCGTGGCTGAGGCGCAGGAGCGGCTCGGCGCCACGGCCGCTGGGGAATTCAAGGCTCGCGGCCAAGCGGTCACCGCTGGCTACCGGGTCACGCGGGCCTGCTCGCTGGCTCGCGGGCGGCAGCCGGCCAAGACGTAAAGCCGCCGCTCACGCCACGAGCAGGGGGCGAAACCTCACGTGGGCGTGATGCTCGACCGTCTCGCCGATCGCCCGCTCGACCTGCCGCAGGGCGCGGTCTGAGGTGTCCGGCGCCTGGGCCAGCGGGGCCCCGAGCGCCCCGACCAGGAACCGGTAGGCATCCTCTTCGAGCGGGAACGACGCCGCCTCGCAGGAGCTGCAGACGACTCCCCCAGCCGCTCCCGAGAAGCCGCCCAGGTGCTCGGTCTCGCCGCATACCGCACACGCGGCAAGCTGGGGGACGATGCCGGCGGCGAGCAGAAGCTTCAGGCGGAAGGCCAGGCCGTTCGCGGTCCGGGCCTGAGCCGGGTCAGCGTTGAGCAGCGACAGCTCGTTGACCAGGAGCACGAACACCTCCGGATGAGGGTCAGAGGTCTCGAACAGACGGGCGACGGAGTCGCACGCGCGAGCCGCGGCATCGAGCGTGCTGGCGTGGTCCCGGACCGCCCCGTGCGCGGAGACCGTGTCCGCGCCAGTCACGGTCAGGAGTTCGCTGCGACCCTCGTGGAGCACCGCTCGGATGTGGAAGAACGGCTCCAGCCGGGCACCGAAACGGCTCCGCGATCGCCGGGCCCCCTTGGCGATTGCGCTCAGCCGGCCGTGCCCGGGCGTGTACAGGTGGAGGATCCGGTCGGCCTCGCCGTAGCGGATCGAGCGGAGCACGATGGCCTCGGTTTTGAGCGGTCCCGCCACCCTCTCACCTTGCTATACTTAATGAAGTAATGAAATCCGTCATTGTCTACACCACTGATAACTGCTCCAAGTGCACCGGGGCGAAAATACTGCTCGGACGGCGCGAAATTCCCTTCGAAGAGATCAATCTGGCAAAGGACCCGGACGGTCGGGCAAAGCTCTCAGAGCTGACCGGGATGTTCACGTTCCCCCAGATCGTGATCGACGGAGAGACCCTGGGCGGCTTTGACGAGTTGCGGGCTGCCGATAACGCGGGCCGGCTCTTAGAGCTCACCGCCGCCGCGTAGCACCGTCGGTGCGGTTACCCAGTCAGGCTGACCGGGCGGGCTCGGCGCGGCGGCGCGGTTTGGGCTGGCAGCGCTCGCACACATAGGTGCCCCGCCCTCCCACCACGAGCTTGCGGATCAGCGTCCCGCAGCGCGGGCAAGGCTCGCCCTCACGGCGGTGCACCAGGAAGCGGTCCTGGAACGAACCCCGAGCGCCGTCGACGTGGCGGAAATCGTCAATCGTTGCGCCCTTGGCCTCGATTCCGGCCTGCAGAGCGTCTTCTATCGCATCGCGCAGCTCGGCCACCTGGCCTCGAGTGAGTGCGCCCGCCGGGCGCAGAGGATGGATTCGGGCCCGGAACAGGGCCTCGTCGGCGTAGATGTTGCCCACGCCGGCGATCCGGCGCTGGTCGAGCACGAATGACTTCACCGGCGCCCGGCGCCCCCGGGCCAGAGCGCGCAGGTGCTCAGTGGTGAACTCGGGCGTCATCGGCTCGATCCCGATCCGGGCGCCCAGGTAGGCATCCCGGGCGGCGGAGCCGGGCAGGACGTGGCCCGTCCCGAATCGTCGCGGGTCCACATAGATGATCCGGTGTGCGCCGTCGAGCTCGAAGCGGACTCGCGTGTGGCTCGGCTCGGCGATGGGATCGAACAGCAATGAGCCGGTCATCCGGAGGTGGATGAGGAGATACAGATCTCCCGAGCACTCCCAGACCAGGTACTTGCCGGCGCGTCCCACCTTCTCCACCCGGCGCCCCCGCAGCGCCTGCTCAACCAGCTGTGGCGGCTCAGGCCGGGTCCAGCGCGGATCGAGAATCTCGATCTCGACGATCGTCCGTCCCTCCAGATGAGGCGCCAGCTGGCGACGGATCGTCTCGACCTCGGGTAGCTCGGGCATCTGCCCTTCTTACACGAACGAGCGGCCGGGCAACCCCGTCGCCCCATGACCGGCCATCCAGCCCAGCACGCTCGCCCCTACATCGGCCAGTGGCCCGTCATGGCGGCGCGAGCCGTGTCCCGCGAAGCGGGCCAACAGTGGCGCGTGCTCGCGGGTGTGGTCTGTCCTGGCTGATGTGAGATCGCAGCCGTGGTCGGCGGTCAGCACGAGCAGATCCTCGTCACCCAGGAGTTCGAGCCAGCCGGCGACGGTCTCGTCGATCTCGGTCAGCGCTCGAGCGAAGCCCTCGAAGTCATGCCGGTGGCCGTAGACCTGATCGGTCTCGATCAGGTTTGTGAACACGAAGCCGTGCTCCAGGGCGCGCATCAGCTCGGTGGTCTCAGCCAGAGCCCGGGCGTTGGTGGCGCCAGGGTGCTGCACGTCGATGCCGGCACCGGCGAACAGCTGACCGACCTTGCCCACCGAATGGACCTCAGCGCCGGCGGATCGCACCGCATCGAGATAGCTCGGGCCCGAGGGGGCGAGCGCAAAGTCTCGCCGTCCCTCGGTGCGCTCAAAGCGACCTTCGGGTCCTGTGAACGGACGCGCGATGACCCGGCCGACCGCGTGCTCTGCGGGCAGTCCGGCGCGTACGCGGGCGCACACCGCGTAGAGCTCCTCGGTCGCCAGCACATCTACGTGGGCGGCGATCTGAAGCACCGAGTCCTGGCTCGTGTAGACGATCAGCTGGCCCCCGGCCACGTGCTCGGATCCGAACCGTTCGATCGCCTCGAGACCGTTCGAGGGGCGATTGCACAGGACCCCGCGGCCGCTGGCTTCCTGGACGAGCCCGACCACATCGTCGGGGAACCCGTCGGGGTAGGTCGGCATCCGGGCTGGGGCCACGAGTCCCATCAGTTCCCAGTGACCCGCGGTCGAGTCCTTGCCCGGGCCGAGCGCGTGAAGGCGCCCGTGGAGCACTGGGGCGGCGGCCGGCGGCACGCCTACGAGGTCGAGAACTGACCCCAGGCCCAAACGGCCGAGTGTCGGCAGCGTCAGGCCCCCCAGGCGCTCGGCCAAGTGACCGAGCGTGTTGGTGCCCTCATCCCCGTACTCGGCCGCGTCCGCAAGAGCTCCCACGCCGCACGCGTCGAGTACGACGACGAAAGCGCGTCTCAATCCTCCCCGTCCCAGTACTCGACCTTCTCGATCCGCGCCAGCACGTGAACACCCCGAAACCCGATCTTCTTCGAGCGAGGGTAGTAACACACATCACCCGGATCCCGGCTTCCGTAGGCCAGGTAAGTGATCCCGTGCTCCCCGGCGCGGAACACATGCGAGACGCCAGTCGACGCCGGGCGGGTCACCACGTGGCCGGGCCGCACGGGTGTCTCATCCTCGTCGAGGACCAGCACGCCGGTCCCGTCCAGGATCACGAAGATCTCTTCCTCGATCGAATGGCAGTGTTGCGCGGTCGACTCCTTGCCCGCCGCCACGACCACGTGCTGGAGCCCGGAGCGCTCCGAGCCGAGCGCGCGTCCGAAGTTCCGGCGTGTCCGCTCGACCCGGGGCCGGGTGACCACCACCGGCTCGACGTCGTCCACGTTGAGCACGGTGGACGGCCGCGGCCCGGGCGGGTCAGGCAACTCGGGCGGCCCGTGCTCGGCCTCCCGGACGAACTGAACCGGCGCTCCGTCGATGGCACCGGGGCTGCTCCGGACGGCGCGGCTCCCAACCAGCGAGAGATCGAGCTGGGGAAACCGCAGGCTCTCGTCATAGTCACGAGTTCCGAACGCCAGCAGGTCGAGGGGCTCGGATGCCCGCACTGTATGGGGTCCGCTGCGGGGCCGGTACAGGATCGCGTCACCGGCCCGGATCTCGGCTGTCTTGCCCTTGTGCCACGAGATCCCCGAACCGGACAGGACGTAGAAGATCTCCTCCGAGCGCCCGTGCTCGTGCGCCGGGGTGGACCAGCCCTCTGCCGGCAGCTGCACCCGACGCAGCCCGACCGTCCTCAGGTCATCGCCCGCCGACTGCGCGAGCGACGACCAGCGGCCGCGGAGATGGCCGAGCGAAAGGTCGTAAGCGGAAGCGTCATCGAAATGCGTGAGGCCCATCAGCTCTTGGGTGGCGGATCGTCATCGCCGCGGCCCACCTGAGCCCGGGGGTGAGCATCGAAGTAGACGTCGCGGAGGCGTTCAGCCGAGAGGTGAGTGTAGATCTGGGTCGTGCCGATATCGGCGTGGCCGAGCATCTCCTGGAGCGAGCGCAGATCGCAGCCGCCGGCCAGCAGGTGCGTCGCGAACGTGTGGCGGAGTGTGTGAGGGCTCATGCGGTGATCCAGGCCGGCGCTGCGCGCGTGACCCTGCACGATCTTGTACAGCCCCTGGCGCGACAGGCCGGCGCCCCGGAGATTGACGAACACGCGGAGCTCATCCGCCACGCCCACGAGCCGAGGCCGGCCGCGAGCCAGATACGCCTTCAAGCTGGATACGGCCTCGCTGCCGACCGGGACCAGGCGCTCCTTCGATCCCTTGCCGCGGGCGCGCAGCATGCCTGCCTCAAGGTCCAGCTCGGAGAGCTCGAGCGAGATGGCCTCGGTGGCCCGAAGGCCGCAGGCATACATTGTCTCGAGCAGGGCTCGGTCCCGGAGCGCCGCCGGCGAGGTCCCCTTGGGCTGGGACAGGAGCCGGTTGACCTCGTCGCGCGTCAGCACCTTGGGCAGCCGTCCAGGCGTTCGCGGCGGCCGAAGCTCGGCCGTCGGGTCGTAGTCCATGATCTGCTCGCGGCGCAGGTGGCGATAGAAGGAGCGTAGACAGGCGATCTTTCGCTGCAGTGTCGCCGCGGCCACCGGCGGCTTGTCGTCCCGGCCGGTGGCGAGCTCGGATATGAACGCGGCGAGGTCGGCGGACTGGGCCTCGAGCGGGTCCAGGCCACGGCGAGCCAAGAACGAGCCGTACTGCTGCAGGTCTGAGCGGTAGGCGTCCAGGGTGTTCCGGGACAGGCCCCGTTCGAGCTCCAGAGTGCCCAGGAACTCGAGTGTCAGACTGGTTAAATGTCGCTGCTCAGTGGAGAAGTTTGACGTGCCCACCGGATCGTATTCGCGACCCTGAGCGGCAGTCCTCCGGATGGCAGACCCCGTGCGCCGTCAGGCGGGTGAGAGCGAGCCACCCTCGAGCGCCCAGGCGAGCCAGAACAACGCGATCAGGGACTTCGAGTCCTGGCACTCCGCGATCGCCGCCTCGAGCTGGTCCAGCGGCCAGGGAACGACCTCGATCCGCTCCCCCGGGTCGGGCTCGGCGCCTGCGTCATCGGAGAGATCACGGGCCAGGTACAACCAAACGCGCTCGTCACTGAAACCGGGGCTGGTGAAGAAGACCTTCATCTCCTCCCAGACCTCCGCCCGCTTGGCGATCTCCTCGGCCAGCTCGCGTTTGGCGGTCTCGATCGGCGGCTCGCCGTCTACGTCGCGCTTGCCGGCCGGAATCTCGAGCGATGCGGGGAGGCCGGCCACCTCGCGGGGCTGACGGGTCAGCCACACGTGATCGTCGTCGATGGCCAATATCCCCACCGCTCCCGGGTGCCAGACCTTGTCCCGGGTGACCTCCTCCCCGTCGGGGTGCCGGAAGCGCTCCACCCCGGCCGTGAACACGCGGCCCCGCCATGCGGTCTCGGTCTCGATCAGCTCGAACTCGTCACTCATCAGGCTCCAGCCGAGGGCACGAGCTCAGCCGCCGCCTCCTCGACGATCGTGATCGCGATATCGAGCAGGACCTCCAGGTCCTGGGCACTGATCCGCTCTCCGGGCTCATGGTTGCGTTCGGTGCCATCGGCCAGGTTCGTACAGGAGAATCCGGCTGTCTCGAACGAGTTCGCATCGGACGCTCCGCCCGAGTCGATCGGCACCGGGTCATAGCCGCAGGCTCGCAGCGCCCGCTCGGCGACGGCCAGCTGCGGTGCCCTGGCCTTGGTCCGGTACCCCCTGAACATCCGTTCCACGGTCAGATCGAGATCGCATTCGGTGGCGTTGGCCGCGTCCTCGAGGTGGTCAATCAGCTCGGTGGTCACCGAGGCAGCGCGCGGCTCATCCAGGCTCCGCACCTCGGCTTCCACCCGGCAGCGTTCGGGGACCACGTTGATCGCCGTCCCCCCCGAGATCATCCCCACGTTGGCCGTCGTCTCGGCGTCGAGGCGGCCCAGCGGCATGGCGGCAATCGCCTTGGCGGCGGCGGCGATCGCACTCCGGCCGGCCTCGGGCCTGACCCCGGCGTGCGCGGCGCGGCCACGGAACTCGGCCACGATCCGGTAGTGGGAGGGCGAAGCCACCACCACCTGCCCGATCGCCGTGGCGTGATCGAACACGTACCCGAACGAGCTTTCGAGCTGGGACACGTCGAACTCGCGCGATCCGCGCAGGGAGACCTCTTCGCACACGGTGAACAGGAACTCGACCCCGATCGGCGGCGGCTCGGGAGCGGACTTAAGGCGCCGGGCCAGCTCGAGCGCAACGGCCACAGCCGACTTGTTGTCAGCTCCCAGGATCCCCTCGTTGGCGTTCTCCCAGAATCCGCCCACCAGCACGGGATCGATCGGCGCCACCGGTGGGACGGTGTCGAGATGGGCGCAGATCAGGATGCTGGCCTGCGCGCGCCCAGGGATGCGGGCCAGGAGGTTGCCGGCTTCGGATCCGACCGCCGGGCCGCTTGAGTCCTCCTGGACCTCGAGCCCGATCGTCTCAAGCTCGGCCGTGACCCAGTCCGCGCAGGCGCGCTCTTGGCCTGAGGGGCTCTCGATCCGGCACAGTGCGGCGAATGTGTCGTGCAGCCGAGCGCGCTCGGTCTCGCTGGCCCGCCTCACTGGCGGATCAACTTGCGCGACGGGTGACGCTGATGTCCGACTCAGCGTCAGACTCGGCCAGCCGCTCGGGCTCGCGCGGCGTCTGCTCCGCGCGCGCCAGCGCCGCCCCGACAAACTCCCGGAACAGCGGCGCCGGCCGCTCGGGGCGTGACTTGAACTCGGGGTGGTACTGCGAGGCGATGAAGAAGGGGTGGTCATCCGCCGCGAGCTCGATCGCCTCCACGAGCCGCTCGTCGGGGGATGTGCCCGAGCAGACGAGGCCGGCGGACTCGAGACGCCGCCGGAGATGGTTGTTCACCTCGTAGCGGTGACGATGGCGCTCGTACACCACGGCCTCGCCGTACAGCTCGCGGATCCGAGTCGAGTCGTGGAGCTTGACCGGATCGGCGCCGAGCCGCATCGTCCCGCCCATGTCGGCGATCTCCTTCTGCTCGGGGAGCAGGTCGATGACGGGGAATGGCGTCTCGAGATCCATCTCGGTCGAGTTAGCCCCTTCCATGCCGGCCACGTGGCGGGCGAACTCGCTCACCGCGACGTGCATACCCAGGCAGATGCCCAGATAGGGGATGTTCTGCTCCCGGGCGATCTGCGCCGCCCGGATCTTGCCTTCCCAACCGCGTCCCCCGAAGCCCCCCGGGATCAGGATCCCGTCGACGTTGTGCAGCCGTTCGAGCACATCAGACTCACCGACGGTCTCCGAGTCAACCCAGTCGATCTCCACCTTGGCGTCGTGGTGGACGCCGGCGTGGCGGAGGGCCTCCGCCACCGACAGGTAGGCATCCTCGAGCTGGATGTACTTGCCCACGAGCGCGATGCGGACCCGGTGGCGGACCTCCCTGGCCCGGCGGGTGATCTGCTCCCAGTCGGTGAGGTCCGGCGTACCGGGCTCAATGCCGAAATGCTCGCGGAGGATGAATTCGTCGACGCCCTGATCATTGAAGACCAGCGGCACCCGATAGATGTCGTCAACGTCATAGGCGGAGACGATCGCCTCCACCGGAAGGCTGGCGAACAGGGCGATCTTCTTCCGGATATCGGTCGAGAGCTCGCCCTCGGACCGGCACACGACCATGTCGGGGGCGATACCAATGCGCCGTAGCTCGTTGACCGAGTGCTGGGTCGGCTTGGTCTTCAGCTCCCCGGCGTGGCCGATGTAGGGCACCAGTGTGAGGTGGATGAACATGCACCGCCGGCGACCCACGTCGACCGGGAACTGGCGGATGGCCTCCAGAAACGGCAGCGACTCGATGTCGCCTACGGTCCCGCCGATCTCCGTGACTACGAAGTCGACGTCACTGGATTCGGCCATCAGCTTGATCCGCTGCTTGATCTCGTCTGTGATGTGGGGCACCACCTGGACCGTGGCCCCGAGGTAGTCACCGCGGCGTTCGCGGCGGATCACGGTGTTGTAGATGCCTCCGGCGGTGACGTTCGAGGCGCGGCTCGTGTTGGCGTCCGTGAAGCGCTCGTAGTGACCGAGGTCGAGATCGGTCTCGGCGCCGTCCTCGGTGACGAACACCTCCCCGTGCTGGTACGGGGACATCGTTCCCGGGTCGACGTTGATGTACGGGTCGAACTTCTGCAGCTGGACAGCGAGACCGCGGGACACCAGGAGGCGGCCGATCGAGGCTGCGGCGATGCCCTTGCCGAGCGAGGAAACCACCCCACCCGTTATGAATATGAACCGCGTTTCGCCGAGAGCCATCGCCGGTAATCGAGTCTAACGAGGGATCAGACGGAAGCCGCCTCGCCGAGCGTCTCGCGCACCGTTACTCCGGAAACTGCGAGCGATCGACGCTCAGGCCGCGCGGAGCAGCTCACGGGCGTGCTCGCTCGCGGCGCTGTCCTCGCTGCCGGCCCCGAGCATCCGCACGAGCTCGTCCACCACCCCATCGCCGTCGAGCGTGCTCACGGTCGTGGTGGCAGGTTTGGCGCTCGCATCCTTGACGATCGTGAAGTGGCGCTCGGCCAGCGCCGCGACCTGGGGCAGGTGGGTGATGCACAGGATCTGCCGGCCGCGAGCGAGCTCGCGCAGGTGCTCGCCCACCGCACGGGCGGTGTGACCGCCGATCCCGGCATCGATCTCGTCGAACACGAGCAGGGAACCGGCGTCTCGCTCGGTCTCGGGCTCGCCATGGGCGACGCTGAGCAGGGCGAGCATGACCCGGGAGAGCTCGCCGCCGGAGGCCACCTCGCGCAGGGGCCCCGGAACCCCGCCCGCATTCGGGGCGATGAGCATCTCGATCGCTTCGGCTCCCCGCGGGCCGCAGCCGTCCGGGCGCGGCTCGAGCTCGATCTCGAATCGCGCCTCGGGCATGGCCAGCTCGGCCAGACGGCCCCGCACCGCCGCCGCAAGCTTCGGCGCTGCCTTCCGGCGAGCCCGGCCGAGCTGCTCGGCCAGATCGGTCAGTTCGGCCTGCGCGGCGTCGAGCTCGCGGGCGGCCGTCTCCAGAGCCTGATCTGCGTGCTCGAGCTCGTCCCGCCGGGCCCGGCATCGCTCAGCGTGGAGCAGGACCTCTGGAATTCCGCCTCCGTGCTTACGGGCCAGCCGGGCCAGAACGGCCAGGCGTTCCTCGACCTCCTCGAGCCGGGCCGGGCCGAGGCCCCCGCCTGGGTCGAGCCCGTCAAGGTACCCCCGTAACTCGCCGCCGATGTCCTCCGCCTCGTAGCGGAGCGTGGCCAGCCGACCCGCGACGGCGCTCAACGTGGGATCGATCGCCGCCGCGTGCTCGAGCTCCTGCGCGGCCAGAGCGAGCAGCTCGGCGATTCCTGACCCGGACTCGGGCGTGATGGCCTCGGCGCCGGCCGCCGCCGCGCGCTGGAGCGTCTCGACGTGACGGAGCCGGTCCCGTTCGGCGCTGAGCGCCGCCTCCTCTTCGACGCTTGGATCCGCCGCCTCGATCTCGTCGAGCTCGAAGCTGACCAGGTCGAGTTCCCGCTCGCGGGCGCCGGCGAGCTCGCGCAGCTCGGCCGCTCGGTGCTCGAGCCCCCGCGCCCGCTCGTACGCGGCGCGGACACGGGACCGGAGTCCGGCCTGCTTGGCACCGCAGAACGCATCCAGGACGTCGAGCTGCGCGGTCTGGAGCATGAGCTTGCGGTGCTCATGCTGGCCGTAGAAGGACAGCAGCTGGCCGCCGAGCTCGTGCAAATCGGCCAGCGTGGCCGAACGCCCGCAGACGTAGGCCCGGGTCCGCCCATCGGGCCAGACCCGCCGGGCCAGAACCACCTCGTCGGTCCCCGGTGGGAGGCGGTCCGAGCCAGCCAGCGCCGCCGGGAGGGCGAACACGCCCTCCACATACGCTTCCTCGGCCCCCGGCCGGACGATGCCCCGCCGTGCCCGTCCGCCCAGCAACAGATCAAGCGCGTGGGCGAGCAGGGTCTTCCCAGCCCCGGTCTCCCCCGTAAGCATGTTGAGTCCGGGCGCCAGCCGGAGCTCGGCCCGCTCCATCAGAAGCAGGTTCTCTACGCGCAGTTCGTACAGCACGCCTGCTGTCTACCAGCAGGTGGTGACGGACTGGCTGAAGCCGTGGGGCCACGGAAGGAGAGCCGGGGGCACGGGGCACGGGGCACGGCGCACGGGGCACGGGGCACGGGGCACGGGGCTGGGGGCACGGGGCTCGCGGCTCGCGGCGCGCGGCTCGGGCCCGGCCCGGAGCGCCGGGGCGACCCGCGAGCGTTCAAAACGTCGCTAATCCGCCCTCGGCCGTTGGGCGTGATGCGAATTGCTCGCTATGCGGTCATTTGGTTCCAAATCCGAGACGGCGTCGTGGATTTGGTGCGCAATGCTCGGCCCAGCTGGGCCGCTGGGACCACACGGACCCCCGGGGACCACACCGACCCCGGGGACCACGCGGACCCCGGGGACCACACCGACCCCGGGGACCACACGGACCCCCGGGGACCACACCGACCTCGGTGACCGCCAGGCCCCCCATGACCGCTTTGGGCCCGGGCCCGCGGGGCGACGCCAGGAGAGCCGGGAGTGTTCGTGCCGGGGAACACGCTGCCCGCCCCGGCCCGAGCTATTCGTGCCGGGGGAACACGCTGCCCGCCGCGGCCCGAGCCCCCAGAATGCGAAAAGCGACGCCTTCCCGCGGACGCCTTTCACAGATCGGTGGCTATACCCCGCGTTTGTGACAAGCGACCTGAGCTTCGACTGCTTTTTCGCGCAGTGGGGGCTGCGTACCCGACGACCCGGGACCCCCGGCCCCACTCTCGGCGGGTTCCCGCTCGGACTAGGTGGGGCTTCGGACCGGCTGGGGGGTCGCGTTACAGACGCCGAAGTTATTCGTGAACTGGTCGGTACCTCGCCCGTTGACTCCCTTGATCGAGTCTCTCCAGGCTCATCAGTCGCCCGGCGCAGGCTTATCAGTCACCCGGCGCGACCGGAATCTTGTTGTCGAGTTTGGCCGTGTAGGGAATTGGCCGCTTGCTCGTGCAGCGGCCGCCGCGCAGCGAGACGGTGCCGGTGATCGTGGTCGAGCTGGTGACCGCGCCGGTCACCTTCAGCGTCATCTTGAACGGTTTGGCCGGGCTGCCGGTGACATAAACCTTTTTCACCGTCTTTGACACCGAGAAGCGGTACTTGTCGTGCGAGAGCTTGAGCGTCGCGCCCGGGAAGCCGAACCCCGCGAACGGAGCCTCGTCCTTCGGAAACGGGGGCGGATTTCGCTTGATCTTCGGGCAGGGCACGAAGAACGAGCTCTCGGCGAAATTGCTTCCGAGTGGCGGGGGCTGGGACCCGGCGATCAGCCGCTTGGGGTTGCTGGCGCTGACGACGAAGCTAAGGCTCAGGCCCTTCCCGAGGCCCTTCTTGGTGAAGCTCTGGTAGGCCTTGGCGGTCTGAAGCACGGGCGCTGAGGCGAGTGCGACGCCGGTCACGAGCACGGCGGCCAACCCGCCGGCAGCTGTGGCACGACCCAATCCCTTGACTGACATTCACGTCCCCCAATCAGTTCGAATGCGCCGGCCGCATGGGGAATATACGGTGCGCCGGAACCGGGGTCAAAGGGGTTCCGCGAGCCGACCGAACTTCTGGCGCAGGCGCTGATAGAAGCTCGTGCCCGGAAGCTGGGCCAGCGCCGCGAGGTCGTTCACGAACCGGGCCTCCACGCGTTCGGCCGGCTCGAGCACGTAGATCGGGCGCCCATCGACCGTGACGTCCACCGGCTCCTCACGGGAGCGGTTGTGCACGAGCAGCTGGTCATCGGGAGCCACCACGAGCGTCCGTGCCGTGAGCGAGTGAGGCGCGATGAAGGACACGACGAAGCCGTGCACGCCCCAGGCCATCACCGGGCCGCCGTTGGCCAGGTTGTACCCCGTCGATCCGGCCGGCGTGGCCACCACGAGGCCGTCACAGCGCACCCGTCCGACCTCATCGCCGCCGACGGCGTATTCGAGATCGGCCACGCGCTTGCCGGCCTGGCGGTGGATCGAGACATCGTTGATGGCCAGCCATCGGCCCTTGCCCCCGATCAGTTCGATCGCCGGCAGCACCAGTACCTCAAAGTTTCCGGCCAGGGCCCGGACACAGCCGGTCCGGGCGTCGTCACGATCGACGGTGGCGAGAAACCCCATCTCGCCGAAGTTGATGCCGAACACGGGCACTCCGGTACCGGCATAGGTGCGCAGCGCGTTGAGGATCGTCCCGTCACCGCCGAGGGCGAAGCAAAGATCAACCGCCGAGCCCAGTTTCGCGTCGAGTGTCACCGAGGGTCCGGGCCGCAGGCTGTGCTTGGACGTCTCGTCCGAGTCAAAGCGCAGCTCCACCCCACGCTCGCGCGCCAGCTCGACCAGCATCTGAAGCGCATCGTGCGTGAGCTCGGGACGTCGGTGGGTGAGCACTGATGCGCTCCGCACCTCGTTCACGGCTCGACCTCGCGCGCCGCCAGCTCCAGATCCTCGACCCCGCGTCGGTCCGCCTCGGCGAGCCAGGCGAACGTCTCGAGATTGCCCTTGGGACCCGGCAGGCCGGAGCTGGCGTAGCCGAGCACCGAAGCCCCGAGCGCCTGCGCCGCCCGACCGGCGTCCACCAGAGCCTGGCGCCGCAGCGCCGCGTCGCGAACGACGCCGCCCTTCCCGACCCCGGAGCGGCCGACCTCGAACTGAGGCTTGACCAGAGCGAGGCAGTCGAAGCGTTCAGCGGCACACGCCAGCACGGGGCCGAGCACCTTGGTCACGGAGATGAACGACACGTCGATCACGATCACCTCGGGGGCGTAGGGCAGATCCTCCGGCGTCACCGAGCGGGCATTATGGCGCTCGATGACCGTCACCCTCGGGTCCGTGCGCAGGCCCCAGTCGAGCTGCCCGTAGGCGACATCGAGGGCCACCACATGCGTGGCCCCGCGTGAGAGCAGGCAGTCCGTGAAACCACCCGTCGAGGCGCCTACGTCGAGGGCCGGGCGGCCGGTCACCTCGAGCCCCAGGGCATCCAGGGCGTTGGCCAGCTTGACCCCTCCCCGCGACACGAATGCCGGGGCCTGGGCCACCTCTAGCTCGACGTCATCGGGCACGAGCTGGCCCGGCTTGTCGGCCCGGCGGCGGCCGGGAAGCAGCATGACCTCGCCGGCGATCACGGAGGCGGCGGCGCGGGAGCGAGACGGGAAGAGTCCGCGCTCGGAAAGCAGGCTGTCAAGGCGCACACGTGGCATTCGTGACGAAACGGTACGTGATCGACCTCACAGTCACCCGATTCGAAGCCCGCCACGATTTTGACCTATGAGAAACAGAGCCCTCAGCCTGCCCGCGCACGGCGCGATCGAGTTCCTGGCCGGCATCGTGATGATGCTGACTCCCGTGGCGCTGCTGTTCAGCGCCCCGGCGCTGATCGTGTCGGTTGTGCTGGGCGCGATCCTCACCGGCTCGGCCCTCGGGCTGAGCACACAGAGGCCCCAGTCAGTCGCCTCGCACACCCACTTCGACAGCGCGTTTCTGGTCATCACCGCGCTGGCCGCCCTGGCGCTGGCGCTGGCCGGGCAGGTGGCCGCCGTGGTTCTGCTCAGCGCGATCGTCGTCCTCCAGGCCACGCTGACCTTCAGCACCCGCTACTCGGCCGCCTGAGCGCGGCACCCGATACTCGGGCCCGCCTGACCAAGCGCGGGCACCCGATACTCGGGCCCGCCTGACCAAGCGCCGGCACCCGCCGGAGCGAGCTCAGCTTCGGGCCACGCCGCTGCGGCCGCCCACCGCGGCCTCGATCCGCTCGGCGATCCGCTCACCCGTAAAGCCGACCTCCTCGTGCAGGAGAGCCGGAGCGCCGTGGGTCACGAAGCGGTCCGGCAGGCCCACGCGGAGAATGCGGGGTGCCAGGCCGGAGTCCGAGAGCGTCTCCCACACCGCGGAGCCGAAGCCGCCGGCCAGCACTCCCTCCTCCACCGTGACCAGCAGCTCGTGCTCGGCGGCGAGCTGAGCGGCCAGACCGGCGTCGATCGGCTTGGCGAACCGGGCGTCGGCGACGGTCACGGCGATCCCGCGGCTGGTCAGGATGTCGGCCGCCTCGAGTGCCTTGCCGACGCCGGAGCCGTAGGCCAGCAGGGCCACGCGGGTGGCGTCGGTGTCGGCGGGGCTGGCCTCGCGGAGGATCTCCCCGGTGCCGATCTCGAGCCTCATCGGACGCGCCGGGAGCGCGACCCCGGTGCCCTCGCCGCGGGGGTAGCGGAGCGCGACGGGCCCGTCGTCGTAGCGCAGAGCGGTGTGGAGCATGTGCACCAGCATGGCCTCGTCCCGAGGCGCCATGAGGACCATGTTGGGCAAGCAGCGCAGGTAGGGGATGTCGTACACGCCATGGTGCGTGGGCCCGTCATCGCCGACCAGGCCGGCGCGGTCCATCGCGAACACGACGTTCAGCTTCTGCAGGCAGACGTCGTGGACGATCTGGTCATACGCGCGCTGCAGGAAGGTTGAGTAGATGGCCGCTACCGGCTTGCAGCCCTGGAGCGCCAGCCCGGCCGCGAACAGCACGGCCTGCTGCTCGGCGATGCCGACGTCGTAGTAGCGGTCGGGCAGCTCGCCCTGGAGGATGTTCAGCCCGGTGCCCGAGTTCATCGCGGCGGTGATCCCGATCACGCGCTCGTCACGGTGGCACTCCCGCACCAGCGCCTCGCCGAACACCTGCGTGTAGGCGGGAGGCGGGGCCTTGAACGTTGGAGACTTGGCCACCGCGCGCGCCGGCGCTCCGTTGGAGATCGACTTCGGCTTGGCCGCATGCCACTTCTCCATGCCCTCCAGGCCGCCCTCCTCGGCCGGGGCGAACCCCTTGCCCTTGACCGTGGCGCAGTGCACGACGACCGGACGCTCGGCGGTCAGGGCCTCGCGCAGAGCGCGTCTCAGCGCCCGCATGTCGTGCCCGTCGATCACGCCCATGTAGGCGAAGTCGAGCTCCTCCCACCACAGACCGGGGGCCCAGAAGGCCTTGATCGACTCCTTGAAGTGCGGACCGAAGCGCTCGAAGGCGGCTCCGATGCCGGCCGGGAGCTTCGTCAGGCCACCCTCGACGCCCTCGCGGGCGTGCCACAGCTTGGGGTTCATCCGGACCCGGTTGAAATACCTTGACAGTGCGCCGACGTTGGGCGCGATGGACATCCCGTTGTCGTTGAGCACGACGACGATCGGCGTGCCCTCCCCGCCGGCCTGGTGGACCGCCTCGAAGGCGACGCCGCCGGTCAGCGCCCCGTCCCCGGCAACCGCGACCACATGGCCGTCCTCCCCGTGGCCGCGCCGCATGGCCTCCTTGATCCCGACCGCGTAGCCGATCGACGTCGAGGCGTGGCCGGCTCCCATGATGTCGTGCTCGGATTCCTCGATCGAGCAGAACGGCGCCAGGCCCTGGTACTTGCGGATCGTGTGCAGCTGGTCCCGCCGGCCCGTGAGCACCTTGTGCGGGTAGGCCTGGTGGCCCACGTCCCACAGGATCTTGTCCCGCGGCGAGTCGAGCAGCGAATGGAGCGCGACCGCGATCTCGCACGCCCCCAGGTTGGCTCCGAAATGCCCCCCGATCTCGCCCACGGTGGTGATGATGTGCTCGCGGACCTCCTGAGCCACCTGTTGCAGCTGCTCATCGGTCAAGCCGTGCAGGTCCTGCGGTCGGTCTATGCCATTCAAGAGGTCACTCATCAGTAGCTCCGAGTTGCGATGAAGTCCGTGATCCGCTCGAGCTCAGCGGCATCGAGCCCCGCGGCGCCGCTCAGATGGGCGCGCGCGCGGTCGTGCGACTCGTCAGCCAGCTTACGAGCGCCGTCGAGTCCGAATTCGGTCACATACGTACGCTTTCCCAGCCGCTCGTCGCTGCCTTGCTGCTTGCCGAGCGTGGCCTCAGATCCAGTCACGTCGAGGATGTCGTCGACGATCTGGAACAGCACGCCCAGCTCGCTCGCAAAAGCGCGGAACGATGAGATTGTCGCAGGTTCGTCCGGTCCGGCCAGCAGCAGGACGCAGTCGACGCTGGCCGCGATCAGCCGCCCGGTCTTCAGCTCGTGCAGGTGGCGCAGGCCCGCCGGCCCCGCCGCCGCGGTCTCGGCCACGTCCATGAACTGGCCGCCGACCATTCCGTGCACGCCGGTCGCGCCCGCCAGCTCGGCCGCGGCGGCGAGCAGACGTCCGGGATCACCGCGCTGCTCCGAGAGCAGGAGCCGGAACGCCTCGGCATACAGGCCGTCGCCGGCCAGGATCGCCACGTCCTCGCGGAACGCCTTATGGCAGGTGAGCCGGCCCCGCCGCAGGTCATCGTCATCCATGGCGGGCAGGTCATCGTGGATCAGCGAGTAGGTGTGGATCAGCTCGATCGCCGCAGCCAGAGGCAGCATCGAGACGCGCTCGAGGCCGAGCGCTCCGGCGGTGGCCAGAGTGAGAACGGGTCGGATTCGCTTTCCCCCGGCGAGCAGCGAATAGCGCATCGCCTCCTCGAGCCCCGAGGTGGCGAACTCGTCCGAGAAGCGCAGATCCTCGAGGTAGCGCTCTACCTCGGCGCGCAGGTGCTCGGGATAGGCAGGGCTGATCGTCGACGCGGCGGGCACGGCCAGGCCAGTGGCGCTAACCCGCCGGTAGCGGCAGCTGACCGGGGAGGTCGGGCAGCGGCTCCAGCACCGCGCGCACTCGCTCGTCCACCTGAGAGCTCGCCTCGGAGGCCAGGCGAGCACATTCCTCGATCAACATCAGGGCCGCATCGGGCTCGAGCGTGCCCGCACGCAGCCGTTCGACGGTTTCGTTGAGCCGAGCCGTCAGCTCGGTCAGGGCGTCGGTCACGCACGACAGGTTAGCGAGCTTGATGGGCCGGAAATGACCAGCGGAGCCGCCACGCCGCCGCGCGTCTCTACATATCGCCGTCGAGCGCCTGGTTGACGAGCTCATCGGCGCGCGCGTTCTGGGCCCGGGGAACGCTCCGAATCCGCCAGCCCTCGAACTGACCCAGCGCCGCCATTGCCTCCGCGTGGAGCGGCTTCATGGCCGGATGCTTGACCTTGTAGGCCCCGGTGATCTGCCGGGCGACGAGCTCGGAATCGTTCACCAGCTCAACCTCCCGGGCCCCGAGCGCGGCGGCGCGCTCGAGCCCTTTGATCAGCGCCCGGTACTCGGCCACGTTGTTCGTCGCCACGCCGATCCGCTCAGCCACCTCCTCGAGCACGGCACCCTCGGAATCGGATACGACAACGCCCACCGCCGACGGACCGGGGTTGCCTCTGGCGCCCCCGTCCACGTGGATGACCAACTTCATCGCCGCGTGCGCAGCGGCGCGGTCAATCTGTGGCTAGCTCGGGCAGCTCGCCCGGGATACGCGGGCGACGACGATCGCGCACCTCGCGCTTGCCCCCACCGGACGCGGTGTCCCGGCGCGAGGACCGGCGGCGGTCAACGATCACGGTGACGTTGGGGTCCGTGGAGTAGTAACTCGTGAGCTTGTCGAGCAGGTCATCGGCAAGCGCCTCTGGAACAACGCAGTAGATCACGCGGCGGATGGTATTGAACAAGTCCCGTCCGCGACCATCGAACGTCCGTCTAGAAGGGCGTTCTGGGCCGACCGGCTGTGCTACCAGAGCCGGAAACGCTTACTGGGCGGACAGATCGAGCGTGCCGCGGTCGTCGGCAACCGCGTTGCAGCGGCGTTCCTCGGGCGAAAGCTCGTCGAGTTCATAGCCCTGACCGGCCACCCGGACACTCGGAACTTCATCTGAGAGGTCAACCTCGTAGCGGTACCAGCACAGCTCCCAGGCGAGCACGATGTTGACCGCGCTCGGGCGCTCCGCCGCGGGCGCCACCGACACCTCGGGCAACCCCAGCGAGCGGGCGATCCCGGCCACCGTCCGCGGGTGCTCGGAGGAATTGAAGAACCCGACCGCGGAGGAGATCTTGTGCTCGACGCTGGTCGGCACGGCGCGCACGTGGCGCGGCTCGCGGACTCCCCCCGACCCACGGCTCTCGTGTGAACCCGACCCGCGGCTCTCGCTCGATCCCGACCCGCGGCCCGAGGACCTCGGGCGGCGGGCGCGCGGTGGCGGCGGCTCGGCCCGGTCAGCCGGCGGGGGCGCCGGCAGCGGCTGACCGTCGCGCGGGGCCTCCTCAGGCAGGGCGGACGCTCCGTCCTCGGTGCCCGAGACGAACTGCTCGCGGCGGGAACGCAGCCGGCTGAGCAGCGAGCGCCGACGAGCGACGCGTGCCGTCGTCCCACCGTAATCGGGGACCGTCCCCTCGCGGATCCATCCCCCCTGCACCGCACGCGAGGTGCAGAGCTCGCAGACCGAATGGCGCGCGCCGCCGTTCAGATACACCTCGGCATGCTCGCCGCGCAACAGCGTCCGCCCGCATACATCGCAGGCGGATTGCGCGATCGAGGTGCTGATTGCCCTGGTATTCATCGGCTTCCGAGCGTACTACGCCGGTGCAGGCACTAGGCCTTGACGGCTTCTTTTCCCGCCCTGGCCTCGTTGACCACCTTTCCGGCCAGATGGCCGGGGACCTCCTCGTAGCGCAGGAAGTCCATCGTGAACTCCCCCTGCCCACCGGTGATCGATCTCAGATCCGGCGCGTAGGTGAGCATCTCCGCCATCGGCACCTCGGCCTTGATATCGGTCATGCCACCCCCGGCCGGCTCCATGCCCAAAGGCCGGCCGCGGCGCGAGTTCAGATCACCGATCACGTCACCCACGGTGTCCTCGGGGGCATTGACGCTGACGAGCATGATCGGTTCGAGCAGCACCGGCGTGGCCTCCTCCATGGCCTGCTTCATGGCCTGAAGGCCGGCGACCTTGAACGCCATCTCGGACGAATCCACGGTGTGGTAGGAGCCGTCGTAGAGGCGGACGCGAACGTCCTTGACCGGATAGCCGGCCACGACGCCCTCCTGCATGGCTTCTTGCACGCCCTTCTCGACCGCGGGGATGAAGCCCGTCGGGATGACGCCGCCCTTGATGGCGTTGACGAACTCGAAGCCTGATCCGGCCTCGAGCGGTTGGATCTCGATGTGGCAGTCACCGAACTGACCCCGGCCGCCGGTCTGCTTCTTGTGTCGCCCGTGGGCCTTGGCTGAGCCGCGGATCGTCTCCTGATAGGGCACTCGCGGCGGCTTGAGGCTCACCTCGGCCCCGAACCGCGCCTTCAGCCGCTCGACGATCACCTCGACGTGGACCTGAGAGAGCCCGGCCACGATCTGCTCGGCCGTCTGCGGATCGCGGTGCAGGTCGATCGTCGGGTCCTCCTCCTGGAGGCGGCGCAGGGAGGTGAACACCTTGTCCTCGTCACCTTTGCTCTTCGGTTCGATCGCGAACGCCATCACCGGGGCCGGCAGCTTGATGCTGGGCATCTCGATTGGCTCGTCGCGGGCTGCCAGCCAATCGCCGGCACGCGTCTCCTTGAGCTTGGCCACCGCCCCGATGTCCCCAGGGCCGAACTCGTCCGTATGCCCGGTCTCGGCGCCCTCGAACGTGACCAGCTGGCCGATCCGCTCCTTGTTGTGCGTGCGCGTGTTGAGCACCTGCGAGTCCTGCTTCAAGACGCCCTGGTAGACGCGGAACAGGTTGATGCGCCCGGCGAATGGATCGGCGCGAGTCTTGAACACGTAGGCGAAGAGCTCCTTGTCCTCCTCGGGCTCGAGCGTCAGGCCGCCGGCCTCGAGGCCGCCGTGCTTGACCGGGGAGGGCAGGTCCTCGACGATCGCGTCGAGCAGCCGGTTGGTGCCCAGGTTGCGGGTCACGACGCCGCACGTGACCGGGAACAGCGCCCCATGGTTGGTCCCCTCCTTGAGCGCCGTGACGATCTCCTCGTGTGAGATCTCATCGCCCTCGAGGTAGCGCTCCATGAGCACGTCCGAGGTCTCAGACACCTCGTCCATCAGCTTCTCGCGGTACTCCTGGGCCTGGGCCTCGAGCTCCGGCGGGATCTCGATCTCTTTGCAGTTGTCGCGGTCGGTGCCTTCGTAGCGGTAAGCCTTCATGTCGACGAGGTCGATCAGACCCGAGATCTCGTGCTCGGAGCCGATCGGGATCTCCGTCGCCACCACGTGCTGGCCGAAGGCGGCCTTGAGTGACTCCAGCGTGCGGAAGAAGTCAGCCCGCTCGCGGTCGAGCATGTTGACGAACACCAGGCGGGCCAGGTCCAGCTCGGCCGCGCGCTGCCACAGCCGGGTCGTGTGGACCTCAACGCCCATGACCGCGTTGACCACGAACACCGCTGACTCGCACACCCGGAGCGCACCGAGCGCGTCCGCCACGAAGCTCGAGTCCCCGGGGGTGTCGATCAGGTTGACCTTGCGCTGCTGCCACTCGAACGAGCTCAGCGTGGCGGTGATCGACATCTGCCGCGCCTTCTCGTCGGGGTCGACGTCAGAGACGGTCGATCCCTCGACCACCGAACCGAGCCGGTTGACCACCTCAGCCTGGAACAGCAGCGCTTCGTGCAACGAGGTCTTACCACTGCCGCGATGGCCGACAATGGCCACGTTGCGGATCCGATCCGCGGCCTTGTGCATGGCGGTCCTCTCCTCTCGCTCGCCTAACGAAAGCAGGACCATATCGCTGTTCGAAGGCGCGCATGCGCGCCTTCGCGGCGGCCGCATGCGGCCGCCGGGCCGGGCCGCATGCGGCCCGGCCTTAATTCAGTCGAGCTCGCCGGACAGCTTCGAGCGCAGGCGCAGGACGGCCTTCGTGTGCAGCTGCGAGACGCGCGACTCGGTCACGCCCAGGACCTCGCCGATTTCCCTCAGGGTCAGGTTCTCGTAGTAGTACAGAGCCACGACCAGCTTCTCGCGTTCAGGCAAGCGCGGCGATCGCGTCCGCGATCCGGTCCCGCAGCTCTGACTCGTCCACGAGCACCTGCGGATCGGGTGCGCCCCGGTCCGGGAGGGTGTCGAGCAGCGACACCTGATCGCCGCTGGAGTCAGACACGTTCCACAGCTCGTCCAGAGCGACGATGGTCGAATTCGAGATCTGAACCAGAGCGTCCTGGAACTCGTCCACGGTGATCTCGAGCTCGGTGGCCATCTCTTCATCGGTGGGGGCACGCTGCAGGCGGGCCTCGAGCTTCATGTTCGTGCGCTCGAACTCGCGCGCCCGGGCCCGCACCGAGCGCGGGACCCAGTCGAGCGTGCGCAGCTCGTCAATGATCGCGCCGCGGATGCGCGTGATCGCGTACGTCTCGAACTTGATCTCCCGCGTGAGATCGAAGCGCTCGATGGCGGAGATCAGGCCGCCGAGCCCGTAGGAGATCAGGTCGGCTTCCTCCACGTGCGCGGGCAGGCCGGAGCCCATCCGCCCAGCGACATATTTGACCAGTGGCGAGTAAGCGACGACAAGGCGTTCCCGGGCACGCTCATCGCCCGAGGACTTGTAGCGTCTCCAGAGGTCCTGGAGCTCGATCGCTTTTACGTTGGTTTCCAGTGCTACCTACCCCCAGATTTCGGCGTCACGCACGCGGATGAGAGCGTTCATAAGCGGAGCGGAGCCGTGCCGACTCTACCCGAGTGTAAACCTGAGTGGTCGAGATGCTTGCGTGGCCAAGCAATTCCTGGATCGATCGCAGGTCGGCCCCACCGTCGAGCAGATGCGTGGCGAACGAGTGCCGGAGCGCGTGCGGATGCGTGTCGGCGAGCGCCGGAGTGTGCCCGGCGGCCAGCCTTGCCCAGGCTCGCAGCCGCCGCCGAACGTCCGACGTGCTGAGCCGCCGGCCCGACTTGGACAGGAACAGAGCCCGCGTCTCCCCTCGGCTCAGCCCCGCACGGCCCTTGACCAAGTAGCGCTCGAGCGCCCGCAGGGCGTGCTCGCCGGTCGGCACGAACCGCGTCTTGTTGCCCTTGCCCTCGACCCGGACGGACTCGCCGTCGAAGTCGATCGAGTCGACCTCGAGCGAGATCAGCTCCTCGGCGCGCAGACCGGAGGCGTAGGCCAGCTCGAACATCGCCCGGTCACGGAGCTCGAGCGGCGTCGTGGCGGGAATGCGGTCAAGCAGAGCCGAGACCTCGGTCGCCTTCAGCACGCGCGGCAGGCGCTGGGGCCGCTTGGGTGAGTGCATCAGCTCGGCCGGATTCTCGGACCGGGCCCCCAGCTCCATCTGAGTCCGGAACAGCCCCCGGAGCGTGGCCAGCTTCCGGGCCACCGTGGACGGCGCCTGTCCCTGCTCGGAGAGCGAGGCGACGTAGCGCCGCAGGGCGCGGATATCGACCGCCGCCGGCTCCAGCTCGCCCTGGGTCGCCCAGCGCGCGAACTGGGCCGTGTCGATCCCGTACGCGGTGCGCGTCTTGGCCGCCACCGCGCGCCGGCGCAGGTCCTCGTCATAGGCGTCGGCCGCGGCCCGCCACTGCGTTGAGATGCCGTCGGACGGCGGCGGTGGTGTGATCGTCTCCATTTGCCTGAGCCCAATTCGCCACGGCCCGGGA
Source organism: uncultured Solirubrobacterales bacterium (assembly GCA_963822535.1). GTDB lineage: Bacteria > Actinomycetota > Thermoleophilia > Solirubrobacterales > Solirubrobacteraceae > Palsa-465. The sequence continues at coordinate 97,551 of CAWGIA010000001.1, forward strand.
CGCCCCTCTTTGGCCGGGCCCGCAAGGCGGCGGGCGTGTGCCCCGGTGGCGGTCAATCTGGCGAGTGGTGGTTAGGCGACGTGAACGATCGTGCCGACCGGCGTGTACGGGTACACCCGCGCGGCCGTGGGATACGACATCTCGACGCAGCCGAGGCTCTGCGGGAACCCGTACTGGGCCCGCAGGAATCCGTGAAGCGCGTCACCGCCGTTGAAGTAGCTGACGTCGGGAATGCCGGGGTCGCTGTAGTGGCTGCCGTCGGGGTTGGTACCGCTCATCGTCGTCACGGGCAGGTGCTCGTAGACCGCGAAGGTGCCCTGCGCCGTGGGGGCCGAGGCGATCCCGGTGTTGACCGGCGTGCTGACCACGGTCTTGCCGTTGTGCCACACGACGAGCGACTGGCTGCTCTCGTTGACATCCGCGACGGTGTAGCCGAAGCCGTTGCGCTTGCCCTGAATGACGGCGCTGATCAACGCCCGCCAGACCTGAGGTCCGTCGACTCCGTCGGCGGTCATGCCGACGTTGTTCTCGAACGCCATCACGGCGGCCTTGGTGACCTCACCGTAGGTGCCCGGCGACCAGTCGCTGACCAGCCACGACGGGGTGCTGGAGTACGCCCAGGAGAACTTGCCGGCCGGCGCCTTGACCGCGGCGGCCTCCTGAGCTCCGGGCGTGAGCGGGACACCGGCTCCGGACCCTGAGTACTTGAAGTTCAGCGGCAGGTAGTGCAGCAGGGCCAACAGTTGCTGCAGACGCGCGGTCGACCCCGTGGGCACCTTCCAGGTACCGGTGGGGGACGGACTCCCGACCAGATTCACTCCGGTCGGCAGGCCGATCTGCACCTTGGCTCCGAGGCCGTAGCCGTAGTTCGAGGGCTGGAAGACGATCGAGTGGCTGCTGATCTGGTGCCAGTTCCCCTGCGCGCCGGCCGGCACCGGCGGCAGATGACCGTCGAGTGCCTTCGAAATCGGCTTGTTGAACGTCAGCGTGATCGGCGTGCTCGACTTGATGACGCTGCCGGGGGCGGGACTGGCAACGGCGCTCGCCGCTCCGCCGGAGGGGAAGTAGCTCACCGCCGCCTGGTGCGAGCTCTCCCAGCTGAGCGGCTGGGCGGAGATGAAGAACGTCCCGGCGGTTCCCTCCCGCGGCACCCGGATGACGTCGCTGGGCTTGGCCAGCACATGGCGGCGCAGGTGGCCGCTCACCACACCGTAGGAGTAGGCCTGAATCGGCTGCTTGAAGCGCAGCAACAGCGGCGCGTGCGTCCCCACGCTCAGGAAGTGCGAACGGAGGCTGGCCACGGGCGTGGTCACCGTCAGCTGGAGCTTCTGCTTGCTGCCTGCCAGCCAGGAGATCCATCCTGGGCGCTTGACCACGACATCAACGGTCAGCTTCTGGTCCGCGGGGATGAGCTTGCGGGGCCAGATCTGGTCTCCCCGGATCTGCACCGGGACCCGCTGGCTGTGGGGACCGGTCACGACCGTCACGCTCTCGATCGTCCCCCCGCCGAGCGGCATGCCGACCTTGGCGATCGCGTTCGAGTCGGCGGTCAGGCTGGCATGGGCCGAGCCCAGGATGATGCCGCCCACCACGACCACCGCGACGACCACAAGCATCGCGGCCCCGAGCACATAACCCCCGCGGCGAAACCGCCGTGGAGTTGCGTTCGTGCCGCCGCTTTGAGTGCGCCCCAGGCGTCCCCGCGCGGGCGTGCGGAGATACGAGACATTCGCCACCGATCAGATGGTACTGACCGGCGGAGTCCGATCAAGGCCGCAAACTACGGGTTAACGCTTTGCAAGCGTAGTTGCAGCCTGCCGGCCCGGAATGCAGCGGTACCGCCCCTACGAGGTCAGTGTGCCCTTGTAGTGAAAGATGATGAGGTTCTTGGCCAGGTCAGCCGTGCCGGTGAACTTGGCCGTCAGCCGGTCGCCCTTCATGGACCCGACTCCCTTGGTCAGCGTTTCCTTGCCCCGGGCGATCTTGGCCACCTTGGTGTTGACCGTGATGGTCGCGTTCACCGTCCCGGCCAGGGAGCCCCGGCTCGTATACAGAACGAGCCGGTTCGAGGTCAGCTTGAAGACCGTGCCCGGCTGAGACTGGATCTTGAGCGCGCAGGTGACCGCCCCGACGCCGAGCTTCGAGTCGTAGTTGTTGCCCGCGGCATAGGCGATCTCACCCCGCGTGTGAGTGATCGAGACGTAGGCCGTGCCGTGGACCGGACTCCTCGTGAGCTTTCGAACGATTGGGATGGCCGCCGTGCGAGACGGCCGGCGGCCTTGGGCAGACCCGATTACGGCGAACGTCCCCAGGGCGAGCACGGCGACGGCCGTCGCGAGAAGTCGTGAGTGTCCCGGCATCCGTGAGCGTCCCGGCATCGGTCCTCCTGTTGTCAGTGGGTGACGGCACCCTCTGCGGCGCTCGAGACCAAGCGCGCGTACTTGTCCAGGGCCACGCCCGGGAAAGGTCGATCCGGCGGGCGGTAGGCCCGGGAGCGCTCGGCCAGCTCGTCCTCCGACAGGGCGACGTCGAGCCGGCGTGACGCGATGTCAAGCGTGATCTGGTCCCCTTCGCGCACGAGCCCGATGGGGCCGCCGCGGATCGCCTCCGGGGCGACGTGTCCGGCCATCAATCCCCGGGTGGCACCGGAGAAGCGCCCGTCGGTGATCAGCGCGACCTCCTCCCCCAGGCCCTCGCCCACGAGCGCCGCGGTGACCGCGAGCATCTCGCGCATCCCCGGGCCGCCGGCCGGTCCCTCGTTGCGGATCACGATCACGTCACCCGGGTTGATGGCGCTGGCCGTAACGGCCGCCATCGCCTCCTCCTCGGACTCGAACACCCGGGCGGGACCGGTCTGTGACCGGCGCTCGTATCCGGCCAGCTTGACAACGCACCCGTCCGGGGCCAGGTTGCCCCGCAGGATGGCCAGGCCGCCGGTGGCGTTGATCGGATCGTCGAGCGGGCGCACGACGCGCTGGCCGGGGGTCTCGGTGGCGTCCTGCGCGATCTCCCCGATCGTCTTACCGGTGACCGTGATCGCATCCTCGTGGAGCAGGCCGGCCTGTTGCAGCCGCTTCATCACCAGCGGCACCCCGCCCGCTTCGTAGAGGTCGGGAGCGACGAATTGGCCGCCCGGCTTGAGATCGCACAGGAGCGGCGTGCGTTCGCTGATGCGGTCGAAATCGTCAATCGAGAGCTCGATCCCCATCTCCTTGGCGATCGCCAGCAGGTGCAGCACCCCGTTGGTCGACCCGCCGCTGCACGCGATGCCGGCGATCGCGTTCTCGAGGCTGTCCCGCGTGATGATCTGGCTCGGGCGGAGGTTCTGACGCAGGACCTCCATGACCAGCTCCCCGGCTTGCTCGGCCACGGTCGCCTTGCGCTCGTCAACCGCCGGCACCATCGAGAACCCGGCCGGTGAGATGCCGAGCACCTCGAACGCCATCGCCATCGTGTTGGCGGTGAACTGGCCACCGCAGGCTCCGGCGCCGGGAGACGCCACGTCCTCGATCTCGGTCAGCTCCTCGTCGGTGATCTTGCCCGCGGCGTGCGCGCCGACGGCCTCGAACACCTCCTGGATCGTCACCCGCTGTCCGCGGTACATGCCGGGCAGAATCGAGCCGCCGTAGAGCATCACGCTGGGGACGTCGAGCCGGCACAGCGCCATGACTGTGCCCGGGATCGTCTTGTCGCAGCCGCTCAGAGCAATCACCGCGTCGAACATGTGGGCGTCGCACACGAGCTCGATCGAGTCAGCGATCAGCTCCCGGCTGGCCAGCGAGGCACGCATCCCTGCCGTGCCCATCGTGATCCCGTCCGAGATCGCGATCGTGTTGAGCTCCATCGGCGTGCCGCCGGCGGCGCGAATCCCGTCCTTGACCTTGGCCGCCAGGGCCCGCAGGTGAAAGTTGCACGGCATCGTCTCGATCCACGTGTTGGCCACCGCCACCAGGGGCTTGGCCAGCGCTTCATCGTCGTACCCGATCCCCTTGAGGTAGGCGCGGGCGGCGGCTCGCTCGGGGCCATCGGTGAGGGCGCGACTGCGGTGCTTGAGGTCCAGCGCGGAGGTGCTCATCGGGTCGGGAACTGTACCTGCCGCGGGGCGCGGGCTCGCGCGCCGCGGGCTCCGGGGTCGGGGCGCGGGCTCGCCCGTGGCGGGCTCCGGGGTCGGGACGTGGGCTTGCGCGTCGCGGGCTCCGGGGTCGTGGCCTGCCGACGACGGTTGCTCACGCCCGCGCTGCGGCTGCCGGCGTGCATCGCGCAGAAGATCCACCGCGCGGGGTCGGTTGAGCGACTAATCGCCCGGTATGCGAGCACAACGCGGCCCAACCGGCCGGGGGGACCAGGTTTGCTGCGAATTGCACGGTGTCGGGGCCTCGGTGGGGGGCGACGGCCGGGCTCGGTTGGGCGGACGGCCGGGCTCGGGCGGGACCCGAGCCCCCATTTCGCGAAAACCGTGGGCGCCGTCTCAACGGTCGTCACAAAACGGGGGCTATGGCCCCGCGTGGTGAAAACCGATCGCCAGCGCGCCTGGTTTTTCACACTGCGGGGGCTGAAAGCGCCCCCCGCGGAGCTGAAAGCCCGCCCCGCGGGCCTGGGGCCCGGCCCTGTGCGCCGGCGATCCCCGTCCGCCGGGCTAGCCGGTGGCGTCGAGCGGAGTCTCGGTCTGGTTGCGGCCCAGGTAGCGCATGCGGGCACGCTCCCACTGGGCCAGGCGCCACAGGTCACGCTTGACCCGGGCCGGATCGAGCTGCCGGCCGGGCAGGTGCATGTTGGCCGTCGAGATCAGGCGGTGCTCGTCGCCGGTGAGCGCCATCCACTTGGCCAGCACGTCATCTGAGTCGGGCAGGCGCGAGCTTCCGTAGGGGCGAGTCTCGTCCGGGAAGGCGACGCAATACTCGTTGAGCAGGCGATGCGTCTGAGCCAGGTAGGCCACGATCGCCCGGTGCGGGTAGATGAGGTACGCGTAGGCGGCGCCGCCCGTGCTTCCGGCGTCGGCGGGCCCGTCAGACTGGGCGCCCCAGACCCGGATGAAGCCGAGGTCTCGGTACATCGCCCATTCCTCGTCATTGACGCACGAGCGCAGAAGCATCCGCGCGCGCTGCTCGGCCCGGCGCTCGCGACCGGGGTCATACGGCAGCACGGGCGCCATCCGCCGGCGGGCCCGGTGACGGGACCACAGGTCCTCGACGCGTGGGATGAGCTCCTCGGAGAGCAGCGCGATGGCTACCAGCGCGGTCGCGACGAGCGCCAGCAGCACCGGCGGCCCGGCCTAACGTCCGCCGGCCGCCCGCGGGAAGAAGATCACGCGGTCAGCGTCCCGGGGGACGTCATCGAAGGAGCGGACCATCTGGGACTGGCGTCGGCCGGCCGAATCTTCGAACGGCACCGCGGCCCATAGACCGGCGTCCAGCTGGCGCCGAAACTCCTCGATCAGGCGCTGTTCGTCCTGCTCCAGCTCAACATCGCCCTCGGCGATCAGCACCTCACCGTGCCCAGGCCTCATCCGCAAGAAACGCACCAATTGATTATGTCACGCCCAGGACGTCTACCGGCCCGGGGCCCGAGCCGACCTCGGTGAGCCCGTCACGTACCGCTTCAGAAGCCCGCCGTTTGGCGATTCGTGCCGCCTGAAGGGGACAATCGCCCCAGGCCAGGCGGGCAGCCAGCACCGAGGAATGGGTGCAGCCCGAACCGTGGGCGGCGCCGTCGGGGTGGCGCGGGCCGCCGATCTCGGTGAGCTCGGTGCCGTCATAGAAGAGATCCGTGGCCTGTTCCCGGTGGCCGCCGGTGATGACGACGTTCTGCGCGCCCAGGGCGTGGAGGGCACGCGCCAGTTCGGCCACATCATCCGGGGCGTCGTCGCCCAGCAGCGCTCGTGCTTCGGGCAGGTTCGGCGTCACCACCGTGGCCCGGGGCACGATCTGCTCCACCAGCGCGGCGCGGGCCGAGGCCTCGAGCAGCTCGGCGCCGGACTCCGACACCATGACCGGGTCGAGTACCACCGGCGTATGCGGCGGGAGGGAGTCGAGCGCCTCCGCCACGGCCCCGATCGTCGCTGCCGTGCCCAGCATGCCGATCTTCACCGCGTCGACGCCGATGTCATCGGCCACGGCCCGGACCTGGGCCACGATCACCTCGGGCGGGATGGCGTGCACGGCCGTGACCGCGACAGTGTTCTGCGCGGTGATCGCCGTCACCGCCGTCATGCCGTGCACGCCGCAGGCCGCGAACGCCTTCAGGTCGGCCTGGATGCCGGCGCCGCCACCGGAGTCAGAACCGGCGATCGACAGCACGCAGGGGATGCGGCGGGAGCTCATCGATCGAGGGTAGCCACGGTCAGGTGAGCGCCACCGAGTACCGACCTCCGGCTTCTCGCCGGATCCGCCCGGCCAGCTCCAACGAGGCGAGCGTGGCCAGGCCTGCCTCGGCGTCGAGCCCAGCTCGAGCCAGGGCCTCAGCCGTACCGTGACCCTCAGCCAGGGCGTCGAGCAGCGCCTGGGCATCTGAAGGCAGCGAACTCGGCGGCGAGGTCAGCCACGGGAGTCTGGTGTCGGGGCCGTAAACGGTCTCGAGTACGTCCTCGGCGCGCTCGATCAGGTGGGCGCCGTCTCGGATCAGCTGATGCGGCCCACGAGCCAGGGGCGAGGTGATCCTTCCGGGGACGGCGCCGACGGGACGGCCGAGCGCCTTGGCGAACCGCGCCGTGATCAGTGACCCGGAGCTCGAGCGTCCCTCCACCACGACCGTCATCGCGCTCAGGGCGGCGATCAGCCGGTTGCGGGCCGGGAACATCCAGCGCCGCGGCCGAGTGCCGGGCGGAAGCTCGGAGACGACCGCGCCGACTGTCCGGATGCGAGCGTGAAGCCGGCGCGCCGACGCCGGATAGGGAACGTTGGCGGCTCCCGCCAGAACCGCCACCGTAGGCCTTTCCAGTTCGAGGGCGCCGTGGTGGGCTGCCGCGTCGATTCCTCGGGCCATCCCACTCATCACCGTCAGGCCCACCGTGGCCAGCTTCCGGGCCAAGGTCGTGGCCACATCCCGCCCGTAGGACGAGGGCTCGCGGCTGCCCACGATTGCGACCGGCGGATCGTGAAGGACTTTGTCGAGACGGCTGAAGCCACCGGCGACGTGGAGCACGGCCGGGGGTGCCTCGAGCTCGGCCAGGGTGCTCGGGTAGTCAGCGTGGCAGCGGCAGATCAGCTCGAGGCCCCTGGCACCAGCCTCTGTTCGGGCCCGAGCGGCATCGAACTGCTCATAGTCGCGCTCGATCGTCGAGCGATGAGTGCCGGACACGGCCGCGATCAGCTCTCGGTCCCCGAGCGCGAGCAGCGCCTCGGCCCGGTCTCGGTGCAGGTCCAGGTGACCGCCCAGGCGGGACAGGAGCCAAGGACGGGCGAGGCAGCCATCGCAGGCGCTCGGCGCACTCATGCCAGCGCCGCGACCTCGGCGCCCGAGCGCTGGCGCAGCGCCAACGCGGTGAGCACGTCCTCGCGAGTTACGCGATCTCGTCCCCCGAGGTCGGCGATCGTCCGCCCGACGCGTAAAACCCGGTGCCGGCCCCGGGCACTGAGCAGCCCTGCGGCGTAGGCACGGGCGAGCTCCACCTCCGCGTCGCGGTGCAGACGGACGTGGTGGTCGACCGTGGTGACGTCCATGTCACCGTTGCAGCTGGCCCCGGTCCCGGTGAGGCGGCGGCGTTGGCGCTCACGCGCTGCGGCCACGAGCACTCGTACGCGATCGGAACTCGTCGTGGGGCCGGTCCGGAGCGACTCGGCGGCCGGACGATGCACGTCAATGACGAGGTCCATGCGGTCGAGCAGCGGCCCGCTCAGGCGGCGCCGGTGCCGGCGCAGCTCGGCCTCACCGCAGGTGCAGCGATCGTCATCCACTCCAGCGAAGCCACAGGGACACGGGTTGGTCGCCGCGACGAGCATGAACCGGCTCGGGAACCGCAGCGATTGCTGGCCGCGCACGATCGTCACGCTGCCGTCCTCGAGCGGCTGGCGCAGAGCGTCCAGGGCCGGGCGCTGGAACTCGGACAGCTCGTCTAGGAAGAGCACTCCGTGGTGGGCCAGGGTGGCTTCGCCCGGTCGGGGCGGCGATCCTCCGCCGGCCAGCCCGGAGGCAGAGATCGTGTGATGCGGTGCGCGGAACGGACGAGCGACGATCAGCCGGTCGGTCGGCAGCCCGGCGACGCTGTGGATCCGCGTCACCTCGATCGCTTCGGTTCGGGTGAGCTCGGGCAGAATCGACGGTAGGCGCCGGGCCAGCATCGTCTTGCCGGTACCGGGGGCGCCCTCCATGAGCAGGTTGTGGCCGCCCGCGGCCGCGATCTGCAGCGCCAGCAGCGGCGCGGCGTGGCCACGGATGTCGGCCAGGTCCGGAGCCGATGCTTTCGCGGGCGGCGACTGCGCTGGTGGCTCGGGCAGCGGCGGCGGGTCGCCTCCGGCCAGCACCGCGGCCGCGGCGCGCAGGTCAGCGACGGCCACCACTTCGAGCCCGGTGACCAGCGCCGCCTCGCGGGCCCGGCCTCGAGGCACGATCAGCCGGCGACATCCTGCTTGCCGGGCGCCTTCAGCCACGGCCAGGGCGCCGGGCGAGTCACGCAGCTCACCACCGAGGGAGAGCTCGCCGAACACCGCGTAGCCGATGAGGACCTCAACCGGGATCTGTGCGCTGGCGGCCAGGATGGCCAGGGCAAGCGCGGCGTCGAACCCGGGCCCAGCCTTGCGCAGGAAGGCCGGCGCAAGGTTGGCGGTGATGCGCGTCCCGGGGAACTCGAATTCGGAGTTGAGGATCGCCGCCCGGATCCGGTCACGCGACTCACGAACCGCCGTGTCCCCCAGGCCGACGATGGTGAACGAGGGCAGCCCGGAGCGGATGTCCACCTCGACCCATACCTGCCGCGGCTGAACGCCATCGATGGCGAACGTTCTGACCCGCGCGAGCATCGGCCCAAGCTACGGATCATCGCGTGGCGCGTGGGTAACGCCGCGTGCCAATTGTGTGCCAATCCGCCACCGCTTTGGCACCCAATCGTTGCTGTCGGTCACCCACGTGTGACGCGATCGGTCGTAGCTTCGCGGGCATGAGTGCCGACCCCCGTCACGACCTCGGTTTGATGGGCGAGGAGCTGGCCGCAGAGCACCTCGTGCGGCGGGGCTTCAGCATCCTCGAGCGCAACTACCGGACCCGCTGGGGCGAGCTCGACATCGTCGCCTTCGACGGAGACGTCCTAGCCTTCTGTGAGGTTAAGACCCGGCGGTCAGGCGGCAGTGCGGGGACTGCATTCGACGCTCTGGGGCCCCGCAAGCAGGCGCAGGTCAGGCGGATGGCCGGCCGCTGGCTGACTGAGCGCCGCCAGCGTCCGTACGCCAACGTGATCCGCTTCGACGCCATCGGGGTGACGTTTGACGCCGGCGGGCGGTTGCTCGCGCTCGAGCACCTGGAAGGTGCTTTCTAGCGGGCTAGAGGGCGAGCTGCTGGTAGGCCGTGGACTGGAACGACAGACGGTGTAGTGGCGAGACACCGAGGCGCTCGATGGCGTCACGATGCTCGGGGGTTGAGTACCCGACGTGCTGGGCGAACTCCCACCCCGGATGGGCGGCGTCAGCGCGGCGCATGTAACGGTCCCGGGTTTCCTTGGCCAACACCGAGGCCGCCGCGATGGCGGCGCTCTTGGCGTCACCTCCGATCACGGCCCGCCGCTGATGGAGAAGCCCCGAGACGGGAAAGCCATCGCTGAGACAGATGCAACCCTCACACGCCACGGCCTGGAGCGCGTCCCGTAGGGCGGCCAGGTTCGTCTTATGCAGGCCGCGGGCGTCGATGCCCGGGGCGCATCTGGACACGATGGAGACCTTGGCGGCCAGGCTCAGGATCACGGGATACAGCGCGGCCCGGCCCTCGGGCGTCTGCTGCTTGGAGTCGTTCAGCGCCCCCAGGGCCCTGGCCTCGGCGGGGCCGATGCGCTCCATGTCAAACAGGACCGCCGCGGCGACCAGGGGGCCGGCCAGGCTACCTCTGCCGGCCTCGTCGGCGCCGGCGACGAATCGGACGCCGAGCCCGCGGTCGAAGTTCAGCAAGCGCCGGCCGGGACGGGCCGGGCGCTTGCGACGAGCCCGCGCGGCCTGTACCTCAGAGGGTGCCGACGCGGTCGGGGGGCCAGTAAGTGAAGAAGGCGACCCCGATGATCCAGTTGTTGGGGACTGGACCCCAGAAACGGCTGTCATCTGACTCGCCACGATTGTCGCCCATCATGAAGTAGTCACCGGGCGGAACCGTGATCGTTTTCGGGAAAGTGCAGGAACTATCGCCGCTGCAGGGCTCGATGTATGAGTCCTTCTCGCGCACTCCGTTGCGGATCACGTGACCGTTGACGATCGAAAGCCGGTCCCCGGGGCCAGCTACAACGCGCTTGATGAACGTCTGGCTGGACTCGCCCTTGGTCGGCTGATCGCAGGCCTGGGCATGGCCCGCACCCTGGGCGCCATCACCGCAGACCGGGTTGATCGGATCGGCTCCCTTGGGCGGGTGGAAGACGACCACGTCGCCGATGCTCGGGTGGTTGATGAGGCGGTTGGTCAGCACACGCTGGCCGGGGATGAGCGTCGGCACCATCGACGGGCTCGGGATCCGGTACGGCTTGACGACGAAGGCCTGGATCAGCAACGCCAAGCCGATGGCCACGGCAACTGTGACCACCAGCTCGATCAGCGATTTCACACCCGACCTGCTTCTGCTCCGCATCTATCCCTCCCGCTTTCTAGCGGCGCCTGGCCACTAGAGGAATCCGATCCGGTCCGGTGGCCAGTACGTGAGGAATGCCTTGCCGATGATCCAGGCCTTGGGCACCGGCCCCCAGAAGCGACTGTCCAGCGAGTCCGGCCGGTTGTCGCCCATCATGTAGTAGTCACCGCGGGGGATCGTGATCGAGGCGGGAAAATTACACTCGGCGGCGCCGTTGCACGGTTCGGTGAACGAGTCCGCCTCCCGCTTGCCGTTCCGGTACACGTGCCCGTCGCGGATCGACAGACGGTCGCCGGGAACGCCCACGACGCGCTTGATGTAGGTCTGCGAAGACTCCTTCGTCTGCGCCACGTCACACGCGCTCGGCCACTGCTGGCCAGCCTGATTCTCGCCCTGATTGGCGTTCGCACACGATTCGCTGGCCGGCGGATGGAAGACGATGATGTCTCCGATGCCGGGGCTCGAGAAGTGAGAGCCGATCCGATCGACGAGCACCCGCTGGTTGATGTGCAGCGTGGGCAGCATCGACGCGCTCGGAATCTCGTATGGCTTGACGACAAAAGCTTGGATCGCGAGGGCCAGTCCCAGTGCGATTGCGACGATCACGACCAGTTCGGCCGCCGACCGTGCGAGCGGCTTCTTCTGCTGCGTCACACCTGCTCTTCGCCCGCCGCCGGTTCGGCGTCCGCGGGCTCAGCATCCGGCTCGGCTGCCTCGGCCTCCGTGGCCTCGGGAGCGGCGGGCGCCTCGACCGCGGCCGCAGCCTCGGGCTCGGCGGGCGCAGCCTCGGGATCGGCGGGCTCAGCCTCGGGCTCGGCGGGCGCAGCCTCGGGAGCGGCGGGCTCGGCAGGCACCTCGACCGTGCCCTCGGCCGTCTCGGCCAGCACCGGCGCTTCGTCCTGCGCGACACCGTCGGCATCGACCGCTTCGGCCGCGCCGTCGCCATCGGGCCCGTAAAGCAGCTCGCGCTCGACGGCCACCTCGGGCCCGACCGAGCGGCGCTCCCGGACGCGGGCGCGCTTGCCAATCCGCCCCCGCAGGTAGTAGAGCTTGGCCCGGCGCACGTCACCGCGTGCCGCGACCTCGATGCGTTCGATCTTGGGCGAGTGGAGCGGGAACGTCCGCTCGACGCCTACGCCGAAGGATTGTTTGCGGACGGTGAAGGTTTCCCGAACCCCGTGGCCCTGACGCTTGATGACCACGCCTTCGAACACCTGGGTGCGGCGGCGCGTGCCCTCGATGACCTGGAAGTGGACGCGCAGGCGATCACCGGCGTCGAACGCCGGTACGCGGCGGAGCTGATTGCGCTCCAGGCTGTCGATAGCTGTGCTCATAGGTCATTGCAGGCGCTCGCGACCGAAGTGGCGAGCGGTTTGGCGCCGGGGAGAGTCCGGGCTGACGGCTCCACGCTCTCGCGGGTGCCTGCCCATGCGGTGGCTATGGTAGCGGACCGCCCGAGGCGTGAGACCTGCCGCTGCCCGGAGCCCCGGGACCCGCCGCCGCACCCCGTCGGCGGCTCTGTTCCAGCCGCCACTCGGCGATCTGCGCGTGGTGGCCGGAGAGCAGCACATCGGGCACGCGCCAGCCCCGAAACTCGGCCGGACGGGTGTAGTGCGGGTACTCGGGTTCCCCCTCGAGCGCGGCGCTGAATGACTCTTCCAGCGCGGAATGCTCGTGGCCGAGCGCGCCCGGCAGCTTGCGCAGGACGGCGTCGCTGAGCACCATCGCCGGCAGCTCTCCCCCGGCGAGCACGTAGCGACCGATGGAGACCCGATCGCTGGCGAAGTGCTCGAGGATCCGCTCGTCGAAGCCCTCGTAGCGTCCGCACAGCAGCGTCAGGGCGGGCTCGGCGGCCAGCTCGTCCACCAGTCCGTCATCGAGCTGCCGTCCGCCGGCGTCCAGTGCGATCACGCGCCGGCCCGATCGCACCGACACCGGATCCTCGTTGTAGCGAGCCCGCAGAGCGGCCTCCACGACGTCAACCCGGAGCACCATGCCCGCGCCGCCGCCGAACGGAGTGTCATCCACCTGGCCCCCGCTGAGCGGGGTGTGCTGGCGGTAATTCACGAATTCGAGCTCGTGGCCGTGAGCCTGCGCGTTGGTGACATGGCGCTGGGAACGAAACCAGTCAAACGCCTCGGGGAACAGCGTGAAGATGTCGATCTGCATCAGTCCTCGCCCAGAAAGCGAAGATCGATATCGATCGTCTGCCGCTCGATGTCGACCGCGCGCACGGCATCCTTGACCAGAGGCACGAGCAGGGCCGGGCCTTCCCCCTTACGCGCCACCTCGAGGACCTCGCACGAGGGAAGCGCGAGCAGCCGGGTGACCGTGCCGACCTCGATGGAACCGTCGTGCACCCGGCAGCCCTCGAGGTCATGGGCCCACCATTCGTCGGCCTCGAGCTCGGGCACGGTTTCCCGCAGCACCCGGAGCTCCTGGCCACGCAAGGCCTCGGCGGCAGCCCGATCCTCAAACCCCTCGAGACGGACGATCGGCCGAGCATCCAGGCCGGCGCGGCGCACGATCTGGCGCTCATGACCCGCGACCACGACATCCCTGCCCAGGGTGAGCAGGTCAGGGACCGATTCGCGAACGTGGAAGCTACCGTCGAGTCCATGGGGACGACCGACGGTCCCGGCCTTCATCCAGCGCTCGGGATCGCTCAATCGTCGACGATGTCGACGAACACGCGGCGCTTGTCCTTGACCGCCGCCGCCTTGATAACGGCGCGCAGGGCCCCCGCGGTGCGGCCGCCGCGACCGATCACGCTGCCGTAGTCGTCCGGACCGACCGAGAGCTCGAGCACGATGGAGCCGTCGTCCTCCTCGACCTCGACTATCTGCACATCGTCCGGATTGCTGACGAGCCCCCGGACCAGGTACTCGAGCAAGTCCTTCACGGCGTGGTTAGCTGATGCCCTGCGTGTGCAGGAGCTTGCGGACCGTCTCGCTCGGCTGGGCGCCGCGCGAGAGCCAGTCACGAATGCGCTCTTCGTTGAGCACGATCGTCGAGGGATCGGTCTGGGCGTTGTAATGCCCGACGGTCTCGATCACCCGTCCGTCCCGCTTGGAGCGCTGGTCGGCGACGACCACCCGCCAGATGGGGTTCTTGCGTCCGCCGATTCGCGTGAGTCGAAGTCTGACTGCCATAGCGAGGGTCGAGGTTAGCGTGCCGCCGAGGCAAGTGCACTATCGGCGGCAGCGCGTTCCGATCGTCGCCGCCATCAGGTCTGTGCGGACGTGGTCCGTACCCTTGATCAGCGCGGACGGCCCGAGGTAGTAGATGTTGGCCCCGTCGGCGGCGAGGAACCGGCCGCCCTGCTCGCTACGCGGCATGGCCACGAGCGATCCACCCGTGGCCGGATTGCCGCAGTAGTTGCGGGTGGGGCCGCCCTCGGACTCGCTGACCCAGAGAATGCCGCCGATCACCTGGACAACGAACCCGTTCGACGACGCCCCAGGTGGGATCGCGGCGCTTGCGGGCCTGAGCGTCGCCAGGCTCAGGCGCTCCGCGTGCGAGATCATCCCGCCCGACTCGCTGATCCAGAGCACATCGCCAACGGCCCCCCCGAGGAAAGGCTGACTCACCCCGACGAACCTGGCCGAACTGGCCAGCAGGCCACCGCTGTGCGGATCACGCCGCTGGATGTATCCGACACCGCTGCCGTCGCCCACGCTGACCAGGAGCGTCCCGCCGCCAGGCTCCGCGGCCACGTTAACCGTCCGAGCGCCCGGGACCGGGACCTGGGCCACGATCCCGCCGCCGGGGAGAGCAGCGCGGTCGAGCTGAGCTCCGTTACCGATCCACAACGAGCCTCCGGCCACAGCGAGCACCGGGCAGGCGCCACCTGGATTGGCGCCGGGAAGGCGGACACGCGAACGCACGGTGAGCGTCTCGGGAGTCAGGCGCCAGAGCCAGACAGCGGTCGAATGTGGCGACACGCTGCTCGACGTAACCCACAGCGAGCCTCCGGCCAGGAGAGCATCGCAGTAGCTGGTGCCAGCCAGGCTGACCCGGCCCACGAGGGCGCCCGACGTCGGGTCAAGCGCGAGGAGGTCGTAGCGGCTGGACGGGGCCAGCTGATCGGCGGCGTAGAGCACGCCGCCCGCCGGGTACGCCGCCGTGATGGTCGTCTGGCGCCGTAGGACACGGGGTCGGCCGAACCCCGGCGCGGTCGACCGTGGCGGCGGGACGAGCACCGGGGCGCTCGGAGCTGGGTGGGTGCGGTGACGATGGCTCACGGTCTGCGCGAGGACCGCAAACACCGCAGCGGCGAGCACCGCGGCGGCGGCAAATCCGGTGGTGCGAAGTGCAACCCCCCACGGGCGGCGGCGCCGGGCGAGCCCGGCATGGGCCACCTCGAGCTCACGCTCGAGCTGCGGCAGGGTGGTCATGGGCGCTCCTCTCCCAGCTGGTCACGCAACGTGGCGAGCCCCCGGCTGACCCGCTTGCGGACCAGTGCCTGCGAACAGGCCAGATCCCGCGCGATCTCTGCGTACGCCCGATCTTCGATGATCCGTGCCCGGACGGCCTCCCGTTGCTCGGCCGGGAGCGCTGCGAGCAGCTCCAGGACAGCGGTGTCCGAGCCGGCCTCGCGCTCTATCCGCTCGAGATCTTCATCGTCAAGCTCGATCGGAGCCATCCGAAGGCGGCGGCGCGCGCGGTCCTCCACCCTCCCCCGACGCTGGCTTCCGGCCAGCTTGTGCTGCGCGATTCCGAACAGCCAGGCGTGGGCGGGGGCCGGACCGGGCCGGTAACGGCGACAGGAGAGCAGGACGGCCGCGAACACCTCGGCGGTGAGGTCCCCGGCCAGCTCGGGGTCACCGGTACGGCGAAGGAAGAAGGCCAGCACGAGGCGCTCGTAGCGGCGGTAGAAGGCGGTGAATGCCGCTGCATCATCGGCCGCCGCGGCGAGCAGCCGATCATCGTTTGCCGGCTCCCACTCGGTCATGTCAGCCATTAACTCGCACAACTGGGGGCCGGTGTGACCAGGCAGCCCCCGTATCGCGCCGGACGAGCCGGGAGAACGCGGAGCGCCCTAGCGACCGCCGCCCTGGCGCATGAGGGCGCCGAGGTCGGGCATCTTGCCCTGTGTGACTTGGCGCATGACCTTGCGCATCTGATCGAACTGCTTGATCAGCTGCTTGACCGCCTGGACATTGGTACCCGAACCGTGGGCGATCCTGAGCCGGCGTGAGCCCTTGATGAGCTCCGGACGGCGCCGTTCCTCGGGGGTCATGGACAGAATGATGGCCTGCAGCCGGTCAAACTCGCGCTCGTCAATCTTGACTCCCTGCAGCTCCTTGCCGAGGCCGGGGATCATTCCGAGCAGTGATTGAAGCGGCCCCAGGCGGCGAACCTGCTTGAGCTGGTCCAGGAAGTCATCGAGGCCGAACTCCGACTTGCGAAGCTTGCGCTCGAGCTCCGCCGCCTGGTCCTCGTTGTAGCCCGCCTCGGCCTTCTCGATCAGGGTCATCATGTCGCCCATCCCGAGGATCCGCTGGGCCATCCGATCGGGATGGAAGCGCTCGAACTGATCGAGCTTCTCGCCCGTGGAGGCGAACATGATCGGCTTCCCGGTGATCGCCTTGACCGACAGCGCGGCGCCACCCCGGGCGTCGCCGTCGAGCTTGGTCATGACGACCCCATCGAAGTCGACCACCTCGGCGAACTGCTCGGCCACGTTGACGGCGTCCTGGCCGGTCATGGCGTCGACGACGAGCAGGATGTCATGCGGTTTGACGGCCTTCTTGATCTCGGCCAGTTCGGCCATCAACTCCTGGTCGACGTGAAGGCGCCCACTGGTATCGACGATCAGCACGTCCTTGCCCTCGGCCTTGGCCCGCTCGAGCGCCCACTTGGCGATCTCCACCGGGTTGGCGTCAGTCCCCTGCTCGTACACCGTCGCACCGGCCTGGTGGCCGACCTTGATGAGCTGCTCCACCGCCGCTGGGCGGTAAACGTCACACGCTGCCACCGCCACGGACGAGTCATGCTTCTCGCGCAGGTATCGCGCGAGCTTGCCTGTGGCTGTCGTCTTGCCCGAGCCCTGCAGGCCGGCCATCAGCACCACCGTCGGCGGACGGGGCGAGAACGAGAGCTCGCGCGCCGCGCCCCCCATGAGGTCGGTCAGCTCGTCGGAGACGATCTTGACCACCTGCTGACCCGGGTTGAGCTGGCCGATGATGTCGGCGCCCAGTGCGCGCTCCTTGACCGCCCCGGTGAAGCTCTTGACCACCTTGAAGTTGACGTCGGCTTCGAGCAGCGCGAGGCGGATCTCGCGCATCGCGGCGTTGATGTCGTCCTCGGTCAGCGTTCCGCGCCCGCGGACGTCAGTCAGCGTTGCCTGAAGCTTTTCGGCCAGCGAATCGAACATAGGAGCTACGAGCTGAGGCTACTCATGCTGCGGGCGAGAGTTCGCGCCCGCTGGGAGCTCCGGCTTGTCGGCCGCGGGCCGGGCGGAGTCACTGGCCTCGGTTCGACCCGAGCCGAACGCCTTGCTGATCCCGCCGAATGCCTCGGCGAACTCGGACGGGATCACGAACACCTTGTTGGAATCGCCCTGGGCGAGCTGCGGGAGCATCTGCAGGTACTGGTAGCTGAGCAGCGCCGGGTCGGGCTTGCCCTCGTGGATCGCCTCGAACACGGTCGAGATCGCCTTGGCATCACCTTCCGCGCGCAGGATCGCGGCCGTCTTCGCACCCTCGGCCTTGAGGACCGCGGACTGCTTCTCGCCTTCGGCGGTGAGGATCTGTGACTGCTTGAAGCCTTCGGCGGTGAGGATCGCCGCCCGCTTGTCACGCTCGGCCCGCATCTGCTTCTCCATCGCCTCCTGGATCGACCCCGGCGGGTCGATCGACTTGATCTCGACGCGGTTGACGCGGATCCCCCATCTGGTGGTGGCCTCGTCGAGCGAAGTGCGCAGCTGGGCGTTGATGTGGTCCCGGCTGGTCAGGGCCTGCTCGAGCGTCAGCGAGCCGATCACGTTGCGCAGCGTGGTGACGGTTATCTGCTCGATGGCCTGGAGCGGATTGGCCACCTCGTAGGTCGAGGACTTGGGGTCGTTGACCGTGAAATACAGGACGGTGTCGATCCCGACCACGAGGTTGTCCTCGGTGATCACGGGCTGCGGCGGGAAGGAGACGACCTGCTCACGCAGGTCAACCAGCGGCTTCAGCCGGTCCGCGAACGGCATCAGGAGCGTCAGACCCGGAAGGAGGGTGCGGTGGTAGCGCCCGAAGCGCTCAACGATCCCGGCCCGCGCCTGGGGGACGATCCGCACCGTGCGGGCGAACAGCACGACCAGGAAGACGACTACCACGATTGCGACGATTGCTCCAGCCATGCCCCACTCCTATTCGGTCACGAGCGCTGTGGCGCCCTTTATCTGAACTACGTCGACGATGGTTCCGGGCTCGATGATGCGATCGTCGTCCAGCGCGCGGGCAGTCCACACCTCACCATCGATTCTCACACAGCCCACGCCTTCGTCATTGGCGATCCGCTCGAGTACGACCGCCCGCTTGCCCACCAGCGCCGCCGCCCCGGTCCGGAGCTGGGGGGGCATCTTCAGGTGCGAACGGACGATCGGACGGACCAGCAGCAGCGTCAGCAGCGCGACCGCGACGAACGCGATCCAAGACGTCGTTGACCCTACGGCCGCGTCGGCGGCTGCAGCCACCGCCGCAGCGATTGCGAACGGCGCCAGGAAGAACCCGGCGGTGAGCATCTCACCGACAGCAAAGGCGCCAGCCACGATTACCCACAAGACCCATCCGGTCATGTCACACCGAGGTTACAGCGCCCGCGCGCCGGTCAGGATACGAGCGCCCGCGCGAACTCGGCGGCATCGAACGGCCGCAGATCCTCGAGCTGCTCTCCCACGCCGATCAGCTTGACCGGAATGCCGAGCTCGTGGGCGATGGCTAGAGCGATGCCACCCTTGGCTGTGCCGTCGAGCTTGGTCAGCGCGAGCCCGGTTACGTCGACCGTCTCGGAGAACAGCCGGGCCTGACGCAGGCCGTTCTGCCCCGTGGTGGCGTCAACCGTGAGGAGCGTCTCGTGCGGCGCCTCCGGGATCTGCTTGGCGATCACCCGCCGGACCTTGCCCAGCTCGGCCATCAGGTCATCCTGGGTGTGAAGCCGTCCGGCGGTATCGACGATGAGAACGTCGGCGCCCTCGCGGATTGCGGTGCTGACGGCGTCGTAGGCGACCGATCCGGGATCGGCATCGGGACGCCCCTTGACGAACCCGACGCCCGCGCGTTCGGCCCACACCTCGAGCTGCTCGACGCCGGCGGCGCGGAACGTGTCACCGGCGGCCAGGATCACCGAGCGACCGAGCTCGCGGCTCAGGTGCCAGGCCAGCTTGCCGACCGTCGTCGTCTTGCCGGTGCCGTTGACGCCGGCGACCAGGATCACGGTCGGTGCCGGGCGCAGGTCGATCTTGTCCTCACCGGTCTGGGCGATCTCCGTCAGCAGCTCGACCAGGCGGTCCGACAGCTCCTGGCCGCCGGACAGCTTGTTCTCGCTCGCCTCGCGCTCGAGCTGAGCGACGACCTGGGCCGTCGTCTGGGCGCCGACATCGGCGTAGATCAACGCCTCCTCCAGCCGCTCCCATGTCTCCTCGCTCAGATCCTCGAACAGCGTCGCCTGGATCTCGGATTGCAGCGCTTGGCGTGTCTTGCGCAGGCTCTCACGCAGGCGCCGGAAGCGCCCGACGCGCTTCTCCTCAGCCGCCTCGGACGTCTCGGGCACGTCCGGGGCCGGGCCGTCGATCAGAAACAGATCTCGCCATTCGCGGGCCATGGAGGCGGCGACGTTACCAGCGAGTCGCGCAGCGACTAGGCGGCCTCGGCCGGAACGTCGGCCGAGACATCGGCCAGCCGGCGCGAGATCACCTTGGAGATGCCGTCAGCGCCCATCGACACTCCGTAGAGCGAATCGGCGGCCTCCATGGTGCGCTTCTGGTGCGTTACGACGATGAACTGGGCCCGGCCTGAGTACTGCCGCAGAAGAGCCAGGAAACGGTCGATGTTGAGATCGTCGAGCGCCGCCTCCACCTCATCGAGGATGTAGAACGGGCACGGACGAGCCAGGAACACGGCGAACAGGAAGGCCAGCGCGGTCATCGATTTCTCGCCCCCGGACAGCAGTGAGAGACGCTTGCACTCCTTGCCCGCCGGGGTGATCTCGATCTCGACCCCGAGTAGGTCCTCCTCCGGCGCGCCGTGGTCTTCGGCCTCCTCGGCCTCCTCGGCCTGGTCAGCGTCTTCGGCGTCTACCGGCGGGATGGCTCCGCCGATAACCCGCTCGGGCCCCGGGCGCTCGCTGACCAGCCGGAGCCGGCCACTTCCGCCCGGGAACAGCTGGGCGGCCAGCTCCTCGAACCCGCGAGCGGTGGCGGCGAAGGTCTCCTCAAAGGTCGTCCGGATCTGGCGGTCGGTGTCGGCGATCAGCTTCTCGAGCTCGCGCAGCGCGGCCTCCAAGTCAGTGCGCTGGCTCTCGAGCTCCTCCACGTGCTCCACGGCCTCGGCGTACTCCTCCTGGGCCAGCGGGTTCACCGGGCCGAGCTGCTCGCGGCGACGAGCCAGCCGCTGGAGCCGAGCGTGGAGGGTCTCCCGCTCCTCGGCGCTGAGCTCCTCCTGGCCCGGCTCGGCTTCGAGCTCGAGCCGAGCGGCAAGCTGGCGCAGTTCGGCCTGGCCGTCATCGGCCAGATCACGGGCGCGCTGCAGCCTGACCTCGGCCTCGGTATGCGTCTCGTTCTCCTGGTGCAGGCGGGCGTGGAGCCCCGCCTCCTGCTGCGCGCAGGTGCGCAACTCTCCGGCCACGTGCTCGCCGGCCTCCCGGTCCTGGCTGAGCGCAGCTTCGAAGCCAGCCAGCTGCTCGCCGATGGCCGCCCCTGCCGCGTCAAGGCTCTCGATCAGGGCGTGCACCTCGGGTACCAGCTCGCGGTCACGGGCCAGCGCCGCGTCCGCCCGCTCCAACCGAGCCGCCCGCTCAGAACGCTCGCGCTCGGCCCGGGCCAGCATCTGCCGCTCGGCCGCCAGCTCGGCCGTCAGCTGCGAGCGACGGCCAGCGTTCGGACCATCATCCGGGGCGCTGCGTCGCCGCTCGATCTGGGCCGCGATCCGGCGCTGCTCCTCGCCCGCCTCATCCAGCGTTCTGACCGCCTCCCGGTGGGCGCCGGTGAGCTCGTGCCGGCTGACGTCGAGCGCCGAGGCCTCGGCGGTCGCCCGCTCGAGTGCTCCCCGAGCGTCGAGCTCGGCCTGGGCGGCGGCTTCGCTGTCGCGCACGAGCTGCTCGCGACGGTTTCGCTCCGCCAGCACCCGTTCCTCCCCTACGGCCGGGGCCTGCCGGAGCTCACGCGTCCGGGAGGACCAGACTCGGCCGCTGCGAGTGACAGCGACGCCATCGAACGTGTCAGGCAGTCCTTCCAGGTCCTCCACGACCCAGGTGTTGCGCAGGAGCACCGCGGCCAGAGCCAGCGCGGCACCCTCGCCGCGGACATGGTCAATCAGCAGTTCGGCTCCGGACGGCTGACCTTTGGCGTCTGCAGGCCCGGCGCCCAGTTCGGGCCCGCCGGTCACCAGAGCTCGCCCACCGTCGGCTCCGGCTCGGTCCAGCAGATCCGAGCCCGCGCCCCGGTGCTCAACTACGGCCGCTCGCAGGCGTCCGTCCAGCACGGCGGCCAGCGCCAGCTCGAAACCGGCGTCGACGTCGAGCTCATCGGCCAGCGCGGGGGCACCCTCGGGCGATCCGCTCTGGTGGCGCAGGAAATGGTTGACCGCAGCGAGCTCGCCACCGACGCGGGCCGCCTCGCGCCGGGCCGCCTCGACCGCCCGCTCGGCCTCGAGGACCGTGGCCCGAGCGGCCTCGACCCGGGCATCGGCGCCCTCGCGCTCGCCGCGGGAACGCTCGACCACCTCGGACTGCCGGGTGACCGCGGCTTCGGCCTCGGCTTGCTGGCGCTCGAGTTCCGCGAGCTGGCGGGCCAGCTCGGCCTCACGGTCGCGGTCAAGAGCCGCCAGCTCCTCTTCCAGAGCCTGGATCCGGGCATCGGCCCCGGCGTCGGGTTCGTCCTCGAGAGCAGCGGCGCGCAGGGCGGTCACGAGTTCCATGGCTCGAGCCAGCCGGGCCTCGATCGCCTCGACGGCTGATCTGGCGCCTCGGACGGCGTATGAGACCCGCTCGGCGGCTGATCGCGCCGTGTAGGAGCGCCGCGAGAGCTCCTCGCGCACGGCGCTGCGGGCCGCGAGCGCCTCCTCGGCCGCCTCGCGCCGGGCCGCGACCGTTTCGAGCTCCTTTTCCAGCGCGGAGCGCCGAGCCCGCACAGCATCGGCGGTGCGCTGGGCCTGGGTCACGGCTTCGAGCCGGGCCCGCACGTCATCCCGAGTCAGATCCCAGCGGAGCTCCAGCGCCTGGCGCTCGAGGCGGGCATGAAGCTCGGCCGCCTCGGCCTGGCGCTTGAGGGGACGCAGGCGCGAGCGAGCCTCGCGCTCGACGTCGAGGGCGCGGTCCAGGTTGTCCTGCGTGCGAGCGAGCTTCAACTGCGCCCGGCGGCGCCGCTTGCGGTGCTTGCCGAGGCCGGCGGCCTCCTCGATCAGCAGGCGCCGATCGCGCGGTTTGGAGGTCACGATCGACTCGACCCGGCCCTGCGAGATGACGGAGTGCATCTCCTTACCGAGTCCGGTGTCCGACAGCAATTCGACCACGTCGATCAGGCGACAGCGGGCACCCGCGAGCCGGTACTCCCCCTCGCCCGTGCGGTCCAAGCGGCGATAGATCGACACCTCTGGCCGGCCCAATGCGAGCGAACCCTCACTGTCGTCGAGCACCAGCTCAACCTCGGCGTAGCCGGCGGCCTGACGGCCGGGGGCACCGCCAAAGATGACGTCCTGCATCGACTGACCGCGGACGTTGCCCGGCGATTGCTCGCCCAGAGCCCACAGGACCGCGTCCGTCACGTTCGACTTGCCGGACCCGTTCGGACCGACGATCACGCTCACCCCGGGTCCGAACTCCATCCGGGTCCGGTCCGGGAATGACTTGAAGCCCTTGACGGTGATCGACTTCAGATACACGAGAGATCCTGGCCGCTGTTCATTTCGAGAGCAACTCGAGCGCTGCCTGCGCCGCTTCCTGTTCGGCGTCCTTTTTGCTGCGGCCGATGCCGGACCCGATCTCGGCTCCGTCGATCGTCGCGCTGACCTTGAACGTCCGATCGTGCGGCGGCCCCTGCTCGTCGATCACTTCGTAGGTGACCAGCTCGCCGCGGCGCGCCAGCCGTTCCTGGAGCGCGGACTTGTAGTCGACTGGATTCTCGAGCGCATCCTCGATCTCCTGGGCGAACGCGTCCACCACGGCCGCCGCTGTCGCCTCGTACCCGAAAGCCAGGTAACACGCCCCGATGACCGCCTCGATCACAGACGCCAACACGCGCTCGGTGCTGATCAGGGCCTCGACTCCGGTGCCCGCCGGCGGCGGGGCAGCCGCCCGCAGTCGCTCGGGCACCCCGAGCCGCTCGGCCACCACCCGGCACGATCGTCCCGACACCGCCTGCGCGCGGATCTTGGTCAGCCGCCCGGGCCCGAAGCGGTCCGCCTCGAGCCGGGGGAACAGGTGCGCGGTCACGGCCAGGCCAAGGACGCTGTCCCCCAGGAACGCCAAGCGCTCGTAAGAGTCCGCGCGGCGCGTGGTCCATGACGAATGCGTGAACACGGGCGTGGCCAGCTCGGGCGGAAGCTGATCCAGAAGCTCGTCGAGCGTGCCCCATGCACCACCTTCCGGCGGGGACATTTCCCCGCTCTCGTCCTGCCCCGGCTCCGTCGCCCTGTTCACTCAGGGTCGGAGCCTTGGCTCGCCGTCGCCGAAGGGTGTGGCTCGCGGTCGTAACCGTCCGACCGGCCGGGGTCGGCGGGCTGTCCAGAGCTGGCCAGGACGAAGTCAACCGCCTGTCCGACGGTCAGGATCTTGGCCGCCTCCTCGTCGGAGATCTTCACGCCGTAGGAGTCCTCGAGCTCCTGCACGAGGGTGTATAGGTCGAGAGAGTCGGCCTCGAGGTCCTCCTTGAACCGCGTCGACTCGTCAATCGTGCCGGGATCGAGCTCGAGCTCGTCGGCCAGATGGGCACGGATCAGCGAGAAGACTTGCTCGCGAGTCATCGGCCGCACACCGTAACCTCCGCCTCGGACAGGGCGCCGGGACCGGAGCCATGGACGCCAAAGACCCTAGTCATCGCCGCTCTCCACACCGACGGGCTGCTGGCTGCGCAACGCTCCCGCGGCCTTGAGCGCCGACCGCGTGGCGCTGATCACATCCTCCTCGACGCCTCGCGCTGCCACCTCGATCGCGCGCGCGAAACCGCGGCGCGTAAAGCGTCCGTGGGCGACCACGCCGAGCTGGCGCAGGCCGAGCATGTAGGCACCCCCCGGGGCTTCCGGATCGATCTGATCACGCAGGCTTTGCACGGCCGGGCGAAGCAACCAGCCGCCGAGCTTGGCTCGGGGGAGCTCATGGCCGCATCACGGATCGCCCGCAGCGTCCGTCCCGAGACACCCTCGATCAGTTTGAGCGTGATGTTGCCCGTGAACCCATCCATCACGATCACGTCCGCGGCTCCGTCGGTCACCTGGGTCCCCTCGACGTTGCCGACAAAGTTGAGCCCCGTCCCCCCTTCGCCGGCAAGCTGCTCGTGCACGGTAACGAGCTCCGGGGTCCCCTTCGCGGGCTCCTCGCCGTTCGATAGCAGAGCCACCCTGGGAGAGGAGATTCCCATCACGGCCTGCGCGAAGGCAGATCCCATGTGGGCGAACTGGACGAGATGCTCGGGTCGACAGGTGACGTTGGCACCCACATCGAGCAGTAGGACCGGGGAGGAGCCGGGCATGGGCACGGGAAGGGCCAAAGCGGGGCGGTAGATGCCTCGGTCGCGGCGCATGTTAAACAGCCCCGCGGCCAGCGCCGACCCGGTCGAGCCTCCGGAAACGAGCGCCTGCGCGCGGCCATCCGCAACCGCCTTCGCGGCCTGGACGATCGACGCCTCGGGCGTCGAGCGGACCGCGAACGCCGGGTCTGTGGCCTTGGCGATCGAGACGGGCGCGTCAATCACCTCGACCCCCGCCGGCGTGTCACCGATTAGGTCGGCCGGACCAAAGAGGAGGACGTTGGTGCCCGCCTGGGCAGCCAGTGCGGCGCCCGCGGCAACCTCGGCCGGGCCCAGGTCCGCCCCGCCCGCATCAACGGCGACGGTGACCATCGATGCTCGAGATCAGCCGGTCGGGTCGCCGGTGCCGGCGATCACCTCGCGTCCCCGATAGCTGCCGCACACGGGGCAGACGCGGTGGGGACGCCGAGGGCTGTGGCACTGGGGGCACTCGTTGTAGGTCGGCGCCGTGATCTTGTGCTGCGAACGGCGCTGCGTAGTGCGAGCGTGGGATTGCTTCTGCTTGGGAACCGCCATGTGAACGCAGGAGGCTAGCAGGGAGCCGGTTCGCCGCCCGGTCCGTCCAGGAGCGGTGATCGGGCATAGGCCGGCACGCCGTCGACCAGCAGGTGGCGGGCCAGCAGAGGGACGATCTCGTGACCGTCCACCGATTGACCGAACAGGAATCCCTGCGCCTGATCGATCCCGTTGGCGGACAGAAAGTCAACCTGCTCCACACTCTCCACACCCTCGGCGATGATCTGCGCGTCACACGCTTGGGCCAGGTTCACCACGGCCCGCAGAACCGCGGTGGCGGCGCGGTTACGCGGAACCCCGGCCAGCAAACCACGGTCGATCTTGATCACGTCGAAGTCAAGCTCGGGCAGGCGGGACAGGGACGAGAAGCCTGCTCCGAAGCCGTCAATCGTGAGTCCTGTGCCGGCCGCTCGGAGTTCGGCCAGCACGCCGAGCGTCTCGGCTGAGTCCACCGTCCAGGCGGACTCGGTCAGCTCGATCGTGAGCGCGCTCGCGGCGAGCTCGTGCTCGGCGACAGCGGCGAGAAGGCGGGCGGCGAAGTCCGGAGCCAGCAGCTGGTAGGCCGAGATGTTCACGCCCAGCCGGGGGAAGAGCCCGGCGTCATGCCACAGCCTCACATTCCGGCACGCCTCGTCCAGAAGCCAGTCAACCACGTCGTCACCCACGTCGCTCTGCTCGGCCAGACTGATGAACGCGTCTGGTTTGAGCACGCCTCGATCGGAATGGCGCCAGCGCAGCAGCGCTTCCACGCTCACGATCCCCCGGTCCCCGCTCAGCCGCCAGGCGGGCTCGTAATGGAGCTCGAATTCCGAGTCCGCCAGCGCCCGGCGGAGCTGAGCGGACACGCTGGCGCGGCGAGCCACGATCGTGTCGGCCGGCCGGTGGAACACGACCCGGCCACCGCCGGCCGCCTTCGCGTCGTACATGGCCGCGTCAGCATGGCGCAGGAGAGCCTCGGTGTCGGACGCATCATCGGGGTACAGGCTGATGCCGATGCTGGCTCCGGTCCGCTCCTCGGTGTCAGCAACCACGAACGGCTCCCGTAGGGCGTCCAGCAGTTTGACCCCGACCGCCTCGGCCGCCCGCACCGGGCTTTCGCCGAGATCAGAGAGCAGGACGATGAATTCGTCGCCTCCCTGACGTGCGAGCAGGTCACTACCGCGTAGCACTGAACCGAGCCGGGTGGACACGGCGGCCAGAAGCTGGTCCCCGGCGGCGTGGCCGAGCTTGTCATTCACGTCCTTGAAGTCGTCCAGATCGACGAACATCAGGGCCACGGCTCCGCCGGTCCGCCGAGCCCGAGCCAGCGCCAGGTCCAGCTGCTCCTCGACAAGGACCCGGTTGGGAAGCCCAGTCAGCGGATCGTGGTAGGCGAGGTAGGTCAGCTGTTCCTCCCCGCGACGGCGCTCAGAGATGTCGCGGACGAACCCGTAGGCGACCGGGCCCGCGTCCTGTGGGCCCTGGACCACGGTGACCGAGAGCTCCACCAGAAGGGTGCTTCCGTCCGCATGCAGCCCGGTCATCTCGGTCCGCCGGTCCTGACGCCCGAGGTCACCGGACTCGAACACCCTGGCCAACGCACGGCGGTAGTTCGCGCGATGCTGAGGTGGGATGAGCAGACCGGCGAGGTCCTGCCCGACCGCGTCCTCGCGCCGGTAGCCGAACAGGCGCTCGGCAGCGGGGTTGAACTCGAGGATGTACCCCCGGCGGTCGACCGCCAGCACCCCGTCCAGCGAGGACTCGAGCACGGCGCGGTGGCGCACAAGCGCGCCCTCGAGCTGGGCGAACTGGCGCGCACTTTCGATGGCCAGGGCCGCGTGCGCGGCGACGGCGCTCAGAACGTCCAGCAGCCCATCGTCGGGACGCTGGCCGGACACCGGCTCGTCGACCGAGATGATGCCGTAGTGGCGCCCGCCCACCCCATCGAGGCTCACGAACAGACCATCCTCGGGCCGCCAATCGGTCGGCGCATCGATCCTCGAGCCCAACGTGGGGGTATACGCGGTGACGTCCGAGGCCCAATCGAGGGCTCCGGCGGGGATGAAGTAGGCGCCGTGGCGCAGGAACCGGGGGTTCAACATCGGGGCCCAGGTGTCGGCCGGAGAGACATCACCCAGCAGTACGGCGCGCGCCCGTTCGTTTCCGTGCACGGTGGTGACTTCGTAGTCGTCGGTCTCCGGGCGGTACAGGTTCACCACCACGGTGGCGAATCCGAGCGTCTCAGAGACCACGCGCGCAACGGCGGCCAGCACCTCGGTCAGGCCTGAATCGCCCCTGACAAGGCGCCCAATGTCGAGCAGCGCGCGCACGTACGCTGCGGCAGTCGCGTCGCCCAGATGCGGCCGGTCCCCCGTGTTAGTCATTCGCTTCTGTGATCGGCCGAAAGCGCCCTTTCCTTAACCAAAGTGGACCGATTTACGGGCAAAGTTGTCGCTATATGCGCAGAAACTCGTGCGAACGGCCCCGCTGAAGCCTGCGCCCAGACCCCGAATCGCAGCCTCAACCGGCGACGGCTACGCGTCGAATTTGAGCTCTGAGAGCTTGGCCCAACGGGGGTCCGGCGAGCGCTCGTGCTGATGCTCAGGACCGGCATCGTTCAGGTCAGCGCCGCACACCGGGCACAGGCCGGCACAGTCCGCCCGGCACAGGATCTGCGCCGGCAGCGCGAGCGCCAGCGCGTCGTGGGCCCAGCTGCGGAGGTCGAGCACCCCGTGCTCCACGTAGGGCGACTCGAGTTCGTCTCCCGCCCCCGGCTGTGAGACCTCACGGGCCTCGATCTCGAAGCGTGGCTCGGCCGGCGAGAGACAGCGCATGCAGGGTCCGGCCAGCTGGGCCTCGAAGCGCAAACGCAGGGCGTAGCCGCTACCGGTCGTCTTGGACACGTCAAGCCGAGCGTCCAGCAGCGGAGGCTCGACGGTGTACGCCTCGCCGGCCAGCTCGAATGGGCCGGGCGTGACAGACAGCTCGAGTTTCCTGCCCTCTCCGGTGGTGAGCTTGAGGCTGGAAAGGTCAAAAACGTCGGTGCGAATGGCCACCTGTGAAGCTTACGCAGGCCTCTGGTCAGGCGCTGAGGTTTCGCTTCAGGACCTTGCCGGTCGCGTTCCGGGGCAGCTCCTCGACGAACACGACGTCCCGCGGGACCTTGTAACGGGCCAGGTTCCGGCGCACCTCAGCCTTGAGCTCGTCGGCGTCGAGTGACGCGCCGGGCTCCGGCACGACGTAGGCCTGGAGGCGCTGCCCGAATTCGTCATCGGGCACCCCGATCACCGCCACCTCGGCCACACCGGGAAGGCCCGCGAGCAGATCCTCCACCTCTGAGGGAAACACGTTCTCGCCCCCGGAGACGATCATGTCGTCGTCACGCCCGTCCACGAACAGCCGCCCGTCGGCGTCGAAATGGCCCATGTCGCCGGTGGACATCAGCGCGCCGACCCGCGCCTTGTCACCTCCGCCCGTATAGCCGTCGAACAGGAGCTCGCTGCCGACGAATATCCGGCCGCTGGACCCAGGCGATAGCTCGCGCCCCTCCGCGTCAAGGATCTTGACCACGGTCCCGCGCGGAGGCCGGCCGGCGGTCCCCGGCGCAGCGCGGAGGTCCTCGGGACCCGCCACCGAGGCCCAGGCGACCTCGGTCGACCCGTACAGGTTGTAGAGCACGTCTCCGAACGCGTCCATGACCTTCTGCGCCAGGGGCCCCGGCAGCGCCGAGCCGCTGGCGGCGATAACACGCAGCGAGGAGGTGTCATGAGCCTGCAGTGCCTCCGGGCTGAGCTCGAGGATGCGCTGGAGCATCACGGGGACTACGACCAGGGTCGTCGCCCGGTGTTCGGCCACGGCCCGCAGCGTGTCCTCGGGATCGAACCGGCGGCGCAGGACAAGCGTCGAAGCCAGCGAAACGCCGAAGAACATATGTACGAAGCCCCAGGAGTGAAATAGGGGCGCCGCGATCATTGTCGTCTCGCGCGCGTGCAGCGGAATCGAGGACAGCAGCGCCGCCGCCGGCCCGAGTGAGCTCGGGGTGGGCCGGTTGGCCCCCTTGGGGGTGCCCGTGGTACCCGAGGTCAGGATCACCGTCCGCCCCGGCTCTGCGGGGGGTGTCAGCGGTTCGTCAGCGCGGGTCAAGGCCAGCTCGGCAAGCGTCGGGTGGGCGCTCCCGCCGCCCGCAGCGCGCGCGGCGCCCTCAGCGCTCCGGGCGTCCTCGGTGCCCTCGGGCCAGGCGATGAAGCACGAGCGGCCCTGTCCGGCCTCGCCCACGGCGTCCGCGAACTCCTCGTCATACACGATGGACGTCGGCCCCTCCCGCCCCACGACCTCGCTGACCTGGGGCGCGGCGAAGGAGGTGTTGAGGTAGATGGCGTGGGCGCCGAGCTTGGAACACGCGATGCTGGCCTCGACGAACCAGCGATGGTTGCGGCACATGACGGCCACTCCATCGCCCTCGCGGACCCCGTAGCCCGCCATCCCACGCGCGATCGAATTGGTCTGCCGGTCGATCTCAGCGAAGGTCAGCGGGCCGAGCTCGTCGATCACGGCAGGAACGTTCGGGTACCGAGCAGCCGCGCCAAGTGACGCCGCCGCCAGCGAGGGACCCCAGCGATGCAGACCTACGATCGCCCGCAGCGCCCGGTCAGGCCGCGAGGGGCGAAGCACGCCCGGCACGCGCAAACGTGCCTGCTACGTGCAGGCTGTCAGCGATCGCTCCCGGCATCGGCCGTATCCAATCACGCGGCCGATCGCGCCGCCGCCGCGAGGCCAGCGGCAGGCTCCACCTGTGCCGTCGATTCCAGCCATCGGGGCCGCCCCACATGTGCACCCAGTTAGCGGGCGGTGCGCCGACGCGCCGCAACAGCGATCATTCGGAGCGTGTCTGACTGGTTCCAGATCTACGGCTTCGCCGACGTGCACGACAACCTGCTCGTCGGGGCGTACCCGCTCGATATCTCAGACGTGCGCATTCTCGAACGGGTAGGCGTGAAACGCGTCCTCAATCTGGTCGAGGATGAGGAATACGCCCCGGGCCAGCGGCCGGCCGTCGCGAACGCGCTCCAGGCCGCCGGAATCCAGGAAACGCGTATGGACCTCGCCGATTACGGTCACCTGCCCGCCGAGGCGCTCGAGTCCGCAGTCGAGGAGGTGGTCTCCTGGCTTCGAGCCGGTGAACGCACCTACGTCCATTGCCGAGCCGGCTGGCAGCGTTCAGCCGCTGTCGCGGCCGGAGCCGTCGCGGTGTCCGAAGGGATGGGGATCGAGGCTGCCCTCGAGCACGTGCGCGCCCGCAAGCCGTCTGCTAACCCCCTTCCGCACCAGCGTGAGGATCTGATTCGGTGGTGGAATGAGCGGGGCTAGCGTCTTCGTGCATGGGCCTGGCAGGGCCGTCCGCGCCGCACAGGCACGCTGACGGCTGGGCAACAGCGGCTAGCCCGGCTCCGCACACGCAGCCTGACGGCGTGGGCGCCAGCGGCCAGCCCGGCTCCGCAGATGAGCGCTGATCGTTAGCGCGTCGCGCTGAGCCAGGCACATGGCCGCGACTTCTGCGGAGCGGGCAACCGCTGGCGCCCCGCCCGATCGCTCGCCCGCTGGATCGGGCAACCGCTGACGCCCCGCTCGACCGGACGCTCGCTGGCCCGTGTAGAGCGGGCAGCGCTGTCGTCCATCTCGATCGGATGTTCGCGGGCCCGCGAGAGCTGCGCTACTCGGCGGCGCGGAGGCGCCGGGCGGTGACTTCGTCCGGGGTTGGGTCCGGGTCGAGGCCGAGCTCGAGGGTCAGCTCGGTGGCGTTGACGTTGCGGGCGCTGGTGGTGACGTGCTCGAGCTCGGGGAGTTCGCGCCCGTCTGCGACGGCGCCGTGGTCAGCGAAGCGTCGAGCCGCCGGCAGGACGCGGGCCTCGTAGGAGCCCACCGTCTCGTTGTAGGCCCGCACGGTGCTGTTCAGGCGCGTGCCAAGGGTCGCGACCAGGTTCGAGAGCTTGACCAGCCGGGCGTGAAGCTCACGTCCGAGGTCGGAGATGGCCTGGGCGGATTCCGCCACGCGCTCCTGCTGCCAGCCGTAGGCGACCGCCCACAGGATCGCCAGCAGCGTGGTTGGCGTCGCAATCAGCACCCGGCGCGTCATCGCGTCTTCGATCAGTGACGGATCGACTTCCAGCGCCGCGCCGTAAAGGTGCTCACCGGGTAGAAACATGACCACGAAGTCCGGGGCGGTGTCCAGACCGTCCCAGTACGCCTTGTCCGCGAGCGCCTTGACGTGCTTGCGAAGCAGCCGGGCATGGTCTCTCAAGTGCCCCTCGCGTTCGGCCTCATCACGGGCCTGGTAGGCGTCGAGCACGCCCTGCAACGGAGCCTTGGCGTCGACCACAACCTTCTTGCCCCCCGGCAGGCTCACGACCAGGTCAGGCCGCAGCGTGGTTTCGCCCCCGGGCATCGATGACTGCTCGGCGAAGTCACAGTGCCTCAACATCCCCGCGAGCTCGACGACGTTGCGGAGCTGCATCTGGCCCCACTGGCCGCGCGCATTCGGTTTACGCAGCGCAGTCACGAGTGCGCCAGTCTCGTCACGCAGGCGCTGACCGGTGTCGGTCAGGGTCCTGAGCTGAGCCTCGAGCCGCCCGCGAGATTCGCGGCGCTCCTGATCGAGCCGGGTCAGCTGGGTGTCCACCCGACCGAGCTGTTCCTTGAGCGGCGCCACGAGCTGCTCGACGGCCTGCTGGCGCTTCTCGAGGTCTCCCTTGGCCTGTGCCTGGGCGGTCTGGAGCTGCGAGCGGGAAAGCTCGGCCAGCTGGCCCATGCTGGCCTGGAGAGCCTCGGCGCTCAGCGCCTTGAACGAGGCCGACAGACGCTCCTGAGCGTCGCCCAGCGTGGCCAGGCGCTCCTCGGCCCGGCTCCGCTCGTGCTCTAGGTCAGCCATCGCGCGCACGAGCTCGCGATCGAGCTCCGCCGCGCGTTGGGTCTCCAGGACACCGGCTCGTAGCCGCGGCCGCAGCGCCATCGCCGTGGCGGCGGCGCCCAGGACCAGACCAAGGATCACCCAGAGTGCGTTCATCGGGCTAGCCAGCATGGCGCGGGCCGCGGACGGAATCGGGAGCAGTGACAATTCCACCCATGACCTCGGACATGATCCGCCGGCGACTCATCGTTCACGGCAAGGTGCAGGGAGTTTTCTTCCGTGACTCGACGCGGGAGGCGGCTGAGAACGAGGGCGTGTCCGGGTGGGCGGCCAATCGCGATGACGGCGCCGTCGAGGTGGTGCTCGAGGGCCCGGAGCTAGCGGTGGAGGCGGTGACCGAGTTCTGCCGCCTCGGGCCGGTGAGTGCTCAGGTGGACTCCGTCGAGCAGCGCGACGAGACGCCCGAGGGCCTCAGCGGGTTCAGGATCCGCTAGCCAGTGCCAAGCGCGGCGGCGAAGGCGGCCCGAGCGCCCTCGCCGCGGATCGCGAAGACAACGCGTTCGAGCTTCGTCCCCTCCTCCACATGCCGGCGGACCTCCTGGACCTCGATCCGAGCCGCTTCCTCGATTGGGAAACCACCCACTCCGGTCCCAAACGCGACCAGAGCCAGCGAGCGGGCGCCGAGCTCATCGGCCAGCGCCAGCGTGCTTGCCGTGGCCCGGCGGATGATGTCCGCCGAGGTCGGGCCGCCCAGCTCCATCGTCGCGGCATGGATGACCCACCGGCAGGGCATCTCACCAGCCGATGTCTCAACCGCGGCGCCGAGCCCAATCGGGGCCCGCTCATCGCTCTCTCGCTGCACAACCGGGCCGCCAGCCCGCGATATCGCCCCGGCCACACCACCGCCGTGCATCAGCCGCGTGTTGGCCGCATTGGCAATCGCATCAACCTCCAACGCGGTGATGTCCGTATCCAGAACCTCGATGCTTGTGGTCACGCGCTCACGCTACGAGCGCGCGCCGGAGACGCCAACGGTCGGGCGGGCAAGGTGCCGCCATCGGCCCGGTCGCGAACGAAGGCGCCCAACAGCCGCGGCATAGCGAGACCGAGCGCTCCGGGCCGCATGGTGGCTGCCTTGGCCGCCCGTCCAAAGCCGAACCGGACCTAAGAGACTTCGGCCGGCTCGTCCTTGCCGGCCAGGCGATCGCGCCCACGCTGCACGGCGGCGATGAACTTGCTCAGGTTGACCTCGAGCGTGTTCAGGATCTCGTCTGCGTAGTCCTCGGCGCCGAGGCGAATCTCGCGCTCGCGAGCCCGGGCATCCTCGATGATGTCCTCGGCCGCGCGCTCAGCCTGCTTGGTGATCTCCTCGTCGGAGATCATGCGCTCCTGGCGCTCGCGCGCTTCCTTGACGATCCGCTCCGCCTCGCGCTTGGCCTCGGCGAGCATCTCCTGGCGCTCCTTGACGATCCAGCGCGCCTGCTTGATCTCCTCGGGGATGGTGGCCCGCATCTGATCGAGGATGTCGTAGATCTCCTCCTTGTCCACGCGCACCTGGTCGGTCAGTGGGACCGGCTTCGCGTTGTGGACGAGGTCGTCCAGCTTGTCGATCAGTACCAGAACATCCATTTCGCAACCTCTGTTTCGTCAGCGGCGGAGCCGATCCTTCAAGTGCTGCGCCACGTCACCGGGGACGAGATCATCGATATCTCCGCCGAACGTGGCGAGCTCCTTGACGCCGCTCGACCTAAGGAAACTGTACTTGGGTGATGCCATCAGGTAAACGGATTCGATCTCCGGAGCCTGGCGCCGGTTGAGCTGGTCCATCTCGAGCTCGTACTCAAAATCGGTGATCGCACGCAGCCCTTTGACGATCGCCATCGCTTCCTTCTCTCGCGCGAAGTCGACCAGGAGCGTGCTGAACGCCTCGATCGAGACGTTGGGGAGCTCACTCGTTGCCTGCTGGAGAAAGCCGATCCGCTCCTCGGCGGTGAACAGGGTTTTCCCCTTACGCCACGGGAGGTTGACCACGGCGACCACGACCGTGTCGTACATCGCCGAGGCGCGCGAGATCACGTCCAGGTGACCAAAAGTCACCGGGTCAAACGTGCCGGGGCAGATTGCGATGCGGTTATCGGGGGCCATAAATGTTGATCAGGGTGTCGCCATAACGCCGGCTGTCGAGCAGCTCGAGATCGAGCTCGAGCGGGCTGCGGCGGTCACTCTCGGCGACGACGCGAGCATCGGGTGCGAGCACCGGGGGCAGCGCCGCCGTGAGCTCCCTCCCCAGGTCGCTTGCGAGACGGTATGGAGGATCTAGGAAGACCAGATCGTATTGACGCGCGTCAACTTGTGCTCGCTGGAGGAAGCGCGCAGCGGTCTGGCGATGCACGTCCGCCTGGAGCTGGAGCGTCTCGAGGTTGCGCCGGATGACCGCGATGGCGCTCGCCGCGGAGTCGACCAGAGTGGCCTGCGCGGCCCCTCGAGATAGCGCCTCGATGGCCAATGCTCCCGACCCCGCGAACAGGTCCAGCACCCGAGCTTGCTGGACATCACCCAGGATCGAGAACAGGGCCTCGCGGACCCTCTCTGCCGTGGGGCGGGTGGCGCGTCCGCGGGGAGTGACCAGCTCACGACCCCCGTAGGTACCGGCGATGACGCGCATTCAGGCGCGGATCGGTGCCTGCGCCTCGGCTCCGAAGATCCCCTCAAGAGCGTCACTGAGCAGGACATGCTCAGGCGCCTCGAGCTCTGGATCCTCATCGTCGATCCGCAGCGCCCGGGCCCGCGCACGCTCTAGCAACTCGGCGTCCCGGGGAAGCTCAGCCACACGGAACTGAGCCAGGCCGCTCTGGCGGGTGCCGACCAGTTCGCCCTCGCCGCGGAGCTCGAGATCGATCTCGGCCAGACGGAAGCCATCCGTGTGCTCAGCCAGCGCCTGAAGCCTCGGGGAGCCCTTGGCCCCGAACAGCAGGCACAACGAGGGATGCTCGCCGCGCCCGATCCGCCCACGGAGCTGATGCAACTGCGAGATCCCGTAGCGCTCGGCGTCCTCGACCAGCATCACGGTCGCGTTGGGAACATCGATTCCGACCTCGATCACTGACGTGGCCACCAGCACGTCGGCGTCGCCGCCGGCGAATGACGCCATCACGTCGTGCTTCTCGCCCGGGCGGAGCTGCCCGTGCATGAGCACGACGCGGAAGTCACGCAGCTCGCCGTCGCCCAGCCGTTCGTACTCGGCCGTCGCGGCGCGGGCCTGAAGGAGCTCTGATTCGGTCACCAGCGGGCAGACCACGAATGCCTGGCGGCCGGCCCGGAGCTCCTCCCGGATGCGGTCATAGGCTCGCGCGCGCTCTCTCTCGGTCGAGCACACGAACGTCTGGATCGGCTGGCGGCCCTTGGGCAGCTCACGCAGCTGGGTGAAGTCCAGGTCGCCGTAACCGGCCAGGGCCAGCGTGCGCGGGATCGGAGTCGCGGTCATGTGCAGGATGTGGGGGCTCTCGCCGGCCGACGCCTTGGCGTCCAGCGCGGCCCGCTGGCGCACTCCGAAGCGATGCTGCTCGTCGACGACCGCCACGGCGAGGCTGGCGAACTGGACCGGCTCCTCGATCAGGGCGTGGGTTCCGACCAGGAGTGCCAGCTCCCCGGTCCCGAGCTTGCCCAGCAGGTCGTTGCGCCGCCGCGCCGGCGTCGACCCGGTCAGCAGGCCTATCGGCACGGCCTCCCCGGGCATCAGCGCCTGGATCGTGGCGAAGTGCTGCTCGGCCAGCGGCTCGGTGGGGGCCATGAGGGCGCCCTGGAAACCGTGCTCGACGGCCCGCAGGAGCGCGTAGAGCGCCACCACGGTCTTCCCGGAACCGACCTCGCCCATGAGCAGGCGCTGCATCGGCCGGGCCTGGGCCAGATCGCGATCGAGCTCCTCGATCGCCGCCAGCTGATCGCCGGTGGGCACGAACGGCAGCATCGTCGAGAGCCAGCGGGCGGTCAGGTCACGCGCCCCGTCGATCACAGGAGCAACGGTCCCGCTGCTGCGCAGGCGCCGGCGACGCAGGAGCGCCAGCTGAACGAACAGGAGCTCCTCGAACGCCAGCCGGCGGCGACCCAAAGCCTGATCGGCATCGCTCTCGAAATGTACGGCGGCCACGGCGCTGCGGCGATCCGGAAGCGATTCGTGCGTGCGCATGAGCGCCGGGAGCGGCTCTGCCACGTCACCGATCGCCAGAGCGTGAGCTCGGACCATGGCCAGGATCTGGGTCGAGGAGAGTCCTTCGGTGGCGGCGTAGTGCGCGACCGCATCGGCATCCGTCCGCGTCTCGGTGGTGGGAGCATGCCCCTGAACGCGAAAGCGGTTACGAGCCTCGAACTTGCCGTGCAGGACTAAGCGCGTGCCCTCCGGGTACTTCTGGGCCAGCCAGGGCTGGTTGAAGAACGTGACCTTCATGGTGCCCGTGTCGTCGGCGACAGTCGCCTCGACCAGCGGCCGCATGCCGCGGCGCCGCACCGGCCGCGAGGCGATGCTCCGGACCACGACGACGACAGTGGCCGTCTCGCCGGGTACGAGCTGGGACACCGCCCGCGCCTCACGGCGGTCCCGGGGCAGGTGCTCGAGCAGATCCCCCACCGTGCTCAACCCCAGCGTCTCTGCGGCATGCTCGGCCTTGGGGCCGGTCAGCCGAAGGCGTTCAAGCAACCGCGAAGGGCGCGGATAGTGGACCGGCGCCGCGGCGAGCTGGGCCTCGTCGAGCGGCGAGGAGCTGGCGAATGCTGTGACCGACATCAGAGGTGCGGCACGGATGATGACTCGGAGCGCGGTCGGGCTCGGAGCCGACGGCCACGATCGACCCGGCGTTGCCGCAAGGTGCGGCCGATCCGCTAGAGGTGGTTCAGATCAGTCAAGAGGTTCGTCGGTGCCGGCGTCAGCGCAGCGGCGTCTACTGACCGCAACTTGGCCGAGGTGATGTGGTGTCGGGCCAGATCGCGCCGGACGAGCGCAATCGCCTTCCCCGACTGCGTGTTGTTC
The DNA here is from genome assembly GCA_963822535.1 of uncultured Solirubrobacterales bacterium. Taxonomy (GTDB): domain Bacteria; phylum Actinomycetota; class Thermoleophilia; order Solirubrobacterales; family Solirubrobacteraceae; genus Palsa-465. Next base: position 134,673 of record CAWGIA010000001.1, read on the forward strand.
AGCCCGAAGCGAACATGGGTGCCTTTGAACAGCCTTGCGACGCGCCTCCCAGCGCCCTGCTCGGCCGCGAACGCGCTTCGCTCCTGACCGGCCAGCTTTCCGAGATGAGCGTCCTGGGATCGGGCGGCGGAGCGGTTGTGCGCCAACGAGGCCGCATGCTCGCGACTCACCGTCTTCTCTATCGCTCCGGTGATGGAGGCGACCGTCTGTGACGTGGTTATCAGCTTCACGTCGGCGCTACGCAGTCGCCGGCAGAAGCTCCCCGCCCGGCCGTGGTAGCGATTGCAGGACGGGAGCTTCGGTCCCTTGGCCGCTGTGGGCTTAGCGAGCACATTGACACTTCGCAGCGGCGGATCCCGGAATGTCGCGTAGTCATTTACGAGCCGTGTGATCGTGGCCAGGCAGAACGGAGACAGTGTGGAGGCGGTCAGCGACCCCGCGCTGGCCAGAATGCCGCCGGCCGGACCGAGGGGCAGAACCAGCACCCCAGCGCCGGCGAGTCCCAGGCTGCCGGCGAACGGGAGGCAGAATTGCTCGGCGTTGGGCACGGCGTGGTTGCGCAGGTCGTTCTCGGCGGCGAGCTTCACCTTGTTGAAATTGGGCCCCGTGAACCCAGGGCTGGTAAGAGAGACCGACTCCGTGAGGCTCGCGGTCCAGGTCTCGCTGACCGCGGGTCCGTTTGGATCTTGCTGCGAACCCTGGGCGTGGCAGTTGTCGGGCTCGGTCGAACTCCCCTGGGACGGAAAACTCACGTCATCTACATAGCCGCCCGTGAAGTGGCAGGCGGCGCCGCCATTCAGACCGGGGTAGCCGAACTGGGCTCCCTGCCCGGCGAAGATGTAGCCAAACGGCGTGCCCTCCGGTTCCCAGATCCCGCCCTCGAGCGTGGTCTCTCCGACGCCGATGCTGGCCGTGCTGCACAGGCCCGCGCCTGAGCTCCGCGTGATGCCGGCGCCGGTGGCCTCCGCCGGGACGGGTACGGCCACCACCCACTCACCGTCTGGCGGATTGTTCTCCGTCACCGAGTCGGCGAACCCCCCGCCCTGGCCCTTCGTCTGACCAGCCTGGATCAGGGCCGGATCCGCGATCGACACCTGGCCGCTGCAATCCGGCTGGCTGACGGGATCCGGGGAGTAGCCGGATTGGGAGATCGTGCCCGTGAACGCCGAAAACGTCCAATAGTTGCCCTTAAAAGACTCGGTCCAGCTCTCTGAGTAGCTGTAGGTGGTGACGTCCCCTGGCTGCCATGTCACCGCGTCGGTGGCGCTCCATTTCCCACTCACGGTCGAGCTCACGCCGGGCGTGGTTGCCGCAGCGGCGCTGCTCGCCGACACGCATGTCAGCAGCCCGGCGAACAGGCCAACGACCAAGCTCCGCCCCAGGCGCTCGTGCCCGGCTGGACGGATCCGGGTTAGGCGGCTCACCCCTCGACCGAGGCCTTCGAGCAGCTCCAGCTCGCCTTGAGGTGCACCTTGCCGTGGGTCATGGTGTGGGCAACCGGGGTGAGCTCGGTGTTGATCGAGCCCGAGCGACCGCCGGCGGTGAACGTGAGGTGGCCCGAGCCCATGTGGATCGCTTTCTGCTCGTCCCCGAGGTTCCCGGACCCCCAATCACCGAGGTGGTTCGCACCCTGTGGAGCCTGCACCGAGATCAGGTAGTCCTTCGTCTTCGCCAGGTTCACGTTGTGACCTGGCGCGCTGCGCTTCTCACGTGTGATGACGATGTACGGGTAGTTGTAGCCGGCAAAGCCGTTGGTCGTGCCTCGGTACGTGCCGGCATACAGGTTCACGTTCGTGACGCCGCCGCCCACGGTGATCTGGCATCTGTTCTTGCCCTTGAGCGTGTCATGGCCGTGTACCGAGCCGCTGAACGACGCGCTGCCGCTGGCGGTACCTCCCGCGGCCGCGGCGGTGGCGAGCGGAAGCACGAGTGCGATCATAAGAGATAGCGCGGCAGTGGCAAGGGACTTACGGTGCGACGGCATGGCTAATCCTCTCCTGGGGTTGATGAGGGGTCCGCGATCGGGGCTCGGGCGTGATCGGATTTCTGGCCCTGCCCGTGTTTGTAAAGAAACGCGATCAGCTCGTCGGGTGTGCGGACCGTGGCCTGCTCGCCGGTCTGGACCGCCTCGATCCGGCCGGCGATCTCTCGCTTCGACAGCGCGTCGGACATCAGCCTGATGACGAACGCAATTGACATCGCCGGCGGAACCTAGAGACCCGGCGTCCAATGAACGTCCAACCGAGCGCTCATCACGCCGTTGGACGCTGGTTGGACACCGGGACCATAGGTTGCACTCGGTCAGGTGTGTAATCGAGTCCGGGAGTGTGACTTGTGCGTGTGTTGCTGGCAGTTCTTCTGGGCGCGGCCGCGGTCGGCGGCGCGCTGGCGACGGGCGCCGAGGCGTCACATCCCCCCGCGTCGGGCCACCAGAAACCGTCGATCGTGACCGTCTCCTCCGAGGGGCAGTGGGACTCGACCTACTCCAACACGTTCAACGGTCAACCGCAGTCGCAGGCCATCCACTTCACTTGGTCAGAGAGCGGGACCTTCAAGCCGGACGGCACCGAGATCGGGGCGCCTCAACTCCAGCTCAGCGGAACCGAGAACGACGTCAACCTCTTCCAATCAGCGGATGGAGGCACCTGCACCGGCACGCTGTCCGCGAAACCGCCCGCCCAATGGCTGACTACGCTCGTGGCCGGCAACGCCAATTCCTCCAACGTGACGGCCTCGGCGGCGATCCCCGGAACGTTCGACACCCCCGCTGAGTTCATCAACTCAAGCGGCCCCGGCAACTGCGCCGCGTTTGACGTCGAGAGCTTCCAGGGCGAGCTCACCGCCTTGGGTGGCAGCGCCTTCGCGGGCGGCGTCAATTTCCCGACCAGCCAAACGCGCGTCTCGAAATCGTTTCCGAAGAACTACTCGGGCATGTTCCAAAGCGCTTCCTCCACGCTCGATGTGGCCGACACGGTCACGGTCACCGTTGGCACGACCAGCTGCTCCGTCAAGCCGTCAGTGGAGGCCCGCATTGCGGCGGCCGCCAGTAGCTCGGGCAGCTCGTGCGGGACCTACGTGGCGCTCGGAGACTCGTTCTCATCGGGCCAGACCGGAGGCAAGCCTCCGTGCTTGCGCTCGAGCAGCTCCTACCCGGAGGACTACGACAGACAGGCGATCTTCGTCGCCTGTTCCGGAGCGCCCGCCTCCGGGATCGAGAACGGATGGACGCCACCGGGCGAACCGCACCAGCCCTCACAACTCAAAGCCCTCGGCAAGCGCACCAAGGTGGTCTCATTGACCGCCGGCGGTGATGACGCTGATCTGTTCCACGCGCTGTATGCCTGCGTGATCAAGGGCATCCTGCCAACCGGCTGTCGGGATGATCTGAACGCCCTGCTGCACTCCAAGGCCCATAGCCTCGCAACCGTCCAGTCTCATCTCGTGTCGCTGTTCAAGGCGATCCGCAAGAAAGCGCCCAAGGCGAAGGTGTACGCGCTTGGGTACCCGATCCCGGTACCCGATCTCGTCCCCAGGCTATGCATCGCCCCACTTCGGCTCTGGGCGGCTGGGGGTCTGCTCGGGCTCCGCCAGCGAGATGCCGAGCTGTTCCCGCCGGTTCTGAGAGAGCTCAATCGGCGGGTCAAGGCGGCAGCGCAAAAGACCCACGTCCACTACATCCCGCCGTTCTCGGGTCACACCATCTGCAGCCAGAGCCCGTGGTTCTACCCTCTGGCGCGCAACCCGACCACGCTCCACCCCAATCCAGCCGGTCAGGCGGACATGGCCCGACTGCTTCGTCGCGCTGCGGGGCCCCCGCCCCCGTAGACCTCGGAACGTCCGTCAACGCCGCTCAATCTCGCTCTCAAGCCCGACCAACTCGGCGGACACCTCGAGACCGAGCTCGGTCAGCGCCGCTCGTGCCCGCCCGAGGGCAGCCAGCGCCGAGCCGGCGCGCCCCTGCGACCAGAGCTGCCGAGCCAGGCGGACGTAGCGCTGCTCGTCGTAGGGTTCGACCTCGATCGCGCGCTCGATCATCCGGATCGTCTCGTCGAAGTCCGCCTCACGCTCGGCCGCGCCAGCGAGCAGGTCGAGCAGGTCGAGGTAGATCGATCGAAGCCGTTCTCGTGCCACCGCCGTCCAGTCCTCGTAGCGGTCGTCGGGGAGCAGGTCCCCGCGGTAGCGCGCCAGAGCCGAGCGCGCCAGCGCGGCGGCATGCCGCTCGTCCCCCGCTGATCGTGCCACCCGGGCGGCGTTGGCCTGTTGCTGAAACCGATCGGCATCGATCTCGTGCCCGCGGGGCAGGCGGATCATCTCGCCGTCGCGCTCGAGGATCTCGCCGCTGGCGCCGCGGAGGCGGCTGAGCAGGTTGCGGAGCCGGCTGCGGCCGATTTCGAGAGACGAGTCGGGCCACAGCAGCTCGATCAACTCATCGGCGTGCAGCCGCCCTCCGGCAACAGCTACCGCTCGTACCGCCTTGGCCGGGCGCCCCGGGGGCAGGGACACACCGCTGCCCGCCCGCGTGACTCCGAACCCGCCCAACAGCTGGATCGAGACGGCGCCGCGCCGCTTCAGCATTACCGCCGCCCCGCCAGAGCCGGCCGCCGCCGCCCCCGGGAGCAGGGCTTCGGCTATGGCCGGCTCACGTATGAGCGGACCGTCAGGATGGCCCAGCTCGAGGCAGGTGTCGAACGCGACCGCGGCTAGCTGGCTCGCGGCCGGATCGCCTCTTTTGCGGGCCGCGTGCGCGCGCAGGAGCAGCAGAGGCCAGCGCTCCTGGGGCTCAAGTGCCGCCTCGGCCAGCAGCTCAGAGATCGCCGCCTCGGCCTCGACCGGATCCCCCGAGCGCGCTCGGACGGCCGCGCCATAGACCCTGACGTGGTGCTCAGAGCCGGCCATGCGTTCCTGCGCGCGCCTCAGGTACTCGCTAGCCCGCGCGTGCTCACCCACCCGATCCAGGTAGTCCGCGGCTTGAGCGAGGAACTCAACTCCGGACTGTTGCTCGTACCACTCGTCGCGATGACGCTCCACCTCGAGCACTGCGCTGACCGCCTCGGCGGCGTCTCCCCGGTAGGAGGCCAAGTTGGCTCGCCCCCACGCAACGTAGGCCGCGATCCACTCCTCGCAGCACGACAGCCCGATCTCGCGCATCTCGGCCAGGCACGACTCGGCCTCGGAGAACCGCGCCAGTTCGATCAGCAGTTCGGCGCGAAACGTCAGCACCATCGCCCGATAACGATTTCTGGCGGGCAGATCCTCGAGCGCATCGGCCAGCACCTCGAGTGCGCGCTCGTAGCGGCAGGTCGCGAAATACACGCCCATCGCCAGTGGGATCAGCGCCTGAGCCGCCCAGGTTCGCTGCCCGGCTCGCCGAGCCAGACGGGCCGACTCCTCGAGTTGCGTCTCGGCCTCGGGGTCCGGATCGCCTTCGCAGAACCACGTTCCCAGACGGCCGAGAACGTCGAGCGCCCGTGCCCGAGCGACCAGCTCCCCAGCCCCTGCGGTGGCGATCACCTCCTCGGCGAGCTCTCGCGCGTCGCCTCTGGTCCGCTCGTCCCACATCAGGTCTCGCGCCAGTTCGGCGTCGAGCTCTCGCACCAGGCCGCCGCTCGCAGCGCTCCGGGCCCGGGCCAGAGCATCGGAACGCAACTCGGCATGATGCGCGATCTCTGCCACCCGAGCCAGGTGAAGCAGCACCCTCGGGTATTGCCTGAGCGCCGCCTCCGGGAGCGACTCAACCAGGTCGCGAACCACCGGAAGGCCCAGATCCTCGATCTCCGGTGGCGCTATGGCTGCCAGCCGAGCGGCAGCGTCAGTGTTTAGGCCCGCCACCAGTTCCATCCGGATCGCGGCCAGGGTCTCGCCCCGCCGGCCGTATAGCTCAGAGGCTGCCCTGACAGTTGCTGCCCGAACCGGGGCCTGCGCCGCGAGGTGCGACGCGACCGGGCCGGGCATCTCCCACCATCCCGTGTCGGCGCGCGCCAGCGGCAAGCCGACGGCCACCATGCGCGCAAACGCTCCCTCCGCGCCGGCCACCGTCTCGACCAGCTCGGGGGTAAGCGCCGGTAGATGTGCGAGCTGGATCGCGGCGTTCCGATCCTCCATGGAGAGTGATTCCAGGATTCCGGTCACGGGAACGGCGATCGGGTCCCGCCACTCGGGATCCGTCGAGCCGGGGCCAAGCCCAGCTGTCATGGCAAGAACCAGCGCTGTGGCCCAGCCCTCGGTGGCGTCGACAAGTATCCGCACGGCCAGCTCGCCCGGCATCGCGCCGGTGCGTAGGCGAACGAGCTCGACGGCCTCCGGCACTGTAAACGCCAGTTCCTGGGTGCCCAGTCTGATCGCGCCGGGCATCGACCACACCGGCTCGAGTGTGCGCGGAAGGCTCCGCGCCGCAACGAGCAGACGATGCTGAGGTGGAAGTCCCCGGGCGAGCCGGACCACGAGCGCGGCCGCCTCGGGCGATGAGATCCAGTGCGCATCGTCAAGGATCACGAGCACACCTTCGGAGCTCTCCGCAAGCGAATCGAGTAGGCGCTCAACCCATAGGGCTGGCTTGGCCACACCGGTAGCCGAGACGAGGTCAGACAGCCGTCCGGTCCGGAGAGCGCGGCGTATCGACGCGATCAGCATGTCCACATCACCGTCCGAAGCGTCGAGTGGGACATTCACGCTGGCGACCCCTAAAGCCTCCCGGTACTGCGACGCAAGAACGGACTTGCCGAACCCCGCCCCGGCCTCAATCACTCCAATCCGACCCTCGAGCAGCTGCGCAAGCAGCCGCTCGCGAGTCACGTAACGCCCAGTCCTCTCGTCCACTGTCTCTGGCCCCAGATCCCACTAGCTGCTGTCACGCGACGACCGCAGAACCGGAGCATAAAGTCCGCGCGCAGCAAGCGAAACCGCTTCACCGCATTTGGGTCACTCAGCTGACAGCAGCCACCAGTAGCTCGGTTGCCCGCCCTCGGACAGCTCGAGCTCCACGCCGTCGGTGGCTAGGGCGTGGACGGCCTGATCATCGAGCGGCGCGTCGGCACCGCGGAGGCAGGTGATCAGCTCGGCGTCCTTGGACAACTGGGACAGGACATCGTGAAGGGTCTCGCCCGGCCGCCCCCATGCGATCAGCTCCTCGTCGACGAATCCGACCGCCTCGCCGGCGAGGAAGCGTCCCTGAGCATCGTCCCGAGCAGCGGGGGCAACGGCGCCCGTCCGGACGTGGGCAAGCGTGGCGAGCATCGCGGCGGCGTTGTCCGAGGCGGACCGATCCGGGTCGAGGCTGACAGCGGCGGCGAGCCCGGCCTGCTGGGACCGCGACGGCACGACGACCACGGTCTTGTCAGACAGTTCAGCCGCGCGCTCGGCGGTCATGACGACGTTGGCGCTATTGGGCAGAACGACCACCTGCTCGGCGGGCACGGCGTGGATCGCCGCCAGAAGGTCATAGGTGGAGGGATTGAGCGTCGGCCCACCGTCGAGCACGCGCACATCGAAGCTCTCGAACAGCGAGCTCATACCGTCGCCGTTGACCACCGCGAGTGCCCCGCACGCCCGGATCGGGAGGGGCGCCACCAGGCGCTCGTCGCGAGCCTGGACCTGCGCCCTCATGTCGGCCACGTCGAGGTGGGAGACGACGCCGGCGTCGACGAACAGCGCGGTGGCCGCGTCGGGATCATCGGTGTGGACGTGAACCTTGAGCGTGGTGGCGTCTCCGACCACGAGCACTGAGTCGCCGATCTTTTCCAGGGCGGTGATGAACTGCCGTTGCTCGAGCCCATCGCCGCTGACGGCGAAGTTCGTGCAGTAACGGAAGGTCGTCGAGGCATGCTGAGGGTGGGAGACGCGGGCGGCGGCGTGATGCTGGAGCTCGGGGGCCTCGCCGCCTCGTAGCGCGCCCACGATCCCGGCCAGCAGGACGGTCAGGCCGTACCCGCCGGCGTCGACCACGCCCGCCTCGCGCAGGACGGGCAGCAGGTCGGGGCCGCGACGAACTGATTCCTGGCCCGCGTCGAGCGCGCTCTCGATCACCTCCGCGATCACCGAGTCCTGCTTGAGGTCTGTGGCATCGGCGCCCAGCCGGGCGTCGGGCGTGTGGGCGAGCTCAGAGGCGACGCGGTGGGCCATCTCGCGCGCAACGGTCAGGATCGTGCCCTCGGCCGGATCACGCACCGACCCATAAGCCTGATCCGCGGCACGCGCCAGCGCAGCGCCGATCAGAACGGGATCGACCAGCTCACCCGGCCGGCTGGCCAGTTCCTCGGCCGCACCGCGGATCAACTGCGAGAGGATCACGCCGGAGTTCCCCCGGGCTCCCAGCAGCGCCGCTCGGGCCACCGAGGCCACGATCTCGTCGCGGCCGATCTCGTCAATCGTTCGGCCCTCGGATGCGTTCGCGAGTCGGTCCAGCTCCTGGAGTACGGCCCGCAGAGTGAGCACCATGTTGTCGCCCGTGTCGCCGTCGGCGACCGGGAACACGTTCAGGTCGTTGACCTCTTCGCGGCGCGCCTCGAGCGCGGCCAAGCCGGCCTCCACGAGTGCCCGGAAGCGGACGATGCTTGGGTCGGACACGCTCGACCGCTCGGTCGCTCGCTGGGGCGAGACCACCTTATTTGGCTTTGACGATCTTGCCGGCCTTCAGGCAGCGGGTACATACGTAGACGCGGCGAGGGGTTCCGCCGTCATCGATCCGAACCCGCTGCAGGTTGGGATCGAAGCGCCGTCTGGTGGCAACCATCGAGTGGCTGCGGTTGTTACCAAAAGCCGGGCCTTTGGCGCATACGTGACAGATTTTCGGCATGGCGCGCGAGTATAGACGGGCTCGCTCGACGGGCTCGCTCGTGGCCTCGGTGGGGATCGGCCGCCACATGCTCACTCCCACACCCTCCGGTGACCCCCCGAGCGCGCCAAAGTGCGAGTGCGCTGTGACGCCTTTCACAGATCGGGGGCTATACCCCGCGTTTGTGGCAAGCGATCCGCCGTCCGCGCAGTTTTGCGCGAAATGGGGGCTTCGGGGGCCGGCTCGAGAGCACCGGGGCATCCCCCGAGCGCGCAAGACGTGCAAAACGTAGAAAATCCGCCCCTGGCCGTGGGGGCTGCTGCAAACCGTGCGCTATGCGGTCATCTGGTGCCAAAGCCAAGACGGCGTCCTGGATTTGATGCGTATCGCTCGGCCCCGGAGACCCCCGAGGCCCTCGAGAGCGAGGGGACCGGCGACCCGGCGGCGACGCACGACCGGGACATGCCGCCTACCATCCAAAACGTCTGCAAGTGGCTTTAGATCTCCTCAACTGGGTACTGAAACCCCTCGATGAGCACTAGCGCCAAGCCCGCGGCTCAGCCCGCTTTCGGGCTGAATCTCCCCTCCCGCTATCGCGTACGACGCCACGTCGCCACCGGCGGTATGGCGTCCGTGTGGTGCGCGGACGACCGCGTCCTTGGCCGCCAGGTCGCGATCAAGGTGCTCTCGGAGCGCTTCGCGCACGACGAGCTCTCCGTCCGGCGCTTCAAGCGTGAGGCGCGCGCCGCGGCGCGGGTCTCCGCCCACCCGCACGTGGTGACGATCTTCGACGTGGGTGACATCGATCACGGTCGCGGCGAGCTCTCCCCGCCGGCCTTCATCGTCATGGAGTACCTGGCCGGGGGGACGGTCGCGGATGCTCTGCGTTGCCGTGACGTCGAGCAAGCCGAGGCGCTCCGCTGGCTCCGGGAAGCGGCCTCGGCGCTTGACCATGCCCACGAGCGCGGCATCGTGCACCGTGACATCAAGCCGGCAAATTTCCTGCTCGACCGGGATTGCGGGCTGCACGTGGCCGACTTCGGCATCGCGCGACTCCAGAGCGAGGACACGATCACCAGCACCGGCATGCTGTTCGGCACGGCGGCCTACCTGGCCCCCGAGCAGGCCCTGGGAGACGAGGCCACCGGCGCGAGCGACCGCTACGCCCTGGCCGTGGCGGCGTTCGAGCTCCTCACCGGGTCGCGACCGTTCACGGCGTCTCACTTTGCGGCTCAGGCTCGGCAGCACATCGAGGACCCGCCGCCACGTGCAAGCGAGCGGGTGGACACGCTGTCGGGCGCGGTGGACGCGGTGCTCGGCCGTGGGATGGCCAAGGAGCCCGACGAGCGCTACCCGACCGCCGCCGCCTTCGTTGACGAACTCGAGGGCTCCCTCGACGGCGCCCAAACAGCCAGCACGCGGATTCTGCCCGATCGCGCGGGCCCGGCCACGCGGGAGCTGCCCGATCGCCCGCGCCGGGGCACCCGGGCCGTGGCCGGTGTCCCAGTCCCGGCGGCCAGCACCACCGGCCGGAGCGCGGCCAGCACCACCAGCCGGATCCCGCCCGGCACGCTGCGGCCCGCCACCGTTCGGCGCGGACGCTTCCACGGCCGCGCGGCGGCGTTGGCAGCGCTCGTCCTCACGGCCCTTGGGGTCGGGGTGCTGATCACCACGCTCCAGGGCGGACATGCGAAGCCCGCCTCCGTGAAGACAGCCGGGCACCTCCGCCGGCCGGCTCCGACGCCCGTCCATCACCGGCACCCGGCGCCGAAGGCCGCCCAGTCGGCGACCACGGCGTCCGCGTCGTCCTCCACCTCCGCCGCTCCACCGAGCGCCTCCGGTCTCCAGCTTCAGGGCCATCAGGAGATGCTCGCCGGCAACTACCCGGCGGCCATCGACACGCTCCGACAGGCCCTGGCCGCGAGCGCCCCGGCAAGCACCACCTACGCCTACGCCCTGTATGACCTCGGCCGCTCACTCCTGCTCTCCGGTGACCCAAAGGCGGCTGTGCCGGTGCTCGAGCAGCGGCTGAAGATCCCCAACCAGACCCCGGTGGTACAGGCGCTCCTGAACCAGGCGCTACGGGCCAGCGGGCAGGGTCCCGTAACGCCTCAGCAGCCGGGTCCCGGCGCGCGCCAGGGGTCGGGCGGCGTTGGGCTCCCGCCCGGGTTTGACCACGGCAAGGGCCACCACCCCGGCCCCGGCGGTGACTGACTTCAGGCCGAGAACCCTGCGCGGGCCCGCCGGCCGGCCAGCTCTTCCCTGACTCGCAGCGAGGCCAGCACGGCCTCGGCGGCGTGGCGCCCGGTGTCTCGCTTTGACCCGCCCACCACGCGGTCGAGAGCCTGGTCCATGTTGTCTACGGTGAGCACGCCGAAGCCGCAGGGCACTCCCGTGTCGAGCTGGATACGGGAGATCCCGTCGGCCGCGCTCGAGCAGACGTAGTCGTAGTGGTCAGTCTCGCCGCGTATCACCGCGCCGAGGCAGATGACCCCGTCGTAGCGGCCTGACTCGGCTGCGTACTTGGCCACCAGTGGAAGCTCGAACGCGCCGGGAACGTCGTAGCGGTCGGTCTGGGTCACACCAGCGTCCTCGAGCGCGGCCCGGGCACCCTGCTCGAGCCTGTCCGCCAGGTCTCGCGTAGAACCGGGCCACGCAGAGCGCGATCCGGAGTTCAGCCGCCGCTGTCACTCCAGCGGGCCCCGGCTGGCGCGCTCTTGCTCATGCTCGTCGTGGATCATCTCCTCGTCGAACGGGAGCCCCTGATGGTGGAGCGTGTGGCCGAGCTTGTCGCGCTTGGTGCGTAGATAGGCCTCGTTGTGGGGGTTGGAGGCGTGCTGGATCGGGATCTGATCGCTCACCGAGAGCCCGTAGCCGGCCAGCCCGGAGATCTTCTTGGGGTTGTTGGTCAGGATCCGGATGCTCGTCAGTCCGAGGTCAACCAGGATCTGGGCCCCGATCCCATAGTCGCGCAGATCGGCGGGGAGGCCGAGGCGGAGGTTGGCGTCGACCGTGTCAAGCCCTTCCTCCTGGAGCTTGTAGGCGCGGAGCTTGTTGAGCAGGCCGATCCCGCGACCCTCCTGGCTCAGATACAGGAGCACGCCCTGGCCCTCGGACTCGATCATCGCGAGCGCGGACTCCAGCTGCTCTCCGCAGTCGCAGCGCAACGAGTGGAACACGTCACCGGTCAGGCACTCGGAATGCACGCGGACGAGCACGTCCTGGGCCCCGTCCACGTCACCCTTGACCAGCGCGACGTGATGCTTGTTGTCCACCAGCGAGCGGTAGCCGACGGCGACGAACTCACCGAAGCCGGTGGGGAGCTTGGTGGACACCACCCGCTCGACGAGCTTCTCGTGGCGCCGGCGGTAGGCGACCAGATCGGCCACCGTGATCATCTTGATGCCGTGGCGCTCGCAGTACGGAGCCAGGTCCGGCACCCGCGCCATGGTCCCGTCGTCGTTCATGATCTCGCAGATCACGCTGGCGGGGATCAGCCCTGCCAGCCGCGCCAGGTCAACCCCGGCCTCGGTCTGTCCGACGCGCTCGAGCACGCCACCGGCGCGGGCCTTGAGCGGGAACACATGGCCCGGCTGAACCAGCTCGCGCGGACTGGTCTTGGGGTCGATGGCGACCTGGATCGTCCGCGCCCGGTCAGCGGCCGAGATGCCGGTGCTGACCCCGGAACGGGCTTCGATCGAGACCGTGAACGCAGTCTCGAAGGCGGACTCGTTCTTGGCCGCCATGAGGTCGAGGCCGAGTTCGTCACAGCGCTCGGGGGTCAGGGCCAGGCAGATCAGCCCTCCCCCCTCCTTGCGCATGAAGTTGATCGCCTCGGGGGTGATGAACTGAGCCGCCATGGTCAGATCACCCTCGTTCTCCCGGTTCTCGTCATCGCAGACGACCACCATCTTGCCCTGGCGGATGTCCTCGATCGCGTCTTCGATGGATGCAAAAGTGGACTTCGTCGCACTCATCGGACCGCTCCGACCAGTTTCTCGACGTATTTGGCTAACACGTCCACCTCCAGATTCACTCGGGTTCCGGGCTGGGCCCGACCGAGGTTCGTTCGTTCCAGGGTCTCGGGGATCAATGAAACGGTAAACGATGCGTCATCGCACTCCGTCACCGTCAGCGAGACCCCGTCGATCGCCACCGAGCCCTTGCTGACCACATACCGCAGGACGTCTTCGGGAGCCTGGATCGTGACGCGGCGGGCGAAACCGTCCGGCACGACGTCACTGACCGTCCCCACGCCATCGACGTGGCCCTGGACCATGTGACCCCCGAGCCGGTCACTGGCCCGGAGCGGAAGCTCGAGATTGACCTCGCCCCCGGTGTCGGCGTCCCGCAACGAGCTGCGCTGGAGCGTCTCGTTCATGACCTCAGCCTCGAACGAGTCCTCGCCGACCGAGGTTGCGGTCAGGCAGACCCCGTTGACGGCGACCGAATCACCCTCATGCAGCTCGCCGACCAGGGCCGAGCGGACCGTGAGGCGGGCTCCCTGATCGGAGCGCTCGATATGCGAGATCTGTCCGAGATCCTGTACGAGTCCGGTGAACATCGGCTCACCACTCCTTGATCCGCGCGGAGACGAGGAGGTCCTCCCCCAGCCGGTCACACGTGAGCGCCGTGGCCCGGACCGCGTCGGCGATCAGCTCCACGCCCTCGCCCTCGAGTGGGTCACGGGCGGTGCGGCCCCCGAGGATGAGCGGGGCCAGGAACAGCCGGATCTCGTCGACCTCGCCGGCGTCGAAGAACGCGCCGGCGAGATGCGGGCCGCCTTCGAGCAGGATCGATCCCACGCCCACCGCGCCGAGCTGGTCAAGTGCCGAGCAGACACGGGCCGGCTCGTTCTCGCCCGTGGCCACGATCACCTCGGCCCCGTGCGTCTCGAGCGCGTCGGTCGCGCTTCGGGGGGCGGCGCGGGAGACGACGATCGTCAGCGGCACCCGGCGGGCATCCCTGACCAGCTGGGCGTTCAGAGGCAGGCGCCCGAGCGAGTCAAACACCACGCGGCGCGGCTGACGCGCGACCGCGTCGACTCTGGCCGTGAGGAGCGGGTCATCGGCGAGCGCGGTGCCGATCCCGACCGCCACCGCATCGCACTCGGCCCGCCAGCGGTGGGCCTGGAGCCGGCTGGCTTCGCTGGAGATCCATTTCGAGTCACCGCTCCGAGTGGCGACCTTGCCGTCGAGCGTCATCGCAGACTTGAACAGCACCCAGGGTCGCCCCGTCCGCGCCAGCTTGCGAAAAGGCTGGTTGAGGAGCCGGGCGCGCTCGGCCAGGTCCCCGTCGGCGAGCAGGACCTCGACTCCCTCGTCGCGCAGGATTCCCAGACCACGCCCGTTGGCGTGCTCGCTGGGATCATCGGAGGCGACGACAATCCGGCCGATGCCGGCATCACGGATCGCGTCCGTGCAGGGTGGGGTGCGACCCTGGTGACAGCAGGGCTCGAGCGACACGTACAGGGTGGCGCCGCTCAGGTCACGCCCGTTGGCGGCCTGGATCGCCTCGACCTCGGCATGAGGCGAGCCGAGCGCTCGATGAAAGCCCTCTCCGATCACCCCGTCCAGATCGGCCAGGACCGCGCCAACCAGGGGGTTGGGGCTCACCTGGCCTCGACCCTGCTCGGCGAGTTCGATCGCGCGTGCGAGATGAGAGCGGTCAGTGTCAGCGATGGCGATTGTCATGCCTGTCCGGAGCATAGGACGCGCGCCTAAACGCTTCCCGATTAATGAAAGCTCGGGGCGCTGGACAGCGGCTGGAGGCTCGAGGAGACCGGCTGGTTCTGCGCCGAGCACTTGCCGCCCGTGAGGTGGTAGACGCTGATCTCGGGCCCGGGACGGGCGTATTGGGTCGGGTAATAGTCGATCGACCAGTCGAAGCTGAAGGGCACCGCGTGCCGGTTGCCGCCGAACGGGCTCACGTGGTACACGAGCCGGGCCCGGTTGGCCAGCTGCGCGTAATACGCGATCGCGGCGGGTGCGATCCCGGGCTGGGCGAACGATCGCCCCGCCTGCAGCGAACCGATCATCACCCAGCAGAAGCCGGTGGCCTCGTACTGGTCAAGGAGCGCCGGGCGCAGGGTGCGCTCGTATTCATCCACGACGACGAAGCGATGCTCGCCGGCCGGCAGCGGGTTGCCGTTCTCGTCGAGGGTCGTCTCCCAGGTCGGGTAACGCTGCCAGCGGGCACCGCTGGCCGTCCAGGGCAGCGAACGTCCGATGTCCGTGGCCCAGTCATCCTCGACCACCGGCTCGATCACCACCTTCGCCCCCGCCGGAACGTGGGCCACCATCCACTGGCGAGCCAGGTTGCGCGTGTCCGGGCGGGCCAGGACGGCGTCATTGTGGATCACCGTCGAGAGGCTCTGGCTCAGCATCACGACAGCGGTCAGCGCCCCGGCCAGGACCAGCGGCACGTGACGGGTCCGGATCAGCCAGCGGGTGAATTCAACCGCTCCATAGGCCCCGAGCAGAGCCACGATCGGGAACACCGGCATCAGCCAGCGTCCGAAGAAACGCTGTTGATCGCCCATGTAGATGATGAACACGATCGGAGCCGGCAGCAGCACGAGCGCCATCGTCAGCCGGCGGCGGACCAGGAGCAGGATCGAGCCCCCGACGGCAGCCAGCGACGGGACCCAGCCGAGCCCCCAGGTGAACGTCCACAGATAGAACGCCGTCCCGCTGCTCGCGGTCGTGCCGAGCTTCACCGGATCCTGTCCACCGGCGAGCGAGGCCTGCATCGAGAGGCCGGCCTGGAACGTGGAGAAGTCAAGGACCGAATAGGGGTTGGCGAGCACGAAGGCAGCCAGCGCCGCGATCAGCGCGAGAACGGTGCGCCGGAGCGCGGTCAGAGCGGCACCTCCGGCCCCGTCGCACACGGCGGCGGCGAGCAGACACAGGAGGGTGATCCCGCCGGTGTACTTGGTGGCGGCAGCGAGCCCGATGGCGACGCCGGAGAGCACGTAATCGCGGCGCCAGCCCCGACGGAGCACGCCGGCAATGCCATACAGCGAGAGCGCCACGGGCGCCAGTGTCGGCGTGTCGTTGAGGGCCAGGTGGCTGTAGAAGATGGGAAGGAAGGCAAACGCGAACACCGCCGCCCCGAGCAGGGCCACCGTCCGGTCCCACAGGCGCTCCCCGGCCAGATACGTCAGCCAGACGGCGATCGTGCCGAGAACCGCAGCCACCACGCGTGCGACCACGAATACCTGCGTCGGGTCAGTCGCGTAGGCGCGAGACACGGCATCGCCACTCCCGAACCAGAGCTCAAATACGATGTGGAGCAGGTAGGAGTACGCGGGCGGGTTGAGAAAGTACTGCGGGTTCAGGTCATGCGAAAAGAACGCGATCGCCCGGGGAACGAAATGGGTCGCCTCGTCCACGTTGTAGCTGTAGGGCAGGCCCTGTTTGATGCCCCACAGCCGCAGGACGAGCGTCAGGGCCAGGATCACCCCCAGGGCGGGCCGGTGCAGGTCAAAAGTCCTCGCGCTCGCGCGATCGCGCAGCCTGCGGACACGGCTCTGCGACACGGAGGAAAGCGGTACGCCTCCGGGGCTCAGAGGCTCTCTTAGCGTCGCCGCAGCCATGTTCGCCCCCGAGTATCCCGCTACCGTGTCCATCACAGCGCGCGCCCCCGCAGCGTCATTAAAGGCCCCGCCACCCCCCGCGCAGCGCCACCGCTCAGGCGCGGGCGCCATGAAGACATGAAGCTCATCATCCAGATTCCGTGTTTCAACGAGCAGGAGCAGCTCCCGCTCACGCTCGGCAACCTTCCGCGGTCGATCGAGGGGTTCGATTCGGTGGAGTGGTTGATCATTGACGATGGCTCCACGGACGCCACAATCGCGACCGCCCGTGCGAACGGCGTGGACCACATCGTGCGGCTCACCAACCACAAGGGGCTGGCCGCCGCATTCCAGGCCGGGCTGGACGCCGGGCTGAAGCTCGGAGCCGACGTCATCGTGAACACCGACGCGGACAACCAGTACGAGGGCAGCGACATTCCCAAGCTGGTGGCCCCGATCCTGCGCGGCGAGGCCGACATGGTGATCGGCGATCGCCAGGTGGACTCCAACGAGAATTTCTCCCGGTCCAAGCGCCGCTTACAGCGCCTCGGCTCCTGGGTCGTACGCCAGGCCTCCTCGACCGAGATCCCTGACACGACCTCCGGCTTTCGGGCCTACAACCGAGAAGCGGCGCTGCAGATGCAGGCCGTCTCGAAGTTCACCTACACGCTGGAGACGATCATCCAGGCCGGCAAGCTCCTGGTGGCGGTGGATCACGTACCGATCCGGACCAACCCCAAGACCCGCGAGTCGCGGCTGTTCCCGTCCATGCCCGCCTACATCCGGCGCAACGCCCTGTCGATCTTCCGGATCTACTCGCAGTACCAGCCCCTGAAGGTGTTCTGGGGCGGCGCCGTGGTCATGGGCACGCTGGCGCTGGCCGTGTTCGTCCGCTTCCTGATCACCTTTATCGAACACCCGCACATCAGTGGACACGTGCAGTCGCTGATCATCGGCGGCGTGCTGTTCAACGCCGCGATGCTGCTCGGCGCCCTGGGCGTAATCGGTGACCTGCTTGATGCGCAGCGGACCCTCTCGCAGCGAACCTTCGAGCGCGTCCGCCGAATCGAGCTCCAACTGGGGATCGAGCCCTCGCACTACGAGCCGGGAGCCACCGACGAGGATCGCGAGGCGCTCGGCGTATGACACCCCCCTCAGCAGCCACCGAGGCGATCCCGACCGGTAACACCTACGACAAGTACGGCTCCACGAATCCGGTCGTCCGCCGGCTCATGGCGGGGTTCGAGCGATCGGTTGACGAGCTCTTCGCGCTCGCCGCGCCCCGAACGGTGCTCGACATCGGCTGCGGTGAGGGCGTCCTCACCGCGCAGTGGGCGGAGCGGCTCGGCACGGGCCGGGTTGTCGGCGTCGACCTCGAGGATCCCAAGCTCGAGGCCGAGTGGGCCCAGCGTCAGCGGGAGAACCTCGAGTTCCGCGCCATGCCGGCCGAGAGGCTCGAGTTCGCCGATAACGAATTCGAGCTCGTCGCCGCCACCGAGGTGCTCGAGCACGTCCCCGATCCGGCGCTGGTGCTGAGTCAGATGGCTCGTGTTGCGGCGGGGCATCTGCTCGTCTCGGTCCCCCACGAGCCGCTCTGGCGAGGGCTCAACATGGCTCGGGGCGCGTACCTGCGTGAGCTTGGGAATACCCCGGGGCACCTG
The DNA here is from genome assembly GCA_963822535.1 of uncultured Solirubrobacterales bacterium. Taxonomy (GTDB): domain Bacteria; phylum Actinomycetota; class Thermoleophilia; order Solirubrobacterales; family Solirubrobacteraceae; genus Palsa-465. The sequence continues at coordinate 152,680 of CAWGIA010000001.1, forward strand.
AATCACTGGACCCGGCGCTCGTTCGTGAATCTGCTCGGGCGCTTCGGGGAAGTGAGCCAGGTCCGCTCGCCGTTCCCCTGGACCATGTTGCTGGTTCGGGTCGGCTGATGTCATCGGCAACGCGGCGGCCGTCCGCGGCCGATGGCGAGCCTCCCTCCCCGGACAGCCACGCAGCCGGCGAGCCAGAGGCGTCCTACGCGTCGGGGGCGCGCGTGCTGTCGATCGGGATCGCCTCGACCGGCATCTTCACCTTCGCCTACCTGGCCGTCGCGAGCCACGTCCTCAGCCCGGCCGCCTACAGCCGCATCTCCCTGTGCTGGGCGATCATGTTCGTGATCCTGTCGGTGATCTACCGGCCGATCGAGCAGCTGCTCTCGCGCACGATCGCTGACCGCCGCGCCCGGGGGTTCAAGCGCAGCTCGCTCCGCACCCCGGCGGCGATCCAGTTCGGCTTCGCCCTCATCTTTCTGATCGTCGCCCTGGCGCTGCGCCATCAGATCGAGCAGGGAATGTTCGACGGCTCGAGCGATCTGTACTGGATCCTCGTCGTCGGCGTGCTCGCCTACGCGGCCAGCTACTTCGCCCGTGGTTGGCTGGCCGGAAATCAGCGCTTCGCGCTCTACGGCGGGCTCGTGTTCCTGGAGTCGACCTCCCGCTTCCTGTTCGCGTTGGCGGTGGCGGTCGGGATCGGGTCCGGGCAGGGCCTGGTCGGGCTGGGCATGGCGGTCGCCCCGTTCGCCTCTCTGTGCGTGATCCCGTTCGCGTTCTCCCGGATTCGAGTCAAGGCACCAGCCGGCGTACCGGCGGCCGACGCCGCCGGTGAGGGGCCCGTCCACGCACAGCTCGAGGAGGCCTCGGCCGACCTCTCCCTGCGACACGGCGCCGGCTTCGCGGTCGCCGTGGTGGGCATCATGCTCTCCGAGCAGACGCTGATGAACGCCGGCGTCCTGATCGTGGCCGCAAACGCCGGCGGCGTCGCTCTGACCAGCGGGATAACCGGTTTCGTGTTCAACGTCATGCTGATCGTTCGCGCCCCCCTGCAGCTGTTCCAGGCCATCCAGACGTCGATCCTCCCCCACCTCGCCGGCCTCGAGGCGCGCGAGAGCTCCGATGAGTTTCACCGGGCAATCCGGATCACGATCCTCGTGATCATCGGCTTCGGGCTGGCCGTAGCGCTCGGGTTGCTGGTCATCGGCCCGCCCGTGATGACGGCCCTCCTGGGCAAGAAGGGCTTCCCCTACGGCCGCGTCGGACTGGCGCTGGTGGGCCTCGGGATGGGTCTCCACCTGGTCTCGGGCACGCTCAACCAGGCGGCCCTGGCTCGGGGTCAGGCGCAGTGGGCGGCGGCGGCGTGGCTGATCGCCGCCGCACTGTTCGTGGCCTTCATGATCAGCTCGATCATCTCCAACGAGGTGACGCGCGTCGAGGTGGGTTATTTCGGCGCCACGGCGGTTCTGTGCGCGATGCTCTCGGCCGTGTACCGGCGCGGCTCAGACCAGGCTCAGGCCGACAGACCCGCCGCCGCCGCGATCGCGGCGTAGGCCGCTGCCGGATCGGCGGAGCCGAATACCGCCGAGCCCGTGACGAGCAGGTTGGCTCCCGCCTCCACGCACGGGCCGGCCGTTGCCTCGTTCACGCCGCCGTCGACCTCGAGCGCCACATGGCCCGGGAGCGCTTCGTCGCATCCGCTCGAGCTTGCCCAGCGACGCCGGGATGAATTTCTGGGCCCCCCAGCCCGGGTTGACGCTCATGCACAGAGCCAGGTCGAGCGTGTCCTGCGCCACCTCGGCCAGGGCATCCGCCCGGGTGGCCGGGCAGATTGCCGCGCCGGCGGTGCAGCCCGCCTCACGAATCGACGCCAGCGCGTAATTCAGGTGCTGGGTGGCCTCGACGTGGACCGTGATGCTGTCAGCTCCGGCGCGGGCGATGTCCTCGACGTGCCGCTCGGGCCGCTCAACCATCATGTGGACGTCCAGGACGCCCCCGGCCTCATGGACGAGGTCTGAGATCGCCCCCACGATCACGGCTCCGAAGGTGATCGGCGGCACGAAGTGTCCATCCATGACATCAACATGGATCACCCGGGCCCCGGCATCGAGCACCTCTTCGACCTGAGCGCCGAGCCGGGAGAAATCCGCGGACAGGATCGAGGGTGCAACGTGGGGCTCGAGCAGGATGGCACGGCGCTCCTCCAGCGGTAGGTCGGGGCACCCCTAAACCTCCTGGAGCATGCTGCCCTGACAGTGGTTGCAGGCCACGATCGCGGTGCTCGACATACGCACGATCGTTGAATGCTCACCACAGTTCGGGCATACCGAAACGAGCTCGTAGCGCCGCAGGCAATACACGCAGCGATAGCGCCCGGGCACAGCAGTCGGGCGCAGCCAGGGCTCGCCACAGCCTGGGCACTCGGGTCCCAGCTTCGGTTCTGATGCTGGTGTGCTCACCCGGAGAAGGCTAACGGGCGGGGTGGCCAGCTGAGCGCCGCAGCCGAGCCACGAAGAAGCCATCGGTGCCATCACGGTGCGGAAGTGTCTGCAGGAACGGGCTCTGCGCGGCGCTCGGCAGCAGCGCGCTCAGGTCATCGGCGCTGAACTCGGGCCGCTCGTCGAGGAAGGCGGCGATCACGGCCTCGCTCTCGGCGCGCGAGATCGTGCACACCGAGTAGACGAGCCTTCCGCCGGGGGCCGTCGCGTCTGCCCCCGCGTGCAGGATCCGGGCCTGAAGCTCGGCCAGATCGGCCACTCGTTCAGGACTCGTGCGCCAGCGCAGATCGGGACGGGACTGGAGCGTCCCGAGGCCGCTGCACGGCGGGTCCACGAGCACGGCGTCATACGGCTCATCGTCGCGCGGGCGCCCGGCATCGGCCACCTCCACCCTGGCCGTCTGCACATGCATGCGCGTCAGCGTCTCCCGCAGGGCTCCGGCGCGACCAGCGTGCTGCTCGACCGCCACCAGTTCACCCTCGGGGCCGAGCCGCGCCGCCAGCTGCGTGGTCTTGGCACCCGGGGCGGCGCACAGATCGAGCACCCGCTCCCCCGGCTCGGGAGACAGCGCCCGGCCGGCCAGCATCGACCCGCGTGACTGAGACATGACCGCCCCGCGACGCCAGAGCTCCGAGCGCTGGATGTCAAACGGCCCGTCGAGTACGAGCGCCTCGGGCAGCTCGGGCACGGTGCGCGCAGCCACCGGCAGCTCGGCCAGCACGCTGTCCGGGGTGCCAACGAGCGTGTTCACCCGCAGCGCGGACTCGGCCGGCTGGTTGACGCCGGCCAGAAGCCCCCGCGCGGTCTCCGGACCCAGCTCACGCCACCAGAGTTCGGCCAGCCAGGGCGGCACCGAATACATCAGCGCCGCGGCGGCCGGCGTGTCGTCAGACAGCTCGTCGAGCAAGGCCCGGCCCTCACGCGTGGCCCGCCGGAGCACGGCATTGACGAGACCCGAGCCCCGGCCGGCGCCGGTGGAGGCCTTGACGAGCTCGACCGTCTCGTGGACGGCGGCGTGCTCCGCCACGCCGTCGAGGAACAGCAGCTGAAACAGGCCGAGCCGGAGCGCGGCCAGCACGGGCGCGTCGAGGCTCGTGAGCGGACGGGAGGCCAGCCGGGAAGCGACGTAGTCAAGCGTGGCCCGCCTCTGCACCGTGCCGTAGGCGAGGTTCATGGCCAGCGCGCGCTCCCGGGGCTCGAGCCCCTCCGCCTCGCTGGCGAAGGCGCGATCGGCGTACGCGTCCTGCTCGAACACCCGCCGCACGACGGTGAACGCGCAGGCCCGGGCCGGCGAGCTCACCCCCGCAGCCCGCGCAGGAAGTCCTCGCCCGCCATCGGCCGCTTGCCGGGCGGCTGGACTTTCACCAGCTCGAGCGCACCGGGGGTGCAGCCGAGGACGGGGCGCACGCCGTCGAGGGAGATCTCGCCCGCGGCCAGGGTGGCTGGGCTGGCCGGGTCGCTCTCATCACTGGCCGGGTCGCTCTCATCAAGTACTCGGGCTTCCCACACCCCGAGCCGGCGTCCGTCGGGCAGCTCGACCGCGGCACCGACGTGGGGGCTCAGGGCCCGGACGCGGCGCTCGAGCTCAGCCGCGGGGCGGCTTGCGTCCAGCAGGCGATCTTCAGGCGTCAGCTTCTCGGCGTATGTGGCCAGGGACTCGTCCTGCGGGGCGCAGTCCGGCCGGCGATCGAGCGCCTCGACGAGCAGGTCACCGCCCAGACGCTCGAGGCGGGCAGACAGCGTCCCGTATGAGTCCTCCGGCGTGATCGGATCGGTGACCTGGGCGCACACCGGCCCGCTGTCAAGCCCGGCGGTGAGGCGCATGATCGAGACCCCGGTGCGCTCGTCCCCGGCGATCATGGCCCGCTCGATCGGCGCGGCGCCGCGCCAGCGGGGGAGCAGACTCGGGTGGACGTTCAGCATCTCGTGCTCGGAGAGCAGCGGCTCCTTGATCAGGGCGCCGAACGCGCACACGCAGACCACGTCCGGTGTGGCGGCTGAGATCTGGGCCCGCACGGCGTCCTCGTTGACCGATTCGGGCTGGGCGAGCTCGATCCCCAGCTCGCGCGCCGTGTCGGCCACGGGGGGCGAGGCCAACCGGCGACCCCGGCCGCGCGGCCGGTCCGGGCGTGTGAGGACGAGCGACGGCCGGTGGGGAGACGCGGCCAGCCTGCGCAACACCCCGGCGGCGAACTCGGAGGTCCCGAGATAGACGGTTCGCACTGGGTGCCGGCGGCGTCAGGCCGGGAGGGCCTCGCGCAACGCCCGCATGGCCTCCTTGCGCTGCGGGCGGGAAATCCGGTCGAGCACGAGCACGCCGTCGAGATGGTCAACCTCGTGCTGGATGACCCGGGCCTCGAGTCCGGAGGCCTCGATCGTCAGTGGCTCGCCGTGTTCGTCGACGCCGCGCACCCGGATGTGAATCGGGCGCTCGACGTCCACATGAACCGCGGGGAGGCTGAGGCACCCCTCCTCGAGGATCTCCTCCTCGTCGCCGGACCACTCGATCTCCGGGTTGATCAGCGCCGACACGGGCGCCTGCGGATGCACCCGGTACACGAGCACGCGGTTCAACACTCCGACCTGGTTGGCGGCCAGACCGACGCCCATCGCATCGACCATCAGCTCGGCCATCCGCCTGACCTCATCTCGCAGGGCGTCATCGAAGCGCTCCACCGGGCGCGCTCGCGTACGCAGTACGGGATCGCCGAACTTGCGGACATGGGCCAGCGCGGCCGCTCGCCGCGCGGCTACCTCGGGATCGAGCTCTTCCTCATCCTCCTCCGGTGCCAGCTCGACCTCGTTGAGGTCTTCCGGATCGAGGGTCTCGCGCTCATGTGTTGCTTCGTTTGCCACGCAGGCAAGTTTAGCTAGGGCCCTCCGATCCCTCCGGCGCTGCGGCGCTACTGGGGGTCGACGTCGACGCTCACGCTGGCGCCCTGCTTGGCCGCGCCGGGCGCGATCCGCTCGATCGCCCGGCCGACGGCAGCGATGGCACCCCGGCGGTCCACAGCCTTGACGACGAGCTGGCTCCGGGACCGGTTGCGGAGCCGGAACAGCGGCGCCGGGCCGAGGACCGTGTCACCAAGCTCACCCAGCTCGGCGGCCACGGCCTCGGCGGTGGAGCGCGCCAGCGGCTCGTGCTCCGCCGCGCAGACCACCCTGATCAAGGTCGCGAACGGTGGATAGCCGAGCGCCTCGCGCCGGATCAGCTCGTCAGCCACGAATCCGTCCGAGTCGTGCTGGGTGGCGAAGCCGATCGGCCGGGCATCCGGCGCCAGGGTCTGCACGAGCACCCGTCCTCCGTGCGCGCCCCGGCCGATTCGACCGGCGAGCTGGGTGACCAGTGCGAACGTTCGCTCCTCGGCGCGAAAGTCCGGGAAACGCAGGGTCTGGTCCGCGTCGAGGACGACGCCGAGCGCGACGTCAGGGAAATCGTGGCCCTTGGCCACCATCTGAGTCCCGACCAGGACCCCGGAGGCGGCGGTGGCGAAGTCCTGCAGTGTCCCCGCACGTCGCTCGAGCGTGGTCGAGTCCGCATCGAGGCGAAAGATCGGGAAGCCGTCCTGGCCCAGGGCGTCGCGAAGTTCGTGCTCAATCCGCTCGGTGCCGGTGCCGTGCCTGGCCACCGAGACCGAAGCGCACGTCCCACACCGCTCGGGAATGGCCTCCCGGTGCCCGCAGTGATGACACGCCATCACCGACCCCTGGCGGTGCAGGACAAGCGCCACCTCGCAGTTGGGGCACAGCCACACCCGCCCGCAGGAACGGCAGGAGAGGAAGTTGGACCACCCACGGCGGTTGAGCAGCAGGATGGCCTTGCCCCCCGCGCGGCGTACGTCAGCCAGGGCCATCCGAGTCTCGGGATGCAGCGGCTCGTGGTGTCCCCGCATGTCGAGGATCTCCACGGCGGGGAGCGGGCGGCGATCCACCCGCTCGGCCAGCCTCAGCCTGGTCAGCGAGCGCACGCTCTCCGGACGCGGCGTCGCGCTCCCGGCCACCAGGACGGCGCCGGTCTGCCGCGCCCGCTGGGCGGCGACGCTCCGGGCGTCATAGCGGGGATCGCCCTCGTGCTTGTACGAGCTCTCGTGCTCCTCGTCAACGACGATCAGCCCCAGGTCAGACAGGGGCGCGAACACGGCCGAGCGCGGGCCCACGCAGACTCGCGCCTGTCCGGTCCGCAGCCGGAGCCATTCGTCGTGGCGCTCGCCGACTCCGAGTGCGGAATGGAGGACCGCGACCACGTCTCCGAAGCGAGCTTGAAAGCGCCACAGCACCTGCGGTGTGAGTGCGATCTCCGGCACGAGCACGATCGCGGATCGGCCCGCGGCGAGGGCCGCCTCAACCGCGTGCAGATAGACCTCTGTCTTGCCCGAGCCGGTGACGCCGTGGAGAAGGAAACTGTGCTGACCGGGTTCTGCCCGGCTCACCGCGCGCAGGATCGGCTCGAGCACGGCCCGCTGATCGGCGGTCAGCTCCGGAGGGCGACGGGCGGCCTCGCCGACGGGCCGCTGCACGGGCCTTCGCGGTGACACGCGGAGCTCGAGCGTCGCCAGCCCTCGCGCCTCGAGACGCCGCAGGCTTCCGGTCCCGAGCTCAGCCGCTACCGTCGCACCCCGCTGCTCCAGCGTGGTCAGGAGAGCTCGCTGACCGTCGGTGAGACGGACATCACCGTTCGTCAGGGCGTCGCGGCCCGCGCCGCTCAGCGTGGCGACCAGCGCCCGCCGGGGTGACATCCCCTCGGCCGTCCCGGGCGCCAGCGTCAGGCTGAGCGCGCGGGACATGGTCGAGCAGTACTCCCGGGCCATCCAGTCCGCGAGCGCTACCAGATCGGGCGGCACCGAGACAACGAGCACCTCGTGAGGTTCGACGAGTCGCTCCGGCGGGACCTCGGAATGCTCGGCGAGTCCGACCACGACCCCGAGCGCCCGCTGGCGCCCGAAGGGGACGCGCAGAACCGAGCCGATCCTGACATCTCGGTGCTCCGGGCCAAGGCGGTAGTCGAACGGCCCTTTCACGGCCCGGGTTCGGGTCAGCGGCTCGACGCGGGCGATCATGGTTCCCGAATCTAGATGGGCACGAGGATGCCGCTTTAATCCCCCCATGGATCCCGAACCCGGCGAGGTCGTCTTCTTCCACGGCCACCCTTCGTGGCTCTCGATGGCCCCGTTGTATCTCAAGGGCCTGGTGCTGGGCGTACTCGGGGGAGCGCTGGCGGGCGTGATCAGCGCGATCGCGGCAGGGCACGTGGAGGTGGGCTGGGTGATCGTCGCGGTGCTGGTGATCTTCGTGTCCACGCTGGTCATCGGCCAGGTTCGCCGTATCCAGACGACCTACTCGATCAGCAACCAGCGGCTGACGATCGAGACCGGGATCCTGTCTCGCCAGCTGCACCAGACGAGGCTCGAGCGGGTGCAGAACGTGAACGCCACCCAATCGTTGGTCGAGCGCCTGGCGCGAATCGGGACGGTGGACTTCGACACCGCGGGCGAGTCCGATTTCGACTTCTCCTTCCGCGGGGTGGGACACCCGAGGGAAATCGTTCGCACCGTCGACCGGGCTCTGCACGAGCTTCGGGGCGGCCCCGACCCGCAGGGTGCCGCGGGCGTCTGAGCTACGGGATCCGGACCGACAGCTGGGCGCTCGACTCGCCGGGCGATCGGGTCGAGCTCAGGCCAACCGAGGAGATCGTCTCAAGGTCGCCTTTCAGCTTGCGGAAGGTCGCGCTGCTGGTCAGCCCGGTCTGCTCGCCGAGCGCCAACAGACGGTGGAAGTCCAGGTAGACGAGCGAGGTCACGTTCCCCGGCCGCGAGCCGAGCGCGAACTGGAAGCCCGGATCCTGGGCCAGCGGATGGGTCCGCTCGGCCACGGCCGCCACGCCGCCGCTGCTGGTCGAGATCACCACCAGGCCTCGGAACACCGCGTAGTCGAGCTCGAGCCCGTTGGCCAGCGCGAGCTGATGGTCGGTGATTCCGGCCACCGAGCGGTCAGTGAACTCGGGCACCTTGCCGGGGCCGCTGCTCGGCGGCTTGAACAGCTGGGCCAGCGGAATCTCTAGCTGCGCCAGCTCGGTCTGGACCTGGGCCGGATGCGCGGTCCGGGCCACGATGACCAGCGTCGGTGACTGCGCGTGGGGCACGATGGCCACCGCGGTCTCGGCGTGGAAGATCGACGTGATCGAGTGCACGTTCACCCCTTCGGCGCTGAGCGCGCTGCCGAGCCTGGCCAGCAGCGGCCCGATACCCCCGGCGACGCCGGCCACCGATCCCGCGTTCAGCACCTGCGGGGCCACGCGGTCCAGTCCGGTCACGTCGAGCATCAGGATCGCGCCGGTGGGCATCACGTTCTGGAGCGTGGGGACGAACGCCGTCGTCGCGGGTGAACTGAGATGGGTCAGCGTGGTGTCCAGAGCGCTGTGAACCTCGATCCGGGCACCTCCGGTGGCGGGCGAGAGGCTGACCGTGACCCCCTGTAGGGCGGGCTGGTAGAGCAGATCTCCGAGCGCGCCGACCAGACCACCCTGCGGGGCCAGCACGCGCCGGACGCCGGCCAGTGACGCATATGCGTCGAGCACGCGGCCCGGGGGTTCGGCCGATGCCGCGCGCTGATAGACCGCCGAGGAGCGCAGCGACGGCGTCTTCCCGGCTGCGACGTCGATCGCGCTGCGAACGCTTGCGTCCTGACCCAGGACGAGGAAGTGCGACACAAAGGCAAGCTCAGTGCCGGTGGGATAGGCGAACAGGGTCGTGCCGCCATACGACCCATGCCTCACGGCGCCTTCGGCGTGGATGAACGCCTGCGCGCGACCCTGGTCTTTGACATCGAGCACGATCAGCGAGCCCGCCGTCGCCGTCGGCGTGTTGAGCAGGGCTAGGGCGGCCTCGTTCCCCAGCCATGGCTCGATCTGGCCCGCGAAGTCAACTGAGCGGCCACCGGACAGGATGGCGCCCAGCTTCGTCTGTACCGCGGCGCTGGCGAGCGGGAAGTCAGGGAAACGCTCAGCTAGGGACAGGGCCTGCCGGACCGCCGGACGTCCGCGGTCGAGCGACACATTGACGTAGGCCAGCGCATCTGCGGGCACCACCCCGGCCGCGCCGGTGGCGGGGGACTGGACTCCCGAGCCGCCGCTGAGAGCCACGGCGAGGACGAGGACGGTCAGCACGAACGCGCCTACGGCCACCGGGAGCCGGCGTGTCTCGAGCTCCGCGCGCCAACGCGCCAGCGCCGGCGAGCGTGGTGGCGGCGCCGGCGCGTCGGACGGGGTGGGCGGGTCCGTCTCCTGGCTTTCCAGCAGTTCGGTCACTCAGCGCAATAAATCACGCCGCCGCGCCCCGGGCGCCGGTCGAACGCCGCTCGTTCCGGGCCACGAAATCGATGATCGCGGGGACGCCCTCGAGCCGGTACCGCTCGCGCAGGCGATTCTCGATGAAGTACGCATAGTCCCGGGTTACCCGCGCCCGCGAGTTGACCTGGATCGAGAACCGCGGCGGCCGCTCGGCCGTCTGGGTCATGAACAGAAGGCGCAGGCGGTGACCGGACCCGGCACCGCGCCCCCCGGCGCCGACCGGCGGCTGGCGGGCAGCCGTGATCTCGGACAGGAAGCGGTTCAGCTGAGGCGTGGGTATGCGCGTGCGGCTGCGGTCTGCCAGCGCGACGGACTCCACCAGCAGACGCTCGACGTGGCGCCCGGTCTTGGCGCTGGCGGTCAGGACCCGGGGCCGGAGACGGAGCTTCTTGTGGACGCGGGCCCGCTCGTGGTCGAGGTCGACGTCCTCGGCGATGTCCCACTTGTTGAGCACGAGCGCGGTCGCGCAGCCACTCTTCATGGCCAGCTCGGCGATGCGCAGATCCTGGCTCGTGACCCCGTCCGTCGCGTCACAGACCACGAGCGCGACGTCGGCGCGCTCAGCCGCGCGACGTGAGCGCAGCGCGGTGTAGTACTCGAGTGACTCCCCCACCTTGGCCTGGCGCCGGATCCCCGCGGTGTCGACCAGGATCAGATCGCGCCCCTGATAGCTGAGCGGCAGGTCAATCGCGTCGCGGGTCGTCCCGGCCTCGGGTGAGACGATCACCCTCTCCACGCCGGCGAAGCGGTTCACCATCGAGGACTTACCGACGTTGGGGCGTCCGATCAGGGCCAGGCGGACGGCATTGTCTTCGTCCTCTTCGGGCTCGCTCTCGGGTGCCAGTGCGGCCAGCCGGTCGAGCAGATCGCCCGTCCCCAGACCCTGGGCCGCGGACACGGGAATCGGGTCCCCGAGGCCGAGGCTGTGGAACTCGGCCGCCAGGTGGAGATCCGCGGCGGTGTCGATCTTGTTGGCGGCCACGAGCACGGGGATCGGGCTGCGCCGGAGCAGATCCGCCATCTCCTGATCGCCTGGACGCATGCCGGCCCGGGCGTCGACCACGAGCACCGCCGCGCCCGCGTCAGCCAGCGCCGCCCGCGCCTGAGCCTGGATCTGGCCCGCGAGCACGTCATGGTCCTCGAGGTCCATGCCGCCGGTGTCGATCAGGGTTAGAGCGCGGCCGTTCCACTCGGTTCTGAGCTCCTTGCGGTCCCGAGTTACACCCGGGCGCTCGTGCACGACCGCCTCGCGTGACTCGGTCAGACGGTTGACCAGCGAGGACTTGCCGACGTTGGGGTAGCCCACGATGGCGACTTTCATGGTCAAGCGAGGCTAGCCGAGGCGCGGCCTGCGCCTCGCAAGAGTGCGAACAGCGAGCCGCCCGCGTGCCGGCGGGCGTGCCGGCAGGCGGGCCTGCTCGATGTCCTCGCGGGTCCTTCCCGGGCCTACTGCGCCGGGGTGGGTTGCGGCAGATCGTCTCCTGCGCCGGCGCAATAGCCGGCACCGGCAGCCGCCTGGTTACTCCACAGCGACTGAACCGCGAACGTTCCGCCGTGGTTGCCCTTGATGTCGTTGATGGCACCGGGGATCGGCGTCACGGTCGGCTCGCCGGGCGCACCCAGGCTCTCGCCGACCCAGGCGCACTTGTCACCGTTCTCATTGGCGTCAAGCGCGTCATACCAGCCACCGAGGTTGGTCGTGTTGAGCCCGCTCCCGAGAATGTCCTCGGCGCCGGGGTCGGTGACCGTCTCCTCGATCTCGTGTCCGAGGGCAATCGAGAAGCCGTCGAGCTTGCCGGCGGCTCCACTGTTGACGGCGTTCTCACCGCACTCGTTGACGCCATTCGAGTTGATGTCAAGCAGGTACGGCAGGTTGGTGTACGAGATGTTCTGGGTCAGCCCGTTGTATATGCCGCCCTCAACACCCGGGTAGATGTAGTCATGGAAAGCGCAGTAGCCGGTCGAGATCGCGTTCGGATCCGAGTAGTTGGCCGGCTGTGCGATCACGAAGTTGGCATCGGCCAGGTCGGTCACGTGGAAGTGAGCCGCCGCCCGAGCGGCCTCCGCGGCCAGGTCGGTGTAGGTGTTGGTCGGGCCGCCGGGATTGCTGGCAGATGTGGCAGGCAGGCCCGTAATCGAGTTGCTGTCGTCGACCCAAATGCCCGCCAGCTGGTTCGTCGGGTTGGTGATGTACTGGTTGTAGGCCTTACCGGCGGAGTCCGTGACGGTCTGGTAGTACTGGGTCTGCTCCCCGGCCCACTGGGTGCCACCGAGCTGGTACACCCAGTTGGCGACGTACTTGCCCGCGCCGTCAGGATCACACTTCAGGGTTGCCTTGATGGAACCCTCGACGATCTGTTCGGACGAGCACGGTTCGTTGGCCGGGAAGGCGCCCTTCTGGCCCCAGCCCCAGTAGATGACGTAGACGTGCGGCGTGACCTGGACGTGACCGCCCCAATAGGCCATGTTGCCCGGGTAGGGCAGCGTGGTCGCCGGAGCCTCGGGAACGCCACAGTTCGACAGCGGTGACGGGAGCGTCCCGTTCTCGGGGCAGGGCGGAGCCGGCGGCTGAAGCTTGCCGTTCGGGGCAAATGTGTGCTGCTGCCAGATCAGCTGCTGCTGCTGGATCTCCTTCTGCACGGTGGGGAGCAGGATCGGTTTCGCTTGCGCGGTGAGTGCGCCGGCACTGAGAAGGCCGGCGACGGCGACGGCCATCGAAACAGCCGTGCGACGACAGAGACGAGTGGACATTGACTCCATTCCAGGGGAATTCGGCGGGTTAGGGACGAACGTCTCGGCCGGTGACGACGGCCGTGCATCCCAAAAACGCCACTCGTTAGGAGAACTTGCGCAAAATTCGGCGCGACTCTGCCCGCATAAGAAAACTCACACTGATCTGTCGCCGACCAGCCCTGTGATGCGCTCCACCACGTCCGCCAGTGACAGCCCCGTGGTGTCGATGAGGACCGCATCCGCGGCCGCCACAAGCGGCGAGTGCTGGCGTCCAGAGTCGCGGTGATCACGGATCACCTGCTCGGCCAGCACGGTGGCCAGATCGCCACCGAGCTCCGCCGCGCGACGCCGGGCGCGCTCCTCCGGGCTGGCGGTCAGGAACACCTTGAGCTCCGCATCCGGAGCCACGACGGTGCCGATGTCCCGGCCCTCCGCCACCCAGTCACCACTCGAGAGCAGGCGGCGCTGCTCCTTGACCATCGCGGCGCGGACGGCCGGGTCGGCGGCAGCGCGCGAGGCGTGCTCGGAGATGGACGGCGCCCGGATCTCACTCGTCACGTCTCGCCCGTCTAGGAGCACCCGGTCACCCAGCTCGATTCGAAGTTCAGGCGCCACCGCCGCCGGCTCGAGACCTCGCTCCTGGGCTGCCAGCGCGACGCAGCGGTACATCGCTCCCGAGTCGAGGTAGGTGAACCCGAGATCGCGAGCCACCGCGCGGGCGACCGAGGATTTCCCGGCCCCGGCAGGACCGTCGATGGCCACGATCATTCCGCGGCCAGCTTCGCCAGGTCCGCGGCGAAGCTCGGGTAGGAGACCTCGGCCGCCTCCATGCCCACCACCTCGACACCCTCTTCGGAGGCGAGACCCGCGACCGCACCCAGCATGGCCAGGCGGTGGTCCCCCCGGGCCTCGATCTGCCCGCCACGCAGGCGCCCCGTGCCGGACACGACGAACCCGTCCGCAAGCGCTTCGATATTGGCGCCGAGGCCCCGCAGGCCTTCCACCACCGCCTCAATCCGGTCTGACTCCTTGAGCCGGAGCTCCTGCGCTCCGCGGACAACCGTCTCCCCCTCGGCGAAACAGCCGAGCAGAGCCACGAGCGGTAGCTCGTCAATGGCCAGCGGAATCTCGTCGGCTTCGACGGTGGTGGCTTCGAGCGGCCCGGCGCTGACATCGAGGTCGCTCACCGGTTCGGCAGCGGTGAATGAGCCTTCGGGCTCGAGCTCGCCGACCACGATCCCCCCCATCCGTTGCACGATCCGTACGAACCCGGCTCGTGTCCAGTTGACATTCACGCCTTCGAGCACGAGCCGTGACCCTCGGGTGATGACGCCGGCGGTGATCAGGAACGCAGCGCTGGACATGTCAGACGGCACCTCGATCGTCTCGAGCTCGAGCTCGTCGGTGCTGCACACCAGCGTCTCGAAGCCGCCGCCCCGCCTCGGCTCTCGCGTCACCGTGACGCCGGCTCCGAGCAGCATCCGCTCGGTGTGGTCACGGCTCGGCACGGGCTCGGACACGAGCGTGCGGTCGGTCGATAACCCGGCGAGCAGGACGCATGACTTGACCTGTGCGCTCGCGACCGGGAGCTCGTACTCGATCCCCGCCAGCGATGCGCCGTGGACGGTGAACGGCGCGTAGCGCCCGTCCCGAGCTTCGATCCGAGCGCCCATCTGCTCCAGGGGAGCCGCGATCCGGTCCACGGGCCGGCGGCGGATCGACGCGTCGCCGTCGAGGGTGAAACTCACCCCAGGCTGAAAGGCAAGCCACCCGGGGAGCAGGCGCATCAGCGTGCCCGCGTTTCCGACATCGATCGTTCCGGCCGGCGGCTCGGCGTTGCGGAGTCCACAGCCGCGGATCAGAACCTCCCCGCCGTGGTGCTCGACGATCGCCCCGAGCGTCTGTACGGCGCTGAGCGTCGAGCGGGTGTCGGCCGCGTCCAGGTAATTGGTGATCCGCACGGGCTCTGAGGCCATCGCACCGACGAGCGCCGCCCGGTGGGAGATCGATTTGTCGGCCGGCGGCACGATCTGTCCACGAAGCCGGGGACCGGGGCCAAAGCGGACGTTCATGCCCGGGCCACCGGGAAGCCGAGGCCAGCCACCAGATCCTGAGCCCTCCGCGCCGGGTCCTCGCCCGCGATCCACAGAGCTATTACGCCCTCGCTCATGTCACTGGCTGGATAGAGAGCCATGTCGGCGATGTTGACCCCCGCCCGCCCGAGCTCGAGTGCCAGCTCAGCGATAACGCCGGGGCGGTTGGGCACCGAAGCCCGAAGCTCGAACACCGGGCCACCGGCAAGCTGGGACTCGAGCAGGCGCTTGCGGTCCTCGGCGGCGTCGTCGTTCCACCTGGTGATCGCGGGGCCGTCCCCGGCGGCCAGAGAGGATCTGACTGCCTGCAGGCGTTCGAGCGTCTGGTCGATCTGGGCCACGAGAGCATCCCGATTGGAAACGTAGATGTCGGTCCAGACCGAGCTCGGGGCACCGGCTACGCGGGTCGCGTCCCGAAAGCTCGGGCCGGTGGCGGGCAGCCGCTCGCCCCCTTCGGCCAGCGTCCCGGCAGCCTGGGAGACGAGCACGTTGGCCAGCACATGCGGAAGGTGCGAGACCGTGGCCAGGATCCGATCATGGGTCTCGGCGTCGATTGCCGTCGGCTGAGCGCCGATCCGGTGCAGCAGGTGATGCAGGCGCTCGTACAGCACGCCTGACGTGCTCGATCCCGGCGTCAGGTACCACGTCGCTTGCTCGAACAGATCGGCCCGAGCGTGCTCGACGCCGGCGTTCTCCGCCCCGGCCAGGGGATGACCGCCGACGAACCGCGGGTCGTCCTGGGCGGCGAGCACCGGACGCTTGGTCGAACCCACGTCGGTCACGACGCAGTCCTTCGGCGCCGCGGCCAGCGCGGCGCCCACCACCTCGGGCAGAACTCCCACCGGTACGGCCACGAACACCACTTCGGCGTCGCGGACGGCGTCAGCGAGGCTGGCTGCAGCCTCGTCCACGGCCCCTCGCTCGAGCGCGCGCTCGAGCGCCTCGGCGGAGCGGTCATAACCGGTCAGATGTGCGTCGAGACGCTCGCGGGCGGCAAGGCCCACGGAGCCGCCGATCAGCCCAACCCCGATGATCGCTATCCGCACGCTTCGGGGAGGGCCACTAGTGGATGGTCAGGGCGCGCCGCGCCCGGACCGAATCGGCGAGGCCTTCAAGTACCCCGACCGTCGTCGCCCAGTCGATGCAGGCGTCGGTGATCGACTGGCCGTAGGTGAGCGCCGAGGCAGAGGCCAGCTGCTGGCGCCCCGCGACCAGGAAGGACTCGAGCATCACGCCGACGATGGCATGGCTCCCGGCGGCGATCTGCTTTGCCACCTCGGCGGCCACCCCTGGCTGCTGGTCGGCGTCCTTGCGGCTGTTGTCGTGCGAGACGTCGATCACCACGCGCTCCGGGAGGCCGCCGCCGCGCAGGAGCGCCAGCGAATCGTTGACGGGCCCGGCATCGAAGTTAGGGGCCTCCGCTCCGCCCCGGAGGATGATGTGGCAATCGGGATTGCCCCGCGTGTAGAGGATCGCCGGCGTGCCGTCGACGTCGATCCCTGAGAACGCGTGCCGCACGGCGGCCGCACGCACCGCGTCCACCGCGACCTGCACGTTTCCGTCCGTGCGGTTCTTGAAGCCGACTGGCATCGAGAGCCCGGAGCCGAGCTGGCGGTGGATCTGGCTCTCGACCGTGCGGGCTCCGATCGCACCCCAGGAAACGGCGTCCGAGATGTACTGGGGGATGATCGGGTCCAGGAACTCGCACCCCACCGGAAGCCCCATCTGGAGCACCTTGAGCAGCAGGCCACGGGCGACGGTCAGGCCCGCGTTCACGTCTCCCGAGCCATCCAGATGCGGATCGTTGATCAGACCCTTCCAGCCGGTGGTTGTCCGCGGCTTCTCGAAGTACACGCGCATCACGATGCGCAGGTCGGACTCGAGGCTCGCCGCCTGCTCGCTCAGCCGCTCGGCGTACTCGATCGTGGCGGCGACATCGTGCACGCTGCATGGCCCGACCACGACCAGCAGCCGGTCATCGTCCCCCTCGAGGATCGAGTGGACCTCAGAGCGGCCGCGCAGCACCACCTCGGCGCGTGCGTCATCGAGTGGCAGCTTGTCACTGAGCCGACGCGGCGACAGCAGCGCCTCCACCCGCTCGATTCGCAGGTCATTGACCTTCTCGGCCAGGTCAAGGCCGGTCTCGCGGCTCGGTCTGAGGGGAATCAAGGTCATCTCAGACCCTCACAGGTGGTCTCGGGTCTCATATCGCTCGTCATCTGACTGGTCCTCTCTACGCCTGGAAACTGTACGGAAGCTGGTGTCCTGCCGGTTTGGGGCCGTAAACGACCCCGAGGGGATCTCCGGCGCCCGACCTCCGAGCGGGCCCGCACGTAGCGGGGGCGGGGGTTGTGGCCGAGCGCCTAGCTAAATCGCCAGGCGTAGAAGCGCGCGTAGAAGGACCAACCGAAGGCGGCGTCAGTGCTGCGAGTCGCGATACGAGCTGGATTGGTCATGCGCTGGCCTCGGGTTCTACCAGACGCCGGTCCCCCTGCCAAGAGACTCAGCCGACCAGTGCGGCCCCCAGCGGGGACTCAGCCGACCAGTTCGGCCATCGCGGCCAGGAACCGGGCGTTCTCCGCCTCGGTCCCCACGGTGACCCGCAGCGAACCCACGCGCCCGAGGGCGGCGCCCGCGCGGACCAGCACCGCCCGCTCGGCCAGGCCGCCCACCACGTCGGCCTCCACCGAGTCCTCGGGCAGGTGGGTCCAGATGAAGTTGGCATCCGACTCGGCGGTCCACAGGCCCAGCTCGCGCAACCCGCTGCAGAGCGCGATTCGCGCCGCCACCGTGTGCGTGACGCGGCGCTCGACCTCGTCCTGGTGACCGAGCGCCTGCACCGCGGCGGCCTGGGCGGCCATGTTCAGGTAGAAGGGCTGGCGGACCTGGTCAACGGCGGCCCGGAAGTCCTCGGAGCCGCACAGTCCGTATCCGACGCGCAGGCCGGCCAGGCCGTAGGCCTTGGAGAACGTCCGCAGCAGGACCAGGTTCGGCCAGCGACGCAGCAGCTCGAGCGAGGCGTACGTGTCACCGAGGGCTAGGGCGAATTCGCAGTAGGCCTCGTCCAGGATCACGCACACATGACGCGGCACGCGCTCGAGGAACTGCTCCACGGCCTCGAGCGAGACCGAGGTCGAGGTGGGGTTGTTGGGATTGCACACGAGCACCAGGCGGGTGGCCACGGTGATCTCGGCCGCCATCGCCTCGAGGTCGTGGCGATCCTCGGAGTCGAGCGGGACCGTCACGGCCCGCGCCCCCGACGCCGCGGCCAGATGCGGATACACGCTGAAGGCGGGCCAGGCGTAGATGACCTCGGCGCCCGGCTCGAGCAGAGCCTCGCCGGCGGCCAGGAGGATGTCACACGACCCGTTGCCCAACGCGATCCGCTGGCGGGGGATCCCGTAGCGCTCTGAGAGGGCGCCGCGCAGGGCGGCGTAGGACGGGTCCGGGTAGCGGTGGGTTCCGCTCAGCGCCCCCGTCGCGGCCTGCACCACGTCCGGGCCCGGCGGTGCCCAGGACTCGTTCGAGGCCAGCATGGCCACCTCCGCGCCCAGGTCGTAACCGGCCGCCAGCGGATAGGACGGGATGCGCCTGATGCGCTCGCCAAACTCGATCGCCATGGGGCCTATTGTGCCGACTCGAGGTCGCGCCGCAGGGCGCGTGCCTCACCCAGGTACACGTGCCGAGGCTCGTGATCCTCGTCGGCGTAGTAATGCACGAGAACGCGGATGATCCGCGGTACCGACCCGGGGACCGGCACCTCGCGGGCACACAGGAGCGGCACCCGGTCGAGGCCGAGCCGACGCGCGGCGACGGCCGGGAACTCGGCGTCGAGATCATCGGTCAGCGTGAAGATGCAACTCACCATCGCCTCGGCGGCGAGCGAGTTGCGCTCCATCAACTCCCGGATCAGGAGGTCGGTGCCGTCGAGGATCGCACTGGCTTCGTTGCGCTCGACGCTATTGGCGCCTCGGAGCGCGAACAACCGCATCGGTAGGTAATTCTGCCAAAGGACCCTCGGCCTTACCGGCCTGACCCAAGTCATACACGGTGGCGCAGCCAAAACGGTGTACATCGACGATCAGCGAGCCGAGCAGTTGGCGCATATTCACGTGCGGCTGACAGCTGGCGAGCACGAACCTGGCCCCGCTGCGGCGCACGAAGCGCCGCGCCTGGGCGCGCGTCATCGACCCGTCGAACAGGGCGTCGGCTGCCAGCGAACGGGGCATGCAGCGGGGCTCCGACCACAGGCAGTCTCCGACGAGCGTGTGCCGGCCTGTTCGCCCGGGCACGACCTCGCCCAGGTAGAACTGGGTCAGCACGCCCCCGTCATCCGGGTCGCGGGCCAGGTATGTGAGCGCGTCGCGCTCGTCGTGGGTGATGAAGTTGGCGTTGCCCCCCATTGGCTTCGTGTACCTGTGGGCGATGGCCAGCGCGTAGGCGTTGGCCGGAATCGTGGCCAGGGCCAACGCCACGCCCGTGGCCACACGCGCGTGCGGTAGCCGCGTCCAACCGGAGCGGACAGCGCCGAGGACCGCGAGCACAGAGAGCGGCACCGTGATCCCGTTGAACGCGTGCAGCGGCGCCGAGCTGAGCGACGTATTTGACAGCAGGTAGATGACCAGACCGGCCAGTGGCCAGAGGCGCAGCAGCAACTCGATGAAGTTGCGCGGAGCCCCCCGGTAACCGAGCGCGGCGAAGATGGCCAGCGGGCCGATACCGATGGCTATCGCCCAGAACGAGAAGGCGTGGCTGGCGGCATCTTTGGCCAGCCCCCAGGACAGGTCCACGTGGCCCAGCACCACGTAGTACAGGAGCGGCAGCCCGGTCAGCGCCACCGTGACGATCGGCAACCTGAGCCCCCGCCACCCCGCGTGCTCTCGCCAGCGAATCATCTCCGCCCCGAGGACCATGAGGATCATCAGCTCGCCCTGCCAGGGGTGAAGCGTGCTGCCCACTGCTCCCATCAGGCCCGGCGCCCAGGCCAGGCGCCCCGCGGTTCGCGCCCGGTCGTAGGACAGCAGAGCGAAGACGATCATCGCCACGGCCATCAACCCAAAGGGATAACCCCAGGACAGGAAGCCGGGCATCAGATCACCGACGATCGAGAACGATCCGTAGACCACGCTGAAGGAGCCGAAGAACAGTCCGAGGGCCAGCACGGAGCGGCGCTGTCCGGTCGTTTGGACAGTTCGGTAGGCCAGCGCGCGCATGGCGAAGAACAGTCCGATCACAGCCACCGGCTTCCACAGCAACAGAGCCAGCCAGGCGGACACCCCCAGCGCGGCGATCGCGCCCGAGATCGCCACCGCGGGTTGGAAGTAATCCGACGGGGTGGAACGGAGCACGAACAGGTTCGCGGCCAGCAGCCCATGCGAGGCGGATTGGATCCAGGCCAGGTACTGCATCTGATCGACGATGAAGAACCCATCCGTCCCCGTCCACACGCGGTTGTGAACCACGGCCTGCCAAATGTCGAGCCCCACGACCCACATTGACATCGCCCCGAACAGGACCAGCAGTGTGACCTCCACCCGGTCGATGCGCCGGCGCCTCGTCCGTGGAAGGACCACAGACGGCGCGGGGCCAGAGGTGGGCACGGGGAGCGGAGATTCGATACGCACGGCGGCCGACGCTAACAAAGCGCCGCTTCTGCGCCGGGATTTCTACGTCGCGAGCTTATGCTGGCGCGACTGGGACGCTTGACCGACCGAGCTCCCGAGCGGGTTGATTCCGTGCGCTGACATGAACTGACCGGTGGCCGGCATCCAGGCCAGAATGAGGAACACGGTCAGGGCCAATGCCGTGCGGCGTAGCTTCACGCTCGTACCCAGCGCCGCCAGCGGCAGCATCCAGATGACGTACCAGGGAACCAGCCAGGCCAGGCTCGCGATCAGCGCGAACGTCGACCACCCAGCGCCTGACATCCAGTCCCGGCGGCGGTAGACCTGATGGGCGACCACGAGCACCACGCAAACGCTCGCGATCCGCAGTAGGCCGGGCGTCCCGCCGCCGATGCCGATCGCCAGCCCGACCAGGTTGGGGATGCTGAAGTCGGTCAGGAGCGAGCTCTGATCGGACAGGTTGGGAACCGAGAGGCCGAACAGGGCCACACTGAGGATGATCATGGGGATCGCGGCCAGTACGGCCCCGAGCACCAGGCGCGCGCGGCGCGGATTGGTGCGCACCGCGATGAGCAGGAACGGGAGCAGCAACACGGCGGTGAACTTCACCGCGATGGCCAGGACCAGCACCGCGCCGGCGGCGCGATCGCGACGGGCAAGCATGAGGGCGATCGCCCCCATCGCCGGGGCCAGCATGAAGAAGTCATTGTGGAACCCGCCCACGGCGTAGATCAGATAGATCGGGTTCAGCGCCACGAACACGACGGCGAAGCGTGGGTCGCGACCCAACTGCCGCGCGCAATGCCAGACCAGGGCCAGGAAGCCGAGGCTGAGCAGCACCGTGGCCACCTTGAGAGTCCAGTAGGCGAACGGGAGCGAAACGAAGGCCAGCGGATAGGTGAGCGCCGTGAACAGCGAGCCGTAGGGGCTGCGCAGGCTATGCCACGTCGTGAACCGGAACACGGGATCGAACATTTCCTGCTTGATCACGTGCGTGTACGGATTCATGTGGTGCAGACCGCCGAGCCGCGCGTAGCCCAGGTAGTTGAAGACGTCGTTGAGCTGCAGCGGAGGGCTCATCAGGATGATCACGTGGAGCATCACGACGCAGATCACAATCGCCCGCATCGAGAGGGTCCGCACGGCGCCCAGGACGACCGCGTAGGCGACGATCATGGCCACCAGCACGCCGCTGAACGCGATCCCCAGCGTGTCTGCGTTGGTGATCAGGCGCGGGATGAGCGAGTGAAGCGGCCCGGACTCCCAGCTGGGGAACGTGACCGGGCTGCGCGGCACGAGAACCGACGGCCCTGAGGCGGCAGCGACCACCACGACCAGCGTGGCTAGGACGAGCGTCCCCAGGCCGAGCCGGCCCGCCAGCGGTCCGAACGTGACCCGCGGCCGAGGCAGCGAGGCGCCCAGCCGAAGAGGGCGCAGCGTCGGGAACGTGACCGTGCCGTCACCGGACCCGGCACCGGCACCCGCTACCGGTCCCGCGGCAAACGCGATCTGAGTCTCGGCCTGGCTCTGTTCCTGCGACATAACCTGAAGATAGTGGCGTTTGGCGCGTTGATCTCGGTCACCGCCCAAGTTGCGATTCAGTTAAGCGCGTTGGACGGGACACCCGAGACATTGGCCATGAGCGCCGGGGATCTGCCTGTGAGCTACCCCGTCGCCGGGTCCTCTATTAGCCTGATCGCGTGAGCGTCGGGTCCGTGTCAAGTGATGAGCGCCTCACGGCTCGGATCCGGGGTGGTGCGCGCCCACGCGCGTTGGCCGACGGCCGCGTTTCGGCGGCGACGATGGCCGTCATCGCACTCACCTTGCTCGCGGCGGTGCTGCGCTTCTACCGCCTGGGCCACCAGGGCTTCTGGTTTGACGAGGCCAACACGGCGGCCGACGTCCGCTACTCCCCGGGCCACATGCTCGGGCTCCTGCCCCAGAACGAGACCACGCCGCCGCTCTTCTACTGCATCGCCTGGGTCTGGGGCCGCGTGTTCGGCTTCGGTGAATACGCGCTCCGCTCGCTCCCCGCGCTGGCCGGGGTTCTCACCGTCCCGGTGATCTACGCCGCCGCTTCGAAACTGGTCACCCGCCGGGTCGGGATCGTCGCCGCCGCGCTCACGGCCTGCAATCCGTTCCTGGTCTGGTATTCGCAGGAGTTCCGGCCCTACGAAGTCCTGGTCCTCCTGAGCGCCGCCGGCCTGCTCGCCTTTGCCCACGCCAGGGAGCGCCCGACCAATCGGGCGATGCTGGCCTGGGGACTCATCTCGGCCCTGGCGATCGCTGATCACTACTACGCGTTCTTGCTGGTCGTGCCCCAGGCGGTGTGGCTGCTCTACGAGCACCGCCGGTGCAGGAGCGTGCTGATCGCGATCGCGTTCGTCGGCGTATGCGGGCTCGCCCTCCTGCCTCTGGCCATCAGCCAGAACGGAACCGGGAATGCGAGCTGGATCGCCCCGATTCCGCTGTTGCCGAGGCTGGGGCAGATCGTGCCCCAGTTCCTGATCGGCTTTCAGGCCCCCGATGCTCAGATCCTCGAGCGAGTGGCGGAGGTGGCCGTTCTCATCGGCTTCGTCCTGCTGGCGGTCCGGGGCGAATGGGTCGAACGCCGAGGCGCGCTCATCGTGGGAGCGCTCGCGTTGTCGGGCTTCGTCATCAATCTGCTTCTGATCGCCGGCGGAATCGACGATCTGATCACCCGCAACCTGCTGGCGTTGTGGCCACCCGCCGCGATCCTGGTCGCGTGTGGCCTCGGCGCCCGGCGCGCGGGCTGGATCGGGAGCGCCGCCGTGGTGGCGCTGTGCGTGACCGGCGTCGTGGCCGTCATCGGCGTAGCGGTGGACCGCGGCTTCCAGCGCCCGGATTGGCGAGCGGTCGGGCGTACGCTCGGGGCCCGCCCGACCGCCACCGTCGGCGCCCGCGCGATCCTCGTCCAGGACTACCGCGATCTGCTCCCGCTGTCGCTCTACGAGCCCGGCCTGAAGTTCATGACCACCAGCACGGCCCGGGTATCGGAGCTCGACGTGGTCTCGATCCAGGCGCCGCGGGTGCGGCTGTGCTGGTGGGGCGCGGCTTGCAACCTGTCGGGTTCGCGGATGCAGAGGACCTACGCAATTCCCGGGTTCCACGTGGTCTGGCGCCGGCGGGCGTACCAGTTCACCGTCCTGCACATGGTCGCCGACCGGCCGGTGCTGCTCAGCCGGGCCGCGGTCGCGGGGGCGCTGCGGACGACGTCGTACCCGAAGGACGAGCTCCTGATCCAGCGCTCCGGGTGAGCGCCTGAAGCTCGGCCGGAGTGAGTTCGCGGTGGGCGCCGGGAGCCAGGTCGCCCAGCGCGAGCGATCCGAAGCCCACGCGCTCGAGGCTCCTGACCCGATGACCGACGTACTCACACATCCGCTTGACCTGGCGCTTGCGGCCCTCGTGGATCGTGATTTCGATCGTGTCGGTAGACACCCGCCGGACCCGGGCCGGCGCCGTGGGTCCGTCCTCGAGCACGACCCCGGCGCGCAGGGCAGCCAGTGCCGACTCGGGCACGGGAGGCTTCCAGAGCCGCGCCCGATAGGTCTTGGGCACCTCAAAGCTGGGGTGGGTCAGGCGATGGGCCAGCTCGCCGTCATTGGTGAGCAGGATGAGACCTGTGGTGTCGATGTCAAGCCGCCCGACGGGATACAGACGGAACTCGGAGGCGATCAGTGAGACCACCGTGGGCCGGCGTTGCGGGTCGGACGCGGTTGAGACAACGCCGGCGGGCTTGTTGACGGCATAGACCACGCGGGCCGGCTCGGCGCGGACGGGCGCGCCATCGAGGCTGACCACGTCCTCCGGGCCGACGTCACGTGCCGGATCGCTGACCACCTGACCGGCAATGCTGACCCGGCCGGAGCGCACGATCTCCTCCGCTGAGCGGCGCGAGGCGACCCCCGCCTGGGCCAGGAACTTCGCAAGACGCATCGCGGTGCCACCATAGAGAGCGTGGACCTCAACCTGCTTGACCGCACGCTTGACGAACTTGACGAGCCTGGCTACAGGCGGTCCCAGGTCTGGCGGTGGGCGGCACAGGGCGCCGATGGCTTCGCGGCCATGACCGATCTTCCGATCAAACTGCGAGAGGCGCTGGCCGAGGCGATCCCATTCTCGAGCCTCACCCTCGAGCACGAGGCCCACTCCCGTGACGGCACCGTCAAGGCGCTCCTGCTCACGAAGGACGGGCGTCCGATCGAAGCGGTCCTGATGCGCTTTCGAGATCAACGCCGGTCGCTGTGCCTGTCCTCCCAGTCCGGCTGCCCGCTGACGTGCACGTTCTGCGCCACGGGACAGATGCGGTTCGCCCGCAACCTGACCGCATCAGAGATCCTGGACCAGGCGCTGCACTTCCGCCGGCTCGGCGCGGTCGATCACGCGGTCTTCATGGGCATGGGCGAGCCAATGATGAACCTGGACGAGGTGCTCGAAGCCTGCCGCCGGTTGCCCGACCTTGGGATCTCCTCGCGCCACACCGCGATCTCGACGGTCGGCTGGATTCCGGGAATCGAGCGCCTGGCCGACGAACCCATGCCAATCCGGCTGGCGCTCTCACTGCACGCCCCCGACGAGGCTCTGCGCTCCGAGCTGATGCCCGTCAACGACCGCTACCCGCTGGCCGACGTCCTGGCCGCCTGCCGGTCCTACCGCGAGCGCAAGCGGCGGATGGTGTTCGTGGAATACGTGATGCTGGCCGGAGTCAATGACTCCTACGCCCAGGCCCGCCAGCTGGCGGAACTGCTCGATCCGTGGTCGTTCAAGGTGAACCTGATCCCGTACAACCCCACGAGCTCACCTTACGAGGGGTCGAGCCCGAAGGCGATTGACGCGTTTCGCTCCGAGCTCGAGCGCCACGGGATTACCGCCACGGTGCGGGTGGCGCGCGGTCGCGACATCGACGCCGCCTGCGGGCAGCTCGCCGCGGCCCGGACGTGAGCCCGGCCGGGCGCGCCTGGCTAGTCAGCCACGCCGGCCCGCGCCTCGCCGGCCCGCAGCAGCTTGTCCCGCAGTTCCTGCTCGACGTCGGGTGAGGGGTCAAAGCCCTCGATGTCTGGCAGCTCGTCCAGTGAGACCAGGCCGAACAGCTTCAGGAAGAGCTCCGTGGTGCGGTACAGGACGGCACCGAACTGGGATCGGCCGCTTTCCTCTATCACCCCTCGCTCGAGCAATGTGGCCGCCGCTGATTCGGCGCTCACGCCGCGGATCCGGGCGATCTCGGGCCTTGAGACGGGCTGCAGGTAGGCCACGATGGCCAGCGTTTCGGCCTGAGCCGGGGTCAGCGGAGGCGTGCGGGGCTTGGCCAGCAGGCGCCGCGCCGCGGGCTCGACGTCGGGGTGAGTGCTGAGTGTGTAGCCACCGGCGAGCTCACGCACGACGAAGCCGCGCCGCTCGTAGTCATAGTGCTCCCGCAGCCGCTCCAGCGCCGCGACCACTTCGTGCAGCTCGGCCCCGGTGGCGTCGGCTAGCGCCGGCGGGGCCACGGGATCGGAACTTAGGAACAGCAGCGCTTCGACGGTTCGCTCGAGCTCAGCGCCTGGTGTGCTCACGCCGTCAGCCTCCGCTCGCGCATCATCGCCTCGATCGTGATCTCGGCGAACGGCTGGTCCTGGGTCCACGTCGCCTCACCCTGCTTGTAGAGCTCGAGCAGCGCATACAGGGTCACCGCGACCGTCACGCGATCAGACCGGGCGACCGCCTCGGAGAACGTGAAGCGTCCGCGCGAGAGGAGTTTTCGCAGGTGCACGAGCCGCTCGGCCACGGTCACCTTGGCCACCGTCAGATGACGAAGATCTACCGGCGGCGGGACGTGCAGCAGGCCCGTGATGGCGGCGCTCAGCGCGCCCGGGTCATACACCGCCCGGGCATCGGCCAGCGTGGCCTTCCGCAGCGCAGGCGGAAGCGGCGCGGAGCGAAAGCGATGACCGGCCTGGGCGTCCAGGCGCTCGCGCAGGTACTCGGCAGCAGCACGGTACCGGTGGGCGGCGAGCAATCGGGCCAGCAGCTCCTCGGCCGCCTCACCCGGATCGAGCTCGATCTCCTCGAGCTCTTCGCCCGGTAGCAAGAGCCGAGACTTCAGCTCCAGCAGGGCAGCGATCAGCACCAGGAACTCGGTCGCCGCCTCGAGATCGAGCTCGCCGCGACGCTCGAGGTGATCGATGTAGGTGATGACCACGTCAGCCAGATCAACCTCGAGCAGGTCGACCTCCTCGCGAAGGATCAGCGTCAGCAGCAGATCAAACGGACCTGCGAAGACGTCGAGGTCGAGCTCGAGATCCAGGAGTGCCACCCCGCAGACGTTATCCGCGATGCCGGACCGCTCCTACCCCCATCGCCTCCCGCACGTCGATCATCGTGTCGGCGGCAATCGCGCGGGCCTTGGCGGCGCCGTCGGCGAGGATCTCCTCGAGC
Organism: uncultured Solirubrobacterales bacterium; assembly: GCA_963822535.1. Taxonomy (GTDB): domain Bacteria; phylum Actinomycetota; class Thermoleophilia; order Solirubrobacterales; family Solirubrobacteraceae; genus Palsa-465. The sequence continues at coordinate 179,396 of CAWGIA010000001.1, forward strand.
ACTCCCTCGTCGGCCCGAAGCTGTCCGTAGCGCTCCCGGGTCGGCTGAAGATAGGCAGTGACGGCCTCGGCCACGGCCTGCTTGAAGTCACCGTAGCCGGAGCCGGCGAACTCTTGTTCAATGTCCTCGGGAGTCTGCTCCTGCACGGCGGCCAGGATCTCGATCAGGTTCGAGATCCCCGCCTTGTCTGGACCGCGCCGGACCTCGCTTCCTGAGTCCGTGACCGAGGAGCGGAACTTCTTGGCGATCGCAGAGGGCTCGTCGAGCACATACACGGTGCCCTGGACGCTCCCGCCGGTGGTCGACATCTTGCGCTCCGGATTCTGGAGGTCCATGATCCTCGCGCCAACCTCCGGGATCCTCACCTCGGGCACGATCAGGGTCTCGCCGAAACGCGTGTTGAAGCGCTGGGCGACATCGCGCATCAGCTCGACGTGCTGGCGCTGATCGTCCCCCACCGGGACCTCGTGCGCGCGGTAGACGAGCACGTCGGCCGCCATGAGCACCGGGTAGGTGAACAAGCCAACCGTGGCCTGCCCGCGCTGTGCGGGCACCTTGTCCTTGAACTGGGTCATACGGCTCAGCTCACCAAATGAAGCCACGGCTGAGAGCAACCAGGTCAGCTCGGTATGTTCGAGCACGTCACTCTGGCGAAAGAAGATGCAGCGCTCCGGGTCCAGACCCGCCGCGAGCAGGGTGGCGGCCGTGTCATAGACCGATTCGCGCAGGCCGGCGGGCTCGTAGGCCACCGTCGTAGCGTGCAGATCGACGACGCAGTAGATCGCCTCGCCGCGGTCCTGCCCCGCCACGTACTGCTGGATCGCGCCGATGTAGTTGCCCAGGTGCTTGCGCCCGGTCGGCTGAATGCCCGAGAAGATCCGCATGGGCCGCGGAGGCTACTGAGCCAGCGCGCGAGCGAGCGGGTCGCCGTCTGAGTCTGTGCCCTTGCTCTCAGCGCCGTGGGGTCGAGCGAGCAGCCATGCAGCCACCACGCCGCCCACGGCTCCGCACGCGTGGCCCTGCCACGAGATCCCGTAGTGGGGCACGAGGCTCGAGAGCAGTGCCCCGCCCCACACCACACCGACCACGACCCCGGTCAGCACCTCGAGCCAGCTGCGGTTGAACACGCCCCGGCTGAAGAGATACGTGGCGTAGCCGAAGACGACACCGCTCGCCCCGACCGTGATCGAGTGCGCCGGAGCGATCAGCCACGTTCCCAGGCCACCAACGAGGATCACGATCACCGTGACCAGGGCCAGCCTGGCTGCACCGCGCAGGGCGATGATCACGCCCATGAACACGAACGGAATCGTGTTGTCGATCAAGTGCTGGAAGCTCACATGCAGAAAGGGCGCCGTGAGGATGCCCCACAGATGGCCGATGTTGCGGGGGTAGATGCCGTCGTTGTCGAGGGCGTTGTGGTCGATCGTGTTGATGCCCTCGAGGACCCACATGAGCGCGACGATCGCCACCAGGAGCAGGAGCCCCTCGATCGGCTGGCGGCGTTTCTCGGGCAGGTTCTTCATCTGGGGAAAGGATGGCAGGTGCGGCCCGCGTGCACGCGAGTGGCCCGGCCGGCCGGCGCTCAGGCCAGGGCGGACATGGCCAGGGCGAGCGCAACCTCGGCACGCTGGTGCAGCGCCTCGCGCAGAACGAACTCCTCGGGCGTATGGGCGCCACCGCCGCGGGGTCCCAACCCGTCGACGGTGAGCGAGATCGTGGCCGCGAAGTGGCTCGCATCGCTGGCCCCGCCGCGAGGAACCCCGGCGATCCTCCGGCCCAGGCGATCGGAGGCGTCCCCGAGCAGCGACACGGTCTGGGCCTCAGAGTCCATGCCGGGCCATTTGCGCTCCATCCGCGCCTCGAGCTGCACGCCGTCGCGCTCCGGCGGCACGTGGGCCAGCACGTCGTCAAACGCCTCGAGCCGGCGAGCGCGCAGATCGAAGATCAGCTCACCGGCGGCGGGGACGATGTTGAACGCATCGCCCGAGCGCATCACCGTCGGCACCGCGCTCAGCTGCTCGGGACCCGCCGGGTCATGCAGGGCGGCCACCGCTTGCGCGGTTTCGGCCAGCGCCAGCAGCGCGTTGCGGCCCCGGTCGGGGGCGCTCCCGGAATGCGACGCGCGACCCGTGGCCAGCACCCGGAGCGTGCCGGCCGCCTTGCGGCGCACGACGACACCCTCGTCGCCGTCCGGGGTCCGCTCGCCGGCCTCAAAACACAGGCACGCGTCGTAGCCGGCGAACTCCGGGGCGTGCACGAAGGGCGCCACGCGCCATTCCTCGTCCGTGACCAGCAGCACGGCCAGCTCGGCGAACGAGTCCGGCCGCCGCGCGAGGGCCCGGGCGACCCCCAGAGCCAGGATGACCCCACCTTTCATGTCGGCCGTGCCGGTTCCGTACAGCCGCTCGCCTTCGGCCCGCAACGGCTGGTGGGCGTCATGGCCGATGACCGTGTCCACGTGGCCGAGGAGCATCATCCTCCGCCGCCCCGATCCGGGCAGCCTCCCGACCAGGTCCGGCGCGCTCCCCGGGGTCGAGCACGCGGGCCGCTCGATCCGCGCACCGTCGGGCAACAGCTCGCCGCACAGGGCCAGCGCTCGCTCGGCCCCGTCGATGTCGCCCGAGGGCGAGGAGATACCGACGAGCTGCTCGAGCTCGGCCTCGGCCCGTCCGGCGATCTCGGCCGCCTCGGCAGCTATCCGCGGGTCGATCGTGATGCTCAAATCGCCACCAGGCTCAAACCGCCACCGCCAGCACGTCGTCGACCGACAGCTGGCCCGGGCGACCACCGGCTTGGGCGTGGCGAGCCGCCAGGTCACACAGCGCGGCGTTGAGCGGCGTCGGGACGCCGTGCAGGCGGCCCAGAAGCACCACCTCGCCGTTCAGATAGTCGGTTTCGATCGCTCCGGTGCCTCGGGCCAGGCTTTGCCAGCTGGAGGAGCCGGCCCGGGGGCGATCACCGATCGGCTGCACGCCAATCCACTCGGAGCGACCGGCCAGATCGGCCACCTCTCCGGCCTCGAAGTCGATTCCAGCCGCCCGCAGCACCGCGCCGCCCTCTGACCGGACGCGCTCGTTGAGCTCGTCGGTCGCCTCGCCCGCTCCGCACAGAGCACCCGCGGCGTTGCCGAGATTCAGGATCAGCTTCGCGTACTTGAAGCGCATGATGTCGGTCCGTGCGTGGGAGGCGAACTGGGAGGCGGCCAGCGCCGCTGTGATCTGCTCGCAGAGCTCGTCGGAGCCGTCAGGGTAGACGCCGACATCGATGATTCCGCTCAGCCGCGTCCCGTACGCCAACACCACCCCGGGCTCGATGTGCGCCGCCGGGAGCATCACCACCGCGCCGTATACGCGGGAGAACAGGCGCAGCGCGGCACGCTCGTTGTCGACCCCGTTCTGCAGGCACACGATCGGCAGCTCGGACACCCAACACTGGCGCAGAGCCCGGAGCGCCTGATCCGTGTCCTGGCTCTTCGTGGCCAGCAGCACAACGTCATCGGGCCCGAGGCCGAGCTCGGCTGGGTCCTCCGCCACCGGAAGCTCGAACACGCTGCGCCCGAGTGGCGTCTCGAGCGTCAGACCCGAGCGCCGGAGCGCGTCCAGGTGGGCGCCTCGGGCGATCAGAGCCACCTCGAACCCGCCCTCATGGAGCCGGGCGCCGACGACGCCCCCGATCGCGCCCGCGCCGAAGATGACGAACCGCATTCGCCTCAGCCTACGAAATGTCGGCTCGAGGCCGTCGCCGGGGGTGTTCAGACGGCGTTGGCCGCAGCGGTGAGGTCGTACAAGCGAACCTGATCGCGCCCGTGCTGCTTGCTCCAGTACAGCGCCTGATCGGCGCAGCGAATCAACTCGGCCGGATCCTCGGCACTCGTGGCGTCGCAGATCCCGGCGGAAACCGTGATCTGGGGCATCGGGCTATCGCCGTCCGCGATCGCCCGCCGGGCGCGCTCGACGGCCAGCAGGGCCTCCTCGCGCGTCGTCTCGGGTAGGACCCAGGCGAATTCATCCCCGCCCACGCGCGCCAGGGTGTCCTCGGACCGGGCCAGACCGGCCAGGCATCGCGCGACCCAGATCAGCATCTTGTCCCCGGCCTCGTGACCGCCGGCGTCATTGATCCGCTTGAAGTTGTCAACGTCGATCACAGCCACTGACAGCGGTGAGTTGTGCCGCTGGGCGCGGGCCATCTCCGTACCCAGGCACTCCCGCAACGTCCGGTGATTGGCCAGGCCGGTGAGGCCATCGCTTGACGCCTCGGTGGTCAACCGGGCTCGGTCCTCGATGCTGGTGATGGCGAGGGCCAGGAGGTCACCGAAGGCGCTCAACCGGCGCTCGTCGTCGCCGTCGAGGCCGTCGGCCTGCAGAGCCGTCACGGCAAGTACGCCCCAGACCCGATCGGCCACCAGAACGGGCGTGACGATGCTGCAGCGGTAGCCGAGTCGGCTCACGGCGCTGTCCGGTTCGTGGTCGTTTATGCGAACTGCACACCGGCCTTCGACCGCCTCGTGGATATCGCTCCCGGGACGAACCGGGACCGACGTTCCGGACGGATAGCGACCGCCGGGGTGATCCGACCAGGAGCCCATGACCAGCGTCTCGGTCGGGCTCTCCAGACGCAGGATGCCCGCGGCTCCAGCACCCAGAAGCCATCCCGCTTCGCGCGCGACAAGCTCGTAGAACTCCGCCGGGGACCCACCGCCCACGACCGCGGTGGCAACCCGTTTGAGCGCACTCTGCTCTGCCGCCAGCTCCTCGGCCTGGAACCGCATGCGGCGCAGTAGCAGCTTGACCGCCAGCGTCGAACCGCCAACGACCAGATAGGCCGGCACGGCGATCGCGAACTGGGGCAGGAACAGGTCGTGCGTCGCGCGGGAGTCATAGAGCAGCGGCAGCGCGTTGGCCGCCACGGCGCCACCCACATACAGGGCCGCCACCCACGGGCGATACAGGTAGCCGGCCAGGATGACGACCATGAACAGGTAGACCCAGGCGGGCGAGCGAGCGCCGCCGGTGTCCGCGACCGTCACAGCGACCACAGCCAGCGAGAACACGGTCGAGAGGTGCAGCAGCGACCACGAGGCGCGATACCAGTTGACCAGGAATAGCGAGCACAACCCGACCACGGCCACCACGCCGGCCATCGCGAGCAGCGGCCCCCGATGCGCGTGGGTGACGCCGGGCAGCACGGTGAGCAGCGCGAGCGTGATCGCCGCGAGTAGGAAGCCTATGCCGCTGATCCGCCCAGCGAGCGCTCGCTCCTCGCTCCGCGTCGGTACGGCAACTGCTGGTGCGCTCGTCAACTGGTTCACGTGAGGACCCTGCTCCTATATCGGCGCTTCCGCGCTGGGCCTTAGCCCTCGGGTGCCGGTTTTTAGCCCGACACACGGAGCTGCCGAGCCGGAGCAGAGCGCGCCGTGACGCACGAGCGGAATCGGGCTGACGCGCTACTCGCGAACGCGTGGGAACGGAGCGATCGCAAGCAGGCGCGCCAGCCAGGCCCCCGATCCTGCGTCACGCCGCGAAGACAGTACCAGGACTCCGCGAGTTTGTGTGTGTTTTCTTAGAGTTTCTGGCGGATGATCGGGTGCCGAGCCGCGCCAGCCTCATCGAGGCGTCTGACGGGTGTGGAGTAGGGGGCCCCGCGGGCGACGTCCGGGTCCTCGCGGGCCTCACGCAGAATCTCGACCACGATCTCGGCGAACCGGTCGAGCGTCTCCTTGGTCTCGGTCTCGGTGGGCTCGATCAGCAGGGCCTCATCGACCAGCAGCGGGAAGTACACGGTCGGGGGATGCACGCCGTGATCGAGCAGCCGCTTGGCCAGGTCAAGCGTCTTGACCTCGAGCTCGCGCTTCATCGGTGCACCCGAGAGCACGAACTCGTGCATGCAGATCCGCTCGTAGGCGACGGGCAGGTACTCGAGTACCCCCTCGCTGCGGAGCTTGGCCAGCAGATAGTTGGCATTGAGCACGGCGACCTCGGACACGTCCCGCAACCCGGCCGCGCCGAGCGAGCGGATGTAGGCGTAGGAACGCACAAAGACGCCGTAATTTCCCTGAAAGCCCCGGAGGCGGCCGATCGACTTGGGGCGGTCGTAATCCAGGTCGTAGCGGGGGCCGTCACCGTTGTGGCCGTCGCGACAGATGACCTGGGGCCGGGGCAGGAAGGGCTCGATCCGCTCGGACACGGCGATCGGTCCGGCCCCCGGCCCACCGCCCCCGTGCGGCTGGGTGAATGACTTGTGCAGGTTGAAGTGCACGATGTCGAAGCCCATGTCACCCGGGCGGCAGATGCCCATGATCGCGTTGAGGTTGGCGCCGTCGTAGTACAGCGTGGCTCCGATGTCGTGCACGATCCGCGCGATCTCCTCGATCGCCGGCTCGAACAGTCCCAACGTGGACGGGTTGGTGAGCATGAGGCAGGCCACGTCCTCGGTGGCCTTGGCACGCAGGTCATCCAGGTCGACGTTGCCCTGTGCGTCGGTACCGATCTTGACCACCTCGTAGCCCGCCATGGTCACCGTGGCCGGATTCGTCCCGTGCGCCGTGTCCGGGGTCAGCACCTTGGTCCGGTGCTCCCCGCGATCCTCGTGGAACGCCCGCGTGAGCAGCACGCCGGCCAGCTCGCCGTGCGACCCGGCCGAGGGGTGCAGCGAGACGTGCGGCAGCCCGGCGATCTCCCCCAGGCGCCGACTGCAATCGCCACATGAGCTCCAGCGCGCCCTGGGCGCGGTCCGGGCGCTGCAACGGATGGAGCTTGGCGTGCCCGGGGAGAGCCGCCACTCGCTCGTGCAACTTGGGGTTGTGCTTCATCGTGCACGAGCCCAGCGGGTAGAAGCCCGTGTCGAGATCGAAGTTGCGCTTCGAGAGCCGGTTGTAGTGGCGGACGATCTCGGGCTCGGACACCTCGGGCAACCTCGGCGGCTGCGCGCGGCGCAACCTGGGTTCGAGCAGTTCGTCGAGCGGACGCTCGGGCACATCGAGTGCCGGGGCCACGAATGCGCGTCGGCCGGCTCGCGAGCGCTCGAAGATGGTCAGCTCGTCGTCGGCGGCGGCGATCATGCGCCCACCTCGTGCAGTGAACGCCGCCGTTCTCCGGCCACCGCCCGCTCGAGGACTTCAGCCAGCCTGTCGATCTCGGCCCGCGTCCGCCGCTCGGTGATCGCCACCAGCAGCCCGTTGGGGTACTCGGGGTAGTCCCGGCCGAGCGGATACCCGGGGTTGATCCCCTGCTCGAGGCAGCGCCGGATCACGCCCTCGATCGGCGCGTCGATCGTCAGCGCGAACTCCCGCGCCACCGGCTGCTCGTGGAGCAGCTCGACGCCGTCGATCGCGGCCAGGCGCTCGCGCGCGTACGCGGTGCGCTGAAGCATCAGCTCGGCCAGCTCGACGATCCCGCGGCGCCCCAGCCAGCTCAGGTAGATGACGCCGGCCAGCGCGTTGAGAGCCTGCGCCGTGCAGATGTTCGAGGTCGCCTTCTCGCGGCGAATGTGCTGCTCGCGTGTCTGCAGGGTGAGCACGAATCCGCGCTTGCCGTCGAGGTCGCTCGTCTCGCCGGCGATCCTCCCCGGGATACGCCGGATCAGCGCCTCGGTGGCGGCAAAGAACCCGAATGACGGACCGCCGAAGTCAAGCCGGTTCCCGAGCGTCTGCCCCTCGCCGACGGCGATGTCAACCCCACATTCGCCCGGCGAGCGCAACAGCGCCAGCGGCAGTGGGTCACACGAACAGATGCAGAGTGCCCCCGCGTCGTGGGCGGCGGCGGAGAGCGCGGCCACGTCCTCCACGGCGCCGAGGAAGTTCGGCTGCTGGACGATCACCGCGCTGACGTCGTCACCGAGCTGTGGCAATGCCGTGACCCCATCCCGCAGTGGAGCCTCCTGCACCTCCATCTGCCACCCGCGGGCCAGAGTGACCAGCGTCTCGCGCGCATGGGGATGCACGCCACGCGAGATGACAAACCGCCGGCGGTCTCCCCCGGCGTGCTTGGCCACGTACCCGGCGGCCGCCACTGCGCTCGGTCCCTCGTACACCGAGGCGTTTGAGACCGGCAGACCGGTCAGCTCACAGATCGCGGTCTGGTACTCGAACATCGCCTGCAGACCGCCCTGCGAGACCTCCGGCTGGTAGGGCGTGTAAGGCGTCAGGAACTCAGAGCGGCTCGTGATCGAATCGACCAGCGCCGGAACGTAATGGTCATACATCCCCGCGCCCAGAAATGAAACCTCGTCCTCGGTGCTGGCGTTCCGCGCCGCCAGCGCCCGGAGCTCGTCATACACCTCCTGCTCGGACTGCCCGGCGTCCAGGGCGAGCGGGGCCTTCAGCCGCAGCCCCTCGGGGATGTCCGCGAACAGATCGTCGATTGACTCGACGCCGATCGCCGCGAGCATCTCGCGCAGATCCGAGTCCGTGACCGAGGTGTACCGCGTCAACTGAGCGTCGCCTCGTAAGCCGCGGCGTCGAGCAGCGACTCCTGCTCGGAGGGGTCAGACAGCTTGACCCTGACCAGCCAGCCCTCACCGTAGGGGTCCTCGTTGACCGTCTCTGGGTTGTTCGCCAGCGCGTCGTTGACGGCCACTATCTCGCCCGACAGGGGCGAGATCACCTCGGACACCGCCTTCACCGACTCGACCTCCGTGTACGGCGCGTCCTTGGCCACCGCGGTGCCGACCGCCGGGGGATCAAAGAAAACCAGCTCACCCAGCGAGTCCTGAGCGAACCACGTGATCCCGAACGTGGCCTCGTCACCTTCGACTCGGGCCCAGTCGTGCTCAGGGTGGTAGAGCAGCCCCTCGGGATAGCTCGGATCAGCCACGCTCATGACTCCTTCTTGTAGATCGGCTTGGTGCGAACGGTCGCCGCCCGGGTGCTGCCGCGAACATCGATCACGAGCTTCGTCCCGGGCTCGGAGAGCTCAGACGGCACGTAGGCCATCCCGATGCCCATCTCGAGCGATGGGGAGAAGGTGCCGCTCGTGACCACGCCGCCACCCGCGACCGGATTCCCCTGGCGGGCGATCCCGGGACCGTCGATCGCGAACGCCACGAGCTTCTCGGACGGACCTGACGCCCGGACCCGGGCCACGCGGTCTGAGCCGATGAAGTTCGTCGACTCCCGGCAGCACCAGCCGAGACCGGCCTCGATCGGGCCGCGATCCTCGCTCAGATCGTTGCCGTAAAGGTGAAAGCACACCTCGAGCCGCAGCGTGTCCCGCGCCCCCAGACCGGCTGGGATTGCGCCGGCCGCCACGACGGCGTCCCACACTTCCCACGCCCGGCCGGGCTCGATCAGCAGCTCAGCGCCCTCCTCTCCCGTGTAACCGGTGCCGCACAGGAGCACCGGCACACCGGCCAGCGAGCGCTCGCAGCAATGCATCCGAGGCGGCAGCGGACCGTCCGCGAGGCGGTGCAGCAGCTCCCGGGCCTCGGGACCCTGGACGGCCAGCATCGCGAACTCGTCGCGGCAGTCCACCACGTCGACATCGAAATCGGCCGCGCGGGCCTGGAACCAGTCCAGGTCGCGCTCGTGGTTGGCGGCGTTTGTGACTGTGAGGAAGTGGCACTCGGCCAGCCGGTAGGTGAACAGATCGTCCAGAACGCCCCCGTCCTCCCGGCACATGACGCTGTACTGGGCCCCGCCCTCGGGGAGGCGGCGCATGTCGTTCGAAAGCAGCCGCTGTAGGAAAGCCTGGGCTTCCGGGCCGCGGGTCTCGATCTGTCCCATGTGCGAGACGTCAAACACCCCCGCCCGGCCCCGGACGGCAAGGTGCTCAGGCCGGATCCCCTCGTACTGAAGCGGCATCTCGAAGCCAGCGAACGGCACGAGCTTGGCTCCCGCCGCCAGATGGCGGTCATGCAGGGGGCTGCGGCGGAGGATTTCGGCTACCGGGGCCACTCTCAGGAGGCTAGCGCCGGCGCCGACGGTAACGCGCCGCGCGATGCCTCAACGGCGTCCCCTTCAACCGCGACACTCAACCGCGCCGGAACACCTGAACGTTGTCCCGGATCCACAGCACCGAATCGGCGGCCGTGAACCGATCGCGCAGCGCCACCGTGGTCTCGGGATCGAGCCGAGCACCCGCCCGTTCGAACTCCACCCTCCAGTAGGCCGGAGGCTGCTCGTTGACGTGGCCCTGGCCGCCCTGACCCGGCTGAGCGGCGCTGAACACCACCACGGGGGCGATTCCCAGCACCACCTCGACCAGCCGGCGACCCAGTGCTGGAGGCAGATGTTCGGCCACCTCGAAGGAATAGGCGACGTCCGAGGAGCCCGTCACGGGCTCGCGAAGGTCAAACGAGACGGCGCGCAGCCCCTGCGCCCGGGCGAACATCCGGGCCAGCCGGCTTCGCTCGTAGGCCCGGACCGACCGTCCGGCCCGCTTGAGCCGGGCCGCGTAGACCCCCGTTCCCGCGCCAACGTCGGCAAACGAGCCGGCATCGGGGAAAGTCTCGAGCAGGCCACCCGCAACCCCGCTCGCCTGCTGGCGATTGCTCCAGTGATAGAAGGCGAACACGCCCGGGTGGTAGGTGATGGGCTCCCACCCGTGCCGCTCGCCGAAGCGCGAGAGCCTGAACACGGCCTGGAGGATCTGCTCCTTCAGCCACGCCGTGAACCGCGCCGCCATCATGCGGCGCAATGTAGAAGACAGCGCCCGGTCGGTGCTCCGGGCTGCGCTCGAGGCGGCTAGCGGTCCTTCAGGAACGACGGAATGTCGATGTCGTCGTCGGAGATCTCAAGCGAGGAACGCTGGCGATCATCCATCGTGACGTCCCGGTCCCGCCGCTCGCGGCGTGTGGTTTCGCGCGCCGTGCTCGGACTGCGATGCCCGTGATCGAAGCCGGTGGCGATCACCGTCACCCGGACCTCGTCACCCAGGTCGTCGTCGATCACGGCGCCGAAGATGATGTTCGAGTTCGAGTCGGCCGCACTCTGGACGATCTCGGCCGCCTCGTTGACCTCAAACAGTCCGAGCTCGTGACCGCCGGTGATGTTGAGCAGGATGCCGGTGGCACCCTCCACGGACTCCTCCAGCAGCGGCGAGGAGATCGCGATCTTGGCCGCCTCGGAGGCGCGGTTCTCACCCGCGGCGGTGCCGATTCCCATCAGCGCGCTGCCGGCGTCGTGCATGATCGTCCGCACGTCGGCGAAGTCAAGGTTGATGAGGCCGGGGATCGTGATCAGATCGGTGATCCCCTGAACGCCCTGTCGGAGCACGTTGTCGGCCTCGCGGAAGGCGTCAAGGATCGTCGTGCGGCGCTCGACGATCGCGAGCAGCTTCTCGTTCGGGATCACGATCAACGTGTCGACGTTCTCGCGCAGCCGCTGGATGCCCTCGTGCGCCTGGCGCGCGCGCTGGGTGCCCTCGAAGGAGAACGGCCGCGTGACCACACCCACGGTCAGGGCGCCGATCTCGTTCTTGGCGATCTCCGCGATTACGGGAGCGGCCCCGGTTCCGGTTCCACCGCCCTCGCCCGCAGTGACGAACACCATGTCCGCGCCCTTGAGCGCCTCCTTGATGTCATCGCGTGACTCGGCGGCGGCGCCGTGTCCCATCTCGGGATTCGAACCCGCACCCAAGCCCTTCGTCAGCTCGTGGCCGATGTTCAGCTTGATGTCGGCGTCGCACATCGCGAGCGCTTGCGCGTCGGTGTTGCAGGCGACGAACTCGACGCCACGCAGTCCAGCGTCGACCATCCGGTTGACGGCGTTGGTACCCCCGCCACCGACTCCGACGACCTTGATGACTGCTAGATAACTTCCGCTTTCCATGAGACTTATCCGACCCTCGATATAGGGTTGAGTGTTTAATTCCGCTAGCTGCGAGAATCGCAGTGTGGCACGTTATGGCCTAGCGTTGCTTGAAGTCAACGCGTCGGGCCCGTTCGCAACGAACGTTGCAGAACGAGGAATTCTCAACTCACATCGAAGAGTTGGATTTTCCCGGGGGTATACCTCTACTTGAGGGTTACCCTGCAGGTGTAGGCGTCGTGCTCGATGCGCTCGCCGCGGTGCTGTTGGTGTCAGACCCGCCTCCGGCCACCGGCCGGTCGGGATCGGTGACATCGATGTACACGGCCCCGGCCGAGGTGGAGTTGGCCAGCACCGCGGTGGCCGAGCTCCACTTGTCGTGCAATTGGCTCGTACTCCCGAAGTAGACGTTCGGGCCACCCCGAACCTGAGCGGTCAGTCCATGACCGGATCCATCGGAGACCTGGCTGATGCGCGACAGGAGCTGGTACGGGGCCGCGGCCAGAAGCATGATCTCGTTCAGCGTCGTGCCGGTCACGCGAGCTCCCCCGGGTGGAATCGGCAGCGCGATGGTCGGCAACGTGGACGGCGCCACCACATCGTGCAGAAGCGTCCCGTCGGCCGAGACCGCTGTCCGCTGGCCCGCGGCCAGGACGACCGCCACCGGGACCTGCTCGACGACCCGGATCTGCATCCCGTGCGGAAACTGAGTCGACACCTGAAGGCTCTTCACCACCGGATAGGGGGCGACCGCGGTCTGGAGCTGGTTCATCTTCACATCGAGCGTGGTCATGTTGTGCGCTGCGGCCACGAGCGCGCGACGGATCTGTGACGTGTCCGGGCCGCTCGCGCCGATGACGCGCACGTGCTGCACGGCCACCAGCGAGGAGTCCCGCAGCCAGAGGAATGCGCCACCCAACAGGACCAGCACAGCCGCCACGGCTCCGATGAACCGGGGACCGGGACGGCGAATCGTCATCCACCGCGGCCGGCGGAGAGTCCCGGCACCGCGGCGGTACCACGACGCCGGGGGCCGGGTCCGGGTCCGAGCGCGGGCCCGGGCCCCGGGCCGCAGTGCGCCCGGCTCGCGACCGCCGATCATGCCGCGCCCCAGCCATCGGGGAAGTCGACCGGGCCTAGCACCTGCACCTCGGGCTCGAGCTCGACGCCGAAACGCTCCTTGACCCGTCGGCGTCCTTCCGCCATCAGGGCCACTACGTCGGCCGTGGTGGCACCGCCGAGGTTCTCCACGAAGTTTGCGTGCTTGGCCGAGAAGCCGGCGTCCCCGAACCGGAGGCCCTGGCAGCCGGCCGCCTGCAGAAGCTGGCCGGCGCTGCGGCCCTCGGCCCTGGGGTCGGTGGGGTTCTTGAACGTGGAGCCGAACGTCTTGATCCCCGACGGCTGGGCCTCTTTGCGGCGGCTGCGCATGTCAGCCAGGGTCTGCTTGACCTGTTCGGGCTCCGCCGGCTCGAGCCCGAACGCCGCCCGGGCCACGATCTCGCCCGCCGCGAGGCTGGAGCGCCGGTAGCCGAAGCCGAGCTGCTCCGGCCGGCGGCGTTCGGTCCCCGACGCATTGACCACGTCGACCCAGTCCAGGGCTCGGGCCAGCTCGCCGCCGTAGGCATTGGCGTTCATCCTCACAGCGCCCCCCACCGTGCCCGGGATGTTGACGCCGAATTCGATCCCGCTCAATCCCGCTCTGGCCGCGCGCGCGGACACGGCGGGCAGGCGCGCTCCGCCGCCGCAATTGATGCGCGTCCCGTCGAGTTCGATCTCGCTCAGCTCCTGATCCAGTTTCACGATGAGGCCACTGACACCCTCATCCGCCACGAGGAGGTTCGACCCCGACCCGACTACCCCTACCTCGACCTCCTCGGCGCCCGCCCAGGCCAGGATTCGCTCGAGAACGTCAATAGATCCGGCTCTGGCGAAGAGCTCGGCATGCCCGCCGGTGCGGATCGTCGTCAAGCGGGCCAGCGGGAAGTCTCGCTGGATGCCGTCGGGGAGCTCGGACACGACAGCGGAGCGTAGAACCCGGTGCGGCGGGCTACCTGACTCCGGCCGCGGGAGGGCCGGGTCCTCGGCTAGCCCAGCATGGGCCGCCGCAGCGCCCAGAGCCTGCGCGATCCGGGCCAACACGGCCAGCGGCTCGCGCTCGAGCTGAAGCCAGGTAACCCGAATCACGCGATACCCGGCAGCCACCAGAACCTGATCGCGACCCCGATCGCGCTCAAACACCCGCCGGTGCCCATGAAACGCCGCGCCGTCGACCTCCACCACCAGCCTCTGCGCCCGCCACAGGCAATCCACCTCATACCCCAGCAGGCGCGCGTTCGTCTCTGGCGGTGAGAGCTGCGCTTGCCGGATCAGCCCCAGCAGCCGTCGCTCCGCCTCCGAACGCGTGAACCCAGACGTGCTCTCAGCGCTAAGCACCCGTCTCATCCGCGCCACACCCGGGCGAGTCGGGCACCGGACGATCGCAGCCTCGATCTCCGAGTCCCGCACCAGACCGAGCACCCGGGCCTGATTCAGCGCCTGACTCAACGCCTCATCAGACACCCGGCTCGCCCAATCGATCAGCGTCCGCGCGGGAGCCGTCACCGGCAAGTTGTCCTTCATCCGGACATCACGCGAGTCAAGAGCACCGACCCGATGGATCCGGGTGCCCGCCCGAGGCCGGACCCCGCGCCCGACAACCGTCACCTCAACCAGATCCAGTGGCCCGGCCGTGATACCCCACACGGCCGCCGCGGTCCCGTGGCTGAGCACACAGTCATCGCCCACAGAAAGCAAAACCGCGACCTCAGCCGCCTCCGGCTCCAGTCCCGGATGCCCCACCGCAAACACCGCCGCGAGGATCGGATGAAGCTTTCCCCCTGCCACCCGCCGAGAGACCGATCCTTGGCTGAACCCAAGCGCCGTCAACTGCCGGCGATGAGCCAACCCGCGCTGGCCATCAGCCACCCGCGCCAACCCCCAATCCCCCTCGCCCGACACGTGCAGATCGCAGACAATCCGGATCGGCCGCTCAGCCTTGTTACGAATCGTCCCCTCAGCAGCAACAACGCGCCAGATCCGATGCCCAAGTTCGGATTGGCGACGAATCGCACGCTCAACACTGCGGGCCATGCAAGACAAAGCCTCAGGACCCCGACTTCCCACCCCCTTCCCCAGCCGATTTTCACGTTTCGGGCCAGATCCAGCGACCGCAGGCCCAGACGCGACCCCGACCTCAGGCCACCAACGACCGCGCCAGCGAGTCAACGTTCCCGGCCCCCATCATCAGGCACACATCTCCATCCCGGAGCGTGCCTCCCAGATACGCCCGCGCCTGGTCAAAGCCGGGCATCCAGGCCACCAATCGCCCCGGCGCCGCGTCAGCCGCCGCGGCGGCGACGAGATGACCGTCGACCCCGGGGAAGTCCTCCGAGCGCTCGCGCGCCGGGTAGATGGGCAGCACGACCACCGCGTCGGCTCCGGCCAGCGCGGCGCCAAAGCCTGGCGCCAGCGCGCGAGTGCGTGAGTACAGGTGGGGCTGGAATACAGCCACCAGGCGGCGGTGGACGAGCGTCCGCATGGCTGCGATGTCCGTCATGACCTCGGTCGGATGGTGGGCGTAGCTGTCGTAGACCGCAGCGCCCGATCTTGTGGCGCCGAGGCGCTCGAGGCGCCGCCGGGCGCCCTGGAAGTCCGCCAGCGCTGCCGCTGCCCGCGCCGGGTCCGCGCCGGCGAGCGCGCAGGCGGTCAGAGCCCCGGCGGCGTTGACCGCGTTGTGCGCCCCCGGGATGGCGAGGCTGACTTCGAGCCCACGCCACTGAAATCGGGATCCGTCCGGGCTGAGGGCTGGATCGGGCGCGTCATACGGCACTCCCCCGCCTGGGCAGAGTGCTCTCAGTGCCGGGCGATCCCAGACCACGGCGCGCTCCCCGGCGCGGGCCATGAAGGTTGCGAACGTCTCCTCGAGGTCCCGGAGTGACGCGTAGGTCGAGTGATGATCGAGCTCGGCGTTGGTGAGAACGGCGATCTCGGGGTCGAGCTTCAGCAGCGAGCGATCGGACTCGTCAGCCTCAACCACGATCCACTCCCCCGTTCCCCACCCGGCGTTGGAGCCGGTGGAGCGCAGCTCGCCCCCAACGACGTACGAGGGGTCCAGCCCCGCGCCCGTGAGCGCCTGGACGGCCATGGCGGCCGTGGTCGTCTTACCGTGGGTGCCGGTCACGGCCAGGCAGCGGCGCATGGCGGCGATCTCGGCCAGCAGGTCGGCCCGGTGGAGCTCGCGGGCTGCTACTCCGCGCTCAGGGTTCTCGGGCGGGATCGCCGTCGAGTAGACGACCTCGGCGCCGGCGGGGACGTTTTGGGCTGAATGCCCGACGGTGAACTCGATCCCATGTTCATGCAGACGCTCGGAATACGAGGATTCCGAGCGGTCAGATCCGGTCACTTGGGCGCCGAGCGCCGAGGCGATCAAGGCCAGGCCGCTCATACCCGCGCCGCCGATGCCGACGAAGTGCAGGCGGCGCCCGGACCATGCCGGGCCAGGCGTCACGGGGCCCATTGAGTACCGAAGCATCGAACCATCAGTTCATGTAATGATGCCGCGCAATGCTGAAGCGAGGCCTCATGGCGTCGCTGGCAGGGTTGGTTGCCGCCGGGGGGTGGATACAGCTGTGCACCACACCGCTTGCCAGCGCATCACCACTGGCATACCCGGCTCAGCAATGTTCGGACCACTTTCCGGGGCGACGGAATAGTGCGAATCCGCTCGACCTGCGCCGGGCGCCTGGTCGCGATCCCCTGCGGGGCGCGCGCTTCTTCATCGACGGGCCGGCCCACGGCGCGGCCGCCAGCGCGATCGCCCGGGCGGTCGGCATCGACCCCCGCCGGCTGCCCGATCGTGAGTCCTGGGCGACGTTTGCGAGGCGGCTGCACCGTGGGCGCCTGAGGCGCGAGCTTCGCCGCCACCCGGGCCTCGCGTTCCGGGTCCGCGAGCTCTCGAAGATCGCCCGCGAGCCCGAGGTGCAGCGCATCAGCGCCTATTCGGGTGGAGGCGGCCCAGGCGCGATCTACCAGCAAACCGAGAAGATTCTGTGCCGCAACATGACCGCCGATCGAGGCTCGATCCCGATCCTGAATACGTATTTCCTTCACCCGGCGGCGGGTACCTGCCCCGCCCCGGGGGCGCTCGCCGCGGCCGGTCCGGTGTTCCGCCGGCGCGTAAACGAGCTCGCCGAGGCTGTAGCTCGCCGGCCGGCGGTGTTCCTGCTCGAGACCGATGGCATCGGGAGCTCCAGGTGCATCCACCATGTCGGTTCGCTGCCGATCTGGGAGGCCTATCTGCGCTACGAGATCAGGAAGATCTCCTCCCTGCCTCACTCGGTGGTGTACGTGGAGGGCGGATATTCGGACTCCAATCCGCCCGGGTACACCGCCCGGGTCCTGAAGGCGATCGGGATCCGAAGAATTCGTGGTTTTTACACGAACGACACCCATGAGAACTGGACGATCAGGGAAGTTAGGTGGGCAATGAAGATCTCACGGCTCACCCACGGAGCCCACTTCATCGTCAACACAGCGCAGAATGGCCGTGGGCCGCTGCTGAATCGACATCCCGCCGTCGAGGGCGTGGAGGATCTGTGTAACCCGCCGCGGCGCGGACTCGGTCCCAGACCGACCACGCACACCGGGTTCAGGCGGGCGGATGCCTGGCTGTGGTCCTCGCCTCCAGGCAACAGCAGCGGCTGCGGAGGGGGGCCTCCGGGGGGAACCTTCTGGCCCGCGCGCGCCGTACAGCTGGCCGCGCTGGCCAACGACCGTCTAGGACCGAAGTACCCGAGTAGACCGTATTAGCGACCCGTAGGTAGCAACCCGTAGGTAGCGACCCGTGGTGGTAGCGAGCCGTAATAACGCGCCGTCTTAGCGAGCCGTAGTAGCGATCTGCGTCCAGGAAATTGGACACGAACGGGCCCCCCGTCCAAAAAAGCTGGACACCTAGGCCAATTACTTGAGCGACCGTCCAACACTCCGATGAATGGAGCATGAACTTCGTCAGCCTCACACTCAACGTTCGGAAGCGGGCAACCCTTCTCGGGGCTGTCCTTCTCGCTGTCATCGCCGCCATCGCAGTCGCGTTTGCCGGAACATCAACGGCCGCCACTCGCGACCCGATCGCCCACGCCGACTCGAACCCGATCGCCCACGCCGACTCGAACCCGATCGCCCACGCCGCGGGGCAGGGACGGTGCGATCAGCAATATCCGGCGCAGCGTGACCCCTCGAACCCGCTTGACCTCGCGGTTGCGCCGGGCTCGGACCCCCTGAACGGAGCCAACTTCTTCGTTGACGGCCCGGCCCATGGCGCCGCAGCGCAAGTTATCGCGCACCTCCTCGGCCTCAATCCGAGCAACCTTCCGGTGGACGAGTCCTGGAACAGCTTCGAGAACCAGTTCCAGTCAGGCGCGCTGACCGGCCGCATGGCCCATCACCCGGGTGTGGCCCATGAGGTCGACGAGCTTTCGAAGATCGCCTCCCAGCCCGAAGCTCAGCGGATCAGCATGTACTCGGGTGGCGGCGGCCCCGGAGCCATCTACGCTCAGGTGACCAAGATTCTCTGCCGCAACATGCAGGCCGACTCCGGAACGGTCCCGATTATCAACACCTACTTCCTGCATCCCGCGCTTGGTGGCTGCCCCACGCCGGCCGAGGTTCGTGCCTACAACCCGGTCTTCCACCGGCGCATCGATGAGATGGCGGCCGCTACCGGCCGGCACCCCGCGGTGTACCTGCTCGAGCTCGACGCTCTGGGTTCATCCAGCTGCGTCACAAAGATGGGCTCAATGCCCGGATGGGAAGCAGACCTCCGCTACGAGATCAACAAGATGCGCGCTCTCCCGCACACGGTGGTCTACGTCGAGGCCGGATACTCGGACTCCAACAGCGTGCGCTACACGGCGCGGATCCTGAACGCGATTGGAATCCAGAAGATTCGCGGCTTCTTCACCAATGACACGCACGAGAACTGGACCAGCAAAGAGGTCAAGTGGGCGACCAAGATCTCCAAGCTCACCCACGGCGCCCACTTCATCGTCAACACCTCCGACAACGGCCAGGGACCGCTGCTGAACAAGCACCCCCGCACCCAGGGCGTTGAGGATCTGTGCAACCCGCCCGGCCGCGGACTTGGTCCGATGGACACCACGCACACGGGCTTCACGTACGCCGACGGGTTCCTGTGGACCCACCCGCCCGGAAACAGCAGCGGGTGCGGCGGTGGCCCCCCCGGTGGCACGTTCTACACATCGCGCGCCATCAGCGAGGCCGTCCACGCCAATCAGCAGCTTGGCCCCGGTTACCCAAGCCGTCCTTACTGATCGAAACAGTTTCTGCGCCGCTGGCTGAAACCGCCGCGACGCAGGTCTTTGGCCCCGGGGTCGTCCGCTAAGCGGGCGGCCCCGGTTCCCGTTCCGGGTCAGACCTCGGAGCCGGTGCCCGCGTGTCTGATCACTCGGGCGGGATTGCCCACCACCACGGCACCGGGCGGCACATCGGCGATGACCACGGCTCCCGCCCCGACCATCGCCTCTTCGCCAACCGTGAGTCCCGGCAGGATCACGGCGCCAGCTCCGATGCTGGCCCCGCGACACAACGTGGTCAGGAGAAGCTCGAACGGCTGTCGGCTGCGGGGGAAGCGGTCATTCGTGAACGTGGCCTGAGGCCCGATGAAGACGTCATCCTCGACGCGCAGGCCGTCCCACAGATAGACCCCGGACTTGATCGTGACGCGATCACCAACGATTACGTCACCCTCGATGAAGGTGTGGTCACAGACGTTGCAATCGCGCCCGATCACCGCACCCTTCATGACATGAGCGAAGGCCCAGATACGAGTGCCGGCGCCGATCGTGTCGCTCTCCACAAGCGCCTGCTCGTGGATCATCGCGGGCTGCGGGACCGAGCCTTGCGGGTGCGAGTCGTGGTCGCGGGGAGCTTCGGCGGGGCGGAAGTCTCGGTCTCCGGCGTCGATGCCTGGGTCGAGTCAGAGTCACCGTTGCTCGACGTTGTCGGCGGGGCTGGAGGCGACCCGTATGCGTAGTTGTAGCCGCCGCGATACGACGTCGCCGCGGAGCGGCGCACACCGTTGGCGACGATTCCCAGGACGGGAGCCCGGAGCCTCGTGAGCTGCTGACGCAACGCCCGGGCGGCCTCGCGGCTGCTCTTACCGATACGGCTGACAACGATCACCCCATCCACCTTGGTCACGAGCGGCACGGCATCAGCGATCAACGTGAGTGGCGGCGTGTCAACGACCACGAGGTCGTAGCTGGCGCGAGCCTCTTGGAGCAGCGACTCCATCGCCTGGCTCTCGATCAGCTCGCCCGGATTCGGCGGAGGGATCTCGCCGGAGGCAAGCACGTCCAGTGATACCCCGGGGGCAATTTCGATCGCGTGCGTCGCGAACTCCATCGTCACGTCACCGATCAGCACACCGGAAAGACCGGGGTCGACGCGCCCCACGACCGATTCGATCATCGAGCGGCGACGCAGGTCACCCTCGATCAGGAGCACGCGGGAGCCCAGGGCCGCTGAGGCCTTGGCCAGGTTGTAGCTGACAGTTGTCTTGCCTTCACCCGGGCCGGCCGAGATCACCAGCAGCGTCCGGATGTCTCGGTCAACCGCGAAGTGGCGTAGATGCGATCGGAGGAGATTGAAGACCTCGTCGTACAGCACCGGCGTCCCGGCACCCTTCCCGCCCAGAGCGCGCAGGACGGTGTACTGGGCGCGCTCGGGCACGGTGGCAAGCAGCGGGAGCTCGTAGATCGCCTCGAGCTCCGAGACGTCCCGGATTCGCCGGTCGGTCCGTTCCAGCAGGAGGGCCAGGGCAAGCCCGATCAACAGACCGAGGATCGCACCGAGAGCGGCATCACGCGTCACCTTGGGCGAGGAGGCCGAGGACGGCCGGCCCGCCTGGCCCGCGACTGTCACATTCCCCGTCTGCAGCTTGGCCAGGAGGGCCAAGGCCTGGGCGCGCTCAGCCAGTGCCAACCCCTGCGGCTGAGCCTGCTGCTGTGGCGTGAGCGCCTTGAACTGCGCATTGACGAGCGCTACGGCGGACGAGATCTGTGACTGACTCTGCTTCAGCTGCTCGTTGACGAACACACTGGAGTAGGTGTTCGCGATCTTCTGCGCCAATGCGGGCGAGCCCGCGGTCGCGGAGACGGTGACGATGCTCGTGTCACTGTCGGGCGCGACGGCGATGTCGCCCCTGACCATGCCGGTCGTCCAATGCGGGCCAAGCGCCGTCGCCGTCTGGCTGGCGACGTTGCCGAGCTGAACCAGCCGGACGTTGGTGTCCTGCTGGGCCTGGCTGGTCGTCTGATCCACGGGGGTCAGACCAGTGGCCACAGCAGCGGTCTCATTGGTTGAGAACAGCAGCGAAGCGCTGGCGGTGTACGACGGCGTCTCGCCCTTGGCGAAGGCATACGCGCTCGCCGCAACGATCACCATGCACAGCAAGACCAGCGGAGCGCGACGGCGCAGCATCCGCTCAAAATTGATCGTGCTAGTCGGCTCTTGGTTCAAGTATTTCTCGCGCTGCGCGGCGCCCTCACCGCACCCGCCCTCTGGGTACGGCTTCCACCCGGCAGAAGGGCCCATCCATGGACGTAAACGACCCTAGCACAATCCCCCCAGTGCTCCTGGGCCATTTCGTGCGCGTCTGGACGCTCGTTCAGGGTATCCTGAGGGTGTCAACGGGTTCGGCAAGAGGCCAGCCCGACACCAGGCACGAGGAGTCCAGGGGTGCGCGTTGTCATAACGGGGGCGGCCGGCTTTGTCGGCTCCCATCTTTGCGAGGCCTGCTTGTCTCGCGGCTGGTCGGTTACTGGGGTCGATTGCTTCACGGACTATTACCCGGAGGCGGTGAAACGATCGAACCTGAGTGCGGCGGCCGAGCACGCGGCCTTCCGGCTCATCGAAGCCGACCTCGCCACTGACTCCATTCCGGAGCTCCTCGAGGGCGCCGAAGTTGTGTTCCACCTGGCCGCGCAGCCCGGTGTTCGCCCCAGCTGGGGCCAGAGCTTCGACGCCTACACGACGGCCAACGTCGTGGCCCTGCAGCGACTGCTCGAGGCAGCCAAGGACCATCCGCTGCAGAAGTTCGTGTTCGCATCCTCCTCGTCGGTCTACGGAGACTCCGAGCAGCTTCCGACTCCGGAGGACGCCGTGCTGGCACCCCTCTCCCCCTACGGGGCGACAAAAGTTCTCGGCGAGCATCTGTGCACGATCTACCGTCGCAGCTACGCCGTGCCGGTGGTTTGCATGCGCTTCTTCAGCGTCTACGGGCCCCGGCAGCGCCCGGACATGGCGTTCTGGAAGCTGATCGACTCAGCCCTGCGCGGCACGGAGATGACCATCTACGGAGACGGCGGCCAGACACGTGATTTCACCTACGTGGCCGACATCGTCGCCGCCACGATCGCCGCCGGCCTCGAGGCGCCGGCCGGCGCCGTCTACAACGTGGGCGGCGGGTCCCGGACGGCGTTGCGCGACGCGATAGCACTGGTGGAAGGCGAGGTCGGGCCGCCCAAACTGCACACGACCCAGCGCCAGCGGGGGGATGCCCGTGACACGGCGGCCGATACCGAGCGCATCCGCCGAGAGTTGGGATTCGCGCCCGAGTGGGATCTCGCCCGGGGACTGTCCGAGCAGATCGCCTGGCAGAAGCGAGCCGTGGAGATGCTCGCACCGTCGGCGTGAGGCGCCCTCCTCGCGAGGGGAAGCGGCGGGTCGTGATGCTGCTTGAGAACAATCCCTATCCGCAGGACGTTCGCGTCCGCAGCGAGGCGGAGTCACTCGCGGCCGCCGGCCATAGCGTGCTGGTGCTCGCGCCCCGCCGCGAGGGTCAGCCCGCCCGGGAGCACGTGCGGGGTGTCGCAGTACACCGCTTTCGGGCCTTTGACGGCACCGGGCGAGGTCTCCTCGGGCTGCTGCTCGAGTACCTGGTGGCCGTATTGGCGCTCCACCGCGGGGCGCTAGTGGCGCTGGCTCGCGGCGCGAATGTGCTCCACATCCACAACCCGCCCGACGCCTTGTTCCTCGCGGGCGCCATCTACAGGCTGGCCGGCCGGCAGGTGGTATTCGACCATCATGACCTCGGACCGGAGCTCGTCGAGGTCAAGTTCCGCCGCCCGGCCCTGGTCACGGCGGCCCGCGCGGCCGAGCGCCTGACGTTCGCCGTGGCCACGCACGTTGTGGCCGCCAACGAGTCCCATGCCGACGTGGCGCGAACTCGCGGCGGCAAGCACGCCGGGCAGGTGACGGTGGTGCGCAACGGCCCCCCGATCGAATGGACACGGTTGCCGGTGACGACGCGGCCGGGTCGCCTCTCCCCCGTCCATCTGGTCTTCCTGGGAACCGTGAGCGAGCAGGACGGCGTCGACGCGCTGGCCGAGGTCCTCGCGCGATTGCGGGACCGAACGCCGCCCGTAGCAGCTCGGCTGACCATCATCGGCGATGGCGGTGGGCGCGCTGATCTGGAAGCCGCGCTGGCACGTTGGGGTATCGCCGACGGGGTGACGATCACCGGCTGGGTGGAGGCCTCGGAGGTGCCGAAGCTAATCCAGGAGGCCGACGTTTGTGTCGATCCCGCCCCCGGCACCATGCTGAACCAACGCTCGACGATGATCAAGCTGGCCGAGTACCTGGCCCTGGGCAAGCCCGTGGTGGCGTTCGACCTTGTCGAGAGCCGGCGCACCCTGAAGGACGCGGGGATCCTGGTGGCAGACGGAGACCTGGCCGGCTTCGCCGAGCAGATCGCGCATCTGGCCGAGGACCCGGAGCTCCGCAGCGATCTCGCCCGCCGGGCACGCGAGCGCAGCCAGGAGCTGACGTGGAATCACTCCGAGAGCGCTCTGCTGGCGGGATACGCCACGATCGGCCGCCCCGGCAAGCAGGCCCGGCCGTGAATATCTCCGTGATAATCGTGACTTACAACTCGGCTGGCGTCATCGAGACCTGCTGCAGATCGGCCCGGGCGTTGCTGCCCGAAGCCCAGATCATCGTGGTCGACAATGCGTCCAGTGACGAGACGACACAGCTGTGCCAGGGCCTGGACGGCGTGGAACTGATCGCCAATGACACCAACAGCGGATACGGGCGAGCCTGCAACCAGGGCGCCGGCTCGGCGACGGGGTCGGTGCTGATGTTCCTCAACCCCGACATCGAGCTCCAGTCGATCGACGCCGCTGCGCTCGAGCTCGAGAGCCGCCGCCTCCCGTTCGGCCTGGCCGCTCCCGATCTGGGCCAGAGCCATACCGTGCAGCACTGGCTGGTCGAGCTCGCTCGGCAGGTGACGGGCCCTCTGCGCCCGCGCGAGCTGCCATCGGTTCGCTGGCCCCTTCTGCGACGCGGCGCCTGGTGGCCTGTCGGGGCGGTATTGCTGACCGACCGGGGGGAGTTCACCCGGGTGGGAGGATTTGACCGGCGCTTTTTCCTCTACTACGAGGATCTCGATCTCGCGCGGCGCTATCGCGCGGCTGGACTGCCGGTGCGTGTCACCACTTCGGTTCAGGCCCGGCATACGCGAGGCCGCTCCTCCACCGGCGAGGATTCGGGGGCCGCGATCCGTCAGGGCTGGTCATATCTCAGCTGGCTCGAATACCTGAGCATCTGGGGCGGAGAAGCCAAGGCCGTTCGAGCAGCGAAATGCGCCGACGCACTCCGCTCGGCGCTCCGCCTCGCCTTGAAGCTCATCGAACGGATCGGACCGCTGGCCGAGCGAGCCCAGCGCAAGCGCCGCGAGTTCGACGAGATCGACGCGTTCGTCCGCAGGCAGGGTGGCTTCGGAGAGGGATCGGCCGCGCCGGATTTCTGCCCGCGCGCCAGAGAGATCGTGGCTGTCCGGTGACTGAGCGGCTCAAGTTCGACCGGTTCTCCCGGCGCCAGATCCTCGGTGCGGTGTTCGTGCTACTGATCCTCGTCGTCGGCGGGCGCGAGGTCGCAAATAACCACTCGAAGCTGATGTTCGAGGCTTTCGGTGCCCTAGCGTTCGGCCTGCTGGCTACGCAGCGTGGGCTCTGCGTCGGAGTGCTGGCGCTGGCAGCTCTGGACGGGATCCCCTTCGTCTCCAACACCAAGGCGATCGCGCATCACATCGCCCTTCAGGATCTGGTCTGCCTGCTCCTGATCGTCGTCTCGCTGGTGTGGACGTTCGTGGACGGGCGCCGGAACCGCACCCGACTGAGCCGAGTTTTGAACTGGTGCGGGATCGCCCTGCTCAGCTGGTGCGTACTGATGGTCGCCCGGACCTGGGCGGTGCAGGGCACTCCGTTGCTGGGCGCGATCCGGTTCGGGCGTGACTTCCTGTACTTCGGTGCGCTCCTAATCGTCCTCCCCCGGGTCCAGTTCCGCGAACGGGACGTCGAGACGATCGTCGTGGTGCTCGGTGTCGGCGTGTGTTTGTACGCCGTGGGTCAGATCGCAACCGTCGAAGGGCTAGCCAACCCGACCTGGCTCGTGCACGCCCAAACGGTCGAGCAGAGCCTGGGCATCACCCGCCTGTACACCGAGATGACCGACCTCGTGTCTGCCGGCGTGGCCTTCAGTATCGCCGCCCTGGTGCTCGCCACACGCGGCAACCAGAGGCGAATCGCCCCCATCACGGTGCTTCTGACTGCGAGCCTCGTGCTTCAGCTGACCCGAGCTCGTTGGATCGCGACCATAACGAGCGTGGTGCTGGTCAGCGTCTGGCTGGGTCTGCAGGCCGAGCGAGGGGTCGCAGGAGTCCTGCGCCGACGGCTGCTGATGTTCGTCGGGGTCGTGGTGGGGATCGTGGCGGCGATCTTGCTGGTGGCGCCGACCCTAATCGCCACGGGCCCATTCGTGCAGCGGATCGTGTCGATCTTCACCGACCTCAGCTCCTCGGCGGGCACGGTGGGCGTTCGGCGGCAGGTGGCGAGCGAGATGATCTCGCTGCTCGGCACCCACTGGCCGTTGGGCCTCGGCCTGACCCCACCCTCAGTACGTTTCTATCCTCAGTTCCCCTCCGGGTCGATACGGGACCCCGATGTGGGAGTTCTGAACGCCGTCATGACGATTGGGGTGGTGGGCACCCTCCTGATCTACCTCCCGCTGGTAGCCACCCTGGTGCACTGCATGCGCAGATCTCGCCGGGCGATCAGGGATCGCTTCTCATGGATGAACTACGGGGGCCAGATATGGATCCTGGGAACAATCGGTTCCTCGGTCACTCTCGTGACCCTGTTCAGCCCCTCAGGACTTGTCCTGAGCGCCGTGGTCCTCGCGATGCTGAGCCAGGCTTGCGTTCTTGGGATCGACCGAGCGCCGGATGCGCCCAACGATGCGATCGCTGCCCCTGAGGCGCCTCCTGCTGTAGCCGCCGGATTCAACAGCTAGGGCGCCGTGCCGCGGTGACTGACTCGTAGACGTCGAGAATCCGCTGGCCCACGCGCTCGAGGCTCAGTTCGGCCACCGCCTTCCTAGCCTCCACGCACGGGTGGTGGGTGACAGCATCCAGCAGGGCATCCGCGAAGGCGTCCTCTTGTCGCGCCACTACGTGACACCCAGGCACGCCGTCGAGGCGCTCGGCCACGTCACCCACCGCCGTGGCCACCACGGGCAGCTCACACGCCATCGCCTCCTTGACCACGTTCGGGGATCCCTCGGACCACGAGGGCAGGATCAGCGTGTCCGAGGCGCTCATCCAAAGGGGAACCTGCTCCGGGCTCACCCCGCGAGCGACCCGGAGCCGGATCGTGCTCAAGCGCTCGGCGGCCAGCTGGGTGGCGCGCTCGGCCAGCGGGTGGTTCTTGCGCGCGATGTCCGGATTGCCTACGAACAGCACCACCTTCTCATCCGGAGCCCAGCCCAGCTCTCGCCGGGCCTGAGCCTGATCGGTACGCCGGAACATGTCGAGATCGACCCCATTGGGGATCACGTGGTTCCGGCCCCGTACCGAGGCCGGGAGCTCCTGCATCATCTCGACGGACTTGGTGATCGTGGCCGCTGCAACCCGGGCCACCTGGGCGAAGCCCCGGGCCAGAGCGCGGCTGCCCGGAGTCATCCGCCAGGGCTCCTCGGGCGCCGGAGTTCCGAGCAGGTCATCACCGCAGTAGGAGATGACGAGGGGACGGCGGACGTCAAGGCGGCCCAGCACGGCGGAATGCCCGTAATGCGCGTGAATGACGTCGTATTGGTGCGAAAAGTTCCGAGCCGTCATGCGAGCGACGGCATTCAGATATGCCCACCGGCTGGCGTAACCCCGTACGGGCAGGACGTCGAGGTCGACGCCCAGCGCCTGGAGCGAGCGAGCCTGAGAATGAACGAAGCTGCCGTACCACGGGCGCTCCTGGTCGGGCCACATGTTGGTTACAAAGAGGACACGCACGGCGCTCACCATTCTGCTCGATCCCGCCCGGTGCTCGCGGTCTCGGCCGCTGCTACACGCCCTAGATCTCGTCACCGTGAGTTCTCCGGCGCCGGCGAAGCGGTACGACGGCAACTCGAAACCGCGGTGAGGATCGGCGTGCCCGCTCCTCCAAGACGATCCGCGGTGTTAACATCTTGGTCGTCGTACTGGTGAAACGGGAGTCGGAGCTCCGATGGGACGTGGCGGGGTCTCAATTCCCCTTAGCCAGGTCTGAACCGGGCGGAGATGGACAAGCACAGCGCTTAGTCATGCGCGGTCCGAAGGTGGACAACATCCGAAGCAGCTAAGAAACGGGTCGCCTTGAGTCGTGTGAAGAAGTGCACCAGCCTAAGGGAGATGCAAACCTCCGATCTACCTGGGACGCCAACGTACGACGCCGCAGGCTGTCCAGACAATGGCTGACGCCAAGCCCCTCAACATCGGCGCCGGCCAAACCCGCATCCCCGGCTGGATCAACATTGACATTGACACCAAAGCAGAGTTGGTCCTCGATCTGAGCACCGATCAGCTTCCGTTCGGCGACAGCTCGGTGCCACTGATCTTCAGCTACCACACGCTCGAGCATATCCCGGACTACCTGCACGCCCTGGGCGAGATGTGGCGCGTCCTGGAACACAACGGGACGTTGCTGCTCGGCTTGCCGTACTGCACTCTCACCCGGTATCACGCCGTCAACCCATATCACCTCCATAACTTCAACGAACATAGCTTTGCGTTCTTCGACCCCGACCGGCTCAAAGGATCAGCTGAGGAAGACAACCCGATCACGTTCAAAGAAGCATGGCTCCGCTACCACTACCTTCGGCCGTGGCGCTACCTGCCGTTGAAGAACGCCGCAAGACGGAGCTTGCTGAACGTGGTCCGGATGATCGACATCGGCCTGGTCGCAGTGAAAAACGACACTCCTGTCGAGTTGGGCGATAACAGAGAACGTCAGATGCGCCAACAGTTCGATCAGTGCATGGCCGCCCGTGTGCCATACCGACAGGCCGCGGCCGTAACCTAAGACAGGACCATGCCGAGCATGCGGACGGCTTGACCGTTTGAGACCGAAAGCTGATCCGGGCAACCGGCCAGCGCGAGGCGCAGGACGCGACGCGTCGATCGGTGGCTGCTAGCTTGCCCGCCGGTGTCCAAGCCGAATCCCGTACGAGCCTTCTTCGACACGCATACGTATCTCGAGCGCAACGCGATCATCCCCGTGCGCGCGCTGATCGTGGCCGAACTCCTGTCCGGCCTCCAGGACGCCCGGATATTGGATCTCGGGTGCGGGGACGGATCGATCTCGAGGGCGCTGCTGGCGGCGCAGAACAAGCTGACGCTGGTCGACTTCTCCCCGAAGATGCTCGAGCGGGCACGTTCAGCGGCGCCCCCGGGTGCGTCGGTGGAGTTCATCCACGCCGACATCCTCGGCTTCAGCCCACCTGAGCCGTTCGATGCCGTCATCTGCGTCGGCGTCCTGGCCCACGTCCCCTCCCTCAATGACGCTCTGGCACGGGTTTCGGCAGCCGTTAGGCCAGGCGGCGTCTGCATTCTGCAAATCACCGACGATGCCGCACCTCTTGGCCGCATGCTCAATCATTACTACCGCCGCCGCCAGCGAGAGCACTACGAGAAAAGCCGCGTCACCCTGACCGAGCTCGTCGCCGTGGCGGACCGTCACGATCTGTCGGCGCTAGACCGGCGGCGCTACGGACTGCTCTTGCCGGGCACGGGCAAACTGCCCTACCGGTGGGAGCGCCGCCTTGAGGACACCGTCCGGATCCGCCCACGCCTGTCACAGCTGGGTGCGGAGGTCATCGTCTCCTTTCAGAAGCGCCGGACCTCGCTGGCGCTGGGCTAGCCTCGATCAATGAAGCAGGAGCTCGATTTCATCGTCATCGGGGCTCAGAAATCTGGGACGACTTCCCTGTTCGAATACCTGCGCCGCCATCCCGCCATCGAGCTGCCAGCGGCCAAGGAGGTCCCTTACTTCAGCCACGATCGGCAATACGCCGGTCCGTGGGAGGAATACCTCCGCAAGGCGTTTCCATTCGCCGATCCGAAATGCCGTTGGGGGACAGTCACTCCTCAGTACATGGTGGGCGGCCTATATGACTACACAACCGAGCCCGACCCTTCCTCGCTCCCGGGCGACGAGCAGATCGTCCCGGCCCGCATCCGTGAACGGCTACCCGACGTACGCCTGGTCGCCATCCTTCGCGACCCTGTGGAGCGAGCCCGGTCGCACCATGCGATGGCCCTCATGAACGGCTGGGACACCCGCCCGTTTGACGAGGCGGTCAACGACCTGCTTGACCCGGATGCGCTGCTCAGAGCCCGCCGGACGCCGCAGGAGGCCACCGGCTACGTGGTGTGGGGCGAGTACGGACGCATACTCGCCGGCTACCGGCAGACATTCGCGCGCGAACAATTCTTGATCCTATTCACCGACGAGCTCCGCGATGATCCGCAGTCGGTGCTCCGACGCGTGTTTCGTTTCCTTGACGTGGACCCTGATTTCACTCCGGACAATCTGGGTGTCAGCTACCGGCAGGGTGGGAAGTCTCAGCGTTTCAAATGGCTTGACCTCAACCTGATCCAGGAGGCGGCTGCATCCAGTCGGCTCGCCCACAGGCTTTGGCACGCCATTCCCGAGCCGACGCGCCGGCGCATCGATGTCCGATTTGACCGGATGAACTACCTCGTAGACCTCTGGAACCGGCGACGGGGTAACACCCGTGGCCAGGCCGAAGCGGCATCTGACATCGCGCTCCGTGAACACTACGCCTCGGACGCTCATCAGATCGCCGAGTTGTTCGACGTCACGGTGCCGTGGGCACTGGCATCCACGCCCGGGGAATGACCCGCGGTCCCGGCGCTCAGCCGGGCCTCACCGGCGCGAAGCAGCGGATGTAGGCCTCAGCGCACCTATCGATGTGAAACGCATCGCTCGCTCTGAGGCGCCCGGCGTCGCCGCGCTCGATGCACGCCTCCGGGTGTTCGGCGTAATCCACGAGGGTCCTGACCAGATGCGATACGTCACCGGGCCCGATCAACGTACCGGTTACGCCGTCGGCTATGACCTCGGGAATGGCACCGTTGATGGTCCCGATCACAGGCTTGCCGCAAGCCATCGCCTCGAGCGCCACCATCCCGAATGACTCGATGAACGAGGAGGACAGCACGAGGGCAAGATCGCACTGCCGCCACAGATCCCTGACGTCGCTCAACAGGCCGAGGAATTCGACGTCCTCACCCACCCCTAGCTGCTGAGCCATCGCCTCCAGCCGAGGCCGTTCCGCTCCGTCCCCGGCGATCAGGAGCTTTACGGATATCTGGCTGCGAGCCTGCGCGATAGCACTGATGGCGTCCTCAGCGCCCTTTCCTGGGATCAGGCGTGCGGCGAAGCCAACGACAAAACGAGACCCGACCGCGCGGGCTGGAGAAGCCTGCTCCAGAGCAAACCTTGCCGGATCAACCCCGTTGTGGATTCGACAGATATGGCGCGCGTGGGGACCCGCCCGCATCGTTTCCAGGGTGAAGTCAGACACCGCCACCTCGACGTCATCGGCCCAGGCACCGGCGAACTTGTTCAGATACGCGACAAGCGCCTTCTTTCTCGAAGCATCGCGCTGAAGCGCGATCCCGTGCTCGACAGCAATGATCGCGCCCCGGTACCCGCCGAGACGCAACGCTGCCCCCACGAAGCCACATTCCGGAAGCACGACCCCGTCGGTCCCCGTAGCGTTGAGCGCAGCCGCATACCTCCGTGGGTGGCGCAGCACATCACGACCGCGCTTGAAGCCGAGAATCCGAAACGGCACATCAGCCGCTGCCAGCCTTTCGGTCAGTGGTCCCCCCGCGGTCAGCAGCACCACCTCGACCTGGACACCGAGCCGACGCATCGAGCGAGCCAGCTCGACGGTCAGGACCTCGGCTCCTCCAATCGTGCCATCCCAGCTGACGAGTGCGAGGTGCTGGGGAGGCCGTTCGTGGGGTTTCTCCATGCTGGCGGCGATGGTACCCGCCATGTCAGGATGAGCTATGCGCAAACGCCAACGGCGCCGCTCGATATCGAGCGACGCCGGCGGCTTGCGGTTCTGTCTTGATACTGCTCAGGCTGTGAGGCTCCCACCAGGAGCTTCCGCGTTGCGGTTGCCGTGATGGTGCTTGGCGTGCTTGCGCTGTTCGAACCTGCGGTGTGCACGGCGCCGCTTCAGTGAAGACGCCCGAGCTACAGCCTTCTTGCTGTGCTTGACGATCTTCTTGGGAGCAGGTTTTGTCGGAGTGGGAGGCGTGGGCGGCGCGAGAGTCATCGCGTTCGCCGTAGCGTTGAACGATGAGCCGGTCACGTCATTGCCGAGCCAGAGAGAAAGCGGTGCGCTCAATGCACCTGTGTAAGCCTCCGTCTCGTCAACGTAGTTAGGGTCACAGCAGGTCTTGGTGTTGTCCCACTGCACGGTCGGGATCCCGCTGACGTTGCTCGATGAATTCCAAGTGCTGGCGCCCGCGGTCTTGTACCAGGTCTGGATCTGACCGGTGTTGTCGCTGGCCCAGTGCACATGCATGAGCATCTGGTTCCACTGACCCTGCACGAGGGCTCCTGGCGGGATGACATATTCCGCCGGCAGAGTTCCGGGGTTCCCGTTCGGGTTATCGGCGTTCGAATGATTGACGCATCCGGGAGCGACGGTCGTGTGGTTGTTACAGGCTCCGGTCTGCAGCGCTAGCGTGACGTGATCGGCGTGCAACTGGAATGAGATCGGGGCACCGTAGATGTTCTGGAAGTGGTATTCCTGAATCTCGACGCCGGTGAAGTAGCTGCCGGCGGTCCAGCCCCGAGGGACGTACACGCTGAGGCCGTAGTAGCCGTCAGTCCCGAGTCCGATCGGGTGTGAGCCGGTGACGACGTCACACGCCTCGAGCGGGTATGTCGAGGTATTCGTATCGGCGGGGAGCGAGAACTCGCCTGAGCTCGCCATGCCGCTGACGTTCGGGGTCTGGGTGAAGGTTCCCCGGAGCCGTGGTGACTGGCTGGGCGTACCGTGGTTGGCGCACTGTATGCCACCACCGCCGCTCGTCCAAGGATTCATCGTCGAAAACGTTCCGTTGAATGAGACGCCGGCAGGGAGGGGCGCGGTCGGCGTATTCGCCTGAGCGGTCCCGGCGATCACCATGCTCCCCATGACGGTCAGCAGTAGCGCCGCCCCATGCGCTTTCCGCCAAGTCCTGAGTGTTTGCTTGAGCACGTCTTCCTCCGTTAGCCGGGTTATGCAGTCCGAGCCGCCGCTTGACGGCGGGTCTTCCTGCTCAAACCTGGGATCGGCGCGGCCGGCGAGGCGGCAAAACAACCCGCGAGAACTTGGACAGATGGAGGAATATGGAGCGGCCGAGGGCCCGACAACGCCAACGGCGCCGCTCCTTATCGAGCGGCGCCGGGGTTGCGATTCAGTCTTCGTACTGCTCAGACTGTGAGTTCCTACCGGCGTTTAGCTCTTGTGCTCGCCGTGATGGTGCCGAGCGTGCTTGGCATGATCGCCGCGCTTGGCATGATCGCCGCGCATGCGGCGCTCGAGTCCGCGATTCTCGCGGTGCCGCTTCAGTGAAGCCGACCGAGCCACAGCCTTCGTGCTGTGCTTGACGGTCTTCCTTGGAGCCGGAGCCGACCCACCGGCCGGCGTCGGCGGCGCCAGGCTCATCGCGTTCGTCGTAGCGGTGAACGATGAGCCGGTCACGTCCTGGCCGAGCCAGAGAGACAGCGGTGCGGAAAGAGGGCCCGTGTAGGCCTCTGATGCGTCGCTGTACTTGTTGGCGCAGCAAGTCCTGGTGTTGTCCCACTGCACGGTCGGGATCCCGGTGATATTGCTGGACGAGTTCCACGTGCTGGCGCTGGCGGTCTTGTACCAGGTCTGGATCTGGCCTGTGCTGTTGCTGGCCCAATGGACGTGCATCACCATCTGGTTCCACTGACCCTGCTGAAGAGCTCCGGGCGGGATGACATACGAGGCCGGCAGATTCCCGGTGTTCCCGTTCGGATTGTCCGCGTTCGAGTGGTAGACGCATCCTGGAGCAACCGATGTGTGGTTGTTACAGGCTCCGGTCTGGAGCGCCAGCGTGACGTGGTCGGAGTGCAGCTGGAACGAGATCGGGGCACCGTAGACGTTCTGGAAGTGGTACTCCTGAATCTCGACGCCGGTAAAGAATTTGCCCGGGATCGTCCAGCCCTGAGGGACGTAGACACTGAGACCGTAGTAGTCGTCGGTACCGAGTCCGATGGGTTGCGCGCCGGTGACGACGTCACACGCCTCGAGCGGATACTGCGAGGTGTTCGAATCGGCGGGAAGTGTGAACTGACCCGACGAGGCCATCCCGTTCACGTTCGAGGTTTGAGTGAACGTTCCTCGGAGCCGCGGTGATTGGCTGGGCGTTCCGTGGTTGGCGCACTGTATGCCGCCACCGGCACTTGTCCAGGGGTTCATGGTCGAAAATGTCCCGTTGAATGTGAGTCCTGGCGGGAGCGGGGGCGTGGCGGTACTCGCCTGAGCGGTTCCGGCGATCACCATGCTCCCCATGAGAGTCAGCAGTAGCGCCGCCCCATGCGCTTTCCGCCAAGTCCTGAGTGTATACTTGAGCACGTCATCCTCCGTTGGGTGGTATTGCAGTTCGAGCCTTTGCTTGGTGGTGACGGCTCGTCCTGTTGCAAACCTGGGATCGGCATGGCAGCGCGAGCTGCCCACCAACCAGGGAGCACCTAGACAGATGGAGGAAACACAAGGGGCGGCTTAGGGCACCCCAATTTGGCCTGATGTACCTCGGCTTGTGAGGTGCATCAGGTCGTGCTGACCGGGGCCGGGGCCCGCCGCTCTAATAACCGGTGGTAAACACGCTAGTAAACGGTGTTATGCACTCTGGTAAACAGTGCCACATGCTCTGGTAAACAGTGTCAATTGACCGGAGGAGAGATACGGCTGGCGGCGGCGTCTCCATCTACCCATAGCCGCTGCCACAGCTCGAGCATCAGGGCGCAGAACAGGACCTGTGCGTTCTTGCGTCCACTCTCCCCAGCATCGGAGATCAACGCCTCCAGGGTGGCTGGATCGAGCTGCCCACGGTTCCGGGTGCGCGGATCGAGCATCACATCGCGCACGAATCCATCACGGTGCGTTCGCAGCCAATCCCCGAGAGCCGCGTTGAGGAAGCCGGTCTTCTTCTTCTTCAGCACGGAGTCGTCAACCAAGCCTCGGGCAGCCCGACGGAGGACCTCCTTGCGCCGGAGCAGCCAGACGCGCCGGCTGTTGGGCAAGGCGAGGGAGAAGCTGACCAGACGGTGGTCGACGAACGGCACGCGCACCTCGAGCGATGCCGACATCGACATCTTGTCGAAGTACAGGAACAGCTGATCCACAAGCGCCATCCGACGATCCAGCTCGAGCGTCTGATCGAGGATCGAAACCCCCTCGGGTAGCGCGTACTGAGTTACGGCCTCGAGCGCGGCGGCCTCTCCCACCGAGGAGCGGAAGCTATCCGTGAACAACGCTGTGCGCATTTCGGGCCCCGTCACGCGGCTCATGGCCAGCAGACGTTCACCCGGGCTGTGGGCCGACAGGGCCGTCAGGCCTCGACTCAGCGTCGATCCGGCCGATGCGCGCGTTGCCAGGCCTGCGGCCAGCGGCACCCCACCGGGGATGCGGGCCACGAGATCCGCGCCGGCGGCGATCTGGTGCTTGCGGTAGCCACCGAAGAGCTCATCCGCCCCCTGCCCCGAAAGCGCCACCGTCACCTCGCGCCGAGCCAGCTGGCAGATGAGCTGAAAGCCGAGCGAGGACAGATCGGCGATCGGCTCCTCGATGTTCCAGAGCATGTCCTGGAGCGCCGCGGGATCGTCACGGAGTTCGATCTCGAGCTCGTGATGATCGGCTCCCAGCCGCTCGGCCACGCGGCGGGCGTCGGCCAGCTCATTGCTGGCGGGCAGCCCGGAGAACCCGATCGAGAAGGTCTTGATCGGCTGAGGGCTGGCCTCGGCCATGAGGGCCCCGATCAGCGAGGAGTCGACGCCACCGCTCAGCATCAGCCCCAGGGGCACATCGCTCACCATGTGCTCGCGAACTGAACGCCTCAAGATCGCCAAAAGCTCCTCGGTGTCGTCCTCCCAACTGGCCCTCGCACGCCGCTCCGGGATCTCGTCCCGCGGGTTCCAGTAGCTCTCCTCGCCCGTGATGCGCCCGTCCTCATAGACCAGGATGCTGGCGGCCATCAGCTTCCTCACACCCGCGAACAGCGTGCGCGGACCGGGGACGTAGCCGTAGGCCATGAACAGCTCGGCTCCGACGGGATCCAGGCTGGGGGTGACGAGCCCTGCGGCCACGAGCGCCTTGACCTCGGAGGCAAAGGCCAGGCCGTCCGCCAGCTCAGCGACATACAGCGGCTTGATCCCCAGGCGATCGCGAGCCAGCACCAGCCGGCGGCGGGCGCGATCCCACACGGCGATCGCGTACATCCCGGCGAGGTGACGTGGGAAGGCGATCCCGTGCTCCTCATACAGGTGCACGATCACCTCGGTGTCACAACGCGAGCTCAGGCGATGAGTGGATCCCAGCTCGGCCAGCAGCGAGCGGAAGTTGTAGATCTCGCCGTTCTGGATCGCATCGACCGTCTCGTCCTCGTTGGTGCTCGGCTGCCGTCCGCCTTCGACATCGATGATCGACAGCCGGCGCATGCCCAGGGCGATCCCGGGCTCCAGGAGCTCACCGCGGTCGTCCGGACCGCGGTGGCGCATGGCGTCGGTCATCGTCCGCAGGCGCTCAGGACTGAGCGGAACCTGCCTTGGGTCGCGTGCCACGACCCCGCAAATTCCGCACACCTCGCCCTCTCAGCCGGCGAGCTTGGTCTCGACCAGGGCCCTGATGTGCTCGATCGTGCCGAAGTTGGCGGGGACGACGTCTGCGTCATCGATGTCCACGCCGAACTCCTCCTCGAGCCAGGCCACCAGGCGCAACAGGGCCATCGAGTCGATGACGCGCTTCTCGATCAGCGGATAGTCGTCAGTGAGCTCCTCCGGCGGGCCCTGCCAGCGCGCCTCCTCGATCAGGAAGCTTCGAATGCGCTGCGCATCTACCACTGGGTAACCCCTTCCGCCACTAGCCTTGCAATGCCCGCCGGTCGACCTTGCCGGTCGTCAATTTCGGAAGCTCCGGGCGGAACTCGATCTCGTCCGGGATCATATAAGGCGGCAGCCGCTCACGCAGGCTCTGGATGATCTCGGGATCGGACACGGGTTGGCTCACGGCCACGTAGGCGCGGAGCCGATTGGTCACGTTCTCGTCCGGAACGGCGATGACCGCCGCCTCGACGATCACGTCGAGCGCGTGCAGGGCGGCTTCGATGTCGCCCAGCTCCACCCGGTAGCCGCGGGTCTTGATTTGGGCATCGCGGCGGCCGACGAAGATGAGCTCCCCTCCCGGCTCCCGGCGGACCAGATCTCCGGTCCGGTACAGGCGCTCCGTCCCGGATCGGCTGAGCACACGATCGGTCCGCTCAGGATCACCCCAGTAGCCGTGCATGACCGTGGGGCCGGAGATCAGAAGCTCACCCACCTCTCCGTCAGGCGCCTCGCCGCCCTCCTGAGTCTCGATCCGCGCCGTCACGCCGCCGATTGGCCATCCGATCGGGAGCGGGTCCGGGGGCGGTGCGCCGGCCGGCACCTCGTACCAGGTACACACGTTGGTCTCCGTGGGGCCAAAGAAGTTCAGGTACCGAGCCTCGGGGAGAAGCTCCATCAGGCGCGCCAGGTGCTTGGTGGGAAACACCTCACCGGCGAACACGATCGCCCTCAGTGCGGGAAGGGAGCGCTGGCCGAGGGCTCCGTGCAGCACGAGCAAGGTCAGGGCCGAGGGAACCGAGTACCAGACGGTGATCGCCTCGGCTTCGATGAACGCCGTCAGCTCCACCGGGAACACGGCCGCCGACCGGGGGACGAGCACGACGGCGGCGCCGGCCCAGGCGGCGGCGAACAGGTCGAACACCGATAGGTCGAAGTGAAACGGAGCGTGGCTCGACAGCCGGTCCTCGGCACCGATGCCAACCTCCTGAGCGGCCCACTCCACAAACGCCAAGGCGTTGCGGTGAGACAGGGTCACTCCCTTCGGCTCGCCGGTCGAGCCCGACGTGTACAGGATGTAGGCGATGTCATCCGGCCCGATGCCGGCCACGGATGGCGGCTCGGCGGAGCCCGACATTTCCGGCCACGCGAGCACCGTCGGCCCGGCCGATTCGAGCTCCGGAAGCGAGGCGCCATTCGGAAGCGAGGCGCCGTTCGGAAGCGAGGCGCCGTTCGGAAGCGAAGCGCCGATCACGAGCTCGAGGTCCGTCCCGGCCTCGAGCAGGCGCTGCGCATCCTGGGTGCTCACTTCCGACGTGATCAGGCAGCGCATCCCGGCGTTGGCCACGATGTAGGCCAGCCGAGCCGCGGGCGCCTGGCTGTCCAGTGGGACGTAACCGGCTCCAGCCTTGAGCACGCCGTAGATCGCGACCACCGCCTCGATCGACTTTTCGAGCAGGAGGCCGACGCGATCCCCGGGGCGGACCCCGTGGTCGATCAGGGTATGCGCCAGCCGATTCGCCGCTGACTCGAGCTCGCCGTAACTGAGGCGCCGATCACCGTCGACGACGGCCGTGCGCTCCGGATCGTCAGCCGCCGCGCGCTCCAGCAACCCGTGGATCAGCGTGGCGCTCACAGGCCGAGATGTCGAGCGATCACGTTGCGCTGCATCTCCGATGTTCCGGAGTAGAGCTGTCCGCCCAGGGCGTCTCGGACGTCGCGCTCGAGGCCTGTCTCGGTGATGTAGCCGTAACCGCCATGGATCTGAACGGCATCGAGACTCGAGTGCACGAGGCACTCGCTGAGGTGCAGCTTGGTCATCGAGGCATCCAGATCTGTGGCCGCGCCCTGGTCAAGCAGGCCGGCGATTCGGTACAGCATCAGGTGTGCGGTCTCGAGGCGGAGCTTCATATCGGCGATCTTGTGTGACACGGCCTGGAAGTTGCCGATTGGCTGGCCGAACTGAACCCGCTCCCGCGCGTAGTGAACGCAGCGCTCGAGCTGCCGGCGCATCGTGCCCACGGCAGCGCCCAGGATCAGGCTCCGCTCCCAGCGCATCGATGTATTGAAGATGGCCATGCCCGCCCCCTCGCTCCCCAGCAGCGCATCGGCCGGGATCGCGCAGTCAGCAAAGGACAACTCGCTCAGATGCGAGGTACGCAGGCCCATCTTCGAGTATTGCTGTCCCACGGTGAGACCGGGCGCGTCCCGCGTGATGAGAAACGCCGACAGCCCGGCGAAACCAAGGCTGCGATCGGTGGTGGCGAAGACGACAAACAGGTCACTCTCGGGCGCGTTGGTCACGAACGCCTTCGAGCCGTTGAGGATCCAGCCGCCGTCGCTGCGTACCGCCGTGCTGGTCAGGCTGAACGCGTCCGAGCCCGACGCCGGCTCGGTCATACCGTGAGCGGCGATCAGAGAACCGTCACACAGTGCGGGGAGATAGCGCTGCTTCTGCTCCTCGGTACCGAAATGGATCAGGGGGAGCTCGCAGGCCCACATCTGGGCGTTGAGCGAGAAGATCAGGCCGTTGTCGGCGCAGCCGTAGCCCAGGCCCTCGAGCGCGGCGGCAATCGTGGTGGCGCTGGCCCCGATACCGCCGTACTCCACCGGCACCGGGAGACCCATCAGATCCATCCGTGCGCACTTGACCCAGGCCTCGCGGGAGAACATTGCGTCCCGGTCACGCTCGTCCAACCCGCGGTTGAGCTCGCCCTGAGCGAACGCGGTCACCGCCGCGCGCAGCGATCGCTGCTCGTCGTCCAGTGGGTCCGGGCGCGGCGGGATGGCGCCGTCGCCGAACGGCCGTCTCATCGGGCCCCAGTGCTCGTCTGGCCGGCGCGCACCGGCACCAGGTAACGGGCGTAGCTCGTGAACGGGCGGTAGCCGAGACCCAGCCAAACCGGCGCGCCCAGGCTGGAGGTCTGGCACAGGGAGATGGTGGCGTCCATCTCCTCGAAGCTGTGGGCCAGGGCCACCCAGAGGCAGCTCTCGGCCAAACCCCGGCGCTCGCCCGGTGGTGCCGAGGGAGGAAGCCGCTGGCCCTTGCGGGGCCGGCGGATGGTCGCCGCCTGACAGCCGAGGGCAACGCCGTGGCTGACCAAGGTCATCGCGGCCGAAAGTGGCTGGTCATCGAAATAGGCCACATAAGCGGCTACGTGCGGATCGGCCAGGCTGTCGGGATCGAAGAAGACCCGGGCTGCCACCTCTCGCGGCATGGCACCCATGCCCCATGCCTCGGACACCAAGCCCAAGTAGTCCTCGCGCGCGCTCGAGGTGTCCGTGCGCCGGATCTCGACCCCCTCCGGCGGAGGCAGGTACTCGGGCAGCGCGTCAAGCACGAGTTCGGGCAGGCGCTCGAGCTCGGATAGCCCTGTCCCCTGGGCCGCCGCCTCGATGTCGGCGTCGGCGTGCTCACGGGCCCATAGGGCATAGCCGCTGCTGCGAGCGCCGAAGAACGCCCCCGCACGCTCGAGCACCTGCTCGGCGCTCAATCCGGCGCCGATCCGCAGAGCGCCGTTGCGATATGGGTTGGGCTGGCGGTGCGCACCGGCGAACAACAGCAGGCCGTCTTCCTCGTGGATGGCGCCCCCGTACTGAGCCAGGTAGCGCAGGTATGCGGCCAGACTCAGGTCGGCGAGAGTCAGCAGATCCTCTCCCCCGTCCGGCCCATCCATGGCCGGCCTATGCACCGCACGAGCCCTCGTATCCACCGCGCGTGATGCTAGTCGATTGGCCCTGGGCGCCGTGTTTCACGGCCAGAGCGCCTTTGCAGTACGATCCCTGTCGTGCTAGAGGGATCTAGCTCCGGGCTGTCTGCGGGTGGGGCGACGAGTGACGCGTCTCCGCTTCGCCGTGACCTAAGCAGCGACTCCGGAGCCACAACCACCGGACCGCGCCGAGAAATCTGGTTTCGGCGGCGGGTCAATCTCCCATTTGCCTTCCGCGAGCT
Organism: uncultured Solirubrobacterales bacterium; assembly: GCA_963822535.1. Taxonomy (GTDB): domain Bacteria; phylum Actinomycetota; class Thermoleophilia; order Solirubrobacterales; family Solirubrobacteraceae; genus Palsa-465. Next base: position 219,615 of record CAWGIA010000001.1, read on the forward strand.
GTGGAGTTTCCGCGAACTGATCCTCACGCTAGCCGAGCGCGACCTCCGAATCCGCTACAAGCAGGCGACCCTGGGGCTCGCCTGGGCGGTCATCTCTCCGGTGATGATGATGATCGCCTTCACCCTGATCTTCACCAAGGTCGCGCACGTCAAGACCGGGGGGGTTCCCTACGCGCTGTTCTCCTACATGGGGCTCCTGCCGTGGACGTTCTTCTCCACGGCCCTCAGCCAGGGCGGGACCAGCCTGACCTCGAACGTGCCGCTGCTGAACAAGCTCTACTGCCCGCGAGAGGTGTTCCCGATCGCGGCGATTGCCGACGCGGCGGTGGACGCGCTGATCGCCACCTGCGTGCTGGCGGTCCTGTTCCCCATCACCGGCTTTGCTCCGCACGCGCAGATCTACTACCTCCCGCTGTATCTGATCGTTCTGTTGATGTTCACGCTCGGCGTGACGCTGGCGGTCTCGGCGACCGTGGTGTATATGCGCGATTTCAGCCTCGTGCTGCCGATGGTCATCCAGCTCGGACTATTCATCACGCCGGTTGTGTACGGGCCGTCGTCGATTTCCAACTCGCAGACGTTCCTCGTCGTGTATTCGATCTTGAACCCCCTTGTGCCGGTGATCGACGGCATCCGTGGCAGCGTTCTGCACGGCTCGGCCCCCCAGTGGGGCGCCCTCGGAGCCGGCGCCGTCAGCTCGCTGGTGGTCCTGATCGCCGGCTTCGTGATGTTCAAGCGGCTCGAGACCGGAATGGCGGACATTGCTTAACGGCACCATCGAAGCCGCGGAGGTGTGGAAGCGCTTCCGGCTCGACGAGCGTCCCACGTACCTGCAGGATCGGATCGCCCAGGTTGGCGATCGGCTCCGCAGTCGCGAGGGCGAGAGCTTCCGGTGGGCGCTGCGCGACATCAGTTTCGAGGCCGCGCCGGGCGAATCCTGGGCGCTGGTGGGCGCCAACGGCGCCGGCAAGTCAACTCTCCTGAAGATCATCTCGCGCGTCATGTACCAAACTGCCGGGCGGATCTCGCTGGCCGGGCGCGTGGGGGCCCTGATCGAGGTTCGCGCCGGGATTGCGCCGCTGCTCACCGGGCGCGAGAACATTTACCTGACCGGTTCGATCATGGGTCTCAAGCGCCGTGACGTCGCCAAGCGCTTTGACGAGATCGTGGCCTTCGCCGAGCTCGACCACGCCGTCGACCGGCAGGTCAAGTACTACTCCTCCGGGATGCAGATGCGCCTCGGGTTCGGGGTCGCCGCCTACCTGTCCCCGGACATTCTGCTCGTTGACGAGGTGCTGGCCGTGGGCGATGCCACCTTCCAGCAGCGGTGCCTGGAGCGCATCCGTCATGTGCTCAGCGAGGGCACCACGCTGCTGTTCGTCTCCCACGACCTGGCCGCGGTGGAGGCCACCTGCGCCAACGGCATCTGGGTCCACAACGGGGAGGTGCAGACCATGGGACCGATCCGGGACGTGCTCGGATCCTACCGTGGAGCCGTCGAGGGTGAGGCCAAGGCCCGCCCCAAGATCGAGGGCCTGCTTCAGGTGCCCCATGTCAGCGCTGGCGCACCCGACGGCGGCCTGGTCAAGAGTGGCGAGACGCTCGATGTGAGCCTGACCCTGCAGAGCAATGAGAGCTGCCGCGCCTGGGTCTATCTCGGGATCAGCGAGGGTGACGCCAAGCCCATCTTCCTGGTCAACCCGGGCCGCGAAACGCTCCTGGATCCAGGGGGAACCACGATCAAGTGCTCGATCCCACGACTTCCGTTGCCGCGCGGGCGCTACTACGTGTGGTGCGGGGTGTACAAGAACTGGACCAACGGCAAGGAGCTCCTGGGCTGGCAGCCGCTGACCGATTTCGACGTCTACGGTCCCGAGCTCGATGCCGCCCCGACGGCAGTGGTGCGGACGTCCGCCCTGCACATCGATTCCGAGTGGGAGCTCGGCGACCGCTAGCTCAGGGCCCTCGCCGCCTAGGTGAGGCTGATTCAGGTGGTTCCGGCGCCGTCCAGCGCCCGGGTGAGCTCGGCCGCCAGCAGCCCCACGTACGGCTGGTGCATCATGCGCTCGTGCTGGATTCCGGGGGCGATGATCTGCCGCAGGTTGACACCGCGGCCGGCCACGCTGTCCCACGGCGTGGGGCGTTTCTCTGCATCGGTCTGAGCGCGGAAGAAGTCCACCCGGATGTCCAGGGGTCGAGGTACATAACGTATCCGGGCCAGGTTGCTGGCGATCAGCACCAGGTTCCAGGGCCGCCGGGGCAGCCAGCCGTGCAGGCCGCGGGTGGACAGGACCTCGAATACACGGGGGCCGACGCGTATGTACGCAAGCTCGATCAGCCGGCGCTGGAGGCCCTTGGCCCGGATCCGGAGCCACTGGCGCCTGCCCTGACGGTCGGCGCTGCGGAGTGTCTGTAGCTGGGCCCGCTGGGCCTGGATGCGCCGCCGCCGCTTCCGGGGCTGCCACGGGTACGCGTCGAGCAAGGCTAGGAGCGAGACGTCCTCGCCGTCGGCCATGAGCAAACGCGCCATCTCGTAGGCCACCAGCCCGGAGAAGCAGAAGCCGCCCAGCCGGTAGGGACCGTGGCGCTGAACGCGCCGGACCTCGGCCACGTAATGGCGAGCCAGCGCGTCGACGCTGCCGAGCGGTGAGGCCTGGCGGTCGACGACCCCCGGGGCCTGGAGGCCATAGACCGGGAGGTCGGCCTCGAGGCTCTCAGCCAGGTCGCGGTAGGGCAACACCTCGCCGCCCGCCCATGCGACCAGGAACAGGGGCGTGCCCTGTCCGCCCTCGCGCAGGCGGACGACCGACCCCCAGTCGATCTTCTCCCGGCGGTCACGGTCGATCAGGTCAGCCAGGCCGGCGATCGTGTCAGTCTCGAACAGCGCCGAGAGCGGCAACCGGACTCGGAGCTGGCGCTCGATCTCGGAGAACAGACGTACGGCGAGCAGCGAATGTCCGCCGAGCTCGAAGAAGCTGTCCTGGACGCCGATCCGCTCGACCCCCAGCACCTCGCTCCAGAGCGGCGCCAGCGCGAGCTCGGTGGCCGTGGTGGGCGGGGCGAACTCCTGGGCGGCGGCCGCGCGGCTGAACTCGGGGGCCGGCAACGCCTTGACGTCCAGCTTTCCGTTCCGGGTCAGGGGCAGGGCGTCAATGAACACCCAGGCGGCGGGAATCATGAAGCTCGGCAGACGGTCAGCCAGGAACGAACGGAGCTCATCGGCCCCGGGCGGATGGGCGCCGTCCACGGCGACGATGTAGGCGGCGAGACGGACATCCCCGCTCTGAGCCGGTGAGGCGATTACCGTGGCCTCGTTCACTGCGGGATGGGTCCCGAGCGCCGCCCGAATCTCCCCCAGCTCGATCCGGAACCCCCGGATCTTGACCTGGTCATCCATCCGGCCCCGGAAGTCGAGTTCGCCCCCCGGCAGGCGGCGTGCCACATCGCCGGTGCGGTACAGGCGTCCGGGCCCGAACGGGTTCTCGATGAAGCGCTCCGCGGTCAGCTCGGAGCGGTTCAGGTAACCCCGAGCCACCCCGGCACCCCCGACGAACAGCTCGCCCACCACGCCCCGCGGGACGGGCTCGCGGTGGCGATCGAGCAGGTACAGGCTGAGATCTGGAATCGGCTCGCCGATCGGGCTGGCCGCGGACTCGCAGTCGGCGGCGAGAAGGGGACGGTAGGTCACGTGCACCGTCGTCTCGGTGATCCCGTACATGTTCACGAGCTCCGGACCCGAGTCACCAAAACGCTCGAACCAGGGCCGCAGAGCCGGCGGCTCGAGGGCCTCTCCGCCGAAGATGACCGTCCGGAGCGCCAGGCGCTCGGCCCGCTGCAGGAGCGCATCCTGGATCCCCAGGAAGAGGCTCGGGGTCGCGTTGAGGACGGTCACCTCCTGATCGCTGATCGCGGCGGCCAGCACGGCCGGGGTCCGCGTGGTCAGCCGGGGGGTGATCACCAGCCGGCCGCCGTGCGCGAGTGCACCCCACAGCTCCCAGACACTGAAGTCGAACGCGTATGAGTGCAGCAACGTCCACACGTCGGAGGGCCCAAAGCCGTACCAGGCCTCGGTGGCGGAGAACAGACGGGCGACCTGGCGGTGCTCGACCTGAACGCCCTTCGGACGCCCGGTGGAGCCCGAGGTATAGATCACGTAGGCGAGATCCTCGGGGCGGGCCAGCGGCTCGGGATTCTCCGCGCTCTGTTGGGCCAGCGCATCGACCTCCTGGTCCAGGCAGATGACCTGGGCCGGGCCCTCCGGCAGGCGGTCGAGCACCGAGCTGTGCAGAACGACGATCGGAGCGCCGGTGTCCTCGAGCACGAATGACAGACGCTCAGCCGGGTACTCGGGGTCCAGCGGCACGTAGGCCCCGCCGGCCTTGAGCACGCCCAGGATCGCGGCCAGCATCTCGAACGAGGGCTCGAGCAGCAGCGCGACGAGCGAACCCGGGCCGACACCCCGGGACCTGAGGCAGTGGGCAACCTGGTTGGCACGGCGGTTGAGCTCCTCGTAGGAGATCGCGGCGCCGTCATGGGTGGCGGCGATGGTCTGCGGCCGCTCGGCCGTCGCCCGCTCGAACAGCTCGTGCATGCAGGCGACCGGGTAATCCGCCTGGGTCGCCGCTCCCGCGGCCAGGGCGAGCTCGCGCTCCTCCTCGTCCAGCAGCGGCAGCTCGGACATCGGCCGTGCCGGATCCTCGAGCGCGGACCGGAGCAGGTTCATGTAGTGGGAGAGCATCCGCTCGACGGTGGCCTCATCGAACAGGTCAGTCGAGTACTCGATTGACAGGCGCAGGCCGTCCGCGGTCTCGGCGCCGTACAGACCAAGGTCGAACTTCGTCGTGCGTCGTGCGCCGGACACGCGCGCGGTCTGCAGGTCCTCGAGCCCCAGCGGCTCCTCGACGGTATTCAGCGCGAAGCTGACCTGGGCCAGGGGCGGGAAGCTCAGCTGGCGATCCGGGTTGAGCTCCTCGACGAGCTTCTCGAAGGGCAGGTCCTGATTGCTGAACGCCCCGACGGCGGTCTTGCGCACATCGTGCAGGAGCTGGCGGAACGACGGGTCATCCTCAAGGCTCGCGCGCAGCGGAAGAGTGTTGACGAAGAATCCGATCAGCCCCTCGAGCTCGGCGCGATTTCGGTTCGCCACCGGAGAGGCCACCACCACGTCCTCCTGCCCGCTATAGCGCGACAGAAGGCCCACAAATGCGGCCAGCAGCGTCATGAACAGGGTCGTCCCCTCACCCTCGCCGAGCTGCTTGACCTGGGCCAGCTCTGCCGGCCCCAGCAACTGGCGCACAACTGCACCTTTGAAGGTCTGCCGAGCCGGCCGGGGCCGGTCAGTGGGGAGCTCGAGCAGTGCCGGCGCCCCGGCCAGTTGCTCCCGCCAGTATTCGAGCTGCTGATCCAGGCCGCCGCTGCGCAGCCATTCCTGCTGCCAGGCGGCGAAGTCCCCGTACTGGATCGCGAGTGGCGCCAGCTCCGGATCCTCGCCCCGGTGGTAGGCGCGGTACAGGGTCGAGAGCTCCCGCTGGAACACGCCGATCGACCAACCGTCGACGATGATGTGGTGCAGCGTGATGATCAGGATGTGATCGTCGGCGGCGAGGTCGATCAGGGCCGCCCTCAGAAGCGGACCGCTCGACAGGTCAAAGCCCCGGCCGGCCTCGGCGCCGACCAGGCGCTGGGCCGCCTCCTCGGCGTCCGGCGCCCCCTGAAGATCGGTCACGGCGAGAGGGACAGGGCCGGGCGCAGACACCACCTGATGGGGCGCGCCATCGATCACGGCGAAGGTGGTTCGCAGTGACTCGTGGCGAGCGACGAGCTCGTCCAGGGCCCGGCGCAGGGCCGGCACGTCGAGCGAACCGGCCAGACGCACCGCCATGGGAACGTTGTAGGCGGGGTTGTCAGGCTCGAGCCGGTCAAGGAACCACAGCCGCTGCTCGGCATACGAAGCCGGCAGCACCACGCGCTCATCCTCCGAACCCTCCATCCGGCGCGCCTCTCGCGGCGCAGGCAGGATCGGAGGCAGCGAGACGGCGGTGACCTGACTGCCGGCACCGCGAAGGACCGCCGCGAGGCCGGCGATCGTCGGGCTGTCGAAGATCGCGCTGAGCGCGAGCTCCACATCGAGCCGGTCACGGACGCGGGAGACCAGCCGCACCGCCAGCAGCGAGTGGCCCCCGAGCGCGAAGAAGTTGTCATCGCGCCCCACACGCTCAAGACCGAGCAGCTCGGCCCAGACATCGGCCAGCGCCTGCTCGGTGTCATCGACGGGCGGGGCGTACTCAGCGGTCATCCGCGCCCGGTCATCCGGGGCGGGCAGCGCACGGCGGTCGACCTTGCCGTTGGGGCTCAAGGGATACTCGGCCAGCGTCACGAACGCCGCGGGAATCATGTATGCGGGCAGCGTTCGAAGCAGGAAATCGTGCAGCTCAGCCGCAGTCGGACCCGGCTCGTCCACTCGCAGGTACGCCACCAGACCGGCGCCGCTGCCGTCATCGTCGCGGGTCAGGACCAGCGCCTCCCGCACCGAGCTGTGATCGCGCAGCGCGGCCTCGATCTCACCCGGCTCGATGCGATAGCCCCGCACCTTGACCTGGTGGTCAATCCGGCCGAGAAACTCGATATTGCCGTCCGGCAGGTAACGCGCGAGGTCACCGGTGCGGTACATCCGGGTGCCGCTTCCGCTGCTCAGCGGATCCTCGACGAAGCGCTCGGCGGTCAGCTCGGGACGGCCCAGATAGCCGCGGGCCAGGGACACACCGCCGATGCAGAGCTCGCCCGGCACCCCAATCGGTACCGGCTGCAGGTGACGGTCGAGCAGGCGGACCCTGGCGCCGGAGATCGGGCGGCCGATCGGCGGGAGCGACGGCCACTCCTGCGCTTCGCCCGACAGGCGCAGGGCCGTGACGACATGGCTCTCGGTGGGGCCATAGTGGTTAAACAGCGTGCACTGCTGGTGCCGGGAGAAAAATCGGCGTACGGCGGGGGTCACCTTCAGCTGCTCCCCAGCGGTGATGATCTCCCGCAGATCGGCAACCGACTGCTCGCTGTGCTCGGCCGCCTCGCACAGGTTCTGCAGCGCCACGAACGGCAGGAACAGGCGCTCGACGCGCTCGTGCGCGAGCAGCCTGAGGAGACCTTCGGGGTCGCGGCGGACCGCCTCGTCGGCCAACACCAGCGTGCCGCCCGAGCACCAGGTGGAGAAGATCTCCTGGAACGCGACGTCGAACGACAGCGAGGCGAACTGAAGGGTGCGGGCGGGACCCGGCGCAGTGCTGTGGAGCTGCCAGGCCAGCAGGTTGGCCAGCGGCCGATGAGGCATTGCCACGCCCTTGGGCTGCCCCGTGGAACCTGACGTGTAGAGAACGTAGGCGAGGTTGTCGGGCGTGGGCTCGGCTGGCGCTGGGACGTTCTCCGCGGAGACGGTCGACTCCCAATCGGAGTCAAGGCAGACGGTGAGCGCGTCCCGGTCCGGCAGGCCGGACAGCAGATGCTGCTGGGTGAGCAGAACGGGGGCGTCGGAGTCGGCCAGCATGAACTTGATCCGCTCGGCCGGGTAAGCCGGATCGATCGGCGCGTAGGCGCCGCCCGCCTTGAGCACACCGAGCACGGCCACCACCATTTCCACCGAGCGCTCGGCACAGATCGCCACCACGGTGTCCGGTCCGACCCCGAGCTCACGCAGGTGAGACCCCAGCCGGTCGGCCTGGGCATCGAGATCGGCGTAGCTGAGGCGCTGGCCCGCGTGGTCCACAGCGATCGCCTGCGGGGTGCGGCGGGCCTGGTCAGCCACGAGCTCGTGCACGCACCGTGGGGCTGGGCTCTCGGTCTCCCCCCCGGTGCTCCAGCGGTCGAGCACCAGCTCTCGCTCCTCGGCCGGGAGCAGGTTCAGCTCGGACACCGGGCGGGAAGGATCGGCGAGGATCGCCTCGAGCAGCGTCTCGAAATGCCGCAGCATCCGCTGGATCGTGGTCTCGTCGAACAGATCCGAGCAGTACTCGATCGACACCCTCAGGCCCGCCGGCACCTCGCCCGCGAACAGGGCCAGGTCAAATTTCGCTGTCCCGCGATCGGTCGAGACGCGCTCGTGCTCGAGGCCGGAGAAATGGATCGGCCTCTCGGCGGCGTTCTGGAGCACGAACAGGACCTGCGCGACCGGCGCGTGGCTGCGATTCCGGTCGGGATTGAGCTCCTGGACGAGGCGCTCGAACGGCAGGTCCTGATTGGAGAACGCCTCGAGCGCGGTCTCGCGGACGCCGCGCAGGAGCTCGACGAACGATGGGTCAGGCGCCATATCGACGCGGAGCGCCAGCGTGTTGACCAGCAATCCGATGAGCTGCTCGAGCTCGACGCGGCTCCGATTGGCCACCGGGGTGGCCACGACGACGTCATCCTGGCCGCTGTAGCGCGCCAGCATGACGGCGAAGGCGCTCAGCAGGGTCATGAACAGCGTGCTCCCCTCCCGCTCGCTCAGGGCGCGGAGCCGCTGGAGCAGCTCGGACGGCAGGACCGTCCGCAGGGTCGCGCCCCGGAAGCTCTGCTCGGAAGGGCGCGGGCGGTCAGTGGGTAGCTCGAGCAGAGCGGGCGCGCCGGCCAGCTTCGTCGTCCAGTATTCGAGCTGCTGATCGAGGCCGCCGCTCTCCATCCACTGCTGCTGCCACACGGCATAGTCGGCGTACTGGAGCGCCAGCGCCGGCAGCTCGACGGGCCGTCCCTCGACCAGCGCGCCGTAGATGGCGGCGAGCTCACGATTGATCACCCCCACCGACCAGCCGTCGGTGACGATGTGATGGATCGTCAGCGACAGAACGTGGTCTTGATCTCCGAGCCGGATCAGCGTCACGCGCAGCAACCGGTCGCGCCCGAGGTCGAACCCCTGGCGGCCGTCGGCGGCGACGAGCTCCAGGGCCCGCTCCTCGGCGTCCGCGTGAGCGCTGACATCGATCACCTCGAGGTCCAGCGGGAAGGGCGGTTTGATGAGCTGATGCGGGACCCCGTCAACGAGCGTGAACACCGTCCGCAGCGACTCGTGCCGCTCGACGAGAGTGGTCAGGGCGCGCCCGAGCGCGTCGACGTCAAGCGGACCACGCAGCCTGGTGACCGTGGGCACGTTGTAGGCGGCGCCGCCGCCCTCGAGCCGATCGAGAAACCACATGCGCTGCTGCGCGAACGACGCCGGCAGGACGAGTGGCTCGTTGCTCAGCTCAGTCGATTCGATCTGCAACTCTCTGACTCCTCGGGGCCTCAGGCCCCGGCCTGGCGCGTCCCGCGTGGCACGGCCACGAGCGGCGGCGGCTGGTTCCCGGCCGGCGCCGGTGATGCGCTCTCAAGCACCTCGGCGAGATCCCTCACCGTGGGTGCATCGAAGATGGTTCGGAGCGTCAGCATCACGCCGAACTCGTCCCGCACCCGGGACATGACCTGCATCGCGAGCAGGGAGTGCCCGCCGAGGGCGAAGAAGTTGTCCCCGATGCCGATCTCCTCGACGGCCAGGACCTGACGCCAGATGTCCGCGATGCGGCGCTCCTCGTCCGTGCGGGGAGCGACGAAGTCATCGGCACCGGCGGCGTGCTCCCAATCCGGATCGGGCAGGGCATCGCGATCAACCTTGCCGTTGGGCGTGTGCGGAAGCTCGTCGACGATCACGAACGCCGAGGGGATCATGTAGGCGGGCATGTGCTCGGATAGCAGCGTGCGCAGGTCGGCCGGGTCCGGCGGCGCCGCCGACGGCTCCACGTAGGCCACGAGGCGCGTCTCGCCGCGGCCGTCCTCCCGGTCGATGACGGCCGCCGAGCGGATGCCGGAGCGCCGCTCGAGTACCGCCTCGATCTCGCCCGGCTCGATCCTGAAGCCGCGGATCTTGATCTGGCGATCGGTCCGGCCCAGGAAGTCGATCGTGCCGTCGGCCAGCCAGCGGGCCAGGTCCCCGGTGCGATAGAGCAGGGCGTCCTCGCCGTTCGAGAAGGGGTCGGGCACAAACCGCTCGGCGGTCAGCTGCGGCCGGTTGAGGTATCCCCGGGCCACGGCGACGCCCCCCACGCACAGCTCGCCGGGGATCCCGATCGGCTGGGGATCGAGATTGGCGTCCAGGATGTAGATCTCGGTGTTGTCGAGCGGCCGGCCGATGGGCACGAACCGGCCCGGCACCAGCTCGGCGTCGGGAGCCGCCTCGAACCAGGTGCTGTCAATCGTCGCCTCGGTCAGGCCGTAGGAGTTGATCAGCCGCGTCCGCGGACCGCACAGGCTCTTGTAGAAGCCGTAGCGTCTCGTTGCGCCACGCTTCGCTGGACACGATCACCAGCCGCATGTGATCAAGTGACCGGCCCTCGCGCTCCACGTACTCGAACAGCAGCGATGCCGTGGCGGGCACGAACTCGGCGGCGTCGATGCCCTCGCTGAGCATCAGGTCATACAGCGCGGCCGGATCGATCACGGTGTCGATCGGGCACAGGACGAGCTTGGCCCCGGCGAGCAGCGATCGGATCATGTCACCGGTGAAGACGTCGAACGAGAAGCTCGCCATCTGCGCGTGGGCACTCAGCTCGTGCAGGCCGATAGGCCCGCTCGTAGGCGTGGTAGGCGCTGGCCAGGCTGCGCTGGGAGATCATGGCGCCCTTCGGCTGGCCGGTGGAGCCGCTGGTGTAGATCACGTACGCGAGGTCGTCAGGACCCGCGACGGTAGGAGGGTTCTCCTCGGAGAACCCGTCCAGCGCGCCCGGTGCGTCGAGGGCAAAGCGCGGCGCTGCGGTGCTCTGGCGCCGTCTCGAGATGCCGCTCCTGGGTCAGCAGCAATTTGGGCTCGGCGTCAGAGACCATGAAGCCGATGCGGTCGGCCGGATACATCGGGTCAAGCGGGATGTAGGCCGCGCCGGCCTTGACCATGCCGAGCACGGCGGGCAACAGCTCCAGCGATTTCTCCATCAGGATCCCCACGAACGTGCCCGGCCCGGCGCCCTGCTCGCGCAGCAGGCCCGCGACCCGGTTGGCGCGGCGATTGAGCTCGTCGAAAGTGAGCCGGTCACCCTCGAAGACGACAGCCGTGGCGTCCGGGGTCCGCGCCACCTGCTCCTCGAACAGCTCCTTGACGGACTCCTGCTGCGGGAGCGGTTCGCGATGCGAGTTCCAGGACACCAGCACCTTGGCCCGCTCTGACTCCGAGAGCATCGACAGCCGCGAGAGGCGGCGATCGGGGTTGTTGCCGGCGCTTTCCGCCAGCGCTCGGAAGTGCTCGGTCATGCGCGCGACCGTGGCCGGGGTGAACAGCTCGGTGCTGTACTCCCACGTGGTGTTCAGGCCGGTCGTGCGCTCGCTCATGCCGAGCAGGAGGTCGAACTTCGCCCAGCCCTTCTCGTGGGTGATCTCCACGCAGCGGATGCCACGCGGGCTCGAACTTCGGGCGCTCGGTCTGCCAGGCTGGGTTATGCAGCACCATCATGGCCTGGAAGACAGGCGTCTGACTGAGATCGCGCTCCGGGTTGATCTCCCGCACGACGGTCTCGTAGGGCACGTCAGCGTGGGCGAAGGCCGCCAGCGTGGTCTCGCGCGTTCGCGTGACCAGCTCGGTGAACGTCGGATCGCCGGACAGGTCGAGGCGTAGCGCGAGCGGGTTGATGAAGTACCCCACCATCGATTCCAGCTCGGTCCGGTTACGACCGGCGAACGGCGTGCCGACCACGATGTCGTCCTGGCCGGCATAGCGTCCGAGGAACGTTCCGAACGCCGCCAGCAGGGCCACGAACAGCGTCGCGTCGCCCAGCCGGGCAGTGGCGCGCAGGGTCTCTCGGGTGGCCATGTCCAGCATCAGGCTCATGTTGTCCCCGACCCAGGAGCGGACCGGAGGACGGGGGAAATCCGTGGGCAGGTCAAGCCGGGACGGGGCGCGGGCGAGCTTCGTCTTCCAGTACTCGAGCTGGGCGTCAGCGATCCCCTGGTCAAGCCACCGGCGTTGCCACACGGCATAGTCGGCGTACTGGATCTGCAGCGGCGGCAGCGGTGAGGGCAAGCCGTCGGCGAACGCGTCATAGAGCAGCGTCAGATCGCGGTACAGGGCGCTGCGGGAGTAGCCGTCAGTGGCGATGTGATGCATGTTGAGCATCAGAATGTGCTCGTCGTCGGCGAGCCGGATCACGGTTGTGCGCATCACCGGCCCGTTCACGAGGTCAAAGCGGAAGCGTGACTCCTCCTTGAGGATCCGCTGGGACTCGGCTTGCTGGTCATCAGCGGGGCGGCCGCGAAGGTCGATCAGGTTGATCTCGACCGGCGGCGCCGAACCGATCACCTGCACCGGGGCTTGGCCGACCACCTTGTACGTGGTGCGCAGAATCGAGTGACGCTCCTCGAGACCCTCGAGCGCCCGGCGCAGCAGCTCGAGATCGAGCGGGCCCTGCAGCTGGAAGGCACCGGGGGCGTTGTAGGCAATGCCGTCGTCGAACACCTGGCTGAGCAGCCACAGGAGCTCCTGGGCGTAGGACAGGGGGGCCGGACCGTCCCCCTCTCGCGGCGCGATGATGTTGCGCCGCGCGACGTCCTTGCGCGACTCCATTAGGCGACGCTCGAGCAGAGCGCGCTGGGTGGCGCTCAATCCCGCGAGTCGTTCACTGATTCCGGGCCGGTCATCCTCACCGGCACGACGTACTGGATCCGTCACTTGTCTACTCCTAGCCCGCTTGCAACGAGAGAGCCCTCTGCCCGGCTCCGCCCGCAGACCAACCCGCCCCTAGTGATTCTCTTCACCCACACCAGATTATGACATGTGCGGGTTGTTGCTCGCGTTTGGTTTGCTAGTCTGCCCGGCGTCAGCGGCAAGGAGGACCGTCGACGGGTTGTACCCCATACGCCGGGAACGTCTAACCGCCTTTGCGCAGCGCTTCCATCGCCGGCATGAAACCTATTCTCACCAAGCCCATGACCCCCCACCTCACCCTGCGTCGGCTCGGAGTCCTGCTGGTGGCACTGCTGGCCGGCTGCGCTATCTCCGCCTGCGGGTCCGCAGGCTCCACGGCGACGTCCGGGCAGGGACAACATGCCGGTGACGGGTCCGGGACCGGGACCGCCCCGGTGCCGGTGAGCGCCTTCCCGACGCCCGTCATTCACCGCGGCACCGGACTGCTGGGAAGTGGGCAATCATCATCGGCCAAGGTTCCTCTCGTCATCGCATTACACGGTGGCGGCGGCGCCACTCCGGCCCTGTTCGAGAACGCCACAGGGCTGGATCAGGTGGCCAACCAGCACAATCTCGTCGTCGCTTACCTGGGCTCTCCCCTGCCGCTGTGGAAGAACCCCTCGGATATCACCTACATCGGCAACATGATCAAGCAGCTGGAGAGCTCCGAGAACATCGACCCCAACCGGGTCTATGTGGTCGGCTTCTCGCTGGGTGGCTATGCGACCTTCCGCTCGGCCTGCGAGCTCAGCTCACAGGTGGCCGGGGTGGCGATCGTGTCAAGCGCGATGGCGCCCCTGGCGCACAAGCCCTGCCCAGTAACCCGGCCCGTGTCAGAGCTCTCGATCGTGGGCACCAACGACCTCTTCCCGGTCCACAAGAGCTCCTCATCACCGATCAGCGCCGACGCCACCGCATCCATGTGGCGGACGCTTGACGGATGCAGCTCCAGCTCCTCCACCTCTCAGGTTGGCCCGACCACCCAGACGACGTGGAGCAAATGCAACGGCGGCGCCGAGGTGGGCGAATACGTGGTCAGCGGCGGTACGCACCGGTGGCCCGGTTCCCCCGGCTCGGTGGGCGCCGACGGCCAGTACAACGCCGACACGGCGATCTGGTCCTTCCTGTCCAAGCACAGCGCCAGCTCAGCCAAGATCTCTGCCGCCGTGAGCTCCCTTCGGGTGACCCGGGGGCACTCCCGTCAGGTCCGCCTCGTGCTGAACCCGATCGCGGAGTCATCCGCGGTGCTGCTCATGGTGCTCTCGGCCCACGGGCGCAAGCTGGCCTCCAAGCGCATTACGCTGCACGGCGGCCGCCGGAGCACCAGCATCTTGAATGTGCCTCGGCGCGCGAAGGCGGGGCGCGACCCACTGGTGCTCAACTTCGTTGACAGCTACGGCCACCGGCAGACGATCGTGCGCACGGTGACGATTCCGGCCCTGCCGTCCTCGCACCACTCCGGCAAGCACTCCTAGCTGCTCGCCGTCGGTCCGCGGCTCCCGGCGTTACGCGTCCGGATCGGCCAGCAGTTCGGCCAGCTCGTCGTCGCTGGCGTCCCCCAGAAGGGCCACCGTAACCTCGGCGGCCAGCTCAGCGATCGTCGGCTGAGCGAACAGCTGCCCGAGGTAGAGATCGATCCCCAGCGTGTCGTGAACCCGGGCCAGCATCCTCACGGCCAGCAGAGAGTGGCCGCCGAGGTCGAAGAAGTCATCCTTGACGCCGACCCGCTCGAGTCCCAGGACCTCCCCCCAGACCTCGGCCAGCGCCTCCTCGACGGGGCCCGAGGGAGCCACATAGCTGCGCACGAGGCTCGGTCGGCCTCCGTCGGGGGCCGGCAGGGCCGCCCGATCGAGCTTGCCGTTCGCCGTCGTGGGGAACGAGTCCAGCGTCACGAACGCCGACGGAACCATGAACGGCGGAAGCTTCGTCTTTGCCAACCGCCGGAGCTCCTCGGCGTCCGGTTCCTGATCCCCAGCCGGGGTCAGGTAGGCCACGATCCGCTGATCTCCGGGGCGGTCCTCGCGCACGATCACGGCCGCGGCCGACACGTCCTGGTGAGAGTCGAGCACCGCCTCCACCTCGCCCAGCTCGATCCGGAAACCCCGGACCTTGACCTGCTGATCGATGCGCCCGTGAAACTCGAGCGTCCCGTTCTCACGCCAGCGCAGGAGATCGCCGGTGCGATACAGGCGGGATCCCTCGTCCCCCGAGAACGGATCGGGGATGAACTTCTCCGCCGTCAGCTCGACCCGGTCGTGATACCCGAGGGCGAGGCCCTCGCCGCCGATGTGAAGCTCGCCCGGTACGCCAATCGGAACCGGCTCGCCGCTCCCGTCGAGCACGAAGAACGAGGTGTTGGCGATCGGGCCGCCCAGGGGGATCGGCCCCTGGCCCGATCCCAGCTCGAGCACCGAGGACCACACCGTGGTCTCGGTTGGACCGTACATGTGCCACAGGGAGGCTCCCCGGAGCCGAAGCTCCTCCGCCAACGCGCGGGGAAGCGCCTCACCACCACAGACGATCTTCAGGCTCGCGCTGCCACGCCAGCCGGCGTCGACGAGCAGCTGCCACGTGGTGGGGGTCGCCTGGACGAACGTCGCGCCCGATCGGGTCAGCCAGTCGGCCAGGTCAACGCCGTCCAGAGTGGCCTCGCGCGGGATGATGACCAGGCGCGCGCCCGTGGTGAGCGGGAGGTACCAGTCCGGAACGGACAGATCGAATGCCGGCGTGGTCAGGTTGGCCACCACGTCCTCGGGCGACAGGCCGGGTGCGTGGCGCATGTGGGCCATGAGGTTGGCCACCGAGCGGTGGGTCACCTCGACTCCCTTGGGCTGGCCGGTCGAGCCCGAGGTGTAGATCACGTAGGCGCGTTGCTCGGGATCCGATGCCACCGCCACTGGGTCTCCGCTCTGGGCGTCGATCTGCGGCCGGTCACGGTCAACGCAGATGACCGTGGCGCCGCGCGGGTCCACCACGCCGAGGAAGCGCTCCTGCGTGAGCAGCACCGGAGCCTGTGCGTCGGCGAGCATGAACTCCTGGCGCTGGGGCGGATACGTCGGGTCGATCGGGAACATAGGCGGCGCCGGTCTTGAGCACGCCCAGCATGGCCACGAGCAGATCAACCGAGCGTTCCAGTCCGATCCCGACCAGGCTTCCCGCCTGCACCCCCGCCTCGATCAGGCTCCGCGCCAGCTGGTTTGAGCGGACGTCGAGCTCGCCGTAGGTCAGACGCTCGGTACCGGACACGACCGCGATCGCATCCGGCGCACGCTCGGCCTGATCGGAGAACAGCTCGTTCAGACAGCGACGGTCATACGTACGTGCGGTGTCATTCCAGTCCTCGAGCATCAGCTGGCGCTCGGATGCGCTGAGCATCGGGAGCCGTGACAGCGGCACCGTCGGATCCTCAGCCACCGCGGCCAGGAGCGTCGTGTAATGCCCGATCAGGCGCTCGATCGTCGAGGCGTCAAACAGGTCGGTGGCGTATTCGAGCTGGGCGCGCAGCGAGCCATCTGGCACCTCGCGCACGACGATCGAGAGATCGAAGCGCGCCCACGCCCAGTCGGGGATCGGGAGCTGCTCGACCTCGCTGCCGCCCAGGGTCGGGGCGTGGGCCGGCGCGACGTCATATCCCAGCAGCACCTGGAAGATGGGCGAGTAGCTCTGGGAGCGCTCGGGGTTGAGCGTCTCAACTAGCTTCTCGAATGGGAGCTCCTGGTAGATCTGGGCCTCCAGCGTGGTCATCTTGGCCCGAGCCAGGAGCTCGGTGAACGCGGGGTCGCCCGACAGATCCGTGCGCAGCGCCAGCGTGTTGGAGAAAAAGCCCAGGAGGTTGGCCGTCTCCTCGTAATGGCGCCCCGAGCTCGGCGCCCCGATGACGAGGTCCTCGACGCCGGTGTAGCGGTGCACGAGCGTCTGGAACGCGGCCAGCAGGAGCATGAACATGGACACCCCCTCCGCGCGCGCCAGCTCGCGCAGCGGCTGGGCGAGCCCTGCAGTGATCGTGAACTCACGCAGCCGGCCCGCGTAGCTCTGCACGCTGGGCCGGGGATGGTCGGCGGGGAGGTCAAGACGATCCGGGGCCCCTGCCATCTGCGTGTTCCAGTACTCGAGCAACTCGTCGAGCTGGCTACCTGTGAGTTGCTCCCGCTGCCACTGGGCGAAGTCCGCGTACTGGATCGGCAGCTCCGGGAGTTGAGGCTCGCTACCGGCGGCCAGTGCCCCGTAGATGGCATCGAGCTCAGCGAACAGGATGCCGCTCGAGACGTGGTCAGAGCCGATGTGGTGAAGCACGATCAGCAGCCGATCCTCGTCGGCTGACATGTGCACCAGCGCGGCACGCAGGAGCACGTCCTCGGCGAGGTCAAACGGGCGCCGAGCGAATTCACCCAGCAGCTCGTGGGCTCTCGCCTCGCGCTCGGCCTCCGGCACCTCGTGCAGGTCCGAGACCAGCAGCTCGACCTCGCCGGCCGCACGCACCTCCTGCACGGGGGCGCCGTCGGCCAGCCCGAGCGTCGTGCGCAGGATCTCGTGCCGCGCGACGATCGTGTTCAGCGCCCGGCCGAGCAACTCAGGGTCAAGTGCCGTCCGCACCCGGACCAGGGTGGGCACGTTGTACGCCGAAAGGCCCGGCATCAGGCGATCGAGGAGGAACAGACGCTCCTGGGGGAAGGACAGGGGCCGGGGACCGTCCCCGGTGCCTCGCGGGATCGCTGCGGATTGCGAGCCGAGTGCGCTCAATGCTGCGGCCCGGTGTCCGTCTGAGGCTCGCTGGCCAGCAACCGCTCGGCCTCTTCGTCACTGAGCCCTTCCAGCTCGGACATCAGGCGGGCGGTTTCCGCGTCCTCGGAGTCACCCATCATGCGCACGATCTCAGCCGACAGACTGGCCACGGTTGGATAGGTGAACAGGCTGTGCAGGGGCAGATCGACCGCGAAGTCGCTGCGCACGTGGGCCACCACCTGGGTGGCGAGCAGCGAATGGCCGCCGAGAGCGAAGAAGTCCTCCTCCACCCCCAGCTTGTCGATGCCCAGCACGCGGGACCAGATCTCGGTCATCGCCTGCTCCACCGGGGTCCGCGGGGCCACGTACTCGGCCGGTGCCTCGCCGGCCTGGTCGGGGTCGGGCAGAGCGAGACGATCGATCTTCCCACTCGGCGTGACCGGCAGAGCATCGAGCACCACGATCGCCGACGGAAGCATGAACTCCGGCAGCCACTGGGCCAGATGAGCCTTGAGCTCCGGCACGGGGACGTCCGTCTCGAGCGTGCAATACGCCACCAGTCTGAGGTCTCCAGCGGGTCCCGGTACGGCCAGCACCACGGCCTCGCGGACGCCGTCATGAGCTCGGAGTGCACTTTCGACCTCAGCCGGCTCGACGCGGTAGCCCCGAATCTTCACCTGCTCATCGATCCGGCCCAGGAACTCCAGCGTTCCGTTGGGTAGCCACCGGGCGAGATCGCCGGTGTCGTACATGCGGGCGCCGTCGAGGAACGGATCGTCCAGGAAGCGCTCGGCGGTGAGCTCCGGCGCTCCCACGTAGCCGCGGGCCACGCCGGCACCGCCGATGTGCAGACGGCCGGGGGCGCCCAGCGGCACCGGCTGGCCGACGCTGCCCAGGACGTAGGACGAGTCCCCGGCGATGGGACGCCCGATCGGGACCGTGACGGGGCGGTACTCCTGAGCCTCATCTCCCACCTCGAAGGTGCAGCAGCCGATCGTGGCCTCGGTGGGACCGTAGTGATTGAGGATCGGGACATCGGACAGCGCGCGGACGCGCTCCACCAGGTCCCAGGTGGCCCGCTCGCCTCCTATCACCAGCCGGCGGCGCGGCAGCACTTCCCCATCGCCCCCGGCGATCAGTGCGCCGAGGTGCGACGGGGTGATCTTGAGCACGTCAATCGGAGTGCGCCGGGCCTGGGCGGCGAAGGCCGCGGCGTCGGCGGCGGCCACCGGGCTGAACAGCACCAGCGTCCCGCCCGAGCAGAGCGCGCCGAACACGGACGTGTTCCCGAGGTCGGTGGAGATTGACGTGACGGCGCCAAACGACAGCGGCTCGGCTCCGGCCCCCAGCTGGCGGATTATGTCGGTGGCGTAATTGACCACGTTCCCGTGGGTGACGCCAACGCCCTTGGGCACTCCGGTCGAGCCCGAGGTGTAGACCACGTAGACGAGATTCTCCGGACCGATCTGCACCCCAGGGGCGCTGGTGTCCTCGCCCTCCAGCTCGGACCGGTCCCGATCGAGGCAGATCACGTCACCGGCGAATTCCGGCAGGCGCTCGAGCAGCGCCTCCTGCGTGACGATCGCCCGCGCGCCGGCGGTCTCGAGCTGATGTCCGAGCCGAGCGGCGGGATGCTCGTAGTGCAGGGGCACATACGCGCCCCCGGCCTTCAGGATTCCGAGCAGCCCGACGATCATGTCCGCCGAGCGGTCGGTGCACAGCCCGACCCCGACCTCGGGACCCACACCGGCCCGCTGCAGGCGGTGCGCGAGCTGGTTGGCCCTTCGCTCCAGATCGCCGTAGCTCAGAGAACCGCTTTCGTCCACGACGGCGGCCCGCTCAGGGGCGGTGAGTGCATGGGCCGAGATGAGCTCGGTCACAGAGCCATCAGTAACCGCCGGACCGCTGCGGTTGAACTCGACCAGGAGCTGCCGGCGCTCGTCTTCGTCGAGGATCGTGAGCTTGCCCAGGGCCGCCCCGGCATCGGCGGCGACGCTGTGGAGCATCGCGCCCAGCCGCCGGGCGAGGAGGGCGGCCATCTCCGCATTCACGGTCAAGGCGTCGTACTGGACGCTCAGGGTCAGGGTGCGTGCGTCGGCGGCCGCGGTAAGCCACAGCCCCATTCCTGGCGTGGCCAACACCACGCCTCCAAGAGACGCGTCGAGCTCCCCGATCCGCTGATCGAAGGCGGGGACGGAGACGAAGCCAATCCTGAGGCCGGCGGTGGCACCGGCGGGCGCATAGTCCTGCCAGACCGCGGCCTCATCGGTGGCGGCACGCAGCGCCAGCATCAGCTCCGCAAACGTGATCTGGGGGTCGACTCGGGAACGCACCGGGACGGCGCGGGCGAACGTGCCGAGGGCTCCTTCGAGGTCGGCGTGGCGCCGCTCGGAGCTCACAAACGCGAGCGTGACGTCCTCCTCGCCGGTGCTCGCCCCGATCACAGCGTGCCAGGCGGCGTGCACCAGCTCGGCCGGCGTGGCGCCGTAGCGCGAGGCCTGCTCGATGATGCTCGAGACGGTGGCGCCGTCCACAGTCACCGGCACCTGCTGGACGGGGGTCTCGGACGAGGCGGCGTCCTCGGTGCCCGCATCTGGGCGCTCGGCGAAGGGCAGCGTCGGGCCCACGGCGTCGCTCGTGGCGGACCAGAAGTCCCGCGCCGCGGTCGCCTCCTCGTCATCGGCGCCCTCGAGCTCGCGCTGCCAGGCCGAGAAGTCCGCGTACTGGAGCGGATCCTCGACGGTCGGGGTGGCGCCCGCGTAATGCTGGAGCAGCTCCTGCACGAGCAGCGCGATCGAGGATGCGTCGGCACACAGTGTGGACACGGTGAGGATCAGGGAATGCCGGTCCGGGCCCCTCGTTATGAGCAGAGCCCGGAGCAGTGAACCCTGGCTGAGGTCCAGCGGATACGCGAGCTCGGCTTCGGCGTGTTTCTGGACGGCCGAGTCTGCATCCGGTCCTGTGAGATCCACAGTGGAGAACACGGGCTCGACATCACCGGCCACGGCCTGGACGGGTACCCGGATCCCGGGCTGGTGGGCGAACGTGGTGCGGAGGATCTCGTGACGCTCGATCGTCCGCGCGACGGCGCCCCTCAGCGCCTCTGGATCAACGCCCCCGACCAGCTCGACGATCGCCTGGACGCGGCCCGACGGTCCGTCGGGCTCGGCGAGCCAGAGCTCCTCCTGCTGCGGTGATACTTCAAAACTGTCTGCTGTCTGTTCAGTCATGCCCCTCCGACATCCATGCCCGGGCACGGTGGACGCCCGTCCATCCGACCCCTGTTGTCTTGATCACTGTGGCGGGTCCGCATAAGTCATTTATCACGGCCCAGCGCCATTAGCGTAGCGGCCGCCCAAGTTATCGCAAGCCCTGAAGAAGCTGTACCAAAACGGGCACCCACCTGCGGGCAGCGCACGGTTTCGGGGCAGATTCTAAGAAGAAGGTGCTCGGCGTCCAATCGCTCGGCCGGGCGCGCGCCGGCGGCTCGTCCGGCTGCCCTCCCCCAGCGGGAGGGTGAGAACCGGAGCGTCGGGATCGGCGCCCAGGCCCGTCAGGAGGGCCTCGAGGTCCTCCACCAGCGCCGCGATCGTGGCCGGCTCGAACAGGTCCCGGTCATACTCGAAATACCCGACCAGCTCCTCCTCGCGCAGCTCGAGCTCCAGAGCGAGATCGAAGCGCGAGAACCCGATGTCGACCGGGATCGGCTCGACCGCGATGCCGGGGAGCTGGAGCGCCGGGCGCCGGCTCTCCTGGGCGCGGAAGTTGACCTGGAACAGAGGGTTGTAGGACGGGTCGCGCTTGGGCCGCAGTGCCTCCACCACCTTGTCGAACGGGAGGTCCTGATGCGCGTAGGCGCCGACCGCGGCGTCGCGAGCCCGGCGGATGACCTCGCGGAAGGACGGGTTGCCGTCCAGCCGTGTTCGCAGCGCCATCGTGTTGGTGAAGAACCCGATCAGACCCTGGAGCTCGATGTTGTTGCGGTTGGCGATCGGGCTCCCGACCACGATGTCGGACTGTCCGCTGACCCGGTAGAGCAGCGTGGCGAACACCGCCAGCATGGTGATGAAGAAGGTGGCGCCCTCTTCCCGGCCGATGGTCAGGAGAGGCTCGGCCAGCGCCCGGGGAAACACCACCGGGTGATGGGTCCCAACGTGGCCCTGGACGGGCGGGCGCGGCCGATCGGTGGGAAGCGCCAGCAGCTCGGGCGCGCCCTCGAGCTGTCCCGTCCAGTAGGTCTCGAGCTCCTTCAGCAGCGCCCCATCCAGGCGTTCGCGCTGCCAGACGGCGAAATCGGCGTACTGGATGGGAAGCTCGGGCAGCTGCGGCTCGCGCTGGGCGACCCGAGCGGCGTAGAGCTCCGAGAGCTCGGTGAAGAGAACACTGTCTGAGTGGGCGTCGGCGGCGATGTGGTGCAGGCGGAGCAGGAGCACGTGCTCCTCGGGGCCGAGCTCGATCAGCGTGGCCCGGAGCATCAGATCGTGCTCGAGGTCAAACGGCTCCCGGGACAGCTCGCGCAGGAGCGCCTGGAGCTCCCGCGCCCGGGCGGCGGGCTCGGTAGCCGAGAGCTGCAGCACGGGCATCGCGAATGACCAGGACTCGAGCACGTGCTGCCGAGGCTCCTGGGCTCCCTTCATCACCGTGCGCAGGCTCTCGTGGCGCTCGACGATCGTGCTCAGGCCGTGCTCGAGGGCGTCTCGATCCAGTTCGCCCCGCAGACGTATGGCCCGGGCCCCGTTGAACGTGGGCGCCCCTGGCTGCCATTGCTCGAGGAACCACATCCGCTGCTGGGCGTGGGACAGCGGCGCCGGTCCGGCGTCGGCTCGCCGCGGGATCATCACCTGCGCCTGACCGGCAGCCTCCCGCCGTCGCTTCAGTGCCCGCTCGAGCAGGGCGCGCTTGGCCGGCGAGAGCGCGTCGATCTCGGTCACTGCGGAGCGCTGGCGGAGCGCACTACCTCGGCCAGAGCGGCAACGGTGGGCGCCGCCAGCAGCGCCCGCAGGGGAATATTCCCGTGCTCGCGCCGGATTCTCATGATCGCCTGCGTGGCCAGCAGCGAGTGGCCCCCCAGGGCGAAGAAGTCATCGAACACCCCCACCCGCTCGACCCCCAGGAGCTGGGCCCAGATCGAGGCGATCTGCTCCTCCACCTCGTCTCGCGGGGCCACGTACTCGGCTTCGCGGCGAGTCTGGACCGAGGCGAGCTCGGCCAGCGCCCGGCGGTCGATCTTGCCGCTCGGCGTGAACGGCATCGAGTCGAGCGTCGCGAACGCCGAGGGCACCATGTACTCCGGCAGGGACTCGGCCAGGAAGGCCTGGAGATCCTCGACGCTCGGATCCGCCGAGGTGGCCAGATAGGCGACCAGCCTCAGCTCGCCGCGCTCGTCCGGCTCCGGGACAACCGCGGCCTGGCGAACATCCGGATGGCGCCCGAGCACGGTCTCGATCTCCCCGGGCTCGACCCGGAATCCGCGGATCTTGACCTGATCGTCGACCCGGCCCAGAAACTCGATCGCCCCATCGCGCAGATACCGCGCCCGATCCCCGGTGCGGTACATGCGCTCGCCCAGGGCACGATCGGCGAACGGGTCGGGCTGGAAGGGCCCCTCGCCCCCGCCCTGACCCTCGCCGCCGCCCTCCGGCGCGCTGCCACCGATGTAACCCGCCGCCACCCCGGCTCCGGCGATGCAGAGCTCGCCCGGCACGCCGGGGGCAGCCAGCTCGAGCCCCGCGTCGAGGACATAGGCGCGCACGCCGGCCAGCGGCCGTCCGATGGGAACCGTGGCCGCGTCCTGGCGGACGTCGCCCACCTCGTTGGCACAGCACCCGATCGTGGTCTCGGTCGGCCCGTAATGGTTCAGGATCCGACACCCCGTGTCGAGCCCCCGCAGGCGGGCCACGAGCTCCCAGGACAGCGCCTCCCCCCCGAGCACCAGCCAGCGCCGGGGCAGAGCATCCACGGCGTGCTCCCCGACCAGCAGCGCGCCCAGGTGAGACGGGGTGATCTTGAGCACGTCAAGCCGGGCCCCCCCGCATTCGGCCACCAGGGCATCGGCATCCATGGCCGCCTCCGGGGTGATCAGCTGCACGCAGCCGCCGCTGATCAGGGGCGGGAAGATGCACGTGTTCCCGAGGTCCGTACTGATCGCCGAGACGACTCCGAACCGCATCGAGCCGTCCTCACCCGGCTCGAGCCGGGCGGCCAGGCAGTCGGCGTAGTTGGCCAGGTTGCCGTGGGTCACGGCAACGCCCTTGGGAAGCCCTGTGGATCCGGAGGTGTACATGACGTACACGAGATCCCCGGCTTCTGTCACCGGCTCGGGATCCTCCTCGGGGAAGGCCGCGATCCGCGCGGCGTCACGGTCGATGCAGACGAGCTCGCCATCGAAGTCCGGGAGCCGATCCAGCAGGCCCTCCTCGCTGATCAGAACCTTGGCCCCGGCCTCGGCCAGCTGGTGGGCGATCCGAGCCGGAGGATGCTCGTAGTTGAGCGGGACGTACGCGCCGCCCGCCTTGAGGATCGCCAGCACGGCCTCCAGCAGGCGCGGCGTACGGTGCAGACACAGGCCAACCGTGACGTTGCGCCCCACACCGCTGTCGCGCAGTAGATGGCCCAGCCGGTTGGCGGCGGCGTTCAGCTCCGCGTAGCTGAGCTCGGCGCCCCGACCCGCGACGGCCGGGCGATCGGGGGTAAGGGCCGCCTGGCGTTCGAAGCCGCGGTGCACCGGGATGTCCGCACCCGGCCCCGGGGCCGGGCCGACCGCCTGCGCCTGCAGACGCCGGCGCTCCTCGGAGTCGGTGAGGGCGAGGCGGGCCACCGGCGTCGCCGGTTGGGCGGCCCCGCTCAGCGCGAGGGTGTGCACCCGGCGAGCCAGGTCCGCCGCGTCTTGCGCGCTGTGGATGGCCGGGTCGTACCAGAGCTCGGCCTGCAGGTCTTCATCGCGAAGCCCCACCGCCAGCAGCAGCGGACTCTGCGCCGGGACGGACACCGTCTGGAGCTCTGTCCCCGACGGCTGCGCGCCGGCGATCGACGGCGGCGCAAAGCCGGCCGAGGCCTGCGTGCACAGGCGCTGCAGATCCTCGGCGCCGGCGTAGTCCTGCCAGCGCACGCCCTCGGCCCGGGACCGCCGGACCTGATCGAGGACCTCGGACAGCGTGGTGTCAGCCTCGAGGCGCGATTGCACGGGAACCGGCTGGGCGTAGGCCCCGATCGCCCCCTCGAGGTCCGGCTGAGCGCGCCCGTCACACCAGCCGGCCACGAGCACATCTGCGGTTCCGGTCACCCGGGCCAGCAGGGCATGCCAGCAGGCTTCGAGAAAGGCTGGGCCGTCGAGTCCGGCCTCCTGTCCCGCGGCCTCGATGGCGGCGGCCTGCGCGGAGTCGAAGGCGATCGGCACCGATCTCCAACCGCTGGGTTCGCTGCCCGACGCAGCGAACAGCAGCCGCGGGGCGGATGGCCAGGAGGCGGCCTGCTCGCTCCAGAACCGACGGCCGTCGGCCGCCTCGGGCTCATCACCGGATGTGAGCTCGTGGCGCCACTCGGCGTAGTCGGCGTACTGGATGGGCTCCGCGGACTCGCCGGCCCGCTCGCCGATGATCAGCTCATGGAGGATTTCCCGCAGCGAAAACGCGTCCACACAGGCCGGATGGGCGCTCAGAACCAGTGTGGCCGTCCCCGCCTCGGACTCGAGCATCAGCCCCCGGATGAGTGGGCCCTGATCCAGGTCAAAGCCGGCCGCCGCCTCGCGGGCGAGCACGTCCCCGAGCCCGGCGGGCGAATCTCCGGCGCTCGGCTCCGTCCGCCAGCCGGGGAGCACGGCGTCATGGACGATCTGCGTCCGGTTCCGCATGCCGGCCGGGCGGGGGAACGTGGTCCGGAGGATCTCGTACCGGGCCATGAGCGCGGCCCATGCGGCCTGGAGGCCGTCCCGGTCAACCACACCGGTGACCGCAGCGGCGCACTGGACCACGCCGCGCTCGTCGGCCAGCAGCCACTCCTGCTGAGGTGAAAGTCGGAAACCGACCGTTTCTGAACTGCTCTCCTGCGCCGACACCTAACCCTCCGATCGCTGCCCCGGTTTTCAGATGCTAGCTAGCGCCAGCCCCGCGGACCGCTCCATTTCCTGCAGTGCCTCGAGCGCCTCCGGGACGCTGGCCGACGCCTGGCGCCCGGCTCCGAGGGCCAGCGTGGCCTGCATGAGCAGCGGTGCCATGTGTCCCCACCGCCGGGCCAGCGGCTCGGCGTGCTCGCGCACCCAGGCCGATTGGGCGTCATCACCCCTCACCTCGGCCGACGCCGCCGCCTGGCGGCAGAGAAAGGCTCGGTGACGGGCGATCGACCAGATGTCATCCGCCTGCGCGTAGGCGGCGGGATCCTGGCCGTGGTCACGAAAGTGGCCGGCGAGCAGCGCCACCGCGTCGGGACCCGCGGCGCCGGACGGAGCCCTCTCGTCCGTGACCGGCCCGCGGACGAACCATTGGTGGCGGAGCCCTGTGGGGACCTCGGTCTCGTCCCCGAGCGCAAGCGACTCCCGGAGCGCGAGCACCGGATCATCGCCGGGGAGCGCCGGCAGAAGCCCGGCCAGCTCAGCCGCCGAGACGGGCCGCCGGGCCACCTCCTGGACACCGAGCTCGTTGCGGCAGGCGAAGGGATCGGACAGCTCGAGGCCGTTGGGACCGCCAACGAGCACGTACCAGTGGGGGACGTGGCGCCGTTCGAAGGCCACGTGCCAGGGAAGGTTGAACCCGTCACCGGCGACGATCACCCGACCGCTGGCGAGCACCTCCTGGCGGATCGCCTCGGTGGCGGCGGCGGCGTCATTCGAGCCTGTCCGTTCGAGGCCCAGTGAGGTACGCAGGCCGGGCGGGAAGTGTGAGAAGCCGAATAGGAGCGGGCCGTGCCGGCCCACCGTCAGCCACAGGCCGGGGTTCACGACCTCCGGCCAGTCATCGCGCTCGTGGGCGACCCACGTCGCCAGCGCGGCGCTGTAACACGTGTAGGTGTCACTGAACGCCGTCAGCTGCGGCCAGATATCTGCGTCCTCAATCACGGGGTCACCTCCTCGAGATCGTTCGGCTCGAGAACGCAGAGCCCTTCCCGAAGCTCCCCCCCACTCAACCGATCGACGACCCGGGAGGCAACCGTCTCGGTGTCCACGGCGGCGATCCGGCCGCTCGGGGTGTTGGTCAGCTCGGTGCGCAGTGCCGGCGCCCGGAGAACGACTGTCCGCAGCCGCGGCGAGGTGGCGGCCAGCCACTGGGCCAGGCCCTCGAGAGCGCCCTTGGCGCTGATGTAATGGGGCCAATCACGCGGCGGAGCCAGCAGCGCTGATGAGGAGCAGAACAGAATCCAGGCGTCGGGACGCAGCACTCCCAGTAGCGAACCCAGCGGAACTGCGGCCAGGCGCACGCTCTCGGCCACGTAATCGGTGAGCGCGAAAGCCGACTCACCGGTCAGCCCCATGGCCAGGGGCGGCGGGGCGGCCCCGAGGATCACCCCGGCCAGCGGCTCGCCGGCGCTGACCGTGCGGGCCAGCTCGCCCACGGCCACCGGATCGCGGGCATCCAGCTGGTGCATCTGCAGCCGATCCTGGGCCGGCCCGGCCAGGCGGACCAGATCGGTCGCGGCGTCCGAGGAGCTCGCGTATATCCCGTGGACCCGAAACCCGCGGGCCAGGAGCGCGAGCGTCAGGGCGGCACCGAAACCGCGGCTGGCGCCGATGACAACCACCGAGCCGCGCTCGGGCGGCGGCGGTCCGCGCAGGCCGGCCGCAGCCGGGTCGGGGGGCGGGACCGGAGCCAGTGCGAAGCACTCGATCGCGCCCGTGGTGACCGGTGCCCGAGCCCCGTCCCAAAGACCGCCGTCGAGAACCAGCTGGCCGGTGCGGGGGTCATGGTCACCCACCGTGACGCGGTGAAATGCAACTCCGGCCGGCGTGGCTGGCGCGGCCGGCACCGCGGCCAGGGTGACGCCGGCCAAGAGCGAATGACGGCCCGGTATCTCCATGCCGACCACGTAGCTGGCCCACGCCAGGCCCTCCAGAAGCGCGGGGTGCAGTGACGCGGCGCCCCAGTCACGGGCCAGGGCCGCGAGCTCCCCGGTGGGGGTGTACCGGCCGACGAAGGACGCGCCGCCGAGGAGCTCGTCGGGAGCCGGGTCGGCCGGAACGGTCCGCATGGGACGCGCGCCGTCGGTGTCCCCGGCTCCGAGCGCGGCCGGCTCGGCCAGGTTGCCGGCCACCAGCTCGGGTGACTCGGAGGCGGTCAGGCGAGCGAGGACCTTGCCCCGCCCGGTGAGCTGCACCTCCCAGGCGCCCGGGCGGCGCGAGGGCTGCGCCACGGCGACGTGGGTGTCCCCGGGGAGCACCGGCCCGGCAAAGCGGATCCGCACGGCGCGCGCGGCGGCACGCTCCGGCTCCGGCAGCACGCCGAGGAGCCCGACCGCCACCAGCGCGCCGTGGACCACGCAGCCCCCGAACGGCGTCCGGCGGGCGAACTGTGCGTCGATATGCAGGGGGTTGCAATCGCCCGAGGCGCGGGCGAACCGGCCGACCTCCGCTCGGTCGAAGCAGAGCTCGCGGCTGAGAGCAGCTTGAGTCTGGAGCCTGTCCGTCACGGCCTTACGCGCCCACCGCTACGGCACGATACCGGCTCCGGTGGCGCCGCCGAACGCAACTGGCCGCCCGTAACTGGACGCTCTGGGCGCTCCAGCTACCATCGTGGCGTGGGCAACATGGGGCAGGATGCCAGCCCGGCTTCAGCCGGCATGGGGGACGAGCGGCGTGGGCGGCTCGAGGCGGCGATCGCCGGTATCTGGCGTGACGTGCTCGACGCCGAGCAGTTCGGACCCTCGGATAACTTCTTCGAACTCGGTGGCGACTCGCTGGCGGCTGTCCGCATGCTGGCGGCGATAGAGGACCTCCTGCTCGCCCCGGTCAGCTTCACCGACTTCATTGACGCTCCCACGATCGCTTCGCTGGCCGCTGCCGTCCAGGCGGCCCGAGACGAGTCCGGGCAGGCCGCGCCGCCACTGCCGACCAACGGCCACCAGCCCGACCCGAAGGTGGACACCGGGCCGGCGTTGGAGCCGGAGGAACGCGCGCCGGCCAGCTACGCGCAGGAGCGGCTGTGGTTCCTCCAGGAGCTCGAGGGTGCCACCAACTCGTACAACATGCCGATCGGCGCGCGCCTGCGCGGCCCGATCGATGCGGCCGCCCTCGAGCGGAGCCTCCAGCAGATAGTCCGGCGCCACGCGGCGCTCAGGACCACGTTCGTCTCGGAGGGCGGCTCCGCGATCGCCGTGCAATCTCCCGATGCCACCGTGACGCTCGAACGCGCCGACGTGCGGGGTGAGCCGGATCCCGAACGGGCGGCGCAGGAGATGGTCGATGAGCTGACGAGCACTCCGCTTGAGCTCGAGCATGGACCGCTGATGCGAGCGCTGCTGGTGCAGGTGGCCGACGGCGAGCACATCCTCGAGCTCGTCTTCCATCACATCATCTGCGACGGCTGGTCGCACGTGATCGTGCTGCGCGAACTCGGAGCTCTGTACCGCACGTACGCGGGCGGCGACGCGATCGAGCTTCCCGAGCCGAGGATTCAGTACCCCGCCTACGCCCGTCAACAGCGCGAGCTCATGCGCGATCAGGCGCTCGATGACGCCGTGGCACCCTGGCTCGAGCGGCTGGCCGGGGCGCCGGCCGCACTCGACCTACCGGCCGACCACCCACGGCCTCCGATCCCGAGTTACCGCGGCGCCACATACCGCGTCGCGCTCAGCGCCGAGACCGCCGAGGCGGTAAGGCAGTTCGCCCGGGTCACCCGTGCCACCCCGTTCGCCACCATGCTGGCGGCGTTCTACGCGCTCCTGTATCGCTACAGCGGTCAGGAGGACATCGTGGTCGGGGTGACGACCTCGGGGCGCGAGCGAACCGAACTGGCCGACAGCGTGGGCCTGTTCGCGAGTACGGTCGCGCTGCGCGGTGACGTCTCCGGGGCTCCCGGGTTCAGCGAATTGGTGCAGCGCACGCGCGAGGTGGTGATGTGGGCGCTGGCCCACGAGTCGGCACCGTTCGAGCAGATCGTGGCGCGTTTGGGCCAGGAGCGGGACCTGAGTCGCCACCCCGTGTTCCAGGTTTTCTGCGCGCATGTTCCCCACGCTCCGCTCGATATCGAGGGCGCCGAGCCCTATGACGCGCGCCCCAGCACGTCTCGGTTCGACCTGACCCTGTTCGTCGAGGAGGAGCGAGACGACGCGCTCGAGGTGGCCTGGGAGTACAGCACTGACCTGTTTGACCCCCCCACGATCGAACGCCTGGCCCGCCACTACGTGCGCCTGCTGGAGGCCGCGCTATCGAACCCCGAGATGCCGATCGACGAGCTGCCGCTGCTGACGCCGGAGGAGCGCCGGCGAGCCGAGGCCGAGGGCGTGTTCTCCTCCGAGCGACTCGCGGTCCCGGAGACCGGCCAGCCGGCGGCGAGCTGCATGCACCGCCGCTTCGAGGATCACGCCGCGGCGCACCCCACCGCGATCGCACTCACCTACGAGGGCCAATCGGTTACCTACCACGAGCTCAACCGGCGAGCCAATCAGCTCGCCCAGCATCTGCGCAACCTCGGCGCGGGCCCCGAGACGATGGTGGCGCTGTTCCTCGAGCCCTCCCCGGAGCTCATCATCGCCGTGCTCGGCGTGCTCAAGGCGGGCGCGGCCTACGTACCGCTCGATCCCGAGTACCCGAGCGACCGCATCGCCTTCGTTTTGGAGGACACAGCGGCGCCGGTGCTCGTGACCCAGGCCCCGCTCCTGGATCGGCTGCCCAGCCATGCCAGCCAGGTCGTCTGCCTGGACCGCGACCGGGAAACGCTCGCGGCCCTCGGGGAGGAGAACCCCAGCGTCGAGGTGACGCCGGAGAACCTGGCCTACGTGATCTACACCTCGGGCTCGACGGGCAAGCCCAAGGGCGTGCAGATCGAGCACCGCCAGATCTCGCGCCTGTTCACCGCCACCGACAGCTGGTTCGGTTTCGGCCCGTCTGACACGTGGGTGCTCCTGCACTCATACGCCTTTGACTTCTCCGTGTGGGAGATCTGGGGCGCCCTGGCCCATGGTGGCCGGCTCGTGATCTCACCGCTGTGGACGACGCGCTCCCCGGCCGCGCTGGCCGAGCTCCTGGCTCAGGAGCGGGTGACCGTGATGAACGCCACCCCGAGCCTGTTCGTTGTCGCCCAGGACGAGCTCTTGCGGGCCGCGGATCAGCTCGCCCTGCGGTTCGTGGTCTTCGGCGGCGAGGCGCTGGCGCCCGCGGCCCTCCGGCCCTGGTTTGCCCACTTCGGTGACGACGGTCCGACGCTGGTGAACATGTACGGGATCACCGAGACAACCGTCCACGTCACCTACCGCCCGCTGCGTGCCGTGGACTCCGAGCGCGAGGTGAGCCCGATCGGCATCCCGATCCCTGATCTGACCCTGCACCTGCTCGACCCCAAGGGCGTGCCGGTGCCGCCGGGGGTTGCCGGTGAGCTGTTCGTGGGGGGCGCCGGCGTGGCTCGGGGTTACCTCAACCGCCCGGAGCTCAACTCGGAGCGCTTCATCCCGAACCCGTTCGGCCCGGGGCGTCTGTACCGCTCCGGAGACGTGGCCCGGCTGATGGCCGACGGAGAGCTCGATTTCCGAGGCCGGATCGACGATCAGGTCAAGATCCGCGGCTTCCGGATCGAGCTCGGGGAGATTCAGGCCGCCATCCGCGAGGTGGACGGCGTCACCGACGCCGCGGTCATCGCGAGCGAGGCCAGCCCCGGGGACATGCGGCTGGCGGCCTACGTGGTCCCCGGCAGCGGGACCGCGGCCGACGGGGACTCACTGCGCCGCAGCGTGATCGATGCGCTCGAGCAGGCGCTCCCGGCCTACATGGTTCCCGGTTCGATCACAATGCTCGACCGGCTGCCGCTGACGCGCAACGGCAAGACTGACCGGGCCGCCCTGCCGGCCCCGAACTGGGAGCTGCGGGCCGAGAGCGGCTTCAGTGCCCCGCGTACTCCGACCGAGGAGCGGATCGCCGAGATCTGGAGCTCGGTGCTCGGGATTGACCAGGTCGGCTCGGAGGACAACTTCTTCAACCTCGGCGGCCACTCGCTGCTCGGGGCGCGCGTGGCCACGCAGGTGCGCGAGAGCTTCGAGATCGATCTCTCCGTGCGGGCCCTGTTCGAGCAGCCCACGCTGTCCGAGTTCGCGGCGCACATCGACGGCGTGTGCGCACGGGTGCCGGGCGGGCCGGCCGGCGCCGGGCCGCAGGGCGGCCCCGCCGGAGCGCAGCCGAGCCAGACACCAGGCCAGGCGGGTCAGACCCCAGACCCGGATCCGGATGCGGAGCTGCTCCTGTCCTTCCAGCAGCAGTCACTGCTGTTCTTTGACACGCTCGAGCCCGACAACGCCATCTACAACGCCGCTCTGGCTGTGACGGTGTCCGGCGAGCTCGATCAGGCCGCGCTCCAGGAGGCGCTGGTCGAGGTGTTCCGCCGCCACGAGGTGCTTCGCACCGTGCTGTCCTGGGACCAGAGCTCAGCCCGGCAGACGCCGCTCGAGAATTTTGACTTCGAGCTCCCGACGGTCGACCTGTCCGGCCTGCCGGTGGCCGAGCGCCAGACCGAGCTCGAGCAGCGCATGCGCCAGGTGGCTCTGCAGCCGTTTGACCTGTCTCGTGACCTGATGCTCCGAGCGGTGCTGTTCCGGCTCGAGCCGACCGAGCACGTGCTCCTGTTCGCACCTCACCACATCGCCTTCGATGCCTGGGCGGTGGAGGTCCTCTACCGTGACCTGAGCGCGCTGTACCGCGCGTCTCGTGACCGGTCCTCCCCGGAGCTGCCGGCGCTGCCGATGCAATACCGGGACTTTGCCCGGCGCCAGCGCGAGCGTCTCCAGGGTGCAAACCTCGAACGTGAGCTCGATTTCTGGCGTGCGCAGCTGGCCGGGGCGCCGACGGAGCTCCGGCTGGCGACCGATATGCGGCGCCCGGCGCTCCAGACCTTCGCCGGCGCGACCCACACCGTGGAGCTGGGCCCCGAGCCGGCCGCCGAGGTGCGGCGGCTCTGCCAGGCCGAGCAGGTGACCCCGTACATGCTTCTGCTGGCCACCTTCGGCACGCTCCTGTACCGGCGCAGCGGCCAGGACGACATCCTGTTCGGCGGCCCGATGGCCAACCGGGATGACCCGGACCTGGAGCACCTGATCGGGTTCTTCGCCAACACGATCGTGGTGCGCGTACGGCTGGCCGGCAACCCCCGCTTCCGGGATCTGCTCTCGGGGGTCCGGGAGTCCGTGCTCGAGTCCTACGAGCACCAGGAGGTCCCGCTGGAGCTGGTGGTGGACGCCGTCCGGCCCGCTCGTGACCCGAGCCGGAACCCCCTGTTTCAGGTCAACTTCCGGGTTCGGATCGGGCCGCCGCCAGTACTCGATCTCACCCCGGCGCGAACGCACTCGGTGGCCGTGGACCTCGGCCTGGCGCGTTTCGACCTGGCGCTCGAGCTCCACCTGCTCGACGATCGGCTGACGGCCGAGTTCAACTACAACACCGAGCTCTTCCGTCCTGACACGATCGAACGCCTGGCGGCCGACTTCGAGACCCTGCTCAAGGAGTGCCTGGCCGAGCCCGAGGCCCGGCTGCTGAGTCTGGCGCTCCCCGAGGGCGCCGCCGCCGTGGCTCCCGGAAACGGCGCCGCGCTGCGGCCGGGCGGGATCCGGCGTTTCCGCGAGAGCTCTACCGAGCGGTGAAGCCCGAATCCACCGGGATCACGGCGCCCGTGATCCGGGCGGCAGCGTCCGAGGCGAGCCAGGTGATCGCCCCCGCTACGTCTCCGGCCGTGACGAGCGCCCCCAGCGGGTGGTGGGGCAACGACAGATCCTCGTAGTCCGAGGCCCCGACTCCGAGCATCGCGGCCACGCCGGCCAGCATCCCTGAGTCCAGCTCCGCCTCGTCCTTGACCGAGGTCGGGCAGACGGCGTTCACGCGGATGCCCTGCGGGGCGTAGTCGAGCGCCAGTGCCCGCGTGAGGCCGATCACGCCGTGCTTGGCGGCGACGTAGTTGGCGAAGAAGGGAAACGCCACCATGCCGGCCGTGGACGAGACGTTGACGATCGCACCGCCGCGCGCGGCGATCATCCCGGGCAGGACGGCTTTGGCACACCGCCAGACGCCGTTCAGGTCCACGTCCACCATCGTGCTCCAGGCTCGCTCATCGAGCTGATGGGCCGGCATTCCGGCCGGGCCGACGAGCCCGGCGTTGTTGACGAGCACGGTGACCGGACCGAGCTCCTCACTGCCAGCGCGAACGGCCTCGTCGATCTGGGCCTGATCGCGCACGTCGACCGTCTGGATGCTCACGCGCGCTCCGAGCGCTCGACACCGCCGGGCCGTCTCCTCGAGCTGCTCTCGCGTCCCCAGGGGATACGGGCATTCCTCGATCGGGGCGCAGATATCGCTGACCAGCACCTGGGCGCCGCCCCGGGCGAACGCGATCGCGGTGGCGCGGCCGACGCCCCGGGCGGCACCGGTGATGAAGACGGTGGGCGGCACGGGCACGCAGGCTAGACGCTGGCTGAGGAGACCGGCGGGCGCTCCCAACCGAAGTCGATCCCCACGAGCTCGTGCAGGCGCTGGTTGTGAGGCCGGAAGTAGTCATTCAGACGGGCGCGCGTCTCGGGGTCGAGTGCGTCATAGGCAGCGCCGTGTCTGGGCTGGAGCTCGCTGTAGACGTGCGGCGGGAGGCGGAGGAACTCGTGGATGCCGTCAAGAGCACGCTGGGGCTCCTTCGAGAGCTGATCCAGGGTCACGAAGTGAAACTGCTCGCGGGGGAAGTGGGTGAACCACCGCTCGATCTGCTCGGCGTAGCGGCTGCGCATCAGGTATGACCAGCAGCCGATCGGCCAGCTGTTGTACCGCTCATCGGCGAATGCCCGGGCGCGCTCGGGCACGAGCCGGTCCTCCTCGGCCGCCACCGCGTCGGCAAAGGACTCAAGCGGCTCCTCCTGCTCGCGGCGAGACATCTGGAATTGCGAAAACGCCCGGTCCACGGGATCGCGGAGCGTGACGAGCAGGCGGACGTCGGGCAGCAGACGCGCCAACCGCCCCGGCGCCCAGAAATGCGACATGTACGGAGGGCTCGCCTCCCCGGTCAGAAACGGGCGGCCGTGCTCGGCGGCAAACGCGTCCCGGTCGGCCTCCCGGGCAAAGTGCCGGCGGTACCAGTCCTCGCCCCGGAAGTAGTTGTAATCGAAATAGTGGACCTCCTTGGTCGAGGCCGGCGCCACGTAGGGATGCCGGCTCAGCCAGTGGTAGAGGCTCGTGGTCCCGGCCTTGGCCGCGCCGATGATCACGAAATCCGGCAGCACGTGGCCCCGCCCCGGATTGCGCCGGGCGAGCCCGCGCACGCGCTCGTAGGTGCCGATGAGCTCCTGGTAGGCGGGCCGGGGCAGGGTCTGGCGCAAACGCCACTCGACGTCTCCGCGTGACGGACGCAGCCGTGCCAGCTTCCCTGCCGTGCTCATGCTCCCGGTGCGGCACCGCCGAGCGCGACCCCCGGCTCGGACTCGCCCTCCCGGCGGCCCAGGTACTCGCTCAGGCGCCCGCTCACGAACTCGACGTAGGGCTCCATCATGGCCTGGCGGTTGTTGTCATGGTCACCGGGGACGGCAAACGTCTGGACCTCGCCCTGGGCCAGCTCGCCCCAGCCGAGCTCGGGATCCTCGTACAGCCCCTCCCCGTAGAAGATCAGGAGATCGCCCGGGTACGGCGCCGGGTCGTAAGCGCGCTCGGCCTTGGCGTGCAGGTTGAGGAAGTACTCCTCGCGCAGCCGCTCCGGGAGTGGACGGCCCATGGCCAGCGCGAGCTTGGCGCGGCGCTCACCGCCGGCGTTCTGCGCGTACCAGATCAGAGCGCTGGCGAACCGGCGTGGCTGGCGCAGGGCACCCACCAGCCGGGTCAGCTGGGACTTGATCTTCTGGCTGCGGGTGGGCCGCGCCCACACCTGCTGGGCGGCGCGCTTGGAGGGCTGATTGCCGTACCAGCCCCAGCGCTTGATCCACAGCGGGCTCGGGCCGTTGAACATGGCCAGCAGCTCGACCTGCTCGCCCGCGGCCACGAGCCGCTGGGCGATCTCGAACGCCACGATCGTCCCGAAGCAGTATCCGGCCAGGTACCACGGGCCCTCGGATTGGACCTGCCGCATCTCCGACAGGTAATGCGTCGCCATCTCCTCCACCGTCATCAGGGGCGAGCTGCCGCCGTACAGGCCGCGCGATTGCAGGCCATAGAACGGCTGATCGGTGCCGAGACGACGAGCCAGGGGCTCGAGGTGCAGGACCGTGCCGCCGCCACCGTGCATGCAGAAGATGGGAGGACGCTCGCCCTCGGACTGGATCGGGATCAGTGACGTCCAGCGTGATGTGGCGTCATCGGACTCGAGCAGCGCCGCCAGGGCCTCGATCGTGGGCGCCCGGAAGATCGCGCCCAGCGGCAGGCGGTCACCCATCTCGTGCTCGATGGCGGCGAACAGGGTGGCGCCGACTATCGAGGTGACCCCGAGATCGAAGAAGTTGTCAGTGACGCCGATCGGCCGGATATCGAGCTCGCGCTCCCAGATGGCCACCAACCGCTGCTCGAGCGGCGTGCGCGGGCCGACGAGCTCGCGCTCGGCCGAGCGTTCCCGCGTCGGGGCCGGAAGCGCCTTGCGGTCCACCTTGCCGTTTGGCGTCAGCGGGAAGCCCTCGAGCGCCGTGACGGTGGAGGGCACCATGTAGGCCGGCAGCTTGCCGGTCAGGAACTGGCGCAGGGCCTGCGGACCCACCGGTACTCCACGCAGGATCACGTAGGCGGCCAGCTCGGCCTCGGCTCCGCTGCCCAGGGCGACCACGACGGCGCTGCCGACGGCAGGATGGCTACTGAGGACGGTCTCGATCTCCCCGAGCTCGATGCGGAATCCCCGCACCTTGACCTGGTGATCGATCCGTCCCAGGTACTCGACCTCGCCGTCGTCGCGGTAGCGCGCGAGGTCCCCGGTCCGGTAGATGCGAGCGCCCGGGGTGCTGTCGAACGGGTGGGGCACGAACCGCTCGGCGGTCAGGTCAGGCCGGCCCCGGTACCCGCGGGCCAGACCGTCACCGCCGATCCACAGCTCGCCCGCCATTCCGACCGGCACCGGCTCCATGCGCTCGTCCAAGATGTAGAGAGTCGTGTTGGCGATCGGGCGCCCGATCGTGAGCGACTTCCCCTGCGTCTGCACATGAGCGCACGTGGACCAGATGGTCGTCTCGGTGGGCCCGTACATGTTCCACAGCTCGAGTCCGAGGCCGACGAGCGCATCTGCCAGTGCCACCGGGAGGGCCTCGCCGCCGCACAGTGACCGGACCGCGGGCGTGCCGGCCCAGCCGGCATCCAGCAGCATCCGCCACGTCGTCGGCGTGGCCTGCATGACGGTGGCCTCGCGTTCCTCGAGCAGGGCCATCAGGGCCCGGGGATCGGAGCTCACCGCGGCCGGGGCGATCACCGTGCAGGCACCGCAGATCAGGGGCAGGTAGAGCTCGAGG
Organism: uncultured Solirubrobacterales bacterium; assembly: GCA_963822535.1. Taxonomy (GTDB): domain Bacteria; phylum Actinomycetota; class Thermoleophilia; order Solirubrobacterales; family Solirubrobacteraceae; genus Palsa-465. The sequence continues at coordinate 256,576 of CAWGIA010000001.1, forward strand.
CCGGCGATGTCGAACGACAGGGTCGTCACGGCCACCAGCACGTCGTCGGCGCTCAGGCCGGGCCGCTCGCGCATGGTGGTGAGGAAGTTGACCAGCGCGCGGTGCGGGATCTGGACACCCTTCGGCCGGCCCGTGGAGCCCGAGGTGTAGATCACATAGGCCAGCTGCTCCGGGTTGGCGACGATCGCTGGGGAGTCGGCGGACAGGCGTGAGATCGACGGCCAGTCTGTGTCCAGGCAGACCACGGTGGCCTCCCCGGCGGGGACGCTCGCGCGCAGCGGCTCGGTGGTCAGCACCACCGGCGCCTCGGAGCTATTGAGCATGTACTCCTGGCGATCGGCTGGGTAGGCCGGATCGATCGGCACGTAGGCGCCGCCGGCCTTGAGGATGCCGAGGAGCCCCACCACCATCTCGAGCGAGCGCTCGACGCAGATGCCGACCAGGACATCGGGGCCGACCCCGAGCCCGGCCAGATGATGAGCGAGCTGGTTGGCTCTCAGATCGAGCTCGGCGTAGGTGAGCTGTTCGGCGTCGAAACGGAGCGCCACCGAGTCCGGCGTCAACCTGGCCTGCTCCTCGAACAGCTCGTGCAGGCAGCGATCGGGGAACGGCGTGGCGGTGTCATTCCAGCTCACGAGCAGCTGCTCGCGCTGGCTCGGCGTCAGGAGCGGCAGCTCCGGCAGCGGGGTGGCGGGTTGGGACATACCCGCGGCGAGCAGGGTCTGAATGTGACCGGCCAGAGGCTCGCTGGGTACCACCTCGCCGTCCGCGGCGCGACGATGCAGCGCCAGGGTGAGCTCGCCATCGTGGGCGCCGGCACCGACCCAGTACTCGCTGCTCAGCTCGGCGGGCACGGGAGAGCCGACGGCGACGATCGCGTCCGGTGGGGCATCGCCGGCGCCGTTCGTCGCACCGGGGCCGGACGCGAGCTTCGCCTCGACGTCGGCCACCAGGGCACCGAAGCTCGTGCCCGGAGCGAGGGCCACCCCGATCGTGTGCTGCTCGCCAGTGTCGTCGGCGTGGCCGATGACCAGCTGCTGGCGGTCGGTGAAGCGCCCGAGCACGGCCGCCACGGCAGCCACCAGCTCGGCCACCGGCGGTTGCCCATTGGCGCCCTCGTGCGGCGCGCCATCACTCGATCTGATGCCTGATTGCATTCCGGTTCGCCCCAAGTCCAGGGCCGCATCCGACGGCCCCAGCCCCTGACGGGACAGATTCTAAACGTAGCCGGTCGATTTTTCGCCTGCAATCGCTAGAATGCGGACGGTTGGTCGTCTCCGAAGACCGCGAGCGCGGAGCGCAAGTGGGCACAGAGGGGCACGACGTACCAATCCCCCTTCCCCTGCGAGGAGAAGTGATGAGCGCAGAACGAAGCAGTGGCCCGAGCGGGCTCAGAACGATGCGGCGCAAGGCGGTCGCGACCACCAACCTGGTCGAGACCGGGTTCATCCCTGGAAATGAAGGCCGGCTGCCGCTGCTGATCACGCCCGCCGTCGACAACGTTGACCTGGCCGCCTGGTGTGCCAGCCACACCGAGGAGATCGACCGCTATCTGGATCAGTACGGCGCGATTCTGTTCCGCGGGTTCGGTCTCGAAGGCGCCCCGGACTTCGAGGCCGTGGCCTCGTCGATCGCCAGCGATCTGTTCGCCGAGTACGGAGACCTCCCCCCGGAGGCGGCAAGCGAGCGCATCTACGGCTCGACCCCGTATCCGCCGGACAAGATGATCCTGTTCCACAACGAGAGCTCTCACCTGTCGTCCTGGCCCCTGCGTCAGTTCTTCTTCTGCGTCACGCCCGCGCCGGACCGCGGCGAGACCCCGATTCTCGACTGCCGTCAGGTGCTGGAGGCCCTCGATCCCGAGGTTCGCCAGCAGTTCGAGGACAAGGGCCTGATGTATGTGCGCAACTTCTCGGAGGGCATCGACGTGCCCTGGCAGGATTTCTTCCACACCGATGACAAGGCCGAGGTCGAGAAGACCTGCGCCGATGCCGGCATGAGCGTCGAGTGGACCGATCAGGGCCTGCGGGTTCGCCAGCTGGCGCTGGCCGTCCGGACCCATCCCCGCACCGGAGAGCGCATGTTCTTCAACCAGGTGCAGTTGCACCACGTCTCGTGCCTGGATGACGAGACGCGCACCGCACTTCGGCAGCTGTTCTCCGACGAGGATCTGCCGCGCAACGTGTACTTCGGTGACGGCACGCCGATCCCGGATGAGGCCGTGGAGAAGATCGGCGAGCTATTCGAGGATCTGTGCGTCGAGTTCGAGTGGCAGAAGGGTGACCTGATCGCGGTCGACAACATGCTCGTGTCTCATGCCCGCCGGCCGTTCAGCGGGGAGCGGAAGTTGCTGGTGGCCATGGGCCAGATGGTCCAGGCCGACGACGCGGCCGTCGCGCCCGCCTAAGGCGCGACGGTGCGGGGGTCGATACGTCATCTACAGTCGAACACAGGGGTTGAACAACGGAATGTTGCATGAGGCAGTTGATCCAGGTCTGAGGTCCGAGCGGGAAGTGCCCAACGGTCCGTGCGTCCGCACGCCACTGCCGGGACCCATCTCGGCTGAGCTGCTGGCTCGCCAGGAGGAGCGCGAGTCAAGCGTCCGCACCTACCCCCGCCGGCTGTGCGTGGCCATCAAGCGTGGCTACGGCTGCTTCGTGGAGGATGAGGACGGGAACGTCTTCATCGACTGCCTGAACGGCGCCGGAGTGCTGGCGCTGGGCCATTCCCATCCCGAGGTGACGGAGGCTCTGCAGCGCCAGCTTCCCGTGCTGACGCACGGGCTGGACTTCCCCACCGCAGCCAAGGACGAGTTCGTCTCGCTCCAGCTCTCGATGCTTCCGCCCGAGATGCAGGGGCGGACCAAGATCCAGTTCTGCGGTCCCTCGGGCGCCGACGCCGTCGACGCCGCGCTGAAGCTGTGCAAGACCGCCACCGGACGCGGTGACATCGTGTCCTTCCAGGGCGCCTTCCACGGAAGCTCCCATGCGGCGATGTCCGTGAGCGGCATCACCGCCCATCGGGAGCGGATCGCCAACATGACCCCCGGCGTCCACTTCTTCCCCTATCCGTACGCGCTGCGTGATCCATTGGGCGGAGACCCCGAGACGGTTGGCGTGCGCTGCTTGGAGTACCTGGAGCGCTCGTTGCGCGATCCGCTGGGCGGCGTGCCGCTGCCCGCGGCGATCCTGCTCGAGGTCGTCCAGGGCGAGGGCGGAGTGATCCCGGCCCCGACTGACTTCATTCAGGGCGTCCGCCGGCTGACCCGCGAGCTCGATATTCCGATGATCGTTGACGAGGTGCAGAGCGGCTGCGGCCGTACCGGCACCTGGTTTGCGTTCGAGCAGCACGGCATCGTCCCCGACGTGATCGTCGCCTCCAAGGCCCTCGGCGGCGGCGGGATGCCGATCGCTGTGGTGATGCACGACGAGAAGCTGGATGCGTTTGCCCCCGGCGCACACACCGGAACCTTCCGGGGTAACCAGCTCGCCTTCGTGGCCGGAACCACGGCGACGAGGATCATCCAGCGCGATGGCATCCTCGAGCACGTCCGCGCCGCCGGCGCGCACGCGCTGGCTCGCCTCCAGGAGCTCGTGGACGGCTACGAGATCGTCGGCGAGGCGCGCGGGAGCGGCTTGATGCTCGGCCTTGAGCTGGTGGATCCCCAGACCGGTGAGCCGAACTCACGCGCCGCCTACGTCGTGCAGCGGGCGGCACTCGAGAACGGGTTGATCGTGGAGCTCGGGGGGCGCGGTGACTCGGTGGTACGGATGCTGCCGGCGCTGAACATCCCCTTCGAGACGCTCGACCAGGCGCTCGACATCATCGCCGGCGCGGTCGCCACCGCGGCCCAGGCCTGACCCGGACGGGTCAGGCGGCGCTGGCCCGGACCAGATCCTTTAGTGAGGCGACACTCTGCTCCTCGAGCAGCGCCTCGTCGGGCAGGCGGACATCGAAGCGAGTCTCGAGCTCATGCACGAGACGGATCTGCGCCAGCGAGTCCCAGCCCTCGACCGTGGCCGGGCTGTCCTCGTCGGTGACCTCGACGTCCCAGCCCAGGATCTCCTCGAACACCTCGCGGAAGGCGTCATCGAAGTTCTGCTCGACGGTCATTGCTCGTCCGTGATGTAGGGGCTGTCGATCCCGCCGGCGGTCTGGAGGTCGTACTCCCAGCCCTGCGCCGCGGGAGCGAATCCGAGCTTCGGGTAGAGGTCCGCCACCAGAGCGTTGCGAGGACCCTCGACGTATGTGCCTCGCAGCCGGGTGTAACCCCGCTGGCTCGCATCGCGCGCCACGTGGGAGAGCAGGTGCGCTTCGGCGGTGCGGCCGATCACGCGGCAGCTCAGCAGCAGCGTGTCGATCAGCGCCGTTTCCGGGTCATCCGGGGACGGCACGGCGAACGCGAGTCCGATCAGGCCGTGGCTGGCGAAGCGATCCTCGAGCTCGAGCGTCCGGCAGATGTTGGCGCTGTCCGCGACCAGGCGCTCGACCTCCTCCCGGTTGCGGCGGCGGAGCGTCAGGTTGAACTGATTGGTCTTCTGGGTCAGCTGCGCCACCCTCTCGATCGAGCGCTCGTCGACCTCCCGGACCCGGGCTCGCATCTGCAGGGAGCGCCAGAAATCCTCCAGTGACCCGGCCGTCGAACGCAGCTCAGCGGCCTGGGCGCGGGCGGCGTAGGAGCGCTGGCGCCGGAGGTCATCATCGGACAGCGAGGAGATCTCGAACCGGACGCTGGCGTCGAGAGTCCGCACGAGCTGGGATGGCGGCACGTCGAGGCACACAATGGACACCTCGGGCAGGGCCGCCGCCACCTCGGCGCATTCGGCCGGGTTGTCGTCAACGAAGACGATTGACTCGAGCCCGAGACCCAGGTTCTCGGCGATCTCCGAGATCTGCTCGGGCTTCCGCCGCCAGTCGGCGACGAAGGCCGCGAAGTCACTCGACCTGGAGCCGCATGCCGGGGTTGTGCTCGAACGGCTGACGGGCCGCCTGAGCATCGTTCTTGGACGCGACCGCCAGCACGACACCCCGCTGCCGCAGCGCAACCAGATAGTCCTGAAATGCGGCGTAGGCCTCACCCTCGGGACCCTGCCCGATGGCAATTCCGTCCGCGCCCTCCTCCCCCACGATCCCGCCCCACAGCGTGTTGTCAAGGTCGACCACCAGGCACCGGGCGCTCAGCCCGAGATCGCCGGCCAGGACCGCCGCCGTCTCCCGGGCCAGGACCTGGAGGGCGTCGCGGCTGTAGGGCTGGCGGGCCGCATACCACAGTCTCGGATCGAGCCAGGCGCGCTTGCCCACGCCGGCGGCGAGCCGTTCGCAGTCAACGAGGAGCACGTCGGCGCCGGCCGCCAGCTCGAGACGACGGTTCAGCTCGCGCACCAGTGTGATCCGGCTCCCCGGCAGTCGGGCGGCCAGATGCCCGAGCGGCGTCTCGTCCGGCACCACAAATCCGTGCTGGATCACGCGGGCGGCGTGATCGCGCCGGGCGGCCTCCCACAGGGCCGTCCAGCGCTCGGCGGCCGCCTGGACCGTCGTCTCGGGCTCGCCGCTCAGCTCGGGCAGGCCGAGGTCCTCGGTGGCAGGGGCGATCAGGATGTGTGAGGGCTGGAACTCGGCCAGCGGCGTGCGGCCACCCAGCAGCTCCTGCTCGAGCTGGCCATAGGGAGCGGCATAGACCTCGGCGTCGATGCGCAGGGCGAGACAGGCGAGCCGGATGTGCTCCGTCAGCTCAGCCGCCTCGTAGGAGCAGAGGACGGCCAGGCGGGCGGCCCGAGCGGTGGGCGGCGCCCAGCCCGCCCGGGCGCCGGCCGAGATGACGTTGCGGGCGGCATTCCAGGCCCCGGTCCCGTCACCGCTCAGCATCTCGCCTACGACCTGGCGCCAGGCCTCGTCGAAGCGCTTCTCGGAAACCAGCTCCCGGACACCCGGGGCCGCGCTCGGCGCCTTAATCCCCATCGAGAAGCCGTGACGCAGCGCCCACCACGATCTCGAGCTCGGCCTCGGTCATGCCGGGGAAGATCGGCAGGGAAAGCTCCTCCGCCGCCCACCGCCGGGCATTGGGTGCATCGACCCCGTGCATCATGGGCAGGGCCGGCTGGTCGGGCAATGCGAGTGGGTAGTGCACGCCCGTGCTCACGCCCTGTCCGTTGAGCGCTTTGGCCACACCGTCGCGGTCGGGCAACCGGACCGGATACAGGTGATAGTTGCCCGTGGCCCCGTCAGACTGGGGCAGCGGGCGAGCGGCGGGACCAAGCGCGCTGTCGTAGGCAGCAGCCAGCTCGCGCCGGGCGGCGTTCCACCCATCCAGATGGCGGAGCTTGACCCTCAGCCAGGCCGCCTGAACGCCGTCGAGACGCTCGTTGCCACCCATGAGGTCGTGCGACGGTCCCGCGCGGCCCAGATCCCGGAGCTGGCGCGACGTCGCGGCCAGCGCGGCGTCATTCGTGGTGATCGCCCCACCATCTCCCAGCGCGCCGAGGTTCTTGCTCGGGTAGAAGCTGAACGCGCCGGCGGTGGACAGAGCGCCCGCGCGCCGTCCCTTGTAGTCGGACCCGTGCGCCTGCGCAGCGTCCTCGAACAGCGCCAGGCCGTGCTCTTCGGTCAATTTGCCCAGGGCGTCCATGTCACACGGCTGCCCGTACAGATGAACCGCCATCACGCCCGCCGTGCGCGGGCCGATTGCGGCTCGGACGGCGGCCGGATCAATCAGCCCGGTGCTGGCATCCACATCGGCGCATACGGGCACCGCCCCGGCCAGCAGGACGGCGAAGGCGGAGGCGACGAACGTGTGAGCGGGGACGATCACCTCGTCCCCCGAGCCGATGCCCGCGGCCTGGAGCATGATTGTCAGTGCCGCGGTCCCGGAGGCGACGCCTACGACATGTTTCGTGCCGCAGTACTGCGCAAAATCAGCCTCGAAGCGCTCTACCTCGGTGCCGAGGATGAATGCGCTCGCGCCCAGCACGCGTTCGAACTCGCCCGTCAACTCGGCCTCCAAGGGCCGGTGCAGACGCGCCAGATCCATGAAGGGAACGCGGGTTGTGGAAAGCGTCGTCATTGGTCATCAGCTCTCACGGGCCGAGCCGAAGTAGCCCTTGCTTCTGCATCCGAGCTGAAGCCATGCCCCGAGGTCATTCTAGCCCAGGCGAGACCGGAGCGACCAGCCGCCAAACACGCTCGGGTTGATGCCAAGGCGCCGCCGCGCGAGGACGACCAGAGCCACATTCCAGATCACCAAACTGGCGGTGGCACCGATCGCACCGCCCGTAACGCCGAACAGTGGAACACAGATGAGCGTGAGCATCAGGTTGGCTACGAAGCCCACACCGACACCGAAGGCGGCGGAACGCTCGTGACCGGTCATCAACAGGAGATTCCCAGCCGGGCCCGCCGCCGCGTTGATCAACTGGCCGAAGGCGAGGATCGTGACCGCGGTCGCGCCAGAACCGAAGCCCGGACCGAACAGACCGAGATAGGCATGGGGAAACAGCACAAACGCGCACACGATTGGAATCGACGCCAGCACGCTGACCCTGGCCACGCGGACGGTTGTTCGCTGCAGCCCGCGTCGGTCACCCTTGGCGAACAGCCTTGCGATCTCCGGTGCCAGAGGCACGTTGGCCGCCACCAGGATGAACGCGCTCAAGGCCGCGCTGGTGCTGGCCAGGTTGTAGACGGCGGCGTCCCGGGCTCCCCCCAGTCCACCGACCACGAGCACGGATACGTAGCTGTTCACGGCCCAGATTCCGGACACAACCATCATCGGGAGCGCCGCGTGCACCCATTCCGATGTGATGAACGCCGGACGCACGTGGCGAACCGGCTCCGGCAGTGCCCGGTGGAGCCACAGCCCTCCGACGGCCAGGGCCAGCACGCCCGTGGCTGTGTTGAGGCCCACCGCTGACACCGAGGTGAGCTCGCTTGGGGCCGCCAACCGCAGGCCTCCAACCGCGATGAGCAGAACCCACGGCTTGATGAGGAACTCGGGCATTTGGCCTCGGACAACTTGTCGCAAGGCCTGCATTGCACTCTGGCGCACCAACGTGACGTTCGTCAGCGGAACGAGCAGCATCGCCAACGCGAACGGAATTCGCAGTGACGGTGACAGGAACAGGCAGGCAATGACGGCGATCCCCGCGATCGCGCAGGAGGCCAGCAGGACAAGCTCATTCGATCGGCGTAGAAGCCCTCGCACGAGTGCCCACTTCTGCTCGTGCACATAGACCGCCAACCCACGTACGACGAACCGGTCAAACCCGAGAATGGCGGGCAATGCGAGAAATCCGGCCCAGGCGATCGCCAATGCGTAAGCCCCGTAGCCGGCTCGGCCGAGAGCCCGCGCGAGGATGACCGAGAGCAGGAACCCGGCGCCACTCGACGATAACTGGAGGACGGCCGTGCCGGAGGCCATGCGAAGCAAGCCACCAACGCGAACCGGGCGAGCGCCGTTGGTGGCGGGCTTCCCGTTGGTGGCGGGCTTCGCTTCAAGAGTGAGCGATGACGGGCGAGCGATCCGCTGTTCCTCGCCCCCCGGCGAAGGCTGAGTCCGTGGCGTGGGCGGCCCATAAGGACGCAGCGCCACTACGCAACCCCCATCTTCGCCGCGCACCGTCCCTGGATGTAGTTCTCGTTGGCCATGTGATGGTCGGTCTCAGTATCGGACGCTGAGTCACGATCTTTGAGTCCGAGTCGGTTTTTCTCGCTCGCCCACCCAAACTCCGGCGAGCGGCGTGGAGCGGATCGCGGCCTAGCCGCTCCAGTTGGTGAACCAGGCGGGGCTGGCAGCTTTCCCCAGCTTCGCGCGGAGCTCCAGGTGCGACTTTAGGCGGTGATGCCGGTAGAAGACTCCGCCGGCCGTGGTCGGCAGCTCCAGAATCGGCTCCCATCGACCCGCCCGGCGCTTCTCGATCACGACGGTTCCGTGTCCGGGCGCTCTGCCCCACAGCGTGTACCAGCCCCGCCCGGTGGGAACGGTGAGGAACGGAAATCGAAACGCCGCCGCTGACGGCTTCGGCACTCCGTTGTGGCCGTAGAGCCCCGCCCCCGCGGTTCGGGTCGCGGTGCCCTGCAGATCGCGGAACTGGAACCAGAACACGTGGCTGACGTTCTCGGCCCAGAGCTCGTAGAACCCCTCGAGCAGGTACCGCGCCTGCATCGGGCGGCTGACCCGCTGCGGGGGCTTGGTGGACCAGTCGATCTCGGTGACCCAGACGGGCTTCGGGCCCGCTGGGAGCACGTGACCCACCCGCTGGGCAGCGTGCAGGACCGTCCGGATCTTCCACAGATCAGGCACGCTGATGTCACCGGGGTACTGCGCCTGGAACGTAGGCGAGGGCGCGTACGGGTGATGATCGAGGCCATCGAGATGAGGTGGATGCGGGCACGGAGTCGGACTCAGCGCCGGCGTCAGGCAGAACAGACCCTGAAGGAAGGTCACGGGACTCATCCGCTCACCGCCGGGCGGGCTGCCGTAGGGAGCAGTGCCCGCCGCCAGCACGAGGCTGTGCGGCTGGACGGCCTTCACCGCCGAGTAAAAGGCGTTCAGGAGCGGCCGGTAGAGGCCCGGACTGGCGGGATAGATCGCGCCGCTGCTGCTCTGCACCCACTGCGGCATCAGGTAATTGGATAGGTTCGGCTCGTTCCAGGCCTGGAACCGACTCACCTGTGGAAGTGATTGGGTCCGGTGCAGCGGATCTCGGAAATGGCCCGAGTACCGCAGCGCGAGCGCCCGGCCGAACTCGGCGAAGTCCTTGGCCTTCGGCTCCCAGGTGCCCCGGATGACCTGCCGGGGTACGTGCGGCGCCTCGGCCCAGACCGGCGCCCGGTAAACCGTCAGCAGGACGGTCTGGCCGTGCGCGGCGGCGGAGCGGACCGTCGCGTCGAGCCAACTCCACCGGTAGTGCTTGTCACGCGGGTTGGTGGGACGGAAGTGGCGCGGCAGCCTCGTCGGAGCGATGGTTGACCAATCGACGTCCACCCGGATGGCCGACGAACCAAGTTTCTCCGCCCGGCTCAGCCACGACCGCCGGACCCGGTGTGTCGAGTACTGAAAGGTGGTGATGTCCACCAGGCCGGTCGAGAACGATGTCGGACCGGGCATCGACGCGGCCCTCGAGGCGGCCGGATTCGCCGCCAGCAGCAGCCAGAGGATCGTGAGGGCGGTGATCCAGGCCAGACGGAGGGTGTTCGAGCGCGCCGTCGGGCGGGATCGCAGGACCACGCATGGTGGGTTCCGGGCGCCAAGGGCGGCCGACAGGGTCGGATCGTCGGGCCTGATCGCCATAAAAATAGAGTCTTTCCTACTCGGGTCGGCTCAAACCTCCGCAGTAGATGTTGTAGAGGCCGCCGAGCGAATCGCGCGAAGATCGCAACCAAAGTCGGCGCTCAGGCTTCACGCGCGCCGCTGACCGTGGCGATTTCGCAGGCGCCGCTTCCTGACTGCCCGTCGGGTGAACCCCGAGCCGATCAGAGCAGCCGCGATCGGCACCTCGATCAACGCCAGGACGCCGAGGCCGGCAGTCACGCTCAGGAGCGTGACCGTCAGCAGGAGCGCGAGCCCGGTGTCCTCGAGAAGATCGCGACGGCGACGGCGAAAATGGCGCTCGCGCCGGCGCCGCTCGCGCTCGCGCCGATCGACGGCCGCAGCCCGCTCGCTTCGGGCTGGCGCGCTCGACCGAGACCCCTGGTGCGACCGCTGACGCTGGGCCGGGACGCGATCAGATCGACGGGCGGGCTGAATCCCCATATCTCAGATCTCAGAGACCGAGGCCAAACATCAGCGCCCACGCGAGCACGGTCGCGCGCATGAAGCTGTCACCGAGCACGATCTCCTCGGGTGCTCCACCCCGACCATCGGTCACGACAAGGCCATAGCGCAGCAGAGCGATCGTAAACGGAACGATGGTGGCCTCACGCCAGGCGCCGGCGCCACCGCCACCGGCTTGGAAGGCCCACATGCAGTAAGCGCCCAGCGCAACCGCGCAGGCAATCCCGAGCGCCATGCGCAGGAAGTCCGCGTTGTACTCGGTCAGCACCGCCCGAGAACGTTCTGATTCGGGATCAATGAGATCGGCGTAGCGCTTCCCGGCGGCGACGAATAGCGCAGCGAATGAGACGACGACGAACAGCCAGCGCGAGATCGGCACGCCGGTCGCCACGCCTCCAGCGGTCGCCCGGATCACGAACGCGGCGGCGATTGCGGCGATATCCGCAATCGGCACTCGGCGCAGCCACGTCGCGTAACTGAAGTTGAGCGCGGCGTAACCGAGCGCGACCTCCAGCGAGGCGGTACCGAGCGCGGCCGAGAACACGAGCCCGGCAGCGATCGCGGCCGCGCTGACCACGAGCGCCTCTGGACGGGAGATCGCGCCGGAGGCGATCGGGCGGTGGCGCTTGATGGGATGGCGTCTGTCCTCGTGGACGTCATGGAGATCGTTGAACAGGTATGCCCCACTCGCGAGCAGGCAGAAGGCGAAGGCAGCCAGGGACGCACGCTCCAGCGATGTGGCGCGCCCGAGCACTCCGGCAGCGGCCGGAGCGCTGAACACGAGCAGGTTCTTTGGCCACTGCCTGATCCGTGCCGCGCGGACCCACGAGGCGATCCCGCCGGCCGGACGCCTGCCTGGGGTGCTCTGCGGCCGCCGGCCTGCCGCCAGCCTCGGCTTGCCTTCGGTTCGGGCTTGGCCCGGCGAGAGAAGCTCCCTCTCGGCCGCTGGTTGTGCGCGCGGTGCCGCATTTGCCGTAGCCACTGGATCAATGCCTCCCGGGACCGTTTCTCCAGTCCGCCACGTTGGCCTGCCGCACGCGCAATGAGATTTCTCTCAGGCTGAACGGGCTCCGCAGGGCGCGTACCGCGAGCCGCGAAACGGTATCTCGAAGCTCGTCGACGAAGCACCCAGCACCCCGATGCACACACAAGCAGCCGTCCGCCATCGCGCCTCTCCACGGCCGCTCCCGCCGCGCCTGGGCCCGTGGCGTCGTGCCCGCAGGATCACGGCGATGGCGCTGGTCATGTGCTCAGTGCCGGTGGCAGTCTCGTACATCACCACGCTCTCGGGACCGTCAAACTCGAGCTTTGTGATCCGCTCGTTCGAGTGGCTCCGTGACCACGGTGCGGCACAGATCTCGTCTCAAATCGAGAGCGTGTACTACTCGTTGAACGCTCCCGCGACCGGGGGTCCGGCGCTCCGGACGCTGCCCCTGACCGACCGCGCCGTGGCGACGGTACATCCGCAGGACATCGCCCCGATCATTCAGCCTGCGCTTCCAGGCGAAGGGGTGTGGGCGCCGACCGAGACGTGGAGCGGCCCGAGCCCGCCGGTCCAGATCGCGCAGTTTCGCAGTGACCCGAACTACCCGCAGATGGTGGCCGGCGTAGCGTGGATCGACCCGCGACGAACATCAATCGTCCTCTACCCCGGCAGGCTCGAGCCGTCGGTGTCGCTTCCGCGCGGACCGATGGAGGTCCCCCTCAGCCTGCGTTCGCGCCTGCTGGCAACGTTCAACAGCGGCTTCAAGCTGGAGGACTCCCACGGCGGATTTGCGATCGGCGGCCGGACGTACGCGCCGATGCAGCCGGGTATGGCGACCCTGGTTCAGTACACAGACGGGCGCGTGGACATCGAATCGTGGCCAGGTGGCGCGAGCGTGCCGGCTGGCGTTCGGTACGCGCGCCAGAACCTCCCCCTGATCGTGGCCGGCGGCAGGCCAAACCCCAACCTGAGTGACGGACCGCAGTGGGGCCTCACGCTCGGGAACGCGATCCGCGTCTGGCGCTCGGGAATCGGGATCGACGCTGCGGGTGACCTGATCTATGCCGCCGCCAACGATCAGACCGTCTCCTCGTTGGCGGCAATCCTCATCCACGCGGGCGCGATCCGAGCGATGCAGCTCGACATCAACTCCTACTGGGTGACGTTCAACTCCTACGCCGAGCCGGATGCCGGCCGGCCGAGCAGCCTGCTCCCGAGCATGACCCGGCCGGTGACTCGCTACCTCTCCCCCGATGACCGGGACTTCTTCGCCGTCTACCTGCGTTGAACGTGGGCTACCTGTTCCTGCAGACGCATCCTGACCACCATCAAGGCGTAGGCCCTCAACTGACCGCGTTCAGTACCTCGGTGGCGATCTCCGCCGCCGCATCCGGCCGGGCCAGCTCAGCCGAGGCCCGAGCCATGGCTCCCAGGCGATCCCGGTCCGCCAGCAGCCCTCCCACCTCATGGGCCAAACGAGGCCCCGTCAACTCCGCATCGGCGATCACGACCGCCGCGCCCCCCCGCTCCATGTAACGCGCGTTCTCCATCTGATGGTCCGCCGTCGCGTACGGATACGGGATCAGAGACCATCGGCCGCCCATGGGCCGCGATCTCGAACACCGACCCGCCAGAGCGCGCCACGACGAGATCGCTCGCCAGCAGGGCCTCCCCGAAATTGGAGATGTAGCCCCGCAGGTCGTAGTGCGGTCCCGGTGAGCTCAGCTCGGCCAGATCGCGCTCCCCGGCGGCGTGCAAGACGTGAAAGCGCGCTCCCGCGAACGCCTCCAGCGCCGCCTGATTGATCGAGCGAGCCCCCTGAGAGCCCCCGAAGACCAGGACGCAAGCCTCGCCCGGGGCGATTCCGAAGCGCACCCGCGCCGCGTCACGATCGGTGGCCGAGACGGGAACCGGGCGCCCGGTAAGTCGATAGCGCTTGCCGTCTCGTCCTTCGATCGGGAAGGCCAGGCACACCCGTTTCGCGAACGGGGCGAGCATCCGGTTGGTCAGCCCGAGGTGGCTGTCGGCCTCCATCAGAACCAGCGGCACCCGCGAAAGCACCGCCGCTAGGCCGACCGGGCCAGCGACGTACCCGCCCGCCCCCAGCACCGCCTGCGGCTTCAGCGAGCGGACCAGGCGCCGGGCGGCGCGAACCGCGAGCCCATCAACCGCGGCGGCGCGAGCGGCTCCAGTCAGGCTGCGGCGGGGCAGCGGCTTCACGCGCAGCGTGTGCAACTCATATCCGGCTGCCGGAACCAGCTCCTGCTCGGAGCGCTCGCCGCCGACGAACGCTACGCGCGCGCCCTCAGCCCGTAGCGCGTCCGCGACCGCCAGCGCCGGAACGACGTGCCCCGCGGTCCCGCCGGCGCCGATCACGATCAGCGGAGGACTCACGCTCGGGCGCCTCGACCACCTTCAATCGCCGCGCCCCCGGCCGAGAAATGTTCAGCAACAGCCCCACCGAAGCCAGCATCACACACAGGTTCGTCGGCGCGTAGGAGATGAACGGAAGCGGCACGCCGGTCAGCGGCGCGAGACCCAGCACGACGAAGATGTTGAGGATGCCCTGGCACAGAATCAGTGAAGTTAGCCCGGTGGCGAGCAGCTTCGCATAACGCCCCACCGCCCGGCGAGCGGTGCGCAGACCCGCGTAGGCGATCATCCCGTACAGGAAAACGACGCCACACACACCGAGAACGCCGAGCTCCTCGCCGATCACGGCCAGGATGAAGTCCGTCTGGGCCTCGGGCAGGTAATAGATCTTCTGCACGGATTTCCCGAGTCCGACTCCGAGCAGTCCTCCGGAACCGAGGGCGATCTGGCCCTGAACGGCCTGGAAGCCGGCCGTCGACTTCGACGCCCACGGGTTCAGGAACGCGGTCAGGCGGGCTCGCTGATAGGGCTGGGCGACGGCGAGCAGCAGGACGAAGCCGATTGCGACGGCGGCCAGAATGCCCAGGTAGCGGAGCGGCATGCCGGCGGCTATCAGCATGACCGTGATCGTGAACGCGACCACCAGCGCCGTCCCCAGGTCCGGCTCGACGACGATCAGCAGGCAGGCGGGTACGCCGACGATGGCCATCGGCATGACGGCCTGACGGAAGCCGCGCATGCGCTTGGGATGGTCAGCCAGATAGCGAGCCGAGTAGAGAACCAGGGCGATCTTCATCAGCTCCGAGGGCTGGAACTGGATCGGCCCGGCGGCGAACCACCGACGCGCTCCGTTGACCTGCACCCCGAATCCCGGGACCAGGACCAGGACCAGGAGCGCGAACGACCCGAACAGGAGCAGGGTGACCAGGCGCTTGTCGAGCAGGGTGATCCCGCCGCGCTCGAGCACGTGCATGGCGGCTAGCCCGATGGCTCCGAAGATCAGGTAGCGGACGAAGTCTCCGGTGCCGTTGCCCTGTCCGTTGAGGACCCCCAACGGCGAGGAGGCGCTGTAGACCATGACCGCCCCGAAGGCCAGGAGACACAGGGTCGCTGTCATCAGGATCCGGTGCTCGAGCGGCGGTGCGACCCGACGCCCGGCGGCCCGCCTGCGCACCCCAGCTGCCGCCGGACCGCGCGTCCCTGACGCGGCGGCAGTCGCCATCAGCCCTTCACCACCAGGGCCCGGAAGTGCTCCCCGCGGGCTTCGAAGTCCTTGTACTGGTCATAGCTCGCGCAGGCGGGCGAGAGCAGCACGGTGTCGCCGGCTTGCGCCGCCGCAGCCGCGGTTCGCACGGCGGATTCGAGGTCATCGGAGACGAGCAGCGAAAGCCCGGTCGGTGCCAGCGCCCGGCGGAGGTCCTCGGCGGCTTCGCCGATCAGGTACACCCCGACGCATCGTTCGGCTACGACCGGGGCCAGGGGCGAGAAGTCCTGCTGCTTGCCTCGGCCGCCGGCGATCAGGTGTACGCGGCCGGGATAGCTGCGCAGAGCGACGATCGTGCTGGCGACGTTGGTCGCCTTCGAGTCGTTCACGAACGCGACACCCTGCTTGACCGCGACCAGCTCCAGGCGGTGGGCGACGCCGCGGAACGTCCGCAGCCCGCTGGTCACGGCTTCGGAGTCCACCCCGCGAGCCAGGCAGGCGGCGGCGGCGGCCATCGCGTTCTGGCGATTGTGGGCGCCGGGAAGCGCGATCTCTGAGACGCCCATGAGCGGCTCACCTCTCCACCACAGCTGCTCATCACGGGTCGAGAGCTCTGATTCGGGGCGATCTCCGAACCGGACCCGGCGCGCGCTCCCCCCGAAGTCCTCGACCTCGAGCCGGTCTGACACAACTGCGACGTCGCGGCTGCCCTGGTTGGCGAAGATCCGCAGCTTCGCCGCCACGTAGTCGGCAAACGTTCCGTGGCGATCCAGGTGGTCGGGCTCGAGGTTGAGCAGGACGGCGACCTCGGGAGCGAACGCTTCGGTGTCCTCGAGCTGGAACGAGGACACCTCGCACACCACGGTCTCGTCCCCGTCCAACGTCCCCGCGAGCGATGTGGCCGCTGTGCCGACGTTCCCCACCACGACGACGGGCAGCCCGGCCTCGCGGTGGATATGCCCGATCCACTCGGTGGTTGTCGTCTTGCCGTTCGTCCCGGTCACAGCGACGAACTCGTTGTCGAGCAGGCGCCAGGCCAGCTCGATCTCGCCGAGGACGGGGATGCCACGAGCTCGTGCCGCCCCCACGATGGGGGCGTTCGGGGGAACGCCGGGGCTCTTGATGAGCGTCCCGGCGCGGGCGGCAAGGGCGTCGCCTGACGCATCGAGGTGGACTTCGACGCCTGCCTGCGAAAGCCTCCCGGCGTTGGCGGCCAGCTCGGGGTTCGAGGACGCACCCGCATCGCATCCGATCACCTCCTCTCCGCGGGCGCGCAGAGCCAGCGCCGCCGCGACTCCCGAGCGAACGAGTCCGACCACGAGATACGGACCGCCGGGGAGCGGCGGCCGGGGCTTCGGCGGCTGCCGCACCGCCGCCTAGCCCTTGATGCTGAGCTGGTACACGACGAAGCCGATCGCACCGCACGCGGCGGCGACGATCCAGAAACGCAGGATGATCTTCGTCTCCGACCAGGCCTGGAGCTCGAAGTGGTGGTGAATCGGCGCCATCAGGAAGACCCGCTTGCGGAAGACCTGGAACGAGAACACCTGGATCACGACTGACAGCACCTCGATCACGAAGATGCCGCCCAGCAGGATCAGGAGCACCTCGGTCTTGGTCATGATTGCGAGCCCGGCGATCGCCCCGCCCAGTCCCAGCGATCCCGTGTCGCCCATGAAGATCGAGGCGGGAAAGCTGTTGAACCAGAGAAAGCCGATGCAGGCGCCGACCAGGCACGAGGCGACGAACGTCAGGTCGTAGTCCCCGGCGATGAAGGTGATGCCCAGGTACGCGAGCAGCACGATCGCCGCGCACCCGGCGGCCAGCCCGTCGAGGCCGTCTGTGAAGTTGACGGCGGTCGTCGTGCCGGCGACGACCAGGTAGATGAACACGGGGTAGAGCGGGCCCAGGTCAATCGATACGTCGACGAAGCGCACCTGGACGGTCGGGGCGATGTGGGCCTTCTGGGTGGCGATCCACCACAGGCCGAGCGAGATCGCGACCGTGATCACCAGCTTGGTCCGCGCGCGCAGACCGAGAGAGCGATGTCTGACGATCTTCGTGTAATCGTCAGCGAAACCGAGCAGCGCACACGCGACCGCGGCCCCGAACACCCCGAGCGAATCCCAACCCCGGTGCGAGAGAACGAGGAACGGGACCGTGATCGCGGTGAAGATGATGATCCCCCCCATCGTCGGCGTCCCAGCCTTGGCGTGATGCCCCTGCGGGACCCTCCTCGCGAATGTTCTGACCGAACTCGCGCTTACGCAGGAACTCGATGAACTTGGGACTCAGGAACAGGCACATGAGCAGTGACGCCGTTCCCGCGATCAGGACACGCCCCGAAACCGATCCGGTCATCGAACGACTCCGGCGCTCAGCGCATCGCAGACGAGCCTCAGCCCTACGCCCAGCGAGCCCTTGACGAGGACCACGTCACCGGCCTCGAGCAGCTCGGGGACGATCGCGGCCGCCTCGCCCGCGTCAGCGACGCTGACCGCTTCGCCCTCGAAGCGCTCGGCGATGGCCGCCCCGAGCGAGCCGACGGTGACCAGCAGGTCAACGCCGACCTCGTCGGCGAGCTCCCCGAGCTCGAGGTGATAGCCGCGCCCATCGGGACCGAGCTCGAGCATGTCACCGAGCACGGCCACGCGCCTGGTGGCATTCAGCGTGCTGCGCGGTCGCTTCGAGGTCGCGGAGGGCGGCGCGCATCGACATCGGGTTGGCGTTGTAGCAGCCGTCGAGGAGGGTTATGCCGTCCGGCGAGCGTGACGCTCTCCCCCCGCCCCGCGGTCAGGGCCAGCTCCACTCGGCCCTCGGGCGTGACCCCGACGGCGCGCGCCGCGGCCACAGCAGCGAGCAGGTCAGTCCGGAGGTGGGCCTGCCGGAATGGGACCTCGAGCTCGATCCGTTCACCTTCGGCGTCGATCACGACGTGTTCGTCGTCCTCGCTGACCAGGTGGACGTCTCCCCCGTCTCCGAACGTCACCGTCCGAAGGTCGGTCCGCAGATGCGGCGCGAGCAGCGTCTCCCCTTCCGGGATGATCGCGGTCGCTCCAGGATCCAGCCCGGCGATCAGCTCGGCCTTGGCGGCGGCGATTGCCTCGATGGTCTTCAGGAGCTCGAGGTGGACCGGCCCGACGCTCACGATCACGCCCACGTCCGGCTCGGCGATCCCCGCCAGCTCGGCGATCTGGCCGCTTCCCCGCATCGCCATCTCGAGCACCATGACCTCAGTGTCCGCCGGCGCGGCCAGGATCTCGAGCGGGAGCCCGATCTCGGTGTTGAAGTTCGCGCGCGAGGCGACCGTTCGGCGGTGGGGGCTGAGGATGGCGCTCAGCAGGTCCTTGGTCGAGGTCTTGCCGGTCGAGCCGGTGACCCCGATGACCTGCGCCTTCAGCTCGCGCCGCCAGGCGGTGGCCAGGTTCTGCAGGGCTCTGAGCGGGTCTGGCGCAGCCAGGACGACCTGGTGGTTGGCGCTCCGCGCCGCGGACTCCGCGTGCTCGGCCGTGGTCAATGTGCCCCAGGCACCGGCGTCGAGGGCCTGCGCGGCGTAGGCACCGCCGTCATGGCTCGTTCCCGGCAGACCCACGAACAGGGCGCCTGGGCCGCCTGCCGAGAATCGATCGTGACCCGCTCGGGACCGGCCTGCCCCGCAGAGGAGATGACCATGCTGGCGCTGGCCGCATCCGCGACCTGCTGGGGTGTCCAATGCCTCATCGCTCGTGGGCGCCGGCGCCGGCCAGCGTGCCCCGGAGGATGTCACGCGCGACGGTCACGTCGTCAAATGGCAGCTTGCGCCCGTTCTCGAATTCCTGGCCCTGCTCGTGGCCCTTACCGGCGATGACCACCACGTCTCCGGGTTCTGCCGCCTCGATCGCCTGGGCGATGGCGGCGCGGCGGTCGACATTGTGCGCCGTACCGGGGCGCGCCCCGGTCAGAACTTCGTCGATGATCGCCTGCGGGTCCTCGGACCGCGGGTTGTCCGAGGTGGCGATGGCGTTGTCGGCGAGCCGGCTGGCGATCTCGCCCATCAGGGGCCGCTTGCCCCGATCTCGATCCCCACCGCAGCCGAAAACGACGTGCAGGCGGCCCTGCGTGAGCTCGCGGGCGGCCTTGAGGACGTTCTCGAGCGAGTCAGGCGTGTGGGCGTAGTCGACCAGCACGGCGAACGGCTGGCCGGCCTCGACGGTCTCGAACCGGCCCGGCACCTGGCCGGCGCGGGCGATGGCTCCGGCGGCGGCGTCTGTCTCGACACCAAGTGCACGCGCGACCGCGAGCGCCCCGAGCACGTTGTAGACGTTGAATTCGCCTCTAAGCGGGGATTTCAGCTCGATCTCGCCGTCAGGCGTCCGGGCCGTGAACGTGGATCCCGTGATGTCGGTCTTGACGTTGGTCGCCTGGTAATCGGCCTCGGCGTGCAGCGCAAACGTGATCGGCGGACTGTCGAGCTCGGCGGCCAGCCGAGCGCCGTACGGGTCATCCACGTTGACGATCGCGTTGGCCGGTGGCTCGGGCCCTTCGAACAGCCGGCGCTTGGCGGCGAAGTAATCCTCCATCGTGGGATGGAAGTCGAGGTGGTCCTGAGTCAGGTTGGAGAACATCGCCGCGGCAAAATGGATCGCGTCGGCACGGTGAAGCTCCAGGGCATGGGAGGACACCTCCATCACACAGGCCTGCGTCGCCCTGATCGAGCATCTCCCGGAACGTCCGCTGGAGGTCAATCGCCTCAGGCGTGGTCCGCTGGACCTCGTGTTCGGTGCCACCAATCACGCTCTTGACCGTGCCCAGCAGCCCGGTCTGGAGGCCGCCGGCCTCGAGCAGCTCGCGGACGAGGAACGCGGTGGTGGTCTTGCCGTTGGTGCCGGTGATCCCAACGGTCTTCAGGCGTCGCCGTCGGGTCGCCGTAGAACGCTGCGGCGGCTGGGCGCCATGGCACGCGCGGACTGATTCGACCTGGATCTGCGGGATGTCCAGGTCCAGATGGCGCTCGACCACAAGCGCCACGGCTCCCCGGTTGAATCGCGTCAGGCGCGAAGTCATGGCCATCGCGGGTAAACCCGGGTACGCAGAAGAACAGCGTTCCCGGCGCGACGAGCCGGTTGTCGTATGCCAGAGCGTCGATCGGGATATCGCGAGCGCCGGCCGGAGCGCCGGGGATCACTTCGTCCAGCCGCATCGGAGGAGAGATTACTTCCGCTCTCGGCCGAGGCCACGCGGGCGCAGCGGTCAAGAAACCAGGGTCGATTGTCGGAAAACGCCCCGCTCGTTCGTATAAGCCCTTGACAAGGCAACGAGCTTGGGAGCGTTGATGAGCCGACGAGATGAACATTGGGGAGCCGAAGACGAAGATGTCGTCCGCCGGCTGCGCGACGAGAAATCGCGGCTCAGCGGGTTCGAGCTTGACCGCATCAAGACGACGGTCATGGCTCGAAGCAAGCCTTCATCCGCCTCACGGCGCTCCGCTCCCATCTCGCGCTGGCTCGTCGGTCTTCTGACCGTGGGCGCGATGGTCGCCGGTACAGCGGGGACTCTCGCGGCCAGCAACGGCTCGCTCTCGAGCGGCACCGGCGCCGCCCAGTCGCAGTATCGGCCCGCCGAAGTGCAACCCGCAGGCATGAGGAGTGCACCTGCCCGGGTGGCTCCAAGCGGGTTAGCCGCGATCGGTGCGTTTGCCCGCCTGGCGAGACGTTCGGCGAGGGCAGCAACGACTGCCTGTGCCCCAACGGCACGCACCCGGCCGAGGGCAAGTGCACCACGTGCCCCGACGGCGGAACGTTGACCGACGGCGGCAAGTGCGTGTGCCCAGACAAGGGACACGAGGAAAACGGGAAGTGCGTCCACCACCATGCGCCTCCTCCGCCCGTCGCCCACGGGACTCCACCGCCGACAAAGAAGCCCGTGGTCAAGCCGAAAGCGCGGTCCGACGCCTAGGAGAACGACGCCGGAAGACGACGAGCGCGCCGGGTCAGGACTCGTCGTCTCAGCCGGCGCAGCTAACCTCGCCCAGCTTCCGGTCTATAGAGCGCCTCGCTTAATGCGCGGCTGCCACAATCGCTGGCAATGAACCGCTCCGGGAGCACAGCGTTCGAGGCACTGTTCGAAGCGCACGCGGAGGACCTGTTCGGGTTCCTGGTCTATCGGACCGGGGATCGCCATCTCGCCGAAGATCTGGTGGCGGATACGTTCGAACGGGTCCTCCGGTCGCGCACCAGGTTCGATCCGCGACGAGGCAGCGGAAAGAACTGGGTCTACTCGATCGCGGTGAACCTGGTCCGCGACCATGCGCGACGCCAGACCGTCGAGACCAGGGTCCTCGAGCGGGTCGGAGCCCACGACTGGCGCGAGGCGGATGACGGAGCGCTTGCGGTCAGTCGAAGACCGTGATGCGCTCGCCCGCGCTCTGGCCACGCTCAGCGACGAGGAACGCGAGGCGATCGCCCTGCGCTTCGGAGCAGATCTGAAGCTGCGAGAAGTCGCCCGCGTTCTCGGCGAGGGCGAGAGCGCGATAGAGAAGCGGATCTCCCGGGGACTCAAGAAGCTACGCAACGAGCTTCAATCCGAGGCATGACAGCCGCGGACACCGCCTCGCTCTCTCCGCCAGCCCAATTCGAAGCCGAATCGCCGGGAGCGAGCTCAGAGCTTCTTCGGCGCGGCTAGGCGTGGTCGCCCTGATCGCCGTCGCGCCCGGCGTCGATCCTGTTTCTGTCCTTCAACGACGGGGGCTTCTTCCCGGACACAACCGGCCTGGCCGCGATCGGCTTCGCTGTGCGTGCTCGTGCTCCGCACGACGTTAGCCGAGCATCCGTTCGAGGGCTACAACTGGACAGCTCGGCGATCCCGCTGCTCTCGCTCGCGTTCTTCGCGCTGTGGCAGCTCGCCTCCAGCCTGTGGTCACACGACCTCGCCCGAGCGCTGGATGAGTACGACCGTACGCTGCTCTACCTCCTCGCGTTCGCATTGTTCGGGTCGCTTCCGCGGCACTCAGCGCGCCTGCGATGGCTGATCCGAGCGCTTGCGGCCGGAATGACGGCCGTCTGCCTGGCCGGCCTGCTCTCGCGGGTCCTCCCCCATCTCTGGCCGACCGCCACCAGCTTCTACGCAACCGGCTGAACTATCCGCTCACCTACTGGAACGCCGAAGGGCTCGTGGCCGCGGTCGCCTCGATCCTCCTGATCCACCTCGCCGCGAGCGAGGACGAGCACCCGGTCGTGCGCGTGCTAGCGGCGATCTTCGTTCCGGCGACCGCCGCAACCCTGCTTCTGACTTTTTCCCGGGGCGCCCTCGCGGTCGGGATCATCGGTCTAGTCGTGTACCTCATGATCGGCCGCCCCCCGGCGCTCGTTGGTGCTGTCCTGGCGCTCGTTCCGACCTGCGCGATCGCTCTGCATGACGCCTACACAGCGGTGGCGCTCTCCTCGAGTACTCCGACGTCTCCCGCAGCTAACGTCGGAGGGTCGACACCTCGCCGAAACGATCGCTTGGTGCATGGTGGCCGCCGGCGTAATGCGCGTGGCCACCGTTCCAATGGATTCCTGGCTCTCCCGGACGCTGGCGGCGCCGCGTAGGCCTCGGGTGCCACGCATCGCCGTGAGGTTGGTCTGCGGCATCGCCGCCGTGGCGACGGTGGTCGCACTCGTAGGGTCGGGGCTTGTCTCACGAGAGTGGCACAGCTTCGCCAACCCGGAGCCCCGGGCGACCATCACCCGCGACCGACTGACGGATCCGGGCGGAGGAAACC
>CAWGIA010000002.1:0-245673 GCA_963822535.1 uncultured Solirubrobacterales bacterium
GCTCCCCCACCCCGTCCTGTTCGCGCTGGACGAGGTCGCGAACATCGCGCCGCTTCAGGAGTTGCCGCAGATCGCGTCTGAGGGCGGCGGGCAGGGCCTGACCCTCCTCGCCGCGCTGCAGGACCTCTCGCAGGCGCGCGCCCGCTGGGGCAAGGCCGCCGACGGGTTCCTGACCCTGTTCGGCGACCAAGCTGCTGCTGCCCGGGATCGCCGACACGACCACCCTGGAGGCGGTCTCGACGATGCTCGGCGAGTACGACCGGCAGGTCATCTCGCGCACCAGCGACGCCAACCTGTTCACCGACCCGGGCAAGAAGACCCGGACGGTGTCGACCCAGCGCACCCGCGTCCTCTCGCCCGGCGAGGTCGCCGGCATCCCCGCCGGCCACGGGCTGCACCTCGACGGCACCGACTGGGAGCTGCTCACCCTCACCGCCGCGCACCGCGACGAGCCGTGGCGGACGCTCACCAGCCCGGCCGGATCATGAGCACGACCGGGTCCGGCGCCTCGGATCGGCCTCCGGTGGGCGTTTCGCGGGCGGGACGGCTTGGGACGAGTTGGGACGTCTTGCCCCCAGCACTGCCTGTGCGTGGAGTGTATGTCTGGATCGGTGGGCGACGGACGTGGCGGGAGTCGGGGGTCTGGGGTGCTGATCGTCGCGAAGATCACGAGGCGCACGGCGGGCGGGTATGCCGAGTACCTCGAGGGGAAGGCCAGGGCGTCGGAGCTGGGCGACTACTACCTCAAGGACGGGGAACGGGTCGAGGCTCCGGGTCGCTGGGTGGGCGGAGCGCACCTGTTCGGGCTCGACGCCACGTGCCGGTGACCGGTGAGCAGCTGCGGACGCTGATGGACGTCCGCCGCCCCGACACCGGCGGCGAGCTGCGCCGGGTCGGCGCCAGTGGTGAGGCGGTCGCGGCATTGGACGCGACGTTCTCCGCGCCGAAGTCGGTCAGCGCCGTCTGGGCGCTCGGCTCGCCGGAGCTGCGTGGGCGGATCGAGGCCGCGCACGAGATCGCGATCGACCGCGCGCTCGACTACGCGGTCCGGCACGTGCCGATGCTGCGCCAGCGCGTGGACGCGAGCACGGTTCTGCATGCCAAGGCGGTCGGGGTGGTCGCGACGAGCTGGCGGCACACCACGGCTCGCGCCGTCGCCGATCAGGTCCCGGACCCGCAGCTGCACTCGCATGTCCTGCTGCACGCCGCGCACCGCCGCGATGGTCGGCTCGTGGCGATCGATTCGCGGACGTGGCTGCAGCATCAGCGCGAGGTCGGCGCGGCGTACCGGACCGAGCTCGCCCGCGAGCTCGCCACGCTCGGCTTCCAGATCGAGCGTGGCACGGGCCGCGGGGAGCGGTACTTCGAGCTGGCCGGCGTCCCGCAGCCGCTGCTGGACCGCTGGTCAAGCCGCCACCACCAGGTCCAGGCCGCGATCCGCGACCGGCTGAGCGCGACCGAGCGCGACCTGCGAGCGGTGATCGCCGAAGGCGGCCCCGCCGCCGCCGACGCGCACGAGCGCCTCGAGCTGCTGCTCGCCAACGGGCAGCTCGCCCCCGCCGAGGAACGACTGATGGGGACGATCACCCGCGCCGGCAAGGTCGCGGTCACCGCGGCCGATCTCGACGCGGAGTGGCAGCGCACGGCACGTGGGATCGGGTTCACGCCCGAGCGCGTCGAGGTGCTCCGCCGCCAGCAGCGCCAACCGCTGACGCCGGCCGCGCCGGATCGGGTGCTCGACGCGTTGACGGAGTTCGACGCGACGTTCCCCGCCCGCGAGGCGCGCGCGGTCGCGCTCGAGCGCTCCGCCGGCACCCCGATCGACGACGCGCTCCGGCCGCTCGTCGAGCTGCGTGACGCCGGGGAGATCCTCCGCCTCGCCGACGGGAGCGGCACGACCCGCGAGCACCGCGCCCGCGAACACGCGACCATCAGCACCGCAGAGCGCGTGATCGAACACCGGATCACCGCGCTCGATCGCGACGCTGTCGTCGCGCAGGCAGACCGGCTCGACCGTGAGCTCCAAGGTCGGGGAGGCCGGCTGTCAGACGAGCAGCGCCAGGCGATCATGCTCGCCTGCTCAGACCGTCAACTCGTGATGATCGAGGGCCAGGCCGGCACCGGGAAGAGCACCGCGCTGACCGGCATCGCCCGCGCCCACCACGACGCCGGCCGGGACATCGTCGTCACCAGCACCGCCGCCGTCGCCGCCGAGCGCCTGGCGCGCGATCTTCACCACGCCGGCGTCGACACTCGCCACTACTCGCTCGCCGCGCTCCAGACCGCGATCACCAACGGCACGGTCGTCCTCGGGCCGCAGACGACGATCATCCACGACGAAGCCGCACTCGCCTCCACCCGCGAACAACACGCCCTCCTCGCCGCAGTCGAGACCTCCGGCGCGAGGTTGATCGCGGTCGGCGACCCGCACCAGAACCCGCCGGTCGGCGCCGGCGGACTCTGGCCCCACCTCGAGGCCGCCACCCGCGACCGAGCACAGCCGGGCCGTTCTGACCCGCAACCTCCGCGCCCACGACCCCGCCGACCGCCGCGACCAGGCCCGCTTCCGCGACGGCGACCACGAGCTCGCGATCCGCGGCTACGCCGCCCGCGCGCGCGTCCACACCGGCGCCGACCTCACCCGCGCCGAAGACGCCGCACTCGACGCCGCCCACACCGACACCCGGAACGGGCGCACGACGATCGTGCTCGCCCAGACCTCGAACGACCACCTCGACGAACTGAACGCCCGCTACCAGGCGATCCGCCACCAGCACGGCGAGCTCGGCACCGACACGATCCCGGCGCCCGGCCGCCCGTACAGCCTCCACCCCGGCGACGAGGTCCAAATCCGTCGCACCATCAACCACCCCGATCACGGACCGCTGCGCAACGGCACCACCGCGCTGATCCGCGACATCGACCCCGATGCCCAGACGATCGAGCTCGCGCTCCCCACCGGGCAGCCCGTCAACCTGACCATCGACCAGGCCGACGCCGCGCAGCTCCGGCTCGCGTACGTCCAGCACCCATTCCCCGCCCAAGGCATCACGACCGACACCGCCCACCTGATCGTCTCAGCCCACGCCACCCGCGAGGGCACCTACGTCGCGCTCACCCGCGCCCGCGAGGAGACGCACCTCTACGCCGAGGAGTCCGTCGACTCCGATCGGGACGGCGATCGCCTCCAAGCCCTCGCCGAGCGGATCAGCCGGACCGAGCCCGACCTCCCGTCGATCGCCATACCGCTCGAGCACGAGCCGACGATCACCGCGACGCCCGCCCGCCGCGAGCCGGTCATCGAGCCCAGCAGGCCGATCTCGCAGCCGCCTGACAACGATCATCCGGAAGCCCGTGAGCGCACCTCGACCAACGAGGAGACCGCGTTCGACGGTGTGAACGAACGCGACACCCGACATGCGACGGCCGAGCGCGACGCGGCTGTCGCACGCGAACTGCGGGATTGACCCGAACACTCCCGGCCACGCCGATCAAGACACGCGCCGCCGGCGATGGCCACGTCGACCTGGGATCGAGCCGAGCCGCGCGAACCAGCTCATCCGTGACAACGCCGAGACCACGCGTGCGCCAGGCTGGGAACCGTGACGAGTGCGGCCGCACGCGTGAGCGCGGTTGACGGGACGCAGAACGACCTCATGCACCGTAGGGCTCCTGCATCGTCGCCGTAGCCCTCGTCAGCTTCGTGACGGGCGCGACGATCGCTCTCGGCGAATGCGCTCGTCGGCCCGGTGAGGCAGCAGCCCTGGTTTCTAAGCGCCGCCCGCGGGCGCCGGCAGCCTCCAGTCAAGGCGGGGCGGCCGCGAGAGACCCGAAAGTTCCGTTCGGCTCCTACCAGAACCTCCCGGACACGAGCCAGCGGGGACATGCCCTACGCCAGCACCTGTTTGAACCAAAGAAGAGCGGCCTCGCCGTATGTGCGCGTCACCTCGTCGACCGTGCGGCTATGACGGATACCATTGCGAAGGGCCGCCAAGTGGTCAAAGTGGCCGGCGAGTGCCTCCTTGGTCTGGAAGCGCTCTTCAAACCTGGGCCAAAGTTGCTTGTTCGTTATCGTGTCTTGCAGTTCTCTGAAGATCGAAGAACTCAAGCTGACCTGCGAGCGTTTCGTAGTGTTCGCGCAGCTCATCGCAGGGTTCTTGCGTAGCGCTGCTTCCGCCTTGGCTTTTGACTTTTCCCGTACATGGGAAGGTAACAGCCCGGCATCCCCCGAGAGTGCGACCTCGACTAACCGGCGCAGAGCTAGCTCGGCTGCCTCGATTTCGGCATCCAGCTCCCGAAGTCGAGGCGGAAGATCAAGGCGTTCTTTGATCAGGAGATCCTCGATAGCCTCCATTGATGGTTCTCTGCCGCTCGGTGATGAAGGCTTCGAAGTCGTCAGGGGTAAATGGGCTCGCGGAGAAGGATGTCGAAGGCGGCGGGCGAGATGAGGTGGGATTCGAGAGTCGCACGAACCATGGCCTCGCCGTTCGCCTCGATCAGCTCCGGCAGGTACTCATTCGGTAGCCGATCGTTGATCACGTGCCTGTTGGTGTCGGCTGTGAGCGGAGTCCGGTTGAGGATCGTGTCGATCGGAGGTGCCGAGCTTCTTGTCCTTGGCCCAATCCTTGGTAACGATGTGGTGATCGTCGAGATCGCCGTGTTGGGGGACATTCCCCGTCATCCAGTCGCGCGCCTCGCTCAGGACGAGGAGATTGAAGATGCCGTTGTAGACGGAGCTACCCGCTTGAGTCTCCTTGCGCAGGTCAAGGGTTCGGAAGCGTTGTTGGAACTCGGCGATCAGGCCTGGTTCCTTGGCGTCATGGAGGAACCAGGCTGCGACGTCGAGATAATCGCGTGCCGCAGTGGACTCGACCGATCCCGAGTAGCGGTTGGTGAAAACGCTAGCCCAATACCAGTGACGGATCTTGTGCTGAGCGCTGAGCTGTTGATTGGCGGGCAGTGTCTTGGCGTGATGCTGGAGCGCAGAAAATGCCGGAAGAATCGAAATATAGGGGAGGTACGCGGATGAGATGGCGCCGAACTCCTGAGGTTGGCGCAACAAGTTGATCGCCCATTGCAGAGCACCGACCGCACTGTCCCAAAGGTCGCGAACTCGGCTGTGGTCGAAACCAGAACCTGTTTGGTTAGTGAGCCATCCGCTCGCGGACCGTCTTCTCCTGCCCAGGCAGCAGGTAGTAGAGGTACTTGGGTGAGCAGTACGCTTGGCGCAGGATAGACATCACCTGAAGTACGTAGACGTTCAGCCGCTCGGTCTCGACGAAGTCCAGCTGGGCTCGGCGCTCGCGCCACATGTGCTTGAGCTGAAGCCCCATCGGCTTGACGAGCGCGTTGATAAGGTCGAAGACGTCGAGCCGGATACCCTTGCTGTTGACCTGCGTGAAGATGTCGCAGACCTTGTCGATGGCGAGCTCGCGGTCCAACTCCACGTAGGCGATCTGGTACTGCTCAGTTAGCTCCTTCAGATGAATGCCGAAGGACTTGGCGTCGTCGGAATGACGCTCGCCGGATCTCGGCATTGCCTCATCGCCTGCGTCCCGTGCAGCTGTAGCCTTTTGTGCGCCAGTGAGCCTCGTAACCCTGAACCCAGTTGGGAAGATCCCAACCTCCGCTCCCAACCACCGAGAGCGGGAACATGTGGCTTGCGAATTGCGCCTCTTGTTTGCTAGGAGATTGAGTCCGCCCTTGGTCCAGTCGTAGTGGAAGGCCTCGTCGTAGGCCCCCTCCATGAACCGCTGCACGTGTATGAAGTAGAGGTACCGGTTGGCCCGATTCGGCGCGGCTACGTCCGGCGCGACGAAGGCGTAGTACATCGCGGTGAGGCGTTGCTGGCCGTCGAGGACGATGTGCTCGGGGCTCGTGCCGTTGCCCGCGTAGCCATAGATCGGCTCGCACGCCAGAGCGCCGAGAAGTTCTCGGCTTGCCCTTCCACAGCAGGAGGCTGCCGATGTAGTAGTCGAGGAAGATCGACCGCATGAGGTCGCGGATGTCCTGCGGGTTCCATTCGAACTCGCGCTGGAAGTCGGGGATGACGAAGCGACCCTGCTTCAGGTTGCCGATCAGGGTCCCGAGGCTGATGTGATCTGGCTTCTGCGCGTCCTTCATGGTCCGCTCCCCCTCTACTCGCTCGTGGCGAGCGCGCTAATCATCTCGTCCACATTGGCCGTCACGGCGTAGTCGACACCAATGGCGTCGAAGTGCCGCGAGCGCATCGGATCTTCGTCTCTTCGCGCCCACGTAGCTCGTCCGGATCAACCGACCCTTTGGTCTCGCGGACGAGGTAGACGCGCTCCGAGTCCTCGAACACGATCGCCCAGTCAGGGTTGTACGGACCGATCGGCGTGTCGACCGTGAACCAGGCAGGGAGCTTCATGAAGAAGCGGACGTGACGTTGTCGTCGAGACCCTTGGCGAAGCGCCGTTCAACCTCGGACTCGATCTCGATGTGGTCGAACAGGGTCTTCGTCGTCGTTCTGCACCTTGTAGAGCCGTGCCGCATATCGCTCGATCTCTTCGCTCGCCTCTGGCTCCAGCCGCTGCATCTCCCAATGCAGCCCGGGGATCGGCTCGTACTGGATGCCGTCAACCATCTGCTATGCAGCGACGGCGTTGATCTTCGCCGTGACCATCACGGTGAACGCCTGCGGGTTGACGGTGAAGTCCGAGAGGCGTCCTGACTCGCGGAGGATGCGCACGAGGGTCGCGCGCGTGAGGTCGGTCTCGTTCTGAAGATCGGCAAGGATGTCCGGCAAAACCGTCGGGGCCGCAGTCGTCGTACTCGTGTTGATCGATCTGCTTGTCCGACTGCGATCCCCGCCGCACTGTGCTCCAGCTCGACAACTCGAACCCGAACCTTCGGCGGCTCGATCGGGTCGGCGCCTGGCGATGCCGAGCGCCGCCGAACTCACGAGGTCGTCGGTCGACAGCGAGACGCGATACTTCGTTCGCTTGCTGATGCGATCCCACAACTCCTTGAAGTCGGGATCCAAGCATGACCTGCTTGCTGAAGCGCACCGTCTGGCGCTTCTTCGCGTTGACGATCCGATTCGCGAAGACGAACCGCGACATAGCGTCGGTGATCTCGGCCCGGAGCGGGACCACCCGGCGGGAACGTCAAGCTCGAAGTCATCTGCCGTCGGGTCGAACTTCGGCAGGACGCCACCAGCCGCATCCAGGTAGCCGTTCGTCCAGAGGTGCTCCCACACGGTCGCTGGATACGCTCCTGCCCGAGCGGGCGGCCCGGGCTCGCCGGCAGCTGCTGGCATCGCGAGCTTGGCGAAGCCTGCTTGGGGACGATGCCGAAGCGCTGCCCGGTGTCCTCCTCGTACTCCGTCTGCAGCTCCCGGGCGAACTGGTCGTAGGCCTCGTTGGCGATGACGGTCAGCCGGTTGATCTGCGGGTCGTGGACCCGCTCGCCGTCCTGATTCACCGGGAGGCGGAGCCCGCGCCCGATCTCCTGGCGCTTGCGATCTGTCGACGCGCGACTCGTTCAGCGTGCAGATCTGAAAGACGTTCGGGTTGTCCCAGCCTTCGCGCAGTGCCGAGTGGCTGAAGATGAACCGCAGCGGCTCATCGACGGACAGCAGCTTCTCCTTGTCGCGCATGATGAGGTCGTAGGTGTCGACGTCGGCGGCACTGTCGCCGCGGGTGTCCTTGGGCCGCCGCTTGTTGTCGACGCTGAAGTAGCCGTCGTGCACCTGTCGACGGGCGGAAGGTCCAGAGCGGCGTACCGCGGCTTGGCAGCCAGACTCGTGTACGCCTCCTCGAACCATGCGCCGATCGGGCCGAGCGTTGGGTTGCCGTCGTCGTCGAACGCCCGGTAGTTCGCGACCCGGTCGATGAAGAACAGCGACAGCACCTTCACGCCCAGCGGCCGCGAGCGTCCGCTCCTTGTCGAGGTGCTGGCGCACCGTCTCGACGACCTGCGCCTTGCGGGTGTCTTCGTCGAAAGACTCGGCAGCCTCGCTGATCGTCACCTCGGAGCCGTTGGTGAACTCGACAGCCTCCGCTCCGGCCGGAACGAGATGTCGGAGACGATCCAGCCGTTGGCGTACTCCTGCCGTTCGTCGGACGTCACTGAGCAGGTCGTCGCCGGCCTTGACCCACACCTTCTTCGTCTTGAATGCCGATGCCCCGCCCGTGATTGATCGTGACTTGCGCCCGGACTTCGTGACATCGACGCCTGTGAGCCGCACAAATGCCGCGTTCGGGTTGTCGTCGGCAACGACGCTCGCGACCTCGATCCGCTTGACGAGACTCAGGTCGTACGCCTCGATCGGACCGAGCCGGTAGACGCGGTTGTACGGCCGTCTTGTGCGTCGCCGAGTAGCGGAGCGTGCAGAACGGATCGAGCCGCGCGATGGCCGCGACGGCCGCGTCGGATCTCCATGTTCTGCGGCTCGTCGATGACCACGACGGGTCGGGTCGCCTGAATGAACTCGATCGGCCGTCGTCCGGACATCCGGTCCTGCTCCCGGTTGATGATGTTGGCCTTCGTCGGATCTCGATCCTCCTCCACGTCCTTCTGGAACGCCTGGATGTTCATGACGAGCAACTGGATGGTGTTGCCGTCGCGAACTGACGGACCCGGCCGAGATGCTTCGAGTCGTAGACGCGTGGCATCGAACGGCACGTTGTCGTACAGACGCCCGCAGGTGGTCGCGCAGCAGGTCGATGCTGGCCAGCACGCCCTCGCGGATGGCAATGTTCGGGACGACGACCACGAACTTCGTGAACCCGTAGACGCTTGTTCAGCTCGAAGATCGTCCGCAGGTAGACATAGGTCTTGCCGGTCCCGGTCTCCATCTCGACGGAGAAGTTGCATTCCGTCCAGCGCCTCGCTCATCGCGATACCGTTGCGCTCTTGAACGGCTCGGAGATTCGCGAGCGTCGACTGCCTCGAACGCGACCTGCATCGGCCGGGATTGGGTTGCGCGACGCCCAGTTCGGTAAAGTCGCGAGCTGGACGCGACTGGAGGTGAGCGAGAACTCGACCGCTGCGAGCGGAAGATCAGCGAACAGGTCGACGACGCTGCCACCGCGTCTCGCTGGTAGTCCAGAGTCGCGTCGAACTTGAGCTTCAGCTCGGCCACGGCTCACACGACACGCAGCGTGATGTCGCTGCCCGACTTTGGTTGCGTGCCCGCACGGTCTGAAGAGCGTTAACCTTCAGCTCGTCGCTCCCGCCGAAGCCAGCGTCCAGGACCAGAATCATGGCCGGCTCGTGCTCCACCATCGCCTCGAAGGCTTCGATGGACAAGCGTCTTGGAGAGGCAGACGATCAGCGCGCCGTCGGCGACCGAGTAGCCGGGCACGCCAGCGAGATCCAGCGTCTTCGATCGGCGAGGTCAGCGGGTAGCCAGCCTTCAGAAGCAGCTCGGTGAGCATCGACGCGCTCGGTGGCGCCTGTCGGTCACGTGCTCCACGGACAGCTCAAGCTGTTGTTCGCAGCTGATCGGCCGTCGCCGACGAGTCCCATACCGTGAAGTTTGACGCTGGCGAGCTTGAACGCGCGGAAGCCAAAATCAGGCGACGTCGCGAGCCAAGTCTCGGGCGGTCGCGACCGCTGCGCACTTCCTGCCGCACGCGCGCATCCGCTCGCGCGTGATGGCAGCGATGATCGGAGTTCGGTCGCTTCGGACTGGCTCGGGTAGCTGAACCAGAGTAGATACCTGAGCCGACTGCCCTCGCGCGCGTTACGCTGGACCACACGCATCGCCGAGTCGTGCCCGAGCCCGCGAAGAAGTCGAGCACGAAGGCGTCCGGTCGTCAGGTCCCGATCGGCGAGGATTGCGTTCGAGTAACTCGACGGGCTTCGGGTAGTGGAACGGCCGACATCGCCGCCAAAGAGGCCTTCGAGCTCGCTTGGTTCCGTCGGCTGTGGTGCCGACATCGGCTAGCCACGTTCGAAAGGGTGTTCGTGCGTTGGCCCTTCGTCTCGAATCTTCTCGAACGCCCCCAGGCGACCATCCGACCGAACAGCGAACTCCACGTCGTCGCTCAGCTCGACCAACCGTCATCATCTCGATCTTGTACCCTTTCGCCAGCAGCCCTCCTTGCCATCGGTGCGAATCGGGTACACGTCCTCGCCTTCGGTCGTAGGAATCGGTAAGAACATGGTCGGCTGTCGATCGCGGGAGTTGCTGCCCCACTTGTTCAGCTCGCGACCGCGACGGTATCGGCCCTTGGTCATCGTACCGCGGTCGAGACGGTGCCGCCTCGAACTCGATCGCCCCAGAGATCGCGGCCTCCTTCGACCGTGCAAAGACACGACATAGTCGTGATCAGCGACGAAGCCGGTGTTGTCGCTCCCACCGCCCGTTCTTTGCTTGCCAGACCATCGTTGCCAACGAAGTTCTCTTCACCAAAGATCTCATTCATCAGCGCTCCGCAGGTTGTGAACCTCGTGGTCGTCGATCAGACACGAAGATGCAGGCCATCTTCGCGCAGAAGATTCCGGGCAAGAAACAGCCGCGGGTACATCATCGACAGCCACTTCGAGTGGTAGCGGCCGTCGGTCTCGGCGTTAGCCGACAGCTTGAAGCCTTCTTCGTCGACCTGCCCCGAGTACCGCAGGTAGTCCGCGAGACCCTCGCGGAAGTTGTCGGGGTAGATGAACTCCTTGCCCGTGTTGTACGGCGGGTCGATGTAGATGAGCTTGACCTTGCCGTAGTAGGCCTTCTGAAGGAGCTTCAGGACTTCGAGGTTCTCGCCTTCGATGATCACGTTCTGTGTCGTGTCCCAGTCGACGGACTCATCGGGCATCGGCACGAGCGTGCCGATCGACGGCTCTTGGATGACCCGCATGCACTCGGCCTTGCCGGGCCAGGTCAGCCCGAAGCGCTCAGGTCCTGGGTCGACCCAGTCGCCGAGCGACCGCCGGAGAGCGTCGAAGTCGATCTTGTCCTCACGGAAGACCTCGGGGAACAGCTCGCGGAGAGCTGCGAGGCGATCCGTCGGCTGGTGACTCGGTGGCGAGATCGAAGCGATCGGGAAGGTCGGTCGGTCACTGGCGGGTCTCCTGGAGCTGATCAGACGACGGTGAATCGGATTGTGAAGACGCGGTCGACGGACTGGTCTACGGCGAGGCGGCTCTCGACGTCGTCGATCAGGCTCTCCTTGGCCGGTCTCGACCTCGCGGGCCTCGGCGTCGTAGGCACGCCAAGCCTCCTCGCGTGCGGCTTCGACTTGCTTGATCTTCTTTTGGATAGCGAGCTTGTCGGGGAGGCTGGCCGCCTGCGGGCATCGCGCTTCAGGGTCTTGAGCGTCTCGTCGTGCTCCGGAGGTCAGCTTTCAGGCCGGTGCGCTTGTCCTCGGCCCAGCGGTCGAGCTTGTCCATCTCCTCGTCGAACCACGTGCCCTGCCGAGCGCTGATGTCGTGCAGGAGCGCTTCGACGCGCTTCGTTGCGATAGCGTCAACGACTGGCCGGCGACACTTCGCTCGGTCTGCGCACGCCGGACGGTCGCCGGAACATCGAAGAGCCGCCGGACCTGGTCCGCGGTCAGAGGTCTGACCATCGTCAGTGACCGCCGGCGAGAAGCAGGTGGTCCTCGGACTCGACGCCGTCGAGCTCGGAGATGATCCACAACGATGCAGTCCCAGATCTTGCCGACGAGCGGTTCGAGTGACCTCCGCGCGCACAGGCCCAGCCCGAGTAGTCGAAGCGTCAGCTCGACGCATGGCGTCGTCAAGCTCCGCGGCCGCGTCGAGGACAGCGAGCGCGAGTGGGTGCTGCGGTCGGTACCTATGGGCAGTCCTCGTCCTCGTCACGACTGAGCCGGTAGCGACCGAGCTCGACGTCGGGCGCGAAGTGTGGGCGCAGTTGTCGAGCGAGAAGGATCGGTCTGCCGGGTCGAATGTCGGCGTGGTCGTCGAGGACGTGCGTTGTGACCCGCCAGAGCTGCTCGGTTGCCTTGTCGATGAACTCCGTGCTCTCTGCGAGGCTGACCCGCAGCCGGTCATGGACCTCGGCGTCGAAGTGTTCCAGCAGCTTCCTCCGGGTGCTGTCCATCGTCTCGGTGATCTGCGTCGTCGAGGTCGAGCTGCGAGCTGCTCGAACTCAGCGTTGATGGCCTCCGTCGTGCGGCAGTCCTGGTAGATGTCGACGATGCGGCGCTCGAAGTCGACGCCGGCTTCGATGGCGCCGAGCACCTCGTCGCTTGCTCCGAACACGCCAGAGAAGAGACGGAACTTCTCGTCGAGCAGCTCGAAGACGCGCAGGTCGGCTGCGTTGGCCTGGTTGAGGAAGTTGATGACGACGACGTCGTGCTGCTGGCCGTAGCGGTGGCATCGGCCGATCCGCTGCTCGATCCGCTGCGGGTTCCACGGCAGGTCGTAGTTGACGACCATGGAGCAGAACTGCAGGTTGATGCCCTCGGCTGCGGCCTCGGTCGCGATCATGATCTTGGCCGTGGTGCGGAAGTCGCTCGACCAAGGCCGCGCGCATGTCGGCAGTGGGCGACCCGGTGATGAGGTCGCTGCCCGCGTGACGCGTCCTTCCACTCCTGGTAGATCGCTTTGGAGATCGGCGTCGCTGTTCGTGCCGTTGAAGAGCACGATCTGGCCCTCGTACCCGAGCCGCGAGAGCAAGCGCACCAGGTAGTCCTGAGTGCGGCGAGACTCGGTGAAGATCACCGCCTTGTCGGCGGCTCCGAGGGCGGCGGCCTTGGCGAAGCCCGTCTGCAGTGCGGTGAGCAGCGCGAGTCCCTTGGCGTTCTCGGTGATCGACACGGCGAGATCGCGGAAGGCTGCTCAGCTCGTGCGATCTCGTGCGCGATCGCCGCTCGTTGCTCGCTCGGACAGCGCTGCGGGTGCGCTCGGTCGCTTCGGCTCGTCGTCGGCTTCCCACTCCTCCTCCATTCCGGGAGGGCTTCGAAGTCGCCTTCGAAGACTCCTCGTTCGAGCTTGGCGCTGCCTTCGCCTGGCGCGCTCGTCGTCGCTCAGGACCGTTTGCAGCTTCCGGGCGAGCGAGTCCAGTGCGCCGGCGATCGCGAACGTCGACGAGGCGAGGAGCTTGCGCATCACGAGGATCATGAGCATCCGCTGGCTGCTGGGCAAGGCCTTCAGCTCGGGCCGCCGCAGGTAGTCCGACACCAAGTCGTAGAGCTTTTGCTCCTCCTCTGATGGCCAGAACTCCTGAGTGATCGGGACGCGGTTGGTGTAGCTGACGTACTCGACGACCTGCCGACGCAACGTCCGGTGGCACACGGGTTCGAGGCGCGCCTTCAGGTCTTCGAAGCGGCCGTCGTCGGCGAGGCGTGAGTACTGAGCGCGGAAGCTCTTCGCATCGCCGAAGTGATGCTCGTCGATGATGCTCACGAGCCCATACAGCTCCATGAGCGAGTTCTGCAGCGGCGTTGCGGTCAGCAGAAGCTTCGGCGTGTTGGCGAACGCGGTCCTGATCGCGATGGCGTCTTGGCGCCGGGCTTGAAGACGTTGCGCAGGCGGTGCGCCTCGTCGAGGATCGCGAGGTCCCACGGCACGACAGCGCAGCTCCGCGGCCTTGCGCGCTGCGAACTGGTAGGAGCACACGATGACCGCCGGATCGTCCGACGGCCAGATCGAACGGATTGGCGATCGCCCGCCTTCACTGCAGCGTTGAACGACTTGGTCTCAAGGATTCGCGGCGGGAATGAAGAACTTCTCGGATAGCTCCTGGACCCATTGCTTGCGCAGGCTTGCGGGAACAACGACGATGACGCGTCGGCGTCCTTCTGCCCAGCGTTGGGTTAGGACGAGTCCAGCCTCGATGGTCTTGCCGAGTCCGACCTCGTCGGCGAGGATCACGCCTTTTGAAAACGGCGAGCGAAACGCGAAGAGGGCTGCGTCGACCTGATGGGGATTGAGGTCGACCTGTGCATCCATGAGCGCGCTGCCGATCCGGGCAGAGTCACCGACCGGATGGCGGCTAAGTAGCTCGAGTGCGAAGAGCTTCGCCTGATGGTCGGTAAGCGTGGTCACGACGTCGCAGCTTCAGGAGTCGGGTCGGAGCCTGTCGCGCCGAAGTCGCAGGTCAGCGGATTCGATCGGCGGGATCGACGCCCCTTGGTCATCGAGCCAGTCGTCGGATGGCAAGCGTGGCTTCGACATCGCCCTGGTTGTAGGTCAACAGCCAGCTCGCGAGCCCGGTCGCGCTCGGCTTCGTCGGTGCTCGTCACCGCCGTGTCGTAATGGACCATCGACACACCGCCGCCGGGGTCGTCAACGCTCCATGTGAAGCCGGCGATGGGCGCGACCTTCTTGAGGCCCAGCCCGCCGCCCGTGATCAGCTGGCTGCCTACGACGCTAAGGAGGTCGACCCACTCATCGGATCCAATGAAGGCTGTGACTTCGTCGAGGATGCCGCCCGCCAATCCAAGCCGGTAGAGGTAGGTGTTTTCGGCGGAGGCGTTGTAGCAATAGGCACGGAACGAGCGGCCGTCGTGCGCTGCGGCCTCTCTGAGTCTCGGTGAGCCACGCCCAGAAGCGCAGCGAATTGCCGGCCTCTTCCTCGGCGTCGAGGGGTTCCCAGGTCGCGAATGCTTTGTACGTCGGCGAAGGAGTCCCGCCGAGTTCGATCGGTGAGCAGTGTCCCCCACATGTAGACGCCGCTTTCGATGTTCTCCATGTCGATGTCGACTTCGATGTCGGCGCGAGGAACATCGATGTTTTCGACGTCCCGGCGTCGGTAGATCGGTGCGGGCCCGAGAGCAGCGCGGGCAAGATCGATCTGTTCTGGGAGCGTTGAGAGACCGGCATCGGAGTATGTGGCGGTGTCGGCGGGCAAGGCCTCAAGGTCGCCGAATGTTCGGATGCCGGCGTCCTGCAAGGCCGTCAGTTGTTTCTTCGAGCGGATGACCGCACTCAGGTCGGCGACGGGGGTTTCCGGGGGAAGGTCTTCGATGAGCGACTGCATCTCGGTGACGTTCACGCCGTCGGCAACGAGACGCGCCGTGCGAATGTCGAGGCGAGCGAGCGCGGCGCGGTCGCGAACTCCCCTGGCAACGTGGATCTTGCGCTGGCGCCAGCCGACCCTCGGAATCAGGCTCACGTCGCCGGAGCCGGCTTCGATCCGCTCTCGGCAGTAGTCCCGCCATGGACACTCCGGGCACTCTGCGATCGCCGCGGGGACGACGAGTAGGTCGACCGACGGGTCATTCAGGCGTGCCTGCGCGACGGCGATGACGTCGAGCCGGAAGTCGAACTCGAAGTCGTAGCGCTCCATGGTCGTGCGGACTTTCTGTTTGCCCGTCGAGGAGGCGTTCGTCCACATGGGGTCGTCCAGGTCGTACCAGACGACGCGCGCCTCGGTTCCGACGATTCCTCCCCATCGGCCGTCGACGGCGGCGAGTCCGGCGGCTTCAAGCATCCTTTGGTAGTGCGCGAGTTGGAGCAGGTCTGCTTCGCGCTTTCGTGCGGAGAAGAGCTCGTCAACCATCGCGTCCTCAAGGCGTGGCGCGTCTAGCGCAGAACAGAGCGCCGCCAGTCGCTGGTGTCCCGGCTCGGCGGGTGCGAGCGTCAGATGGTGCTTGATGTCGACGGGGCGATAGCCGCCTTGGTCCGCGACAACGAGGAGATCGGGCTTGCCCACGCGCCTCCCTTCGTAGTCGGTGGGCAGGCGACCGCCGACGATGACTGACGCTCGGTCCTCGATGGCCTCGGCCGTCGCGTCCTCCAGCTCCTGAGGCGTGTCCGCAGCGGCGAGGGTGATGCCGGGTAATGCCTTTTCGAGGTCCTCGACGGCTGACTGCTCGAAGTCGCGGCCTCGATCGAATCGCCGCTGCAGCTCGCGGGAGGCAGGCAGTGGGTCGGATGGCCGCAGGACGTCATTTTGCGCTCGCACCGGGCATTGCTTGGCGATGTACCCGCCTTGCGGCGGGACCGTCGATATGTCGTATCTCGTCAACGCCCTGCCGCCGAGATGTCTGCAAACGGGGACGATTCAGCCCAAGACCACATCCTGTGGCGAAGTATCGGGCGTGGGCGCGGCCAGTTGGCGAGGACGTTCAGGCTCGTTGCGCCTCGTGGGCAGGCCGTTACGGTGGGAGACATGAGGGCGCGTCGCCGCGCTCATCCAGCCCGGCCGAGCACGAATCGCGCTCTTGTGGTGCGGATCAAGCCGTAGAGATTGGCCGTCTTAACCTCGTGCGCGATGCAGGCGTCTGGAATCTTGATCTTCCTGACGGAGTCCGACGGGCGCTCGTGGGTGACGACCTCAAATCCGTGAGCGTGGGCATGGGCGACGAGGTAGTAGTCGGCGGAATCGAGAAATTGGTTGGCCGCTCCCACGTCGTAGTGGCCGCTCCTCGCCCATGCCGCCAGCGTGGCCAGGCTGGGGAGAACGTCTTCGTCCGGGGGGAGAAAAAAGTCCTTGCCCCGGTCGTGCGCCCACTCAGAGAGAGGGTCGTCTCCGGCGATCAGTTCGTCTCGGACCTTCTCGACCGAGAAGACATTGCTGTTCGCGTGTTCTTGGTCGATCCAATCCCAGAAGGCGGGGGCGAAGTCGAATCCGTAGTAGAAGTTCTTGGCCTGGATGAAGACGTTGGAGTCCAGGAGACACGACATCAGGCGACCCCGAGCTGGGCCGCGAGGTCGTTGAAGGTGGACACCTTCTTGAAGCCGAGCATCTGGAATGCGTCGCGCTGGAGCGTGTCGCCTTCGAGCGTGCTCGCGATGAGTGCCCGTGCGAAGCGCTTGCTGACGCGAACCGGCTGGGTGTTGTAGAAGTTCCCGCCGGAGCTGCCGCGCTGTTCGATGAGGGCGAGCACACGAGCTAGCTCGGCCGTATAGGCGTCCCGGTACTCGTCGAACGTGAGATGTCTCAGATCGAACAGACGCCGAAGGGCAACGAGGGTGCTGACCTTAAAGCGGCGCGCGAGGGCTTCCAATGCTTCAGTGATCTCGTCGCGATCAAGCACGTATTCGGTCAAGGTCGGCGGCCGGCAGTCAGGAATTCCGCGGCGACCTTGTTGCACCAGCGCTCGATGTCGTTGGTCGAGGTTCGGGAGAGATCAGCGTCGGATACGGCGGATTGCCCGAGCCAGATGTGGACCAGCTCATGGGCGAGCGTGAAGATTTGGGCGGCCTTCGTGTCGGAGCCGTTGATGAATACGACGGGCGCGAGGTCGTCTGCGAGAGCGAATCCTCGGAACTCCCTCGGGTCGAGCTTGCGGTGGGTGTTGCTCCCGACGACGCCGTTGACCATGACGAGGACGCCGTTGGTCTCGGCCCGCTCGGCGAGCAGACTGAGCGCCTGACTCCATGTGCTTCCGCGCTCCGACGGCTCGAACGACAGCGTGTCGCGTATCTGGGAGGCTGCCGCGATCACGTCGTCGCCGACCTTCAGCGTCCCGACGAATGGCACTGCCGCCTCGCGGTTCAGTCGAGCGTAGTCGCGGTACCAGTCCTGTCGCTGCTGGGACTGGTACATCGTGTCGAGTAAGTCTGGGCTGGCGTGGCCGATCTCAACGTCACCGATCGTTCGGAAGTCTGGGACCGGGAGCGGTTCGTCCGGCGGCTCGGACAGGAAGAGGTAGCCAACCGGAGTGTGGGTAGCTCTAGCGAAGTCTTCGAGCTGCTTCAGGGTGGGCTGCTTGCGCTCCCTCCTCCCAGGCGGGCAGCGCCTTGAAGCGCCGGAAAAGGGCCTCGGGCTCGAGTCGCGAGCGTTCGCGAGCCCACATGAGCATCTCCGGCCGGACCGGCACGCGAACGGTCATGACTCGGACCGGGGCGCGGCGGCCAAGGCCAAGCCAACGAGACCGAAGGGGATCACGCCCGGACCTTTCACATGTCGATGATACGAGAGGTTCCCGTCGTTCCCTTTCGTCGAAATCGGCCGTCCGGCATTGAGCGTCCCTCGGCTACGGGGCAGGTGGAAGCGCGGGTGGATTACTCGCCCCGGCGGCGTCGAGCTGTGTGGCGGCGGTGCCGCCCGCCCGAAACCGTGGGGTGCTCGACTGGGTTCGTAGACCATCTCGTCGAGCTCCTCCGCGACGATGTTGGGGCGAGGGCGCAAGCGCGCAGCGCCTGCTCTGACACCGGCCGGGTCCCCCAACAAGCCGTCGTTTTCGAGCCCTCTTTGGTACCCACGAGTGGTACCCACTTCAACCGATCTGGTGCAGAACCACACCCCAGAAAATAGAAAAGGCCCGCAAATGCGGACCTTTTCCAAGTAGCGGGGGCGGGATTCGAACCCGCGACCTTCGGGTTATGAGCCCGACGAGCTACCAGACTGCTCCACCCCGCGGCGGACTAGTAGTGATAGCACACGTGACTCGGTTGTGAAACGTGACGCCGGCGCACAAACCGCCCCAGCTAACGAGCCCTAAACACGCCCTGAGCAGGGCAAACCAGCAACACTCCTACCGCCCGCGCGCCAGAGCGATCACGTCATTGGCCAACCGGGCCATGTCCGGGCTTCCCAGGCCGGTGGAGTAATCCCACCCGGGCCCGGCGCGGTAGAAGCGGTTCCCGCCCAGGGTGACGTCGTAGAAGGCCTGGGGGTCCCGAGCGGCGGCCTTGTACAACAGCGGCGCGATGAACGGCAGCGGGTGCCCGGTCTCGCGCTCCGCGAGCTCGTCGATCAGCGCGAAGGACCCGGTCCAGAACGGGGCCGCGGCGCTCGTGCCGCCGAGCTCCTGGTTGGAGCCGCCTGTGACGATCGAGTAACCGCTGGCGGGTGACGCATCCGCTGACACGTCGGGGGTCTGGCGCCTCGGCGGGCTGGTGCTGTACGCGTTGTCGATGCCCGGGGTGCCCGTCTGCCAACTAGGGCGGGGGAAGATCGCGCTCACCCCGCCACCGCCGCCGGAGTGGCTGAGGATGCCCTCCCAGCCGAGCTCGTCGAGGCGGGTTCCGTCCGGGCGCAGCTCGACGTACGTACCGCCGACCGAGACCACGTTGGGCGAGGAGCCTGGCCAGCTGAGAGACAGGCGGTGGTCGCTTTGGTTCTCGCGCTGGCACTCGTACGAGCCTTGATCGCCGGAGGAGGCGAACACGGTGACGCCGTGGGCTTCGGCGGCGGCGAACGAGTTGTTGGCGGAGATCAGGCCCGAGCGAGGCGTGAGATCGAGCTCGCAGAAGCCGTAGGAGAAGTTGACCAGCTTGGCCCGGCCGTCGCTGACGACCTTGTCGATACCCGGGCTGAAGGCGTTCACGCCGCAGCAGGCCTCGTAGTTGACGATCTGCGCCTTCGGCGCCAGCTCGCGGATCACCTCGATGTCGAGGTCGACCTCACCCGCCGGGTCTCCGCCCTGGTATTTGACCGTGCCGTTGACCTCCACGCGCTGCACCGGCGGCGCGCCAGCGATGCCGTGCTCCTGGTCGAACTTGGCAATGTCCGAGTCGCTGGAACGTGTCCTCGGAGAACACGGCGATCGTCTGTCCGCTGCCGTCAAGCCCCCGCGCGTCCAGAGGCCTGAGGTCATACAGCGACTCGAGACTGGCGGCGTTCATCCCGCCCGCGGGCACGTCATCGGCGACCAGCACCGGCTTTGTGTTCAGCTGGGTCGCGCCGGTGATCGCCGCGCGCAGCGCGACCGGGATCACGGGCGCACCACCGATCGGGCGGTAATAGCGCACGCCGTCCCGCTGCACGTACTCGCCGAGCCTGACCCCGAGCAGGCGCTCCACACGCGCCGCGGATCCGCTCACGAGCAGCTCTGTGCGCTGCTTGAACGCCTCGTCGACGTGCACTCCGGCGCGCAACCAAGCCGCGACCGAACCCGAGCCAGCAATCCGCCGCCGACCCCGAAGCGCTCCCCGATCTGCGTCGCGCTCAGCGCCGGCTCCGAGCCCGCGCCGACGGCAGCCGCATAGCGCTCGCAGGGCCGCGCTTCGCATCCGCAGCGTGAGCCCGAAGCGCACCTCGGCTCGCGGCGCGAGCGGCCCCAGGTAGCGATCCCCGGTCGAGCCCGAGCCTGACCGCCCGTCACCGCGGCTCGATCCAAGGCCCGTACCGACGACAGCAAACACCCCCGCACCCGACGAGCAGAACGGCGACCAACAGAAGGCGGCGCTCTCACTTCGGTATGTCCCCCTTGAACCTCAACGTGTCCAGGATGTTCTGGTCCACGAAGGCGAAGAAGTTGTCGGTCTTGGATCGATCGGTGCTGATCACCGCAGCCGCGAGCGTTTGATGGGAATCGGTGGAGGCGAGCACGGCGACGTCGACCGGTGATCCCGGGACCGCTGGGAGAGTCGAGGTTGCCCTGGTAGAAACCGCCCACTCCGGCGTGCCCGCCCAGGGCCGGAGCCAGGATCTGGGTGGACGCGTTGGTGTCGGCCTGCAGATTGGGGATCGAGCCTCGCAGGTCACTCACCATCGACGCCAGCAGCCTGCGCCGGGGTGACCTGGCCGGCGGGCGCGCCCTTGAGCGCGACGATGAATGACGAGCCGCTGCGTGGGCGCCAGTTCCACGTTCATCGGGGTGTGCGACTGC
The DNA here is from genome assembly GCA_963822535.1 of uncultured Solirubrobacterales bacterium. Classification (GTDB taxonomy): domain Bacteria; phylum Actinomycetota; class Thermoleophilia; order Solirubrobacterales; family Solirubrobacteraceae; genus Palsa-465. The sequence goes on from CAWGIA010000002.1 coordinate 20,436, forward strand.
ACGCCGACATAGCTTGGAAACTCGATCCGGTAGCCGAGGGTCGGACTCACGAACACCTTGCCAGTCGCCAGCCGTCCCAGACCGGGGCCAGACGGCAGCGGTACTGGGCGCGGTGGATTGGCGCACTCCTTGTGGGTCGGACACACGGACTTCGGCTTCGCGGGGGCTCCGACGACCGCACCGAGCACGGCCAGTCCAGTCAGGATCAGGAACAGGATCGCGAACACGGTGACCAGCCGGTGCACGGCCGAGTGCCCATGGTGCTCGCCGCCCCGCCAGGCGGGCTGGCCGGCCGCGGCTGCGCCAACCGCGCTCATGCTGTGCCTTCCGCGGGCTCGTGACCGAGCCCATGTCCGTGAGCGTCTGGACGGTGTTTGGGGAGCGCCTGGAGTGAGACGCCGCAGTTGATGCAGAACGTGTGGCGCGGCGTCGAGGCACCACAGTTGGCGCATGTGATCGGCGGCCCGATCGGGATCTCAGCTGACTCCTCCAGCAACCCGAGGTGGATGACGCGGCGCAGCCACAGCAGCGTGACGGCGTCCAGGGCGAGCAGGCAGAGCAGCCACCAGCCCGTCCCGATCAACGGTTGCAGGGAGAAGCCGACGGCGATCACAAGTGCCGCCACCACAAGCGCGATGTACGGGTTGCCGAGCACCCCGAGCGACGCACGGTCACGCACCGGCGCTCGGTAACGCAGCCAGAACGCCCCCGCCACCGCGGACGCTGCGCCCATCTCGAGCACCGGGATGGCCACGGCGATCGTCGCCAGGCGGCCCAGGGCGGGAGCGACGGAACCACCGGGGCGCAGGCCACCGGACAGAATCGAGAATCCGTAGGTGATCACCTCGGCGCCCGCGAAGGCCACCCCGGCGGAGGCACCGAAGGTCACACCGTCCAGGACATCGTTGAAGCGGCGGTAGCGCAGCAGTACCAGCGGTCCGGCGAGCGCCAGGATGAGTCCGAGCAGCGGCAGCAGGATTCCCTGGACGGCGATCGTCGTGCCCTGGGATTGGTTGAGGTAATCCGCCCCAGTGCTCGTCAGTGCGCGCGTGAGCAGGCCCACGCCCACCCCGACGACGACGCCCCAGAACATGGTCAGGGCGATCACGCGCAGGGGATCGTCCTCGTAGATGTCGACCTCTCGCAGGTAGAGCAGGGTCAGAAGTGGCAGCAGCACGGCGGCGGCGATGAGTGCCACCGGCGTGATTCCCAGCAGCCCGAGCACCAGGACGAGCGCACCGCCGAATACGAGCGAGACCCGAAAGCCGGCCTCCGCGTGGGCAGGGAGCTGCGGGAACAGGCTCGATACGAGCCACGGGGCGCTCAGCCGCTGATGAGGCGCGGCGGCGAAGTCGTGGCGCCCACGGGAGGGCGCGGCGGCCGCTGGATCGGGACCGAGGTGCGCGCCACACCGGACGCAGTAGTTCCCCGGGGGAACCTGCTGGCCGCAAGAGCCGCACGTGACGTCAGCCATAGGCGGGCACCGTATCCGGCATGGGGGCGGCTAGCGCCGTAGGCCGGGGGTCGCCTACGCGCGCGTTACGTACTTGAGACACATTCGCGCCGAAGTTGGCACGTGTATGTCTAGATCCGTTACAGGGGGTCGCGGGACCATCTAATGCGTGGCGACACTCGAGCAAAAGGTCAAGGCCGAGCATCAGATGCGGGAGCTCCTGCGCTCGCAGGACATGCCACAGCCGGACGTGGTCGAGTACGGGTACACGTGCGTTCGGTTCTTCTTCAAGGACTCGAAGGCCTGCGTCGTGATCGACATTGACGATCCGAACCATCCCGAGGACGCGGAGTTTGACGAGGACGTCGAAGCTGACCTCGCAGACCTCGACGATGAGGAAGAGGAGCTCGAGTGGTGGCTGCGCTAGCCCTCAGAGCTCGCGCGAGGACCAGAGGACCGCCGACAGCACCACGCTGACGATCGATACGACTAGTCCGATGATCCAGCCCTGAGACTTGCTGCTGGCCATGATGGCGGCGATCACGACGCCGATCCCGACGATGCCCGCGGTGGCGATGATTCGCACCAGCAGCCGCTCGAAGACCGAGCGGCGGACCTCGCGGGCCGGGAGCATGTTTGGCGACTCATCGCGCGCGCCACGACGGGTGACCCTCTCCTCGGATCGCAGCGAGGCGTCGGAGCGATGGCGCGGCGGCTCAGTTGTGCCGCCGGGCGCTGGCTCCGCGGCCGGCTCCGGGGCGACGTTCGAGAAGTCGTACTCCTCGTCCGTGTGTTCGCGGGCGGGTGGCTCGCCCGCGGCGCCCGGTCCCGGATCGTGCTCTGAACTCATACAAGGTGCATATCACCGATCCTCGGCTACGCCAAACGCTGCGGGCTCGCGCACGCGCGCGTGCAGCCGTTTCAGGCCAGGCGGGCGGGCACGCCGAACTGGGCCATGTGCGGCACCGCCCTTGAAGCGGGTGACGGACGTGATCCGGTCTCCGCGTACCCCGATCACGAATAGGCCGGAACAGTAGAAACCGTCCTCGTCCTCCATGTAATAGGCGAATGCGGGCTGGCCGTTGGCGCCCGTGGCCAGGAGGCGGATGCCGCCCACACGACGCTGGGCGCGCTCGCGGAGGAACTCGCCCACGGCCTGCGGGCCCTGATGCCACTCAGGCTCGGGCGGCATGCTGACCACGGCGTCGGCGGTCAGAAGCGCGACCACGCCGTCGATGTCGTCATTCTGAAACGCCTCGGCGAAGCGGCCGATCAGCTCGCGCTCGGCGCTCGTGCCGGCCACCGACAGCCGATCGCGGGTGTCCGCGGCTCCCGGGGCCCGGGCGTCGAGAGCCGCGCGGGCGCGCTGGAGCGCGCTGTTCACCGACGCCTCGCTGCCGCCGAGCATGTCGGCCACCTCGCTGGTGTGGAAACCGAGCACGTCGCGCAGCACCAACACGGCCCGCTGCCGCGGGGCCAGGTGCTGCAGACCGGATACGAATGCCAGTGCGACCGCCTCCTTGGCCTCGTAGCGCGCCTCGGGTCCGGGATCCACATCCGCCAACCCCTCGAGCAGCGAGTTCGGATAAGCCTCGAGCCACGAAATCTCGGAGAAGTTCTCGGACACCGAGGCCCCGCCCCCGGCCGAGGATCGCCCGCCACCCGCGGCGCCGCCCCCGATTGAGACACCCGCCGCCTGGGGCCGGCGCCCTCCGTCGCGCACGAAGTTCAGGCACCGGTTGGTAGCGATCGTGTACAGCCACGCCCGTAGCGATGACCGGCCCTCGAACTGCTCGAGCCCGCGCCAGGCGGCGAGCAGCGTCTCTTGCAGAAGGTCTTCCGCGTCTTGGAGCGAGCCGAGGATCCGGTAGCAGTGGAGCTGGAGCTCGCGCCGGTAGGGCTCGGTCAGCTCGGCGAATGCGTCCTCGTCACCGCGCTGGGCGCGGGCGAGACGGTTCTCCCCCAGGCGCTCGTCACGGAACGAGCTCCGGCCGGCCGAGAAGTCTCCTGAATCGGTCATCTACCAACACACGACACCACACCCACCCAAAACTCATCGCTGAATTCCAAACCCCTCCTCGTGTCTCAACGACCAAACCCAATTCGGCGTGGACAGGAGGATGTGTTGACTTCAAGAATCTCAGCCAACCCAGCGACGGCGGAACGTTGGGTGCTCGTACTCACATCGATCGCGTCACTGATGGTGGCGCTCGATGTGCTGGTCGTCTCAACCGCGCTCAGCGCGATCCGCCACCACTTCGGCGCGTCGATCAACGAGCTCGAATGGACCGTGAACGCCTACAGCCTGAGCTTCGCCGTCCTGCTCATCACGGGCTCGGCGCTCGGTGACCGGCTCGGCCGGCGCCGGTTGTTCGCCGGTGGGCTCGGCCTGTTCGTGGTCTCCTCGGCCGCGTGCGCGCTGGCGCCGAACATCGGGCTGCTGATCGCGTTCCGCGCGATCCAGGGCTCCGCCGCAGCCCTCATCGCCCCGCTTTCGCTCTCGCTCCTGACGGCGGCGATCCCCGCCGAACGGCGCGGCAAGGCGTTCGGCATCTACGGCGCGATCACCGGTCTGGCCGTCCTCGGCGGTCCGGTGCTCGGCGGCGCTGTCACCCAGGGACTCGCCTGGCAGTGGGTGTTCTGGCTCAACGTGCCGATCGGGCTGGCGGCGATCCCGCTCGTGATCACGCGCCTGAACGAGAGCTATGGCCCGAAGGAGCGGCTCGATGTCCGCGGGCTGGGGCTCATCACCGTGGCGGCGTTCGGAATCGTGTGGGGACTCATGCGGGGCAACACGGTCGGCTGGGGCAGCCTCGAGGTGGTGGCCGCTCTCGCGGGCGGTGTGCTCCTCACCGTGGCCTTCGTCCTGACCGAGCTCCGCACCCGGGAGCCGATGCTGCCCATGCGGCTGTTCGCCTCGCGCGCATTCTCGGCCGGCAGCGCAGCCAACTTCCTGCTCGCGTCCGCGCTGTTCAGCGCCGTGTTCTTCATGGCCCAGTTCCAGCAGGTGGCGCTCCATCAGGGACCGCTCGATTCAGGCCTGAGGCTCCTCCCTTGGACCGCGACGCTGTTCGTCGTGGCGCCGATCGCCGGAGCGGTGGTGGACCGAATCGGCGAACGACCGCTGATCATCGTCGGGCTCACGCTCCAGGCCGCGGGCATGGCCTGGATCGCCTTGATCGCGCGCGCCGGGCTTCCGTACTGGGAGATGATCGCCCCACTGGTGGTCGCCGGCGCGGGGATCTCGACCGCGATCCCGGCCTCTCAGAACGCCGTTGTGAGTGCGGTGGGCCAAGCGGACATCGGCAAGGCCTCAGGCACGTTCACGATGATGCGCCAGCTGGGCGGCGTATTCGGGCTGGCGATCGGCGTCGCCGTGTTCGCCGGCGCGGGGAGCTACGTCTCCCCGCACGCGTTCGCGGATGGCTTTGCCCCGGCGATCGCCGTCTCGGCGGCGTTCTCCCTCGCCGGTGCGGCCAGCGCCCTGATCCTGCCGAGCCGACGCAAGGCAGCGGCCGGACTGCACGGCACGATCAACACACCAACCCCAGCAAAACCACACCAACCACACCAACCACAGCGATGGAGGCAGCACGATGAGACGAGTCATGGTTCGTTACCAAGTCAAACCCGAGCATCTGGCGGAGAACGAGGCCCTGCTCCGGGCCGTCTACGAGGAGCTCGAGGCGACCCGGCCGGAGAACCTCGCCTACGCAACGTTCAAGCTGGATGACGGTGTCACGTTTGTGCACGTCGCCGAGGACGACGCCACGCCGGGGAACAGTCCGCTCAACGAGCTCGCGTCATTCCAGAAGTACCTGGAAGGCGTGCGGGAGCGGATCGAGGCACCTCCCGAGCAGAGCGACCTGACCGAGATCGGCGCCTTCAGGGTGTTCGCCTCGCGCGAGGTCGGGGCGGCGTAGGGAAAGGGTGCGGCGTAGGACGTGGGTGAGCGCCGCGGTCGACAAACGGCCGCGACGCCAACCGCAGACGCCCGCCTCATCCCCTCTCACCAGACAAGGAGGATCGAGCCAGCGCTCCTGTGCTGAGAGCAGAAACAGCACTGACTCGGGATCCGTGCCTCCACAGTAAGGCGGAGGGTAGATGCCTACGCGAGCAAAGGTCCGGACCACTTCAGGCTCGAAGCCATCCAAGAACGGATCGTAGTTCCAGTCGAGTCCGGACTCACTCACCGCGAGCCTCAGCGAAAGTGTCGAATCAAGAGGCTCATGCTCCAGAGGTATATCAATCGCTACATCCGTCACACCTGACGTTGTCGCCCGGGCTACTCCTAGATCGCCTTCAGGGTGTTCGCCTCTCAGGCGGCGAAGTCGGGCTGATTGCCGCGAACCGAAGCGGCGCGGCCCTTGGGTTCCTCCCAGTCCTCCTGGCGACCGAGCGCGGTCTCCTCGAGGAGGTAATACGAGCCGCCGATGGTCTCGAGCCCGCGGGCGTAGACCGAGTAGGTGTGGAACACGCGATCGCCGTCGCGGAAGAAGCTGCTGCGGCCCGGGAACTCGCCCACGAGCTCGATGTCCACGCCGTGCTCGCGGTGGGTGGCCGGGTCGCGGTAGTTGTATTCGACCGGCGTCACCGACGGGTCGAGAGTGACATGGAAGTCGTAGTTGAAGTCACTGCCGTAGGAGGAGTACCAGGGCACATTCCAGCCTCGGCGCCGGCGGTAGGACTCGATCTGCGCGAAGGGCGCGCGAGAGACGTAGGCGAAGGTGGTGTCACGCGCATGGAGGTGATCGAGGTGGCCGGCGGACATCTCCTCGGCCCCGGCCGAACAGCTCGGACAGCCGTCCTCCCAGGACGGGTCAAACATGAAGTGGCCCACGATCAGCTGATGGCGGCCTTCGAACAGGTCAATCAGACCGACCTCGCCGCCCAGGCCCTCGAAGCGGTAATCCTTGTCCACGAGCACCATCGGGAGCTGTCGGCGGGCGGCGGCGAGCGCATCGCGGGCTCGGGTGAACTCCTTCTCCTCGGCCAGCAGGGCGGTTCGCGCGGTCACCCAATCCTCGTGTGAGACGACCTCGGGCAAGCTCATAAAGCTCCTCTCGTTCGAGTACTCACAACATAGGACCGCCCGGCGGGCCGGGAATCATCGGTCCGGGCCGGGCGCGAAGGGTCCGGGTGCGCGTACGGGCCGGGGCGGGGCGTGGAGGGGCCGGGCGCACACAGGCGGAGACCCAACGCGAACGTGCGGGGACGGGGCGCGCGCCGTGTACAGAGGGAACACGGCGGCGCCCCGCGGGCCAGAGACCCTGAGCCCAGAGCGCCGCGGGCGGGCGGGCCCGCGGCGCTCCCCCACGTTTAGTGCAGGGACTCCATCAGTGGAGCAACTGCAGCGAGTTGGCGGCCGGGCCGCTACCCGAGTCGTTGACGAAGTACATCCCGTCGGCGTCAGGTGCCAGGGCGATCCCGAACAGATCGCCGGCGCCGTCGGTCTGGAGGGTCTTCGTCGCGACCACGGATCCGGCGCGATTGATCTCCACCACCTTCCCGTTGCCACCGTTCGCCTCAACAACGTCACCGTTGGGGGCAACAAGCAGCCCGAGCGGATCGTTGAGCACGTCAGCTGACGACAGCGTGTTGCCGCCGCCGCCCAGCACGGTGGTGCGGGTCAGCGCGTTCGGAATCCAGGCGATGCGGTTGCCGTTCGAGTCAGCCACGAACAGCACGCCCTCACGGTTGAGGCCGACGCCAGTCGGACCGACGACGAGCGCGTTCGGATCAGTGTGCTCGCCGAACCCGCTGGCGATCACATCGTTCGAGGTCACCACTGGGTCCCCCCCGGACGGTGAGAAGTGAATCCTCAGCCGGGCGACGGTGCCGTCATGGACAACATTGCCCCCAGCGGCCACCGTGCCGTTCAGCACGTTGGTCACGAACAGCACCACATGCGAGCCATCGTCGACGGCGGTCATGTCCCACGGCCCGTTGATGTCAGGCGCCGTGATCGTCTTGATCACGCTGCCCTTCGAGTTCAGGACCGTCAGCGCGCCCGCAGTCAGCCGGGTCGAGTCACCGTCCGGCGCGGGGAGATTGCCCACGATGACATCGCCGTTCCGGAGCGCGACGAGCGCCGTGGTCAGGCCAGTGGCGGTGGAGCCGTTGGGAGGTACAACGGCGAACACACTCTGCGCGCCGCCGGGGGTGATCTCCACGATGCTCCGGCCCGTGCCCTGCAGGTTGGCCGCATCGTTGAAGTTGCTGACCAGCACGTTGCTCCGCTTCAGGTCACCGTGCGTCCGGGGTACGACCGCTACCCCATACGGGTTCACGTCTCCCGTGCTCGGCCCGGACGTGGGCACGGCCGAAGAAATCGTGCTGATGTTGCTGAATCCGTTGATGAACGGCTGGGCCTGAGCCGCAGACGCGCCGACCAGGCCGAAGACTCCGAAACCAACGAGACCAGCCACTGCGACGAAGAGCGCTCTGAGGCGCTGGGCCGCGAGATGCTGCATGGAGAAACCCCCTTTGAGTGTGAGATGGGCGCCGAAACGAGGGGCGCCTTACTCCCCCGAGACTCCAGACACCCTCATTCCTTCCCAGAGCGCATCAAACGTCTCGCCATCCCTGCTCAGAGCGAATCAACGTGTCCCATGTCACGCGAGCGGTTCGTCCTACGTTGTACGAAGGACATCAAACCCATTGCTAGGATGTTCGATGATCGTCGTACTAAGGAGGCCCTGCCGCGCATGACAACCGTTGCCGAGACCGCACCGCAGACACCCGAGACCAGCGAGGGCAGCCCGCACCTGACGGCGACCCTGTTGCTGTCATGCCTGGCCCAGTTCATGGTCATCCTCGACGTGTCGGTGGTCAACGTCGCGCTGCCGGCGATTCGCAACGGCCTGCACTTCACCGAGGTGGATCTGCAGTGGGTCGTCAACGCATACACGGTCACATTCGCCGGCTTCCTGCTCCTCGGCGGCCGGGCGGCGGACCTGCTCGGGCGGCGCAAGGTGTTTGTGTCCGGGCTGATCCTGTTCGCGCTGGCGTCACTGGCCGGCGGCCTGTCCAACGATCAGGGTCTGCTGATCGCGGCCCGCGCGATCCAGGGGCTCGGCGGCGCGGTGATCGCTCCCGCCTCGCTCTCGATCCTCACCACCACATTCAGAGAAGGTCCGGAGCGCAATCGCGCGGTCGGCATCTGGGGCGCCATGGGTGGCGCCGGGGGCGCGGCCGGCGTGCTGCTCGGCGGCGTTCTCACCGACCTGCTGAGCTGGCGCTGGATCCTGTTCATCAACGTTCCCATCGGCCTGCTGGCCGCGTTCTTCGCGCAGCGGCTGATCGCCGAGGGTCGCAACCCAGCCCGGGCGCGCAACTTCGACCTCCCGGGCGCGCTGACCGCGACGATCGGTCTCTCGCTGCTCGTGTTCGGGATCGTCCGCACTGACCAGACCGGCTGGGGCTCGGCCCCCACACTGGCCCTGATCGGCGGCGGCATCGCGCTGCTCGTCGGGTTCCTGATCATCGAGGGCAAATTCGCCACCGCTCCGCTGATGCCGCTGCGCATCTACGCCTCGCGGACGCTGAGCGCGGCCAACGTGGTCGTCCTGCTGGTGGGTGGTGCCACATTCGGGATGTGGTTCTTCGTCTCGCTCTACCTGCAGCAGGTGCTCGGCTATTCGCCGATCAAGGCCGGACTCTCGTTCCTGCCCATGACGCTGTGCATCGTCGTCGGATCCACGCTCGCGTCCCGGCTCGTGCAGCGCATCGGCGTCAAGCCGCTGCTGGTGACCGGCATGGCTTCGCAGACGATCGGCCTGATCCTGTTCGCCGGCGTCGCGGTCCACGGCACCTACCTGGGTGACATCATCGCCCCCTCGCTGCTGGTCGCCATCGGCATCGGGCTCTCGTTCGTGCCGGCCACGATCGCCGCTGTGGCCGGCGTGGCTCCGGCCGAGGCGGGGCTGGCGTCGGGGCTGGTCAACACCTCGCGGCTCGTGGGTGGTGCGCTCGGGCTGGCCATCCTGGCCGCGATCGCCACCGCGCAGACGAATCACGATCTGAAGCACGGCGCCGAGAGTGCGCACGCCGCGCTGACGAGCGGGTTCCAGCTGGCGTTCGTGGTCGCGGCCGGGTTTGCCCTCGCGGGTGGGCTCGTGGCGCTGGTCGGGCTGCCGCGAATCAAGCCGCGCGGAGCCGCGCAGCCATCGCAGAAACCAGCCGCTGAGACCTCGGCCTAACACCGGCCTAGCACCGGGACCGAACAGCGGCGACAATCCGGGCCATCTTGGCCCGCTGCTTCGTAACACGTCAGCTTCCCGGTCCCGCGCTCGACCGCCTGCGCCAGGTGCACTCGGTCGAGGTGTGGAGCGGGCGGATGCCGCCTCAGCCCCACGTGCTGGCCCGGCGGGCCGCCCAGGTCGAGGGGCTGCTGACGCTGCTCACGGACAAGGTCGACACGGACCTGATCGCCGCGTGTCCCAACCTGAAGGCGATTGCCAACTACGCCGTCGGCTACGACAACATCGACATCCAGGCGGCGACCAAGCGCGGGATCAAGGTCGGCAATACGCCGGACGTGCTCACCAACGCAACCGCTGACCTGACCTTCGCGCTGCTCCTGGCCGCGGCCCGCAAGCTGCCGCAGGCGCTGGAGACAGTTACACAAGGCGACTGGCTGACCTGGGAGCCGGCGCAGCACCTCGGGTATGACGTGCACGGCGCGACGCTGGGGATCATCGGGATGGGACGGATCGGCACGGCGGTGGCCCAGCGAGCCGCCGGCTTTGAGATGACCGTGCTTCACACCGGGTACGGCGGGGTGCCGCTGATCCAGCTTCTGGCCCGCTCGGACTTCGTCTCGTTGCACTGCCCGCTGACGACCGAGACCCACCACCTGATCGACGCCGCGGCGCTGGCTGAGATGCGCCACACGGCGATCCTGATCAACACGGCTCGCGGGCCGATCGTCGACCCGAAGGCGCTGCGCGACGCCCTGACAGACGGGACGATCGCCGGAGCGGCACTCGACGTCACCGAGCCCGAACCCCTGCCCACCGACGACCCGCTGCTGCTGGCGCCGAACCTGATCGTGGCTCCGCACATCGGGTCGGCCACCCATTCGGCGCGCGAGCAGATGGCCACGCTGGCGGTCGAGAACCTGCTCGCCGCGCTCGACGGTCAGCCGATGCCGCACCCGGTGAACTGATGACCCCATCCCGGTGAACTGATGTCCCCCACCCGGATCGCGATTGCCGACATCGGCTCGAACTCGACCCGCCTGCTGATCGCAGATGTGGATGACGGGCGCGTCACGGACGAGCTCGAGCGGATCAGCACGGTGACGCGGCTGGGGGCCGGCGTCGACCAGGACGGAAACCTCAGCGACGAGGGTATGGAGCGGGTCTACAAGACGCTCGAGGAGTACCAGCAGAAGGCGGACGACGCCGACTGCGAGCGCAGGGTCGCGGTGCTCACGAGCGCGGTCCGGGACTCGGCCAACGGTGGACAGTTCGCCTCCACCGTCCACGAGCGCTACGGCTTCGAGCCCCATGTCCTGTCGGGCGACGAGGAGGCCCAGCTCACGTTCCGCGGCGCCAACAGCGAGCGCGACCCGAGTGACTCGACGCCGACGCTGGTGTTCGACATCGGGGGCGGGTCGACCGAGATGGTGATCGGGGCCGGGACCAAGGTCAACTTTCACGTCTCCACGCAGGCCGGCGTGGTCAGGCAGACCGAGCGTCACCTGCAGACCGACCCGCCAACGGAACCAGAGATGCGCGAGCTCTCAGACGAGGTGCGCGAGATCGTCACCGGCGCGGTACCCGAGGGCCAACGCCAGGCCGTCGCTCGGGCGATCGGGGTGGCCGGAACGGCAACTTCGCTGGGCGCGATCGCGCAGGACCTCGACCCCTATGACCCCGAGCGGGTCCACGGTTACCGGCTCGACGTCGACGAGGCCGACCGCATCCTGGCCCGCCTGGCGCAGATGCCGCTCGAGGAGCGCCGCCAGGTGGCGGGCCTTCACCCCGACCGAGCCCCGACGATCATCGCCGGGGTGCTCATCTTCCGCGAGGTGACCCGGTTGTTCGGGCTCGAGCAGGTGGAGATATCCGAGCACGACATCCTCCGGGGCGCCGCGCTCGAGTTCGGCGCTCCACCCGAGTAGAACGGAGCGCGGGGGCGCCCGAGCCGACTAGGTCGACGCGCCACGCAGGCGCCCGCTGATGTCAGCGCACTCGGCGCAGACCTCCTCGGGGACCAGACCGGCCCGCATGAGCAGGCCGAAGACCCGACAGCCGACGCAGTAGCCCACGATTGACTCGAGCCCGGCCGCGGGCAGGAACAGGATCAGCACCACATCGGCGGCGGTGTGGCTGCCGACCGCGAAGGCGAGGATCAGAGCCAGGGTCGACATGAACGCACCCATGCCCTGCGCGAAGCGCTTGGGCGGGCCGGGGACCGGCTTGCGCTCGCCGAGCCGGGGCGCGATCACGTTCTGCGCCGTCCACCCCAGCGGGCTCAGGGTGGGACCGGTGAGGACCCGGGCCCAGAACCCGTAAGTGAGCGGGATCAGAAGCCAGTACCAGGAGGTGACCAGGGTCGCGATCACGAGTACGAGCACGACGCCGGCGACGACCCGCGCCGCCTTCTCGTTAACCGGGTTGGGAAACGCAAACAGCTCCCGCATCTGAGACCAGGTTAGCGTATGCACCACTAAGTTGACTAATTCACTTGACTTTATTCACTATGGTCGGCAGGGGTCATGACGGCTGGCCGCGGCGCCGGACGATGGCGGCCTGGTTCGCCAACACCGCCGCCCTCGGCAACCACGGCGACGCCAAGGGAGACTGGGCCCGTTTCTTCGTCATGTGTCATTGACGGAGGGAAGCTGTGCGGTGCGTGACCCCGATCAGGTGGTTTGGTGCCCGTGGCGCCCCCTGTGCGAGCCCCATTCTGTGAAAAAGCGCCTGTGCCGCCGATCGCGTGGCGCGTTTGTCGGGTATAGGCCCGGATATGTGAAAAGCGATTACCGACAGCAGCGGTTTTTCACGTATTGGGGGTCAGCGGGTGCGGTGAGCGGCCTTGCGAGAGCTCTGGCGCCCGGGCTCAGTGCCCGCGAGCTGTGGCGGCCGGGGCTGATCAGCCGACGATCGTGAACGTCACTCTCTGGGGCGCCCCGGTTCGGCCGGTGGCGCTCGGCCGGGCCGTCAGCTGATAGGTGCCGGGCCCAAGTCTGCGGCGGCCGATCTTGCCGGTGAGCCTAAACGCGTTCGCCCCTGCCTTCCCTGGGAGCGTGATGCTTGCTGGCACCGTGATCAGGCGGGTGCACCGTGCCCGCTTCCGGTTCTTCTTCGTCGGCGTGACGCAGCGACCCTTCACCTTGCGACCGGCGGCATGGCGCCTGAGCGTCAGCTTGACCGTCGCGGAGATGTTGAGCGTGTAGGTGATCTTCAGTCTCATCGGCCGCCGGCACTGAGCGTGCCGCTTGTTCTTCTTGGTTGGCTTGACGCACCGGCCATGGACCTTGCGGCCCGCGATCGACACGCGGCGCGAGGACAGATGCAGTTTCGACAGCCTGGGGATGGGGCCCTTGACCGTCTCGCTAACACTCGCCGAGGTCGAGGCGGCATAGAACGCATCCCCGGAGTACGACGCGGCGAGCGTATGCGTGCCCGGCCGCACGAACGCCGTGCGGCACGCCGCGTGGCCGGCCGTCGCTGCCGACACCGCGATACCCGAGCAGCCCGCGATCGGCGCACCGCCGTCGGTGAACGTGATGCTGCCGCCGTCGGGTGTCGGGGCAACGGTTGCCATCAGTGACACGGCGCCGCCCGCGGGGGTCGGATTCGGTGACGCGACGAGTGTCGTGCTCGTCGAGGTCGGAGCCGGTGCCTGGGCGATCGTATACGCCGTCACCTGGTCGCCGCTGCCGACGAACAGGCGTCCGCCGCCGGCGCTAGGGGCCGCGAAATGGTTGACGTCGGACCCGCCCGGGATCGTGTTCTCCGGGATCGAGAACTGACTTCTCGTCGTGCCTGACGTCGGGTCGAGCCCGAAAAGTGTGCCCGTCGAGTGGTTGGTCACCCACACCAGGCCGCCGGCGATCATCGAAGGCCCGATTGCGCCCGCTGGCGCCGAGAAGCCTGCCTTGGGCGTAATCGACGGCGTGGGCCCCGCAACGAACGAGAGTGCCTTCAGACCGCTGTTACACGATGCGTAGATGGCGGAGTTCCCAGGGTCATAGACGGCCCCGCCGAAGCTCCCGCCCGAGCAAAAGCCCGATGCCTGCGCGACGGGCGGCGAGACGTGGCCAAGGGCGGCACCGTTGAGCAGGTAGCCATTGCTGTCCTTGCCGGACTGGAATATGAAGCTTCCGGGCAGGAGCGTGGGCATGCTCGACCCCAGATCGGCGTCGGTGGAGTCCAGCGTCTGCCAGTTCGTTGGTGCCCACCAGTCGAGTGGCGACGCCAGTGCAGTCAGCTTCACGACCGAGTCACCGAAGTCCGGAACGGAGGTCGCGCCGCTGCCGTTCCCGGTCGCGACGTAGACGTTGCCGGCGGCGTCGACGGGGGGAGCGTTGCCGCCACCCCAGATTGCGCCCTCGGTGTGGCCCGGCTGTCCATCGACCTGGAAGGCCGTGATGCCCGCTCCGGGGTTGGTGGGCGCGGACACGACCCATCCCCAGTAGGTGTTGCAGTCGCCGGCGTTGCCGCCGTAGCTGATCAAGATCCGCCCAGCATCGAGCGCGAGCCCAGGGCGTTGTAGCTGGTTGACCGGCGTACCGCCGCTCGGGAACGGCGGGTCTACATTGACCGGGAAGCCCGCAACCGGCAGTCCCGAGCCCAGGTCGAGCGCGAACAGCTCGTGATGGATCGCGCCAGACGTTGAGACCGCGCCGACGGCGTAGATGCGATTTGCGGCGGCGTCGATCACCGGCGTGCCCGTGATCCCGACCGAGGGCGAGATGTCACCACACGGCGCCACCGACGAGGGCTCCGGCGTCGCGAGGTGCATCGACCACACGACCGCGCCCGTGCCGGCGTCGAGCTTGTAGACGGTGTCGTTCTCGGTTGCCACGTAGACATATGCGCCGTACACGAGCGGCTGTCCGTACACCTCGCCGTCCAGCGCCGGCGTCTGCCACGCCGGCGCCGGCGTCACCGGCACCGTGCTGTCCGGGTCGATCCCGCTCCGCGCGGCATCGTGACGGTACGTCGTCCATGCCGGAACGGCGGCCGGGGCGTAGGCCACGACCAGCGCCTGGACCCCGAGCACGGCCGCGATCACGAGAGGCGGGAGAAGTCGCCGGAGCATGAGCGCTACCAGGCTACCGGTCAGTTGGCCGCGCGCCCATGGCTTCGTGAAGGTTGCGGCCGGGGACTCGCGGCGGTGAACAGCAGGCTCGCCTCGGATCACAGCGACAAACCTGCTCCGGGCCTCGCCCAAACACTGGGCCGAGGACGCGGCCAGCTATTGGCCGTTGACCGAGAAGTGCTGAAAGTCGGTCGGCCGGGGCCACCGTCCGCCCCAACCCCATCCGATAGCGTGGAACGCCCGCACGAGAGTCCCCCCTGAGACGGCCATTCCTGGGCGGACGTCTGAGCGGTCGAGGTAGGGGTCCGAGGCAGGATGGGTCGTTGTGCCGTTCGCGTAGACGTACGGATTCTCGATCGGGTTGACATCGATCGCCAGTCCGTATGCGTGCTCTGACCATCGTGATGAGCCGGTCGCGTCGCGACAGTTGAACGCCGAGGTGTTATCCGCCTGTATCGAGGCGTAGTCACTGCCCCCGTAGCGGTCCACGAGGCGCATTCGACGAATCGGAAATCGCGCTGCGAACAGCGTGGCAAACACGCGTCGCAAGCCCTGGACCGCAGAGGCGTTGACGACCATCTCGCCGAGGTGCGCTCGATGATCAAAGCCCCGGTAGCTGATCCGCAGATACCGCAGTCGCGCCAGGCCGACTGGACAGCCGGGGTGCCACGAGGTATGGCTGATCAGCCCGCGCAGCGACGGCGAGAGCTTGAACGCCTGAAAGCGGAAGGCGAGAGCAGCCCGGGAGGACCGGTGTTTGATCGACGCGGTCATTGACCGCTGGTGTCTGATCACCCGCGAGCCAGGCGCCGACGCTACGAAGACCACACCAGGACCGCTCGAACGCGCCCCGGCGTTTGGTCGCGACTTGACGCGCGAGCCACTGGTGGACCGCTCGAATCTCGAGGCCCCGGTCGTCGCGCGTTGTCCTGCTCCGCCGCACCCACTCACCAGCAGCGCCAGGCCGAGCATCCAAACCGCTGCGCATCGCAACACGGCGTATTCGCTCAGAGCGACTCGAGGAATTCGATCAGCGGGCCATTGACCTGATCAGGATGAGTCAGGTTGGAGGCATGCGGCCCGCCTTCGATCCGCACCAAGCCGACGCACCCCGCAAGAGCCGCGCACAGCTGCTCGCCCTTCGCGATGTCGATCGATTGGTCGGCAGTGCCATGGAAAACGATCGCGGGGCAGCCGATCTCGTGGAGGCGATCGGTGATGTCGTCACGGTCGAACAGGCAGTCCGAGGTGGGACCCATGTTCTCGCGCGACAGCTCACGCCACTTCGCGATCCACTCTCTGCTGAGCTCTGGATCGCCAATGATCAGGTTCGCGATCGCCTCGGCAAGCTCGTCCGTCGGACCGACCGCAACCCAAGTCTCCGCCATCTGCCTGTACGCGGGAAGCATCTCCGGATCCTCGGGACCGGACTGGGTGTCGATCAGCACCAGCGCCCGGACGCGATCGGGCGAAAGCAGAGCCGCCCGGAGGGACAGAAACCCGCCCTGCGACATCCCGCCAATGACCGCCCGATCGAGATCCAGGTGATCCAACAGCCCGAGACAGTCCTGAGCGGAATCCCAGTAGGTAAATGGTTGACCGTCGAACTCCGTCTCGCCGAAACCGCGCTCATCCCACGTGATCACGCGGAACGCAGGCGACAGCGCCTGGACCTGCGGAGCGAACATCTCGCGGTCCATCAGGAACCCGTGCGCCAGCACGATCGGCATTCCGTCGCCGCCGGTGTCCTCGAAGCGAATCCGCTGGCCGTTGATATCGGCGAGTGGCATGGCCAGTCCCGACTCTATCCGCGCGCCTGCTCGGGCTGAGTCCTCACCGGTCGGTGATCAGCACTGCGCGCTGCGAGCGGCGCCATTCGGCGCGCGCCACCGCAGAGACCGCTACGGCCACAGCGAACAGCCCGAGGACGATCAGCCACTCGGCCGAGCCGCTGTGATGGTCCGGATCCCACCCGGTGAGCCCTTCGATCCAGTCGCGCCAGAAGATCGACAGGACGGCGAGGGCGCCGATGACAGTCGCGATCGCCGCCTCGATCCAGAAGCGCCGACGCGGTGATGATCGGTGGCTGGGAGGTGGAGCGAACGGCCCCGGTGACGGTCCCACGGTGACCGCGAGTCTCTTCGCTGAGCGGCACCCTGTCAAGCCCGGCGAGCCGGGAGCGACGGCTTGACATCCGCCGCGAGACACCGCGAGGATTGGGAGTGAGCATGCAGGTCACCGACGTCAGCCCGAACCGCAATAACACGTCGCTGTCCTCTGACCTCGGCTCGCAGTCGGTGTCAGGCAAGGCGCTGTGTGTCGCGATGACTAACGACGGCGGGCGGGTGTATCTCGGAGGTCATTCGGGGGTATGGCGATCCGACGACGGCGGTCTGACCTGGACGCATCCGGAGTGGTCACCGGCCACCCCCGGCGAGCCGACCATGCCGGGCGCGCTGCCCGTCGCCAGCGTCTATGACCTGCTGATCGACCCGCGCGACCCCGACGTCGTGTTCGCCGCCACCGGCCGCGATGTGCACTCGCCGGACCTGTCGGGCATCTACCGCTCGACCGACGGCGCGCACACCTGGACGCTGTCACACCAGTTCCACAAAGCTGGTCAGTCGGTCGCCGGGATCGTCACGTGTCTGTCAGCCGTCGCCGATGACCCGGACACTATTTACGCCGCGGGTGAGTTCGCGATCGCGTGGACGACGAGTGGCGGCGCGGCGTGGACAGAGAGCGTGCCGGACCCCAAGAAGAACGTCAACCACGTCGTCGCCGGGCCGCCCCGCTCGGGCGGCCGGCTGGTTTACGCGATTGGCGGAGGGGTGTGGTTCTCGCTCGACGGCGGAGTGACCTGGAACGTCGACCCGGTCACCCTGACGCTGAGCGCGGCCACCGACGGCGCCGGCTTGAGCTCGCGCGCGCTGGCGCTAGATCCCCGCCAGGACACGGTCCTGTACGCGATGCAGGGGGATGTCGCGCTGTGGAAGGGCGTGTATTCGGAGCCGCCGCAACCCACCCCGGGCATCTGGACCATGTTCCCGCCGCTGCCCGGGAACCCGCGCACGCCCAGCGGTGGCGCGTTCGTGCTGGCCCATCGCAACAACGACGACTCGCTGTCGCTCATCGTGAGTGACAGCCGCACGGTGCACGCAGGCGGCGAAACGGTCGCGCAGACGTCCGATTGGGTACGCGTGGAGGATGAGACGACCTGCCATTGCGATCCCCATGGCCTGGCGCTCACTCCGGACTTTCAGCTCGCCGCGTTCTCCGGCCCCGACCACGGGCGCGCCGTCCTGGTCAACGACGGTGGGGCGGTCGCTTCCACCGACGGGATGCACAGCTTCACCAACGCCACCGGTCTGTCGACGCTGAACGTCGTCAACGCAGGCGTCAACGCAGGTCCGTCGTCGACCGCGCTCACCTTCGGAACCGGCGACAACGAGGGCTTCAGCTCGTCGGACGGCAGCAATTGGAAGACGCAGGACTATTTCGGCGGTGACAACGACTGCTCGTTCGGTGACCCGCGCGACCCGACGCGGATGATCCTGTTCGCGCCGCGCAGCGGACCCGCCGCGGGCACCGGCGAGAACCATGCTGGGGCGATCTTCCTGTTCGCCAGCACGAATGCCGATCCGCCCGACACCTCCGTCGACTCCTCGGTCAAGCACCGCGTGCCCGGCCCGCCGGCCGCGATCGACCCGACCTCGAGCCCGCCGAACGGACCGATCATCGGCTGGACCGCAGTGAGCAGCTACTTCAACTACGGCTATCGCCCGCTCGTGCTCACCCTGGCCGGGGAGACTCCGCGACCCGACTCAGACCTGGTGGTGATCCGCTACACGGGCACGATCGGGACCGATCCGGCGCTGCTGCTGCGCACCACCGCGCTGAGCAGGATCACCCAGTCGTCTGACTGGGTGAACACCGGGTCGGCGGAGGGCAGCGGGCCGCCCGTCTTCCAGGTCGGGCCCGCGCTGCCGGACCCCCTAATGGGCACCGTCCAGGCCTCGGGCGGACACGACCAGCCGACCTTCTACGTCGGCAATGGGGCGCCGATAACCCAGCAGAGCGCCCCATCGCCGGGTCTGTGGAAGCTCGCTCCCGGGGACACGTCGTGGCTGCCGATCGTTCCCGCGGCCGGCGCGGGCCCGGCGATCGCATCCCGGTTTCACGTCGATCCTTACCGGCCCGAGCTCGTGTATGTGCTCGGCGACGATCATGTGTACCGCTCCGAAGACGGCGGGAGCTCCTGGGAGATCGACATCGCGCTGGAGGCGGCGATAACCGAGCAGGGCTCCTTCCCGCTCATCATCGCCGCGTCGAGCAACCCAGCCGAGTCGGTGCTGCGCGCGATGGAGTTCGACGCCACGCGACCGGAGCTGCGGTTCGCGGTCGGCGCCGCGGGGGTGTTCATGACCACTGACGGAGCCGACTGGCAGCCGATCCTGCTCTCCTCCGCGCTGGCCATGCAGCCCACCAGCATCACCTATGACCCGACCTCCTGCCAGCGAGCGGTCTACGTGGGGACGAGCAATCGCGGGCTGCTCAAGCTCAGCCCGATCCCGCCCGACTGGGAGTTCCCCCAGGGGAGCCTGCAGGCAACCACCGGTCACATCACGCTGCTGCGCGTCCATGACGTCGGCACCGGCTTCGGGCCGCCCAACGACGTGCTCGACGCCGAGATCATCGTCGAACTCGACAGCGAGCCCGAGAAGGCGTTCGGGCTGCAGTTGCGCAACGACGCCAACCGCTCGGCCGCTGAAGGCATGCTCGCGCTGCTGCGCGACAGCTTCGGGCGCGGCCGCGCCGTCCGCATCGAGTTCACGCGCACCGGTTGCCGCATGGGCACGATCGAACGCGTCATCGAGCAGACCTAGATGATCCGGGGGAACATCATCCGGATGCATCCGAAACGCAGGGGCGTGCAGCCAACCATTGAGGAGAGAGACGAATGCCAGCCAACGTAAGCGGACAGCTGAGCCTGCTCAGGGTCCACGACCTTGGAACCGGCTACGGGCCGCCCAACGACGAGATCGATGTCGAAGTCGTCGTCCAGTTCGTCGGTGACACCACTCGGGCGTTCGGCTTCCAGCTGCGCAACGACGACAACGGGCCCGCTCGCCGCGGCATGCTCGATCTGCTGCGAGACGGCTTCAACAATGACTGGCACGTCTGGATCGACTACGACGCCGCCGCCGGCCAGAACAATGGCGTAGCCGTCCGCGTGTGGCTGACCAAGCCGCCGGCCACAGTTACCACCGGCCGTCCGGTGATAACTGGCGTCCAGCGCAGCGCCTGACGGCACGCCGCCATCCGCTTTCCCGGTCCCGGTCCCGGTGGGATCCGGTGTACCTGCGTGCGCTCGCTCGATGTTCAGTCACTGACCATCGCGGGTTCTTGGGCTGGGGGTTTGTCTCGAAGGGGCGGGGCGCCGAACGCGGCGGGGCGATCGTGGTGGCGGCCGGGACGGCCGCGGATCCGCTCGGCGGCCACGAGCGCGGCGATCTGAGCACCCGGGACTGCCTTTGACAGGTAGTAGCCCTGGGCGACGTCACATCCGAGGCTCCGGAGTCGGTCCCAGGCCGTCACTGAACTCACGCCTTCTGCCACCACCTTGAGTCCCAGGTTGTGGCCGAGGTCGATCGTGGACCGGACGATCACCGCGTCATCCTCGTTGTCATGCATTTGGAGCACGAACGACTTGTCGATCTTCAGCACGTCGATCGGCAACCGCTTGAGGTAGCCGAGCGACGAGTTGCCGCAGCCGAAGTCATCGATGGCGAGACGCACGCCAAGTTCGTGGAGGCTCATGAGGACGGTTCGGGCGCGAACGGGGTCGGTGAGCACGGTGTTCTCGGTGATCTCGAGCTCGAGCCGTGACGGCATCACGTCCCATTTGCGCAGCAGATCCTTTACCTCTTCGGCAAACCGCTGGTCGAGGAGGTCCCGGCCCGTGATGTTCACGGCGACCGCCAGGTTGAGTCCCTGGTCGCGCCAGATTCGACACTGCTCGAGCGCCGCGTCGAGCACGAACGTAGTGAGCGCGCGAATCAGTCCGGTCTGCTCGGCCAGGGGGATGAACTGGTCAGGCGGGAGCAGGCCGTGGTCCGGGTGCTCCCAGCGCACGAGTGCCTCCACGCTGGTGATCTGCCCGGAGTCGAAGTCAGCCTTGGGCTGGAACTGGACCGCGAGCTCATGGTTCTCGATGGCCCGTCGCAGCTGCGAGGCGAGGGTAAGCCGGGCGGCCGAGTAGTGATCGAGCTCGGGCGCGTACAGGGTGGGTGCGCCACTGGCTTTGCTCTGGTACATCGCGATGTCGGCGCAGCGCAGCAGCTCATCCACGTTGTCCCCGTGGCGGGGGAACAGGGCGATGCCGATGCTGGCGTCCACGTCGACCTCCACTCCGGCCACCGTGTGGCTGCGCTTGACCTCCTCGCTGACACGCTCGGCGAGCGCCACGGCGCCCAACGATCCGGCGATGGGTGCACACACGATCGCGAACTCGTCACCGCCCAGCCTGGCCACCGTGTCGTGAGGCCGAACCGCCTGCTGGAGGTGCCCGGCGACCTCGCGCAGGACCTGGTCCCCGCTCTGGTGGCCGCAGGTGTCATTGATCTCCTTGAAGCGGTCGAGGTCCAGCAGCATGACCGCGACGGTTCCGTCCTCGCGCCGCGCGCTGTCGATGGCCTGGGTGACCTGCCGGTGCAGCAGCTCTCGGTTCGGTAGCCCCGTGAGCGTGTCGTGAAACGCCCGGCGCTCCATGTCCTCCATCCGCTGGACATCACCGGGCACCTGCTTGGGGTGCCGCCTCGGTGAGGGGGCGGTGGGGGCGAAGAGGGCGAGCAGCTCCAACCCGGCTATGACACCCAGCAAGATGAATGGAAGGGCGCTCTGGCCCGCCGGCGGCGCGGACTGCTCCGACAGCTCGAGCACTCCCACCGCAGAATTGCGCCCTGCGGTCAAGGGGACAGAGACGCGGAGCACGTCGTGTGCGGCGGCAGTGCCGGCTGCGCCGTGGGCGGACTGGCCGATGAGGACACGATCGGTCGAGTAGGTGATCTGGCCGCGGGCTCCGTACATAGTGGCGGTGCGGATGCCGTCAACCAGGACCTGTCTACGGAACAGCCGGTCGAGGGTCCGGCGGCGCGCCGCCGTCACCGGTGCGCGCAAGTCAGCCGGTTGGAGCTCAGTCTTGAGGATCGAATTGGCGACGAGCCCAGCCTCGGCGCGCGCGGCCTGCTCCGGCGCGCTGCCGGTTGCGGTGTGGTCCCGGACCAGGAACAACGCGAGCGCCACCGTCACGATCAGCCCGGCGAGCAGGGCCAGGCTCCGGATGGACCGGTGCTGGCCCGCCCACCCACGGACCGAACGAGCAGACCGATGAGTTCGCTCGATCGGATTCAGCATCTCGGTGCTACATCGGCCGACCCGCGTATTTACTTCACCGAACGTCGGCACTGCGGACGATTATCGCGCGCGATTTGTAACGGCGAGCCTGGCTGGACGGACAACTCCCTCACGCTTCTGCCGCCTGATCACCGCGGCCAAACAGCTCGGACGGCGAGGACATTGCACGTGAAATTTCCCTGATGGTCGGAAGATTGGAATAGCGTTCCGAACGATGAGCGCCGACTCTCCTGCGGCGGCCGTGGCTGCCGCGGATTGAGCAAGGTTCGCCGTGGCTGATGTATTCGTCTCGTACTCGCGCCGCGATAGCGAGTTCGTGCAGCGTTTGGCCGCAGGCGTTGGCTCGCGCGGCCGGGAGGTGTGGCTAGACACCGAGGGGATCGCGGACGCTGAGGTGTTCCCGGAGGCGATCAAGCGCGCGATCGAGGGTTCGGATGCGTTCGTTTTCGTGATCACGCCTGAATCGGTCCGTTCCAGGTATTGCGAGAACGAGGTCGAGTACGCCCGTGAGCTTCAGAAGCGGATCGTGCCGGTGCTGCGCGAGCCGGTGCCAGACGCGGTGCTGCCTGCCGAGATTCGAGATCGCAACTGGATCCCGTTCACCGACGACACCGCATTTGATCCTGCGTTGGTCCGCCTGCTCGCCGCTCTGGACACCGACCTGGAGGCGGCGAGGGCTCATACGAGATGGTTGGTGAAGGCTCTGGAGTGGGACGTTGAAGGGCGCGACTCGAGCTTTCTCCTCCGGGGGGCGGAGCTCAGGGCCGCCGAGACGTGGCTGGCGTCAAGTCCGGAAGGCGCAGATCCCGCCCCGACCCAGCTTCAGCGCGAATACCTGCTGGCCAGCCGCAACGCGTCGGCGCGTCGTCAGCGAGGAGTGGTGAGCGTGAGCGTCGGGGTCGCGGTGATCTCGATCGGCCTGCTCATCTTTGCGCTGATCTCGCGCAGTCAGGCCGTGTCGGAAAAGGTCGGGGCCCGGTCACAGGCGCTCGCTGCCGAGAGCCAGGCCGAGCTTCCTGACGACCCGGAGATCTCATTGATGCTGGGTATTCAAGCCGTGCGGGAGAAGGCAACGGGCGAGTCGGTTTTCGCGCTGCGGGCTGCTCTCGACGCCTCGCCGCTGGAGCGGGCCCTGCCGACCGTCAGCGACCCGGGCACGTGTGGCATGAACGCGGGGCTCGAGGCGGTCGTCAGCCCGAACGGACGGCAGGTCGCCGAGGCGACCTGCGCCGGCTCGCTCCGACTGGTGACTGCGGCCACAGGCAGGGTCGTGCGGAGCGAGCGCGTCGCTGCCGCGATGACGAGCCTGACCTACACGCCGACCGGTTTGGACCTGGTGGCCGGGACCGAACGAGGGGTCGTGCTCATCGACGCGGCCACGGGCGCGGTGCTCGCACGATCAGCGCCTCTGCTGCCGGCCGGAACGCAGGGCGTCGCTTCGGTCGCGGTCAGTCCCAGCGGCCGCTTTGTCGCCGAGGACGATCAGCACGGCGTCGAGTTGTTGTCGGTACCGGGTTTACATGCCCGGCGCCTGGTGAGTTCCTCAGCCCTGGGCGGCGGAGTGGTCTTCAGCCCGGACGGTCGGCTGTTGGTTGTTGGAGGTACGGACGCCTCGGTTCACATCTACGACGCCAGAAGCGGTGTGCAGGTCCATCGCATTCTCGCCCCCGGCGTACCGCACACGCTCGGATATAGCTGGCCGCTGCCGGTCGCGGTGAGCCCCGATGGCTCGCAGATCGCCGTCGCCTACCCCACGGCCCAGAACACCGACACGGATGCCTCGCTCTACAACACGCGCGGGTGGCACCTTCAAAACACGGTGCTGCAGACGACCGAGGGGGAGATCTCCTCACTTGCGTTCAGCCCGGATGGGCAACGGCTGGCGATCGGCCTGGAGGACGGCGAGGCCGGCGTCTGGTCTGCTCTCACGCTCGATCGGCTTGCGACCTACGACGGCCCGACCGCGGCGGTGACATCGATGGGTTTCATGTCCGGCGGCCAGTCAGTGCTGAGCGCCTCCAACGATGGCGTCGTACGCATCTGGCGAGCGCTCGGCACCGAGCAGGCGTTTGTGCCGGTGGCGGGCGACATCCAGCAGGTGGCCGTTGCCTCCGGCCGACTGTCGATCCTCGAGGAGGGCTACGGGAGACTATGGCTCGAGTCCTATGAACTACCCAGTGGGCGCTCGTTGTCGACCTGGCAACTCGGCTCCTCGACCAAGCTGACGGAGTGGCTCAGCGACGATGGTCGTTACCTGCTCGAGACAGGCCCGTATGGAGCCAACGGTCCGCTGCCTGGACCTGTTCGGATCTGGAACGTTGCCGAGCGTCGAGTCGTGCGCACGTTGCCCTCCGCGGCGGTGCAGACTGCGATGTTCAGCCCTGATGACTCGAGGCTGTTGCTGGAAATCGGAGGCACGACCTACTCCGCAGGCCGGCTGATGGTCGAGGATCTGGGGACCGGTCGCGCCACGGCTCTGCATGGCAAACCCGGATGCCTCTCAAGCCAGGCGACTTTCGCCTTCAGTCGCGACGACCGCGAGGTTGCCGTCGAGGGATTCTGCGGCTTGGCCGATGTCTGGAGCACGGACTCGGGGCGCCGGCTGATGCAGATCAACCAGGGAGCCGAGGCCTCCGGCGTCGGACTGAGCCCCGATGGCTCCCGGCTCCTGGTCTCCTCGTGGGACTCCCGGGCGACGATCTGGAGCGTTACCACGCATAAGCCGCTTGTGCAGTTGATCGGCCACACCCGCGGTATCGAAGCTGCGGCGTTCAGCCCAGACGGGGCTTACGTCCTGACCGCGGGCCTCGACGACACGGTGCGTGTCTGGGATGCAAACTCGGGTCAGCAGCTGCGCGTGTTGACGTTTCCGTACACCCAGGAACCCACGTTGAGCTCCAACGGTGCCCTGTTTGCTCTTGCTGAGCAGGTCCCGGCGCTCGGAGTCGATGACGTCGTTCGCGTCTACGACACCTGTCCTGCCTGCCAGAACCCCCGTGAGCTCCTGCGCTTGGCAGCCCCGCACGCGACGAACAACCTCACGACTCTCGAACACACTGTCATCAAGCAGGCTGACGACGGCGGCTCCGGATGAGCCCACGTCCTGCGCAGCCGGTACATCCGTAGCCGCCATAGTCCTTGGCGGTCGGCCGGGAAATCGCAGGTAGGGTCTGGGCGAATGGACACCAGGTTGTGGAGTAACGTTGAAACAGATTTCGGAGTGGGTCAGAATGAAGACCGCTCGAGTGATCGGACGCCTCATGTGGGCGCAATTTCCGGGACCTGAAGCCCCGGTTTCCGGGCCCCGGGGCCTCGAATACCGGTAGAAATTGCACAAATTCGCGCATTTTGGGGCTTCAAACCCGCTCTGGACGAATGTTCGATTGCCCGGTCTTAACCAAAGGAGCATGATCGTCTGCGCGGTGCGGGATCGCCCTAGGTGGTTTCACACTCGCACATAGGTTCGGGCGAAGCCGCAGACATCGGCGCCTCCCGCCGTCCGAGCCAATTAAATCGGCCCCATCTGGCACGTACCCCTGCCCGTCCCGATTGGGCCAAACCTGGATCGGAAGCCGCCCGCGAATGCGGGCGGTTTTCGTTGTTGGGCTTGGTCCCGGATCGCCTAGCGCCTCCGTAACTGTTATGGGGCCCGGTCCCGGATCGCTACTCGCGGGCACAGCAGCCCGACCAGTGGATGTTTTATGCCTCTATGGCAGAAAACATCCACCGCCGCGGGGGGAAGCTTGGCTCAACGGCCCGAGTTCAGGCCAGGTTGGCGCGGCGGGGGTAGGCCACGGCCGGATCTGTCAGGACGTTGACCAGAGCCGGCCCGCCGGCTGCGAACGCGCGCTCGAGAGCGGGCCGGAGTTCGTCCGGCGAGCGCACGAGCTCACCGTGAGCACCGAGCGCCTCGGCCAGCTGGTCGTAACGGGTCTCGGGGCGCAGGTCGGCGGCCACCGAGTACCCGTAGAGGGACTCCATCGGGTGCTTCTCGAGCGCCCAGATGCCGTTGTTGCCGATCACGCCGACCACGTGGACGTCGTGGCGGGCGAGCGTGTCGAACTCCATGCCCGAGAAGCCGAAGGCGCCGTCACCGAGGAGCAGCACCACCTGGCGGTCGGGGTATGCCATCCGGGCCGCGAGCGCGTATCCGGGACCGCTGCCCAGACAGCCGAACGGACCTGGGTCGAGCCAGCACCCCGGGCGATAGGAGTCAACCACGCGGCCGGCGTAGGAGACGAAGTCTCCCCCGTCCCCGATCACGATCGCGTCCCGGTCAAGCATCTGGGCCAGCTCGCCGTAGATGCGCATCGGGTGAAGCGGGGAGCGGTCATCAGCCAGGTCGGCCGCCTCGGCGCCGCGCTTCTCGGTCTCGGTGGCGCGCAGCGAGGCCAGCCAGCCCTCGCGCGCCGCCACTCGTGAGCCCGCCTCCGAGCGCAGCGCGTCCAGGGTCGGCGCCAGCGCGCCGTAGAGCTCGGCGCTGACCGGCCGGGGATGCGCACGCTCGGGCGGAGCGCCGTCGATCGCGATCACCTGAGCATCGTCGGCGAAGGCGGCGCCAAAGCCGAGCCGGAAGTCGAGCGGCACGCCGATCACGAGCGCGACGTCGGCCTGGCCAAGCCCCACGCTCCGCGCGCGGGAGAATGAGAGCTCATGGTCGGCGGGCAGGCAGCCGCGGCCGAGCCCGTTCAGGAACACGGGGATCCGGAGCTCCTCGGCCAGGGTCTGGAGCTGCTCCTCGGCTCGGCCCCAGTAGAGGCCGGTGCCGGCCATGATCACCGGGCGCTCGGCACCACGGAGCAGGGCGGCGGCGCGGGCGATCTCGTCTGCGTCGGCAGAAGGACCGCTCCCGAGCACGGGCAGCGGGTCACCCGAACCCGAGTCCGCGTCCGCGTCCGCGTCCGCCTCACCGAAGACCACATCCAGCGGGAAGTCGAGAAACGTCGGGCCCGAGTGCGCGGTCAGCGCCTCGCGCATGGCTCGGTCGAGCTGCGGCGGAATGTCAGCCGTGGACTGGACGGTGGCGGCGTACTTGACCAGCGGGGCGACGAACGGAACGTGATCCATCTCCTGCAGCGAGCCCTGGCCCCAGCGGAAAGCGGGCGCCCGGCCGCCGAGGGCCAGGACCGGCGAGTGGTTCTCGTGCGCGGAGGCGATCGCGCTCATGCCGTTGGTCACGCCGGGGCCGGCGGTCAGCGCGCACACGCCGAGCGTGCGAGTCACCTTGGCCCAACCCTCGGCGGCGAAGGCGGCTGACTGCTCGTGACGAACGTCGACGATGTCGATGCCCTCGGCTCGGCAGCCGTCATAGATCGAGAACAGATGGCCGCCGGACAGCGTGAACAGCTTGCTCACTCCGGCCGCGCGGAGCGCCCGGGCGACGAGACGGCCGCCGTGCAGACGCAGATCGGTTTCCGTACCGGTCATCGAGACAGCAACCTACCTACTGGAGCCGCAGCGCGTTGACCACCGCGCCGACCAGGATGATCAGGGCGAGCAGATAGAACCAGCCCAGCATGATCAGGATGAACACGATCGTCGTCCCGAAGCGAGCGATGGTCGAGATATTCGACAGGTAGAGCGGAAAGCCAAAGTCGATGACGGAGATCGCGAGCGTGGCTCCGATCGCCCCCGGCCACACGGCGCGCCAGGGCACACGGCGGTTCGGGACCCGCGAGTAGATCACGGCCAGGCACCCGAACAGGAGCAGGATGCCCACGCCAAGTGAGACGCCGTAGACGAACACGGCCACGTGCGCGAGGTCGAACGGGAGGTCGTTCACGCCGGCTCGGAGGATGCTCTGCGCGGTCGGCACCGCGACCGTGGCGACCATGAACACGAGGACCACGCCGAGCATGGCCAGGGCGAAGCGCTTCTGTTGCAGCCACGAGCGGGCCGGACACGCATAGATGCGCGCGAAGGCGGTGTCGAGGGCGCCCCAGAACGACGACCCGAGCCACAGGCTGGCCAGCAGGGCAAGCACGCCCGTGCTGGTGGTCGAGCTGGTTATCTGGTCCAGCAGCGAATCGAGCGTGCCCTCCTTGGTGCCCGGGAACACCTCGCGCAGGTCAACCAGAACGCTGTGCTGTACGGCGGGGCTCGATAGCACCTGCCCGGCGATGAACAGCCCGAGCAGCGCGATCGGGATGATCCCGAGCAGCATGTTGTAGGCCAGCATCGCCGAGGATCCGGTGAGGTTGGCGTCCCAGGCCAGGCGCCCGAACCGGCGCACGGACCTGGGCACCCGGCGGGGGCGGCGCAAGCTCGCGTCGGGCTCGACATCGACCGACGGCGGCTCGTGCTGACCGTCCTGGGCATCTGTGGCGGCCATTGTCAGCTCGAGACTTAGTCCTGCACCGAGGCGGCACCGGCGCGCCCGCGCACGCCCGCGCCCGCCCCGTCCCGGGCGGAAGCCGTGAGCTCGTTGCTCGCGCTCGGCGCCCAGAGCTGCACCCCGACCTGCTTGCCCTTCATCTCGACCTCGGCCCGTGCGGCGAACCGGAAGCCCTGCTCCAGCAGCAGGCACTTGGTCGCGTCCGTGATGAGGACGTCATCTCCGGTCTCTCGCGTGGCTGCCTCCACTCGCGCCGCCGTATTGACGGCGTCACCGATGACCGTGAACTCGACCCGCCCCCCGCCGCCGACGGTCCCGGCCACCACCGGCCCCGAGTTGACCCCGATCCCGACCTCGATCCGGCCCTCATAGCGCTCATGGACCAGGCGAGCGATCGCCAGCGCGGCGCGGACCCCGCGGGCGGCATGGTCATCGTGATGGTCCGGGGCGCCGAACACGGCCAGCAGGCCGTCACCGATGAACTTGTTCGCATGGCCACCGTGGCGCAGAAGCTCGGGCACGATCAGCCCCCAGAGGTCGTTGAGCAGAGCCACGACCTCGGTCGGCTGGGAGCGCTCGGTGAAGGCGGTGAAGTCACGGACGTCGAGGAACATGACGGTCACGTCGAGCTCCTCGCCGCCCAGCTCCGAGCCCTCTCTGAGAACCCGTTCGACGATGTCCGGGTCGACGTAGGCGCCGAATGCCTCTCGGAGGCGCTCGCGCTCGTCAAGACCTTCGACCATCGTGTTGAAGGACTGGGCCAGCGCACCTGTCTCGTCGGTGGACACCACCGGCACGCGGGCGCTGAAGTCCCCGGCCCGGACCCGCTCGGTGGCGCGGCGGAGATCGCCGAGGGAGCTGGCCAGCGAACGCACGGTGAGGACCACGAGCTCGAGCGAGATCGTGAATGAGACGGCGACCGCGATCAGCCACGACAGGCCGAGGTCAGCCAGCGTGTTGTGGTGCCCGTGAGCCGACAGCCCCGCCACCACGACTCCGGTGATCACATTGATCACCGGCGCGACCGCGAGCAGGCGCCAGCGCAGCGGCAGGCCGGGGGCGTCGATCTCGAACTCACCGGGCAGCTCGGCGGCGATCTTCTCGAGCACCGGTCGGGTGACGACCTCGATCGTGAAGTAGCGAACGATCAGGCTGTAGGCGAGCACCACCGTGCCCGCGGCGGCGAGGATGAAGAACGAGTACCAGGGCAGCGAGAGCTTCCAGGTCGTGAAGGCGATGAACGGCAGATAGGCGAACAGGAACGGGTACTTGCGCACGCGGCGCAGGTACTCGAGGGGCAGCGTCGCCAACGCGCGCCACGCCTCCGCCGTCGAGACCGGATCTCGGGCGCCGCGCTCCCAGCGGCGAACGGGGCGCCACATCCGCATCGTGAGCTTGATCGAGACGAGGTTGTCCAGCGCCACCAGTCCCTGCGAGACGGCGGTGAGGATGAGGAAGTTGCGCAGGCTGATCGCCTGATACAGGCTGAGCAGCCCGAGGCCGCCGAGCATGATCAGGTGAGCCAGGCCGAACTGGGCCCACACGAGCGCGTACGAGTTCCGGCGGGCGATCGCCCGGACGGCCCGATCGACGGGATCGATCATGGGCACAGTCTGGCAGCGGCGCTCGTCATCGGGGGCGTTCGAGGGGCTGGGGCTCCGGGAGCGCGGACGGGTACCGAAACTCAGAGGCTCCGCGGCGCCTGACGGGGTCCTTTGCCGGGTTCCGGAACCAGGCGCTCAGGTCACGATGAGAACTGCCGCCACGAACGCGAGATAGCCGCCGATGATCAGCACTCCATGTGCGCGCCGCAGTCCGCGGCCGGCATATGCGAATGCCAATGTCACGGCCGTCAGACCGAGATACCACCCGGCCACGAGGATCCCCTGTCCTGAGGGGGTGCCCAGCCCGACGAGCATGCCAGGGAGCAGCAGACCGACAGTGACGTTCAGGGCATTGCTGTTCAAGGCGATGCTGAGCGTCGCTGCACCCCTCCCGCGAACGGCGAGATACAGCGCGGAGACCGCATTGGGGAGGCTGGTGACGCCGGCGAGAACCAGGGCGCCGATCACGATCTCGGCGATGTGGTGACGGGTGCCGAGCGTCGAGGCGGTCAACTCCATCGCGATGCTCGCGCCGACGACGACGGTCGTCGCGGTGAGCGCTAGGACCACGTCCAATCGCCCCGCTCGGGGCGGATGGATTGCCGGCTCAAGTTCCTGCTCCTCCTCGGCGACGACCTCTGAGAGCCAGCGCACCCACGCCGGCGGCAAACCAAGGGTGCCCAACCGCTGTGGGCTGACGCCGGAGATGATCAGATAGGGGACCAACACGGCAACCGAGGCGAGCAGACCGACACCAGGGCCAGGACCGCCGAGCACGACAGACAGACACACGATCGCGATCAACATCGCGACCGTTCCCTCGAGGATGATCACGCGCGGGTGCAGCCGGATCTCGCCCGCGACCACGGCGCCGAGCCCGAGCAGGGCGGCGAGATTGAACACGTTTGAGCCGATCACCACCCCGGCCCCGATCCGCGCGTGATGCCCGGCCAGGGCTGTCACGCTGGCGGTGATCTCGGGGGCGTCGGCGGCTAGGGCGGCGAGCATCCCCAACAGCGCCTCGGATAAACCGATCCGCGCTCCGATCCGCTCGAGCCGAGACACCAGCAGCCAGCTCGTCGTGAGGCTGACCGCGGCGGCCGAGACGAACACGACGACGAGCAGCGCGTCAGACACGATGGTTAGCTGCGGTCAGCCCGCCGTAGGGGACGCACGGTCGGGGGCGAGACGGCGGGTTGGCGAGCGGTGTTGGGTGCATGGCAGCGTCCCGTGAGGGCACGCCGACCAGACTTCCCGGCTCACCAGGCTCAAAGTATCCCGTCTCGGTCGACGAGCCGCAGACCGAGGCGGCCGGGGACCGCTCACGCCGCTCGGATTCGCCCCCGCTCGAGGCCCAGATCCGGCGACGTGCGTGTGAACCCCGTCGACATGGGTATCCTCTATCTAAACCGACTCGTCGGTTTGTATGTAACCCGTGTGATCTGTCTGGATGACCTCTGAGAATGCCCAAGCTTCGTCCCGAAACCCGTATCGAACGCCGACAGCTGCTGGTTGACGCGGCCTGGCGCTGCGCGGCCGTCCGCGGGTTCCGCGATCTCACCGTCGATGACGTGTGCGCGGAGGCGGGGGTCAGCAAGGGGGCGTTCTATGGCTACTTCGAGCACAAGCAGGATCTGCTGCTGGCGCTCCTGGATGACGACTCAGCCGCTCTGGACGCGGAGCTGGAGGCGATCACGGCCGCCAGCTCATCCGGTGTGGAGCGGGTCCGGCGGTTCGCCCAGGCGATGCTCGCACGCGGCGATGACGCTGCCCGCGTGCAGGTCCGCGCGGATCTGTGGGCGGACCTGCTCACGGCGGAGCTGGTGCGCAAACGGCTCGCGTCCGTGACGGCGCGGCGTCGCCAGCTGGTCCGCGGATGGATCGAAGAAGGCGTCGCGTCGGGGGAGCTGGTCACGATCCCGGCCAACGCGCTGGCCTCGATCCTGCTCGCGCTGACGGACGGGCTGATGCTTCACGGCGCGCTTGACCCCGGCGGCTTTCGCTGGCCCAACATCCGCCGCGCGATCGATGTGCTGCTCGAAGGAATCGTGGCTCGATGAGGACGTCACGGCGCGGCTGTTCGGCCGTCATCGCTCGGCTGCGCGGATGGGTCGGGTTTGTCCGAGAGCGGCTGTCTCGAGCCGTCGCGCGCGGCTCGGGCGGGATGCTGGTGCTGTCGCTGCTGGTCGGCGTGGGCGCGGGGCTCGGGGCGGTCGCGTTTCGCTACATGATCCTGGGGTTCACCTACGCGTTCACCGGCCACCGCGACTACAGCGCTGTTGGTCACGCGAGCAATCCGGTGGTGCCCGGACTCGGGATCTGGTTCGTGGTGCTCGCGCCGGTTATCGGCGGTCTGATCTATGGCCCGCTGGTCTCCCGGTTCGCGCCCGAGGCTCGCGGGCACGGGGTGCCCGAGGTGATGCTCGCGGTCAACCGGCTCGGCGGCCGAATGCGCCCGCAGGTCCCGATCGTCAAATCGCTCGCCTCAGCGCTATGCATCGGTTCGGGGGGCTCGGTCGGCCGTGAGGGCCCGATCGTGCAGATAGGCTCAGCGCTCGGATCGGTGTTTGGCCAGTTCGTGCGTGCGAGCGAGTCACAGCTGCGGTTGCTGGTCGCGTGCGGTGCGGCGGGAGGGATCTCGGCGACGTTCAACGCGCCGATCGCCGGGGTGTTCTTCGCGCTGGAGCTGATCCTGCGCAACTTCGAGACCGAGTCGTTCGGGTATGTGGTGCTGAGCTCGGTGGCGGCTGACGCGATCGGACGCGCTGTGTTCGGATCTCACCCGTTCCTGACGTTGCCGGGTTTCACGTTCACCTCGCCGCTCGAGCTCGTGCTTTACGCCGGCCTGGGCGTCCTCGCCGTTGGCGTCGGGTTGACCTTCGTCCGGATCCTCTACGCCGGCGAGGACCTCGCGGACCGGCTATGGCGGGGGCGCTCAGAGGCGTGGCGTCCTGCGGTCGGCGGGTTGCTGCTCGGGCTGCTGCTGCTCGCAGTGCCGCAAATGTACGGTGTCGGCTACCCGGTGCTCGAGCGCGCGGTCGCCGGCCATTATGTGGTCCTGGTGCTGCTCGGCCTGCTGGCGGCGAAGATCTTCGCCACCAGCCTGACGATGTGGATCGGCGGGTCAGGGGGCGTGTTCGCGCCGTCGCTGTTCATGGGCGTGATGCTCGGCTCGGCCTATGGTGCGGTCGTGCACCACCTGCTGCCGCACCTGGCCGCCGCGGCCGGCGCGTACGGGCTGGTGGGGATGGGCGCGGTATTTGCCGCCGCGACGCGCGCGCCGATCACCGGGCTGATCATCATCTTCGAGCTCACCGGCGACTACCGCATCATCCTGCCGCTGATGTGCGCGATCGTGGTCGCCACCGCATTGAGCAACGCGATCACCAAGGACACCATCTACACCCTCAAGCTCCGCCGCCGCGGGATCGATATCGACGCCCCTCCGCCCAGCCGACTGGCGCAGATCACGATCGCCGAAGCAATGGGCCGACCCCCCCGGCCGCTCAATCCCAGCCAGCCACTACACAAGATCATCGCGCGGTTCGCACGGGAGCGAACCGACTCGCTGCCTGTCATCGACGACGACGGATCGCTGATCGGCATCGTCGCCGCCGGCGACGTGGAACAAGCGATCAACCAAGAATCCGACGGAACGACGAACGCCACGACACTCGCCCGTGACGTGCCCCATCTCGCCGCCGCCGATTCGCTCGAGGACGCCACCCAAGCCCTGGCCTCCACCGACGACGAGGGTCTCCCCGTCACCGACGAGCACGACCAACTCATCGGATGGATCACCCACCGGCGTGTACTCCGCGCCTACCAGACCCGATTCGGCACGGCCCAACCCGCAGCGCCCGCACCCGCCTCGATCCCAGCACCAGCCACTGCAACGACCGACTCACCGGCGCCTCCCGCTGGACCTCGACGATGATCAGGCACGCCCCCGGAGCGACCACCATCAAACTGCTCCACGCTCCCACACATCTCTACGACTGGCACGCCGGCTGGATCCTCGGTCGCCGGTTCCTCAGAATCACACACATCGGCCGACGATCGGGACGCCAATACCAGACGATGCTGGAAGTGATCGGCGAGAACCCGGCCTTCCGGGAGGTGCTCGTCATCGCCGGCCTCGGCCGCTCGGCGAACTGGTATCGCAACCTCCAAACTCGTGAGGCGATCGAAGTCGCGATCAGCCGCGAACGCTTCACACCCGTCCATCGGGAGCTCAGCGAATCCGAGGCCGTCACAGTCCTCGCCGACTACGAGCGACGCAACCGCCTCATCGCCCCGATCGTCCGGAGTGTCCTTAGCTGGCTAGTGGGTTGGCGCTACGACGGCACCGATACCGCACGCCGACGACTCGTCACCGAGCTTCCCGTCATCGCGCTGCGGCCCGCGTGTTCTCGGTGATGGCCTTCACCGACACGAACGGCAGGATCGCCCAGATCGACGCCCTGCTCGACCGGCTGGGTCAGCCGACGGGGGCGAGCCCGTAGCTCACCGGGCGGCGCAACATGCCGGACGCGGAGAGCAACCCGTGGTCGCCCTCAAACCAGTGCTTGCCCACGCGGATGGCGGGGAGCTCTTTGATCCCACGGGAGCGCAGTCCGTCAGCGGTGGCCAACAGCGCCCGGTCACGGCTCGTGTCTCCCGCCGCCTTGAGGCACTCGTCGAGCGGTACAGCGGCGGCGGCGGCGGCCTCGGCCAGCGTCTCGGGATCGTCGAGATCGAAGCCGCCGCAGAACGCGAGCCGGCTGGCGGCGAGTGCGAACGGAGCACCGGCGCCGATCTCGACCGCGTAGGCGGCGGCGCGCAGCGCGCAGGGTGCGCCGGTGGCGAAGGTGTCGGGCCAGACCAACGGCAGCCGCAGGGCGCGGGCCCGCGCCTCGGCGCGCTCGCGCATGACGGTCAGCTTGGCTTCACTCGGCGCGTCGAGGTCGGACAGATCACCGGATTGCTCGGCCCGAGCCACGCCGATCGAGCACAGCGCACCGCCGGCGACCGGAACCCAGTCAACGTCGCCCAGCGTGCGCTCGACGCGCTCGGCGGACAGGTACGACAGCGGGCAGCTGAGGTCAAAGAAGAAGGCCGGCCGCAGCCCGTTGGTGGGGCGGCAGCGGTCGGCGCGGCGCTCGTCGAGGTAGATCAACTCTCCCATCGAACACCTGAAACGACCCCCCAAATGGAAACTGGCGCAAACCCATCACGATTTTTCGCCAACCGCTACGAATAACGTGCGCATCGATCATTTGACGAATTGGCGCAAACCGATGACGAATCCGGGATCATCCGTTATGCTGAATCTCGGTAGGTGGGAACCGCCGTCCATTGTCAGGGGAAACTCCAATTCCACACGTGCCGCCCCCAAAGCGTCATCCATACGATCAGTGGTCGCCCGACGCACGGGCGCTTGATCTCGTAGGCGATAAGTGGACTCTGCTTATCGTGCGCGACCTCGTCTCGGGGCCGCGGAGGTTCGTCGAACTCCAGCGCGTGCTGCCGGGCATCTCGACCGAGCAGTTGCGCTCGCGTCTGAACCGGATGGTCGCCGACGGCATGCTGACCCGGAAGCGCTACCGCGAGGTTCCGCCGCGCGTCGACTACGAGTTGACCGAGCGCGCCCGCGAGCTGGCTCCCGTCCTCGGCGAGCTGGCCCGGTGGGGATACGAGTGGGCCTGGGGACCGCCGCGCCAGTCCGAGAGTGTTGACGTGGGCGCGATCTTCCGCCTGATCCCCGGCCTGGTCCGTCCCGGCAGCACCGCGACGGGGCGAGTCGAGTTGACCGTGACCGACGCCAACGACGGGGAGCCCGCCCATTACGTGGTCACCCTCGCCCCCGGAAGCGCCGAGCTCTCCGAAGGCGAGTCCGGTCGCACCGATGCGCAACTGCGCGGCAACATTGCCGCCTGGGTACACGCCCTGTCGCCGATGAGCGATCGCGACGCGCTCGTCCGGAGCGGCAACCAC
Organism: uncultured Solirubrobacterales bacterium; assembly: GCA_963822535.1. GTDB lineage: Bacteria > Actinomycetota > Thermoleophilia > Solirubrobacterales > Solirubrobacteraceae > Palsa-465. The sequence goes on from CAWGIA010000002.1 coordinate 56,497, forward strand.
GAGCTGGCCGAGAATCTGCTCGACCTGTTCGCGCTCTCGAGCGGCCGCGAGTCGGCCGCTCCGCACTCAATCTCTCTCTAGATCTCTAGAGGCCGAGCTGCATGCAGCTCGGCCCCGGGCCGTGCATGCACGGCCCGGCGGGTGGCTGCATGCAGCCACCCGAACGTCACTACTTATGCGAGTACGTGGCCGCCCTGACCTGCGGGAACCGGCTGCTGTTGGTCTGGCCGAGCAGGCCATTGAGCGGCGGCGCCGTCCAGCACGCCTGCGAGCCCTGGACGAACTGCGACGGTGTCCCGCTGGCGGCCTTGTCACCGTTGCCGGCCGCGCCGGAATTGGTGCAGTCCCACGAGGGGAGCGCGAAGCTGCCGGGGAACTTGCCGCCGGCCGCGAACGCCGCCGGATTGGCCAGCCACAGCGGCGGCGGGTACGTGTTGCCGCGGTTATCCGAATCGCGGTTGCTGGCCAGCGAGAGTGTCTCTGCGCCGACCGGCCCGAACTGACGCAGGTAGTGACCGGTGCCGCCACTGAAGCTAGTGGTGGTGGCGGCGATACCGCCGGCGCCGTTGGAGATGAAGTCGGAGATCAGCTGCTGATGCAGCGAGAGCCAGGTCAGGATCGGGTTGAGCTGCTCGAGGAACGGACCCAGTGACGCCAGCAGTGGCGTCGTTCCGTTCAGCGTGTCGCGGATCGCCGGCAGTCCGGTCTTGGAGGCCGTGATCAGCGGACCGAGGTTGGTGAACAACGAGCGCAGGTAGGGCGACAGCGTTCGCACCGAGGCGAGCGTCGGACCGAGCTGCTGGGCCACGGGCTGGAGCTCCTTGATCAGCGGGTCGGTGTTGGAGGAGAAGCTCTGCAGCCGCGCCATTGTCTGCTTGGTCTCGTTCAGGAAGGTCGGGAAGACGTGGAAGGTGGCGGCGATGGCGTTGTTGTTGGCCGCCGTGGTGGCAAACGTGGTGTTGGCCGAGGTGATCAGGTTGCGTAGCGCGGACGAGTTCTTGTCGAGCGCCGCGAACACGGTGCCGCCGTTACGGACCAGGTTCTCCACCGCGGTGTGCTGGACATCGAGGACCTGGAGCAGGTCAGTCGCGTCGGCCGCGAACGTCGGCAGGTTCCCGAGCACGTTGCTCAGGTTCTGCTCATTGCCCTTGACGGCGGTGGCCAGCTGCTCCTGCCAGGTCTGGAACGCACGGCGAGTCCGGGGGTCGAATGCGTTGAAGATCTGGTCAAGCTGGACCGCAGGGGCGACGTTGCCCCGCGCCAGCAGACCACCGTCGGGAAGCGTGGGGCTATGCGGATCACCCGGGGTGATCTGGACGTACGTCTCGCCCGCGATCGTCTTCGTGCGCAGGATGGCGCGCGCGTCCTTGTGGATCGGCGCGAACTTGTTGTTCATCTGGATGATGGCGATCGTCCGGTTGCCCTTCGGATCGAGCGATTTACCGATCACCTTGCCCACGGAAACGCCGGCGATCCGAACGTCGGCCTGGGTGGCGAGCTGACTGGCATCGGGGAAAGCGATCCGGAACTCGTACCCCTGCGGGTTGAACGGAATCGTGCCGCCGAACGACAGCCACAGGAACAGCAGCAGTCCGATGCAGGACAGCGCGAACAGGACCATCGTGATGATCTTGGTCAGTGAGGGAGTGCCGGTTTCCACTAGCCCCCTCCCCTGCTCGTGCCGGAGGTCTTACTGCTGGCCGGCGTGGCGGCGGCGTTCGAGCCGCCCGCCGTGGCGCTCTTGCCCGCGGTAGCACCGGTCTTGCCGCCGAGGGCGGACGCCGGGCAGACGCTGGTTCCGGTTCCGAGCGTTCCGATGATCGGGTCAAGGTTGAGGAGCAGCTCGGAGCCACCGATGCCGCCGGCGATCTGCTCCAGTGACGCGCAGCTGGCCTGCAGGAACAGGGGCCGGAAGACACCGTTGGCGTCCTGGGTCGAGAACAGGGTGCGGATGTTGTGGTCGAGCCAGGCCAGCCACCACAGGTAGCCGTGCTCGGTGTTGCCCGGGTTGTAGCCGAGCATGTTCACGAAGTGATTCAGGACGGTGAACGTCTTGGTCAGGCCCGGCGTTCCCTTGGCCAGGTTGATCGCGGCCGGCTTCAGGTTGCGCACCAGCGGCCGGGCGGCAACCACGAAGGGACGGATCTGGTTCTGCACGATTGACGTGCTCGGCTTGGCCAGCGCCACCAGCGCCGCGTTGGCCGCGGGCAGCGAGCGCGCGGCCGGCAGCAGGTTGGTTGACGTGGGACCGAGCAGCTTGGCGAACGCCTGGACCTTGGCCAGCGTCGTGGTGGTCTGGCTCAGCGTTCCCGGCAGGTCAACCAGGGCGCGGCTGATGTTGCCGTCCTCGGAGGCGAAGGCGTGGAAGACCTTGGCGCTCGAGTCAACCAGCTGAACGATCTGGCCCTGCTTGGTGGCCAAGGCCGTGTTCAGCCGCTGGAGCGAATTGACCAGTTGGCGCAGATCCGTGCCTCGGACGGCCACGGCCTTGTTGAGCCGAGCGAGGTCGCGGTGGGTGGGCTCGAAGCGCTCGAGCACCTGAGCCAGCTCGTCGCCCCCCTTGCCCTTCAGACCCTGGCCGGCCCCGTTGACGAGCAGGTCAAGGTATTGGCGCGTGTCTCCGTCGAGCGAAGCGAGGATCTCATCGACGTCGATGTCCGGGGCCGTGTTCGCCACCGGGATCGTGTACCCGGGCTTGACCATCGGCGCGGATTTGCTGCCCGGGTCGAGCTCGATGAACATGTCCTTCAGACCCGTCCTCGGTCGCAACAGCGCCGTCGCGTTGCTGTGGATCAGGTGCTTGTACTTGTCATCGATCTGCATCTGCACCGTGGCCATGCCGTTCTTCAGCGTGACCGCTCCCACCTCGCCGATCTGAACCCCGGATACACGCACGGTCTGACCCTGACCGGGCGTCACGGCCTGGGCGGTGGAGAACTCGGCGTTGAGGGTGAACGGCGTGGACTGAATGAACGGGAAGCGGAACCGCTCATGGTTAAGGATGTAGCCGGCCACGACGATCGACAGCAGGAGCAGCACGATGATGGCTGCGAAGTCGACGACGTGGGTCTTGATTGCGCGTTTCACGGTTACGGCATCTTGCTGTCGAGTCGGACCTTGAGACCGGCGGACTTGGCGGCCCGGTCCACCGCGCCCATGGCCTGCGCCACCTCGGTGGCCACGTCAGCCTTGCGCTGGCTCAGCGGAAGTGGCAGGGGCGTCGGATTCAGGGGCTGGATCGGACCGCTGGCCGGGGCGTAGAGGCTCGAGATCGGAGCCTGAGATTCGCAGGGAACGTTCTCCTGGTACGGCGGGCGCTTGCCACCGGGCGGGACCTGGGGCTGGACCGCGTCAAGCTTGGACAGCGACTGGCCGAACAGTCCGGGCTGCAGCGAGTAGGTCAGCGTGCCGCCGGCTCCGAGCACGCGGATGTACGGGCCGTTGGCATCGAAGTCCCGAGACTCGCCGGCCAGGCCGGGCAGGTAATCGACCGCTTCGATGTACACCTTGCGCGCCGGGAATCCGTTCTGGGCCGTGAAGTTCGTGTCCGGCACGGTCATCTGGGTCCACGGGATGATGATGTTCGACACGCAGCTGGCGGCCGGGCGAACCTCGCCCTTCATCAACGGAATCGTGCGCTCGGTCAGCGAGGCCAGCGCGGGTACCGTGGGTCGCAGGTCGGCGGTCAGGCCGCGGAGCTCGGACGGTTGGACCAGGAGACGCAGCTGGGTGATGAACGGGAGGCTGGCGTCGACCGTGGGGCCGGTGGACTTGACGCCCGGGATCAGGGTCCGGGCCAGCTCACGCAGCGGCGGGAAGGCCGTGTTGAGCGCATTGAAGGCCGGGATCGCGGCCGACAGCGTCCGCGGCAACTGGATGACCGTGTTGCGCAGCGCCACGTTCTCGCGCGCGAACGCGTTGGCGGTCGTGTTGAAGTCGGTGATCAGGCTCTTGAGGTTCTGCGGGTGGGCGTCGAGCGCTCCGGCGGTCGTGCCCTGCGCGGCGATGTAGTTGGACAGGTCATGGGGCTGGATCCCGAGCGCGTCATGGGCGACGATCGACGAGTACTCGTAGGCCGGAAGCCAGTACTGGATGGAGCGGTTGTACGAGGCGCCGGCCTTGTCGACCGCCTTGCCGTATTGCTGGAGCAGGATCTGGAGGTTCTGGCGCGTGTTGGCCTGCAGGCCCGTGAGGACCTGGTCAAGCTGCACCGGCTCGAGCCCCTGCTGGATCGAGAATGTGTGGCCGGCCTGGGCGATCGGCGCCGAAGGCGTGCCCGGGCTGATGTCAACGAAGAAGTTGCCCTCGAGGAAGATGCGCGGACGGATCGCGAACGTGGCGTTGTCATGGATCGGCAGACCCTGGTTGTTGATCGTCATCGTCACTTCGGCGGCCTGGCACTGGGTCGGGGTCTTGCTGGCCGACTTGCAACCCGGCTCGGGGTTGACACCCGTGACGGTGCCCACGTTCACGCCGGCGATTCGAACCAGCGATCCCTGATTGAGCCCGTTGGCGTTCGAGAACACCGCGTGGACGGTGTACGGATTCGCGAACGGGTTGGCGAACTTCGTGTACGCGCCGTACGAGAGCAGGACGATCAGGACGATCCCGATCGCTCCAGCGGCGAAGGTGCTGAGGCCCTTTCTGCGGCGCTTGCGTCTCTTGAATCTCATGGGTTGCTCGGGATGACCGGGAGTTGGGGACCGGTGGTCGGGCTGCGGCTGAACGTTTCGCCCTTAGGTACACGGGTGCGGCCGGCGAACGTGGGGCCCTGGCTGCCCGGCGTGTGGGTGTCAGTGTCCAAATTGCGGCCCTGGGGATCCAGGTGGTTGAGCTTCAGCGGGTAGCCGCGCTGGCCCGTCTCGCAATCAGCGGTGCCGTTGGTGTTGACCGCGGCGCCGTACGGTGGCGCGTGCAGGTACGCGTTGCCGCCGCTCAACAGCGAGGTGGTGCCGCCACCGTTGACGGGCGCGGTCGCGCCCTCCTGGCCCACGTTGTTGGGCTGCCCGGTGTTGGCCAGGTTGATCAGCGCCCGCTGCGCCGTCCCGAAGCTCGTCTGCTCGGAGACCAGGTCAGACAGGTAGGTCCAGAAGTAGTTCCAGTAATCGCACACCGTCTGGTAGGGACCCAGGTACTTGACCATCGGGTTGAGCGTGGAGACCGTGCTGCTCAGAGCGTTGATGGCGACGTTGGTGCCGGGGGCCAAGGCCAGGTTCTTGAGGGCACCCATGACCTGCTGGAGGTTGGCGTTCAGCGATGGCGTACGAGCCAACGTCGTGGTGCCGATCTCGATCGCCGGATTGATGTCCGGCAGCGCGTCCTTCAGCTCGGCGGTGGCCGGCGTGAGCTGCGTCCCGAGGTTGCCCAGGTCAACCAGGAAGGGCTGCTGAACCTTGAGCGAGGTGGTGGTCACATCCTCGGTGGAGGGTGACTCGGCGATCGTCTGCTCGAGCGCGTGCGGGTCACGCGAGATGGCCTCGAACGTCGTGGCCGCGTTCTTGAACAGCTCGACGTTCGTCTGCGCCACCGGCGCGACTGTGCCCATGAAGCCCTCGAGCGAATTCAGGAACCGGGTCAGCTCGGTGTTGGGCGCGGCCAGGTACTGCGCCACCGGACGCAGGTGCTGGAACAGGCTGGGCAGGCTCGAGATCGTGTCATTGAGCGCCGAGCCCCGGCCGGCCAGCGTGTCCCCGAAGCCGACCAGATTCTGCTGGATGGCGGTGCGCGTCTTCGGGGTGAAGGTCGAGAAGACGTCCTCGAACTGGACCGGCACGCTGGTCTGCGTGATCGGCATCGTGCCCCCGTCACTGAAGATCTTCTTCGAGGTCCCGGTCTGCAGATCGACGTATTTCAGCCCCAGCACGGACCGGGGGCGGATCGCGGCGGTGGAGTTGATCGGCACCTTGCCCTCGGCCTGGTTGAGCTGGAGCGTGAGCTGGGCGCCGACCTGGCCGTTGGGCAGGTCAATCGGCTTCAGGCTCGAGATCAGGCCGATGCGGAAGCCGCCGGTCCGGACCTCGTCACCCGGGCCGAGGTCAGAGCCGCTGGCGAAGTCAACCTTGAGCTCGCGCGTGGGCACGAACGGCAGGCCGTTGTTCGCGTTGTAGGCCAGGAAGACGGCGACCATGATCACGAGCACGGTCATCGCCCCGACCAGGACGGGATTGGCAAGCGCGGATTGCTGGCTCTTTCTCATCGGCGCTCGATCAGGGGGCGAGGAGGTAGTTGAGGAGTGCCTGGGCCTGGTTGCCCGACACCGGACCCGAGCTGGACCCGCCGCTGGCAGGTGCCGGCGTGGTACCGACACCGCGCACGATCTGGCCGATCGTCTTGCCCAGATCGATGGCCGGCCCGGAGGCGGTGGTCGTGCCCGTGGAGGTGCTGGAAGCCGACGTCGTGCTGTTCGCCGAGGCGGTCGTGCCCGTAACCCCGGTGCTCGTGGTCCCGCTGGTCGTGGTCCCAGTGGCCGAACCTGACCTGCTCGAGCCGGACTTCTGGGCCGCTGCGACCTCGGCCGCGGTCAGGCGAGCGGCACTCGTGCTGGGGCCCTTATGGCCGGGGGGCGCTCCGCCCGGATCCGGTACGGCAGCACTCGGATCCGACGGGTCGGTCTCGTTGACGCCCGGCTGGTTGGGCCCGAGCCAGGCGTAGCACTGGCGATAGGCCGAGCCGTAGGCCTTGAGCGCCATCGCGATGTAGGCGGGGGTGGCGTACGGCGAGCACATCTTGCTGAAGAAGGCGTCGACGGCCAGCACGTGACCGAACGGCCCGTAGGTGTTGACCGCCAGCGCCTGGTTGAACACGTAGCCGAGGAGGGCCTGCAGGCCGCTGAAGCCCTTGCCGCCCGGGCTGCGGGGATCGGCCTCCACGGCGCGCTTCTGCGTATCGAGATCCTGGAGCACGATGGCCAGGTTCTGACCCAGCTCGGGCACCGGCTTGGCGAAGCGATTGAGGTCGGCCACCGTCGGTCTGGCCGCGGTCACCGCCACCTTGCCGGTCACCGAGGCCTGGCCGAGTGACTTGATCGCCGGCTGGGCCGAGCGCGAGAAGGCCGGCAGGTCGGTGAACAGACGGTTGAGGTTGGTCGCCGCGTCGTTGAGGTTGTTCAGCACCGGCGTGTTCCTGGTCACCGTCGTGCCCAGCTTGGCCATCGTCGGGCGCAGCTGCTCGAGCAATCCCGGGAGCTTCTGGAACGTCAGCCGCAGGTTGCTGTCCTGGGTGGCGGTGTCGGTCGCCGTGCGGCCGGCCTCGTCGATGAACCGCTCGACCTGACCTGAGTTGTTGGCCAGCGCCGTGATGACCGTGTTGGAGTCGTGGGTCAGGTTCTGGAGCGTCTGCGAATCGTTGCCCAGCAGGTTGAGCAGGTTGTCGGTCTCAGTGAGGGCGGGGACAGCGCGGTGCAGGGCAGCCTGGAGGTCGCCTGACCGGGCCGCCGCGGCGGCGCCGAGCTCGTTGACGATCAGCGTGAACCGCTGGCGGTAGGGCAGCCGCATCACGTTCTGGAGCAGGTCAGCCGGAATCGTCGACTGGGTGTGGCTGACCGGGATCGTGCCGCCAGCCTTGAGCACCGGGCCCGAGGAGCCGGGGTTGCAGTCAATGAAGTACTCGCCGATCAGTGACTGGGGCCGCGTCTCGCAGGTGGCGTCCTTGTGGAACGTGCCGAAGCCGCCCTGGTTGACCGTCACGGTGACGACGGCATGGAGCGTCTTCTGGTCCAGGTTGATGGCGGAGATGGTCCCGGCCGGGACACCGGCAACCTTGAACTCGGCTCCGGTCACGAGTCCGAACGCATTGTCGACCTCGATCTTGTAGGTGCCGTTGGCGTTGCCGTTCGAAGCTCCGCCGGCCAGCAGGATGAAGGCGCCGGCCGCGAGCAGGATCGCCGCGCTGAGGAGGATCCGCTTCATTTGCCCGTCGGCACCTCGCTGGGATTACACGGGTAGCCGCTCTCGGGGTAGTAGACGGCGCCGCGCTCCATCGAGCCCGGGGCAGCGGTCACCCTGACCGGTGGTGATCAGGCCGCCCTGACCGTTGCTGCCGAAGGCCAGGACGCTGCGCAGCGCCGGATCAGCGAACGCGGGCAGGAGGTTGAGCGCTCCATTGGAGATTGACCCGACGCCGACGATCGGGGCGACCCGGCTGGCACTCCCGTTGGCGTCCACCGTGCCCGGGTGGGTGTAACCCTCGAACCAGCCGGTCAGGTCGACGGCGTACGGGCGGGCGGTGGCGAGCTCGGGGGTCGAGTCGTTGAGAGCCAGGGTTGACTCGGGGAACGCGCCGGGGCGGATCTTGCCGTTGGCGTTGATGTTGCGGACCGTGGCCGCGGCCAGGGGCACCCCGAGCCGGGTCAGGTCAGTCAGGTCATTGTTGGCCCCGGGCTTGGCGACGATGTTTGACAGGTCACGGACGGTCGGGACGGAGTCCTGGGCCAGCGGGCGGAGCTGGACGAGAAGCTTCTGGAGCTTGGGCGCGACGGGCTTTGAGTCATTGACCAGCGGGGTCAGGTCATCCAGCGCGCTGCGGAGGTTGACGAACGTCGTGTTGGCCAGCCGCATGAAGCCCGGCAGCTTCTGGAGCGAGGACGCCAGTGGTGTCCGCTCCGCGGCCAGAGCCTCCGTGGTCGTGGCCAGGTGCTGAACCAGACCGCTCAGATCACTCGAGCGCTGCGAGACGTCGGTGACCAGGTTGCTGGTCTTGACGATGAAGTTCGTGAAGTTGCCCGTGTTGCGATTGAGCTCGCGGAACAGGGCGCTGCTGGCGGCGACGGCGGGGTTGAGGTAGGCGAAGGCCTCGTTGGCGAGCTTCCCGGCGTTCTTGTACTGCGCCGCCGAGCCCAGGAACACCTGCTGAAGGCCTTTCCGGGTCGGGCCGTCGAGCGTGTTGAAGATCTGGTCGAGGTCGACCTCGCTGGTCGTGTTACTGGTCGGGATGACACCGTGGTCCGGGATCTTGGCCGCGTTCGGTGACCCGATCGTCAAGGTGACGTACCGGTTGGCGATCCCGGTCAGGGATGCCTCGCGCACGGTGGCCTGCGTCCCCTGGGGAAGGGGGTCATACGCCTTATTGGTGATGTCCAGCGTGAGCTGCGCCTGACCCTCCGGGGTCAGCGCGATGTTCGACACGGTGCCGATCTGCAGGCCTGAGACCTCCACCAGGTCACCAGTCACGATCTGGCTCGCGTTCTGGAACGTGGCGCGGACCTCGTAGGTGCTCCCGCCCGAGAGCAAGATCACGACCACAGCTATAAGTGCGACCGCGACCGCCGCCACAGCGGCGATCCGGCCGATCACGCTTGAGTTCCGCACCGCGGCGACCTACCCACTAGTTCTCCTCCCGCGCCAGACCCAGGATCCAGCCCGACGCGAAGCTGACGGCGAAGCTAGCAAGGCGCTCAATGCACTGTCAATTAGGAACCTACCCCTCAAAGGCCTGCGTCTATCGCGTAACCGGTCTTGGCGTTAGGCCTCAGAATCGCTAGCTTCTGGCTGGTTCGCCCGGGTGGTGAAATCTGGTCAGACACGGTCGCCTTAAGAGCGATTGCCCTTTGTGGCGTGAGGGTTCGAATCCCTCCCCGGGTATCCTCGAACGTACGTCCAAGCAGTCCTGATCTGGGAGCCGAAGGTTCTCGGATGTGCCTCACAACCCCCAGAATCGTCACGTAAAAGCGCAACTTTTGCGCTAGTTCGGTGTCCAAGCGGTAGAAGGGAGTCTCAGCACAGCGCCGGATGGAAGTCTCAGCACTGAAATATTCCGGGGGGATCGGCCTGCACGGGCGATCAAGGCTGCTCAGACTCCAGTCCGACGAGCGCCTGATCGGCTACCTGCGCAAGGGCAACCAGGCCGCATTCGAGATTCTCTTTGCTCGCTACGAGCAGCGGCTGCTCGCCTTCTGTCGCCATCTGCTCGGCTCCCGTGAGGACGCCGAGGATGTGCTGCAGGAGGTCATGACCGCGGCCTTCAACGCGATTCTGGCCGACGAGCGGCCGATCAACGTCAGGCCGTGGCTATACCGGATCGCCCGTAACCGCAGCCTCAACCACCTGCGGCGGATTCAAGCCATCGGGGTTGACTCGATGGATCTCCACTTCTCCGACAACGGCGCCAGCACCGCCGACAAGGTTCATGAGCGCGAGGAGTTCCGCCTCCTCGTCGGCGACATCCACGAGCTTCCCGAGACGCAGAAGACCGCGCTGGTCCTGCGCGAGATGGACGCGATGTCTTACGAGCAGATCGCCGAAGCGATGGAGACCACAGTGGCGAGCGTGAAGTCACTCCTCGTCAGGGCCCGGGTCTCGCTGGCCGAGGCTGCCGAAGCTCGCCTCCTGTCCTGCGATGAGGTCCGGATCGAGCTGGGCGAGCTGGCCGAGGGTCTGCGCCGGCGCCCGAGCCCGCTCGTGCGCCGCCACCTCCGTAACTGCAAGCGCTGCACCGTCTTCCGCTCCCAGCTGAAGGAGACCAACAAGGCCCTGGCCGCGCTGATGCCGATCGGGCCGCTGGTGATCCTCAAAAAGCTCGCTCTGGCCCATCTCGGCCATTCGGCGGGCGCGGGCGCGGGCTCGGGCGCTACCGCGGCGGGCACGAGCGCTGGTGGAGCGGCCGCAGGCGGGGCGGCTGCCAGTGGTGCCGCGGCCGGTGGGGCGGCTGCGGCCGGCTCGTCGATCGCGGTCGGTTCCGGCGGTTTCATTTCGGCCGGGCTGGGCGCGCTGGCCACCAAGGCCGCGGCTGGACTGGCGGCAGCCGCGCTTGTGACTGCCGGCGCGGTCGAGGTCGACCACAGCGCCACCCACGTGACCCATCACCCCACCGCGGTGGCCTCGGTCCAGCATCCGAGCGCACCCGCCCAGCAGGCGTCCCTGACCCCGGTGGAGACCAACACCGAGCGGCGCTCGGGCGCCAAGAGCCACCGCCTGTCCCGCGAGAAGGCGGCCAAGGCCAAGGCCGCCGCGGACGCCGCCAAGGCGAACGCGGCCAACGCTGACAAGACGGCCTCGTCGTCGACGAGCAAGACCCCGAAGGCGACCGTCAACACCCCGACCAACTCAAAGGCGTCACCGTCGGGGCGCAACCAGACTCAGACCGATCCCACAGTGCTCCCGCCCACGAGCACGACGCCGACGACATCACCCACCGGGCCGGTCAGCGCAGACCCCACGGTGCCGACCCCGACCACCGGGACTCCCACCGAGCCGCCGCCAACGACGACGCCGACCACGCCGCCGACCCTGCCGCCGACCACGGGTCCGGGTGAGCCACCCGTCACCACGCCCCCAGTCACCACTCCCCCGGTCACCACTCCCCCGCCCGTCGGCACGCCGATCGGTGACCCGCCTCACACCATTCCCCCGATCGGCACACCACCGCTGACCCCCAGTCACGTCCGCTAGCCGTGGAAACGGCCGGCCCGACCCAGTAAGCACGGCTCGAGCCAAACCGGCGTGATCGAGTTCGAGCAGTTTCAGGCCGTCGACATGCGCGTCGGCCGAGTTGTGGCGGTGGACGAGTTTCCCGAGGCGCGCAAGCCGGCGTGGAAGCTGACGATCGACTTCGGGCCCGAGATCGGAGTCAAGCGCTCATCGGCCCAGATCACCCACTACTCGCGGGAGGAACTCGAGGGCACACTCGTCGTGGGTGTGGTCAACTTCCCGCCGCGGCAGATCGGACCGTTCTTCTCCGAGGTGCTCGTGCTGGGCGCGCTCGACGAGGAGCAGGGCGTGGTGCTCCTCCGTCCCGACCGCGGGGCCGAACCCGGCGCGCGAATCGGCTAGGGGCCGGGCACAGCGCCGACGATGAGTATGCCTCGCTTGGCCCCGTCCACCGTGACCGTGTAGTGCCCGTCAGGCAGCTGTTTGAGCAGCGCCCGCGCCGGTGAGCCGGGTTTGACCTTCAGGTAGTAGTAACGCGGTGAGGCCTGGATCGAGACCGAGTGCGTCTTCCCGTCGGCCGAGGTCACGCTGAGCTGGATGTCCGTGTGCTTGGGCGCGGCGATGCTCGGCGGTATGAGCACGCCGCCGTGGTGAATCGTGAAGCTGGCCGGCAGCCGCACGTTGGTGTCCTTTGTGCTCGTGCTCGTGGCGGTCGCTGTGCTCGTCGTGGCGGCGCTCGAGCTCGACGCGCCGGTCACGGTGGCACTGGGCCCGGCCGAACTGGTTTGGCTCGTCACCGCGGCCGAGGAGCTCGAGTGGCTCGAACCGCCGCAGGCGGCCAGAGCGAGCGCGGCCAGTGGCAGCGCGAGTGGCACAACGGGCTGGCGCACACGGACCCTCATGGCGCCGAGCATAGACGGACCCTCATTCGCTGTAGATCGTCATGAGCTGCTCGTAATAGATCTCAGCCGAGAAGCGCTGGCGCGCGTCCTCGAGGGCCCGCTGGCCCTGGGCGCGGCGGGCTTCGGGGTCGCTCCAGAGTGCTCCCAGAGCCGCATTCCAGCGCCCCGGGTCATCCACCGGGAGCACAGATTCCGCCTCGACCAGCTCCGGCAGGCCACCCATGGCGCTGGCCAGAACGGGCACCCCGGCCGCCAGCGCGTCGAGCGCCGCATACGGGCACGGCTCCTCCCAGCGGGACGGTACGAGCACCGCGCCAGCCTGTGAGCGGAGCTCGGCCAGCCGCGTGCCGGAGACCCGACCCACGAAGCGGACATCGCCCCCCGCCGCGGCGAGCCCCCTCAACCGGCTCTCATCCGGACCCTCACCGGCCACCACCAGTGGCACTCCGGCCGCCTGGGCGGCGGCAATCGCCGTGTCGAATCCCTTCTCCTGCACCAGGCGACCGCTGACCAGCGCGAACTCACCCTCGTGGGCCCGAGTACTCGCCGCGAAACCGGAGGCGGGAACGAAGTTGGTCACGGCGGTGGCCCGGTCAGCCGGGAGGCCGAGCTCGGTCAGGCGCGTGAGTGTCGCCCGCGAGACGGCGACAAACCGGTCCGCCTGTTCGAACAGGTGCGGCTGCTGAGAGCGCAAGCCGATCGCGTAGGCGGCCGCCTCAGCCGTCGAGCCCCGGCAGCGAAGTCGCAGCCCCGGCCAGGTGTTGGCACCCCGGCAGCGGAAACACGGGGCGCCGTCTCGGTATCCGATCGAGATCGCACAGAAGAGGCGAAAGTTGTGCAGATGGAGGATCGTGCGGGCTCCGCCGTGCCGAGCCGCGGCCAGAGCCCGCCATCCGAACAGAGGGTGCAGATTGTGGGCGTGAACAACATCGGGTTTCAGGCGCCGCACCGCCCGGGCCACACCATCGGGATCGGATCCGCCCGTGATCAGCCCCCGGGCCGCGGTGAGCGAGCTCGCGTGCTCGCTCGAGCGCTCGAGAAGCTCCACGGTGTGTCCGCGGGCACTCAGCAGTTCGAACAGATCGGCCACCGCGCGCTCCTCGCCTCCCGGCGAGCGGTAACGATTGTGGAGCAGCAACACGCGCATCCCCGGCATCATGCCTCGCCGTGGCGATAGCTCTCCTCACCAACCACCTGGTCGCCTACCGAACCGCCCTCTACGAGCGGCTGGCTCGAGACCACGGTGTCGAGGTGCTCTGCTTTGGCGGCAGCGAGCGCTACCTGCCGCCGTGGTTCAGTGACCTGGACTCCCAGCTGGCCTCGGCGCCATTCCCCGCCCGCCGGCTGGGCGGGGCGCGAGCCGCCTTCGAGCTGGGCGCCCAATACGAGGCCGTGATCTCGTCCTATGCCGGCGGGGCGGTCCTGCCGGCGTCTTATCTCGGCGCGCGCTACCGGGACCGCCCGTTCCTGTTCTGGGCCTCGGTATGGGCCCAACCCCGCTCGCTATCCAATGATCTCGCGCTACCGCTGACTCGTCACATCTATCGCCACGCTGACGCCGTGGTGGCCTATGGCGAGCACGCCCGCCGCTTCGCGGCCGGGATCCGAGGCCGGAACGATGACGTGTTCGTGGCGCCCCAGGCCGTCGAGCCGGAGCTGTTCCGGCGTGAGGTCGGGGCGCAGGAAATCGCCGCCTTCCGCAAGCGTCACCTGCTTCCGGCCGGTCCGCTCGTGCTCTACGTCGGCCGGTTGGTGCCCGAGAAGGGGATCGAGGTGCTCGCCTCCGCCTGGCCGCTGGTCGGCCCGCAGGCGACGTTGGTTCTGGTGGGTGACGGACCGCTGCGCGGGCAGGCCAACGCGCTGGTGGGAGCTCGGTGTCTCGGGCCGCTGGCGCGCGAGGAGCTTCCGGTGGCCTACCGGGCGGCGGACATGACGGTGGTCCCGTCGATCCCGACGCCGCGCTTTCGGGAACCGTGGGGGCTCGTGTGCAACGAGTCCATGCACCAGGGCCGGCCGGTGGTGGCGAGCGCCGCGGTCGGGGCGGCCGCCGGCGGTCTGGTGCGTGACGGCGAGACCGGGTTGGTGGTTTCGCCCCGTGACCCCGCCGCCCTGGCCGCCGCCATCTCCCGGCTGCTCGAAGACGAGGGTCTGCGCGAGCGGCTCGGAGCCGCCGCCCGAGAGGCGGCAGCTCCTTACACATATGACGCGATGGCCGCTGGCTTTAGTCAGGCGCTCGAGGTCGCCCTGGCTAGGCGATCCCGCTGACCCAGGTGGTCACTGCCCGACCGAGAACAGCGCCTCCAGGTCGTGACGCGAGTAGACCTCGAACGCGACCATCGTCTGGGTGCGCCGCACGCCGGCCAGCTGGGAGAGCTTCCCCGTCACCACCTGGGCGAGCTGATCCTGTTCGCGCAGCCGGAGGATGGCCACGAAGTCCCACTCCCCGGTGACCGAGTAGGCCTCGGCGACACCCTCGATGTCGGCCAGCTCTCCGCCGAGCGTGGCCAGAGCCGAACCCTCGGCTTGGATGAGAACGATGGCGTGCGTCATGTGGAGTGGGTCTCGCCCGGCTCGAGGATGACCACGCTCGAGCTGGTGGATGACTCAACCTCAGACTTGAACGCCTGGGCATCGGTCTCGACCGCGGGGAAGGTGTTGTAGTGGCAGGGGATCACCGTCTTGGCGCCCACGAACTCGGCCGCGTCAACGGCGTCGTGGCGATCCATCGTGTAGTGGCCGCCGATGCACATCAGGGCAACGTCAATTGGGTTGCGCTTGCCCACCAGCTTCAGGTCTGAGAACAGACATGTGTCACCCAGGTGGTAGATGATCTGCCCGCCGAAGCTGATCAGCATCCCGGCCGGCGTGGAGACCGTCCCGTTGGGAGTGGTGGATGTATGCCAGGCCGGCACGAGCTTCACCCAGCCCCAGTCGAAGCTCGCCGTGCCGCCGAGGTTGCAGTCAACTACGTCCACGCCCTCGTTCCCGATTTCGCCGGCCACCTCGGTGATCGCCACCACCTTGGCTCCGGTCCGCTTGGCGATCGAAACCGTGTCGCCGAAGTGGTCCTGGTGGCCATGGGTGAGCAGGATGGTGGCAGCGTCGACGTCATCGGCGCTGGCGGCGGCCTTGGGGTTCCCGGTCAGAAACGGATCGATCAGAAGCGTCGTGTCGCCGTCAGTCAGCGTGAAGCAGGCATGGCCGAGAAAACGGATGTCCATGATTTTCAGTCCTCCGGTTGGGGTTCTGGGGTCGGTCTACCCAGCTGACGGGAGAGCTCAAAGCCGACGGCCACGCCGACCAACATCCCGAGCCGGGTCTCCTCGGCAAGCAGCGTCCTGACCGCGCGCAGGCGGGCTTCGGCGTCGGCCTCGCCGACCGCCTCCCCCACCGCCTGGTCATGGGCGGCGTCAAACCAGCCGCCCTCCGCGATCGCCGCCGCGAGCACTTTCTGGAGCTGCGGAGCGACGCGCAGGATCACATCCTGGGCCTCGCGAAGCTGGCCTGGGTCGGCGATCTCCGCGATCGCGGCGTCCAGCTCTTCGTCTGTGTAGGCGCGCTCCGGCACTCGCTGGGCCATCATACGTATGTGGCCGTGGCGCTCACCTCGCTCTCGCACGGCGCCGGATGCGGTTGCAAGCTCCCGGCGGCGGCAATCGGCCCGCTGCTGGCCGGGCTCCCCGGCATCAGCGATCCGAATGTCCTGGTCGGGTTCGAGAACTCCGATGACGCCGGCGTGTACCGGCTGCGCGAGGACCTGGCCATCGTCTCGACGGTGGACTTCTTCACCCCGATCGTCGACGACCCGTTTGAGTTCGGGCGGATAGCGGCCTGTAACGCGCTGTCGGATGTCTACGCGATGGGGGCGGTGCCGGTGTGCGCTCTGAACCTGGTCGCGTTCTCGATCGAGAACGTGGGCGGTGAGGTGTTGAGCGCGATCCTCCGGGGTGGAGCTTCGATCGCCGCCGAGGCCGGCGTCGCGATCGTCGGCGGGCACTCGATTGACGACCCCGAGCCCAAGTACGGGATGGCGGTGACCGGCGTGGTTGATCCGCGCGAGCTGCTGACGAATGCCGGCGGCCGCGCCGGGGATGCGCTGGTGCTGACCAAACCGCTCGGTGCGGGGGCGGTATCCACCGCGGTCAAGCGCGGTCTGGACGCGCCCCTGGCCGAGGCGGTCAGTGTGATGAGCACGCTGAATCGCGACGCCTCGGTGGCGGCACGTTCGGCGGGGGCTCACGCTGTCACTGATGTGACCGGGTTCGGGCTGCTGGGTCATCTGCACGAGCTCGCACTGGCCAGCGGACTGGCGGCGGAGATCCGCGCGCCGGACGTCCCGGCGATCGATGGGGTGCTCGAGCTGTTGGGGCTCCCCGACGCGACGGCGGTGGCCGGCGGAACCAGGCGCAACCGGACCCATGCCGAGAGCTTTTCGTCATTCGCCCCGGATATGCCAGAGGCGCTGCGGTGGCTCGTGTGTGACGCGATGACCTCGGGCGGCCTGCTCGTCTCGGTTGACGAGGCGGCTGCCGGACGCATCCCGGGCGCGCTCATCGGCCGCCTGCACGAGGGCGAGCCGGGCCGGATCAGCGTTCTCTGACGGCGGCGGGCTAGCGAGGGCTCATGCGGGCCAGCGGCAGTCCGACCGCGAACCCAGCCACAACGCCGACGGCGTCAGACACCCAGCTCGACCCGGGGACCGCGAGCGGCATCAGCGCCACCACGATCGCGATGGCGAGCGTGCCGATCAGATCGCCATCAATCTCCTCGCCGGCGCGGAGCGACAGGAGATCGGGGACCACCCAGGCGCACAGCAGCGCCAGCGCGGCACCGTTGGCGCCCATGGCGAACGGGATGTCGTAGACGGCAGCCGTCGCCGCCAGGCCGCCCACCCCCCCGACGAAGAACAGACCGAGCACGAGTAATGACCCGTGCCGGCGCTCGAGCAGGCACCCGTACAGCGCGATCGCGGCCAGCGTGACGAACGCATAGCCGGTGTTGTTGTACGTGAATGCGGCCGTGAACAGCCGCCACCAGTGAGAACCGGGCTTGCCGAGGATCTCGAGGTCGTTGTTTCCGCCCAGCCCGGTACGCCAGAGCAGGGTGCCGACCAGCCCGGCCGCGATCAGCACGATCGTCGCGTACGGCCGCCGGTCCGGGCGGATGCCCGGAATCTCGTCGCGACGGAGACGGGTCAGGAGTGGCGGGGGGGTCCGGCGTGGCCGCTTTTCCGCCACTCGGCCCTCGCGATCGAGCTTGGGAGCCCGCTTACGGAGGCGGTTGCCGCAGTACGGGCACTCGGTGATGTACGTGCTGACCTCTGATCCGCAGTTCTTGCAGACCACGAACAGCTCTGGACCGCCGGTGCTCACATAGCGATTGTAGAACTGCTCCGAGGGCCCCTGGGGCGCGCTGGCTCCGGCCGGCGCCCTGAAGCCGTCTGGAGAGCCTTACGCCAGCGTGGCGGCGACGATCTCCGCCATCACCTCACGCAGATCGTGGTTGGCCTCGTAGACCACCACCTGGCGCGAGGCGCCGTTACCGCGGGCGAGCAGATCCTCGACGCCTTCGAGGTCAGACAGCGAGCCCAGGTCGGCACAGTGCTCGCGCATGCGATCGATCAACCGCCGGGCCAGTGCTCGGGTCGAGACCCGTTCCGAGCTGGGCAGATCCACCAGTTCACCCTCGAGTCCGTGCCGGGCGGCGAGCCATTTGTTCTCATCCAGCATCTCGAACGGATACTGAGACAGCCGCTTACCGGCATCGAAATGCTCGGCCAGCTCCTTGACCATGCCCTGCACGAGAGCGGCCAGAGCCAGCGAGTGCTCGACGTGGGTCTGTGAGTCCATGACCCGAATCTCGACCGTTCCGAACTTGGGGTGGGGGCGGACGTCGTGCCAGAGGTAGGTGTAGTCCTCGATGACCTTGGCCTTGATCATGAACTCGACCCGGCGCTCGTAGTCCTCCCAGTCGTCGTAGGTGGGCGGGATGCCAACGCGGGGAAAGGCGCGGAAGATCGGCGTCCGGGTCGAGGCCATGCCGGTCGTGTCCGCGCGCCAGAACGGCGAGTTGGCCGACAGGCCGAGCAGCACGGGCATGTGGACCCGCATCCCGTTGGCCACGTGGATCGCCTTGTCCGGGTCATCGACTCCCACATGGACGTGCATGCCGAAGATCAGCTCCTGGCGGGCGACGAATCGCAGAGCCGAGATCAGGTCCCGGTAACGGGGCCGCGCGACGATCCGCTGGTCCTCCCACATCGCGTAAGGGTGCGTGCCGGCCGAACCGATCGCCATGCCCTTGCTCGACGCTGTCCCACTCACCTGGCGCCGCAGCGCTCGCAGCTGGTCACCGGCCTCGGCGATGTTCTGGCACGGGTCAGTGGAGATCTCGAGCACGGACTCCATCAGCTCGGGCTTGATTTCCCCCAGCGGCGCAGGCTCGAGCATGGCTTCGATCGCGTTGACGAGCTCGAGCGATTCGGCGTCGAGGATCATCAGCTCTTCCTCGATCCCGATCGTGTAGGCGTGTCCGACGAAGCGGTGCTCCACGGGGCCGAGAGCCTACGGGGTCGGGGGGCTGGAGGGCATAAGACCGGGGGCCCGCACTGACTAGGCGGGCCTACGAGAGGGGTACTACCTCCCTAAACTCCGATCCAGACCTCAATTGACGAAGGACGGTTTCATGCCCCTCGGCTATCACGGCAAGCTCTACATACTCGCGTTCGACCATCGCGGGTCATTCCAGAAGAAGATGTTCGGCATTCAGGGCGATCCAACGCCCGAGGAGACCGAAACCATCTCTGACGCCAAGCGCCTGATCTTCGAGGGCATGCTCGAGGCCGTCTCCCGCGGCGCCGACGCCTCGTCCACGGGCGTCCTGGTGGACGAGCAGTTCGGCTCCGACATTCCTGAGCAGGCCCGTGAGCACGGACTGAAGCTCGCGATGCCGGTCGAGAAGTCCGGCCAGAACGAGTTCGACTTCCAATACGGCGCTGACTTCGGCAGCCACATCCTGAAGTTCGACCCCGATTTCTCCAAGGTCCTGGTCCGTTACAACCCGGACGATCCCGATGCGGAAATGAACAAACAGCAGCTCGAGCGGCTCAAGGTACTGGCCGACTGGCTGCACGCGAACGATCGGAAGTTCCTATTCGAGCTCCTGGTTCCCGCGACCGACGATCAGCTGGCCAGTGTGGATGGAGACTCAGACCGCTACGACGCTGAGCTCCGGCCCGAGCTGATGCGCCGCGCGATCGAGGAGGCGCAGGATTTCGGGATCGAGGTCGACATCTGGAAGATCGAGGGTGTCGATCATCGTGACGACGCCGTCATGCTGGCCGAGCAGGCTCGCGCCGGCGAGGGCCGCGAGGGCGTGACCTGCGTGCTCCTGGGCCGCGGCGCCTCCACCGAGAAGGTGGAGGAATGGCTCAAGGCGGCGTCCACGGTGGAGGGCTTCATCGGCTTTGCCATCGGCCGCTCGATCTGGTGGGACGCGCTGAAGGGCTTCCTGGCCGATGAGCTTGACCGCTCCGAGGCGGCGTCTCAAATCGCCAGTAACTACCTGCATTTCGTGGAGGTCTACGAAGGCCAGCAGGTCGCGTAGCGAACGAGTGGGCGAGAAGCGTGCGCTTCGAAAGCCCCTCGGACTGCACCAATTGGTAGGCTCGCATTCGATGGCGATGAAGATGCGCCAGAGCCTCGCGCAGCTCGAGCAGGAGTTTCGGCACGAGACGCAACTGGACCGGAGCCGTAGAGAGACGCTCCGGCGCCATGCTGTGCGACGGTCTCGCAAACGTACGCACGAGCGGCGCCGAAAGGCCGGCTCGATGCGCTACTGGCTGCTCATATTCAGCCTGATCGCGACCGCTGTGATCGTGACGGCCGCGATGTTCGAGACGCTCTACCTGCTGCTTAGCTAGAGCGGCCGCGCGCTGATGACGCGCACGGCGATGGTCCCCGGTCCCCTGGCGTGGCCCTCCGGCCCCGCGGTGCCCCCGGCCCCGGCACCCAGTTCTATTCGGCGGTGGGGGCCTCGTCCCCCATCCCGCGCAGTGCGGCATCAACCTCTTCGCGCGCTCCCTTGGCCTCGTTGGAACGCTCCTCCTGGATCTCCAGGTAGACCTCCTTACGGAACACCGGCACGTCGCGGGGAGCTTGAATCCCGATCCGCACCTTCTCCCCCATGATCGCCAACACTGAAACCTCGATGTCGTCCCCGATCATGATGCTCTGGTTGGACTTGCGAGTCAGGACCAGCATGACTTGCCTCCCTGCGCTTGGCTGCGTGACTGGTGGTTAATTCGGCGCACAGACGCGGCTGCCCACCCGATGGGCCAGCATAGCGTGAACACTCCCGTCCGAACAACCGTGGAGGTTTTGCAGCAGTACAAACGGCTACTGCCGTCTCCTGTACTAGTCTCCGCGGCCATATGGCCCGTAAATCACTTAGACCCGAGTTGAACCGCATCCGCGCCTGGGTCCGTCAAGGACGGACTGACGCATGGATCGCTCACCAGCTCGAGGTAACCGTTCAGCAGATCCAAACCTTCAAGCGTGACCAGTCGCTGGAGAGCGGCGATGACGTCGAGAACGCCGGTACACCAGGTGACTTCGACGACGAGATCGATCTCCGCGCCGAGGACGACGCACTGATCGCTGCCGAGCTCGAAGCCGCCGAGGCCGAGCGCGATGACGACGAGGGTGACGATGACGAAGACGAGGAGGGTGAGGAGAAGAAGCCCGCCCCCCGGCGCCGAAGCCGGCGTGGAGGCCGCGGAGGACGCGGCCGGCGTCGAGCCTCGGAGACTCTGGAGGCGACCTTCGACCACGGCGACGAGGGCTACGGACTGTGGCTTGACCCCGCCGTGCAGGATGACCCGGTGTACGCCGAGTACTGGGCCGGGCATCGTCCGGTCGAGGTCGCAATCGAAGAGGATCAGATCATCATTCGCCGCGCCGGCACCGACGCCGACGCCGACGGTGACGACGGGGACAGCTAGCTCGTCGCCTCAGGCTTCGGCGATTCGCCGACCGGTGGTGTAGTCGCTTGCCTCGCGCGCGTACCGCGCGAAGGCGGCGCCTGCCACCGTGGTGATGTCCCAGGCCGCCGGGTTCCCCGGCGCGGCCCGGATGGCGATCTGAAAGCACCAATCCGTGCCCTGTTCGATGTACAGCCCGGCGAGCTCCTGAACGCTGAAAGCTCCTCCCAGCCGGCGGCGGAGCTCCTCCACCAACACCTCGACCACGCGGTCGAGAGCCGGCCGGTCGCTCGGAGCCGCCTCGCGCAGCCGCCGCTGGCCCTCCTGCCACAGGCCGATGAGATCCTCGAAGCGCGGGGGGCTGGGGCTCATGACGTCGCCCCGCGGGCGGGGTTAGGCAGTCCGAGGCGGCAAGCGGTTCCGGCGCCCGCGATCCGGGCTAGTGCCCGGAATGAGCCGTAATCACGTATGGACGCTCGTTCGGGCGCACCATGCCGAGGGCCCGCGCGTCCTGCACGATCGTGGCCGGCTGGCTGAGCGCGGTCTGCTGCCGAGCCAGGCTCGCGTTCTGCTGGGCCAAGCGATCGACGATCGCCTCCTGGTGGCTGGCTTGAGCCCGCGTGCTCATGTAGGACAGCGTGTGCTGCACGTACAGACCCACCACCACCCCGAGCACGATGAGCAGGCCCACACGGCCGGCGCGATCCCAGCGGACCCGGAGCTTCGGTCCGCGGAACACCACACGACGGGGTTTCGGCGCCGGCCGTCGCGCGTGGCGACGGGGGGCGGCGGTGGCGGGGCGGGCTGACGGCATACCCTGCGCCCTTCGTTCGACGCGCCATCTGTCCTTCCTGCTGCACCGATATGTGCAGCTAGGCCCGAAACGCCGAGCGGCCCGGGAACTGCGCCTCCGGTCCGAGAGCTTCCTCGATCCGCAGGAGCTGGTTGTACTTCGCCACGCGGTCGCTACGCGACGGGGCTCCGGTCTTGATCTGGCCGCACCCGGTGGCGACGGCGAGATCGGCGATCGTGACGTCCTCGGTCTCGCCCGAGCGGTGCGACATGACCGCCGCGTATCCCGCCTCCCGGGCCATCCGAATGGCGGCGAAGGTCTCGGTCAGGGTTCCGATCTGGTTGACCTTGATCAGGATCGCGTTGGCGACGCCCGCGTCAATGCCCCGCTTGAGCCGCTGCGTGTTGGTCACGAACAGGTCATCGCCCACGAGCTGCATCTGGTTCCCGATCCGGTCGGTCAGCAGCGACCAGCCGTCCCAATCGTCCTCGCCCATCCCGTCCTCGATCGAGATGATCGGATACCGGCCGGCGAGGTCAGCCCAGTAGGCGGCCAGCTCCTCGGCGTCGAGCGTGCGGTCCTCGTGCTCGAGCACGTAATGGCCATCGCGATACAGCTCCGACACGGCCGGGTCAAGCGCGATCGCCACCTGATCCCCGGGGACGAAGCCGGCCGCGCGAATCCCACCCACCAGCGCCTCGAGCGCCTGCTCGTTGGACTCGAAGTCCGGCGCGAAGCCTCCCTCGTCACCGACCGCTGTGGAGAGGCCCTGCTCGTGCAGCGTGCGCTTGAGATGGTGGAATACCTCGGAGCCCATCCGCAGGGCGTCCGAGAACGTCCGCGCGCCCACCGGGACGATCATGAACTCCTGAAAGTCGACTCGGTTGTCGGCGTGAGCGCCGCCGTTGAGGACGTTCATCATCGGGACGGGCAGCACGTGGGCGGTCTCGCCGCCGAGGTAGCGCCACAGCGGCAGGCGCTCGTCAGCCGCCGAGGCGTGCGCCGCGGCCAGCGAGACGGCCAGGATCGCATTGGCGCCGAGGCGGGACTTGTTGGGAGTGCCGTCGAGCGTGATCAGCATCCGGTCCAGGGCTGCCTGACTCGAGGCGTCCTGCCCGCGGACGGCCGTGGCTATCTCGCCGTTGACATTGTCGACCGCCCTCGTAACCCCTTTGCCGAGCCAGTCCGAGCCGCCGTCACGCAGCTCGGTGGCCTCGAACTCGCCCGTCGAAGCGCCCGAGGGCACCGCGGCCCGCCCCCATGCCCCCGACTGCAGGCTGAGCTCGACCTCGACGGTCGGATTCCCGCGGCTATCGAGGATCTGACGTGCGTGCACGTGCTCGATCTGGCTCATGTCTGTTCGGAGTCTCCTTCGGTCAGCCGTGCGCGGGCGTAGTAGTCGAGCTGCTGCTCAGGCGGGAGATCGTCCCAACTCCGGCCCTCCGATGTCGCCAGGGCAGCCGCCCTCAGCACGCGTCCCCGGAATCGATCCGAGGTTGCCCGCAGTGCCAGCTCCGGATCCACCTTCAGCTTGCGGGCCACGTTGACCGCCGCGAACAGGATGTCACCGAGCTCGTGGAAGCGATCGTCTGCAGTGTCGGCGGCCTCGAGTTCGGCTAGCTCGTCGCGGACCGACTGCAACGGACCCTCAACGCCGGGGAAGTCAAAGCCGCGCGAGGCGGCCCGGCGCTGCACCTTGCGCGCGTGGAGCAACGAAGGCAGGTTCTCGGGCACCTCGCCGAACAGGCCCGGCTCACGATCGGGCTCGTCGCGCTTGATCGTGTCCCAGTTGCGGAGCACCTCCTGCGCGGTCTCGGCCTGTACCTCGCCGAACACGTGTGGATGACGGCGGATGAGCTTCTGGGTCACGTGCTCGGCGACGTCAGCCAGGCTTCCGGCCCCGCGCTCCTCTAGCAGCAGCGCCAGGAAGTGGACCTGGAAGAGAACGTCTCCGAGCTCGTCCAGGAGCTTGCGGTCATCGCGGCGGTGGGCGGCGTCAGCCAGCTCGTAGGCCTCCTCGACCGTGTGGGGAACGATCGAACGCTCGTCCTGCTCGCGGTCCCAGGGGCACTCCCGCCGGAGGTGACGCGTGATCGCGTCAAGCCGAGCGATCGCATCGGCGGCGGCATCGGCCCGGTCAGCCGGGTCGGCCACGATTAGGGAGCGGCAGTGGAGGGCGCGGCCGTGCTCGTCGTGGCCGGCGCCTTGTAGCCCTTGCAGTCGGCCATCGCGTACAACGCCCGGCACGTCGTCTTGCTTCCCCAGTCCTTCTTGGCCTGATTGGTGACCGCGGTCTGGGCCGCCGTCGAGAGCTGGGTGTTCAGCGTCTGCTTGATCAGCGCGGTGGACTGAGCCAGGCTTCGCGTCGTCGCCGGCGTGATCTTGGTCACCTCGAGCACGTAATAGCCGAACTGGCCCTTGACTGGACCGACCAGAACGCCCTGGGAGGCGCCGAACGCGGCGGTGCCGAGGGCCGCATCCTGGTTGCCCTTGGTCACGTCAGTGAGGACGCCGCCCTTGTTCTTGGTGGTCGGGTCAATCGAGTACTTCTTGGCCACGGCCTTCCAGCTCTGGCCGTGCTTCAGCGCCGCCTTGGCGGTGTTGGCCTGCGCCGCGGTCTTGGTCAGCACGATCTCCAGGTTGCGTGACTCGGGCGTGCCGAACTGTGACGCGTGGCTCTTGTAATAAGCGGCGATCTGGGCGGGAGTGACGGTGGTCGGATGCTTGCTGATCAGCTTGGTGTAGATCGTCTGGATCCTCAGGCGGTAGGTCACATCAGCCAGCGTCTGTCCGGTCGAGCTGAGGAAGCTCTGGAACTGCGCGGCGGTGGAGAACTGGCCTTTCTTGGCGGCGGCGAGCGCCTTCTGGACCTGCGCATCCGTCACCGTGATGCCCATCTTGTGGGCATCCGCCTGGTACCAGTAAGCCTTGATGAGAAAGTCCATCACCTGGCTCGAGAGCGAGGTGAAGAGCGTCTTGCAGTCCGCCTGCAGCGTCTTGTCCGACGTCTTGGCCAAAGTCGGGATCTCCGCCCTGACCTGCGTCACGCACTTGGTGAACTTCGGCGGATCGTTGGGCACGATCACGGGCTGACCCGGCGATTGGGCCGCCTGCTCCTTGGCCGCAACGAACATCCAGTGGTTGAACGCCTGGGTGCTGATCGGGTTCCCGGCCACGACGGCGACCGAGTTGCCGGGGATGCCGCTACCGCAAGCCGAAACGGCCACAGCGATGAGCACAAAAAAGGCGCCAAGCGCCGGGATGGACTTCAACCTCTTCATAAGGACCGCGGCCGATAGTAGCGACCCAGCCGCGATGAGGCGCTCGCAGCAGCGCGGTCTTACGGAACCCATAAGTTGGTCCGCCTTCCCTCAGGTGTACGCAGCTTCAGCCCGCTACCCGGCACCCGCCATCCTGCTCGCCGGGATGGCCCGACCCGGGCACGGGCGACCTCGTGCTGTTCGGCGGCGGCACCGGCGCCCGAGGCCGATCCAAGCTGACTAAGCGGCCACCTCAGCCTCGGCTTGGGCCTCACGCGTAACTGAGAGCAGGACGTCCGCCGCCCGCACGATGGCCGGGAAGCGTTGCGCGGGGTCCTTCGGAACCCGGACCGACAGCTGGGACTTGCCGGACTCGTACAGCGCCTCGGGGATCTCAGCCCGGAACTTCTTGGCCCGGACCGAGTCGAGCTCGATCGGCGTCATGGCCAGCCGGTCACCGCGGAAGGTCACCGTCCGAGCGCCCGCCTGTCCGAGCTTGATGCGCGCTTGCTGAAGGGAGATCAGGTTGAGCATCGGCTCGGGCGGCTCGCCGAAGCGGTCCTCGAGCTCCTCGCGGAGCAGAACCAGGTCCGCCACCTCGCGCGCCGCCGCGATCCGGCGATGGACGTCAACCTTGGCCTGCTCGTAGGGGATGTAGTCCGCCGGAACGTAGGCGTCGATGTTGACGTCGAGCCGCACCGGCTCCCACTCCTCCCCCTCGGCCTCGGCGACGCCCTCGGACTCCGCCACCGCCTCGTCGAGCATCTGCATGTAGAGCTCGAAGCCGAGCGCGGCCACATGTCCGGATTGCTCGTCACCGAGCAGGTTGCCCGCGCCACGCAGCTCGAGATCCCGCATGGCCACCTTGAAGCCCGCGCCCAGCTCGGTGTAGTCAGACAGCGCCGAGAGCCGTTGCGCCGCTTCCGGCGTCAGTGCCGCGGCACTCGGGTAGAGCAGGTAGGCAAAAGCGCGCTCGCGAGAGCGTCCCACCCGCCCGCGGATCTGGTAGAGCTGCGAGAGGCCGAAAATGTCCGATCGCTCGACGATCAGGGTGTTGGCCTGCGGGATGTCAATCCCGGACTCGATGATGCTCGTGCATACGAGAACGTCAGCGTCGCCGCGCAGGAACGACAGCATGTGCCGCTCGAGCTGGCGCTCATCCATCTGCCCGTGGGCGACCGCGAATCGAAGCCCGGGGCAAAGCCCTCGCAGCCGAACCGCCGTCTCTTCGATCGTCTCGACCCGGTTATGGAGGAAGAAGGCCTGGCCGTGGCGCTCCTTCTCGCGCAGCAGCGCCCGGCGCACGAGCTCCTCGTCGTACTCCCCCACGTATGTCTTGACCGGACGCCGGCCCTCGGGCGGGGTCTCGATCACGCTGATGTCACGGACGCCGGCGAGCGACATCTGGAGCGTGCGCGGGATCGGCGTGGCGCTCATCGAGATCACGTCGACGCGCAGCTTGAGTTGACGCAGGAGCTCCTTCTGCCGCACGCCGAAGCGCTGTTCCTCGTCAACGATGAGCAGCCCCAGGTCCTTGGCACGCACGTCGCGCGACAGCAGGCGATGGGTGCCGATCAGGATGTCCACCTCTCCGCGGGCGAAGCGCGCCACGGCCTCCTTCTGCTCGGGCGCGGGCCGGAACCGCGACACGTGTTCGATCGTGACCGGGTAGTCCTTGAGACGCTCGGAGAATGTCCCGTAGTGCTGCTGGGCCAGGATCGTCGTCGGGACCAGCAGCATCACCTGCTTGCCGTCCTGCACTGACTTGAACGCCGCGCGCAGCGCCACCTCCGTCTTGCCGTAACCCACGTCGCCGCAGATCAGACGGTCCATCGGCCGCGGTGCCTCCATGTCGGCCTTCACGAACTCGATCGCGTCACGCTGGTCTGGCGTCTCGGTGAACGGGAAGGCGTCCTCGAACTCCCGCTGCCAGTCAGTATCCAGCGGGAAGGCGTGACCCTCGCGGCGCTTGCGCTCGGCGTACAGATTCAAGAGCTCGCCGGCCAGCTCCTGAGCGGCGCGGCGCGCCCGGGCCTTCAGCGCCTCCCAGCGAGAGCCGCCCAGCTTTGACAGCGGCGGGTGGCTCCCACCGGCGCCGACATAGCGGCTGATCTTGGCCAGCTGGTCCACGGGCACGAACACCCGGTCTGACCCGGCGTACTCGAGGTACAGGTAATCCCGAGTGACATCGGCCACGGTCTTGGTGTCAAAGCCGGCGAACCGGGCGATGCCGTGATCCTCGTGGACGACGATGTCACCGGTCCGAAGCTCGGCGAAGCTGCGCAGGACCCCGCGCCGGCGCCCGCGGCCTGGACCGTCGTCGGCCCCGGGGGCGCGCCGGCGGTGGAACAGCCGGTGGTCCGGGATGACGGCCAGGTGGAACTGTGGCGCGATGAACCCGGTCTGGAGCCGGGCCTGAACAAAGGTCAGCCGCCCCGCACCCTCGTTTTCTTCGCCCTCCCCCAGCCACCGGACCTTCAGCCGGCCGAGGTTGTAGGCAAACCGCTCACCCTCGCCCCGGCGGGCGAACGTGATCACCGGCCGGTAACCCGAGCGAGCCAGCTTCTCGAGCTCGGGCTCGGCTTCCTTGAGCCCCCGTGCGGCAATGTCAGCCGCCTGGGCCCGGAAGGCGAAGGCTTGATCCTGGTCAATGCTCGAGAGCCTGATCCGCACGGTCCGGTCGAGCTGCCCAACGATCTCCTCCGGCGCCACGTAAAGGTGATGCGCGTCCTCATCGTGGAACGCGGCCGTCACGTCCTGCCAATGATCAGCCAGCGCCGGAGCCAGATCCTCGTCACCGGCAATCATCACCGTGGCGTCGGCAGCGGCCAGCTCCAGAAACGAATGGAAGTTCTCCACCGGCAGCAGCTCGGCGATGTCCGGGCGCTCAGACGCGTCCTCGAGCGCAGCGATCTCGGCCAGCTCCCGGTGCTCGGCTGCCAGCTCAGCCGCGGGAGCGACCTCGACGACCTCGGCGTCACCGAGCGAGCGCTGGGTGAAGGTGGAGAACCAGCGCAGTGACTCGATCTCATCACCGAACAGATCAACTCGGACCGCTCGGTCCTCGGTGGCCGGGAACAGGTCGAGCAGACCGCCGCGGATCGCAAACTGCCCCCGATCCTCGACCTGGTCCACCCGCTCGTAACCGGCGGCAACCAGATCCATGGCCGTCTCATCGAGATCGATCAGCTCGCCCACCCGCAGCTCGAAGGCTCGGGGGCGCATGTCCGGGTCGGGCACCTTCTCGGACAGGGCGACCGCACTGACCACGACCACCGGCGCACTGTCTCCCGGCGAGAGCAGCGCGTCGAGCGCCGCGATCCGCAGGCCGACGAGATGCGGGGGCGGCGCCAGATGGGACTCGTAGGTCACCCCGCGACTCGGGTAGTAGCGAACCGTCCTGGGCTCGAGCCAGGCCTTCAGCCCGGAGGCCAGATCACGGGCCGCACGGTCATCACCGGCGACGACGATCGCCGCCCGCTCGGGGTCTCGGTCCAGCAGCGCGCTGACCAGATACGGCCGCAGAGACTGGGAAACGAATGCCGTCCCCCCCTCACGCGCGAGCGCGCCGGTCTGGGGGTCATCGTCGGCATAGGAGAGCAGGGAGCGGAGCATGGTGGCCTGTATTCCAGTCTAGGCACCGCGCTCGGCCGTTAGACAGGACCGGCGTCGGCTGCTGCTAGGCCTCCTGAGGGCCGGCCAGAACGAGCCTTTCGGCCGCGTCAGCCGCCTGATCGATCAGCTCCCTGACGTCAGCTCGGGGCTCGCGGAAGCGCCCGAGCACGTACGCCGCGACCCGATCGGGATCGGTGGTCGCCGGCCGGCCGACGCCGACCCGGACGCGCTGGAAATCTGGTGATCCGAGGCCCTGCTTGAGTGACTTGAGGCCGTTGTGGCCGGCCAGTCCGCCGCCCAGCCGGACGCGGATCTCGCCGAACGGGAGGTCAATCTCGTCGTGCAGCACGAGCACATGGTCGAGCGGCACCTTCAGGGCGCCCCGGGCCGGGCCGACCGAGTCACCAGCATCATTCATGAAGGTCTGGGGCAAGAGGACGCCGACGCGCGGGCCGCCCACCCCGATCCGGCCCTCGCTGAGCAGACCCCGGTAGCGCGAGCGCGGCTTGCCCAGCTGCCAGCGGTCGATCAGCGTCCGAGCGATCTCGAAGCCGAGGTTGTGACGCGTGCCCTCGTACTCGGACCCGGGATTGCCGAGTCCGACGACCAACCAATCGGCCGGAGCGGCGCCGCGCCCGGGCATGCGCACGGCTGACGCCTACTCGGCGCCTGAGTCCGCTTCGCCGCCGTCCCCGCCGCTGTCGCCCTCGCCGCCACCTTCGCCCTCGGCGGCTTCGGCACCTTCCTCGCCCTCGCCCACAACGCCGGTCTCCTCCTCGATCTCTTCCTCTTCCTCGAGCTGGAGCTTCGGGGGGGTCAGGGTGGCGACCACGGTCTCGGGGTCGTCGAGCAACTCGACTCCGGGCGGTGCGCTGATGGATCCCAGTGTCATCGTGTCGCCGATCACCATCTGGGAGACCTCGAGCGTGATGGCGTCGGGGATCTCGTTCGGGAGCGCCTCGATCGTCAGCTCGCGGGTCACGTGCTCGAGCACGCCACCCTCCTTGACGCCGGGGGCGTCCTCGACCCCGGTCAGTTCGAGCGCGACCGTGGCCTGAATCTTGACGTCCAGCCGCACCCGCAGGAGATCGATGTGCACCGTCTCGCCGTTGACCGGATGGCGCGCGAGCTCCTTGACCACCACGGGCGAGGACGAGGAGCCCTCGATCGCCAGGTCGAGCACCGCGCCGGCATGAGAAAGGGCAAGCCGCAGATCGCGCGCCGGGACCTGGAAGGAAACCGTGTCCTCGCCGCCGCCGTAGACGATGCCGAGGACGTTGCCCTCGCGGCGAAGACGGCGGGCGGTGCGGGAGCCTCCGGGCTCGCGCGCGGTCACCTTGAGCGATGTTGATTCGGAGCGAGCCATCAGCGGCGATCGATGGTAGCGGGGAGGACGAAAAAACGCTGGCGGGCGGCCCTAACGGTGCGCTAATCTTCAGCCATGTCGAGCGACGCTCAGGTGTTGCTCTGGATCGCCGGAGTGCATCTTTTGGGCCTGGGGTGTGTAGCGATACTCCTGATCCCCGCGCTGCGCGACGCCCCCGCGACGCCCAAGCGTCAGTCAGACGGAGAGGGCGATGACGGTGGCTGGGGCCGCGGTCCGAAGCTGCCCCCGACTCCGCCGACACCGCCCCGAGGAGGGATTCCACTTTCCGACGCTGAGCAGTCGCATGTTCGTCTGCGGGAGCCGGGACGCCTGAGTGAGCTGCTGCCAAGCCGCCAGCGTCGTCCATCGCGCGAGCCAGTCCCACGTCCGGTGCGCACGCCCAACCGAGCTAGAAATGGCTCGGGCAGTCGGCGTTGCTATGGATCCGGACGCTGACTTTCAACAGTTCGATCTGAAAGCCGTCGAGCACGTTGCCCGCGTGGCGAACGCGGACGCATTGAACTCGCGGTAGCGAATTTCCCACCAGCCAGGCCACCCGCGCGGTGCCGACCGTCGAGCCGAGCGAGAACCCGGCCGATGCGTTGATCTCGATGATCTGAACGCCCCCCGGGCGCCGGAGCGCCGAGGTGACCGCGCTGGCTCGGGCCTGGCAGGCCGGGCTTGTCCGGCATCCCCTGATCTCCGAGATCACGGCCGCCCGATCGCCGCGGGCCTCGGCCCGAACGAGATCCGTGAGCGCGGAGTCCTCGGCCCCGGAGACGCTGAACGCACGCGCCAGGAGGCCGCTGATGACAAGGAACAGGAGCAACCCGACGCTGATCAGAGCGATGATTCGGCCGCGGCGCATCGTCGCGCACGCTAGAGGTTCTCCCGTCTCAGGGAGAGCTACCGCCCAGCCGTCGCGTCAGCCGTCGCTCAGTTCGAGGAAGCGCTGCACGGATGCCTCCTGATGCTCCAGACGCTCGCCCAGGGCGATCGCGTGCTCGGCCGCCTGCTGGAGGAAATCCTCCACGCAGCGTTCGGGATCGTCGGCCAGCGGATAGACGCGGGTCAGGTCCTGCTGGGCGCAGGCGATGCCCATCGGCGGCCGCCCGTCGGCCAGCGTCCGAGCACCGCACACCGGCGTCACGACGAGCTGGGATTCGGTGGCCACGAGCGCCGTGGGAAGCAACCGGGGCGCGGGGAGGCGCACCGAAAGCTCGATCGAATGATCAACGGCCACGCTCGAGCCGACGAGTTCACCCAGCGGCTCGCGCCACACCTCGAGCACCGTGTCCGCTCCGACGAGCGCGTCACGCAGCGCGGTCGCCTGCGCGACATAGAGGTGCTCGGCCTCTTCTCGGTCCTCGGCGTCGGCAAGATCGAGGTCACACGGAACGCGCAGGAGATCGGCGGCGGCCACCCGGGCGCCCGCGGCACGGCTTCCCCAGGTCACGTAGGTCTGCAGCAGTCCCAGATCGCGCCGACCGTGGAAGATGACCGTGACCGCCTCGCTCACCGGCAGGCCATCGACCCGCAGTGACACTGCTACCGCGGCGGAGTCGTCAAGCAGGGCGCGGCGCAGCAGCTCCTCCGACCCATCATCTTCCCGACTGTGATCGTCCTCGAGCATGACTCTGCTCCTTCAGATCGGCAACTTATAACGCGTCATTTAGCCACTGGCGCCGGTCGTTCACAATCGCCATCTGGAGCAATGGGGTCGGAAGACGCTGGCCAAGAGGCGGAACGGCCCTGAGCGGGTAGGCTCCCATCGTCATGAAACTGGTCACAAAGCTGCTCTACAAACCGTTCGCGATCATCGCCGGGTTGATCGCCGCCCGTCTGGGCCGGGGGATCTTCCGGGGCCTGTGGGCGAAGATCGACAAGGAGCCCCCGCCAGCCCCGGGGACCGGTGAGGCGAGCACGGCCAAGGTGGTCGCAGGCCAGGCGCTGCAAGCCGGGGTGATGGCCGGCGTTGCGGCCGGGGTGGACCGCGTCTTCGCGCGCTCGTTCCACCACCTGGTCGGTGCCTGGCCGGACAAGCCCCCGGAAGAAGACGACGACGCCGCAGGCAAGGGCTAGGCGCGGCGGGCAACGCGCCCGACGTCCGCCCGACGTCAGATCTAGCCCGCGGTGGGTGTGGCCGGCACAGCCCCGCTGGCCAGCCACGGCGCCAGACCTTCACGGGCCCAGTCGGGCATCCGCGTCTTGGTCGCGGTCCCACGCTCGACGAACACGTGGCGCAGCGTGGCCTCCAGGATCGGCTCGCCCGCCCGCACGAAGCGGTACGAGGTCGTGATGCTGGTGTTGCCCATGCTGACGACGGTGGCCTCGACCGTTAGCTCCTCGTCGAATCGCGCCGAACCCAGGAAGCGCAGGTTGGCCTCGGCAACCACGATGTCGACGCCGCGGCCGAGCATGACCTCGTAACCGCCGTAGGCGGCACGCCACAGCTCGGTGATCGTGTGATCCACGTAGGCCAGGTAGTTCGCGTTGAACAGAACCCCCTGCGGATCGCACTCGGCGTAGCGCACGCGGAGCGTGTGGCGAAACGGCTCAATCATCGGCGGCGCTTCCTCCACCTCCGAGGCGGTTGCCGGCGCCTCCGGGTGCGCTCCCTCCACCTCCACGGAGAACGAACCCGCGGTTCGCCAGCTCGGCCAGTGCGTCCTCGAACGCCCCGAAGTCCCGGTGCGTGAGTGCATCGATCGGACGGCCGGCCGGTCCGGTGGCGCGAACCCACCGCTGCAGCATCGGAGGACCCGCGCGCTCGGCGGCCTCGTCAAGCAGGTCGAGCAGGATCGCGAGCTCCGGACGGTGGTCGAGCTGCCCGGACAGAAGCGTCAGCGGGTCGGCATCGAGCGTCTGACAGAGCTCATCATCGCTCAGGCCGAGGAGGTCCATGAGCCGGGCTGCGGCCGTGCCCTGGGCGGGATCACCGGCAGGCCGCTCATCCATGACCCCCATTGTCGCGGTCCCGACCCGCGGCTGACGGCCGGCCCCACTCGTGGCCTCCCATCTCGTGGCCGCCGGTTGGTCCCGGGCCTCCCTCGCCGGCTGGTCCCGGGCCTACCGTCGCCGGCCGGTCCCGGGCCTGGTCCCGGGCCTGCTCGGGGTGACTACACCTTGGCCGCGGTGTTGTGGAACAGCCCAGAGATGCTGCTGCCCAGCACCACCGCAGCGACGACCACGATCAACGCGATCACCGCGATCAGAATGCCGTACTCAGCCATCGTCTGACCGTCCTGGCTCAGGAGCCGGAGGAATAGTCCGCGTGGCACTCGAAAGAGGTCTTGCATGTGTCTGCTCATCGACCCGTTTGTGCAGCATTCGCCTAGACATTCGTCTAGATGACCGCAAATCAGTCAGATGGATGACTGAATGAGAGCCTCATATAAAGTTGGCGTCAGCTCTGTGGGTGTTGACCGTGCGCTGGCGGCGTCCGGCGGCGCTCAGAAGAGCTGGTTCTCGCCGCCGAACACCTCACTCACCGAGCCGTCGGTGAAGATCTGACGGATCGAGTTCGTGAGCAGATCGGCACACGAAAGGACCCGGACGTTGTCCGGCGCCCCCGCGGCCAGGGGAATCGTGTCGGTCACCACCACCTGCTCGAAATCGGCGGCAGCGAGGTTCTCCCAGGCGTTGCCAGAGAAGTTTCCGTGGGTCGCGGCGGCGTAGACGCGGCGCGCACCGGCGTCCCGGACGGCCTGGGCGGCGGCGACGAGCGTGCCGGCGGTGCCGATCATGTCGTCGACCAGGAGAGCGGTCTTGTCCGCCACGTCACCGATCACGTAACCGATCTCAGCCACCTGCTGGGCGGGACGCTCCTTGTTGAGGATGGCCAGGTCAGCTCCGATCTTGGCTGCGAACTGCTTGTTCAGCTTCACTCGCCCGGCGTCCGGGGCGACGACCACGAGGTCCTCGAGACCGAGGTCGGCGAAGTATTGGGTGAGCATGAACAACGCGGTCATGTGGTCACACGGCTTCGAGAAGAAACCCTGGATCTGACCCGAGTGGAGATCCATCGTGAGGATCCGATCGATCCCCGCCGACTCGAGCATGCGGGCGACGAGCCGCGCGCTGATCGGCTCGCGCGGCGCCGATTTCTTGTCCTGACGCGAGTACCCGTACCACGGCGTGACGGCGATCACGCGGTGGGCCGAGCCGCCGACAGCGGCATCGACCATGGCCAGCAGCTCGAACAGCGTGTCGTTGGTCGACATGCCGGTGGCCTGGTTGGTGCACGTGGGCTGCACGATGAACACGTCGGCGCCCCGCACCGACTCGTGGTAGCGGCAGTAGACCTCACCGTTGGCGAACGTCTTCAGTGTCACGTCACCCAGTTCGACGCCCAGCTTGTCCGCGATCCGCGCCCCCAGCTCCGGGTTGGCGCGACCTGAGAACAGCATCAGACGCTTGTCGGACTCGCGCCGCATCTGGCTCGGGACGGGGCTCACGTCCAAGATGTCCGCGAGTTTACGCGCCGCAGGTGACGGTTCGATGGCTGTCAATTCTTCTTCTCGGCTGGCTCGGACTTGTTCGCCTCGCGCTCGCGCCGGCGCTCGGTGTAGCCCTCGATATTCGTCTGTCGGGCGCGCGCCATGCCCAGCGCGCCGGGCGGAACATCCTCGCCGATGACTGATCCGGCGCCGGTGTAAGCGTCGTCGCCAACCGAGACCGGGGCCATGAGCGTCGTGTCGACGCTGGTCTTGACCCGGCTGCCGATCGTCGTGCGGTGCTTGCGGTAGCCGTCGTAGTTCGCGGTGATCGTGCTCGCGCCCAGGTTCGTGTCCTCGCCGACGTCGGCGTCCCCGATGTAGGACAGGTGAGGCACCTTGCTTCGGGCGCCGATGTCCGAGTTCTTGATCTCGACGAACGTCCCCGCCTTGGCGCCCTCGCGCAGCACCGTGCCCGGGCGCAGGTATGCGAACGGCCCGACGCTGACCCGGTCACCGACGACCGCACCCTTGATGTAGGCGTGGAGGATCGTGCTCTCGTTCCCGACCTCGGCGTCGATCAAAGTGGAGCTCGGCCCAACCGTCGAGCCGGTCCCGATCCGGGTGGCACCGTGAAGACTGGTGAACGGGGCGATCACCGTGTCCGGGCCGATTTCGACCCCAACGTCGATCATCGTCGCAGTGGGGTTGACGATCGTCACGCCGGCCAGCATGTGACGCTCGTGGATCTGGCGCTGCGCCACCGCGGTCACATCCGCCAACTGCCGGCGATCGTTGATCTGAAGCATCTCGCGCTGATCGCTCAGCTCATAGGCCTGCACGGTGCGTTCACGCTCGCGCAGGATCGGCAGCACGTCGGGGAGGTAATGCTCCCCCTGGGCGTTGTCGGCGCGAACCTCAGCCAGAGCCGTCGTCAGCGCCCCGCCGTCGAACGCGAACATCCCCGTGTTCACCTCACGGATGTGAAGCTCGAGCTCGCTGGCGTCCCCGGGCTCCTTGGTCTCGACCACTCGCTCCACCGTCCCGTCAGGAGCCCGCACCACACGGCCGTAGCCGGACGGGTCATCGAGCACCATCGTGACGATCGTCCCCGCCGCGCCGGCGCGCTCGTGCTCCGCCACCAAGGCGGCGAGCGTCTCGGGGGTAATGAGCGGGACGTCGCCGTTGAGGACCACGACGGTGTCCCCTTCCCCGAACTGGCCGGCGGCGGCGCGAACGGCATCGGCCGTCCCGAGCGGCTGCTCCTGCACGGCCACCACCACATCACCATCGAGCTCCCCCTCGAGCCGACGCTCGGGCGAGTCCACGACCACGATCTTCGCCGCCCCCGCCTGGCGCGCCGCGGCTATCGACCACGACACGATCGGCCGACCGCACAGCGGGTGCAGCAGCTTCTGCACCGCCGAGCGCATACGGGTGCCCTGTCCCGCGGCGAGGATGACAACGACGGGCGCGGCCACGGGCATGATCGTAGGCGAAAGGGTCGTCAAGGTGGGCGCGGGCCCGCCACCGGCGGGAGCTGGGGAGCCAGGATTCGAACCTGAACTGCGAGGTCCAAGGCCTCGAGTGCTGCCGTTACACCACTCCCCAGAAGGGACCGCTGGTCAAGCGTAACTGGCTATTCGGCGCTCGGCAGAAGATTGCGCAGCTCGGCGTCGAGCAGCGGATCGGCCAGCGCCGCCCGCATGTCCTCGAGGCTATGCAGCCCGCGCTCGGCCCGGAGCAGCCCGACCTCGATCCCGGCCGCGTGGGCAGCTTCGAAGGCGAGCACCATCCCGTCGGCGCCGCGCCAGGTCCGGGCCGGGAGCTCAAACAACGGGGCCAGCGGGTCGGCGAGGGCGACCAGATAGAAGCCGCCATCGAACACGGGACCGACCGAGATCCCACACCCGTCGGCCAGATCGGACAGGGCGCCCGCGGCGTGATCTGCCCGCCAGTGGGGCAGATCAGGCCAGGCAATCAGCACCGGGGTGTGGCCGGCGTCGAAGACACGGCCGGCCGCGCTGGCGAGCCGCTGGGTCATGTCGGGACCGTCCTGGGGGAACGTGGTCACGTCAGGCCCGCCTGCGTCCGCCGCGCTCGCCTCGCGCGCTCCGTCCGGTTCGGGGGCGTCCGGGGGCTCGTAGGCGACGTAGACCGCGCCGGGTGCCACCTCCTGCGCCCACGTGATGACGCGTGAGAGCAGCGTTCCCTGAAGCGCGAGCCAGCGCTGGCTCCCCAGGGCCGCCTCGAGCGGACCTGGCTCAGCCGAGGCCCGCGGGATGCGGGCCATGACGAGCACCGCGGGTTGGGTGACCCCGATCGGCATGGCGCGCGATGCTACCCCAGCGATGAAACCCTCTCCCGGGAATGAATGGGTCGTGCTCTACGACCGAGACTGCGGCTTTTGTCGTTGGTCGCTCGCCCTGCTGCTCCGCGCCGATCGGGCCCGCCGCCTCAGGCCGCTGGCACTCGGCACCGCCGAGGCCGACGCGCTGCTGAGCGAGCTCGAACCCGAGCAGCGAATGGCCTCATGGCATCTGATCGCCCCCGACGGCCGGTGCGAGTCAGCCGGCGCGGCGCTCCCGACCGTGGCGTCTTTGCTGAGCGGTGGCCGCCTTCCGGCGGCAGCCCTCGCCCGGGTGCCGCGGGTTACCGACCGGGGCTACCGCTGGGTGGCCGATCATCGCTCGTGGCTCGGCCGCCTGGTGACGGGCGGCGCCAAACGGCGGGCCACCGGGCTGATCGACGCCCGGAGCCGCGAACTGCTGTAGCCCTCAGGCCACGGCAAGTTCGGGGTGGTGCTCCTCCAGATAGCGGTCAAGCTCGTTGGCCTTGTGGGTGTCCTCGTAGACCTCGTACTCCTTGAGGCGGCCCCAGGACATCCGGCCCCAGATCACGAACCGGTTCTCGTAGACCAGCTCGCCGTCCGGACCCTTGAGGTGGTCATACCCGCGAACGCACACGGTGTTGTTCCAGGGGAATCCCTTGACCACGACCTCGTCGGGATACGTCTGGAGGCCGAGCGCGACGAGGCGACGAAGCCATCGCTCGACCTCGACCTTGCCGCGGTGGACGCCCGACCAGGAGTTCTGTCCCGGGAAGGTGAGCGTCACGTCAGGCGCATCGAGCATCAGCGTGGGCTGAATGTCACCGGCCCGAGTGCGGGACATGACGTACGAGATGACCTTCTTGCCCAGCCAGGATTGCATTTGTCCGGACCTCCTACTAGATTGATCGCTCTAGCGAGACGATAGGCGAGTCCGCCGAGGAGCGCAAGCCCGTGCCGGACACGAATGCCGATATGTGTAAGGAGCCGGACCGATGAGCAGCACCAGGGATCGGATCGTCGATGCGAGCGCGGAGCTGATGCGCCGCCAGGGCTACTCGGCGACGGGCGTGAAGCAGATCGTCACCGAGGCCAAGGCCCCGTTCGGCTCGCTGTACCACTTCTTCCCGGGCGGCAAGGAGCAGCTGGGCGCCGAGGCAATCCGCGTCTCGGGCGCCCTATACGAGCAGCTCATCCCGCTGGTGTTCGATCCGGCACCCGATCTCCCGAGCGCCGTCCGGGCGTTCTTCGCCGGAGCGGCCGAGCACCTGCGGGAGACCGATTACGAGGACGCGTGCCCGATCGCCACGGTGGCGCTCGAGGTGTCGAGCTCGAGCGAGACGATGCGCCAGGCGTGCGCTGAGGTGTTCGAGAGCTGGATCGTCGCCGGCGCGGCGCGCCACGAGGGCTCCGGGCTCGGCCAGGCCGAGGCGCGCGAGCTGACGATCTTCATGGTCGCCGCGCTCGAGGGAGCGTTCGTGCTCGCCCGTGCGGCGCGGAGCACCGTGGCGCTCGAGATCTCCGGCGAGCTCGTGGCTCAGGCCGTGGAGCGAGCGCTGGCCCGCGTCTAGCCCAAGGGCCTGGCCCCAGCCTGCCAAGGGCCTGGCCCCCAGCGTGTGAAAAACGTGCAGTCGCAGTGCTTGGTTTTCGCAAATCGGGGGCTATACCCACCATTTGTGACAACCGAGGCGGCGGCGGGCTCGGTTTTCACAGGGTGGGGGTTGGGAGGGGCGCTCGGACCATCGCGCCGCCGCGGTTGAGCGTGTAAAACGTTGCAAAGCCGCCCTCGGCACTCGGAGTTGCTCCCGATCTCACGCTATGCGGGCATCTCGTGCCAAACCCGAGGTGGTGTTCTGGATCTGCTGCGTGTTGCACGGTGCGCGGGGCGAGACCGGGCGCGATACGCGGCTCCCCGGCCGCGCGGGGCGAGATCTAGCGCGGGACGCGGCCGCCGGCCGCGCCGGGCTCGCTGGCCGGCCCGTGGGGCGCGGCGATCCCGAGCACCCGCATCGCTTTCAGCCCGAGTGAGAGCTTCTCGCGACCATCGGTCGAGGACACGTCGAGCCCGGTCAGCTCGCGGACGCGCTCGAAGCGATACCGGATCGTGTGACGGTGGGTTATCAGTCGGGCGGCGGTGGCGTTGACGTTGGCGTCACAGTCCAGGAACGTGGCCAGGGTGCCGAGCAGGTCCGTCTCGTACTGCTCGTCATAGGAGACGAGCGGGCGCACGGTCTCGGTGTAGAAGCGCTGGAGCTCCGCCGGGTCGCTCATGTACGGGAGCAGGAGCTGGTAGGTCCCCGTCTCCTCGTAGGCCAGCTCGGAGCGCTCGCTGTCGCCCTCGGCGACGTTGAGGGCCAGGAGGGCCTCGTTGTAGGCGCGATTCAGGTCAAGCGGATTCTCAACTCGGCGGCTTCGGCCCAGGGCGAAGGCGAACCCGGGCAGGCCTGACTCGAGTTCGCGCAGGATGGCCGCCGAGACGCGGCGGCCGGCTTCGCCGTCGGCATCGGGCACGAGCACCACGGCCTCGCCGGCGTCAATCTCGGTCGGGGCGGCGATCGACCCCGGGACGATCGAGCGGGCGCCCCGGGAGGCGACGGCGAGAAGGCGCCGGCGCCAGTCATCTTCGGTCGGGTTGCGGGCGTGGGCGCGAACCACCGACACGCTGGCTCCCGAGGAAAGATCCGTGCCGAGTTCCTTCCCGCGGGCGATCAGGTCATCGCGGCCTTCGATTCGCCCGGTCAGCACAGCGCGCTGAAAGCTCGTGGCCGCTTCCTCGGACGCGCGCTCGGGGGCGCGGACGCGCTCGACCTCAGAGGCGATCAGCGTGGTGACCAGCCGCAGCACGGCGCTGTCAGGAGTGCGTTCCCGGCCGCGCATGCGCAGCTGGCCGACCGGCGTCTCGGCCACCCTCAGCTCGACCGTGGTCACGTCCTCGGTGTCGCGCATCAGCGAGCGTTCGTCAGCCGGGGAGCGGGCGGCGACCGCCAGGATGCTGGCCGAGCGATCGATGAGGATCAGGCTGGCGTCGAGAGCCCGAGCGGCGGCGCGCAGAATCTCGGGCAGGCCGGCGCCGGCCTCGACGGCGTCCGTGATGGCCGCAAACGCATCCAGGTCGGGGGTTCGGGCTCCGTCGCGCTCAGCGCTGTCCGCCAACTCGTTCACCTCAGATCGAGACCGCGAGCACGCGGTCAGAACACTCGCGGCCACTCGAGGATGATCAGTGCCCCAAGCAGGACGCCGATGCCCACGAATGCGGCTAGGACGTACAGAGAGAGGATCACGACAGCGACCTTCTCGGCCGGACGACGATAGGACGTGATGGCAGGGGCCAGCACGAACGCGCAAAAGGCGACCAGGCCAAGCACGCCCATGCAGGCGCCAACGAGGTAGGTGACGGACGTATTGCTCACTACCGAACCCCAAATTGTGCCGGAAGCGGCCGATGGCTGAGTCTTATGGCCCGCCGGACCCGTAAATTGCGGGAAACCGTGGCGCTGGGACTCGGGCGGCATCATGTGCCGTCCCTACCGCCCCGTCGGTCCGGCCTAACCGCTGGCCGCACCGCGCGGCACGGTGCTCACGGCCACCGAACCGGGCCAGCGAGCGCGAAGGCCACCGGCTACCTCCTGAGCACGGACAGCAGAATCCGCCCCCCAACACACGCCGACCACGGTTGGCCCCGAGCCGCACACCAGCCCATCATCGGCGCCGGCGTCGATCACAGCCTCCAGCGCAGCACCGATCTCAGGCCGCAACGACAGCGCGGCCGCCCCCAGGTCGTTCTGGGCCGGGACCGGCCTATCCCGCGCGAGCGCGCGCTGGACATCGGCTACCCGGTCGGCCAGGTCATCCGCCGTGCGCGGAAGCCCCAGCCGATCCGCCTCGCGGTAGACGTCAGCGGTCGAGAGACCAAACGCCTGCGGCACCACGACGACCGCGTGCTCGGGCAGCGGACGCAGTGACTCGACCACCTCCCCCGCCCCGGTGCCCAGGGAGGGGCCAGGATCGAGCTGGCTCGGCACATCGGCCCCCAGCTCAGCGCCGATCCGCCACAGGTCCTCCCAGGAGACAAACGCAAGCGTTGGCGCGAACCGCAGCACGGCCGCGGCGTCCCCTGAGCCGCCACCCATTCCCGCCGCCACGGGAATGTGCTTCTCGATCTCGATCCGGACCGGCGGCGCGCTCCAGCCGCCCCGGCGCAACGCCACCAGCGCGTCCGCGGCGAGATTTGGTCCCTCGACCCCTGGGCAGACCACCTCGTCGACCGATCCGACCGTGACCGTCAGCTGATCACAAAGATCCACTGACTCGAACACGGTTACCAGCTCGTGCCGGCCATCGGCGCGCACGGGGCCGAGATACAGGCAGAGATTGACCTTCGCGAACGCCGCCAGGCGAGCGTCGGTCACTCGGACAGTCTCCGGGCCAGCTCGCGAAACTCCTGCGGCGCCAGGCGCTCAGCGCGCTCGTCGGCGGGATGCCCCATGTCGAGCAGCGCCGCCCGAGCCCGCCCGCGCACGTCCGGGCCGAAGCCACTCGAGAGCGCCAGCGAGCCGGCCAGCGCCTTGCGCCGGTGGGCGAACGCTCCGTGGACCAGGGCGCTCACCTCGGGGCCGATACCAGCGGCCACGCGGTGCAGCCCGAGCAGGACAGAGTCGACGTTGGGGACGGGCCGGAACACGGTGCGGGCGATCGGGCGCAGGA
Organism: uncultured Solirubrobacterales bacterium; assembly: GCA_963822535.1. GTDB lineage: Bacteria > Actinomycetota > Thermoleophilia > Solirubrobacterales > Solirubrobacteraceae > Palsa-465. Next base: position 98,245 of record CAWGIA010000002.1, read on the forward strand.
CCTTCACCTCGCAGGCCAGCTGGGCGAGCACCGACGGCACGCCATAGGCGGACGTCCCCGGCCCGGCAGCGAAGCGCTCACCGACCTCGCGCTGGACCATCACGACCCAGTCATACACCGACGCGAGCTCGTCAATCGTGCGCAGCACGACTGACGCCGCGACTCCGTACGGAAGGTTGGCGATCATCTTGCCCGGCGCGGGGTCCAGCGAGGCGAGGTCGAGGTCAAGCGCGTCACCCATGTGGAGCGTGACGTTGCCGAACTGGGCCAGGACCTCGCGCAGTTGCGGCTCGACCCGGCGGTCGACCTCGACTACGTGCACGTGCGCCGCCCGGGCCGCGAGCCGCTCCGAGAGAACCCCCAGCCCACCCCCGACCTCGAGCACGACGTCTGAATCGGACAGCGCGGCGAGCCGCTCGATCACGTCCAGGATGTTGCGGTCAACGAGGAAGTTCTGGCCCAGCTCGCGCTGGCGCGCGGAGCGGGTGCTCACCATCCGAACACGGCCGCGGCGCTGCTCTCGATCTCGCGCTCGAGCTCGTTATAGGCCACGCGGCGCTCGACGGCCAGGGCCTGGGCCGTCCGCACCACGTTTGCGGGCTGGTTCGGTTCACCCCGAACGGGCTGGGGAGACAGATAGGGCGCATCCGTCTCCACGAGCAGCCGCTCGGCCGGGATCGCGATCGCGGCCGCGCGGAGATCCTGGGCCTTGGGGTAGGTGGAGTTACCGGCAAACGAGAACCACCAGTCCTCGTGCTCCAGGCATTCCCGGACGCGGCTGGCCATCGAGAAGCAATGGAGGATCACCCGCAGCCCGCTCGCTCGGGCGTCGAGGAGCTCGAGCGTGTCATCATCGGCGGCCCGGGTGTGGATGACCAGCGGCTTTCCCGTGCTCCGGGCCAGCTCGATCTGGGCCTCGAAGGCGCGCTTCTGATCCTCGCGGGGGGCGTAATCACGGTAGTAGTCGAGGCCCGTCTCGCCGATCGCCACGCACTTCTCGTGACTGGCCAACGCCTCGAGCTCGGCGAAGTCCGCGTCATCAAAACCGGTGGCTTCGCTGGGATGGCGGCCGATGGCGGCGTACACCTGCGGGAAGTCCTCGGCCGCTGCCAACGCGGCACGACAGGAGACACCGTCGGTGCCCACCGTCACGATCCGGGTCACACCGGCGGCCTCGGCAGCGGAGACGAGGTCGGCGTTGGACGGCTCGCAGGCGTCGAGATGGGTGTGGCTGTCGATCACGGCCGTCAGTCCCGCTTGGGGAACAGGGGCTCGAGCGGCAGCACCGTGCGACCGCCTGACCCGGCACCGAACGGGGCCTGGCTCCACTGCACCTCGGGCGCGCTCAGTGCGGCGAGGAGGCGGTCCGTACTGGCTGGCATGTAGGCGTGCAGAAGAACGCTCAGTGAGCGCACCGCCTCGGCCAGCGAGGCGAGCACGGTGTCGAGCTCGGCCGCGGAGGCCGGATCCTTGGCCAGCTGCCAGGGGGCTCGTTCCTCGACGAAGCGGTTGGACCGGCGCACCAGGGGCCAGATCTGCTCGAGCGCCGGCGTGACATCGGCCCGGTCAAGCAGCCCGGACACGCGATCGGAGAGACCGTCGAACTCTCGCGTAAGCTCGGGGTCCAGCGCGACGTCGGGGACGACGCCGTCGCGGTAGCGGCGGATCATGGCCAATGTGCGGCTGGCCAGGTTGCCGTACTCGTTGGCGAGCTCGCTCTCGTAGCGAGTGCGAACGGAATCCATCCCCACCGGGCCGTCACCACCGAAGGTGACATCACGCATGAGGTAAAAGCGCAGTGCGTCGGTGCCGAACCGGTCAATCACCTCGAACGGGTCAAGCACGTTCCCGAGTGACTTGCTCATCTTGCGTCCATCCGCCCCGAGCAGGAAGCCGTGGACATACACATGTTTGGGTAGCTCGAGCTCGGCCGCCATCAGCAGCGCCGGCCAGAACACGGTGTGGAACTTGAGGATGTCCTTGCCGATGATGTGGAACGTCGGCGGCCAGAAGCGGGCAGTCAGATCCTCACCGGGCCGTGCGTAGCCGAGTGCCGTGTAGTAGTTGAGCAGCGCGTCGAACCACACGTAGAACACGTGCCCCGGATCCCAGGGAACGGTCACCCCCCACTTCAGCCGGGCACGTGAAAGCGACACATCCTGGAGTCCCGAGGTGATGAACGACAGCGCCTCGTTGTAATGGCGCGGGGGCATGACGAAGTCACGCTGGCCGGCGTACAACTGCTCGAGTCGGCTCCTGGAACGTGGACAGGCGAAAGAACCAGTTCTCCTCCTGGTGGCGCTCAAGCGGGATCTCGTGGATCGGGCACCGATTGCCCTCCGCGATCTCATTCTCGACCTTGAAATCAGCGCACCGGGGGCAGTACCAACCCTCGTACAGGCCCTTATAGGTGTGTCCATTTTCGTGCACCTGCTCGAGCACCTCCTGGACGCGGCGCTTGTGCTCCTCGTCAGTGGTGCGGATGAAGAAATCGTTGGACGCGTCCAGACGCGGGGCGAGCGCCTTGAAACGCTCGGCGTTGCGGTCGGCCAGCTCCTGTGGGGTCACTCCCTGGGCGTGGGCGGCGTCGGCCACCGGCTCCCCGTGCTCGTCAGTGCCGGTGAGAAAGAACACGTCCTCGCCGCGCTGGCGCATGTGTCGGGCGAGAACGTCGGCAGCGATGGTGGTGTACGCGTGGCCGAGATGCGGCTGCGCATTGACGTAGTAGATGGGAGTGGTGATGTAAAAGGCCATACGTACTTTCTCGTACCGGGTTGGATACCAAGGCTATCCTGCGCCTGTGGAGCAATCGGATCCGTATCGGGCCGTCGTCCACGAGCTGCTGTCTGACCCAGCCGTCAGTGAGGGTCAGATGATGGGCATGCTCGCGCTGAAGGTCGGGAGCAAGATGTTCGGCGGAGAGTTCGAGGGTGACCTGGTGCTGAAGCTGGGGCGCGATCGAGTGGCGGAGCTGATCGCCGCCGGCCGAGCGTCCGAGTTCGATCCCTCGGGGCAGGGGCGGGCGATGAAGGACTGGGCTCGGGTGCCGGCGCCGTTCGAGGACTGGCTCGAGCTGGCCGAGGACGCCAAGGCGTTCGCACGCGAGTGAAGGTCACTCGAGGTGGCGGGACGAGTCACTCGGGGTCGCTGAACGCCCGGTAGAGCGCGTTGGCGCTGACGCCGGTCAATTCCGCGACCACGGTGGCGGCCGTCCGGCGCTTGGCGCCCGATTCGACCAGACGGCGAAAGGCGTCCAGCGGCCCTGACAGATCGGGCTCGGCATCGGGCGCCGGTCCGACGACCAGGACAATCTCGCCCCGCGGTGCCTGGGCCCGGTACCGGGCGGCCAGCTCGGATGCGCTCCCCCGCACAACCTCCTCGTGCACCTTGGTCAGCTCCCGGCAGACGGCGACCTGGCGCTCGGGATGGGTGGCGGCGAGCGCCTCGAGCGAGGCGGCCAGACGCCGCGGTGACTCGAAGGCCACCAGCGTCTCGGCCGACGCGAACACCCGGTCGAGCTCGCCGCGCTTGCGGGGTAGGAAGCCGACGAACTGCCAGTGGTCGGCCGGGAGCGCGCTGGCCACCAGAGCGCTCAATGCGGCCGAGGGACCCGGCAGCACCTCGACCCCGAGGCCGGCCGCGACGCAGGCTTGGACGAGGACGAATCCGGGGTCGGAAACCAGTGGCATGCCGGCATCGGACACCAGAGCGACCACCGTTCCCTCCTGCATACGGGTGACGAGCTCGGTGGCTCGGGCGCGCTCGTTGTGCTCGTGGTAGGAGACGAGCTGCCCCGCCACGCCGTAACGGTCAAGCAGGATCCGGGTCCGGCGAGTGTCCTCGCAGGCGACCAGGTCAGCCTCGCGGAGCGCCGCCAGCACGCGCAGGGTCACGTCCTCGAGGTTGCCGATCGGGGTCGGGCAGACGACCAGACGGCCGGCGCTCATGGCGTGAGCTCCAGGACCTTCACGGCCCGACACCGGCCAGACCGTCGTAGGCCAGCGCGGCGGCGCCGATCATCCCCGCCTCGACCCCAAAGCGCGCCGGCACCACCCGGACGACATCCCGGGACGGCGGCAGTGCCCGGCGCATCATCTCCGCGCGGGCGGGAGCCAGCAGAAGCTCACCGGCTGCGATGACACCACCTCCGATCACGACCACCTCGGGATTGAAGATGTTCACGAGGCTGGCGATGGCGACACCGAGGCGCGAGCCGATCAGGGCGATGGCCTCAATCGCGGCCGGGTCCCCGTCATGGGCCAGCTCGGTGACAAGTGGTCCGGCCAGCTCCCGACCGTCGGCCAGAGCCCGGCCCAGACCCGATTCCGGCTGCTCGTGGGCGATCCGGAGGGCTTCCCGGGCCAGCGCGGTCCCAGAGGCGTACGCCTCCACGCAACCACGACCTGGGCAGTTGCCCTGACACGGCAGGCCGTCCATTTCGATCACCACGTGGCCCAGCTCAGCGCCGGAACCGATCCAGCCCCGGTAGGGCTGGCCGCGCAGGATCAGGCCACCGCCGATCCCGGTACCGATCGTCATCACGACGGCTTCGCTCGACCCGCGGGCGGCCCCGGCCCGGTGCTCGGCGATCGCGGCCGCGTTGCCGTCATTGTCGACGAATACAGGCAGGCCCAGGCGTTCGGTCATCACGTCCGCGAAGGCGATGTTGGCCAGGGACAGATTGACCGCCACCACGGCGATCCCGGTTCGCTGGTCAATCAGGGATGGGATCCCGAAGCCGACCGCCTCGACGTCACCCCCTGCCGACTCACGGACCTCCTGGACCGCATCGACAGCGACGTCGAGCAACGTCCGCTGGTCGAGACCCGTGACGGTACGCTGCGCGCGGTGGTGGACCCCTAGCCCCGCATCCACTGCACCGGCGAGCAGCTTGGTACCGCCCAGATCGACGCCGATAGTGCGCCGCGCGGGCATGTCGTCACTATATGCAGTGCTCGATGCCACGCGAACCCCCGAATCGCGCGCCCAGCGAGGACCCTCCGTACCGGGTCTATCGAGGTGAGTCAAAGGCTCGCCCCGACGAGCAGGAGCGCCCATACAACCTTTACCGCTCGGCCCCCAAGGGGCTCCGCGCCCGCCTTCGGGGCGAGGAGGACGCCGGGGTCCCCGGCGAGGAGAAGCGCGGCCGTGGCAAGCGCCCGCGCCGGGAGGGCCCAACGACCTGGCGCGAGCGGATCACCCCGCGGCGGGTCATCAAGTACCTGGCCATCGCGATCGTGGGCTGGCTGCTGCTGTCACTGGTCCTGTTCCTCGTCAGCGCCCAGATCGAGAGCGGCTCGCTACCGAATTCGGCCATCGCAGCGCTCAGCCCGGGCGGCAACATGCTGACCTCCACGGACACGATCCTCGTGCTGGGCACCGATCAGCGGCCCAAGGGCTCCAAGGAGCCCGGCGCCAACACCAATGACAAGGGCAGCCGCTCGGACACGATGATGCTGTGGCGGATAGGTGGCGGGGTATCACGCCGGCTGTCGATCCCGCGCGACACGGTGGCCGCGATCCCGGGCTTCGGGAGCACCAAGATCAACGCCGCCTATGCCTACGGCGGCCCGGCGCTGGCGATCAAGACCGTGGAGCAGTTCACCGGGGTCAAGATCAATCACGTGATCGTCATCAACCTGGCCAACTTCCCGAAGTTCATCGACGCCCTGGGCGGCGTCGACGTGAAGACCGGGCGGATCTGCTCGAACATCAGCGGTGGGGCCAAGAAGGGCGGCTTCTCGCTGTTCCTGAAGCCGGGGACCCATCACCTGAGCGGGATCCAAGCCCTGACGCTGGCCCGGACGCGCGAGAACGCCTGCAATGCGGCCAGCAATGACCTGACCCGCGAGGGATATCAGCAGAAGATCCTCAACTCGATCAAGTCAAAGCTCCTGTCGCCGCTGACGTTCTTCCGCCTGCCGTGGGCGTCGTGGTACGCGCCGCAGACGCTCCGCACCGACATGGGCGGGTTCACGATGCTGAGCCTGTTCGCCGCCGCCGAACTGGGCGGTTCAGCCCCGACGCAGATCCTCAAGCCGACCGGTTCGGAGACTCTGCCCGACGGCGAGGATGCTCTGGTGGCCTCCCCGGCGGACGTGCACCGCGCGGTGGCGAAGCTGATGAACGGCTAGGCCGCGAGCCGCTGAACGGCTAGGCCTTGGTCTCGGACTTCTTGGTGCCGGAGTCCGACTTCGAGTCCGACTTTGAGCTCGAAGCCGAGTCGGACTTCGAACCGTTGGAGTCAGAGCTCGAGGCGGCCGTGGACTCCTTGGCGCCGTCGCTCTTGGACCCCTCCTTGGACTCCTTCATCTCGCGTGAGCGTTTGCGCGTGCCGTAATCGGTGTTGTAGAAACCCGACCCTTTGAAGTGGACCGCGATGGGGCGAAACACGCGTTGAACGGTGGCTCCGCAGACCTCACATTCGGTCACCGGGTCGTCCGAGATCCGCTGCATTACCTCGGTCGTGTGGCCCTTCTTGCACCGGTATTCGTAGATCGGCATCGCTTCAAAGAGTATAGCCCTCGGCCTGGCACTCTTAGGGGGAGAGTGCCAAGCAGGGCGGACGGTGGGCAGAGTCTGAAATCGGGTGTCTTCGCAGGCGGCGAGAGCCTATCGGTGGGTTCCGTCATGTTTGCCGCCGGGGTTCGTGCATATCCGTCGATCCGGAGCGCTTCCGCTTGACTCGCGGCCCATCCAGGCCGACGAGGTCAATGAACCATGCCGACCGACGAAGCACTCGACGCGATCGCGCGCGGACTTGCCCGCGGTATGTCCCGGCGCGAGGCGCTGCGCACGGGCGGGGCTGCGTTCGCCGCCGCCATAGCCATGAGCCCCGGCGACGCGTGGGCGAAGGTCAGAGGGCGTTGTCCCAAGCACCACGCGAAGTGCGGCACCAAGTGCTGCCCGCCGGGCGAGGTGTGCGTGCACCCGAAGAAAAAGGGCAAGCACAAGCCGAAACCAAAGTGCGCCTGCCCGAAGAACACCACCCGGTGCCGGGGCAAGTGCGTCCACACGAAGACTGATCCGCACAACTGCGGCAAGTGCGGGCACAAATGCGCCAAGGGGCAGACCTGCTCCAAGGGCAAGTGCACCCAGCACACCCTCACCTGCCCACAGGGCGAGGTCGTATGCGGCGGCACCTGCGTCACGCTGAGCACCGACCCCAAGAACTGCGGTAGCTGCGGGCACGCCTGCGCCGCCGGTTCGGTCTGTCACAACGGGACCTGCGTGACCAACTGCCCGTCCGGTACGACCAGCTGCAGCGGCAGTTGCGTCAACACCACCAACGACCCCAAGAACTGCGGCTCGTGCGGCGCGGTGTGCGCTGCCGGGACGGTGTGCAGCGGCGGACACTGCGTCAACGCGTGCGCCGGCAACACCACCTACTGCGCCGGTGTGTGCGTCACGACCGCCACGGACCCGAACAACTGCGGTTCGTGCGGGAACGTGTGCGGAGGCAGCCAGGCCTGCGTGAGCGGCGCGTGCTCGTCCACATGTGCGAGCGGGCTGACCCTGTGCAGTCGGTACTGCGTCAACACCCAGACGGATCCGAACAACTGCGGCTCGTGCAACAACGCATGTCCGACCGGGCAGGTCTGCTCGACCGGAGGCTGCGCGCAAACCTGCCAATCGGGCACGGTCGACTGCAACGGCGCTTGCTGCCCCGGCACCGCGTGTTGCGGAACCAACTGCGAGACGCAGCACAGCAACGGAGTCGGCAACTTCTATTACGACTGCGGGGGGTTGGGTACCCCGGGCAACGCCGCCACTTACAGCCTCGAGATGGCCACCGCCGCCCGGGCGGCCTACCCGCTGGCCAACGGTAAGGACACCGTGGGGAGCTGCCCCGGCGCCACCAGCGTGCTCGTCCGCTACAACGACAACGTGTTCGCGACCTGGGTCTACTCGGGTCAGTTCGCGGGTTATGTGACGGTCAACAACGCCGGCAACGGGTCCCGGTGTCCCACGACCTCGAGCCCTGGATCCACCTGGACTTAGATGAACGGTGTGCTGCTAGCCATCCGGGTGCTCCTGGCGCTGGTGCTCGCCGTAGCCGGCGCGGGCAAGCTCGCCGACCGCGCCGGGGCGCGCGAGGCGGTCACGGGCTTCGGCGTTCCCGAGCCGCTGGCCGCGCCGGTGGCCAATCTGCTGCCGTGGGTTGAGCTGGCCGCGGCACTCCTTCTGATCCCAAGCGTCACCCAGCCCGCCGGGGCCGCCCTGGCGCTGGCTCTGATGCTGGCCTTCAGCGCGGCAATTGCCCGCAGCATTGCGCGAGGCGAGGCGCCCGACTGCCACTGCTTCGGCGCGCTGCACTCCGAGCCGGCCGGACCGAGGACGCTGGTGCGCAACCTTCTGCTGGGCGCGGGCGCAGCGGTGGCGCTCGCGAGTGGGCCGGGAACGAGCGCCACGCGCTGGCTCGCGGGGCTCAGCGGTGGCTGGCTGGCCGCACTCGTGCTCGGCGTGGCCCTGGCCGCGACGCTCGCCACCGCCGGCTCGCTGGCCTCCCGGCTCCTGCGTCGCAACGGCCAGCTCCTGCTCCGGGTTGACACGCTCGAGGCGGCGCTCGCCACGGGTGGGGTCCCGGTCCCCTCCGATGTGCCGCCCGCCGCAATGACGGGCGGGCTGGCGATCGGCACCGAGGCACCGCAGTTCGAGCTCGACACCCTGGCCCGCGGCCGGACCAGCCTGGCCTCCCTGCGCGCCGGGACCGGCGAGCTGATGCTGGTGTTCACCGACCCAGGGTGCGGACCCTGCACGGCGCTCATGCCCCAGCTCGCCGAGTGGCAGCGCGATCGGCCTGGCGGCCTCCGGACCGTGCTGATCAGCCGCGGGGATCGGAAAGCGAATCTCGCCCACGCAAGCGAGCACGGCCTGTCCGACGTCCTGCTCCAGGAGGATCGCGAAGTGAGCCAGGCGTACCGCGTGGATGCCACGCCGAGCGCGGTGCTGATCTCAGCTGCGGGCATGGTCACGAGCGTGCCGCACGCCGGCGAGGATCAGATCCGGGCACTCGTCGCGAGCCGGTCCGAGGTCGCGCTCGAGGTTCATCGTCACGGGCCGGTCCTGGGTCGGCCCGCTCCGGATCCGCGCCCGGCGCCCGACCTCACGCTGCGCACACTCGAGGGCAAGCCGGTCCAGCTGTCATCGATCTTGACCGGGGGCCCCAGACTGGTCCTGTTCTGGAACCCGACCTGCGGCTTCTGCGAGCGGATGATCGAACGGCTACAGGCGATCGACGCCGGCCTGGCCGCCGGTCCAACAGGTCTGGTGGTCATATCCACCGGGGACCCGGAGGCCAATCGCGCGCTCGGACTTCAGGCGCCGATCCTGCTCGATGACTCGTTCACGGCCGGGCAGGCTTTCGGCGCCGCCGGCACGCCGTCCGCCGTGATGGTCGACGAGCGGGGCCGGGTGGGCTCTGCCGTGGCGGTGGGCGCAGACGCCGTGGTTGCGCTGGCGGACACCGAGCGCGTCGCGATCGCCGCCTAGCGCCGCGACTGCCGGACACAGCCCGCGGCCGCTGCCAGACACAGCCCGCGGCCGCTGCCGGGCACGGCTCCGCCGCGGTCAGCCGAGGGCGTCGCGGCTACCATCGGCGACTCGATGACCACCGACGTCGCCACCATGGACAAGATCGTCTCCCTGTGCAAGCGCCGGGGATTCGTCTTTCAGAGCAGCGAGATCTACGGCGGGATCAGCTCGAGCTATGACTACGGCCATTACGGCGTGCTGCTCAAGAACAACGTCAAGGCCCAGTGGTGGCGGTCAATGCTCCAGGAGCGCGACGACGTGGTGGGGCTCGACTCGGCCATCATCCAGCACCCGGCGACGTGGAAGGCGAGTGGTCACCTGGCTGGGTTCACCGACCCGATGGTTGACTGCCGCACCTGCAAGCTGCGTTTCCGGGCCGACAAGCTCGAGGAGGCTCACTGCGGGCGCAAGCCGTCCAAGCGCCCCGGCGAGACGCCGGACTGCGACCTCACCGAGGCACGTGATTTCAACCTCATGTTCGAGACCACGGTCGGGCCGGTAAAGGAAGAGGGCTCGACCGTATACCTGCGGCCCGAGACGGCCCAGGGGATCTTTCTGAACTTCAAGAACTACCTTCAGTTCTCGCGCAAGAAGCCGCCGTTCGGGATCGCCCAGATCGGCAAGAGCTTCCGCAACGAGATCACTCCGGGCAACTTCATCTTCCGCACCCGGGAGTTCGAGCAGATGGAGATGGAGTTCTTCGTTCCCCCGGGCGAAGCCGAGCAATGGTTCGAGCATTGGCTGAAGGAGCGCTACGACTGGTACGTGCGCCTCGGGTTACGCGAGGACCACCTGCGGCTCCGGGCTCACGACACCGACGAGCTCTCGCACTATTCGAGCGCCACCAGCGACCTCGAGTACCTGTATCCGATCGGGTGGCAGGAGCTCGAGGGGATCGCCAACCGCGGCAACTTCGATCTCACTCAGCACGCCGAGCACTCGGGCCAGAAGCTCGAGTACGTGGACACCGCCAGCGGCGAGCGTTACGTCCCCCACGTCATCGAGCCGGCGGCTGGAGCGGACCGGGCCATGCTGGCCTTCCTCGCCGACGCGTATGACGAGGACGAGATCGAGGGCGAAACGCGGACCGTGCTGCGGCTGCATCCGAAGCTGGCGCCGGTGAAGGTGGCCATCCTGCCGCTGGTGCGTAAGGACGGCCAGCCCGAGCTGGCGCGGACGATCCACCGTGAGCTACGCGAGCTGATGCAGGCCGAGTACGACGAGGGCGGGGCGATCGGCCGGCGTTACCGGCGCCAGGACGAGATCGGTACCCCGTGGGCGGTCACGATCGATCACCAGTCGCTCGAGGACAACACGGTGACGCTGCGCGATCGCGACAGCCTGAAGCAGGACCGGCTCGCCATCAACGAGCTCGCGTCCGAGCTCGAGCGGCGCCTGCGCACGCCGTGGCGCTCGCCGAAGTCCCCGTCCGAGTAGGAGGGCTGGGGCGCTTAGACCGAGAGGTCAACGGGGTTTACGCCCCGGCGAGGCAGCCGGGGCTCGATCATCGCGGTCTCGCTCTGACGCGCCCCCCGCGGCTCCGACTCCGGCGCCGTTCGAGCACCAAGCTCGCAGCGCAGATGATGACGAGCAATAACGCCAGCATGCCACCGATGGCCACGCCCGGCTCGATGATCAGGATCACGGCGGCGATCGCAGCCGCCACCAGCACATCGACCTTCCAGGCAGTCTGAATCACAGGGGCAATCTCCGGAACAGGGCGCGCGGCATGTGTCTCAGCAAAGCAAACACCCACCGGAGTCGACCCGGTACCCAGACCGTGGAGCCGTGGGCGCTCAAGGCGCGCACGGCGGCGTCGGCCACGGCCTCCGGCGTGGTGGCCATCGGGGCCGGCTTCAGGCCAGCGGTCATCTTGGACGTGACAAACCCAGGACGAACCGTGAGTACCCGAACCCCGGTGCCCGCCATCGAGTCAGCCATTGCCTGCGAGAGCGCGTCGAGCCCGGTTTTGGCCGCGCCGTAGATCGCATTCCCCGCCCGCGGACGCTCGGCAGCGACGCTTGAGAGGACGATCATCGTGCCGCGCCCCTGAACCCGAAGCCTCCGAAGACATTGCAGGAGCAACGAGCCGGCGCCGAGGAAGTTCACCCGCATGACATCGGTGGCCTCGTCCGGGTCAGCGTCGAGACCGGCCTGAGCCCCGAGCTGGCCCACCGCAAGGATCACGACGTCGGCGCCGTCACCATGGTCGAACGCGCTCGCCACAGCGCGTTCGTGCCCGGCAAGATCGTCGGCATCCATCATTTCGACGGTGACGGGCGCGATCCCGTCCGCCTCCAAGCGCTCGGACGCGGCGAGCAGACGGGCATTGTCACGGCCCAGCAGCACCGCACTCACCGGGCCGTCGGCCCGCAGGCGGCTGACGATGGCCAGCCCGATATCCGAGCTCCCGCCCACCAGGAGCGCTCTGGTCACGGCGGGGGAGCTCACCGCTCGCCCCGAATCAACCCGGTGCGAAGCCCCAAGTCCGAGCGCCAGACGTGCTCGGGATCGGCGCGTTCGCGTGCCCGCCGCCAGGTCTCGAGTCCCGGGTACATGGCCGAGAGCATGTCCGGGCGCAGGCGGATGTCCTTGGTCAGGTACACGCGGCCTCCGGCCCCGGCCACGAGTTCGTCAAAGCGGTCCATCAGCTCCGCGAGCCCCTTCGCAACTCGGGGAAGGTCGAGCGCGATCGTCCAGCCCTCGAGTGGAAATGACAGCGGCGCGTCGCTTGCCGGGCCGAGGTCCTTGAGCGTGGCCAGGTAGCAGGGCACGGTGGACCGCCGCAGCCGCAAGAGCATCTCCTCGAGCGCGGGTTGCCGCGTGCGGGGAATGACCGCCTGATATTGGACGAGGCCCTGTGGCCCGTAGAGCCTGGGCCAGAAGCCGAGCGCATCGAGCCGGAACAGGTGTGATCCCAGCGGCTCCACCCGGCCGGCTGTGTGCCGGGGCGTTCGCCGCAGGCGAAGATCGTTATACGCCCGGACGAGACCCGGACGCAGAATGCCTCCAGGCCAAACCGACGGCACGGTGAGCCTCGGCGTGACTGTGGCGAGGCTGGCGACCCGGTTTGGACATACGCCGCGGTGCAACGGCTCAGCGCGAGTGACAACACCTCTGACCGGCGTCTTGCCCAACAGGTCGAGCCACCCGATACGGTGAGCGCCCCCCGGCCCGTCGAGCAGCGCGAGCGCCCCATCCAGCGAGTCGACGCGATCGATGTCGACGGCCATCAGAGGGCTCGGCAGCCTGTGCAGCTGGATCCGGGCCGACAGAATCACACCGGTCAGTCCCATCCCTCCCACGGTGGCCCGCATGAGCTCGGCATCTCGGTCAGGTCTCAGCTCAGTCACGTCCCCGTCCGCCGTGAGCAGCACAAGCGCCATGACGTGGTCACCGAAGGAGCCGGCCGAGCGGTGATTCTTGCCATGCACGTCGCTGGCGATCGCACCGCCCACGGTTACGTCCTGGGTACCAGGCAGGACCGGGAGGACCCAGCCCGCCGGGGCGAGCTCGGCCATGAGCTCCCGGATCGTGACCCCGGCGCCGACCGTCAGCTCGCCGCGCGCGGGATCGAGCTCACAGCCACGCAACGCGGTCATGTCGATGACCAGTCCGCCGCGGCGCTGCGCCGCGTCTCCATAGCTGCGGCCCATTCCGCGCGCAATGGCCCCTGACGCCGGTGCCGACGACACGGCGCCGCGTACCGCGTCGATGCTCACCGGCCGCACCAACATGCCCGGCGACGACGGGCCGCCGGCCCACCCCCTGAGCGTCACCCGCCTCACCGTCCCGGGTATCGAACGGCTTTGGGTCAGCTCAGCTAGCGGCGGCATGAACACTCAAGGCGAATAGCAACAACCAGGCAATCGCGCTCAGGGTGAGAGTACGGTCACCGAGAAGCAGTTCCTCCGGCTCCTCGCCGGCGCCCGCGCCGACCAGCGACCCGTAGCGAAGCAGGCAGATCGTGAACGGGACCACAGTCAGCAGCCGCCAGGGTACGCCGTCCACGTCGACCAATCCAAACGCCCATACGCAGTAGGCGAACAGAGCGCAACCGGCGCTTCCGCCCAGGAGCAGCCGCAATCCACCCGGCGTGTACCCCGACAGGACTCGCCGGACCACGGTGGCCCGCCCTCCCGTGCCCTCGCCGCCCTCATCACCCGACACGCGAACCAGTTCGGCGTGACGCTTGCCCGCGGCCAGGAACAGCGCCGCGGAGCTGACGACGAGGACGAACCAGCGTGAGAGCGTGACCGGCGCGGCCACTCCGCCGGCCAGCGCCCGGAGCACGAAGCCGCCGGCGACGGCGAAGATGTCGAGCACGATGATGTGGCGCCAGACATAGGTGTAGCTGAGCGTCAGCGACACGTACGCGAGGCCGACGAGACCCAGGAGCGGCCGTATCGCGAAGCAGAGCGCCAGCCCCGAGATGATCCACGCCAGCCCCAGCACCACCGCATCCCTCACGGGGAGCTCCCCGGCAGCCACGGGGCGCCGGCGCTTTCGCGGGTGATGGCGGTCCTCGTTGAAGTCACGGCTGTCGTTGAGCGCATAGATCCCAGCCGACATGAAGCAGAACCCGATGCAGGCGAACGCAACCCGGCCCGGCACGTCGTCATTGCCGAGCGCTCCAGCGGCGCCGGCGGCCGCTATGACGAGGGCATTCTTGATCCACTGCCGAGGGCGAGCCGTGACCAGAACGGCCATGAGACGGCCGCGTTGGGGTGCGTGCGCTGCCGGGGCGCTCAGTCTCGCGGGGCTCGACGGAAAGTCAGCTGCGGGCGCCGGGAGCGGGCGGTTGCGGGCGGGCGATGGCAGCCGGGGCCCTCGTCTCTGGGACGTCATCGCCGTCGAAGCTAGGTTCGCAGGATCAATTGAACCTCTGAAGCTGATGAGGGAGCTCACAGGAGACGCCCTGCGTGAGCGACCTCTCACTCCGGGCGGTCGGGTTTCTTAGGTTGGCGGGGGTTTCATGAACTGACTCTCACTCCGGCGGCGGTGTATGAGGGACCTCTCAGCCGTCCTTAAGCCTGGGAAGGACGACCGGTTGGCACGATCGCCGCCATGCTGGCTCCGCCGAGACCTGTGGCCGTGCGCCCCGCAGCGACACGCGCTCGGGCGCGCACGACACATCGCCCGCCCCGGGTGCGGCCGGTCCGCGCTCGCCGCGTCACTCTGCTCGTCGCCGTGTTTCTCGCCGTGCCGGCGCTCGTGTCCTACGCGAACATGCTGAGCCAACCGTCGGATTCGAGCTGGTCAATCCGCAGCGTCGAGTGGCTGCGCGACAACGGCGCCCGGGGCCTGGTCAACAGGGTCGAGTCGATCTACTACTCGCTGAACGCGCCAGCCACGGGTGGCCCGGCGCTGCGGAGACTGCCCGGTCAACCGGGGCTCGCTCCGGCGCTGGGCGCCGCAGCGACCGCTCGAGGGCATGCCAGCACCTATCGCCCGCCGCCCATCCGGCCTGTGATCCGTCCCGCCCTGGCCGGCGAGGGCGTGTGGCGTCCGACGTTCTCGGCTGGGGGCAGCCGACCTCCGGTCCTGGTGACAAGTTTCCGACCGGATCCCAACTACCCGCAGAATGTGGCCGGCGTGGCCTGGATCGACCACACCCGGACGAGCGTGTGGCTGTACCCGGGCCGGCTCGAGCCGAGCGTCTCGATGCCGTCCCGCGGTCCGATGGAGGTGCCTGCGGACCTGCGCTCGCGGCTGGTGGCCACCTTCAACAGTGGTTTCAAGCTCAGCGACTCGGGTGGCGGGGTCACGATCGGCGGCCACACGTACGCCCCGCTCAAGGACGGCCTGGCCACGATCGTCCGTTACCGCGACGGGCAGGTGGACATACGATCGTGGACCGGCAGCGCGACGGCCGGGCCTAACATCGTCTACGCGCGGCAGAACCTGCCGCTGATCGTCAACAACGGACGCCTGAGCCCCAACCTGTCCGACGGACCTGAGTGGGGCGCAACGCTGGGCAACGCAATTCGCGTCTGGCGCTCCGGGGTGGGTGTGGACCGGTACGGCAACCTGGTTTACGCAGCGGCCAACATCCAGACCGTCGGGTCGCTGGCGCAGATCCTCCGCCGGGCCGGCGCGGTGAGAGCCATGGAGCTCGACATCAATACGTACTGGCCCAGTTTCATCACCTACCGCCACCCCGGCGCCATCGGCGCGGCGAACCTGCTCAGCAGCATGGACCGCTCACCGCAGCGCTATCTGACTCCAGATGACCGGGACTTCTTCGGGGTCTACGTCCGCTGAGCAGATGGGCAGGAGCGCCCGACGCGCGCTTCTCCGGGTGGCGGCGCTGGGCGCGGTCGCGATGCTCGGCGCCTGCGGGACGATGGCCGGGCAGAGCGGCCGGGCCGCCGGGGGCGCAGTCCCGGTCAGGCGCGCGGCGGTCACGGTCACGAGTGCGGCGGCCCCGGTGGGGGCCTCGGCCCGGCTTCGGGTCAAGCCCCCGTTCACGATCGTCAAGCGCTACGCGCTGTTCATCGATCACAGTCGCTCGGTTCGGGTCCCTGGACGCGGTCGCCAACCCCGCCGCCTCCTGACCGTCATCCGGTATCCGATCCACGCGACCGGACCGTTCCCGCTCGTCGTCTTCGGCCACGGCTTCGCTGTCACCCCCGCGATCTATCACCGGCTGCTCAGGGCTTGGGCTCAGGCCGGCTACGTGGTCGCGGCGCCCGTGTTCCCGCTCGGCAGCGCCAATGCCCCCGGCGGCCCCAATGAGTCGGACATCGTCAACCAGCCGCGTGACATGAGCTTCGTGATCACGCGCTTGCTGGCGCTCAGCGCGAGTCATCATGGATGGCTGAGCGGGCTGATCGCCCGCCACGAGATCGCGGTCAGCGGTCAGTCGGACGGTGGCGAGACGGCCTTGGCGGTCGCCTATGACCGCTACTACATCGACCATCGCGTGAGGGCCGCCGTGGTCCTCTCAGGTGCCGAGCTTCCGGGTGGCGGCTTCGACTTCCCGGCCGCCGGGCCGCCTCTGCTGGCCGCGCAGGGCACCGCCGACACGATCAATCAGCCGCGCTACACGTACGCGTTCTTCAATGCGGCCCGACGGCCGAAGTTCCTGCTCAAGCTCATCGGCGCACCGCACCTGCCCCCATACACCTCCGAGGAGCCACAGCTCTCGATCGTCGAGCGGGTGACGATCGCGTTCCTGGACCACTACCTGAAGGGAACTCGGGGACAGCTGGCCAAGATGGTGTCCGCCGGCGATGTACCCGGTCAGGCCGTGCTGATCGCGCGGCGCTGAGCGGCATGGCTGGGAGTCAGCGCAGCTGCGCTGTGGCCCGAACCGCGAATCCCGCCGCCGTCGGCGTGGCACCGACGCTCTGCACGTCCAGGCGCGAATCGGAGAACACCCGGATCGTGGCCAGTCCCCCGAACGGGACATCGGGTACAACCACGAGCCCCCCATCCTGCGCGCTGACGGTCGCGTCAACCGAGGCCGTGACGCCCAGCAAGCTCGCGGTGCCCTGAACGGTCAGCTGGCCGTTACTCGAGGCCACGGGCGTTACGGACTGGAGCACAGGAAGGGCCGCGCGGATGTCAGCCTCGGTCACCTGGGCCGTGGCGGTCAACTGGCTGCCGCGCTTGTGAAGCGTGGCGTCGCGGAGGGTCAGCAGGCCCGTGTCGAGTTCGGCCGCCGTGGCGGTGAGCGATCCCACGTCCCCGGATTGGGCGAGCAGCCCCGCCAGTCCTCCCGGCGTGGAGCGGTAGCGCCCCAGCCGCACGACGACGCTGTCAGCCTGGTGCCAGAGCAGCTCGATGGCGGGGAAGGCGCTCACCTTGACCGACAGGACCTGGCCGGAGTGCCCGAGGCGGTCTCGCAGGCTCTGGGCTGCGATCCCGGGCAGAACGAGCTGCCCGACGCCCAGCACGACCACGAGCACGAGAACAAACGCGAGCGCGGCTAGCCGGCGCATTGTCGGCGGGCTCGCCCTACGCGAGCAAGGCGCGCGCCGCCGTCACGGCCTGGTCCATCAGGCAGCGGACGTCGAGGCCGGGCTCGCTCATGCGGCGGATCATGACGCCGTCGGCGAGCGCGAGCAGGAAGCTGGCCACGTCACCCGGTTCGGCACGGAGCTCGAACACGCCGGCTTCGCGCCCGGCTCGCAGCGCCTCGGCAAGTTGTAGGCGCAGCGTCCGAGACAGCTCGGCCAACTCAGTGGCGATCTCGTCGTTGCGCTGCGCGAGGGTGAGCAACTCGTAGAACATGACCACCTCGCTGGCGCCTTCACCAAGCAACTCCTCGAAGCTGCGCACGAGCGCGTCAATCAGGTCATCGGCACCATCGGCGCCGGCCACGGCCTGACCCAGCAGCTCGCCGCGGACCTGACACTCGCGGCGAACGACCTCAACCAGCAGCCGCTCCTTGGTGCCGAAGTAATAATGCAGCAGCCCACGGGACACTCCGGCTTCGCGCGCCACATGGTCGAAGGTCGAGCCGGCGATGCCTCGGGCCGCGACGCTGGCCCGCATCGCCTCGACGATCCGCGCCGCCTTGTCGCCCTCCAGCTCGGCCCTCGTCGAGGACTGTTGGGGAACGGCGGCCGCCTCCATGGCCTCGATTCTAATCGTGGGCGGCGTGCCTTAAACGGCGAAGGCGCCCTCCGGGGGCGCCCTCGCGCGAACCTTGTCCTGCGGGTAGTGCCGCTACGCAGCGGTCACCGGCGTGGCCGGAGGCGTCGAAGCGGAGCTCGACGGCGGCGTGTACTGGAACTCCTCCTCGGCCCCGAACAGCGTGTCCAAGACCTTCGAGCGGAGGCTCTCGCTGGCCACCATCGCGACTCCGCCACCGATGACGAGAATCATCAGCTTGCGGCCGAAGCCCCGGCGCTTGCGCGCTTGACGCTTCGGGGCGTCGGTGAGGCTGAGCGTCGCCTCACGGACCGCCTCAGCCGCGTGGCGGAGGTCAGCCTGGAGCTTCTTGTCCTCGAGCAGCGCCTTGTGCGGAGCCTTCCCGTTGGACAGCCGCTCATACGCACTCTTGCCCGAGTCGAGGGCCGCGCGCACGTTGTCGCGCAGCTTCGAGTCCTCGATCAGTCTTTGTATGTACGGGTTGTTCTTGGTGATGTTGGCCAGATCGGTGGCATTGAATGGCACCGCCGTTTTGGCCTTTTTACGCAACGATGGCATTGATCTCCCTCGACGCTTGGGCGGATGAAAGCTCAGGATACGCCATAACCACGGGCCCGCCTGCGGGCCAGCGCAGCTTCTAGGACCTCGTCAACGGTGGAGACGAACACGAACTTGATCGCTTTGCGCAGGTGGGCCGGGATCTCATCGATGTCCTGCTCGTTGAGCGCTGGGGCGATGACGGTGCGGACACCGTTGCGCTGCGCGGCCAGGGCCTTTTCCTTGAGCCCCCCGATGGGCAGCACCTGCCCGGTCAGGGTGACCTCGCCGGTCATCGCCACGTCCGCGCGCACCGGCCGGCCTGAGAGCAGCGAGGCCAGCGCCGTCACCATCGCCACCCCGGCACTCGGTCCATCCTTCGGGATCGCGCCCGCGGGCACGTGAATATGGATGTCGTGCTTGGCGAACCAGTCGACGGGGAGTTCGGGGACGAGCTGCCCCGCGTTTGAGCGCACGTAGGACAGTGCCGCCTGGGCTGACTCCCGCATCACCTCGCCCAGCTGTCCGGTGATGGTCAAGGAGCCGCCGCCCGGCATCGCGCTGGCTTCGATGAACAGCACCTCGCCGCCGACGGGCGTCCAGGCCAGCCCGGTGGCCACGCCCGGCCGCGATGTCCGCCGCCGGGCCTCGGTGAAGAACTTGCGTTTGCCGAGCAGCTCACGCAAGCGCGGCTCGGTGATCGTGAGCTTGCGGTCGAGCTTTCCCTCGGCCACCTGCAGGGCGACCCGACGCACCACCGTGCCGATCTCGCGCTCGAGCTGGCGGACGCCAGCCTCGCGCGTGTAATCGGCGATGATCGCCTTCAGGGCCGCGTCAGTGAAGGCGATCCGGCGATTGCTCAGGCCGTTGCGCTCGATCTGGCGCGGGACCAGATAACGCTTGGCTATCTCGAGCTTCTCCGAAGCCGTGTAACCGGCGAGCTGGATCACCTCCATGCGGTCACGGAGCGGGCCAGGGATCGTCTCGAGCGTGTTGGCCGTGGTGACGAAGATCACCGCGGCGAGCGAGAACGGGAGGTCGAGGTAGTGATCCCGGAAGCTGTCATTCTGCTCGGGGTCGAGAACCTCGAGCATGGCGCTGGCCGGATCGCCCCGGAAGTCGGCGCCCATCTTGTCGATCTCGTCAATCATCAACAGCGGGTTGTTGGCCCCGGCGTCACGCAGCGCGCGAATGATCACGCCCGGCATGGCTCCGATGTAGGTCCGGCGGTGGCCCCGGATCTCGGCCTCGTCGCGCATCCCGCCGACGCTGATCCGCTCGAAGCGGCGCCCGAGCGCTCTCGCCATCGATCGGCCGAGGGACGTCTTCCCCACCCCGGGCGGCCCGACAAAGCACAGGATCGATCCGCGCGCGTCCGGCTTCAGGGACCGAACGGCGAGGAACTCGAGGATCCGGTTCTTGACCTGGGCAATGTCGTAGTGATCTTCGTCCAGCACCTCGCGCGCGTTGGCGAGGTCCAGGTTGTCCTCCGTTGACTTGTCCCACGGCAACGCGGCGATCCATTCGAGGTAGTTGCGCACCACCCCGTATTCGGCCATCGCCGGCTGCAGGCGCTCGAGGCGACCGAGCTCGCGGTCCACCTGCTTGCGGACCTCATCGGGCAGGTCAATGGCGGCCAGCTGGTCGCGAAGCTCGTTGGCCTCGGCCGCGGCTTCATCGCCTTCGCCGAGCTCGTCCTGGATCGCCTTCAGCTGCTGGCGGAGGAAGTACTCGCGCTGCCCCTTGTCGAGCTCGGACTGGACCTGGGATTGGATCTTGGTACCGAGCGCCACCACCTCGAGCTCGCGGGCCAAGATCTCGGACAGCCGCCGCAGGCGCTTGGCCACGTCAAGCTCCTCGAGCAGCTCCTGCTTCTCCTCGGTCTTGAGCCTCAGCGCACCGGCGATCACGTGCGTGAGCACGATCGGGTCGTCGACGTTGGCGACCATGATCTGAAGCTCCTCGGGGAGGTACGGGACCTGGTCAACGATGCTGGAGAACGTCTGCTGGACGTTCCGGGCCAGCGCCTGGAGCTCGGCGCTCTCGCGAACGATGTCCGGGGCACTGTCAACCTCGGCCACCAGGTAGGGCTCACTCTTTACCCAATGGTCGATCCGGACCCGCTGCCCGCCCTGGATGAGCACCCGGAGCGAGCCGTCCGGGAGGCGGATCATGCGCGCCACCGTCCCGAGCACCCCGACCGAATAGAGCTGCTCAGGACCGGGCGCCTCCACCTCGGGATCCCGGCCGGCGACCAGGACGATCGAACGATCGCCCCTGAGGACGTCATTGACCAGCTCGACGCTCCGTTCCTGGCCCACGTTCAGCGGGACCGGCATCTCGGGAAACGTGACCGTGTCGCGCAGGGGCAGCACGGGGACTTCGCTGGGCAGGGTCCGGACCCCGCCGATCAGGGTGTCGCGTTCGGTGTCGGCGGGGACGCCGACGTCGATCATCGGCTGTCGCCGCTCTCGATCGGCTCGGCGCGCGAGCGCGGCCGCTGGGCGAGCGGCAACTCGACCCGCAGCATCCCGTCGTCGTAACGCGCGCTGGCCTGGTCCGAGTGGACCTCGACTCCGAGTTCGACCACCCGGCGAAATGAACCTCGCTCGATCTCCACCTGCTGATAGACATCCCCCTCGGAATCCGCGGGCCCGCGAACCCCGGCCAGCACCAGCGTCCGGCCCTCGATCTGAATCTCGAGATCGTCGACCTCCACCCCGGCCAGTTCCGCGGTCACGATCACCCGCGGAGGATCCGAGCTGTAGGCCACGTCCACCGCCGGCCACGAGTCACTGCGCCGCCGCGAAAGCCCCGTGCGCTCGAACATGTCACCGAACAGCTCGTCCATCTCGCGGCGCATGCGGTCAAAGTTCGCAAACAGATCGCGCTGAGACATGTGCTCCCTAAAGCTTAGTGACGCGGTTCGCGCGGTGTCAGACGCTGTAGACGGCGCCTTCTTCGGCGAGCTCGACCGGGCCGCCAAAGGTTTCCACCGCCTGCGCCCGCGCCCACTCCGGATCCATCTCATCCGAGTAATGAGTCAGCACGAGGCGGCGAGCTCCAGCCAGCTTGCCGTGCTCACCCGCCTCCCCCGGGGTCAGGTGTCCGCGCAGTCCGGTCCGCTCGGGCCGGGGCAGAGTGGCTTCGATCATGAGCACGTCAGTGTCCCGGGCGAAGCGCACCAGCTGCTCGTTGGGACTGCAGTCGGCGCTGAAGGTAAAGCGCGATCCGTTGCTCGACAGCTCGATCGCGTTCGTGGTCGTGTAGTGCGGGACCTCGCAGAACCGGACCCTCAGCGGGCCGATGGTGAGTTCATCCAGGGACTGGTACTCGTGCAAGGCGAAGGCGTGCTCGACCAGTTCCTCGTTGCCGAAGCAGCCGGCGATGCGGCGAAACATCTCCACCGCACCGCTCGGGGCGTACAGCTGCGGGCGAGCCGGATTGTCGGTGCCAGGCCAGCCGGCCACCGGAACGGGTTGCTGGCGCGGCGCGTAGCAGAGGGCGTAGCTGTACGGAACGAGATCCAGGAAGTGATCGGCGTGCAGATGGCTGATCAGGACCGCGTCGACATCGACGTAGTCACAGATCCGCCGGAGCTTGGAGAAGACTCCGTTGCCGCAGTCCATCAGCAGCCTGAAGTCCTGCTCCTCGACCAGATATCCGCTGCAGGCACCGGCGGCGTCCTGCCACGCGGGTGACTTGCCCAGAACGGTGACGCGCACTCCACTCCTCTCTCAGTCTGACCTCTGACACTCTAGTGCTCGTGGCCGTGATGCACCTGCATTTCCCGTTGCTTGTCGCGGTCACCTCGCGCCGGTTCGAGTCATCGGTCCTGATTCTCGGAGCGCTCCTCGTGATCGGCGCCCTGCTGTCTGGCGTGGCTCGCCGCACGTTCGTGTCGCTGGCTGCGCTGTTCGTCCTGGCCGGGTTCGTGCTCGGGGACGGAGCCATCAAGGCAGTGCATTTCGACGCCCGGAGCGCTTTCGTCAGCGAGCTGGCCACCGTTGCGCTGATCGTGATCCTGTTCCGTGATGGGCTCGAGGTGGAGAGCGAGATGCTCCAGTCGCACTGGCATCTGCCGTTTCGCAAGCTCGTCCTGGCCATGCCGTTGACGGCGGCGATCATCGCCCTGGCTACCCGCGTGCTGACCGGTCTGTCCTGGACCGAGTCATTCCTGCTCGGCGCGCTGCTATCCCCCACCGACCCTGTCCTGTCTTCGAGCGTGGTGACCAATCCGCGGGTCCCGCGGCTGGTGCGCCACTCGCTCAATCTGGAGTCAGGGCTCAACGACGGGCTCGCGCTGCCGGTCGTTCTGGTGTTCGCTGCCGCGCTGGGCGCCGAGGGCTCGCATTTCGTGTGGTGGCATTTCGTGCTCGAGAGCCTGGCACTCGGGTTTGCCGTGGGCCTCGCCGTGGGACTCGTGGCAGCGCGAGTGATGCCCCGCGGCGGGAGCCTGGCGGAAGACATCCTGCCCCACCAGAAGTCCCTCTACGCCCTGGGGGTGGCGTGCGCGGCGTACGGACTCGCTGTCCTCACCCCACACGGAAACGGCCTCATCGCGGTGTACGTGGCGGCGATCACGCTGGGAATCCAGCGGCCTGACATCCGCACCTACTTCGCGCGCCAGGCGGCTGACCTGGTCGAGATCGTCAAGCTCGGAATCTTCGTCGTGTTCGGCGCCCTGTTGACCATCCATGGCCTGTTTGGCTCCGGCTGGGCCGCAGTGGGGGTAGTTCTCATCACGCTGCTCGTTGCCCGCCCGGTGGCGGTGTTCGCGGCGCTGGCCGGGACCTCGACCGACACGGCGACCCGCGCCTTCATGGCGTGGTTCGGTCCCAAGGGGGTGGCGACCATGACCTTCTCCCTGCTCGTACTCAGCGAGCAGATCACGGCCGGCAGCAAGATCTTCAACCTGGCCGCGCTGACCGTCTTCTGCTCGATCCTGGTCCACGGCGTAACTGACACCGCCGGAGCGGAGTGGCTCGGCGACCGAGCCGAGCGCGCAGTCCAGGAGGAGTCAGCCGGTCAGTGACCGTCGCTGTCGGCGTCGTGCCGGCGGCTTGTGTCCATGACCCAGCCCAGGAGGACTGCGAGCAGGATGAAGGCTATGAGTCCGCCGACCAACGGCCAGTACATGGCCGTAAAGATATACGAGGCCGCCAATCAGGCGTGGAGGGCGACCTGCTCGCTCGGCGACGGGAATGCCCAGGCCACCTGCATGCGCCGCTCCTGCCGGAACACGAACCGGAGCTGGCTCGGCGGCCGCAGGCCATCCGGATGCGCCGGACGGAAAGTTGGACAGGGCACGCCTGGATCGATCGCGCAGAGAAGATTCTGATGGAAGAAGCAGTTTTCGCAGCTTGCTTTCGCCGCTGCGGCGCGACCATTCGCCATACCGGACCCCACACCCCACTAGAGATTTGACCCAACCGACTGCTGTACCCATCAAAGCGGATTTCGCCCCCCTCGTGCAATGGCGATTCCCGGAAATCGCAGGAACTTCCGCTCGGAGTAAATACCTGCAAACTGCGGCGTGTTCGCACACGAGTGAGGGCCGGCCCCGCATTTTCCGTAGCTTTGTCAAGCATGGCTGAGCCCGATCCGCCGCCCCTGGTCTCCCTGAGTGATTACGAGCGTGCGGCCACGCTCGTGCTCGCCGAGGGTGCGCACAGCTACGTGGCCGGGGGGGCCGCTGACGAGGTCACCCTGCGCGACAACCTCGCCGCCTGGAACCGGCTGGCCATCGTGCCACGCGTTCTGGTCGGTGTCGCCACGCGCGACTCGAGCATCGAGCTGTTGGGCAAGCGCCGTCCCCATCCCGTGCTCGTGGCCCCCACGGCGTTTCAGAGCTTCGCCCACCCCGAGGCGGAGATCGCCACCGCCCGAGGGGCAGCGGCCACGGACACGATCATGTGCCTGTCCACGCTGGGCACCACGTCTCCCGAGGCACTGGCGCAAGCAGTCCCGCAAGCCCCGCGCTGGTTCCAGCTCTACGTCTTCTCCGACCGCGGGGTCAGCCGCGACATGGTCCAGCGGGCGGCGGCCAACGGATACGAGGCGCTGGTGGTCACCGTCGATCTGCCCCTGTTCGGGATCCGTGACCGCGAACAGCGCACCAAGGCTCACACCTCGGCCGCCGACCAGGTGGCGAGCGTCGCGGCCGCCGGGGTCTCAGGCCACGTGACGCCCGCCAGCGCCGGCTCACTCGTCGATCCGGACCTGAACTGGAGTGACATCGAGCTGTTCGTCTCCGAGAGCCCGCTCCCGGTCGTGGTCAAGGGGCTCCTCACGGCTCGGGACGCCCGACGGGCCGTCGAACACGGTGCGGCAGGCGTGATCGTCTCCAACCATGGCGGGCGTCAGCTCGACACCGTGCTCTCGGGTGCCGACGCGCTCCCCGCGGTCGTGGACGAGGTGGGGGCGGAGATCGACGTCCTCGTGGACGGGGGCATCCGCCGCGGTACTGACGTCCTCAAGGCCTTGGCGCTCGGGGCCCGGGCCGTATTGGTGGGCCGACCTGTGGTCAGCGGACTGGCCGTTGACGGTTCGGCCGGCGTGCAGAGAGTCCTCGAAATCCTCCTGGGCGAACTCGACGTCGCCCTGGGCCTGGCCGGCTCGCCGCGGGCCTCGGAGCTCGACGACACGTTTGTCATCCCGGCTCCGTGGGCGGCCCATCGCCCGTGAACATCCTTGTCACCGGCGTGACCGGCTACGTGGGAGCCGCGCTCGTGCCCGGGCTGCTCAAGGATGGACATTCGGTGCGAGGGTTCGCGCGTGACCGGCGCCGGGTGAGGTCAGACATCGCGGTGGTCGAGGGGGACGCCGTGTCAGGAGCCGGGCTGGCCCAGGCGCTTGACGGGATCGAGGTGGCCTACTTCCTGATCCACTCGATGGAGGCGACGACAGACGGGCCCTTCCCCACCCGGGAGCTCGCTGCCGCCTCCCAGTTCGCGGCCGCCGCGGCCGAGGCCGGCGTGCGACGCATCGTCTATCTCGGGGGGATCGTTCCCAGTGACGGTCCCGGGTCCGAGCATCTGGCCAGCCGGCTCGCCGTCGAGCGGGCGCTGCTTGATCGCATACCTGACTCGGTGGCCCTCCGAGCCTCAATAGTGATTGGAGCCCAGTCTCGATCGTTTCGGTTTCTGGTCCGGCTGGTAGAGCGACTCCCGGTGCTCGCGGTGCCCGCCTGGCACGGCAACCGCACCCAGCCGATTGACGAGCGCGACATCGTCCAGATGCTCGTCCGCGCCGCCACCGTCACCAGTGTCGGTGGTCGATCGCTGGACGTCGGCGGCCGCGATGTCGTCTCCTACGGCGAGCTGATCGAGCGCATCGGCGAGCTTATGATGGTCAATCGGCCCACCTTGAGTTTCAAGCGGCTGACAGTTACTCCCATCGCAAGCCGAGTGGCGGCGTTGATCGCTGGTGAGGAGTACGAATTGATCGGCCCGCTCATGGAGAGCCTCGGCACTGACCTCCTGCTGCGCAACGACGACGCCGCCGCTCTGCTGGACGTAAGGCTGCATACGCTCGACGCCGCGATCGAGCACGCACTGCGTGACTGGGAGCGCCACGAGCCGTTAGCGGCACGCTAGACCGGCGACGGGCAGGCCCCTCGCACGATGGACCGTTAGTGTGCCGCCAGCAATGAGCGTCGTAACAGCCAAGATCGACATCCAGGCTCCGATCGAGGAGGTCTGGGAGACGATCATGAATCCCAATCGACTCGGCGACTGGGTCACGATTCACAAGTCGGTTCGCAATGTCTCGGGCTCCCCCCTTCGCGAGGGTGCGACGATGGACCAATCGATGGCAGTTCGCGGAGTTACCTTCCGCGTGCACTGGACATTGGTCTCGGTGGACTCGCCCCACACCGCGCAGTGGGAGGGCGCCGGTCCGGCGCACTCCCGAGCTCGCATCCAGTACGCACTGCGCGAGGCCGACAACGGCGGCACCGAGTTCGAGTACACGAACGAGTTCCATCCCCCGGGTGGTCGCCTGGGAAATGTGGCCAGCCGCTTCATCGTTGGCGCAACGTCGGAGCGCGAAGCTAAGAATTCACTTTCTAAGTTGAAGGCTCTCCTGGAAAA
This sequence comes from uncultured Solirubrobacterales bacterium, assembly GCA_963822535.1. Lineage (GTDB taxonomy): Bacteria > Actinomycetota > Thermoleophilia > Solirubrobacterales > Solirubrobacteraceae > Palsa-465. The sequence continues at coordinate 125,010 of CAWGIA010000002.1, forward strand.
AACTAGCTAACTGGCAACCCGACACTTACTCCGTGTATGGTGTAGACATATTGTCTAGAACTCGGAGGTGGGTTCAGTTGGCAGGTTTTGTTGACAGCACAGTGAAGGACATTGACAACCGCTTGGCGGAGCTCAAGCAGGAAGTCACAAAGCTCGAGGCCGCTCGCGCCGCCCTGGTTGGTGCCCGCCGCGGACCGGGCCGCCCCCCCGGCTCGGTTAATCGCACCCCCACGCGCCGTCGCGCAGGACGCCGTCCAGGCCGCCCCCGCGGTCGGCGGGGTGGGAACACCCGCGCGAATCAGGCCCTCGAGCTGGTGCGATCACAGCCTGGAATCACGATCCCGCAGATCGCGGAGACGCTCAAGATCGAGCCGAACTATCTCTACCGCGTGATGCCCAAGCTGGTCGAGGATGGTTCAGTCAAGCGTGACGGCCAGGGCTGGCACCCGGCGGCGGCCTAACGGCGACGGCGGGGTGTAACGGGACCGCCGCCGCGATCCTCGAGTTGGTGAGGTCGCGGCGGCAGCAGTACCGCGTTCGCTAGATCAGCTTCAGTTCCTCGACGGCCGCGCGCTCCTCGCGAAGCTCATTGACCGTCGCGTCGATCCGCGAGCGGGAGAAATCATCCAGGTCGAGACCCTCGACGACCGTAATCTGTCCGCCCGTGCATGTGCACGGGTAACCGCAGAAGATGCCCTCATCGATCCCGTAGGAGCCATCGGCCGGGATCGCCATCGACACCCAGTCTCCGTCGGGCGTTCCGAGCACCCAGTCATGCACGTGATCGATGGCAGCGTTGGCGGCTGACGCGGCGCTCGAGGCGCCACGAGCTTCGATGATCGCGGCCCCGCGCTTCTGGACGGTGGGGATGAAGTCAGTCTCGATCCAGTCCTGATCACCGATCGCCTCAGCGGCGTTCCCGCCCTTCACCTTGGCGTGAAATACGTCTGGGTACTGGGTGGCGGAATGATTGCCCCAGATCGTCATGTTGGTTACCTGGCTGACCTGGGTCCCGGTCTTGCCGGCCACCTGGGCGATGGCGCGATTGTGGTCCAGCCGCATCATGGCGGTGAAACGCTCGCTCGGGATGTCAGGCGCGTTGCTCTTGGCAATCAGGCAGTTGGTGTTAGCCGGATTGCCAACCACGAGAACTCGGATGTCAGAGGCGGCGTGATCGTTCAGCGCCTGGCCCTGCGGCTTGAAGATGCCACCGTTGGCCTCGAGCAGGTCACCGCGCTCCATACCCTTCGTCCGCGGACGCGCGCCGACCAGCAAGGCGATGCTGGTGCCGTCGAAAGCCTTGTTCGGGTCATCGTGGATGTCGACGCCGCGCAGCAGCGGGAAGGCGCAGTCGTCCAGCTCCATCGCCGTGCCTTCGGCCGCCTTGACGGCCTGGGGAATCTCCAGTAACGACAGGTGCACTGGTGTGTCAGGGCCAAGGAGTTGGCCGCTGGCGATTCGAAACAGAATCGCGTAGCCGATCTGGCCGGCAGCCCCGGTTACTGCCACCCTTACGGGGGATTTACTGTCTATTGAAGTAGTACTCACTATGCGTTCCTTCCTTGACGGCACCGGGACTTGGGCGTCCCTAGATCCGTCAGATCATCGCTGGGTCAGGACTCGAGATCGAGCCCGTACACCTCGCCCAGCTTACGCTTGAGGTATCGGGTGAACGGACTCACCGAGATGGGGCCTCCGGCCTCACGCTCGAGCAGCTCTGTGGTGGTGAACTTAGAGCCGTGCCGGTGGATGTGCTCGCCGAGCCATTCCCGCAACGGAGCCAGCTCGCCGGCCGCGATGCGGTCATCAAGATCGGGCACCTGGGCGTGCACGCGCTCCCACAACTGGCCGGCGATCAGATTCCCGAGGGCGTAGGTGGGGAAGTAGCCAATCAATCCGGCCGACCAGTGCACATCCTGGAGGACACCGTTGGCGTCGTCGGTCACCTCGAGTCCGAAGAACTCTTTGAAGCGGGCATTCCAAGCTTCGGGCAGATCCTTGACGGCCAGGGTGCCATCGATCAGCTGCTGCTCGAGCTCGAAGCGGAGCACAATATGCAATGCGTAGGTGACCTCGTCTGACTCGACGCGAATGAACGACGGGTGCACACGGTTGACCGCCCGATAAAGGGTGTCGGCGTCGAGCCCGGTCAGCTCTCCGCCGAGGTGTTCGCTGATCCGCGGTGCCAGGACCCCACAGAAGGGCCGTCCCCGGCCGACCATGTTCTCCCACAGCCGGCTCTGGGACTCGTGCATCCCCAGCGATTCACCCGTGCCCAGGGGGCTGCGCGCGAGCGAAGCCGGAATGCCTGCCTCATACAGGCCGTGTCCGCACTCATGCATAGCTCCGTAAAGAGCGCTCGGGAAGAAGCTCTCGTCCCATCGGGTCGTGATCCGCACGTCTCCCCCACCAATCCGGATCGCGAACGGGTGGACCGTGTCATCGATCCGCCATGCGGAACGGTCAAAGCCCATCAGCGCCACCGTCTCGGCGACCAGTGGCCGTTGCCGCTCGATCGGGAAGTGGCCGTGCAGCGGGCTGTCATCCATCGTGCCCTGCTCGCTCAGGCGAGCGATCATCGGTACGAGCTCGCTCTTCAGCTCATCGAACAGTCGCGCCACCGCGCTCGTCTTGATGTCGGGCTCGTAGTCGTCCAACACCACGTCGTAGGCGCACTCGTAGCCGCCCGACCCAATGTGACAGTCGACATAGCGTCGGATGAGCTCGAAATTGTGTTCCAGGTAAGGAACGAAGGACGCGAAGTCCGAAGCCTGACGCGCGGTTATCCACGCCTCCTGGCCCACGGACGCCGCGCGCGTCAGTTCGGCCGCGAGTTCAGTGGGAACGCGCCGTGACTTCTCCCATTGGCGGCGAACGAGCCGGACCAAGCAGGCATCGTCAGACGACGGGTCCGCTCCATTGAGCTCGCCGGCGGCACCTTCGAGCAGCCGGCCGGTCTCGTCGTCCACAAACAGGTCGTGAGTGATTCGCTGCAGGGTGGCCAGCGACTCAGCCCGGGAGGGGCCGCCCCGGGGCGGCATCATCGTCTGCTGGTCCCAGTGGGCGAGGGACGAAACGTGACGCAGATCGGTGAGCTCCGCCATGCGCTGCCTGAGTCCGGCCAGCTGGCCGCTCATGCGCTCGCCTCCTGACTCCACGGCGCTCCGAGCAGGCCTGAGCCAGGCCTATGCGACCATCTCCATATGGTCAGACGGTCGGGTTCGATCAAACTCATGGACATCTTCGGGTTCCGGATTGGGGTTGACGGCACCTGGTTCGTGATCCTGTTCCTGCTGATCTTCATGTTGTCAGGGCCCTTCCGGGCCACGCTGCACAGCTCCGACGCAGTCGCATACCTGACCACTGTCATCAGCGTGCTGCTTCTGTTCGCCTCGCTGATCGTGCACGAGCTCGGCCATGCCCTCGTGGCACGGCGGCAGGGAATTGAGGTCAAGCGAATAGATCTGTTCCTGTTCGGCGGACTTACCCAGATGAGCCGCGATGCGGCAACACCCGGCGAGGACTTCAAGATCGCCGTTGCGGGGCCTCTCGCGACTCTGGGCGTGATCCTAGTGTGTCTCGGCTTGGACGTGGCGATAGTCGGCGTGCACCGGCTGACCCACGCCATCGTGCTCGATCAGGACATCAAGATCACGCCGGTTCTCCTGTCACTCAGCTGGCTGCTCCCGATGAACGTCTTGCTGTTCTTCTTCAATCTCGTGCCGGCATTCCCCCTCGATGGAGGCCGGATCGCTCGCTCGATCGTGTGGCGCATCACGGGGGACAAGACACGTGGGATGCGGGTGGCGGCAAAGATGGGCCAGGGCTTCGCGATCATCCTGGCCGGCCTCGGGGTGTGGCTGCTGATCTCACTGGGCAGCTTCACCGGCCTATGGCTGATCGCACTGTCATATCTCCTGGGGCAATCAGCCCGCGGAGCGATGTTCCAATCCGCACTGACGGACCGGATCGAGGGGGTCCGCGTGGCCGACATCATGGACCCGCAGCCGATCGCCATCCCCGCTCAGACGCCGGTTGGGCAGGCGCTGGATGAATATTTCCTGCGCTATCAGGCCGCCTGGTTCCCGGTTGTGGACGAGTCCGGCCACCTCATGGGCATCGCGCGCCAGGAACGCGCGCAAGCCTCCTATGACGCCGGCGAGGGGTGGCTCACGATCGGAGCCGTCCTCGAAGCCGACGACGCCGGGAGCTGGCGGATCGATACCGAGCGCCCGATCACCGAGATCCTGTCCTCGGAGTCAATGGGTCGTCTCGGTGCTCTGATGGCCGTCGATGGCGAAGGCGTGCTGCGCGGCGTGGTGACGGTTGAGCAAGTTCGGCGGGCGCTTCAATCCGCCTTTGGCTCGCTGGCAGCCTGAGGGCGAGAGGCGCCTCGGGCCACCTCCGGCCTGAGGGGCGGGGAGCCACTAGGCCCCCCTCATTTATATTGCCGGGAGTGCCCTCCCATGACGTACTCATCATCGGCGCCGGGCTGGCCGGCCAGCGCGCGGCGCTGGCAGCCGCCCAGGCCGGAGCCAGCGTGGGGATCATCTCCAAGGTTCATCCAGTCAGATCCCACTCGGTTGCCGCCGCCGGCGGCATCAATGCGGCGCTGAACCCGGAGGACACCTGGGAGTCCCACGCGTTTGACACGATCAAGGGCTCGGACTACCTGGCTGACCAGGATGCGGTCGAGATCATGTGCCGTGAGGCTCCGGACGAGATCCTGTGGCTCGAGCACGCCGGGGTGACCTTCCACCGCAACGAGACCGGCCACCTTGGCACCCGTGCCTTCGGCGGCGCGTCCGCTGCCCGCACCTATTACGTGGCCGACATCACGGGTCACGCGATCCTGCACGTGCTCTACGAGCAGCTCATGAAGTACTCGGAGCAGATTGACCGCTTCGAGGAGTGGTTCACCACTGACCTGCTCCAGGACGATGACGGCCGTTGCATCGGTGCCATCTGTCGCAATCTGCGCGACGGCCAGCTCCAGGTCTTCAACGCCAAGACCGTGATCCTCGCCTCCGGCGGCGCCGGTCAGGCCTACAGACCGACCACCAACGGCCTGATCGTCACCGGGGACGGAATCGCCCAGGCGTACCGCATAGGCGCTCGGCTCATGGACATGGAGATGGTCCAGTACCACCCCACCACTCTGGCCGGTAATGGGCTACTGATCACCGAGGGTGCCCGCGGCGAGGGTGCCTGGCTGCTGAATGCCGAGGGTGACCGGTTCATGGAGAAGTACGCCCCCAACAAGCTCGAGCTCGCCTCCCGGGACGTCGTCTCCCGGGCCGAGCAGACCGAGATCAATGAGGGCCGTGGCTTTCCCGACGGCACCGTGGCACTCGACATCACAAAGGTTCCGAAGCGGCGGGTGCTCGAGGCGCTACGGGAGATCGTGAACATCGGGCGTGACTTCGCCGGTGTCGACATCACCAGCGAGCCGATTCACATCCACCCGGGCCAGCACTACATCATGGGCGGGGTCAAGACCGACGTCGACGGCCAGACCACGATCGCGGGGTTGTATGCCGCCGGCGAGGTGGCCTGCGTGTCGGTTCACGGCGGTAACCGACTCGGCGCCAACTCGCTCCTGGACACGCTCATCTTCGGCCGCCGCTCGGGCGAGCACGCGGCCAAACGTGCGATGCACATGCCCATGCCGACCACGCGGCCGACTCGGATTCTCGACACCCAGGCCCACATCGACGCGATCATCAACCGGCCCGCGGGCGGACGCCGCGTGGCGGCGATCAAGGACGAGCTAGGCGATGCGATGAACCAGTACGTCGCCGTGTTCCGAGACGCTGACGGCCTGGAGAAGGCGCACGAGATCGTGCGCCGGCTCAAGGAGGAGGCGCCCAAGGCCTCGATCGATGACCGCGGCACAGTTTTCAACCAGGATGTGATCGGCGCCATCGAGCTGGGATACATGCTCGATGTGGCCGAGGCGATCGTCGTCGCCGCTCAGGAGCGCAAGGAATCGCGTGGCGCCCAGTTCCGGACTGACTTCGGCGAGCGCAACGACGGCGAATGGCTCAAGCACATCGACATCTCGGCGAACGGCGGTGACGTACCCACAGTCAGCTACTCGCCGGTCACGATCACCAAGTGGGAACCGCAGGAAAGGACCTACTGAGTGCCCGAATACACGTTGAGGATCCGCCGGTTCGATCCTAAGTCTGGAGAGGCTGCGTATTGGGATGAACACCAGGTCGATCTCGGCGAGCGCAATTCCGTGCTCGACGCAATCCTCAAGGTGCGAGACGAGGTCGACGGGTCAGTCGGTATCCGCTGCTCCTGCCAGCAGGCAATCTGCGGCTCGTGTGGCGTGCGCATGAACGGCAAGCCTGGACTGGCCTGCAACACGCATCTCGAGGAGGCGGCAGCCCGGGCCCACGGGGTCGGGTGGAATTCGCCCCAGGAGGGCGAGAGCGGTCCGGCTGGTGTGATCGAGGTCGAGCCGATGGGCAACATGCCCGTCATCCGTGACCTGATCGTGGACATGGACGCGGTGCACTGGAAGAAGATCCAGCGCGTTACGCCGTTCCTGATCAATCAGGAGCCGGTGCCCGAGCGCGAGTACATCGTCCCCCACGAGAACATGGTTGACGTCACCCAGACGATGGCCTGCATCCAGTGCGGCGCCTGCGTGTCGGACTGCCTCTCGATGGAGATCGACCCGCTGTTCATCGGCCCGGCGGCCCTGTCCAAGGCCTACCGCTTCGTCGGTGATCCGCGTGACGCCGAGCACGGCGAGCGCCTCAAGGACCTCTCCGAGGACGAGCACGGGATCTACGACTGCACCCATTGCTTCAACTGCATCGATGCCTGCCCCAAGGGCGTGGCTCCGATGAGCCAGATCATGCGCCTGCGCCGGAAGGCGGGGAGCGATTACGACATCGTGGACCGCAACAACGGGCACCGCCATGAGGATGCGTTCGTCACCCTGGTCCGCGACTACGGCCTGCTCAACGAGGCCGAGCTGCTGCCCCGGAGCTACGGGGGCAATTCGTGGTTCGGCAAGTTCCACCCCGCCGCTGGCAAGGAGCTGCTGTCCTCGATCGGGACCGTCGTCACCGGTGTACTCCGCGGCAAGATGAGTCCGAAGATCGCCCTGTTCGGACACAAGCTGCCCAAGGCCGACCTGGCGTCACTCAAGCGGATCTACGGGGAGGTTGAGGGACGTCCGGCCCGCGATGAGCTCAATCTGTATGTCACCGGGTACGAGGATGGAGCCCGTGGCCAGTGCAGAGCCCGTGGCCAGTGCAGAGCCCGTGGCCAGTGCAGAGCCCGAGGCACCACCCGCCCCGGCGGATAAGTCGCCCACATTTCCGGGGCCAGGAGAGGAAACCGATAACGCCCCGAGCGAAAGCGAGAACTCATGAAGGTCGCTTACTGGCCGGGCTGCGTGAGCCGCGGCTTCACGCCTGAGCTCCACGGTTCGATGGCCAAGGTGGCGCCGCTGCTCGACATCGAGCTGATCGAGCTCGACCGCGCGTCCTGCTGCGGAGCCGGCGTAATCGCCGAGCACAACCAGGAACTGGCCGACACGCTGAACGCGCGCACGTTCGCCCTCGCCCAGCGCACCGATGGCGAGCTGATGATGAACATCTGCTCGACGTGTCAGGGCGCTCAGTCCGAATGCCAGGAGCGCCTCGACGCGAATACGGATTACCGGGAGCGGATCAATCAGAACCTGGCCGACGATGGCCTTTCCTACAGCCGAGGCCTGACAAACAAGAACTTCCTCTGGTTGCTGGTGGAGGAGCTGGGGCTCGACGCGCTGAAGGCCAAGGTCAAGCGCCCGCTGACGGATCTCAAGGTCGGCCCGTTCTACGGTTGCTACATCGTGCGTCCGGTCGACCGCTTAGGCGTCGACGAGGACCATCCGCGCGATCGCTACATGCACATGGTGATCGAGGCGCTGGGCGGAACCGTGATCGACTACGCCGGGGTGTACAAGTGCTGTGGCTTTCCGATCATCACGATGAACAAGCAGGCCTCGCTCTCGATGGCGGGGCGCCACCTCGGTGACGCGATCGACGCCGATGCGGACTGCCTCGTCGTGCCCTGCCCCCTGTGCCACCTGAACCTCGATCTGCAGCAGCCGGCTGCCGCCAAGGCTGTGGGCCGCGATCTCGGCCTCCCGGTGCTCCATCTGCCCCAGCTCGTGGGGCTGGCCCTGGGACTCCAGCCGAAGGAGCTCGGGATGAGCAAGCACGTGGTCAAGCCGACGTCGGTGATCGACTGGTCGAGCTCGGTGGTCGCGGCCACGGCCTGATTAAAGAAAGACGCGAGGCTCTAAATGGCCTCGCGTCTCTATGTCCCTTGCCCGTCCCTGTATCGCCACCGGAGCCGCAGAGGCCAGGGGCGACGGGAAGATCTGATCCGAATAGTGGCGATAACCGATGCCGGTTTCGTCCCCTCGGCCGGGTGATATTCGGGGGACCAGGGTGAGGTTTACGGGTGAGAGGAACTAACCCGGCCGGATTGCCACCCGCGCTAGGCTTGACGAGCGCAATCATCGGCGCGCCCTGCGTATGACAAATATCGGCGTATGACCATTAGCCGTCAGCCGATCACCGTGGCCTTGGCTCAGTTCGAGGACATTGTGAGTCGCGGACTCCAGGCCCTGATCGACGATGACCAGAACCTGCGACTGCTTGAGGCCGACGTGGCCCAGGACCGTCTGGCCGCCACCCTGGCCAAGCACCGGCCGGACGTGGCGATCCTCAACTTCGGCTCGCTGTCGAGTCCGGGCGAGCTGCGTGAGCTCAATGCGCAGCTTCCCGATACTCGGCTGCTGGTGCTGGCCAACAACCCCTCCGCCGCCGAGTGCCGGCAGATGATCGGCTTCGGGGCCACGGCATGCCTGACCAAGAGCACCGAGGCCCGAGACGTCCTGCACGCGATCTACCTGGCCTCCCGCGGGCTCCAGGTCCTGCCTCCAGCCGGGATGCAGGCCTACGAGCCCACGGGCCCGGCGCCGCTCACCGCCCGGGAGGCCGACGTGCTCGAGCTCCTTCAGGACGGACGCTCGAACGCTGAGATCGCCGGGCTCCTGCACGTGGGGGTCGAGACCGTCCGGACCCACGCGCGCAACATCTACCGCAAGCTTGGGGTCAGCTCTCGCCGGGAGCTCCGGACGCCCGTGTCAACCTGACCACGGGGGCGAGCGACGAGCAGCGTCTACCAGGCCTCGCCGTAGCGCTCGCCGAACACGAACTCGTCCACCGGCTTACGGCTCAGCTTCTTCGGCCACGGGTCGGCCCGATAGCCAACCGAAATGTGTCCCGCCATGGCCAGGCCCTCGGGAACGTCGAGCAGCTTGCGCACCTCTGCCTCGGCCGGGACGAGGAGCGTGGTGAATGCGGCGCCGAGATCCTCACCCCGCAGACCGAGCAACACGTTTTGGACGAACGGGTAGATCGAAGCGCCTCCCACGATGCTCGGGCGCTCGAGCTCGGCATCGGTGATGGCGAGAGCATCGAGCTCGACGAACACGACGAGGTGCACTGGCACCTCATCAAAATTGTGCGCGAACTCATCGGCGCCGCGGAGCATCCGGAGCCGTCCGGGCGGTAGACCGCTGGCCTCGCCTGCATCGAGCGCGGCACGACCGCCGGTCTTGATCATGTATGCGTTCCACGGTGGTTCATAGAGCTCACGCAGGCGGCGGCGCATCTCGCGGTCTGTCACCACCACGACCTTCCAGCCCTGCCGATTACCCCCGCTGGGGGCGAAGCGCGCGTTCTGGAACACCCGCTCGAGCAGGTCCCGCGGGACCGGGACATCGGTGAAGTGCCGCGTCGAGGGCGCGGAGCACATCACCTCGTAGAGGTCGTCAGCCAACCGGAGAGACGGTGCGGTCGGCGGCCAGGAGTTCGGCGATCTGCACGGCGTTGGTGGCCGCGCCCTTGCGCAGGTTGTCACTCACGACCCACATGCTGAGCGCCCGAGGATGGGACTCGTCCCGGCGGATCCGGCCGACGAACACCTCGTCGCGGCCCTCCGCCCGCAGCGGCGTAGGCACGTCCTCGAGGATCAGGCCGGGGGCTTGTTCGAGCAGCTCTCGCGCCTGCTCAGCGCTGAGCGGCTCGCGGGTCTGGATGTTGACCGCCTCGGAATGGCACACCCGAACCGGGACGCGGACGCACGTGACGGCAACACCGATGCTCTCGTCCTCGAGGATCTTCCGGGTCTCGAACATCATCTTGCGCTCTTCGTCGGTGTGGTCATCGCCGTCGGCAAACGTGCCGGCCGCGCCGATCACGTTGAAGCCGATGTGGTCGGGATACACCTCGGGGTCGGGCATCGCCTGGCCGTGAAGCGAGGCATGTGCCTGCGCGTCGAGCTCGGCGATCGCCTTCTGCCCGGTGCCCGAGACGGACTGATACGTGGCCACGATGAGGCGCTCGATCCCCACCGCCCGGTGGATCGGAGCCAGGGCCACCATCAGCTGCATGGTCGAGCAGTTGGGGTTGGCGATCAGGCCGTGATGGTCGGCGAGCACGTGGGGATTCACCTCTGAGACGACCAGCGGGACCTCGGGATCGCGGCGGAAGGCCGACGAGTTGTCAATCACCGTGGCGCCGTGATCCACGAAGCGCGGAGCCCACTCACGCGCGGTGCCGGCGCCGGCGGAGAACAGCGCGATGTCGAATCCACTCAGGTCGGCCTGGTCATCGAGCAGCTGGACAATCCGTCCGTCGATCTCCGTTCCAGCCGAGCGCGCAGACGCGAACAGAACGATCTCGTCGGCGGGGAACGCGCGCTCACGCAGCAGCGAGAGCATCGTCCGGCCCACGGCACCGGTGGCACCCACCACAGCCACGCGCCTCATCTGGGTCCCTCCTCGGGCTCGATGCCGCCCTCGCCGAGTTCGAAGGCGGAATGCAGGGCGCGTACCGCCTGCGGCACGTCCCCGGAGCGAATGACGCATGAGATCTTGATCGGCGAGGTCGAGATCATCTCGATGTTGATCCCCTCGATGGCCAGGGTCTGGAACACCTTAGCCGCGACTCCAGGGTGCGAACGCATACCAGCGCCCACGATCGAAACCTTGCCGATCTCGCGGTCGGTATCCATGTGGGCCAGTCCAAGCTCGGCTTTGACCGACCCAAGCGCATGCTCGGCCGCCCTCAGATCCTCGGTGCCGATCGTGAACGACACCTCGGCCTTCCGGCCCTCCTCGAGCGGCTCATTCTGGATGATCGTGTCAACGTTGCAGTTGGCCTCGGCCAGGGCGCCGAAGATCGCCGCGGCGGCGCCGGGACGATTCGGGACGCCTGTGAGGGTGATCCGCGCCTCGTCGGTCGAGTGCGTCACCGCGGTGATTAGGGGGTGTTCCATCGTCTCCTCTTCTCCAAGGACAAAGGTACCTGGGGCGGGATCAAAGCTCGAGCGACAGTGGATTCGCACGCCGTGCGTGCGTGCGTACTCGACCGCTCGGAGCTGGAGAACCTTGGCCCCCGAGGCGGCCATCTCCAGCATCTCCTCGAAGCTCACGTGGGGCAGCTTGCGCGCGTCGGGGACAATCCTCGGGTCGGCGCTGAACACGCCCGCGACATCGGTGTAGATCTCGCACACGTCCGCGCTGATGGCAGCCGCCACAGCGACCGCGGTCGTATCCGAGCCGCCCCGGCCCAGCGTGGTCACATCCTTGCTCGTCGATACGCCCTGAAAACCCGCCACGAGCACGATCAGGTCCTGGCTGAGCGCATCTCTGATCCGGTCCGCCCTCACATCGACGATGCGCGCCTTGGTGTGAGAGGTGTCGGTGACGATCCCGGCTTGTGACCCGGTCAGGCTGATTGCGCGGTGGCCGAGGTCGTTGATGGCCATTGCGCACAGGGCGCACGAGATCCGCTCTCCGGTGGACAACAGCATGTCCATCTCGCGCCGGTCTGGGTTGGGCGAGACCTCTTCGGCCATCTCGATCAGCTCATCGGTCGTCTGACCCCGCGCGGACAGGACGGCCACGACCCGCTTGCCGGAGTCGCGCTGGTCCACGATCCGGCGGGCGGCACGCTTGATCCGCTCGGCGTCGGCGACGGACGTGCCGCCGAACTTCATTACGACTGTCTCAGGCACGGCCGTCAAGGGTAGGGCGAGCGCGGCTCAAACGGCACGGCGGCCGGAGAATGCGCGTCCCAGCGTCAGCTCGTCCGCGTACTCGAGGTCGGCGCCCACCGGCAGCCCGCTGGCCAGCCGCGTGACTGACAACTCCGGCAGCCGCCGGCGCAAACCGTCGGCGATGTGAAGCGCCGTGGCCTCACCGGTTGTGGTCGGGTTGGTGGCGATCACCACCTCGCGTATGCCGTCACTCTCGGCCCGGCCGTAGAGCTCGGCGATCTTGAGGTCCTCGGGATCGACGCCGTCGATGGGCGAGAGCGCTCCCCCGAGCACGTGGTAGCGCCCGGCGAACTCGTGCGTGCGCTCGATCGAGATCACGTCCGAGGGCTCCTCGACCACGCAGATCAGCTCGGGGTCGCGGCGCTCGTCGGCACAGATCCGGCACCGGGGCCCGTCGGCGAGGTTGAAGCACACCTCGCACAGGCCGATCCGCTCCTTGACCTCACGGATCGCGTCAGCCAGCGCATTGGCCTCCTCGTCACTGGCCCGAAGCACGTAGAAGGCGAGGCGCTGAGCGGTGCGCCCACCGACCCCGGGCAGCTTCGAGAGCTCGGTGATCAGTCGCTGTACAGGTGGGGCGTACAAGTTCGCGTGGAGTTGGAGGAGTGGCTGGAGGGGTGGCCCGGGCCCTACATCCCAGGCAGGCCGAGCCCGCCGAGTCCGCCGGCGATGCCGCCCATCTTGGCCGCGGCCAGCTCCTGGGCTGAACGCATGCCCTCGTTGACCGCCGCCAGCACCATGTCCTGCAGGAGCTCGACGTCCTCGGGGTCGACGGCCTCGGGATCGATCTTGATCGACTTGATGATCAGGTCACCGGTCACCTGAACCGTGACCATGCCGCCACCGGCCGAGGCATCGACAACCTCGTCCTTGAGTGACTCCTGCGCGGCCATCATGTCCTCCTGCATCTTCTGCGCCTGCTTGAGCAACTGCTGCATGTTCGGCTGGGGCATTAGTTCGTCTCTTCCTGGTCGGTGTCGTCCAGCACTTCTTCGGCGTCGAACTCCTCCATGAAGCGTCGCACGAGTTCCTCCCCGGTGAGACCCGTGGCCTCCTCGGGCGCCACCGGAGTGTCGTCTCGCAGCTCATAGCGAAGGGTGAGGCTGGCACCGCTGACCGACCTCAGCGCCTCAGTGGCGGCGCGGCGGTAGTCATCCTGCTCGGCCTTGCGCTTGAAGAACGCGCCGCCGGCCGGAAAGGCCAGAGTGAGTGCCCTGCCGCTGAGCGCCACCGGGCGAGCGGTCTCAAGCGTGGCGGCGAGCATCGCGTTGCCCTGGCGGACGAACTCGACCACCGCGGGCCAGGAGGCGACCAGCGTCTCGAGCTCGGGTTCGGCGGTGGCTTGCGGCGCGGGGGATTGAGGCGTGGGCTCGGAGGCGGGGCTGGGTCCGGGGGCGGCGGTGGGTCCCGGTTCGGGGGCGGCGGTGGGTCCCGGTTCGGGGGCGGCGGCGGGTCCGGGCTCGGGGGCGGCGGCGGGAGGGGGTCCGGCCACTGCTTTCGGGGCCGCAGCCCCGGCTCCCAGGGCCTGCTCCAGGTGCTCGATCCGGGCCAGCAGAGCGGCTGTCGATGGATCCACCTCGGGCGCGGCCGCCTTGATCAGCACGAGCTCGAGCTGGATCCGGGGCTGAGCGCCGTTGGCGGTCGCGTCCAGGGCAGCCGACACCAGCTCCAGCAGCCGCACGGCGTCAGTGCTGGCCAGCGCCTGAGCTTGGGCGAGCAGCCGCTCGTCACGCTCCGGGGTGATGCGAAGCTCCTCGGGGACTTCCTCGAGCACCTGGACGGCGAGCAGCTCGCGCCCATGGACCTCGAGATCACGGAGGATCTGGCCCGGGTCGCGTCCCGCGCCGGTCAGGCTGGCCGCGGCTCGGAGCGCCCGCGCGGGATCGCGCGTGATCACAGCCTCGATGGCTTCGAACAGCTGCTCGGCGTCCGCCACCCCGAGCACCGCGAGCACATCGGCCGAGGAGATCTCCTCGTCGCCGGCGTAGGTGACGAGCTGCTCGAGCGTTCCGAGCGCGTCACGGAAGCTGCCGGTGGCGTGGCGCGCGATCAGCGCTACCGCCCCGGGCTCGATCTTGATCTGCTCCTTGGCCGCCACCCGGCCCAGGACCTTGGCCACCTGCTCCACCGTGGGACGGCCAAAGTCGAACCGATGGCAGCGGTCAACGACTGTGGGCAGGACCTTCTGGGCCTCGGTGGTGGCCAACACGAAGATCGTTCGTGGCGGTGGCTCCTCCAGCGTCTTGAGGAAGGCATTCCAGGCCTGCGGGGAGAGCATGTGGGCCTCGTCCAGGATGTACACCTTGTGCCGGCCGGAGACCGGCGCGTAGGCCACCTTCTCCCGCAGGTCACGGATGTCATCCACCGAGTTGTTGGACGCCGCGTCCATCTCGATCACGTCAAGCGACGTGGCGCTGGCGATCGAAACGCACGAATCACACACCCCGCACGGATCGATCGTCGGGCCATGCTCGCAATTCAGGCAGGCGGCGAGGATCTTGGCCGTACTCGTCTTGCCGGTCCCCCGCGAGCCGACGAACAGGTACGCGTGGTGCACCTTGCCGCGGGAGACGGCATTGCTGAGTGTGCGCACGATCTGCTCCTGACCGACGACGTCGGCAAAGGTGCGGGGACGGTGGCGGCGGTAGAGCGAGGGGCCGGTTGACACGGGACTTCGAGTCTAGATGCCCGCGCGGCCACGGTTCAGGCCCCCGAGCCGGGTGGGGCTATGAGTGGACCGTGCACCCTCCGTCGAAGTCGTACCCAAGGCGCGGCCATCGTTCGGGGGCTCCGGTCCGGCACTCCCACGGCGCCTGCAGCTGACCGCTTAAGGCTGCTTCCTTCCGGACCTGACCTGGTTCACGGGGCTTCATCGCTATGGGACCTGACCATCACCGCCCCCCAACGGGGCGCTGACCTCGGGCCGTGCCCCTCGAGAGGGAGTTCAGCCCCGCTAGAGCGGATTACGGGTACAGGGCACCGCTAGCACCCCGCCTAGCACGGTCCGTGCCGGATGCTAGACGGTCGCGCGCCTAGGCGGGCTGTATCTTGGCCGGGCGATGTCCGTAGGCGTAATTGGACTCGGCTATGTGGGGCTGCCGCTTGCGGTGGCGTTCGCGGAAGCCGGCCAGCGGGTGATCGCGGTCGATATCGACCGCGCGAAGGTGGACGCCATCCAGGCCGGCGAGTCCTACATCGAGGACATCTCCTCCGAACGGCTGGCCGGGGTGCGAGACAAGATCGTCGCCGGCACCGATTGGGCGCCACTGGCCGAGGCCGACGCGGTGCTGATCTGCGTTCCCACCCCCCTAACCCCGAATCGCGAGCCCGATCTGTCAGCGCTACTGAGCGCCGGCCAGGCCCTGGCCGAGGTGGTCCGGGCGGGACAGGTGGTGATACTCGAATCGACCACATACCCGGGAACGACTCGGGAGCAGCTGGTACCCCTGCTCGAGCAGAGTGGCCTGCGGGTGGGCGAGGACCTGAACGTGGCCTTCTCCCCCGAGCGGGTCGATCCCGGCCGGACGGATTACACGCTGCGCAACACCCCCAAGCTCGTGGGCGGCATGACCCCCGAGTGCACCGAGCGCGCAGCGGAGGTGTACGGCGGGATCTGCGACGAGATCGTGCGTGTCTCAACCCCCGAGGTGGCCGAGATGGCCAAGCTGCTGGAGAACATCTTCCGCTCAGTCAACATCGCGCTGGTCAACGAGCTGGCCATCCTGGCCGATCGGATGGAACTCGACATCTGGGAGGTGGTGGACGCCGCCGCCACTAAGCCGTACGGGTTCATGCGCTTTGACCCCGGGCCGGGGATGGGTGGCCACTGCCTGCCCGTCGATCCGTTCTACCTGGCCTGGCGCGCGCGGGAATTCCATATGGCAACCGAATTCATCGAGCTGGCCGGCAAGATCAATCAGCAGATGCCCTACTACTGCGTCGAGCGCATCGAGCAGGCGCTCAATGACGTGGAGAAGCCGGTCCGAGGCTCACGGATCGCAATCCTCGGGGTCAGCTACAAGGGCGGCGTCGGCGACATCCGCGAGTCACCCGCACTGCGGATCATCGAGGTGCTCGCCGCGCGGGGCGCGGTCCTGTCCTACCACGACCCCTACGTGCCCGCCCTACCCGAGTACGCACTTGAGAACTCACCCCTCGATGACGTCCTTGACGCCGATGCGATGGTCCTCGTCACCGCCCACCCCGACCTCGACTATGAGGCGATCGTCTCCTCTGCCCGGCTGTTCATCGACCTGCGGGGCAAGACCCGCGGGCTGCGAGTGGAGGACCTAGTCCGGCTGTAATCCGCCGGGCGGCGGCTCTCGTAGAATCAGCCCGTCCCGTTAGCCCGGGCGCGTAGCTCAGTGGGAGAGCGCTCGCTTCACACGCGAGAGGTCGCTGGTTCGAGCCCAGCCGTGCCCATCAAGACCTGCAAGGTGGCCAAGATTGACGGGTTCCCTGGCGGTCGGACGCCTTGGCCGCCAAGCTCACGTCTTTGCCGAGGACCTGCTCGTGGCGCGTGAGTTCCGGTTCTTAGCGCTGGAGCTCGGCCCTTAGCCGAGCAGCGAGCCGCACGGAGGCCTCGATCTCGACTCGGCGTATCGAGACGCTCTCGATGTTCAGCCCGAAGGGAACGCCGACGCGTCGGCAGAAGGCGATCAGCTCGATCGCCGTCGCGACCGCTTGATCGTAGGACGCGTCGAGGGTGTCGTCAGCATGGCGCAGATCGTTCGCGATCCAGCGCGGCACGTCGACACCGAGCCACTGGAGAAACTCCAAGGTCTTCATCGAGCCGCAGACTGAGAATGTGAAGACGATCGGCACCGGCTCCAGATTCTGGGCGGCGCACTCGTAGCGATAGTCAGAGACCAAGTCCTTGGCCGCGTTGACGTCGTAGACGACCTGGGTGACGAAGAAGGAGCAGCCTGCAGCCTGTTTGGCGATGAGCCGGTGCTGCTCATCGCCCCGGCGCGCGTGCCGCTCAGGGATCGCGACACCGCCGAGCGGCAGATCCGGCCGGACCTCGGTCCTGAGCTCGTAGGCCCGCGAGAGAGAAGTTGCGACCGCCTTCTCGCGGGATGAGGCCCCGACGAAGACCGACAGCGCTCGAGCCAGATCCTGGTCAAGCAGCCATCGACGCAGGCCATCCTCGGCGTGCTTGCTGACCGCGCGATAAACGATGGCCGGCACGTCTAAGCCCACGAGATCACGAGCGAGGTAATCGGCCGGATCCATCGTCGGCAGGAACGGGAACGGGCGCTCGTTGGGATTACGGTCGCTCTCGTCATCGATGTCGTAAAGAACAAGGCCATCGATCCCCACCGACCGGAGTCGCTCAAGCGTCACCTCAGCGATCTGCCTAGTCTGCTCCGGTCCGGTACTCAGCCGTGGCGGAGTCACCGCGAAAATCAAAAACTCACCCATCCGATCGGCGATTCGCTGCTGCAGCTTCACGCGCGAAACCGTAGCCAACCATCGACGCCCGAGACCAGCTAGACACCGCCTCTGCACGTCCAGTTGCCCGACTGCCAAAGTGAGACGCCGACAGCTGACGGCCGACCCGGCGGCAAAATGGCGACTCGGTCTCCTCGGCGGTCCGGGTCAAGCCCTACGTCGCCGCTAGCGACACGCTCCATCAGCGTGTCGAGGGGGTGGCAGCGAGGCGGGCGGTCTTCAAGGTTCGAGGTCCGTGACGAAGCCCTCGAAGTCGATGGCGATGCTCAGCGCTCGCTGCTTGGCCTCAAGGTATGGCGTCGTGTCCTCAGCTTGCTGCGCTCCGAGGAAGCGGCCCTCCTCGTCATAGGAGAGGAGCGCGACCAGCTCGTCGTCGAAGCTCCAGAAGTCCTCGCTCGCCCAGCGCTGATCGTCAGCGGCGAGGGCGGACCGCGGCACTACTCGAACCTTCTCACCGGCAGCGATGTTGTCGCGGTACGCGGCGAACTCGTACCGGGTGTAATCGGTGAGGGGTTGGCTCACGATCCGCACCCGTTCGATCAGGCGCCCCGCGGCCGTATGGGCCGCTACGAGCGACAGCCACGGATCGTTCTCAGCAGATCTAGGCGGCAGAGGCTTCCCCTCGAGGAACGCCGCGAACTGGTCACGTTCGTTCTCGACGTCATAGCGATCGCGGGCTTCGATGCGAAACGCCGAGCGCTCGAAGCGCTCAAACAGCGCACCGAACTCCTCAACCTGCACGGCCTGCCCACTCGCTGAGGCCGACGTGATCTTTGGGAATCAGGGGCTTCCGGGCTCGAGCCCTGATCTCCTGCACTGCCCATGAGTTCCCGTCCGGGTCGCGAAAGCCAAAGAACGTGCCTCCGTCGGCCTCGGTGATAACGCTGAGCTCGCTCACCTCAACGCCGCGGTCGAGCAGCTCCTGTCGTGCTGCTGTCGCATCGGAAATGACGAGCTGAAGCGCCTTCATCGAGCCAGGCGGCATTTGGTTCTGCGCCGGCAGAGTCCCGAACACGATTGAGCAGCCTGAACCGGGCGGAGTTAGTTGCGCGACGTCCATGTGCTCGTTACGTGTGTGGTGGTCGAGGTTGAAGCCGACCTGGTCGCGATAGAACTCAATCGAGCGATTGATATCGCTCACCGGCAGCACAACGACTTCGAGGGTCCAATCCATCTGAGGCTCCTTTTCGGAGTGGTGGTTAGTCACACTGGTTCTGCGTTCGAATTCCCAGACTGTCCCGCCGACGAGAACTCATCGCCCCCGGGCCGGCGAGATCGCCATCGACTCGCCCTCCGTCCGGCGCCACCGACGCGGCGGCCAGCGTCTGCGAAGACCCGCACTCGACCCCGCCGGGGCCGTTCACGTTGCCGGAGCAACTCTCCTTGTTTGCGCCGAAGGTGAGACAGTCGAGCGTCCTAAAGCCAGCGGTCGGAAGTGGCACAACTCCGATTCTTGTGCCGCTATCCGAAGACATCCACGCCCATCCGCGTACATGCGATGATGCGCCCATCGCATCCGATCGCCCGCGAAGCCTGTGTTTCCGGGCGATCCGGCTGATCAGCGCCACCGCTTCACACGCGAGAGGTCGCTGGTTCGAGCCCAGCCGTGCCCATGGAACGGCCTTGGCAACAGGGGACGCCGTCGTCGCTCAGGCGTGAGCTGCGAACAGCGAGAGGTTGATCGAGCGAGCCATGGCAGCGTGGCCGGCGTTGTTCGGGTGCAGGCCATCGCCGCTGTCGTAGCGCGGGTTCAGCCACGCGGGGTGGGCCCGATCTCTGAGCACGCGGTCGAAATCGAGGATCCCGTCGTACGCGTGGCTGGTCCTGATCCAGTGGTTGATCCTCTGTCGCTCGGCCTCGATCGCGGGCGTCCAGTAGGCGTAGCGGCCGAACGGGGACAGCGTGACGCCGATGACCTTGAGGTGGCGGGCGTGGATGCGCCCGATCGCCAGCTTGAACAGCGCGATCATCCCGGCGGCAGAGATCTTGCGGTGGGTGAGGCACTCGTACAGCGGCGCGGTCCGAGGCTCGGTGGGGTGGGTGATGTCATTGACGCCTTCATCGAGGATCACGTCCCGCACTCCGCCTTGGTCGAGGGCGTCGCGGTCGAGCCGGGCGAGCGCGCTCTCGCCGTAGCACGAGCTGCTCTCGTGCAGGTTGTTGCCGGCGATGCCGGCGTTCAGCACCGATAGTTCCGGGCGTGAGCGCGCGCGCCGGAGCCGGTCTGCCAGCAGGTCGACCCAGTCAAGGTGCGCGTCCCGGGTGGATGCGTATCCGGCCGTGATCGAGTCACCCAGCGCGACGATGGCTCCAGCATTCGGGCTGGACGGCAGCACGTCGATGCCGGACAACCAAAACCATGAGTTCGTCGTGGCCGGAAAGGCGCCGGCGGTCGCCCTACCGGTCGCGTCTCCTGGCCCCGACACGTAGTTGGTGTGGAACAGGCTGCCGCTGGTCGTCGGGTCTCCGGTTGAGCCTGAGCTATAGAGGCTGACCGCAAGGTTCTCGCCGGCGCGAACGGAAAGGTTGACCGGGTCGCTCGTGGCCTGGCGGCCCGGGCCGAGGCTGGCGCCGCTTTGCCGAGCGAAGCGGACGCGGCGGCTCGACGCGGCGTTGATCGTGGCTCCGCCGGTGCTCACGGCGACACGGACATCATCGAAACGGAC
The DNA here is from genome assembly GCA_963822535.1 of uncultured Solirubrobacterales bacterium. Taxonomy (GTDB): domain Bacteria; phylum Actinomycetota; class Thermoleophilia; order Solirubrobacterales; family Solirubrobacteraceae; genus Palsa-465. Next base: position 145,274 of record CAWGIA010000002.1, read on the forward strand.
CGCCGAGGCGCCCAGCAGGTTGCTCAGGTGGATCCGCAGCCGACTGCCGCCGAGCGTCAGGTGGACGATGTCGCGGACAGTTCGCCCGCCCGTGCTCGCGTAGAGCGGGATTCCTCCGGCAAGTGGCCCCGGGTCGGCCGCCGAGGCCGTCCACGCGCCGACCAAATGCGGACGGGCCGTTGTCCTCCGCACCCGGTGGCCATGCCGGGTGCCGGCGCATCCCCCGCCTGTCGGCGCCGATGCAGCGCTCGCGACCCCTGAGAGGTTGTAGGCGATGGCCCGATAGCAGCCGGCGCCGTGAGTTGGGTCCTGCCAGCCGCCATCGTCGTCGCCTGTGCAGCGCCCGCAGAGCGTGCGCCACTGGCCTTTGGCGAGCTTCGCGATCGAGTAGTCGGCGGCCCCCGCGCTGCCCTCGAACAGGACATGACCGGCTCGGGTGGATGTGATTACCGGCGCTGGGGCGCGCTCGTGCGCGGGCGTGCGCTTGAAGCCATCCATTCTGTACGCATGCGTCCGGATGATCTGCGCCCGGGCGGCCATGTCAGCGGACGTGTTCCAGGCCGTGCTTCGCCCGGTGTAGTACAGCGCCCACCAGTTGCCGTCCTCCACGAAGCCGCGACATGTGGGAGTGCAATCCTCGTCGGCCGGGATCGCTTCCCAGCCGTGGCCGCTGGAATGGCTGACGAGCTCCCAGAACAGGTCCCCGGAGACGTTGCGATCCGTGGCCAGGCCCGCGAGGAACCGCTGGAGCACCGAGCGAGTAGTCATGTTGCCGCGATCCCAGCCGAACTCGATCGTCGCGAACACCTTGTGCGCTGCTGCGATCGCACGCGCGTCGACATGAAGCTGAGTGGCGGCTGGACTCGAGGGGCGCAGCGCGGCGAAGTCCTTCGGGTACCACTCCTGACCGTAGATGTCGACGCCAGGGATCGCGAGTGTCGCCTTGGACGGCGTGCTCCCAAAGTTCGGCCCCAGCCCGAGGTTGTCGGCGGGCGGTAGGTAGTCGCCGCCGGACGCCGAGATGTCGATGAACAGCTGCCGATGGTCGATCGACTTGAAGTACTTCGAGACGCTGCGCAGCCAGTTGTCGACACGCGCGACCGGGGTCGCGTTCGCGAGCCCGAGGTTGTTGCCGTCGACCCAACCCAAGAATGTGGGGTCGTTCTTGTAGGTGAGGTGCGTGTAGGGATTGACGTGGTCCAGGATCGTGCGCATCTGGCGCTTGTCGTCGCGCAGGATGCGCGGATCCTCGAACGTCGCGACCGGACAGGCGGCCTGGCTGACGTGGTTCCAAACGCAGTACCAGTCGGTGCTCTGCGTCAACCCGCCTGGCCGCTCCCCCCACGGCTCGGTGCTGTTCGCGTCGCCGGCGAACTCGCCGATCAGCTTGATCCCGTGCAGCCGCGCCTGCGCGACGACCATGTCGAGCTCGCGAAAGGCGCGCGCGTTGAAATGCCCAAGCGACGGCTCCAGGCAGAGCGCACATCCGATGGTGTCTCCGATCGTCTGCGCGCGGACCACTGTCGCCCCCATCTCGTGGAGCGTCTCGAGCACGTCATCGACCTCGTACTTCGTCGCGTATCGCTCGGAGCCGAGCTTCTGGCCGACGGACAGGATCGGGCCGTAGTTGCGCAAGCCGAGCGACTCCGCGTTGGCGCCGGCGAAGCGGAACGGTCGCCCGGCGACATACAGGCGCGCGCCCCGACGCCTGACGAACGCGTTCACGAATTGGGCGCTGGTCAGCCCGGGCACGTTGGAACGCTGCGCGGCCGATCCGGCGGCGACCGCCGCGGCGGACACCGCAGGCGAGGTCAGCGCCATCGCTGCGGCGACGGCCGCGCCCACCAGCGCCCCAAGTGATTGCCCTCGATGTAACATGCTGGTGCAATGTACTGTGTGAGACATTTGATGTCAATGTCTTATGCGTTGCAATCTGCGGTACTGTTGCACGATGGTTCGCGACGATCTCGACGACGAGGAGACCAGGGCCTTCGAGGAGGCGATGGCCGGCGCCGCGACGATCGCGCAGCGGGCTACGCCGGCGGCCGCATTCGGTCGTGCACGAGAGATGTTCCGCAGCGGCGAGAGGCTCGACATGGGGCAGCTCGCCGCCGAACTCGGGGTCGCCAGGGCGACGCTGTACCGCTGGACCGGCGATCGCAACCGGCTGCTCGGCGACATCGCGTGGACGGAGATGCGGGGCCTCTTCCGTCACATCGATGACAACACTCCGGGCGCGGGCGTCGAGCGGCTCGAGCGGATGGCCGGGGTATTCCTCGACGCCATGGCCAGCAACAGCAGCCTCAACGCGTTCTTGGCCCTCGAGGGGCCCGCCGGCGTGCGCCTGTTTACAAACCCCACCGGGCACCTTCGCGAACGGATCATCACCGCGGTCATCGAACTCATTCAGCGCGAGGTCGACGCCGGCCACTACAGACCGCCGGACGACTCGCGGATCCTCGCCGAAGGGGTCGTCTCGATCGGCGAGCGTTTCCTCTACCACTCGGGCGAGCAGGCGATGAGCCCAGATCCCGCCACGGCCAAACGGATCATCGGACTCCTGCTACGAGAGCCGGCCTCCGCGCCCGACCGGGGTGCGCGACGTGACGGCAGAAAGGGGGAGCTCGCGGGCCGCCAAGGAGACAGCGACTGAGCCCAGCCGTGCCCATCGGGAGTCCTCAGCTGAAGCTGTGCAGGAAGGTCACCTGGGCCTTGTGGCCCGCCGTCAACACCTTCTCCGCGGCGAGGATGTCTTGGCGGTTGGCGAAGGCGGCAGTCGGTTGCACGCCGGGCGGGATGGCGCGGTCAGGGGGCGAACCGGGCTCAGGCCGGGGTGGTTCAGCGCCCTCCGGGCCGGCACGGGCAACTCGTGGCAGGAGGTCGCGAGGTACGCCGAAGTGAAGCTCGTCGGCGACGCCGAGCGGAGCCCCGATTTCCTCCTGCAGCACGGACGCGAGCGTGCGTCCCGTCGCACGGCGCACGAACTCGCCGAGTAGGAACCCAAACGTCAGCGCGTGGTAGCCGGTCATCGTGCCGGGCGGCCACCTTGGTGGCTGATCGGCGATGAACGAGCAGACGCGCGCGGAGTCGCATAGCTCTTCAGGTGTGATCTGGGGCCAGAGGTCCGGCACGCCGGCGGAGTCCACCAGGACATCGGCTAGCGTTACGGCGTCCTTGCCGTGCGCGACGAACTCCGGCCAAACCTGCGCCACACGCTGGTCGTATTCAAGCTCACCACGTTCGACAAGCACGTGGGCGACCGACGACGCGACCCCCTTGCCCGTTGACGTCGCGAAGAACCGCGTCCCGGACGTCACCGGCTCCCCCGTGCGCTGATCGGCGACGCCGGCGAACGCGTCGACGACCAGTCGGCCCTCGTGCAGGACCGCGACCTGAAGCCCGATCTCGGCGCCCGAGGCGACGAGCTCGTCGATCGCCGCCTGGACATCTGTCTGAGCGTCTGAGCTCAACGGCGAAACCGCCACGTTGTCCGCGCGGTTGACGCTGTCCGTAGGCGCGGGTTAGCCACCCACGCGCACCATCTTCTTGTTGACGAACTCGTCAGTCCCGAATCGCCCGAGCTCGCGACCGAAGCCGGAACGTTTGACACCCCCGAACGGCAGCTCGGCGCCCTCGAGGCCGACGGCGTTGACGAACACCATTCCGGCGTCGATCTTGTCAGCGACACGGAGTGCCTGCTCCGGATCGTTGGTCATCACGTACGAGCCGAGGCCGAACGGGGTGTCGTTGGCCAGAGCGACGGCGTCGTCTTCCGACGCCACGCGGTAGACAGCGGCGACAGGCCCGAAGAACTCCTCGTGGTAGGCGTCATTGTCGGGCTTGATATCGGTCAGCACCGTGGTCGAGAAGAAGTTGCCATCGTGATCGCCGCCGGCGACGAGGGTCGCGCCCTGGTCGACCGCGCGCTTGACCTGGTCAGCCAGACGGTCTGTCGCCGTGGAGGACGAGAGCGGTCCGATGGTGGTATCGGACGAGCTCGGGTCACCAGGCTTGACGGCGGTCAGGGCAGCGGTGAACTTCTCCAGGAACGGCTGGTAGAGCTCGTCGACGACGATGAAGCGCTTGGCAGCGTTGCAGGCCTGACCAGTGTTCTCCAGGCGCGCTCCCACCGCGGACTCGACCGCCGAGTCGAGGTCATCAGTGCTCAGGAGGATGAAGGGGTCAGAGCCGCCGAGCTCGAGTACGACCTTCTTCAAATTGCGGCCCGCTATCTCCGCGACGGCCGCGCCGGCGCGCTCCGAGCCAGTCAGTGAGACGCCCCGGACCCGCGGATCCGCGATCACGCTCTCGATCTGCTCATTGGTTGCGTAAATGTTGATGTAGGCGTCCTGTGGGAAGCCCGCCTCGTGGAAAATCTGCTCGATCGCCTCGGCCGACTCGGGGCACTGCGGCGCGTGCTTGAGCAGAATCGTGTTGCCGATCGCGAGGTTGGGACCGGCGAAGCGCGCCACCTGGTAGTACGGATAGTTCCACGGCATGATCCCGAGCAGGACCCCGAACGAGCTTCGACGGACGAACGCTGAGCCGTCACCCTCGAGCAGTTCGATCGGCTCGTCGGCCAACAGCTTCTCGACGTTGTCAGCGTAGTAGTCGTAGATGGCGACGCAGAAGTCCACCTCGCCGACGGCCTGCTCGATCGGCTTGCCCATCTCGCGCACGATGATCTCGCCAAGCCGCTGGCGTTGTTCGCCGTGCAGTTCGCCGACTCGGCGCAGCAGAGCGGCTCGCTCCTTGACCGTGGTCGAACTGGTCCACTCACGATGAGCCTTGTCCGCCCGAGTGATCGCGCCCTCCAAATCCTGATCGCTGATCGTCGGGTATGTCTTGACCGTCTCCCCCGTGGCGGGGTTGACTACCGCGTAATCGCTCATTCAGAACCTCACTCGCCGGTTTTACGAAATCGCCCTCAACATACCTCGCCTGCGCAGTCTCGTGAACAGAGCGCTCGCCTTCTGCACGACAGCAGACGCCTCCCCGGTGTGGTCCACGTCCGGAGCGGTGCGCTGCGTAAGCTGCTGATGATGGTCAAGGATCCGCTCCAGCTCCCTGATGACCTGCCCGTCCCTGAGGATGACGGCGCCGCCGATCACCTCGCCGGCGCGGCGCTCCCGCCGGTCGCGCTCCCGGCCACCGACGGCACCAGTGTGCGTCTCGATGAGCTCGGCGGCCGCACGGTGGTATTCGCCTACCCGCGCACGGGCCGCCCCGGCGAGCCCTCACCCGGCGGTGATGAGGAGTGGGACGCAATCCCGGGCGCGCGCGGCTGCACCCCGCAGGCGTGCTCTTTCCGCGACGAGTACGGCCGATTCGCCGCGGCTCACACGCGGGTGTTCGGCCTCTCCACACAGGACACGGCGTACCAGCAGGAAGCCACCGAGCGGCTCCACCTGCCGTACCCGTTGCTGTCCGATGAGCGGCTCGAGCTCGCGACCGCGCTCGCCCTCCCGACCTTCGAGGTCGAGGGCATGACCCTGCTGAAGCGGCTCACCTTGCTCCTGCGCGACGGCGAGATCGAAAGCGTCATATATCCCGTCTTCCCGCCTGACCGCAGCGCCGATCAGGCACTAGCCCGCCTCGCCGCCTGACGGCGGGCCGCATCTCTCAGGAGGGCTCTCGATGGCCGCATGTGGATGGGTCTAGAGTCCTTCACCAAGCCGTGGCAACCGCTCGTGAACGGAGCACCGTATGAAGTATCAGCGAATGGCCAAGATGGCCAAGCAGGCGATCGATAAGCGCGGCGGTATCGATGCGTTGAAACAGGATCTGCAGGGCGCAGCCGACGCCGCGAAGGGTCAGGGCAGTCTGAAGGAGAAAGCGAAGGCCGCCGCCGAAGCGCTCAAGCAGCCGAGCAGCGCTGCCACACACGATCCATCGGTCGGTTCCGACGCGCCCGCGCCCGCGGCGGAAGCCCCCGTCGCGAAGCCCGCCGCGCCGGCGGCCGACGCATAACCGGAGGCTTGCGGCTCAGACCGTAGCCGGCTCGAGCTCGCGTGCGATCCGCGACACAGCGGAGCGCAGGGCTCCCGCCGCGAGCAGACCGTCAGTGGCCTGGGCCAGGAGACGGCCGACGAATCCCCGGCCCGAGACATTGATGCGCGCTCGGACGTTGCTGCCATCGGCGATTTCCTCCGCGACGTACTCGACGTCAATGTCGATCGGGCCGCTCGCAGTCAGCGCGAGCCGGCCATCGGACGCCTCGGCGATCTCAACTCTGAACTCAACGTTGCGTCCGGCCAGCCCGCCGCGGACGCGGGCGGTGTCACCGGCCAGCAGCCGTTGACGCTGAAAGTCCACAAGCTCGAATGGGATGGGGGCCCAGCGCGCGATTGTGTCCGGCTGCGTCAGAAGGACCATCACCTCTTCCGGTCGCCCCGCCATATGTGTCTCAGTTGTCCAGGTGCCCATGTTGCTGCTCCGGTCTCGTCCTGGTGTAGACGGTTCTGCGGCCACAGTTCTTCCATCGGAAAAGGGTGGACCTCCGGCGGAGCGAGCGGGTTCTGTCAGGATGATGCCGGTGAGCACATTGGCGGACTCGTTCAGGCTCGATGGAAAGGTCGCGCTCGTCACCGGCGCCTCGTCCGGCCTCGGTGTGGCGTTTGCGTTGGGTATGGCGGATGCCGGTGCGGACGTGGCGATCTGTGCGCGGCGCGTCGAGAGGCTGGAGGAGACGCGACGGGCGGTCGAGGGCCTGGGCCGACGGTGCATCGCAGTGCCTGCCGACGTCTCGGATCCCGTTCAGTGCGATGAATTTGTGGCCACTGCCGTGGCCGAACTGGGGCGCGTCGACGTCCTGATCAACAACGCCGGCGTCGGTACGGCCACCCCGGCCACGCGGGAGGCCCCGGCGGACTTCCGCCGAGTGATCGATATCAATCTCAACGGCAGCTACTTCATGGCGCAGGCATGCGGCCGTGCAATGCGGGAAACCGGCGGCAGCATCGTCAACATCGGCAGCGTTCTGGGCTCGACCACCGCCGGCCTGCCGCAGGCCGCCTACGCGGCATCCAAGGCGGGGATCATCGGCCTGACCCGGGACCTCGCCCAACAATGGACAGGGCGAAAAGGCATCAGGGTGAACGCGCTTGCCCCAGGCTTCTTTGCCTCCGAGATGACCGAGCAGTACCCGGACGGATACCTCGAACAGATGATGTTCCGCGTCCCTGCCGGGCGGCCTGGCGAGGCACACGAGCTCGTGGCGGCAGCCGTTTTTCTGGCCAGCGATGCCTCGTCGTACATCACCGGCGTCCTACTCCCCGTCGACGGCGGCCTCCTGACGACCTGATCGGCGGGGCCCCGCCTCATCGTTAGGCGATCGGGTGTCGTTGTTGGAGGCCGCGCATCAGCGCGGCTGACTGCGGATCACGGTCGCGCACCAGCTCTCGCATGGAGTCAGCGGTCAGGTGCGCCGGCTCGGTGCGGCTGAGAAAGTCCTCCAGCAACCGGGCGAACCCCGGCGGGTCGGCGAGCTGGGGGAAATGGCCGGCGTGCTCGAGCACCTCCAGGCGGCTGCCCGGCATGCCCTCATGCGCCGCCTCGCCATGACTGACCGGGATGATCCGATCATGACGGCCCCAAATGATCATCGAGGGCATCTGGGAGCTGAGGTACAGGCGGTCACTCGCGTTGATCCGCTGACCGGTCGGATCGATGACTGCCCGAACGGTGTGAATGAACGCGCTGCGCGCCTCAGCCGTGCTCAGGGACTCATAGCCACGGGAAATCTCGGTCAGGTCCGGTCCGGCTCGCAGGCCGAATCGGCCCAACGCCCGGCTGAGAGATGCCGCCGTGCTCAGGATCTTGGGATGGGCAAGGACAGGCAGTACAAACTCTGATCCCGGGAGAGTCGCGGCGCGCAGCAGCGCGTGAACCTCATCGCCCAGCCCCCCGCTCGAGACCAGAACCAGTCGCTGGCAGCGCTCGGGGAACTGGTAGGCGAACTGCATGGCAATCCCACCGCCCAGCGAATGGCCCACTACGCTCGCGCGCTTGATGTCCAGCCCGACCAGCAGATCGCGGATCCCGGAGGCATGTGCCCCCAGCGAATAGTCGCCGCGTGGCTTGGCCGAATCGCCGTGGCCGAGGAGATCGGGCGCGAGCACCGTGTGCGAACGCGCCAGCGACTCGATGACCGCGGTCCACTGAGCCGAGCGCCCGGCGACGCCGTGGATTAGCACCACCGCTGGCCCTTGGCCCGCGATGATGAACATCGTGCGATGCCCGTGCAACGACACCTCGGCGCGCTCGATCACGGGGGGTCCTCCCGCGCGGGGTGCGCGCGCCTTTGGTGGCGAAACCCGCTTCCTTCCGGCCACGGACTCAGCGGCCGGTACACGTGTACGTGGGGACAATTCGACCTCGGAGTTCAGGGCAACCCTCAGAAGTCATCTCGCGCTGCGGGCCCAGCCCAAGCCCGTCAAGCGCCGACGTCCTCTCCGGTGCTGACAAGCTTACCGGCTGTCAGTACTCGATCGGGGCCCCGCCGCGCAGAGCCCTCAGGTTCGTACCCTCAGGCAATCGTCTTACTACCGGCCGGAGGGAACTATGTGGCATGACATCTTCGTCTTTCAGGTGCCCGTGCTGGAGAAGGTCATCCGAACGGTTCTTGTTTACGCCACGATTCTGCTGCTGTTCCGCCTCACCGGCAAACGCGGGTTGGCGAACGTCAACACGCTCGACTTCGTGGTCATCTTTCTGCTGTCCAATGTCGTACAGAACGCAATCATCGGCCCCGACACCAGCTTCTCCGGGGGTGCCGTCGGGGCGGTGACACTCGTGGCGGTTAATGCCGCCGTGAACCGGCTCATTGCGCGCTCTCCGCGGGCGGCCAGGATCCTCGAGGGCGCTTCGACAACCGTGATCCGGGACGGAGAGCCGGTTCACCCAGCGGTCCGTCGGCTGGCGCTTCGTCCGCAGGATCTCGAGCATTCCGTTCGGATGCAGAATGGCGACGCGCTGAGCGAAGTCGAGCATGGGGTGCTGGAGCCCAGCGGCCAGCTGATCCTCACTCTCAAGCCTGCTGAGCAGACCGCGACCAAGCAGGACATCGCGGCCATACTCGCCCAGCTGGAGGCGCTGAACGCCCGGATCGCCGGCAACCCGCTCAGCTAAATCTAGGCGACAGACCGCACTCAGATAACCGGCGGCGGTGTCCCCTCGGCGCTGGCGGCGAGGGCGGGATCCCAGGCGCAGACCACGCACGCGTGACGGAACACTGAGCGCGCAAACTCAAGCGCGACCGCGCGGGGATTCTCGGCGCGGCAGACATCGTCCCAGTCGAGGACGAATTCACCCAGGGCGGGGTCCCAGCGTGCGGCTGCAGGCGTGAGCGTCGCATCCGTCAACCCGTCGGGTACCGGATGGGCGTAGGCATAGAACGCAGCCTTGGCGTAGCGCCCGTCCCCGGGCCACCAGCCGATGGCCACCTCCTGGGCGTCCATCGCGTTGCGCATGATGAAGTCATCCGAGGGCGGATCGGCCGGACGGCCCGAGAACAGGCTCACGGCGAGATCAAATGAGCCCCACCACGCGTTTACCGGAGTCGAGCGCCCCCGGTACGGTGCGCGGAAGGCCGAGAGCACGAGGGCGGCTCGGGTCGCGGCGGCAAAGTACGCAGCGACTTGGGCGGCGTCATAGTCCCGGTGCTCCTCGTCCTCGTCGAGCCGCACGCTCCAAGTCACCTCCTGTGGCGTCGTGTCGATCGCGACGTCGCCCACGAACTCGCGAATCACCTGCAGCACGTCGCGCGTGACCTCGCCGACCGACAGGCCCGTGTCGAGCGCTACGTGACCCGCCCGGCCGTCACTGTGCTCGACCACCGCCCGATGTGTTCCCAGATCCAGAGCTACAACGAGGGCGCCCGAGTCATCGGGTGCGGGCAGCGGGGCCGTCTCCCATCCGCGGGCGGTGAGGCGGAGCGCAGCGTGCTGGAGCTGCGGTTCGGGCGGTGCAAGTGCCACCGCCAGCTTGCCCAGGACCTGAGTGTGCGCATGGAGCGTGTCACACGTGGGGCTCCAGTCCGCGTAGTTGAGTCGCGGCCAATCGGAGCTCATACGGGCATCCTACGCCGCACCGAAAACCCGGTCGCCGGCTGCCGCCAAGACCTTCCTCCGGGCGTTGCCGTCGGATAGATACTTGCGCTAGCAAGCAATACGTGATATAGTTGCGCTAACAAGTAAATGAGCTGGCCACCAGCGCCCTCGAAACTGAGAACGGAGCATCAAATGAGCACCACCACCAAAACCGAAACGTCGCTTCCGATCGGTACCTGGACTGTCGACCCCGCCCACTCTGAAGTGGGATTTGCCGTCAAGCACATGGGCATCGCCACCGTGCGCGGCGAATTCACGGAGTTCGAGGGCACGCTGGAGATCGGCGAGGACCTCTCGACGGCCCGGGCGTACGGCACCGTGAAGGTGGCGTCAATCGATACGAGCGAGCCCCAGCGTGACGCGCACCTGCGCTCGCCGGACTTCTTCGACGGTGAGCAGTACCCCGAGCTGCGGTTCGAGTCAACCCGCATCGAGGCACTCGACGAGGAGGAGTTCCGGATCACCGGCAACCTGACACTGCACGGCGTCACCAACGAGGTCGTCCTTCACGCTGCCCTCCAGGGCACGGACATCGACCCTTGGGGCAACGAGCGCGTCGGGCTCGAGATCACCGGACAGCTCTCCCGCGGTGACTACGACATGAAGTTCAACCAGGCCTTGGGCAGCGGCAACATGCTTGTCTCCGACAAGGTCAAGCTCGCGCTCGACATCTCGGCGGTGAAGCAGGCGTAAGCCATTCCGGATCAGCCGGCGGCCGCCCACAGGCCGCCGGCGGAGCCACTCCCCAGACTCCCCTCCCCCCGACCTTCCCCCACATCCAAGGACTTGACCTCATGCGCGCAATCGACGGGATCCACCACATCACCCTGATCACCGGAGACGCGCGCGCCAACGTTGACTTCTACGTGCGCGTGCTGGGACTCCGGCTGGTGAAGAAGACGGTCAACCAGGACGACCCGAGCGTCTACCACCTGTACTACGCCGATGAGCACGGGTCGCCGGGCGCCGACATCACATTCTTCGAGTACCCAGGCGCTCAACCCGGAAGCGCCGGCGCCGGCATGGTGTCCACGATCATCCACCGCGTCGGCTCCGAAGATGCGCTGCACTTCTGGCAGGAACGTCTGACCGCAGAGGGGATCGCAGCGCGGCGCGAAGGGGATCGGCTTTCGTTCTCCGACCCGGAGGGCATGAACCACGAACTGGGCGTGTTCGAGCGCACCGACGAGCCGCTCATTGCCCGCTCCAGCGAGGTGCCCGAAGAGTTCGCATTGCAGGGCTTCGAGGGCGTGCGCGCGCTGGTGGCGGATCCGGCCCGCAGCGAGAGCCTCCTCCGCGAGGTCCTCGGCTTCTCGGAGCTCTCCGACCATGAGTGGGAGGCGCGCGGCGAGCATCGCGGTGGCCGAATCGTGTTCGAGCCCGCGCCCCAAAGGGGGATTCCGGGCGCCGGAACGGTGCACCACATCGCCTGGTCCGCGTACCGAGACGAGCTCGAGCCGTGGCGCGAGCGGATCATCGCCGGCGGAGCCCATCCGACCGGCGTTATTGACCGCTTCTACTTCGAGTCTGTCTACTTCCGCGAGCCGAACGGAATCCTTTACGAGCTCGCGACCTACGATGGTGCCGGCTTTGCCGTCGACGAGCCGGCCGAGACGCTGGGCGAGGCACTCGCGCTGCCGCCCAACTACGAGTCGATGCGCAGCCGGGTGGAGCCGATCCTGACCCCGCTGCCTGACATCCGCCAATGGCGCCCGGCCTCAGCGCCCACCGAGGCCTGACCGATAGCCTTGTTCGAACGCGCAATGTCCAAGCCGCCAACAGCCGGTACGGCGTGTCCCTACGTAGTCGGAGACGACGGCCTCGCCTCGTGGTCAGATACCCATGCCGAGGCGTGGATCGGACTGCTCGAGACCCACAAACAGCTGACCCGAGCGCTTGACGCGGAACTCGACGCTCAACATGGTCTGAGTCTCAGCGGTCTCGAGCTGTTGGGACGACTGGCGGCCGCCGAGGGTCAACATCTTCGGCTGTCGGTGCTCGCACAGGAGGCTTCCCTCAGCCTCAGCCGTGTCTCACGGATCGTCGATCTGCTCGAAGCGCGCCAGCTCGTCCAGCGTGAACCGTGCCCCGGAGACGCACGGGCCGTCGAGGCGCACCTCACCGAAGACGGACTGAGCCTCGCGCGCCGAGCCCAGGCGACCCATTTCGCCTCCGTGCAGCAGCGCTTCTTCGACCAGCTTCAACCAGGCGAGCTAGCCGTCCTGGCTGGAGTCTTCGGCCGCCTCTCGCCACGCGCAGCGGCTGCCTGCACCGGATAGGCTGACTGCCGACCGGCCGGATCGCCTCGACCGTGACGCGATCCGGGATGGAACCGACCTGGACGATCGAGGGTTGACGGTTCAGAGCAACATTGGGGCAGCGAGTGCGCGTGATGGGGCCGCGCTGACGGATGCCTGACGTATTCGTGTCCTACTCCCGGCGCGACGCGGAGTTCGTCACGCGTCTGACGGACGATCTCACGAGCCGGGGCAAGGAGGTCTGGGTCGACGTCGGTGGGATCCGCGACGCCGAGGTATTTCCGGTCGCGCTGCGGCGGGCGATCGAGGGCAGCGACGCGTTCCTATTCATCATCAGCCCCGACTCGGTCAAATCCGAGTACTGCGAACAGGAGGTCACCTACGCGGCGGAGCTGAACAAGCGCATCGTCCCGCTCGCCCTGCGTGCGGTTCCGGATCCGGAGATCCCGGAGGAGATCCGCTTCCGCAACTGGATCCCGGTGGGAGAGGACACCGCGGCCGACCGGGTAATCGGCGCGATCGAAACCGACCTCGAGTGGGAGCAGCAACACACACGCCTGACCCTCAAGGCGCTCGAATGGGACGCCGCCGGTCGAGACCGCAGCTTTCTCCTGCGCGGCGCCGATCTCCAGGTGGGCGAGCAGTGGCTGGCCGGCGGCGCACACCGACCCGTGCCCGCCCGACCCACCGCGCTGCAGCAGGAATACCTGCTGGCGGCGCGGCAGGCCGCCAGCCGACGCCAGCGCACCCTGGTGGGCGGGAGCCTGGTGGTAGCGGCGGTGGCGATCGGGCTGCTGATCTTCGCCCTGATCTCCCGCGGGCAGGCGGTTAGCGCGGAAACCACAGCCAAGTCTCAGGCGCTGGCCGCAGTCAGCGCCACCCAGCAGACAGTCGACCCCGAGCGCGCCGTGCTGCTGGCGATGGCGGCCGTGCGCACGGAGACATCGAGCACGACGATGTTCGCCTTGCGGGCGGCGATTGACACCTCGACGATCCGCTACCGCCTGCCGGCGGCCGGTACTCAGGGCTGTGGTGCCCCAGCGGTCGCCTACGATCCGGCGCCGCGGAGTGACGTCCTCGCTGAGGGCCTGTGTGACGGCAAGATCGTGATCGCCAGCGCCACAACGGGCCGAGTCGAACGCCAGGCGCAGCCCGGCACCCACCCGGCGACGGTGCTCGCCTACTCCGCCGACGGCGCGAGGCTCGTGACAACCGACGGAGTGCGCATGATCGAGCTCGACCCGATGACGGGCGCCCTGCGCGCGTGGAGCCCAATCGTCCCCGGACTCTCGATTTTCGGCCTCGATCCGCGAATGCCGGTCGTCGCCGCGCTGGGTGATCGCCAGCTCGACTTCTGGGACATGGTGACGCGACGGGTCACCGTGGTACGGCCGAAGAACGCGCAGGCCTACGGCCAGGCCAGCTCGATCGCCTATAGCCCGAACGGGCAGCAGGTGGCGATCGGGTTCAACTCCCTTGGCACCAGTGGGCCTGGGCTGATCGTCTACGACCTCCAGCGCCGCCGGATCGTCGGCTCCAGCTCAACTCCGTCCGGGGCAGTTGCGTACTCGCCGAACGGCCGAGAGCTGGCAGTGGGGGAGCTGTTGCCCGCCGGCGGATCGGTGGTGATGTTGAACCCGCGAAGCCTGGCAGCGGAGCACAGATTCCGCGCCGTGCAGGATGCGGATGTCGAGCCGACCACTGTCGCGTTTAGCCCTAACGGGAGTCAGCTTGCCTACGGGTTCGCTGACGGGACCGCCGGCCTGGTGTCCGCCACGACCGGCCAAACAGTCTTCACCTACAGGGGTGACAACGCAGTGATCACGGACGAGAGCTTCTCCCCGGACGGACGGCTCGTGGCCACCGGTTCGGGTGACGGGACGGTCCGAGCGTGGCGGACCGGAGGCCTTGCGCTGCTCGGCGTGCACGTCGGCAATTATCTCGGCGACATCGAACCGGATCCGGGCGGCTTCGTCTCGATGGCCAACCCCGGCACAGGCGCCGGACAGGGCGTCGTGGCGGAACGCTGGCTCGCTGACGGTCAGCCCGCAGACCGGCCACTCGTTCTCTCCGCCACGCCGAACGTTGGTGCGTCATTCCTGGGAGCGAACGGCCGGGTGGCGGTGGTGGTGACCTCCGCCGGGTCAAACGCATCGAGCGGGCTTCTGCACGTGTGGAACGTGGTCGAGCGTCGGGTTGTGCAAACACTGCCGCTGACCCTGCCGAGCGGCAACGAGCCGGTGGTCAGCCCAGACGGTCAACAGATCGCGATGAACGTGCAAGGCGGGATGGGAGCCTCACCCACCTCGCCCGGGAACCAGGCCGAGGTGCTCGATCTGCGAACGGGACGCCAACGTGTCCTGGCCACCGACTCAACGTGCAGTGAGGGCTGGCGCGGGTTTGCCTTCAATCGGTCGAGCTCGCTGATGGCGGCTGGTACGTTCTGCGGCGACAAGGTGTCGGTATGGAATCTGGCCACCGGCCGGCGAGTGGGAGCATCGTTCGGCCTCAGCGGCGGCGAGCTGGCCTGGATCGCGTTCAGCCCGGACGGACGGCACATAGCGGCGGCGTCGTGGAATGGCACGATAAGGGTTAGCCCGGTCCCGGTGACCGGGAGCGTGACGACCCTGACCGAGAACACCAAGGGCGTGCCGATGGTCGCCTACAGCCCAAGCGGTCGCTACCTGGCCAGCGCGGGGTTGGATCACACCGTCCGGATCTTCGACGCTCGCACGCTGGCCCAGCTGCGCGTCATTGCCCAGCCAGACGCCGCAACCGGGGTGACGTTCACCACAGACAGCCAGAATGTTCTGAGCTGGGGCGCGGACAACACCGTTCGGATGTGGGACGCGTGCACCGATTGTGAGAATCCCCGGGGGCTGCTCGCCCTGGGGAAGTCCCGCGTGACCCGGCAGCTCACCGCGGCGGAGCGGCGCGAGTTCGGTGTGAGCTGAGCGCCGCCCCTAAAGGGGCTGGCGTGGGAGGACGATGACTGTGGGATGGGAGTTATCGAAGCGTCGCAGCGTTGGGCCGGCCTTGGCGACGGTCTATGGAGCCTGCTTGACGATGCGGTCGGAGCCTTCACTCTGCTCGATGCCGATGGGCTGATCGTTGAATGGAATCGAGCTGCCGAGGCGACGTTCGGTTGGGCTCGCGCGGAGGCTGTAGGGGCCGAAGCTGCGGAGCTGCTGATCGTGCCGGCTCGTCGGACCGAGTTTCTCCAGGCCATACATAGCCTGGCAGCGAGCGACAGTACTGCCAGCCACCCGCGGATCGAGCTGCGGGCGATGCATCGCAGCGGGTCCGAGGTGCCGTTCGACCTGGCGCTGTCGCTCGTGGATGTTGGCGGCCGGCGATTGGTGGCAGCGTTCATGCGCGATGTCTCCGAGCGCACGGAGGCGCTGGCGCAGCAAAAGCGCCTACAGGCGGTCCTCGCATCGTCGGGTGAGGCGATCATCTCCGGCTCGTTGGATGGGATCATCGAGAGCTGGAACCCGGCCGCCGAGCGACTGTTTGGGTACACGGCGGAAGAGATGATCGGCGTGTCGTTCAAGCGCCTGCTTCCCGCCCACAGCTTCGCGGGCCTGGGTGCCGAGCTTCGGTTGCTTAACGCGGGACAGCCGGTGTCGCTCGAGTTGCCGGCGCGGCGCAAGGACCGCGATTTGGTGGATGTCGCCGTCACGTTGTCTCCCGTCTCTCTCAAGGATGACAAGGTCACGGGGGTGGCCGCGATCGCGCGGGACGTCACCGAGCGCAACCGAACCGTGGCCAGGCTGGCACTGGCGAATTCGCGCTTTGCCGGCGCGTTTCAGGCTGCCTCGATCGGCATGGCGCTGACCGGGCTCGACGGTCGCTTCCTCGAGGTCAATCCAGCCCTGTGCCGGCTCCTGGACCGTGATGAGGAGACGCTGCTGGCGAGCTCGTTCCAAGAGCTGACCCATCCGGATGATCTCGGTGCGAGCCTCAACGAGCTCCGGCAGGCGCTCGCGGGGAAGATCGAGACCTTTCAGCAGGCGAAGCGCTACCTGCTGCCGGACGGCGGATTCATGTGGGCGCTTCTGACCTTGACGATTGTGCCCGGGGGCGACGGGACGCCGATACATTTCGTCGCCCAGATCGAAGACATCACCGCTCGCAAGACATCCGAGGGCGAGCTGCGGCGCTATGCCGCGCAGCTCGAGGCGCTGTCTGAGCAGGACCCCCTCACGGGACTGAGCAACCAGAGGGTGTTCGAGGTCGCCCTGAGCGAGGAGCTGAGCGTGCTCGCGGCGGGCGGAAGCCCATGCAGTGCGCTGCTGGTCCGGGTGCCCGGGGGCGACGCGGCCGTCATCGCGGCGGGCGAAGCGCTGCAACGCGCGAGCCGAGACACCGATCTCGTTGCTTACCTCGGTCGGGGTGAGCTCGCGGTGCTACTCCGAAGCATCGATACCGACGACGTGGTGGCGATCGCGCAGCGAGCTCACGACGCACTAGTGGAACACCCCGGCGTCCGGTTTGCTCAGGCCACCGCTTCTGAGGGCGAGAGCGTCAAGAGCCTGGTCACGACTCTACGCACCGAGCTCGATGGTCCGGATGCTGTGCCCGACGGATCAACGGATCACCTTCCGGCCGGGATAGAGCGGCTGCTGGAGCTCGCGCGCCACCAGCTCGGGATGCCGGTCTCGTTTCTCACTCGCCTGGATGGCGACGATTACGTATTCGAGCGCTTTGCCGGCGACACTCAGCGGTTCGGAATCGCGGAGGGAGACACGATGCCGTTGGCCGACACCCATTGCCAGCGGATGCTCGACGGGCGCATCGCCGCCACCGTTGGTGACCTGGCCGCCGACGAGGAGACCCGAGATCTGATCATCACCAAGGCCCTCGGTCTGCGCGCGTACGCGGGGGTTCCCGTCCTTCTGCGCTCGGGTGAGGTCTACGGGACTCTGTGCTCGGTCGACATCCGCCCGCACCCTGATCTCAACGAACACCACACCGAGCTGCTCACGTTTCTGAGCCAGCTCGCCGCCGAGCTGATCGAAGATGAGGGCGAGCAGCGCGCCGCCCGCCGTGCCGAGGCGGGCGTCGCCGGCGTACGCACGCTGCTCGCGGCGCTCGAGGCCCGGGACTTCTACACCGGTGAGCACTCCAAGAAGGTGGTCGCGCTGGCATCAGCCGTTGCCCGCCACCTAGGGCTCGATCAGGACACGATCCGTGATGTCGAACAGGTGGCGCTATTGCACGACATCGGCAAGGTCGGCATACCTGACGCCATCCTGCAGAAACAGGGTCCCCTCGACGACCAGGAGTGGCAGCTAATGCGCCAACACCCGGTGGTCGGAGAACGCATCATCGCCGGGACACCCGGTCTCTCGCACCTCGCGCCCGCGATGCGCGCCGAGCACGAACGCTGGGACGGGACCGGCTACCCGGACGGCCTCGCCGCCGAACAGATCCCCCTGGCCAGCCGCATCACCCTGGCCTGCGATGCCCTGCACGCGATGACCAGTGACCGTCCCTATCGCCCCGCAATGACACTCGATCGTGCGCTCGAGGAGCTGCGGTCCTGCGCCGGCACCCAATTCGACCCACAGGTAATAGCGGCGCTGCTCGCCGAGAGCAAAGGCTCGGCCGCGCTCGCTGACAGCTGACCGGCGCAGGCAGGTACGATCGGCCTGTGTCGGATGCGGACGCTGTCGTCGATGAGGTCGCCAACGAGCTCGAGAGCTGGCCTGGCGTTCACCTCGAGCGCCGTGCCGACGACGTGACCGTCGTCTGTTACCAGCATGTCGAGCTCGGCACCCTCTATCGCCAAGGCGTGGCCGAACTCCCCTTCCTGGGTCCCGAGCGGGACGAACTGATCGAGCGTGGTGACGCGGAGCCGGCCGAGGCAACGCCCGACTCCCACGGAGTCAGCCACGCCATCCGCGGGCCGGGGGACGTAACCGCCGTACTCGAGCTGTTCGATCGCCGTTACCGGGACGTGCGCGGCGAGGATGAGCCGTACAGCTCGCAGGACCCCGCCTGAGCCGGCTGGCCCACTGCCTGGCTACCTGGTGTTCGCGCGTGCGGGCGGGAGTGGGCTGCGGCGTCTGCCTACTCTCGGAGCCGAGATCGGCAGCAGCGGGCTTCGACCATCCAGGCTGCACTGGATGAGGGCGTCCAGGGTAAGGGCGGCCATCGGATGAGCGAAATAGAAGCCTTGTGAACGGTCCGAGCCCAGGCTGATCAGCTGCTCTTGTTGCTCGAGGGTCTCGACGCCTTCTGCGATCACGGTGATCCCGAGCCCGTGGGCGAGTTGGATGATCGCAGCGAGGATGGGATGCCCCGACGGGTTCCGGTCAAGGTTGGCGATGAAGACCGGGTCTACCTTGATCGTGTCTATCGGAAGCGTGCTGAGGTAGCTGAGCGATGAGTAGCCGGTGCCGAAGTCATCGAGGGCCAGCTTCACCCCGATCCCTCTGAGCTCCTCCAGCACCACAAGGGCGCGCTCGACGTCGCGAATGAAGATGCTCTCGTTCACCTCCAGCGTCAAAAGCCCCGGATCGGTGCCGGAGCTGTCCAGCACCGCTGCCACCGTTCCGGCGAAGCCGACAGCCATGAACTGGTGGGCGGACACGTTGACCGACATCGCGAGCTCCTCCTTGCGGTCGCGTTGCCAGTGCAGCCTGTCCCGCCACGCCTGCTCGAGCACCCACCGCCCAAGGTCAATGATCTGGCCGGAGTGCTCGGCGAGCGGGATGAACACCGTCGGTGACACCGAGCCTCGGCTCGGATGCGTCCAGCGCGCGAGCGCCTCGACACCGGTCATCCGGCCATCGGCGGTATCGACGATCGGTTGGTAGACCACCTCCAGTTCGCCGCGCTCCGCTGCCCCGGGTAGACCCCGGGCCAGGCTCGCGTGGTGCTCCTCGAGGTGCAACTCGCGCAGGTCACTGATCTGGTGGCGGCCTCCCTTGTGGCGTTTCGCAAGATACATCGCATGATCCGCATCCTGGATGATCTCCTCCGGAGCGCCGCTCCCGACTCCGGTGAACGCAATGCCGATGCTGGCCCGCACCTGCAGCGTTTCGTGCGACAGCGCGAACGGCAGCCCCAGAGCGGCATCGAACCGGGCCGCAATGGCGTCAGCCTGCGCCGGGTGGTCGAGGTCTTCGCAGATGACCACGAACTCGTCTCCAGATAGACGCGCCAGGCTGTCACCCGGTCTCAGCACCCCGACCAATCGCTCTCCCACGGCCACCAACAGCTCATCCCCCACCCCGTGTCCATATGTGTCATTTACCGCTTTGAATTCGTCCAGATCCACGAACAGCACAGCCGTCGTCTTGCCCGAGCGCTGGGCCCGAAGAAACGCATGCTCGAGGCGCTGCATGAGCAGAATCCGGTTCGGCAGCCCGGTCAGCGGGTCGTGCAGAGCGGCATCGCGGGACTCATCAGAGGAGTCCTGCAGGTCGGCTCGTGCCTGCGCATTGATCAGATATGCGGCCGCCACGTCGGCCAGCGTCTGTGCCGCTCTCACCGAGCCGGGCGTCAGCGCCCCGGGGGTTTCGCGATACAGGTCAAGCGCCCCGAGCAACACGTCGGCGTGACGCATGGGGAAGGTGAACACCGCCGTGAGCCCCGCATCCAAGGCACGAGGCGAGAACTGGGGGAACCGCCGCTCGCTGTTGAGGTCAGGGACGAGGACGGCTTCACCGGTCTCGTAAGCCTCCAGACATGGGCCCTCACCCAACTCCGTCTGCAGCTTCTCAAACAGCAGGGCCGATCCATTCGAAGCGGCAACGTAGCGCGGGTCGAGAACGGGTGAGATCAGTGTCACCCCGGCCGCAGTGATAGGCATGATGTCAACAATCCGCTTCACCAGGTGGTCCAGAATTCCCTGGATCGGGAAGTCCGTCACCATCGTCTGAGCGAACTCACTCAGAACGTCCGCTAGCTGGTCTTGTTTCATGTCCTCCTCACGCACGCTGCGGTCCGAGCCGCGCCCAGGCGAACAGTTAAATGCAGGGAGCGCGAACGCGTCCGCACGCGCGTCTCGACTTCACCAGTCAACGTGTTTACCTCACTAGTCAACGTGTCCAACGTGTATCTCCACGCGCGTCCTTCCGCTAAACGCAACTACTGGAAGGCCAATCCGCGAAGATGACAGTCGCATTCACGCCTGCCAAGAGCGTCCCAAACCCAACAACGCAAATCTGGAGCACCGTGGGGTTCCCCAGCTTTCCGCCACGTGGGACTCTAGCGCTCTGTCAAGCGTCCCAACACTTCGCCGTTACTCATTGCTGACTAAGGCGAGCAAACCGTCGGATCGCACGTTAGCCGGGGGGCAAGCGTGGCTTGACTTTGGGGCCAATCAGAGGAGAGTGGTTGCCTCTCTATGGGAGCGCCGGGGTCGGAACTGGGCGCGTCTGGAAAGGGGGTCCGCGTGACCCTCAGGTTGACAAGCTCCTCTTCGGCGTCCCTCGGGCAAGCGGTAGCAGGCGTCGAGCAGTTGGTTTTTGACCGAGCCCCGCAGCAGGTCGAGTGGATGATCGATCAAGGGCTGCCCTTCGCTGAGGTGGAGGATGAGATCGAGGGCGCATTCCCGGCCGGACCCCCGGCGTGGCTGCGGTCTTCGCCCTGATCCATCGAGCCTGCGGTGTGCACTGTCACTGCAATTCCGGTGTCAGTGTCAAACGCGAACGGCTGATCACGAGCTCGGCAATACCCAGCCGATGATCGCGATGTACTGGGCGGCCGCCGCTGCTATCACGAGCCCGTGGAATACCTCATGGAAGCCGAACGTTCGGGGCCACGGATCCGGACGCTGGGTCGCGTACACGACCGCCCCGACCGAATAGAGCAGCCCACCACCAGCCAGGAGCACGAGCGGCGCCGGCGACAGCACCTTGAGCAGCTGAGGAATCGCGAGTACTGCCAGCCAGCCAAGAGCGAGATAGCTGCCGGCGATAACCGCTCGCGGGGCGTGCAGCCATCCGAGCGCGAAAGCGACGCCGGCGGCAGCTCCACCCCAGGCGCCGGCCAGGACGATCCAGACGAGCGGGCCGTGTAAGAGCACTACCGCGATTGGTGTGTAGCTAGCGGCGATGAAGACGTAGATCGTGCTGTGGTCGATCTTCTGCAGCAGGGGCTTGAAGCGCGAGGCGCCGGGCCAGCGGTGATAGAGCGCGCTGCCGGCGAACAGGGCCACGAGGCCTGCGCCGTAAATCGCCAACGCCGCGGTCGGCTGCCCCGCCGGTGCTAGTTCGACGATCACGATCGCGGCCGCCAGCGCAACCACAGCCGCGAAAATGTGGGAAACGCCGCGTAGGCGCGGCACGAGCTGCTCGGATGCGCCCGCGATCATGGTTAGCCCGTCCCGGGCGCAGACCGCCCGGCATGCTCGGCCGCATGTGCGCGGGCATCGGCTTTCTGAGCCAGGCTGAGCGCGCCGGGATGACCGTCTCCAGGCCACGGCGCCAACAGAAGCAGGAGCCGGGCATCAGCCTGAGCGAGAACTTCGCGGCGCTCGTGAGCCTCGAACTCGAACAGCGTCCCGGGACCCCCCATGACACCCGCCTCACCACCGGCGCGAACTTCGACCTCGCCGGCGAGTACCACCAGCCACGCGTGCTCATGCACCTCGTGCTCGCCCAGCCGCTCACCGGCGGGAAGCTGAAGCACGACAACGCGTGCCGCCGGTGTTGAGGAGACGATGCGAGGGTTGTGAGGCTCCGTCGCGAGGGCGTTGACGTCCCAGCTCTTCATCGGATCCCATTCCTAGTCACGCAGGCAGCTGTTCCAACCGCCGCGGTCCCAATCGAGTAAAGCGAGGCTACTCCCCGCCGGAAATCAGCGCCAGTTCTTGCCATGTAGGCCGTATCCGCACGCCGCCCCGGCGCGCTTCGGCCCAGGTTGATCCGGCTGCGGGTCACCGACCGTAAAAAAGATCCGGTGACGGGCGGGCCCAGCCTGCTTCAAGACCTGCCCGCATTCCGGACAGGTGTGGCTCGATCCCTCGTCTGGCTCGGTTCGCGCCGGGGGCTGCTCGAGCGGCCTGATGACCCTCGCGCCCTTCATGGCAGACCCGCGCCGCCGGCAGCCCCGCCAGACCCGGACTTCGTTGTTGCGGTGGCCATAGCCGAACCGCCTCTCTGCCCTTCTGACCGAAGACCTCGCCCGGAAAGCGAGAAGGACCTGGGGCTCGCTGAGCGCACCCGTAAGCCTACCATATTTCCGACCGAAATACTCGGAATTCGAGGTGTTCTGCGCTATGCTCGGCTGAGCTGTCGTCCGTTGGGTTCTCTGCCAACTCTGCCTTGCGCGCGGCGCCCTGATTTAGAGAAGGCAGAGAGGGCTGGCGATGTCCAGCACGAACCCACAGGTAGACGGGCGCGGTGCCCTGGCGGCAGCGATCTCGACGTCGATGGTCAGCCTGCTGCACCGCTACACGGGTCGAGGACCGACCAGAGCGCGAACCACGATCGACGAGAACATCATCGTGTGCGTGCTGGGAGCGACGCTAACCAAAGGCGAGCAAAGCCTCGTACAGGGAGGCGACAAAGAGGTCGTTCTCGAGAGCCGCCGGGCGTTTCAGCGGCTCATGCAGGACGACGCAATCGCTTCCCTGCAGGAGCTCTGCGGGCGACGCGTGGTGGCGTTCATAAGCGGCAATCACATCGAACCGGACCTGGCGGTCGAGGTGTTCATCCTCGAGCCACTCGCCGACGGAGAGGAGTTCGCGCTCGACGGCCACGGCGTTGATCTGGAGGGTCACCCGGCGTGACCGCAGACGGCTGAGACGCCGGCGGTCGGGCGTCGGCCAGCGAGTACGATGGATCGCGGCAAAGGCCGCCGTTTCTCAACGAGAGTTTTTCGGGAGCCCACGCGGGAACCCGAAGGCGCTCAAGGAGGTCTGAGATGCAATCCGAGCCGCCCGAGGCGGCGCAGTTCAGGATCGGAGCCGAGGTCCTGGCCAGCGATGGCAAGTGCGGGGAGCTCACTCGGGTCATCATCGACCCAGTCGCTCAAGCTCTGGCCCACCTCGTCGTCGCGCCCAAACACCACCAAGCACTGGGCCGGCTGGTCCCGGTCGCGCTCGCCGAGGCGGATGGCGAGCAGATCCGGCTCCGCTGCACCACAGCCGAGTTCGATGAGCTGGACGAGGCCGAGGAGATCCACATCCTGCCGGCGGGGACCAATACGTGGGGCTACGGATCAGGTCAGGCGTTCTCGTGGCCGTACTACGGCCTCGGACTGGGCGGCGGACTCGGCGTCGGAGGGATGGGCGGCGGTGTGATCGGCCTTCACGATGCGCCCGCCCCGATCGTGACCGATCAGGTGCCACTGGGCGAGGTTCAGGTCCGTCGCGGCGACAAGGTGCACGCGAGTGACGGCTGGATCGGCTCGGTTCAGGGATTGGTGATCAATCCCGAGACCAACCACGTGACCCACGTGCTGCTGCAGGAGGGCCACGTGTGGGGTCGCAAGCAGGTTGCCGTCCCGATCGGAACGGTGTCGCACGAAGAGGCCGCGATACAGGTTGGGTTGACAAAACAGCAGGTCCAGGAACTACCGGCGATCACCCTGAGCTCGAGCCCGTGAGCGAAACGGCACCCGGCGTCGGCTGAGGGAGCTTGCTCGTGGACGCAACCAAGCACCTGCGCGTCCTGATCGCCAATGAGCGCAAGGACCGGCTGGAACTCGTGGCGCCGATCGTGGTCGCGCTGGGTCATGAGGTCATTGCTCGCGAGGTCGACATAGAAGACGTCGGCCCGGTAACAGCCCGCGAACGCCCCGATGTGGCGCTCGTCGGGCTCGGCGAGAGCTCAGAGCACGCGCTCGATCTGATCGACCGGATCGTCCGCGAAGCCGCCTGCCCCGTGATTGCGCTGTTGCATGTCCCCGACCCGGCGTTCGTCAAAGAGGCGTCGAAGCGCGGTGTGTTCGCGCACATCTCTGACACGGACGTCGAGGACTGGCAAAGCTCGATCGACATCGTGCTGCGCAGGTTCGCCGAGTATCACGATCTCCAGGGCGCGTTTGGACGCCGCGCCGTGACCGAACGCGCCAAGGGCATCCTGATGGAGCGCCACTCGGTCGACGAAGACAGTGCGTTCGAAATGCTGCGCGAGCGCTCCCGCATCGATAACCGGAAGCTCATCGATCTCGCCACCGCGGTCGTCGACGGCTACCGCCTGCTCCCGAAGGCAGCCGATGTGAGGACCACCGTGACCAAATCTGCAACGCCCCAGGAATCGGCGTAGAGTCGACGGCAGACGGTTGCCGACTAGCCGACGTCTCGCTAGTTGCCTGAGCCGACGATTTGGCCTGCGCCCGAGCCGTTGCTCGGGCTGAGGCTCCTACCAGGAGGTCAGCAATGAGAACCGGACGGCATGTCCTGGGCGCGGGCGTCCAGACGGTGGGGGTCGCAGTAGGGCTCCTGCTCCTCCTGGCCGTGTTCGCTTACGTTCTCCTCGTGTTTGTGCTCGTCGTCGGCCAGGCGGCTTCAACCTTCGGGTCATAGGCCGCGAATTGGCCTGACAGAATCGTCGCCATGAGACCCAATCCGAAGCATGCGAGCGACGATGAACAGGTGGTCCGGCAGCTGATTCGAGACAACCCTTGGTGCATCCTGGTCAGCCGTAATGAGGGTGAGCTGGTCGCCTCGCACTATCCGGTCTTGTTGGAGGAGGACGCCCCCCAGCTGACGGTTGTGACTCACGTCGGGCGCCCGGATGAGCGCGTCCATGGTTTCGGTGAGCGCGAGATCTTGCTGATCGTGCAGGGTCGTCACGGTTACATATCTCCGAGCTGGTATGCACCGGGAGCGACGCGCGTGCCGACGTGGAACTTCAGCGCGGCTCACTGCTATGGGGTACCCCAACTCCTGGAGCAGGAGGAGAACCTGCTGGTCCTGGGCCGACTGGTTGAGCATTTTGAGCGTCACGTGGAGGAGCCGATGCTGCTGGACCCGGAGTGGAGCTCGGATCTGGCCCGAGGGACGGTGGGGATACGACTGCCGATCACACGGTTCGTCTGCAAGCTGAAGCTGAGCCAGGACAAGGACCCGGTGACCCAGCGGCAGGTGATGGCCTCCCTGCGCGCCCCGGGTCGTTACCGGCATCCTGAGCTCGCTGACGACATGGAACGTGTGCTGGGCGATCCCGCGAAGTGACACGAGCACGAAGATGAGTCTGTGGCCGAGCCCGTGGCCGGCCGAGGACGGTGGCCCGCGCCGCTCGCAGGCGCCGACAGGCGCAGTAGGACTGGGCATCCGCCCCGGCGAGCGGCTCGTCACGGCCGCCGTGCGGGACGCCTTCGCAACCACGATGGTGGTCCTGCGTGATCCGGGACAGGTGTACGTCCTGCGCCATACGATGGGCCGGCGGCCCCTGGAGGATGAGTCGACCGCCTGGGTCGAGCGGATCGATCCGCTGACGCTCGAGCCGTTGGTGCGCTCGGTGGATCTGACGCCGGGGCCGTTCTGGCCGGGCGGTCTGGCGGCTCACGGCAACGGCTCACTGTACGTGGTCCACGGGCGCTCGTGCCAGCGCCTTTCACCCGAACTCGAGCTCCTTTCCTCGCGCGTTCTGCCCCAGCCGCGCCCGTACAACTCGTTCGTGACGCTGGCTGACGGCACGCTGGCGATGAAGGACATCGACCGTTCGCTGCGGCACCCGGCACGGGTCAGCCTGCTCGATCCGGAGACGCTCGAGTCCCGGTGTGCTGAGGTCGAGCTCCCCGAACCGGTGGTCGCCCGGCTGTCGGCCGACGGCAACAGCCTATACGCGATCGGCCAGAGCACCGTGTACCGCTACCGCTGGGATGGGCGGATGCTGGAGTGCGACCTCGAGGTTCCGTACCTCTCGCGCCCGGGCCAGTCCTACGGCTGGGATCCAGTGATCGAAGGCGGCCAGCTCTGGTTCCTCGACAACGGCGCGCATGACTACGTCACCACGATGCGGGGCGCCGGCGTCGCGGCGGGCCCGGTTCATCTGATTCGCGTCCCGCTCTCGGGTCCGAGCCAGCCCGAGATCGCGGAGGTTTGCGGTGCGGCTCGCGGGGCGGTCACCGACCCCCCGGTGTATGACCCCGAGCGCCGGATCGCGATCGCGTACGACTCCGCCAACGGCATCCTGGCCGCGTTCCGGTTCGAGGATCGGCTGCGTCCGCTATGGCGGCGTCCGCTGGCCCACGCCGCCCACATGATCCGCTACCCCGACACGGGCGAGCTCGTCGTGCAGGACTGGCATGGTCCGGCCTGGCAACGCACCCGCGTCGCCCGAGCGGTCGGGCGGCGGGCCGGCGGGGCCGCCCGCTCGCCGCGGCTGCGAAGTGCGGCCGCCAAGCAAGCGGGTGACGACGTGGTCGTGCTCGACCTCGAGACCGGCGAGGAGCGGGGCCGTGCCCACGTGCCGAGCATGTTCCAGTCCGTCCTGTTTCCGGCTCCGGGCTGGAACCGGGACATCTACTGGTGCACGTTCTCGACCCTCGCCCGGCTCGAGGTGGTTTAGGAGCGGGCCGCCGCCTTCTTGGCGGCGGGCTTGCGCTGGCTCGACTTCCCCGCCGTCCTGCGGCGACGGCTGGCCGGCTTGGCTCGCTGATCCCGAGGAACCTCCGTCCGGACCACGTCCCGCACCAACCGCGGGAGCTCGGCCGTCAGGTACTTGGCCATGCGCTCCTCTTCGCGCTGGATTCGCTTGGCGAGTTTCGAGGTCTCGCCATCGCCGACCTCGCTGGCGAACGTCCCGATGCGTGAGTAGATCGCGATCTCCACGTGCTCCTCGCGCAACTCCTCCTGGGCATTGCGCAGATGAGTCTCCGCCTGACCGGTCACCAGCGCCCTGGCCACGCCAACCTGTCCCTTGACCGCGGCAACCGCCTTGCCGGCCGTCTCTCCCACCGCCGCCGGCGCGAGCGGGATGTCCGGTCCGGCCACAGCGGTGCCACCCAACGCCTTGATCCGCCGGGCGACGGCACGCTTGTGCTCGCGTGTCTCCTTGAGATGATCCTTGAGCCGCTTTTTGTAGGCCGCCTTGGCGGTCAGGGTGATGTGGGCGGTGAGGTCAGCCTCGAGTTCCGCCTCCTTGGCATACGCCTCGTTAAGCCAGCGGACGAGCGTTGTGTCGCGTTCATTCAGTTCTTTGGGCACGTGTGCCTCCTGGTTTCGTTTTGGGGTAAAGAAGACGCCGACATCCGGCCAGCCTGGCCGGCTCGACGGGGACCGGCTCAGCCTGACCGGCTCTCAAGAGTTTCGGTCAGCTTGGCGATCGCGAACCCCCAGGCCTGGGCGGGCTTGACCTTCGGAGGCAGTGAAACCTCGTCCGGGTTGGTGACGACATCGAGCAGCACCGGACCGTGATGGGCGAAGGCTGAGCGCACCGCCTCCTCCAGCTCCGAGCTCTGCTCGACGCGAAGGGCATGCAGGCCTGCTGCCCGCGCGATCGCCGCGATGTCGACGTTCGAGAGCTTGGTGCCGAACTCCGGCAGCCCAGCCTGCTCCTGCTCGAGCTTGACCATGCCGAGCCGGCCGTTGTTGAACACAATGAGACGCACGGGAAGTTCGTGGGTGACGGCGGTGATGATGTCCCCGAGCAACATCGTCAAGCCCCCGTCTCCACAAAAGGCGACAACCTCCCGCGAGCGATCGAGCGCCTGGGCGCCGAGTGCCTGGGGCATGGCGTTGGCCATCGAGCCGAGGTTGTAGGAGCCGATCAGCCGCCGCGTCCCGCGCATCGAGACGAAGCGCGACAGCCAGACGGTGGCCATGCCGGTGTCACTGGTGAAGATCGCGTCGGGGCCCGCAATGCGATCCACGGCGACCGCAACGGCCTCGGGTCGGATGCGGTCATCCGGATTGTCGAACGTGCTGCGGACCTTCTCGATCACCCCGCGGGTGTCGTATTCGGGATCGGCCAGCTTCATCTGTCGCTCGACCCAGCTTGCGTAGCGCGAGGTCGCCGCATCCAGGTGACTCCGGTCGGGCTTGGCGTGCACGCGGTCCAACAGTGCTTGCGCCGCCAGCTGGGTGTCGCCGACCACCGCCTGGTCGACCGAGGTCCTTCTGCCGATGTGCCCCGGCCGATTATCGATCTGAATGACCTGCTTGCCCTTGGGATACCAGTCCGTGTACGGAAAGTCCGTCCCGAGCATGAGGAGCAGGCTGCAATGCTCGAACGCATGCTGGGCGGCGGGATTGCCGATGAGGCCGCTCTGCCCGACGGCGAACGGGTTCTCGGCCTCTAGCTCCTCCTTAGCCTTGAGCGTGAGGACCATCGGCGCGGACAGCCGCTCAGCCAGCTCGAGGACCTCGTGGCGCGCATGGCGCGCGCCGTGGCCGACGAGCAGGGTCACCGCGTCGGCGCCGTTAATCAGCTCCGCCGCCGACGCAAGCTCCTTCGCGTCAGGGACCACGGGCGCGCGGGGGCCGGCGAATCGGGGGCGTGGCCCGTCAGCGTCAAGCGCGGCGACGTCGCCGGGGACCGTCAGCACCGCGACGCCGGGCGCATCGATCGCGCGCTGGACTGCCTGCTCGAGCAGCCCCGGCATCTGGTCGGCGCTCGTGACTGTCCGGCAGAAAACGGATACGTCACGAAACACGGCGTCGTTGTCGACCTCCTGGAAGAAGTCACTGCCCAGCTCGGCGAGCGGCACCTGACCGCAGACCGCGAGCACGGGAGCGTGGGACTTCTTGGCGTCGTAGAGACCGTTGAGGAGGTGCAGAGACCCAGGTCCGACCGTGCCCATGCACACGCCGAGCGTCCCGGTGAGCTGAGCCTGTGCCCCGGCCGCGAACGCGCCCACCTCTTCGTGACGCACACCTATCCACTCGAGGCGCTCCTCGCTGCGGATCGCGTCAGTGATCGGGTTCAGCGCGTCCCCCACCACGCCCCAGACTGATCCGACTCCTAGCTCGGCGAGGGCCTCGACGATTGTCTCGGCGACGGTGGGCATCAGTGAATCCGCACGGGATCACGCGGCCGGAACGAGTCCGGATCGGCGCGCTGCCAGTCAGCCTGCCAGGACTCCGGCGGCTCTTCCAGCAGCTCTCCGGGGGCGAGCCACTCATACAACTCCGCATAGCTGCGGGAGGTGACCTCATCCACGCGATGGACGAGGTGGTGGGGGCCGACCTGGTCCGGTGACGAGAGCCCCATCGACGCGATAAGTCGCTGAGCCTCGGCCACTGCGGCGTGCTGATAGCGCCGGACACGCTCGGTCTTGTCCGGGATGTCGAGCGCACGCGAGCGCTTGGGATCCTGGGTGGCCACCCCGACCGGACACTGGTTGGTGTTGCACCGCTGGGACTGAATGCACCCGACTGCCATCATCATCGCCCGGGCTGAGTTGGTGTAGTCAGCACCCTGTGCGAGGCGTTTCACGATGTCACTGCCGGTAGCCACTTTGCCGCTGGCTCCGATCTTGATCTTGTCACGCAGGCCACATCCGACCAGGGCGTTGTGCACCATCATCAGCCCCTCGGTGAGCGGCGTGCCCACGTGGTCCTCGTACTCCGATGGAGCCGCACCGGTCCCGCCCTCGGAGCCATCCACGATGATGAAGTCAGGAGCTGTGCCCTCCTCGACCATCGCCTTGCAGATTGCGACCAGTTCGTGGCGCGCGCCGACGCAGAGCTTGAAACCGGCGGGCTTGCCGCCGGCCAGCTCACGCATGCGAGCGATGAACTGGATCAGCTCCCGGGGCGTTGAGAACACCTTGTGGGCGGGCGGGCTGACGCACGTCTCCCCTTTGGGCACGCTGCGGGCATTGGCGATCTCCTGGGTCACCTTGGGGCCCGGGAGGACGCCCCCGATCCCGGGTTTGGCGCCCTGACTGATCTTCAGTGAGACGCACTTGACCGCCTCCTGAGACGCTTTGTCACGGAACTGGTCAGCGTCGAATCCTCCGTCGTGAGTCCGAGCTCCGAAGTAGCCGGTGCCGATCTCCCAGACTATGTCGCCGCCCTTGAGGTGGTACTTGCTGAGGCCGCCCTCCCCCGTGTCATGCGCAAACCCTCCCAGCGCCGCTCCCTGGTTGAGCGCTGTAAGCGCCTCCCCCGACAGAGCTCCGAAGGACATCGCCGACACGTTGAGCAACGCGATCTCGTATGGCTTCGAGCAGTCCGGGCCACCGATCCTCACCTTGGGCGGATCCTTGGGCGGGTCGAAGGAGGCGATCGACTGCAGCAACCACTCGTACCCGGGCTGCATGACCAGGCGCTCCGTCCCGTATGCCTTCTCATCCTTGACGCCCTTGGCGCGCTCGTAGATGGACGTGCGCGTATCGCGGTCAAAGGGACGGCCGTCGGTGTTGCGCTCGATGAAGTACTGCTGAATCTCAGGCCGTATCGACTCGAGCGCAAATCGGGCGTGCCCCAGGATCGGGTAGTTGCGGAGGATCGAGTGGCGGCGCTGAAGGAGGTCATGAACGCCCACGGCAAGGATCAGGCCCGCGATCACGGCGACGACGATCCAGCCAATGCCGCCCGAAATCGCGGCGGCAGCAGCCGTGGCGGCACAAATCACAGCGGCAATTGCGGGGGCGGCGAACCTCACTCCTGCGCCCTACCCGATGAGCCCCAGCTCGAACCTCTATGAGCAGACGCTCATAGGCTCGTGAACTTGAACCTCTCGCTGGCGGACGGGCAGTTCTTCGCTCTGGCGGTGCCCGTGGGGGTGTCTGACACGACACCCGTCCCGGAAAACGCGGTCACGACTCCGTTGGCGAGCGTGGTCGGCTTCACGGTGATCGCAAGCTTGGCGTGATAGCCCTTCTTGGCCAAGACCGTCTTGCCGCGCACGCATTCGACGACGGTGCTCAGCGCCTCTCGGTAGCTGCCTTCAGCAGGCTTTAGGAGCTCGGTCGAAGTCGTCTTGCCCAGAGTGCGCCGTTTGAACGTTGTGTTGCACGCACCGGCAGCACATTTGGGTTTGAAAGACCACTTCACGACGCCGGTGTCGCCCTTGTGCTGGCCGATGTTCTTGGCCGCGGTAACCGTCACCCGGACCCTGAATTGCCCAGTCAGCCTCGGGGTCGAACTGGCCACCGCCGCGGCCGCGCTCAGTGCGACAGCCAACGTCACCCCTGCCAGTAGCCAGATCTTGTTCACCGTCAGCTCCTTGCCTTTGTTGGACCGTACCTGAGGCCTGTCGGCCCGTGCGAGCTTCATACCCGCCCCGGAACTGCTCAATCGGGCGTGAGTGCGGCTGCGATCAGGGACTGTGCCCACTCCAGATCACCGTCGAGCACCGCCCGTTCGTGTGCCGCGAAGCGACCCCCTGACTCGGACGCAGCGAAGCCGAGCATGAAGGTGCTCAGCAGGCGCTCAACCCTGGGGATGAGGGTGTCCGGGACGCCCGCGTCGCTGAGCGCCGCGTAGACCGCCTCACGCGCACGCAGGGCAGCCGGGGTGGTCGCCGGCCGGCGCAGCAACATTCCGAATGCGTCAGGGTGACGGGCGGCGGTGTCGCGCAGGCTGGCCGCCAGCGCGCGCAGCCTGTCCTGCCACGGCAGCGACGGGTCGGGAAGGGGCAACTCACCGAGCAGGCGCTCGATCAGAGCGTCGAGTAGGTCCTCCTTGTCGCGCACGTGGTGGTAGAGCGCCATCGGCGTGACGCCCAGCCGCGACGCGACCGCCCGCATGCTGACCGTCTCGAGTCCGCTCTCTTCGGCAAGCGAAAGCGTGGCATCGAGCACTGCGTCGCGCGAGATCCTGGCTTGACGAGGCACGACGCGATGGTAATGTACGCCGTATATCTACGGTGTATAAAAATCCCTGTCTCCGGATCCTGCTCACAGACGGCTCGGGGCTGACGTCGCGCCAGGTGGGGACCCAGGCCGCCGCCGCAGGCCACATTGTCGAGGCGCTCGCGCCCACCCGGCTGGGCCTGGCCGGATTCACCCGCCATATACGCCGGATCCATCGCGTTCCGCCCTTCGGGATCGACCCGATGGGCTGGCTCGACGCGACCGTCGAAATCCTCCGGGCCGGGCGGCACGATGTGCTGCTGCCGACCCAGGAACAGGTCACATTGCTGGCCCGCGATGCTCCCCGCATCCACGAGCTCGGAGTCGCGCTGGCCGTGCCTCCGTTCGCCAGCCTCCTGCGTGTCCAGGACAAGGTTGCCCAGGCGACGACGCTGCACGAGCTCGGATTGCCCTCCCCACCGGGGTGGATCGCACACTCCCGCGCTGGGCTCCTGGCGAACGCGTTGCCACCGACGTTCCTCAAGGCTCCGATCGGGACGGCGAGCAACGGGGTGCGGCTGGTCAGGGACCGCAACGAGTTGATCGATGCCGCGGCCGAGCTCGATCTCGCGGGCGGCGTGGTGGTGCAGACTCCGGTGCCGGGGCCCCTGGTGATGATCCAGGCCGTGTTCGACGAAGGGCACCTGTGCGCGTGGCATGTCAACCTGCGCGAACGGGAAGGAACGTCCGGGGGCTCCAGCGTCAAGCGCAGCGTCGAGCCACCGGCCGTCCGTGAGCACCTCGAGCTCCTCGGCGGGGCTCTTGGCTGGCATGGCGCCCTGTCAGTTGACGCGATTCTCACGCCCGAGGGTCCACGGTATATCGACGTGAATCCCCGGCTCGTCGAGCCGGGCAATGCGTGGCGGGCCGGTGTTGACCTGGTCAGCGCGTTACTCGCAGTCTCGCTGGGCAAGCCCGTGGCGGTACAGGGCCCGCGACAGAGCGGCGTGCGCACCCACCAGCTGCTACTCGGCGTGCTCGGTGCGGCACAGCACAGCGGGCGCCGTCGCGGGATCGCGCGCGAGCTGGTGGACGCGCTCGCCCACCGCGGCCCCTACGCCGGTAGCGCCGAGGAGCTGACCCCGGTCCGAGGTGATCCCGTCGGCGCCGTGCCGGTGCTCGCGGCGGCACTGGCCACGATGGCTCACCCCGGGGCATGGCGCCGGTTCACCGATGGAGCGGTCTCCGCCTACGCGCTGACCCCATCAGCGTGGAAGCAGATCGCAGACGGCCAGCCCGCAGAGCCCTCAGACGTCTCGGTCCGCGACCGGAGCAAGCTGGAGCGCGGCCAGTCCGGCGAGCCCCGCGGCCGTGCGCTCCCGCCCACGCTGGCGTCGGGCCGGGAGCCAGGCGATCAGCCCACCCACCCCCGGGACCCAGATCGCGATCGCGTGATAGACGAGCACCGCGCTGACCGAAGCCAAGGGCGACATCCCATAGAGCACCAAGGAGGCGGCCAGGCCTGAGTCAAGGACTCCGAGGCCGGCCGGCATCGGAATCGCCGTGGCCAGGTACCCGATGCAGTACGCGATCACGACGGCGGGGGCGCCGAGTGGGTGCCCGGTGGCGGCGCAGGCGGCCCACAGCGCGGCCATGTCGAGGCCGAGAAACCCAACCGCGCCGAGCAACCGCCAGTGCGGCGTCCCCACGGCCTTCCAGGCTCCCTCGAGCCCGGCCGCGAGCCCGCGTACGACCCGCGGGGCGCGCTCCCCCCAGTGACGGCCCGCAACCATGACCAGCGCGGCGAGCGACAGCACGCCGACGGAGACCAGGATCGGTATCCCGGTATGGCTCAGGTCATGCGGTCCACCGGGCAGCCCGAGGAGCAGAAGCACGCCGGCCACGCCGTTGACGAAGAACCCGAAGGCGGTGAGCAGGCACAGGAGGGCGGCACAGCGCTCGATCAGCGCTCGTGTGCCGACGCCGTGTCGGCGCATCAACAAACCGGTGGCGGCAGCAGACGAGATGTTGCCGCCGGGCAGTACTGCGCCCGCACCCATGGCTATCCAGGCCACCTGGCGACTGTGCGAACGCGATGGCTCGGGGAAGAACCGGCGAAAGACGACCACGTAGCTGAGGCACGAGGCGATTTCCAGGCCGACCGCGATCAGCACCCAGGCTGGGCTCATGTCACCGATCTGATCGATCACGCTCTTCGGCGGCGCCACCCACAGCAGCAGGCCAACCGAAACGATTCCGATGATCGCGGTAACTAGCGCGCGGCGTCCGGGACGCCACCGCGTGCGCGCCTGGTCTGCCTCCGCGCCGGGCCGGTGGTCTCCACCCATCAACCCATCGTGGCGCATCGCGCTTAGCCCATCGTCTCATTCGATTAACACCGTGTTAAGAGGCTTGACGCTCATCTGACACGGGCGGGGCACGAGTGTTCGCGCGCAGACCGCAGCGGCCACGCGGCTGCGAAGATCAACCTGACGAAGATCGACATGACTCATTCTGGGGACTGACGAGTGGCGTTTTTCAGGCGCAATGCGGCCGAGGACGCTGATCATGCGGAGGCGCAGGCGCGGATCGAGGCCGGCGGAATACCGGCGGGCGCGGAGGCGCGTCTGAAGGTGCTGGCCACAGATGGGGCGCTTTTCACCAGCGGGCTGTCTGTGAATGAATTTGCCCTCCTGGAGCAGATGGGGCCGCGGCCACTGGCTCAGGTGATGGGCGCGAGCGTGGTCCGGACCGGGTGGCAGTACCTGCCCGCGCTTGCACCCGGCGTGAACGTGATCGACGGCTCGTGGTACGCCCGCACGAATTCGGGCTACGCGCTGCAAAACCCATACACCGAGGCCTCACCCGCCCAGGTGCGCAACTACCAGTGGCACATGACGGTTGTGTGCGAGCTCGACGTCCTCGCCAACGCGTGGAACCTGGCCCGCCGCCGAGCGCTCGACCGCTTGGCCGAGGAGGCCTTGCAGGTGGGCGCCGATGCGGTCGTCGGAGTCCACCTTCGCCACGGCGACCATGACCTTGGCAAGGGAACGATCGAGTACGTGGTGAGCGGAACCGCGATCCGGCTCCCGGACTCGGCCCGAAGCTCGTGGCCGACCCTCACTGACGTGTCCGTTCAGGATTACTGGCGGCTGCGCGGGGCGGGCCTTGAGCCGGTGGGCTTCGTCTCGGCCACCGCAGTCATGTTCGCCTCGCCACCGCGGGACACGCGTATGCGCCGCCTGCGGACGAAGGCCCAGAACCAGGAGCTTGACGAGATCAGCCAGGCGTTCCGGGACGCGCGCGAGACTGTCCGCGAGAGGTTGAGCGGCCAGGTCTCCGACGCACGCGGCGAAGGAGCCGTCGGAGTCGAGTTCTCGCATTCGGTTCACCGCGAGAAGCTGGCGCTGGAGTCATCGCTGATGACCTACCGGGGCTGGCAGCGGGGCCGGCTGGGGCTGCCCTACTTCGTGTCCGGCCGGAGCGATGTCGAACGGCGCGGCTGGGTGATCACGATGCATGCGGCGGGCACCGCCGTCCGTCGCCGAGATGGCACGCAGGAAGATCCAGTCAAGACCGCGATCCGGATGGGGACGACCAGATGACTGACTACGACCCAACGTCACTCGAAGGGATTCCCGAGTCGGGCCGGGAGCGTCTCGAGCAGAATCGGGAGGGCCTCTACACCTCGGACCTGAGCGTCAGCGAGTTCCTGCTCGTCACCCAAGCCGGCTTTGATCCCGTGGGCCTCGTGGTCGGCAGCTCGATCTTTCACATCGGCTTTCAGGTCGCCGGCCCGACGTCAAGCCGCGAACTCGATGTGCTCTCCCAGGCCATGTACAGCGCGCGTCACCTGGCCATGACGCGAATGGAAGAGGAAGCCGACCAGCTCGGCGCTGACGGAGTGGTTGGCGTTCGTCTCGAGATCGGCCGCTACGAGTGGGGACCGAACATGGCCGAGTTCATCGCGATCGGGACCGCGGTCAAGCACCGAGATGGAGTCCTTCACCGCGCGCCAAACGGGAGGCCGTTTCAAAGTGACCTGTCCGGTCAGGAGTTCTGGACCCTGCTGCGAACCGGTCACCGACCCGTGGGCATGGTGATGGGCAGCTGCGTCTATCACGTGGGCCGGCGAGGCCTGCTGAAGACGGTGGCCCAGACGGGGCGCAACGTCGAGCTTCCGAACTTCACCCAGGCGATCTACGAGGCGCGCGAGCTGGCCATGCAGCGGATGCAGACCGAGGCGCAGGAGTTGGGCGCCGAGGGCATCGTCGGTGTCTCGCTGTCGGAGAAGAGTCACGGTTGGGGCAGCCACGTGATCGAGTTCTTCGCCATCGGCACGGCGATCGTGCCCACCGACGCCCGCGGCGAGATCGAGCCGCCGATCACGGTGCTTGACCTCAACGACCGCTGAGGTGGGGTGGTTGGCCGTATGTCTGCTTCCCATAGCAACGACGCTGAGGAGCAGCGGCCAGAGCACGATCCGCCGCACCTAGCCGCGCGAGCGAGACCGCCCGCCTGCGGCCGGCTTCCGCCTCGGACCTCGCTCGCGCTCGGTCAAGATCACGCGACGGACCGAGAAGGGTTGATGGCTGGTGTCTAGAAAGTGGTCGCGTGTTCCTGACCTCGCGCAGCGAGGTCGATAGTGAGAGCCGGCGATAGCCGGCGGTGTCTGGCGTGCGGGCCGACGTGGGGTTGGTTGGTTGGTTGCTCTTCCTCAGCATCTTGCTGTGGGAGTCGCAGGATGGCTGGAGCTAGATCCTCGTTGGCTTGAGCGTCAGCCGGCGGGCGGCCTAGGTGAGCGGCTTCCGACGGTTTGCACGCTCTGCCGGGCCGCGCATTGCTCCTGAGTGTCAGCCCCCCGAGCCCCCACTCCGTGCAAAAGTGGGTGGACGGAGGATCGCTCGTCGCAAACGCGGGGTATAGCCCCCGATTCGTGACAAGCCGCGGACCGCGATCGCGGTTTTTCACATCCGGGGGGCTCTGGCTCGAGATCTAGACCGGCTCGAGCACGAACACCGAGATATCCCGGTGCGAGGCACGGCGCTCGTACTGGTTAAAGCCGGGATACATGCGCAGGCCCTCCTGCCAGATGCGTGCCCGCCGGTCACCGGTGGCCTCGACCGCTCGCACGTGACGGTGGGCCCCATCGACCACGACCTCGGCCTCGGGCCTGGCGCGGAGATTGTGGTACCAGGCCGGATGGCGGAACTGGCCGAAGTTCGAGGCGATGATTGCCAGCCCATCCGGACTCGGGATGCCCAGGACCGGCACCGTGCGCAGCTGGCCGCTCTTGGCTCCGGTGGTGGTCAGCATCACGACCGGAAGGCCTCCGACCAAGCTGGAGAATGTGTGGCGCCCCCGGGTGAGCCGGTGGATGGGCCGATCGATGTGGTGCGCCGAGCGGGCAAACATCCAGGAGCCCGGGCCGCTGGCGGCGAAGCGCCGGAGGTATCTCTGAAAGCCGTTGGCCCGGTCATAGGCGATTGGCTCGCTCACAGCGGGGACGGTGACGATCTCCGAGCCATACGTCAAGGGTCGGCACGTCCAGGCTGCGGCGTGCGGGCGGCCCAACGCTCGGCCCAGGCGTTGAGCGGCGCGTAGGCGTCGAGCAGCCTCCGCCCTTCGTCGGTGAGCTCGTAGCCCCGCGGGCCGAGATCGACCGCGCCGGCGCCTCGTAACTCGGACAGGCGCTGGTTCAGGACGCTCGACGACATTCCGTCGCAGCGCTCCTGGAGTTCACGAAACAGGCAGGGGCCGTCGCGCAGCTCCCAGATCGTCCGCAGCGCCCACCGGCGGCCGAGCAGGTCAAGCAGAGCCATGATCGGACGGCCACTGTGGGACCCGCGGGCGGGCGTGCCGGGCTGGGGCACCGGCGTCACGAGACTTCCAGCACGGTTGCGCTTCGGAATTCGAAGCGATATGGTGGCGACCGCACTTGCTCTTGAAATCGAAGCAACACGGAAGGGAGCCTACCGCGATGACCACCGCGACGACCACAGCACTGACCACCACGACGACCACGGCACTGACCACCTCGACGCCGCGAATCGCCCCGCTCGAGCCGCCCTACGCGCCGGACACCGAAGCCGCGCTGCGCAAGTGGATGCCGCCGGGCAGTCCACTCGAACCCCTGATTCTGTTCCGCACCCTGATGGTCAATGACGAGCTGGCCAGCCGGATGCGACCGCTGGGGGCCGGGATCCTCGGCTCCAAGGCGCGGGTTCCAGCGCCGTTGCGCGAGGTAATGATCCATCGCACGTGTGCGCTGACGGGCGCCGAGTACGAGTGGGGCGTTCACGTGATCGGATTCGGGCGGCCGCTCGGACTCACCGCCGAGCAGCTCGGCTCGACCGTGCAGGGGTCCGCGGGGGATTCCTGCTGGGGCCCGGAGCAGTCAGCGATCTTCCGTCTGGCCGACGAGCTTCATGCGACGAGCGCGATCTCGGACGAGCTCTGGGCTCAGCTGGTGCGCCATTTCGACCATCAACAGGTGCTCGAGCTGATCGTGACGGCGGGCTGGTACCACACCATCGGCTACCTCTGCAACGGCCTTCGGCTCGCGCCCGAGGAATGGGCGGCGCGGTTCCCCAAATAAGTGCTCAAGTCGAGGCGGGCGGCTGCCGATACGCACGCACACTCGGCCATCTACATAGCGGAGTTCACTCGCGCGTCCGATTGGACAGGCGCTCCCGTCGAAGCTCAGCGAAAGCAAAGGGAGTGGCGGCGATGATGATCACGAGCCAGCCATCCGCGGCAGCCGCGGGGAGCGAATTCGCTTGACCGTCGGCGAGCAATCGGTGCGTGACAGCGAACGCGGATTCGGCCCATCCTCGGACGCGGACGGTCACCAGCTGCGGGTGGTCTCAGCAGCCAGGGACGGACAGGCGACGGCCGGCGCGGCGGGGGATAACGATCCGACCGGAGCACGGCCGGGTTCGGCGGTGCTTGTGGTGGACGACAATCGTGCCAAGCGGTTGGCGATCCGAGCGATGCTGGCTCCGCTGGGGTGCGGCATCGTTGAGGTCGGCTCGGGGCGCGAGGCGTTGCGGACGGTTCTGCACGAAACGTTCGCCGTGATCCTGATGGACGTGCGGATGCCGGTCCTCGATGGATTCGAGACCGCCAAGCTCATCCGCCAGAACTCGGGCTCAGAGCTCACGCCAATCATGTTCATCACGGCGTTCGGGGGCGATCAGGCTGAGACCATCACCGCCTACGCCAGCGGCGCGGTCGACTTCCTGTTCATGCCGATCGTGGCCGAAGTGCTGCGAGCAAAGGTCACGGCGTTCGTAGAGCTCTTCGAGCAGTCCGTGGCCTTGCAGCGCTCTGTCGAGTCGATCACCGATCTGAACGCGGAGTTGCGTGCCAGCGAGGTGCAGACTCGGGCGGTGCTGGACAACGTGGCGGATGGCATCGTGACGGCGGGAGAAGCAGGACTGATCGAGTCATTCAATCGGGCCGCAAGCCAGCTGTTCGGCTACTCCGAGGAAGAGGCGATCGGCCAACCACTGGCGATGATCGTCGCGCCCAGCCATCACGATGAGTTTTCTAAGTCAGCGCGGGCGCGGTGGGGCCTGCTGGACGCGGCTGACATTCCGGCCGAATCGGGTGAGACCGTCGGATGCCGCAAGGACGGCTCGTGCTTTCCGATGGAGGTGGACGTCAGCCAGATGCAGATCGGCGAGCGAACGTTCGCGATCGTCTGCCTGCGTGACATCTCGGGTCGCAAGGCGTACCTGGAAGCGCTGGAGCATCGGGCGCTGCACGACGTGCTCACCGCCCTGCCGAACCGCGCCTTGTTCGCTGACCGCCTCGACAGCGCGATCGCATTTGCGGATCGAGCCGATGAATCGCGCGCGGTGCTATTCGTCGACCTGGACAAGTTCGGCGAGATCAACGAAACACTCGGCCCGGAGAAGGGTGACGCTGTCCTGCAAGCGGTGGCGGAACGGCTCCGCGGCGCGATGCGCGATTCAGACACGGTGGCACGCATCGGAGGCGACTCGTTTGGTGTCCTCCCGGCCGGCCACGCCGACGTCGAGGCCGCGGCGGCGGTGGCGTGGAAGGTCCGCGAGGTGTTCGAGCAGCCGTTCCTGATCGCCGGCGAGCCGGTGCCACTGCGGGCGAGCATCGGGATTGCGTTGTGTCCCGAACATGGCCGTTCGACCGCCCGCCTGCTGCGCCGCGCCGAGGTGGCGATGCATCAGGCCAAGGGGTCGAGTGATGGCCTGGGGATCTTCGTGGCCGACAAGGAGGATCGGACCGCACATCGGCTGACGCTTCTCAATGACCTTCGCGACGGTGTCCCGCGTGGCGAGCTGGTTCTGTACTACCAGCCCAAAATCGATCTCACGGCGGGGAAGCGGACAACGGGGGTAGAGGCACTGGTGCGTTGGCAACACCCGTCTGCGGGGCTGCTGATGCCGGCGCAGTTCATGCCTGAGACCGAGCGCAGCGAGCTCATCGACCAACTGACGGCCTGGGTGCTCAACGAAGCCCTGCGACAACAACGCGCGTGGAGCGACGCCGGCCTGGATCTGACCATGGCGGTGAACATTTCGGCCCGGAGCCTCACGCGTCATAGCAAGCTTCCGGACCTCGTCGCGAGGCTCACCGAGGCGTGGGGAATTGACCCCGGCCGGCTGACCCTAGAGCTCGTCGAGAACGCGATCATCGACGCGGACGTCACGCGTGTCGTCGAGCAGTTGCATGAGATGGGCGAGCGCGTGTCGATCGACGACTTTGGCACTGGCCATTCCTCGCTGGCCTATCTCCAGCAGCTCACGATCGACGAGGTCAAGATCGACCGGTCATTCGTTATGGGCCTGCCCGCCGACGGCAGCGACGCGGTCATTGTGCGCTCGACGATCGAGTTGGCTCACAATCTCGGCCTGACGGTCGTGGCTGAGGGGGTTGAGACCGAAGGGGCGTTGGATCTCCTGGTGGAGAGTCAATGCGACAGTGCCCAGGGCTACTTGTTCAGCCGTCCGTATCCGCCGGTTGAACTCACGAGATGGCTGACCGAGTCACCGTTCGGAGCCGAGGCTGCCGCCGAACGCGCCAGTGCGGAAGCCGGTGATTAGCGGCGC
Source organism: uncultured Solirubrobacterales bacterium (assembly GCA_963822535.1). Taxonomy (GTDB): domain Bacteria; phylum Actinomycetota; class Thermoleophilia; order Solirubrobacterales; family Solirubrobacteraceae; genus Palsa-465. Next base: position 186,383 of record CAWGIA010000002.1, read on the forward strand.
AGGTGAACGTAGGAGCCATGCTGCCCCCGAGCCCGCGTGCGTCACTCGGGAGCCAGGACGAGGTCGTTCTCGACTGACACCCACTCGGTGGCGACACCCTCCGGCGTCTCGGGGTCGCCCGGGGCGTGCATCACAAACTCGCGGATGAGCGAGGGCTTGACCGCGAATACGGCGTCGGAGTCAAGGTACTCACTGGCACCGTCAAACACATGCGTGGTCAGGGTGCGGAATCCCGGTGCCCGAACGATCATGTGGATGTGAGCCGGACGCCAGGGATGCCGTCCGGTGGCCGACAGCATCGCTCCCACCGGCCCGTCATAGGGAATCGGGTACGGCACCGGGCGAACCGCGAGGAACGCGTACGTCCCATCGGCGCGGGAACGGAAGCGGCCGCGAAGATGATCCTCGGGGGCTTCGGGGCGCTGTACCGCGTAGAGCCGGTCATCGCCGTTCTGCCACACGTCGAGCTCGGCATCGGCGAGCGGATGACCGGACACGTCAAGCACGTGACCATGCACAAGCGCCGGCACGCCGGCTGCCGCCTCCTCGGCGATGCTGGCCCCGTACTCGCGCTCCGGGGCGCCCGGAACGTAGAACGGCCCGCGCACGGTCGACTCGGTGGCACCCTCCGGGAGCGTGTGCTCGACCGCGTCCACCAACATCGATACGCCGAGCGAATCCGACCAGAGGACGAACTCCTGCCGGCGCTCGTCCGTGATCTCTCCGGTCCGTGTGAGCACGGCGATCGCCTGCTCCCATTCGGCGGGAGTCAGACCGACTTCGCGCACGAGCGCGTGTGCGTGACGAACCAGGGCCCGCATCAGCTCGCGCAGGCGCTCGTCAGAGCACCCTTCAAAGCTCCCCAGGACCTCGGCGGTGATCTCCTCGGGACTCATGTGCTCAGGCGGCGGCATAGGCCAAGCATTCTCGCGCCCCAGAGGCCGAGGTGTCGCGAGTGCAATCATCACTTGAGTGGGCCGAGCAACGAAAGCGGCGCCGCTGCTGGCGGCCCTGGCGCTGGTGCCGGCGGGCTGCGGTTCATCCACCCATTCATCCACCCGTTCCTCCACTCGCGCCGCCGCACGTACCGCGTTCCCCGGCCTGGGGGGCAGCAGCGTCCCGGCGCCGGGTCCGACGGGGAACCCCGCCAACGGCGATGCGGTGAAAGTGATCGAGGCCTGGTCAACCGATCTGCGGCGTGGTGATATCCAAGCCGCGGCGAGGTACTTCCAGCTTCCCAGCGAGCTGGTCAACGGCGTCGGACCAGGCGGCACGCTGGGCCTGATCCGGATCCGTACGCTGGCCCAGGCCGTGGCCGCCAACGAGACGCTCCCGTGCGGAGCGCGGTTCATCTCGGCCGACGAGCGGGGCTTGTACGTCAATGCGCTGTTCCGCTTGACCGGTCGGCCCGGACCGGGAGGGAGCAGCTGTGGCTCGGGGACCGGAGGCACCGCGCGGACGAACTTCCTGATCCGCGGCGGGCGAATTGTCGAATGGATTCGAGCACCGGATGATCCGGGCGATAACGGCTCCGGTGGCGGAGGTCCGGTCATCTAGTCCGATCGACGATGATGTGATCATGGACCGCGAGGACGTGACCTTCTCCTCCAGCGGGACACGGTGCGCGGCCTGGCAGTACCGCCCGGACGGAGACGGACCGCACCCACTCGTGGTGATGGCCCATGGCTTTTCCGCCACGCGCGAGCAGCGGCTCGATGCCTACGCCGAGCGGTTCCGAGTCGCCGGGATCGGTGCCCTGGTGTTTGACTACCGCCACTTCGGGGCCAGCGACGGAGAACCGAGACAGCGGGTGCACATCCCCAGCCAGCTCGCGGATTATCACGCGGCAATCGCGTATGCCCGTACGGTTGACTGGGCCGATCCGGGCCGGATCGCGGTGTTCGGCTCGTCGTTCTCCGGTGGTCATGTCATCGAGGTCGCCGCCGCCGACCCGCGGATCGCGGCCAGTATCTCCCAGTGTCCGTTCACCGACGGGCGCGTCTCGGCCGGGACGCTTGGAATCAAGAACTTGACCCGCGCCACCCTCGCCAGCATCGGGGATCAGACCGGAGCGCTCCTGGGACGCGGGCCGCGTTACATCCCGGCCGTGGGTCCGCCCGGCTCGTTGGCGATCATGACCACCCCGGATGCCGAGCCCGGCTTCGCTGCGCTCACGCCGCCCGAGACGCTGTGGGAGAACCGCGTCGCGGCCCGCATCCTCCTCCACATCATTCGGTACCGACCGGGACGGGCTGCCGCGCGGCTGAGCCACCCGGCACTCTTCTGCGTCTGCGACCAGGACGCGCTGACGCCGGCACTGACGACCCTGAAGTACGCCGCCACCGCGCCTCGGGGCGAGATCAAGCGGTACCCGGTCGGACACTTCGAGATCTACGTCGGCGATGCCTGGCAGCAGGCGGTCACCGATCAGACGGAGTTCCTCACCCGTTGTCTTGGGCTGAAGGTCAGCGAGCAGCCCGAGGTCCCGTCCGCGTAGTCCACGGCAACTACGCTATTCGCAGGCCATGACCGCGCCCGACCCGTACGCAACCCTTGGCGTCAGCCGTGCCGCGTCCGACGCGGAACTGCGAGCCGCGTACCGGAGGTTGGTGCAGCTCCACCACCCGGATCACAACGGCGGCTCCCATGAGTCGGCGCTTCGCTTCGAGGCCGTGCAGGCGGCCTACGGTCAGGTCCGGGAGCAACGCGCCAGGGCTGGCTCCAGCGCCGGGAGCGGCTCGAGTGCCCCTCGAGGCGCGCAGTCTCCCCCACCCCACGCCGCCGACTCTGGCCTGGACGCCCGTCTGGCCGACATGGAAGAAGAGCTCAGGGCCGCCCAGGCCGCGCGAGAGAAGGCACGCCGAGACGCTCGCGAAGCGGCGGCGCAGGCGGAACCTCGCCCCCGGGCGAGCGATGAGGAGCTCGGCTACATCCGGACCGACGACAGCTTCTCGAAGATTCTGGCCGACGCCGCCTCCGAGCTGTCAGACCATTTTTCCGAGGCGCGCGACCATGGGGTTCCGAAGCGCCTGTCAGACCTCATTGACGAGCTCGGATCCAAGCTGACCGGAGAGCCGCCGCCCGAGCACTGAGGGACCCCCGCCCGAGGCTCGGTGCGTGAACCGACCGGCAAGGGGGTAGCCCCCGTGTGCACTCGCTACGGGAGGTAGACGCCTCCCGTGTGCACTAGCAACGGGAGGTAGATGGAATGTCCACGGGCGTAATTGTCCTGATTATTGTGGTGGTAGTCGTACTCATCGCACTGGCGGTCCTGATGCCGCGCATGCGTGAGAGAGCTCGCCTGCGGGCTCGCGAGCGTGAGTTGGAGCAGCGCCGTGACCAAGCCGCCAGCGAGCACCGGGAAGCGGCAGACATGTCCGCTCAGCAGGCAGATCTCGCTGAACGCCATGCGCGGATCGCCGAACAGGAAGCGGCCAAGCAGCGCGTCGAGGCAGAGTTGCAGCGGGAGCGCGCCGAGCTGCACGAGCAGGGCCTGGCCGACGACCAGTTGGTGGCTGACCACGAGCGTGACCGATTCGCCGGCACCTCGGCTGTCCCGGACGTTGACGAGCCGCTCGCACCAGCCGAACACGAGCGCGGTGTGACCGACACCGGAGACGAACAGGTTGTCCCGCGCCGGTCAGAGCTCCGGTAACCAGAGTTTCATGCCGGTCAAAACCGGTAACCAGAAGGAGGAGTACAGATGGCTGATCGAATGCAGCGGGTTAAGGGCAAGGCCGAGGAGTTGAAGGGTCGGGCCAAGAAGGACACCGGTCGCGCGACGGGCCGAGGCGGGACCGAGCTCCGCGGCGCCGCCGAGGAGGTCAAGGGCAAGGCCAAGAACGCAATCGGGAAGGCCCGCAGCGCGGCCAAGCGCAAGACGCGCTGAGCGGCGAGCGTTTCCCACAGCAACGGCTCCCCTCAGCTACGGCTCTCCAATGACCACGAGCTCGACTCCTGGCCCGCTTCGGCGGGCCAGGCACGTACTAGGCGCGCAAGCAAGCTGGCCCGAACTCGGCTGGCTGGCCCGTACCGGGCTGGTCACCCGAGGGATCGTGTATGGCGTGATCGCTGTCCTAGCGCTCGAGGTCGCATTTCGCTCGGGTGGCAAGACGGCCAGCCAACGTGGTGCGCTCGAGACGATCGCTCATCAGCCCTTCGGCCAAGTGCTCGTTACCGTGGTTGCGGTTGGACTGGCGTGTTATGCGATCTGGCGTCTGGTCAGCGCTGTGTTCGGCGCGCCCGGCAAGGACGGGCGGAGCGCGTTGAAGAGACTCTCGGCGCTGTGCAGCGGCCTTGCATACGGCGCCGTATGCGTGACTGCGATCAAGATCCTCGCCGGGGCCAGTACGAGCGGCGGCACCAACAGCCCCAAACATGACACGGCGGGTGTCCTGGGCTGGACCGCCGGACCGGTGCTCGTCGCTGTCGTGGGGCTGATCCTGATCGGTGTGGCCGTGTACCAGGGCTACAAGGGCCTGGCCCGGAAGTTCCTCGAGGATTCGAAGACGGGCGAGATGACGCCGGGCCTCAAACGAGCCTTCACCGTGCTCGGAGTCTGGGGCCACCTGGCTCGGGCTGTCGTGTTCCTGCTCATCGGCTACGGGCTGGTCAAGGCCGCCATCGACTATTCACCGCACAGCGCGATCGGCCTCGACGGGGCATTGCAGAAGCTCTCCCGAGCCTCGTATGGACCGCTGCTGCTCGGGATCGTGGCCGCCGGGCTGCTCAGCTTCGCGCTCTACTCGATCGCTGACGCCCGCTACCGCCAAGTCTGAGTCCGCCGTGCCAGCCGGCGGCGACCTGGTCGATTCGCGCTCCCCGACTCCTAGTCGATCCCGCGCGCTCGCGCGTCGCGCCGCATCGTGCGGGCCACGTACTCATCGACGCTGTACCGCTCCTCGCGCCAGGGGTCACCGCGGTGGTGGTAACCGTTGCGCTCCCAGAAGCCGAGCTGATCGCCGGCCAGGACCTCGAGGCGGTTGACCCACTTGGCCGACTTCCACAGGTACAGGTGGGGTACCAGCAGACGCGCCGGGCCGCCGTGATCCGGCTCGAGCCGCTCACCGTCCACCTCGTGGGCGATCAGCGCCGGATGCTCGAGGACATCCGAGAGCGGCAGGTTGGTCGTGTAGCCGCCGTAGCAATGGGCCAGCAGGTGGCTCGCCTCAGCCGTGGGACGAGCACGTTCGATCAAGGCTCGGACGTCTGACCCGCGCCAGTTCATGTTGAACTTCGACCATCGTGTGACGCAGTGGATGTCGCCAGACCACTCGGTCTGGGCGCCCCCCACCAGCTCGTCCCAGTGCAGAACGTAGGGCTCCTCCACGGCGCCGTCAATGGAGAGCAGCCAACGGTCGGTGCTGATCTGCGGTGTGGCTTCGACACTGAGCACGGGCCATTTGACCGTTGGCGACTGACCTGGCGGGAGGCGCTCGGGATCGATCCCGAGCGACGCCGCGCGGCGCTTACCGCGCTCGCCGAAGATGCGGGACGTGATGGGCACCCGTCCCATTGTGCCGTGCGACCGAATCCAGGCGCTTAGAAGGCGGGTAGCTCCCGGTAGTCGCCCCACACCTGCTGGAGCGCCTGCACGATCTCGCCTTCGGACACTGCGGCGCGGGCTGCGTCGACCAGCAGCGGCATCAAATTCGTGGTCTCGCTGCGGGCCGCGTCAGCGATCGCCGCGAGCGCCGCCTCGACGGCCGGCGCGTCTCGATTCGAGCGGGCAGCCTGCACACGGTCGATCTGCTGGCGTTCAAGCGCGGGATCCATGCGGTGGATCACCGTCGCCTGCTCGTCGCCCTCGGTGAACCGGTTCACCCCGACCACACCACGACGGCCGGAATCGATCTCCCGCTGAAGATCGAACGCGGCATCGGCGATCTCGCGCTGCGGGAACCCGCGCTTGACCGCCTCGACCATGCCACCGAGCTCGTCAATCTTGCCGAAATAGTCATAGGCGAGCTCCTCGAGCCGATCGGTGAGCGACTCCACGAAATAAGCGCCGCCCAGCGGATCGATCGTGTTCGTCACGCCCGTCTCCTCGGCGATGATCTGCTGCGTACGCAGCGCGATCCGGACCGCGTCCTCAGTGGGCAGCGCGAGCGCCTCGTCGTAGGAGTTCGTATGCAGCGACTGCGTGCCGCCGAGCACACCGGCCAGAGCCTCGATCGCGGTCCGGATGATGTTGTTCATCGGCTGCTGCGCAGTCAAAGACACCCCGGCCGTCTGGGTGTGAAAGCGCATCCGCCAAGACTCGGGCTTGCGAGCGCCAAACGTCTCCCGCAGCTCGCGAGCCCAGATCCGCCGCGCCGCCCGGTACTTGGCAATCTCCTCGAAGAAGTCAATCTGGGCGTTGAAGAAAAACGACAGCCGGGGCGCGAAATCGTCGACGTCGAGCCCCCGTGCGACCGCTTGCTCGACGTAGGTAAGGCCGTCCTTGAGCGTGAAGGCAAGCTCCTGGGCCGCCGTCGAGCCCGCCTCGCGGATGTGATAGCCGCTGATTGAAATCGGATGCCAGCGCGGCATGTGCTTCGCACACCACTCCACCATGTCAGTCACCAGCCGCATGGCCGGATCGACCGGGAAGCACCACTCCTTCTGAGCGATGTACTCCTTGAGGATGTCGGTCTGGATCGTGCCGCCGAGATTCTCGGGCGCGATCCCCTGGCGCTCCGCGGCGACGACGTAGAACGCAAGCATGATCGCGGCGGGTGCGTTGATCGTCATCGACACCGTGACCTGATCGAGCGGGATCCCCGCGAACAGCGTCTCCATGTCATCCACGGTGTCGACCGCCACGCCTTCGCGCCCGACCTCGCCCAACGAGCGCGGATGGTCTGAGTCATGGCCCATCAGCGAAGGCATGTCAAACGCCGTGGACAGGCCGGTCTGCCCGTGATCGAGCAGATACCGGAAGCGAGCGTTCGTCTCGGCCGCCGTACCGAAGCCGGCGAACTGACGCATCGTCCAGAGCCGCCCGCGGTACATGGACGGATAGACGCCCCGGGTGAACGGGTACTGGCCCGGGAGTCCGATCGAGGCTTCGGCATCGGCGGGGAGATCGCGCTCGGTGTAGAGCGGCCTGATGTGCTCGCCGGACAACGTCGTGAACGGAACCTCGCGCTCGGGCGTCAGGCCGTACGCCGCCCGCCACTCCTCGTAGCTGACGGGGAGGTTGTCAGTGACGGTCATCGGCCCTCATTCTAGATGCACCGATCGGGGGTTTCTGCGAGCGATCGGACTCGCCTGCGCCCCGATCGCGAGAGACGATGCCGCGCGGGGGTAGGATCGACCGATGGCGCTCGAGGTGCTGGCGATCGTGAAGCACGACTGCCCAGTCTGTGACCAGCTCCTGCCCGCGCTTGACGCCGCCGGTGCGCGGCTAGTGTCCCAGTCCTCCGAGGAGCAGACCGCCCAGCAAGCGGAGCGGCTCTCGCTCTCGCGGGTGCCCGAGGTCGACGCCGAGCTGCTGCTGTCCGAGCGCTTTGACCCTGACGCGGTGCCCGCCGTCTTCCTGCTCGAGGACGGGGCCGAGCGCGACAGGGTGATCGGACTGGCCCGGGATCGACTTGTGGAGCTGGTGGCCCACACAGGCCAGACGCTTGAGGTCGACGGTCTGCCAGCGATCCGGCCCGGCTGCGCCTCGCGCACCCGTGAACCTGAGATCGCCGCCTGGCTGGCCGCCCGGCGGGCCCGGGCCTCGGGCCGGATCAGGGCGCGCGAGCTCGAGCTCGGTGGTCTGGAGGATCCGTTCGAGGCCATGCACGCACGCGGCCTGACCGACGGCCTACCTGTAGTCCCGCCCACTCCCGAGCGCGTGGTGGCGATGCTCGAATACACGACGCGCGACCCCCAGGAGCTCGTGGCCAGCGTGCCGCCGTACGGGGGCCCGGCCACCGTGGAGAAGGTGGCGATCAACGCCGTCATGGCGGGCTGTGCAGGACCGGAGCTGCCGATCGTGCTGGCGGCAGTTGAGGCCGCCTGCCGTGAGGACTTCGCGCTCCACGGTCTGATCGCGACCACGGCGCCGGCGGGGCCGGTGGTCGTAGTCAGCGGTCCGTACGCCGCCCAGGTCGGGATGAACTCCCAGGTCAATGTGCTCGGGCAGGGCAACCGCGCGAACTCCACGATCGGACGGGCGCTGCAGTTGACCGTGCGCAACGTCGGCGGCGGCCGGCCAGGCCGTGAGGATCGCGCGGCTCACGGTCAACCGGGAAAGGTGGGCTTCGCCTTCGCCGAGCGCCTCGATTCGAATGCGCCGTGGCCCGGCCTGGCTCACGCGCGCGCGGGACTCGAACCGGATCAGACCGGCGTCACGTTGTTCGCCGGCGAGTCACCGCGGTTGGCTCTCGATCAGCTCGTCCGCGAGCCCGAGGCGCTGGCCGCATCCCTGGCACTTGCGCTGGAGCAGGTCGCGTCGCCCCGGCAGCGCCTGGCCTGGGACGCGATGCTGGTCATCGGGCCCGAACACGGACGCATCTTCCGCGCGGCCGGGTGGTCTCGTGAGCGCGTCCAGGAGGAGCTCCACCGGCGCTCGCACGGCCGTGCGGGTGACCTTGTCCGCGGAGCGGGCGGGATTGCCGAAGGGCTGGCACCGGAGTGGGTGTCCGACCCCGAGGCGGCGGTGCCGAAGTTCGCCGCTGCCGAGCGGATCCTGCTCGCCTACGCCGGCGGCGACGCGGGGCTGTTCTCGATGGTCGTCGGCGGTTGGGTGTCGGGTGAGATCGGCTCCGCACCCCAGAGCGGTAGCGTTGACGCATGGCGCTGACGATCCTCGACCCGACCGCCGAGCGCGACCCCGACGGCCGCCCCCTGGCCAACCGCGTGGGCGTCCCGGCGAAGGTGGCGCTGCTTGACATCCGCAAGCCGCGGGGCGATGTGTTCCTGGACGAGCTCGAGAAGCTGCTGCACGAGCGCGGCATCGAGGTCCTGCGCGAGGCCAAGCCCACGTTCACCAAGCCGGCCCCGGCCGACCTCCGTCGCGAGATCGCTGACCACTGCGACGCGGTGATCGAGGCCCTCGCTGACTGAGGCTCGTGCGTGTCCTGCGGTCTGCGGGACGTGATGGAGCTCGAGACGCTCGGCACACCGGCGGTCCTGGCCGCCTCGAGCGCGTTCCTCCAGGCCGCCGACGAGCAGGCGGTGCTGCTCGGCCAACCTGAGCTGCGGCGGGTGCTGGTGGCGCATCCGATCCAGGACCGGACCGACGACGAGCTGCGCCAGCTCGCTCGCGAGGCGCTCGAACCCCTCCTGGCCGCGGTCAGCGACTAAATTTGACGGAAGTGGTCCGGGCAATCGGCATCAACCACATCGCGTTTGAGGTCCATGACCTCGACACGACGCTGACCTGGTACGAGCGCTACTTCGATTTCCGCCTTCGCGGCCGCCGCGGCGGCATGGCCTGGATCGACCTCGGCGATCAGTTCATCGCGCTCAGCGAGGGAGGGCCCGAGACTCCGGACCGGGGGCGCCACGTGGGACTCGTGGTTGACGACAAGGAGGCGCTTCGCAGCACCCTGATCGCGGCCGGCGAGGACGTCTCGCCCCAGGGCTCGCTGCGACTCCGGGACCCGTCCGGCAACCTGCTCGAGATCGTCGATTACCGCGACGTGCAGTTCTCCAAGACCCCCGCCGTGCTGCGGGCCATGGGGCTTGAGGGGCTGGACAAGAACCCTTCGGCTCGCGAGGAGATGCGGGCCAAGGGGATCACGGATTGAGCACCTCCGGCGCCGCGGTCGGCGCCCGGGCGAAGCGCCACCTGCGGATCCGGGACGGATCCGAGCAGGAGACGACGGCCGTCGAGCTGTTCTTCGACCTCGTCTACGTGCTCGCGGTTACGCAGCTGTCCCACCTCCTGCTCACCCACCTGAGCTGGACGGCGGTGTGGCATATGGCGTTCCTGCTGCTCGTGGTGTGGTGGGCGTGGATCTACACGACCTGGATGGTGAACTGGCTCGATCCCGGCTCGACGCCGGTGCGGCTTCTGATCGTCGCCGTGGGACTGGCCAGCCTGCTCATGGCGGCGGCGCTGCCGGAGGCGTTCAGCCGCCATGGCGTCCTGTTCGCCAGCGCCTATGTCGGACTTCAGGTGGGACGAAACCTCGGCGGTGCGCTGCTTCTGCGCCACGACCACCCGCTCGGAGAGACCTTCAGGCGCCTGCTGGTCTGGAGTGTGGTGGCCGGCGCGCTGTGGCTTGGCGGCGCGTTCCTCGGCGGGGGTCAGCGGATCATCCTGTGGGGCCCGGCGCTGGCGCTCGAGCTCGCCGCGCCACTGGTCTGGTACTGGATCCCGGGGTTCGGCCGGACCCATGTGGGGCACCCGATCGAGGGGTCGCATTTCGCGGAACGCTGTCAGGGCTTCATCATCATCGCGCTGGGCGAGTCCATCGTGGTCACAGGCGCTACGGCCGCGCATGCCGGGCTATCGGCGACGGTAAGCGCCGCCCTGGCCATCGCTTTCGTACAGGCCTCGGCGCTGTGGTGGCTGTACTTCGGAGAGGTGGCGGTCCATTCGCGGCGCCAGATGCGAGACACAGATGACGCCGTCGCGCTGGCGCGGGACGGCTACACCTATCTGCATCTTCCGATCGTCGCCGGCGTCATCCTGAGCGCCGTCGGAGCCGACTATCTGACCGGACACCCCGGTCGCACCCTTGACGGCGCGCAGGCCGCGGTGACGATCGCCGGGCCCGTGCTCTACCTGGGCGGCGAGCTGCTCTTCCGCCGGCGGATGATCCACCGCGGCAGCGTCAAGCGGGGCATCGCAATCGCCGCCCTGCTGCTGTTGGGAGTCGTGGCCACAAGCGTGTCAGCGATTGTGCTGGCGCTGCTCGTGGACGTGCTTTTGATCGGACTCGCGATCTGGGAGTACGAGCCGCTGCGCGTCCGGCTGAGGCAGCGGCACGCTGTCGAGACACCCGCGGTCGAGACGCCCCCGGATTAGCTCCAACTTGATCCGCCGGACTCTGACGCGCGCATGTGTGTAGAGACGGGCGCCCGGCCCGGAACTCGGAGAATGAGCTGATGCTGTCACGCGCCACCTTTCCTGCCACCCGCGAGCCGCGGCGCTATGAACTACTCGACCTCGCGCTCGAGCGAGCGTGGACGCCCGACGTCATGCTGCGAGCCGGATCGCTCTACGGCGCCTGGGCGCGCGAGCGGCGCGAGTCTCGCGGAGGCGTGGTCGGCCAGCAGGACCGGCTGCGCGAGCTGGTGGCGCGGATGTCGAGCGGCCCGATCGCGGAGGTTCCGGAGAAGGCCAATGAGCAGCACTACGAGCTGCCGGCTGAATTCCTGGGGCTGATCCTCGGGCCGCGGCGGAAGTACTCGGGCTGCCTCTGGGACGAGGACGTCGTCACGCTGGCGCAGGCCGAAGAGGCGATGCTGGCGCTCTCCTGCCGGAGGGCGCAGGTATCCGACGGGCTGCGGATCCTCGACCTCGGTTGCGGTTGGGGGTCGCTATCCCTGTGGCTGGCGGAGCACTACCCGAACGCACACATCACGGGTGTCTCCAACTCTCATGGCCAGCGTGAGTGGATCGAGGCCGAGCGCGATCGCCGGGGCTTCTCGAACCTCGAGGTGATCACCGCCGACGTCAACTCGTTTGCACCCGCGCAGGCGCGGTTTGACCGAGTGATGTCAATCGAGATGTTCGAGCACATGCGGAACTGGCGCGAGCTGCTGCGTCGGATCAGCGGCTGGCTCGAACCCGAGACCGGCAGGCTGTTCGTGCACGTGTTCAGCCATCGCACCCTCCCCTACCGGTTCGAGGGCACGTGGGCCGCGGCGCGTTTCTTCACCGCCGGGTTGATGCCCAGCCATGAGCTGCTGGCCCACTTCCAGGCTGACCTCGAGCTGGTGGATGAGTGGATCGTTCCCGGAACTCACTACGCGCACACGCTCGACGCCTGGCTGGCTCGGCTCGATGACAATGCAGACGCGGCACTGGACATACTCCGGGGCAGCGGGCGCTCGGAACGCGAGGCACGGCGGCTGGTCGGCACCTGGCGGCTGTTCCTGATCTCCACCGCCGTGATCTGGCGCTACCGCGGGGGGAACCGGTGGTTGGTCAGCCAGTACCTGCTCGAACCGCGCCCCTAACGCCGCCGCTTGGGCGGGAGCGGGAAGAAGCCCGAGGTGCGCTCGATGTAGTCCGCGTAGCCAGGCCGGCGCTTGGCCATGTCTCGCTCTAGCAGCGCCTTACCCGATACCCGGGTCAGCAGGGTGCTCATGACCACCGGCCCGACGAGCGTCCACCACGTCCCGCCGGCCGGCAGCGCGACCAGCCACAGACCCCACCAGACACAGAAGTCACCGAAGTAGTTGGGGTGGCGGGTGTAGCGCCAGAGACCGCGATCCATCACCTGCCCCCGGCTCGACGGGTCCGCTTTGAAGCGGCTCAGCTGCTCGTCGCCCACGGCCTCGAACACCAGCCCGATCGCGAACAGAACCACGCCCGGGATCACGTCGACGCCCAGTGACGCGTGGCGCTCAGCTGCGACCTGGATCGGCAGTGACACGATCAGCACGAGCAGCCCCTGGAGTCCGAAGATCGCCACCAGACTCCAGGGCACGAAGCTCGAGCCCCGGCGCTCGCGCATGACCGCGTAGCGCCGATCCTCCTCACGATCGCCGAGCTTTCGTCGAACCAGGTGCACCCCCAGGCGCATACCCCAGGCTGCGGTGAGCGCGAACAGGAGCCAGCGCCGGGCATCACCGGGGCCAGGGCCGGCGAGCGCCGCTACCAGCGCCACTAACACAAAGGCCGGGCCCCAGACCGGATCGACGATCGACACGTCCCGGAGGCGGATGCTGATGAGCCACAGACCGACCATGAGCACCGCCACCGCAGCGGCGGCGTAACCGGTCACGGAGCCGGGAGCGACGAATATCGTGGCGCTGTTGAACACGACGGCCGAGGACATGTGTTGAATCATTGCTGCCCGTGATCGACAGCGAACTCCCAAGCGCCCTCGGCGACATCAAGATCCTGGACTTCTCCCGCGTACTCGCGGGTCCGTTCGCGACCATGATGCTGGCCGACCTCGGCGCCACCGTGACCAAGGTCGAGCGTCCCGGGGTGGGTGACGAAACCCGGAGCTGGGGCCCGCCCTACGACTCACGCGGCCAGGCGACCTACTTCGAATCGGTCAACCGCAACAAGCAGAGCATCGCGCTGGATCTTCGCGTCCCCGCCGATCTGGAACGGGCACTCGGCATGGCCCGCGAGGCCGATGTGGTGGTGGAGAACTTCCGCCCCGGGGTCATGGACGGGCTCGGACTGGGTTATGAGGCGCTGAGCGCACCCAACCCCAAGCTCGTGTACTGCTCGATCACCGGCTTCGGCGCCGGCCAGGGTGCTGAGCTTCCCGGCTATGACCTGCTCGTGCAGGCCTTGGGCGGGCTGATGAGCATCACGGGCGCTCCCGATGGCGAGCCACAGAAGGTCGGGGTGGCGCTGGTGGATGTCCTGGCCGGGTTGTTCGCCACCGTGGGGATCATGGCCGCACTTCGTCACTGCGAGGCGTCCGGCCACGGTCAGCGAGTCGAGGTGGATCTGCTCTCAGCGCTGCTGGCCGGCTTGGTCAACCAGGGCTCGGCGTTCACGATCGCGGGGGCGATTCCCAGCCGGCTCGGGAATGCGCACCCAAGCATCTCCCCGTATGAGCTGTTGAGTACTGGCGACGGCGATCTTGTCCTCGCGGTGGGGAATGACCGTCAGTTCATGGCCCTGTGCGGAGTGCTCGGCGTGCCCGAGCTGGCCAGCGATCCTCGCTTTCGGAGCAACGGCGAGCGAGTGGCACACCGGGTGCAGCTGCGAGCCGAGCTCCTGGCTCAGCTGGTCACGCGCCCGGCCGCGCAGTGGGCCGCCGAGCTGACCGCGGCCCGCGTCCCCGCCGGGGTCGTCAATGACCTGGAGGGCGCGTTCGCGCTGGCCGAGTCACTCGGGCTTGAGCCGATCGTCGAGGTCCCCGCGCCCGACCGTCCGGCCGTGCCGCTGACGCGCAATCCGATCCGCCTGTCGCGCACTCCGGCGACTTATCGCAGCGCGCCGCCGTCGTTGCCCGGGCCCTGAACCCGGTGCCAAGAGCGTCCGGCAGCGTGAGTTCACATCTAAATTACGGGCCAGCACGCATACTGACGGGAGTGCGAGAACACGTGGAGACCTCACACAAGGACGAGGCGGTAATGGACGCCGCGCGCGCCACCTGGGACTCCCAGGGACCTGAAACCAAGCGTGCGCTGCTCGCATTACTGCCGGATGACTGGTCGTTCGCCGGGAAACGCGTCCTCGACTTCGGATGCGGGACCGGCCGGACGCTGCGGCACTTCCTTCCCGAGGCCGAGACGGGCGAATTCTGGGGTGCCGACGTCAATGCCCACTACGTCGATGTCGCTCGTCAGGCTCTTGCCCCGCAGATGAAGATCTTTCAGTGCGACGTGGCACCTCCGCTGACCGGAGTTGATTACGGGTCGTTTGACCTGGCGTGGGCGATCTCGGTCTTCACGCATCTGACCGACGTCTCGACCAGCTGGCTGTTGGATCTGCATCGGCTGCTCAAGCCGGGTGGGCTCCTGATAGCGACGTACATCGGACGTTGGAACTCGGAATACGCCGTCGGCGAGCCGTGGGACGAGGACCGGGTGGGCAAGAACGTGGTGCATCACACCCAGGATTGGGAGCGCGGAGGGCCGACCGTCCTCATGTCGGACTGGTGGGTCCGGGCGCATTGGGGACGAGCGTTCGAGGTCGTGGAGATCACGCCCAGGGTTCACAACATGAGCTGGGCGCTGCTGCGCAAGCGTGACGTCGAACTCAGCGAAGGAGACGTGGACAAACCGGCGGATGACCCGCGCGAGTATCTCGCGCTAAAGCACAATCTTGACCAGGTCCAGAGAGAGCTCGAGTTCACGCAGGCGGTGTGCGACAAGCTGGTCGCGGACGCCCGGCACGAATACGAGTCCTCATTGAGCTGGCAGCTGACTCGGCCGTTGCGCGCGACGGCCAGACTGGCCAGGAGCGCCCGACGCCCCGGCCGGCCGCTCACAGCTGCCCTGGCTAAGGCAGCGCGGCTTCGATCGCCGAGACGATCTGCGGATCCTCGGGCGTGACCTTGGTCGGCCAGCGCGCGATCAGCTTTCCGTCGGCACCGATCAGGTATTTGGTGAAGTTCCACACCGGCGGGGCGGAGTTCGGCTGGCGCCCCAGATCGCTCCACAGCGGCGATGGCTCGGCGCGAACCGAGGTGCGCTCGGTGAGCGGGAAGGTGACGCCGTAGTTCTTCTGGCAGAAGGCGCCGATCTCCTCGGCATCGTCGTACTCCTGGTCGGCGAAGTCCGCCGACGGCGAACCGAGCACCTGGAGACCTCGGTCCCCGTAGCGCTCATACAGCGCTTGTAGCCCCTCGTATTGGGGCGTGTAGCCACACTTGCTCGCGGTGTTGACGATCAGGGTGGGCTTGCCGCGCAGCGTGCCGAGGTCGAGCTCGCCGCCGTCGAGAAGTTTGACCCGATGGTCGTAGATGTCAGTTGAGTCGGCCAGCTTGGGGGTGCGGCGCATGTACATGCGCACAGTGGAGAGAACGCTCATATAGGCAGAGTACGCGCTAGCCGAAGCCGGCCCAGATACCGAGGCACGCCCGCGCCTTTAGCTTGACCGTCCGTCGCTCTCCACGTTCCGGGCCAGCTCGGCGTGGGCAGGATCGTCCGGGGACAGGCGGCGCGCCGTCAGACCACTGCTGGCCTCACGGATTCGCTTCTCGCGGCCGTCACGGCTCAGCCCCAGCTCGGTGAAGGCCCGCATGCGGCGGTTTGTGCTCTCGAGGAACCCGGCCCGCTCGCGACCACGGAGAGCCCAGAAGCCGAGCCGGACGATGGGGTTGGCGATCGGCGCCGTGCGGGACACGGCGTGGACATGGAAATCGACCTCGCCGGTGTCAATCCACTTCCACACCTCCCAGTTCATCTGGCCCATCTCGACGTGACCCTCGAGCGTCCGGTAGTACCACCCGAACACCCGGACCGGGCGGCCGTCGACGGTGCGTTCTCGGTCATACACCTCCCCCACCCGGACACCGACGTAGACACGAATGACCCCCAGTGTGCGCAGCTCGAGCAGCATGTCGCGGCCGGCCATGGGCGCATCGGCGGCGTAGAAGGCACGAACGATCGAGGGGTCCGCGAACTCGTAACCGCGGATCAACCGGGCGGCGATCTGCCAGCTGCCTTCGGCAACCGGCTGTCCCGGCGGTTCCGCGGGCAGGGGCTGGCGGCGGTCATCCACGTGCCACTCCGGTCCCGGGTGCTCGAGGTCGAGCGCGTCCGGGTCATAGTTGACCGGCTTGGCGCGGAGCTCAGCCAGCTTGCGCCCGATCCTCGGTGAGCGCGTGGTGCCAGCTTCGCCGGTCACGGGCGGAAGAGCTTGTGGGGTCACTGCCCGAAGCCGCTCTCGACCCGGCGCGTGTCAATGTCGATCCCGCCTGTCATCCGTCCGCCCGACAGACGCACGACCCCCTCCAGGAACGAGATCCACATATGCAGCTGGACCTCCTTGGCCATGCCCACCCGGTGATAGAGGAGGTTTGACAGCCGATCGGCGCTCCGGGCCCAGGACTCGATCTCAAAGGTCATGAGCCCGTCATCGTCTGAGAGGCGGAACTCGATCTGGCCCGCTTCGAGGTGGCCGGTCAGGGTTCCAAGCCGAAACGAGCGCTCGCCGAGGTCGAGCACGCGTACCGGCCCGTCCCAGGGTCCAGGCATCCGGACGACGAACTCATCTCCCAGCGCGAGCGTGTCTCGGTCCCCCAGCACCTTTTGGAAGCGGGCGAATTTGGTCGGCGCCGCGCGGTTGAGGTTCGTGGTCAAGCGGCTGAAGAGGACGTCAGGGGCCAGGGACGCCTCCCGGATCCGTGTCCGATAGCGCCGGTGAAATAGAGGGCCGCAACCGTCCTGCGGTCGGATCAGATCCTCGGTTTCCGCATCTCCGGGAAGCTCGGGCGGCAGATGCGCGTCAGGCGATGGCTCGAGCGTCTCGCGACGGTGCATGGGCGTAGAGCGCCACATGTAGTCCCAGGAGGTCAGGGCCACGCCGACCGGCCAGGTGGTTGCGGTGAGCCAGCGGCGGGTCGCGCTCGGGCGGCGGGGCACCCATCGAGGCTAGCCGTTCCCAATCCTCACCCTGGGTAGGATCGTCGAGTGCTCAGTGACCTTCTTCACCGCTTCGGCCTGCGGGCCTGGCAGATGCAGCTGGCCTCGATGGGATCCGTGGGCCTTTGCATCGGGCTCTGGATCCGGGCCAAGACTGTCGATCAGGACGAGCGGGGTAACGCCGAGCGGCGCGCGCTGTTCGTGGGACTGTGGCCGCCAACGATCTGGCTGATCGGGGACTCGCTGGCGCGTCACGACGTCAAGCCGGGGGCGAAGCTGCGCCGGATGGCGTGGCCGCGCTGAACACGGACGTGGACATCGCCTATGACCGAGTCGGGCACGGGCCCACGCTGGTCCTTCTGCACCCGCTCGGGGCGGACCGATTCATCTGGGCGCCGATCGTGGAGCGCCTTCAGGATCGCCGCGAGCTGATCACGGTCGACCTGCCGGGCTTCGGCGAGTCAGCGCCGCTCGAGGTCACGCCGACCCCGCGGGCGCTGGCCGCCGCGGTGGCCGAGCTGCTGGTGACAATCGGCATCCGGCGCCCGCACGTGACCGGTATCTCTCTCGGGGGCTGGGTCGCCCTCGAGCTCGGACTCACGGGGGTGCCCCAGTCAACGACTGCCATCGCCCCGGCCGGACTCTGGCCCGAGCCGCTACTCCCCAAGCCACTCGTCGCCCACTCGCTGGCCAACCGCTTTCTCCCGCTGGTCGGGCCTTTTGCGGCCAGCCCACCCGGGCGCCGGATGATGCTGTCCCGGGCCGTGGCCCATCCCGGACGGGTGCCCGGCCGCGACGCCGCGCATCTGGTGCGGGCCTACGCTCTGGCCCCAGGGTTCGCCGCGGTCAATACAGCCATGCGGGGTGGGCGATTCGAGGCGCTCGAACGCATCCGGGGGCCGCTGACCCTGGTCTGGCCCGAGCACGACAAGCTCATCCGCCGTCCTGCCTGGCTACCGGACAACGTTCACAACGTGGTGCTCAAAGATGCTGGGCACATCCCGGTGTGGGACGCGCCCGACGCGCTGTCGGAGATCCTCCTCACCGCGAGCGAGAACGCGACCGCCTCCCACCGGAGAGAGCCGAACGCCCTGACCTCAGAAGCGCCGCGCTGAGCTGACGGTTCAGGCGTGACCCGGCGCCGGGGCATTGCCCGCGCCGAGAAGGGTCGCCGCCGGGATGCCGATCACCAAGCACAGCACGGCGCCGAACAGCAGGGTGTGGTGGACGGTCGAGGCGGTCAGCGTTCCCGAAAGCGCGACCCCGGCCAGTCCGGCGCCAACAGCAGCGCCCAGCAGCCGCCCGACTGACAGGACGGCTGACGTCCGGCCGTGTGAGGCCAGGGGGCTGGCGTTCAGGGCGGCTCGAGAGGTGGGGACGAACAGCATCCCGAGTCCGAGTCCCACCGGGATAAGGGGCAGAATCGTCACCAGTCCGTCCAGGGACACACCGGGGATCCCGAGGATGGCCAGGCCGACGCCGGCTCCGGCGAAGCCGAGCACGGCGGGGAATTGTTCCCCTCGCGCGTCGACCAGCTTGCCGGCCAACGGAGCGGCAGCCCCCACCAGCAGGGCCACCAGCACCAGGGCGCCAGAAGCACCCAGGGCAGAGAAACCAGCCACCCGCTGGAGGTACTGCTCAGCGATGTAGAACGCGCCGATCATGACTCCGAACGTGAGCGCCGCGACAAGCGTGGCGGCGAGCACGATCCGGTTCATGGCCGGGTTCCCGCCCTCCTCATCGGGTTGCACCATCCCGGGCACCAGGCGAACGATGGCCACCGCCACGAGCGCGGTCAGCGGGATGAGCGCCCACCAGTTCGCGCGCCACCCGAAGGCGACCGTGAGCAGTCCACCGAGCAACGGGCCGAGCAGGTTTGACATACCGGCGCTGGCCCCCCAGATCCCGAGCGCGCTGCCCCGCCGCTCGGGCGGGAACCCACTGACGGCGCCGGCCAGAGCGGCCGGACTGACCAGACCGGCCCCGGCGCCCTGGACGATGCGAGCCACAATCAGGGCTCCGAAGCTCGACGCCACGGCGCCCGCGATCGCCCCGATCACAAACACCGCCAGACCGCTCAGGGCGAGCTTGCGCACCCCGAACCGATCCACGAGCTCGCCACCGGGAATAAGGAGGAGCGCGTAGGCGCCGAAGTAGGCGCTCAGGACGGCCGAGGTCGAGCTTCCCTTGACATGCAGGCCATGCGCGACCGATGGCAGGGCCACCGTGATCAGAGTTCCATCGAGTTGCAGCAGCGCCGCGGCGGCAGTGCAGGCCGCGAGGCGGGTCCAGGCGGAGCGCGGAACCGGGGGGCGCGAATCCTCGCCGCCTTCGGCAGGCGGCGCGACGGTGGCATTCGACACAGCTTCAGTATCGCGGCTCGCGGGCCGGGGGAGCGCTAGCCTCATCCCGCGGTGAGGCTAGTTGACCTCCGCCGCGTCCTGATGATCGCCGCCGCCGCGATGGCGGCGCTGTTCGCGGCCGTGTCAGTCCTGGCCGCCATCCGCCATTCGAGCCCGTCAAGGAACGCGTCCGTGCCGGCTCCACTGGCCGCCGGAACCGCTCTGGCCCGGCCGCGTGCCATGCCGACGCTCAAGCTCACCGATGCCTCCGGCCAGCCGGTCTCAGTTCACTCCTGGCGGGGCAAATGGGTGATTCTGGCTCCCTCGATGACCCTGTGTCACGAGGTCTGCCCGATGACCACCGGGGTTCTCATGGAGGTGGAGAATCGGCTCCGTCAGGCCGGGCTGGCGCGACAGGTTGTGGTTGCCACCGCAACCGTAGATCCGTGGCGTGACACGCCCGCCCGGCTGCGGGCCTACCGGCGTCTGACCGGCGTGAACTTCACCCAGCTGACCGGCACTCGAGGCGAGATTCGCCAGCTGTGGAAGTTCTTCGGCGTCTCCTATTACCGCGTGCCCCAGGGCAAGCCGCCGGATGTCGACTGGCTGACCCACAAGCCGGAGACGTTTGACGTCCAGCACACCGACGCCCTATTCCTGCTCGATCCCGCCGGACAGGAACGGATCGCCGACGATGGGATGCCCCGGGTCACGGGTCAGCTGCCCTCGAACCTGGCTCGGCTCCTCAATGACCAGGGCCGTCACAACCTGGCCCACCCCGAGTTCGCGTGGTCGACCAGCGACGTGATCGATGACCTCTACTACCTCATGGACCGCAACATCCCGGCCACCGATGCCCCGAAGACGGTCGCCCCCACGGCGGCGGTGGCACGGACCGAACTGGCGGGCTCCCCCGGATCGTTGGCCGCCCTCCATGAGCAGGCTGGTCAGCTGCTCGGGCCAGGCAGCGCGCTCGCTGCCCGGTTGAAGACGCTCCGGGGTTATCCGGTGGTCATAAATGCCTGGGCTTCATGGTGTCCGCCGTGCCGGACCGAGTTCCCCCTGTTCGGCGCCGCCGCGGCCCGGTACGGGCGCCGGGTGGCGTTCGTAGGGGTGGACACCAACGACGCGGCGTCTGACGCTCGCACGTTCCTGGCCTCCCATCCGGTGAGCTATCCGAGCTACCAGAGCACGTCCGCCGACCTCGGCTGGCTGGCCGGGATCGAGGCCATGCCCACGACCGTGTTCGTCAACCGGGCGGGAAAGGTGATCGAGGTCCACCCGGGCCAGTACGAAACCGAGGGCACGCTGATTGACGATGTCCAGCGTCTCTTGTCCAGACGCTAATAGGAAGGCCTTGTCCAAACCCTGACGAGGGCACTACCCTTCCGGCGTATGGAATCTTCTCAGCGATACGCAACCGGCGGCCAGGCCCTCAGCACCGACGCGACTCGGACCGTGTTCGGACAGGTTATGGGTCTCGTTGCGCTGACCGTCGGGTGCGCCGCGCTCGGCGCATACATCGGCCGGAACCTCAGCGGCGGGAGCGGGCTGCTCTTCTTCATCGGCGCCTTCGCCTGCATCTTCGGACTCCAGGCCGCGACGAACCGCGGTCACGAACAGCTGGCGATCGGTCTCCTGTTCGGCCTCGGGCTGTTCATCGGCTTGGCCGTTGGCCCGGTGCTGGCCGTGTACGCCAAGGACAATCCGGCCGTCCTCTGGCAGGCCTCGGGCGCCACGGCGGCATTCGTCGCCGCGCTGGGCTCCTATGGCTTTGCCACCCGGCGGGATCTGTCCTCCTGGTACCGGACGCTGTTCTGGGCCCTGCTCGCCCTGATCGTGGTCGGAATCGTGCTGATCTTCGTCTCAATCCCGGGCGGCAACGTGATCTACGGCGTGCTCGGTTTGGTGATCTTCGGCGGCTTCACGATTGTCGACTTCAACCGGCTGCGCCGGACCAACATGGACAGTGCCGTTCCGATCGCGGCCAGGATCTTTCTCGACGTCTTCAACGTCTTCCTGCTCTTCCTCAGACTCTTCGGCGGCGGCGGGCGGAGTTAGGCCAGCCCCGGTCAGTCGGGCACGTAGTGCCGGGCGCCGGCGGTGTCTTCCCATACACGCATGACGCGGCCCGAGCGCGGGTCACGGAAGCGCTCGCTGGTCGGACGCCAGTCGGCGCCGGGCTTCTCCGCCTCAGCGTGACCGCGACGCCAGCGGGCTGAGGCAGGTGCGGGCTCACCCGGGAGGGCAGGGCAGGTCCGCCATCACGGCGTTCGCCTGCTCGCGTGTTTTCGCGCGCGCGATCACCTCGACTCGGCGCTCGAGCTCCTCGATCGTCAGCGAGCCCGCAGCGACATGGCGGTTCAGCTTTTCGAACAGCGTCTCGCGGTCTGCGTCGTTGAGCCGCACCGGCGGGGGCTACAGCTAGGCCGCCGGCTCGACCTTGACCGCGGTCCCGTAGGCGACGATCTCGGTGAACTGCGATCCGATCTCGGAGGAGTCAAAGCGCACGGCGATGATCGCGTCCGCGTCGAGCATGCGGGCGTTCTCGACCATCCGGTCAATCGCATGGCGGCGCGAATCCTCGAGTAGCTGCGTGTATTGGCTGATCTCTCCCCGCCGGAGCGCCTTGAACGACGCGCCGACGCCGCCCACGAAGCCCATGCTGCGGACGACCAGGCCGTAGCAGACGCCGAGGCTCTCCCGGATGCGCAATCCCGGGATCTCGAGTGCGGTCGACATCGGTAGACCGCCCAGAGGGGCTTCATCGGCCATCGTCTGGGCACGTTATCAGCGCCACTCGAACGCGGTTCAGGCTACGGTTGCGGTCCATGCGTCCCGGTTCTCTCACCGCGCTCGCGCTGGTGATCTGCGCCCTGGCTCTGGCCGGGTGCGGCAGCAGCTCGTCGAGCTCCAGCGCCGCCTCGACCAGCTCAGCTTCGACCACCGGTACCGCCAGCGCGAGCCAGAGCAGCACAGCCACCTCCAGCGCTACCACCACAGGGGCCGTGCCCACGGGCTCCCCAGGGCAGATCGGCTTCGAAGGCGTTCCGCTCGAAGTCGGCCCGCTGCTGGCGCCGGCCGGCACCACGGGCACCGCAACCGTCGACGGCATCCGATGCGGCGCCACCGAGCAGCTCGTGTACCACATCCATGCCCACCTCGCGGTGTTCGTGAACGACCGGTTGTATGCCCTTCCGGCCGGCGTCGGCATCCCCGGCTCGCAGGCCGAGAACACCACCGAGGGCCCCGTTGCCGCCGGCGGACAGTGCATCTATTGGCTGCATACGCATACCAACGACGGCATCATCCACGTCGAGTCACCGACACAGCGGATCTACACTCTGGGCAACTTCTTCGACGAGTGGCACCAGCCGCTGAGCTCGACGCAGGTCGCCGGGGTGCACGGGAAGATCACCGCGTTCTTGAACGGCAAGCCGTGGAAGAAGAGCCTGCGGGCAATCCCGCTCCTCCCCCACGCGTTGATCCAGTTCGATATCGGCGAGCCCGCGCCGCCGCTGTTGTCGGTCAACTGGTCCCGGACCGGGCTCTAACGCTCGTCGGCCTGCGGGGCGGAAGCGTTGCGACGGCGGTTGCGACGGAGGCGCCGGCGCCGGAACTCGAGCCCGATCATGGCGATGATCGCTACGCCGACGATTATTCCGGTCACCAGCCCAAGGTCGGAGAAGAAGTCGAGCACCGGGGGGCCGATCAGGTAGGAGCCGAACCCGAGCCCAGCGGCCCAGAACAGGGCCGAGGCGGCGTTGGTCGGCTGATAGATGGCGCTGCGAACACGGTGGATGCCGGCGATCCAGGACGGCGTGAGCACGATCGCGATCACCGGATAGCGGTTGAAGACCTTCTCGCTTCGGTCCACTGCGGCCAGGCGGAAGCTGCGCAGCGGACCGGGTGCGGTGAGGACGGCGCGACCCGCGAGCCTCCCGATCTGCCAACCGATGACTCCGCCGGCGGTCGCCGCTACCCAGGCCACGAGCACCACTGATCCGATGTCCAGCTTGTGCTTGGCCGCGAGCACGCCGGCGGCGATCACCACCGGCTCCCCCGGCCCGGGAACGCCGATCCAGCTCGCGGCGGCAGCCGCGGCCAGACCTACGTAATCAAACGGCGGCCCATGGAACTGGTGGTGGAGATGGATGTGGAGCAGCGCCAGAACTGGCAGCACCAGGGCTGCCCGGCTTAGACGGAAGATGGTGGCTCCACGCAGCGATCGTGGCACACACACCAGCGTCTTTTGCCGCCGGCCCCCACCGCCCGGATAGCCAGGCGGCGGCGATGATTGGCCACTTGGCCAATGCCCGTGGGCGCCCGGTCACCGAGGATTGCCCCATGTCCGTGGGAGTCATCGTGTCCTATGACGGGACGACGAACGACGACGATGCTCTGGCCCTGGGCCAGATGCTGGCCAGCGACTCCACCACACTGTCGCTCGCCTACGTTCGTCACTCCCATGAGTACGACCCGCGCCGCGAGGAGATCGCCCGGCACGACGCCGAGCGGCGGCTCGAACAGGGCGCAGTGTGGCTCGAGGATCCGGACATCGTCCGGCACGTGGTGGTGGATCCGTCCACGGGCGCGGGCCTGGGCAAGCTGGCCGCCGCCGAGCAGGCGTCGTTGATCGTGTTCGGCTCGGACTACCGCACCCCGCCGGGCCGCGTGGAACCCGGCGCCAGCGCCCAGCAACTCCTGGACGGCGGCGCCGTGGCTGTGGCCGTGGCCGCTGCGGGTCTGCGCACGGCGGGCCACAGTCAGATACGAACGATCTCGGTCTCGCCTTCGGAGGATGACCCCGCTCCGATGGAGACGGCAGAGTCCCTCGCGCGCGCCCTCGGCGCCACGTTGGCCGCGCCGGCGGACGGCAGCGCCGACCTGATCGTGGTGGGTTCAGCGCCGAGCGCCGCCGCAGGGCGGATCTCGCTCAGCGGCGCCGCTCGAGCCAAGCTCGATTCGGCTCGCAGCTCCGTGCTCGTGCTCCCGCGCGAGACGCCGATCCTGTTCTGAGCCTGCTCTCGGACCCCGATCGGGGGCGTCACGACGGTGTTTTTTGCCGTCTGCCGGGCGTTTTATCGCTGTTAGCGGGGTCCGTTTATCCCTATGTCCAGGAGGCCAAGTCGTTTGCTGGACGCGAGGCCATGGGTGCTGCAAAGGGATAAAGCGACACTGGGACGCGTTGAATGGCCCACTTGGGCAGACCGCGGCTGAGGCAGCGGCGTTTGTTAGTTCCCGTCCCCAAGGACAAGGAGATCCAACTACATGTGGCAGGCCTACCCATCGTGGCTCAGCCCGGGAGACAACGCTTGGCAGATGACCGCGGCAACGCTGGTCGGCCTGATGAGCGTGCCCGGGCTGGTGGTGCTCTACGGCGGGGTGATGCAGAAGCGCTGGTCGATCAACAGCATGATGCTGACCTTCGCAGCATTCGCCGTCGTGCTCGTCGTCTGGGTGCTGTGGGCGTTCAAAATGGGCTTCGGAACCCCATTCCACGGGCTCTCGCATTCAGGTTTCTTTGGCAACTTCATCGGCAAGCCTGGGGAGATCCTGGGCAGTCATGCTGAGCAGGGCCAAGCGACGATCCCATTAGCAACTACCGGGCCCAGCTTCCGCTTCCCACAAGCGACGCTGGCCTACTTCCAATTCGTGTTCGCAGGGATCACACCGATCCTGATGCTCGGGTCCGTGCTCGGCCGAGTCAACTTCAAGGCCTGGATTCCGTTCGTGGCCCTGTGGTCGTCAATCGTCTACACCGTGGATGCGTTCTGCATCTGGGGTGGCGGTTTCTTCGCCCAGCACGGCGCGGTCGACTTCTCCGGTGGTTACGTGATCCACCTGTCGGCCGGAGTGTCCGGCTTCGTGGCCGCGGCGGTGATTGGACCGAGACTCCAGCGCGATCGAGAAATCGACGCCCCAAACAACGTGGCCATGGTCGCGGTCGGTGCGGGGCTGCTGTGGTTGGGCTGGAACGGCTTCAACGGTGGTGACCCGTACTTTGCGGGCGCCTCCGCTTCGGCCGCGGTCCTGAACACGAACCTGTGTACCGCCGTTGCGTTCCTGGTCTGGGTCGCGTGGGATTACATGACCGGCCGCAAGCCGGGACTGATCTCAGGCGTCAACGGCATGATCGTGGGGCTAGTGGCAATCACACCAGCTGCCGGTTACGTGAACGGGTGGGGAGCGATCTTCATGGGCATCATTGCCTCGACGATCGTCTACTTCGCGCTCAACTACATGAGCCGGCTACGACCATTCCGGAACGTCGACGACACGCTGGGCGTGGTGTACACGCACGGCGTGGCCGGCCTAGCCGGCGGCCTGTTGACGGGCGTGTTCGCCGATCCGGGCATGGTCGTGTACCCCGGCGTGGGCAAGACGGCGAGCATCGCCGCCACGGGCGTGGTGTTCGGCAACTGGACGCTGATCAAATGGCAGCTGTTTGCCGGGCTGTTCGTAATCGCCTGGTCGGCAGTGGGCACGTTCATCTTGCTCAAGCTGGTCGGAGTGTTCATCCCGTTGCGGATGAGCGAGGAAAACATGGAAATCGGCGACACGGCCGAGCACGGGCACGAGGTGTACCCGTCGGATATCCCATCATTGGGGTACCCGAGCGGGATACCTGGTTTGGCCTCGGGCTCCGGCCAAGCGACGCCGACGCCGGCATGACGCAGGTCCCGGTGGCTCAGGCCCTCGTGCGCAGCCGGTATGCGGCGCACAGGCGAGGCTGAGAGCAACCAGCAGTCGGCTGCGGGCCGGGAAGCGGATTCAGTCGCTTCCCGGCCCACGCCGCTGACGCTCGTGGCGGGCGCCGTCGGCGGCGACAGCCTGAGGAGCCTCACAGCCACGGCGTCCGATGCACTCGGGCGACCGCTGGCGATACTGATCCCCGCCCTCGGGGAGCCGGTCATCCATCCGACCGGGGCGATGACCGCAGCGCAGGTGAGCGACATACGCGCCTACGCCATGGCATACGTCAACGGGACAACGGTCTCGGCGCCGGAATCGATCGCCGACGCGGTTCCGATCCGGATTGGCGAACAGGTCATGGGGATTGCCGTGGCGGTGGACGTGGATCCGACCACCCGCGGTGGGGAGCTGAGCGCTGTGGAGCAACGCGCGTGGCTTGAGGCAGCGGCCGCGGCAGCGTCCGTGACAGCACTGATCGGCGAGGCGCAGCAGGGCGACGATGACGACGCGCGAGCCGCGCTGGTGCTCGAGCTGGCCAGCGCACCCCCCGAGGATCTCGCCGATCTCCTGAGCCGGGCCCGGAAGCTGGGCTGCGAGCTCGGGAGCGGCGCTTCGGCGCTGTGCGCGCAGGGCAAGCGGAGCGGGCCCAATGGCACGAGCGCGGCTGAGCTCAGCTCGTCCGGCATATTGCTCGCTGATGCCGGTGACGAAACGCTCCTGGGGCTGGTGCCGGCGGGCTCCGAGACCGACGGCGAGGAGCTGGCGGCCCAGCTGCGAGCGAACGGGATGACCGTCGCGCTATCGGCGCCCCGGCGCGAACCCGGGGCGCTCCACGAGGCCGTGCGCGAGGCGGAGCTGCTCGTCCAGCTGGCCGGCACGTCCGAGGTCCCGGTCCACGGCCAGGACGAGACCTACCGTCTGCTGATCGGCGTCCTCCTGCGCGATCCGGACGAGCTCGCGCAACTGCGCGAGCGGACGATCTCGCCGTTGGTCGAGTACGACGCCAGGCACGACACCGACCTGCTGGCCACACTACGCACCTTTCTGGCCCAGGACGGGTCAACCACCGAGACGGCCGACGCGATGAACCTTCACCGCCACACCGTCGGCTATCGCCTCGCGCGCGTGCATGAGGTCTCCGGCCTCTCCCCCTACGAGTCAGACGGCCGCGAACGTCTCAGCCTGGGTTTGAAGGCGGCCCAGATCATGGAAGCATCAAGAATGTGGGACCGCCGCGGCAGTTGATATTGGCGATAGCTACAGCAGTAGTTCGATAGGGTTTGTCTGTGGGAGCGTCACGTAACTATCTGGTCTGCGCAACTCAGCGCAGCGGCAGCACGCTTCTATGCGAGCTTCTAAAGGACACGGGCGTGGCGGGTAACCCAGCCGAGTACTTCGAAGCCCGGCACGACACCGGCCGGCCGCCCCACCCCGGGGACTACCTTTATCGGCTGCCGAGGACCGGCGTGGGCATCCGCGATGACTCGACCCCGCCCGAGGCGCCGCCGTACTCCTCGCTCGAGGGGATACAGAACTATCGTGACCATCTCGAGCGTACGTTCCGCCTCGGGACCGGAGCCAATGGTGTTTTCGGCGCGAAGCTGATGTGGGACCAGCTCCCCGAGCTCCATGCGCTGGCCGGCCAGCTGCCCGAGTACAAGGGCCTCACCGACCGGGCGTTGCTCGAGGCGCTGTTCGACAACCCCGTCTACATATGGGTCACGCGCGGGGACAAGGTTCGCCAAGCCGTGAGCATGTGGCGGGCGCTGCAGACTCGGCACTGGCGGCTCGAGCACGGTCCGAACGCCGCCGGCGAGGCCGTCCTGCATTACAAGTTCGAGGGCATCCACCACCTGGTTCGCCTGTTCGAGGCTGGAGACGCCGCCTGGGGCGCGTTCTTCGGCCGGCACGGCATCGATGTGCTCGCGGTGGCCTACGAGGAGGACCTCGTGCCTCACCGCGATCGCGTGGTCAAAACGGTGCTGGAGCGGATCGGTGTGCAGGCTCCGGCGGGCTGGAAGGCCGCTGAGCCGATCCAGCGGCAATCCGACTCTCTGTCGGATGAGTGGGTGGCGGCGTACCATCGGGACGCAGCGCGAGGCGACACGACGGCCGATCCGGCCGCGGTCACCGGACGCTGATTCCCGACGACGCGTGCCACCCAACATCCTCTATCTCAACTCGCATGACACTGGCCGCTACGTGCAGCCCTACGGTCACGCGATCCCGACACCCAACATCCAGTGGCTGGCCGACCAGGGTGTCATGTTCCGCAACGCCTTCTGCGCCGCGCCGTCGTGCTCGGGCAGCCGGGCCGCCCTGCTGACCGGCTCCTACTGCCACAGCAACGGCATGATGGGCCTCGCGCACCGCGGGTTCTCGCTCAACGACTACGGCCAGCACATGGTCCGCACGCTGAGCGCCGCCGGATACCACTCCGAGATGATCGGCGAGCAGCACGTCTCGGCCGACCCGGCCGTACTCGGCTACGACGTGGTGCACAACATCGAAAACACGCGGGCGAGCTCGGTGGCGCCCGCCGCAATCGCCGCACTGTCAGGCGGCATTCCGGAACCGTTCTTCCTCTCCGTGGGGTTCTTCGAGACCCACCGGAGCTTCTTTGCCCCCAGCTCTGTGCGTGACCGCGTCTACTCGCTGCCCCCGCCGTTCCTGCCCGACACGCCGGAGATACGCCAGGACGTGGCGGCCTATAAGGCGAGCGCCCGGTCACTCGATCACGGAGTCGGCTCGGTCCTGAACACGCTGCACGAGACCGGCCTGGATCGCAACACGCTCGTGATCTGCACGACCGATCACGGCCTCGCGTTCCCGACCGCAAAGGCCAGCCTGCTCGATCGCGGCATCGGCGTGATGCTGATCGTGCGTGGGCCTGGCTTCACCGGCGGCATCGCCCATGACGAGCTCGTCTCCCAGATCGACATCTTTCCCACGATCTGCGAGCTGGCTGGGATCGATCCGCCGCCATGGCTCGACGGCCACTCGCTCGTGCCCCTCGTCTCGGGTGACGAGGCTCCGGGCACGCGGAGCGAGATCTTCTCGGAGCTCACCTACCACGCTGCGTATGAGCCCCAGCGGGCGATCCGCACCGAGCGCTTCAAGTACGTGCGCCGCTTCGATGACTACCCGTTCCCGGTGCTGGCCAACTGTGATGACAGCCCGAGCAAGGACGCGTACCTGGCCCGCGGCTGGGCCACACGCCCCGTTGCCCGTGAGCGGCTGCACGACCTGTTCTTCAACCCCGGCGAGGGTCGCAACTCGATCGACGATCCGGACTACGCCGAGGTGGCAGATGACCTCCGCGCTCGCCTCGAGGACTGGATGGAGCGCACGCATGACCCCCTGCTCGAGGGTCCGGTGGCGGCGCCACCGGGTGCGGTGATCAACGCCCAGGACCAGGTGTCGGCCGCGGACCTCCCGTTCACCGTTAACGGCGACACGCGTGGCGCAGCCATCGAAGCGCCCGTCCGGGCTGAGAGCCCCTAGTGGCGGCCTGCCACTAGCCGAGAACGAGCTCGGCCGCGGTACGCAGCGTGGCCGGATCACCGCCCACGAGCAGCGTGGTGACGATCGAGTCACGCCACACCTCGAGGTCGTGGCGGATCTTGTCCTCGGGCCCGATCAGGGTGAGCTGCTCGACGAGGCGGGTCGGGACCGCGGCGGCAGCCTCCTGCTTGTGGCCTGACAGGTAGAGCTCCTGGATCTTGGCCACCTCAGCCTCGTATCCCATCCGGATGGCGACGTTGGCGTGGAAGTTGGTCCCGCGCGCGCCCATGCCGCCGAAGTAGAGCGCGTACATCGGCCGCATGGCATCGGCAGCGGACTCGACGTCATCGGTCACGATCAGCGGAACCGTGGCGGCGACCTCGAACTCTTCCTTGGTTCGCCGGGCGCTCGGACGGGCGAAGCCGTCATCGAGCGCATCCCGGTAGAAGCCGTCATGGTAGGGCGAGTAGAAGAGGGCGAGCCAGCCGTCACAGAGCTCGCCGGCCAGCGCGATGTTCTTGGGGCCCTCGGCGGCCAGGTAGATCGGGATGTCCTCCCGGAGAGGATGAATGCTCGACTTCAGCGGCTTACCGAGCCCGGTGCCTCCGGGGAGAGGTAGCGGGTAATGCGGCCCGTCATTCGTGACCGGTCCACCCCGTGCCCAGATGTCGCGCAGCAGGCCGATGTACTCCCGCATACGCGCCAGCGGCTTGGCGAACGACTGGCCGTACCAACCCTCCACCACCTGCGGCCCGGAGACTCCGAGCCCGAGGATCACCCGCCCACCGCTCAGATGGTCCAGCGTCATCGCCGCCATTGCCGTGGCGGCCGGCGCGCGGGCCGAGATCTGCACAATCGCGGTTCCGAGCTTGACGTGCTCGGTCGCGGCCCCCCACCAAGCGAGCGGCATCAACGCATCCGAGCCATAGGCCTCAGCGGTCCAGATCGAATCGAATCCAAGCCGTTCGGCCTCCCGCACCGACTCGGCAGCGCCTGGGGGCGGGCCGCCGGACCAGTAGCCGACGTTGAGCCCCAGCTTCAAGTCTTGAGACACGGCCGCGAGCCTATCTCTTGCGCCTGCTGCGGCGCTCCGCGAGCTGGCGCCGGATGCGCGCCGAGAAACGCTCGGGGGGCGGCTGAGTGCGCTGCCAGTCCTCTCGGGTCGGCAGCCGCCCCGCTTTTGTGGCCTTACGTACGCAGTCCGCGTGCGCGTGTCGGCGCCCCTCGGAGCGGCCTTCGGGGAACAGCAGGATGTGCTCGCTCAGCGCCGGCAGGTGCCCACCGCACAGGGGACAGCGATACGTGGCGGGCTTCAAATTCTGCGCTCGCCGCATCGTCCACCAACGCGGCGTCGACCCCTCGGTCATCTTCTCAGCATGACACTGATCTGGGGTGTGCCCACCTTGCCCCTCACCCGGCCCGCGCTATCGTCGGCCCCAATGGAGCACCGCGACGAACGCATCATCGTCGAGACCGACCGGCATCGGATCACCGGCGTGCTCCGTCTTCCGGCTGACGGGTACCGGAGCCGGCTGACGGATTACCTGAACGCGTCCGAGCGGGCTTTCCTGGCGCTGACGGACGTCGAGGTGGCGACTCTCGATGGGACGCCCCGGGTCGAGCAGCGAGAGTTCCTCGCCCTGTCGTTGCGGCATATCGTGCTGGCCATGCCGGAAGCCGATGACGCTGACGGCTGACAGGCGCTCGTCAACGGGTCGGCGTGGACTGGCAAGCTAAAATCAAGTCTGTGGCCACCCAACAGGCAGACGAGCTTGAAGGACTGAGCCGGGGCGACGTTCTGCGCGCCTCGCCGCGCATGTTCGATTCTGACCTGCTGGACAAGCTCTCGCGGGTCCATCCGGCAGTGCCACCAATCCTGTTCGGACCGGTGATCACGTTCCTGCTCGTGGAAGGCGTGATCCGCGGTTCCGGCTGGCTCACCATTGCCTGGGTGCTGGGCGGGTACCTGTTCTGGACCCTGACGGAATACTGGCTGCACCGCCTCGTGTTCCATTTCGAGCCGGAAAAGGGGATCGGCGCCCGCCTGCACTGGATCATCCACGGCGTCCACCACGACCACCCGAACGATCCGATGCGCCTGGTGATGCCGCCGTCGGTCAGCGTTCCGCTGTCGGCGCTGTTCGTGTACGGCTTCTACGCCGTGATCGGGAGTCCGGGATTCCTGCCCTTTGGAGCCGGCTTCCTGGGTGGGTATCTCGCCTACGACATGCTCCATTACCACGTGCACCATCACCGTCCGAAGACGTCACTGGGACGTCGGATGCGTGAGCTGCACATGCGCCATCATTTCCAGAACCACGAGCGCGGATACGGAGTCAGCGCTCCGTTCTGGGATCACGTCTTCGGGACCGCGCCGAAGAAGGGCTAGATCCGCACGGCGGGCCCAAGCGGTGGTTCCCGACCCGTTCGGTAGCGGCAGAGGAGAGTTCGAGCCTGGCCTAGGGATGGTAGCTCTCCGCCCCTCGAGGGCGGTCAGAGCGCCGGCCGATCGGGTCCGCAACCTCTATCGCCTCAGCGATCCCGCTCTGTCCGAGCTTGGCCTCGATGAGCTGCTCGCCGAACTCCTGGCCCGCGTGCGCAGGGCGCTCAGCGTCGACACGGCCGCGATTCTGCTGCTCGACCGCGAGTCCGAGGAACTGGTTGCCCGCGCCGCCGACGGCATCGAGGAGGAAGTCGAACGTGGGGTCCGGATCCCGATCGGAAAGGGCTTTGCCGGACGGATCGCCGCGGAGCGCGTGGCGATCTTCGTGGCTGACGTCGATCATGCGGACATCCTCAACCCGATCCTGCGCGAGAAGGGCATCAGCTCTCTGCTCGGGATTCCGCTGATCGTCGAGGGCGATCTGATCGGCGTGCTCCACGTCGGCTCGCTCACCCCGCGGGAATTCGACGAGCGGGATCTCGCCGTGCTCGAGGTGGCTGCGGCACGAGTGGCACCTGGCATCGAGCGAGCCCGGCTGATCTCGGCACTCGAGCAGGAGCACCGCGTTGCCGTGGTGCTCCAACGCAGCCTTCTGCCCGACCGGCCTGTGGAGATGGTTGGCATCTCGATAGCCAGCCGATACCTCCCCGCTCGCGACGAGGTCGGCGGCGACTGGTACGACGTGATCGAGCTCCCGAGCGGGATGCTGGGGGTGGCGATCGGCGACGTCGTCGGCCACGGTGTGAGGGCGGCGGCACTGATGGGCCAGCTCCGGACCGCGTTGCACGCCTACGCGATTCAGGGCCATAGCCCCGGCCGGGTGCTGGAACTGGTGGATCGCTTCGCTCACGCCATGAGTGATGACGCGATGGCCACCGCGGCTTACGCCGTGCTCGATCCGGAGACGGGCACGGTGCAGCTCGCCTCGGCGGCTCACCTTCCTCCGATAGTGGTGGGTGACGGGCGGGCGTGGGTGGAGGAGCTGACGCCGGCCCCGCCGTTGGGGGCGTTCCCGTACGGCAGCTGTCCCGAACACCAATTCACATTGGCCACCGGTTACACGCTGTTCTTCTACACGGACGGCCTCGTGGAGCGCCCCGGCACGGCTCTGAACCTGAGCATGAACGAGCTGGCGCTGGCCCTGGTGGACACCACGTCGGCTGAAGGGGCGTGCCGTCTGGCCGTCGACGCGCTGGTGCCCCTGGAGGGGCTCCGCGACGACGTGGCCATGATCGCGGTTCAGAACGGCCAGATCCCGGCCGAGCTGTTTCTGCGGCTTCCCGCGGTGCCGGGTGTTCTGGCCAACATGCGCCGCGGCCTACGGCGCTGGCTGCGCACCTACGGCGCCTCTGCGTCAGATCTGACTGAGGTGACGCTGGCAGTCAGTGAGGCGTGCTCGAACGCGATCGAGCACGCCTACTCGCCGGCCCCGGCCATGTTCGAACTCGAGGGCACCGCTCAGGACGGTGTGGTGAGGTTCGTGGTCACGGACGGCGGTCGCTGGCGCGAGCCTCGCGGGCGGGACCGGGGCCGAGGACTCACGATCATCGATGCGGCGATGGACGAGGTCGAGATCAAGTCCGACGAGACCGGGACGTCGGTCAGAATGCAGAGAAAGCTAGGCGTGCGGTGAGGCTCGCCGATGTGGAATTCAGCACTCGCGACCGAGCGCTGGTTGCCTACGTGACGGGCGAGATTGACCTGTCCAACAGCACCGAGCTCGCCGGCGTACTGGCCGACGCCACGGCCAACCACCTCCTGGCGCTTGTGCTCAACTTGAGCGAGGTCGACTACCTTGACTCGGCCGGGATTCAGCTGATCTACCGGCTGCGCGAAAGCCTGCGCAGCCGTGGCCAGGCGCTGCGCCTTGTCATCCCGAGCCACTCCCCCGCCCACGATGCTCTCCGTCTCGCCGGACTGATCCCCCGCATTGACATCTGCCAGACCGTCGATGAAGCCGTGCGTGATCTGGAGTAGCGGATCAAGAGACTCCCGCGTTCTGCCGAATAGACCTGAATGGCTAGGCCCGCAGGGTCACAGCGTTCGATGGTGCGCCTGTTCACGATGTACGCGGCGATCACCTTGGTGCCGGTTCTTGTGCTCGCGGTCGTCCTGGCGGTCACATTTCGAAGCGATGCCAACCAACGCGGTCTGCAGCAGGGGCGATCAGAAGCCACGCTGATCGCACAGACGGCAATCGAGCCTCAGCTCGACGGCCAACCGTTGAGCGCCGGGATCAGCGCCGAGGACCGTAGAACCCTCAGGCGCCTGGTGGACGGGGCGGTGGGCGAAGGCGATGTGCTGCGACTGCGGTTGCGAGACCTGGCCGGAAACGTTGTCTTCTCCGATGATGGCTCCGGATTCGGAACGAAGCCTGAGGACGAGGCGCTGGACGCCGCGCACGGCGAAGAGGTCTCGCATCTGACCAACCTGAACGCCGACAGCAATGACCGCGGACGCCCCGGCGCGCGGTCGGTCGAGGTCTACCTACCGCTCAGCGCCGGCACACCGCCAGCCCGGGTCGGCGTGCTCGAGATCTACCTTCCGTACGCGCCGATCGCGAGCGCCGTCAACGCGGGATTGCACCGTCTGTACCTCGAGCTGGCGCTCGGTCTGATAGCGCTGTGGCTGCTCTTATTTGCCATCACAGCCTCGGTGAGCCGGGGCTTGCGCCGCGAGGTTGCCACCAACGCGTATCTGGCCCACCACGACACGCTCACCGAGCTTCCCAACCGCGCCCTGTTTCTGACCCGGGCCAAGGCGGCGGTCGCCCGCGCCACGTCGTCGGGACAGCCGATCGCCGTTGCGATCATCAACCTCGATCACTTCAAGGACATCAATGATTCGCTGGGTCATCACAGCGGAGATCAGCTACTGACCGAGCTCGCACAGCGAGTCAGCGCCAACATGCGCCCGGGCGACACGGTGGCCAGACTTGGCGGTGACGAGTTCGGAGTGCTTCTGTTTGACGTGGCCGATCCTAAGCAGGCCCTGTTGCGCCTCCGCGATGTGATCGAGCGCGAAGTTGAGGTTCAAGGCCTGCCATTGTCGGTCGCGCCGAGCATCGGCTTCGTGAGGATGTCAGCTACGAACACCGACGTGGCGACGCTCCTCCAGCACGCCAACGTCGCGATGTACGCCGCGAAGACACAGCACGCCGGGGTCATGGAGTACAGCGCCCAGCTCGATCGATACGACGCGGCCAACCTGAGCCTGATCGGCGAGCTGCGGCACGCGATCGACGCTGACGAGCTGGTTCTGCACTATCAGCCTCAGACCAACATCGCGACCGGCGGCATCGAAGCCGTCGAAGCGCTCGTACGCTGGCAGCACCCCACGCAGGGGTTGCTCTATCCCGACCGTTTCCTGCTGCTAGCCGAGCAGACTGACCTGATCGATCGCCTGACTGACTGGGTTCTGGCGACGGCGCTGGCCGACGTCCAGGCCCTGGGCGATCGCGGAGTCGATCTCGCCGTCGCGGTCAATGCCTCCGCGCGCAGCATCAGCCGGTCTGACTTCTCCGGCCGCGTCATTGAGGCGCTTGACCGAGCGGGACTGTCTGCCGAGCGACTGATCGTTGAGGTCACCGAAACGGCCCTCCTGACCGACCCAGACCGCGCGGCCTGCGTGTTGACAGAGCTGGCTGACGCCGGCGTCAAGGTGAGCATCGATGACTTCGGACGGGGGCAGACTTCGCTCGGCTACCTGTCAGCGCTCCCGGTCTGCGAGCTGAAGATCGATCGCAGCTTCGTGACCGACATGGGCGAAAACACCTCTCACGCCGCGATCGTGCGGTCGATGATCGACCTGGGACACAACCTCTCAATGCACGTGGTGGCCGAGGGGATCGAGACCGACGCGGTCCTGGCGATGCTCCGGCACTACGGCTGCGATGTGGCCCAGGGGTTCCTGCTGGCGCGCCCGATGCCCCTGGCGGCCCTGGGCCCGTGGTTGGCCGACAGGCCGGCCAACCGTTCCGGCAGCGCGGTTACCGCCGGTTGACCATCTGGGGGCACCCTGGGGTTTTACGCTCCCGCCTGGCCCAGACCCCATGAAGGCCAGGTCATCGAGCCCGCCGGCCCGCGGCTCGCTCTCGGAGTGGGCGGCTCGGTGTCAGGCGAGAACGGCCAGGGCTACGTCAAGCGAGTGGCAACTGACTTGCCTATATGGACAGTCAGGCGACACTCGATGCGCGGGCGCGCTCACGACCGGCTGGAGACGGTCAGGCGATACTCGCTGTCGAGCGGAGGGGGCGGGATTCGAACCCGCGGTCCGGGGTTGCCGGACTCCGGTTTTCAAGACCGGTGCATTCGACCGCTCTGCCACCCCTCCGGACGAGGCGGGCGTCGATGCTAGCTCCGCGGGCTGGCCAGCGGAGCCCCGGTTTGCCCCGGGCGGCGCCAACCGCAGCCCCGGACGCCTCGTTTACACTGGCCCCGAAAGCCCGAAGGAGAGGTGGCCGAGTGGCTGAAGGCACTCGCCTGCTAAGCGAGTAAGGGGTTAACACTCTTTCGCGGGTTCGAATCCCGCCCTCTCCGTTTCTAGTCCCAGGATCGCCGGAGCCAGAGGGTAAACACCCCTATTCCTTGAGGAGGACTGACCCATGCTCACGCTCTACGAGCACCCCTTTGCGCTCTACTGCCAGAAGGTCCTGATCGCGCTCAACGAGGAGGGTGTCGCGTACGAGGTCCTTGAGGAGCAGCGCGATTTCGATCGCGCCGAGCTGGCCGAGCTGTGGCCGCCGGCGTCGATCCCGGTGCTCCGCGACGGTGACCAGGTGATCGGTGAGACGTCGATCATCATCGAGCACGTCGCCGGCGTGCGGTTGGTGCCTTCGCTGGAGGCGCGCAAATGGGACCGCATCTGCGACCAGTACATCTCTGACGCCGTCCAGGCGATCGTCGCCGACACGATCGAGGAGCGCTACGACGAGCGCGCGGTCTCCCAGGCACGAGATAAGCTCGACATGGCCTACGGCATGCTCGAGGCCCAGCTCGCGCAGCACGAGTTCCTCGCCGGCAACGCGTTCACGATCGCTGACTGCGCCGCCGCGCCGGGGCTGTTCTACGCCTTGGCGATCCACCCCTGGGATGAGGGCACGCACCCGCAGCTCACGCGTTACTACCGCGCGCTGGCGCAGCGGCAATCCTTCGCCAAGGTGATCGCGGACGCGCGGCCCTACCGACACCTGTTCCCGCTGGCCTGGCCGGAGGACTTCGACCGCTACCACTAGCGGTCCGGGACGGGGTGCAGCACCGCCTCCGCTCGGACCGACCCCGTAGCTCTCGCGCTCAAGCCGCGGGAAAAGACCGATGGCGCGAACCACGCAAGGCGCTGAACTGGCCTGTATGGGCCTCTCGGTCAAACGCATGCGGGTTTGGGCCGCCGTGGCTGTGCTTCCGGTGGCGGGGGTGGGAGCCCTGGCGGCGACCGCGAGCACGCCCAGCCGCCAAGCGCTGCTGAACGAACTTCAGACCGCGGCCACACCCGCCCGAGCTGCGTCCGGGCCCGGGGTCCGGATTGTGGGCCCTGCGCGATCCGGTTATTCGGTCACGCTGTCGTCGTCACCCAACGAGGCCAGTGGGCCAAACCGGGTGTCCATACGCGTGACCAGACATGGCCGTCCGGTCATCGGCGCGCGCGTAAGGCTGTCCTTCTCGATGCCCTCCATGAACATGTGGCGGGCGTACACGACAGGGCTCAACCCAGCGGGGACGGGGCGCTACGGAGCCACCGTGCCGGTGCTGGGGATGGCCGGTCACTGGCAGCTGCGTGTGAGGGTCTCGCCACGCTCCTCCAGCACCTTCTCGGTCGCGATCACGGACCGGATGGGCGCGTAGTACTGCGCTGGCCGGCTGCGGGGAACCCGCAGTCAGCGTGCGGGAACCACGCCGCAACTGAGCGTGTGAACCCGGATATGAGCGGCCCCGGTCACGCCTACGGTTTAGTCAACGTCGCCTAATCGAAGAGAGAGAGCAAATGGCGGATCAAATTCAACCCATTAGCCCCAACGAAGCCAACCACGAAGTCGAGGAGAGCAAGGAGCGGGCGTGGCATGAGTGGATGGGCATCGCAGTCGCACTGACCAGCCTCCTGTCGATCATGGCCCTCATCCTGTCGGTCGTCGCCCTCTCGTCGAGTAGCTCCGGCAGTGTCGCCCAGGCGGCGCCGGTTGCGGCAGCCAACACCGGCGTGCCCGGCGCCGCCGCGGTTCCCGTCGCCAAGCCCGAAGCGGTCAAGCTGGCCGTCAAGGCCGACGATGAGCACGGTCGCCGCGGGCCCGACGGCAAGTGGCATGACTCGTTCCTGCCGGCAGATTTCACCGTGCATCCCGGTGCGCAGGTAACCGTCACCGTGACGAACTACGACGGTGGTCAGCACACGTTCACCTCGCCCTCGCTGGGCGTGAACGCGATCATCCCGGGCGGTGGAACGCTCAGCGCTCCACATCAGATGACATTTACATTTACCGCGCCGAAGAAGGCCGGCAAGTACCAGTGGTGGTGCGCAGTTCCCTGTGACCCGTGGGCCATGGCTCACAACGGGTACATGCGGGGATTCGTGACAGTCGCGGCGTAGGGCTGGCAGGACGCGCTGCATATCAACCCGCGCAACTGATCGAGCCCAGGTCTCCTTACGGCCTGGGCTCGAGCCAATGGTCCACCCTGAAGTCAGGAAATGGAGAGAGTGAAATGAGCACAACAGGATCGACCACCGGTCGCGAAGACCACCAAGCACGTGATCTCAACGCGATCCCGATTACTGACCTGATGCACACCGGCCTCGCGTTCTGCAACCGAGACGCGAGCGTGGCGGAGCTCGCCCGCACGATGGCAACGTGCCGGATTCATGCCGTGGTCGTGATGGGCGTCTCGCCCGACGGACGGAAACCCCTCGTATGGGGAATCGTCTCCGACCTCGACCTGCTCGCCGCCTGTTGCGGCGCCGACGCCGACATAACGGCGGGGGACCTGGCGAGAGAGCCAGTAATACGAGTTCGATCCACCCAGTCGGCCCAAGACGCAGCTGAAGCAATGGTCACGAACGGGGCACAGCACCTCGTGGTGGTCGACTCTGATGGGAAGGAACCGCTGGGTGTCGTCTCCACCCTGGACCTGGCGGAGGTTCTAGCGAGGTCCAGCTGAGAGACATGGCGAATTCACCCTCTGAGCCCGCGCGCAGACTGGTCGAGCTTCCGCCGGCGGAGTGTCTCGCTCTGCTGGCCGACACTCCGCTTGGCCGCGTAGTGGTGGCGGGCCGCCCAGGTCAGGCGCCTGTGGTCCGTCCGGTGAGCTACCTGTTTCATGCCCCGTCGAAGTCCGTCGTGTTCCGTACCTCGGATGGCTCGACGTTTCACATGCTGGTTCGATCAACCAATGCGTGCTTTGAGATCGATGGCGTCGAGCCTGAGAACCAAACAGGCTGGAGCGTGATCATCCTCGGACGCACCGAGGAGATCACCCAGAGCGGCGAGATACGCCGGCTCGACGCGGCCGGACTGAGGACCTGGGCCCCCGGCGAGCGGTCGCATTGGATTCGGATCCGCGCCCAACACGTGTCCGGGCGACGCATAGTCTCCTCCGGGCAGGGCTAGTCCATCAGGCCGTGCGCCCGGGCGTAGGCCACCAGCTCGGCCCGGCTCGTCAGACGGACCTTCTGATGAATGTGCGCTCGGTGTGACTCGACGGTGCGCACGCTCAGAAAGAGCGAAGAGGCGATCTCTCCGTTGGTGTGACCAAGCGCGATCAGTCTCAGAACCTCAGCCTCTCTGGGCGACAGATTGTCAGGCCGGCCATCCTGCACCTCGGCCGGCGCCGAGGCCAGCTTGGCTCCGAGCTCCGGATTCAAATACGTGCGACCCTCGGAGGCCATCTGGACTGCACTCATGAGCTCGGCGTCGGCGGCGTCTTTGAGCACATAGCCCAGCGCGCCGGCGCGGAGCGCCGCTCGAGCGAAGGCCGAATCGTTCTGCATCGTCAGCACCACGATCTGTGTCTGCGGCGCATCGGTGCGCAGCTGAGGTATCACGTCGAGGCCTGACTCGTTGCCCATGTTGAGATCGAGA
Organism: uncultured Solirubrobacterales bacterium; assembly: GCA_963822535.1. GTDB lineage: Bacteria > Actinomycetota > Thermoleophilia > Solirubrobacterales > Solirubrobacteraceae > Palsa-465. The sequence continues at coordinate 226,584 of CAWGIA010000002.1, forward strand.
ACCAGCACCCGTGGTTGGTGCGTTTCAACCATCTCCACGGTCTGGGCCACGCTGCCCGCCTCGCCTAGGACCCGAAATCGATCATCGGACTCGAGCAGCATTCGCAGACCAGACCGGACGACCTTGTGGTCATCGGCGAGCAGAATTGTGATCGGGTCCGGAACGGTCATCGCAGCTACGCCGTTTCCAGGTGCCGCGAGGGCGCGAGCTCAGAATCATCGCTGCGCCGACGGACCGGGAATGCCGCCTTGATCACGGTGCCCTGTCCCGGAGCCGATTCGACCGTCAGCTCCGCAGCGAGTAACTCGGCCCGCTCGCGCATGCCAAGCAGCCCAAAGCCGTGGGTCATCGCCCTGGGGTCAAAACCGCTGCCGTTGTCACGGACGGTCACACGCAGGGAGTGATCATCCTCGGTGAGCTCGACGACGGCTCGGGTGGCGCGACCATGCTTGACCGCGTTGGTCAGCGCTTCCTGAACCGTCCGGTAGACGCCCGTTTCAAGCTCCGATGTGAGGCGATCCGGCGCTCGACGGTTCTCGAAGGCCAGATCGAGACTGAGGTCAATCTCGAACTCCGGACCCCGGACGCGCTCGACCAGCGCCTCCAGTGCGGGTTCCAGGCCAAGCTGATCCAGAGCTGCCGGTCGCAGCTCGGTGATCAAGGACCGAAGACTGGCGATGTCGGACTCAAGCTGCTCGAGCGCTTGGCCAATGGCGACGAGCATTACCCCGGGGTCACCGTTTCGCTTCGCGCCGGAAAGAATCAGACGGAGGTTTCCGAGTGCCTGCAGGGTCTCGTCGTGCAGCTCGCGCGCCCACCGAGTGCGCTCGGCCTCGGCCGCGGCCAGACGTTGCTGGCGGCGCTCGTCCGCGGCTGACTGAGCCGTCGCGACGGCAGTCGCAGCGCTGACGGCAAATGCCTCCAAAAGGCGCTGATGCTCGGCGGTGAATTCGCCCGAGCCAAGCTGGTCGACGGCAACCAGAACACCGTACGGGCGCTCCCGGAACAACAGCGGCACCACCAGCCCATCTTCTGCACTGAGGCCAAGATGGCCCAGCCCATGTTGCTCGAAACGGCTGCGATTGAGCTCATCGGTCAGCCGCTGGGATTGCCGTGAGCGCAAGGCGGCGCTGGCAACAGTGTTCTCCAGACGGACACGCTGTCCAAGCAGGCCGTCGGGTAGCTCACCGGCACCGGCGGCGAGCTCAAGCTCATCACCGCGCAGGAGCTCAATCACGAGCACCCGTGCGCCAACCAGGGCGCGGCCGCGCTTGGACACGAGCTCGAGGATGGCGCCGAGATCGGTCTGTCCCCCCAGAGCTCGCGCGATCTGCATCGTGGCGTCGAGGGCCGCCACCGTTCCCTGAAGGTCTACCCGCTGCGATTCGGAGCTGGCAAACCGACGGGCGTGGTCAATCGCCACTCCGGCGAAGCCCGCCAGCATCTCGACGGCCTCTTGATCCTCGGCACTGAATTCGCTGGCCGTCTCCTTTTCGGTCAGGTACAGGTTGCCGTAGGGAAGACCGTCGACCTGGATCGAAACACCGAGGAATGACCCCATCGGTGGGTGGCCGAGAGGAAATCCGTACGAATAGGGATGGCTCCCGACGTCGGCAATGCGAAGCGCCTGCGGATTGCGAATCAGCTCGCCCAGAACTCCCCGACCGGTCGGTAGCGGCCCGATCCGCAGTCTCGTCGGCTCATCAATGCCCAACGTGAGGAATCGCGAGAGCTGCGTCCGCGAGTCAGCCAGAACGCCCAGCGCGGCGTAACGTGCGTCGGTGAGGGCGCGGGCTGACTCCAGCACCCGCTCGAGCACGACCTCAAGGTCGAGCTGCTCTAGGACGCTGCGTGCAACGCTGAGAATTGCCGCAGTGGCTTGATCCATCCGGTTGGTCTCCTGGATTGTCCCCGGAAGCAGAGTAGCGCCGGGATCGCCTCAACGACAGCGGATTACGGCAACCCGCGCTGAACGGCTGTGTCTCAGCGGGTCAGCGCTCAGGCGGTTCGTCGAGAAGGCCCTGCTCGCGTGCGTAGGCGACGAGTTCGGCCCGGGTGCTCCGGCCAGCTTTACGCTGAATGCTCGCGCGATGGGATTCGACGGTGCGGACGCTCAGGTACAGCTTGTCCGAGATCTCGGCGTTGGTGTGTCCGAGCGCCACCAATCTCAGCACTTCCACCTCGCGCTCGTTCAGGTTGTCAGCACGCCCCGGCGGGACATCGGGTTGGGCGGCGATCTCGGCCCCAAGCTGCGGGTTCAGGTACCTCTGACCCTGCGCGGCGAGCCGTACAGCCTCGACCAGCTCCGTATCGGCCGCCTCCTTGAGAACGAAGGCAAGCGCGCCGACTCGCAGAGCCTCACGTGCGAAACGAGGCTCGTCCTCCATCGTGAGCACGACGACGGCCGTTGCCGGCGAGGCGGCCAGCATCCGAGGAATCGCCTCGAGGCTCGAGCCCCCGGGCATGCTGAGATCGAGCACGATCACCGACGGCTTGTAGGCCAGGACCTTGCGGACCGCCTCCTCGGCATCGCTCGCCTCGGCCACCACCTCGAGGTCCGGCTCGGCGTCTAGCAGCAGGTGCAGGCCACTGCGGACGATCGTGTGATCGTCAGCCAGGACAACCGTCGTCATCGCGGGGTGTTCACGGCGGTTGCGATGCCAACAAGTTATCGCCTCGATGCTGGACGTCGCCGCGATCCTAGCCACGGCCAACTCTCGGCTCCGGAATTAGCCGTCCCCGACTGTGGCGTTACACCGATGCCCGGGCATGCGGCGCGCGGCAAGGTATGGAAATGGACGGTCGAGACGCAAACGCGGACCCAAATCCACAGCCACGCTGTCGGCATTGTGGGGACGTCATCGGCGTATACGAGCCGTTGGTCATGACGTCGGAGGCGAGCCGGCGCGAGACATCTGTCCTGTCCGAACCCCACCTGTTTCCGACCGATGCTGACTGTTACCACAGTTTCTGCGCCGGACGACGGATTTCGGAGCCCGTTTCATAAGGCAACCCGAGCGCCCGGGTTGCCCTTCCGCGCCGGGACTATGCACTCAGTGACGGCACCGGCGGCGGCGGGTCGGCTTGCGCGATGCGCAAACGGGCGTCAACGATCGTCGCACCGTCGGGACCGGCGATGAGGGGATTGCAGTCGAGCTCGACGATCTCCGGGTGCGCCTGCACCATCGCGCCGACGCGCAGGAGCACGTCCTCGATCGCCGCCAGGTCACAGGGCAGGGCTCCCCGATAGCCGTCGAGGAGCGGAAAGGTCTTCAGGGAACGGATCATCTCAGCCGCGTCCAGATCCGTCACTGGGGTGATCCGTACCGCGACGTCCTTGATCAGCTCTGCGGCCGTTCCGCCCGCGCCGCACGCGAGCACCGGACCAAAGCTCTGATCGTGGACTACGCCAACGATCAGCTCGACCCCGGACGGAGACATTGGCTGCAGGATGAAACCCTGAAGCTCGTGGCCAGCTTGCCTCACCGAGGCTTCGATCTGTCGGGCGCCGTCTCGAACGGCCGCCGAGCCCTCCAGACCCAGGGCCACTCCGCCCGCATCGCTCTTGTGGAGCAATCCGGTCGCAACGGCCTTAAGGGCAACTGGAGTACCGAGTTTCTCAGCCGCCGCGACGGCACCCGCGGCGTCGTGCACAACGCGTGTATCCGTGAGCGGCAAGCCGTAACAGTGCAGGAGCTCGTTGACACGAGCCGGCGCGAGCCAGCTCGATCCTCGAGCCAGCTCCTCGCTGATCAGCGCGGCGGCCTCGTCAGGGCGGCAGCCCGGCAATTCCGGAACGCTCCCCACCGGGCGAGCCCGCCACGCGCCGTGCCGGGCGGCCTGCGCGACCGCACGGGCCGCGTCCTCGGGGAATGCATAACCTGGCACCGACACTGACCCCTGACTGAGCTGCGGCGGGAGCCCATCTCCGGTCATGAACACCCCGACCACGGTGCAGACACCACCGTCCTGAGCCACCTCGCTGATCGCCGCGGCTACGTCACCGGCCTGGGTGACCAGCGGCGGGACGAAGATGGCCACGATCGCGTCGACGACATCGGCGTCGATCAGCGCCCGGATGACCCGGCGATAGTCCTCGGCCGAGGCGGAGGCGAGCAGGTCAACCGGGTTCCCGAACGAGGCCGCGCCGGGGACGAGCCGCTCCAGCTCACGCCTAAGCTTGGTTCCGAGATCAGGGACCTGGGCGCCCGCCGCCTGGCAGGCGTCGGCGCAGATGATCCCGGGTCCCCCGCCGTTGGTGACGATTGCGACGCGGTCACCACGCGGAACAGGCTGCTCGGCCAGCAGCGCGGCAACGTCGAACAGCTCTTGGAGCGTATCGGTACGGATCACTCCAGCCTGGTGGAACAGAGCGTCGACGGTGACGTCCGAGGCTGCCAGAAGCGCGCCGGTATGCGATGACGTCGCCCGCGCCCCGGCGGCGGACCGCCCGCTCTTGACCGCCAGGAGTGGTTTCTTGAGCGCGAATCGACGCGCCACGCGGGCGAACTTGCGTGGGTTGCCGAACGATTCGAGGTACAGGAGGACCAGATCGGTGTCGGGATCCTGCTCCCAGTACTCGAGAAAGTCATTGCTCGAGAGGTCAGCCTTGTTCCCCACCGACACGAATGACGACAGCCCAACGCCAAGCCGTTCGGCGGCCTCGATCAGAGCGATTCCCAGGCCACCGCTCTGGGACAGAAAACCAACCCCACCAGCGGCGGCTTGCCGGGGGCCGAAGGTCGCATGGAGGCTGACTCCCGGGGCGGTGTTCAGGACACCAAAGCAGTTGGGACCCACGAGCCGCATGCCCGCGGTCCGGCAAATCGTCACCAGCTCGCGCTGGCGCTCCTCGCCTTCCGGGCCCGCCTCGGCAAAGCCGGCCGAGATCACCAGGAGGGCGTGTATGCCGGCGGCTGCGCACTCGCGCGCCACCTCGACGACTCGCTCGGCGGGCACAACCACCACCGCGAGATCCACCGGGCCCGGGATCTGTCCGACCGAACGGTATGCCGGAATCGATTGCACGACATCAGCCTGCTCGTTGACCGGATACAGCGAGCCGCTGAATTTGCCCTCAATCAGGTTGTGCAGAATCTCAGCACCGATCGTCCCGCGCCTTCGGGAGGCACCCACAACGGCAACAGCGCTCGGGGTCAGGAATCTGCTCACAGCGGCGATCGCGGCGGTGCGTTCGCGCTCCTCGAAGCGTTCGATCGCTTCAAGTGAGAGCGAGGTCGGCAGCTCGATCTCGATCGCGTCACGGGTGGAGCGCCTCTCGACCGGGAATCCGCTCTGGCGAAAGACCTGAATCATCCGGTGGTTGCTCGGCAACACCGATGCGGTGAACGTGACAATCCCGTGTCGATCGGCCACGGTCGCAAGGTGCGCGAGCATGATGGTTGTGATCCCTCGGCCCTGCCAGTCGTCGGCGACCATAAATGCCACCTCAGCGCGCCGCTCGTTAATCCGGACGTAGGCGGCGTGGGCGATGATCCGGCTCGGGGCGCCGGTCTCGGCCACCAGCCCAAACCGGTCGGAGTAATCGACGTCCAGACACCACCCCGCCGCCCATTCACGATTGACGGCACCGAAGAACCGAAACCCCATTGACTCCTGCGAAAGGCCCTGCAGGAAGAGCCGAATCTTCGGCTCGTCAGCGGCTCGAACCGGACGGATGTGAACCGTCGAGCCGTCCCGCAGAACAACATCGGCCTCACTTTCAGCGGGATAGGGAAACGCGCTGGTGACGGAGCTGCTCACGGCATCGATACCTGGATCGCCTTCGGGCCGGCATCGCCCCCGCGGCTACGGGCCCGAGGTCGGGGGACCACGAGAAGCGGGCAGTGGACGCGCTGGGCGAGATAGTTCGATGTGCTGCCGTTCATGAGCCGGCCGAGTGGTCCGTGACCGCGCGATCCCACCACCATCAGGTCAACGCTTTCGCTAAGTCGGAGGAGCTCATCACTCGGCTCGCCATAGATCACGTCACCGTCGATACCGGGGATCCGCCCCAGCCGATCCTTCTCCTCCTGGATGAGGCGCTCGGTGGTCGCCAGCCAGTCAGGGGGATCGACCTGTCCTGGCGGAAGGTCTTGCAGGGAGACAATCGACCAGGCACGGACCGCGGCGCCCAATCCCTGTCCAAGAGCCATCGCCACCTCGAGAGCAAGAGCGCCTTCAGGGGAGGCACTCTCACCGACGCCGAGTGTTGTGAGCTTCGACACATGGTCCTCGTAGCCGGTCGGCGCAATCGCCACAGCGCAGGGGGATCCGTTCAGCGTGGCCACGGCGTCGTTACCGGCCAGCACCCGTCCAATCGGGCCACGGTGGCAGCTTCCGACCACGAGGAGATCGGCGCTCCGAAACTCGGCGAGCTCGTGCAGCCCAACGCTCACCGTGGACGCCATGACGACCGACAGCTCGGAGTCAAGCGAGAACGCCGCCTGCTCTTCGGCGATTACCCGCTCCGCGGCCTGGCGCTGCAGCACCTCGCCGAGCCCGACTCTCCGGGCCGGCAATTCCACCAGTCTCGTAGACGTGGGCAAACGTCATGCGCGCTCCCGTTGCCGCTAGCTGGGCGGCGAGCGCGACAGCGGCCCGCCCGCCAGAGCGTCCGTCCACGCCGATCACCACATTCTCGAACACGTCTCCTCCTAGAGTCTTTGCTCACCGCACCCTAGGGCCGGGCCGGCGTCTAGACGTCCGTAGGGTCACACCGGTTGCCTGCGGTGCGCTACCGATGCCACGTGCTCTACATCCGCCACCCGAGCTCGCTTCAGCACGATCCACAGGTGTGGTCACCTGACCACCCGGATAACCCATCCCGGATTCAGGCCATCGAAGCCGCGCTGGCCTCGGCCGACTGGCTGGGCTGCACGCTCGCCGAAGCTCCCGCGGCGAGCCAAGAGGAGCTTGAACTCGTGCATAGCGCTGGTCACGTCGAGGCGATCCGGACGTTGTGCGAATCCGGCGGGGGTCAGATCGACGCCGATACGTTTGTCGGCTCTGGCTCCTACCAGGCGGCCCTGCACGCGGCTGGAGGGGCGTGCGCCATGGTGCGTGCTCTACTCGCCGGCCAAGAGTCGACGGCGTTCTGCGGTCTGCGGCCCGCAGGTCATCACGCCGAGCGCGAACAGGCGATGGGGTTCTGCCTGTTCAACAACGTGGCCGTAGCCGCCGAGTTGGCCATCCGCGAGCTCGGGATGCAGCGGGTCATGATTGTCGACTGGGACGTCCACCACGGCAACGGAACGGCCGAGATCTTCCGCCGCCGCTCAGACGTCCTGTTCGCGAGCATCCATCAAGCCGGGCTTTATCCCGGGACCGGAGCCATCAGCGATGTGGGCTCCGGAGAAGGGCGTGGGTACACGATCAACGTCCCCGTCTCGAAGGGCACCGAGGCGGAGGTTTGGCTCTCAGTGGTCGAGCACGTGATCGTGCCCGTCGGACTGGCGTTCGCCCCTGAGCTCATTCTGATCTCCGCCGGTTTCGACGCACATCTCGATGACCCCCTGGGTGGCTGCCGCCTCGACGAGGCGTCGTTCGCTCAGCTGGCCTGCCACATGCGGGACCTCGGCACATCCGTCGGTGCCCCGGTCGGCGCTGTGCTCGAGGGCGGTTACGACCCCGACGCGCTCGCGCTCAGCGTGCTGGCCACCGTTTCCTCGCTGGCCGGGAACGGCACGCGCTGAGTGGATCGCCCCCGATCCGATTGTCACCTCACGGGTCGCCTCGCGCGTGGCCGAGTTCTGGTCCCTGTAGATCCGCGCGCCGGCCACTCGGCCGGGTCGATCAGGCCGGCAGGTACTGGTTCAGGTAGCGAGCGCTGATCTTCGGCGTTGACTTGGCCACCGGCGCGCCCGCGATGACGAGATCGGATCCGTGTCCTCCGGCCAGATGAGCTCTCAGGTGAAGCGGCTGATCCCCGGTGATCAGAACGCCTTCTAGCACTGGATCGAACGTCTCCGGCATGACCCTTGCACCAGCCAGCGCAACGATCGACCTGGCGGCGGTGTCAGCCTGCTGCGCTGCAATCCCGCCGTGCTTGACCGGAAAGTCGGTCGCGTCACCAGCTGCATAGACGCGGTCAGCTCCTCGGACATGACAGAACTCATCCACGGGGATGAACCCGTCTGCGTCGTGCGGAATCCCGGGCACAGCCGGGCCCTCCAGGACGGGCAGGGCGACGATCCGGTCAAACTCGAGCCGCTGCCCTCCCGGCGAGACGTCAATCGTCCTGGCTCTCGGGATCTCGCAATAGGCCGATGTGATCACCTCGATCCCCCGTTTCGCGAGAAGCCTCGAGACCTCCTGGCTGGCCTCGTCACCAAACACGGCCAGCGGCGCGCGCTCGACGGTCAGGATGGTCGTATCGAGCTCGGCCTGCATCTCCCACGCCCGCATCGTGGCCAGAAGGGCCAGTTCATATGCCGGCAGCGGCCACGGAATCGGCGCTGAAATGACGAACGCCAGACGCTTGACGTAACCCGCCTCGATGTCCTGGACCAGGCCGTGGAGGTGCTCATCGATCTGCACATCGTCGATGGTGGTCACGTGCTCGTAGCGCCCGCGCACCCTCGCACCCATCCCCAGAAGGAGAGCGTCGTAGGCGAGCTCGACGCCCGCGCTGGTAAACGCACGACGGCCAGGAGCGTCGACCCGCCCGAGGCGGCCCGATACCAGCTCGACGCGGCCGGCCTCAGCCAGCGGTGCCAGCGGGTAGCGCTGCGCTGACCCGAGCGTGAACGGCTCCTTGACCGCATCGGGCCGGTAAGTGAACTCGGACTCCGGGGCGAGCATCGTCACATGGACCAGGTCCCCGCCGAGTTCATGGAGCGCCAATGCCGCCTCGAGCGCAGCCACGCCCCCGCCGGCGATCAGAACCTCAAACGGCGCGCCGGACTCAGGGCGGGCAGAGGTGTCGGCTTGCTCAGACATGGCTGGTGCTCCTTTGGTGTAGTCACGATGAAGCCTCGGTCGCTCTACAAGCTAGGTCGGCGAACACCCGTCGGCATCAGCCTTTCCCACCGTGACGCCAGGGGGCGAGACGGTTGCCACTCAGTAGTCCGGGGGTGTGGAGATTGCGGGTGGACACCGATGGACGACGATTGAGACCGAAGCATCCTTCCGCTGGCGACCCCCACCGCTGCCAACATGTCCGCCGACCAAGGGGGGTGGGCATGAGCCGGAGCGCAGACCAACTGAAGGCCGGACAGCTGGGCACCGCGGACCTGACGGCATCAACGGTCGCCAACATCGGCCCGGGGATCGATTTCTACTTCGCGTTCGGCGTGATTGCGGTCACCGCTGGCGTCGCCGCCCCGTTGACGATCATCGCCGGCGGTGTGGCCGTCGTCCTGCTCGCATTCACAGTGGCTGAGTTCACCAAGGTCGAACCCTCGGCGGGGAGCTTCATCACGTACGTGGAGAGCTCACTGGGGTCGCGGGCCGGGGTGACCACTGCCCTGCTCGTCGCCGTGGGTTACACGGTGGCGATCGCGGGCGTGTTCACGATGTCGGGCGGCATGCTGGCGTTGGCGATCGCGCACTACACATCATGGCACCCGCCGTGGGAGCCGCTGACCCTGGTGCTGACGGTGAGTGCGATCTGGTTGACGGCACGAGGTGTCAGGCTCTCAACCACCGCCGTCGGCATCGCTGTGCTGCTGCAGGTGGCGATCATGCTCACCGTGTGCGCGATCGTCATCGTCGACCGGCGAGCGCACCTGTCGGCCATACCGTTCTCGTGGTCGCATCTCACCGGTGGCCTGACCGGCCTGTCGGCAGGCTTCCCGCTCGCGCTGTACATGTTCATTGGATGGGAGAACGGCCCGGCGCTGGCCGAGGAGACGCGCGATCCCCGGCGTACGGTCCCCAGGGCGCTCTACACATCGATCGCGATCAGCGCCGTCCTGTTCGTGACCTTCGCGTATGCCACCGTCACCGGCTTTCATTACGACGTCGCCTCGATCGGCCGCTCGTCAGTTCCGTTCCTCAGCGTGGCCGATCGCTATCTGGGCGGCGCGGCCATCCTGGCCTGGGTCGCCGGGATCGTTTCGGTGCTCGCGACCCTTGTCTCCGGCGCGAACTCGCAAGCACGAATGCTGTTTGACGGCGGCCGCTCCGGCCTCCTACCAGCCTGGTTCGCAGGTCTTCGACCCCGAGTCGAGACCCCGGTGAATGCTTTGCTCGGTATGGGGAGCGTGGGACTCGGGATCATCGCCGTGTGGTGGCTTGTGCACGTGGTCGGCGTCGATCATGGATCGACTGACCCCGTGGGGCTCTATGCCGAGTGCTCCACATTGGGCACGATCGTGATCCTGTTCGTCTATTTCCTGACCACGCTCTCCCTCCCGGTGTTCATGTGGCGCCGGCACCGGAAATCGTTCTCCTCGCTTCGACACGTCGTGATGCCGGTTCTCGGGGCCTTGATCCTGATCGTCCCGTTCGTCGAACTGTTCAAGCCCGGCCAGCCCGCCCCTTACGCAGAGTTCCCCTACGTCGCGCTGGCAGTGGGAGCGGCAGCCATCGTTATCGCTTGCATCACCGTCCACCGGCACCCGTCCGCTGGCTCGGGGGAAGGGACGAGCTTCGCCGAATCCTGAGCGCGCGAGGGGCGGCTCCGCGATCACCGCCTCTTTGACACTCCTGACAGCCGTCACAGATTTGCGTGCGGATACTCCGGGGAGCGGGACTGGAAGGACAGGATCCTCGGGTTCTGGACGACGCCCGCGCGGATCTCGATCGCCCGGCGCACCGTCTGGTCGGCCTCCCAAGCATCACCGCCTGACATCACCGTCGGCAGGAACGGGATCAACGCCTCGCTGATCTCCCAGGTGGCCGAGTCCCAGAGGTGGGAAGGGCTGTGGTCGACGGCGTAGTAGCGGACGCCCGGCGCGACGGTCAGCATCGGGTCGGCGAACGATGTCGGTCGCGCCCATTCAAAACCCATGCCCTCATCGCAGGAGACGTCGATCAACAGGCGCCCGGGCGCAAACAGTTCGAGTTCGCTGTTGGTCACGAAAATGAGCGGCTGGTCAGTGTCCTGCAGGATGCAGTTGACGACGATGTCGTGTTCGGCCAGGAAGTTCGCCACCGGGCCGCGCCCGTAACTCTTCAGTGCCAGGGTGCGGCTCGGATGCGCGGCGTCGCGCTCGTAATGGACCAGCCTGGCCGGAGCCATCGGTGAGGCGACGGCCGAGACGCCGCGGTGCGTCAACACGGTTACGTTGTGCACCCCGAGCGCAAAAAGCGCTGTCACCGCCCCGCGAGCGGTGGCCCCGAAGCTGATCACGGCCGCACGCAAGCGGCGCCCATATGCCCCGGTCATGCCGGTCAGCTCGAACGCGTGCAGCACCGAGCAGTAGCCCGCGAGCTCGTTGTTCTTGTGGAACACGTGCAGGCCGAAGTTGCCCTCGTCGGTCCAATGATTCATCGCCTCCCACGCGATGAGCGTCAACCGGCGATCGATGGCGACCTGGGTCAGCGCCTCGTCCTGGACGCAGTGCGGCCATCCCCACAGGACCTGCCCGGACCGCATCGCCGTCAGGTCTTCGGCCAGCGGCTTGGGAAGCACGACAACGTCGCACTCGTCAATGAGCTGGGCGCGGGAGCGGAGTCCGCCCACCTGCTCCGCCAGCTGGTCATCGGACACGCCGAAACGCTCGCCGTAGCCTCGCTCGAGGAAGATCCGACGCCTCAGATCGACGTCAATGTGTCCCAGATGGGCGGGGTGGATCGCCAGGCGGTGCTCGTCCGGCTTGCGCGACGTCCTGACCACACCCAAGCTCAGCAGTTCCATGTTGCTCCAGTCCGGGCCCTGCATTGTCCCCCGTGCATGACTCTAGTCTTGCCCTGTGAGTCGCTCTGGAGGTGAGGAGGACCCGCCCCCGGGTCAGATGCCTGCTGCTCTGCAGGCCAGAGGGCCGATCGCTTCGGGCGCTCGCGCCGGATTGCCGTATGCCCTCGCGGGGTCTGTCTTGGCGTTCTCGTTCGGCGTCCTGGCGCGACCCGTAATGGGTCCCGTAGCCCCCGTTGTGATGTCAGTAGTGGTGTTCGCCGGCTCCGCCCAATTCGCGGCGCTGGCCGTGCTTGCCGCGGGCGGCGGGGCGGTGGCGGCGATTGTGGCCGGGATCCTGCTGAACCTGCGATTCGTACCGATGGGTATCGCGATCGCGCCATCGCTGACCCAGCGTGCCCTGGGACGGGCGGCACGAGGTCAGGCGATCGTTGACGCCTCATGGGCGATGGCGCACCGTGGCGAGGGGCGGTTCGACACTGAGTTTCTGCTCGGAGCGACGCTGGCCCAATATCCGGCTTGGATCGCGGGGACGGTGGTGGGCGTGCTCCTGGGCTCGGCGATCGGAGATCCCAAGGCACTCGGGCTCGACGCCATCTTCCCCGCGTTCTTCTTTGGGCTACTGATGTCCGAGCTCCCGAAGCCACGGGCGAAACTCGCGGCAGCATTGGGGGCGGCGATCGCGGTGCTGCTGACTCCGATCGCGCCGGCGGGCGTTCCGATCATCCTGGCGTCGACGGCCGCCCTGGTGGGCCTGCGGCGATGAACCCCGCCACATGGAGCACGATCGCGGGACTGGCGCTCGCCACCGCCGTGATCAAGGCTTTCGGACCGGTGATCTTCGGTGGGCGCGAGTTACCGCGGCTGCTTGCGCGGACCATCCCGCTGCTCGCACCGGCGCTGCTGGCCGCACTCGTGATCGTTGAGACCTTCAGCGGGAGTGGGCGCAGCGTCACACTCGACGCCCGAGCCGGCGGATTGGCAGTCGCGGCTATCGCGCTGGCGATGCGGGCGCCACTCCTGATCGTCGTCCTGGGCGCTGCCGTGGCGACCGCCGCGGTGCGAGCGTTCACGTAAGCCGGGGAGTACCGTGCCCGCGGTGCCAGATCGCCAGCTGAGCCTCGCCCTGGCGCGGCGGATCGCGCTCGCGGCCCAGGGCTTCGGCCAGCCGCGACCGGTGAGGCCGCCCAGCGTGAACCAGATCGCGGCGCTCGTCGGCCGCCTCGGGGTGCTCCAACTTGACTCGGTCAACGTCTTCAGCCGCTCGCATTACGTGCCGATCTTCTCGCGGCTCGGACCGTATGACCCTGCGCGTCTTGACCGCATCGCCGCTCATGGGACCGGGAAGGTGGACCGCCGACTGGTCGAGTACTGGGCTCACGAGGCATCTCTGATCCCAATCGAGCTTTATCCCCTGTTCCGGTGGCGGATGGCCGACGTCGACCGCGAGGCCTGGGGGTCGATCTCGAGGATCGCCCGCGAGCAGCCCGAGCTCGTCACCGAGGTCCTTGAACTGGCCACCGAGCAGGGCCCGATCCGCGCGCGGGACACCGGAGCCGTGCGTCCTCCGCCCAGACCTGGGCACATGTGGAACTGGCACGAGGGCAAGGTCGCGCTCGAGCATCTGTTCTTCACCGGACAGGTGGCAGCCGCCAGGCGGATCAACTTCGAGCGCTACTACGACACCGCGGACCGCGTGATCCCTGCCGATATCCGAGACGCGCCGACGCCGAGCCTGCCGGACGCCCAGCGGGAGCTGGTGCGGATCGCCGCCCGAGCGCTGGGCGTCGCCACCGAGCCCGACCTCGGGGATTACTTCCGCCTGCCGCGAGCTGACTCGAAGCAGCGAGTGGCCGAGCTCGCTGCGGCGGGTGAGCTGACCCCCGTCAACGTCGAGGGCTGGACGGCGCCCGCCTACCTGTGGCCGGGGGCGCGCCAACCCCGCAAGCTCCATGCCCGGGCCCTGTTATCACCGTTTGACTCTCTGATTTGGTTTCGGCCGCGCACCGAAAGGCTGTTCGGCTTTCGCTACCGCATCGAGATCTACACGCCGGCGCCCAAACGCGTCCACGGTTACTACGTCCTGCCGTTCCTGTTGGGGGAACATCTGGTAGCCCGGGTCGACCTCAAATCCGACCGGCAGCGCGGCGCGCTCCTCGTCCAGGGCGCGTTTGCCGAGGCTGGCGTCGACCGAGGCGAGGTAGCGGCCGAGCTGGCCGCCGAGCTTCGCCTCGTCGCCAGCTGGCTCGGCCTCGAGGAGCTCGCAGTCGCGGGCCGGGGCGATCTTGCCGGCGAGCTGGCCGCAATCGTCGGCTGAAGCAGCCCGCGCAGAGATCCTTGTCCGGCCTCCAGCGCTCCGATAGCGTCGGCGGGACACGCGACCCAACGGAGGTAACGCCATGATCGTCATGTTTTCTGCCCGCCGGCTCAAGACGGGCGCGTGGGAGCAGTTCCGCCGCGCATGGGAGCCCGGTGATTCGATGCCACCGGGATTCCAGCGCGCATACCACGCGCGCAACATCCGTGACGAGGACGAGGTCATCTCGTTCGGCCTGTTCGATATGACCAAGGACGAATATCACCAGTGGCGCAGCGAAGCTGAAGCGCAGGAGAACCAGCGCGTCGATCATCTCTCGGCATTCGTCGAGAACGACCACGTGTCGGGTGTCTACGAGGTGATCGACACCGTCGACGAATAGGTCCGACCATCCCACGCGCGCTGGCCATGTCCGTGCGGTAGCGTCGCGGCAATGCCGACTGAGGAAACGAGTTGGAAGCGTCCTCCGCTGGGCGGCCACACCATCGAGCCGCAGCGTCTCAACAAGCGCGGCTACGAGAAGGAGCTCGCGCGGCTGCAGGTGGAGCTCGTACGCCTCCAGGACTGGATCATCCATAAGGGACTCAAGGTGGTGGTGCTGTTCGAGGGCCGGGACACGGCCGGCAAGGGCGGGACGATCAAGCGGATCGCCGAGAAAACGAACCCCCGCGTGGTGCGGACCGTCGCGCTCGGCACACCGACCGAGCGCGAACGGACGCAGTGGTACTTCCAGCGCTACGTGGCCCACCTCCCGGCGGCAGGAGAGATGGTCCTGTTCGATCGCAGCTGGTACAACCGCGCCGGCGTGGAGCACGTCATGGGCTTCTGCACCCCTGAGGAGTACGAGGAGTTCATGCGGACCTGTCCGCAGTTCGAGCGGGACCTGCTGCGCTCGGAGATCATCCTCATCAAGTACTGGTTGTCGGTCAGCGACGAGGAGCAGGAGCGCCGCTTCAAAGCGCGCCTGGATGATCCGGCGAAGCAGTGGAAGCTCAGCGGCATGGACCTCGAGGCCCGCCGACGCTGGGTCGATTACGCGGAGGCGAAGGACGACATGTTCGCCTACACCGACACCACAGAATCACCGTGGTATGTCGTCGAGGCCGACGATAAACGGACGCTGCGCCTCAACCTCATCAGCCACCTTCTGAGCCTCATCCCATACGAGCAGGTCCCGCGCGAGAAGTTCAAGCTCCCGCCGCGCCAGAAGCGGGCCTACGTGCGCCCGCCCCAGAGCGACCAGAACTACGTCCCCGAGCGCTACCAGGTCACGTAAGGGATGCCCTCCGCCCGCGGGGCGGTAGGGTCAGCTCATGGCCACCCAACCCAGCCTCATCATTCAGGTCCCGCGGGGCAGCGCGGTTAAGCGGCAGCTCTCCGCCCAGCCGCCTCCGGCCCTCGCCAGCGGCGAGCTGGTGATCGAGGTGGGGATGACCGATGCCGAGGGGAACCTCGAGCCGCCCAGCGCGGGCGAGGTCGTGCTCTCGCTCCCGTCACCGGAGTCCCTGGTCCGTGAGGCCGCAGAGGTTCATCGGATCATCGCCCAGGCTGGAACGGGAGTTGAACCGCTCGTAATTGTGGTCGAAGCGGCCGAGGAGCTTCGTGATGAGGAACTTGCTCCGGTGCTCGAGGCGGCACGACGCAGCTCACGCCCGGTGATCCTGCGCGTCATCCGCAACGCCTGAGCCGCGCAAGCCTCGCGCCTGTCAGCTCAGGACCGGTCACTTGAGTCCGGATACGCGCGCCCGCATCGCCTCCGGCACCAGGTCCAGATACTCGGGGTGACTGTCGACGTAGCTGGCGATGAACGGGCACAGCGGCACGACCGCCAGCTCTCGGGCGCGAGCGTCATCCAGGGCGAAGCGAGCCAACCTGCTGCCCAGGCCGGCACCCTGATGCTCCGGGTCGATCTCAGCGTGAGGAAAGATCAGACGGCCATCGTGCAGCCGGTAGTCGGCAAATCCAGCCAGCTGGCCCCCGTCCAGGATCTCGTAGCGGCTCAGTTCGGACTTGTCACGGATCTCGATCGGCACGCCGGCGGCGGCTCAGCCAGCGTGGGACAGTGACCGCTGGCGGCGGGTGGCGTCGACGAGCGAGGTGAGCTCTGTCTGGAGTGCCCCCACGAGCGGAGAGTTCGGGATCCGCTCTTGCAGCAGCTCGAGACAGTGCCGGTAATGCGAAAGCCGCCGCGGACGGACGGAGCCGGGGATCGCCAGCCGCAACTCGCGCACCTTGGACAGCTTGTCGGCCGCAAACACGGTCAGCGCATCACGACTGGCGACCGCCACCTGGTCCCGCAGCGCAGCCTTACGCCGCGTGTAGGCGGTGATGCGTTCGTCCTCCGTCACAGCTACCACGAGACTCGCCACCCGGGGGCCGAATCGCGCTGCCAGTTCGGGGGCGGTGGCGTCGGTCTTCTCAAGCGTGTCATGCAGGACGCCGGCCGCGATCACATGGTCCCGCGCCCCCAGGTCATACAGGAGCGCCGCGACCTCGAGCGGGTGCAGGATGAACGGCTCGCCGTCGACCTTGCGCGATTGGCCATCGTGCATCCGCTCCGCGTATTCCACTGCCGCGGTCGTCTTCGGAAGTCCGCGCGCGAACTCCGGAGTTCCCGGTTCGTAGCCCACTGGCGCAGCCTAACCCGACTTCGCAATTTCCTGATAAATCTTTGCCGCGGTCGGGCGGGTGGCTCTCGGTACGGTCAGGGCGAGGGCCAGAATCGGGGGCCTCGTGATCGATGAGTTCTGGATCGCCGTGGGGTCTTAGCCCATGAATCCACTTCCACAGGAGGCCTCATGCCCACCACCACCAAGAGCGGGATCAAGGAGATCAGCCTGGCCGTTGTTCCGGCCACTGACCAGGACCACTCGATCGATTTCTACGTTGACCTTCTCGGGTTCGAGAAGCGGACCGACATTCCGTTCGGCGGCGAGTACCGCTGGGTAGAGGTGTATCCGCCGTCCGGAACCACCGGCATCGCGCTCGCTCCTCCCCGGGAGCAGGACGAGGTCGGTGTCCAGACCGGAATCACGCTCACCACGGATGACATCGAGGGCACGCACGCCCACCTCCGGGCCTCTGGTGTGGACGTCGACGACGAGGTCGCGCGGATGGGAGGTCCGGTCCCGCCGATGTTCTGGTTCAGGGATCCCGACGCCAACGTTCTCCTGATCGTCGAGACGCCGCAAGACTGAGATTCGCCACGGGGCGCGGCCTGCGCGGGCCGCGCCCCCGCCGGTCACCAAGCCAGGTCTAGACGCCGCCCGGCCGGGTGGTTAGGATCCGCTCCCGATGGTCGAGACGACCGCACCACTTCCGTCGCTAGGGGCGCCACCGGCAGCGGCTGTTGGCGGGCCGCCGGCACCGCTGGATTTCGAGATCGTGCCTCGGAAGGGGCTGGTCCTATCGGGCGTGGCGATGGTGCTGCTGATCGTGGCCATCGCGGCCAACAAGCTGTGGCCGCTCGAGTTCCTCCACGTGGCGGGCGGAGCCGCCTGGACGATCATCGACCTCTTCCTGGGCCTCGTCCTTGGCCCGATCATCGGCCGGATGTCGATCCCGGCGCGGATCGAATTCACCACCAAGCTGATGCCGAAGATGGTTCTGATCATGCCCACGGTGGTCACGCTGACGCTCGCCGCCGGCTGGCAGCTGTCGAGCAAGCTGGGCACGAATCTGACCGTCTATCCGAATCACAGCTGGGTCGTGGCCAGCTTCATCGTGGTCGGCGTGATGGCGATCCTCGCCCTCGGCCTGCTCGAGCCCGCCAACATCGCCGTCCTGTTCGAGCTCAAGAAGCCTCGCCCCAACCCCGAGGTCATCGAGCGGCTGATGAAACGCTTCATCTACTGCGCCGGGATCCTCGGCGTCATGCAGATCGCGACGCTCGTGATCATGACCAAGCTTGCCTCCGGATGACCGAACAGCGGACGCCTCCGTTTACCGAGATCGGGATGGCGTCCCTGGCGCTGATTGTCGCCGGCGGTATCTACCTGTCCGCGCATCTTCCCCAGCACGTGCCGCTCGCCCCGGCAATCGTGCTGCTCGTCGGGTCGACTCTGCTGCTGACCGCCAACCTGGCCTCCCTGCGCCGGGTCCGGGGGTTCGCCTGGCCGCGCTTCTTCCAGGTGGCTCGCTGGGCCTTTCTGGCCTACGCGTTCACAGCCGGGATGATCGAGTACGCCTTCCTGCGCGACCACGTCAGCGGTGGCGCGCTCGTGATCCTGACCCTCTCGCTCTTGATCTACGCGCTCCAGGTCCCGACCCTGATCGCGTTCACAGTCGCGCGCTACGACACGCCCGGCTGAGCCTCTCGGGGCGCTCAGCACTCGGCGGATAGAATCGGCGCCCAAGCGCCCGTAGCTCAGCTGGATAGAGCGTCGGTCTACGGAACCGAAGGTCGGGAGTTCGAATCTCTCCGGGCGCGTTGTGAGAGTCCAGCTTGGCTGGGCTTTTTGTTTGTCGGAGGGCTGTTGGACTGCTCAGGGCCGCCACTTCTTTGAGAGCCTCGTGAGGGGCGCGGCCAGGAGCCGTGGGAGCAGCCGGGGGCCTGGGACGACTCGCAGGCCGAGTTGCTCGAACATTGTCAGCGTGTCCATCTGGAACCAGTGCTCGGCGGCCTTGCCGTCGACCATGCGGCTGATCTCGAGGCCGGAGAAGCGGACCTTGCGCCCGGTCGGTGGCAGGCCGCGGAAAGGCCCGGTGTGGGTTCCGGTGAACAGAATCCGCTGTGCGTTCATCTCCTCATCGGCCACGGTGTCCTGCACGTCGAGGTGCAGGTCGGGGAACCCCTCGAGAAAGGTGCCGAGGAACGCGACCCAGGCGTCGCCGTTGAGTGCAGGCAAATGCATGCTGTCGGGAGCGTGCCCGATGTAGTCGGCGGTTCGCGCGTCGGCCTCGGCCTCGACGTCGCGCGCGTTGAACGCCTCGACCCATTGGCGGGCGGCCAGTCTGTTCTCGGTCGATGGGGA
>CAWGIA010000003.1:0-1044206 GCA_963822535.1 uncultured Solirubrobacterales bacterium
TCAAGCTCAGTGCCTTCAGCCCACCAGAACGCTCTAGTCGCGTCGGCAATCGCGCGACGCGCTTCTTGCTCAGCGGTCGCGCGTGATTGGCCGACAAGCCGCTTTGCGGACGCGAAGTGCCGGTTGGCGGAACCGCGGTACTCCGTGACGGTTCGTCGTGTCCCAGCAGCACGAAGGTCTGATGCATCGCCTGCATCGCTCCCTTCTACAGGCGCGTCAGGGTCCCCGATTGGAATGCAATCGCGAGCCGGCTTAGGCGTCGCGTGAGCACCGCGCCTCCTTCGCTTCGTCACGGACGTCCGCCGGGGTCGGTCACTCTGCCCGCGTATCTCTTGGGGCGTGGATCTGTTCGGTGCTATGACCGGTGCTGCGATCGCGGAGGGTCTCGATCGCTGCGATGACCTCCTCGCCTGACCCTTCCAACTCGTAGAGCTCACTTTGGGTACCGGAAGCGTCTGTACTGAATCGGACGATCCGGGCCGTCATTCGCCGCGCCGGAGGGCGGAGGCGAAGGACCGCGAGAATCCCGTCCCACCCAGCGCTCGACGCGATCCCGATAAAGAACGACACCACGTCCGGCAGGAAGGCCTTCTCTCCGATCCAAGTTCGGAGCTCGGGCGGGTGCTGGTAGTCCGCCGTAATGCCCTGAGCACGAAGCTCTTTCGCGAGGGTGACGGTCGAGTCGTGATAGAGACCGCGATCTCCCTGGATCTCGCGGGGAAGAACGACGACATCAGTATCTATCTCGTCCGGAACGGGCACCGGGGCATCGCTAAGTGGCCTCGGCTCTAGGTCCATGTCAAGCGATTGTCACAGAGAGCGCACCCGACCGCTCAGCGTCTGGTGTCCGCTTAGCGCACCGTGACACGGCACCGCATACGACGACACGTTGCGCCGGCGGTTCACCGCGCGCGACCCCGTGCCGGCCTGACCTTTTGCACGCTCACGCTCGAGGGCGAGCCCCGGCTCGCCGAGCGTCGCTGGACATACTCTCAGAACGGGTGCCAGGGGGCGGGTCAGACCTTTCTATGTCGTCAAAAAGACGCAACGTCACCGTGGGCGGTACGGACCGTCTGAGACCCTGTGTCGGCAGCAGAAGTCATTCTGAAGGATGAATAGGCCGACCCCTTCAGCGGCTAAATCCGAGTTCGGGCCCCGGCCGGACGGTCACTTTGAGAAGAGGTGCCCACCACTCTTTCTGCGCTAGGCCGGTAGCGGGTGAGCGCGTCATGGCGCAGGCTCCTCACTCCCAATCCTGTGGCCCGCGGCGAATGTGCGGCCGTTCGCCGGGCAGTTCGAACAAGAGGCTGAGGTCCGTCGCCTGTTGCTCTGGTTGCGGGTCGAGGATCTCGCCGACACGTTCGCGCAAGCGAGGGGCCTGGGTGTGGCAGGTTCTGCACGCGGAGGTGGATGGATTGACCGTCGCGCAGCGCGTACATGTCCATTCGCCCGGAGGGGCTTCGGGGAGGGCTCTGACCAGTTCCTGCTGCTCGTCGGTGAGAGAGACCCCGTCCAGGGCGCTGAGAGCGGCTCGCCGTACGCTCCAATCGTCATCCTGCAGGCATCGCCGCCAACCGCGATCGTCTGATCGCTTGGACCGCACCCCGGCGGATAACCAGCTCGCTGCCGCGCAACGGACCATCGGCTCTTCGTGCTCACACCAGACCAGCGCCTGATCAAAGGCGCGCTCAGTGTCGATCTTGGCCAGGCAGACGATGATGATCCGCGCGGCAAGATTGGCCGCCCAGATCAACAGATTGGGCAACTGCTTCTTGACGCGGGCCACGACCAGCTCAGGGTCAGGGCACGCGTGAAAGGCGTGCATGAGCGCATGGCTTGCCTGCTGCGGCACGACACCGAGCGCCCCGACCAAATCGTCAATCAGCGGCTCGGGATCCGTGACATCGGTCCAGTTCTCGACCAGGCGCGTCTGCCCGTGCTCGTATATAAAGAACCTCGCCTCGGCCTCATCGTCAACAGCGGCGAGCTCAGCGGCGAGGAAGCGAGCTTGGGCGGCCAGCAGTGGTAGGTCAAAGCCGGCCAGACGGGCGATCGCAATCACCCAGCCGCGGACCTCGTCTGGGTCACGGGCCAGGGTGCGTGGGCGCAGCCAGTTGCAGGCGGTCGATCCGAACAGGTCGGCCAGTTCCTGAAGTCGGCGTTTGTCGGCGAAAGAAAGCGCGGGGGGTTCGGCCAACTGGGCAAGCCACGTGCAGACCTGGGCGGTCACCTCCGGCCCCTCACGTGAGCCGTCGTCCCAGTTGAGCTTCCACTGTTCGTCGATGCGGGCGGCCAAGTCGTCTTGACCGAGTCTGAGCAGGATCACGCGCAATTCGTGACCGACGTGGACGTTGCCGGCGTGGTAGTTGTCGACAGCCAGTTGTGCGTCCTCGGCCGAGATGGTCGCGACCCGGAGCACCGTCTGCTCGTGCGCATGCTGGTAGAGACCGTCGGCGGAGTTGTCGTAAATCACGAACGTCTCGTCGGTGTCGGACGGCTCGCGGATTGGGACTGGCCACGGGGCTCGGACAAACTCGCGCAGCAGCTCGTCAGCCTCCGGTCCCTGGCGATCCCACATGCAAGTCAGCAGCGCGCTCATCATCAGCCGACGTTCCTCAGAGACCGCCGAAAGGATCTGCCCCTCAAGCCATTCACGCTGACCATCGCTGACCGCCAGCAGCGCCAGCGCCTCCCCTGCCACCTCGGCATCCTCGGGCTCATCAACGGAGGCAGGGAAACGCGCCAGCAGTTCGGCGACGATGTCGTCGTGCAGGGGCTCAGCTTCCCGGCAGGCATCGACCAAGGCGACGAGCTCGTCAGCGGTGCCGTCGAGCGCGACCGCTCGCGTCCAGCGTTCGGCAAACCCTCTCGTCAATCCCGCGGCCAGTCTGAGCACTTCCCCCAGGGCCGGATCGGCCCGCGCCTGCGCGATCAACCGGTCACGCTCGGTTTCGGGGGTGTCCGCCCATTGTTCGGCCAGACCAACCTCGGCGAGCGGACGGATACGAGTCATCAGCCGGTCATCTTCGACGGCGAAAACACCCGCCCGGACCCAGAAGTCAAGCGCGTCGATGGCTGCCGCCCGCGAACGGGCCGGTTTGAGACCGAAGCCGGACGCCAGTTCGCTGGCCAGTCCGGTGATGATCGCCTCCTGGCTCACGTCAGCCCATGTGAGTGCGGCCACGCACAGGGTCTGCAGAGTCATTGAGACGGCGACGTCGGCGTCGGTGTCGTTCAGTTCACCGATCGTCAGCGCGCCGTCGCGTCGCTCCACTTCCCATCGCCGGGGGAGGTCGCGCAGGGCTTTGAGCAGGATCTTTGCGCGCGATCGCGGCAGCTCATCGGGGTCGTGCGCCTGCGAGGCAATGACCGCGAGGATCACGACCATCAACGGCCGCTGCTTGAGAACGCGGTCGCGGGTGAAGGCCGAGGAGACCCAGTCTGCGCGGCGCGACACCCATTCGCTGTCCTCGCCCGCGTCGACGGCCTCAAGAATGGTTCGGACGGTGGTCCACGGATGATCGGGTGGGCGCAGCTCGTAGCTGACCAGTCCGAGAGCGCCGGCAGCCTCGACGCCTCCGGCGACCGGGCGAGTGGCCAGCACGACCTCCACCTCGGGCCGCAGCGTTGCCAGCCAGTGGTCAAGCTGCTGTGCGACACCGGCCCAGCGTCGGCTCCCCAGTTCGTCAAACCCATCGAGAACCAGCAGAACCCGGCCAGCTGCGAGCTCTTGCGCCAGCGCGGCCCTCAGGGTCGGGCGGTCTTGCGGCAGCGCATCAGCAGCGGCCAGTTCGAGCAGGCGATCGGTCAACGGAGCGTCGGTCGTCACGAGGCGGCCGACGTGGACGACCACCGGAGTCGGCCAGTCAGCGCTGCGGGCAGCGGTCGCTGCGAGTGCACGCAGGGCCGTGCTCTTGCCGCCTCCCGGCTGGCCGATGAGCAGCACGCGGGCATGGCGGCGCACGACGGTCGACAGCTCCCGCCCACTGTCGCGGGAGTCGCCGGCGCGCCCGACATGCACGTGGCAGTCCGCGTCACGAAGCGGTAGCGATCCGAGCGCTCCACCGATTCCGAATAGCTCAAGTCGCTCGCCCCGGCCGCGGACCCGTTCCCGGTGCTCAATCAGCGCTCGCGCGCGAGCGACAGCGGCTGATGCGTCGTAGCGCCCGGCTAGTGGGACCTTGCGGCGGGTCAGCTCCGCGACCAGCGACGCGGCGTCGCCCCCGGCGCGGATCTGAGCCAGTGAACGGACGATGCCGATCAGCGCGTCGACCCCTGCCGGTCCGGAGCCCTGCGCGGTCACCCCGGCTTCCAGACGGGTGCTGAGCGCGAATCGGAAGGCGACTGGTTCGACGCGCCAGATGATCAGCTGGTCAAACAGTTGCTGGACGCCGCTTGGGTCAAGGTCGCGTTCTGCCAGCGCGATTAGTTTGTCGGCGGCCATGCGCTCAGCGGCAGATCGCTGCTCCGCTTCGGGGTACCGCTCTCGCTTCAGCAAGGTCGCCAGGCGCGCCACCTCACCGGTGGGATGAGCGGTCGCGAGCACCAGGCGATCATCTGCGGCCAGCCCATGCTTGATCGCTCCCGCGAATTGGTGCACGGCCAGCGCCATCGACGTCTGGCCGAGACCGGTGCTGAGCTTGGCCTGGATGAGAATCCGCCGGCCGGGTGCCTCGCCCGTCACGAGGTCGTCCACGTAACCGTCGGCCTCGGCGATGATGAACGCGGGATGGAGGTCCAGATCCTCGAGGCCCATTGAGGACAGCGTGCTGTCGGTCAAGATCGCGCCCGCGATGATCGCGCCGACCAGCCCACGGAACTCTGAGCCCTGCTCGTTGGCCGAGCCTCCGACTGATCCCAGTAGCGGCAGCTCGCGCTCAGCCATGGCTCCGGCAGACGCTTCGGTCCGCATCGATAGCCCACGCCTGCGCTCCGGTGTGTTTGCGCCAGCCGCTCCCCCAGAGCCGAGTCTCGTCGACAACTGATGCGAGGCCGCTGGCCGTCTTTGCGACGTCGGCGTACTCGGGGCGCCGCTCCGTTATCGGATCGGCTAGCCGCGACTCGAGCGCGGGTCCGCGGAGCGCGGGTAAGTGCGCTCCTCTTGGATTCGCCCGTCGGCCTTGTGGATCTTAAGGCTGATGGGCTCAGGTGCGCGTCGCGCGGCGGCGCGGGCCTGCTGGACGGCCTGGGTCTTGGTCGGCGCCTTGGTCCCCCGGACTGTTTTGCCGTCGCTTTCGGTCGCCCACCCTTCAGGGCGTTTGACAAGGTCAAATCGCTTCATGGTCTGTCCCCTGCTGCTCGACGGTGACTTAGATGCTGTGCCAGTCATGATATGTCCTGGGGCGGCGGGCAAAATGTCTCGCAAACCTGAGCGATGCTGTTCGTCGGAGAGGGCGAACGATGACCGAGCGCGAGATTGTCCAAGCGTTGTTCGTGCACGAGCGCCTCGTCGCCAGCGCGCTCGATGAGGCGGCGGTTGAGTGGCTGGCGGCGGAGATTCGGCGTCGTCAGGCGCTCAATTTCGCTGGTGACGACCAAGCGAGGACCAGTGCGTATGAGCAGACGATCGCTCGACTCGCCGCCACCGCGCGCGAATTGGCCGAGTGCGTGATCGCCGGTGATCTGCAAGTCGGCGAGATGGTCACTCTCACTCAGAACTTCTACATCCGGCGCGCGAGCGAGCAAGAGGGACGGTTTCGGACCGGCCTCGATACGGACCGCGGAATCAGTGTCGAGGGGCGCTTTTCGACGAGCTGGTTGATCGGGTCCACCGGTCAGAGCGAGACCTTCGGTCATAAGCGTCTGTCAATGCTCGCTTACGTCGATTCGGTTGACCTGAATAGTGCCGAGTCGCCGAAGATCGCCCTGCGCCCAGTGTTCATCGGCTGGCGCCTGCTCACTGTAGATGGGTGGCGAGCCGATATTGATGATCGCCGCGAAATGTGGGCGCAGCAGATCGATCAGTTCGCCGGAGTCGAGGGCGTAGAAGCGGCCAGTAAGGACCTGAGGGCCGTGAGCCGGATGCCGGAAGAGGAGGTCAAACAGTCGTTCGCCGCGATCATCGGTGAGCCCTTCGTCTTCAAGGATTGGGGTGGCGAGCTGTCTGACCTGTTTACCAACCGGCTCACTAGCGGGGGCGAGCCCTTGAGCGCGGCGTTCGCGTTCAAGGGCCCCGCGCTGCGGGGAACACTGCGCTTGTCAGGCATGGGAAGCAACGGAGACCAGGGGTTGCGACTCGCCGGGGAGGACGCCGACTTAATGGTCGTCCAGCATCACGCGGCGATCGCCGCCGACGTCCGCAACCTGATGAGGATCCTGGCGCGCCACTACCGTCGGCGCTACATGATCATCGACGGGGAGACAACCGCCCGCATCCTGCGCGCCTACGACAAGCTCCCGTAACCGAAGGCCCTTGGAGAGTGCGTTTCTCCAGCGCGGGTCATACCGCCGAGGCAGGCCTGTTAGTACCCATGTCCGACAGCCAAGACGAATACGCGGCTCCGGGCCTGGTCAAGCGTCTTCGGATACATGGGCACCTTTTGCACGACGCAACAACGACAGGCGAGAAGCAGCTGGGCGCTGCCGGCGCGGATGCGTGGCCCGCGCAGCGACAGCGCCACGTCATCGCCTAAGGCGATCGAAGAAAAGTCGTCGTGGCAACTCGGCGCCCCGCACGCCACATGAATGCATGGCCGACTGGCGTGCGTGTCGCTTTCGTGATGATTCGGTGCCTCCGGTCGGCTGCTCACTGGATGTTCCATCTTCGCCCTGCGCGAGCCGTTGCCTCGCTAACTCGCTGACAATCGCTTGCCGCGAAAGCGGTCGCCGGCGTGGTGACCGACCCGTCAAGTCTTCGGCGACATCTGGATGACGCGACCGCCGGCGCCGGGACGATCGCTCTGCCACACGGTTGCGATCCACCCGCGAGCGCCCTCCTGTCCGCGCATAGGAGGGCTGTGAGGGCCGATCCCGTCGCACCGCTCGCCGCACGAAAGCGGGGCTGGAATGTCAACCGTCGCCGTCTCGATAGCCGAACGCCCAATGCGACGAGCTGATGCGCGAGGGAGCGCGTTGCTTCGCGCTTGGATCGAGCACGGACTGACCTGTTCCGGGTCGTCGCGAGCACGGAAACGTCGCCCCAGCTCCAGGACGTGATCGATGCTCTCGCGCTTGACCGCGTGCTCGTCATCTGTCTCTAGCTCCGCCCGAGGTAGTGACTGCCCGATAGCGCGACTACGCTCGAGTTTGAGGTGTCATCAGCACCAGAACCGCGAGTTTGGGCGTTTCACACAACGCTGACCGGACGCGGTCCGCGTTGCCTCCCCAGGGACTGGATGTGCCGGTCATTTATTGCCCGTGCCGTCGGATCTTTGCGGTCCCCAACGGCCCGCACACAGGCATTCGCGTCAAAGGTGCCGGATGCGAAGGCGCGGGCTGGTCGGGTCTCGGGTCCCCGGCTGGGTCAGGCAGCCGGGCCTGCACTGCTGATCATCGGACCGGAATGCTGCGGGTTCGGCTCGCCGGGTTGGCTGTCTGAGTGTCGGTTTCGTGCTCGATGATCTTCAATATGGCTGCGACGATGTGGGGGTCGAATTGGTGGCCGGCGTTCGCGACGAGCTCAGCGCGAGCGACCTCGTGCGACAGCGCCTTGCGGTAGGAGCGATCGGTTCGCATTGCGTTCCAGGTGTCGCAACAGGAGATGATCCGAGCCTCGAGGGGGATAGCTTCACCGGCGACCCCGTCTGGGTATCCGCGGCCGTCCCAGCGTTCGTGGTGGGCGCGAACGATCAGCCCGACGGAGTGCATGAATCCGCCGACGCGGTCGAGCATCTTCTGCCCTTCGATGGTGTGCGTTGTGATGATGTCCCACTCGTGAGGGTCGAGCTTGCCGGGCTTGTTGATGATCTCCTTTGGGATGGCGATCTTGCCGACGTCGTGCAGGAGCGCCCCGAATTCGAGGTTGCGCCGTTGGTCCGCGTCGAGTTTCAGAGCTTCGCCGACGGCGAGCGCGAGTGCGACAACACCTCGTGAGTGCTGACCGGTGTAGCCGTCATCCGCCTCGACGACGTCGCCGAGTACAAGGGCCGTCCCGCGGTACGCGTTGTTGAGCTCGATCAGGCTTCGCATACGCTGGTGGCGTTCCCGGGCAAAGACCGCGAGCAGAGCCAGAAGAGTTAGTGGCGCAAGCGCCACCACTGGAGTCCGGCGGATGTCTTCCGCGACAACGAGGGCTATGACTGAGAGGGCTGCGTCGAAGGCGTAGACCCACGTATCGCGTAGCTGAGCCGAGAACGTCGCAGCCCTTTCGAGCGAAAGGCGCAGCGTCGAGGCGGCAAAGTCAACGCCGAACTGAGCGGCGAGCGCCGCGACCAGAAGAGCAGGCCCGGCCTGGTTTGGCGCGACGCGAGCGAGCGCGAAAACTGCCACCGGGCCGATGGCGAACCAAGAGTTGCCGATCTCCTTGACCAGTCGAACCGGCGGGTGATCGCCGGCAAGGACCTCGGGAAGACGGGCGATCATCATGCATGCGACGACCGCGATCGGAACCGTCGCGACCGGGATCGCAAACAGCAGTGGGACGAACGCCAGCTGCGTCGCGACCGTGTACCCATATGGAGTGTCGAAGCGAACCCGGGTCGCGACGATCATGACCACAGCGCACAGCGCCGCCGGCACGAGCGCAAACGAGCCTGGAGGGTCAGCCCACCAGACAGCCGCCACAACGATCATGAAGGCAAGACCAAAGCCGAGCTCGACCAGCTGCTCACGCGGCATCAGACCGCCGTCAGCCTGACGAAGCGTATCGGCCAACACCTCCTGCTCTTCCAGGTTGGGCTCTAGAGACATCACGGACTCATCGGCCGAGAGCGGGCCAAGCGTTAGCGGCGCCGACTCGACGCTCCGTCGAACATGCGTCCAGGTTTGCCCCCATACGCTGGGCCGGGAAGGCACGAAGCCGAGAACACAGTCAAACCCCAACTGAAAAGGGCAAACCCGGTGCGAGCCGGGGACGCAAAGCCAGAGGTCTCAAGAACGTGAGATAGCTCGGTTGCCAGTGCACACCACGGAAGGTGCGTACCGATGACGAAGTGCCTTTTCAGCCGCCGCTCATGCTCTTTTGGCCTGAGCGGTGTCCTTGCAGTCCTAATGGCTGGCGTTGTGGCCAGCCCCGCGATCGCTAGCACGTCGACCGCGGATACCTCGGGGTGCTCTGCACCCCAGCTCTCTCAATCGCTTCTGTCAGTTGGCGACAGCAACTGGTACACGATGACGCCCGGCGAGAGCGTCGACAACTTCGACGGCGGCGGCTGGACGCTGAGCGGCGGAGCGCAGATAAAAACCACCCAACTCGCCGACGGACAGACCGGGTCGGTACTTAACCTGCCCAGCGGCTCAAGAGCCGTGAGCCCCACGCTGTGTGTAAACAGCGGCTACCAGACCGTGCGAACCAACGTGCGTAACGTGGCTGGCGGCGAGGGAGTGCAGTTCTATGTCTCCTACGCGGGCACGAACACCTGGAACTCGCCCCAGAACACCGGACAGGTCCACGGGCAGCACACAGACTGGACGCTCTCAGATCCCGTCAACGTCCAGCCCAGTAACACAGCCGGGTGGCAACTAGTCCGCTTCACGCTCATCCCCGGCGGCAAGAGCAGCGATTTCCAGATCTACAACTTCTGGCTTGACCCCAGGATGTGCCGATAACCCCAACCCAACCACCACCACGCACCCGTCGGTCCGGCAGCCACGACACGTGACTACCGGACCGACCTCGTGCACCATGCAGCACACCACGTCGCGACCGCAGCGTTGCCAGACCTCGGGGCGGAAGGCGCTCTCGTCGCAGACGGCCATCCACCACCGCACGCTGCGGACGGTCGGCAGCGAGAGCCAACCTCAGCAGTGACCGTGCGGCCCGGCGTCGCATATGAGGTGTTCGTACCTTTTTCGCGGTCACCGGGGCTATACGAACACGCGATCAGGCAGATCCGACGCACCCGCGCCAACACCAAGGCAGGGCTAAGTGTCGACTCCGGCACGAGACCCGCAACTCGCCAGATGCGGGTCTGTCGAGACCGCTAGCTCGCGCCGTTGAGTCCGAATCACGGACGACAGTCACCGGGCGACCGCGTGGCGCGCGCAGACGGCTCGGGCGGCGCTTCCTCGTGGCCACGATCTCGACTGTGCGCGAGGTCAGTGGCATCGGGCGTGAAGGGGGCTTCTATCGCACGGCGACGAGAACCTCGGCTTCGCTGGTGCGAACCGAGCCGACGAGGTTGTTGGCCTGCGCCCTCTTCGTCACGTTGTGGACTTTGCTCCCGGCCGGGCGGACGTCGATCGTGAACTCAATGCCCAACTGGCCCGATACGCGCATGAGCGTGTCCATGCTCGGATTGACCTCGCCGAGCTCGAGGCGCGCCACCTGGGGCTGTTTCATGCCGAGGCGCTCGGCCAGATCGCGCTGGGAGAGCACGTGATCTCCGCGGTATCGGACGATGGCGAGCGCGACCGCGCGGGCCAGCGCCGTCCGCTCCCACTCGGCTCGGAACTCAGGGTCCTGCAGCTCCTCCTGGAGGATCTCGTCGTTGGTCTTCAGCTCGCTCAGCTTCATCTCGTTCTCACTCGGATCGGGTCCCACCTGGACGATATCACTCGTGTTATCGACAGGCTGAGCCCGATGCTCAATCCTGTTCGAGCTGCCCTAGCCGCGCGACCGCCCGCTGAACGGCTGCACCAAAGGCGCGAGAGTCGATTTGGGCCTCCGGCGCGACCGCCAGGATCACGAACGTTGATGGGCTCATGCGACGATAGAGCGGTCGCCACCGGCTGCGGCCAGCCCGCGGACGCAGCTCGCGCAGGCCCTGCCCGGCTTCGCCCTGCACCGCGCTCGAATGCGGATGACCGAGTCGCGGCCCATCCACCTCAAGCTTCTGAACGGCATTGATCATCGCGACTCGCTCGTCCGCCGGCCAAGAGGCGTCGCGCTCGCGATCAGCCTCGGGATGCCAGGCGACGACATAGGCGGGCCAGGGTCCTTCGCCGGCGCTCGCCCGGTCGGCGCGGCGGGGGGCACCCTCTTGGCCTTCTTCGGCTTCCGCTTGTCAGCCGCCATGGCCACCAATCATCGGCGCCGGGGCAGCGGAAGAGTGATCCGCGCGTTCGCGCCGGACGGCTTCGCGAGCAGCGATCGTTTCTTCCCTGATCGTGTCCAGCAGCTCAAGCCGCAGCTTGCGCCCGAACGGCGCGACCCGCTGGGCCGCGCGCTCAACGCGCCGCTGTCCCTCCTCATTGCCACAGATGTAGATCACCCCGCCGATCTGGCCGCCGCGGATCCAGTCATCGTGCAGCTTCAGGATCGCGTCCAGCCGAGGCTTGGACTTGCCCGCGAGTTCCACCTCGATTGCAAACCTCGACGAGTCACGCAACGCCACCAGGTCCGGCCGGTGACCCGAGCGTTTGAAGCTGTTGCGATCTTGCCAGTGCAACTGACCCGACCACTCGGGACGGCTAAGCACCTCCCTCTGGCCAAGGAACATCCGGCCACGAACGGTCAGCCACGCTGCCGTCCACGCGCACGCGGAGTCATGCGCCCACCACGTCGGCGCCGGCGTCGACGCCGGGATCAACGGCGCCCCGAGCATCAGCACACCCTTCCGCGTCGCCAGGAACAGCGAGCCATCACCCCAGGTCATCGGACACCGCTCCAGCCAGCCCTCGCGCTCCAACCGCCGAGCGTGACTTCTCGCCGCCACCTCACTCCACCCCATCGCGTACCGCCACGGATCCAACGGCGACGGTCCACACCGAGCCAGCCACCTCAGACCAGCCATCGACCCCGGCCCAGGACGCAGCACCCGACCCACCGCCTACCCCTTCCCTCCCCAGCAGACATCCCCCAGCACCCTCCCGTGCCCGCCAACAGCCCGCCTCCGCCCCCGAACAACACCGACCAGCTGAATGCCCATGACTACCCGCACTCCCCACCACTCATCAAATACGTGGAGGGCGGGTAGTCATGGGCACCGAAGCGCCCGATCCCCAGCAAACCCGGGGGCGGAGGCGGGCTCAGGTATGGAATCGAGAACAACAGACCACGAAACACTTCGCTACACACCATCTGGCCCGTCGACCGCGGCCCGATCGACCCCTGGTTCGACTCGCGAGCGCCCGCCGCCCTCCAGCTCGTCAGCGACCGTCCGCAAGGCGGCCCACACCTCGCGGAACACGTGTGCGACAGCCACGATGTCGGTCCCTGTAGCGGTGATCGACAGCCGCTCGAATGCCGCATCGAACTCCTCCCACATTTCCGCCGGCCCCGGCCGGTTGCCGCCGCGCTTCAGCTCATACGGCAAGAGCTCGGCCATGTCGGCCTTCGACCGCCACCGGACCCCCGCCGCCTCCGACGCATTGAGCATCGTCGCGGCCATGTGCTCGCACGACTCAGCGACCGCACGAATGCGATCCACATAGCCTGGACTCGGTGGCGCGTACGCGCTCGCGGTGATTGCCTCCTCATAACCGGCTATCGCGCGCTGCAGCAACTCCACCGCCCCCTGTGCTTTAGGTGTCCGTGGCTTTCGTGTCCGCGTCGGCGCCGCCGTAGGCTCGTCCGCTCGCGCGGCTGCTGCCGCCGGTGCGGGGTCAGGGCGGCGGGCAGAGGGAGCGGCCTCCCGGGCGGGTTCAAGGCTGTTCTCAAGCTGCTCTAGGACTTCGTCGGCCGTCAGATTGGTCTCGTCGAGCATGCGATCAAGATCGGAGCGCCGGACGATCCACTTGCGCACGCCGGCTCGCGACGCCTTCAGCTGTCCTTTGCTGACCCATTGCCGCACCGTCGCCGGGTTGACTCGGAGCTCCGCTGCGATCTCAGCCAGCGTCAGCCATGGATCGGCTGCATCACGCTCTTCCTCTGTCAAAGCCACTCTCTTTCTTTTAGTGCTTGCCGATCCAGTAGCAATTAGAGTATCTTACTTAGAGGTTGCCGTGAGTACAGCGTCAAGCAATGTCCCGCGTGTTGCGCTCAGTCGCCAAGAGGCGGCGTTGTCGCTCGGGATGTCGCTGGACTCGTTCGAGCGGCACGTTCAGCCCGAACTGCGGCTGATTCGACGGGGCAAGCTCCGCCTCGTCCCCGTCGCCGAACTGGAGCGGTGGGCGAATGAGAGCGCCGAGTCGGTGTTCAGACGTCCGGGCCGGGCCTAGCATCAGCGGTCCTCATGGCCACCGGGATCCGCGTCCGTCACTCTCGCCACTGCACTTCGCGTGAGGGAGGACGCTGCTCCTGCAAGCCGACCTACCAGGCCCAGGCGTATGACACGCGGACAGGGCGTCAGGTGTGGCGCACCTTCCCCACGCTCAGCGCCGCGAAGCTGTGGCGTCAGGACGCCC
This sequence comes from uncultured Solirubrobacterales bacterium, assembly GCA_963822535.1. Classification (GTDB taxonomy): domain Bacteria; phylum Actinomycetota; class Thermoleophilia; order Solirubrobacterales; family Solirubrobacteraceae; genus Palsa-465. The sequence goes on from CAWGIA010000003.1 coordinate 13,384, forward strand.
AGGTCGCACTTCGGCGGGGCACGATGCGGCCGCCGACGGCGAAGACGATCGCCGAGGCGGCCGAGGTCCTGATCAAAGGCGCCCACGACGGGACGATCCTCGACCGCGCCGGGAAGCCGTACAAGCCGTCGACGGCCCGCGGCTATGAACAACTCCTCCACGCCTACGTCATCCCTGCCCTCGGCGGATGGAAGCTGTCCGAGCTGCAACGGCGCGACGTTCAGGACTTCGTCGACGGGCTGCGAAGCCAGGGCCTCTCCCCCTCCACCATCGCCAACATCCTCGATCCGTTGCGCGTCATCTTCCGGCGGGCGATCCGCCGCGACGAGGTCGCTCTCGATCCGACCGAGAACCTCGACCTGCCTGCCATCCGCGGCCGCCGGGACCGGATCGAGCCGCCCGAGATGGCGCACGAGCTGCTCGCGGCCCTCCCCGACACCGAGAAGGCGTTCTGGGCGGTCGCGCTGTTCTGCGGGCTCAGACGCGGCGAGCTGCGCGGCCTCCAGTGGACCAACGTCGACTTCGACAACGGCGTGATCCGAGTCGAGCGCTCATGGGATCCGGTCAAGGGCCCTGTCGACGTCAAGACCGGCGCCGGCCGCCGCGCCGTCCCGATGGCGTTCGTCGTGCGCCGTGAGCTGATGGCCCACAAGCAGCGCACGCAACGCGAAGGCCCGGACCTCGTCTTCGGCCGCACCAAGACCGAGGCGTTCTTCGCCTCCACGATCCGCGCCCGCGCCAACAAGGCCTGGACCCAAGCCGGCCTCGAACCGATCACTCCACACGAGGCCGCCACTGCGCGATCTCCTACTTCATCGCCGCCGGCCTCGACTGGAAGCAGATCTCCACCTGGGCCGGCCACGGCGATGTTCGCCAGACCTGGAACCGCTACGGGCACCTCGTCCCGGGCGGCGAAGAGCAGGCCAGAGAGCGACTGGATGCCTACCTAAACCCTCCTAAGCCGATACCGACTGTGGCGCAGACTGTGGCGCACGACCCCGAAAACGCACGAAACCCCCGTCAACACGGGGGTTCTGAAGTACCGCTACCGGGATTCGAACCCGGGTTTCCGCCGTGAGAGGGCGGCGTCCTAGTCCCCTAGACGATAGCGGCGGGGAACTGCCGGTCCGCGGTCAAAACCCGCGACCCAGCAGCGGGAATGAGCTTAGCGTGGTCAGCTGTGCGAACCCGCAGTGCTAACTTGCAGCGTCCCAAGCGGCTGTGGTGAAACTGGTATACACGCGGCGTTCAGGTCGCCGTGCCCTTACGGGCGTGGAGGTTCGAATCCTCTCAGCCGCACTCGAGTGTCATCTGACTGTCCATATAGGGGAGTAGATCGCCACTCGATTTCAATCAAGCGTTCTCGCGCCCGGCCGCCGCGTCAGCTCCAGCGCTCGAGAACCTCGGTTTCGCGCTCGTGTCCGAGGACGCCGAGACCGGCCGTGGCGAGCTTGAACCGGGCGCCGGCGCCGACCTCCATGCGCAGCCAGCGGGCGGTGAACACCCGCAGCACGTGCCCGTGGGCGAAGGCCAGCCCGTCCCCGTCGACGGCCCGGAAGCGCTCCAGCACCGAATCGACCCGGGCACCGATCGCGGCCGGGCTCTCGCCGTCCGGGCAGCCGTCGCGCCACAGGATCCAATCGGGGTTCTCGACCTTGATTTCGGGCGTGGTGAGACCCTCGTAACGGCCGTAATCCCACTCGTGCAAGTCGTCGCACAGCTCGGCGACGTCGGCGAACCCGGCCAGCTCACATGTCTCCCGGGCTCGCAGCAGGGGGCTGCACAGCACCAGCCCGAACGTGTGCCCGGCCAGCTCGTCGCGAAGACGCTCGGCCTGCTTGCGGCCGGCGGAGGTGAGTGGGAGGTCAGTCCGGCCGGTGTGCCGTCCATTGGCGCTCCACTCGGTCTCCCCGTGCCGGGCTATGAAGATGCGGTCGGCCAAGTCTCGGATCCCTGTGGGTCGGGCGCCGTCAGCGGATCGGCATCTCAGCGGCCGTCAGCGAAATCGGGTATTTCACCGCCGGTGCGCTCGATCTCCAGGACCTTTGCGCGCCGGCGAACGTGGCGTTCCTCATCGGAGATCTCCGCCCGCAGGAACGCGACCACGATCTCTGCCGCCACCTCGACCCCGATCACGCGACCGCCGAGGCAGAGGACGTTCACCCCGTCGTGCTCGACGCCCTGGTGCGCCGTGTAGGTGTCATGAATGGTGGCCGCTCGCACGCCGCGGATCTTGCACGCCGCCACCGATACCCCGGCTCCCGAGCCGCAGACGATGATGCCGCGCTCGGCGCGCCCCGAGACGACCGCACGTCCGACCTCGAGCGCCTTGTCCGGGTAATCGATGGGCTCCGGTGAGTCGGTGCCGAGGTCCAGCACCTCATGGCCTTCGGCTTCGATCAGCGGCAGGAGCCGAGAGCGAAGGACGTATCCGGCGTGGTCGAAGCCGCAGGCGACGATCATCAGCCCACCTCACTTGGTGTCGGCGTGTCGCCCAGCTCGTGGGTGGGCGCCAGTGCCGGAGTGGCCCGCAGTTCGTGCGTGGGCGCCGGCGTAGGGTCATCCGCCAGCTCGTGCACCGCCAGTAGCGCCGCACCGAGGACTCCCGCCCTGACGCCGTGGCGGGCCACGCGGATCGTCGTCCGCTCGCCGAGCCCGGGCACGACGAAGCCGGCGGCGGTCCGGCGGGCGGGCTCGAGCAGGAGTTCGCCGGCGCGCGCTGCACCGCCACCGATCACCACCTCCTCGGGATCGAAGGTATTGATCACGTTGGCGATCCCGATCCCGAGCCGCTCACCCCAGCGGCGCACGGTCTCGGCGGCCACCTCGTCACCAGCGCGGGCGGCCTGGACAGCGTCGGCGCCGGTCAACTTGTGCCCGTCGGCGAGCAGCTTTCCGAGCGCCGAGTCAGGATTGGCCTTCGCGCAGTCCAGCGCGAGCGCGTCGAGGGCGTGACCGGCGGCGAGGCGCTCCAAGGATCCGGCTTGGGGGAAACGATCCGGCTTGGGCGCGGCGCCCGTCAGGTCGGCGCCGATCAGCATGTGTCCGAGCTCGCCGGCGCCCCCGGTCGCGCCGCGATAGATGCGGCCGCCGAGAACCAGTCCGCCGCCAACGCCCGTACCGACAGTGATCATCACGAGGTCCCGCGCCACCATCGTGAGATCCTCATCGTGGGCCTCGGCCAGAGCGGCAACGGTGGCGTCGTTGTCCACGAACACGGGCACGCCGAGGCGACTCCCGAGAACCTCGCGCAGGGGCACGTCAGCCAGCGGAACGTTGACCGAGGAGAGAACCCGCCCGGTGTCGAAATCGACCACCGACGGGACGCCCACGCCAACCCCTTCGAGCCCATCATCCCGGCTGGACTGGATCATGGACACGATCTGGTCAATGAGAGGCTCCGGCCCGGAGCTCTCGGTGGGCTCGATGACAGACTCGCCCAGCTCGCGACCCCGGAGGCTCGCCACCGCCACCTTGGTGCCCCCCAGATCCACTCCGATCACGTGGGTCATCGGTCCGACGCTAACTCGGGTCGATCCCGGCCGCGGCGTCGTGATCGAGCAGAACCGTGATCAGCTTGGCCTCGGGCACGAGCAGCGACGCAGGGACGCTCGGGTCGGGCTCAGCGTCAGGACCAAACGCCGCGGCGACCGCGGCCGCCTTCGAGCTGCCGGCGATCAGGAACACCACCTGCCGCGCTGATGTCAACGCGCGGATCGTCATGGACACTCGGGGAACGAACGGCTCGAGCCCGGCTTCGGGCACGCCGACCACGAGGCGCGAGGACTCCGACAAGGTTGGTTGCCCAGGAAACAGCGACGCCGTGTGGCCGTCCTGACCGATGCCGAGCAGAACGAGATCGAACTTTGGGGAGTTCGCGGCGAGCAGCTCTCGTTCGTAGTCCTGGGCCGCCGCATCGGGGCCGAGCTCGCCCTTGATCCGGTGGACCGTCGGCCGCCTGGACTCCGGGAGCCGATCGAGCAGCGATTCGCTGATCATCTTGAAGTTGGAGCGCTCGTCCTCTGGCTCGACACAGCGCTCGTCCCCGAGCCAGAACACCGAGTCGGAGAGATCGAGGCCCACCGCCTCGACGGCGGCGACGAATTCCTCGTAGGCGGCCTTGGGGGTGGAGCCCCCGGCGAGCACGATCTGACCGCCACCCACCGAGGCGCTCACCATCATCGCCGCGCACAGGCGGGCCGGATCGTTTACGACCTCGAACGTCACAGTCATGCCGGGCAGAGCTCCCGTGCCGCTTCCAGGGCTGGATCGTAGGTCGGATCACGGAGCAGCGCCTGCCTGACGCCCTCACCCAGGATCCCACCCTCACCGCGCGAGGCGCCGAGGATCTTCCATTGCCGAGTTACTCCATCCGAGGCTTGCTCGCGCGAGTCGAGCCCACCGCGGCCGCGCTCGAGCGAGAGCGACGTTCCCAGCTCACTGCTCACGGTCACGCCGGCCAGGCCTGGCGAGTCCTGAGCAGATGTACGCATTCGCAGCCTGACCTGACCACCATCGCGATCCGCCGAGCCGTCCAGCACTCCCGGGGGGCCCTGGTTGAGCGGCCGATGCTCCCACCCAAGGCGCGTAGCGAGCCACCCGACGAGCAGCAGCCCGCTGGCAGTCGAGCTCTCCTGGTGACGGACCTCGAGCTCGGAGATGCGCCGCAGAGCCTCATGACGCTCGCGAAGGTCAAAGCTGGCCGCCAGCCTCTCTCGCCACGGAGTCGTCCGCAGCCAGGCCAGGTCCACGACGTAAGCATGGCCGCACAGATTCTTCGCCCGCGCAAAGGCGTCGGCCGGATCGGGACGATCGTCTGAATCGATCAGGACCACATCGACGAGCGGGAGCAGCTCGCGGATCGCATCGTCGTACCCGTGCGGTGACCACGCGATGGTCGGCATCTCCCCGGCGAGGACCGGGTCAACGATCGTCCGCAGGGCCGGGAGGTGCTCGGGTCCCAGGTCGATCTCGACGTGCTCACGGACTACGCCGATGCTGCCGGCACCGGGCTCCTCGTAGCTCACCGTGGCCACGGCATCCAACCGGTCGCGTCCCTCCTGCACGGTGCACAGGACAGTCCGCGATGCCTGGTAGCGACCCACCCGTTCGAGGCGGTTGACGATCTCGCCCTTCCACTCCCGGTCCACGACCACCACCAGGTTCAGCACCCGGGCAGGGACAAAGGCCTCGTTCTCGGCGTGGCGACGCCGGAGCAGGTCCCGGAGCGCGGCCTCGATCGCATCCGGGTTGGTGTCCTGCTCAGACCAGACGTCTTCGCTCACAGCCGCCGCCATATGCTGCCGTCGTCCAACAGCTCGTCCGCCTCCCTGGGACCAGAGGATCCCGCCTCGTACTGCGGGATCGGTGACTCTCTGTCGGCGTCCCAGGCGGCCAGGATCGGATCGATGATCCCCCACAGAGCTTCTATCTCGTCGTTGCGCGTGAACAGCGTGGCATCCCCACGCATGGCATCGAGAATCAGGCGCTCGTAGGCCTCAGGCGACTCGGACAGGAATGACGTGCCGTAGCGGAACTCCATGTTGACCGGGCGGATCCGCATCCGGGAGCCGGGGATCTTGGCGCCGATCGACACCGCCACACCCTCGTCCGGCTGCAGGGTGAACACGATCTGGTTGGCCTGGATGCCCACCGAGCCCGAACTCTGAAACGCGATGTGGGGAACCGGTCTGAGGATCACGGCGATCTCCGTCAGCTTGCGCGAGAGCCGCTTGCCGGTCCGGAGATAGAAGGGCACGCCCGCCCAGCGCCAGTTCGAGACATGCAGGCGCAGCGCGGCATACGTCTCGGTACGCGAGTCGGCGGCCACCCCATCCTCCTCCAGATAGCCCGGAGCCTTGGCGCCGCCCACCACCCCGGGGCCGTACTGGGCCCGGACGGACATCGAGGACACCTGGTCCACTTCGGGCGGCACGATCGCCTCGAGCACCTTCAGCTTCTCGTCCCTAAGCCGATCGGCGTCGAACGCAGTCGGCGGCTCCATAGCGAGAAGGGCCAGGAGCTGGAGCATGTGGTTCTGGACGAGGTCGCGGAGCGCGCCGGCCCGCTCGTAGTAGCCGGCGCGCCCCCCGATCCCTATGTCCTCGGCGGCAGTGATCTGGACGTGGTCTATGTAGTTGCGGTTCCACACCGGCTCGAACAGCGCGTTGGCGAACCGGAGGGCCATGAGGTTCTGGACCGTTTCCTTGCCCAGGTAGTGGTCGATCCGGAAGATCTGCGGCTCGTCGAAGACCTCGAGCAGCTGGGCGTTGAGCTTGCGGGCCGAGGCGAGGTCATAGCCGAACGGCTTCTCGATCACGATCCTGACCTCGGCGTCCGCAGCCTGGGCGAGACCCGCCTCGCCGAGCTTGCCCGCGATCAGAGGAAAGAACTCGGGTGCGGTTGACAGGTAGAAGACGCGATCGAGGGTTCGGCCGGCCTGCTCGTCGAACTCCCGCAGAGTGCTGGCGAGCTCGGCGTAGATGTTGTCGTCGTCAAATGAGCCCTGCACGTAGCGCATGTCGTCGAGCAGGCCCTCGAGCACGTCCGGGTCAGGCTTGCGGCGCGAGTAGCGCTGAATCGAATCCAGGGCCGCATCGCGGAAGTCCTCATGCTCCTGATCCCGGCGCCCGACGCCCACCATCTCGAAGCGCTCGGGCAGCTGGCCCTCGTGGGCCAGGTTGTACAGGCCGGGCAGCAGTTTGCGGTGCGCGAGGTCTCCGGTGGCGCCAAAGATCACGAGCGAAGTGGGGTGAACGGGCAGCCGCTCCAGACCTTCGACCAGTGGATTCCCGGTCTGTTCCCCGCTCACGGTCTGTGCCACGTCTACGTTCACGCTCCCTGCGGGAGTCCGGTTATCCGTCCGGCCAGCTCTCGCACCGCGGCGGCCACATCACCCTCCAGCTTGACCCGCTCAGCGGGCAGACCGTGCGCTCGTAAGGTCTCCAGATCGCCGGCCGATTGGGCCGCAATCAGGGTCTTGAAGGAGTAATCCGAGCCCGGAATCGCATCGTCGGTCCGCGGTTCGTCAACCAGTTGCAGGAAGCGTCCCGTCGGGGGCCCGCCCTTATGGAGCTGACCCGTGGAGTGCAGGAACCGCGGCCCGTAGCCGAACGTGACCGCGGCCCCGGTCTTGTCACGGATGGCAACGCGAAGCTCGGCCACCGCTTCGTCGAGCTCCTGGGACGGCGCCAGGTAACCCATCACCGCCACGTAGTGCGGCGGCTCCGCGTCCAGGAGCAGAGCGCCGAGAGCCTCGTCCGAGGCGGATTCGATCTCGGGCAGCGAGCCTGACTCGAGCACCCGCTTGGTGGCGTCCTTGGCCTCCTGGACGTTGGGCTGATCGAAGGGGTTGATCTCGAGCGCCCAACCGGCCACAGCGACCGCGAACTCGGCCAGGAAGAAGATCCGCCCGAGATCCACTGCGCCGCCTGTGGACAGTGTGAATGCAGGCTGCCCGGAGTCGGCGAGCTTCTGGACCGCCTCGTCCAGCTCCTTCACGGGCTCGTCGGCGTTGCGGAGATAGATGATCACCCGGTCCGCGCCGTATTCATCGGGGCGCCCGAGCGGCTCATCGGCGACAGGCAGCATGCCGCGCCCATGCTTGCCCGTCGACTCGGCGATCAGCTGCTCGACCCACAGGCCAAAGCTCTCAATCGGCGGCGAGACGATGAAGGTCAGCTTGTCCCGGCCGTGACGGGCCAATTCGCCCAGGACGGCTCCCAGCCACAGACCTGAGTTGCTCTCGGTCGAGTCATAATGCGCGCAATTCTGCTCGCCGACCTGACAGCGGTGAATCAGCGCCTCCACGTTCACGCCCATCAGCGCCGCTGGAACCAGACCGAAGTACGACATCACTGAGTAGCGGCCGCCGATGTCGGGTGGATTCAGGAATGCCCGCCGCAATCCATCGTCGGCGGCCAGCGTCTCGAGCGGGCTGCCAGGATCGGTCACGACGGCGAACTGCTCGGGGCCGGCCTTGGCCCGGAAGTGGCGGTAGTGCGACAGCGTTTCAACCGTCCCGCCTGACTTGGATGAAACGATGAACACGGTCTTGGCCACGTCAATCGAGTTCTCGACGGCGTGTATGGCGTCGGGGTGAGTCGAGTCCAGGACCTGCAGGCGCAACCCGGCTGGGATGTCTCCGAACGACCGCCGGATCACCTCCGGACCCAGTGAGGAGCCACCCATGCCAAGCAGGACGGCATCGGTGTAACCGGCCTCGTGGCACTCCTGCACGAACTCATTCAGGGCCGGGAGGTGCTCGAGCATGGTCTCCGACACCGTCAGCCAGCCGAGACGATCGCTGATCTCGGGCGTGTCAGGGGTGCCACCCCACAGCGACGGGTCCCGGCGCCAGATCCGCTGGGCCACATTCTCGGCGCTCGCCAGGGCCACGCGCTCGGCCACCGGATCGGTCAGTTCAGATGGAAGCCGGCCTTGGATCGTCGGCGGCCGGCCGGTGATGACCGCCTGGCGGCGCTCTTCGATTCCGGCCAGCAGACGGTTCATCGCGTCCTCGAACTGGCGAACCCCGTCGACCAGCAGCTCATCGGTGACAGCGCCCAGGTCGACGCCGGCCGCCGCGAGCTGATCGAGCTCCTGAGTTGGATCGTGTTGAGCGGTGGGTCCTCTGACCTGGCCGTGGTCGGCGACGGCCATCAGCGTCTGGAGCGGCATCGTGTTGACCGTGTGAGCGCTGACCAGCTCCTCGACGTACATCGTGTCCGGGTAGCGGGGGTTCTTCACGCCGGTCGATGCCCACAGGGGCCGCTGTACGTGCGCGCCGGCGTGCCGGAGCGCATCCCAGCGCGGCCCCGAGAAGATGCGCTCGAACGTGCGGTAGGCGAGGCGAGCGTTGGCGATCGCCGCCTTGCCGTACAGATCGTCTCGCCCCAGCCGCTCGAGCTGCTTATCGACGGCGGTATCAACTCGAGAGACGAAGAAGCTCGCCACCGAGCCGATCTTCAGGGGCTTGTCCTCGGCCAGGCGACGTTCGAGGCCTTTGAGGTAAGCCTCGGCAACTCGCTCGTACGCCTCGACCGCAAACAGCAGAGTGACATTGATGTTGATGCCCTCGTAGATCGCCTGCTCGATCGCGCCAACGCCCTCACGCGTCCCCGGGATCTTGATCATCACGTTGGGGCGGGATACCCGCCGCCAGAAATCGCGCGCCGCGTCGATTGACTTCTGCCCGTCATGGGCAAGATCCGCCGAAACCTCGAGCGAGACAAAGCCGTCCTGATGATTGGAGCTCTCCCACGTATCCCGCATGACGTCACACGCCAGCTGTACGTCCTTGATCGCGAGCCGCTCGTAGATCGCCTGGGCGTCGAGCTGCTCCTGGGCCATCTCCTTGAGCTCGTCGTCGTAATCCTCGGAGCCGAGGATGGCCTTCTCGAAGATGGACGGGTTCGAGGTGACGCCCTTGAGTGAATCCTCGGCCACCATCCGAGCCAGCTCTCCACCTTCAACCAGCGAGCGACGGAGCAGATCGAGCCACGGGCTCGTGCCGGCCTCGGCGAGGGCATGCAGGTTGGGATTTACGTTCGTGGCCTCGCTCGTACTCATGCGTCTCAGGCCTCCTTAGCTCGCTTGCCTCGCAGCATAGTCACATCAATCGCCCACACCAGGCCGTGCTGTGACCGCCTTCCGGGGGGCGGGCGGGGGCCGGTTCGCCCTCCACCGAGCCACTACCCGAACAGAACGCCGTAGCGCTGATACTCCTCCACGGGTACGCGACGGACCTCGGCCACAGCCTGCGCTAGCGGCACGAGCTCGATCTGGGTGGAGCGCAGCGCGGTCATCGAACCCCAGCGACCATCGTGTGCAGCGTCGATGGCGGCCAGGCCGAGGCGCGTGGCCAACACGCGGTCAAACGCGGTCGGCGTGCCGCCTCGCTGGACGTGCCCGAGCACCGTGGCCCGGGTCTCGAATCCGGTCCGGGCCTCGATTTCGCGCTCGAGGCGCTGCCCGACTCCACCCAGCCTCGGATGACCGAACTCGTCCAGCTCGCCTGTGGTGACACTCATCGTGCCCTCCACCGGCTGCGCGCCCTCAGCCACCACGACGATCGAGAAGTACCGGCCGCGTGCGTGCCGACGTCCGATCAGCCGGCAGACCTCGTCGATGTCGAACGGGAGCTCGGGGATCAAGATCACGTCGGCGCCTCCGGCCAGCCCGGAGTGCAGAGCGATCCAGCCCGCGCTCCGACCCATTACCTCGACCACGAGGATCCGGTGGTGACTCTCGGCTGTTGTGTGGAGCCGGTCTATGGCCTCGGTGGCGACCTGGAGTGCCGTGTCGAACCCGAACGTCACGTCTGTCGCGCCGAGGTCGTTGTCGATCGTCTTCGGGACTCCTATTACATTCACGCCCGCGAGACTCAACCGGCTGGCGGCACCGAGCGTGTCCTCGCCTCCGATTGCGATGAGCCCGTCGAGCCGGTGACGGTCAAGCGTCTGCCGCACGAGCTCGGTGCCCCCCTCGCGCTTATCCGGGTTGGTACGCGAGCTCCCGAGGATCGTGCCGCCGCGGGGCAGGATTCCCCGCGTCGATTCGATCGTGAGCTCCTCCTGGACGTCGTCGAGCACGCCGCGCCAGCCGTCCCGGAAGCCGATCACCTCATCGTCGTAGGCATCGATGCCCTTGCGCACGACAGCGCGGATCACCGCGTTCAACCCCGGACAGTCGCCGCCTCCCGTCAGTAGTGCGATCCGCACAGTCGAAATGCTACGTGGCCAGGACCAACGGTAGGGTTTCATCCCGGATGGACAGGAAGCTAAGAGCGCGAGCGCTGACGCTGTCGGCTGCCGCGGGCGGAACCGCCGCCGGCATTGCCCTCCAGCGCGGCCATGCGCGGAAGGTGGCCCGCGACCCCGACTACGCCGCGCTGCGGGCCCCGCTCGGTGGACGGCCATTGTCGATCGCCTCCGCCGATGCGACAAAGCTCTACGCCGAGGTCTTCGGCCCCGAGGACGGAGCGACCGTTGTGCTCGCGCACGGGTGGACCGAGCAGCTCAGCTTCTGGGGGCCCGTGATCCGCGTTCTCGTCGCCAGGGGTCTTCGGCCGGTGGCCTACGATCTCCGCGGCCACGGTCGCAGTGGGCCGGCGGTCGATTCCGATTATTCGCTCGAGCGCTTCGGCGAGGACCTTGACGCAGTGTTGGCGGCGGCCACGCCGGTGGGTGAGCGGGCCACCGTGGTCGGCCACTCGCTGGGCGCCATGTCAATCGCGGCGTGGGCCGAACACCACGAGGTCGGGGGGCGAGCCCAGGCGGCGGCGATGGTCAACACCGGCCTCGGAGACCTGATCTCCGGACACCTGCTGTTCGGAGAGCTGGCCAAGCGGCTCAGTGGCTTGATCTCTCCCCGGATCTTCCTAGGTTCAAAAGCTCGCCTGCCGACCTTCTCCTCCCCGCTTCAGCACGCTTTGATCCGTTACGTGGCGTTTGGGCCCACCGCCACCACGGGACAGGTGGCGTTCTACGAGCGCATGCTCATCTCGTGCCCGCCGGACGTGCGCGCCGCGGCCGGCATCGCGATCTCTGACATGGACCTGTGGGAAGCCGTCTCGCGCCTGACCGTGCCCACGCTGGTGGTGACCGGAGAACTTGACCGGCTGACTCCTCCGACCCACGGGCGCCGGATCGCCGAGACGCTTCCCGAGCCGGCCGGGTTGCTCGAGCTCCCCCAGACCGGACACATGTCGCCGCTCGAGCGTCCGCAGGAGCTGGCCGCCGCTGTCGTGCAGCTCGTGTCTGACACCGCGCCGGTTCCGGGACCCGCCACGGCATAGACATTGGGCGCCGGAGCCCTCCGCGAGCGGATTGACGTATCCCAGGCCGGCCGCCGGGCGCGCAACCGGGTCCTTGACTCGCTGCGGGCCGTCCTGCTGGCAGCAATCGCCGCCGCCATCTCCTGGTACGTGGCGCACCGCGTGCTCGGACACCCACAGCCCTTCTTCGCGCCGATCGCCGCCGCGATCTCGTTGTCCACGAGCCAGATCCAACGCAGCCGGCGGATCGCCCAGATGGTCGGCGGAGTCCTGCTCGGAATCGTCCTGGCCGAAGGCCTCCACTCCCTCCTCGGCGACAGCACGGCGGCCCTGGGCGCGGTCGTGTTGATCACGATGATCGTCGCGCTGGCGGTCGGAGCCGGCTTCTTCGGCGACGGGATGATGTTCCCCAATCAGGCCGCTGCCTCGGCGGTCCTGGTGGTGACGTTGCACAAACACGGGACGGGTGCTGAGCGGGCGGTTGACGCGATCGTGGGTGGCGCTGTGGCCTTCGTGATCGGAGTCGGGCTATTCCCCGCCCATCCTCTGAAGCTGCTCCAGGACGCCGAGCAGCGGGTTCTGGAGACGCTCGCGGCTCGCCTGAGAGAGGTCTTGCGCCGTCTGCCGGAGAGGCTGACCCCAGATGGGGACTGGACACTCAAGGCGGGGTTCGAGATCCATCAGCGTCTGGGCGGGCTCGCGCGCGCCCGCGCGACCGCGCGCATGAACGTCCGTGTGGCACCACGGCGATGGCGACTCCGCGGCGCAGTCGAGGCCGAGGATCGCCGGACGGCACAACTCGACCTACTGGCCAATGCAGTGATCAGTCTGATGCGCGCCCTTACGGCCAGTGTTGTGGCGCAGGACGCCGTTCCACTCGAGCTTCAGACCCAGGTCGGGCAGTTGGCCGATGCCCTCCGATGGCTGGCCGAGGCGCCGCGTCCGTGGCCGGACGGCGTGATTCAGGAGGCCGAGCGCGCCGCCCGATCCGCCGTCGAATACACCACCGCCCGCGGCGTGGACCGAGCGCAGGTGGTGGCGGCGATCCTCCGCGCGACGGCCCGGGATCTCATCGCCGTGGTCGATCGCGATGTATGACCCCCGTCGGTTCTTGGAGCACGGGGGTGTCCGAGTGCCTCCGGCTCTGACACAGTGGAGTTGTGAACGCGATCGCGCGTCCGTCGGCAAACGTCTGCTACGTACTTCAAGAAGATCCGGAACTGGCCGAGGCGATTGACCCAGAGCTTCGTGCCCAAGCGCTCGACACGGTCATCGCCCGCGAGATGCAGGTCCCGGCCGGAGCCTGGAGGGCACGCCGGCCACCAGGCATCGAAGACGGTCTGGGGCTGCTCGTCCTCGACGGAGTCCTGCTGCACCGCATCGGGATCGACCAGCGTTTCGGAGCTGAGCTGCTGGGTCAGGGCGACGTCCTGCGTCCCGCCCACGGACATGGAGAGTCGACCCTTCCACTCACCAATGACTGGCTCGTGCTCGAGTCCTCGCGGCTGGCCGTTCTGGACGAGCGCTTCGTGCGTCAGCTCGCCCAATACCCCCAGCTCGCGGGACGGCTGTTCGCGCGGGCTGTAGAGCGCTCGCGCCAGCTGGCCGTCAACATGGCCATCGTCCACCAGGCTCGGGTCGATGTGCGGTTGCACATGCTGTTCTGGCACCTCGCCGGACGCTGGGGAAGGGTCCGCAGTGACGGCGTGCTGATGCCGCTGCGTCTCACCCATTCCGTGCTCGCCGACCTCGTAGCGGCCCGACGCCCAACGGTCACGAGCGCCCTGTCGGACCTCGGGCGACGCGGCATGGTGGTACCGGTCCGCGAAGGGTGGCTGCTCTCCGGGGAACCCCCATCCCAGGTCAACGCCGGGCCGGCGGCTGCGAGCAGGAGCTGACGAGGGCTAGAGCTGTGCACATCGATCCGTACATCGTTCTGGGCAGCGCGATCATCGGCCTGCTGGTCGGTATGACCGGTGCCGGCGGCGGCGCACTTATGACACCGATGCTGATCCTGCTGTTCAGCGTCAAGCCGTCGACCGCCATCTCCAGTGATCTGGTGGCCGCGGTCGTGATGCGGCCGATCGGTGCCGCCGTCCACTGGCGTGCCGGCACCGTGAATACCGGCCTGGTGCGTTGGATGGTGCTGGGCTCAGTGCCGGCTGCATTCCTCGGCGCCTACCTGTTGCACGTCCTCGGGGACGCGAAATCGGCGGAGGACCACATCGAGGTGTTTCTCGGGGCCGCCCTCCTGGTCGGCTCGGGAGCCATGGTCCTGCGCTTCGGGCTCGATCGGCGGGCTGGTCAACGCCGAACCGCCTTCGTGACCGACGTCCGGCCACGTCCATTACCTACATTGGCGATCGGGATCGTCGGCGGTGTCATCGTGGGGATGACTTCAGTCGGGTCGGGCTCGCTGATGATCGTCGGCCTCCTGTTCGTCTACCCGAGGCTAGGCGCCAACCAGCTTGTCGGGACCGATCTGACCCAAGCTGTCCCTCTCACCCTGGCCGCGGCACTTGGTGCGCTGGCCTTCGGCCACGTCGAGCTGTCCGTGACTGGGTCCCTCATCCTGGGGAGCGTGCCGGCCGTTCTGATCGGGTCAATGCTCTCCTCCAGTGTGCCCGACCGCTACGTACGGCCGGCGATCGCTTTCGTGATCTTCGCCTCGGGCCTCAAGTACGTCGGGGTCGGGACCACGACGCTGGGCTGGGTCCTATGTGCAACGTTGCTCTGCGTTGGAGGCGTCTGGTTGGGCGTCACGAAGCCCTGGACGACGTTGGCATCCCCACCCGGCGAGCCAGACGAGCCCGCCGGCGAGACCGAGCCGATCTCCGAGGACCGGCCTCTCGTGCGTGACTGACCGCCTAAACCTGCCGGTGCCGGACACATACTGGCCACGTTCAGGCTGAGGATGCCCTCCCCCAGCCGGGAGTCTTCGCGCTCCGAGGAGCGAGCGCAGTTTCGGCGGCGATCAGAGAGCACGTAACGCCGGCAACAGCTCCTGCTCGGCCCACGTTATGAACTCGGCCTGCTGGCCCGCGCCGATCTGGACAAGGGCCACCTCTCCGAAGCCGGCATCGAGGAACGGCTTGATCTTCTCGACGTGCTCGTCGACGTCCGGCCCGCAGGCCAGTTGCTCGGCGACGTCATCGGGGGTTACGAACTGCGTCGCGCTCTCAAACGACTCCGGGTTCGGAAGGTCGGCATTCACCTTCCAGCCCAGCCCGAACCAGCGAAACTGCTCGTGAGCCCGGCGGATCGCAGCATCCCGATCCGCGTCATAGCACACGGCGATCTGCCCCACACGTGGCTTGCCCTCTCCCCCAGCGGCGTCGAAGCGCTCGCCCAGCTCGGCCTCCGGCTCCACGGCGATCATCAGGTCCGCCTTGTTCCCGGCCAGCGCGCACGAGTCGGGCCCGGATACGGCGATCCCGATCGGGACCCGCTCCTCGGGTAGGTCCCACAGCTTGGCCTGCTCGACGTCGAAGTGGCGTCCCCGATAGTTGACTCTGTCCTGGCCTTCGAACAGAGCCGAAATTATGTCAACGGCCTCACCGAGCATCTCGTGACGGACTCCCACAGCCGGCCACCGCTGACCGGTCACGTGTTCGTTGAGGTTCTCGCCCGCCCCGAGTCCAAGCCGAAACCGGTTCCGGGACAGGATCTGCATCGTCGCGGCCTTCTGCGCCACTATCGCCGGGTGGTAGCGGAGCGTCGGACAGGTCACGTAGGTCATGAGGCCGATCTGTTCGGTGGCCTGGGCGGCAGCGCCGAGAATCGACCACGCGTAGCCTGAGTGGCCCTGCTCGGCCAGCCAGGGCTGATAGTGGTCACTGGTGACCGAGAAGTCGAACCCGGCCTGCTCCGCTTGCTGGACATCGGTCACGAGCTGGTCAGGAGGCGACTGCTCGCACATCATCGTGTAGCCGAACTTAGTCATCCGGGCCCTCTACCCATTTCCTCAGGTCATACGCATGCTGACCGTGGCTCCGAACCGGGGACACTAGGATCGCGGCCTATGGCGCCCGGCACAAACCCGCTGTCTCAGCCCCACCCGGACGTGGACCGGATGTTCGTCTGCGTGGTCGAGATCCCCAAGGGGAGCCGCAACAAGTATGAGTTTGACCCCGAGCTCGGCGGCATCAAGTTCGATCGCCTGTTGATGAGCGCCGCCACCTACCCCACTGATTACGGCTACCTCCGGGACACGCTGGCGGAGGACGGAGACCCGCTCGACGCGCTCGTGTGTCTGACCGAACCCACCTTTCCCGGCTGCCTGATCCCGGTCAAGCCGATTGGCATGTTTGTGATGAGCGACGAGAAGGGTCCCGACGACAAGATCCTCTGCGTTCCCCTCCACGATCCGTACTGGAACGGGTATGAGCGGGTCGAGGACCTGCCCGAGCTGGTACGCCAGGAGATCGAGCAGTTCTTCTCGATCTACAAGGAACTCGAGCGCAAGACGGTCGAGACCGGGGGCTGGCGTCCGCGCGCCGAGGCTCTCGATGAGATCATCGAGGCCGAGCAGCGTTTTCGCGATTCAGCGTAGGCCGGGCCAAACGCGTCAGCCGGCCACCCTGTGCTTCCCCTCGGCGAACTCCTCCACGATCTTGGCGCAGAAGGCTGGTAAATCATCGGGGTTGCGCGAGGAGACGAGACCTTGGTCCACAACGACCTCCTCGTCCACCGCATCGCCACCGGCGTTGCGGATGTCGGTACGGACACTTGGATATGAGGTGAGCGTGCGACCTCTCACGAGGTCGGCCTCGACCAGGGTCCATGGGCCATGACAGATCACACCGACGGGCTTGCCGGACCGGAAGTACTCCTTGACGAACGCGATCACGCCGTCGTCGATCCGCAGCTTGTCGGCATTCACGGTGCCACCGGGCAGGATCAGGCCGTCATAGTCATCGGCCGACGCGTCACTTATGAGACCGTCCACGCCGAACTTGTCCGCCGGCTCGAGATCGTGATTCATGGCCTGGATCTCGCCGTCTTGGATTGACAGGAGCTCGGCTTCGGCGCCTGCCGCCTCAACCGCCTTGCGGGGCTCCACGAGCTCCACCTGCTCCACGCCGTCCGTCGCGATGATGGCGACTCGCTTCCCCTTGAGTTCGTCAGCCATGAGGCTCCAATCTTGGTCGGGTCCAGTTCAGGTCTGGCATCGGTTCTATTAGAGCCCTACCCGCTCGCCCGGACCCCACACACGGGGCCCGGAACCGGGTCGACTACCGCCGCATCTGGGGCGGGGTCGGATCAGGCTCCGGCACGGGAGGTCCTGGAGCCGGGGTCGGGTCCGGCCCGGGCGGCGTTGGATCGGGGCCTGGGAGTGGCGGTGTCGGATCAGGCTGCGGTGGCAGCGGGTCGGGCCCCGGCGTCGGCGGCGCGGGACCGGGGCCCGGCGCCGGGGGTGTGGGCAGCGGGGTCGAGCTGTCTTGTGCATCGATCATGGGGCCTTCCTTTCGTCGACCCCAGGGCTACCCACCAGCCTGGCCGGGCATGCTCCCGGATCAGCGCAGCGGCGTCTCGTCCAACCGGTCGTGCAGTTCAGAGACGGACTCGAAGACCGCGAGAGCTCCGGCATCAGTCAACTCTTGCTCGCTGAAACCTCCCGTGACGACAGTCAACGTCCGGACCCCCGCCGCTGCCGCCGCCTTTACGTCCCAGGGCGTATCCCCCACCATCACCGCATCGCCAGGGTCGCTGCCCGCCATGTCCAGGGCCGCGTGCACCAGATCCGGGTCAGGCTTGGTCGCCTCCACATCGGCCGAGGTGGTCCAGCCGCCCACGACGTCCCGGGCCCTCAGAAGGTCGACGTAGTGCTCGACCTCGTCCTCCTTGGCCGAACTGGCCAGGACAACCGAGTGACCGCGATCCCTGAGGGCAACGATGAGATCCCGCGCCCGTTCCATGGGCTGAACTTCACCGATCAGCTGCTGATACTCCTTGCTCTCCGCCGATCGGATGTCCTCGCCAAGGTCATGCTCGACCTGTTCGCCGGCCAATGCCTCCACCATCTTGTCGCCCCCCATGCCCAAATGCGTGTGGATGCGCCAGAGGGGAAGCACGATGTCAAAGTGCCGAAAGGCACGAAACCAGCCCAGGGTGTGGTGATAGTTGGTGTCGACGAGCGTGCCGTCGATGTCAAGAATTGCCAGTGCCATGATCGAGAGATTGTGCTCGATCCTAGATGCATTGGCGTGGAGAACCACGCGGGCGGGTAGATGATGTGAGTGAAGGCGCTTGCGCTCACATTCGACGACGGTCCAGACGACGCCCAGACGCCATTGCTGCTCGACATTCTCGATCGAGCCGGCGCTACGGTGACATTCTTTCCCATCGCCCGCCGTGCCGCCGCCAATCCAGCCCTGATCCAGAGGATGCTCGCCGCTGGCCACACAATCGGCATCCACTGCGATGTGCACGAGCGGCACTCGAGCCACGACCGGTCTTGGTGCCAGGCTGACGTCGACCGCGCGCTCGACCGTCTACACGCCCTGGGCGCCGAGCCGACCCTGTGGAGAACACCATGGGGTGACGTGGCGCCCTGGACGGACGCCGTGGCCCGTGAGCGCGACCTTCGTCTCGTCGGCTGGGATGTCGACACCCACGACTGGCGGGGTGACAGCGCGGCCGACATGTTCGCCGCCAGCTGCGAACAGCTTTCTCCCGGCGCGGTGGTGCTCGCGCACGACGGCATCGGCCCGGGCGCGCGTCGCGGCGACGTCGGGCAAACCCTCGCCTACGTCGAGCTCGTGATCGAGCATGCGCACCGGCATAACCTCGAGTGCAAGGCACTGCCATGACAGACCCTCTCGAGGTGGGCGTCGAGGACTCCGAGGCGCTCGACGTTGTACTGGCCCGCGTGGCCGCAGGCGCCGAGGCGCGCGATGCCGAACCGGCTCCCCCATTTCCCACCACGGCTCTGCTCGAACTCGAGCGCGCCGGGATCCTGGCCTGGAACGCGTTCCCCGGCCCGGAGCGGCCCCCCGCGGCCGAAGAGCTCGGGCTGGTGCGCAGCGTTGCCCGTGCCGATGGATCGGTCGGCCGGATCTTCGACGGTCACCTGAACGCGATCGAGCGGATCGCCGTCCAGAGCCCCGAGGCAATGCGCGAGCGCGAGTTGCGCGATGCCGTGTCAGGCGGAGTGTGGGCCGGAGTTTGGGGCGGTGACCCGGTCCCAGGAGAAGGGCCTCCGGCCACCGTGCTGACTCGCCGTCGGACCCGCGTCCTTCGGGGCGTGAAGACATTCTGCTCGGGCGCCGGCGGCCTTCACCGCGCCCTCGTGCTCGGACGCGACGAGAATGGTGGACCACCGCATTCGGTATGGATCGACGTGAGCGACGAGCGGCGCGTGGCCGTCGACCCATCCTGGTATCGATCCCATGGGCTCCGAGCCTCGGTTTCGCATCGAGTCGCATTCGATGATGCACCGGTGATCGCCGAACTGGGGCCGCCCGGATCGATCGCAGCGCAACCGTGGTTCGCTCGGGACGCGCTTCGTACGGCCGCATCGTGGGCCGGAATGGCCGACGCAGCGGCTGAGGCGGCGCTTGCTGAGCTCGCTCAGCGCCCGGCCCGGGGCGACATCGAGGCGCTCGCGGCCGGGCGGATACTGACTGCCCAGCACACGATCTCAGTCTGGATGCAGGCGGCGGCAATCGCAATGGATGCGGCCAGCCCGGAGCTGCCCACGGTCGCCCTGCATGGGCGAGCGGCGATCTCCACGGCTTGCCGCACGCTGCTCGACGAAGCCGCCCAGGCCTGCGGTTCACGCCCATTCGCCCATGGGGGCAGCCTCGACCGAGCTCGGCGCGACCTCGAGGTGTTTCTGCTCCAGCACCGGCTGGACCCATTGCTAGCCCGCGTCGGGGCGGGAACGCTTGACGGTTACCCGGTCTGACATGAACCACATGTCAGCCGCCGACTTTGAGGCTCGATATCGGGCCGAGCCCGATCCGTGGGGGTACACAACCTCCGACTATGAGCAGGAGAAGTACGACGCGACGCTGTCGGCATGTGGTCCCGGGCCGTTTGACCGTGCGTTGGAGCTCGGCAGCTCGATCGGGGTATTCAGCGCCGCCCTGGCCCCCCGGTGCCGCACGCTGACGACGATTGACGGCGCCCCCACGGCGGTGGCAGCCGCGCGGGCCCGGCTGGCCAGCCAGCGGCAAGTCGAGGTGATTCTGGGCTCCATACCGGAAGCCATCCCCCCCCACCCGTACGAGCTCGTCGTCGCCTCGGAGATCCTGTACTACCTCCCGGAGACGGGTCTGGACGGAACCCTGGAGGCCATACGCCGTGATCTGGTCAGCGGGGGGAGACTGGTGGCCGTCCACTGGCGGCCCGAGGGACCCGAGCGACCGTTCACCGCCGAGGACGTTCACCTCCGGCTGCGCGAGGAGCCGTGGCTCTCGCTCAGCCGCACTCAGCCCACCGCTGAGTACCTTCTGGATGTCTTCCAGCGCCGATGAGCCATGAACTGTTGATCATCGGCGGCGGACCCGCAGGCCTGGCGGCCGCGCGGGCCTACCGTTCCTCCAGTGGCCAGGGCCGGGTCGGGATCGTGACCGATGAGCGCCGTGTGCCCTACAACCGCCCGCCCCTCAGCAAAGAGCTCCTGCGAGCGGAGATCGAGGAGGATGACCTGCCCCTGGAAACCGAGCAGTGGTTCTCCGAGCAGGGGATAGACCTGATCAGCGCCCGCGCTGTGACGCTCGACCCCGGCGCCAAGACGGTGATGCTTTCGGGCGGCCGAGAGCTGAGCTACACACGATGTGTGCTCGCCACCGGCGCCGAGCCGACACGGCTCCCGGTCCCGGGGGTCGATGATCCCGCCGTCCGTGTCCTGCGCAGCCTCGACGATCTCCGGGAGCTCCGTGGCCGCCTCGAGCGGGACGTTGACGTGTGCGTGATCGGCTCCGGCTTCATCGGCTGCGAGGTTGCTGCCTCGCTGCGGATGCTGGGCCACGACGTCAGCTTGGTCTCGGATGAGCCGGCACCGAATCAGCGCCGGCTGGGCGACGAGGCAGCCGCCCAGATACGGGAATGGCTCGAGGCCCTCGGCGTTACGGTAAACCTGGGCTCGGAGGTCGAGTCGATCGAGCGGACCGGTCACCGACTGTCGGTGTGCACCGACCGCAACCGTCTCGGCGGCTCGCTGGTGATCATGGCCACCGGCGTCGCGCCGCGGGCAGAGCTGGCTGCGGCTGCCGGGCTGAGCCTCGAGGGCGGGGCGGTACCGGTCGACTCGGCGATGGCAACTGAGGCGCCGGACCTGTTTGCCGCCGGCGACGCCTGCGTGGCGTACAACGGGGCTGCCGGCCGCCGCCTCCGCGTCGAGCATTGGGGAGACGCTTTGGGACAGGGAAAGGTGGCCGGCTCTGTGGCCGCCGGGAGGATCGCCTCATGGAATGAGGTGCCCGGCTTCTGGTCCACGATCGGGAGCCACACTCTGAAGTACGCGGCCTGGGGCGACGGCTTCGAGGACGTGCGTTTCGAGCCGTCAGCCAACGGCTCGTTCACTGCCTGGTACGGGCGCGATTCAAAGCTCGTCGGAGTTCTTTCTCACGAGATCGATGCGGCCTACGAGCGAGGCCGCGAGCTGATAGCGGAAGGTGCACCATGGACATCATGAGCGTGGTTGTCGTCCCGGCGTGCGATGAGGAGGACACGATTGCCGCCTGCCTGCGGGCGTTGGCGGCACAGACAGTCGGTCGCTCGAGCTTCGAGACGATCGTCGTCCTCGACGCCTGCCAGGACGCCACCGGCCGGGTCGTGGACCTGACCGCCGCTGAGCTTGGTCTCCGTCTGCGCACGGTCGAGGGGCCCGGATGTGGCGCCGGCGGGGCCCGGCGGGCCGGGATGGAAGCGGCGGCTACCCGCCTGCTCGCGCTGGGTCGCCCCGATGGCCTTATCGCCTGTACCGACGCAGACTCCCAGCCGGCGCCGGATTGGCTCGAGCGCCAGCTCGCCCACACCCGCCAGGGGGCCCGGGCGATCGCCGGCCTGATCGAGCTCGATCCTGCCGAGGCCGCGGAGCTTCCTCAGGGAGTTCTGGATCGCCGAGGGCGAGACGCCGCCGTGCGCCTGCGTCAGGTCAAGCGCCTTGACCCGGATGCCGGTCACCATCACTTCGCCGGCGCCTCGATCGCGATCACCGCGGCCGCCTACCGCAATGTGGGCGGCCTCGAGCCGGTGGCGGCGCTCGAGGACGCCGCCTTCGCCCATCGCCTCCAGGAGCACCGCATCCCAATCCTTCGCCCGACTGACGTCAGGGTGAGGACCTCCGCTCGGGCCCATGGACGCGCGGCTCGAGGGCTCTCGGTCGACCTCGACGTCTCGATCTGGTCCGAGTGCAGGCGCTATGCGGCCGATGACTTCGCCCCCGAGTCGCTCTTCGCCGCCAAGGACGAAACCACGGTCACCGTGGTGATTCCGACCAAGGAGTGCGCGGGAACGATCGCCGGCATCGTGCGAAACACGGTTCGGCCGCTGATGGACCGAGGCCTGGTTGACGAGCTCGTGGTGATCGACGCCGGCTCACGTGACCAGACGGCGCGGGTAGCGGCGGCGGCCGGCGCCCGGGTGATCCAAGAGGATGACGTCTTGCCGCAGTACGGGCCAGCGCTCGGTAAGGGTGACGCGATGTGGCGAGCGCTCAGCGTCACCTCGGGCGATGTCGTGTGCTTTCTAGACGGGGACACGGCAAATCCCCAGCCCGCGCACCTGCGTGGCCTTCTGGGGCCGCTGCTCACGGACTCCACCGTCCAGCTCGTGAAGGGCGCATTCGAGCGCCCACTCCAAACCGAAGCGGGTCGATTGCCGAACGAGGGCGGGCGGGTAACCGAGCTCATGGCCCGTCCCCTGATCAACCTCTACGAGCCCCGCCTGGCCGGCTTCGCGCAGCCATTGGCCGGAGAGTTCGCGGGCCGCCGGGAGCTGCTCGAGGCGATTCCGTTCCCGGTCGGGTACGGGGTCGAGATCGCCGTCCTGGTGGATGCGCTGCGCCACGTGGGCCTCGATGCCCTAGCCGAGTGTGACCTGGGCACGCGCCAGAATCGCCATCAGCCGCTGCGCGCCCTGGGCGAGATGGCCTACGCGGTGCTAGCTGCCATCGAGCGTCGCATCGGGGGCGACCGAGCCGTGATCAGCGGCGCTTACGTGCGCCCGTGGGAGGACGGTGCCGTGGCCGCCATACCGGTGCTGGAGCGGCCCCCGATCATCACCCTGATCGAGCGTCAGGCGCAGCCGAGCCACGTCCGGGCGAGCTGAGCGCCGGCCCCCCTTTCGGCGGAGCCGAGCGGCGGTTCCTTTGCCGGGCGAGCCGAGCGGCGGCACGTGGTACACCCTGTCTATGCCTGGACCACCGATAACGGGTCAGACCCGGCGGGCCGCGGCCCGGGGAAAGGTGCGCGCCACGACTGACAGCCTCGGGCGCTCGCTCGAGCACCCGGCTGACCGAACCGACGCCGACCGCGGGCCATTTGACCTCTTCGCCCAGCGGGCCTCCTTCCTGGCCAGCTCACCCCTGTTCTTCATCGTGTGTGCCGTGCTCGTGCTCGTCTGGGTCGGGGGCCTCGTGCTCGGCGCCAGTGATCGCTTCGAGACCGCGGCGGCGGGATCGATGTCCGCCGTCACCCTGATCCTGGTCGCCGTGCTGAAGAACGCCGAGCTACGCGCCGAGCGCGCGATACAGACCAAGCTCGACGCGATCGCGACCTCCTTGCTGGACGACCGGCGGGGCCACGAAGGCGACGCCGAGGGCCAGCTCGAGCGCTCAATCGGCGTCCACGACCAGATCTAGCGCGCCGCTACCCGGGCTCGGTCAGGCACCGGGGCCGGCTCAGACGCGGCGGTCCGGCCGGGCTCGGGCGCCGGCTCCGGATCCGGGGTCCGGTCGGGATCCGGGGTCCGGTCGGGGTCGATAGGGGTGGGTGGCTCCTCGGGTTGGGGCACGGTCACGGGCTCGGCCGGGTCGGCCGGGGTGCCAGGATCGGGATCGATGGGTGTGACGGGCACCTCGGGCACAACGGGCGTCGGCATCTCGGCCGGCTGCGGGACTTCGAGCTGGGGAACGGATGACATAAACATGTGTGGGGCCTACCCCCCGTCGGGAGTTCCACACCGCGGATTCCGTAGCCTCCAGCGCGCAACCGATGTCAGCGGGGATCGCCGGCGCGGTCTGGGCCCGCGATCACGACACCACGGAGGACGGCACGACCACGATGGCTCCACACTCCTCGGTCTCACGGTGGGCGGATCTGTCCGTCCGCCTCGCCATCGCGCTGGCGTTTGCCGATGCCTCGGTCGCGGTGCTGGCCCTGCCGCAGATCGTAATTCGCCTGCACACATCCATCGCACACGTGACGTGGGTGATCACGGCTTACAACCTGGCTCTGATCGGCGCCACGCTGGCGGTCCTCCCGCTCGCGAGGCGGCTGGCGTCCCGCCAGGCCCTGGTCACGGGGCTCGCGGTCTTCGGGCTCGCCTCGCTCGGCTCGGGAGCGGCCGACAGCCTGACCATCCTCGTTCTGTGGCGCTGCGTTCAGGGCGTCGGCGGCGCCCTGCTGCTGTGCGCATCGCTGCCGCTGTTCGCTCGGGGCGGCCGCGAGGGCACATCACTGTTGCACTCCTGGGCGGCCACAGCCGCGTTCGGGGCCGGCGTTGGTCCGACCGCCGGCGGCATCCTGACCCAGGTCTTCGATTGGCGGGCGATCTTCTTCGCCCAGGCACCGGTGGCCGCCGCGGCGGCGCTGACGGCGATCGCGGGGCGCGTCGGGAACGGTCAGGGCGCGGCGGAGCCCGCAGGACGCGGCGAGATGGGAGACGCCGACCCCGAACTCGACCCCGGCGGCCAGAACGGCTCTGAGGTCCTCCCCCCCATCATCGCCAACCTGGCCCTGGCTCTGATCTCGGCCGGCCTGATCGGCGCGCTGTTTCTGGGCACGATCCTGCTCATCAACGTCTGGCTCCTGAGCCCGCTCGGAGCCGCCGTCGTCCTGGCCGTGATTCCGCTGGTGACGATGGTGACCGCTCGGGCGGTTCGCGATCGCCCGCCGACCGGTGCCGGCGCAGCCGGTGCGGTCGTCCTGGCCATCGGGCTGGCCGGCCTGGCCTTCGTGGCGCAGCGCGAGATTTTGCTCGCGCTCTTGGCCCTGGCCCTGTGCGGAGCCGGACTCGGGCTAGCCTTCCCGGCTCTGACGCGGGCCGCACTCGGCACCCACGGCCCTCCTGTGGCCCGCGCCGCTCGCACGGTCGCAGCTCGGGAGGGGGGCCTCGTATTCGGGCTCTTGCTCCTGACGCCAATTCTGGTCAGTCAGCTCAACGGAGCCCCGGCCCGGGCTACGCCCGAGATCGTCAAGTCCCTGATCGTCGCCCCGATTTCGACGCCGACGGCCAAGACACTCGGAGCCGGCCTGCTCATCGCCAACGCCCGTACCCCACAGAGTCAACTGCCTGATTTCGGTCCTGCGTTCGCTCACGCCGCTGAGGGAACCACGCCCGGCACACGCACCGTGTTGGCTGCGCTCAAGAAGCAGATCGACGTCATCGTGGAGCGTGCGGTAACTCGGAGCTTCCGCACCCCGCTCCTGCTGTGCGCCCTGATCAGCCTGCTGGCGCTGCCGCTGCTCGTCTTCGGACGCCGCCGACCTCTCGCACTCCGGGATACGAGGTTGAGAGTCAGCTCCCGTCCGGGTAGCCGCCTCGATGAGTGACTAGGGGTAATCCAAAGGCGGCGCGGCGGATGGCTCAGATGGGCTGACGCTCACCAGCGGGGGGTGGTCCAAGTCGTGCAATGGGGCTCAAATCCAAGCCCACAACTGCCGATAGGGCGATGGTGGGACCAGACCGCAAAGCGCGCAGATTTGACTCTGGCCTGGCTCCGTTCGCCGGCGCCGCTGTCCTGGCCTGGGTACTGGTCATCATTGGTTCATCGGTCGACTGGACCCAGTATGCGGCTTCCGTGGGACTGCTTCTCCTGTCCGGAGCTCTGACCGTGGCGGCACGCCGACGTATCTGGCCGGCGTGGAATGGCGCCGTGCCGGCCTCATTGCTGTTTCTGGCCGCCGTGGGACTGCTGCGCAACTCGGCCGGTGGCATCAGTACCGGCGCGGGCGGGCTGTCGCTCATCGCCGTGTTCGGAACAGCCCTCTACACGCGGTCCCGGCGTCAGCTCGTGTGCGTGCTGGCCGGAGTAGCGGTCTTCTATCTCGCCCCGATCATCCTCGTGGGTGCACCGTCCTACCCAGATTCTCAGTACCGGGCCGCGTTGCTGTCGGTGTTCGTGAGCTCGATCATCGGACTGGCCACGCAGCGCCTGGTCGCCGATGTCCGCCACCAGGCTGGTCAGGCCCGAAGTCGCGAGCGGATGCTCGAGCAGGTTGGCAGCGTGGTGCGCAGTCTCCTCGACAGTTCCCAGGCCAGGCAGGACGTCTGCGAGGCGGCGCGGACGATCAGTGACGCGACCGCCGCGATCCTCTACGAACCCGGTCCAGAAGGATCCGGCCTGCGGTGCACGGCTACGGCGGGAACTGTCATGCCCACTGCGGCGATCACCGCCGAGACCCACGACGCGCTGACCGGGGCATTTCGCTCGGGCAGGCCCTGCTTGATCACTGACAACGTAGAGGCGGAGCTCGGAGGCCGAGGGCTTTACCAGGCGGCCGGCTGTCCCGAGTCCGTGCTCTTCCAGCCCCTGCTCCACGGGGGCCATCCGCTCGGCGTGTTGGCCGTCGGTTGGGCCGCGGCCGTTCCCGTCGACGGCCCCCGGGCCACGGTGGTGGCGCTCCTGGCGCACGAGGCTGCGGCGGCCATCGATCGCGCCGATGCCCTTGACCTGCTCACTGATATGGCCGAAACCGATCCGCTCACCGGCCTGTCCAACCGTCGAGCCTGGGACGCGCATCTCCGTCAGGCGGTGGGAGATCAGCGGCAGTTCACGATCGCCATGCTCGACCTCGATCACTTCAAGGAGTTCAATGACACCCACGGACACCCGGCTGGGGACCGGCTGCTAAAGGAGACCACTGCCGCTTGGCGCGAACAGCTCCGAGCCGGCGATCTCCTGGCTCGTACCGGTGGGGAGGAGTTCGCGCTGCTCCTGTTGGACACCGACCGCGAGACCGCTGTCGGGGTGATCGAGCGGCTTCGCGAGTGCGTCTCCGAGGACCGTACGTGCTCGGCGGGGATCGCCGTCCGCATAGCCGATGAGCCCGCGGAATCTGTAATCGCCCGCGCCGATAGAGCTCTCTACCGGGCCAAGGACAGCGGGCGCGACCGGGCCTTCGTGAGCGCCTGACGCGCGCCCTGGTCGGGCTCAGTTCCGGCTTGGGATCTCCTGCACTGACCATTTGTTGCCGTCGGGATCGCTGAAGAAGACGAACGAGCCCCACGGGAAGGTCTCGACCTCGCTTGCCTCGACGCCGCGCCCCACGAGCTCCCCCCGGGCCGCCTCGATGTCTGACACGGTCATCTGCAGACCGGCCGCTGAACCCGGTTCGGTGTCGATGACGCCCTTACCAAGAGCGATCGAGCAGGCCGATCCGGGTGGCGTCAGCTGGACGAAGCGGATCTCGTCACTCACGGTGTGGTCATGGTCGGCGTTGAAGCCAGCCTTCTCGGTGTAGAACGCCTTGGCCCGATCCACGTCAGACACCGGGATCGCGATCAGCTCGAGCTTCCAATCCATCTGAGGGCTCCTTTCGCTTCCGCGGAGCCCGTCGCGGGCGCCGCCGGTTGATGGCCCGAACCTACGGTCAATTGCGGTCTATTTCGGTCCGCGATCTCGAGCTCGCTGCCAGTCCCGTGCCCTGTCTTACCCGAGTGCCAGCGCTGCCGCGCCGGCCGCGATCACCGCACTGGCCGCGATGCGCCGCGAGGGCAACTGCTCATGGAACATCACGGCGCCGATCACGGCAGCGAACACCACACTCGTCTCCCGCAGCGCCGCCACCACGGCGAGCGCCCCGTGGGTCTGAGCCCACAGCACCAGGCCGTAGGCGCCGATCGAGAGCGCGCCGGCGAGCACTCCGCGAGGCACGAGGTCAGCACGATCCCACCTCGGAGTCTCGGACCGGCGCCAGCGGATCGTCATGAGGATCGCGGCCGTCAGCGCGCCCTCCAGGGCGAGCAGCCACCCGGTGTACCCGAGAACGGATCCCGAGTGGCGCACGCCGACCCCGTCGACCACGGTGTAGCCGGCGATGAACAGCCCGGTCACAACCGCGAATCCGAGCGCCCGCCCGGATCCATGCTGGCGGCCCGAGGCCAGCACCAACAGGCCGGCGCTGACGGCGAGCACCCCCAGAGTCTGGATTGCGCTCAAGCCCTCCCCGACCACGATCACGGAGGCGATGGCAACCGTCGGCGGCGCGGTTCCCCGGGCCAGGGGATAGACCTGGTTGAAGTCTCCGTCGCTGTAGGCCCCGAGCAGCAGCAGGTTGTAGACGGTGTGCAGCAGGACTGAGGTTCCGAGCTCAGGCCACGCCCGCCCGCTGGGTGTGCGTGAGAACAGGGCCAGGGGCAGGCAGATGACCACCGTGGCGCCGCCCATCACCGCCATCAGGGCCAGCCGGTCGGTGACTGACTTGACCAGCGCGTTCCACGAAGCGTGGAGCGCAGCGGCGGAAAGGACGATGGGAGCGACCGGCATGAGTCCTGACCATTCTCCCCGGGCCGGTAATCGAGATGACCTTGCAATTAGGTGTGGCTCGGACTACGTTGCGACGATGCGGCAGCGTCCAGGTCCGCGCGCCTTTTGGGCCGCTTTGGATCGCAGCCAGCGCCGGACGTTGTTCATGATGATCTTCGTCGTCGCCGGCCTGCACGTGCTCGGCTTTCTGACCCTGATCGCGGTCGTGGCTCCGAGCCATTACAACCTCGGCGCGTCAGGGACGTTCACAGTCGGAATCGGCGTGACCGCCTACACCCTGGGCATGCGACACGCGTTCGATGCCGATCACATCTCGGCGATTGACAACACGACACGCAAGCTGATGAGTGAGGGCAAGCGCCCGTTGAGCGTGGGGTTCTGGTTCTCCCTCGGGCACTCGACGATCGTGTTCGGCCTTGCGTTCCTGATCTCCGTCGGCGTCCGGGCTCTGGACGGGCCGGTCAGGAACGGCAAGTCAGGCTTTCATCACCTGACCGGCTGGATCGGGACCGGGGTCTCAGGCACGTTCCTGTACATCATCGCGGCGCTGAACGTGGTCATCCTGGTCGGGATCATCAGGGTCTTCCGGGAGATGAAGCGCGGCCGGTTCGACGAGGCCGCGCTCGAGGCGCAGCTGAATAGCCGGGGCCTCATGAACCGCTTCTTCGGGCGCCTGACCCGAACCGTCACCAAGCCCCAGCAGATGTATCCGATCGGAGTCCTGTTCGGGCTCGGCTTCGACACGGCGACCGAGGTCGCGCTGCTCGTCATCGCCGGGACAGCCGGGGCGGCCGGACTGCCGTGGTACGCAATCCTCTGCTTGCCGATCCTGTTTGCCGCCGGAATGTCCCTGCTTGATTCGATCGACGGCTCGTTCATGAACTTCGCCTACGGCTGGGCGTTCTCAAAGCCCGTTCGCAAGGTCTTCTACAACATCACCATCACCGGGCTCTCTGTGGCGGTAGCGCTCGTGATCGGCACGATCGAGCTCGGGGGGCTGATTGCCCAGCACCTGAAGCTCTCAGGATCGTTCTGGAATTGGTTTGAGAACATCGATATGAACGCCGTCGGCTTTGTGATCGTCGGGATGTTCGTGGCCACGTGGGTCGTCGCGCTGTCGGTCTGGCGGTTCGGACACATCGAGGAGCGCTGGAGCGCCCACCTCGAGGACGCCGGGACTCCCCACTAGCCAGGACCGTGCGGGAGAATCCAGCTCGGCATGACAGTCGCTCCTGACGTTCCTCGATTGGTGGTCAGCACCCCCGGCGAAGCCATTCGGGCGCTGCGGGAGTCAGGACTCCGGCTCTCGACTGCCCGGCGGCTTGTGATTGAGGCGCTGTTCGCCGCCGATGGACCGGTGTCCGCTGCCGCCCTGGCGCAGGACCTGGTGCTCGAGGAGTCCTCGGTATACCGCAACCTCGAGGTTCTCGAGCGCCACGGCCTGGCCCGGCACGTCCACCTGGGCCACGGCCCTGGCCTGTACGCACTGGTGGGACGCGACGAGGGTGAGTACCTCTACTGCCAGCGCTGCGGCAAGGTCACGCTGCTCGGCCCCGAGGAGCTCGATCCGGTTCGCGAGCATCTCCGGGAGCACTTCGGGCACACGGCACGGTTCACCCACTTCGCGATCGTAGGGCTGTGCGAGCCTTGCGCCGCGCCGAGCTAGACGGGCCGGTTCGGAGACTCCCCGGGCCTTTTTCAGCTACTTCGAAGCCGAGAAAGTCCGGGCGGCGAACGATCCAGCGCCTTTGGCATGAGCCAGAGCGCTCACACCAAAGATGTCCTCGAGGGATCGCAGCACGGAATACGGGTCGTACCGATGCGCATCGACGCTGTCTGAAGTGGTGAAGCGCGACAGCACGAGCGCCCCCGTGCGAAGCGGTCCGCTGCTCGTCGCGCTCGGTGCGGTGCTGGGGGTGGTGGTCGTGGTGGTGGTGCTCGTCGCGGTCGTGGTCGTGCTGGTCGTGGTCGTGGTCGTGCTCGGCGGGGTGCCAGCCGGGGTGTTGAGTGCACCGCCTGCCGTGAACACGATCAGGAGCGCGCCGTTGGCGCGATAAGCCGGTGACGCCAGGATGGGCGGGACCACCCGGCGCAGGAATGCATCCGCGGCCTTGAGCCCTCCGGGCTTGCCGTTCGCGCACGTGGTCTCGGCCCCAGCGTCGCAGGCGTCGGGGGCGATGAATGCGTAGCCGGGTGTCCGCGCCTTGGTTTTGAGCGCGGCGGCCAGATGCTCGAACGGCAGGTCATCGGACTGGCAGTCACCCAGATCCAGGAGCGAGTGGAAGTAGACGAACGGGTTCTCACTCGTCACGTACCCGTTCAAAGCGCCTCCGGGGTCCGTGGTCGCCGGTTGGCTCGTGTCAACCGCGCCCGAGTTCGGGTGCTGGCACGGTTTGCTCATCCCGCTCACATACGCGCGCCACGTCGTGTCCGCGCCGTCAAGCTGGTCACCGATCGTGATCGCGGTGTTGGGATAGATGCAACCGCTGCCCGGAACCTCCCCGGCGCTGTTGGGAGCAGTGCCTGAGGCAAATTCACTGTAGGTCGAGCATCCGGCACGCGTGTCCGGGTTCGGCGCCTGCCCGGAGACCATGGCCAGGAGATCGGGTAGCGGCGTGCCTCCCAGCGTTTCGTAATGGCTCAGCAGCTCTCCTCGGCGGCGGAGTGTCTTGTTCAGATAGCTCGCCACCGAGCCGTGACCGAACGCCGCCGCGTAACTGGGCGTAGAAAGGGCGATCACGAACACGTGCTTGACCCGGGTGGCGGGATTGGGGGTCTTGGCCTTCGCCTGGCCCGAGCCGCCGCTGCCCGACCCGCCACCGCCGCCCGAGTTGCCCGAGCCCGAGCCGGAGCCGGAGCCACCGGCTCCCCCGCCAGTGCCCGCGCCCGAGCCCGCCGTGGAGGCCGGCGTGCTGGCCGGCGCAGCCGATGACGAGGGATCTGACGCGGGCTGAGCCGATCCCGCCGAAGATGACGCCGGCAGATGGGCGTGTACCACCTGGCCGGCACGTAACGCGGCGATGACCGCGCGCTCCGGACCCGTCTCCCCCATCGATGAGACCACTATCACCAGCGAGACGATCGCCGACGCGGCACTGATCAGGAGCATCTGCGAGAACGACACCCGCCTGGCCAGGAGCGCGGCCAGGTGCTCGCGACGCCGTGGTGTCATCCCGGCAGCGCCGCCGCGCACTGGGAGCAGAACGCGGCTCCGCGGGCGTGCACGGTTCCGCAAGCGGGGCAATGGCCACCGGCTCCCCCGGGTCCTTCGGCCAGCAGGTGCTCAACCTGGGCCAGCTCCGCGTCGACGCGCTGGAGCGCCGCCGCCCGCGGCATCAGGACGTCCAGGCGGACGTGGTCACGGATGGCCATCTCGTAGAACAGGCCCCCGAGCTCCGTCTGCATGATCGTGAATCGCTCGGTGAGCCGGTCACGCTCCGCCACGAGCGCCGGATCCTGAGCCGGCGAGCTTGGCTCGGTTGTGCTCATGGCACCGACACCACGTCAGGCAGTCCCGCACCTGATGCTGCCTTCCCGGTGTCGTGGCTGTCCTGCTGAGCCACCTGCGCGCCCTGCTTGAGCGACTGCGAAGTCGGCTTGAAGCCCGTGACCTGGTGCGCCGAGCCGTACACCGTCTTGCTCAGAACCTTTCCACCGCCTGTCGACGCGTTCGCCGCCGATTGGATCTCGATCACCTTGGCGCCCGGGAAGTGATGCTTGAAACGCCCGAGCGCCTTTTCGGCTGCCGCCTTCGTCGAGTAGCTGCCCGCGTAGACCACGTAGACCCCGCTCGGCGGTCTCGGGGTGACGGTATAGGTGGACTGCGAAAGCACCGCGGCCCCCGAGGCCCCCTTGCCCTTGTCGGCCTGGAGCGCGGTCTTGGCCGACGCAGCGCTCGTCCCGGAGGGAAGCGTCCCGAGCTCGACGGCGTAGCCCTTGCTGAGCGCGAAGGTGCTCACCGGGACGGCGGCCTTTGGCGCGGCCGCGGCCGCGGCTGCGCTGCCGCCCGTGCCCGTGCCCGAGTACTGGATCACCGGAGCCTTCTCAGCGCGCAGAGCGGCGATCAGCTTGCCGTCACCGCCGCCTGAGGAGCGCCCGACGAGCACGCCGACTCCGAGGGCGATCGGAATCGCCGCCACTGCGGCCGCGATGGCCAACGGGGCCGAGCGCCGTCCGGCCCCCGCAGCTCCGGGGACGGCAGGCGCGATCCGCCGCCTCCTGGTTGCGGCAGCGAGGAAACGCGCCGCCGGGTCGTCGGTGTGCTTGCGGCGGGTACCACAGACCAGGCAGTAGCGCTGGGGCTCGTCGAGCAGCGCGCCGCAGCTGTCACAGGGCTGATGGGACGACGCCTGCTGCTCCTGGTCCTGGTCAGGGGGTAGCGGCGCGGCAGTCAGCGGCGGGTAATCGTGGGCCATGGTCACGGGCGGTCTCCTAAGTGCACTAATGGAATAGTGTAGGTAGTGCTTCAAGAGTAATCTGTTGATGCCCCGTTGTGTGGCCAACCAGAGCGAGGCGCATCGGGGTCGAGCTACCGGGGCTCAGGACCGCGACGGTCCCGCTGCCCGCCGCCGAGTAGCGCCCTCCGGTCAGCGCCAGCGCGTAGACGGGAACCGGTACCTGAGGGATCGAGGACAGGTTCGTCACCTTGAGCCGCAGGACCCGGCCCTGGGCTGAGACCAAGGCTGCACGTACCGGCGGGATCCTGCTGGCGACGGTGACTGGGATGCGGCTCGGACGGCCCACCAACGCGAACGCACGAGCCTCGGCCAGGCCCCGCCCACGCGGGTGCCGCGGCGCCGGGCCCGAGTACAGCCAGGTGATGCTCCCCGAGCCGGGGATCTCGGCCACGTGGGTCTCGAAGTAGTCGAGGCCGGCCCGCTGATTGAGATAGCGCGCCCTGCGGCCACGCTCGCGCAAGCCAACCGAGATCGGCAGGTCATTGACCGGACGCGGACTTAGGTTGCGTAGCCCGACGACGATCGCCAGACGCCCGGGACCCGTCACTACGGAGACTCGCGTCACCCGCACCTGTGGATCGGGGTGCACGATGACGGTGTCGTTCTGGCTGGCGATGATCCGAGCCGACTCGATCTTCACCCAGGCTGCCTTCTGCTGGCTGGATACGCACCCGCTCAGGGCCACCGCGGCACAAACCGCGGCCACGAACCCCACCCGTGCTCGAAGGTCCCCCGCCACTCGGAAGCGCGTCATCCGAACTCTCCCCGCACGTACTCTTTGGTCCGCTGCTCGCGCGGGGCGCGGAAGAGCTGAGTCGCGCTCGCGTATTCCACGAGTTCGCCCAGGTACATGAAGCCGACGTAGTCCGCGACCCGGTAGGCCTGCTGGAGATTGTGGGTCACGATCACGATCGCGACGTCGTCACGGAGCTTGACGATCAGATCCTCGATCACCTTGGTCGACAATGGATCGAGGGCCGAGCACGGCTCGTCGAGCAACAGCACCTCAGGGTTCGCGGCCAGCGCGCGAGCGATGCACAAGCGCTGCTGCTGACCGCCTGAGAGCCTCAACGCTGGATGGTCGAGATCATCGCCCAGCTCATCGAGCAGGCCTGCACGGCTCAGCGCGTCGCGCACCGCCCCCCGGAGCGCCGTCCGTCTGGGGCGTCGCTTGGCCTGCTCGCGCAGGACGTAGGCGATGTTGTCGAACACGCTCATCGGGAACGGGTTCGGTTGCTGGAACACCATCGTCACGCGACGACGCAGGGCGGTCGGGTCAAAGGTTGAGATATCCACCTCGTCGAGCGTGATCCGGCCTTTCTGGGTGACGTCCTTGTTGAGCTCGGTGAGCCGGTTCAACGAGCGAAGCAGCGTCGTCTTGCCACACCCGGAAGGACCGATCAGGGCCAGTACCTCACCCTGGCGGATGGGCAGCGACACCGAGTTCACGGCCACTTTGGTTCCGTATGAAATCGTCAGCTGTTCGGCCTGCATCCGGTCAATCGCCAGCGCGCTCGGGGCCGCATGGGTCCGGTGGTTGACAAACGCCGAGACCGGGGCCAGGTCCGGGGCCGGGGTGGCGGCCGGGGTGGGAGCCTGAGCTGCCTCGTCCGCCCCGCTCAGCCGGCGGATCGGCGGGGGGGTCACGAACTCCATAGCAGCCTCCTGGAGCGCCGTGTGGCGAGGTCAACCCCTACGTTGAGTGCCAGCACCATCATCAGCAGCACGAAGGCCGCGGCGTAAGCCTTCGTCGGCTGGTTGCCCTCGCCCGTGGGCGCGTTGTAATAGATGTAATAGGTGAGCGTGGCGCCGGTACCACGGAGGGTCGAGAGCAACGGCACCGAACCGGCGCTATTGAAGGTCAGCGTGGCGCCGAGCAGGACCACGACGATCGCGGTGTCTCCGATGACGCGGCCCGCGCCGAGCATGGCGCCGGTCAGCACCGAAGGACGCGCGGCCGGCAGCAGGATCCGGCGGGTGGTGGCGATCTTCGTCTTGCCAAGCGCATAGGAGGCCTCCCGGACGTGGCTGGGGATCGCCTGCAGCCCCTCGCGCACGTTGGCCACCACCAGCGGAAGCGCGACCAAGGACAGCATTACGCCGGCGGCAAAGAACGATCGCCCATAGACCACGCCGCCCGACTCGCGGCTGAGAAACCCCAGCGCCGGACTCTGAAACAGCAGGATCCCGAACAGCGCGAGCACGATCGAGGGCGTGCCGGCGATCATCTCGATCGTCGACTCGGCCACTCGGGCCAGCGCAGACGGGCGCCCGTATTCGCTCAGCCAGACGGCAATCGCCATCCCCATGGGCAGCGCGATGATCATCGCCAGCGCGGTGACGATCAGCGTGCCCAGCAGCGGGTCCAGGAAACCGCCCGTCGTGCCGGCGGTGAAGCCCGGGGCCGGGTTGGTCACGAACAGCGACGGGCGGACGTACTTGAGGCCCTGAACCAGGAAGTAGATGACCAGCCCCCCGGCCACGGCACAGAACAGGAGCCCGAGCAACCAGGCCATGGCCAGCCCGATCCGGTCGGTCAGCCGCCAGGGCGGTGACTGGTTCTGGGCCGCCGGCGGACGCCCTCGAGGCGGAGCGGCCTGGAGCGCACTCATGGCCGGGCTCCGTAGCGCCGCATCGGCTGCTTGGCCGCCCAGCCGCCAAATGACAGCAATGCCGCGGACAGCAACAGCACAGCGGCAATCGCGTACAGGGTGTGACGCATCGGCGGCGAGCTCAGATCGTCGATGAACGTGATCACGGTCGACGCCAGCGGACGAGTCGGCTCGACGAAGAAGATCCAGCCGTCGAGTGGGTTGGGAGCGAAGGACGCGACACCGCAGACCATCGATATCGCCACCGCCTCCCCGAGCGCCCGCGCCGTGGCCAGCACGGTCCCGGCCACCAGGGTGGGCCGCGCGGTCCGTACCCCGATCTTCCACACCGTGCGCCACTTGTTGATGCCCAGGCCCATCGAGGCCTCGATCCACCCCCGCGGGACGGCTCGCAACCCGTCAGAGAAGACCGCCACCATCACGGGCGAGATCATCACGACGAGGATCACGACTCCGGCCAGAAGGCCGTAGCCGTTCAGGGTGATGACTCCCGCCACCGAAGCTTTGCTGGCCCGGCTGATCAGGTGATTGCCGATGAACGGCACCAGTACGAACACGCCGATCAGGCCGTAGATGACAGACGGGACGCTGGCCAGCAGCCGCACGACCGGCTCGAGGACGCGGCGCAGAGGCTCAGGCGCGAACTCGACGATGAACACAGCCACGAACAGGGAGCAGAAGAACGCGATCGTGACCGCGCCGCCGACCAGCAGAATCGTTCCCCAGATCAACGGCCAGGCGTGAAATGTGTACACCGGCCGGGTGAGCGCCGTACCGGAATTGAAGATGGTCTCGATCTGCGAGTCGACGTTGCCCCCACTGCCGAACCAGTTGAAGCCGTTGTGGGCGAACGAGGGCCACGCCTGGTAGACGACGAACACGAACATGCTGAGCAGCAGCACGACCACCAGACAGACCAGCGCGCCGAGGGTTAGCTCGGCGCGCCGGTCGGAGTCTGGAGTCGGCTCCTGATCGATGACGACGTAGTCGTCCATGTCGACCTCGGGGTTTACTCCGAGACTGACCTACTTCTTCTTGTTGAACGCGGGCACTGCTCCCGCCTTGGCGATGATCTTGCCGGCCGCATGGCTGGTCCGGACCCAATCCAGGAACTTCTCCGCCGCCTTGCTCGGCTTCTTGCTCGGCAGCACGCCCCAGATGAAGCGGCTCAGCGGGTACTTCTGGGTCTTGATGTGGGCCGCGTCGCAGGGAATGTTGTTCAGCTTCAGGGTCTTGATCCCGCTTCCCTTGCCGGTATGGGCAAGCCCGACGTAGCCGATCGCGTTCGGATCTTTGTGTACCCCGGTCTCCACCAGACCGTCCGAGCCCAGCTGCTGGACGTTGGAGGCCTGGGTCGCGCCGTTCAGCACGGCCTGCTGGAAGAACGTGTACGAACCGGCGGCCGAATCACGACCGATCGGATCAATTGTCGTGGTCAGGTTCGACCCCGACACCTGGCTCCAGCTCGTGAACACGTCCGTGAAGATGTTCGCGGCGTGCTTGATGGACAGGTTCTTCAGGTGGTTTGACGGGTTGACGGCCACGCACAGGCCGTCCAGGAACAGTTTGAACTGCGTCGTGCCACCGTCGCTGGGCAGCGGAGACCGGGTGTTGACGGCGAACTGGCTGGTCTTGTCCTGAACGTCCTTGACGCCGGCATTGCCGCCGTCAGGGTTGTAAACGATCTTGACCGAGGGCACGACGTGCTTGTAGCCCGCCTGCAGCGCCGTGATGATCGGCTGCTCGGCGCTGGAGCCCGAAGCGAGCAACGTCGTCGCGCTCGCCGATGCCGGCACAGCCAGCACCGGAAGGGTGAACCCAAGCGCTACGACGGTCCTAAGTTTGAGCCTCAATGCGGTTCCTTTCTCCGGGCGCACAGAAAGCCTCGCCCCGACAATGCCGAGCCTCGGACCGAAACCCGGGACAAAGAACGCCTTCAGTTGCGGCGAATCTCGCCCCTCCTGAACTCGCCCCGGTCCCAAGTGCCCCGATCCGAAACTCGACAATCTTGATCTGATTTGACGGCATAGTGACCGGCCAAGGCCACTTTGTCAACAGATCTTGTTTAGAACCGTCCTCTCGCGGCTAACTTGGCATGGTTGGAGCCCCCCAAGGGCCAGAGGCCTCCAGCGCCCACAGGCCGGTCCTGGAGTGACTCCAAACCGAGGCCTACAGCGAGCCGTTCTCTTGCTTGCGCTCGGCCTTGACTCGGGCGGCGGCTTCGCCCAGACGCCGCGCCTCGTCGCTTTGCTCAGCCGCC
Organism: uncultured Solirubrobacterales bacterium; assembly: GCA_963822535.1. GTDB lineage: Bacteria > Actinomycetota > Thermoleophilia > Solirubrobacterales > Solirubrobacteraceae > Palsa-465. Next base: position 51,149 of record CAWGIA010000003.1, read on the forward strand.
ACCTGTTGCCCGTTCAGGGCCTGGGCCTGCTCTTCGACGGCGGGGAGCAATGCCTCGGCCGCCCGGGCTTCGATGCGTGCGGCCGCGGCCGCCTCCTGCTCACGGCTGGCCTCGGTCCGGCTCTGCTCGGTCTGGGCGGCGCGTCGCGTCCGTGTCCGCTGCTTCTCGCCCGCCTGGCGGCGGCGCTCACCGGCCTTGGCGCTGGCCCGCTCACGCTGGCGAGTCGCCTGCGCTTGGCTGTCCTGAACGCGGGTCTCAGCCTTCTTGGTCCGACGCTCGGCCTCGCGGCGCAATTCGAGAGCTCGCGCGCGCTCGTCAGCCGCCGCTTCCCGCCGGCGGGCGTCCGCGCGCAGCGTGTCGTCGCTGAGCGTCGCTGCCAGACCGGTGCGGACCGCAGCATCGAGGCGGTCAACCATGAGGCGAGCCGCCGGCCCGATCCCCGTCCGCTGCCCCGGCAGCCGCGCGATCAGCATGTCAGCTGGACGGCGGAGCAATTTCAGATACGTGTCAATCGTGGCGCTTGTGATTGTCCTGGCACTCATCGGTTTGCCTCCTTGGGATCAAGGTCCTCGGCCCGTCGCTCGGCCGCGGCCGCCTCTCCCTCGAGGCGATTTGCCTCCTGGGTGGCGGCGACGCGCCCGTTCTCGGCCGCTTTCACGCTCTGTTCAGCGGCGCCGTGATCGCGGGCCTGCGCGGCGTCAGCGGCATTTCGCTCATGTTCGGCGTCAATCGCTGCCCGCTGCTCGGCCTGGTGACGATCTCGATCGATCTCGGCCTCGCGTTGATTGGCGGCCACCTCGTTGCGGAGTTGATCCCGCTGGGCCGCGATCTCCGTCTGGCGCTCGCGAAGGACGGCCTCATCCTCGTGCGCACGCGCCTTCTCCGCCTCACGAGCCGCCTCTAGCTCGGTCTCGGACTGGGCCTGCTGCAGACGACCCTCTCGGGCAAGGTCCTCGTTCTCGATCGCCCCACCGAGGGCCTCCTTGGCTTTACCGACCACTTTGCCGACCACCCCGCCGGCGGTGCGTTCGCTGTTTGCATCCTCGCTCACTAGGTAGCTCCTTTCGCAGCACCAGATGATCTGGCGCTCTCCTACGGCTACCCGCTGAGCCAGGTGCAACACGTGAGTGAGCGGTCTCACACTAGGACGAGGACGACCACGAGGCTGGCCGTCCGGCCTACTGCTCGGCCAGCCTCGGGCCATCTGGCGCCAGTGAGTCCGCGTCAGGCAGCCACGAACTGCTCGCGCTTGGATGCCACGCCCTCGAGCAACTGCTTGAACGAATCGGCGAACTTCTCCACGCCCTCGCGCTCGAGGACCTCGACCACGTCGTCGTAGTCAACGCCGGCAGCCTGGAAATCCTCCATCGTGCGGCGTGCCTGATCGACGTCGCGATCGAGTGTCCGCTCGACGCGAGCATGGTCAAGCACGGCCTCCACGGTCTCGCGCGGCATGGTGTTGACGGTCGCGGGACCAACCAGCTCCTCCACGTAGAGCACGTCCCGATAGTCGGGATTCTTGGTCGACGTTGAGGCCCACAGGCAGCGCTGCGGAGAGGCGCCGGCAGCCTTCAGCTCGTCCCAATCAGAGCCGCTGAAGATCTTCTGGTAGCTCTGGTAAGCAAGCTTGGCGTTGGCGATTGCCAGCTTTCCTCGCAGCTCGTCGTGGCCGCCGATCTCCTCGAGGCGACGGTCGGCCTCCGTGTCGACGCGAGACACGAAGAACGATGCCACCGAGGCAACACGCGAGAGATCGCCGCCACTGTCCCGGAGACGGCGGAGTCCCCGCAGGTAGGCCTCAGCCGAGGCCCGATGCCGTTCGAGCGAGAACAGCAGCGTGACGTTGACGGGGATCCCGGCCGCGATGGTTTCTTCGATCGCGCTCAGGCCCTCCGCCGTGCCGGGAATCTTCACGAACAGATTCTTCCGATCAATGAGCGCATGGAGTCGCTTGGCTTCCTTGGCCGTCTCGTCGGCGTCGTGAGCCAGGTTCGGATCGACTTCGAGCGACACCCAGCCGTCACGGGTCTCATCACCACGATCAAAGACCGGCTTGAACAGGTCACAGGCGGCGCGGATGTCATCTCGAGCCAGCGCGAGAAACACCTCCTTGGGATCCTGCTCGCTCTTCAACACCTCACGCAACTGTTCGTCGTAGGCGTCTCCATCTGCAATCGCTCCCTGGAAGATCGTCGGATTCGAGGTCGCCCCGGCGATCCCGTCATCGATCAGCCCGGCCAGATCTCCGTCGTGCACGAACGAGCGCGATAGATAATCGATCCAGGGGCTCTGGCCCTGTTCGGCGAGAAGTTTCAGTGCTGTGGTCATCCGCGCTCCAGTTCTCTCGTTTGGGACTCGTCCGGCTCTTCGCTCCGGCGGACGAGGGGTACTACAAACCATAGGCCGCCTATCCCGGCGGCGGCCAGAATTCCGGCGATCAAAGGCCCCGCTCCCCCCACCACTACGTCTGAGAGCAGGATCAGGATGCCCACGAAGCCCAGGCCCAGGAAGATCATGGCCAGGATGGCCAACCGGTTGGCCACCTTCAGTAGATAGCCCTTTTCCCCGTGGCGAAACAGGAGCCGATGATGGATCGAGGGCGCCATCAGCAGTATGGCCGCGACGGCCACGCAGACCAGGGTGACGAAGTAGTCCGTGCGCTCAAACGAGGACACGCGGCGGAACCCGCTGTTGAACGGCACGATCAGCAGAAAGGCGAACATGACCTGGATGCCGGTCGAGGCCACGCGGAGCTCGTTGAGCAACTCAATCGTGTTTCGATCGAGGCGCTCCGCCCGCGTCTCATGGCGCTGGTTGGCGTGCGCCGAAAGTCGGGGGGCAGTCACATGCAAACGCTACCCCGCAGGGCTGAGCCCCACCCCTATGGGGTAGTTCGTCCGCGGCTCCCGGGCTGGTGTGCGCGATCTCACACGGCGCCCCCGTGCCGTGACGTTTACCACGGCCGCGCAGGGGTAGCTCGACGCCATGCCTTTGGGAAAGCACTCACGCTGAATCGGGGGGAGTCCCTGGAAAGCTCATTCGGCTCCGGACCGGCGTTCTCGGTCGGAGTCGAGGAAGAGTTGTTCCTTGTCGATCCGGTCACGGGCCGCCAGACGAATTCCGCCCCCGCCGTGCTCGACACGCTCGAGCAGCCCGACCCGACGATGGGGCAGATCGAGCGGGAGCTCCATGCCTGCCAGGTCGAGCTGATCAGCGAGCCACATGCCAGCGCCGGCGCGGCGGTAAGCACCCTGAGTGAGATGCGGCGCGCCGTGCTCGACACCGGCGCCGGGGTGCTCGCCTCCGGGACCCATCCCTCGGCCCTCGAAGGCGAGGCTGAGATCACCGACAAGAGCCGCTACGAGCAGATCTACGCTCTCCTCGGCGACGCGGTGGCGACCCCGGTGGCCGGCCTGCATGTTCACGTCGGGATGCCGGACGCAGGAACCGCGATCCGGGTGTTCAATGGGCTCCGTCACCATCTTCCGCTGCTCCAGGCCCTGGCCGCGAACTCCCCGTTTCGTCACGGACGCGACACCGGTCTGGCCTCGGCACGCGAGATGACCATGCGGGGATGGCCTCGCTCAGGGGTTCTGCGGGCGATGCGTGATTTCGATGATTTTTCCGCGATCGCGAGCCTGCTGGTTCGCGCGGCCGACGTGGCCGACTACACGTGGTTCTGGTGGAAGCTCCGTCCCCATCCCCGCCTCGGCACGGTTGAGGTGCGCGCGCTCGACGCCCAGATTGACCACAAAGACACAGCGGCCTTGGTCGCGCTGGTGCATTGCCTCGCGCGGCACGCGGCTGAGAGCAACCCGCTACCGGATCCGCCGGCTGAGCTCGTGGACGAAGGCCTCTTTCGCGCGGCCAGGTTTGGCGCCAGGGCGCAGCTTCCTGACGCGGACGGACATCTGCGACGCGTCGATGAGCTGTTGGACGACGCCCTCTCACTCGCACGTCGGTACGCGCGCGAGCTCGGGTGCGTGGAGGAGCTCCAGCACCTACCACAGCTCCTCCTCCAGCGAGGTGGAGCCGGCCGCCAGCGTCACATCTATGAGATCGCGGGCATGGATGCCCTGCTTCGCCAGCTGACCCAGGCCAGCGCCGCAGCGGCTCAGCCGCCGAGCTGAGGACGTCCGATCGGCGGCATGGCGGCCGCGAAATGAGCGGCCCGCGTTCTAGCTAGCGGGTCCGACTGAGCCCTTGCTCGGCCGCTTCCCGTTGCGCTTACCGTTCTGCTGACCGTTGCGCTTACCGTTCTGCTGACCGTTGCGCTTCCCGTTCGGCTGACCGTTGCGCTGACCGTTCTGGCGGCGGTCGCCGGTGGAGCGTCGCTCCGTAGTCGGCGGGCCGCCCACGCTCTCAGGTATCTCAACCGTGGCGGGACGTTCTGGGAGTGTGGTCGGGCCGTTGAACCATGGCATCCCGTGGCTGCTCTCGCGCCTGTCCGGCATGCGGCGCTGTTCGCCCGGGGGAAGATTCAGTGGGATCGCCGATCCGCTGCGGCGCATCGAGAGCTCGGCCGCCTCGACCATGCGGACGACATCGTGGCCCAGGTGCATGTCCGAGCGTGGCAGCTTCCCGCTCCGGATTGACTTGGCGAAGTCGGCGATCTCCATCCGCAGAGGCTCGTCCGTGGACACGCGAGGAGAGATGATGTCTCCGGTGCGGTAAGCCATCCGATGCTCGCCGAAGTTCAGTGGGTCGACGACCTCAACCCCGCAGTCGTGAATTCGGATCGGCTCGTTGCTCGTGTCGTCGTAGACCAGCATGCCCTTGCGGCCGGCCACCACGGTGCGTCGTAGCTTGGCCGGAGCAAGCCAGGACAGCTCCATGCGCACGAGCGTGCCCGTGGGATAGCCCATGTCTATGAAGGCGACGTCCCAATCCCCCCGCACCACCGAGTCGCGGCCGATGGCCCGGACGAACAGCGGCATACCTAGCCAGTAGTGGAGGATCGAGAAATCATGGGGCGCCAGGTCTTCGATCACGCTCGAGTTGCTCTGGTGGATACCCAGGTTCACCCGAGTGGAGGTAACGAAGTAGATCTCGCCCAGGTCCTGACGATCGAGAATCTCCTTGACCGCGATCACCGGGGGCGCGTAGAGGAAAGTGTGACCCGGCATGAGGATCAGGTCACGCTCGGTGGCACAGCCGATCAGATCGAGACATTCCTCGCTGGACTGAGCCAATGGTTTTTCCACAAACACGTGCTTGCCGGCCTGCAGGCAGCGAAGCGCCAGTTCATGGTGTGTCGCGATCGGGCTCGCGAGCATCACGCCGTCGAGCGATTCGTCGGCGAGCACGTCTTCGAAGTTGGTCGTGGTCTCGACATAGGGGTTGCGCTTCTTCTGTCGCGCCAGCCGCTCAGGCATCAGGTCGCACACGACCGCGACATCGACTCCCTCGAGATCCGAAGCCGCGCGCAGCAGGTTCGGGCCCCAATAGCCCAGACCGACCAAGCCCAGTTTCACAGCACGCTCAACCGCCATGGGCTGCATATCGGCAGGCAAGGCCCAGCGCTGAACCTTGAGCTGTATTTGCTCAACTTTCGCTTGGTAAGCGTTCGCGGCGCGAGCCTCGGAAGGCGACGGCTGTGGCCAGGCCGCTGCGGCCCTCAGCCCGCGTCGCGGGGTTCGCAGTAGTAGCTGTGCAACGTGGGTGTGGGGCTGGCGAGGTGCAGGCAGCTGGCCGCGATCCAGCGCAGGCGAGGGTCAGAGCTCGTGCCGGCGAGCACGAGATGGAAGCGACCCTGTCGAACATCAACCTTGAGTTCATGCAGGCTCGGTGACGGGATCGTGCCCGTGAACCCGCCGATCGGGAGCGCCTCGAGGCCACTGGCATTGATGAACACCGACGCCACGGCCGCGGTCTGAGTCGCGAGGAGGTAGGCCGCGCCCCGCCGGGCCAACTCCAGGCGCGGGATCGTCAACGCCACCTGGGCTGGGGTCTGGACGAACAGGGCGTCGATGGCGGCCTTCTCGCCCGCCGACTCGAATGGCGTGTCGAAGGCGCCTTCGTGGTGCGCCACGATTTCGGTCGAGGCAATTGCCGGCGCCACGGAGCTCGCGAACAGCCCCGCAGCTAGGGCGACGATGAATACGGTGTCACTCCGGCGCGCGATCGAGCCGAGCGCGGTGGCCACCGCTCCCAGCCCGATGACGATCACGGCCGGAGCCAGCCAGCCCGGCACATTGGTGCCAGAACCGGGAACGAGCCAGGCGGCGTAGGCCACGGTGACACCGACGACGATCGCCAGGCCGATGCCCTCCCCCGTGCCTGATCGTCCCTCTGACCGCGCGGCAGCGACGCCGGTGCCCACGATGGCGGCCACCGCTGGGGTCAGGGCGGCCGTGTAGTAGGCGTTGATGCTCGTGGTGACTGAGAAGACCACGGCCAAAATCACCAGCCAGCCTCCCCACAACACGAAGCAGGCCCGGAGCGGATCGCCGCGGGTGCGGCGCCGGCGGCTCACGATGCCCCAGGCTGCGATGACGAGCGCGGCTGGCAGCAGCCAACCCGTATCGCGTCCGAGGTCGCCACGGAGCAGCCGATCTGGAGAGGCAGCCGGCGTCCTGGCAACAGCGCCCAGGCCGAGCGATTGACCGGCGAGCAGCTGCAATGGGGTCTGTTCGCCGAAGCGGCCGAATCCGTTGTAGCTGAACACCTGGCTGTAGATCGAGTCACTGTGGCTCCCGTCAACGTACGGTCGCTGGGAACTGGGAATGAGCGTGATCGCCGTCATCCAGGACAGCGAGACGATCGCGGCCACCAGCCCGGCCACCACGAGCTGACGGAGTCGCTGCCGGCTCGTCCCCGGACCGCTGGTCAGATACGCCAGGCCGAACGCCGGGAGCACCATCCAGGCCTCGATCATCTTGGCCTGGAAAGCCAGACCAACCCAGATCCCGGCCAGGATGAGCCTGCGCTGACTGCCGTTGACAATCGCCGCGGATACGGCGTCGGCGGCCAACACGAGCAGCAGGATCATCAGCGAGTCCGAGATGTTCCCTCGGTTGAGGGCAACCGTGGCCGGAGAGATGGCCAAGACGGCGGCCGCGACCAGACCGGCGGTCGATCCGGCCAGGCGCCGCACAGCCCGATACAGGACCAACACGGCCAGGACCCCCTCGATCACCTGGGGGAGCACGATGACCCAGGTGTGGACGCCGAGGGCTCGAACCGCGAGCGCCTGGACCCAGAACGCCCCCGGCAGCTTGTCAAGCGTGACGGTCCCCGCGGGGTCGAAGGCGCCGAAGATGAAGTTGTGCCAACTCATTGACATGCTGCGCACCGCTGCGGCGTAGTAGGGCTCGAGCGGGTCACGCCCAAGCGCCCAGCCGTAACCGAGCGCGGCTACGCCGGCGATGATCAGGAGGGCCAGGCGCCGGAGCCGAGTGGGGTCGATATTCAAGGGCCTGAGGCGACGCGCCGGTGAGATCACGCCGCTAGCCAAGGTCAGCCTCGTCGCGGTCGTATCCAATTTCGATCAGCGATGCGAGCGTCGCTCGTGTCTGCGATACCTGCTCCGGACCTACCCGCGTCTCGAGCTCGGAGTCCACCCGCTCCACCGCCGCCCTGACGATGTCCGCCGCGGCGCGGCCCCGCTCGGTCAGCGTGACGGTCAATCGGCGCCGATCTTCAGGATCCACTGAGCGATCGAAATAGCCCCGCGTTACCAGCGTGTCAACGAGCGCCCCCGCGGCCTGCTTGGAGACGCCAAGCTGGCTGATGATGCGCCCCAGCGGCGCACCGGTCCTGGCGATGGCGCCAATCACATAACTGCCATTGCGCGGAACGTCATCGCAGCCCGCGTCGAACAGCGCCGCCCGTACGGCGGATCCGTATGTCCGCCGTGCCGCGCGCAGGAGCGCCGGCAGCGCTATCTCATCGAGCGGATCCTCCGGCTCGGCCACACGATCAGCCTATAGACAATGAACCGGACAGTCAATCTTCAGTACTAATTCGGGTCGACCCCAGGCACGCGGGCTGGCCGAGCCGCACTCTTGGGGATCGACTGGTGGGAGGAGAAGTCGAGTGCATAGGCCAGAAACACGACGGCCAGGACGGCGGCGCCGGTAAGTCTCCATCGTGAGGCAAGCTCGTCACGACGAAGGCTGAGCATCAGGACGAGCAGGGCGAACGGATCGACGTATTTCTGCCACGGGTAGCGGATTGCGACTGCCGAAACGAGGAAGAACGCCGCGAACACCGCCACCAGCCAAGGTGCAGGCGCAATTCGCAGGCGGACCCAGAGCACTGCTCCCGACAGCGGCACGAGGAGCCAAAACAGCAGCGAGCTGCCATCAACGGTGGGCAGATGCCCGGCCACCTTCCAGATATCGCCGGCCGCGTTGTTACCCGGCGACGCGGGGAACACGACCAACAGCAGGAATCCCAGTCCGGCCCCGGCCAACGGGCCGCGAATGAAGCGCAGGGAGTCTTCGCCTCCCCGCAGCCCACCCATGTCACGCAGGCGGGTGATGAGGAGCGGCGCGAACAGCACCGCTCCGTATAGACCGATAGTCGCGAGCGCCAGCTCCGCTGTCTGCACCTCGAGGCCGCTGGCGCTGACGCCATTGGAAGCGCCGCGCGTCGTGCACAGTCCGCACGAGCTCGGATCCCCGCCCACCGGCACCAGGCCGTGCCAGTTCAGGAAGAGCAGACCAACCGGCACCGCCGACAGGCCGACGGCCACCAGCGCCAGGACCCGCTCACGAGCTGTGATGCCCGCCCCGGGACGGACCGCGTAGAGCGTGGCGACGCCGAGCAGGAACGCGGTGCTCTGGCGCGTCAACATCGCCGCGCCAACGCAGGCGCATCCGGCCAGGAACACCCCGACCTGGGCGGACTCGCGGAAGCGCTCGAACCGGTCAACCGCCAGCACCGAGAACAACAAAGCCAGATTGTCGGTGACAAGCCTGAAGGACTGGCCGAACACGTAGGGCGAGAACACGAACAGCAGGGTCAGCGCCAGCGCCTGATAGCGCTCCATCCGGAGCCGCCGGTGCAGCAAAGCGAATACCGCGAGCCCCAGCGCGTATGAAATCGCTACCTCGAGCAGTCGCAGCCTCCAGAGCTCGTACCCGATCAACTTGCCCGCGTACGCCATCAGCAGGTGGAACAGCGGCGTCTGCGCCGCCTTGTAGCTGTGCAGATCAGGAAACGGCAGCTGCTCGCCGAAACGTAGGATCGTTGGGTACTGATAGACGCGCTCGTCCGAGCCATGGAAGATGGGCAGAGCGACCGTCATGCCCCGCAGTGCGGCAATCGTCACCAGGAACGGCGCCGCCAGCAGTCCCGGGACGAGCCACGGCGGCCCGCCCTCCCTGTCGGCTTTCGCAGGCGCGACCACCGTCCTCATCCTCGGCAAGGCTACCCATCGTCCCCGGATCGGCTGACCCGTGGGAGCTGCCCGGAACACACGGAAAACATCCTCGCTCCCCGGGGGCTCCTACATGGAGATCGGCTACCAAAATACGCGGCTTACCGGAGCCGGAACCCGAAACTCCCGCGGCCGGCGCCGCTCGCCGGGCCGCACCCCGGGGTGATTCTTATCAGTCGCGTGGCGATGTGTTCCGGGGTATGGCGATCCCGGTCTCGTAGGCGAGCACGACGGCCTGGACGCGGTCACGTAGACCGAGCTTTGACAGTACGCGGGCGACGTGAGTCTTGACGGTCGTTCCGGATACGACGAGCTCATTGGCGATCTCGGAGTTGGATAGCCCGCGGGCGATCAGGCCGAGGACCTCGAGCTCTCGTTCAGTCAGGTCCGCGAGCTCGGGCGGTGGCTCTGGGGCGCGGCGCCGCTCGCGCAGGAACGTCTCGATCAGCCGTCGGGTGACGGTTGGCGCAAGCAGTGATTCGCCTTCTGCGATCACGCGAATGCCCGCGACGAGCTGCTCAGGTGGAGCGTCCTTGAGTTGCACACGCCGGCGACGAAGGAGGAAACGCAAGTGGGCAAACTCATGCTCTCTGTCACGGCAACCGCCGCCGCCTTCCTCGTACCGGCGCTCGTGATCGCTGCCGGTGCGACAGCATCCACCACCACCGAGCGCTTCTCGCTCGCCGACGCGAAGGCGAGCTTCGGACCGCCCGTCTGGAGCGTGATCGCAACCGGTCACTTCACCGCCGGGGGCACAGCCACGCAAAAAAAGCAAGGGCGTGCTGACGCTGCACTTCTCCGCGGGCACGATCACACTCAAGTTCGGCCACAACCACAAGAAGCCCAGCAAGGGCCAGACAGCCACGGCTTGCATCCAGACACAGACCGGGTCCGGCGCCTACACGATCGCCGGTGGCACCGGCGCATACCGAGGCATCACCGGATCAGGCCGGGCGAGGCTCCACAACACGTTCGTCGAAGACGCCGCCAACGGCCACTGCTCGGACGCGCCCGCGGCGGTTCAGAGCCTGATCACCGCGAGCGGCCCCGTCTCGCTGCCGTAACCATCGCACGCAGGCGGGCGGCCGCTGACGGTCGCCCGCCAGCGGTGGGACATAGACGTGCTCGCAACAGTCGGCCTGACTACTCCGTGGCGGGCCAGGTCGCGGTGGCGCGGACGCCATCGCCATCCTCGGGTTTGGGACCGCCGACGGCGATGATGTCGAGCCCGTCGGGGCCGGCCTCGAATGCTCGAACGACTTCGGGCGCGACGCGGATGAGATCCCAGGTCCGGAGCTCCTGGATCTCGTCGTCGAGCAGGATCCGGCCGGAGCCGGCGACGACGACGTAGGCCTCCTCCTGCTCCTTGTGACTGTGGGCCATCGGGCTGCGCAGGTTCGGGGCGTACCGAAAGAGGCTGACACCGAGGTCGCGGGAGTCCAGGTGCTTACGGCCGAAGCGCCCCTCGAGCCCCTCCACCCGCCCGGCGACGGAGTCCTCGACCTCGAGCAGGTTGACCTTCGCAAAACGGGACATGCGATCTCCTCGGCTGGACAGCGAGTCGGTGTGACGGGGGAACCCTAGCCGTCGGGGCCGGCCATCGGGAGGCGCAGGTGCGGAACACTTAGTCGATCTCGAGACAGGCGTTGTCGAGCCCTGTTTCAGCGGTTCGGGTGCGCACGGCGGCAAGCAGTGGCGGCGAGTGCCAGGCCGGGGCCTCCTGGGCGAGGAACAGCTCGAGCTGCGGGGTCTCCGGGCGGGCTCCGCCGAGCAGGTAGATAGCCAACGGGACCGCAGCGCCGGCGATCGCCATGGCCAGGCCGATCCACAGAGCGATCGTCGTGCCGGCCCGCGGGTTACCACCGACCGTGAGCGCCAGGTGCGCGAATACGGGCGCGATCATGAACGCGGCCACGGCGCGCAACAGCTCGACGATCGCAAACACGCGCTGCAGATTGTTCGACGGCAGCGAGAAGCCAGCGCAAAACAGGGCTGGCGCTACGGTTGCACCAAGTCCGATCCCGGTCAGGCCGGAGCCGATCAGCGTTGTCGTCTGGGTCGAGGGAACATGGATGAGGAACACGGCGATTCCAGCGGCCAGGAAGGCCATCCCGGCAAGCGGCAGAAGCTGCATCGCGCGGCGGTTAATGACGAGGCCGAGCAGCACCGCGGTCGCCACCGCCCCGCCGAGCTCGGGCAGATAGAGCAGGCCGATGTGGACGGGGCTGTAGCGGCCCGTGAGCAGGCTGGCGGTCAGCGCGGTGGCAGACACCGAGGCGGCGGCGGCGAACAGCGCCAGCGCGATCCCTGCGACCGGAATCGTGCTCGTGAGCATGTTGCGGATCGTCAAGAGCGGCCGCGGAGTCCGGTACTGGTGGACGATCAGCACGATGATCAGCCCCAGCCCCACCGCGAGTAGGCCGCAGGTCTGCAACCTGAGGAAGGGGTGTGTCAAGAGCTCCGAAGCGCCCCAGAACGCCGCTACCGGCCCGGCGGCGGCGAGCGCGACCGTGCCCGGCGCGCGCGGCGCGCTGCGGTCAAACGGCGGCGTGTCCTCAAAGGTCAGCAGGGAGAGCACAAACGCGGTGACCGAGATCGCCGCCACGATCCAGAACAGGGGCCGCCAAGCGTGCGCGCTCGCCTGCAAGCCGCCGGCGAGCGGTCCGAGCGCAACGGCACCGAAGATACACATGCTCATGATCACCGCTGTCTCGCGCAGGCGCTCGATCCCGAAGCCGAGCGCCAGCGGAGGCACGGCAGCAATGAGCAGGAGACTCGTGCACAGCCCCTGGAGGATGTGGCCGGTAATGAACATGGCCGGGTCACGCGCCGTGGCCTGGAGCACCGAGCCAACGACGAGCACCCCGACATAGAGGACCATCATCCGCCGCTGATGCAGAAGCTGGGCGAACTGCACCGCCAGCACCGTGCCGACCGCGTAAGCAGCGTTGCCCATTCCCGAGGCCAGGCTCATCTCCTGCAGGCTCATGTGCAGGCCGTGAGCGATGATCGGCGTGATCGGTCCGATGGCAGCCGACAAAGCGAGATACGGGATCAGCGCCGACATCACCATCGCCGCCGCGGCCGGATAGCGGCCCGCCAGGGGGCCGCGCAGCCGCAGGTCGCCCTCGTGCGCAGCAGGGGTGGGGGTCGCGGGTGCCGACATCGTCACCAACAGATATAGCGTGAGCGCCCCCACCGCCCCGCGCGCCGGGCTGCCCACCATGCTGGCAAGCTGCGTGCAGAGCGACTGCGCAAACCTCGTTGCGCCTCCCATCCTCCTGCCTGCTCCGCGTGAACCGCTCCAACAGGTGGTTGGGCGCCCCCAGGCCTAGCGGCGACATGGGGAACCGATACGCGCGGTAGCCTTCGCGAGAGGCGGAGCCGAGAGGGCGCTTGTGGTCTGTTCGTCGTGCAGCGCTGAGAACAAACTTGGAGCGAAGTTCTGTCGCGAGTGCGGCACGCCGCTGGTGTCGCGCTGCCCGGAGTGTGGGGAATCGTACGAGGCAGGGCAGAGGTTCTGCGACGAATGCGGTGCTTCGCTAGCGGACGTTGCGGATCGTCCGGCCGTGCCGCGAGCGGCGCGGGCGGCCGCGCCGGCCGCGCAGCCGCTGCCCAGGCCACGAGTACGTCTACAACGCGCTGGTGATGCTGCGAGCCGCGCAGGGCGCGCCGGACCAGGCGCTGCTCGACCGACTCACCGCCTGGGCCGACAGCGACGAAACCGAACTCATGACGTCCTACTGGGGGACGGTCGGGGTCACCCGCCTCGCCGAGCATCGGGACTTATACCCCCGTACCTCCGCGCTCAGCTCGCCCGCGGCCGCGCACTCGTGAACGCGGCCGAGAACAATCACGACCCCGTAAACGACGACCTACAAGTCGCAATCAGCAGCTTCCAGAAGCTCGGCTACCCGTACTGGCTAGCGGTAGCCGAAACCGACCTCGCCGCGTGGCTGATCGACCAGGGCCGCCGCGAGGAGGCGACGCCGTTGCTCGAGCACGCCATCGACACGCTGACGGGGCTCCGCGCTATCCCGGCGCTCGAGCGCGCCGAGCAGCTCGCTGCCGCCCCAGCGAGGACCCGCGACCCGGTGGCCTGACCCAGCGGTGCCGCAAATCCCAGCAGCATTGGCAGGTTGATCTAATCGGGGAGACAGGATTTGAACCTGCGACCGCCCGGCCCCCAGCCGGGTGCGCTACCAGACTGCGCCACTCCCCGTGGTGGGGTCGATCATAACCCCCGGGTGCCCAACTGCCATCCCTCGCCGGCGGACCAGCGTCGGAGCGGCCGAGCCCTCAGAGCGGGCGACGGGAATCGAACCCGCCCTAGAAGCTTGGAAGGCTTCTGTGCAACCACAACACTTCGCCCGCGCGTCGGCCCATCGTATCGGGCAGGCGGGGCCCTAGCTGGTTGTCCGCCGCTCCTCGGTGGGGACCTCGCCGTCTCGGGAGAGCTCGTCGGGCGGCCACGGCCCGCTCCAGTTGTCGAGTGCCCCGTCGAGGGTCACGACCGAACCCGACAGCGCGTGCCCGAGTGGGGTCGCGAGCAGGGCCACGAGCCAACCGTATTCCTCGACCTCGCCCAGCCGCTGGAGTGGGACGCTGAGCGCGGCGCGCTGCCAGAGCTCAGCCGGATATTTGCGTAGCGACTCGGTCGCCAGGCGCCCTAGGGCAATCGCCACCACCGAGACACCATCCTGGTGCCACTTGGCGGCCAGCTCGCGCGTGATCGCCTCCACCGCGGCGCGAGCGGACCCGGTGTGTGCCATCGCCGGCATCCCGTGGTGCGGCGAAACGGTCACGTTGATGACCGTTCCGGAACCCGCGGGCTGCATTGCCATCTCGTAGGCGGCCTCAGACATCGCCAGAGTGCCTCCGACGTTGAGGCGCTGCACGGCTCGCCAGCCTTTTGCCGTGATTCCCTCGGCGGGCACGAAGTACTGGCCGCCGGCGTTGTTGAGCAGAAGGTCGAGCCGCCCATGGCGTTCGAGCGTCGCCCCGACGATCGCCTGCGCGCCGTCGCGATCCCGGATGTCACCCGCGACGTAGGAGCACGCGGCCCCGATTTCCTCGCTGGTCTGCGCGAGTACCTCTGTGCGACGTCCAGCGATCATGACCGATGCACCGCACCGCGCGAGCTCCGCGGCAGCCGCCTTGCCCAGGTTCGTACCCCCACCCGTGACAAGAGCGACCCGCCCAGCCAGCGCCTCCGGCGCGAACACGCTCGACGGTTCCAGCGCCTACTCCCCCAGCACTTTGATGACCAGCCGCTTCGGACGTCCGCCGTCGAACTCGCAGTAGAAGACCTGCTGCCACGGACCGAGGTCGAGACGCCCCTCCGTCACAGGCACGATGACCTGGTGGTGAACGAGCAGGTTCTTCAGGTGCGCGTCCCCGTTGTCTTCGCCACCCCGGTGATGGCGATAGTCCCCGGGGTCCGGGAGCAGCTCTCGAGCCACCTGATTTGCCGGCTCCTTCCAGCTCGGTGGCGCGACCTTGTCGAGCCACTCGAGCACATCCGCTTGAAGCCCGGGCTCGTCATCGTTGATCCATACTCCGGCCGTGATGTGCATCGCACAGACGATGGCCATGCCCTCGCTGATCCCGGCCTGCCTGACCGCCTCGTCCACGTCCTCCGTGATCCGGATGAACTCACGCCGCCGATCAGTGTTGAAGGTCCTGTAGACGGTGTGTGAGTTCACGGAGCAGGGGAGCCGGGATTCGAACCCGGATTCACGGTTTTGGAGACCGCGCGCATAACCATTAACTCACTCCCCTGGGTCTTCACGATGGTACCCGTCCGACGTTCCGGCAGGCCCTTAAACGGCCTCCCAACTGGCCCCCGAGCAATGCGGGCGGAGGGACTCGAACCCCCACGGGCTTTCGCCCACCGGCACCTAAAGCCGGCGCGTCTGACCAGATTTCGCCACGCCCGCGAGAGCTGGCGCGCCCGATTCTAGGCTGCAACTGCCGAACCGATAGGCCGGAAACTGCAGCACGGGGCCGGTCCAGAATGTATCTTCCGCATTCGTGGCCCAAGTTCGAAACGTCAGGCCCGGCTATACGGTCATCCATCCGAACCGCGATAAGGCGTCGTGCAAGCTGACGCGGTTGGTGGTGGTTCTGATCCTGCTGATCTCGGTAGTCCTAATGCTGATCCTGACCTTCGGCGGCTGGAGCAAGCTCCAGGGACTGAAGCCGGTCAACTTCATCTGGTGCGGGATCTACGTGATCATCGCCTTCTACATCTGGAGGTGGGCGCGAGGACTGCTGCCGATCGCGGCTGCCCTGGCCATCCTGCTGCTGATCATCGCCGTCATCGCGGGCACCGGTCTGGCCGGCACCAGCTGGTTCGATCGCAACCACTTCGGATTCGCCGCTCCGCACTCCCTGTTCGGCGGCAAGGGACTCGGGCCTGACACCCTCGGCGCGCTCACCGTGCTGCTGGTGCCGGTGGAGGCACTTCTGATCATCGTCGCGATGATCGGATTCGCCCAGGGCTGGAATGTGGAGCTCGAGGTGCCCGAGGAGGAGGCGCGCCGGCGCGGGAGCAAGTCAATCGAGAGCGGACCGTCCCGCGCCGCGACGGCATAGCCAGGCATCGGTCAGAACCCGCTGAAGCTGCGCAACCCGCTCGCGAGCGAGCTGCGCAACTCAGGGCCTCACTGACCGTCTGTTCAGATCCCCCGCACGGCCGCATCGGCCGCCTGCGCTAGTTCCCTTGCCGCCGCGAAGAACGCGTTCGACTGACCCTTGAACAGGCCCGTCGCCGTGAGGAACTTGACTGCTGCCATCGCTCCTCCGTTCTGGGACAACGTCGGGCGGACGATTGAGCAGTCGGGCAGGTCCTTGCTGATGAAGTCACACGGCCTCGGAAAGATGTTGTTCGGCTGCGTGGTCTCCTTGCCCTGCTGTTTGAGATTGGGGAAGAACGTCCCCGTCTCCGGGTCCTTGACCCCTGCGAGCGGCTCCTCGACACAATTGGCGGCGGTGTCCTGCCAGACGCCGAAATGATCGACCTCGGTTCCGCCGATGCTGACGACGATCCGCAGGACCTCCAAGTCCGTGACCTGCAGCAGCAGCGTGCTGTACAGGCTCGAGCCACCCTGCTCGATCATCGCGAAATGGAACGCGGCGCTATTGGCGATCGCCTGCATGCGTGACTGCTTGGCCGTCTTCGGAGGCACTGGGGCTTCCATGTTCGGCGGCGTGTCCACATCATTCAGTGGGATCGCCGGCTGGTTGTCGATTGTCACCGCCTGCCCGAATGTGGCCCCGAAGTCGGGGTTATCGGTCGAGCGATAGCGCAGGTACCAGCTCGTATCGACGTTGAGCTCCTTGAGGTTCGTGAGCCAACGCCGCCCCTTGCTCGCACCCGTCGCCTGGCTTCCCCTGAGGGTGCGGAACGGTTCCAGGTTCACCGGCGGGGCGCCCTTGGACACCAGGTAGGCATTCAGGAAGTCCGCATGGCTCAGCTCGTCACGGGTGTTGCCCGAGATGTAGGCCGACATGTCACCGTCGATATTCGCCAACGCGTTGACATATGCCGCATTGCCACCGTTGCGACCGCCCAGCTCGTTGTACTGCTCCCAGAGATCCGTCTCCAGGATCTCGGCCGCGGCCAGGAACCTGAGGATGGCGATGTCGCCATCCGTCGGCCCACTTGACTTAGCGCTGGCGGACGACGCCGCCACCGCCGACAGCGGCAAAGCCGCCGCGCTGGCGAAACCGGCCTGCTTCAGAAACGAGCGTCGCCCAACGGCTCGCTGCCACAGTGCTTCCAGCTCCTGGTCCTGACCAGGGGTTGCGGATGACGCGCCGGGGCGCTCGTCTTGCACGGTCATGTGTGTCCTTCCCCACTGTTGTGCCCCCTCACATTCCCCGGACGCCAGGCCCGCACGTTCCTTCCCGGAACCTGTCTAATGTTTCTGACCAGCCCGCCTGGCACTCTCGGTAGGAGCGCACGACGGGCAGGCCGCCTGGGTCAGGCAGCCGCCAAGCCCGATGCGGCGAGTGGGATTCGAACCCACACGTCCCGAAGGACAATGCCTTTTGAGGGCATCGTGTCTACCGTTCCACCACCGCCGCGGGGCGCCAAGTCTAGTGTCGCGATTCGTGGCACTAGGCGCTCGGCCTGGTGCCGCCCGTCCGCCCTGCACCCAGATCCGGACTCAGGTCCCGAGCACGAGCGCCAGCAGCTCATCCACGACCGCCGGCGGCGCGGCCAGAACCCCCTCGGGGACTTCGGACGTCGCCTCGAGCACCCGTAGCTCGAGCCCGGCGCGGGAGGCGATCAACCCCCCGGCGGCCTGGTCCCAAGGCTTCAGGCCCCGCTCGTAGTACGCGTCGTAGCGCCCGCAGGCGCACCACGACAGGTCAAGCGCCGCCGCTCCGGCACGGCGGATGTCTCGCACACGGGGAAGCACCCGGGTCAGCACCTGCGCCTGGAGCGCGCGGACGCCGGCGTCATAGCCGAAGCCGGTCGCGACGAGCGCTGTCGCCAACTCGCCGCGATCTGACGCAGTCAACGCCGTGCCATTGAGCTCTGCGGCACCCGAGCGGGTGGCGGTGAAGCTCTCATCACGTGACGGGTCCAGCACCACACCGGCCAGCACTCCGGTGCGGTCCTCACAGGCCACGCTGACCGCGAACAACGGGATCCCGAACAGGAAGTTGGTCGTCCCATCGAGCGGATCGACGACCCACCGCAGGTCCCCGCCGGCCGTCGCCCCGCCCTCCTCGCCCAGAATCGCGTCATCCGGGCGGCGCTTGGCGAGCACGCGGCGGATCGCCCGCTCGGCGGCGACGTCCGCCTCGGAGACGAGGTCGGTCGGAGTGCTCTTTGCGCGCACGTCCGCCTGGCGGTGCCCGAACCGGGGCATCAGCTCGTCCGCCGAGGCCCGAGCGGCCTCGAGGGCGACGTCGAGCAGCTCGAGCTCGAAGGCGGGGTCACTCATGCGATCGGTTTTACACGATCGCGGCGCGGGCCGACTGTGGGGCCATGGCCGGTTGGCCCGCCGAGAACGCCGGCCCGGGCGCCCTCGGCTCGCGGCGAGAACGCGCCTGAGATCATGCCCAACTCATGGGAGCAGCCGACACCGTCGACGCCCTGACCGGGTTCGAGCGCCGAGGGGCAGGAACCAACGCCGAACGCCGAGCTGCCCTATGGCTAGGTCAGGAGCTCAGGAACTCGCGCCGGAACGCGTCGATCGAGACCTTCTGGTGCCGGCCCAACTGGGCGCTCGCCCACGCGTGGCATGCGGCGCTGGCCCTGGCCGGGAGCCTGGTCTCGGTAAGTTCGCCCAAGGTGGGGGGCGCGATGATTCTCGTCGCGCTGGTGTCACTCACGGTTGACGCCGTGACCGGTGTGTCCCTGGGACGCCGGCTCACCCCGGAGCGCGCCAGCCAGAACGTGATCAGTCACGCCGCTGATGACGGACCGCCGATCAAGCTGATCGTCACGGCCAACTATGACTCGGGACGCACCGGCCTCGTCTACCGTCAGGCCCCCCGGCGCCTGACGGCTCGCCTTCGTCGCCTCACCGGTCGTCTGACCCCGGGCTGGCAGGGCTGGCTGGCCATCGCCACCGTCTGGGTCCTCATAACCGCGATCTTGCGGGACACCGGAGCTACCGGCAGCGGGATCGGGGTGGCCCAGGTCATCCCCACCGCGGGGCTCCTGCTGGCCTTCGCCCTACTCCTCGAACTGGCCAGCGCACAGTTCGGCCCCGGGGCGAATGACAACGCCAGTGGAGTGGCGGTCGCGCTGGCCCTGGTCCGGGCGCTCGACGTCTCCCCTCCGCGACGCGTCCGTGTCGAGGTTGTCCTGCAGGGGGCCGGTGATGGGGCCATGACCGGGCTCGCCCACCACATCCGCAAGCGGCGGCGTGAGCTGAAGGCGGCGTCGACGATCGTTCTGGGCATCGGACCCTGCGGTGACGGCGATCCGAGCTGGTGGGAGAGCGACGGATCCTTCCTACCCCTGCGTTACCTCCGCCGCCTGACGCAGATCGCCGAGCGGGCCGCGGGACCCCAGACCAACCTCGGCGCCACTCCACATGCTGGCCGCGGCGTATCACCGGCGTTTCCGGCTCGATTCGCCGGCCTGCCAGCGATCACCATCGGGTGTCTCGACGGCAACGGTCTCGCCCCCCGCTCGCATCAGCCCACTGACGTCCCGGATGCGATCCGCCGCAGCTCGGTGGACAAGCTGACCGAGATTGCGCTGACGCTCGTCGACGCGATCGATGCTGACCTGGCCCGGTCAGCTAGCGGTAGAGCAGCTTCATCCCAAACAGCTGCGTAATCGTCACGAACTGATATCCACGGCGCCGCAGCGTCTGGATCTCCTGCGGTAGTGCTGCGATCGTCTCCGAGCGGTCACCTCCGCCGTCGTGCTGGATCACGATGGCGCCAGGATGCGCATTGGCCACGACGTTGCCGTAGATGGCGCCGACTCCCGGGCGAGCCCAGTCCCGAGGATCGATGTCCCACTGGATGGTCTTAAAGCCCAGCGAGCTCGCCAGGGAGATCAGGGCGTGGCTGACCGCACCGTAGGGAGCCCGGAACAGGCAGGGCTCGAAACCGTGGGTGGCCTGCCTTATCGCCCCCGCCGCCATCAGGATCTGGTTGCGCGCGAACGACCCGCCGGCTGAGACGTTGGGGTGGCTCCAGGTGTGATCGCCCACCATGTCACCGTCAGCGAGCATGCGCCGCTCGATCGCGCCGCCTTGGCCGTACTCGCCCACCTGGTTGCCGATCTCGAAGAACGTGGCGTGCACGTGGTAGTGCTCGAGAATGTGCAGGAACTGCGGCGTGTCATACCACGGCCCGTCGTCGAAGGTGAGCGCGATCACCTTGTGGTTGGAGGGACCGGAGTCGACGAACGGCGCGCCCCGGGGCACGCAGCCGACCAGTTGAGGCACGTGAAGTCGGGCCAGGGTGGGTCGGCGTGGGAACAGGTCAGCGCAGGCCTTCGAGCCGGCTTTGACCGGCAGGCACGGGGGTGCCGCCAGCGTGCTGCTCGTCTGCCACCGAGTTGGTCGATATCCGAGCCCGACGCTCGCGGGCATGAACGTGGCCGTAAGCGCCCGCGAGCTGCCCCGGCTCACGGTGGCCGCAATGATGTGGGCGCGGCCGGGTCCCGCTTGGGTGACCTGCTGGTACACGACAAGAGGTGCGTGGTGACCCTTCCGCGGGCCCGTGACGCAGAGCTCGCCGCTGACGGTGTCCCGCTTGACGCGCTCGATCAGCAAGCACAGAGACCGGTGGGCCTGCTTGAGCACACCGGGCGCGAACGGCTGCGCCAGCTGAACGTTCCAGCTCAGCTGCTGACCGGACTGGCTCAGCGAAGAGCTGAGGATCTTCAACGGCGCCGGGCCGGGTTTGGCCGCGCCGGCCACCGAAGCGACCAGCGCCAGCACGGCCACAGCCGAAAGAGCAAACAGACGAATGCGCACCCGGCGGCAACTATAGATCGGCACTCCCACCTACACTGCACGTCCTGTGTCGCCGCCCGTGTGCATCGTCGGAGGGACAGGGGCGCTCGGCTTCGGACTGGCGGCGAGGCTGGGGCGCGCCGGCGTCCCGATCGTCATCGGATCTCGTGACGCCGCCCGCGCCGAAGAGGCCGCGGCGCGCGCAGCCGAGCGCGTGCCGGAGGGCTCCTTCAGTGGCCGGGAGAACGCCGAGGCGGTGCTTGGAGCCGAGATCGTGATCCTCTCGGTCCCGTTCCGTTCCCAGTCAGAGACGCTGACCAACCTCAAGCAGGCGCTGGAAGCCGAGCAGCTCGTCGTCGATGCCACCGTGCCGCTCGCCGCCGCCGTGAGCGGCAAGGCGACCCGCACGCTGGGCGTCTGGCAGGGTTCCGCGGCCCAGCAGGCCCAGGAGATGGTCCCGGAGGGGGTCCGCGTCGTGTCCGCGTTTCACACGGTCAGCGCCGCGCTCTTGACTGACCTCGAGCACCAGCTCGACGAGGACGTGCTCGTGTGCGGTGACAAGCGAGCGGACAAGGCCCGGGTGGCGGAGCTCGTCGACCGCATCAGCGGTCTGCGGGCGGTTGACTGCGGGCCGCTCGAGATGGCGCGCATCGTCGAGCAGTTCACCCCGCTTCTGATCTCCATCAACATCCGTAACAAGGTGCGAGCAGGCATCAAGATCACCGGCCTGCCCCGGTGAGGCCATGAGCGACGGTCCGGTAGTGATCCTCGCCGGGGGGACCGGCGGCGCCAAGCTGGCCCGAGGGATGCTCGATGTGGTGGGCGGCGAGGACCTGGTGGTGATCGCCAACACGGCTGATGACGTCGAGGTCTACGGCGCCTATGTGTCACCCGATCCGGATCTGATCACCTTCTGGCTCGCCGATCGGATTGATGATCGAGGCTGGGGGCTCGACGGTGACACCTTCCACGTCATGGACGGCTTGCGTGAGCTCGGTGTCGAGGTCTGGTTCAACCTCGGAGACCGTGATCTGGCCATCGGACTCGAACGCGCACGCCGCCTCGACGCCGGGGAGCGGCTGACCGAGGCGCAGGCCGCGATCACAGCGGCACTGAAAGTTCCCGCCCGAGTTCTCCCGATGACCGATAAGCCGGTTCGCACCCGGGTTCTGGCCGCGGGCACGTGGTGGCCGTTTCAGGAGTTCATGATCAAGCAGCGTGCGCAGGGCGACGTGCGTGACGTGGACTTCCGAGGCCGCGGCAACGCGCACCCCACCGAAGAGGTCACCGGTGCTCTGGCCGCGGCCCGGGCAATCGTGATCGGACCTTCGAACCCGGTCATCTCGATCGGTCCCATCCTGGCCCTCCAAGGTATGCGCGAGGCCATCCGGGCTGCATCGGCGCCCGTTGTGGCGGTGAGTCCGCTTGTGGGCGGCGAGGTGATCAAGGGTCCGACGGAGGCATTCATGCGCTGGGCGGGGCATCCGGTCACGAGCGCGGGAATCGCCGAGGCATACGATGGACTGCTTGCCGGCCTGGTCTGTGACGAGCGCACGTCGTCGCTGCCAGTCCTCGAGACAAACGTGCTTATGGACGGCGCCGATGCCCGCCGCCGGCTCGCCGAGGAGACGCTCACGTTTGCGCTGGCCCTCGCCTGACCGGACGCCTCAGACTCCCGAACACCCGACCATCTAGCGTTTGTACACCCCATGAGCAACCCGACTGTCGTCCTCCCCATGAAGAACTTCGCCGACGCCAAGCAGCGTCTGTCCGAAACACTTGATCCTTCGCCGCGCCGGGCGTTCGTGGAGGCGATGTTCTCCGATGTGCTCGTTGCCCTGGGCCGGACCACGATGACCGAGGAGTTGGTGGTGGTCTCCAGTGACCACGGCGCGCAGCGGATCGCCGCCGGCTACGGCGCCACGGTGCTCGAGGACGAGCAGGACGGCCACAACCAGGCCGCGGCTCTCGGCGTCCGGCATGCCCTCGAGCTGGGAGCGGAGCGGGTGCTGCTGGTGCCGGGCGATTGCCCGCTGCTCGACCCAGCCGAGCTCGACCAGCTGATCGCCCAGCGCGTGCCGCGCCGCTCGGTCGTGATCGTGCCCGATCGGCATGGCTCGGGGACGAACGCCCTGCTGCTTACTCCCCCCGCCGTCATCGAGTCGGCGTTCGGCCCGGGGAGCCGAGAGCGACACGAATCGCTCGCCCGCGAGGCGGGTGCCGAACCGCTGATCGTCGAAGTGCCGTCACTGGCGCTCGACATCGATACACCCGAGGACCTGCTGGCGGCCGAGACCCTGCTGGCCAACCAGCGAGGCGGAGCGGCCCACACCCGGGGGATGCTCCGGCAGCTGGCTCGCAGCCTGGAGTTCCGCGAGCGTTAGTGGGCGTGCCACACGCGATCACCGCCACTGCGCTTGAGGGCCTGCCGGAGATCTCAGCGGGGGATGACCTGGCCGCGCTCCTCGCGGACGCCATGCCGGCCGGGGGACCCGTAGCGGGTGACGTGCTCGTGATCGCCCACAAGATCGTCTCCAAGGCCGAGGGGCGAACGCGAACGCTGTCCAGCGTCGTGCCGAGCCAGCGGGCGCTCGAGCTCGCGGCCGACCTGGACAAGGACCCCCGCCACGTTCAGGTGGTGCTCGACGAGTCGGCTGAGATCCGCCGGGCAGCCAACGGTGTCCTCATCGCCGTCACCCATCACGGATTCGTGTGCGCGAACGCCGGTGTAGACGCGTCCAACTCCCCGGACGACGACACGCTGATCCTCCTCCCCTCCGATCCTGACCGCTCGGCCCGTGAGCTCCGTGCCCGCCTCAGAGCCGGGCTCGGTACCGCGCCGGCCGTCCTGATCACCGACTCGTTCGGCCGCGCGTGGCGTAACGGTCAGGTCGACGTCGCGATCGGTTGCGCCGGGCTGTCCCCCCTCGAGGATTGGCGCGGGCGTCACGATGCCCGTGGCCACGAACTCAAGGCGACCTGGATCGGAATCGCTGACGAGCTGGCCGCCGCCGCGGACCTGGCCCGGGCCAAGGACGCCATGCAGCCGGCGGTGCTGATCCGGGGCGCCGATCGGCACGTCAGCGCCGAAGATGGCCCCGGCGCGGCCGAGCTGCTCCGGGATCCGGAGCACGACCTGTTCCGCTGAGACGCAACCACCGTTCACGGTTATCCACCTCCTACGGTGGATAACCGTGAACCCTGCGGACCTCGGCGTGCCTAAAGCGCCGGCCCGCGAGCGCCGAGGGACCATGCTCAGGGCGTGGCTGAGGTCCGCCCGGTCTGACGGTCGGCGACGACCGCCGGCTCGGCGTCCGGAGCCGGAACCTGATCGCTCGCGTGGAAACAGAAACAGGTAGAGCCCCGCCGCGCCAGCGCCGCCCACCAGTGGGGCGACGATGAACAGCCAAACCTGTTTGAGCGCCGAGGTCCCGACGATCAGTGCCGGTCCCAGCGAGCGCGCCGGGTTGACCGACGTGCCGGTCAGCGGGATCCCGACGAGATGGACGCACGTCAGCGCAAGGCCGATTGCCAGTCCGGCGGCGACCGGAGAGCCGATCCGGCTGGTGGCACCGAGGACCACGAGGACGAAGATCAGCGTGAGCACCACTTCCACCACGAACGCGCTCCCGGCGCCGATCCCGACCAGTGAGTTATGGCCGTAGCCATCGGCGCCCAGCCCGGTGCTGTGACGCGAATACAGGGGCGAGGCCGAGACCATCGCGTAGAGGATCAGCGCACCGACGATCCCGCCCGCGAACTGTGCCACCCAGTATCGGATGGCCTCCTGAAACTTCATACGACCCGAGATCAGAAAGCCGAGCGTCACTGCAGGGTTGACGTGGCAGCCGGAGATCGGCCCGAGCGTGTACGCGAGGGCGAGCAATACGAGCCCGAACGCCAGCGCGGTCGCCACGACGCCGGCGGAGACGCTGGTACCCGTGACCTTGAAGCCGAAGCTCAGCGTGGCTACGCCGACCCCGATGATGACGAGTGCCGCGGTACCCGCCAGTTCGGCGACGAACTTCCGCACATCAGCCTGATCCATGGTGCCTCCCTCGGTCCACCACAGCTATGCCTGGACGCCGGACGCCACTGCGCGACCGAAGCGAAACACTACTCCCCGGGTAGGGCAGCAGCCGAGGGGGCTCCGACCGCGTGAAAGCCACCGTCCACGTGGACTATCTCGCCGCTTATCCCCTGCGCGTAATCGGACAGGAGCCAGCAGATCGCGCGTGCCACGGGCAGAGGGTCATCCATGTCCCAGCCGAGCGGTGCCTGAGCCCGCCACAGCTCCGCGAGCTGCTCGAAGCCGGGAATTCCACGCGCCGCCACGGTGCCCAGCGGCCCCGCCGAGACCAGGTTGACCCGGATACCCTGCGGTCCCAGATCGCGAGCCAGATATCGGGACACTGACTCGAGCGCCGCCTTGGCCACACCCATCCAGTCGTAGATCGGCCAGGCGACGCTGGCATCGAAATCCATGCCGACGATCCCGGCCCCCGGGGACATGAGCGGAGCCACAGCCGCCCCCAGAGCCTTCAGTGAGAACGCGCTGGTCCGGAACGCCTCCATGGCGCTCTCCGCCGGGGCGGTCATGAACCCGCCACCAAGCGCGTCTTGGGGGGCGAACGCGATCGCGTGAAGCACTCCGTCCACCCCGTCCCAGCGCTCCTTCAGCGAGTCGGTGAGCGCGGCCAGGTCTTCCGGCTTGTTGACATCGAGCTCGAGCACCTCGGTCGGCTCGGGGAGGCGCTGGGCGGCACGCTCGGTCATCCGGCGCACTCTCCCGAAGCTGGTCAGCAGGACCGTCGCACCTTCCTTCTGTGCCTGCTCGGCAGCGTGGAAGGCGATCGAGTCCTTGGTGATAACGCCGGTGATGAGAAGGCGCTTGCCCGCCAGTATCACGCGTCGCTCCGGGGCGGACCGGCAGCGCCACCGGCGAAGGTGGCGAGCGCCACCGCGAGACGATCCCGGGTCTCCACCGGCTCGATGATTTCATCCACGAACCCCTCGGCGGCCGCACTCTCAGCCCGCAGGTGCTCGTGCGCGTAAGCCTCGGACAGGCGGTCCCGCTCGGCCTCGGGGTCGGCTGCCGTGCGCAGCTCACGCCGTCCGACGATGCCCACGGCAGCGCGGGCGCTCATGATCCCGAGCTCGGCGTCGGGCCAGGCCAGCACCAGGTCAGCACCGAGGTCGCGCGAGTTCATCGTGATGTAGGCGCCGCCGTAGGACTTGCGTAGGACAACCGTCAGCTTGGGCACGCTGGCAGCGGCGAAGGCTCTCACCAATGAGGCTCCGTAGCGAATCACGCCGGCCTGCTCCTGACGCGAGCCGGGCATGAAGCCCGGCGTGTCGACGACGACGATCAGCGGGAGACCGAATGCGTCGCAGAAGCCCACGAAGCGGGCCGCCTTCTCCGAAGCCTCGGCGTCCAGGACGCCGCCCAGATAGCGCGGCTGGTTAGCGACGATTCCCACCGGACGGCCGTCGATGCGGGCCAGGCCGGTGACCAGGTTCCGCGCCCAACGGGGGCAGAGCTCCTGGAGGGAGTCACGGTCGATGACCGCCGTCAGGGCGTCGCGGACGTCGTAGGCGCTGCGCGATGCGGTGGGCACGAACGTTCCCGGGTCAGGCGAGGTCGGTCCCACCGGCACCGCCCGCGGCGGCGCCTGGCCGGTCGCCGAAGGAAGGTAGGAGAGAAGCTCGCGCACGCGGAGGGCGGCGCTCGCCTCGTCTTGTTCAACCAGGTGGCAGACCCCGTTGCGCGCGTGCACCTGAGGGCCGCCGAGTCCGGCAGCGTCGATCTCCTCACCGAGCGCTTCGCGGACCACACCGGGCCCGGTGAGGAACATGGCCGCGTCCTCGGTCATCACGATCAGGTCAGTCAGTGCGGGCGAGTAGGCCCCGCCGCCGGCCGAGGCGCCCGAGACGATGGAGATCTGCGGGACCAGACCGGTCATGGCCACTGTCTGGCGGAAGATCCGTCCGTAGCCGGCAAGTGCTGCCGTGCCCTCCTGCATCCGGGCACCGCCGGACTCGACAAACGAGACCACCGGCATGCGTGCCCGCTCAGCCATCCCCAGCACGCGCACGATCGTGTCCGCGTGGCGGGCTCCGAGCGAGCCGCCGAAGAACCTGCCGTCCTGGGCGTAGCAGGCGATCGGACGCCCGTTGACCATCCCCGTGGCGCCGACCACACCGTCGCCGGCGATGGCCCGGTCACCCAGCCGTGTCGAGCTGACGCGCGAGCGCACGACGCGGAGGCTGCCGGGATCGCACAGCGCCTCTAGGCGCTCGAGCGGATCAAGCCGGCGCCCGACGGCCTGGACGGCAGTGGCGCTCATCTCGGAGCTCCCCGCAGTGCCAGGGCCACGTTGTGACCGCCGAACGCGAACGAGTTCGAGATCGCCAGCGGCGGATGACCGTTTGACGTAATCAGCGGGCGGGATTCGCCGGGCACGTAGTCGAGGTCAAGCTCGGGATCGGGAACCTCGTAACCCAGCGTTGGAGCGATCACCCCCGTAATCAGCGTGCGGATCGTGGCCACGGCCTCCACGGCCCCGGCGGCACCCAGCAGGTGACCGATGGCGGACTTGGTGGATGAGATCGGGATCCGCTTGGCGTGCTCCTCGAGCGCGAGCTTCAGCGCTGCTGTCTCGGCCGCGTCATTGAGTTGGGTCGACGTCCCATGGGCGTTGACGTAATCGAGATCGGCGGGAGTCGACCCCGCGTCGTCCAGCGCGAGCTCGATCGCGCGAGAGGCCGGCCCGCCCGTGGGCTCGGGCGCGGTGAGGTGAAAAGCGTCTGAGGTCGAGCCGTAACCGACGAGCTCAGCCAGCACCGTGGCGCCCCGAGCGGCGGCGGCCTCCGCCTCCTCGAGCACAACCATCCCGGCACCTTCACCCATCACGAACCCGTCACGCCGCAGGTCGAACGGCCTCGAGATCCCGGTCGGCGAAAGGGCCTGCATCGAGTTGAAACACGCGAAACCGAACTCGGTCAGCGTCGCCTCCGCGCCTCCACACACAGCCGCATCCGCGTCCCCGTACTGGATCATGCGCAGGGCGGATCCGAGCGCGTGTCCCCCACTCGCGCAGGCCGACACCACGCCGTAGCTCTGGCCGCGGAGCGCATGCTTCATCGAGACGGCCGCCGCCGCCGCGTTGGGCATGTACTGCGGGATGCCGAGCGGAGAGACCATCTTGGCTCCCCGGTTGCGCATCACGTCGTGCTGGGTCTCGACCGTGTCGATACCCCCGATTCCGGTGGCGATCACACAGCCAATCCGAAGCGGGTCATACGGCGATTCGCCGTCCCAACCCGCTTGCGCGACGGCCTCCCCGGAGGCGACCACCGCGAACTGGGAGAACCGATCCAGGCGCCGGGCCTCCTTGACGGACAGGAAGTCCTTGGGATCGAACTCACGGCAGGTGCCGGCTCCATCGGCGATGCCGCACACCCCCTGCGCCCAGCGGTCGTGCAGCGTCTCGGCGCCCACCCCAAGCGGAGTGACCGCGCCGAGCCCGGTGACCACGACCCTGCGTCTGGCCGGCGAGGGAGTCACTACTCGGCACGCTCCACGATCAGGTTGATCGCATCGCCAACGGTCTTGAGCTCCTTCATGTCCTCACCCTTGAGGACCACGCCGTATTCATCTTCGACCACCTGCGCCAGCTCGACGAGATCGAGCGAATCGATGTCGAGTTGCTCGAACGTGGCATCGCGCGTGATCTCGCTAGCGTCGGGGCCGAAGCTGGCCAGCGTCTCGATGACGCGGCTTTCGACCTGCTCGGTTGTCACTGACATTCCTAGCTCCAATCGCTCGTTGTTTTCATGCCGCCAGCCCGCCATCGACGCTCAACACCGCACCGGTCACGTAGCTCGCTGCATCGGAGATAAGAAAGCGTACGCAGGCCGCGACCTCCTCCGGGGTTCCAGCTCGGCGCGCGGGCACCTGCGCCAGGAGATCCTTGGCCACGTCGGCGGTCATGTCGGTGTCGATCCAACCGGGCGCGACCGCGTTGATCGTAATGCCGCGACGGGCGACCTCGACGGCCGCCGTCTTGGTCAGCGCGATCAGGCCCGCCTTGGCAGCGGCATAGTTGGCCTGACCGGGGTTGGCCCGGAGTCCGACGACCGATGAAATGTTGACGATCCGCCCGGCCCGGGCCCGGAGCATCGGCTTCAGAGCCCGGCGTGTGAGACGAAACGCAGCGGTCAGGTCAGTCTCGATCACGGAGTTCCATTCCTCGTCACCGAGCGAGGGAGTCAGGTCATCGGCACTGATCCCCGCGTTATTGACCAAAGCGAGCACCGGGCACTCGAAATGGGACTCGAGCGCTCCGAACAGCTGATCGGCAGACGCCGGATCGGCCACGTCGCCGCCCAGAGCCAGCGCCCGGCCGCCGGAATCCTCGATGCTCGCCACCACCGCCTCGGCCGCGTCTCGATCCGCGCGGTAGTTGACACCCACCGGCCAGCCATCGGCAGCGAGACCACGGGCGATGGCGGCACCGATCCCGCGAGAGGCTCCGGTCACAAGTGCGCATCGAGCGTCAGGCACCGCGCCCCCAGTCGATCACGCCGCCGCCCCAGACAAAGCCCGCCCCGAATGCGCTCAGGAGCACGCGAGAACCGGGACGCAGGCGGCCATCCTCGATCGCGGTGGCGAGTCCAACCGGGATCATCGCGGCGGACGCGTTGCCGATCGTCTCGATGCACTCGACCACCCGGTCCGGGGCCAGTCCGAGCCGCTCGCCGAGGGCTTTGGTGATCCGGGCGTTGGCCTGGTGGTAGATGAACAGGTCGATGTCGTCCAGGGTGAGACCGGCTCGCTCGACGGCGTCGCGCGTGACCTGGCTCATCCGCGCGACCGCGTGGCGGAATACCTCCGGCCCGTCCATCCGGACCTTACGGTCGGCGAGCGTGGCGAACAGCGTCCCCGCCTGCGAACCGTCGGCACCGAGGACGATCGGGCCGATCACACCGCGGTCATCTCCGCCGGGGCCAAGCACCACCGCGCCGGCGGCATCGGCGAACAGCGGCGCGCTGCGCCGATCCGTGTAGTCCGTGATGCGGGTGATGAAGTCCGCTCCGACCACCAACACGTATTCGGCCCGCCCGCATTCGATCTGCGAGGCGCCCTGGGCCAGGGCACTCAGAAAGGACGTGCAGGCGGCGCCGACGTCGAACGCTCCGGCCCTTGTGGCGCCGAGATCGTGGGCGACGATGGGGGCGGTGTTGGGCGTCAGCTCATCCTGAGACAGCGTGGCCACGATGATCAGGCTGAGTTGTTCGGCGGTTATCCCGGCGGCTTTCAGCGCCTTGGCCCCCACCCGGCTCGCGTAGTCGCTCAACCGCTCGTCGGGCTCGGCTTGGCAGCGTTCGCGGATGCCGGTGCGCGAGACGATCCACTCTTCGTCGATGTCAAGTTGTTCGGCCAGCTCGGCGTTGGTAAGCCGACCGGCCGGGAGTTCGGTGGCCACGGACAGAATGGCCGCTGGACGCACGTCGAGCCTGCCCAGCGGCAGCCGGGCCCGCTGGGGCTGCGCCTCGCGCGCCGGGGCTGACTCAACCATGTGCGAGCTCCTCTGACCTCGGGGCCGACTCAAGCATGGACGAGCTCCACGTTCTCCAGGGTGCGCTTGGCCAACCCGGTGAGTACCCGCCCGGGCCCCACTTCGACGAACCGGCCAGCGCCGCGCTCATGCAACGCGAGCATCGTTTCTCGCCAGCGGACCGGGCTCGTCAGCGCGTCGGCCAGCTCCCGGCGAGGATCCTCGAACTCGCGCGCCGTGACGGCCGAGATCACCGGAACCTCCGGGGCGGCGAACTGTGTCGCCTCGAGCGCGGCGGCGAACTCGGGGACGGCGGCGGCCATCATCGGGGAGTGAAAGGCACCGGTGACGTCGAGCACCTTGGCTCGGAGTCCCATGTCCTTGGCGGTCTGCACGGCAGCCGGGAGCTGGCTTCGAGCCCCTGACAGCACCACCTGCTGGGGGGAGTTGTCGTTCGCGATGACGAGGTCATGCGCTTGAGCCACCTCCGGCGCCCGCTCCGCCGCGTCCGGGCCGCCGACGACGAGCATGCCGCCATCGCCCGCGGCCCGCCCGGCCTCGTGCATGAGACGGCCGCGGAGAGTGACGAGCTTTAGCCCGTCACTCTCCGACAGCGCCCCTGCCGCGACCAGTGCCGCGAGCTCGCCCAGTGAATGCCCCGCCATGAAGTCCCCCCGCGGGCGTCCGAGCCGGTGCCATCCGGCCAGGCTGGCGCAGAAGATCGCCGGCTGAGCGAAGTTCGTTCCCTCGCCGGCCCGCGGGAATGGATCCTCGCCGACCGCGGCAATCGCCATGTCAAGCAGCTCAGGGCGAGTGCTCTCCACGTCGTCGCGCATGCTGTCGGTCTGGCTCCCCTGCCCGGGGAACAGGATCGCTGTGGCGGGGTTCATCCGGATGAACCTACGCCGCCCCCGGGGCGTGGATACAGGGTGATGTCGTATTACCCCCGAACGGGGGGAGGACGATAGGCTCCGGCAGGATGAGTCTCCCCGAGCCGAGCCGCTCCACTGCAGCCCTGGTGACGGGCGCTTCGGCCGGGATCGGAGCAGCGATTGCCCGCGAGCTGGCCCAGCGGGGTCATGGAGTTGTGCTCGTCGCCCGGCGTAAGGATCGCCTCGACGAGCTGGCCGCCGAGCTCCGGGCCGAGTACGGCGTGCGTGCCGAGACCCTGGGCTGCGATCTCTCCAAGATCGCCTCGCGCGACCGGCTGGCGGGACGCGTCGCCGCGCTGGATTTGAGCGTGGATGTCCTGGTCAACAACGCCGGGTTCGCCACCGGCGGGGCGTTCCACGAGTCCGAGCCGGCTCGAGAGTTGGAACAGGTCCGCGTCCTGGTGGAGGCCGTGGTGGCGCTGACCTCGGCCTTTCTGCCCGAGATGGTCAAGCGCGGCCAGGGCGCGATCCTCAACGTCGCCTCGACCGCCGGTATGCAGCCCCTCCCGTACTCGGCCGGCTACTCGGCGGCCAAGGCCTACGTGCTCTCATTCTCCGAGGCGCTCCACCAGGAGGTGCGCGGCTCGGGCGTAACGGTGACCGCACTCGCCCCGGGTCCCGTGTCCACCGAGTTCTGGGACGTCGCGGGATGGGAGGCCGCGGGGCAGAAGTTCGAAAAAACGGTCCCGCGGCCAGCCTGGGTGACGGCCGAGGAGACGGCCAAGGCCGGCGTCAAGGGTCTCGAGAACGGCTCGCGGGTGGTGGTGCCCGGTCTCCAGGTGCGAACGGCGATGCTGGCCGCGCGCTACGTGCCGCACGCCATCAAGCTGCCCGCCATCGAGCGGGTCATGCGCCGCCGCTAGCCGAGCAGCCCGATCCGCTGCGCCCGCTGGACCGCCTCCGCGCGGTTGCGCGCCTGAAGCTTGCGGTACAGCACGCTTGTGTGCTCCTTGACTGTGTGCGGTGACAGGTAGAGCTGCTCGGCGATCTCCCGATTCGTCGAACCGGCGGCGATCAGATCGAGCACCTCATGCTCGCGCTCGGTCAACAGCGGCGCCGGCTGCTCCGAGGTGGGAGCGAACATCGTCATGCCCAGACCGACCATCCGCACCGCGCGGGCGACCTCGCGTGCCTCCCAGTCCTTGGACACGAAGCCTGACGCGCCCGCGGCGCGAGCGGCCGCCGGGGACATCCGGCCCGCGCCGGAGATCAGCAGCACGCGGGTCGAGGGAGACGCCTTGCGGATCGAGTCACATACATCGGCGCCCGACTCGCCGACCAGGAACAGGTCCACCAGCGCTACGTCCGCCTTGAACGACCTGAGGAGCTCGAGCGCCTCCGCCCCAGTCTTGGCGGCCAGGCAGCGCTCGACCCACGGCTGCTCGCCGAGCAGGACCCGGAATCCCCAATGGACAACGTCGTGGTCATCCACCACCAGGACCCGGAGCCGGCGCTCAGCCGCCGAGTCGCTCACCGCTGTATCGCTCACAGCCCCTCACGTCCCATCGGCACCACCAGCCGCACGCGCCAGAAACCCGCCTCCGGGGTCCCGAACTCGACCACGCCCCCGTGCTGGAGGGCCTCGAAGGCTGCCAGCCGGAGTCCCATTCCGGCGCCGCGGGCCCCGGGACCAACTCCGTCGTTGCGCACCTCGAGCGTGAACGTGTCGGCGTCGCTGGCCACCCGGACGGCCACCTTCGAGGGCGCGGCGTGCTTGGCGATATTGCGCAGCGCCTCGGCCAGCACGGACTGCGCCAGCGGCTCGATCTCGCCCGGAACTGTGACCTCGCGCGGCCAGTCGACATCGACCCCGGGGGCGGGGGCGCTCTTCAGCCGCTCGAGCTCTGCGGCCAATGTGGTCCCGGTCTCGGGCGCCACGGGCGCCAGCGGTCGCTCGAGAGCTCGCCGCAGATCGCTGAGCGCCTCCTGCATCTCCACCCGGCAGCGCTCACGCTCCTCGTCGTCGAGCGGTTTCTGGGCGCTCAGCGCCAACGAAACGCCGAACAGCCGCTGCATCACGCGTTCGTGGATCTCTCGGGCCAGCTCCAGGCGCTCGCCGAGCCGCTGGTTGCGCTCCTGCTGCCGCGTGGCGTTCCGCGCCGTGGCCACGAGGGCGGCGGTCTTGCCCAGCGTCCACAGGAGGTGACGTTCGCCGTCGGTGAGCTCGAACCGTCCGCCGCCCCGGTCCGCGCAGATCACGCCGTAGTCCCGCCCGGCGGCGCTGAGCGGCGTACACACGAGCGTGGTGATGCCGAGCAGCTTGGCGTACTCCGGCGGCACCTCGTTCTCGATCCCGTCCGAGACGACTACGACCTCGTCCTGAGCCAGAGCCCGCTGCGCGATGGGGGCCGAGATCAGAGTCGGGCTCGGCTCGAGCGTGGCCAGCTCCTCGAACGAGGTGCCGTAGGAGCCGACCGGGCGCACGCGGCGCCGTCCGGCGTCGGCCATGAAGATGGCGGCCCGGCGCATCGTCGTGAGCCGGCAGATCGCCTCGCAGATCCGGTCATAGAACTCGGTTGAAGAGGTATCGGTGTCGAGCTCGGCCAACAGCTCGACGAACACCTCGAGTGGCTCGACGCCGGCGAACAGCGACGGCGGGCGCTCGACCATCACCGTCTCACGCGGCCTCTGACCTTCCGGCGCTCGCCGTCCGGGCCGGCAAACTGGGCAGAGGATCAGAGTCATCCGGCTGGGGCTCGTACCGTCGGCGAATCTCGTACAGCGTCGTGCGTTCCGCGGCCGGGCGGCCGGCTTGGTGGGCCGCGGCCACTAGCTCTTGGGGTTCGAGCCTGACCCCGTGGTAGCTGCCGGCCATGCGCGAGATCGATTCCTCCATCAACGTCCCGCCGAGGTCATTGACACCCCAGCGCAGCGCCTCGGTGGCGGCATCGAGCCCCATCTTCACCCAGCTTGCCTGGAGGTTGGTCACCGTGTAGCCGAGCGCCAGCCGGAACGCCGCCGTGTGCTTGAGGTTCTCCTCGCGCGAGATCTCCTCCACGCCGTGGGTGCGGCCGAGCAGCGTCTGGAACGGGATGAAGGACAGGGGCACGAATTCGGTGAATCCACCGGTGCGTTCCTGCAGGTCGCGGACCACGCGCATGTGCTCGGCGAGCTCCCAGGGCTCCTCGATGTGGCCGAACATCACCGTAACCGTGGATCGGATGCCCTCTGCGTGGGAGGCTTCGATGATCTCCACCCATCGGGCCACCGGGAGCTTGTTGGGTGAGATGCGCTCGCGGACTCCGTCATGCAGGACCTCGGCGGCAGTGCCCGGAGTGGAGCCCAGACCGGCCTCCCGGAGCGCGGCGAACACGGCCCGCGGCGCCAACCCGCTGACGTCGCACATGTGCGAGACCTCCATCGGCGAATAGGCATGCAGGTGGAGCTCGGGCGCGAGCTGCTTGGCGAACCGTAGCCAGCCGAGGTAATCCTCAAGGCCCCAGTCGGGATGGATACCCGATTGGATGCAGAGCTCGGTCGCCCCCGCCTGCAGGGCCTCCTGCACGCGCTGGGCGAACTCATCCTCCGAGTGCTCGTAGGCGTCAGGCGAGCGCTTGGACTGTCCGAAGCCGCAGAAGGCGCAGCCCACGACGCACACGTTCGACACGTTGATGTTGCGGTTGACCACGAACGTCACCGTGTCCCCGGCCAGGCGGCGCCGCAGCTCGTCGGCCGCCGAGCGCATGTCCTCAATCACCTCGGGACGCTGCTCGGCGAACAGCGCGGTCAGCTCCTCGGGCCTCAGCGTGAGACCCTCGCGGGCCCGCTCCACCGCTCGAGGGGCGAGATCGTCCGCGAGCTTCAGCTCGGCTCGCCGGCCGCTGCCCCGCCGCGGAATGAATGACCAGTACCGGCTCCGGATCACGTCGAGGACGGGCTCGGACACCCACTCGGGATCGATGTACTCCGGGTAGACGCACAGACGCTCGCTGAGGGCGTACCCGTCCTGCGCCAGACGCTTGCGTACGTGCGTCGGTGAGGGAAATGGATGCTCGGGCGAGATGTGGTCACCGTTGGCACTCAGCCCACCGAGGTCGGTGGCCCCCGCCTGGACGAGCTCAGGCCACCAGTCGGACAGGTTGGGCGGAACCTGGATGCCGATCTCGGGCATCAGCTGCCTCGTCTCGGCGATCAGCCGCTTCATGTCCTGGAGCGACACCGGGCAGGCCCAGCTGGGGCCGTCGAGTACCGGTCCCTGCCCGACTCCGGTGCGCCAATATTCCTGCGCCGCGGCGTCGGCGATGTCGGCCGGCTCCTGCCCGTAGTAGCTCTGGTGGGGAACGAAGTTCTGGAGGATCACCTCCTGCAGGTGGCCGTGGCGACCGTGGAGCTCGGCCAGCGCCGCCAGCGATTGCATGCGCTCCTCCTCGGTCTCCCCGATACCGACCAGGATGCCGCTCGTGAAGGGAATCTTCAGTTCGCCGGCGGCGGTGATCGTCTCGATCCGCCGGGCCGGGTGCTTGGTCGGTGAGCCCGCGTGAACCGTCGCCATGAGGCGCTCGGATACGGACTCGAGCATCAGTCCCTGCGAGGCGGTGACGGCCCGGAGCCGGGACAGGTCGGAGGGGTCGAGCACGCCCAGGTTGGTGTGCGGGAGGACGCCGCGCAGCAGCGCCTGCTCGCACACCCAGACCACGTAAGCCGTGAAGTCCTCAAACCCATAGCCGGCCAGGAGCTTGGCCACGCCCGGGTTGTGGTCAGGTGCCTCGCCGGTCAGGACCAGCAGCTCCTTGACCCGATGGCGCCCGGCGGCCCGATCCAGGATCTGCTCCACCTCCTCGGGCGCGTGCAGGTGCGGCTGATGCGTGGCGAACGCGCAGTACTTGCAGTAGCACCGGCACGTGCGCGACAGCGACAGGGTGAGGTTGCGGCTGAACGTGACCCGGCGGCGCATGCTCGGTCCGGATTCTACGTAGGGGGACTCACCGCCTATGCTCGCCGCCCGATGCGACGCTTCGCCGCCACGCTGCTGCTCGCTGGAATCCTCCTGTCCGGGTGCGGTGGCTCGAGCCCGAGCCGGTCGGCCCCGGCCAACGCCACCCTGGTCCTCGACTTCACCCCCAACGCGGTTCACGCCGGGATCTACGAGGCCCTGGCTCAGGGGTATGACACCCGAGCTGGAGTCCGGCTGCACGTCGTCGTGCCCTCCGCGTCCACGGACTCGATTCATCTGCTCGAGACCGGCCGGGCCAACTTCGCCATTCTCGACATCCACGACCTGGCCATCGCCCGCGAGCGCGGCGAGAACATCGTCGGGATCATGGCTCTCGTCCAGCGGCCGCTGGCCGCGGTGATCGCCGCGCCCAAGATCGCCAGCCCGCGCCAGCTGGCCGGTCAGACGGTCGGTGTGACCGGAGTTCCCAGCGATACCGCGGTGCTGCATTCGATCGTCGCCGGAGCCGGCGGCGTGCCCAGCCACGTCAAGACGATCACGATCGGCTTCAACGCCGTGGCGGATCTTCTCGCCGGCCGGGTGGCAGGCGCGACCGCGTTCTGGAACGACGAGGGGGTGACGCTCCAACGCCGCCGGCCGGACTATCACGTCTTCCGCGTCGACCAGTACGGCGCGCCCTCCTACCCCGAGCTCGTTGTCTGCGCCACCGCCGCGAGCCTCAGAGCTCACCCAGCCCTGGCCCGGGGCGTTGTCCGGGCGCTGACCGAGGGTTACCAGCAGGTGCTGCGGAATCCCGCCGCCGGTGAACGGGCGCTCGAGGAGCGGGTGCCAGGGCTCGACCCGCAGCTGCTGGCCGCCGAGCTCCGGGCCTTGCTGCCGTCGTTTGATCAGCCCGGTAGCCGCGTGGGCGCGCTCGATCCCCATCGGCTCGCAGCCTGGGCCAAGTGGGAGCTGCGATTCGGGATCGTCAGTCGCCTCCCCGACGTCGCGACGATGTTCAGCTCGCGCTTTCTGCCAGCTCGGTGACCAACTCCGAAGCGGCCCGCGCCATGCGCGACCGGGGAATCACCAGGTCGAACCCGGCGTTCTGCGCCGCGGTCCGCACGTCGCCCTCGACATGGGAGAAGAAGGCCAGCGTCCGCGGCGGCCCTGCGCCCAGAGCCGGAGCGGCCAGCGCGATCCGGTCCTCCGCCTCGGAGGTCAGATCTACGATCAGGACCTCAGCGCCGCTGAGAGCCCCCTCCAGGTCATTCGGGTTCGAGACCAGGACCGGATCGTGACCGCCGGCCTGGAGCGCGCCGATGACGTTGGATCCGAACAGGAGGTCGGGGACGAAGGCGACCGCTCGGGCCACCGGCTACTGCACCCGGAGCCGCTTGAACTCCTGGCGGACCGATTCGGTCCGGCCCCACATCTGGACCACCTCGACCCGGCCCGTGCGGACCTCCCGGACCACGAGCTCCCCGTCAATTCCGGCATCGTCGAGCAGCTTCAGGCCAAGCTGCACGGACGGCACCGGGGTGCCGTGACCGAAACGGTGGGCCACGACGAGCCGCCAATGCCAATCATGCTTCGAGTACGGCTGAGGGTTCGCGGTGACCAGCATCACGGCGGCGTCCACGTAGCGCCGCTCGTCGAAGATCCGGAGGTCGAGCTCGAGGTCAGTCCAGTCATCCGGGAGCGAGGCGACCGTGTGGTCGAACTGCTGTGCGAGCGAGCCCATGGGTTCCGAAAGCGTACTCACGGTCTCAGCCGAAGAGCTGCTCGGCGATCAGAAATGCGTTCATGGCCGTGATCGCCGCCGCGATGCCGTACGCGGCCAGGCTGAGCAGACGACGGTTGACGTGGGCGCCCATCACATCACGACGGCCGGTGAGGACGACCAGCGGCACGAGCGCGAACGGAATCCCGAATGAGAGCACGACCTGGCTCAACACCAGTGCACCGGTCGTACTGACCCCGAGAGCCAGGATGACCAGCGCCGGGATCATCGTGACCGCTCGGCGGACGAAGACCGGGATGCGGATATTGATGAATCCCGCCATCACGATCTGCCCGGCGTAGGTGCCGACACTCGACGAGGACGCCCCAGAGGCCAGCAGCGCCACCGCGAACGCGAGCGCTGCACCGCCTCCCACCAGCCGACCAAGCTGATGATGAGCGCCCTGGATGGTGCTCAGGCCCGACAGACCGTGGACGTGGAAGAGCTTCGCCGCCGCCGCCAGCATGGCCAGGTTGATCAGCCCCGCGAGTCCAAGGGCGACGAGCACATCGATCCGCTCGAAACGGAGGACGCGGCGGACTTCGGCGTCGTCGCGAACCGGCATCCGGCCCTTGGTCAGCGCGGAGTGCAGATAGATGACGTGCGGCATCACTGTCGCGCCCACGATGCCGACGGCTAGATAGATCGAGTCAGACCCACCGATGCTCGGGATCAGGCCGCGGAGCGAATCCGGAGCCGAGGGACCGATCTTCAGAGTCTCGTACAGAAAGCCGGCGAACACGATCCCGAGCAGCGCCGCGATGGCGAGTTCGAAGCCCCGGTAACCGCGGCGCTGGAGCTCGAGGAGCGCGAACGCGATCACGCCGGTGATCGCACCGGCCACGAGCAGCGGTACTCCGAACAGCAGATTGAGGCCGATCGCAGCGCCGAGGAACTCGGCCACGTCAGTTGCCATCGCCATCACCTCGGCCTGGAGCCACAGCGCCCAGCTCATCCAGCGCGGGAAGCGCTCCCGGCCCAGTTCGGGCAGGCTGCTCCCGGTGACGACCCCGAGCTTGGCCGACAGGTACTGGATCAGCATCGCCATCAGGTTGGCGACCATTACCACCCACAACAGGGAATAGCCGTACTTGGCTCCGGCCTGGATGTTGGTGGCGAAGTTGCCCGGATCCACATAGGCGACCGAGGCCACGAAGGCCGGCCCCAGCATCGTCAGGGTGGCCCGCAGCCAGCCTCGTGCCAGCAGGCGTTCGAGCGGCGAGTCGGGCACAGCGCCCGGGCTGCCCTCCAGGACTCCTGTCTCGAGAACGGGCTCGGGGACCTCGGTCACGGTCGGAGTCATGGCCTTACCTCGACGCGCATTGCGCGCGCCAGTTCGCCGCCCAGGGGATGCACGGTGGACCTGAAGCGCACGAACAGCGGGCCTCCAAAGGGCTGACGCTCGACGACTTCGAGCCGGTCGCCGGGAGCAATTCCCCGATCGGCGAGGTACCGGAGCATCTCCGGATCGGAGTCGGAAACCCGGGTGAAGGTCCCGCGAGCCCCGGCCTCCAGCGACTCCAGGCTCTGCGTCTCCAGCTCTTCGATCCTCAGGTCGCGGGTGGGGATCGGATCCCCGTGCGGATCGTGGGTCGGATCGCCGAGCTTGGACGCGATCAGCTCCTCGAGCTCCTCCGAGAGCACGTGCTCGAGCACCTCGGCTTCCTGGTGCACGCGATCCCAAGGCACCCCGAGCGTCTCGACCAGGTACAGCTCGAGCAGCCGGTGGTGACGGATGACCTCAAGCGCCACCTGGCGGCCGGCGTCAGTGAGCGAGACGCCGTGATAGGGCTGATGGGTGACCAAGCCGAGCTCCCCGAGGCGCTTGACCATGCCGGAGGCCGACGCCGGGGTCACACCCAGGCGCCCGGCCAGGGCATTGGTGCTTACGGGCTTGCCGGCCCGGCGCTCGAGCGCGTAGATCGCCTTGCTGTAGTCCTCGACTGCAGACGAGCGCAAAGTTTCCTGGTGGGCCGCCACTGAAATTATGGTACGCCTAAATTTCGATTTTGGCAAGTTTGGAAGCGCCCTCCCTATGCTCATGAGCGGTGAGCTCGTTGGAGATCCCAACCACGGAGTACGACGCCATCAACGATGGCTGTGGCCTGGTTGACCGTTCCGAGCGGGGCAAGCTCGCGCTGGCCGGAGGCGAGGCAAAGAGCTTTCTCCAGGGTCAGGTGTCCAACGACGTCGAGGCGCTCGTCCGCGGCAAGGGGTGCTACGCGACGTTCCTGACCCCCAAGGGCAAGATGCTCGGCGACCTCAGGATCCTCGATACCGGAGACGAGCTGTGGCTCGACACCGAACGGGTGGCGCTACAGGATCTGTTCAACATGATCCGCCGATTCAGCATCGGTTACGAGGTGGAGCTCCGCAAGCGCACGGTGGAGCGTGGGCTTCTGTCACTGCTGGGACCACTGTCGGCCCAGGTGGCCGGGGTCCCCGATCTCCCCACTACCGAGCACTCCCACAGGGAAGCCGAAATCGACGGGATTGTCGTCCGCGCCGTCCGCACCGACCTCGGCGTCGATCTGTTCTGTGACGCTGGCGATACCGGGGCGCTGGCCGAGAGGCTCGAGCGCTCCGGCGCAGCACCTGTGTCGGAAGCCGTCGCGGACTGTGTTCGGGTCGAGCACGGCCGGCCGCGGTACGGGGTCGACCTCGACGAGACGGTGATTCCCCAGGAGGCGGCCCTGAATGGCCGCGCGGTCTCGTTCACCAAGGGTTGCTATGTCGGCCAGGAAACGGTGGCACGGCTTTACTACCGGGGCAAGCCCAATCGCCAGCTGCGTGGGGTACGCCTGTCCGCGCCGGCCTCCACGGGCGCCGAGATCAGCTTTGGCGGCCGCGTCGTCGGGCGGCTGGGCAGCGTTGCCCATTCACCGGCGCTGGGCACCGTGGGGCTGGCGCTCATCCGCCGCGAGGCGCCCCCCGGCTCATATGTCTCGGTCGGCGCCGACGAGATCCGAGGGGTCGTCGTCGAGCTTCCGTTCGAGCACTGAGGTCTTCTCGAGAAACGCCGCCAGCCGCGCCCGGCCGGGCTCGGGATGCAGCGGGAGCGCCGGCGCATCGGGATGAGCCGCGAGCCAGCCGCCCAGGATCCGGACCTCGTCAATCTCGGCCGGCGGGACGTGAGCCCCGAGGTCGCCGATTCGCCCACCTCGGGCCAACGCCGCAGTGGTTCGGGACTCAAGCTGGTCGAGGTCCTCAGCGCCCAGCGGACCCCAGTCCACCAGCCGGCCGCCGGAGATCCAGAAGCCGTCGAACTCTGGGCGGCTGGGGTGTGCCGCCAGCACCAGCCTCGGCATTGCATGGGTGGCTTCGAGTACTCCTCCCAGGCGCCCGAGAACCGAGCGCAGACGCCCGGCCCGACGCCGGAGCGCGGCCGCCCGCTCGTAGTGCTGCTCCGCCGCCGCGTGTCGCATCTGCCGCTCGACATGAGCCAGCAGTGGGCGGCCGGGTTCGCCTGACTGCTCGGAGTCAAGGAACAGGCGGAGCACATCATCAAGCCGCCGCCGGTACAGATTCGGGTCAAGGTCACCCAGGCAGGGCGAGAGGCAACGCCCCATCTGACCGTAGGCCGAGGGGTGCTCGCGTCGCGGCAGCCGGCGACCACAGTGGCGCAGGCCGAACAGCGAGTCGAGCTGCTCCACCAGCTCAAGCGCCAGCCGGCGATGTCGCATCGGTCCCACCGTGACGGCATGCCCGGAGGCCGGATCAGGGCTGACCTCGAGTATCGGATACGGGATATCGAGGCGGCAGCGGATGTAGACCAGCCGCTCATCGCGGCGGGTCAGACGCTTGTTCCCCGGCGGCGCCAGCTCCTTGATCAGCCGATTCTCCAGCACGAGGGCTCCGAGCTCGGAGCGGGTGGTCCGATAGTCGACCACCGAGGCGTGCTGCGTCCATTCGGCCGGACCCGACGAGGGCGCGAAATGCGACCGGGCCCGGCTCCGGATCGAGACCGATTTGCCGACGTACAGGATCCGCCCGGCGGAGTCACGGAACAGGTAAACGCCTGGGTCGCGGGGCAACTCGGCGAAATCCGGCGGCGCTGTGTCGCCGCCCTGGCGCCGACGCGGATCACCCGGAAAGTGACCCGTGCTCGCTCGCGCTGCCGGGCCGCGCCGCGAACGGCGCCGCGGGGCCAGCGCCGTGAGCGCGTCGGCCACCGTGGCCGCATTCGCGCACAGGCGCGGGAACAGCGCACACAGGACGCGGGCACAGGTCTCGGCGTCGGCGAGCGCCCGGTGGGTCTGGCGTACCTCGATCCCCAAGGCGTCCGCGAGCACGCTCAGACCGCGTTTGCGCTGGAGCGGCAGCATCGCGCGGGCGAGCGCCGCGGTGCAGATGACCGGCGGGCTGGGCCAGTCCAGTCCGGCCCGCTCGAACGCCTGACGCAGGACCCTTCGGTCGAACGGGGCGTTGTGGGCCACCATCACGCGGCCCTGCAGGCGCTCGGCCAGTGCCGGTAACACCGCTTCTGGCCACGGGGCACCGTCGGCCATCGCCTGCGTGATCCCGGTGAAGCGCTGAATTCCGCGGCGGAGCGGCGCGCTCGGGCGCACGAGCGAGCTCCAGCGGTCGTGAAGCTCCCCGCCACCCACCAGCACCGCACCCACCTCGGTTAGCTCGCACGCATCGCCCCCGAGGCCGTTGGTCTCGGTGTCGACGACCATGAATTCGGCCGTCGCGATCGGCGCACCCAGGAGTTCCACCCCGACCGTGATACGCCGCCCCTCGGACGGCGTGCACGGACGCTTGCGTGCAGCGACCGTGCGCGGCGCGTGTCTGCGCACGCCTGGGGACGGTCTCGCCCGGGAGCGTTGTGGCGTTCACGACCGCTAAGCGGGGTAGCATCGGGTGTGCCCACTAGGGAAGGAGCCTGTACTTGACCTCCGTCGCCCCCGATACCGAGCTACTGCAGGAACTGGACGCAGAGACGCGCCAGGCATGGATTGCCTACAGCGATCGGCTGCGCGAGCTCAGCGGCGATGAGTATGAGCGCGTCGAGACAGAGTCTTGGGAAGAACTGCAGGTCGAGCTGCGCCGGCTCGAGGATCAGCGCGAATCGCTCGCGCCCCCCTCGCCCGCACTTGACTAGAAGCAAAGTCCCTGGTCGGATAGGGTTCTCGCCGGGTCAACAATGAGGCGGCCACGTGGCCGCTGAGCTGATCTCGAGAGGAGAGCGCAGTCACGAATGCGAATCAGGATGATCGGCATTGTCGGGGCTTGTGCCCTCGTTGTCAGTGCATGCGGCACTGCGGGTGGTAAGTCTCCCACGGTGCTGCGGCCGCCGACGCCGATCAACCTCACGGTGTACGTGAACGACTCGAAGGTGTCAGTGTCGCCCTCGTCGGTTGGCGCCGGCCCCGTCGTGTTCATCGTCACCAACCAGGCCAGTCAGGCCGAGGCATTGGCGATCTCCAAATCGGGGCAGCCGCATCCAATCGCTAGCACGGCGCCGATCAACCCGCAGGGAACGACCCAGGTGTCGGTCGACTTCCGCCCCGGCGATTACACGATTGCCACGGCAAGCCACGGAAGCACCGACGCGGCGCTCTCCGAGCCAGCTTCGATCCGCTCGGCCTCGATTCACATCGGGCGCGAGCGGGAGAGCTCGAGCTCGTCCGTACTGCAGCCGTAGCGTGTTGCCCCGTAGCTGCTCCGGGCCGGGGCGGACCCGCAATCCGACACCCGCAGAAGTCATTCCGATTGCGGAAACACCATTTGCGTGCAATACTTGCATGCATGCAAGTAAGTACTGAGACGCGCTCAACCGCTGGAACCCAGCTCGCGCCGGACCTCTACGCCCTGGTCGTGTTCCTGCACAAGAACTGCACTTCGGACCTGTTCGAGGCCATGGGCGAACTCGACATGACGATCACCCAGATCAAGCTGCTGCATCAGCTTGAGATCGCCACCCGCGAACTGACCCTCAAGGAGGCGGCTGAGCTGGTGCCTCTCTCCCTGCCCGCCGCGAGCCGGACCGTTGATGACCTGGTCCGCCGCGGCATGGTCGAGCGCAACGAGGACGTGGACGATCGACGGATGAAGCGGGTGCGCCTCACCGAGGCGGGCCGCTCTGTCATCCGCCAGCTCAACGCCGCGCGTCTCAATGGCCTCGAGCAATTCACTCAAGATTTGAACGATGACGAGCGGCAGATGCTCGCCGGAGCGCTCCAGCAGCTACTCCAGCGGCCCGATATCGCCGTCTGCCGACCGGAAGGAACCTGAAACCGTGACCCAACGACTCCTAGCCCAACGACACCGCCTCATAACTGACGAGAACAGCCGCTGGTGGACGCTCGGAGCCATGTGCTTCGCGCTGTTCATGATCATGCTCGACAACACGGTGGTGAATGTGGCGCTCCCGTCGATCCAGCGGGACCTGCACGCGTCACTGTCGGCCCTCGAGTGGACGGTCAACGCCTACACGATGACCTTCGCCGTGCTGCTGGTGACCGGCGGCCGACTGGGTGACATCTTCGGCCGCCGCCGGATGTTCCTGTTCGGCGTGGTCGTGTTCGGCCTCTCCAGCGCCGCGATCGGCTTCGCGCCCAATGACACGACGCTGGTCGCCTTCCGCGCCGTTCAGGGCATCGGCGCCGCCTTCATGATGCCCGCCACCCTGTCGATCATCACCCAGGCGTTCCCGCCCCACCAGCGTGGAACCGCGATCGGAACCTGGGCCGGGGTGAGCGCGCTCGCGCTGGCGATCGGCCCGGTGCTCGGCGGCTTCCTCACCCAGCAGGTGAGCTGGCGGGCGATCTTCTTCATCAACC
Organism: uncultured Solirubrobacterales bacterium; assembly: GCA_963822535.1. Taxonomy (GTDB): domain Bacteria; phylum Actinomycetota; class Thermoleophilia; order Solirubrobacterales; family Solirubrobacteraceae; genus Palsa-465. The sequence goes on from CAWGIA010000003.1 coordinate 95,908, forward strand.
CGCCGATCGCTTTGATCGCGGTGGCCGTGACGCTGTTCGCGGCCCGTGAATCACGCGATGACACCGTGGCGCGCAAGGTGGACTTCCCCGGCATCGCCGCGATCACGGTCGGTTTGACCGCGCTCGTGCTGGCCCTGGTGGAGGGCAACGCCTGGGGTTGGGCGTCGGCGCGCGTCATCTCGCTGCTCGCAGTCGCGCTGGTGGCGCTTGTCTCGTTCGTGTTCGCGGAGCTCCGCGGCTCCGCCCCGATGGTCGACTTCAACTTCTTCCGCTCGCGCACGTTCCTGGGCTCGAATCTGGTCGCCTTCATCGTCTCGTTCGCGATGCTGGCCCAGTTCTTCTTCCTCGCCCTCTACATGCAGAACATCCTCCATTACTCGCCGCTCCAGACCGGAGTGCGCTTCCTGCCCTCGACGGTCGTGATCATCATCATGGGCCCGCTGGCCGGCCGCCTGACCGACCGCATCGGCCCCCGCATCCCGATGGCGCTCGGGCTGCTGACCGTGTCGCTGGCGCTGTTCATCCAGTCCCACGTCACGATCCACAGCGGCTATGGGTTGCTCCTCCCCGGCTTCATCCTCATGGGCCTCGGCATGGGCCTGACGATGTCTCCCATGAGCACCGCGGCCATGAATGCGGTTGACCGGACGAAGGCGGGCGTCGCGTCCGGCGTGCTTTCGATGAACCGGATGGTCGGCGGCACGTTCGGAGTTGCGGTCACCGGAGCCATGCTCACGGCGATCGGTAAGTCAAAGATCAACCAGGGACTCCCCCACCTCCCCGCCGCGTCCCGTTCCGCGCTCGCCAACGCGCTCGGCGCCGGCGGCGCCCCCGGTCACGGCTCCGCCCACGTGGTCGCGGTAGTACGGGACGCGTTCGTCTCGGCGCTCGGCGTCGGGCTGACGATCGGGGCCGCGGTGACCCTGGTGGGCGCGGTGGTGGCCTTCACCCTCGTCCAGCCGCTGACGCATGCCGAACGCGCGGCCGGGGTCGAGCACGATGCTGCAGCGGCGGCAAACGCCGAGGCCACGGCCGAGGCCGGCTCCGAGGCCGAGCTGACTCTCGTCTGAGGACGCTTGCAGGCGTCGGAGGGGACCGGGTAACGGGTACGATCCCGGTCCGACCCCCGACCCCGAACAGGAAGGTGTCAGCGAGTGGCCGTGGATCTGAGCCAAGTCGCAAACGTAGAGACCCCGCCAGGCGAGCTTCCGCCCACGATGGCGGCATGGGTAATCCGCGAAGAGCGTTTTGGCGAACCGGTGGACGCCTTCCAGCTTGAGGAGATTGAGGTTCCCGAGCCGGGCGCGTTCGAGGTCGTGGTGCGCGTGATGGCGGCGGGCGTGAACTTCAACAATGTCTGGGCCGCTCTCGGCGAGCCGGTTTCGGTGTTTCGCTCTCACCCCAACGAGGATCACCACATCGGAGGCTCGGACGCCTCCGGGGTCGTGTGGAAGGTGGGCGAGGGAGTGACCCGCTGGAAGCCCGGGGACGAGGTCGTCGTCCACTGCAACCAGGCGTCCTACGAGGATCCGGAGGTCCATGGCCTCGATCCCCTGGCCGCGCCCAGCCAGAAGATCTGGGGCTATGAGACCAGCTGGGGGTCGTTCGCCCAGTTCTGCAAGGTCCAGGCCCAGCAACTGTTGCCCAAGCCGGCTCACCTGGCCTGGGAGGAGGCGGCGTCCTACGGTCTCACGTACTTCACGGCGTACCGCATGCTGATCGACCGCTGCCAGCTCCAAGCCGGGCATCGGGTCCTCATCTGGGGCGCCGCCGGCGGGCTCGGCGTGTTTGCCACTCAGCTGTGTGCCCTGACCGGCGCCGATGCCGTCGGAGTCGTCTCGAGCGCTGACAAGGGTCAGCTGATCGAGCAGCTTGGCGCGGTCGGCTACATTGACCGATCCGAGTTCAGCGGCATGATGCGCCGGGGCGGCGAGAGCGCTGACGAGGAGCGGGCTCGGTTCAAGGAATCACGGCGCTTCTGCAAGGCGGTGGAGGAGATCCTCGGCGGAGCCCCCGACATCGTGTTCGAGCACGTCGGCAAGGCGACATTCCCCACGTCCGTGCTGTGCGTCAAGCCGTTTGGCAAGGTGGTGATCTGTGGCGCCACCTCGGGCTACCAGCTCGATTTCGACGTCCGCTACCTGTGGATGCGCCAGAAGCAGATCATCGGCTCGCACTTCGCCAACGCCTGGCAGGCCAACAAGGCCAACGAGCTGATCGAGGAATCGAAGATCCGGCCCGTGCTGTGGCAGACGATGGGCTTCGAAGGCGTCGCCGAGGCACACCAGCTGCTGCGTGACAACAAGCACCTGGGGAAGATCGCGATCCTGGTCGGCGCGACCGAAGAGGGTCAGGGTAAGACGGCGGACGGACCCGGCGCGATTCGCGCCGAGGTGGGTGCCTAACAATGGCCGATCTGGTCTACGTCTCCTGGTACGCGACGATCCTGCGTCAGGAGGCATTCGCCGCCGAAGTGGCTCGGATCGCCCCGCTGTGTCTGCGCTACGGCGCGACCGAGTACCGGGTGCATGTCTCAAACGATGACCGCTACAAGGTCAACCAGTTGACCTGGGTGGACAACAAGACTGACTGGTACCGGTTCTGGGACGGCCCCGAGATGATCGAGTTCCGCGCCCGGAACATGGGCCGCTACCAGGTACCGATCGTCTACAACTGGGCCGATGAGATCGCCGCCGGTTCGCTGGGCCCCGAGGTCCTCGAGCCTGAGCTCCAGCCGGCGCCGCCCGAACCGGCCCCCCAGACCGCGGTCTGAGCCTGTCGTCAGTCCGCGGTGGCGCGGGCCCGGAGCGCGAGCTCCAGCCAGAAGCGCCCGTCGGGGTCATCCAGGGCCGGGCCGAACAGCTCGCGCAGACGTCCCAGCCGGTAGCGAGCGGTCTGGGGGTGGATCTGCAGCCGCTCGGCCACCTGGCCGAGCCGTCCCTGCTCGGCCAGCCAGACCGCCAGCGTGTCAGTCAGGCGCTGCCGCGACCCCGGAGAAAGCCCGGCCAGCGGCGCCAGCCGGTCTGCGGCTAGCTCGGCCGCCAGCACCGGGTCACTGCGCAACAGCAGCTCTCCCGCCCGTTCCGCGGCAACCACCAGGGCGGCCGGCTCAAGAGCCAACTCGAGCGCCGCTCGGGCCCGCGCGAAGCTGATCCGAGCCTCGGGCCAATCAACCGTGGTCCCGAGTCCGGCACGCGCTCCAGATACCTCGATCGCCCGCTCGATCCAGACCCGCTGGCCGGGTCCGTCAGGGTCTCCCACGAGCGCGCAGGTGAGCTCGCCAATCGCCTCGCTGATCGTGCCGGCCGGGAGCCTCGAGGCGGCGGCCGAGCGCTGCTCGCCGCCGATCGCCAGAACGGCCACCGTGCGAGGCGGGATCCACCCGGCATCCGCGGCGGCAGCCTCCACGGCCGCAGGGTCAGCCGGGGGATCCCGGACGAGCATGCGCACGAGCCGCCGGCGCCGAAGCTCGGCCTCGCTGGCCGCGGCGGATTGCTCGAGGGCGTGGCCCTCGGCAGACTCGGAGGACAGCACGTCGATGTAGGCGAAGATGGACTCAGCCAGCAGATACAGGGTTTCCGGCTCGAGTCCGGCTGCCACCCCGGCGCTGGCAAACCGGCGCCAGGCCACACGAGCGCCGATCCGGTAGGCGCTGAGCAGGGACTCAAGGCTGCGGCCGGCTCGCATCTCCCCGCGTCCCAGCGCCGAGTACACGTCGGGCCGGGCCACGTGGCCGCCATGCTCGATCTCGGCCAGGAAGTGCCGCAGCGCCTCCTGCACCCCTTCCCGGATGCCGTCTCCGAACGGACCCGTGAGCGGCCGCGAGTAGGCGGGTACGGTGGAGACAGCCTGAATCATCTCGTCAGCGACGCTGGGTAACGCCGGTCGTAGGACGGAGACGATCTCCGGGGGCAGCTCATGCCAGGGTTGGTCAGCCACGATTCATGCCAAACCTATAAGTTCTCCGCCCGCCGTAGTGATTACCTTAAGAGAAAGTTGAGCAGAGGAAACGTATCCTTTGAGGACCGGATGAGCCGCACCCACAAGATCGCAAACCTAATCGGCGTGCCAATGCCGCTCGTAGGCCTCGTCGTGGCGATCGCGCTGCTGTGGAATCGCGCCATCGGCCCGCTCGAATTGGGCCTCCTGGTCGGCCTCTACATCGTGACCTGCCTCGGGGTGACGCTCGGCTACCACCGGATGTTCACGCACCGCGCGTTCGAGTCTTCTCGGGCTTTCCGGGCCATCATCGCCGTGATGGGCTCGATGGCCGTCGAGGGCTCGGTCATCACCTGGGTGGCCGATCACCGCAAACATCACGCGTTCACTGACCAGGACGGCGACCCGCATTCGCCTCACCTCAGCGGCCCGGGCTTCTGGGGCGGCGTCAAGGGCCTGTGGCATGCGCACATGGGATGGCTGTTCGAGTCGGTCGGAACCGCCGATCGCGAGCGGTTCGCCAACGACCTCGTCAAGGATCGTGTGATCCGCACGGTTGACAAACTGTTCTGGGTCTGGGTCACGCTCGGTTTCGTGATCCCGTTCGCCCTTGGGTGGATCATCGGCGGAGGCATCGGAACCGCGCTCACCGCGCTGCTGTGGGGCGGATTCGTCCGCGTCTTCCTGCTCCACCACGTCACCTGGTCCATCAACTCGGTGTGTCACTTCTTTGGCCGCAAGCGCTTCGACGTCGATGACGAGTCGCGCAACGTGTTCTGGCTCGCCCCGCTCTCGATGGGAGAGTCCTGGCACCACAACCACCATGCCTTCCCCACCTCGGCCTTTCACGGCCTGCGCTTCTGGGAGCGCGTGGCCGACCCGACCGGGCTGATGATCGCGCTCCTCGAGAAGCTCGGGATCGTGTGGAACGTGGTCCGGGTCAGCCCGGACCGTCAGGCAGCCAAGACGCTGCCGCCGGCGAAGTCACTGCCCTCAGCAGTGTCCTAAGCGCCTCAGCAGCGTCCTAAGCGCCCCCGAACTGGCCTAAGCGGCCCCCCCGGCTGTCCTAGCCGCCCTCGAGCGGGCCCATCGTGAGACCCGCGTCATCGAGCATCTCCCAGTAATGCTCGGCATCCTCGCGCCCACCGCTCCAGACGATCGCGCAGCCCCGATTGTGTATGCGATCGGCGATTCGGTAGCCGTCCGCCAGCGTGACACCGGGAACGACGCTCGACAGGGTCTCGGCCACGTGATCGAACGTGTTGTAGTCGTCGTTGAGGACAACGACCCTCCAATGTCCCGCCAGTCCGCTTCCCGGCCCGCTAACGCGTGGCAACTGCACCGTTTGCGACATCGTTGGCAGCATACCGCCGGTCGCCCGACGGCTGGAAGGATTACGCCCGCTTGCGCCAGTAACGCTCGTAGCCGGCGTAGAGCTGCTCGACAGGGGCTGCCTGCTGATACGTCGCCGCCTGCTCGGGGCTCCCGTCACGCCGTATCTCCTCGAGCACCTGCCGGACGAACTCCTCTCGCCCCCCGTCCCGGGCCAGAGTTGACCACGAATCCAGGCGCCCGTCGACCTGAGCCAGGTGATCTTCCACATCGTCGCTGTGGCCGAAGTGCGTCATCGCCAGCCGCTGCGGCCGCCACTCGCGGATCTGCTCGATTGACTGGTGCCACAGCTCGACGTCAATATCGGGCGGAGGCGTGGGCGGAATGGCGATCGACTCCGGCGTGATCCGCACGCCACCGACGTCGCCCACAAACGCGATGCCTTCATGCAGGAACGAGACGTGATGCGACGCGTGGCCAGGCGTGTAGGCAACCTTGAAGCGGTCATCCAGGAGCCGCTCTCCCCCTCGGAGTTCGACGATGTTGGACGAGGGGACCGGCACCATGTCGCCCCACAGCCGATCCATGTCCTCCTTGTAGAGGCGCCGCGCGCTCTCCATCAGCCGAGATGGGTCTGTCAGGTGCATCGCCCCGATCTCGTGCACATAGACCTGCAGATCGGGCCAGCGCTCCACCAGAGATCCGGTCGCACCGGCGTGATCGAGGTGGATATGGGTGAGCAGCAGGGCGCGGGGACGCTCGTCACCGAGCGCATCAAGCAGCGTGGGCAGGCACGAGGTCGGCCCCGGATCCACCAGGACATCGCCAATCTGCCAGCACCCGATCACGCGCTCGCGACCGAGGTGCATGAGGTCAATCACGCGCAAGCTGGCTGTCCTGGGGCGGTTATGAGTGGGTCTCGCCGGGGCCCACGTCAGCGTGGGGAGCGGCGATTTGCCGCCTGCGAGGCGGGAGGAATTACCGACCGTGAGCCACTCTCGGGATCATCGGCCACCCCATCATCGGCCACCCCATCCTCGTCGAGGAGTTGCTCCTCGTCCGCGGCGTACCGGGCGATCTCGTCCTTCGTGAACTGCGCCGTAGCATCCGCATCATCGGCGTACGGCGTCGTAGCGTCCGCATCATCGGCGTACCGCGTCGTGGCGTCTTGGTCCTCCGCGTACGGCCCGGCGCCGTCTTCATCATCGGCGTAGGGGGGCGTGGCGTCCGCACCGCTCGAGAAGGTCGCGCCCGCGTCATCGGTGTCCGGGAACCGCTGGGCGGCGGTTTCCGCCAGCGCGAGCAGCTGGCTGGCCAGATCACGCGCATCGTCGACTATGCGATGGCGCTCGACCCAGATTCGGTCTGTATCCGCGTCGAGGTCCTTGACCCGCTGCTCAGCCGCGGCCGCGATCTCCCGAGCCTCGGCGCGGGCCTGCTCCAGCCGATCGTCCGCCTCGCCCCGGGACTGAGCCGTGATCTGCTCCGCGGTCTCGTGGGCGCGCTGGAGAATCCCGGAAATCTGCTCTCCCACCCGTTCCAGCGCCCGGCGCACGGCGGCCTCCGGCGACCGTGTCGCCTGCAGCTCGGCCACCAACTGGCTCGTCTGCTGCACGTAGGCGTCGACCGCCATCCGGTCATAGCCGCGCAACCCGACTGGGAAGTCGGCGTTCACGACGGCGACCGGGTCGTCCGGCAACGTCTGAAGGGGAGCCGTGATCTCCTGGATGATCGCGTGCTCGGTGGCTGCTGAGCTCTGATCGGGCATGCAGTGACCCTGTCCATTGTCGCACGAACTGCGGTCGCGCCCCGACTCATACAATTACGCCATGCCAGACAGTCCATCCGCACGGCTGCCCGAGCGCGACCGGCCCTGGATGATGCGCACCTACGCAGGCCATTCGGATGCCAAGCGTTCGAACGAGCTCTACCGGCGCAACCTAGAGAAGGGTCAAACGGGCCTCTCGGTCGCCTTCGACCTCCCAACCCAGACCGGCTATGACCCCGATCACGAGCTCGCCCGCGGCGAGGTGGGCAAGGTCGGGGTCTCGATCGCTGACGTGGCCGACATGCGGACCCTGCTCGACGGGATACCGCTCGATCAGATGAATACGTCAATGACGATCAACGCCACGGCGGCGTGGCTGCTGGCGCTGTATATCGTCGCCGCAGAGGACCAGGGCGTGGCGGCCGAAAAGCTGCAGGGCACGACTCAGAACGACATCCTCAAGGAGTACCTCAGCCGCGGGACCTACGCCTTTCCGCCGGCACCGAGCATGCGGCTGATCGCCGACACGATCGCCTACACGGTGGAGCACGTTCCCAAGTGGAATCCGATCAACATCTGCTCCTATCACCTCCAGGAGGCGGGAGCCACCCCGATCCAGGAGATCGCTTACGCCATGAGCAACGCGATCGCCGTGCTCGATGCGGTCCGCGACCGTGTGGCGCCAGAGCTGATGGGTGACGTTTTCGGGCGCATCTCCTTCTTCGTCAACGCCGGCGTTCGCTTCGTGGAGGAGCACGCCAAGCTCCGCGCCATGTCCGAGTTGTGGGACGAGCTCGGGCGCGATCGCTACGACGTCCAGGACGAGAAGCACCGCCGGTTCCGGTACGGCGTCCAGGTCAACTCGCTCGGTCTGACCGAGGCCCAACCGGAGAACAACGTGTATCGGATCGCGCTCGAAGCGCTCGGAGTCACCCTGGGCCGGAGCGCTCGGGCCCGGGCGATCCAGCTGCCGGCGTGGAACGAAGCGCTTGGCCTCCCCCGGCCCTGGGATCAGCAGTGGTCGCTGCGCCTGCAGCAGGTCCTGGCCTACGAGACGGATCTGCTCGAGTACCCGGACATCTTCGAAGGTTCAAAGGTGATGGAGGGACTGGTGGCCGAGATGGTCAGCGGCGCTCGCGAGGAGATGGCCCGCGTGGCCGAGCTGGGGGGCGCCGTCGAGGCCGTCGACTACATGAAGGGGTCGCTGGTCGAGTCCCACCGCGAGCGCTGGCGCCGGATCGAATCCGGAGAGCTGACCGTGGTGGGAATGAACCGCTTCACCAGCACCGAGCCGTCCCCGCTTACCGCGGATGCCGACGGCGGAATCCTGGTCGTCGACCCCGAGGTCGAGGCCGAGCGCAAGGCGGCGCTCGAGGCCTGGCGCTCCGAGCGCGATCAGGCCGCTGTGGATGACGCGCTGGCGGAGCTCGCCCGCGTGGCCCGAGACGATGGCGAGAACATCATGTTGGCCACGATCGTCGCCGCTCGCGCGGGCGCCACCACCGGCGAGTGGTCCCAGACGCTGCGGGACGTGTTCGGTGAGTATCGGGCTCCGACGGGCGTGGGCGAAGCTGCCGCCGTCTCGAGCGAAGACGTCTCCGAGCTCCGCGACGAGGTCGAGCGGGTCAGTCAGGCGCTCGGCCGGCGGCTCAAGTTCCTGGTCGGTAAGCCGGGCCTCGACGGCCACTCCAACGGTGCCGAGCAGATCGCCGTGCGGGCCCGCGACGCCGGGATGGACGTGGTGTACGAAGGCATCCGCCTGACGCCAACTCAGATCGCCAACTCAGCCGCGCAGGAGGGCGTGCATGTGATCGGTCTCTCGATCCTGTCCGGCTCCCACGCGCAGCTGATCCCACTGGTACTCCAAGCCCTGGCCGACGCGGGCGTGAGCGAAATTCCGGTCGTGGTCGGGGGGATCATCCCGGATGCCGATGCGGCCGCCCTGCGCGAGGCCGGAGTCGCCGCTGTGTATACGCCCAAGGACTGGGACCTCAACCAGATGATGCGCGACATCATCGCCTTGGTGGGAGACAGCGTCGACACCGCCGCTCCCGCTTGAGCGCTGCACCACCCGACGGTGGTGAGCTGGCCGCCCGCCTGCGCGAGCGTGACCTGAGCGTCGCCCCCGCGGTGCTGAACTTGGTCGAGAACGGCAGCCCGGCCGCCCGCGCGGAGACGCGAGAGCTGCTGGCGGCTCTGTCCCCCGCCACCCTCGGGGTCGAAGCCCCGGCGCACATCGTCGGCGTCACCGGCCCTCCGGGCGTGGGCAAGTCAAGCCTGCTCTCGCGTCTCGTCGGAGAGTGGCGCGGACGCGGGCGGTCGGTCGCCGTGCTGGCTGTGGACCCGAGCTCGCGCCGCTCCGGCGGCTCGCTACTCGGAGACCGGGCCCGCATCGAGCGCGAACCGGGTGACGCTGCGGTGTTCATCCGTTCAACCGCCGCCGGTGACCGCCTCGGTGGGCTCGCGCCGGCCACGCGCGCCGCCGCGGGGGCCCTCGCCGCCGCGTTTGATGTCGTCGTGATCGAAACGGTGGGTGTCGGTCAGTCCGAAACCGAGGTGGCCGACGTGGCGGACACGGTCGCCGTGGTGGTCCAGCCCGGCTCGGGCGATGTGCTCCAGTTCCTGAAGTCAGGAATCATGGAGATCCCCGATGTACTCGTGGTGAACAAGGCCGACCTCGGACAGGTGGCGACGCGCGCCGTCTCGGATCTGCGCTCGGCGCTGCGCTCGCTCGGCTCCTCAGACACCGATGTTCTGTCGGTCTCCTCGTTGCCGCCGGGCTCCGGAATCACCGAGTTGGTCGACACGCTGGACCGCCATCGCGAGACGCTTGACCTGGCCGGGCGGCGCGTGCGCAGCCGGCGGATGCATGCGCTGGCCGACTTCGTCTCTGAGCACGGAGAGCGCGGGCTGCGCGCGCTCGGCGGCCGCCGTGAAGCGGTCCGGTGGCTCGAGGAGCAGGAACCGGGCGCCGATCCGGCCACGCTCGGGCGGGCGCTTGAGGCCCGGGTGAGCTGAGCCGATGGCGGAGACGCTGAGCCAGCGAATCAAGCTGCCGGCCGAGCCGCTGGCCGACGGTCCGACGGAGCTGCGCCCGTGGCGGGACTCTGACCTGGCCGCGCTCGTAGCCGCCTGCCAGGATGACCAAATCGCTCGCTGGACGCGCGTCCCGCTCAACTACAGCGAAGCCGACGGGCGGGCGTTCCTGCTTCAGCGCTACGACATGGCGTTCGCGGGCCTAGCCGCCCCGTTCGCGATCGTCCGCGCGCATGACGGTGACCTGCTGGGGTCGATCTCGCTGATGCGGATCGCCTGGCAGCACCAGCGAGCCGAGGTTGGCTACTGGCTGGCCCGTGAAGCTCGCGGCGAGGGCCACGCGACCCGCGCCGTCGGACTCATCTGTGCGTGGGGATTGAGGACGCTCGGACTGGAGCGGATCGATCTCCTGGCCGCAACCGGGAACTCGGCCTCGCAGCACGTGGCCGAGCGCTGCGGCTTCACGCGCGAAGCGGTGCTGCGTTCCTACATGCAGGCCACCTTCGAGCGTCAGGACATGGTCGCCTACGGGTTGCTGGCCTCGGAGGCTGGCATCTGAGTCATATGGGGCTCACTGAGGGGACGCCAGCGAGGCGAGCCGCCAGCCGTGCGCGGTCAGCACGAGCTGTATGGACTGAAGCGACGCCGTTTGCCCCGTCGCCCCGGCGAGAACGACCGCCGACGCCGCCTTCCCCTTGATGGTGACCTTGGAGATCGTCACGGTGGGGTTCCGGACGCTGGAGGCGAAGATCTTCATGGCCTGCTCACAGCTGAGTCCGGCATCGGTGAGACGGGTGACCAGCGCCGGTGCGAGCACTTGGGAGCACAACGTCGCGTAATCCTTGCTCGCCGTAGCGTGGGCGAACTGCTCGACCTTGGCCTGTACCTCCTCGCGGGCGCTGACCCCGCAGCCCGTCAGTGCATATGCGCTGCCCAGGAGAACAATCCCTCGGGCTAGCCGCATGCGGCGTAAGAGTAGCCTCTGGATGATGAGGATTGAGCCGTTACAGGACGGACACGGTCGCCTGATTGGCGATCTCAGGGTCTCGGTCACCGACCGCTGCAACTTCCGCTGCCAATACTGCATGCCGGCGGAGGGGCTGCCGTGGCTCGAGCGAGCGGAGATCCTGACCTTCGAGGAGGTCGCGCGGCTCGTGGGCCTGTTCGCCTCGATGGGGGTCTCTGACGTTCGCCTCACGGGCGGCGAGCCGCTCGTGCGGCGCGATTTCCCCGCGCTGGCCGCGATGCTCTCCGGGATCGAAGGCGTGCACGAGCTGTCCGTGACGACTAACGGGTTCCTGCTCGAACGAGACGCCGAGCGTCTGGTCAGAGCCGGGATTGACCGCTTCAACGTGTCCGTGGACTCCCTCCAGCGGGACCGGTTCTACAAGCTGACCCGGCGCGATGCGCTCGGTCAGGTCCTGCGCGGCCTCGAGCTCCTGGCCACCTTCCCCGAGGCCCACCCGATCAAGATCAACGCGGTGGCCATCAGGGGCTTCACCGAGCAGGAGGTGCTGCCCTTCGCCGAGATGGCCCGGCGGACGCCGTACGAGATTCGCTTCATCGAGTTCATGCCACTCGATGCCGACCGGGCATGGACGCCTGACCAGGTGCTTTCCGGCGCCGAGATCCGCGCCGCGATCGAAGCCGTCCATCCGCTCGAGCCCGAGCCCCGACCGCCCAGCGCCACCGCCCGCGTCTACCGATTCGCCGACGGTCAGGGCCGAATCGGTTTCATCAACCCGGTCTCGGAGCCCTTCTGCGCTGACTGCAACCGCGTCCGCCTGACCTCTGATGGGCGCCTGCGCACATGCCTGTTCTCGCTGAATGAGACCGACCTCCGTGGCCCCATGCGCGACGGAGCGTCGGACGCCGAGCTCGAGACCGTGATCCGCGATGCCGTGTGGCGCAAGGAGCTCAAGCACCACGTGGGCGAGCGGGGCTTCATCCAGCCGCGGCGCAGCATGTCCGCGATCGGCGGCTGACGCGCACCCCGCTCAGCTGCGATTGGCGGTTAACAGGATCGCAAGCTTTTCCAGGCATCATCAGGGGCGCAGATGTTGCTCCTGATGCTGTTCGCGCTGATCGCCGGGGCGGGCACAGCGATTACGCCCTGTGTGCTGCCCGTCGTCCCCGCGCTGCTGTCCGCGAGCGCCCTCGGCGGCCGGCGCCGGCCGCTGGGGATCGTGCTCGGCTTGGCCCTCACGTTCACGATCGCGATCGTGGCCCTGGCGCAGCTTGTCAAGGGAGTAGGGCTGGCCAGCGGCGCTGCGCGGACATTCGCGATCGTCGTATTGGTCGCATTCGGCGTTGTTCTGCTGATCCCCGAGCTGGCTGAGCGCATTCAGGCCCCACTCTCGCGCCTGGCCCGGTTCGGCCCCAAGACCCGCGGTGACGGCTTCTGGTCCGGCGTGGGCGTCGGTGGAGCGCTCGGGTTCGTGTGCGCGCCATGCGCCGGCCCGATCCTGGCCGCCGTCACGGCGACCAGCGCCTCGAGCGGAGCGACGGTCGAGGTCGTGGCGGTCGCGCTCGCGTACTCGGCCGGACTCAGTGCCGTGATGCTGCTCTACGGACTCGGCGGTCGCGCCATCCTGGCTCGGGTTCGCCGCCGGGCACGGGGCCACGTGGTCGAGCGCACGCTGGGTGTGGTCCTGCTGGCCACGGCCCTGGTCATGGCCACCAACCTCGACGTCCGCTTCGAGGAGGCGCTGGCCAAGGACACGAGCCTGCCCGCGTTCCTGGTCGACCCGACGCGATCTCTGGAGAACTCGAGCGCGGTCCAGAACCGGCTCGCCGCGCTCCGACCGGCGTCGCGCTTTGCCGCGCGTCAGAGCCGGGAGGCGTCTGTGACCCCCGTCGCCGACGAGGTCGGCGTCTCGATACCGGGCGTCCAGACACCGTCCCTGCCGAAGCTCGGAGCGGCGCCGGAGTTCACCGACAACCAGCGGTGGTTCAACACCCCGGGCGGGCCGGCCGCTGACGCTGGCCGGCATGCGCGGCCATGTCGTGCTGGTGGACTTCTGGACCTACACGTGCATCAACTGCATCCGGACGCTGCCGTTCGTGAAGGGCCTGTATGCCACCTACCACCGCTACGGCCTCGACGTGGTCGGGGTCGAGACGCCCGAGTTCACCTTCGAGCAGGAGGCGAGCAACGTCCAGCAGGCCATCAACTCAGACGGGATCCAGTATCCGGTCGTCCAGGACAACCATTACGGCACCTGGAACGCGTACCAGAACGAGTACTGGCCGGCCGAGTACTTCATCGACGCCCAGGGCGAGGTACGCCACTACAAGTTCGGCGAAGGCAACTACAAACAAGACGAGGCGGCCGTACGACAGCTGCTCTACGAAGCCGGGGCCCGGCACCTGCCCCCGCCGATGACCGCCCACGCGATCCTCCCCTCGGGCCAGCTCGGGACGCCTGAGACGTATCTGAGCCCCGGCCGGTCTCAGGGCTTCGCCCAGCCGCTGAAGTCCGGGACGCACTTCTACCCGGGTGTGCTGATTCCGCCGATCAACGAGTTCGGCCTGCACGGGACGTGGAAGGTGACCTCCCAATCGTCCACCCCCGTCTCCAGGGGGGCTTCGATCAGCGGCGGCTTCGAGGCTCAGCACGTCTACCTCGTGATGACCTCAGCGGGGAACGTGCCCCGCCAAGTCCGGGTTCTGCTTTCCGGCAAGCCGATTCCCGCCCGCTATGCGGGCGCTGACGTCCGAGACGGCCTCGTCACCGTCAAGGGTGAGCGCCTCTACAGCCTGATCTCGCTCCCCTCTGATGCCCAGGGTCGCTTCACGCTCGATATCCCACCCGGCGTGAGCGCCTACGACTTCACGTTCGGCTAATCGCCCGTCCGGCATCGACGGAAACCGCCTTCGGGGGCGACGTGAGCCGGCCCCGGCGAACGAGGTGCAATCTGCTCCCGTATGCGGGTAGTCAGATGACACTCGTTACTCGTGGAACGAGAACACCGCCAGTCTTCTAGTGGCCCTCTACGGCGGCTAGGAGTGTCTCGGCGGCGGCGAGGTCCTCCGGGGTGTTGACGTTGAACAAGACGCGTTCGTCCTTGACCTTGACGACCGCCGGGAATATGGCCGCCACCGCCTCCCGGAGGGCCACCTGGGCTTCGGATGCCTCCCGGGCCAACAGCTCCCCCGCCCGCGGGAGGTAGCGCCCCAGCTGCGGCTGAAATCCCCCACCCCGCCCCACGGCGATCACCGCCGGCGCCGGGCCCACGCAGCCGTTGTCAAGTCGGGCGCTCGCCAACCTCCGCAGCACCGTGGGGGTGATGAAGGGCATGTCGGCGGGGCAGACCAGCACCGAGCGTCCCTCCGCCGCTCGCAGCGCGTGCACGATTCCGACCAGCGGATGGTGAGGCTCGGCCGGCTCGTGCCATACCAGCACCCCGTCGGGCAGCTCCGGCAACTCTGACTCCGGCTTGGCCACCACCGCAACCTCATCCATCGCGGCCCGCATCGCCTCTAACGGGTAGGAGATCAGCGGTTTTCCCCCGAGCTCGACCATGGCCTTGGCCCCCCCGATCCGACGCCCCAAGCCACCGGCCAGGATCACCCCGATTGGCTGCCTGCGCTGCCCGCTCATGCCCACCCAGCATATGGGCCGCTGGGAGCGTCCTAGAATCACTGCGATGGAGGGCTCAACGGAGGTCCGCAGCTGGTTGCGCTGCTACCGCTGCTGGTCACAGAACCTCGAGGTGCAGGTGCACTACGAGGGGATTCACCGGATCGACCCCGAGAGCGGAGAACGGGGCGAAGTGGTGGACGAGATGCAGGAGGCGGTCGTGCAGTGCCTTGAGTGCATGCACGATCAACCGCACCTCGGGTTCCACAACGGCCGCGTCGAGCCGATCGAGGATCGCTGGGAACGGATGATCGCGGGCACCCCCTGGGTGGCCTCGTGCACGGTCACCGTCGACGCCGACGACGTCGAGACCTGCTCGGGGCCCGAGGCCGGCGACGCCCTCTCCTACGCCGCGTTCGGCGATCACGGAACGCGCGAGTTCTTCACCCACGTCCGGTTCCACAAGCACGATGAGGATCGGATCGTCGTCCACCTGCTGGTCGAGCTCTACTCCCGCTCGGCCGAGGAGGCGACCGAGGTGCTCGAGGAGGCCGCCCGCGGGCAGCTGGCGATCACCTCGCTGGCCGAGGAGTCACGGCCTCCGGCGTCGACCGGGGACGATCAGCACTAGACGCAAAGCCGGATGCGGTCAGCGCCGCCCGGCCGCGCCTGCGCTTCCGCCACGCCCACACCTCCCCCAGGATCAGCGCCAGCGCCACCGGCACCGTGGCCGGGAGCTCGTTCAGCACGAAGAACAGCAGGTCAAACAGCCCGGCCAGAACCAACGTCAGCAGGGCCATCGGCCCCTGCCGCCGCAGCTCTCGTGCCAGCACAGCGCCGAGCAGCGCGGCCACGAACAGATCACCGTAACCAAGCGAGATCGAGCCGAAGAGCTCGCTCTGGAGCTGGGGCAGGCCGCTCCCGGGGGCGGCGGCAACCAGACTGGCGTTAGGCGCCTGCAGGAGGTCGGAGAGCACAAGCCATGTGTCAGCCGCCGCCATGGCCAGGATCCCCAGCTTCAGCCAGCCCGGCGGGGTGACCGCGGCCAGCAGAACACCCAGGGTCACGCAACTCAAAGCGGAGAGCAGCGTCGCCGCGCCCTCCCCGACCAGCGTGGTCCGGCTGGCCCAGGCGAGCGCGAATAGCGGCACCGCCCCCAGGGCAGCCCACGGGCGCGCACCCCGAGCGGCCCAGCCGAGCGCTGCGGCGGCCAGAATCGGCACCGCGATCAAGGCCAGCCAGGTCAACGCGGTCGCCGTATCAGACAGGTACCGGATGGCGAAGATCACGCCGATGATCGACGCGATCGGAATCACTGCCCACCCCGGCCCGGCGAGGCGTTCGAGCCAGGGAAACTCGGGCGGCCGGCGCGGCGCCGCTACGACCCCGGCCTGAACGGCCAGAATCGCAGCGTCGGACGGTATGAATCCGAGAGCCATGCCCCCACCAGAGTACGGAGGAGGCGTAAGAGTCTGATCAGCTGGTGAGGCGCTGTTCGAGCGCCTCGAGCTGGGCACGCAGCTCGGAGGGGAGCCTGTCACCGAACTCGGCGTAGTGCTCCTTCATCTGCGGCAGCTGGGCCTCCCAGCCTTCGGGATCGACCTCGAGCAGCCGGGCCATCGTCTCATCGCTGACGTCGAGGTCCTGGGTGTTGATGCCACCCTCGCCGATCGTCGGGACAAGTCCGATCGCGGTCTCAACCGCCTCGGCCTCGCCGGTCACCCGACCGAAGACCCAGGCCAGGACGCGCGAGTTCTCCCCGTAACCAGGCCACAGAAAGCGGCCGCCCTCATCCTTGCGGAACCAGTTGACGTAGAAGATCCGTGGGAGCTTGGCACCCTGCTTATGCCCGATCCGCAGCCAGTGGGCGAAGTAGTCACCCATGTGGTAGCCGCAGAAGGGCAGCATCGCCATGGGATCGAAGCGGAGCTTGCCCACCTGACCGGCGGCCGCAGCGGTCGTCTCCGAAGACATGATCGACCCCAGGAACACGCCGTGCTCCCAGTCCCGCGCCTCGTGCACCAGCGGGACGATCGTCGAGCGCCGCCCGCCGAACAGGATGGCCGAGATCGGCACGCCCTTCGGGTCCTCCCACTCCGGCGCAATGCATGGACACTGGTCAGCCGGGGTCGTGAACCGGGCATTGGGGTGGGCGGCCGGGGTATCCGACTCGGGCGTCCAGTCGTTGCCGTGCCAGTCGATCGCGTGCGCCGGCGGTTCACCGGTCAGTCCCTCCCACCACACGTCGCCGTCGTCTGTCTTGGCGCAGTTGGTGAAGATCGAGTTGCGGCTGATCGTGTCAATCGCGTTCGGATTGGTCCGCGCCCCGGTGCCCGGGGCGACCCCGAAGAAGCCCGCCTCGGGGTTCACGGCGTACAGCTGGCCATCGTCACCGAACTTCATCCAGGCGATGTCATCGCCAACGGTCTCGACCTTCCAATCCGGAAGCGTCGGGATCAGCATGGCCAGATTGGTCTTGCCGCACGCGCTGGGGAAGGCCCCCGCGATGTACTTCACCTCACCCTTGGGCGAGGTCAGCTTCAGGATCAGCATGTGCTCGGCCATCCAGCCCTCGTCGCGGGCCATGACTGACGCGATCCGCAGCGCGAAGCACTTCTTGCCCAGCAGCGCGTTGCCGCCGTAGCCCGACCCGAATGACCAGATCTCCCGCGATTCAGGGAAGTGGACGATGTACTTGTTGTCTGCGTTGCAGGGCCAGGCGACGTCCTGGGTGGGCGGGTCCGAATCCAGGGGCATGCCGACCGAGTGCAGGCAGGGGACGTATTCGCCGCCCTCGCCCAGCACATCGAGCGCGTCCTGACCCATCCGGGTCATGATCCGCATCGAGACCGCGACGTAGGCCGAGTCAGTCAGCTGAACGCCGATGTGGGCGATCGGTGAGCCGAGCGGTCCCATCGAAAAGGGGACGACGTACATCGTCCGGCCCCGCATCGAGCCCTTGAAGAGCTCGCTCAGCATGGCGCGCATCTCACCTGGATCACGCCAGTTGTTGGTGGGGCCTGCATCTGACTCCTGCTCGGAACAGATGAAGGTGCGATCCTCGACCCGGGCCACATCTGCGGGGTCAGACAGGGCCAGATACGAGTTCGGCCGCTTGGCCTCCGACAGGCGCTCGAAGGTTCCGGCGTCGATCAGGGCCTGCGCAAGCTGGTCGTACTCCTCGGCTGAACCGTCGCACCAGTGGATGTCGTCGGGCTGAGTCAGCGCCGCGACTTCCTCGACCCAGGCCCGAAGGCCGGGATGTTTGGTGGTCGCTTGGTGCTTCGGTGCAGTATGGGCCATGTTTTCGGGCACTCCCTTGACGCTTTCAGTGGCTTCGGAAGCCTACCCGTGAAGCGCACAAAGTGACTCACAAAGGGGGCGTCACGGGCTCCCCGGGGTGCTTACGCGGGACCAGAACCAGCCGTTTGAACTCGGCCACCAGGACGCCGTCCTGGTTCAGGACTCGGGTGTGAACCCGGACCGTGCCGCGGTCGGGCTTGCTCTTGGATTCCTTGACCTCGAGCACCTCCGACTCGCAGAACAGGGTGTCACCGTGGAACACCGGCGCCGGATGACTGAGTTCCTCTGTGGCCAGGTTGGCGATCGCCTTCCCGCTCACGTCCGAGACGCTCATTCCGAGCGCCAGCGAGTACACCAGGGGTCCGACCACGACGTTGCGTCCCTGCTGGGACTCGCGGGCGTAGATGTCGTTTATGTGAAGTGGGTGGTGGTTCATCGTGATAAGGCAGAACAGGTGATCGTCCGCCTCGGTCACGGTCTTGGCCGGCCAGTGCTTGTACACGGCCCCGACCTCGAACTCCTCGAGGTAGCGGCCGTAGGGGTGCGCGCCTGACGCTTCGCGCGCCGCCTGGTCGGTTTCGATCTCGGGCATGTCTTTTAGAACTCCTATTCGGTCTTCTGAGTACCCAGAGCATGCCATTCGGGCGCCCGCAGCGGCGTAGCGATAGCGTTCGATACCCACCGATTTAGGAGAACCAGACTTGCGAAACCCCCGCGACTTCGGAAAGCCGCTCGCGATCGGCGCCCCCGATCCGATCCTCGAGATTCCCTTCAAGCCCTCGCGGATGATCCATTTCCTCGACTTCTCCAACGAGAAGATGGTCGCCAAGGTGCCTGACATCGCCCCCACCGTGGACATCCTGCTCGGCAACCTCGAGGACGCGGTGCCCGTCGACCGGAAGATCCCCGCCCGTGACGGCCTGGTCAGGGTGGGCCGGGACATGGAGCTCGGCTCGACCTCGCTGTGGACGCGGATCAACAGCCTTGAGTCCCCGTGGGCGCTGGATGATCTGACCACCCTCGTGAGCGAGATCGGGGACCGCCTCGACGTCATCATGGTGCCCAAGGTCGAGGGCCCGTGGGACATCCATTACGTCGATCGGCTGTTGGCCCAGCTCGAGGCCAAGGCCGGCATCGAGCGCCCGATCCTGATCCACGCGATCCTCGAGACGGGGCTCGGCGTGGTCAACCTCGAGGAGATCGCCACCGCCAGCCCGCGCATGCAGGGCATGAGCTTCGGCCCCGCTGATCTGGCGGCTTCGCGGCGCATGAAGACGACCCGCGTGGGCGGTGGTCACCCCGGCTACCGGGTGATCAATGACCCTGATCCCCAGAACCCGGATGCCCCTCGGCCGACCGCCCAACAAGACCCGTGGCACTACTCGATCGCCCGCATGGTCGATGCGTGTACGTCGGCCGGCATCCTCCCGTTCTACGGGCCCTACGGGGATATTCGAGACGTCGAAGGCTGCGAGACGCAGTTCCGGGCCGCCTTCCTCCTGGGCTGTGTGGGCGCCTGGTCACTGCATCCGGTGCAGATCGAGATCGCCAAGAAGGTGTTCAGCCCCGATCCGGACGAAGTCCTGTTCGCCAAGAAGGTTCTGGAGGCGATCCCCGACGGCCGGGGCGTCCATATGATCGACGGCAAGATGCAGGACGACGCGACGTGGAAGCAGTGCAAGGTCATGGTCGAGCTGGCCGAGATGCTGGCCGAAAAGGATCCTGACCTGGCCGATGCGTACGGGTTCAGCCGCGCCACCGCGTAGGGTCAGTACAGAATGCGCATCTCCGCCAAAGCTGATTACGCCGTGCGAGCCCTGGCCGAGCTGGCCGCTGCCGAGGGCGACAAGCCCGTCAAGGCGGAGCGGGTCGCCACCGCCCAGGAGATCCCACTGAACTTCCTGGAGAACATCCTGGGTGAACTTCGGCACGCCGGAATCGTCCGCAGCCACCGTGGCGCTGAAGGGGGCTTCCGGCTGGCCAAGCCCCCGTCCGAAATCACAGTGGCCGATGTCATCCGGGCGGTCGAGGGACCGCTGGCCAGCGTCCGGGGTGCCCCGCCGGAGGAGGCCAGCTACGCCGGAGCCGCCAGCTCGCTGCCCCGAGTGTGGATCGCCGTGCGGGCCAACCTGCGCCGGGTCGTGGAGCAGGTCACGATCGCTGATATAGCCACCGACAAGCTGCCTGCGGGCATCAACAAGCTGACGGAGGATCCTGGGGCCTGGGTCACGCGCTGAGCGCGACGCTCAGCCGGGGCGCGATCTCGGCCACCCAGTCCTCCCCCACCTCCTGCAGCACGGCCAGCATGGCCGCCGCGGCCGGAGATCGGTAACCGGCGGGCAACACAGCTCCGATGGGTCGCGCCGGTGGTGCGGGATCCAGGGAACGGATGATCACGTCATCGCGGGCGCCCCGGGAGACCATGTCCGGGATCAGCGCCACGCCAACCCCCGCTGCCACGAAGCCGAGGATGGCTGAGTAGTCGTCATTCTGGAATGCGATCCGCGGCTCGAAGCCGGCGGTATGGCACGAACGCAGGAACAGCCGGGCGTCGGGACACGAGGCGGTGGTGGCCAGCATCCATGGCTCCTGCGCGAAGTCCGCCATCGTCAGGGCCGGCTTGTCGGCGAGCCGGTGACCAGCCGACATGGCCACATACATGGGGTCGTCGAACAGGGGGACCAGCTCGATGCCCGGGATTCCAACCCCGGCCCCGGCACCTCGTGGCCCACCCGGCCCACTGATGTCTCGCAGCCCGTCGTGAGAGAGGACGAGGTCGAACTCGCCGGCCCGCAGCCGGGGCACCGAGTCCTCCGGGTCGGCCATCGAGATGCTCAGCTCGATGGCCGGATAGCGCTCGCGGAATCGCGCCACGGCCACCGGGACCACCGACGCCGACGCGGAGGCAAATGCGGCCAGCCGGAGCGTTCCTCCTTCCAGTCCGGCCAGTGCCTTGAGCTCCATCTCGGCGTCCTCGAGCCGGGCCAGGATCGTCTCAGCGCGCTCCACCAGCAGCCGGCCGGCATCGGTCAGCACCGCTCCAGCCGGAACACGGCGCACAAGCACGGCCCCGACTTCGGCTTCGAGCGTCGCGATCTGCCGCGAGACCGCGGGCTGGGTGTAGCCGAGAGAGCTCGCGGCGGCCGAGAACGAACCGCGGCGGGCAACCTCGCACAGGACGCGCAATCGACGGCTGTCAAGCATAACTAAATGTTATACCAGCCCCAGCAAACCCCTATTTGCATTTATGGGCAGCGAGGTTCATTGTCCTAGTGGCAATGAGCACTCGAACTGCACAGATCATGATCCGCCCCGCCTACGGCGACGACTACGAGGCACTGGCCCAGCTGGCGGCCCTGGACAGCGCCGAGGCCGTCCCGCCTCGGCCCCTGCTACTGGCCGAGGTTGACGGAGTCCTGCGTGCTGCCCTGTCCCTCGAGGATGGCTCCGTTATCGCTGACCCGTTCTTCCCCACAGCCGGGCTCCTGGGCCTCCTGCGCACGCATGCCGCCGGGCCCGCTGCCGCTGCTAGCCCTCGGGCGCTGCGGCGGCCGCGGTGGGCTGGCCGGCCGGGTTACGCTCACGGCTGATCTCCCCGCGCAGGGCGGGCTCGATCGGGGTCCCCTCAGGAGGGCGGACGTAAACGATGTCCCCCGATCCGAGCTCGAGCTCGTCGGCTTGGGCGCGGGTTAGCTGAGCCTGGGCCCGAGAGCCGTCTGGCAGTTCGATCTCGACGCGGACCTCGAACCCGAGGTGGACCACGCGTCCGACCATCGCCTCGATGGTTCCGCTCCGAGGCTCGAGCGAGATCGTCACGTCGTGAGGACGCACTAGACGGTCGCCGAGCTTGCTCACCGGCCCGACGAAGCCCATCACGAAGTCGTTAGCCGGCCGGTCGTAGATATCCCGCGGCGAACCGACCTGTTCGATCGCGCCCGAGCTCATCACGGCGATCCGATCGGAGATCTCCATGGCCTCCTCCTGGTCGTGGGTGACCAGTACCGTGGTGACGTGCTGCTCGTCGTGCAGACGGCGCAGCCAGGTCCGCAGCTCCGCCCTCACGGTCGCGTCCAGAGCTCCGAACGGCTCGTCCAGGAGCAGAACCCGGGGCTCGACCGCCAGCGCCCGGGCGAGTGCCATCCGCTGGCGCTGCCCGCCGGAGAGCTGGCTCGGCCGCTGCTCGGACCACTTGGTCAGGCCGACGAGCGCCAGCAGCTCGTCTACCCGGGCTTTGACCTCAGGCTTTGGGCGTTTGCGGATCCGCAGGCCGAAGGCGACGTTCTCCCGCACGCTCATATGCGCGAACGCGGCGTAGTGCTGGAACACGAAGCCGATTCCACGCTTCTGAGGGCGCACGCCGGTGACATCGGCGCCGTCGATCGAGATCGCGCCCGAGTCGGGCGTCTCCAGGCCGGCGATGATCCGCAGGAGGGTCGACTTGCCGGATCCGCTGGGACCGAGCAGCGCAGTCAACGAGCCCTCAGGCACCTCGAGCGAGACGTCCTCCAGTGCGGTGAAGTCACCAAAGGACTTGTGGATGCTTGTGACGTCGATTCTCACGTGGTCCTTTCCCTTCGGGGTGCGAACAGGGTCATGGCCAGGAGCACGACCAGCGAGATCACCGCGAGCTCCGTGGCGGCGGCGTATGCCGCTGTGATTGAGCTCGAGCCGACCTGTGAGTCGCGCTGATACACGAGTAGCGGCAACGTCAGCGTCTGTCCCGCCACCAGCGAGGAGACAACCAGGACAGCACCAATCTCACCGAGGGCGCGCGCGGTCGACAGGATGACTCCATAGGCCACCCCCCACCGGATCGAGGGCAAGGTGACGCGCCAGAACGTCTGCCAGGACGAGGCGCCGAGGGTCGCCGCCGCCTGCTCCTGTTCGTCGCCGACCTCGACCAGAACGGGCGCCACCTCCCGGACGACGAACGGCAGCGAGACGAAGATCGTGGCCAGCACCATGCCGGGGACGGCGTAGATGATCTGGATGCCCTGGTTCGAGAACCAGGTCCCGAACCATCCGTGGATTCCGTAGACCAGGGTCAGCGCCAGGCCCACGATCACCGGCGAGACGAGAAACGGCAGGTCGATCAATGAGTCGAGGATTGCCGCCATGCGACCCCGCCGCCTCACGATGACGAGCGCGGCGACGATCCCGAACACCGTGTTCAGCGGCACGGCGATCACGGCCATCAGCAGTGAGAGCCACAGCGCGCTGATCGCCGCCGGCGTGGTCATCCAGCCCCAGGCGACCGAGAACCCATGTTCAAAGGTCTTGAAGAACACGACCCCCACCGGCAGGAGGAGTAGAACCAGCAGATACAGCAGGGCCACGGCGCGCAGGCCCCAGCGGGAGCGGCGGCTAGTGAGCAACGCGTCCTCCCAGCCTGCGAATCACCAGGAGCACGAGCAGCGAAAGCAGGATCAGCACCAGGGACAGTGAGGCCGCCGCCTGCGGCGCATCTGACTCGATGTCGGCGAAGATCACGATGCTGGCGATCTGGACCTTGCCCACGATCAGGACAAGTGACCCGATCTCACCGACGGAGCGGGCGAACGACAGCGCCGCTCCTGACAGGATCGCCGGTCGCAGGGCCGGGAGCACGACGCGCCTGAAGATCGTTGCATTGGAGGCGCCGAGACTGGCCGCGGCCTCCTCGGCCTCCCGGTCCACCTCCAGCAGCACGGGTTGGACCGAGCGGACGACGAACGGCAGCGTCACGAACAGCAGGGCGATAAACACAATCGCCCGCGTGTACGCCAGGTGGATGCCGAACGGACTGCCCGGCCCATACAGCGCCAGCAGCGTCAGGCCCGCGACGATCGTGGGCAGAGCGAACGGCAGATCGATCAGCGCGTTGATGATCCGCTTGCCCGGGAAGTCATCCCGGACCAGGACCCAGGCGACGATCGTCCCCATCACGGCGCCGACCAGCGCGACGACCACGGACACGCCGAGGGTGACCCCGAGCGCCCGGACGGCGAGCGAATTGCTCACCGACGCCCAGAGGGCGCTCGGGCTCTGGGCGAAGGCCTTGAGCACCACCGCGGCCAGCGGGATGAGAACGATCACGCTCATGTAGAGCGTGGCCACGCCCAGCCCGAGCCCCCCTCGGCGCCTGTCCTTCAGGCGCCACCGGGGGGTGGGCTTGGCCGCCGGGGCGGAGTATGCGGTCGTCGAGCTCATGCCCGGTGCAGTCCTCGCCGCTTAGCTCGAGGCCGTCGGCACGCCCGCCGCCTGCTCGATCTTGGTGATCGACCCAGTGGAGGGATCGAAGAACTCGCTCTTGGCCTTCGTCCAGCCGCCCAGGAAATCAATCGTGAACAGGCCCGGAGGCGTCGGGAACTTGCTCGCGAACTGCTTGGCCACCGATGCCACCACCGGCCGGTAGCCCTGCTGTGCCCAGACCGTCTGGCCCGCGGTCGACCACTGATAAGCGAGGAACGCCTTGGCCTGAGTCTGATGCGAGCTCTTGGCCGTGACCGCGATCGGCGTCTGAATCAGGATCGTCTGCTTGGGAATCACGTACTGGATCGCATCGCCTGCCTTCTCGGCCGCGATCGCGTCGGACTCGTAATCGAGCAGGACATCGCCCTTGCCGCTGGTGAACGTCTGCAGAGCCGAGCTGGCGCTCGAATCCTGGACGCTGACGTTCTTGGTCAGCAGCGTCTTGATGTAGGCCAGAGCCTGGGCGGGGGTCTTGCCCTCCTTGAGCTCGGCCCCGTAGCCGGCCAGGATGTTCCAGCGCGCGCTTCCGGAGGTCGACGGGTTCGGCGTGATCACGTCAACGCCGGGCTTGACCAGGTCATCCCAGCCGGTGATGTGCTTCGGGTTTCCCTTGCGCACCACGAATACGACCACCGAGTCGCTGGACATACCCTTCTCGGGGTTGGCATCCCAGTCGCTGGAGACGAGCTTGTCCTTGACCAGGCGCGTCATGTCGGGCGTGGTCGAGAAGGCCACGACGTCGGCCGGCTGGCCCGAATCGACTGCTCGGCTCTGGGAGCCGGAGGCACCGAAGGACTCGCCAAAGCCGACGCCCTTGCCGGCCGGGGTCTGTGCGAACGCCGCGGTGAGCGCGTCGTAGGCCTTCTTCGGGGTGGAGTACGCGACCAGCGCGAGCTGGGTTGTGGCGCCGCCACCGGACGACGACGCTGCGCCGCTCGTGTTGGTGGATGCGTCAGAGGAGCCGCCGCATCCAGCCAGCGCCAGCCCCGCCACAGCGGCGGTACCGAGCGCGGCCAGCCGCCACGATCGCCTCAAGTCAGTTCGTCTGGTCATTCAATTCCTCTCAAATTTCAATTCCGAGTTTTTTGATTGGGATTGCGGATGTTACACCGTAGCGAACTAACTCGACGTATTTAGTTTATGCACTTGGTTTGCTAGAGATTGAGGGCTGCCGGGGCTCGTGTGGCACCCCGCAACACCGACGTACGAGGCCCAAACGCGCGCGGCTCGCTAGGCTCCCCCGCCGCTCATGCGTTTCTTCGAGTACGAATCGCGCGCCATCGTGGCCAAGGCCGGCATCCCGGTGACCAAGCACGGGTTCGCCACCACCGCCGAGCAGGCCCGGGAGATCGCCACTGACATCGACGGGCCGGTGGTCATCAAGTCCCAGGTCCTGACCGGCGGCCGGATGAAGGCCGGCGGCGTGCAGTTCGCCGATACGCCAGACGAAGCGGCCACCCACGCCGAGCACGTACTCGGACTCGAAATCAACGGCCACATGCCACGCGGGGTGCTCGTCGACTCCAAGGCCGCGGTCAAGCACGAGTACTACGCGGGCGTGGTCTGGGACGGGATCCGCAAGCAGCCGGTGATGCTGTTCTCCGACATGGGCGGCATCGACATCGAGGAGGTGGCCGAGGAGCACCCCGATCACGTGGCCCGGGGTCATTTCTCGACCCGGACGCCCTTCTCGGACTGGCAGGCCAAGCAGGTGATCGCCTCCCTGGGCATCAGTGGCTCGGCGCTCAACCGTCTGACCCCGATCCTGGCCCGACTGGCCAGGCTGTTCTTGACCTACGACATGACGCTGGCGGAGATCAACCCCCTGGGCGAGCTCGAGGACGGCTCCATCGTCGCCCTCGACGCCCACATGGACATGGAGAACGAGGCCCGGCCGCGGCAGAAGGCGCTGCTCGAGGAGCTCGGAGTCGGGAACGAAGAGACGCGCCAGGCACGCGAGGCCACGCCATTCGAGCTCGCCGGCGAGGCCGTCGACGCGCAGGACCATCGCGGCGTGGCGGGCAATGTGACCGAATTTGACGGCAACCTGGGACTCGTGATCGGCGCCGGCGGTGGCTCCCTGACCCTGTTCGACGCCGTCCGGGCCCACGGCGGTGACCCGGCCAACTACTGCGAGATCGGTGGGAACCCATCAGTCAGCAAGGCCTGCGGACTGGCCAAGCTCGTGCTCCAGAAGCCCGGCGTGGACAAGATCGCGGTGATGATGTCGATCGTCTCGAACACCCGGGTCGACATCGTCGCCCGCGGCGTCATCAAGGCCTGCCTCGAGCTCGGACTCGATCCAGCCGAGAAGATCACCATCTTCCGGATTCCCGGCGCCTGGGAGGAGGAGGGTTTCAAGATCCTCGAGCACTACGGCGTTTCCTACGCCGACCGCTCCGTGTCCCTCAACGAGGCGGCGCGCCGCGCCGTGGAGCGGATTCAGGGGACGGCGGCCTGATGTCGATCCTCATCGACGCCAATACCACCTTCATCGTCCAGGGCATCACCGGCCGCGAGGCCGTCAACCTGACTCGGGAGTGCCTGGACTACGGCGCGGGAGCCAAGATCGTCGGCGGTGTCACCCCCGGACGGCTCGGACGCGATGTCCACGGCGTGCCCGTGTTCGACACCGTCGCGCAGGCAGTCGACCATCACGGCGGCCCGATCGACGGCTCCGTCGTCACCGTCCCGCCCGCGTTCACCAAGGATGCGGTGCTCGAGGCACTCGAGAACGACGTAAAGCTGGTGGTAATCGTCACCGAGCGGATCCCACGACGCGACGTCGCCGAGATGGTCGAGGTGGCCAACCAGCGCGGGGCTCGGATCATCGGACCGAACTGCCTCGGCATCATCGTCCCCGACGTGGTCAAGATGGGCGGCATCGGCGGCCCAGCTAAGGACGCGGCGAAGTCCTACCGCCGTGGGCACGTGGGTGTGGTCTCGCGCTCGGGCGGGATGACCACCGAGATGTCATCGACGCTGAGCGCGGCGGGCCTGGGCGTGTCAACTGCCGTCTCGATCGGCGGTGACGCGATCATCGGCTCAAGCTACGCCGAGCTAATGCCACTGTTCGAGGCCGATGACGATACTCAGGCGATCGTGATCTACACCGAGCCCGGCGGCCGGATGGAAGCCGAGCTGGCGCGCTGGGTGACCGACAATGACTCCCGCCTGCCGATCGTCGCCTTCATGGCCGGGCGCTTCATGGACGAGATGCCGGGGATGAGCTTCGGCCACGCCGGAACGATCGTGGAGGGCAAGGAGGACACCGCGACCGAGAAGATCGCCCGCCTGGCCACGGCCGGAATCACGGTGGCCGAGCGGATCGAGGACATCCCGGGGCTGATCAAGGAAAAGCTGGGGGTGGCGGCCTGATGGCCGGGACATTCATCGACGTCGAGGTCGACCCCGCCGTCGCGACCGATCCCGAGTTGGCCAAGAAGCTGGCCGAAGTGTGCCCGGTCGACATCTTCAAAGCCGGTCAGGACGGGCTTGAAATCGTCGAGGACAACCTTGACGAATGCGTCCTGTGCCAGTTGTGCATCAATGCCGCGCCGGCCGGCTCGGTCCGCATCCTGAAGCTCTACTCCGGCGAGACTCTCCCCGCCTAGTGCCGCGAGGCCGGCTCGGGCGTTTGGCCTGAGAGCCGGCGGTGCTCGACGCTCGTCAGACGCTTGTAGGTATCGGCCCGGGGACCGCGGTACCAGACCGGCAGGGCATCCCGCGCCTCCGGTATGCCCTGCGCGCGCAACGAGTCGGTGATCGGCCGGTACCAAGTGGTGACCGGGATCTCGGTCACCACCCGGACCACGGTGGGGCGCTGCGCGCGGGGCAGGACGCGGAGGGCGGCGGTGATATCGGAGGTCTCGAGATCTTGCTCCGGTCTCACCGTCACGGCCGCCACGGCCACCTCGTGGCCACCCGGGCCCGGCACGCCGTACGCAGCGGCCAGGTCGACCGCGGGCAGATCTCCCAGCGCGTCGCGGATCGGAGCCGTGAACACCGGCCCGGACGCTCCGTGAATCAGCTCCCGCACGCTATCCAGGCGCCAGTAGTCCCCGTCGGCGTCGCGGCGGAACAGATCGCCGGTGGCCAGCCAGGTGTCCTCGCGCGCGAATACCCCGCGCAGCGCGATCGTGGATGTGCCGTCACGGGCACGGGAGCGCGCCAACAGCATGCCGACCTCGTCGGTGGCGCACTCCTGCACGAAGCCGTTCTGACCCAGCATGAGCTGTCCGCGGTCGATGTCGTAGGCGGCGATGCGAACCTCGGGGCTGCCGGGGAGCCGGCGCCCCATCGCGCCTGGCTTGGCGTCCCTGAGATTGACCAGGATGGCGCCCGTTTCGGCCGAGGCATAGAACTCGAGCACCCGCGCCGGCGCGAACCGCCGCTCGACCCGGCGCCACAACCCGCTCGGCATTCCCGACCCGATGAACAGGCGCACGGGGTGGTGGCGCTCGCCGGACTGCGCGGGTGCCTGCACGAGCTCATGGAGAAGCGTCCAGGTGTACGAGGCCACCGTGACCCCGTAGCGCCGAACCTCCTCCCAGAACGTGGCCGGATCGAAGGTCGTCGCCATGGCCAGGCGGGCCCCGCCGGCGATCGCTCCGCCGACGCTCATCATCAGTCCCGACGGGTGGTAGAGCGGGGTCACGCTGTAGACCGTGTCATTGCCGGACAGCGCCGCCGAGGAGGCGGTCCCGAACGCTGATGTGGCCCACCGTCCGTTGGTGATCCGGCTCATGCGGGTGTTGCCCCCCTGGCCGGTGAAGAGGATGAAGGCGAGGTCACTGGCCCGTCCGGGATTGGCCCGGTACCACTTGGGTAGCTCCACCTGGTCCGGATCGATCTGCTCCATGTCGGCGATCAGGGGCACGCCCAGGTCGCGCGGAGCCCCCCCGCCCCCGAGCACGAACGTGTGCACCTCGCCCAATCCGGCGGCCAGAGCCGCCCGCTCTGGATCGGCGATGATCCGCTGCGCCTGGCCCAGAGCGAGCTCTCGCTCGGTCTCGCCATCGGGCCGCAGCAGGACAGCCACCGCACCGAGCCGATTGAGCGCCACCGCGAGAGCGAGCGCGCTCGGCCGCGGTCCCATCAGCACTCCGACGTGCTCCCCCTGACGGACTCCGATCGAGATCAGGCCGCGGACCACGTTGTCGATCCGATCGTTGACCTGGCGCGCGCTGTAGGCGCGGTCCTCGAACAGGAAGAACAGGTCATCCGGCCCCCGCCGCAGCCGCTCGTGGACGAGCAGGCCGAGGGAGATGCGGGTGCTGGGTTGGACCTGTTCGAGGCGCGCCAGCCTGGGGAGCTGGCCCGCCGCCTCGCGCGTCAGCTCACGCATGCCGCGAACGGTCCGTCGCGCCGTCCCGACCAGGGAGCGAGCGGCGCCCGTGCCCACGGCACCGGCCAGTTCGAGTCCATAGTCGATCCGGTTGCGGACCTGCGGCTCAAGCTGGGCCGAGGGGTCGTCGGGTACCTCCGTGATCGGCTCGGGACGCTCGCCCTCGCCGTCGCGCCAGCGTGCCCAGGCGGCGACCGTCGGCCAGGTGACGGCATTCGACGTCGACCCGACGACCAAGCCGAAGTGACCCGCCTTCAGCGCCAGCTCATACACGTCGGCCCGTGGCGCCGCCAGCCGTATAGCACGAACGCCGGGTGCGGGGGCGATCTCGTCGACGGTCCCGACCACCGAGAGGATCGGGCACTCGATGTCGGCCAGCGTCAGCAACCGATCCTCGACCACGAAACCACCCTCGAGCAGCCGGTTGTGGGCAACGAACTGGTTCAGGAAGTCAGCCATTGCCGGCCCCGGCCAGGCCACCCAGCCGTCGGCCTCAAGGAAACGCCGTTGGCCCTCGCGCGGCAGGAGCGCTTCACGGTCGTGTAACTGCAGGATGAACTCGATCCGGCTGCGCGCGGACTTGACCGGGTCAAGCAGGCTGAAACCCGTGCGGCTGGCCCAGGCCGGGAGCGCCCAATCCCGGAACACGCGCTCGGCGAGAGCGACGGCGGCGCCCGTGACGAGTTGCTCGGGGATCCCGAACGGCATTCCCAGATGGGTGTCGACCGGGCTGCCGAACGTGACCAGCGAGCCGAGGCCCTCGTTGCGGCGATAGGCGGCAGTCTGGTAACAGAACATCCCGCCCTGGGAGTAACCGCCCAGGTGGACATCTCGTCCGGTGATCCTGTGGACGCGGTCGACCGCGTCCGAGATGGCCACCACGTGGTCGGCCAGAGTCCGCTCGAGTCCCCCCTCCTCACGCTCGGGCGCCCCAAAATCGACGACCCAGGGGTCTGCTCCGTGCTCATGAAGGATCGACACCGCGCTCGTGGACGGCGAAACGTCGTAGACCTCGGCGGCCAGCATCATCGGCGGGACCAGCAGCACGGGCGGGCCGGAGGCCTCCTGGGAGTGGTAATGGCGCAGGCGGTAGACCCGGTGCTCGGCCGCGATTTCGTACGGCGAGGGCTCCTCGTCGGTGGCCAGGCCCCCGAAGCGCGCCACTTCGAGTGCGTTCTGAGCCGCCGCGCCAAGGCGGCCGACCGGACGCGTGATCGTCTTCGGCAGCAGGTCCATACCGTGGTCACATCTTTGCGGAAACGCGGTCCGGGGCGCCGCCCGCGCTATTGTCCCCCCGCCAGCAATGAGCACGGTGAACCTGGAAACGGTGGAGCTGAAGCGGACGGACGGAGTCGCGTGGATCGTGATGAACCGCCCCGCCGCACTCAACGCGTGGACGCGGCAGTTCGGCCGAGACATGATCGAGGCGTTCGATGAGGCAGCCGCCGATTCCGAGATCCGCTCGATCGTGATCACCGGCGCCGGCCGGGCGTTCTCCTCGGGCGCCGACCTCAAGGAGCCGGGCGAGCTGGGCGATGACGGCCGCCCCGATGTGCTGACCCCGCTGCGCGAGATCTACAACCCTCTGATCCTGCGCGTACGAACGATCCCCAAGCCCGTCATCGCCGCCGTCAACGGGCCCGCCGTGGGAATCGGCTGCTCACTGGCGCTGGCTGCCGATCTGGTCGTGGCTGCGCGCTCGGCATATTTCCTGCTCGCCTTCGTGAACATCGGCCTCGGCCTCGACGGCGGCGCGTCCCAGAGCCTGGTGGCGCGCGTGGGCCACTCACGCGCGTTCGAGATCGCCTACCTGGGAGATCGGATCGCGGCCGAACAGGCGTTGAGCTGGAACCTCCTCAACGAGGTGACCGACGATGATCAGCTCGAGGCCCGGGTCGGCGAGCTCGCGGCGCGTCTGGCCGCCGGTCCGCCCGGCTCCTACGCGGCGATCAAGCGCACGATCAACGACCGGGCCTACGCCGGGTTCGAAGAGCTGCTCGATCTCGAGGCCGTCGTCCAGCAGGGACGGGCCTCATCCCAGGACTTCCTCGAGGGGGTCCTGGCCTTCATGCAGAAGCGCCCGGCGAACTTCACCGGGAGCTGATCCGGCTGCCAACCGCTGCCCGGCCGGCATGAATCTGGCCCAGCTCCTGACGGATTCGGCTCAGCGCGAGCCCGCGGACAAGGTCGCGATCAAGCTCGATGACGCTGAGCTCAGCTACCGGATGCTCGATGGCGCCAGCGCGCACATCGTCGGTCTGCTCCGCGATCACGGGTTCATCGCCGGGGACAGGGTCGGGATCATGCTCCCGAACGTTCCCTACTTCCCCGTCTGTTACTACGGGATCCTGCGCGCGGGCGGCGTGGTCGTCCCCATGAACGTGCTGCTGAAGAAGCGCGAGGTGGCGTTCTATCTGAAGGACTCGGGCGCCAAGCTCCTGTTCGCCTGGGAGGGGTTCGCCGAGGATGCTGAGGCGGGCGCAGCCCAGGCCGGCGCCCAGTGCATTGTGGTCAAGCCAGGCGAATTTGAGAATCAGGTCGGCGCCGCCGAGCCGATCACCGAGGTGGCCACCGCTGACGGCGAGGAAACCGCGGTGATCCTCTACACGTCAGGGACCACCGGCCAGCCCAAGGGTGCCGAGCTGACCCACGAGAATCTGCGTCGGAACGCCGAGGCGGCGCGAGGGCTGTTCGGACTCGGCTCCGACGCGGTGACGCTCGGAGCTCTGCCCTTGTTTCACTCGTTCGGCCAGACCTGCGGGCTCAACGCAACGATCGGAGGCGGCGGCCTGCTGACCCTGATACCCCGGTTTGATCCGGGGTCGGCGCTCGAGATCATTCAGCGTGACCGGGTGAACGTGTTCCAGGGGGTCCCGACGATGTACGGGGCGATGCTCCACCACCCCGGCCGGGAGGAGTACGACACCTCGTCTCTCGAAGTGTGCGCCTCCGGGGGCTCGGCGATGCCGGTCGAGCTGATGCGTGGCTTCGAGGAGGCGTTCGGGTGCAAGGTGCTCGAGGGCTACGGCCTGTCGGAGAGCTCGCCGGTGGCCTCCTTCAATCACCCCGACCGCGAGCGCAAGCCGGGCTCGATCGGGACACCGATCAAGGGCGTCGAAATGAAGGTCGTCGATGACGAGGGCGCCGAGGTGGCGCAGGGAGACGTCGGCGAGATCGTGATCCGGGGCCACAACATCATGAAGGGCTACTGGAACCGCCCCGACGCCACCGAGGAGACGATCCGCGACGGCTGGCTCCACAGTGGCGACCTGGGCAACATCGATGAGGACGGCTATTTCTTCATCGTCGACCGCAAGAAGGACATGATCATCCGCGGCGGCTACAACGTGTATCCGCGAGAGATCGAGGAGGTGCTCTACGAGCACCCCGCGGTCCGCGAGGCAGCGGTCCTGGGCGTGCCCCACGACGAGTATGGCGAGGAGGTCGCGGCGGCCGTGGCGCTCAAGGACGGGGCCGAGGCCAGCCCCGAGGAGCTGCGCGACTTCGTCAAGGAACAGGTGGCGGCGTACAAGTATCCGCGCCAGATCTGGTTCGTCGAGGACCTGCCCAAGGGACCGACGGGCAAGATCCTCAAGCGCGAGATCCAACCGCCTGACTCAGATTGAGCAGCGAGATCGAAGTCAGGGCGGCGGTGCCGTCCGACGTCGCGCAGATCTACTCGTTCATCGTTCAGCTGGCCGAGTACGAGCGCGCTCCGGAGCAGGTGGACGGAACCCCGGAGCTGCTGGCCCAGGCACTGTTCGGAGCCGAGCCGTCGGCCGAGGCTCTGATCGCTGAAATCGAAGGCGAAACGGTGGGGTTCGCGGTCTTTCACGGCACGTTCTCCACCTGGGAGTGCCGGCCGGGGATCTGGCTCGAGGACCTCTACGTGCCGCCCGAGCATCGCCGCACGGGTGTGGGCGGCGTGCTCCTCTCGCACCTGGCTCGGCTCACAGTGGAGCGGGGCTGCACGAGGCTGGAGTGGAACGCGCTGGATTGGAACACGCCCGCGCTCGACTTCTACGCCGGACTGGGCGCGGAGCGGCTGTCCACCTGGGAGCTCCATCGCCTGGACGGTGCGGCGCTCGAGCGGGTGGCAGGCGCGCCACCAACGAAGTAGCGACCCGCCGAGCTCCCATCTCAGACGGCGGCGCTCAGGCGCCTGCGCCTCCGGTTTCTTGACAGCGGTGCCGTTGATCGCCACGATCACCCGACCGTCCACGGTGGCAGAGCGATTGGGGGAAGGGGAGATGACCGGAATCCTGTATCGGTTGGCGCGCTTTTGCGTGGCGCGCCGGGTCATCGTGCTGGCGGTATGGCTCGTGGTCACCGTGGCACTGGTCGCCGTCTCACACGGACTGGGTGACAACACCAACGACAACCTGTCGCTGCCGGGAACCGACAGCCAGCGAGCCACCGACGTCCTGGCCAGGTCCTTCCCGCAGCAGGCCAACGGCACGAGCCCGATTGTCATCCACGCCCCGAGCGGCAAGCTCACCGATTCCCGTTACGCCACCGCTGTCAATCAGGCGGCTGCGGGCGTGGCCAAAGAGCCGAATGTCGCTGGGGTGATCAACCCGCTGACCCCGCAGGGCGCCGGGGCGCTGAGCAAGAGCCAGCAGACGGGCTACCTGTCAGTGACCCTCAAGGTGAGCCCGGGTCAGCTGTCGGTGAGCGATGCGCAACGGATCATCGACGGCGCTGACCCGGCTCGCGCCGCCGGTCTCGAGGTGGAGACGGGCGGACAGCTCGGCCAGAAGGTCTCCAAGCCGTCAACTGAATCCAGCGAGCTGATCGGGATCATCGCCGCGATGGTGATCCTGACGTTCACCTTCGGGACGGTCATCTCCATGCTGCTTCCGATCCTGACGGCGATCTTCGCGTTGCTCTCGACGCTGGCCGTGATCCGCATGCTCGGACACGTGGCGACGGTGCCGTCGGTGGCGCCAACGCTGGCCACGATGATCGGCCTCGGCGTGGGGATCGACTACGCGTTGTTCATCGTGACCCGGCACTTCCGGGGGCTGGAGGACGGCCTTGAGGTGCACGAGTCAATCGCCCGGGCGACGGCGACCTCGGGCGGAGCCGTGTTCTTTGCCGGTTGCACGGTCACGATCGCGCTGGTTTCACTCGCAGTGGCCGGCATCCCACTCGTCACGACGATGGGTTTGATGGCCGCGATCTCGGTTCTCATCGCAGTGCTCGCCGCCCTGACTCTGCTGCCCGCCGTCCTGGGCCTAGTCGGCCCTCGGATCAACTCCCTCCGAGTTCGCAAGCTCCATCCGGAGGACCACGCCAAACAGGGACTGTGGGCCCGGTGGGCGGCTGACATCGCCAAGCAGCCTGTGGTCGCCGGTCTGGCTGCGCTGGTCATTCTGATTCCTCTGACCATTCCGCTGTTCTCGCTCAACTTCGGTCAGCAGGACGTGGCCGCGCTGTCCACATCCACCACGGCGCGCCGGGCCTACGACCTGATCACCAAGAGCTTCGGGCCCGGGGTCAACGGACCGCTGCTCATCGCCGCCTCGCTGGGATCCCCCGCGACCAGCGCCCAGGACCCGCGGCTCGCCACCCTCCAGAAAGACATCACCGGTACTTCCGGCGTTGCCGCCGTGACGCCGGTCCAGCTGGCCAAGACGGGTAAGACGGCCTACTTCAACGCCATCTCCAAGGCCGGCCCAGCGGAATCAGCGACGTCTGACCTGGTCAACCACCTGCGCTCAACCGTGATTCCGAAGGCGGACCACGGCACTGACATGCGCGCCGACGTGGGCGGTAGCACCGCCGGCTACGTCGACCTGGCGTCCAAGATCTCGGACAAGCTCCCGCTCCAGATCCTGGTGGTGATAGTGCTCAGCTTCGCGCTGCTCATCCTCGCCTTCCGGACGGTGGTGATACCGCTCCAGGCCGCGGTCATGAACCTGCTCTCGATCGGGGCCTCGTACGGGGTGCTCACCGCGGTGTTCCAATACGGCTGGCTGAGCGGGCTGATCGGTCTCGGCGGACCCGTACCAATCGTCTCCTACGTGCCCCTGTTCATGTTCGCGATCCTGTTCGGACTCTCGATGGATTACGAAGTGTTTCTCGTCAGTCAGATCGAGGAGCACGTCCACGCCGGGGAGGACAACCGCAGTTCGGTCATCTCAGGCCTGGTCACCAGCGCGCGCGTCATCACCGCCGCGGCGCTGATCATGGTGTTCGTGTTCGGGAGCTTCGTGCTCAACGGGGATCCGACTATCAAGCAGTTCGGGATCGGCTTGGCCGTCGCGGTGATCCTGGACGCGACGGTGGTGCGCTGTCTGCTGGTGCCGGCCCTGATGCTGATGATGGGTCGCATCAACTGGTACATGCCCCGGTGGCTTGACCGGGTGGTTCCACACATCAGCATCGAGGGAGGCGAGTTCTTCGCTGACCGAGACAAGCTGGCCGCGGATGGACCGGCACTGGCCCCGAGTGCAGCGGCCCGGCGTCGGCAGCGTCTGAGCCCTGAACCGCGGCTGGGTTTAGCCAGAGAAGACCCGCCCGGGGAAGACCTGCCTGGGTTTATTAGTAGAGAAGCCCCGCCGGGGCGGGGCTTCTCCTTAGCAGGCCTATAAGCCGGATCTTGTCGAGAGCAATCATCCATCTGTGCGGCCTACCCGGACCTTGGCGGGTCACCTACAAACGGTCCTGCTTGGCCTAGCATCGGGCGGGGTTTACCTGGCCGCCGCGTCACCGCGACGCCGGTGCGCTCTTACCGCACCATTTCACCCTTACCGGCCTGGAGCTCTGCAGCGGCTCCAGGCTTAGGCGGTGTCTTTTCTGTGGCACTTTCCCGCGGGTTTCCCCGGGTCGGTGTTACCGACCGCCCTACCCTGTGATGTCCGGACTTTCCTCGAAGGCGAACCTCCGCGACTGCTCAGCCTGCGGGAGCCCAGGATAGCGCCGTGATGGCGCCCCGCGAGGGAAATGCCGCCCAGTCTCAGCCCAGGGTCGAGTCGCAGGTTTGACAGCGGCCGCCGATCGGTCGGGCATGAGCCCCGTACCTGAGGTCCCATCTCCCCCCCGCACACCGGGCAGGCCATGGCACGGTGGGCGGCGAGCCCCTCCCACACCCCGGTGATGATCTCATCCAGGGTGGGCTCGCCGCCCAAGTTGCTGAAGAGTGACGGCGCCGCGCTCGTGCTCTCGCACCCGCGATCGCCAGGTCTTGCCGGCGCCAGCGTGCTCACGAGATATTCCTCATCAAGCCCACCACTCGGCCGAGCACCCGGACATCGCGGCTTCGGATCGGCTCCATGGACGCGTTCTCGGGCTGAAGGCGCACATGGTCGGACTCCTGGAAGAAGCGCTTCACCGTCGCCTCCTCCCCCACCAAGGCCACGACGATCTCGCCGTCTGTCGCCGTCTCCTGCGGCCGGACAACCACGAGGTCTCCCTCAAGGATGCCCACATCCTTCATCGATTCGCCGCGAACGCGCAACAGATACTCGCCGTCCTCGCCGCCCGCGAACGACGGCGTCTGGATGTACTCCTCGATGTTCTCCTCCGCGAGCACCGGCTGTCCCGCCGCCACCTGACCGACGAGCGGCAGTCCTGGCTTCACGAACCCGCGCACGCCCGCAGCAGCCCGGTCGAGCAGCTCGATCGCACGCGGCTTGGTCGGGTCGCGCCTCAGCATTCCGATGCGCTCGAGATTGGCCAGATGCGCGTGCACGGTCGACGAAGAGGCCAGCCCCACGGCCTTGCCGATATCGCGCACGGTGGGCGGATAGCCGTACTTGGCCGAGTAGCGCTTGATGAAGTCGAAGATCTCCTGCTGCCGCTTGGTCAGATCCATGCGTGAACTCCTTGATCGGGTCGGCCGATGGGGCCTACATCGAACATGTGTTCGTGAATCTAGCGCGGTTCGCGGACGGACTCAACCGCCGGCATCCCTCCTGCAAATCCCCCGTTCCGTGAGCGCTCGCCTGATACCCGGGTTCCGGCCGGTGGCGAAGCCGAGGCTATACTGCCCGCCCACGCGCCTGTGGCGGAATTGGTAGACGCGCAAGGTTGAGGGCCTTGTGGACCGAATGGTCCGTGGAAGTTCGAGTCTTCTCGGGCGCATAGGGAAAGCCCCCTCATCGGGGCTTTTCTTGTTGGCCGAGGAAGATCTTGCGTCCGCCCGGCGAGGCGGGATTTGGCGGTCACGGTTGTTGCCCAGACAGACCAGCGCCAACGCCAGACACGCCAGCGCGACGACTACCAGCGGCAGACTCGGTGGACACGAGTCAGCTGAGGCGTTGCCTTCCGGGCACGACGAGCCTGTCGGGGCCACCGATGCATCTGACCGGGGGAGTCGACCGACGGGTCGTCAGGAGCACACCGCCACCTTGGCCCGGATCGATTTCGTCCGCCGATGTCCGTGTAGGGACTTGAGTGTCGCCTTCGCGCCTACGGTTACCGTGGATCCGGGCTTCGTAGAGGCGCGGAGGGTAAGCGTCGCCCGATAGGGAGGGTGCGTCACCGCTTTCACCGGCGAGCCGGTCACCGAAAACACGACCCGGGAGATCGCCAGGTACTTGGCGGCCTTCCGCTTTGACCGCTTGAGCCCAAGCGCCACCGCGAAGCTGGACCCCGGCGCCAGGCACGCCCGGGGGGTTTGGAGCGACATGATCCCCCTGTCTGACAGGCGAAGGGTCGTGATCCGCGGCGGCGGGATGATCGGCAGCGCGAACGCGCGATCGGGCGACCCGGCACTGGTCCACGTCGCCCACCCGGCGCCCTGAGCGTCAACGGCGATCTGGGGAAACTCGACATCGCCGCGCGTCGGCAAGGTGTGGGTGGCGCCGAATCGGGTCGCGCCGGTGCTCGTCGCGATCGCGTACTGCAGCGCCCCGGGGCTGGAGTTCGTCCAGATCACGTAGACGATCCCAGCGGGCGTCTGGTCGATCGCGAAGCGCTCGCCGTCCACGTCTTTGCCGATCGCGACCGGGCCCGTCCACCCTGAGCCGGTGAACTTCTGCACCACGAGCCGCTCGTTATCCCCCGGCAAGGCGATGCTGCGTACGACAAAGATCCCGGCCGGCCCGCCGGCGAGCTGGGCGTTGCTGTCCAGCGACGGCGCCGGCGAGAGCTTCTGCGGCGAGGACCAGCTCGACGCCGCGTTCGGGTCCCCCGCGCCAAGGTAGCGCACCCAGGACACCGAATATGACGGCGAGGTCGGCTTGGTATCGACCGCGACCAGGGTCGACCCCTGAAGACCGATGCTCTCACTGAGCGACCCGGAGGCAGCCGTGGGGGTGAACCATCCCGGGTCGGTGGTGGGCGCCGTCAGTCCGGTCGCCTGGATCGAGCCGCCGTCCGTCACCGGCCCCGTATCGCTTGACAACAGCTGCTCGGGACTGCCGGCGAATAGCGCGTTTGGCGGAAGGTCAAGCACGTTCCCGTTCATGCCACTCGCCTCGTCCGACACGATCTTTGTCGGCGCCGTGAACGTCTGGCCGCCGTCAGCGGACAGCAGCAGGAACTTCTGATTGGACGTCAGACAGCAGCGGCTGTCCAGCAGCGCCAGCTGGCCGTCGCTGGTGAACACCGGAGTGTTTCCGGAATCGGTGTCAAGACCTGCACCCGCCGGGTAGCGGAACGACTTGCGGGAGTCGCAGCTCCTCGTCCCCTGCGGCAGACGGCAATAGTCAAGCGCTGCAGCTGAGCCACCGTCAGCCCATGACGTGTACCCCTGACCCGCCGCATCCACGACGATCCGCGCCGGCGAGACCGAGGACGCGATCGAGCCCAGCGGCACCACCGCAGCCCGCCCCGGCGTGGCGAGAACGGGTACCAACAGGATGGCCAGGACCCCGACGCGCGTTCCAACGAGCAGATTCGTTTGTTTCACAGTCGCCTCCTCATCGCAGACCGCGAGCGTTGTCGCCACGCCTCAATCAGCCAGCCAATCCAGCTCCTCATCAACCCTGGGCACCGTAGCGGCAGGCTGCATAGAATCCGCATAGTCACTGCAAGAGGGGGGCGCCGATGGAGTTTCGTGTGCTGGGCCCGCTCGAGCTCGTGATCGCTGAAACGCCCGTCTTTCTGACTGCGCGCCGGCAGAGGGTGCTGCTCGCGGCCATGTTGTGCCGAGCGGGAGAGGTGGTGTCGTCGGAGTCGTTGATTGAGGCGCTCTGGGATGGCGATCCGCCGAGCTCCGCGGCCAGCATCCTGCGGCTCTACGTCTCCAACGTTCGCCGTCGCCTGCCGCCCGGTCGTCTCGTCACACGCCGCCCTGGGTATGTTCTGATCGTCGAGGAGGGCGAGCTGGACGCGGAGCGGTTCGAGGCGCTGTTCGCGGAGGGGCGTCGAGCCCGCGCGGCGGCGAACCCGCGGTTGGCGCGCTCGCTGCTGGGCCGTGCGATCGCACTGTGGCGAGGGCCCGCTCTTGGCGACCTCGGTGCTGAGCCGTTTGCTCGAAACGCGGCGGCCCGACTGGACGAGCTGCGCCTCCAGTGCGTCGAGGAGCGCCTCGCGGTCGAGCTCGAGCTGGGGCAGCATCGAGAGGTGGTCGCCGAGCTCGAGATGCTCGTTTCAACCAATCCCCTCAGGGATCGGTTGAGGAGTCAGCTGATGCTCGCGCTCTACCGCGCAGGCCGCCAAGCCGACGCACTCGCCTGCTACCGCGGCGGCCGTGACCTCCTTGTCGAGGAGCATGGCCTGGAGCCCGGCTCGGAGCTACGCGAACTCGAACGGCTGATCCTGCGCCAGGACGAGTCGCTTGATCTGACCCCCAACAGCGACTCTTGGGCCGAACGCAGTCGCGTCGCCCCTCCCCTGACCCCCACAATCGGCCGCGACCAAGAGATCGCCGAGGTACGTCGGCGAGTGCTGTCGCCGACGGGGCGATTGGTCACGCTCGTGGGCCCCGGCGGCGTCGGCAAAACGCGCCTCGCGATCGAAGCGGCGGCTCTCATCGGCGAGGAACTCGCTGACGGCGCATTGCTCGTTGAGCTCGCGCCGGTCCGGGACCCGCGCCTGCTGCCTGCATCAATCGGACATGCGCTCGGTCTGCGGTCCGCCGGCGGGCTGCCATGGCTCACGGTGCTCGGCGATCATCTTCGAGACCTTGAGCTGCTGCTGGTACTCGACAATCTCGAGCATCTGGTCGAAGGGGTCCGGACGCTCGCGCAACTGCTCACGACGGCCCCCCGGCTTCGGGTTCTGGCGACCAGCCGGACGATCCTGCGACTATCGCCGGAGCAGGTTGTGACAGTGGCGCCGCTACCGCGCGCCGGCGCCACCGAGCTGTTGATCCGTCGGACGATCGCGGCAGGATTCCCAGCTGCGTTAGTCGACGAAAGCCGGGAGACGCTGGAGCTGGTCTGCGACCGACTCGACGGTCTACCACTGGCAATCGAGCTGGCTGCCCCGTGGCTTCGTGTTCTGCGTCCCGCCGAACTGCTGAGACTCCTCGATTCGCGTCTGGAGGCGCTCCGAGGTGCGGCGCGCGACGTCGCGCCCCGCCACCGCACGCTGCGCGCCACGATCGACTGGAGCTTTGATCTGCTCGCCCCCGAGGACAAGCGGCTGTTCCGGCAGCTGTCGGTCTTTGCCGGCGGTTTCACCGTGGACTCGGTCTCGGCCGTGGCTGGGACTGAAAGGGCGATCGAGGGGCTCGAGAAGCTGGTCTCGGCGAGCATCGTCCACGCGAAGGCAGGTCGCTACGCGTTACTGGAGGTCGTGCGCGAATACGCCGCTGAACAACTCGGCGGCGATGCCGAGCCACGTCGGCGCCATGCCGAGTACTTTGCGAGCCTCGTCGCGGCCGCGGAGCCGCAACTCGGCGGCGCCGACCAGACTCAGTGGCTCGAGCGCCTTGACCTCGAGCATGACAATCTGAGAGCCGCACTGGACTGGCTCGGGAGTCATCAGGACACTGCAGCAGCGGAGCTTCGCCTGGCTGCTGGACTCGGCCGGTTCTGGTACATCCACGGCTACATCGGTGAAGGCCTGATGCGCCTTCGACACGCGATCGGCCGCGCCGGCGGCGAGGACGGCGCCTCCTTGGCCACTGCGCTCCGCGCCGCGTCCGCGCTCGCGGTCATCCAAGGCGATTACCTCGCGGCACATGAGTTTGCCGCGCTCTCACTGACCACGTATCGAAGGCTCCGTGACCGGGCCGGCGCGGCGCGGGCGCTGAGCAACCTTGGCGCGATCCTGCACGCGCAGGGTGAGCTCGGCCTGGCTGCGGCGACGCTCGAGGAGTGCATCAGCGAGTGCGTTGACCTGCAGGAGGATCGTCTCCTGGCACTCGCTCAGAACAACCGCGGAGACGTTGCGCTGTCCCAACGGGACCTAGACAGCGCCCGCGCGCACTTCGAGCAGAGCCTGGGCATCCTGCGAACGCTCGGCGACAGCGCAAACATCGCGCGCTCGGTTTACAACCTCGGGGCAGTGGCGGTCGAGCAGAACAGACTCGACGACGCTCGGAGCCTGCTCTCGGAAAGCGTCACCGGGGCCGCACGCTTAGGCGACCACGAGGACGTAGCCTGGTGCCTCATCGCACTCGCTGCCATCGCGGCCCGCACCGATCAGATGCACGACGCAGCCCTCACACTCGGCTTCGCGACCGCGTTGCTCGAGCGAATCGGCGCCACGATGAAGCCATTCGAATCCAGCCTGCACGAACACACACGACTGGCCCTCGGCGCTGCGCTCGGCGCCACCGAGGCTGACTCCGTCCTACTCGACGGTTCCCGACTACGGCTCGATGTCGTGCTCGAGCTCGCGTCGACGTTGTAACGGTTCAGGATCCACGAGCCTCCGGGTTCAGCCGGCCGTCTGCGACGACAGCGCCGTCGATGCGGTCATCTCAGTTCAGCTCTTCTGTCCGGTAATGCCGTACAGCCATATACGCGAACCGTTATCAAGCACCGCTAGGTTCGGGCGCAACCAGGGGTGTGAGCATGAACACTTCGATTTCGATGTCGGGGCCGACATGATGGTCGGACATGAACGTCATGACTTTGCGGCCTGAGAGGCGTTCGACCGCGGCGACGAACTTGTATTTCATGGCGATTTGGAACGCGCTGCGGGTTTCATGGACGATCGGGGCGCGTTGCAGTTCGATCATTGTCTTCTCGACGTCGGTGTAGACGCCTCCGAGCACGCAGACGAGCAGCTCGCCGCCGAGCAGCAGCGTTTTGGCAGTCACGGGCGCGCGGTGGTGATAGCGCTCGTGAAACGCGACCATCTCCGTGGTCACGGCGGCCAGCAGCGCGTCGCCGTGCAGCGGGGTGTCGGTGGCCGGCATGGGCCGCTTTCTTTCTCGTCCTCCGAGCTGATTGCGCGCGCGAGGCGGAAGGGCGAGAACCCAACGAACGTCCTCATATCACCATAGCGCCGGGTACAAGCCGCAGAATCAGGGAAATGAGCTGATAGCGATCTCGGACAGGATGGTCGCTTCGCTCGCGGGGATCATTCGGCTACCGCGACCACGGCCCGGTTGCTGGCGCTGCGCCGCGCGCACTCCAGAACGCGCAGCGTGGTGACGGCGTCGAACGGATTGACCGGCGGCGGTCCGCCCGTGCGTAGAGCCGTGGCAAGTGAGGAGTAGAACCGAGGCCAGGCGCCGCGTTCGCTGGGTACCGGCACGCTCTCCTCGCCGGTGACGAGATGGCCCCAGCGCGCCTCTGGCTCCGTGCCCCAGTCGGGCTCGGTGTCCGGGCGCGCTCCCTCCCGCAGCCTGCTCTCCTGGGTGTCCAGGTCTGACACGACGAATGCCGCCTCCGTGCCGAGGACGCGGAGCCGCGGCCCCGGGGCCGCCGTGGTCGCGGATGCACGAAGGTGGCTGATGACACCGTTTGCGTGTCGGAGGGCCACAAACGCGTCATCGTCGCTGGGAGCGCCACGGCGCGCATCGACCTCGGCATACACATGCGTCACCGGGCCGAACAGGACGAGTGCCTGGTCGACCAGATGGCTGCCGAGATCCAGGAGCTGCCCGCCGCCTCGCTCCGGGGGTAGCGACTCACGCCATGCGCCCGCGTCTGACCCGGGCCGCCAGCGCTCGAAGCGCGACTCGTAGCGCATCACCGTGCCCAAGCGACCGTTGGCCAGCAGCCGGACGAGCGTGAGGTGATCGGAGTCGAAGCGCCGGTTCTGAAAAACCGTCAGCAACACACCGGCCTGCTCAGCTCGGAGGACGACCGCCTCCGCCTCGGCGGCCGTCACCGCGAGCGGCTTGTCCACGACAACCGGAAGCTGATGGCCGATCGCCTCCAGCGCCAGCGGTGCGTGTGCCTCGTTGGGCGCAGCTACGACAACCAGGTCGCAGTCCGCGGCCTCCCACAACTCCTCCGGGCTCCCCACCACGCGAGCGTCCGGATGCTCCTGCGTGACCTGCCCCTGGCGTGCCGGATCGGAGGTCACCACCGTCGCCACCGCCAACCCCTCGGTCGCTGCGATCAGCGGCGCATGGAAGAACCGGCCGGCGAGCCCGTAACCGATGATCGCCGCACGCAGATCCGACACTAGCCCGCACCGCCGAAGGCGTGGATCGTCGGTACCAGCGTCAATTCCAGTTCGGCCATCAGTAATCGCTCAGCAGGCGGGGGACATACGGACGTTCGAGGTCTGACGCCTCAGCGTCTTCCAGCGCGATCGTCAGCGCGGCGGTGGCGTCGTGGATGTGGCTCTCCGAAGTGGCGCCGATGATCGGCGCCGTGATTCCAGGTTGTGTGAGCAGCCACGCAAGCGCCACGCAGGCCGGTGGCACACCACGGCGCTCGGCAATCGCGCGGACCACATCGACGACGTTGAAGTCGACCGGCCGATCGCTGCCTGCTGCGGCTGCGCCACGGACGGTGCGAGCCTCGCCGGTACGTTCCCTTGTGCCGGCGAGCAGCCCGCGCGCCAGCGGACTGAAGGGGATCACGCCGACGCCGAGATCGCGGCACAGCGGGATCAGCTCGCGCTCGTCCTCACGATTGACGAGGTTATAGCGGTTCTGCATCGCCACAAACCGGGTCCAGCCGCCGGTGGCCGCCGCCAGCTGCAGCTTGGCGAACTGCCACGCGTACATCGCCGACGCGCCGACGTAGCGGACCTTCCCCGCTCGCACGATGTCATCGAGGGCCTGCACCGTTTCCTCGACGGGGGTCTCGGGATCGAATCGGTGGACCTGGTACAGGTCGACGTAGTCGGTACCGAGCCGCTTCAGCGAGGAGTCGATCGATGCGAGCAGATGCTTGCGGGACAGTCCCCGGTCGTTGACACCAGGGCCGGTCGGGTAGAAGACCTT
Organism: uncultured Solirubrobacterales bacterium; assembly: GCA_963822535.1. Taxonomy (GTDB): domain Bacteria; phylum Actinomycetota; class Thermoleophilia; order Solirubrobacterales; family Solirubrobacteraceae; genus Palsa-465. The sequence continues at coordinate 140,699 of CAWGIA010000003.1, forward strand.
CGTCGCCAGCACGTAGTCCTCGCGGCGCGCAAACAGCCTGGTCAGCAGGCGCCCGGTGATGACCTCGCTTGCGCCGTCGGAGTACATGTCCGCCGTGTCAAAGAACGTCACACCCTGCCTCGACCGCGCGGCGCACGATCGGCTCCGCCTCCTCCTCCCCGCAGCGCCCACGCCTGAGCCGCCGGGTCCCCGTAGCTCATCATCCCCAGGCCGATCCGGGACACCTTCAGACCCGAACCGCCCAGTCTCACGTAGTCCACCCAGAAAGCATTCCAGGGATACGGTGTCCGCGCATGCCCTCACGCCCCGCTCGCTCGGCGGCGGCGGGTCCGCGCGACCGATTGCTATGTTCCGGCCGTGGCCGGCCACGATGTACGAAGTCTGGCGCGCTCGTGGCCTCGACGGTCGCCCCGCTCGCGGAGGGTGGTTGCCGGGGCGCGAGCCTCGCCGCTGTCATCGTGGCCGCAGTCATCCTCGTCGGCGGCATCGTCGCCGCCTCGCAAACCGCCCAGGCCGCTTCCGTGACACCAGCCGCGAGCAGCGCGAGCATCAAGGTGACGCCGGCCAGCCGGCTGCAGACCGGCCAGAAAGTCACCGATCACCGTCACCGGCGCCGTGCCGGGTTCGACACTGCTGGCGGTCGAGTGCTCTCCGGCCGCGCTCCAGATCAGCGAGGACGGCTGCGAGAACCACCGGGACGCTGTCTTCTTCGCTGACCGGGCCGGCAACGCGACCACGACGCTGGTGGTGACGGCCAAGATCTCGACCGCGGTAGGCACTGACAGCTGCATCACGGCAGCCTGCCTGCTCGGCGTGGTGCGCTTCACCTCGCCCACGAATGACGCGATCGTCGGGGTGGCCGCGCTCAGCTTCTCCCCGGCGCCGTGCCACGGCGGTACGCGCTGCGAGGACGCGCCACCCGTCCCGTCGACGGTGGCCTCGGCCCGTGGGCGGATCGCTCCAGTCCGGGGAGCCGCGCTCCTCACGCCTTCGCGCCCGTACACCGCCCACCTGACGGCGACGAGGGCCGCAGGCTTGCGCTCGCCCTCGGCCATCACCGGCTTGTACCGGATTTCCGGCGGATCGGCGACGGCTCTGGCGAGGGTGAAGCGCCCAGCCCACCGGGCCCGGGCCACCGCGCACCGGCGCCGCGGGCAGGGCATCGTGCAGCTGAGTATGGACGGCCCCGGGACCGGGTGGGCGTCCAACACCCAGAAGGCGGCAGTCGTGAGTGTCCGGGTCGACAAAGGTCCCTGGCAGGCGATCGTCCTCTTCGCGGGCTCGAGCCCCTTCACCTACGCCGGTTTCACCGGCCCACTCAACGATCGGCAAACACCGCGTGTCGGTCCGGGTGGACTCCGGGCTCTCCACCACCGGACGCCACGTGCCCGCCGTCGCGCTGTACCGCGTTCGCCTGCGCGTCGTCACGCCGGATAATCCCATGTACCTGTTCGAGAAGTACGCCCCGGTCGTGTACGGCCGAGCGAACTCGGCCAGCAGCGACACGCAGCTGCTCACGTACGGCACCACCGCGTCACTCGGCGGCGGCTCCACGGCGCTCTCCTACGAGACCGTCTGGAGCCACGAGGATGCCGGCACCAGCTTCGTGCCGTTCCTCGAGTGGGGCGAGTGGGGACGGATGACCGACGTCACCGGCACAGTCAGTCTTGATGTGAGCCCCACCGGCGCCATCTCGCACGCGATGTACAACTGGTGCGGCTGCGCACCGTCATTCCCCCCAACCGGAACTCGCTCCAGGAGGTCTCGGTTCCCTTCCACGGCAGGTACTTCGACGGAACGCACATGATCGTGCGCAACGCCTCGGGAAACGACTACCAGAGCCAGACCGGCTCCACCAGCTTCCGCTTCCAGCAGCCAGCTGTCAGCGGCCCGGCCCCCGGACAGCCGCGGGAGGCGGTGATGGACCTCCATCCGTGGACCTACCAGATCATGTCTGACGAGATTGGCTACTGGTATCTCGACCGTTCGACCGCCGCCATGTCGGCCCAACCCGGCACGGCGCGCGATTACGCCATCGTCAGCCTCAACACCTCATCGGTCTCGGGCAGCACGGTGGCGGTGAACCTCCGCCTCTCGGGAAGCGCAACGTGGTACCGCAGCGACATGGGGAGCGGGGCCCCCCTGTACACGGGAGGTCTCGGCCGTACGGTCGTCAAGCTGCCGGCTGGCTGGGAGGCCCACCGGATCACCGGAGTTCAGCTTGCGGTCTACCCCGCCTCGGCCGCACTATCGCTCAGGGTGCACTCATTCAAGGTCCTTGGCCTGACCTCGGGATTTCAGCTCGTGCGAATCGCCACGCCCGCGCCCAAGACGGTCGCGGGAGAGATCGCGGTGCCGGATGGAGGCGGAGGAGGTCCGATGTCCGAACGAGCGTGCCCGCTTCCGGGATCGGCGGGCCTCGTATACGAACGTGTGTTCGTAGTCAGGCTAGACTCTTCATTCCGTGTCACTCGTGGTCCAACCGTCGCTGTTCGGCTCCGTCGGCGAACTCGGGGTCACTGAGCTCGGTGGCTCCGTCAAGCGCCGGCCGCTGTCCGACGGTGCCTGGGTTGACCTGCGGCGGGGCTTCGTCACCGCAGCCGACGAGCTGTTCGATCAGCTGGCCAGGGCGGTGCCCTGGCACGAGGAGCGGATGCACATCTATGACAGCACCGTGCGGGTCCCCCGTCTCCTGGCCCGCTACTCGCAGGGCGAAGCGCTGCCCCATCCGGTCCTCGACGAGGCCCGCTCGGCCTTGAGCGCTCACTACGCCGAGGAGCTCGGCGAGCCGTTCGTCAGTGCCGGACTCTGCCTGTACCGCGACGGTAGCGACAGCGTCGCCTGGCATGGGGACCGCATCGCCCGCGAGAGCCATCGCGACACGATGGTGGCGATCGTCTCGCTCGGCGCCACCCGGCCGTTCGGACTGCGGCCGAAGGCGGGCGGCCCGGGACTGCGGCTCCAAGTCGGCCACGGGGACCTGCTGGTGATGGGCGGAAGCTGCCAGCGGACCTGGCTGCACAGCATTCCGAAGGTCGCCAGCTGTCTGGGCGCGCGGATCAGCATCCAGTTTCGCCCGCGCTGGGGCGACAACCTCGGCGACCCCAGCGCCGACGGTCGCGGCGGGTAGGCAGCCGCGTTGCGATGCGACGCGGAGGTTCTAGCCTCGAGACATGACGATGGTGTGGCTAACCCGGCGGGGAGTGGCTCGTGGCGAACGCGTGCGCTGCCAGGTCCCGCTCCTCGATCACGTCGACGGCGATCTTCACCGCTGGGCGTGGCTTAGCCGGGGGTTCGACGATGCGTAGGAGGGCGCGGACGAGGTCGGGGTCGAACTGTTTTCCGGCGTTCGCTTCAAGTTCAGCGCGGGCGGTCTCGTAGGAGAGGGCCTTGCGATAGGGACGATCGGTGCGCATCGCGTTCCATGAGTCGCAGCAGGTGATGATGCGCGCTTCGATCGGGATCGCCTCTTGACCAACCCGTCGGGATAGCCGTTCCCGTCCCAGCGCTCGTGATGGGAGCGGACGATCAGGCCAACGTCGCGCATGAATCCGCCGACGTGGTCGAGCATCCTTTGCCCCTCCAGCGTGTGAGTCTTGATGATGATCCATTCCTGAGGGTCGAGCTTGCCGGGTTTGTTGATGATCGCCTTGGGGATGGCGATCTTGCCGACGTCGTGCAGGAGCGCTCCGAACTCCAGGTTGCGCCGTTCTTCGTTGCTGAGCTGAAACTCCGCGCCGAGCTCGAGTGCGAGGGCAACGACGCTCTTGCTGTGTTCGCCGGTGTAGCCGTCATCGGCTTCGACAACGGCACCGAGGACCCGTGCTGTCCCACGGTAGGCCTCGCTGAGCTCGATAACGCCCTTCAGGCGCTCGCGGCGTTCGCGAGCAAACACGGCTAGGAGTCCGAGTAGCGGCACCGGGGCGAGCGCAGCGAGCGGGGCGGTGTGCACGTCCTCAGCGACCACGAGCGCGATTCCCGACAGTGCCGCATCGACAACGTAGACCCAGGTTTCGCGCAGCTGGACGAGCAGCGTCGCGCTCCGCTCGGCCAGGTCACGGACGGCTGAGGCAATGAAGTCGACGGCGAACTGAGCACCGAGGGCGACGAGCAGAAGGCCAGCGCTCGCGTTGGCCGGCTGTATGTGAGCGATCGCGAACACCGCGGCCGGACCAATGGCAAACCAGGCGTTCCCGACGGTCATCAGCAAACGGCTCGGAGCGGTTCGTCGGGCGAGCACGTCGGGTAGGCCAGCGGCCATCAACGCGACGACCACCGCGATCGGGACGAGCGCCAGCGGCATGGCGAAGAGCAGGGGCACGAAACCCAGTTGCAAGGGGACCGTGAATCCGAACGGCGTGTCGAACCGCACTCGCGCCGCTAGTCCCAGCACCAACAGCGACGCGCCGGCGGGTAGCAGCTCGAACGCGTGCGGTGGCTGGAGGATCCAGATCGCGGCGACCGCCGCGGCGAAGCCTACGCCGACCAGCGCCTCGGTCAGACGCACCCGGCGGGACAGCGTCGAGCGCACCTGCGCGAACGTATCGGCGAGTAGGTCCTGCTCTTCGAGGTTCGGTTCGCGCGCCATTCCCTTGTGCCCATCGACCAGATCCCTCGCGATCGTTAGCCGTATGGTGCGAGTTGGCCAGCCGATGCCAGCCGACCTGGGACGGTTCGTCGAGGGAGACCTCGCCGGCGGCTCATACATACGTCCACTCTGTGGCCGGCGGCTATAGCAAGCCGCGCATCGGCCGAACCCAGGCTTACGAAAACCAACCTGAAAAGGGCAAACCCGGCGTGAGCCGGGGACGCAAAGCCAGAGGTCTCGGATACGAGATAGCTCGGCCGCCAGTACACACCACGGAAGGTGCGTACGACATGACGAAGTACCTCTTCGTCGCCGGTCGCTCAGTTTGAGCGGCGGCCTCGCAGTTCTCCTGGCCGGCCTCGCGGCAAGTCCCGCGCTGGCCAGCCCCAAATCAACCAATCCCACATCAACTACGCCGGTCAACACCTCGGCGTGCACGAATCCCCAGCTCTCCCAGCCGTTCCTCTCCGCGGGAGACAACAACTGGTACGCGATCGTGCCCGGCCAGTCGCCGGACAGCTTCAATGGCGGCGGATGGACTCTGAGCGGCGGAGCCCACATCACCAGCACGAGATTGCAGGATGGACAGACCGGACCGGTTCTCGATCTGCCCAGTGGGTCCATCGCGGTCAGCCCGCCAATGTGCGTCGCAACCGACTATCCCACGGCACGGACGATGGTGCGCGACGTCGTCGGTTCGGAGGGTATCCACACGTTCGTCTCCTACGCGGGCACCAAGACCGCGACCAATCCGCAGAACACCGGCCAGGTTCACGGCAAGGGGACCGGCTGGACGCTGTCAAACCCGTTCCAGGTTCATCCGGGGAACCTGCCCGGATGGCAGATGGTGCAGTTCACGCTCGTTCCGGGCGGAAAGACGAGCGATTTTCAGATCTACAACTTCTACGTAGACCCTCGCATGAGGGGCTGAGAAGCACGAGTCGTGGCAGGCGCGGATTAGGATGCGGCGTTCTCCGACCGTGAAAGGACTCGCAACATGGGCAAACGAATGATCGGCTTGTTCGGCGCCGGAACTCCCGCACGACGGTGCGGTGCCATCGGGTCAGCGCTGCTCGCGGTGCTGGCCCTCTGGTCACCGGCGGGCGCGGCCGCCCGTACTCCGAACGTGTGTCACATCACCGGCGTCACTCGGACGGTGGCCAAGAAGATCTTCCCGAAGCTATTCAGCGTCTCGGCGAGCCAGACCGCGGCCCCGACTACTCCCCCGAACTTCGGCGTCTGTGACCTCACCCCACGTAGCGCGACCGTCGCGGCGCTCGAGGTCGAGCTGTGGAGCGCGAGTGCGTTCCAGCAGCAGACCGTGACGTTCACCAACAACGGCAAGACTCAGCGGCTTCGCGGCCTCGGGCACGGAGCGTTCTACTCCCCGGTCAGGGGTGACAAGAACGAGGCCACCCTTCTCTTCAAGCGCGGTGCCTACACGGTCCTCATCGATCCGACCCGGATCGGCGGACGGAGCTCCAATTACCCCACTGAAGCGCAGTACATCAAGCTCGCCCGAGCGATCTACAAGCACCTTGGGTGACCTCGGAGCTGTCTCGCCGCTACGTGAGCAGGCGGTAGGGCGCGCCGCAGACGGCAGCCTCTGTCCGTTCTATGTCAAGAATCTCAATCGATTTACTTGACCACGCGCCGACGACTTATTACCGTTCACGATCGTGAGTAGTGGGCCGCAGACGCCTCGCGGTTTCACTGACCTGGACTGCTGCAGGGATCCGGCCACGGGTGCCCGCTACGGGACCGGCACATGCGTTCCAGTAGTGCGACCTGAAAGAGAGGCTCAGATGGCCAGAATCGTTGTACAAGCAGTCCACTCGGACGGCGAACCCCGCCGGTGGACCCTGAGTGAGCGCATCATCCCCGAGAACCTCGAGAGCGACCACTATGTGACCCACCTGATCGAGCGATTGAGGTGGGCCACGGCGGACGCCCACGCCGACGAGTCGCAACCAGCCGAACTCGTCAGCGGGGCGCCGCCCCCGCGACCGTCCGTCGCGGCGCCCGCCGCTATGGACGCGCTTCGAGCACGAGGTTGAACGGCGTTTCGGTGGCACGACGGAACCGCGTGAAGCCACCGTCCGTGACGACGTCCCGCAACCGCGCCTCGCCGGCCTGAGCGCCGAGCGCCAACCCTACCTCCTGATCGCGTGACGCCGGCGTGCAGACCAGCGTCGAGGCGCCATAGAACACCCGGCCCACCGGGTTGATGTTGTCCTCGAGTCGATCTCCCGCGTTGGGCTCGACGATCATCCACGTCCCGTCGGGCGTGAGCGTGTCCAGCACGTGCGCCGCCGCGCCAACGGGATCGCCCATGTCATGCAGGCAGTCGAACATCGTGACGAAGTCGTACCCATCCCCCGGGTATCCCTTCGCCGCGGCGATCTCGAAGCTGACCCGCCCGTCCAGCTCCGACTCCGCGGCGGTCCGGCGTGCGTGCTCGATCGACTCCGGGTGGTAGTCGAAGCCCACGAACTCGGAGTGGGGATATGCCTGCGCCATGAGGATCGTCGAAGCGCCGTGACCGCAGCCAACATCGGCCACCAGTGCCCCCGCTCTCAGCTTCGCCTCCACCCCTTCGAGTGCCGGAATCCACGAGGAGACCAGGTTCGCGGCGTACCCGGGACGGAAGAACCGCTCGGTACCCCGGAACAGGTCGTGATGGTGCTCGTGCCATCCGACACCTTGACCACCCACGAAGGCCCGGGCGATTTTCTCCTCGTCCTTGGTCAGTGCCGTTGCGACCTGGAACGCGCCGGGCACGAACGCCGGGCTTCCCTCCTGGGCGAGCGCCAGCGACTGCTCGGGCGTGAGCGAGAAAGCGCTGCGCTCGGGGTCATAGGTGACGTAGCCACCGGCGGCCTGGTTGGACAGCCACTCGAGCACGTAGCGGGCGTCCGTTCCGGTGCGGTCGGCGAGCTCCTCTGCGGTGACGGGCTCACCGTCTGCCATCGCGCGGTAGAGCCCGAGGCGGTCCCCGATCACGACCAGGGCCGCGCTCATCGCGGCCCCCAGGTCCCCGACGAAGCGGCCCATGAACTGATCGAGCTTGGCCTGGTTGATCTCCCGTGTTGCTGACATGCTTGGTTCCTTTCCTACGGCACGATTGCCGCGAGTCGGTTACGCCTCGTCCCAGACCTGAACGACGGTCTGACCGGAGATCAGACCCCTGTCGAGCTCGATCACGGTCGCGCACAGGACGTTGGTGCCGTCGGCGTAACGGCAGGCCTGCGTGTAGGCCGCTCCGGTCTCGTCCTTGACCCGATGGTTGACCGAATGAGTCATGTCACGGCCGTAGGTGTCCTCGAGCCACGCCTTGATCTCCGCACGCGTCTGGAGCACTCGCGGCGCGCCTGGCTGGGAGATTTTGTCCGTGATCGTGACGCTGGCGCTGGGGCTGTACATCGACAGCTGCGTTGACGCGTCCCGTTCCTCCGCGGCGCGGGTGAAACGGTCCAGATCGAACGTCGTGCTGATGCTGGTACTCATGGCGTTCTCCTTTGTTGTGGGTTCTGCTGCCATGCGCTCGCCAGGCTTGCGGTAGGCCGTCTCGGCTCCGTCAAACGAGCGTCAAAGTCACGCAGTAGGCTTTGACGCTGTGCTGCGCGCGCGCCTCATAGGGGCGCTTGAGCTCGAGATCGACGGGACCGTGATCGATTCGCCACCGTCGCAGCGTCCGTGGGCCCTGTTCGCGTATCTGGCCCTTGCTCCCCGCCCGGTTTCTCGAGCTGAGCTCGCAGCACGGTTCTGGCCCGACGTGCTCGACCAGAGCGCCCGCGCGAGCCTGCGTAGCGCACTTTGGGCCCTTCGCCGCCAGCTCGGGACCGCGCTGGTAGTCGAGGGTGACCGAGTCGGCCTGAGCGACGAAGAGGGGCTGTGGATCGACACTCGCGAGTTTGACCGGCTCGCCGCCGATTTCCCGGTCCAGGCGCTAAATCTGTGCCGCGGCGAGCTTCTGGAAAGCATCGAGGATGACTGGGCCTTATCGGCTCGTGAGCGTCACCGCGAGCGGGTGATCGAACTGCTCGAGCGTCGGGCGCTGGCCTGCGAGCGGCTCGGTGACGCGGGGGCCGCGATCGACCTGACCCGCCGCCAGGTGGAGCGGGATCCGTTCGACGAGGAGGCCCACCGGCGGTTGATCAGCCGGCTCGTTGCGGCCGGCGATCGGGCCGGGGCCGTGCGCACTTATCGCACGCTCACGGAGCGATTGCGAAGAGAGCTCGCCGTGGCGCCCTCGGCGCAGACGCGCGAGCTCATGGACCAGTTGCGGACTGACGCACCCACCGCGCCCGGCACGCCGCTCTCGCCGACCCCAGGATCCTTGCCGCTCGTTGGCCGCCGCCGCGAGCTGGGCGAACTGGAACGCGCGTGGGCAGCCGTCTCGGGCGGGGCGGGAGCGACGGCCATCATCCGCGGCGAGGCAGGGATCGGCAAGACGCGTCTGGCCAGCGAGCTGCGACTGCGCGTGCATGCATCGGGCGCCCTTACGGCCGCGTGCGCCGCGCTTGACCTCGGAGGGACGGCCCCGTTTAGCCTCTGGGTGGAGCTGATCCGCGAGCTGCTGCCGTCCTTGCCCGCGCCGCCGGCGGAAGCACCCTGGCCCGATGACCTCGCTGTGCTGGCCTCCGAACTGCCGCCTCACTTCGCCCGTGGCGGCGAGGCCCGGACCGCCGTCGCCCCGGACCTTCAGCGCACCCGGCTGTTCGAGGCCGTCGTTGCGCTACTTGACTGGGCCGCGCGTCAAGCGCCCTTGCTGATCGTTCTGGAAGATGCGCACAGCGCGGACGTGCCGAGCCTCGAACTGGCCGGTTACGCCGCCCGCCGGGTCGCGGGACTGCCGGTGATGATGCTCATCACTCGCCGCGAGCTCCCGCACAGCGGCGCCGCAGATCAGCTCGAGCACGCGTTGCGTTCCCGCGGACTGTTGCAGTGCGACCTAGAGCTGGGTCCGCTACCCGCAGACAACATCGCGGCGCTGGCCCGCGCCTCGGCGCCGCTGAGCGACGCCGATGTCATGCGTGTGGTGGACAGCGCCGAGGGCAACGCGCTGCTCGCAGTCGAGGCCGCCCGAGCTCTCGGACGCGGCCTGGACGAGGTGGCGCCAAGCCTTCGCGGATCGGTGCGAGCGATGCTTTCGCCGCTGTCTGCTCAAGTACGCGACCTCATCGAGATCGCCGCGGTGGCGGCGCGGCCGGTCGGTAGCTTCGAGATCGACCACCTTTCGCTTCCGGACCCCCATGAGGTTGCGGCCCAGGCGCTTCAAAGCGGCCTGCTCTTAGCCGCCGAAGGCCAGCTCGCGTTCCGTCACGCACTCCTGCGAGCCGCCGTGTACGAAGAGATCGCAGAACCTCGGCGTCGCGGACTGCATCAGCGTTGGGCGGGCGCTCTGTTGGCCAGCGAGCAGGCGGGCGTCATCGGCCGCCCGGCCGAAGCCGCGCGACATCTACGGCTCGCCGGCGCAGACGTGGCGGCCCTTCCACAGCTAGTCCGGGCAGCTGCGAGCGCGCGCACGGTCGCGGCGCTGGAGGAGGCAGTCGAATACCTCGAGGAGGCCGTCACGATCGCACCGGACGAGGCCGAGCTGTGGCTCGAGCTGGGCGAGCTCGAGGCCTGGCGGAGCCACCGCGAGCAGGCGGAAGCAGCGTTTGTCCGTGCCCTTGCAGCGCTCGACGCAGGTGAACCGCTCGCACTCGCCCGAGCCTGGCTGCGGCGAGCGCGTGCTTACCACGGCCCGATCTGCGTCCCGCGCGCAGTGCTCGAGAGTGCGATCAGGGCGCTCGATCTGCTGGAGCGCACCGAGCTGCCGGCCGACGAAGAACGCAGCGAGGCGCTCGCCGCTCGTGCGTGGGCCGAGGCGGTCGCCGGAAGCGTCGAGCAGGCCGAGCGCCTGCTGGCTGAGCTCAGTGCCGCCGCGCCTGGGGACGCCGACCTCCGAACCTACGATGTGGGGCACGCTCGGGCGCTGGCGTTGATGCGGCGGGGCCGGTTTGCCGAGTCCTATGGGCCATCGATCGCCGCCGGAGAGGCGATCGGCCGGGCGGACCGGCCTGACCTCGCATACGGTTGTTGGATCAACGCCGCCGGCGCCGCCACGGCGGCCCGGGACAGCGAGCGGGCGCTCGAGTTTCTCGACCGTGGCATGGCGGCGCTGGCTGGGCACGGGCTCCAGGGCCTGGAGATCCATCTGCTGGCCGCCCGATCGTTCGTGCTGACAGGCCTCGGGCGGCTGGCCGAGGCGAGCGCCGTGGCCCAGGCAGAGCACGAGCTCGCCGAGCAGCTTGGTCAACCGGAGCTGCTGGCGATGGCCAGTCACGACCGCGGCCGGATCGCGCTCCAAGAGGGAAGGCACGAGCTTGCCGCGGATCTGCTCGCCGAGTCCCTCGTAGAGGGCGCCCCGCTGAGTCGGCCGCTCACGCGCCTGGCGCTGGCCGAAGCGCTCGCCCGCGGCGGACACCCGGAGCGCGCTGCCGAGGAGGTCCGCGCCACCGTGCTGGAACCCGTCCGAGCCAGTGACTTTCCCGGCGCCCTGGTGGCCAGGTTTGCTTTCGTTCAGGGTCTAATCGCCGTCGCGAGTAACCAGCGCGATGTGGCGGAGCGGCGGCTGGAGGAGTCGATCGCGGGCTGGAAGCGTCTCCTCGAGCGGACCATCCGCGCCGAGAGCATCACGACTGTGCTCGCGGACCTCGGTCGCCCAGTGGTCGGCCTTGTCGAACCCGAGCGGGAGCTGGCCCGCGCGCGCGCCGAGCTCGAGGCCGTATGGTCAACGAGCGCCGAAGGGAGATCCAATGCCATCGTTTCATGACACCGCGACCTCGGCCGCGCCGCCCGAGGAGGTCTGGAAGCTCCTGTACGACCCATCCCGGTTCCCAGACTGGTGGGCGGGGATCGGAACCGTCGAGATCACCGGCGAGGATGAGTACACGATGTACCCGGATGGCTATCCAGACTTCCCCATGGCCCAGTTGCTGGAGACCCACCAGGACGAGCAACGCGTCACGGTGTCTTGCCTGGTGTCCGACTTGCGCTTCGCCTGGGCCCTCGAGCCAACGTTGGACGGAACCCTGATAACCGTTGACGTCGAGATCCCGGACGCGGAGGCGCACCGTATCGATGCTCAACGCGACGTGATCAACGCCTCGATGCAGCGGCTGGCACAGCTCGCCGCATCTGTCTGAGCGACATAGCCGCCCACGCTGGACTCCCTAGTCCGCGCTCAAGAACCACCCACGACATGTCGATGTCAGTCGTATGCGGCGCCTCCTCGATCACTGGTGGGTCGTCGGCTCTGGGCTCGTTCTCGCCGTGATCGTCTTGACCTGCGTGCTCTACGCGGGTGAGTCAGGCCGTCACCAACAGCAGCAGCGCGGGGTGCAGCGTCAGGTCGTGGCCGACCTGAGTCAGTCCGTCGATGACGTCCTTGCGCGCGAGGTCGCGCTGGCCCGCGTGGTGGGAACGCTCTCCGGCTCAATCAGAGGGCGCTGGCCCGTCCTGTCGAAGATCGTGATGAGCCAGCCGCTGGCGAACAGCACCGGCTTCATCCAGCCTGTACGTCAAGCGGATCGCCGGCGGTTTGAACGTCAGACTGGCCTGCGGCTGGTCGAGTCACCCAAACCGGGCGAGCTGCGTGTCGCCGGCCGAGAGCCACTGCATCTTGTGCTCCGCGCCTACCGGCAGTTGGGACCCGGACCGCCGCCGCTCGGTCTCGACGTCGGATCGAATGTGCTGCGCCGGACTCTCCTACTTCGGGCCGCTCGGACCGGGCTGCAGGTCGCCACCCCGCCGATCCAGTTCATCGGACGCAGTCTCCCGACGCGAGGGGTGGCCGTCTACGTCGCCGTCAGAGATGCACGCGGCCGCCTGACGGGTTGGGTCAGTGCTGCCTATAGCGCACGTCAGCTGGCCTCGACGGTGACGGCGCGCCTGCCCGGTGTTCACCTGACGATCCGAGACGGTGCGAGCACCCTGGTCTCAGATCAGGCAGTCACAGGCCAGCCGACGGCAACCATCGCCGTCGCCGGTCGGCGGTGGAGCGTCTGGGCCGGAGTCCCGGAGGCGGGCATCTCGGCTGTTCCGTGGCTCGTGCTGGGCTTCGGCCTGACCCTTGCCGCCGCCGTGATGCTGATCCTTCGCCAGGCCGCCACGCGAACGCGCGATTCGACGCACCAGCTCGCGTTGCGCGACGCCGAGGAGGCGGCCATCGGAGAAATCGCGACGCTCGTGGCGCAAGCCGCAACTCCCGATGCCGTATTCACATCCGTCGCCGAGCACATCGTCAAGCTGTTTGAGTCGCGCACCGGAGCCGTGAGCCGCTTTGATGCGGCGACCAACCGCGGCATCGTGCTAGGTGGACTCACGCGCGAAGGTCAGGAACTCGCCGGGGTCGCCTACGCCCTCGACGGGGTGACCGCCTCGGCGGAGGTGTTCCGGACTGGGCGCGGCGCGCGCATTGATTCCGCCTATGAGAGCAGCACTGACCCGATCTCCACCGTGATGTCTGAATTTGGAAGCCAAGCCGGGGTCGCGGCTCCGATCGTCGTTGCCGGCAATTTGTGGGGCGCTCTGGGCGCTGCTTACGACAAGGATGTGATCCCGGCCGGCGTCGAGCTACGGCTCGAGCGCTTCGCTTCCTTGGTCGGGCTGGCGATCTCAAATGCCGATGCGTGGGAGAGGCTCGCGCGTCAGGCTTCGAGCGATGCATTGACGGGAATCGGCAACCGCCGCGCCTTCGACGAACGCATCGTCGACGAGTGTGCGCGCGCCCACCGCTACGGACGCAGCCTCAGCCTGGCGCTGATCGACCTGGACCACTTCAAAGCTGTCAATGACGTGTACGGGCACCAGGCCGGCGACCGCGTGCTTGTTCTGTTCGCCCAACTGCTGAGCGCGCACGCCCGCGAAGGTGAGCTCGTGGCCAGAATCGGTGGTGAGGAGTTCGCCTGGCTGATGCCCGAAACTGATGAAGACGGCGCCTACGCGGCGGCGGACCGCATACGCAGCGCACTCGAGAGCGCGGCCTTCGGCGTCTCGGGGAAGGTGACTCTGTCCGCGGGCGTGTGCTCCAGCGACAGCGCTGGCGATGCCGCCACGCTCAGCCGGAACGCCGACCGCGCGCTGTACTCCGCGAAACGCGGCGGGCGCAACATGACCTTCCGCTACACCGAGGCGCGCGCCACCGCGATCAAGTAGGCGGCAGACTGTGCGGTTCGGTCAGGCGCGTGAGGTGAACGTGCACGGCATCCGCTTGACCCCGTGTATGAATGCGCTGCGCAGCAGCTCTGGCTCGCCGGCCTCGATGTCGGGCATCATGCGCAACATCTCGCCGAAGATCGCGTTCAGCTGCGTACGCGCCAGCGAGGCACCCATGCAGTAGTGGGGGCCGCCACCACCGAAGCCGAGATGCCGGTTCGGGCTGCGGGTGACATTGAAGTCCCAGGGATGCTCGAACGCACGCTCGTCGCGGTTTCCGGAGTGGTAGAAGAGGACCACCTTCTCCCCCGCCGGGAGCAGCTCGCCGTGGAGGTCGACCTCACGCGTCGTCGTGCGCCGAAATGTCATCACGGGCGACGCCCAGCGAACGAACTCCTCCACGGCGTCGGGCAACCGCGCGTCGAGATCCTCCAGCAGCAGCTCGCGCTGGTCCGGGTTGAGCGTCAGCGCGCGGATCGCATGCGAGGTCGTGTGACGGGTCGTGTCGTTGCCGGCGACGGACAGGAGCACCAGGAACGCTGCGATCTCGGCGTGCGTCAGCCGCTCTCCGTCCACCTCAGCCTGAACCAGCGCCGTCATCAAATCATCGCCCGGCGTCTGCTCGCGGTGCTTGGCCAGCTCGGTGGCGAATTCGGTCAGCGTCCACAGCGCCCCGCCGAGCACCTCGATCGGCTCGCGATCGCCGAACATCTCGGGGTCTCCCGCCGCGATCAGCATGTCGGCCGCGTCCATCACCCGGTCACGATCTGCCTCGGGCACGCCGAGCATGTCCGAGATCGTCTGCAACGGCAGGCGCTTGGCGATCAGCTCGACGAAGTCTCCGCCGCCCGTTGTGGCCGCCTCCGCGATGATCCGCTTCGCGTTGACTCGAATCCCGTCCTCGATCCGCGCCACCTGACGTGGCGTGAACGCCGAAGACACGAGACCACGCAGCTTGCTGTGACGCGGAGCGTCCATGGCGAGGAACGATTGCGAGGCTTCGAGCATCTCGGGCGGGGCGTCAGCGAACTGCACGCCGTCCCCGGAACGGAACGTCGCCGGATCGCGCGAGATCCGCCTGATGTCCTCATGGCGAACGATCGCCCAGTAGTGCATACGCCCCTGATCAGGCAGTCCGAGGATGTCCTCGGGCGGCTCGTGGCGCGAGATCGGCGCTTCGCGCCGCAGGTGCTCGAAATAACGGTCGCGCTCCTCGGCCGGCCGGCCCCAGAACTCGACCGAGCCGAGGTCAGCTTCGGGAGGCTCCGTTCGCTCCGAGATGGCCATGGAGCCCGGACTTTACCGTCGCCAGGTTCTCGCCCACCCACGCGGCGGCACGGGCCGAGAAATCGCCCAGCTCGGACTCAAGCACGAACAAACCTCGCGCAGGGACACGCGCCCCGAGCTCCAGCAGCAGCGGCGTGAAATGAACGTCGATGGCGAGCTGGTGGTTGGGCGCGCCACCCAGCAGGACCGGCACCGCGGGAGTGCCCGCCAGGGCACCGGTCCCGAGCCGGTCGAGGAACGCCTTCAGCAGACCCGAATAGGTGGCCTTGTAGGTCGGGCTGGCGAGCACGAGCACGTCAGCGGCGAGAACGCGCTCCACCGCGTCGTCCACCTCGGGGTCGGAGAGTTCGAGCACCCTCGGCCCGAACGGTGCGAGATCCACCTCCTCTGTCACAGCTCCCGGCAGCGCCCCGGCGAGCTCGGATGTGAGCGTTCGGGCCAACCCGTGCGTCCGGGACTCGGGGCGAGGGTTCCCCACGATGCCCAGCACGGTGGCTGGGCTCATGCCGCCACCTGCGTGACCTCACCCAGCTCGAAGCCGAGGCCGGTGAGCTCGCGCGCCAGCGTGCGGTCGGCCCCGGTCAGGGTGAGGCTGGCAATCCCCAGGTGTCGCAGCAGGCCGGCGGCGACCGATGGGTCGATCGTCCGCCGGCGCGGGCAGCTGAACGGGTCCGCTCCGGCCGGCTTTGAGTACAGGATGACTCCTGCCCCGGCCGCCGTGATAACCGCCGTCGCGGCCTCGAGGTCGCCCCTGCAGTTACAACACGATGAGCCGAATACGTCACCGAACAGGCAGGCCGTGTGGACGTGCACGGGTAGTGCACGTGCCCGGGCCAGGTCGCCGTGGACCAATGCGAGAGTCACATCTCCGTCACCCTCAGCTGCGAAGCCGATCGCCTCGAACATTCCATCCGCAGTGGGAAGCTCGCACGCCACGGCTCGGAGCTCGAGCGCCCGCGCTACCGCGCGGCTATGTAGGTCGGCTTCGGGCGCCACCGTCAGCGACCGCAGGTGCGGTGCCTGCCGCGCCATTGGTAAGGACAATGGTCCACCCGCGCGGTCGAGCACCGGGCAGATGACAGCCGCCGGCGGCTGTCCGGCCGCGCGTGCGAGCTCTAGTACGGCGGCGAGCCCCGTCTGGGACAGCGGATCGACCCGCACGGTCGACACATGGCCTGGCGAGACAAGCTCCGATCGCCGCACGCCCGAAGCGCAGGCCAGCCGGATCGTAAGCGCTCGGTCCGTCAGCGACCAACCACCGTCGCGGCACGCGACCGCGTCGATCGAGGTACCCGAGGAGCTCACTCCGATCCGATCCGCCAGGCCCTCATCCAGGGCCAGCACCGCCAGCTCACCCGCCAGCTCACCGAGTCGACGTAGTCCAGCCGGACTCACGTCCGCGGCGGTCAGCGCCACGAACGCGCCCACCTGCCCGTCGCCCCCGATCAGTATCGGCTCCCCGGCCCCGAATCGCTCGGCGAGGGCCGCGATCCCCGCCGCCGGACCGGCGCTCACGTTCGGTCCAGGCGCGCATACGCGCCGCGGAAGTGCAGCAAGGGAGGGTCGGCCTGGCGGCTCACATGGACCGCAAGGACATGTCCAGTCACGATCTCGTGATCGCCACCGGCGAACACCTCGTCGACGGCGCAGTCGAGCCCGGCCAACGTGTCATCGATTAGCGGGATGCCTGACGGCCACCGGCGATGCGGCACGCCCTCCCACGACGCGATTGCTCCTGGCATCGCGAAGTTGGTAGACAGCTCATGCTGGCCCGCGCCGAGGACATTCACACCGAACCTCCCAAGTTCGCGGATCGCCCTCAAGGTCGCGCTGCTGCGGCCCAGACAAACGAGCACCAGAGGCGGGGCAACCGACAGCGATGCCACTGCGCTCGCCGTCGTCCCAACCGGTTGTCCATCGGCGTCAACTGAGGTCACGATCGTGACGCCGGTCGTGAAATGGCCAATCGCGTGGCGGAGCTCGGCCGCGCTGACCGCCGCCCGCTCTATGTCCGTGGTCACCGTCACAGCTGGCCGTGGTTCGGAGGCAACGCCCCCGTGAGCAGATGGTTGCCGACGTGGTGGTACTTCCAGTCGGCCGGATCGTGGCTCGCGTGCGTGCGCGCGTTTCGCCAGTGCCGACTCAGATCGTGACGCTCGTCAGCCGCGCTCGCGCCGGTGAGCGAGAACAGATCACTGGCCACTTTGACCGCCACCTCGCTGGCAAATGCCTTGGCCTGCGCCACCGCGATCGAGCCTCGGGCCGCGGCGTGCTCGTCTCCAGGACGGCGCCCGATCTCATCCAAAGTCGTCGCCGCGGTGGCCAGCAGCGCTTCGGCGGCGGCGACCTGAGTCGCCAGCCGGCCGAACCGGTGGACCGTGTACGGGTCCTCGGCCGCGCTGTCCGCCAGTCCGGCTCGGGCAGCTTCGAAGAACGGTCGCGCCCGGGTGGTGACGAACTCGCGCGCATCACGCAACGCCCCGCGCGCGATCCCGGCCTGGATCGAGGCGTGGTAGAGCTGCGCCCGCGCGCCAAGCTGTTGCGGGACCTCGAAGCAGCGCCCGTAGGGCAACACGAGCCCCGGATCGACGGAGACGTCATTGAACACGGCGCTGCCGCTGACGGTGGCTCGCTGACCCATTACGTTCCAGTCCTGGTCGAGCTCGACGCCATCGGATTCGCGCTCGACGAACGCCACCACCAAGCCGCCATCGTCGTCGAGCGCCGTCACCGCGATCCAGTGGGCGGTGAGCGATCCGGTCGTGTAGTACTTGCGGCCGTCGAGCCGCCGCTCGCCCGCGGCGGCGCCGCTGCTGCGGCTGCGCAGGCGGGTCTTCAGATCCTGTGCGTGGATCCCACCCCGCTCGGCCAGCGCGTTGCCGATTCGGCGACCGGCCAGAACCTCAGCAAAAAGCCGCTGGCGCTGATCTTCGGATCCGAACACGGCCACCGCGTCGACGAACAGGAAATGGCCCTGAGGGCCCTGCGCGATCGCTGGGTCGACCGCGGCGATCAGGCGGATCACGTCAGACAGGCTCGCCGCACCGAGCTCGGGTCCGCCGTATTGGCGCGGCACCGTGATGGCCAGCAAGCCGCTCGAGTCGAACGCGGCCAGTTCCTGCACCGGAAGAGCGCCGGTGCGGTCCCGCTCGAGCACTCCGTCGGCGATCCTATCCGCGTACCGACGAGCGATGGCGATCGCCTCCGACGCGGAGGCGATTACCGCGGGCGCCTGTGACTCGATGACGCTCATCCGGCCGCCGTCAGCACCGGATCCCCGCTGCTCAGGCCCTCGGCTGGATCCGGGACCGCGGTCGGGTCAAGCCCATTCTCGATCTCTAGCTCGCGCACAATCGGAAGCACGTCGCGTCCGAAGCGCTCGACCTCCTCGTGGTAGTGCAGGAATCCGGTCAGGATCAGATCGACGCCGAGCTTGCGGTACTCGATGATCCGCCGGGCGACCTGCTCCGGCGTGCCGATCAGCTGGGTGCGAAAGCCGTCGTTGTACTGAACCAGGTCCTCGAAGCTCGAGTCGGCCCACATGCCCTTCTTGTCCG
This sequence comes from uncultured Solirubrobacterales bacterium, assembly GCA_963822535.1. GTDB lineage: Bacteria > Actinomycetota > Thermoleophilia > Solirubrobacterales > Solirubrobacteraceae > Palsa-465. The sequence continues at coordinate 159,335 of CAWGIA010000003.1, forward strand.
AGGTCGACTGGCCGGCCTGCTTGACCGCGGCACCGAACCCTTCCACGGCTTCGACATGAGCCTTGGCAATGATCTCTCGCAGCGTCTCGCGCGCCTCCGTCTCGGTGTCGCGAACAATCACGAAGCCGTTCAGTCCGAAGCGTGGACCGTCGGTGCGCCCGGCTTCCTCGGCGATCCCCTTCAGATCGCCGAGTTGCTCCTGGACTCCTTCGAACGACTTGCCGTTGGAGAAATACCAATCCGAGTAGCGACCGCCATTTACGCGTGCGGCGCTTGAGTTGCCGCCCTGGAAGATCTCCGGGTGGGGTCGCCCCGGCCAGGACAGCGGTTTGGGCTTCAGCGAGAAGTCACGGATCCGGTAGAAGTCGCCGGCCAGGTTGGCCTGCTCCTGCGTCCAGATGAGCTTTAGCGCCTGGATGAACTCGGCGCTGCGGCGATAACGCTCGTCGTGCTCAAGCCAGGGCTCGCCGAGCTGACGAAACTCGTCCTTGAACCACCCCGAGACAACGTTGACGGCCACGCGGCCGTTCGACAGGTGGTCGGCCGTCGCGACCCATTTGGCCAGCACTCCGGGCTGCCACAGCCCCGGATGGATGGCCGCGATCAGCTTCAGCCGCTCGGTTGCCAGCAGCAGCGCCAGGCTGAAGCTCGTGGACTCGTGTTGGAACTCGGCACCGTAGCTGGCGGTGTAGCGGACCTGGCTCAGGGCGTACTCGAATCCAGCCCGCTCGGCCAGGCGGGCGAGCTTGCGGTTGTACTCGAACGACCAGTCTGTGCGCTGCTCGATCGTGCTGGTGACCAGACCGCCGCTGACGTTGGGCACCCAATAGGCGAAGCGGAGCGGCTCGGTTCTTGGATCGGTGGGCATTTCTCAGACCTCCACGGGTTCATGTTCAGGGGTTTGTGACACCAGCAGGCCTCGGCGTCGCAAGACCGGCAGCACGCCCTCGCCGACTCGGTATGCCTCTTCGAGGTGCGGATAGCCGGACAGGATGAATTCGTCGATCCCGACCTCGTGGTACTCGGCAATCCGGTCCGCCACCTGCTCGTGGCTGCCCACGAGCGCCGTGCCGGCCCCCCCGCGCACGAGGCCTACGCCCGCCCACAGGTTCGGATACACCTCAAGGCCGTCGAGGCGACCACCATGGAGTTCGACCATTCGCCGTTGGCCCTCGGACTGCGAACTCCGCTGGATGGCCTGAGCCCGCTCGATCGCCGCCGGGTCGAGGCCGTCGAGGAGCCGCTGGGCCTCTGCCCATGCCTCGTCGGCGGTCTCCCGGGCGATCACGTGCAGGCGGATCCCGTAGCGCAGCTGGCGCCCGTGCGCCTCGGCCCGCTCACGCACCGCGCCGAGCTTGGTCGCCACCGCATCTGGTGGCTCTCCCCAAGTGAGGTAAACGTCTGCGTAGCGGGCGGCGATATCTAGAGCCGGTGGCGAGGAGCCGCCCAGGTAGATCTCGGGCCACGTCGGAGCCGGGATGATCTGGGCGCCGCGCACATCGGTGTACTCGCCCCGGAAGTCGAGCGGATCGCCGCTCCACAGTTCCCGCAGGACATGCAGGTACTCGCCCGCTCGGGCATAGCGCTCACGCTTTCCGAGATGGTCCCCGAATCGCTGCTGCTCGACGTCATCCCCGCCGGTGACGACGTTCAGCAGCAGTCGTCCGCCGGAGATCCGCTGATACGTGGCGGCCATCTGCGCCATCAGAGTGGGTGACTGCAGCCCGGGCCTGAAAGCGACGAGGTATTTGAACGTCCGGGTCACCTGGGTCAGTGCCGCCGTCATGACCCAGGCGTCCTCGCACCAGGAACTCGTCGGCGTCAGGGCGGCGGCGAAGCCGAGCTGTTCGGCAGCCTGAGCGATCTGGCCGATGTAGTCCACGGTCGGGACGCGCTCGCCGCCACCCTCGCGGACGCGGCTGCCCTGCGGCGCCGACCGCGTTGCCGAGGCTCAGGTCAGTGCGCGAATCGCCATTGGTGGGCAGGAACCAGTGTGGGGTGACGGGCATTGTTAGGCGGCGGAGGATGCTGCTCAAACCACGGACGGTCAAATAGACATGTTCGATGGCACGATAGGCTTTGCCTACTAATTTGATTGAGAATATGATGTTTGGATGCGAAGCGAGCAGCTCGAGTACGTCGCAGCCATCGCGAGGCTCGGCTCGTTCCGCCGGGCGGCCGAGGAACTGCACATCTCCCAGCCCGCGCTCAGCGCCACGGTCCGGAACCTCGAGCGCGAGCTCGGTGTAGACGTCCTCGAGCGAGGGCGCTCTGGAGCCCAGGTGTCCGACGAGGGGCGCGAGCTCCTCCCCCACATAGTCACCGTGATCGACGCCGTCGACCGCCTGCGCCAGGTCGCGGACGACCAGCATCGGATCAGCCGGATGGTCCGGCTCGGCACTGTCAACGCCGGCACGGTGCCGCTGCTGACCACGACGATCGGGGAGTTCCGGAAGCTCCACCCCTCCACGCAGGTCGAGGTGGTGGGCGCTCAGGAGGCGGCGATCGACAACGCTCTCCGGGAGGGCAGCTTCGACCTGGGCCTCGTGACCTGCCTGGCTGGTGATGACCTCCCGCCCGAGCTCGACACAACGCTGCTCCTGCGAGGCCGCCCGGTCGCCTGCATCCATCACAACAGTCCGCTGGCCGAACTAGAGACTGTGTCGATCGCGCAGTTGCTGTCCGAGCCGCTGATCGTCATGCGCTCCGGATACCTGATGCATCGCTACGTCCACCGCCTCCTTGACGGGCACATGCCAGATGTCTCCTACTCGACGGACGGCGGCGAGATGGGCAAGCTGATGGTGGCCGAGGGGCTCGGCGTCACAGTCCTGCCCGACTTCAGTGTCTCCCGCGATCCGCTTACGCGCAGTGGGGCGATCACCTGGCGACCGCTTGACGATGATCAGACCGAGGTCCAACTCGCGATCAGACGTCGGCGCTCGGGGGCTCATCCTCGCGCGGCGCGCGATTTGCACAGGTTGTTCGTCGACGGGGCCGAGGCGTACGAGCGTCGGTCCCAGCCGCCCGCCGAGGACGCCGGCCGGCCGACGTCATAGCGCGCCTCTATCGCCCGCTCGGGAATGTCTATTTGACCGCTGGGCAGGGTCACTTCATCCTATTGTGCAGTTTCTCTACTGACTTTATGCAGTTTGACTGGACACTCCCTTGAAAGGACCCCTTCGATGATCGAAGTCTCGGCGCTGACCAAGCGCTACGGAACCCTGACCGTCCTGGACGGGATCGACTTCGCGGTCGAGTCGGGGGAGATCGCTGCAGTGGTCGGCCCGAGCGGTGCCGGCAAAAGCACTCTGGCTCGTTGCATCAACCTGCTCGAGCAGCCGACCTCGGGCAGCATTCGGGTCTCCGGACAGGACCTGACCTCGCTCTCGCGGGGACAACTGCGGGTCGCCCGGCGGGCCATCGGGACCGTGTTCCAGTCGGCCGGGCTGCTGGCTCGCCTTACAGCCGCGGAGAACGTTGCGCTGCCGCTGCGCTACCTCGACCTTCCTCACGAGGAGCGGGTCAGGCGGGTGCGGGCCCTGCTTGACCGCGTCGGCATGCTGCACCGGGCCAACCACTACCCGGCGCAGCTCTCCGGCGGCCAACAGCAACGGATCGGGCTCGCGCGCGGCCTCGTGCTGAACCCGTCAGTGCTACTGGCCGACGAACCGACCTCGGGGCTCGACCCCCGAACCACGGGCTCGATCCTGACGTTGCTGGCCGAGCTCCGGGACGAATTCCGGGTTGCGGTCGTGCTGATCACCCACGAGATGGACGTTGTGCGCACGGTGGCCGACAGCGTGGCGCAGCTGGATCACGGACGGATCATCGAGCAGGGCGCCGTGGCCGAGGTCGTGCGTCGGTCCGATTCGGTCCTGTCCCGAGCCCTGCTCCCCATACCTCCCTCCAAGGACGCCGACCCTGGCGTCACGACCTGGGAGCTGCGCTACGAAAGCACCCGGGTCGATCCGGCCTGGCTCAGCGCCGTCAGTCGTGAACTGGGCACCGACATCGCGCTTCTGGCCGGCCTCATCGAGACGGTCGGCGGCGAGACCGCGGGTCGCGCGGTCGTCCGCGTGGACACGCCCCTGCCAGAGCAGCGCGTGATCGCAGCGTTCGCAGAGCGCGGACTGCACGCGTCGCGCGCCGAGAATGCCCACACGGCGGCTGCAGCCGCGGAACCCGCGCTGATCGGCAGGGCGGCATGACGATCCTCGGCACCGCCTGGTCCCAGGTCCCGTCCCTTCTCCTGCCCGCGCTCGGACAGACGATGGCGATGGTGGGGATCGTGATGAGCATCGTCGTCGGCCTCGGGCTGCCGCTGGGGGTGCTGATCTTCAACACCTCCCCACGCGGGCTGGCGCCGCGGCCGGGGCTCCACGCAACGATCAGCTGGATCTCGAACCTTGGCCGTTCACTGCCGTTCCTCGTACTGATGGCGACGGTGATCCCGTTCACAAAGTTCGTCGTCGGGACGACCATCGGGATCAAGGCAGCGATTATCCCCATGTCCCTGGCCGGCGTCCCGTTCTTCGCCCGGCTGGTGGAGAACGCGATTCGGGAGATCCCGCCGGCACGGCTCGACGTCGGCCTCGCGTCGGGCGCGAGCCGGCTTCAGGTGATCCGCACCATCCAGCTCACCGAGGCTCTGCCGGGAATCGTCGCCGGACTGGCACTGAACATCATCGCGATGATCGAGTACTCGGCGATCGCCGGGGCGATCGGCGCCGGCGGGCTGGGCTATCTGGCCGTCAACTACGGCTACGAGCAGTTCGACAACCAGATCATGATCAGCTGCATCGTCCTGCTTGTCGCGATCGTGCAGTTCGTGCAGTTCTCCGGTGATCGCATTGTGCGCTCGCTGATCCACTGAAAGCGGCGGCGCCGCTTGATCTGACCGCGTCGGCGTCACTCGCCGACGGGGCCCGCCCTGTCATCAAACCCTGACCAAGAGGAGCAAACCATGTCGATTGACGTACACGACCCCCCCAATCACATCCCCAACGCCCCGGACGAGATCGTCCTCAAGGGCGGACGCCGCTCACCGAGACTCTTCGGTGCCGGGGTCGCCGCGCTGATCGCGGTCATTGCGGCCGTGATCCTGATCGCATCTGGTGGATCGTCGGGCAAAACCGTGGCTGGCAGCCATTTCGGGACGACGCTCCAGGTGTCATACGAGGCTGACAGCAATTCCGAGCGGGCCTTTCTGCAGTGGCTGGGCAAGGCCATCGCGCCGAGCTACGGGCTCAAGATCGATCCGGTCGGGATCGGGGACGGCAACCAGCTCGACGAGGCGACAGCCAGCGGGCAGTTCGCCGCCAACATCTATCAGCACATCCACTGGCTCAACGAGGTCGTGAAGTCCACGGGCATGAAGCTGACCGCGGTCGGCCCGGTATTCCAGTGGGCCTACTCCGTCTACTCGGCGAAGTACAAGCGCCTGGCCGATCTCCCCTACGGAGCGCAGATCGCCCTCCTGAATGACCCGGCCAACACCGCGCAAGCCTTGTGGCTGCTCGAACGGGCCGGCGAGATCACGTTCAAGCGCGGCACCGTCCCGTATTCGGCGACGACGAACGACATCGCGTCCAATCCGCACAACTACCACTTCGTATTCATCGACTACGGCGCCGGCCCCCGGACGCTCGGCTCCGTCGACGCCGTGATCGCCTACAACATGCAGTTCATCTCGGCCGGGACGCCGCAGAAGGACAAGATCTACGCGCCGCCGGCCCCGCGCAGCTTCGCGGGGCAGCTCGTCGTCGGCACTCAGTACCTGCACGACCCCCAGGTGCAGAAGCTGATCAAGGTGTTCTTCGACCCCCGGGTCCAGCCCTATCTGCGCACCACCACCAACCCAGAGCTGCGTGACCAGCTCGATCCGGTGGCCAAGAACAACGAGTGACCCGGGACCGCGCCCGGCCGTCACGGCGGCCGGGCGCTCACCGGGGTGATCAGGCTGCCGGCTCGGGAGCCGGTCGCGGCTCGACCGGCGCGTGCCCCGCGTGTTCAGCTGCGGTCGCGAACCGCAAGTCGCGCTCCCGCTCCGCCTCGATGTTGGGGCTGAACCAGCGTTGCGCGATCGCGGTGGGGACGATCGCGGATAGTACGACCACGGTCACCAGGAGCGAGAACTGAGTGCGGTCGATGATGTGCGCCTGCAACCCATACAGAGAGCTGATCGTCCCGAACGTCAGACCTGTGCTCATCATCAGAGTCGTGAACGTGGCGTGCTCGGGCACGAACCGCCTGGCCAGCGGCAGCACCAGGCCGAACTTCGGCACCAGCTTTGCCCCCGCGAGCACGGCCAGCAGAGCCAGGTTCGCGAACACCGCGCCGAGGCTTACGTTCATTCCACCGCGGAGGAAGAAAAACGGGGTCAGGAAGGCGAACGCAACGACTCGAAGCCTGCGTTGCTCCTCGCGGTGGCGCTGGTAATGGCGGCTCATGACCAGGCCGAGCACGAACGCGGGGAGCACCGCCTGGCTGTTCGCGGCGTCACCGAGCACCATCAACACGAGCAGGATCGCGAACACGAGCTTGATCTCGGGCTCGATCACACGATCCCCGTAGCGCCGGAAGAACCACGGCGCCAGCTTCGGAAGCCCGACGATCACGACGATTGAGACCGCGAGAAAGACCGGGAACCAGATGGTCGGCTTGAGGAAGATCGCCGACAGAGCAATCACGGTGCACATGTCGGTCACGAAGCACGCGCTCATGATCAGCTTGCCGACCCTGACCGTGTTCAGGCCGGTCTCGACCAGGACTGCGTAGACGACGGCCAGGCTCGTCGTCGACAGCGCCGTGCCCGCGATCAACGATGCCTTCGTCGTCCACCCGAGCGGACCCAGGGCAACCAGTGAGGCGACCACGAACGGCCCGGCGAAGGACGCCACGCCAATACCGATCGAGACCCAGAAACGCTCCCGGAAATCGTCCGGATCGACCTCCGCCCCGGCCAGGAAGGTCAGAACCACCGATGCGAAACTGGCGACAACCACCAGCCAGCTCTGGTCTGGATTGAGATGGAATGTGTTCCCGAGCGTGATACCAAGCGCAAGCTCGATCAACGCCACCGAGACACCGACTTCGATTGACACCATGCTGGCGATCAGCGCAGCCCCGACAAGGACCGCTGCGAGTTGAACAGGCTCCATGTGCAACCTCCACGACGTCGTTTGACTGGTCGTAGAGGCCATCAGCGACAGCGCCGCGGTTAGGAGCGAGCCTCATCGCTCGCCCGTAACGATACAGCCCGAGGTCAGGCGTCACTCGTGGTCAGGCGTCGCTCGTGGTCAGCCGGCATCCCGTGCTCCACGGCCAACCGGCCCTGGACCTCGTACGACAGCTCGCCGCTTTTGGCCCTCAGCCTGACGTTCGCGTCGGCAATCGAGCAGTTCCGCACGTAGCGTCCCAATCCCGCCGGACTCGCGTAATCCCAGCTCACAGTCCGCATGTCCGGCGCGTTTATCGAGAGCTCGAGCGTCGTGTCACCAGTAAGCGGCACGGCCAGGACCGTGCGCTCGCCGTCCGTGTCCCGCCGCACTCGCCCGCGGCGCGCCGGCGCGCGGCTCTGCCCATTCAGCGCTACCACGCCCGCCGCGAGCCAGGGCGTGAGCACCGGACCGATCCGGACCCGAGCCAGGGCGAGGTCAAACCAGCCCGAGCGGTCGTCTCCGAGTCCACCGGCGTGGACCCACGTCCAGTGATCGGCATGCTCCGAGCCCCAGTTGTGTCCCACCATCGCGTCCCAGCCGTCGAGGCCCACCGACTCCGCGCCGTCGAGCGTGAGCTGGCCTGACACCGTGGCCGAGGGCACCAGCGCCACCCCGCCCGAGCGGGGCAGCCTGCGGTCATACATCCAGCGGGCGGGCAGATACGGAACCTCGGGGGCGTGCCCCTGCCACGTGAGCGCCCACGAAGCGCCGTCGATCGCCCCGCGTGCGCCCTCCGGGGAGATCTCGCCCAGCGGCGAGCGGGCCCAGGCGGCCCCGGGATCAGCCAGGGGATCCGGGTCCGGTCACACGAATGGCGCGCGGACTCGGTGCCGACTGGTCAAACCACGTCAACCAGACGGTTGGGTAGGCCACCCGGCCCGGCCGCTTGAGAGCTGTATGTCGCAGCCACAGCGCGCGGCCGCCGGCCGGATCGGTGGCCGTGATGTAGTGCGATTCGTACAGCCCCGCACGAATTGGCGTCCCGGGAGCTCGCGGCGTGGCCAGGCTCTTCACGCCGTCATGTGTTTCTCAGCGGGCATCCCATTGGAACCATCGGATACCGAGCCCGGCGAAAACGACGATGTAGCCGAGGCACACCAGGAGCGACGCCGTGTCACGGCTGTACCACGCAGACAGGTTGAGAACCCCGGCGAACAGCGTCATCACGGTTCCGACCGGGCTCCACCGGGCAACATCACCCCAGAAGCTGCCCAACGCACCGCTCTGACCGAGCGTGCCCAGGAGGATCAGGATGGCGAACGTGACCCTGGCCAAGGCCTGCACCGTGTCGGCGGACTTGACCAGGCCGACGAGCGCCTGGCCGAGGCTGAGGAACACGGCGCCGCCCAGGAGCGAGACGAGCAGGACCAGAACGTACTGACCGGCGGACGGCGAGACGTTGTGCATCCGGGTGCCGACGATCACGACGACGAGCGCGATGATCAGGTTGGCCACCGACTGCATCGCCAGCCGGCTCGACATGATCGTCCACGTCGGCGCTGGGGTGATGCGCAGACGTTGAAAAACGCCCTTCTCCCGGTCTCGCGCCACCGTGAGCGCGTAGCCCATGAGCGAGGTGGACACGAGTCCGTAGGTAATCGCCAGCCCAATGACGAACACCGCCCCGCCAAAGTTGTGCGTGGCCTTGTTGCTGCTCGTGGTCAGGAGCAGGAACAGCGGCAGCAGCGCGCTGACTATCACCGCTCGTCGGTTCTTCAGGAACACGGCGAAGTCCGCCCGGAGCAGCGAGGTGAGGACGAGCTGCAGCGGCGGCCCCGTCGTTCGGTCCGTACCGCCTGAGCTACTCACGGATCTCGCTCCCGGTGAGACCGATGAAGACGTCCTCGAGCGTCACCTCACCGTGAGCAACCTCCCGAACGCGGGGATCGTCCCTGTGCTTCTCGATCAGATCATGCGGAGTCTCGGTCGTTAGGAGCACGCCGTGGTCGATGATGGCGACCCGATCACACACAGCCTGCGCCTCCTCCATCGAGTGAGTGGTCAAGAGGATGCTGCCGCCCTGTTGACGGAGGTGTTCGATGCGGGACCAGAGCTGACGGCGCGCCTGCGGATCGAGACCGGCCGTTGGCTCGTCCAGCAGCACCAGTGCAGGTTCGTGGACGACCGCGATGTAGAGGGAAAGCCGTTGCTGCTGTCCGCCGGAGAGCTGCTTGAACGGCTTGCTCGCCTCGCCCTCGAGCCCGATCGTCCGGAGACTCTCCGTGATCTGGGCAGGTGACATGGTGATGCCGTATAGCCCCGCGTACAGCCTCACGATCTGCGTGATGGTGAGCTCGGACTGAAAGCTCGTGGCCTGAAGTTGCACGCCCATTTTGGCCTTGGCCTGTGCGGGATGGCGCCGGACGTCGATGCCGTCGAGCAGAGCCGCCCCCGAGACGGGCTTGACCAGGCCTTCGATGGCGCTGAGCGTGCTCGTCTTGCCGGCCCCGTTCGGCCCCAGGAGCCCGAAGATCTCCCCCTGCGCGATCCGGAGGCTGACGCCGTCGACGGCTTTCTTGGGCCCGTAGCTGACGGACAGGTCCCGAACATCGAGGATGGTGCTCGTACGCTGCCCGTCGCTGCTGGGCACGCTCGAGCCGGGGGCCAAGACGCGCTCGGGTGGGGCCTCCGTCGTTCTCAGCACCGTGGCCGGCCGCAGCAGGAGCGTTCCGTCCTCGTGCTCCTCAGCGATGGCGTAGGTACTGACCTGCTCCCCCCGAATCACCCGAACGGTGTCCGTCACGGGGTTCACCCTAGCGCCGTTCTCCGTCAGAGGGCCCGGAACGCATCGACCCAAAGCCAGCCCCGCTATGGGAGGATCGTGCCGCGATGAGCCTCGTCTCTCCCCTACGCCGCCGCCCGATTCCGGTGCCATCGCTCAACGGGCGCCTGTGCCTGGTCACCGGCGCCGCCAGCGGCATTGGGCGAGCCACAGCGCTCGCCCTCGCAGGGGCTGGCGCGCGGCTTGTCCTCACAGACCGCAACGCGGAGGCGCTGGAAGCTGTGGCGCGTGAGCTCGGCGCGTCGGTCCTCGCCCGGCGCACGCTCGACATCGCGGACGCCACCGCCGTCAAGGACTTCGCCGATGACGTTCACCGCGCCCACGGCAGCCTCGACGTGGCGATGAACATCGCGGGCATCGCCACCTGGGGTCCGATCGAGCGTCTCAGCCACCAGCAGTGGCGCAAGACGATTGACGTCAACCTGATGGGCCCGATTCACGTCATCGAGTCCTTTGTGTCCGAGATGGTGCGCGCCGGCCGTGGCGGACATCTGGTGAACGTCTCCTCCGCCGCGGGCCTGGTCGGGCTGCCCTGGCACGCGCCTTACAGTGCCTCCAAGTTCGGGCTGCGCGGGGTTTCCGAGGTGCTGCGCTTCGACCTACGCCGACACCGGATCGGGGTGACGCTGGTTTGCCCGGGAGGTGTTGACACGCCGCTGGTCAGCACCGTGGACATCGCGGGTGTGGATTCGAACGCCATGCGGGCCAGCGGCCTCACAGAGCGCTTCCGCCGCCACGCCTCCAGCCCCGAACACGTGGCCAGGCGGATCCTGGACGGCGTCACGCGCAACCGCTTCCTGGTTCACACCTCCGCCGACATCCGCGCCCTGTACCTGCTCGAGCGCCTGGCCCCGCCCGTCTACGCCGCTGGCATGGGCATCGCGAATCGGGTATTCGTGGCTCAACTCGAGCGCGCGGCCCGCGTCACGAGCTCGAGCTCTCCACCTGCTGGATCGCCTGAAGTGTGACCGCCCCGTGCGAGGCCGGGATGCACGCCGTGGCCGCTGAGACGAACTCGGGAGCGTGAAGGTCGACGCCATCCTGCTGCACGGTCTGAAGGCTCAGGTGACCCTGGGCGTTGGGGTCAGGGAATCTGGTCTCACCGTGACTGCGCAGGCACCGGACGAAGCTGAGGATGTCCTGGGCCTGCTGGTGCTGCTGCTGGGCCTGCGCCGCGAGGTCGGAGTTGCTCGGAGACGGCAGGATGCTCTGGCACGCCTGCTGCGCGCTCTTGAAGTGAGGATTGCTCGATATGGCGGGCGTAATTCGAATGCCGACCGACTGCGACCCAGGGGAGCTCTTGACCACCGGGTCGGGAAAATTGGGCACACCATGCGCACGCACGCAGGCGGAGAATCTGTAGGCCGCATTCGCCCCGTCCTTGGGCCCTCCCGCGCTGCCTGTCGTCGTGCGTGGTGGGTGACGTCCCGCCACACCCGGCGAGACCGAGCACACCGCTCACGAGCAGGCCCGCCAACGCCGGAGCGCGCCACGGGGGTCGTCTGGGCATCGTCTTGGTTGTGCGCATGAAGCAACTCCTCCTCGTCGCCGCTACCGGATGGGGACCGTTCTAGAGCAGGAGTGGTGACAGGACGGTCACGGAGGTTGTGACGAGCCCGTTACCCTCGGTCGTGCATCCTTCGTTTCCGGCTGAGCGGAGCTCGGTCAAGCGGCGACGCTTGCGGACCAACGGAGAGAGACGATGCGGGTATTGGTGGCTGAAGATCACAGACGCCTCGCCACGGCCTTGGCCGAGGGGTTGCGCCGCGAGGGAGTGGCGGTGGACATTGCGTTTGACGGCACCGACGCTCTCGCCCACGTGGCCCTCAACCGCTACGACGTCGTGGTACTAGACCGCGACCTTCCAGGCGTCCACGGTGACGAGGTCTGCCGGACCCTGGTGGCTGACAGCAGCGACACCAGAGTGCTGATGCTGACCGCGGCGAGCACGATCAGGGACCGGGTCGAAGGCCTCGGACTCGGCGCCGACGATTATCTGACCAAGCCGTTCGACTTCAGCGAGCTCGTGGCGCGGGTCAGGGCGCTGGCCCGGCGCTCGACCCCGCCCATGCCGCCCACCCTCGTCCGCGGCGAGCTGAGGCTCGACCCTGCACGCCGGACCGCGGTCCGAGGCGGGCGCCGTCTCGAGCTGAGCCCCAAGGAATTCGCCCTGCTCGAGCACCTGCTCGCCGCTGACGGCCGGGTCGTGTCCGCCGAGGAACTGCTCGAACGCGTGTGGGACGAGGCCATCAATCCGTTCACGAGTACTGTCAAGACCACGATCGGCCGGCTCAGAGCGAAGCTCGGAGACCCTCCATTGATCGAGACCGTCCGCGAGGGCGGCTACCGGATCTGAGGCATCCTTGGAGTCGTCGCGCACGCTGGTGCCCCGGAGATGGCTGCGCCTGCCCGCACGAACCGCCCGGCTCCGGCTCACGCTGCTGTTTGCCGGGCTGTTCCTGCTCTGCGGTACCACGCTGCTGGTGATCATCTACCTGTTCGTCGGGAACTCGTCCTCGATCAGCGTGACCGCGGTGGCGCACCGTGCAGCTAGTGGGAACCAGCCCGCCGCCACGACTGTGTTCCCCAGTCCAACCATCAACGTCCCGGGCGTGCATCAGTTCGTGACCGCGCAGCACAACGCCGACATCGACCGGCTGGTCGCAGGGTCGTGGGTCGTGCTGGCGCTGGCCACAGTCGGCGCCGCCGTGCTCGGCTGGTTTGCCGCCGGCCGCGTACTGCGGCCAGTTCGCGAGATCACCACGACGGCGCGCACCATCTCGGCCGGGAACCTGCATGAGCGGCTGGCCATGACCGGCCCCGATGACGAGTTCAAGCAGCTCGGGGACACGCTCGACGACCTCCTGGGACGGCTCGAGGGATCATTTGAGGCGCAGCGCCGGTTCGTCGCCAACGCGTCACACGAGCTCCGAACGCCCCTTACGCTCGAGCGGACCCTGCTCCAGGTGGCACTGGCCGACCCCGATCTGACCCTGGAGTCACTGCGCGCCACGTGCGGAGAACTGCTCGGCTCCCAGTCAGAACACGAGAAGCTGCTCGAGTCCCTGCTCACGCTGACCAGCAGCGAGCGTGCGCTCGAGCATCGTGAACGGCTCGACCTAGCCTTGCTCACGGCCGCGGGAGTCCAAGCATCACGAGCCGCGATCGAGCAGCGCGGGCTGGAGCTCGTGACCGTTCTGAGGCCAGCCTCGATCGCCGGTGACCCCGCGCTCGTGCGCAGGCTGATCGCCAACCTGCTCGACAATGCAGTGGATCACAACATCGAGGGCGGGCGGGTGGAGATACGGACAGAGCCAGCTGGCGACCGCGCCCTCCTCAGCGTGACGAATACCGGAGTGGTGATCCCTCCGGAGGCCACCGAGCTGCTGCTCGAACCCTTTCAGCGGCTCGGTGCTCCCCGAACCGCCACCAACGGCCACTATGGACTCGGGCTCTCGATCGTGCGCGCGATCGCCACCGCACACGGCGCCGGCCTCACAGTTCGAGCCCCGCCCGACGGGGGGCTCGCCGTGACGGTGAGCTTCCCCGAGGCGGGACAATTGGCCGCGCCAGATCCCTCGCCCGGGTCCTAGCCGGCCCCGGCCGTCCGGCCTCGAAGACCCGGCTCTCCGGCACATGGAGCGCCGGTCGGAGAGACTGGTCTGCAGTCATGACCGTCCTCGCCTCCACGCTCACGATCTCGCCGGAGACGTTTCTGGCCATCGTCACCGCCTCAGCCATCGCGGGGGCGATCTCGTCGGTGGTCAGTTTCCGCGGCGTCGTCATCCCCGGGGTGGTGCTCGAGCTGGTGTTCGGGATCGTGCTCGGCCGCCATGTGCTCGGATTCAAGGTCACGCCGTTCGTCAGCTTCTTCTCCAACCTCGGACTCGGGCTCCTGTTCTTCTTCGCCGGCTACGAGATCGACGTCAACCGGATCAAGGGCGCGCCCCTATGGCTGGGGCTGGCCGGGTGGGCGATGTCCCTCGTAATCGCCTACAGCATCGGAGGCCTGCTGGCCGCAGCCGGCATCGTGCTGTCTTTGCTCTATACCGGCTCGGCCCTGGTGAGCACCGCGATCGGGACGCTCATCCCGATCCTTTCCGATGCCCACGAGCTGCGGGGGCGGCTCGGTACATACCTGCTCGCCGCCGGGGCGGTGGGCGAGTTCGGTCCGGTGCTCCTGCTCACCCTGATCCTCTCGGCCCAGAGCACACTGCACAACGCCGTGATCCTGCTCGTGTTCGTCATCGTGGTCGTCGCGGTGGCCGTCTTCGCCCTGCGCTCGGCCCAGCGCACAATTCCGATCTTCGAGCGGACGCTCGAGAGCAGCTCCCAGCTCGCCGTGCGTACGATCCTGGTTCTCGTTTTCGCGCTCGCGCTGTTGGCCTATCGGCTCGGCCTCGATCTGCTCCTAGGTGGCTTCGCCGCCGGCATGATCACCCGGCAGCTGCTCAAGGAGCGCGAGCTGGCGGCATTCGATTCCAAGCTCACTGCGGTCGGATTCGGCGTCTTCGTGCCCATGTTCTTCATCGTCAGCGGGATGAAGCTCGACGTAACGGCGCTGTTCTCGAGCGCCGGTGCGGTGGGCAAGCTCGTCCTGTTCTTCGTGCTGTTTCTCGTGGTCCGGGGAACCCCGGTGTTGGTCCTCTACCGCCGGGTCTTCGAGCGCCGTCAACGGATCGCGCTCGCCATGCTGAGCTCGACACAGCTTCCGATGGTGGTCGCGATCACAAGTCTGGCCGAAGCTGGTGGCCACATGCGGCCCTCGACCGCCGCGGCGCTGGTGGGCGCGGCGGCCCTGAGCACGCTGGTGTTCCCGATTCTCGGGCTCAAAATCAACAGCCAGGGTGCGAGCACGGAGGCTGTCCCGGCGACTGGCGGGGGCTGAACCTGACGCGCCGGGCGGGAAGGTTCGCCCGCTGCAGACGTCCTTTGCTTCAGTGCTGAATCTGAGGCATCGTTTTGCCGTTCTGGGTTTCACCGTGACGGCCGCCGTTACGGCGGTGTTCCTGGCGCCGCAAACCGGACGCGCAGCAAATCGTCCGCACACCGGACATGCGCCAAGCCGTCGGCACACGGGCCAGACGCCGCGGCCCCCGGTGGTGGCCGGCCTCGAGGCCAGACCCTCGATCCGGCTCCTGGCTCGACCGTCCGACCCGCGGGTCGGTCAGCGGATCCGGCTTGTGGTCGTGGGCGCAACGGGCACGGACGTGGGCGCCTCGGCCACGGTGGACGTCAGCTGGGATCTCACCGATAGCGGAACCTTCGCTCTGGACACGGGCACCATTCCGACAGACCACGCTCGTGCCCTCCTCATCAGGGCAGCACCGCGTCGGTGTACAGGTTCGGACCTCAACGGCCACCCTGCGGGCGGCGCTGCTGTTGACGGTACGCGCCGGCGCCCACCGTCTCCGGGGTCAAGCATCAGGGCCCCGCCGGCCCGCCCCGCGTCAAGCCTCAGGGGCCGGCCGCCCCGGGACCCGATCAGCGCGCGGTGGCGGTTCATGGCCAACGGCACTCTGTCGTGACGGTGCCGCTCGCTCACGCGGCCGGCGACCCCGGCGTCACGATCGCCGATTTTCATTTCACACCGGGTACTACGACCATCCACGCGGGTGACACGATCACGTGGACCAATAACGGGCCGAGCTCGCATACAGCCACGGCGAGCAACGGTGCGTTCAACACGGGCGTTCTGCACAAAGGACAGAGCGCCTCACACACCTTCACTCAGGCGGGAACGTACGCTTACGTCTGCTCGATCCACCCGTTCATGCACGGCACAATCGTCGTGCTGGCGACGACGAAGGCTGCGGCTCCCAGCAGCACCAGCGGCGAACCAGACTCCGACGCCCACCTCCACGACGGCACCGCCAACCAGCTCAGCCGGGACGCTGCCGATGACCGGTATGGATGTACTCACGGCATCGTTCGTCGGATTGGCGCTTCTGGGGCTCGGACTGGGCCTGCGGCGTGGCCTTAGCCCGCGGCCGGCAGCGGAGCGATTCCGCCCGGATGGGGAAGGCACAGGCGCCCGCCGGCGTCAAAGAGGGCAAGTGACCACGAAGCGAAAGGCAATTGAATGACCCCTGGACCTAGTTTCTCCCGCAGACACCGTCTGCGCACAGCGCTCGTCGTTGCAGTTGGAACGGCCGGCTTCGCGACCGCCGCCCTGGTAGCGGTCGCGCTGGCCAAGACGTTCACCATCAACGTGGCGTCGAACGCCAAGGTGACAAATGCCAGTAACAAGACCGTCCGGGAGGGCATCGCGATCAATGGCAAGGGCTTTGCCGTGTACACCCTGAGTGGCGATAGCCGCCACCACCCGGAGTGCACGAAGGCCGACAAATGCTTCCAGTTCTGGTTCCCGGTGAAGGTCAGTTCGGCCAAGAAGCTGACCAAGGCACCGCACGTCAAGGGCAGCCTCGGTACCTGGAAGCGCAACGGCTTCATCCAGGTCACGCTCGGTGGTCACCCGCTTTACACGTTCCTCGGTGACACCCACAAGAACGCTGCCACCGGCGAGGACCTCCACAGCTTCGGCGGCTTCTGGCATGTCGTCAAGGCCGGGGCCGGCAAGAGCTCGACGACGATGACAACCAGCACCAGCGGCACCACCACGACCAGCACCTCGACGTACACCTACCCCACGTACTAAGGCAAGCCGCGGAGGAGACGGGGTGGGGAGACGCTCGGCCGCAGAGCCGTGTGAGGAGTCTCCCCTCCCTCCTGCGCAGCCGGAAATAACCCATTGCCGCCGCCGCTCCGGATATCTTGTCTTCGTGACAGACCACGCGGAGCGGCAAGATGCCCGTGTCTCCGGGGGTACGGATAAGCCGCTCGACAGCGCGGGCCTCGCTCGCTCGATTCTTGACAACGCGCACGAGGCGTTCATCTCGATGGACGCTCGGGGCATCATCATCGACTGGAATCGGGAGGCCGAGAGAACATTCGGCTGGTCTCGTGACGAGGCCCTGGGCCGCGAGCTCGCCCGCACGATCGTGCCCGAGCGCTACCGAGAGGCGCATTGGGCGGGTGTGTCACGCTTCCTCGACACCCGGCGGGTCTCGATAATCGGCAAGCGCCTCGAGTTGAGCGCACTGCATCGCCAGGGCCACGAGTTCCCGGTCGAGATGACGATCTCGTTCGCGACGCTCGAAGCCGCCGAAGACCGAGCAGGTGACCTTGTACGCCTTCCTGCACGACATCTCGGCCCGGAAGTTCTCCGAGCAGGTCCTGGTCGCGATGCAGTCTGTGACCCAGGCCATGGCCCGCGCTGACAGCCCGAAGCTGGCCTTGGAGGGATTGCTGGCCACTCTGGGCACAGACATGCACTGGGACGCCGGGAGCTACTGGGCCCTGGAGCCGGACCGAACGCTGCGCCGGATGGCGTCCTGGCGCGCAATGGGGGACGTGGGGCGCGAATTCCAGGATGCCGGAGCCCACCTTGTCCTGGCTCCGGGTGAGGGCCTACCGGGTCATACGATTGAACGCGGTGAGGCCGTTTGGTTCCACGACATAACCGCCGAGGCGGATTTCCCCCTCACTGAAGCCGCCGTCGAGGCCGGCCTCCACGCCGCCATCGGAGTGCCGGTGATCCGAGGGCAACAGCCGATCGGGGCCCTCGAGCTTCTGGCGGTGGAGCCTCGAGCGCTCGACCGGTCACTGGCCGCGGCGCTGGTCTCCGTGGGCGAGCAGGTGGGTGAGCTGCTCGGGATCCTCGAGGATCGCCAGGCACTTCTGGCCCGCCTCGAGCGCCTGGCGCTGACCGATCAGCTCACCGGGCTCCCGAATCGGCGCGCCTGGGAGGAGGGCCTGCGTCGGGAGCTCGCCCGGGCCGAGCGTGACGGCCATCCGGTCTGCGTGGCCGTACTGGATCTGGACGAGTTCAAGCGCTTTAACGACGAGCACGGTCACCAGGCCGGCGACGCGCTGCTCAAGGAGGCAGCCGGGGAATGGCTGGCCCAGCTTCGGGCCGGGGACCTCCTGGCCCGTTACGGTGGCGAGGAGTTTGCCGCCGTAATCCCTGCCTGGCCGATGGAGGTCGTGATCATGGTCGTCGAGCGGCTGCGCTCCGTCATGCCGGCAGGCCAGACATGCTCGGCCGGCGTGGCTCGATGGGATGGCTCCGAGCCCGCGGAGCGGCTGTTCGCCCGAGCCGACTCGGCGCTCTATGAGGCCAAGCAGGCCGGTCGCAACCGGACTGTCGCTGCGGGCTAGACGCCGGTCAGACCCTCAGCGCGAGCCACAGCAGCACGGTGCCGCCGATTAGAGCCGGGGGCACGGTCAGTAGCCCGAGCCGTATGAACTCCATCGGTGCGACCTCGACGCCCTCGGTCCGCAGCACCCGCCGCCACAGGAGGGTGGCCAGGGATCCGACCTGAGTCAAGTTGGGGCCAACGTTGACGCCGACCAGGGTGGCCAGGACCGGACCGGCCCCCAGCGCCGCCGTGACCGGGACCAGGATCAGCGTCGCCGGCAGGTTGTTGACCAGATTGGCCAGGACGGCGCTCACGGCGGCGATCAGGAGCAGATCTCCGAGCGAGGCGCCCATCGGCAGTACATCTCGGATCGCCGTCGATAGTCCGTGGGTGCTCGCCGCCGCCACGATCACGCCGAGCCCGAGCACGAAGATCAAGAAACCCGGCTCGCAGGCGCGCACCAGCGTCACCGGAGTACTGCGCCCCCCCGCCAGCGCGGGCAGATTGATGGCCACGGCTCCCGCCACGGCGATCCACACCGGCTGGATGGACAGCACCGAGCTCAGAGCGAAGCCAAGCAGCGTCAGCGCCAGCACGGCAACCGGAAACCGGGGCAGAGCCCGCGCTCGCGAGGGGGCGGAGCGCACGGTGGGCGCGGGGAGCGCGGCGGGCGCGGAGCGCCCAGGGGATGCGATGGCCGAGCCGGTCCCGCCCGCCGCAAAGCGGCGCGAGATGACGATCCATTCGACGGCGATCACGCCAACGGTGGGCAGGGCCATCAGCAGCGCGAAGCGGGCGAAGGACAGTCCGCTGGCCCGGAAGGCCAGGAGGTTGGTCAGGTTGGAGACCGGTAGCAGCAGCGATGCTGAGTTGGCCAGGTGCGCGCAGGCGTAGATCGACGCGCGGGGGCTCGTGCGCAGTGCGGTCGCGGTGGCGATCACGATCGGAGGCAGCAACACGACGGTGGCGTCGAGACCGAGCACGATCGTCACACCCGAGGCGGCCGCGAACACGAGGGCCAGGAACCGCCGCGCGTCGCCCCGCGAGCTCTGAGCCATCAGCGCGCCAAGGGCCTCGAACAGACCTTCGCGGCGGCAGCCTTCGGCGATCAGCAGCAGGGCGGCCAGAAATCCCACGGTCGGGCCCAGATCCCGAACCGCCGTGGCCGCTCGCGAGGATCCGACTGCTCCGATCACGAGCAGGATGACCGCGCCCGCGCCCGCCGCCAACGCATCGGGCACGTGGCGGGGCCGAAGGACGGCCACGCCCAGAGTCGCCGCCAACGCCAGCAGGGAGAGCGGGAGGGCGATGGCGTCAGCCATCCCGACCCCGAGTCCAGACCGAGATGGACGTTATCGGGGCGGTCCCGCCGCTCGCCACACCGAAAAGGCCAACAGCCCCCCCGCGGCCAGCGGCAGAATCCACCAGGCGGCGAGGTTCGTGCCGGCTACGAGCGCCGTGACGCCGAGCGCCACCACCACGCCGACGGCGATCCGCCAGTCATCGCCGACCACGAACTCCCACAGGAACGCGAGCCCGGACTCGACCCGTCTCACGCGTGGACCGCGCTCTCATCGTCTAGGCCCAGTCCGGGCGGGGCGACGCGGCGCCTGGTGGCCGCGACGATTGCCAGCGCCAGAACGAGGGTGATCGGAACGATGGCGAGCAGAGCGCCGTCACCCGCCGGCCAGTGGGCCCCGGCGCCCTCGGCGCCCCAGAACGTGCCAAAGGAGGTCAGCATCACCCCGACCCCGAACTTCATCCGGTTCTCCGGAACCCGGGCCAGGGGCGCGCGGATGGCTACCCCGGCCAGGACCACCAGCGCCACGGCCAGCCCGGCGGCGACGGCCGCCAAGCCGATCCGATGCTGGTTGGAGCCAAAGGTGAGGACGATGAACACGACCTCGAGGCCCTCCAGCAGAACCCCCTTGAACGCAATCGTGAACGCATAGCCATCGAGGCCGGATTCGATCGCGCCCGCCTCCCGGGCCGCGCTTTGCTCGCGCGCGAACGCGGCGCCCTCGTCATGCAGTGCCTTGAGTCCCGCGGCGCGGAGGATCGCCTTGCGCAGCCACTGCAGGCCGAATACCAGCAGCAGACCACCGACGACGAGGCGGAGCACGTCGATCGGCAACGACGTCAGCGCCGGCCCGAGACCCGCGGTGAGAATGGCCAATACCACAGCCGCCGCCCCCACGCCCGTGAGCGCCGAGCGCCAGCTGCGTGTTACACCGACCGCCAACACGATCGTCAACGCTTCCACGGCCTCGACCGTGCAGGCCAGGAAGACGGAGGCCGCGAGACCGAGCTCTGAGCCGGTCATCAGGCGGTCTGGATGCCGACCGAGGAGCCGAGCTCAAGCTCCTCGATCGCCTGCTCACGCATCTTGAACTTCTGCACCTTCCCGGTGACCGTCATCGGGAATCCGTCGACGAACTTCACGTAGCGCGGGATCTTGTAATGCGCGATCTTGCCCTGACAGAACTCGCGCACCTGTTCCTCGTCCAGCGTGGCGCCCCCGCGGGGAACGATCCATGCCATCAACTCCTCGCCGAAGCGTTCGTCGGGAACGCCGATGACCTGGACATCGGAGACGTCCGGATGTCCGTACAGGAACTCCTCGACCTCCCTCGGGTACACATTCTCCCCACCCCGGATCACCATGTCCTTGATCCGGCCGACAATGTTGAGGTAGCCATCCGTGTCCATGGTGGCCAGATCGCCGGTGTGCATCCAGCCGTCGGCGTCGATGGCTTCATCCGTTCGCTCGGGGTCGTTCCAGTAGCCGACCATCACGCTGTAACCGCGCGTGCAGAACTCGCCGCTCTCACCTCGGGCCACCGGTTCGCCGCTCCCGGGGTCGGCAACCTTGACCTCGATGTGGGGCTGCACGCGGCCCACGGTGCCAACCCGCTTTTCGATCGGATCGTCGAATGCCGTCTGGGTCGAGACCGGTGAGGTCTCCGTCATCCCGTAACAGATTCCGACCTCGCTCATGTGCATCCGCTCGATGACCCGCTTCATCACCTCAACCGGGCACGGAGACCCGGCCATGATCCCCGTGCGCAGAGATCCGAGGTCGTAGTGGTCGAAGTCGGGCGATGCGAGCATGGCGATGAACATCGTCGGTACACCGTAGAGGGAGGTGCAGCGCTCATCGGCCACCGCTGCCAGAGTTGCCTGGGGATCGAACGCCGGGGCTGGGATCACCATCGCTGACCCATGCGAGGTGGATCCCAGGTTGCCCATCACCATTCCGAAGCAGTGGTAGAACGGAACTGGGATGCAGACGCGGTCCTGCTCGGTGTAGCGGCAGGCCTCGCCCACGAAGTAGCCGTTATTGAGGATGTTGCGGTGGGTGAGCGTGGCCCCTTTGGGGAAGCCGGTCGTGCCACTCGTGTACTGGATGTTGATCGGGTCCCCTGGATTGAGTTCCTCACCGCGCCGCCGAACCTCGTCCTCCCCCACCTCGCCGCCCGAGGCCAGAAGGTCCTCCCACTCGGGTCCGTCCAGAAACACGACCCGCTCGAGACTGGGCAGGCGCGGGCGCACCTCTTCCACCATGGCGCGGTAATCAGAGGTCTTGAACACCGGGGCGGCGATCAGCAGACGGCATCCGGACTGGCCGAGCGCATACTCGAGTTCTGAGGTCCGGTAGGCCGGGTTGATGTTGACCAGGATCATGCCCAGCTTCGCGGTCGCGTACTGCACGAGCGTCCACTCGGCGCGGTTCGGGCTCCAGATTCCCACCCGGTCGCCGCGCTCGAAGCCAGCGGCGATGAGCCCACGCGCCAGTTGAGTCACAGCCGCCCCGAGCTCGGCGTAGCTCAGGCGCAGGTCCTGCTGACAGTCCACCAGCGCGTCACGGTCGCTGAAACGCTCGACCGTGCGGTCTAGGTTGCCTCCGATCGTCTCCTCCAGCAGCGGCGTGGACTCCCTCCCACGCGCGTAGGACTCAGCCGTGGTTGCACCGCGCCCAGCGTCCATCGCCTGCCTCCATCCACTCGCTTACGAGTGGAATTCTACGTTCGCCCGCTGCCGCCGGGGCGGCACGAGCTCAGGCTCTGGCGGCCGCCTTCTCGGGCCCGGCGTGCACGTCGAGTACCTCGCACACGGCTTCGACGACCTGGGGATCAAACTGCGTGCCGGAACCGCGCCGCAGCTCTTCGACTGCTTCGCGCTCGCTGCGCGCGCTCTGGTAGCAGCGGTCGCTGGTGATCGCGTCAAAGGCGTCACAGGCGGCCACGATTCGAGCCCCGAGCGGGATTTTCGACCCTGCGAGGCCGTCAGGATAGCCCTTGCCATCCCAGCGCTCGTGGCTGGCCCGGACGAGGCGCGCCACCGGCCGGAGTGCCGGCGCGGCGCTGAGAATGCGCTCGCCGATGACCGAGTGCTGGCGCATGAACCGCCACTCCTCGTCGTCGAGCGGGCCGGGCTTCTGAAGGATCTCATCCGGGATCGCAAGCTTGCCGATGTCGTGCAGTTCGGCGGCGCGCTGGAGCTCATCGAGCTGTTCGGCCCCGAGGCCGAATTTAGCCGCCACGGCAATCGCCAGCGCACCCACGCCGGTGACGTGATCGTGCAGGCCGGGCGTCCGCTCGCTGAGCAGCTGCATGAGCACGTCACGGGCCTGCGCCCGCCCGGCCCCGCGACGCCTGGCCTTGTCGGCATACATGCGCTCATCCGCGAGCTGCAGCGCGGCGCTGGCGCTGGTGGCGTCGTCCGGGACGACTGCCACGCCAAGCGAGGCCGTGACCGTGAAGGCGCTGCCACTCTCCACCAGGGACGCCGCGGCTCTCGCCACGAGGTCGTCATCGGGCTGGAACCGGCCCTGAACCAGCGCGCAGAACTCGTCACCGCCGAGGCGATAGGCCTTGCCACGCTCTCCGATCGATTCGCTCAGGGCGCCACCAATGCGCGCCAGCAGAGCATCACCGGCGGCGTGACCGAAACTGTCGTTGTAACGCTTGAAGCCGTTGAGATCGAAGAACACCAGCGTTGACGTATCCCCGGCCCGGGCGGCCTCCACGGCGCGCTCGAGGTCGGCCATCAGACGCCGCCGGTTACCCAGCCCGCTGAGCGGATCGGTCACGGCGTCCCGGGCGCTCCGGCGGAGCATGCGAACGTTCTCCAGGTAAGTCAGCGCCGCTCGCAGGCTCGCGAGCACAAGCGCGCCGGCGGCCAGAGCCACGGCGAGCGGAGTGACGTGGTCAAAGGCCGCCACGACAAGGAGGGCGAGCGCCGTGGTGGCCGCCGCGAGCGTGAGCAAAATCGTATGGGGAGCGTCCACGGATTCGGCTTGGCGACGCTGAGCCGGAGCCCAGGCCGAGAGCGCGAACAGGCACATAGAGGCGGGCCACATGACATCGAGTAGCGTGCCGGCCGCGTAGGTGCCGCTGGCACTCTGATAAGTGAACACGATGTCCGCACCGGCGGTAACCACGATCCCGGCGCCGAGGAAAAGCCACGCCCGGCCGGGACGCCAGCCCGAGAGCGAGTAGGCAACCGCCACGAACACGAGCAACATGAAGTCGCCCACCGGGTAGCCGATATTCACCACTTCGGCCACGAAGTTCTTGGGGCTCGCGGCCAGGACGGAGTCGAACACGAGGGCGGCGGCAACGCCGGCAATGGTCAGACCGACGACCCCTCCGTCGAGCCACTGCGCTGGCCCGGCGCTCCTGAGCCGCGAACGGATCAGGAGCATCAGTGCGACGTACATCGCCGGGTACATGGTGAGGTACAAGGCGTCGGCGATCGACGGATACGGCGGGTTGGCCACGTTGTCGAGCCACAGGGTCCAGGTCAGGTCACCCGCGGTCCAGCCCACGAGGCCCAGCGTCATGAACGCCCAGGCCGCGCGGTCCTGGCGATGCCTCAGTACCCGCGCCGCGCACACCGCGACGGCGATCAGCTCGACCGCCGTGTAGGCCCACTTGTCCGCAGCGGCCTCGAGCGCCGCGCCACCAAGCCCGGTGGCCGCTTGGAGAGCCTCGAAGCCGATGCCGAGCGCCATCGCGGCGATCGCTGCCGATAGGACGGGGTGGGTTTGAAGTCGCGTTCTCACGATATCCGGAGCCAACGAATCGTCAGATCCGTGGCGTAGTAGCGAATATCGTCAGACGGGGGACAGTTCTGGAGTCCCGGGAGCGAGAATGGACGGTCTCTTGGGGCCGCTACGCACCAACGAATCCGGGCGTTATGCCCCAGCGGGCACTGAAACTGGCCCCCGGCTCGAGGCGCAGAAGACCGTCCCCGGACTGGAAGGCGTTCGGCGCGCAGGTCATCGGTTCGACGGCGAGGCCCCGGCGGCGGGCCTCTGGAGCCAGCGTGTCACCCGTGAACACCATCAGGAACCGATAGCCGTCATCGGCCCAGAGCGTCGTCCGGCGCTCGCCGTCGGCAGTCGCGATCGTGACGCGAGCCAGGCCGTCGTCGTCGCGAGCCAGATCCGTATACGCGGTGTCGATCTTGGCCTCACCCAGCCGGCGTGGCTCGGTGTAATCGAGGCGCGTCCCGGATACGTCAACTCTGCCGGTGGGAATGCCGCGCTCGTCGGCCTCGAGCCGGCGACGTCCCGGGATCCGCAACACAAGCGAGTCGATCGACTCCTGGCCGAGGGTCAGGTAGGGATGTTGGCCGGCACCGAACGGGCACGGGGCGCCCCCGACGTTCGTGGCCGTGGTCATCACGGACAAGCCGTTGGCACCCAGCGCGTACTCGATCTGCAGGCTCAGGGTGCCTGGCCACCCGGGCTGCGGATGGAGCTCGTGCTCGACCACGACACGGTCGGCGGCTCGATCGGCCACGGTCCAGTTCGTCCAGCGGACCAGGCCATGGATCGCGTTGCGGGCCTCGGGCTCGCTCAGTGACAGCTGCTGGCGGGTGCCGTCGAACTCGTATCGTCCGTCCCGTACGCGATTGGGCCACGGGAGCAGTGGTTGGCCTCGGCCACCGGTGCACATCTCGTCGACCCCGTAGCCGTCCAACACGGTTCCCTGCGCGCTCTCGTAGATCCGGAGGCCGCCGCCGACCTCGACCACGACGGCTCGCTGATCGCCGAAGCTGATCTCGTACTGCCGCCCTGATGGCGGGCTTGTCTCTGACACGCCCGCGACCATACCTTGCCCCATACTGCATGCAATGCAGCGATTTCCAGCGCAGTCGTGACCAGCTGCCAGATCCTTCACGAGGACCCGGAGCTGGCCGAGGCGATTGGCCCGTCGGAGCGCGAGCTGGCGGTGCAGGCGTGCGTGGCTCGGACCGTTCGGATCGCCCGCGGACGCTGGAGCCCCCAGGGTCATGCCGGGATACGAGACGGCATCGGCCTGCTCGTGCTCGAAGGGCTCCTCCTCCGCCGCGTCGGGATCGACGGCCGCTTCGGAGCCGAGCTCCTGGGAGAAGGCGATCTGCTTCGGCCCTGGCAGGGCGAGGGCACGGAGTCAGTGCTTGCACGTACGACCGGCTGGCGCGTCCTGGTGCCGGCGCGGATGGCCGTACTCGACGCCCAGGCGGCCCGCCGGATGGCCGCCTACCCCGAGCTCACCGGGCGTCTGGTCGCCCGAGCGCTTGACCGCTCCCGCAACCTCTCGATCAACATGGCGATCATCCACCAGGCCCGGGTGATCGTCCGACTCCACATGCTCCTGTGGCATCTCGCGGGTCGCTGGGGTCGCGTGAGCAGCGACGGCGTCATCCTCCCGATCCATCTGACTCACAGTGTTCTGGCGGACCTGGTGGCCGCGCGACGACCGACGGTCACCACATCGCTCAGCGAGCTGGCCAAGCTCGGGCTGGTGCGAGCCGAAGGCAACCGGTGGCTCTTGTCCGGGGAGCCGCCCGGCGAACTGCTCGAGCTCGAGACGATCAGACCAGCCACCGCCAGGCAGACGGCCTGAGACCGCCTCAGCGATGCTCGGGGTTCTCGTACCCGAAACGGCAGCCCGCGTCCCAGGCCGAGCGCTGATTTCCGTGCACCGGGATCCCGCCCGCATCCTTGATCATCCGCGCCCCGTGCAGGAGATTCCAGGTCATGAACGTGGTGTTGCGGTTGGTGAAGTCATTCTCCGGACCGCCTGATCCAGAGTCGAGATAGCTCGGCCCCGGGCCGGCTTCGCCCAGCCAGCCCGAGTCGGCTTGGGGCGGGATCGTGAACCCGAGATGCTGGAGGGAATACAGGATGTTCATCGCGCAGTGCTTGGCGCCATCCTCGTTACCGGTGATGATGCACCCACCGACCCGGCCGTAGTAGGCGTACTGACCGGAGTCGTTCAAGAGATGGCTGTTTCCGTACAGCCGCTCGATCACCCGCGTGCATACAGACGATTTCTCGCCGAGCCAGATCGGCGAGAGGATCACCAGGATCTCGGCCGCGATCACCTTGGCAAACAGCTCTGGCCAGTCATCGCGCTGCCAGCCATGCTCGGTCATGTCTGGCCACACCCCGGTGGCGATCTCCAGATCGATAGCCCGAAAGACGTCAACCGAGACGCCCACGCGCCGCATTACGGCGATCGAGCGATCCGCCAGGCCCTGCGTGTTGGAGATTTCAGGCGAGCGCTTCAGCGTGCAGTTGATGAACACCGCTCTGAGGTCCGAGAAGTCCCACCTCGAGCTCTCGCACAGCTCCTCTTCCTGCGGGGTCAAATCGGCCATGACGCCGGCCAGCCTACACAGCATTCCTTACAGCTTTGAGACGTCCGATAACCGTCCTAGCGCACCACGAGGCGGGTGTGCATGCCGCGGCGCAGATGCCCCGGCATCGAGCAATACAGCTCATAGGTTCCGGGCGCCAGGCGCCAACCGGCCTGGCTGACCGTCCCGGACGTCGTGATCGCGACACCCTGGGCGTGGCCGGTCATCCGGCCACGATGCAGGCGGCGGATCCGCAGGTCGTGCGCGTCCTGGCCCCGATTCCAGAGCTGAACGATGACCGGTCCGGCGGCCACCGCCTGGCGCGATGGCCACAGTGACCACTCCTGTGCGTAGACGAGCAGCCGGGCGGGTGCCCGGTGCTTCGGCCTGGCGCCGGCTGCGCCGGCTGCGCCCGGGGGCGGCGCTGAACGCCGTCAGTCCCACCGCCGCCACGACCGCCGCTGTCACCCGCCAGCGCCTCATTGCACGAGCTTGTAGCGCGGGAATCGAGCCGCAGCTGGGATCACGGCTGCCGCGTCCTCACCGAACCATTGCTCGATCAGCGAGCAGTAGACCCCGCGGAAATCAACGTTCTCGCGCTGGTTGCCGTTGGCGTCGAGATGGGCCAGATCCGGCCATTCTCCGATCATCTTGCCGCCGGCTCGCGTCCCGATCAGCATCGAGGTGCCGGAGGCGCCGTGGTCGGTCCCGGCCGAACCGTTCTGCTGAGCCCGGCGCCCGAACTCCGACCACACGTGCACGAGGACTCGGTCGGCCAGACCGCGGGCTTCAAGGTCGGCCTGGAAGGCGGCGAGCGACTGCGCCACGACCCCGACCCCGGGATCGAACGTGGCCGCCTGGGCGGAATGTGTGTCGAACTGGGTGTCGGTGGTAATGGCGACGCAGCGCAGTGGCAGGCCACGGGCCAGCATCGCCGCCAGGCCGGCCAGCCGCTGGGGGAAGTCTGTGTCGCCTGCGGTTGGATAAGTGACCGGGCTGGTGTAGGCGGGGCCGCCGTTCGCGTTGGCAAACGGCTTCAGAGCTCGCCGCACGACTCCCACCTCGGAGGCGGCCTCGGCCACCTGGGCGACCGCCGCCGCTGAGGAACCGCGCTGGCTGTCGCCCAACTGAGCGGCGGAATCGAGCGTCAGCTGGAAAACCTCACCCCACACTCCGTCAAGCCAAACCGAGAAGTTCTCCGGGCGATCGATCGCCGCCACCGGGTTCCGGGCCGTGGCCAGAGTCGGGTTCATCTCCCCGTCCAGGGACAGCCCCTGGAACGGATTCGTCGAGCTGCCCTTCACGTCCAGATACCGGCCCAGCCAGCCCGTGTTCAGGCGCGTCTCGGTGGCGCCCACCTCCCAGTAATGACGCGAGGTGAAGTGCGACATGTCGGGATCTGAGTAGCCGATGCCCGGGAACACCGTGACCTTACCCGCGTCGTGCAGCTTTGCGATCGGCGCCGCCGAGGGGTGCCAGCGTAGCCGCCCATCCTCCGTGAACGGCACTCCAGCCGTCGGGGCCAGAGCCAGCGTCGGCCGGAGCTTGCGGTAAAGGGGATCTTCGGTCGGAGCCAGCAACGACAGTGAGTCGATCCCGCCGGCCAGAAACACGGACACGAGAACCGGACTGTTGGGGCCCTGAAGCGTGGCGGCCTGGGCGATCCCGTCAGCGAGGGCCGGGCCACCGAGCCCCAGCCGTCCGGCGCCATAGACGGACATAAATCCTCCCGCAGCGCCGAGCAGAAAACGGCGGCGGTCGACCCCGGTTCCAGCCGGGATCGGCATGCGTGGATCCCATTCGCGGGCTTCGCAGCAGGATCTACGGTCGGCCGGACGCATCAGCAGGTCTGCCAATCGGGGGCGATCGGGATCAGGCCACGCAGCGCGTTCTGGCGCAGGATGCGGTAGGTGACGGCCTCCCAGTCGGCCTTGATCGTGCGCTGGGCTTGCCGGCTGAACGACAGCAGATGAGCCCGCGCGGTGGCCGATAGCCGGGGATTGCCCCAGTGCGCGAGTGCCGAGGCGACCGCCTGCGCCGGGGTCTCGTGCACTGGATAGTGACGATCGCCCGAGTCGATCACGGTGCCCTGTAGTGCGTAGTTGACCGCCGTGAACCGCCCCGACCAGCGCGAGGTGTCGAGCCAGTGGGTGTAGTCCCAGCCGGCCACGTTCGGGGGTTCGAACAATCGCTGGCCCGTCTGCTCGCCGATCCATGCCCAGGCGTTCGTGGTAATCGTGCGGCCGAGGGCGCGCAGCAGGCCGGCGCAGTACACGGCGGGCGGGATCACCATCGGCGGCCCGTCATAGAACAGGGGGTGGCGGAGGATTGCCTCCATCAGAGGCCGAACCTCGAAGCCGCTGCCGACATAGGTCCGCTCCAGCGCCCGCAGGTCCCCCGCCGGCGGTGGGACGGCGATGAAGTAGTTCCACAGCTTGGCCACCATGAATGACGGATGCAGAGGGTGGGTCACGCACAGGCGGCAGGTATCGCGCCAGCCGAAGCGCCCCCGGTGACCGAAGATGCGCTTGATCCCGTCATCGTGGAGGCTGGCATCGAAACGGAAGTTCGTCGGACCGCGGGTCTCGCTCCAGCTGTTGGTGAACCCCGTCAGCGCCCGGGCCTGGGCGTGGACGTCGCGCTGGGTGTAGCCGCGGTCGGCACCCAGCGTGAACAGCTCCATGACCTCCCGGCCGTAGTTCTCGTTCGGGCTGTACTTCGTGTTCGAGGAGCCCGAGAGCCACATGAGCATGGCGGGGTCCTTGGTCACCTGGACCAGCAGATCGTGGAAGTTGCCCAGCGCTCGCGCCCGCATCATCCGGTTCTGGCGCAGCATGAGGGCCGCCGTCGATGCGTCCAGCGAGGTGGCAAACCAGCTGTGCCAGACGAGCGTCATACGCTCGACTAACTGCTGATCCGAGCGCACCATCCGGTCCAGCCACCAGCAGTGGTCATCGCCCCAGACGTCGATCGGATCCAGCGGGAGTCCATGATCACCGTGCGGGGGCTTGCCGATCAGCCGCGCACGCCCAACGGGTCGGGTCAGCGACGCGACCGCTCCGTCGAGCCCGAGCGCCGCTACGCGGCGCGCCTCACCGCGCCGAGGGCCAAAGCCGGCTCGCCACAGCAAGCGGGTGGCATGGCGCTCGGTGAACCGCCCGCGAAAGGTTGAGATCGGAGAACCGGGAAGCATCTGAGAGCGCCGCGCGCCGGCGCTGAACTCGCCGCGCGCGGACTCACTAGTCATCGGCGGCTCGGGCGCAGCGCTTGAAGCCGCCTGGACCGGCTTTGATCTACTTCACGATCACGGTCCCGCGCATGAACGCGTGGAACTGGCAGAAGTACGTATAGGTCCCGGGCTTCTTGAGCACGACGGTAGCGCTGTGTCCCGGGTTGATCGTCCCGGTATCGAACGCACCGTTTGCGGTGCTGGTCGCCGTGTGGGCGGTCTTGTCTTCGTTGGTGAAGGTGACCTTCGTCCCCGCGGCGACGGTGATCGTGGGCGGCTTGAAGGCAAAGTTCTTGATCGCGAGCTTGACTGGTGTGCCCGCTGGGGCCTCTGCCGCGGACGACGCGTTCGTTGTGGCCGAAGATGACGCGTTAGTCGTGGCCGACGAGGACGCGCCTCCCGGGCTGGACGCTGCGTGAGAGCTCCCCCCGCATGCGGCCAGCATCAGCGTCAGAGCGAGGCACGCGACTGCATAGCGGAGGGTCATACCACTGGTTACGCAGCCCGGCCCGTCCCGGATCAACAGTGATCCGGAGCTCTGGCCGCGCCGTAGAAGCCCCAGTACCCCGGAGTAGGTATCCGGACCACCCCCAAGGAGACCCAATGACCGACACCAGTACTGAGGACCGTCCCACCGGCGGCGTGGTCGAGCGGCTTGCCCGTGACGATCTCGAGCGCAAGAAGTTCCTCAAGATGGCGGGCAAGCGGATCGGCGCTGGAGCCGCCGGCACCTCGCTGGCCGCGTTCATCGCCGCCTGTGGCAGCTCGTCGAGCTCCTCGAGCTCAGCCGCAACCAGCTCTTCGGCAGCCGCCGCGAGCGGAACCTCCACAGCCAGCAGCAGCTCGAGCTCGGGCAGCGGAGACCTCGCGATCGTCAACTACGCGCTGACGCTCGAATACCTCGAGTCGCAGTTCTACGCCAAGGTGATCAAGAGCGGACTGTTCAGCGGCAAGAATCTGTCGGTCATCAAGACCTTCGGAGCCGAGGAGGCCGAGCACGTGGCCGCCCTCGAGAAGGTGGCGTCCTCACTCGGGACCCCGGCAGCCAAGCCGATGGGCAAGTTCCCGATCAAGAGTGCGGACCAGGTCACCAAGCTCGCGAGCGTGGTGGAGAACCTCGGTGCCGCGGCCTACCTCGGCCAGGCGGGCAACATCCAGAGCGCCGAGATCCTCGCCGCCGCGCTTGCCATCCACACCGTCGAGGCGCGCCATGCGGCGACGCTGAATCTGGTGCTGCAGAAGTCGCCCACGCCGCAGGGGGCGTTCGCCAAGCCCTTGACGATGGCCCAGGTGCTCAAGGTCGTCAAACCGTTCATCGCCTAGCCCTGACTGAACTTCAAGAGAGGAAACACCCAAATGACCAAACCCGAAATCACCAGCCCTGAGCTGGCTGCCGTGGAAGTCCACGGCATAAACCGCGCCTCGTTCATCATGCGCGGCGCACTGGCGGCCGGGGCTGTCTACGGCGCGAGCGCCGTGGGCCCGTACGTCAGCAACGCTTTGGCGGCCAGCGGTAGCGGGGATATCGACATCCTCAATTTCGCGCTCACGCTCGAGTACCTGGAGACTGACTTCTACAAGACGAAGGGCAAGACGGTCGGGCTCACCGGGGAGGCCAAGGCACTGGCCAGCCTGTTCGGGGATGAGGAAGCCGAGCACGTGACCGCCCTGACCAAGGCGATCAGCGCCGCCGGCGGCAAGCCGGTCAAGAAGCCCACGTTCGCGTTCCCGGTCACCAATCAGGCCTCGTTCCTGAAGCTGGCCTACGTACTGGAGAACACCGGCGTCGGCGCGTACAACGGTGCCGGGCCGTCGCTCAAGAACAAGGCGTATCTGGCCGCTGCCGGTTCGATCGTACAGATCGAAGCGCGCCATGCCGCATCTATCGCCCTGTTGACCGGTGCAAAGATCACGCCCAACGGTGCCTTCGACAAGCCCCTGAGCAAGAAGCAGGTACTGGCTGCAGCGGGACCGCTGATCAAGTAACCCCGAGTTTGCCGGCGCGGCCCGCGAACCCTCCTCCGCGGGCCGCGCCTTCAATCGCGATAGCTTCAAATCACAAGTGTTCAAGCCAACCCGAGGCCTCCGCCCAGTCCGCGCCGACCTGCGCACGCTCGCCGATGAGGATCTGATGCAGCGCGCCCACGACGGGGAGGCTCGCGCCTTCGAGGTGCTGTTCGACCGACACGCCAGCGCCGCGTTCTCGCTCGCCTACCGCATGTGCGGACGGCGCACGATGGCCGAGGACATCGTCCAGGACACGTTCCTGTCCCTGTGGCGGAGCGGCGCTCGCTATGACCGAGCCCGTGGCAGCGTTCGCTCGTGGATCCTGGGCGTGGTCCACAACCGCGCCATAGACGCCTTCCGCCGCGAAACCGTACGGACCAGCCGCGATGTGGCCGACGAGGGAATCACCGAGCGGATGCCGGCGGCGGACCGAACTGAGGCCGAGGTCGAGCGCCGCGACGAAGCTGAGCAGGTCCGCCATGCCCTGGTTGAGCTCCCCCCCGATCAGCGCAAGGTGATCGAACTGGCCTACTTCGGGGGTTTCAGCCACACCCAGATCGCCGAAATGCTGCGACTCCCGGCCGGGACGGTCAAAGGACGTATGCGCCTCGGGCTATCCAAACTCCGGCTCACCCTTGGGGATCCGGCCAGAGTCGTGCTATGACGGAGAGAGTTACATGACCGGCACCGAACATAGCTCTGAGACTCGAGACTGCGGCGGCGATGTGGCCGCCTACGTGCTCGGCGCGCTCGAGCCGGGCGAGGTAGAAGCCTTCCAAGCCCACCTCGAGACCTGCGTCGTATGCCGCGATGAGCTCGTGGCGTTCCAGCACGTGGTCGACGTTCTGCCGATGAGCGCCCCCCAGCATCCGGTGCCCCGGCGCCTGCGCCGACGTGTCATGCGCGCGGTGAACAACGAGCCAAAGCGCGATCCTGCGCCCGGCCTGCTGCCGCGGTTAGCCGGCCTACTCGGCCCGCGCCCGGGGCTCGCCCTCGGAACCGGCCTCGCCGTTCTGCTGCTCGCCGTGGGCGGCGTCCTGGTTGGCGGCTCCGGCGGGACCCGAACACGTGTCTACGCCGCCCAGGTGACGGGCTCGGGCACGGCAACGGTCAAGGTGACCGGCGGTCACGCCGAGCTCATCGTGCACCACTTCGCTCCCCCGCCGGCAGGGGAAATCTACGAGGTATGGCTGGGACGGCCCAACCGGCCCCCGGCTCCCACCAGCGCGCTGTTCAGCGTCACGGCCAAGGGCGAGGGGGACGTGGACGTCCCCGGCAACCTGCACGGGGTCAACCTCGTGATGGTCACCCCAGAGCCGGCCGGGGGTACCCGCGTGCCGACGCACCCCGCGGTCATCCGCGCTCAGCTGACCTAGAGGCTCGCAGTCTCGCGGGCTCTCGGTCTTGCCCGCTCGAGCGAGAGAGGCTGCCACCCGTTTTGGTGCCGTCCCGATGATCCGAAGCGGCGCCGCCCCCGTAGAAGTGGGAGCCAGCCTTTAGTCAACCCGATTGGAGATCCATGCTCGGACTCGATAACCCCATTCACATCGCCTTCATACTCGTCCTCGTCCTTCTCGTCTTCGGCGCCAAGCGCCTGCCCGAGATGGGCAAGTCACTCGGCGCCGGCATGCGCGGCTTCAAGGACTCTTTGACCGGCGAGGAGCCCATGACATCGCTCGAAGCCGATCACCCCGCTCAGCGCGTGGATGATCTGAACACCACCCGCACCACGGTCATCGAGCCGAGCGTCGAGACCACGGTCGATCACACGCCCGCCCAGCCAGTCGCCTAAGCGCTAGAGACGGCCCGGAGACTCCTCATGCAGATGCCTGGCGCCATCGCGGCGGGCCGGCTACGTCCGGTCCCGCACGACGCTCAGCTGAGCTTCGTTGACCACCTTGACGAGCTGCGGACGCGGTTGATCGTCTCGCTGCTCGCCGTCACGGTTGCGTTCGGCATCTGCTTCTGGCAGAACCACGCGATTCTTCGCTTGGTCAACTCGCCGCTGTCAAATCAGACCCAGCAGCAGGTGCGAGACGGTCACGGGCCGCTGGGTGCGACCTACTCCGTTCAGCAGAGCACCCGAGACGTGGCCAAGCAGCTCGGCACCGTTGTCGGCGTCCTGCGCCTGCAGCCCCACCCGGCTGCTGTCACGTCGTCCCTGGCCTCGGTGCAGAAGAGCCTGGGCCGCGACCTGAAGCGACTCTCGACCGCGCCGCAGGGAAACAAGCCAGTGACGCTCGGGATTGGCGAGCCGTTCACGAGCACGCTGACGGTGACGCTCATCTTCGCCCTGATCCTGTCCCTGCCGGTCCTCCTGCTGCAGGCCTACGGTTTCTTCATGCCGGCGCTAGAGCCCGCGCAGCGACGGCGGATGCTGCCCGTCACGCTTTCGATCCCGGTCCTGTTCGCCGCCGGCGTGGCGTTCGGGTATCTGGTCGTGCTGCCGGCGGCACTGCACTTCTTCCAGAACTTCAACTCGGACCAGTTCAACGTCCTTGTGCAAGCGAACCAGTACTACAAGTTCGCGGCCACAACCATGCTGGCGATGGGGCTTCTGTTCCAGATTCCGGTCGCGATCATCGCCGTGACCCGGGCCGGTCTCGTGACGCCTCGACAGCTGCGGCGCAACCGCCGCTACGCGGTGCTCGCCTGCGGGCTGGTGGCCGCGGTGATCCCGGGTGACGCCATCACGATGCTGCTCGAGATCGCCCCGCTCTACCTGCTGTTCGAACTCAGCGTCCTCGTGGCGAGTTTCTCCGAACGCCGCGCGGCCCGTTCCGCCAGAGCCGAGACGGAAAACTCGTCGTCGGGCTTCGACGCGAGCGTGTAGAAGTAGCGTCGCCGTGAGGATCGCGATCGTAGGCGCCGGGGTATCGGGGCTCGTAGTGGCACACCTCCTCCAGTCCGAGCACGACGTGACCGTGTTCGAAGCCGCTGACTATCTCGGTGGCCACACCAACACGGTCCGGGTTGACACGCCCAATGAGACACATCAAGTCGACACGGGATTCATCGTCTTCAACGATCGAAACTACCCCAACTTCGAGCGGTTGCTGGCCCGGCTCGAGGTGCCGGCGCAGCCCTCGCGGATGAGCTTCAGTGTCAGCGACGGCCGAGGTGACTTCGAGTACAACGGTGGTTCCGCGAACGGGCTGTTCGCCAAGCGGGCTCACCTTCTGAGCCCGTGGTTTCATCGCATGGTGGCGGACCTGGCGCGGTTCAATCGCGCAGCGAAAGCCCTCATCCACGACGAGGACGAGGGCCCATCGCTCGGTGACTGGCTTGAGCAGCAGAACTTCTCGCAGCCCTTCATCGACCGCCTGATCGTCCCCCAAGCGTCAGCTGTTTGGTCGGCAGATCCCCACCAGATGTGGAGTTTTCCGGCCCGGTTCCTGGCCGAGTTCTTCGATAATCACGGCATGCTCTCGGTGCGGAACCGGCCGCGCTGGCGAACGGTGAGCGGTGGATCGGCCCGCTACGTGGACGCGCTCGTGCAGCGATTCGGCGGCCGGGTCCGGCTGTCAACGTCCGTACAGAGCATCACCCGCGGCACTGACTCGGTGCTCGTGCGCCCGCGTGGCGGCGAAGACGAACTGTTTGACCACGTAGTGCTCGCCACGCACTCTGACCAGGCGCTGCGCCTGCTGGGTGACGCCAGTGACCGCGAGCACGAGATCCTGGGCGCGATCCCCTATCAGCCCAACGAGGCAGTTCTTCACACCGATGTGCGCCTGCTCCCACGCCGCCGGCGCGCCTGGGCGAGCTGGAACTATCACCTCACGCAGCCTGCGGGCTCCGCGACCACGGTCACGTACCACATGAACCGGCTTCAGTCACTGGATGCCGAGCGCGAGTTCTGCGTGACGCTCAACCGCACCAGCGAGATCGACCCGCGCCACGTGATCCGCAAGATCTCCTACCACCATCCGGTCTACACGGCCGCGGGCGTGCGGGCCCAAGCCCGGTTCGAGGAGATCAGCGCCCGCGAGCGCACACACTTCTGTGGCGCGTACTGGGGCTATGGCTTCCATGAGGATGGCGTCCGCAGTGCGCTTCGGGTGGCCGAGCACTTTGGGGCCCGGCTATGAGCCGCCGGATGACTCGAGTGCCAAGCGTCAGTTGCCTTTACGAGGGCTCGATCAGTCATCGCCGCCTCGAGCCGGATAAGCAGTTCTGCCACCGCCTGGCTCTGGCTTACGTCGATCTCGATGAGCTGCCCTCGCTGCTTGGAGGCCGGCTGCTGGCCCGCGGGCCCGGACTGCTTCGCTTTCGCCGGCGTGACTATCTCGGGGACCCCGCGGTGCCCCTCGAGGCGGCTGTGCGTGACCGGGTCTCGGAGCTGTCTGGGTCCCGCCCCGATGGTCCGATCCGACTTCTGACCCAGCTCCGTTCGCTCGGCATGTGCTTCAACCCGGTCAGCTTCTATTACTGCCTGGACCGATCCGGACGGCACGTCGAGTCAGTGCTGGCCGAGGTGACGAACACCCCGTGGGGCGAGCGCCATTCGTATCTTCTCCGCGCCGGCGAGCGTGCCTCGGCACCCCTGCGGGGCGGATTTGCCAAGGCGCTCCACGTATCGCCCTTCATGGGCATGGACCACACGTATGAGGCCTGCGCCACCCAACCGGGGGCCACCCTGTCGGTGCATATCGAGAGTCTCCACGCGGGGCAGCCGGTGTTTGGCGCCACCCTAGCCCTGAAGCGCCGGGAGCTGACCCGCCTCTCCGCGGCGCAGATGACAGCTCGCTATCCCTTTGCCACCGCCCGCGTGCTGGCGCTGATCTATGGTCACGCGGTTGGCCTGAAGCTGGCCGGCGCGGGCATCCATCCTCACCCCCGAGCGGCCGGATGAGGCCGGCCTCGGTCAGGCTGTGGCGTCTGGTGGCGCGGTTGCTGTTACGCCAGATCCGGATCGGCAGCCTCACGATCGTCGAAGGCGGACGGCGGCGGGTGTTCGGATCCGGGCCCCCAGCCGCGATGATCAACGTCCACTCACCCGTGTTCTGGAGGATGCTGATGCGGGGCAGCCGCGGCCTGGCCGAGTCCTACTCGCAAGCCGTCTGGGACTCGCCCGACCTGGTGGCCGTGATCAGGCTGGCCGCCCGCAACGCCGTCCTGATTGACCGAGTGCGCGCGCTCACGGCGCCCTTCTGGGCCCCGCCGCAGCGCTTGCGAGCGCTACTGCAGCGTCGCACCCGCCAGCGCAGCCGGCGCGACATCGCCGCGCACTACGACCTCGGCAACGAACTCTTCGCGCGGATGCTCGATCCCACCATGATGTATTCGTGCGCGCTCTTCGAGCGCGACGGTATGACTCTCGAAGAGGCCTCGATCGCCAAACTCGAGCGAGTGTGCGAGCGGCTCGACCTGGGGCCCGAGGATCGTGTGCTCGAGATCGGGACCGGTTGGGGCGGATTTGCGATTCATGCTGCGGGAACCCGCGGATGCCACGTCACGACCACGACGATCTCCCGTGAGCAGCACGACTACGCCGTGGAACGCATCCGCCGCGCCGGCCTCAGTGACAAGGTCACCGTTCTGATGCGTGATTACCGCGATCTGCGCGGCCAGTACGACAAGCTGGTCTCGATCGAGATGATCGAGGCCGTGGGCTGGCAGCACATCGGCAGGTTCTTCGCCAAATGCTCCGAGCTGTTGACTGCACACGGCGCGATGTTGCTGCAGGCGATCACGATCGATGACCGCGCCTACGAGGTCGAGAAGGCGTCGAGGTCGTTCATCAAGGAGTACATCTTCCCCGGCGGCTGCCTTCCCTCCATGGAGGTGATCTCGCGACACGTGTCCCGGCGGACCGATCTGCAGGCCGTCGGTCTCGAGGACATCACCGACAGTTATGTGGAGACGCTCCGGCGCTGGCGCGCCAACTTCGCCGCGCACGCCCCGGAGCTGGGCGAGCTCGGCTACGACGAGTCGTTCCGGCGGCTGTGGACGCTCTACCTGGCCTACTGCGAGGGCGGATTCGCCGAACGGCGAATCTGCGATGTGCAACTGCTCTTGGCCAAGCCCCAATGGGCGGTCAAGGCGCGATCCGGGCGCCATAGCGCCGCGGTCGCTGCCACCGGCTGACCGCGGCGCAGCACCGGCTGACGGGCTCAGCCACCGGCAGACCGCGGCCCTCGCCGTTAGGTACCTAATCGACTTGCTGATCCGGTCGGGCCCCGAGTGCGCAGGACTTATTGAGGGGTGCGGTCAGCAAGACGCGCCTCGATCCCGGTATCCCACAAGGAGCAGTCTCTTCCATGCATCAAATCAATCTCGAAGCCGTAGACACCGACGGTGCCATCCGCGAGGCGGCTGAAGAAGCTTCAGGCGACACCCGTCTGAGCTTTCTGCGCAAGGGCGCAGTTGCCGGCGGAGCGGCCCTAGGCGGCGGAGCGATCCTCAGCGCCGTCATCCCCGGAACCGCGTTTGCCAAGGGCGCGCCCCCCGTCAAGCCGTTCGGCAAGGGCGACATCGGCATCCTCAACTACGCCCTGACGCTCGAGTACCTCGAGCGGGCGTTCTATGACGAGGCCACGTCAAAGGGCAAGATCACCGACGCCAAGACGGCGACGTTCCTCAAGGTCGTCACGCACGATGAGCGCAAGCACGTCGCGTTCCTGAAGAAGGCGCTGGGCAAGCACGCCGTGGCACAGCCGAAGTTCAACTTCCACGGCACCACCGGTTCGCTGGACAAGTTCCAGCAGACCGCGTACGTGCTCGAGAACACCGGCGTCCACGCCTACCTCGGCCAGGCGGGCAACATCAAGACCCCGGCCTATCTCCTGGCGGCAGCCTCGATCGTCACGATCGAAGCTCGCCACGCCGGCGCCATCGGCTCGATCATCAACAAGGCGATCAATGCCAACGGCGCGTTTGACAACGGCCTCCCCGCGTCGGAGATTCTCGCGGCGGTGAAGGGCACCCACTTCATCGTGGGCTGACCCTCAGTCGGTCGATTCACCCGCCGGCACGTCCGGCGGTTCAGCGCCCCCGGAACGGACTCCGGGGGCGCTTTCTATTCCCCCTCGAGCGTGCGCTGAGCGATCGTGAACGCGGAGTTGGCGGCCGGTACTCCGGCGTACACCGCGGTGTGGAGGAGGACCTCGGCGATCTCGGCCTGGGTCAGCCCGTTGCGCAGCGCCGCTCGAACGTGCATGGCGATTTCGTTCTCCCGGCCGAGCGCGGTCAGGACCGCCAGGGTGATCGCGCTGCGGGTCCGGCGATCGAGGCCCGGCCGCGACCACGGGCCGCCCCAGGCGTAACGGGTGATGAATTCCTGGAACGGAGCCGTGAAGTCAGTGGAATTCTCAACCGCACGGTCGACATGTTCGTCGCCGAGAACCTCCCGGCGCACTGCCATTCCGGCGTCGTAGACGGGGTCGGTCATGGTTCTCCTTGGGTTCTGGACGATTAGGTGCCGAGAAAGCCGGCGATCAGGCGGTTGACCTCGGCCGCGCGCTCCACGCTGGCCAGATGCGCCCCCGGATCGAGCAGCTCGAATCTCGCTCCCGGGACGGCGGCAGCGATCTGCTGGCCGTGCACGGGCGGGATCGATGGATCCTGGGCTCCGGAGATCACCAGGGTCGGCGCCCTGACATCAGACAGGCCGGGGCGAACGTCGTAGGTGGCGATCGCCTCGCAGCAGCTCGCGTACCCCTCGGCCGGGGTGTTGGCGATCATCGCGCGGTGGCTGGCTACGAGTTGCGGATTGGCGGCCGCGAACTCCGGGGTGAACCAGCGTCCGACCACCGTGTCGGCCACGACAGCGGGGGTCCCGGCGGCGCGGACGGTCTGGGCTCGGTCCTGCCAGGCTGACGCCGGGGGCAGATGCGCCGCTGTGCAGAGCAGGATCAGCTTCTCGATCCGCTCGGGCGCGTTGACCGCCAGCCACTGCCCGACCATCCCGCCGATCGACAGGCCACAGTAGGACACTCGCTCGAGACCCAGGCGGTCGAGCAGGGACAGCACGTCTTGCCCCAGATCCGCCATCGAGTACGGGCCGGCCGGCACCGGTGAGCATCCGTGGCCTCGATGATCGAAGCGAATCAACCTCGTCTGCTCGACCAGCCCGAGCTGAGGCTCCCACATCGTCAAAGTCGTTCCCAGGGATCCGCCCATCACGAGTGCCGAGGACTGTGGCGCTCCGTCAATCAGGCAGTACAGCGCGGCCGGGGTCACTCGGCGTGCTCACCCAGCGCGCGATCGATCAGTTCGCGAGCGCCGCCGAGATGGCGCTCGGGGTCGAGCGCTTCACCCACGCCGGCCTGCGCGAGCTGACTCAGGTTGTCCCGCATGCGTTCCGGATCCACCGTGAGTTGCTCGAGCAGCTCACGGGCCCACGCCGCCGCCGAGCCGGTCAGGCGCAGGAGCTCGGTCAGCGTGCCCCATTCCGCCTGCCAGGCCCCAGCAGCGCGCTGATGTTCCTGCTCCATCGCCGCCAGCATCGTCGCCACCAGTCCCGGCACCCGCTTGGTGCACGCGAGCAGAGACACGGCCGCCACCGGATTGTGCTTGTGGGCCATCGACGTGGATCCCCCCCGCCCCTGATCCCCGCCCTCGCTGACCTCCCCCACCTCCTGCTGGGACAGCAGCGTCACGTCACGCCCGATTTTCCCTAGGACTCCGGCTAACACGCCGAGCGCACCGGCCAGGGTTGCCGGTCTGACGCGAATCGTGTGCCAGGGTAAAGCGGGCTCGGCCAGGCCAAGCTCGGCCGCCACATGTGCGGCCAGCGCCGGCGGGCGCGATCCGACCGGCCCGCCGAGCTGGACCGCCAGCTCTCGATCACTGATGCCCACGAGCTGCATCCGGGCCTGGCCGATCCCGTGCGCCCACCCGGCCGCGACGAGCCCGAACGACACCGGAAGCGCCTGCTGAAGCAATGTGCGTCCCACCATGGGCGTGTCAGCGTGCTGGCGGGCGAGCCGGCCGGCCGCGGCCCGGGCTGCGCCGGCGTCGGCGAGCAGGGGCGCTAGCGCCCGGTGCGCGAGCAGCATCGCCGCCGTGTCGACCGTGTCCTGGCTGGTGGCGCCCAGGTGGGCCCGGTTTCCAGGTTCGGGGGCGCCCGGCGGCGCCGGCGCGACGGCGTCGCGCAGGGCGACGACGAGCGGCACCACCGGCGTGGCGTGCTCGGCGGTCGACCGTCCCAGTTCGGCCAGGTCAAAGTGCTCGGCCCGGCAGGCGGCGGCGATCCGCTCGGCCTCCTCGGCGGGGATGAGACCCTCCTTTGCGCACGCCCGGGCCAGGGCGGCCTCGAAATCGAGCATCGCCTGTAGCCATGCTTCGTCGGTGAGCTGCGCCGCCGCCCCACCCCGGGCGTAGATCCCTCCAAACAGCCCGGGCTCAGATGGCAAAGAAGACCGTCTCGCCCGGACCCTGGAGCCGGATATCGAATCGGTATCCGTCATCGGTGGCGGGCGCGATCAGCGTGCCGCGTCGATCCACCGGTACGCGGGCGAGCACCGAGTCAGCGTCGTTGGCCTGGGCCTCGTCTGCGAAATAGATCCGGGTCACGCAGCGGTTGAGCATCCCGCGGGCAAACACGGACACGTCGATGTGGGGGGCCTGGACGGTGCCGTCCGGCCCGGGCACGCGGCCGGGCTTGACCGTCACGATCTCGTAGCTCCCGTCACCGTCCTCCGTACCGCAGCGCGCGAAGCCCCGGAAGCCTCCGAGCAAGGGAGACTCGCCGTACTGGCACAGGTCAGCGAAGCGCCCGTCAGGATCGGCTTGCCAGGTCTCGATCAGATGGTCGGGCACGAGCGCGCCGGCCCCGTCATAGACCATGCCGGTGATCTTGATCGCTCCGGCCGTGCCGTCGGGTACGACGTGCGGCCCCTCCGGCCACGGGAGGCCGATGGCGAAATACGGCCCGACTGTCTGGGACGGCGTTGTAGCGAAGATCAATGCTCCTCCTCCATCGGCGTGACCGCCGGGCCACGGAGATAGATATCGAACTCGTAGGCCACAGACCAGTTTGGCTTCGTGGCGTGAATCGAGAAGCGCGACACCATGCGCTCCCGAGCCGCCGGATCGGCGACCGAGTTGAACACCGGGTCATAGGCGAAGAACGGATCCCCCGGGAAGTACATCTGCGTGACCAGACGCTGGGTGAATGCGCGTCCGAGCAGCGAGAAGTGGATGTGGGCCGGCCGCCAGGCGTTGTAGTGATTTCCCCACGGGTAGGGCCCGGGCTTGATCGTGAGGAATTCGTACCGGCCCTCGTCATCGGTGACACACCGGCCGGCTCCGGAGAAATTCGGATCCAATGGCGCCGGCCAGCGGTCCCAGCGATGCAGATAGCGCCCGGCCGCATTGGCTTGCCAGATCTCCACCAGCGTGCCCCGGAGCGGCTTGCCCTCGGTGTCAAAGACGCGACCACTCACAGTGATGCGCTCCCCGATCGGCTCCCCGTCGTGCTGCACGAGCAGGTTACGGTCATGCTCGCCCACCGCGACGGCGTCCCCGAGCTGGGGTCCGGTGATCTCGGTCACGGTGTGCGGCAGGTAGACCAGCGGCTCCCGGGGATGGCGGAGCGCCGTCGATTTGTAGGGCGGGTAATCGAGCGGAGGCTGGGCCTCTGGGCCCTCCCGCAGATAGGTCTCAGGTGTATCGGTGACGGGGTCGTAGATGACCCGTGGCTGTGTTGTCTGATCGCTCATTTGTGGGATTCCTCCGTGGTCATGCAGCGCGTCGGGCCAAGAGCTCCCGCAGCGCCGAGAGCTCCTCTCCGGTTGGGGGCGGGGTTGTCCGTGGTTCATCCACGATCTTCAGGTCCCAGCCCGTGGCCTCACGAACCTGGTCGGCCTCGATTCCCTGGTGGATCTGCGTCAACGTCAGCTCGCGAGTCCTGGAGTCCGGCTCGAGCACCCCGAGATCCGTGATCACGGCGGTCGGACCGCGACCGCGGAAGCCAAACCGCTCCCTGTCCCCGGGCCCATCCCCATACCCCACGGTGGTCCGGAAGTCGAGCTCGCGGACAAAGGTGCGCTTGGCATGGGGGACGATCACCACCACGTCATCGCAGCTCGAGGCGATCTCCGGCGCTCCGCCGGCGCCGGGCAGACGCGTCTTGGGGTGGTCATATTCGCCGATCACAGTGGAATTCAGGTTGCCGAAGCGGTCGATCTGGGCCGCGCCCAAGAACGCCACCTCGATCCTTCCCGGACCGATCCAGTAATTGAACATCTCCGGGACCGAGACGATGGCATCAGCTGTCTCCGCGAGCTCGCCGTCTCCAATCGAGAGCGGGACATGACGCGGCTTGGCGCCGATCGTTCCCGACTCGTACACCAGCACGAGATCGGGGTTATGCACCATCCGGGCCAGGATCGCCGCCGTGCTCGGCCGTCCGACCCCGATGAATACCGAGCGGGCGTGCTCGAGGCGTCG
The DNA here is from genome assembly GCA_963822535.1 of uncultured Solirubrobacterales bacterium. Lineage (GTDB taxonomy): Bacteria > Actinomycetota > Thermoleophilia > Solirubrobacterales > Solirubrobacteraceae > Palsa-465. Next base: position 202,808 of record CAWGIA010000003.1, read on the forward strand.
TGCGGCCACGATCGTCTGGATCTCCTCGGCGCCCGCCTCACCGTTCGCACTGCCAGCCACGGACTCGCTCACCGCGCCCCGGCCCTGCGCCCGGCTGGCTCCGGTGCCGCCCCGAGCACGTGCTCCTGCATCCAATCGGTGAACTTGTCCCGATCACGGCTGAGCCCATCCCACATGCGATAGAAGTCGTTGTCGCGTGCCGTGATGCCCAGGCTGTATGAGGGCTGGGAACCCCCGGGGCGAGCACCACCGCGTCGATCACCCAGCCCGGGATCACCATGCCGCCGGGGCGCGGCTCGAGCCGGTCAACGATCCGCTCGACCGTGACGATTGACCGATCGGCGGCCAGGATGGCCTCCTTCTGCACTCCGGGGATCCCCCACAGCTGGACGTTTCCCGCCCCATCTGCCTCCTGGGCATGCACGATGGACACATCCGGCCGGAGCGCGGGCACGGCGGCCAGCTCCTCGCCGGTGAACGGGCAGAAGATCATCTTGACGTTGGTCCGCGGGGCCAGATCGGTCCCGGCGTACCCTCGCATGACGGCAAACGGAAGTCGCGCGGCGCCGGCCGCGTAACGGTTGGCCATCCCGGCATGGCTGTGTTCCTCGAGCTCGATCGGACGCGGCCAGTCGTGCTCCACGGCATCTCGGAAGCGGTGCAGGCCGCCGACACCGGGATTGCCTCCGTAGGAGAACACGAGCCTGCGCGCCGACCCCATCCCGATCATCTGGTCATAGAGGACGTCCGGGGTCATCCGGATCAGCTCGAGCTCGCGACGCCCCTGGCGCAGCAACTCGTGTCCGGCCGCGAACGGGATCAGGTGCGTGAAACCTTCCAGTGCCACCGCATCGCCGTCCGAGACAAGCGAGGCCACCGCCTCGCTGAGTGACGTCAGTTCAGCCATGCCAGCCTCGAATTACTCGGATTGCGCGCGTTATCGGCAATCGGAAGACCAACATAGTTTTCGGCCAACGAAGTCGCCGCCGCCGCCGAGCTGCACACGTAGTCGAGCTGAGCGCGCTGGAGCCGACGGGCGTAGGCGTCATCGTTCGGGTTGACGTGGAGCATGGTCGTCATCCACCACGAGAAGTGCTGCGCGCGCCACACCCGCCCCAGGCAACGATCGGAGTACTCGTCGAGCCCAGTCCTCGAGCCAGATCCGAAGCGCTCCACCAGCGCCTCGGCCAGCAGTGTCACATCGGCGACGGCCAGGTTGAGCCCCTTGGCCCCGGTCGGCGGCACGATGTGGGCCGCGTCACCGGCCAGGAACAGCGAGCCGTGCCGCATCGGCTCCGCGACGAAGCTGCGCATCGGGGTGATCGACTTGTCGAGTATGGGTCCCTCGGTGAGCTCCCAGCCATCGGTGGCCAGGCGAACCTGGAGCTCCTCCCAGATCTGAGCGTCAGACCAGCGCTCGATCCGATCCGCGGGCTCGACCTGTATGTAGAGGCGGCTGACGCGCGATGAACGCATGCTGTGCAGGGAGAAGCCGTGGTCGTGGCGTGCATAGATGAGCTCGTCCGTCGACGGTGCCACGTCGGCCAGGATCCCCAGCCAGGCGAAGGGGTACTCGCAATCCCAGACGCTGAGCTTGTCCGATGGAATCGTCTCCCGGCAGATCCCGTGGAACCCGTCACACCCCGCGACGATGTCGCATCGCAACTCGCGGACCTCGTTCTCACACTTGTAACGGACGACCGGCTCGCCGTGGTCGAGGCCCTCGATCGCCACGGCGGGACACTCGAACTTCAGGGGCAGGCCCGCCGCGAGCCTCGCGGCCACCAGGTCCTTGACGATCTCCGTCTGCCCGTAGATCGTCACCGTGCGACCAGTCAGCTCGGTCATCGGGATGTGGTGCGAGCGTCCGTCGAAGCGCAGGTAGATGCCACCGTGCACGAGGCCCTCGCGGTCAAGGCGCTCCCCCACCCCGGCTTCGCGCAGCACATCGGTCGTGCCCTGCTCGAGCAGGCCGGCCCGGATCCGGGCCTCGACGTAGTCACGGCTGCGCGCCTCGAGCACAACCGCGTCGACGCCGTGGCGATGGAGCAGCTGGCCGAGCAGCAGGCCCGCCGGGCCGGCACCCACAATCGCCACCTGCGTTCGCTCGGACATCACCCTGGTCCGGGACGATATCGGGTTAGTCCGGGCGCATAGCGTCCTGGTGTCCGCTGTGCGTACGCGTCCGGACAAATCCGCCGGGCGCCCGCTGGCCGGTAGGCTGCGGCGCGGTGAGAAGGAGTCCGATCAGGGTCATGGGTGCGGCCTTCGTGGTCGTCTGCCTGGTCGCCGTCGCGGTCGCCGGCTCGGCCACGGGCGCCGGGGCCCACGGTGCCCGCGCCCGCGCCCATGGTTCTCGCGCCCGCGCCCGCGTTGCCAGCGCCGCGCGGGCCCCGCGCTGCACGGGCTGGGGCCGCCCAGCCGTTGCCGCCGATCCCCACCCGCACGCGCTGCGCGTGTTCGCGATCCAGTTTGATCAGCAGCCGGCGCTGATGGCGTCCGCCTCCGATTACGCCCGCGCCATCGACTGCGCGATCCGCACCGAGGTGCTCCCCCACCTCGCCCACGGGCGCCCGAACCTGGTCGTGTTCGACGAGGACATCGGCCTTGAGACGATCGCCATCGGCCCCCGTGGCCGGGCGGCGAGGTCTCTGCTTCGCAGCGGCGTGCCCTCGTGCCACGGCGCAAATCTCTGCCCCGCCGTGGCCACACTGACCGCCCTCGACCAGGGATATGCGCCGGCTCTGTCGTATCTCGGGCAGCGATTCCCCAAGCTCAGCTCCAACACGCTGGGTGAGAGCTTCGTCGCCGCCACCGACGAGTTCGTACGGGTGTTCATGACCACGATGGCCAACGAGGCACGCCGGCACGGCCTGTACGTGATCGCCTCGAACACCCAGGCCCCGTTCCGGCTCACGCACAGCGCGAAAGCCGTCACCGCGCTCGCCGACCCGGGCGCGCCGTCGGTCCATGCCGTTTATGTCCCGACCCAGGGGGTGGCGTACGACCAAACGTTCGTCTGGGGCCCGCGCGTCGTCCACCGAGGCGACCCGCCACCGCTGTCCAACCTCCTGGCCGACAACTACAAGGTCCCGCTGACCACGTTCGAGCAGGAGCTCGGGTTCGGCTCGGGTCCAGCGCGGGGCGTCGCGGCACGCCGGAACCTGCGCCCGGTGTCGATCCCGGGAACCGGGGCGCGCCTCGGGATCGCCACCAGCCTCCCGGCCTTCGAGTACGGCCCGAAGGGCGCACCCTGCGCCGACGTGGCCAAGACCTACATGCGCTGCCTGGATCATCTGGGCGCCAACGTCCTGATTCAGGCCGACGCCAACGACGGCGAGTGGACCGGCGACTGACGGGAAGGAGCAGTGGCAACCCCTGTCCTGGATGGGCTCGGCCTACCGGGCGGTCAGCGATCCAAGCGTCCACTTCACGTACGCTGTCAACCCCTTCATGGTCGGCAACCTGTCGGACATCCCCTTCGACGGCCAGAGCGCGATTCTGCAGCGAGGGCGTCACGGGCCTGGGTGCCATTACGTCGGGAACGCGCGCTTCATCCCCAGCCAGGATCGCTCGACCTTCCGCGCCGACGCGGGAGCCAAGCCCCAGTTCCTCGCCCTGGCGCCGTGGGTCGTCCCTGACGGCAGCCGCGCCGGACTGCGCCCGGTGGCCGATTCACTGGCCGCCGGCACGGGCAGCCATCACTACGTGCAGACCGCAGTGATCGCCGACCTGCCGTTCCCGGCTGACCATCGCCGTGCCGGCTGTGTGGTGGCGGGACGATGACCACTCCCCGGCACGAGCCCGGTGATGGGCGTGGGGTGTCCGGACAGGAGCCCGGTGATGCGCGTGGGGTATCGCGGCGTGAGGCCCTGGTGGGCGCCGCCGGGGCCACGGCCGCCGCAGTGCTCGCCGAATCCGCCTCGGCCCAGGCGCGCCCGAAGCGCGGGGCGCCGGCCAAGCGAGCCGACGTGGTTGTGGTGGGGGCCGGACTCGCCGGCCTCAGTGCCGCCAGTGACCTCGTCAAGGCCGGTCATTCGGTGGTCGTGCTCGAGGCCCGTGACCGCGTCGGCGGTCGCACGCTGAATCATGCACTCGGCGGTGGCGAGGTGGTCGAGGTCGGCGGAGAGTGGGTCGGTCCCGGTCAGGATCGGATCCTCGCCCGAGCACACTCGCTCGGCATCAAGACATTCAAGACCTATACGGCGGGCCAGCAGGTGCTCGCCTACGGCGGCCAGCTGACCAAGTTCACCGGTCTGATTCCGCCCCTGCCCCAACCCGACGCCGGTGACTTCACCTCGCTGCTGGGCAAGATCATCGCGCTCGAGTCGACGATCCCGCTCGATCGTCCGTGGACCGCGCCCAACGCGGCCGCGCTCGACGGTCAGACCCTGGAGACGTTCAAGCGCGCGAACTCGAGCACGCGCGGCGCCCAGTTCCTGATCGATCTGGCGACCAGGGCAGTGTTTGCGGCCGAGCCGCGCGATCTCTCCCTCCTTCACGCGCTGTTCTACCTGAATTCGGGCACGGGGATCCTGTACCTCACCAGCACCGGTGGTGGCGCCCAGGACTCGCGCTTCGTCGGTGGCTCACAGCTCGTCTCGATCAAGATGGCGTCGCGGCTCGGCGCGCGCGTGGTCCTGAACGCCCCCGTGCGCCGGATCGTCCAATCGCGCGGCGGCGTGGTGGTGGACAGTGACGCTGGGACGTGGCGCGCCAAGCGCGTCGTGGTGGCGCTCGCCCCCACGCTGGCCGGGCGGATCGAGTACGCGCCCGCGCTCCCGGCGTTGCGTGACCAGCTCACCCAGCGGGTGCCCCAGGGCTCGGTGATCAAATTCGAGGCCGTGTACTCGAAGCCGTTCTGGCGCAGCCAGGGTTTGAGCGGCTCGAGCTACAGCGACGTGCCCCCCGTCCACTTCACGTTCGACAACTCACCGCCCAGCGGCAAGCCCGGCGTCCTGCTGGGCTTCGTCGCCGGCTCCGAGGCGCGCCGGCTGGGCACGATGAGTGCCGCGGCCCGCCGGAAGGCCGTGCTCGGGAACTTCACCCACCTCTACGGGAGCGCGGCCGCCAAGCCGAAGATGTTCATCGAGCACAACTGGTCAGCCGAGCCCTGGACGCGGGGCTGCTACGTCGGGTACATGCCCCCCGGAGTCTGGAGTGACTACGGCAGCGCCCTGCGCACTCCGGTCGGCCGGATCCACTGGGCCGGCACCGAGACCTCCGAGGTGTTCAACGGCTATATGGACGGCGCCGTGCGCTCGGGTGAGCGGGTCGCGGTAGAAGTTCGCGCCGGGCTGTAGCCGTCCGGGCTCAACCGATCCCGGCGCGGGCCCGACGGCCTCGCGGGCCTCGTGGACCTCGGGCCCCGTGGGCCTCGGGCGCCGTGGGCCTCGGGCATCCCTGGCACCCGGGGCAACCTGGCACTCGGGGCACCCCGGGCCCCCGCGGCCCCGGCGGCCCCGGCGGCCGTGCAATACGTCACAAATCCAGGACTTCTCCTCGGATTTGGCGCGAGCCGTCCGCATACCGATCGATTCGCAGCCGATCCAAACGCCGAGGGCGGATCTGCGACGTCTTGCACGCTCGGCCGGGCGGCGCGGGGTGCTCCGAGTGGCCGCCAAGCCCCCAATCTGTGAAAACCGTGCCGGCGCCCCGATCGGCTGTCACAAAAGGCGGGTATAGCCCCCCATTTGTGAAAACCATGCCCCCGGCGGCCCGGTCTTTCGCAGAATGGGGGTCCGCCGTAGGAAGGCAACCACCCTCGTCGGAAAGCAACCCCCCGCCGTCGGAAGGCAACCCCCCGGCTAGCTCTCCTGGATGTGGTCCGCCTCGCGAGCGCCACCGAACGGGCGAGTGAGGCAGAACTGCTCGAGCGTCGACTCGGGCACCCCCTCCACGCCGGGCGTGTCTGATGCCTCGCCGCGGGTGTGGGGATCGTCAGCGAAGCCGCCCACCTCCACCGAGTGCTGCGGCGTGCGATAGCCGGAGACACCGATCAGGTGAAGGTGCAGGGCCAGGCCGAGTTGATCCAGCCGGGCGGCGATTACGGGCTCCTCGTTGACGGTGTAGTTCGTGCCCGGGGCGGGGAAGAAGCCGAACTCGCCACCGTGGGGGGCGAACGGCGTGTTGGTGCAGCCGCCGGGCGGCGCAGCCCCGCCTCCCGAGGACAGCGTCTGGGCCGCCGCGGCCCGCTGGTCGAGGATATGGGCCTCGTGGACCAGGGTGGCATGCAGGGCGTCGAGCTGGTGGGAATCCCGAGCGCGAGCGTGCTCTACCGCGAGCTCGCGATCGACGATCGAGACCTTCAGCTGCACGACCGTATCTCGCTCAACTAGCACCGCGGCCGTCGCCCGGCGCCGCTGAGCCTGGACCGTGGCCAGACGAGTGGCCTGATCCGCGACCGCCGCCCGAGCCAGACGGACGCTGGCCGCGGTCTGAGTGTTGCGGTGCTCAATCGCGGTCAGATCGTTCAGGCCGTTCAAGAGCGAACTGAAGCCGCCCGCGTCCACGACCACGCCGACCACGCTTGGGGGCGGGGTCTCGTAATCGGCGCGGAGCTGGGCCGCCAACACCGAAAGATCGCGTGAATACTCGGTCCGAAGCTGAGACAGGCGCGCGCGGGCGCTGGCCAGTTGACCAGTGACCACATACAAGAGCCGCTCCTGGATTCCGACGCTGCGCTCGATCGCGTTCAGCCGACCCTCGAGCGAACCGATCGTCCCCTCGAAGCCCTGGATCCGGTTCGTCTCGGAGTTGATCTGGGATCGCAGCTGAGAGGAGCGCTGCTGTCCGGCCTGGTAGCGGCTCGTCAGATCAGCCGAGCTGACGGCGACCAGCGTGGCGAAGCCGGAGGTGAACAGCAGGAGGAATCTGGTTAGGCGGCGGATCGGGTGCATGCGGATGATCGTCGCGGCGGCCGCGAAGCACCGCCTCCCTCAGGGCGGGAGTAGCGCTCACGACCGAGCGGCGAACCTAGCAAGTGCGTCGCTGTCAGCGCCTTTTGACCTGCATGCTGCAGGGAAACTTGCATTGCGCCCGCCCTCCGCGAGCGCTCGTTCCTCAGCGGCCGGGCAGGTGATAAATGTCGATCAGGCTCGAGCTCGTGGCATCGTGGTAGTTGCCGGTCGGGACGATCATGCGCCCGCCAACCACGATCGGGCTGTTCCAGTGTCCGTCGGCCACCGGCAGCGAGCGAAGCATCTTCCCGCTCGCGGGGCGGCGCACGACCACGCCGCCGTCGATCTCGTCATACATGTAGAGCAGGCCTCCGGCCACCACCGGGCTCGTCCCCGGGGTGCTGTTCTGCCACACCGCATTCAGCCGGGGATGTCGACCGCCGACGAGGTCATAGCCGGCGCTGCCGGAGTCATCGCTGACGAACACGAACGTCCGGCCACCATGCCGCCAGACCGCCGGCGCGGTCAACACCTCAGCCCCACCCGGCGCCCCAACCTGATTCAGCTGCCCCCCGAGGCGCCGACCCGCCCCGTGCTTCGTGCCGTCCAGGCGGTCGAGGTTGAGAAGGTGGAGGATGCCGTCCTTCCCGCTCTGCACGAGGAGGTGGAAGCCGTGATACGCGGGCAGGAGCGCCGGCGAGGTGCTGCCGACGTCGACGTCATGAGCATCGAGCTCGAGCTCATTGTTCGGGGTCCAGTTGTGGAGCAGGGTGCTGGCATCGGGAGACAGCTCGAGCACACTGTCACCCCAGTTGTCCGAGCCGTTGAACGGCCCGTTCCCCGTCGCGGTCAGGATCCGGTGGCTACCGGGCTCGATCACGGCGCCGGCCCGACCCCACATGGCGTTGTCACCGTTGGTGTTGGTGACCGAGCACGAGCTGGCGCGGATCAGCAGGTGTCGGTTCGAGCACTCTGAGTTCCAGACGTGAGCGATGCTGCCGTCACTGCGGTCGATCGTGACCACGTGACCGTCGTAGGGCGGGATGTCGCCGATGTAGCCGCCCGTGACAGCCACGACCCACGGGCCGCTCACGTTGAGCGCCGAGGCGATCTTCTCGTGGACGGGATCGAAGGTGATGCTCCGCGCCCATATCTGGTGGCCGTTGGCCACGGCGAGCTTGTGGATCACTCCGTTGGGACTCGCGGAATAGATGAACTGGTGGTTCGGATCGGCCACCGGGCTGGCCGTGGTTACCTGCGGGTTGCCCGGCGTCTGGTTGACGCCACGCGCCACAAACGTCCACAGCTTGGCGCCCGTTCCGGCGTCGATGGCGATCGTGTTCCCATACGTCGTGGTGACGAAGATCACGTCGCGCCGGCGCCCCCCCACCTTGACCGCGTGCAGCTCGATCGCGGAGGAATCCGCAATCCCGGCTATGCGCACCGAGCGGAGCTTCAGGCGGCCGACGTCGCCAGGGGTTATGCCGGTGTTCGAGGGACCGACACCCGTGCGGGCCGAGTTGTAATCAAACGTCGGCCAATTTCCGGATGGGACTGAGCTGAGGACCGCCTGGGGCGTTCCTGATGGAGCACTCGACGTGTCCGAGGACGCTCCCGGAGAGGCTCCAGCTGAGTGCCCGCCGCAGGCGACGAGCAGCGCCGCGGTGAGGGCCAGCAGCGGGCCGCGCGCTCTGATCACCCGCGTCACGCTCTGATCATCCGCGTCACGGAAGTCTGTCTCCGGGTCCGGTGGACCCGGATAGAACCGGGGAGGAGAGCACCCTGTCAGCCGTCCCGCCAACGGAGTTGACAACGCCCGTGGCTGCCCGTCCCACGGGTCCGGGTACCTGGCTTGTGACTGAGCCCGCCGTCTTGACCGCGGAGTCGGTGATGGCACGCACGGCACCGCCGGGCCCACCTGAGCCGCCGCCGGGATCACCGGGACCGCCGGGACCACCGGGGCCACCAGTCGGGCCGGTCGGGCCACCGGAGCCATCGCCCGGACCACCGGAGCCGCCGGCCGGACGCCCGGAGCCGAACCCTCCCAGCTGATATCGACCGGAGCCCTGCTGTCCGGCCACGCCCTGGGGCGAAGGTGCCCCTGAGCCGCGAACGGCCGCCCGTGAGGAGTTCCCAGCGCCTGCGCTCGGACTCCGGTTGGCAAGCGGACGCGTACCCGCCCCCAGGCCGAGCAGGCGGGCAGTGGCCGACGCCGTGCGGGCCGTCGCCGGGACGGCGGGAATCTGGGGACCGCTGACAGCCTGCCCGAGGTCGCCCAGCTGAGCGAGACCGCCGGCGAACAGCAGCGCGGCGAGCGCAGCCAATATCGCTGCCGGGACCACGAGCACCGCGAGCGAAATGCCCGATAGCTGCCTGGCCCAGGTACGTGTGAGTTCCATGGCGCGAGATGGTAGCTCCGAGGATGCTCAGAGCGACTCAGTTCCCCAATTAGCACGGGATCCTGGTCCGTGACGCGGCATCAGATCATGCGGCGATTGGCCTTTCGCCCAAGTACGATCGATTCGCGGCACTAGCCCGAGCAGCAGCCAGGACCGACCAACGCCATGCGCCTCTCGATCGCACGCTCGCTACGGCTGGCGCTGACCGGCTTGACGATCGTGCTCGCAGCCGTCGCCGCGGCGGGTATCGCCAGCCTGTACAGCGCGCGCCAGCAGTACGAGAACACGCTCGCCCACACCTCCCAGGTAGCCATCGCGGTGGCGAACCTGACCAGCGCGAGCATCGCCGAGGCCGAAGTTCTACGCGACGCCACCGGCCCCAGCGCCGGCCCTGCTCGCCGGCAGGCAATCGGGACGTTCGACAGGGCCGCCGCCACCGCCTCCAATCTGGCGCGCTCGGATCCGGTCAGTGCCCAGCTCGTGGCCGAAGAGATCCGCCTCCAGACGCGTGCCCGTCACCTGACAGCGGCGGGGAACCTCGGCACGGCGGGGGCCGCCGGCGGACCGCTTGATCGGGCCGCGACGATCGCAGTCGAGCTCCAGACCCGTCAGCAGACCCTCGAGAGCCAAGCCAGCCGCAGCGCGCGCACGAAGTCAAGACGCGCGATCGCCTTTGTGATCGCTGCCGGCGTACTCGCTCTGATCGCGGCGCTGGCCTTGATCGCCTTCCTGGTCCGCTCGATGCGCCGCCCCTTGGACGCGCTCGTGGACGCCACCAAGGGGTTGGCCGGCGGTGATCTGGACCGGCGCGTGGAGCCGGCCGGTCCACGCGAGCTGCGCGATCTCGGCGCCGCCTTCAACGCGATGGGCGCAGATCTGGCGCTGGCGCAGAAGCGGATCGAGGAGCAGCGCCATCGTCTGGCGGTGACGATCGAGAGCCTGGGCGACGCGCTCCTGGTCACCGAGCCCGGATCGAGCACGATCGCCACCACCAACCCCCGGGCGGCCGAGCTGCTGCCCGAGCTGAGCCCGGGAGACGTGGTCGATGGCCCCCAGAGCCCGCTACCGACGCTTCAGATCGCGCTCGAGAAGGAGACCGTCATCGAGCACGAGGGACGGATCCTCGCCGTCACCGCGGCGCCACTCGGCTCCAACGCCGATGGGGTCGTGTGGACCGTGCGTGACGTGACCGAGCGAGCCCATCTCGAGCAGGCCAAGAGCGAGTTCGTAGCCACGGCATCCCACGAGCTTCGGAGCCCGCTGACCTCGATCAAAGGGTTCGTAGAGCTGCTCGAGCGCAGCCCCGAGAACATGTCCGAACGCCAGCGCGAGTTCGTGGACATCATCCTGCGGTCCACCGACAGGCTGGTCGAGTTGGTCGGGGACCTGCTCGACGTGGCTCGGATCGAGGCCGACAGCGTCGAGATCACGCGCCGGCCGATTGACATCGGCGAGGCGATCCGCGACGTGGCCGAGCTCATGGGCCCGCGGATCGCCGAGAAAGGCCAGCGCCTGGGGATCTACGTCGCCCCCGCACTCCCGCTCGCGCTCGCCGACCCGGGACGCGTCCGCCAGATCATCGCCAACCTGTTGACCAACGCGCACATGTACACAGAGGATGGGGGCCGCATTCACATCGGGGCCGAGGCCGACCGAGCCTGGATCAAGATCGTCGTCGCCGACTCAGGGGTCGGGATGAACGCCGAGGAGCGCGAGCACGTGTTTGATCGCTTCTATCGCGCGCGCGGCGCCGACGCGTCGATCCCGGGGACAGGGCTCGGTCTGTCAATCGTCAAATCGCTTGTCGATCTGCACGACGGCGAGATCGCAGTCGAGAGTGACCCGGGCCGGGGCACCACATTCCACATCTTCCTCCCCGCCGCGGTCACCGGTACCGACTCCGATGAATCCCTCGAGGTCATTCGCGGCCGCAGGGTTCTGATCATCGATGACGAGCCTGACATCGCGGAGCTGATTGCCGGGCAGCTCACACCGCTCGAGGTCTCGACCACGATCGCGCACACCGGTCAGGAGGCAATGGAGCGTCTGCGCTCCGAGCGATTTGACGCCGTGACGCTGGACATCCTCATGCCGGAGATGGACGGCTTCGAGGTGCTGCGCCAGATCCGCGGCGACGCCGAGCTCCGTGCCACGCCGATCCTGTTCGTATCCGTGTTCGCCGGACGAAGCGAGCTGGCCGGGGAATGGGTCGTGTCCAAGCCGATCGACGCCGACGAGCTCCGGGACGTGCTGGCCGCCGCCGTGCGCGCGGGGCGCTCCCGAGTCCTGGTCGTCGGCCGCGAGCACATGCAGGTGACGCTCGAGCCGGCCCTGGACGAGATGGGAATCGAGCACCAGTGGGAGACAACCGGTGCGGCCGCGGCGCGCGTTTGCGAGGAACGGCGGTTCGAGGTGGCACTGATCGACGTGGGAATCCGCAATCCCCAGGCGGCCATGCAGGCCCTGGATCTCCGCGGGCGGCGCCTGCGGCGCGCGGTGATCCTATTCTCCGACGGGGAGACGCCGACACCCTCGGGTATCGTCAAGCTGGGGATGGAGGTCGTGCCCATTGAGGACGCTGCGCAAGCCCTGCTCCAGGCGCTCCGCGGCGACAGAGCCCAACCGAAGCAGGGTGACGAATGGAGCTCAGAGACGAGACTGAGCTGACGCGCGAGATTGCACGCCTTCAGGCCGAGCTGGCCCGCCGCGAACGCGACGCGGCCGACAACGAGCTCCAGCTGGAGCGCTACGCGGCAGACTTGCGGGAGACGTTCAAGGAGGAGAGGGCTCGCGCGCAGGAACTGGCCCGGTCCTACACTGCCACCGTGCGCGCCCTCTCGAACGCGGTCGAGGCGCGTGACGCCTACACCGGGAAGCACGCCGAGCGAGTGGCCGCGTACGGGATCGAGATCGCGCGTGCTCTGGGAATCCCCCGGCCCGAAGCGCCCGAGATGGAGTTCGGCTTCCTGCTGCACGACATCGGCAAGGTGGCGATCCCGGATGCGATTCTCTACAAGCCGAGCGCGCTGACCGAGGAGGAGCGGGAGTTGATGGCCCGCCACCCGGCGATCGGGGCTGAAATCGTGCGTGGCATCGAGTTTCTCGACGAGGCGGCCAAGGTGATCCGCTCCCACCACGAGCGCTGGGACGGGAGCGGCTATCCAGCCGGGCTCAAGGGAGAGGAGATCCCGGTGGCCGCGCGCGTGTTCGCGGTCGCGGACGTGCTCGATGCCTTGACCACGGATCGCCCGTACCGCCCGGCGTCGACGCTCGCCGAGGCGCGCGAAATCATCAACCGGGGCTCGGGCACTCACTTCGATCCCAGCGTCGTTCAAGCCTTCAACGGAATCGACGACGAGACGTTCGCCAGCATCGTGGCGGACATCAGATGAGTCGCGCCGTGCTCGTGGTCGACGATGACCGTTTCATCCGCAAGCTGGTGGCCACGACGCTCGAGGACGTGGCGGAATTCGAGCTCCACGAGGCGGCCGACGGTGTCGAGGCGCTCGAGATCGCGCTGCGCACGCGGCCCACGATCGTGTTCCTGGACGTTGACATGCCTCAGATGGATGGCATCGACACCTGCCGGCGCATGCGGGCCGACCCGGCGACCAGCCAAGCGACGATCGTGATGCTGACCGCCGCCCACGGGGACCACGTCGAGCGCCTGGCCGAGGAAGCCGGGGCTGACCTGTTTCTGACCAAGCCGTTCAGCCCTCTGGACCTCTTGCGGCTGGTCGACCGCCTCGGTGGCCAGGACGATGCCGGCTGAGATGCGGCTCAGGAGATCTTGATCAGCACGATCGTGTTGATCACGAACAGCACCGCGAAGGCGTAGGTCCAGCGGTTCAGGTTGCGCTCAACCAACGATCCGCCGCCCAGCGGTCCAGCCCCGCTGCCCACACCGAACGCGCCGGACAGGCCAGCGTCCTTGCCCGAGTGCATCAGGATCAGAAACACCAGTCCCACACAGAGGCCTATCTGGACGAGATCGAGGATCGTGGTCATGCCGCGATGGTAGCGAGGGTCTCAGTCCACCGGCGCGCCATCGGGGACCGGCGACTCCGCGGCATCGAGGGCGTGCATGATCTCGATCGCTTCGGCTCGCAGCGTCCGGTCGATGGCTTCGTAGTCGTCACTTGAGAGCTTCCCCGTCCGCAGGTCGAGCTCGGCGTCGCGGATCTCCAGGTACTTCGCGTCCCGAGCCGCTTCGAGCTCGGCGATCTTCATCGTCTCGCCCTCCGGCTGCCGGCGCCCGCGCTCAGCGCGCAGCGGCGCCGAGATCACGTACACGGCGACCGCCAAGACGACGAGCACGATCAGGTAGGACATACGTGTGCGCCTAGCGGGGCTCGCCGAGTGTCACTGAACGAGCTCGCGGGCGCGAACCGCGGGCGGGTCGAGAGCCGAGTCGGGGTAGGCCGGGGCCGCCACCTGCCGCCGGCGCCGCGGTGGTGGCAGCGGCCATAGGGCGATCAGGCCGCCGATCGCGGCCAGGATCGCCCCGAGCCACAACCAGGTGACCAGCGGTGAGACGATGAACAGGAACGTGGCCGCCCAGGGGTGGGAGATGAACCGCTGGGTCAGCCCACGGATGGCCAGGTCGCGCAGCTGGAAGAGCTGCGACAAGGCTCGGGCCTGAGCTCCGGGCGGTTGGCTCTGGGCGTCGGCCAGCGCCTTGCTCAGAACCGCGTCGCCGCGGGTTATCAGCCCTTGCAACGGAGTGATGTTCGGGTTGATCACGGTCCAGATGTCCTGCGTCAGGCCGGCCTTGAGACCCACCCGGCTCTCGGTCGAGCCGTTGAAGAAGCGGCCGATCGGACCCTGGGTCGGATCCTGCGAGGGATACAGGCCGTAGGTCGTATGGAGCGTCGCGACGCGGTTCGAGCCGCTCGTCACCGCCAGGACCGCCCCCAGAGTGATCTTCTGGGCCGAGGCGGACGCGGTCGGACGCACGTACTTGATCCGGTAGCCGTCGATCATCACGCTCTGCCCGGGCCTGATCGTCGCCGTCCGGGAATGCTGAAACGAGGTCGATGCGGCTACGCCGACCAGCGCCAGGGCCACCCCCGCGTGCACGATATATCCGCCGTACCGGCGACGGTTGCGACGAATGAGCCGGAGCAGCGCGACCGGGGGCGACTCCGCGGTCATGGCCTGACGCGCCCGCATTCCCCGGAAGAACTCCTGCGCCACCGTGGCCACCACGAATGTCCCGGCTACGAACATGGCCATCGCGAACCCGTGCCCGGTGACCCCGGGCACGAACAGGAGCACCACCAGTGTGGTGCAGGCCGCGAGCACCGGGAATGCGAAGCTGCGCCTCAGTTTGGCCACCGTGACCCGGCGCCAGGCGATGATCGGCCCGATGCCGGAGAGCACCACGATGATCAGAGCCAGCGGAACCACGAAGGGCCGGAACGCCGGCGGCCCCACCGACACCTCGGTCCCGGTGATGGCCTCGGAGATCAGCGGGAAGAACGTGACCCAGAAGATCACAGCCGTGAGCGCGACGAGGAGCAGGTTCTGGAACAGGAACACGGCCTCTCGGGAGAGCAGGGAGTCGAGTCGCGCCTCGGTTCTGAGGCCCTCCCGGCGCCATGTCACGAGCCCGATCGAGCCGATGATCATGGTCGCGATCAGCGCCACGAACGAGATGTTCAGGGTCGGGTCACTGACGAATGCGTGGATCGAGCTGAGGATCCCGGAGCGGACGAGGAACGTCCCGATGATGGCCAGCGTGCCCGTGGCCAGGACCAGGGATGCATTCCAGACCTTGAGCATCCCCCGCTTCTCCTGAATCATGATCGAGTGGATGAAGGCGGTCGCGCACAGCCAGGGCATGAGGGCGGCGTTCTCCACCGGATCCCAGGCCCAATAGCCACCCCACCCGAGCTCGGTGTAGGACCATCGCGCGCCGAGCAGGATCCCGATGCCAAGACACAGCCAGGCGGCGAGCGCGAAGCGTCGGGTGACCTGGATCCACTCGGCGGTCAACCGACCGCTGATCAGAGCCCCCACCGCGAAGGCAAACGGCACCATCAGCAGCGTGTAGCCCGAGTACAGCATCGGGGGATGGATCATCATCGTCGTGTGGCGGAGCAGCGGATCGAGGCCGGCGCCCTCGGTGGGTGGGTTCGAACTGGTGGCGAACGGATTGGCGAACAGGACGTTGAGGCCAACGAAGAATCCGCACAGCGCGAACAGAACCGCTTGGGCGTAGGGGGCGATCTCCCGCACCCGGTGGCGGGTCAGGAACAGGGCCAGGCTCGACCACGAGGAGAGGAGCAGGACCCACAGCAGCAGGGAGCCCTGCTGCGTGGACCAGATCGCGGCCGCTCGGTAGAAGGTCGGAGTCGTCGTGCTCGAGCCGCTGGCGACGATGTTGTAGGAGAAATCCGAGCTCAGGAAGGCGACGTCGAGGATCACGAAGGCGATTGCCGCCATCCCGGCGAGCACGTACATAGTCCGCCGTCCCGAGTCCACCCAGGCCGAGCCTCCTCGCCGCGCACCGTAGATCGAGACGCCGAACCCGTACACGCACCCCATCAGGCCGAGGATCAGCAGCACGCGCCCCACGACGGCCATTAGAGAGACCGGTCCATCAATATGAGGCCGATGCCGCCTGGTACTTGGACGGGCATTTGGTGGTCAGCGAATTCGGCTGGCCGATCCACCCGGCCGCGCCGCCCTCCTGGACGTCGACGAGCACCGCGCGTCCCGGGGCGAACGGATCGGGCACCGATCCGGTGTAGCGGACGGGAACCGAAACCCTGAGCTTGGGATCCCGGACGCGGAAGAAGAGCACCGACCCAGCGCGGCGCACCGAGCCGTCGAGCACCGTGCCGGCCAGGATGTAGGACTGTCCGGGCTTGGCCCGCTTGAGCAACTGCGAGGCCGTGAACTCGTCCCGGCCGGCCGAGAAGCTCACGAACACGAGGGCCGAGGCCAGAAGCAACGCGACGGTGAGGGCGATCGTAAGACGGACTGCGCGCTTGCGGGCCGGATCCATGCGCGGCGGATTGTCCCACACGCGCCGTTCGCCGGGGGCGCTGCGCTCGCACGCCAATGTCGGATTAGCGTCAGGTTAACGGCCAGGAAACTTTGGCTTGACGGCGAAACCATTGAGCGACTTAACCGTTACTCGCTATGACAGTGATTGCTCGATCAAAACTTGGCGCCGCACAGATCAGGCGCCGTCGTGACTGGCGACCGGGGCGAGCCGCGCGCGATGACGGCTCCAGTGCCGTTGCCTCGGCCGGGACCCCCACCGGCCCCACGCACCTCACGGCCAAGCGCCGGCGCGAAGCCGGAGCCCCGCAGGACCAGGCCGTGTACAGCTGCGGCTGCGGCTTCGTGTTCGAGGCGCAGGTGTCGACCTCGGTCGGTTGTCCGCACTGCGGCGACAAGCAGGCCTGGTAGCGGCGCGACACCCAAGGTCGGCGGACGCCCGCGCTGCGCGGCGAGCGTAGGCCCAGCGCGCCCGCAGGCTCGAACTGATTGAATGCCCAAGTGGAGGCGCCCTGGAGAAGGGGTGCGGTTGTGAAGCGAGTCTGTCTTGGGATCCTGATCGCGTGCGCTGCGCTCGCCGGTTTTGCTGCGTCCGCGTCCGCCGCCTCCTACCACGTCTCCTACCCCGGGATGGAGCATCTGAACTTCCACGCGGGTCCGTACCTGGTCCATCCGGGCGCGAACCTGATCCTGGTGGATACGAACCACGTGCCGAAGCCCTCCGTCGACGGCTACATGGTGCGCATGGCGCCCAACCTTGAGTACGCGCTCCCGAACGGGAAGTGCTGCGGCAAGGTGCCCTACGTCAGCGTCATCCATCTGCACCACGGGGTCTGGTTGAGCACCGGAGCCGCTGGCGCAGGAGAGGGAAACAGCTACGGCGGGGCGCTGTATCCGTTCATGGCGACCGGCGAGGAGAAGACGGTCAACGAGTTCCCGCAGGGATACGGCTATCCCGTTGGAGCCAAAGACTTGTGGATCCTGAATTACATGATCCACAACCTGACGGCCAAGGCCCGCAAGGTCTACATCAACTACTCGATTGACTTCGTCCCCGCCTCGGACCCGGCCTCGCAATCCATCACGCCCGTCCACCCGATTTGGATGGACGTCGAGGACCATCACATCTACCCCGTCTTCAACGTCAAGGAGCACAGCGGCGTAAACGGGAAGTTCACCTTCCCGGACATGGCGAAGAACCCGTACGGCAGCGGGGCGCCGCTCAACGAGTTCACGATCGACCATCCAGGCACACTGATCGGTACCGCCGGCCATCTGCATCCCGGTGGGCTTTACAACACCCTGGACCTCATTCGGCCGGGCGCGCACCCCAGCGGGGGCGCGATTCCAGGCGCGGAGCCGAACTCGGTCCGCCTGTTCCGTTCCTATGCGCATTACTTCGACAAGCGGGGTCCGATCTCGTGGGACCTGGCCATGGGGGCCACGCCTGCGGACTGGCGCCCGCAGGTCAAGGCGGGTGACGTGCTGCGGACCAACGTGACGTACAACACCACCCGGGCCTCGTGGTATGAGGTCATGGGGATCATGGTTGTTTGGGAGGCCTGGAACGGCACCGGTGGGACCGACCCATTCACGCACAAGCTGGACGAGACCAACCGTCTGACCCACGGTTACCTGAAGGAAAACAACGACGACGGCGGCACGTACTCGATCAGTCCGAAGTTCAACAAGTTCCCCAAGTGTCTGACCCACACCGTCACCATCTCGAACTTCATGTTCAACCCCGGCGACTTCACGTCCACGGGGGCTGACCGGTGCATTCCCACGATCCACCAGGGCCAGCAGATCAAGTTCGTCAACGACGACGCCAGCCCGCTGTCACCCGGAAACCCGTTTGACCCCACCCAGGCGTACATGGCCTCCGTGTTCCACACGGTGACCGCGTGCCAGAACCCGTGCGGCCTGAACACGAGCGTCTCCTACCCGCTGGCCAACGGCGCGGGGCACTTTGACTCGGGGCAGCTCGGGCTCGGACAACCCGCGGTCGGCCGGCTCACCTGGAGCACTCCGACGACTCTGAAACCGGGCACGTACACGTTCTATTGCCGGATCCACCCGTTCATGCGCGGCGTGTTCCGGATCATCGGCTAGGCGCCGCGTCGCGATCGTCGGGAGGGCTCTGCCCCTCCCCGGGTGGGGACCGCCTGTCCTCGGGTAGGGACCGCCTCTCCCCGGACGGGACACCACTCGTCCGGGTTAGGACTCTTTCCGCAAGTTTTCTCGACGTCCAGCGTTCTCTGCATCAGACGCCGGTCTTGAAAGGACTACTTCAGCGGCTGAAGCACACCGGTGCTGACCCCGCTGATGAAGGACATAGATAACGGCAAAACGGCTCCGATCCAGGGTCGCCAGTCGAGGACACACCGAGGTCATGGTGCCCGGACGCTGTGGGAGGCGTCCGGGCACCGCTGTTTAACCATCCGGCCCGGGCGATCCGCCCTGCCGCTCCCCCGCAGCGGCTTGCGGCCAAGAGCGTCCGTATCGGCAGCCCGCCGCTACAGATAAGAGTCCTTTCAGCCGATCAGAGGCCGTAGACATGTTTACGTTGGCAGCCCAAGCACGGGCCCTCGTTCGGAGAGGTCGAGGCCAGGACGGCCCCAGCGCCATCTGGGGGCTCTACGCCCTCATGGGAGCGCTCGTGTTGGGATACCTCGTGCTGCTGGTCTCCCGCAGGCCGGATCAGTCCTCGACACTCATCGACGGCTGGGGCGTCGATGTATTCGAATTCACGGCCGGGATCCTGTGCATCGTCGGCGGCCGACGCCGGCGCCCCGACTCCGCCGTGCCGATCGTTCTCGGCGCCGCGATCCTCTGCTGGGCGCTCGGGGACACGATCCTGACGATCGAGTCACTCGGTGGGGCAACGCCGCCGAGTCCGTCCTGGGCCGACGCCTCCTATCTGCTCTTCTTCCCGCTCTCCTACGTCGCGGCGATGCTGTTCGTGCGCGGCGAGACGCGCCAGCTCAGCTCCCCAAACTGGCTCGACGGCGCCGTCGCGGGCCTGGGCGCCGGGGCTGTGTTGGCCGCGTTTGCCTTCGGGACCATCGAGCACAGCGCTCAGCTCTCCGGCCTGGCCTTGATCGTAAACCTGGCCTACCCGGTCGGCGACGTGCTACTGCTCCTGCTCGTCGTAGGCGGCACTGCCGTCATGTCAGGACGACGCAAGGCACCCTGGCTCCTGCTCGCGGCCGGATTCGCGGTCAACATCCTTGGCGATACCTCGAACCTGTTGAACCACTCGCTCGGTGGAGCGCACCTCGGGACAATCATCGACGCCAGCGCGTGGCCCGTCTCCACACTGCTCATGTCGATGGCGATGTCTCTCCGGCCCGGCCTGGCCGACCCTCTCACGCCTCAAAAGCCGCCGGGCTTCCTGCTTCCGGGACTCGCCGCTGCGGCGGGGCTCGTGGTGCTCTTCCTGAGCACAGTCGGGTCCATCAACCACGTGGCTTCGGCGCTTGCCACCGCCACCCTCGTGCTGGTGGTCGTGCGGACGTCGCTCTCGGTCCGCCAGCTGCGCCACCAGACCAAGCTGCGCCAGCAGCAATCGGTGACCGACCATCTGACGGGGCTGGCCAACCGCCGGCGTCTGTTCGATGCCCTCGAGGCGTTCTTCGCCGAAGACGCCAGAGACCGGCCCAAGCTCGCCTTTCTGTTCATCGATCTCACCGGTTTCAAACGCATCAATGACTCATTCGGGCACCCCGTCGGAGACGAGATGCTGAAGCGAGTCGCCGCCCGCTTGGAGAAGTCGCTGCGCCCGTCGGACCTGCTCGCCCGGGTCGGCGGTGACGAGTTCGCCGCCATGCTGGTGAACACCAGCACCGAGGAGGCGATCACGGTGGCCGGGCGCTTGAGCGCCAGCCTCGATGAGCCGTTCACGATCGATGCCGTCAGCGCCGAGATCGGCGCCAGCATCGGCATCGCTCTCGCCCCGGAGGATGCGGACGACGGCGAAGGACTGATGTGGTGCGCGGACGCGGCCATGTACCGGGCCAAGCTCGCCTCGGACCGGCTCGCCCGGTATGAACGCACGATCGACCGCGGGGGAAACAAGCTCCGCCTCGCGGACGAGCTGAGCACTGCGATTGACTCCAATCAGCTTCTGCTCCACTACCAGCCTCAGCTTGACCTTCGCAGCGGCGAGATAGCCACGGTCGAGGCACTCGTCCGCTGGGAGCATCCCGAGCACGGGATGATCCAGCCGTTGATGTTCCTGCCCCTGGCCGAAGAGGCGGGGCTGATGGGTCTCCTCACCCGCTGGGTGCTGACCAACGCGCTGGCCCAGTGCGCGGGCTGGCGGGCCGCCGGGCGTGCCGTCCGGGTCTCGGTCAACATCTCGGCCGGCGACCTGGTGGATCCCAAGTTCGCGGACACCGTCGCCTGGCTACTGGGCCAGGCCCGCCTCCCGCCGAGCTCACTCATGCTCGAGATCACCGAGACGAGCATCATCGAAGAATTCGAGCGGGCCCGGCATGCGGTCGCGCGGTTGCGCCGGCTCGGCGTGCACGTGTCGATTGACGACTTTGGCGCCGGTTTTACCTCGCTGGCCTATCTGAGCGATCTAGCCGTGAGCGAGCTGAAGCTCGACCGTCGGTTCATCTCCCCGCTGGCCGGTGGAATCAGGTCTCGCGACTCAGATCTGGCCCGGGCCACCATCGCGCTCGGACATGCCCTCGGCCTCAAGGTCGTGGCGGAAGGAGTGGAGGACGGCGGCACCCTGGCTTTGCTTCGTGAATTCGGCTGCGACATCGCGCAGGGATACGGGATCGGCAGGCCGGCCCCCGCGGCGGCGCTGAAGCTGCTCCCGGCCCCGGCGGCGCAACCAGCCCCGGCGGCGCAACCAGCCCCGGTGGGGCAACCGACCCCGGCAGCTGGCCCAGTTCCTCCCGCTCGTCCCGCGCCGGCTCGCCGGCCAGTTCCGCGGTCCGTCCCGGCTCCCCGGCCGGCTCCAAGGTCCGTCCCGGCTCCCCGGCCGGTCCCGGCTTCGGACAAGGCCCTCGTCTAAGCCCCTCTTGTCCTCGCTTCTCTCGTCTGCGCCGTTCTCGTCCGCGGCGTAGCGTCCGACGCCCAGCGCCTCAGAGCCGGTCAGCCGCCAGCAGACGGGCCAGAAACCGCTTGGTCTCGGGCTGGCCGGGCGAGACAAAGATCTGCTCGGGCGGGCCTCGCTCGATGATCCGCCCATCCTGGAGGTAGCAGACCTCGTCGGCCACCTCGCGCGCAAAGCTCATCTCGTGGGTGGCGATGAGCATCGTCATGCCTTCCGCCTTCAGCTCCCGGATCACCTCGAGCACCTCGCCCACGAGTTCGGGATCGAGCGCGCTCGTGACCTCGTCCAGGAGCAGGGCGCGCGGCCGTGTGAGCAGCGCCCGGGCGATCGCCACCCGCTGCTGCTGGCCGCCGGAGAGGCGGTCTGGGTAGTCGTCACCCCGTTGGCCCAGCCCGAAACGCTCAAGCATCGCCTGCCCCGCGGTCCTCGCCTCTGCATTCGGAACGCCCTGGGCACGCACGGCGCCGAGGATCACGTTCTCGATCACGCTGCGGTGCGGGAACAGGTTGTAGGCCTGGAACACGAGACCCAGCCGGCGACGAATCGGCACCGGGTTCAGGCCCGGCACCGTGATCGGCTCCCCGTCGAGCAGGATGTCCCCGTCGTCGATCTCCTCCAGGAGGTCGACGCAGCGCAGCAAGGTTGATTTGCCCGAACCGGAGGCCCCGATCAGGGCCACCGCCTCGTGCTCGCCCACCTCGAGGTCGATCCCGCGCAGGACCTCGTGGTCGCCGTAGGACTTGGTCACTCCGCGCAGCTCGAGGACAGCGGTCATGCCATCTCAGCGCGGACCGAGAGCGAGCGCCCCACCGCGTTCGCGCACGCTCCGGTTCTGCATCCGATCGACGATCCGGGTCAGCGGGATTGTCACGCACAGGTACAGAGCCGCCGCCGCCAGCAGCGGCGTGTAGTTGAACTGCGAGGCGGCGAACACCTGCGCGACCCGGAAGGCCTCCTGTGGGCCGAGGATCGAGACCAGCGCCACATCTTTCTGTAGCGCGATGAAGTCGTTAAGCAGCGGGGGCGCCACCCTCCGCACCGCCTGGGGCAGGACGACGTGGCGAAGCGCCTGACCCTGGGTCAACCCCAGCGCCAGCGCGGCCCCGGTCTGGCTGGGATGAATCGATTCGATTCCAGCCCGGTACACCTCAGACACGTAGGCCGAATAGCACATGGCCAGGGCGGCGCCGCCGAGCACGACGGCGCTCGTCGGCACCCCGCTCAACTGCAGCGCGGGAACGCCGAATCCGACCAGGTACACGACCAGGATGGTCGGCACCCCCCGAAGCACGTCGACGTAGACCACCGAAAGCAGACGGAGCGGAAACAGCGCCGGCACGCGCACCGTGCGGCACAGCGCGATCAGCAGCCCGGCGATCAGGACCACCACCTCGACGATCAGGAACATCCGCACATCGAGCCAGAAGCCGCTCAGCACCTGGCCGAAGGACTGGGTGAACGCGCTCGAGGAAAAGAACGTCCGCCGGACGGTGGGCCATCCCGGGCTGGTCAATAGCAGCGTCGCCAGACCGCCAAGCACGATCACGGTGGAAACCGTGGAGATCGCGATCGCTCGCCGGGTCCGGCGGCGACGTGCGTCAGCCCGGTCCTGGCGGGAGGTGAGAGGCGGCAGGGTGCTCACTCGGTCGGCGCGCGATCTGGCGCTGATCCACCGTCAGTGCAGGACGGGCACGCTGGCCGCGGACGCGATCCAGCGGTGGCTAAGAGCGTCAAGCGTGCCGTTGGCCTGCAGCGCGCTGACCGCGCGGTCAACGCACGGCGTCAGGGCCGAGCCCTTGCTCAGCAGGAGTCCCCATCGGTCGCCCCCGGGAGCGCTGAACTGGCCGGCGATCGTGGTGTGGGGAAGGTTGGTCGATGTCAGATCGAAGGCCGTCGCGAGGTCGACCACGATGGCCTGGACGCGGTGGATCTTGAACGCGCTCACGACATCGTTGGAGTCATTGAAGATCTGGGTCTGATGCGTCGGCTTGATCTCGGCCTGGACGGCTGCCAGGCTCGTGGTGCCGATCTGCACGCCAATCGTCGCGCCCTTGAGCGCCGCCAGCGTCTTCGCGTGGGCGAACGGGGACGATGAGGCCACGATGATCCCCTGCGGGTTCGTGTAGTACGGGCTCGAGAAGTCGACCTCCTTGGCCCGGGGGGCCGTTATCGAGATCTCGTTGATGTCGAAGTCAAACGACTTCGGGCCCGGCGCGTAGGAGGAGTCGAATGGCTCGACGGTCCATTTGACCTCACTCGGCGCAAACCCGAGCTTGCCCGCCACCGCGTAAGCCACGGCACTCTCGAAGCCCTTGCCGTTGGCGGGTTTGTTGTCCTCGAAGTACGGCGGATAGGCCGGCGAGTCGGTTGCCACGGTCAGGATCCCCTTGGTGTGCAGGGGTAGCGAGGCCTTGGCGCACGGGTTGACCGACGCCGATGCGCTGGTGCTGGTCTGGGTCTTTTTGGGGCTCCCGCAGCCGGCCACTACGGCCGCCACCACGATCAGGCACAGCACGGGAGTCCGCAGGCGGCGTCGCAAGGCGCACAATGTACACGTGGCGGTCCACCGCTGGGGAACGATGTCGAAGCGGTACCGCCGGCCGGTGCCGGCCGTGCGCAGGCGCGCGAGCGTGGCCGCAGTGATCCTCGCGAGCGTGGCCGCAGTGATCCTGGCGAGCCTGCTGACTGCGCCGCCTGCCCTGGCTGCCGGCACTCCGTCGCCCTGGCCCTCGATGCGGCATGACCGGGACAACACGGGCCGGAGCACGATCCCCGCCGACTACCGCGGTGATCGGCCGTGGTCATTCCCTACCGGCCGGGGGCTGTTCATCACCCCGGTGATCGGCGGCGACGGGACGATCTACTTCGGCTCTGCCGACCACAACTTCTACGCGGTCGCGCATGACGGCCGCCTGCGCTGGAGGTTCACCACCGGCAACATCATCGACGCTGCGGCCGCGCTGGACGGGTCTCAACGAACGGTCACGATCGGCTCGGGCGATGAGAACCTCTACCAGCTCTCAACCGCTCCCCGGCCGCGCTCGCGGCACCAGCGCATCGTCTGGCGCTACCACGCCACGCTCAAGCCGGCCACGGGCCAGCTCGTCGATTGGTGGGAGGGCGACATCGCGTACGGGCCCGACGGGAACCTGTACACCGGTAACACCGGCGGCGTGGTCTACTCCTTCACCCCGTCGGGGCGGCTGCGGTGGACGTTCCGAGCCGGCAACTCGGTGTGGACGATGCCCGCCTTCGGCCCTGGCGGCGTGTCGTATTACGGCTCGGTGGACCGATCTGTGTTTGCGCTCGGGCCCACCGGGTCGAAGCTGTGGGGCGAATCGACCCTTGGCTTTGTCACCTCCTCACCGGCGATCGGAAGCGACGGCACGATCTTCGTCGGTTCGTTCGACTCCAAGCTCTATGCGCTCGACCCCCGCACCGGCACGCCGAAGTGGACGTACCCCACCAATGACTCGATCTACAGCTCCCCCGCGCTCGGCCAGAACGCGCAGGGCCAGACCGACGCGATCTACGTCGCCTCGACGGACGGCTCGGTCTACGCACTCAGCCCGGCCGGCCGGCTCCTGTGGACGTATGACACCGGAGAGGCGATCCGCTCCTCGCCGGTGCTCGGCCCGGGCCCGGGCGGGCATGGCGAGATCGTGTACGTCGGCTCCTCCGACGGCAGCCTGTACGCGCTCGATGCCGCCACAGGCCGGCGACGCTGGTCTTTCAACACCATCTCCACAGGTCCGGTCCTGCGCGATCGTCATCAGCTCAACAGCTCGCCGGCCCTCGGGCGTACCGGGGTGTACATCGGCAGCGAGGACGGGCACCTGTGGTACGTCCCCTATGACTACTGCCGGCATCGTCACGATCCGCGCTGCACAACCTCGCCTGACGAGCCCTACGCGGCCAACCTGACCCGGCTATTCCCAGTCACGGCGGGTGGGACGACCGTGCGCTCGGGCGCCGAAGGACCGGTGCCCAGCTCGGCCGAGCTCACCGCCCGGTTGATGGTGCGCCGGGGTGGCAGGACCGTCTACGCGTCGATGATCCCCTCCCCCACCGCAGCTGCGCTGATCCACACCCAGCCCAGGTTCTCCTTCCACGCCGAGCTCTCGGGCGACGGGCGCTACATCTTCATCACGCCCACCTCGCCCCTGAAGCCGGACACGACTTACCGGGCGCGCATCTCCGGTCGCTGGGGCGCCAACGGAACTCGGGTGGCCGACTACACCCTGCCCGGCACCTGGACTCGTTTCGGGCGCTTCTCGGGCACGGTTCGCTTCCGGACCGCAGGCCAGGGTCGCCCGCTGCCGCTCCGGATCACACCGGGCCGGGTCACCGCGTTCGAGCTGCGCCGCCTGGCCCTGCCGCTGCCCGCCTTCCTTCCCTCCGTCAATCAGATCGGATTTGACAGCTACGTGCTGCTGGTCGGCGCGATCAGGGTGAGGCCGCCGCGCCGCGGGCACCCCGGCTCGGTCCTGCTCTGGGCGACCCAGGCGCGCCGGCGGGCGGACGGCACCTACGTCGCTGACCCTCACGGGACGCTCGTGTTCCCGCTCGCCGGGACCTATCGCGGCAGCACGCTGCAGCTCGCAGTCCACCGGGCCACGTTGACGTTCAGCTTCGGCACGGTGCCGCTTCAGCTCCTCGATGTGCGCTTCGCCTTCGGACCTTCGTTCGTGGCCCGGCCCGGGGCGAGCATCTACGCCGAGGCTCAGTGCGACGACGTCCCCAACTACGGCAAGGAGACCGTATTCACCGGGATCTGTAACGCGCGCGGAACCCTGGCGGCCGCAGGAACGTTCATCACCAACGCCTATCCCGCGCGCGGAATGGCCAACCGGCGGCCCCGGGGGGTTTCGGTGGCGTCCGTGACGCTCCGCGGACCCACGCCCAAGAGCGCCGGATCGCTCACCGCCCGGATCAGGCTCGCCCGGGGAGCTCGCTACCGGGCGAGCCAGCATCGGATCGGGCTGCTGCTGGTGAATCGCCAGGGCCAGCCTGCGGGCCTGGACTACACCCGCCAGCTCACGCGCACAGACCGGGCGGGGAACATCGCGAGCGTCCGGCTGGGGCTGCCGGCGGGCACGACGCTCCCCCCGAACCTCCGCGTGTACGTGCTGGCCGATGTGTTTCCGCTGTTCACGGCCCGTCTCGGGTAGCCGACCGTCGCGAGGTATGCCGAGCTTTGACGCCATCGTCGTCGGCGGGGGACACAACGGCCTGGTGGCCGCCACGCTCCTGGCCCGTGCCGGTCAGTCGGTACTGGTGCTCGAGCGCCGCGAGCGTTTCGGCGGCGCGGCCATCTCCAGCTCGCCGTGGCCCGGGGTGGATGTGCGGATCTCACAGTTCTCCTACCTGGTCAGCCTGTTCCCACGCGCGTTGCTGAGACAGCTCGGGGTCGACGTCGAGCTCCGCCGCCGCCGGGTCTCCTCCTACACGCCTTGGGGCGATACCGGAGTCCTGATCTGCGACGACGAACGGCGCACGCGGGAGTCACTCGAACGGACTATCGGTGACGACGGCAGCTTTGACGCTCTGAGAGAATTCGGTGAGTTGACCCGGGCGGTCGCGCAGCCGGTGTTCGGCTCACTCACCGAGCCGCTTCGGTCCCCGTCCGACTTCCAGAGTCTCGTCAGCGAGCCCGCCTGGGAGGCGCTGGTCAGCCAGCCACTGTCACACGTGCTCGAGGACAGATTCGAGAGCGACGTGGTCCGCGGCATCGTCGCCACCGACGCCCTGATCGGCACGTTCGCCTCACTCTCCGATCCGGGACGGCTGCAGAACCGATGCTTCCTGTATCACGTGATCGGCAACGGGACCGGCCGGTGGGATGTCCCGGTGGGTGGGATGGGCGCCTTGAGCGGCGCCCTCGAGCGCGCGGCGCGGCAGGCCGGCGCTGACCTGCGCCCGGGCTCGGCGGTGAGCTCGGTTGACTCCGACGGACACGCCGTCAGGGTCCGTACCGCGGATGGCGCCGTCCACCACGCTCGGCACCTCCTGGCCGGCGTGGCCCCCACGGTGCTCGCCGACCTGATCGGGGAGCCGCTCGACGGCGATCCGCCACCCGAGGGCTCGCAGCTGAAGGTCAACATGGTCCTGCGGCGTCTCCCCCGGCTCCGTGACGACAGCGTCACGCCCGAGGAAGCGTTCGCCGGTACATTCCACGTCAACGAGGGTTACGCGCAGATGGAGCTGGCCTACGCCCAGGCCGCGGGCGGACGGATACCCGAGCCGGCACCGTGCGAGGCGTACTGCCATTCGCTGACCGACCCAAGCATCCTCGGAGACGATCTGCGTGCCGCCGGCGCCCACACGCTGACCGTGTTCGGCCTGCACATGCCGGCCCGGTTGTTCGCCGAGAACCCGGAGCGAACCAAACAGCAGGCTGTCGAGGCGACCATGGCCTCGCTGGACTCGGTTCTGGCCGAGCCCCTGGCCGATTGCCTGTGGCTCGCGCCCGACGGCGCGCCCTGCCTCCAGGCCCACACGCCGTACGAGCTCGAGGCCGATCTCGGGCTGCCCGGGGGTCACATCTTCCATCGTGACCTGGCCTGGCCGTTCGCCGAATCAGACGACGAGGTTGGCCGCTGGGGGGTCGAGACCACCCGGCCCAACGTGTGGATCTGTGGCGCCGGGGCAAAGCGCGGCGGCGGCGTGAGCGGCATCGCCGGACACAACGCCGCGCGCGCCGTGCTCGATGCCGACCGCCGCCGCGCTCGCTAGCGCCCGACGACCTACGACGCCGGAATCAGCTTTCCTCTGGACGCCAGCAGCTGCTCTTCGGGTGCTGTGCTCCGAGCGTGCTGGAAGCCGAGGCCGACGAGGACAAGCATTAGGCCGGCCAGAAGGAATGAGGCGATGGCGCCCCACATCATGATCAGACCGATCTCGGAGAACGCGTAGGCCTCGAGCAGGAGCCCGCGCAACGTCGTTCCCTGGAACGACGTTTGCTTGAGGGCGGTGAGGGTGGCGCTCTTCGGGCTGGCGATAGCAGCGGCGCTGATCTTGGAGTAGACACCGCCATAGGGCATCTCCGAGAGGTGGATCGCGATGAAGTGATCCGCATAGGCCTCAGCCTGCTGGCCGGTGAGCAACTGCTGGCCGGCATATTGCGACACGGACGGGATCATCGCCTGGGTGATCTCGGTACCCGCCTTGGGATGGGCAAACGCCGCCTTGGGCGGGAACACGATCTCCTGGCGGGCGAGCTGGCTGCGGACGTTCGAGTTCACGAAGCTGTGCCCCCAGGTCAACAGACCGCCGGCCACCAACAGGACAGCAACGACGACGAGACCGCCGGTGCTTGTGAGCTTGTCAAATACCTTGCGAGACATGGTTCAGAGTTCCTCCGTCGATGATTGAGACAGCGGGGCTTGGGTTCTGACACTCATGGTCGAGCCCCAGGGCCATCACAACCTCCGCACACCGGCGCAAGTTTCCTGCTGAGAATTACGGAGCCAAACTCCACGGCCGAAGGCGTCAGCCGGCGCCGTTAGAGCAAGCTGCCACCGGGCGGGAGCACCCAAAGGCGCCGCGCAAACGCCTCAGTGGTCTCGTGGTCGAGCTCGCGGACCTGAACCACCCCGGCCCCGTTCATTTCCCGCCCGAGTTCGCCCCACGCCCGCGCCACCCCCGCCACCCGCGCGGTCGGGCCCCAACCCGTGGCCGCACGCAGCTCGGCCGCCCGCGCCTCTACGTCGGCCAAGGTGAAGTCACCGAACGCCTTGTACGCGTCTCCGGCGTAGACCGCGCGCTCGAGGGCGTCCTCCTTGCTCACCCCAGGCCCCATTTCGGGATCGAGGACAGCCCACCGTTGCGAATCGCCCGCTCCGTGTCGGCGGAGCGCCGCGTGGTCGGATAGGGCGGCCGCTTCCAGGGGTTCGGCGCGATCGTGCCGTAGTGCTCTCGCAGGTAGGCGGTCAACTCACCCCGGTGAGCCGAGCACGCGTAGCGTCGGGGTCCGAGCGGACCGCCGCCCAGCCACACGAGCCAGCCACCCGGTGGAACGTCCAGATACTCGCCGAAGGCAAGCTCCCGGATCTGCCGCTCAAGCGCCAGCTGCGTGAGCGGATCGGGCAGTGTCCTGCACAGATCGCAGCGGAACACGACCCGGGTCGGCATCAGGCGCCCACCGGCGCGGCCCGACGACGCAGGCGCCGGAGCACGGGACCGTAGGTGAACTGCCGGACCGCGGCGGCGGCCAGCCCGAATGGATCGGGCTCCATGAACGGCATGAATCGGTCCGGGAACCCGGGCATCGTGCAGGCCATGCAGATTCCACCCACGTTGGGACAGCCACCGACCCCGTTCGTCCAGCCACGGATCGGCACGTTGCACTTGACCACCGGGCCCTTGCAGCCGAGCTTGACCAGGCAGCCCCGGGTGTCGGCCGGCGAGCGGGCGAATTCCCCCTGGGTGGCGAACCCGGCTCGCCCGCATCCCTGTTGAACAGTCCGCTCGAATAACCAGCGGGGGCGTCCCTGGTCATCGAGATCGATTGCGTTCTCCACACCGGCCAGATGCAGGGCCAAGTGCAGCAACGTCTCGGTGATGTTGTCCGGCTGCACCGGGCAGCCGGGGAGATTCACGATCGGCAGGCCGAGCCGTGTCCTCCAGCCTGATCCCAGATAGTCGCGCAGGCCCATGGCGCCGGTCGGGTTGCCGCGCATGGCCGGAACCCCGCCGTAGGCGGCACAGGTACCGATTGCGAGCACGGCGGCGGCCCGAGGGGCCAGCCGGTCGATCCAGGTGCACGTGGGGATCGGGTCACCGGTCTCCGGATCGACTCCGAGAGCCGCCCAGTGTCCCTCGCCGTTGATCTGCTCGTTCGGTACCGACCCCTCGAGTACGAGCACGAAGGGATCGAGCGTCCCAGCGGCGGCACTCCGGAACGCGCGCATGAACTCCTCGCCGCTCTCGTACGCGAGCAGCGGGTTGTAGATGGCCAGGCGTGGCATCCCGGGCAGCACCCCATGGAGCAGGTCCTCGAGGCTTGGGCTGGTGGCGCTGGTGATGGCCACGGATTCGCCGTCACACCCCAGGCCAGACGTTAGCCATACGACGTGCACCAGGCGACGCTCGGCGTCTGCGTAGCCGGGCCGGACCTCGATGCTCGGCATCACCGCCGCCCGCGCTGCGCTCCGGCGTCGACGAGATGCTCCAACCGCCCCCCCGTCGGCGCGACCATGTACGTCAGCTGATCCTCAAGGTTGCCGTGCAGGTGCCATTCCTCGCCCTGCCCGGTCACCAACCCCGACCGGGCCAGCCGCCCCAGGGAGTGCGATACGGATGGGCGTTCGGCGCCCACCAACCGCCCGAGAAGCTGGTGGGTGAGTGGCAACGGGAGCCGGATCCCGCTCGGCTCAACCCGGCCCCAGCGCGCCGCCAGGTGCCAGAGCAGAAGGGCCAGACGCACGTCGAGGCGCGGTTGCGAGGCGATCGCGCGCTGGACATTGAGGTTATGCGTCCGCCGCTCGGCGCGTCCCAGCAGAGTCTGCATGATCTGCGGCCACGGCCGTACGCGCTCGATGAATCCGGCGTCGAGTACGGCGAAGCGCATCGGCTGCAGCGCCCGCCACCCCACCGCGCAGGCCAGGAGATCGTCCTCGGGGTGTGCGGGCGATTCGATCAGGTCACCCGGGCCGAGCAGCTCAGCGGCGATCCGGTCCCCCACGCGCACGTTGAGCACGAGCACCCCGTCCAGCACGAGCACTCCGAGCCCCGAGTCGGCTGCCGCCAGGCGCTCGGACAGCTGAATCTCTCCCACGTCGGCCTCGAAGGTGAACGCGGTGGCTGCGGGGCGGGCCACCAGCCGCATCCGCACGTCGAGCGCTTCGGCAAGATCGACATCGAGGTCAAGCAGGTAATGGTTGGAGCTCGAACGCTTGTGGGGATCTCGAGGAGTCGCCCACCGTGGGTGCACGGATGCATCGTGGTCGGGCATCACCCCTGCTTTCCGCACCCTGCGGTCAAGTCACCAACATCTCCTCAGGCCGTGACCTCTCCCTGGCCCTCTGTCTCCTGCGACGAGTCTACGGGTCGGAGACCATGCGTTCTAGCCCGATTGTCAGACCTGCGATCGGGAGTAATCAGGATTACCGTCACCCGCATTACCGCACTATCGACGGGTTCTTCGGCCGGTGATATACCGACCCCTGGCAGGTGGCTCGCGGCTGAATGAACAGCCGTGGACTCTGCGGGAAGGAGCAGGAGCGCGCCCCCATGTGCCTGGCAATTCCCGGACAGGTTGTCGAGCTGGTGGATGAGGTCAACCAGATCGCCAAGGTGGATGTCGTCGGCGTCCGCCGCAACATCAACGTCAGCCTGCTGGCCAACGACGGAGACCACGCGCGACCCGGTGACTGGGTCCTGATCCACGTCGGCTTCGCGCTCTCCAAGGTCGACGAGGAGGAGGCCCACGCCACGCTGGCTCTGCTCGAGCGTATGGGTCAGGATTACGAGCAGGAGCTCGAGGAGCTGAAGGCGAGCGTGATCGAGTGAGCGCCGTGCCAGGCGAGATCGCGTGCACCATGCCGGGCGTGGCCGCGCGCGCCGTGCCGGGCGAGACCCCGTGCGCCGCACCTGACGCGCACTGCATCACCTGCGGCGATGAGGCGGTGGCGATGGAAGTGGTTCGGGAGAACGGCTCGTACGCCATGTGCCGGGACGATGAGAGCCAGCTGCATGAGGTGGCGATCGACCTCGTGGAACCGGTCGGAGCAGGCGACGGCGTGTTGGTGCACGCAGGAGTCGCAATCAGGCGCCTGGAGGCGGGCGCATGAAGTTCGTCGACGAGTTCCGGGATGCCGAACTCGGCCAGGTGCTGGCCACTCAGATCCTGTCCGAGCTCGACCCCGATCGGCACTACAAGGTGATGGAGGTATGCGGCGGCCATACCCACTCGATCTACAAGTACGGCATCGACGACCTTCTGCCGCCGAACGTCGAGCTCGTTCACGGGCCCGGGTGTCCGGTGTGTGTGATCCCGATGGGCCGTGTCGATGACGGGATCGCCGTCGCCCACAACGATGGTGTCATCTTCACCTGCTTCGGTGACATGCTCAGAGTCCCCGGCTCGGATTACACCTTGCTCGACGCCAAGGCCCAGGGGGCCGACGTGCGGATGGTCTACTCGCCGCTCGACGCCCTGCGGATCGCACGTGAGAACCCGGATCGCGAGGTCGTCTTCTTCGCGATCGGATTCGAGACCACGGCCCCCTCCACCGCGCTGACGCTCAAGCGCGCCAAGGCGGAGGGAATGAAGAACTTCTCCTGCGTCTGCAACCACGTGACGATCGTGCCTCCGCTACGAGCGCTGCTCGAGTCACCTGACCTGAGGCTCGACGGCTTCATCGGCCCGGGTCACGTGTGCACCGTGGTCGGGGCACGTCCGTTCGAGTTCATCCCCGCCGACTACGGCCGTCCAGTCGTGATCTCGGGGTTCGAGCCGCTGGACATCCTGCAGTCGATCCTGATGATCCTGCGCCAGCTGGGCGACGGCCGTTGTCAGGTCGAGAACCAGTACAAGCGCGTGGTGCCCCAGGAGGGCAACCTCCGCGCCCTCGAGGTCATGGCCGAGGTGTTCGAGCTGCGTCCGCACTTCGAATGGCGCGGGCTCGGCTTCATCTCTCAGAGCGCTCTGCGCCTGTCTGACGCCTACCGCGAGTTCGACGCCGAGGAGCGGTTCGAG
The DNA here is from genome assembly GCA_963822535.1 of uncultured Solirubrobacterales bacterium. Taxonomy (GTDB): domain Bacteria; phylum Actinomycetota; class Thermoleophilia; order Solirubrobacterales; family Solirubrobacteraceae; genus Palsa-465. Next base: position 235,889 of record CAWGIA010000003.1, read on the forward strand.
ACGCCCGGCGTCAGGGTGGCCGATCCAAAGGCGTGCCAGTGCGGCGAAGTCCTCAAGGGCGTCATCAAGCCCTGGGAATGCAAGGTGTTCGGCACCGCATGCACACCGGAGCACGCGATCGGCACGTGCATGGTCTCCCCCGAGGGGGCGTGCGCCGCGTATTACAACTTCGGTCGCTTCGCGCGAGAGCGGGAGGCAGTGTGAGCGAGCTTGTCACCCGCCGCGAGCAGCGGGTGCTCGAGATCATCGAGACCGCCCGCTCGAAGCGTGCGCGCTTCCGCGAGAAGCAGATCACGCTGGCCCACGGCGCGGGCGGGAAGGCCACGCAGACCCTGATCGAGGGGCTGTTGGTGCCCGCATTCACAAGCGACGGCAGCAGCGGCGCCTTGGCGGCGATGGCCGATGCCGGAGCGATCGAGGTCGACGGGACCCGCCTGGCCATGACCAGCGACAGCTTCGTGGTCAAACCGCTCCGCTTTCCCGGCGGCTCGATCGGTGAGCTGGCCGTCAACGGCACCGTGAACGACCTCGCGATGGCGGGAGCGCGGCCACTCGCGCTGACGGTCTCGATGATCCTCGAGGAGGGGCTCGACGCCGATGTGCTCCGGGCCGAGGTCGAGGCGATCGCGAGCGCGGCCCGGGAGGCCGGAGTCGAGATCGTCGGGGGCGACACCAAGGTCGTCGAGCGTGGCGCGGCCGACGGCATGTACCTGTGCACGACCGGGGTGGGCGTGGTCGATCCCCGGGCCCAGCTCGCCACCGACGGAATTCGCCCCGGGGACCAGATCCTGGTCTCAGGACCGATCGGCGAGCACGGCACAGCGATCATGCTGGCCCGGGATCAGTTTGACCTCGACGCCGAGCTCGAATCGGACACCTGCTCGTTGTGGCCCGCCACCGACATGCTGCTGGAGGCGGCCGGGGCGGAACTTCACTGCCTCCGAGACGCGACCCGCGGTGGCGTCGCCTCGGTCCTGAACGAGCTGGCCCGCGCGTCCAGGGTGGCGGTGGTCGTCCGCGAGGCAGACGTGCCGGTCTCGCCGATCGTCGCCGCCGCCGCTGAGCTGCTCGGGATCGACCCGATGTATGTGGCCAATGAGGGCCGGCTGGTCGCGTTCGTGGCGCCGGACGCGGCGGAGGATGCGCTGGCGGCGCTCCGGACGGTCCCGGGTTGCGATGCAGCGGCCGCGATTGGTGAGGTGCGGACGGAGCCGCCCGGGATGGTGCTTGTACATACGGCTTTTGGCGGCAGGCGTGTGATGGATCAGCTGGTCGGGGATCCGCTGCCCCGCATTTGTTGACAAACCGAAGCTCAGAGGAGAGGACACATGGCCACGGCAACTGAATTCGTACCGAATCAGGCGGCGACGGAGGCGGTCACAGCGCATGTGCTCTGGATGACGATTGGCCTCTCCTGCGAGGGCGATTCGGTGGCCATGACGTCGGCGACGAACCCGAGCCTCGAGGACATCATCCAGGGCGTGATCCCCGGCATGCCGCGGGTTGTGATCCACAACCAGGTGATCGCGTTCGAGGTCGGAGACGAGTACATCCAGGCCTGGTACGACGCCGAGGCGGGCAAGCTCGACCCGTTCGTGCTCGTCGTCGAGGGGTCGCTGGGCAACGAGCAGATCAACGGCGAGGGCCATTGGACGGGTTTCGGCGTCAATCCGGATACCGATCAACCGATCACGCTCAATGAGTGGGTCGACCGGCTGGCACCCAAGGCGGCCGCCGTCGTAGCCGTCGGGACCTGCGCCACCTACGGCGGGATCCCGGCGATGAAGAACAACCCCACCGGCGCCATGGGCCTGCCCGACTACCTGGGGTGGAAGTGGCGATCGAAGGCCAACCTGCCCGTGATCTGCATCCCTGGGTGCCCGGCCCAGCCGGACAATATGACCGAGACCCTGATGTACCTGGTCTTCCACTTGGCCGGGATGGCGCCGGCGCCTGAGCTCGACGAGCAGCTGCGGCCGAAGTGGCTCTTCGGGCGCACCGTGCGCGAGGGCTGCAACCGAGCCGGGTTCGTCGAGGAGGGACAGTTCGCGACCGAGTACGGCTCCGACCATCGCTGCATGGTCAAGCTCGGCTGCAAAGGCCCGGTGGTCAAGTGCAATGTGCCGGTGCGTGGGTGGGTCAACGGAATCGGTGGCTGCCCGAACGTCGGAGGGATCTGCATGGCGTGCACGATGCCCGGCTTCCCGGATAAGTACATGCCATTCATGGAGCCCGACGTGTGGGGCAAGCGCGCGGCCGATTTCGAGCGCTTCAGCTACGGGCCGGCGATCAACTACTTCCGCAAGCGCAACATCAAAAACAAGTACGACGTCGAGCCCGAGTGGCGGCGTCCTGGACCGACGCTGAGTACCGGCTACCAGAAGCGCTGGTAACGAGTCGGATTACGCCACCGGACCAGCCACCACCGACAAGGAGCTCATAAGCAATGGCAACTGAAACCGCCACCGATAAGAAAGTCGTCGTCAAGGAGATGTCCTGGGATCCGATCACACGGATCGTCGGGAGTCTCGGGATTCACACCGAGATCGACTTCTCCAATCACAGGGTCAACAAGTGCTACAGCACGTCGATGATCTTCCGAGGGTTTGACATCTTCATGAAGGGGATTGACCCGCGCGACGCGCACTTCATCACCAGCCGGATCTGCGGCATCTGTGGTGACAACCACTGCACGTGCTCGTGCCTGAACCAGAACATGGCCTACTCGGTCAAGCCGCCGCCCCTCGGGGACCTGGCCTTCAACCTGGCCGAGTCCGCGGATTACATGTTCGACCACGCGATCTTCAACGACTGCATGGCCAACGTGGACTTCTGCGAGCAGATGGTCAAGGACACCAATCCGAGCCTGCTGGCCAAGGCCGAGAACACTTCGGCCGAGCACCAGGATGTCCACGGTTACAAGACGATCGCCGACATCATGCGGGCGCTGAACCCGTTCACGGGCAGCTTCTACCTGGAGACCCTCCACGTGGCCCGTTACACCCGGGAGATGTACTGCCTGTTCGGCGGTCGCCACACGCACCCCTCGACGATCATGCCGGGCGGCTGCAGCGCTGACATCACGCACCAGACGCTGACGGACTACTACGTGCGGTTGATGCGCTACATGGACTACGTCAAGCGGACTGTGCCCATGCACGATGATCTGTATGACTTCTTCCTCACCGAGCTCCCGGGCTACGACATGGTCGGCTACCGGGACACAAACCTGGTCAACTGGGGCTGCTTCGACGATCCCGACTACGTCGATTACGACTACCGGACGATGACCGACTGGGGTCGCAAGCGCTACATCACCCCGGGAGTGGCCATCAACGGCGAGCTGGTTTCGACTGACCTGGTCGAGATCAACCTGATGATCCGGATCCTGCTCGGAAGCTCGTACTTCGACAGCTGGGAGAACGAGCCCACATTCGTGACCAAGGATCCGCTCGGGAACCCGGTGGACAAGAATCATCCCTGGAACAAGCAGACGCTGCCCAAGCCACAGAAGCGGGACTGGGCCGACAAGTACAGCTGGGTCGTGTCGCCGCGGATCTACGACAAGCGGACCGACACCCACGTGTGCTGCGACACCGGCGGCGGCCCGTTCGCCCGCCAGTGGTGCACGGCCAAGGCCGGCCTGGTCGACTTCGGCTACCTGAAGGCAACCGGCCACTCGATCCAGATGGTGCTCCCGAAGTCGGCCTCGATGCCCGAGATGGAGCTCGAATGGAAGGTGCCCGAGAAGTCAAACGCGGTCGAGCGCGACCGTGCCCGGTCCTACCACCAGGCCTACGCGGCGCTCGTCGGGCTCCACTGTCTGGAGCGGGCGCTCAAGGAGGTCAGGGCCGGCCGGACCAAGAGCTGGAAGGAGTTCAAGGTCCCCGACGAGGCCGTCAGCTGCGGCTTCCACGAGGCCGCTCGCGGCGTGCTCTCGCACCACATGGTGATCCGCGACGGGAAGATCGCCAACTACCAGCCCTACCCGCCGACGCCGTGGAACGCCAGCCCGCGTGACACATACGGAACTCCGGGGCCCTACGAAGACGCGGTGCAGAACACGCCGATCTTCGAGGAGAACGGCCCGGAGAACTTCAAGGGCATCGACATCATGCGGGCGGTGCGCAGCTTCGATCCCTGCCTGCCCTGCGGCGTGCACATGTACACGGGAGCAGGCAAGGTGCGCAAGGTGATTCACACCCCGACGGGACTCAGTTAGGCCGGCCGGCGCAAGGAGGCGAGCCCATGAGCACCGAGGTCCAGCCCACCGAGGCCCACCCCGGGGACCTGCTCGACCGGGTCCAGGAGCTGAGCACGCAGGTGGACGCGCTCTCGGACGCGCACGCCCGCACCGTTGCGCAGGAGCTGGTGGCCACGGTGATCGCCATGTACGGAGACGGGTTACACCGGATCATGGACACGATCGCGGGGTCACGCGAAGCGGGGGCGACGATCCTCGACCAGCTGTCCCAGGACGGGGCCGTGGCCAGCCTGCTCCTGATCCATGATCTGTACCCGGTCTCACTCGAAGATCGCGTGATCGAAGCGCTCGACACGGTGCGCCCATACATGGAGTCGCACGGGGGCAACGTCGAGCTGACAGGGGTGAGCGACGGGGTGGCGCGGCTGGAGCTGAAGGGAAGCTGCAACGGCTGCGCCGCTTCTCGCGCCACGCTGGAGCTGGCCATCAAGCAAGCCCTGGATGAGCACGCGCCGGATCTGGCCGGATTGGAGGTGCATGGGGTCACGGACGAGCCACCGGCGCCGGCCGCGGGCGGTGTGGCTCTGCCGATGGTGCAGATGAACGCACCGCCGGCACCCGCGAGCGCGCCGCAGACCCCGGCGCGCTGGGTCTCGCTGGCTGAGGCCTCGCGCCCGGCCCCGGGCGCGGTCCGGGCGCTCGAGACCGAGGGGGTGCGGCTCGTCCTGGCGAACGTGGGCGGAGCGTTGCTGGCCTACGAGAATCGCTGCGCGTCATGCGGGGAGGAGCTCGGGCAGGCGGCGCTCGATGACGGCATGCTGCGCTGCCCGGCCTGCGAGGTCGAGTTTGACCTGCCGGCGGCCGGCCGCGCCGCCGGCGGCGAGCCGCTCCAGCTCACCCCGGTGCCGCTGCTCGAGACCGGCGGCCTGCGGGTGGCCCTTTGAGCCAGCTCGAGGCGATGCTGGCGGCCCGGCGCCGGGCCGAGATGGTCGCGCGAATGCGGACGCTGGCTCAGAACGGGGCCTCCCGCGCACCGCAGGGGTCTTCCGCGCCCGCAGCCGAGCGCTGTGACCTGTGCCATACCTCTCTGCCCGATGACCATCGTCACATGCTCCACCTGGTCGACCGCCGGATCGTGTGCTCGTGTGAGGCATGCTGGGCTCTGCATTCCGGAGATCCCGAGTACCGCCCGACCGGGACGCGCACCCTGTGGCTCGATGAGTTCGAATGCCAGCCCGAGACCTGGGCTGGCTTCCAGATCCCGATCGGGCTGGCCTTCTTCATGCGCAGCACCGTCACCAACTCGGTGGTCGCGTTCTACCCCAGTCCCGCCGGGGCGACCGAGTCCGAGCTGAGCCTGGACTCGTGGCAGGCCCTGGAACGGGCCAACCCCGAGCTCGAGCGGCTCGAGTCCGATGCCGAGGCGCTCGTAGTCAACCGGCTGTCCGAGCCGGCCCAGTACGCGATCGTTCCGATCGACCAGTGCTACGCGTTGGTCGGCTTGATCAAATCCCATTGGGAGGGGATCTCGGGCGGCGGCGCGCTCGAGGCGGCGGTGCCGGAGTTCTTCACCGGGATCCAGTCCCGCGCCGTCAGGGCCTCCGAGCTGCGTCGGGGCCAGACATGAGCGTGCAGACCGAGACCTCGGACGGGTTCGCCGCGCTCGCCCCCGAGCCGGGCTTCACGATCACGGGCGCCGGCCACGTGCCCTTTGCCGCCACCCCGACGATGGTCTTCTCGGCCACCGCCACCGACCCCAGCGGACACGAGATCCAGTCGATCGCGCTGAGCGTGCAGGTGATGATCGATCCGGCCAAACGCGGCTACGACCCGGAAACGCGCGAGCGGCTGGCCGAGCTGTTCGGGCCGCCGGCGAGCTGGGCGCCGTCCACCTCGGGGCTGAACTGGGCCCGAGTGGCAGCGGCGGTCCCCGGTTTCACGGGCTCGAGCGCCTTTTCGATCGAGGTTCCGTGCACCTACGACCTCGAGGTCGCGGCGGCGAAGTACTTCTACGCCGTGCCCGACGGCGAGATCCCGCTCAGCTTTCACTTCAACGGGAACATCTTCTTCCCCGGTCCCGGGGGGCAGCTTCAGGTGACCCCCGTGTCGTGGACCTGCAGCGCCTCGTACCGGATGCCGGTCGCGACCTGGCGGGCGATGATGGCCGAGCACTACCCCGGCGGCGGCTGGATCCGGATCGCCGGCGACACGCTGACCGCATTGAATGACCGCCGCTCCCGGCGCGGACTGCCGAGCTTTGACGCCTGTATCGCCGAGCTGCTCGAAGTGCCCGAGGACCCGCATGCGTGAGGATCTCGAGGAACTCGTGAGTTCGCTGCTCTACGAGGGCTACGCGCTGTACCCGTACACCCCGGAGGCGACCAAGAACGCCACTCCGACACCGTTCGGGATTGTCTACCCGCCGGTCTACGCCGCCGAGTGCGCCGGCGCGTTCGATCATGCCCGTCTCGAGTGCCTGGCCGAGCCCGAGCCCCGGACGACGCTCAGCGTCACCCTGCGCTACCTGTCCTCGAGCGGGGAGCGCCATCACGCGCAGGAGCAGCGGGTCGAACTCGGGCCCGCCGCGGTCGGCGAGCGGATCAGCGCCGAGTTCGACTCAGGGCGGCTGACGCTCCGCTCGGAGGTGCTCGACGGCGGCCGTGCGCTGGTGCGCTGCTGCGTCCACAACACGGTGCTCGCCGCGGCCGGGCTCGATCGCGCCTCGGCGCTCGCGCGCTCCCTGATCTCGACGCACATCGTCGTGACGCTCTCGGCCGGACGCTTCGTGTCGCCGCTCGAGACCGGGTGCGAGTCCGTGAACGTATGGCCCGTGCTGGCCGGCGCCGAGGACGACACGATCCTGGGGGCGCCGATCGTGCTGCCGGATCACCCGCGCATCGCCCCACAGAGCCACGGCAATCTATTCGACAACACCGAGATCGAGGAGGCGCTAGTGCTGCACGTGCACTCGCTGACCGACTCCGAGCGCCGGCAGGCCGCCGGTGAGGATCCCGTGGTCCGCGAGATGATTCAGCGGGCGCTGGCGGTCACGCCTGAGGAGATCGTGAGGCTTCACAGCTCGCTGACCCCCGCGGAGAGAGCCGATGGCTAGCGGGCCTCGCCCAGCCGCTTTCCCCGGTGGTGCAGACGACGTCCCGGGCGAGGAGCGCGCGACGGTGGACGGAGTCACGTTCGAGCGCGGAGCCACGCTCGTGCTCCGTCCCGGGACCGATCGCGACGTTTATGACCGCATGCTTGACGGCCGCCGCGCCACGCTGGAGCGCATCTACGTCGACTACGACGACCGCGTCTATCTCGGCGTGACGGTCGACGATGACCCGGGTCAGGAGCTCATGCGTGAGACCGGCCGCTACCTGTTCTTCTTTGCCAACGAGGTGGAGGCGCTATGACGCAGACGGCACAACGCACCAAGCAGATCCTGGTGGCGGGGATCGGAAACGCCTGGTTGCGCGATGACGGGTTCGGCGGTGAGGTGGCCAAGGTCCTGTCCGATCGCGAGCTCCCGCCGGGCGTCCATGTGGTCGACTTCGGGACCGGAGGACTGGACCTCGCCTACGAGGTGATGCGAGGCTACGACGCCCTGATCCTGGTCGACGTCAGCCGCCAGGGCGGTCCGGCCGGCACGCTGTACGTGATGGAGGCTGACCCGGACGAGATCGACGGCAAGATCGAGGACGGGCAGATGCTTGACCCGCACGGAATGGACCCGCAGACCGTCCTGCGGTTCGTGAAATACGTCGGTGGGTGGCCCGGCCGGGTGTTCGTCGTGGCCTGCGAGCCCGAGGTGGTCGAGGACGTCGGATTCGGTCTCAGCGACGCGGTGAGCGGCGCGTTGGCCCGCGCGGCCGACGTGGTCCTCGATACCGTCGCCGACCTGCAAGCGGAGCGCACTCCCGGAGATGCATGAGCTGTCGGTAGCTACCGCGGTGCTGAATACCGCCCTCAAGCACGCCGACGATCGTCGGGTGACTGTGGTCAACCTGCGGGTGGGCCGCCTGCGGCAGGTCGTTCCGGATCCGCTGCGGTTCTACTTCGAGATCGTGGCCCGAGACACCGTGTGCGAGGGTGCGGCGCTCGAGCTCGTGGAGATCGCCGCCCGCCTGGAGTGCTCTGACTGCACGCGACAGTGGGTCCCCGACATCCCGGCGTTCCGCTGCCCGGACTGCAGCTCGGCTCAGATCGTGGTGCTGGCCGGCGAAGAGCTCGAGGTTGACTACATCGAAGTCGAGGAACAGGAGGCGGCATGCATCGGACAAGGGTGAGGGTCGTCGAGGACGCGCTGGACGCCAACAACACGATCGCGCGCGCGAACCGCGATGACTTCGACCGTCACGACATCACCGTTCTAAACCTGATGAGCGCCCCTGGAGCGGGCAAGACGACCCTGCTCGAGCGGGCCATCGGGGAGCCGTTGCCCGGGCTCCGGGTCGGCGTCCTGGAGGGCGACGTGCAGGGCTCGATGGATTCCGACCGGCTGGCCACACTCCACATCCCGGTCACCCAGCTGAACACCGACAACGGGTTCGGCGGCGAATGTCACCTTGACGCCAACATGGTGCGTTCGGCGCTCGGGGCGCTGCCACTGCATGAGATCGATCTGCTGGTGATCGAGAATGTCGGCAACCTCGTATGCCCAGCGGAGTTCAGGGTCGGCGAGGACGCGCGCGCGATGGTGTGCTCGATCACCGAAGGCGAGGACAAGCCCCTCAAGTACCCGCTCATGTTCCGGGCCTGTGAGCTGGTGGTGGTCAACAAGATCGATCTTCTCCCCCACCTCGAGATCGACCTCGACAAGCTCATGTACAACATCGACGTGGTGAACCCGACCGCACGCCGGATCGTGACCAGCGCCCGGACCGGTGAGGGGATCGGAGAACTGCGCGACTGGCTGACCGAACTGTCACGCAGGCGGGTGACGGCTCTCGCATGAGCTCGGTGCGCTCCGCCAGTGTGCGCGAGCGCCTGGACCGGCGCCTCGAGCAGCGCCAGCGCGCAGGCACTGACTTCTTCGAGGGCGAGACGGACCGGATCGCTTCACTGTGTCACCGCATGGCCGAGCGTTTCGCCCGGGGCGGTCGGCTGATCGCCGCCGGGCTGACGCCCGCCGCGCGCTCCGATGTCCGCCACGTGACCGTCGAGTTCGTCCATCCGGTGATCGTCGGCAAGCGCGCCCTGCCGGCGCTTGGCCTGACCGGCGAGTCGGGCAGCGTGACACGAGAGCTGAGCCTGGTCACCGAGCGCGATGACATCGTGATCGCGTTCGGCGAACCCGACGACGGAGCGGAGCTCACGGCCGGTGTGGCGCAGGCGCGCTCGCGCGGGGCCCTGACCATCGCCTTCTCAGAACTAGGCGCCGAGTGGGTGCTCGAACCTCCCAGCCCGGACGCCTTCGTACGCCAGGAGCTGGCGGAGACTCTGTACCACGTGCTGTGGGAGCTGGTACACGTGTTCTTCGAGCACCGGGGGCTGCTCGAGGGCCGAACCGAGCGGCGGTCCCACGATGCCGGCGCTTCGAGCTTTCTCTACCCGTTCCTGGCCGAGCGCGAGCACGACCTCGACGCGGTCCTGGCCGACGTGCGCCAATCGGTGCTGATGAAGGCTGAGGAGGTCCAGGCGCTCCGGACCGCGACGGTTCTCGGAGCCACCGCCGTGCTGGCCGAGGCGGCGGCGGCCACGCGCGAGAGCCTCCAGGCCGGAGGACGATTGCTCGCCCTGGGCAACGGCGGCTCCGCCACCGATGCAATGGATCTAGTGGCCGACTTCGTCGCCCCGCCCGAGATGTTCGGCTGGCCAGCGCGGCCTGCCCTCGACCTCACCGCCGACACGGCAATCATCACCGCGATCGCCAATGACATCGGGACCGAGGCGATCTTCGCCCGGCAGATCATTGCCCACGGACGTCCCGGTGACGTGCTGGTGGCCCTCTCGACCAGCGGTAACTCGCTGAGCGTGATCGACGCGCTGGGTGAGGGCCGGCGACGCGAGCTGGTTACGATCGCGCTCGTTGGCTACGACGGCGGCCGAGTGGCCGACGAGGAGCTGGCGGATCACATCATCCTGACGCCGTCTCAGCACATCCCTCGGATCCAGGAGGCCCAGGCCACCGCCTATCACGTGTTCCGGGAACTGGTGGAGCTCGGGTGAGCGCCGCCGCCGCTCCCCGGGTTCGGACCCGAGCACGCGTCGAGGGGACCGTCCAGGGCGTGGGCTTTCGCCCGTTCGTGTTCCGCCTGGCTCACGAGCAGGGGCTCGCGGGCTACGTGCTCAACGACGAGCACGGCGTCCTACTCGAGGTCGAAGGCCCCGAATCCGCAGTGGCGAGATTCGTTGACCGCTTGAAGGCGGACGCCCCTCCGCTGGCGGTGGTGGATCGGGTCTCCTGCTCGGCGGTCGCCCCGAACGGCAATCCCGGGTTCTCGATCCTCGAGAGCGAGCGAACCGGGCGTCCAGATGCCCTGGTGTCCCCGGACACGGCCACGTGCGCCGACTGCCTGGGCGAGCTGCTGGACCCGGCTGACCGCCGACATCGCTATCCGTTCATCAACTGCACCAACTGCGGGCCGCGGTTCACGATCGTGCGCGACGTCCCCTACGACCGGCCGCTGACCACCATGGCGCCGTTCGTCATGTGCGCCGACTGTCGCCACGAGTACGAGGATCCTCGTGACCGCCGCTTCCACGCCCAGCCCAACGCCTGCCCCCGATGCGGGCCCCGGGTGCGGATCCTGGACCGGGATGGCCGGGCGCTGCCCCTGGCCGACGCGCAGGATCCGATCGGACTCGTGGCGCTTCGCCTCGCCGCCGGGGCCGTGGTGGCAATCAAGGGCTTGGGCGGGTTTCACCTGTGCGCTGATGCCTCCGACGAGTCAGCGGTGGGCGCCCTGCGGGCACGCAAGCACCGCGAGGACAAGCCCTTTGCACTAATGACGGCCGATGTCGATGCCGCCCACCGGCTGATCCTGTGCGGTGTGCACGAGGCCGGTCAGCTCACCTCGTCGGCACGCCCGATCGTCCTCGCCGCCCGGCGGCCCCGCGCGCCGGTGGCCGACGGCGTGGCGCCACGGGCGGCCGAACTGGGGGTCATGCTCCCCTACACCCCCCTGCATCACCTGCTGATCCGTGACTTTGTCGCCGCCGGGGGCCACGCGCTGGTCATGACCAGCGGCAACGTCAGTGACGAGCCCATCGCCTACCGTGACCCAGACGCGCTGACGCGGCTGGGAGCGATCGCTGACCTGTTCCTGGTTCACGACCGCGAGATCGAGACGCGGACGGACGACTCGGTACTCAGAGTCGTCCACGCGGGCCGCCGCCGGCGGCCGCTCCAGCTGCGGCGCTCGCGGGGGTACGTACCCGCCCCCCTCCCCCTGCCCGCGGACACCGACCAGCCCCTGCTCGCGTGTGGAGCCGAGCAGAAGAGCACGTTCTGCGTGGCCAAGGGCTCGCGGGCCTGGGTCTCGCATCACATCGGCGATCTCGAGCACTTCTCGAACTTCGAGGCCTTCCGTGACGGGGTGGAGCACTTCGAGCGGCTGTTCGCCGTCAGACCCGAGGTCGTGGCTCACGACCTCCACCCGGATTACCTGTCCACCACATACGCGCTCGAGCGCGACGGCGTCGAGCACGTCGGCGTTCAGCATCATCACTCCCACCTGGCCGCTTGTCTGGCCGAGCACGGAGTGACCGGCCTGGAGGCTGTGGGGGCCATCTACGACGGCACCGGCTACGGAGCTGACGGCACCGTATGGGGCGGCGAGCTTCTGGTCGGCGGCCTGGCGAGCTTCGAGCGCGCCGGGTGGCTGCTACCGGTGCGGATGCCTGGCGGCGGCGCTGCTGTCCGCCAGCCGTGGCGGATGGCGCATGCGTGGCTGGGCGAGGCGTTCGGAGACCCGCCCGGCCCAACGCCGGCGCTCGCGCCGATGGTCGAGCCCCGGCGCTGGGAGGCCATGGATCAGATTGGCGCCAGCCCCGAGGTGTCACCGCTCACCTCGAGCATGGGACGCCTGTTCGACGCCGTGAGCGCTCTGTGCGGGATCGCGGCCGAGGTCACCTATGAGGGGCAGGGCGCCGTCGAGCTCGAGGCGGCGGCCTGGGCAGCGGGGCCGGACGGTGCCTATGAGATCGAGATCGGCGGCGGCTGGCGGCTCGATCCGCGGGCGGCGATCCGCGAGCTGGTCGGAGAGCTCCGCCGCGGGACCGACCCGGGCGCCGTCGCGGCGCGCTTTCACGCCGGGGTGGCGGCGGCAACGGTGGCCGCCGTGGCCGGCATCGCCGGCGAGCGCGGACTCGACACAGCCGTCCTCAGCGGCGGGGTGTTCCAGAACCGCCTCCTGCTCGAAACGACGGCCGCCGGCCTGGAGCGGGCCGGACTCCGGGTCCTGATTCCCGAACGGCTGCCACCGAACGACGGCGGCATCTCCTATGGCCAGGCGGCCGTGGCGGCAGCCCGACGGCACAGCTGAAGACGGCGTGGAAAAATGACCGGCATGGCGCCGGCAAACGTCTTCGAGGCTGAGTTCGAGTACGACCCGGCCGACCCCCCCGGTTACCGGAGTGGTGTGGCGCAGGTCGGCCGGCAAGCCGGCGGCCAGGAGAACACGGTCAAGCTGTTCGAGATCCCTCCGGGGGAGAACCTCTGCCCGTACCACTACGAATACGTCGAGGAATGGCTGCTAATCCTGGACGGGACGGTTGACCTGCGCGGACCCGACGGGACCCAGAAGGTGCAGCGTGGCGCCCTGGTCTGCTTCCCGAGCGGTCCGGAGGGAGCGCACAAATTGACCAACCGAGGCGATCAACCGGCCACCGTGCTGATGTTCTCGAGCTCCCGGGAGCCGAGCGTGGCGGTCTATCCCGACAGCGGCAAGGTCGGCGTGTGGCCAGGGAACGAGGCTGACGCGCTGATGCTGCGCCGGGCTGACGGCAACGTCGGCTATTACGACGACGAGCCGTTGGACTGAAGCCCAGCCAGATCCTTGACCTGGGTCAGCCGGAGATGATTGCCGGACGGATCGCGGAAACCCGAGTCGATCCCGTAGGGGCGATCCTCGGGCGCCTCGACGAACTCGACGCCGCGCGCTGAGAGCTCCTCGTAGCTGGCCTGGCAGTCCTCGGTGGCCAGGAACACCGTGCCGGCGAAGCCCTTGGACATCAGCGCCTTGACCTGTTCAGCCGTCTCGGCGTCCATGACGGGGGGACCCGGGATCGGCATGAGGACAATCGCGATGTCCTCCTGACCCGCCGGACCCACGGACAGCCAGCGGAAGTTGCCCAGCTCGGCCAGCGTCACGTCGGCACGGACCTCGAACCCGAGCTTCTGCGTGTAAAACGCGAGCGCCTCGTCCTGGTCATGCACCCAGAGCTGCGTGTTGGCGATGGTGATCATTTCGGCCTCCCTTGTCGGACGTTCTTTGGCATCGCCAAAGCTAGTCGCGGGGCTTGCCGCTGTCTTCTCCAAACGTGCTCCGTTGCGGGCGTCCGTAGAAGCGCACGATGCAGCCCGGGACGAGAGCGTGGTCGGCCGCAGGCGGGAACTTGACCCGGTAGGCAGTGGGCGAGACGCCGTAGGTGCGGGTGAAGCTGGTGGTGAACGAGCCCAGGCTCTGGAGCCCAACCGAGTAACAGATCTCGGCCACGGAGTGGTCCGTGCTCCGTAACAGAGCGGCCGCTCGCTCGAGGCGCCGCGTCAGCAGGTAGGCGTGGGGCGGCTCGCCGAATGCGCGCCGGAACTCACGGCTGAAATGCGCTCGGGACAGTCCCGCCGCGCGCGCCAGGTCATCGACGTCGAGGTGCTCGAAGTAGCGCGCGTCGGCGAGGTCCTTGGCGCGCTGCAGGTGGCGTGTGATTGTGACGTAGGCCATTGCTCGCAGTATCCCGCGCGAAGCGATCTGCCGGTGGTGAGTCGAGCGGTTCAGCCACCAGCGGACGCGATGATCGCGGCCGCTCGGCCCTGGCTGAGCAGTGGCAGCACGGCGTCGAGATCATCCGCCGGCGGCCGGTCCTGTGTCAGGGGCGTGACCAGCTCCCGCACCGCCCCGTGCAATGCCCGGACTGACTCCCCCGGCTCCCCCGGGTCGCAGTCGAGCGCCTGGCAGGCGCAGAGCAGCTCGATGGCCACCACTCGCTCCAGGCGGTCCACCGCGTCGATCGCCAGCAGCGCCGCCGTCATCCCCATCGAGACGTGATCCTCCTGGTTGTCCGAGGTGGGGATGCTGTCCACGCTGACCGGATGCGCCAGGGCCCGCAGCTCAGCCACCAGGGCTGCGGCCGTGTACTGGATGACCATGTAGCCGCTCGAGGTACCGGCATCGGCGGTCAGGAACTCGGGCAGACGCCCGTTGAGACTCGGCGACAGCAGCCGGAACGTGCGCCGCTCGGAGATAGAGCCCAGGTCAGCCAGTCCAAGGCGCAGGGTGTCGAAGGCCACCGCCAGCGCCTGGCCATGGAAGTTGCCCGCGGATATGACCTCGGGCGGATCGTCGAACACGAGCGGGTTGTCGGTCACGGCGTTCAGATCCGAACGGACGATCTCGGAGAAGAAGCGGAACACCTCCCGGGCCGCGCCATGGACCTGGGCGGCGCAGCGCAGTGAATAGGCGTCCTGAAGCCGGGCCGCGCCCGGCCCGGCCGTCCGGCTCGAACCCAGGAGCGCCGCGCTGATGTTGGCCGCGCTCGTGCTCTGCCCCGCCAGGGGACGTAGACGATGGACTCGGGGGTCGAAGGCGGGCAACGCCCCGCGCAGGGCATCGATCGTGGCCGCGGCCACCCCGTCGATGGCATCCAGCAGCCGGCCCACACGGATGGTCAACAGCGCCCCGATCGCGCTCATGAAATGCGTGCCGTTGATCAGGGCCAGGCCCTCCTTGCTCTCGAGCTCCAGCGGCTCGAGCTCGAGCGCCGTCAGGGCCTGCGCGCCGGTGACCAGGACGCCGTGCGGATCGAACACGTGGCCCTCGCCGAGCAGGGGCAGGAACGCATGGGCCGATGGCGCGAGGTCACCGCTGGCACCCAGCGAACCGGTGCGGGGCACCCGCGGCACATAGCCGCTGTTGAGCAGCGCAACAACCCGTTCCACCACCACCGGGCGCACGCCCGAGTGCCCCAGCAGGAGGCCATTGGCGCGCACGGCCATCGCGCCGCGGACCACCTCATTCGGCAGGTCGGCGCCAGTGCCGGCGGCGTGGCTGCGCAGCAGGTTGACCTGCAGGTGGCGCTGGAGCTCGGGAGCCACCGTGTTCGAGACCAGCGCGCCGAAGCCTGTGCTGATCCCGTACACCGGCGTTCCCGTGCTGAGGATCTCCTCCAGCACCTGGCGGTTTTGAGCCACGCGCTCGACCGCATTCCGAGCCAGCTCGATGCGCGCCCCGGCCGCGATTGCCGCCACGGCCTCGGCCGTGAGCTCCCCGTTCAGGGTGACCGTATCGGGCGTGTTCGTGGGCGTGGGATCTGCCATATGAGGGCGCGGCGGCAGCATAACCCGCTCGCTGCCCCAGCTGGCGGAGCAGGCTCGTTCACTGCGCGCGGATACCCGACCGGACTGGGTTCAGTCCCTGCGCGGGGACACCCGACCGGACTGGGTTCAGCCTGTCCGGGCCGGCACCCAGCCGGCCGGGAAGGCGCCCACCGGGATCTCGCCCGGGTAGTCAGGAAACCAGTGACGGGCGAGCTGTTCGGCTGGCCGATCGTCGAACAAGTGACGAAGATCTCCGATCACGAGCAGAATCCGCACGGTCGAGCCGATCTGAAAGTCGCCCGCCGTCGGGGCCTGGCCTCCGATCACTCCCTGCGAGATCAGCCAGTCGACGTGATCGATCTTCGCCGGGAGCGCGGCCAAGTCATCGTGCAGGCGGGCGGCGGAAAGCTTGTGGTAGCGCCAGGTTGAGTGGATGTACTTGATCGCGAAGTCGGTCCCGGGACCATCGAGTGGTCCCTGCCCGCCGAAGGTCCCAAGCGCCTCGGGCCGGAAATGGAGCGCCCCCCAGGGGAGGCTGCGGCCGAGATCCTGAAACTCCATGTCACCCCACCGCTCAGCCTCCCGCACCTCGTCGGCGACGGGCTCCGGATACAGCGGCGGTTGGGGCGCCAGTTCCTCGAGCCGAGCCAGGATGGCGCGCGAGCCGTGCACCGGCTCGTCGTCTACGAGCAGCCCCGGCACGGTGCTGTGGCCCTCGCCGTAGATGCGCTGCATCTCAGCCACATGCGGCCCGGGCTGAAAATCAACCCGCTCGTAGGCCAGGCCCTTGTGGCGCAAGGCAGCCTCGGCCGCCATGCATGGATGTGACGGGGCGAGACCGTGCAGGATCAGCTGCGGCGTGGCCATCGCGCCGACTCTACTCGGGCTTCTGAGCCGGGAGCACCAGGGCGGACGGGTGATCCCGATCGTGGAGCAGCTCGACCGTCACGGCCCTGAGCGTGGTGGCGGTAGCCGGATCCTCTCCCGTCCCGGGGTTTCGGGCGTACCGAGGGTGCGCACCCGAGGAGACCTGGAGCCGGATACGGTGCCCAGCCGCGAATCGGTGACCCATCGGCCACAGATTGAAGGCCACGTTCCAGGCTCGGCCATCGTCGCGTTCGAAACGGTCCGGCGCGATCCGGGCCAACGCATCGCAGACGTTCCACGATGCCCCGGCGCTGTCCACGTCGCAGACGCGAGCGAACAGGTCGAAGTAGTCGGAGTCCGCCCGGGCCCAGAGCTCGACCCGAACCGGCCCGATCGCCTCGACCGTCTCGGCCAGCGGCTCGCTGCTGAACGTGATCACGTCCGGACGCGCCTCGAGCTCCCGGTTATCAATCACCGGACGACGCTCGAGCAGGACCGGCCCACCGAGCGCGGGGGTCGGGTCGGCCGGGTCATAGCGGTAGCTCGTGCCGCCGTGGCTGGACTCGGCACGGGCCGTGTCATTCAAGCCGCCGTCAGGCGCGAGCCACAGCCGCCGCTCCTCGGTCCCGGGCGGCGGCCAGCTCTCCAGATCGCGCCAGCCTCCCCCGGAGCGCTCGCCCGTGACCAGCAGCCGGACCGGGCTTGTCCGGACCAGCCGGTCATCATCGAGCAGGTGATCGCGCAGCCACGCGATCCCCTCACGGTGCCCCGCGGCCGCTAGGCCGGGCGAGGTGTGAGCCCAGGGGCCAATCAGGAGCTGTGGGCCACGGCCGGCCGCCTGCAACGCGGTGAAGTCGTCAAGCATCCACGGCAGGACGATGTCGTACCAGCCGCCGACGAACTGGGCCGGCGCCCGCACCTCGGGCACATGAGCTGAGAAGTCCCGGGTCGCCCAGTAAGCATCGGCGCGCCCTGGGTTGGCGAATGCATCGCGGAACCAGGGAACGGCGGCACCGGTGGCTCGCTCGTCGAGGTCACCCAGAGGAAGATCCCCCATCAGCGTCCGCAGTTCACGCAACGCGCGGTTGATTCTCAGTAGCGCCAGCCGCCCCTCCTGCGCCGACACGAGCACCATCCAGGAGCCGACGTTCTCCAGCGCCAGACTCCCCCCGCCATACGTCTGTTCGTAGAACTGTGACGCGCTGACCTGGATCGCCAGCGCGGCCAGGTCATCACCCGCCTCCGACGCCACGGCCCACTGCACGAATCCGAGATAGCTGGGCCCCATCATTCCGATCCGATCGCTGTGCCAGGGTTGGGCTCGGATCCACCGCAGGGTCGCGAGCCCGTCTCCTCGCTCGTCAAACGGGGCGAAGTCACCCTCGGAGCCAAACGTCCCGCGCACGCTCTGCACCACGACCTGCAGTCCCCGCTCGGCCAGCAGCCGGCCGAACAGGAGGCCGACTACCTGCCGGCGCCCGTACGGTGAGCGGACGAGGACCGTGGGCTGCGGACGCTCCATCTCCCGGCGAGCCACCCACCGGTCAGCGAGCAACACGGCGCCGTCGTCCATTGGCACGCGTAGGTCGCGCTCGTGGAGCACGTCGACGGAGGCCGGAGCGATCAGACGCATCCGCCGGGCCAGGATCTCGCTACCAAGGCTCATCTCGGAATCCTATGTCTCGATGCCATCGACCCGGCGCGCTAACCGAATGCTGACGGTGCACCGCACACCAGTGTGCTGGGACGGGTACAACTGAACTTGTGATCGAACTCACCATCAGGCCGGGGTCTGTGGATGACCAGGCCGCCGTCCTGGCGCTGTTCGACGAGGCCGTCGAATGGCTCGTGGGGCGGGGCCTATCGGGGCAGTGGGGCGAGCAGGCGTTCTCCGTTCGCGCGGACATGCGAGAGCTCGTGCGGAGAACGCTGGATGACAACGAGATCCGGGTCGCCGAACACGCGGGCGCAGTTGTGGGCGTGCTCGCCGTTGGGGCCTCACCCCCCTACGTCCCGGGCAATCCGCTGCCCGAGCTCTACATCGCGCTCCTGTTGAGCTCTCGCCAGTTCCATGGCAACCAGATCGGGCTGCGGCTGCTCGACCTCGCCAGCGAGATCGCTCGCGAGCGTGGCGCTCGCATGGTGCGGGTGGACTGCTGGGCTGACTCACCGCGGCTGGTCAGGTTCTATGAACGACACGGATTTGCCCGCCAGGGTCTCTTCGACCTGCGTGGCTGGCGGGGCCAGATCCTGTGCAAGACGCTGTGACTCGCTAGCTACGAGTCTGGCCCGCCTTCAGGAACTCGAGTGTCTTCGCCACCCGCCCCGCGCGGTTGTCCGGAGCGCACCGGAGCGGTGCTGCTATATCCAGGGGCATGGCTGATCTCCCCACACGAGCGCTCGGCGACTCGGGCCTCGATGTCTCAGTCGTCGGGCTGGGCTGTAACAACTTCGGCCGCCGGGTTGACCTGGCCGGGACGCGCGCGGTGGTGGATGCCGCGATCGCGGAGGGCGTCACGTTCTTCGACACGGCCGATATCTACGGGGGCTCAGGCGCCAGCGAGGAGCTCCTGGGCGAGGTTCTGCAGGGCCGTCGGGACGAGGTGATCCTGGCCACCAAGTTCGGCATGGACATGGGAGACGGGAAGGGGCCCCGTGGCTCCCGGGGCTACATCCGCGCAGCCGCCGAAGCGTCACTGGCTCGTCTTCGCACCGACGTGATCGACTTCTACTGGTACCACCAGCCCGACGGCGTCACCCCGGTTGGCGAGACCCTCGAGGCGCTTCACGAGCTGGTCGGCGAGGGCAAGATCCGCGGGATCGGAGCGTCGAACTTCAGCGCCCAGCAGCTCGAAGAGGCTGACGCGTACGCCAGCGAACACGAAATCACCCGCTTCAGCGCCTTACAGAATCAGTACAGCCTGCTCGTGCGCGAGGCCGAGCGCGAGGTTCTGCCTGCATGTGAGCGTCTCGGCATCGGCTTTGTCCCCTTCTTCCCACTTGCCTCGGGACTGCTGACCGGCAAGTACCGCCGGGGCGAGCCCGGACCCGAGGGGGCACGGCTCTCGGGCCGTGACCAGATTGCCACCGAGGAGCAGTTCGAGCTCATTGACGCCCTCCAGAACTACGCCGACCAACGTGGGTTGGCTCTGATCGAGGTCGCGATCGGGGCACTTCTGGCCCGTGACGCCGTGTCATCGGTGATCGCCGGGGCCACCAGGCCCGAGCAGGTCCGCGCCAACGCAGCGGCAGCGAAGTGGAACCCGAGCGAGGACGATCTGCGCGCGTTGCGCGCGTTGCTCGACGCCTCGCCCGCCTGACTTCGCCGCGGTCTGCTGGCTACTGGCTGTCGGGAAGGCGCCAACCGGGAGCGACCGGGAGTTCCAGCGCCTCATCCGGTCCCCACGATCCGGGCGCGTAGGACCGGAGCTCGGGCGGATTCTCGAGCACCGGAGCGCACACCTGCCACAGCCGCTCGATCTGTTCGCTGCGCGTGAACAGCAGTCGCTCGCGGAGCATCACATCGTGCAGGAGACGCTCGTACGCCTCGAGGCCGTCGGCTCCGCCGAAGGCCTGCTCGACGTCGAGGGTGAGGGCCGCGCGGCCGAGCGCGATCACCGGGCCGGGAATCTTGGCCTGAACCTCGATCCTGACCGTCGGGTCGTCAGAGAGCTCGAACACCAGCTCACTGGGGCGAACGGGCTGATCGAGGTCCTGATCGGGGAAGATGCGCAACGGCGCGTCTGTGAAGCCGATCGTCACCGTGCGGCGTCCTTCGGCCAGCGACTTACCAGTCCGGAGGTAGAACGGGACCCCGCTCCAGCGCCAGGTGTCGACCCGGACCTCGAGCGCGACGAAGGTCTCCACACGCGAGTCATCGGCCACGCCCTCCTCGTCGCGATAGCCCTCGTACTGGCCGAGAACCGTGCGTTCGGGATCAAGCGGCCGCAGCGAATCGAACAGCTTGGTGCGCTCGAGATGAAGGGCGTCGGCCTCTATCCGGGATGGTGGCTCGAGCGCCACGATGCCCAGGATCTGAAGGAGGTGGGTGACCACCATGTCCCGAAAGGCGCCCGTCTGCTCGTAGAACCCGGCCCGGCCCTGGATGTCGATCGCCTCGGGCACATCGATCTGGACGTAGGAGACGTGGTCACGGTTCCAGATCGGCTCGAGCATCCCGTTGGCAAACCGGGCGACGAGGATGTTCTGCGCCGCCTCCTTGCCCAGGAAGTGATCGATCCGATAGATCTGCTCCTCCTCCAGGACCTCGTGCAGCACGGCGTTCAGCTCGCGCGCGCTCTCGTAGTCATGGCCAAACGGCTTTTCGACCACCAGGGCGCAGTTCTCGGCGATCCCCGTATCCCCCAGCATCCGCACCATGTCGCGGGTGGCTGAGGGTGGCACCGAGAGGTAGACGAGACGCTCGCCGTCGGCGCTGATCTCTTGCTCGGCATCGGTGACGGCCTGAGCCAGATCCGTGCCGTCCTCGGCGCTCGAGGCCACGAAGCTCAGGCGGGCGGCGAACTCATCCCAGTGCTCGTCCAGCTCACCCCGGCCGTGCTGCTGCAGAGCACGGTTGACATGGTCACGAAACTCATCGTCGGAACCGGGCGAGTGACGGCCCGAGCCGATGATCCGGAAGTCCTCCGGCATCAGCCCTTCGCGATACAGGTGGAAGAAGCCGGGAAACAGCTTGCGGCCCGCCAGGTCACCCGTGGCTCCGAACAGGACCAGGACACGGTTGGTGGGGCGCTCGAGCTCTCGCACCTGCGGCACGCTACCTCAAGCCGCTTTACCGGCCGGGCTCAGACGCTCATGCCGCCGTCGACGGCGATCGTCGCGCCGGTCACGAAGCCGCTCTCCCGGCTGGCCAGGAAGACCACCGTCTCGGCGATCTCCGCCGGCGTGGCATGGCGGCCCAGCGGGATGTTCTGCTCGAACAGCTCAGCCGCGCGCTCGGCCGGCTCGCCCGTCGCGGTGACCTCGATCCGATGCTGGAACTCGTTGTCCACCGGGCCCGGGTGGATGCTGTTGACCCGGATGCCCCGGGGGGCGGCTTCCTTCATCGCAGTACGCATCAGGCCGACCACGGCGTGCTTGGACGTGGCGTAGCCGCAGATCCCAGCATCAGAGGTCAGGCCCACCACACTCGAATTGAGGATCAGGCTGCCGCCCTCGCGCATGGCGGACAGCCCGTGCTTGCAGGTCAGGAACACGCCCCGCACGTTGACCGCCATGACCCGGTCAAACGCGTCTTCCGGGTAATCGACGATCGAGGCCACCTCTCCGAACACGCCCGCGTTGGCGAACACGATGTCGAGCCCTCCGAACCGTTCCACGGCAAGCTCCACGGCGAGCTTGACGGCGGCCGAGTCCGTGACGTCAACATCGACGGCGGCCGCGCGATCGGAGCCCAGCTCGTCGACCACCTCAGCGAGCCGCTCGGCCCGGAGATCCGCGAGCACGACACGAGCCCCTTCGCGCACCATCGCTCGGGCGCTCGTCGCCCCGATGCTCCCGGCACCGCCGGTGATCAGCCCAACTCGTCCCTCGAGGCGCCCGGCCATTTCACGCCCAGCCTATCGGGGGCGGGTGGTCCTGAGGACGGGTGGATGTTTTATGCCATGGCAGCAGAAAACATCCCAGCCCTTGTAACGCGACTGTGTCGTCAGGCACTAGAGACATGCCAGCAGGTCCGCCACTGCGTCGATGACGGCGTCCGGCCGGCGCGCGGGCGGCACGCCGTCGAGGTCGATCGCGCCGCTAATCCCGCTACGGACGAGCACCGTTCTTGAGCCGCCCATCCGGCCGAGTGCGATATCCATGCCCAGGTCATCCCCGATCACCGCCACCTCGCGGGTCGGAACCCCCAGCCGGGAGCCGAGCTCGGCCACGGCGGCACGCGATGGCTTTCCGAGCACCCTGGGGCGCGCGCCGGTGACCTTCGCGATCGCAGCTGTGATCATCGCCCCGCGGCTGAAGATCATCCCGTTCGCGCCCGCGTACCCCCGGACATAGCTGCCGGTGAACAGCGGGGCGCCCCGCGTGATGGCGCGCGCCGCCCGCTCCAGAGACGCCATGTTGACCTCATCGAGGTGGGCCACGAACACCGCGCCGGCGTCCTCCCCTTCGGTCAGCCGGATGCCGGCACCGACCATGTGGTCGCGGACCGCCGCCGACCCGAACAGTTGCACCGGGCGGTCGGCGTAGTGGCGCCGCAACCACGTGGTCGCGCTGTCGACCGGTGTCAGCAGCTCGTCATCTGACACCGGCAGCCCGTCCTCGCGCAAGCCCTGAGCGATGCTTGCCGAGGGCACGTGGCTGCCGTTGGTGAACAGAACCAGCGGCCGCCCACTGGCCCGGATCCGATCGAGGACCTCCACAGCGCCGGGCTGCGGCCGGCCGCGGCCATCGGGCCCGCGGTGGACGAGGGTCCCGTCGATGTCGAACATGAACGCCCGGACTTCGTCGAGGCGAGGGCGGTCAAGCACGCCGCCACACCACCCGGTCGTCACCCTGGGTGACCTCGACGCTGGTCAGCGAGGGACGACGCTCGAGCTCCTGCAGCAGGCGCACCAGCGGTGCCCGCCCCGACCTCCCCCTCTGCGGCCCGGCCCCACCCCGAGCCGCGACCATCGCATCGACCTGCTCCTCGGGCATCGTCAAGCGCAGCAGCAGCTCCTCCTCGGAGATGCGCGACCCGAACCGCTGTCTGGCACCGTCCAGGCTGAGCGGCGTCAGATCAGCCAGACCGCGGGCCTGCGGGCGCGACAGGACACGCTCGGCGATCTCCGGATCCACCGGCGCCGGTGGCTCTCCGTAATGGCCGAGAAAGTACCGCACGGTCTCATCCGAGACGTTCAGCCACCGCTCTGAGTCGATCACGTTGCGCGCGGCCTGGCTGGCGATGAACTGGGATACGGGAGTGACGATGATCGGATAGCCCATCTCGGCGCGCACGCAGGCCACCTCCTCGAGCACGGCATCGAACAGCTCCGGGCGGCGGAGTTCCTCGAGCATCCGCCGCGTCGTGGTGACCATTCCGCCCGGGAGCTGATGGCGGTAGTAGGCGGCGTCGAACTCCCGCGCGGCCCCCACCGGGAGGCCCTTGGCTCGCGCGAGCTCGTCGAAGTGCGCCGAGACGATCGCCTGCTGCTCGAGATCGAGGTCATGCGTGTATCCGGACGCCTCAACGTTGGCCGCTGTGCTCAGGACCTCGGGTTGCGAGGTTCCCCGTGCCAGCGGACCGCACGCCGTGTGCAGCACCCCGAACCCCGCTCGGAGGCCTTCCATGTAGACGAGGGGGGCCAGGCCGATCGTGCAGTGGCTGTGCAGCTCGACCGGACGTTCGCCGGCCGCGGCCAGGAGATGGGGCGCGAGCTCCCGCACCGCGTCCGGCGTCAACAGGCCACCTGGATCCTTGAGATAGAGCCGATCCATGTCCGCGCAATCGGCCAGAGCGGCGGCACGTTCAGCGTAGTACTGGTGGGTGTGCACCTCGCTGATCGAGTAGGTGAGCCCGATGACTATCTCGTCCACCCCCTCGGCGCGCGCCATCGCGGCCAGGCGTTTCAGCCGGGCGGGGTCGTTGGACGGCTCGGCGATCTGGAACCGGCGGATCCCACTTTGGACCACGAGCCGAAACGAGAGCCGCATGACCTCCTCGTCGGCGGGAACCCAGGAGATGAACCGCATCCCGGTCGTGATCATCCCCAGCGGCGTGTCAGGCATCGCTTCGCTGACCAACCGGATTCGCTCCCACGGGTCCTCGCGGTGGAAGCGCACCGAGACCGCCATGTGGGTACTCGAGGTGAAGTCGAGCGCGCGATAGCCAACCCGGTCCAGCGTGGGCGCGATCGCCAGTACGTCGGGCGTGGTCAGCCCGGTCGCGCTCCACATGCTCTGGTTCCCATCACGGGTGGTGGTGTCAACGAAGTCGATCGGCGTGCTCATCGCAGTGTGCGCTCGAGCCAGTCAGTGGTCACGGTGGCGGCGCGGAAGTCGGGCAGGCCGAGCACGCTCAATAGGAGCGCGCGGTTCGTCTCCACCCCGTCGACGTCTACATCCTCCAGCACGTCAAGCAGGAGATCGATCGCCTGATCGCGGTCATCCCCGTGCGCGATCAGCTTGGCCAGCAGCGAGTCATAGTAGGGCGGGACGACGGCGCCGGCGGAGCAATGGGTGTCAACTCGCAGCCCGGGGCGCTCCGGGATCGAGAACAGTGACAGCGTGCCCGGCGACGGCATGAATCCCCGCGTGACGTCCTCGGCGTTCAGCCGGCATTCGACCGCGTGTCCGGAGAACGTGACGTCTTCCTGCGCGAACCCGAGGGGCTCGCCGGCGGCGATCCGCAGCTGGAGGCCGACGAGGTCTCGCCCCGTGACGGCCTCGGTGACCGGATGCTCGACCTGGATCCGGCAGTTGACCTCGAGAAAGAAGAACTCATTGCTCTCAGCGTCGACCACGAACTCGGCCGTGCCCAGGTTGCGGTACCCAATCGCCCGTGCGAACCTCACCGCCGCCTCCCGGAGCTCCCCGCGCGTCGCGTCGGGCAACGCTGGGGCCGGAGCCTCCTCGATCACTTTCTGGAAGCGGCGCTGAACCGAGCAATCACGCTCGCCGAGGTGGACCACGGCGTCGTGATCGTCCGCTGCGATCTGGACCTCGACGTGACGCGCGGCCTCGATCATCCGCTCGACGTACACCCGGTCGTCGGCGAACGCCGCCGCCGCTTCGCTGCTGGCCAGACCGATCACCGCCGCGAGCTCCTCACCATCGGCCGCCCGCTTGATGCCGCGGCCCCCGCCCCCGCCCGCGGCCTTGACCAGAACGGGATAGCCGATTCGGTCCGCCAGCTCCCGGGCCTGCTCGGCGTTTTGTGCCTCCCCGCCGGGGAGCACGGGCACTCCCGCATTCTCAGCTTCCGCGCGCGCGGCCAGCTTGTCGCCGGCCAGGGAGATCGCGTCCGTCGGCGGTCCGACGAAGATGAGGCCATGCTCGCGGGCCCGGGCCGCGAGCTTCGGGCTCTCGGACAGGAAGCCGTATCCGGGATGGACCGCATCACAGCCGGTCCCGAGCGCCGCCTGCACGACGATGTCGTCGCGCAGGTAGCTCGCGCCCGCGGGCCCGGGGCCAAGACATACCGCCCGATCCGCCTGGCGAGCCGCCAGCCCGTCGAGGTCGGGTTCGGAGGCTCCGACGACGCATTCGAGGTCGAGCTCACGGCAGGCGCGAACGATCCGCACCGCGATCTCCCCCCGGTTGGGAATGAAGACCCGCTTCACGGCACGGCACCGGGGCGCACCCGGAACAGGGGCTCGCCGTACTCGACCAGCTCCCCGTTCTGAGCGCACACCTCGACCACGGTTCCGGACACGCCGGCCGGAACCGAGTTCATCATCTTCATAACCTCGATGATGGCGACCGTGGTGTCAGGCTCGACCCGCGCTCCGACCTCGACGAACGCCGGCGATCCCGGGGACTCGGCCCGGTAGAAGGTCCCGAGCATCGGTGACGGGATCGACACGAGCCCGTCATCAGCGTCAGAGGCCTCGGCGGCGCCCGCCGGCTCGGCGGTGCGCGCCGGCTCGGCGGCACGCGCTGGTTCGGCGGGGCGCAATGGCTCGGCCGCCACCGGGGCACCCTCCGCGGAGGGGCCCTTACGCACATACAGAGAGAACCCCTCGGTCTCGACCCGGAGCTCCTCGACCTGTGACTCGTCGATGATGCGCAGGATCTCGCGCACGTCCTCGTCACTCAGCCCCATATGCCCTAGCGCTCCTCTCCGGTCCTGGGCTGGGCGGCGCCGAACGTGCCCATCACCAAGGTGAGGGCCGACGGCGGCGGGCCCGCGGGCTTGGTCCGCTTCGGCACGGTGGTGACCGGTCGCGACTGGACCAGGAACACGCTCTCCGGTTCGGCAGCGTCGCGGGCGATCGCCCACTCGATGTCCTGATGCGAACCGAAGTGGCGCTCGACGCGGCGCCCGAGGTCTACCAGCGCCTCCAGCATGCCGGGGTCCAGGCACGCAAGCTTGCGCCGCTCCGGCGCAACCTCCACCAGCTCGGCTCCACTTCCGTCCACGCTCGGGACGTACTGCACCTGTTTGTCGGCCAGGTGCTCGCGGACGATCTCACCGGTCACCTTGCTCATCAGATAATCATCCGGAGTGACCTCGCCCCCCACAACGGCCAGCCCCAGGCCCCAGCTCGCGTTGATCGCGATCATGCTGGGGTCGCCGCTGACCGGGTTGCACGTGAACATCACGCCCGAGATGGCGGCGTCGACCATCAGCTGGACGGTCACCCCCATGGCGGGCGGTGAGGCCTCGTCCAGTCGCGCCCGGTAGCTGATCGCCGGCGCGCTGAACAGGCTCGCCCAGCAATCCCGCACCGCCGCGCACACGCCCTCGACTCCGCGCACCCATAGGTAGGTGTCCTGCTGGCCGGCGAATGTGGCCTCCTCACTGTCCTCCCCCACGGCGCTCGAGCGCACGGCCACGGGCGGCGAGTCCTCCACAGAGAGCTCGCCGTATCGCTCGGCGAGTTCGTCCCGAACGGCGCCCGGCAGGGGCGCTGAGCTCATCGCCGCGGTGATTTCGCGCGCTGCCTCTTGGGTCGCCTCGACGTCCCCGGTCGAGACTGGGGCCAGCGCCCGCTCCACCACGCGATCGAGGTCTGACTCGCGCATGAAGGCGGCGAAGGCGGAGGTCGAAAGCGCGAACCCCGGCGGGACGGGGAGCCGGGCCGAAAGGAGCTCGCCGAGGCCAGTGCTCTTCCCCCCGAACGAGGGCTGGTCTGACCGACGCAGGCCATCCAGCGGCCGGCTGTGGGCACCGCTGGCGGCGGCGCTCGTCATCTACCGTTCTCGAGCAGTGTCACCACCCCGCCCGAGCCGTCAACGCGGATCATCTGGCCGGTGTGGATCTCCGACGTCGCCCGGCCGGTACCGACGACGGCCGGCAACCCGTATTCGCGGCACACGATCGCCGCGTGCGACATCACGCCGCCGACGTCGGTGACGGTGGCCCTGATCTTGGAGAAGATCGGTGCCCAGGCGGGTGATGTGCTCCCGCAGACGAGGATCTCTCCATCGCGCACGTCGGCGATTTCGGTTACTGAGCGGACGACCCGGGCGATGCCTTCCACCACGCCCGGCGAAGCGGCCGCGCCGTTGAGCTCGTTGCCGCCGACCTGGTGGTGAGCCCATTCCCGCACCCGCTCGGTGGTCACACCCCAAAGCATGATCGTCATCGGATCGGTGACGGCGTCGGGGGCGATACCCAGCGCTGGGGGCGGCGTCCACGCCGCGAGCCGCTCGAGCAGCTCCCGGCGCCGAGCGACAATCGGAGGCCAGTGGCTCGGGCCCAGCGCCCGGCCCCCGGTGGCCCACGTCAGGACCAGCTCGTCCAGAGCGCCGGACACCTCGTGCCGGGATAGCTGGAAGATGTCCTCGCCGTCCTCGATGAAACCATGCCGAGCCAGCAGCGCGCCGAACTCGCGAACCTTGTTCCACCACCGGGTCAGGAACCAGTAGTCGCAGAAGAACTTGTGCTCCTCGACGTAGGGGAAAACAGTGCGTGACAACGCCAGCAGGTCATTCCACGGGCCCCGCGTCTCCTCGTCGAGCAGTGCGCCGTAGTCCTCGGCCAGCCGCTCGCGCTCGCGCACGATCTCTTCGGTTGGCCGGTCGATCTTCTGGCCGGCCCGGAGCGCGCCGATGTGTCCGATCAGAGCCGCATACGGGATGCTCGGGTCGTCGAGCCAGCTGCGGTAGTAGTGGTACAGACCATCCCCGGTGGCCATGTTGAACCACGGGTCCTTGACCTCCTCGAGCTCGGCCAGCCAGCTCAGCCCGGCTTCGCTCTTAGCGAGCTCGGCGTCGATATCAGCCGGAGTGCGGCCCTCCACGAACGCCGCGTCGACCCCAGTCTCGATCGCCAGCCGGGCCAGGCGGCGCAGCTCGGCGTCGGGCTTGAACAGCAGCACATCGATCCCGGCCACCATCTGGGCAATGTGCTGGTCCGGGATGTCGGGTAGGTGGCTCTTGCACAGCTCGACGAAGGTGGCGTAAGCCCCGTAACCCAGGAGCAGAAACTCGAAATGGTGCTGCCACATCAGATCGAGCAGTCGCAGGCAGCGGCTGTAGGCGTCAAGAACCTCATAGAACGCCGTATTGCGATCATCGGCGAACGCGACCTCGTCGGGCTCGTACTCGGGGAGGTCAGGCACCTCCAGCTCGCCCAGCTCGGCGATCAGCGCTTCCATCTTCGCCCGCCACTTGCCGTAGAGCTCGGTCCAGTTCTCGTAGTAGTAACCGGCGCGTTTCTGGAAGAAGCCGGCGCGCTCGGCGATCTTCTCCGGATCGGTCACCGGGTTGCCGGAGATGTAGACGTAGCCGTTGACGATCCGGTAGTCGATGCCCATTGCAGGCGGTACGGCGAACACCCGGTTCTGCCATGACCCGACCGCCTGATACGGCGAATCGATGCAGATCACGTCGAAGGCGGGCATCGGGACCGGGAAGTGCATCGAGTTCCAGAACCAGAAACGGTTCTCGTCGGTTTCACGCCGACTCTCGTCGAACCCAGCGTAGTAGGGATACATTTCCTCCCAGCCCTCACAACCAGCCGGGGTCGCCACCGAGTAGGGGCTCGGGAACGCGCCGAGCGCAGGATCCGTGGTGCTCATGTGAAGCCTCCCTCGCGATGGGGTCGCCTGGCGCCGTGCCTGCGCCCTGGCTCCTTATACGTGAAGGCTGGCGCGGAAGTCAACCGCCTTGCTCCTGAGCGCAGCCCGGCTTGAGCCCCGACGCTTGATCCCAGACCCCGACGTTCGGCGCGAATACGATCGCCGATCAGTGGCCACACCGCCTGACAGCCATGCCATCCGTGTCTGCGAGGTGACGCAGTTCGGAGGTCCTGAGGTGCTGCGTTTGACGGACCGGCCCCGGCCCACGCCCGGGCCGGGTCAGGTGGTGGTCGAGATCGCTGCCGCCGGGGTGAACCCGAGCGATATCGCAGCTCGCGCCGGGGCCCACCGAACCCGGATGCCAAGCCTGAGGCCCCCGTTCGTAACCGGCTGGGACCTCGCCGGCACTATCACCGACCCGGGCGCCGAGGGCTCGCGCTTCGCGTCCGGTGACACGGTGCTGGGAATGATTCCGTGGATTCATATCGAAGGCCGAGTGGGTGCCTATGCGCAGGCCGCGGCGCTCGACGCTGCGTGGCTCGTGCCGCGCCCGGAGCCCCTGGACCCGATCACCGCCGCCGCCTTCCCCCTGGGCGCGCTGACCGCCCGCCAGGCGCTCGACCTGATCGCCGCTCCACCTGGTGACACGCTGCTGATCACAGGCGCCAGTGGCGCGGTGGGAGGGTTCGCGACGCAGCTCGCCGCTCGGGCCGGGCTGCGCGTGCTCGCGGTGGCCTCCACGGGTGATGAGGAGTGGGTCGCCAGCCTCGGGGCGAGCGAGGTCATACCGCGCACGGTCGAGCTGGCCAAGCTGCAACCCGTCGATGCACTGCTCGACGCCGTACCCATCGGCGCGGCGGCCGCCGCTGCCGTCCGTGACGGCGGGGTCGCCGTGTTCACCCGGCGCGTCCAGGGCGTCCCCGACGCTCGAGGGTTGCGGTTACACACACCGCTCGTAAATCCCGACGCCGCGATGCTGGCCGACCTGACCGGGCAGCTGACCCGAGGTGAGCTGCGCACCCGCGTCGACCGCACGCTCGGTCTGGCCCAGGCCGCGGAGGCACACCGCCTGGTCGAGGGCGGCGGACTGCGGGGCAAGATCGTGTTGAGCACTGCGCCGGGCCTGACCCCGGTGCCCGAATCGAATCAGGAGATGCGATGACCAGGATCCTGCTGGTACACGGAGCGTTCGCCGGTGCGTGGTGCTGGGAGCCGGTTCTGCCCGGCCTGCGGGCGGCCGGGCACGACGTCGAGGCGATTGACCTGCCCGGTGCCGGTGCTGACCCGACGCCGCCGAGCCAGGTCACTCTCACGGCGTACGCGGACCGGATCTGCCAAGCCCTGGCGGAAGGTCCCCCCGCACTCCTCGTTGGCCACAGCATGGGCGGAATGGCGATCACCCAGGCCGCCGCCCGCACCCCCGAGCAGATCACCGCGCTGGTCTACGTGGCGGCGTTCGTCCCCGGAGACGGGCAGAGCCTGCTCGATCTGACGGCGCTCCCCGAGGCCGCCGATGACCAGGTGCAGGCCAATCTGATCGTCGAGGGTGACCCACCCATCGCCCGCATGCCGCCCGAGGCCGCCCCCCAGGCGCTGATGGGCTGCGCGACCGACGAGCAGGTGGCCTGGGGGCTTGAGCGACTCGGGCCCCAGCCGGTGGCGCCGTTCGCTCAGCCATTCGCCGCGGGCGATCAGCCCGAGGCGTTCGCCGGTCTGCCCAGGGCCTACGTCACCACCCTCCAGGACCGCGCGATCCCGCCCGCGATGCAGCAGCGAATGTACCGCGCCGCCGGCTGTGATCCGGTGATCGAGATCGACACCGATCATTCTCCCTGGCTGTCCCGGACCGACGAGCTCGTGACGGCGCTGGACCGAATCGCGGGCGAGCTGGCGCGCTGATCGGCAAGAACGCATGCACGGGTTGGCTGGACTCACCCCAAGGCCAGGCGTTAGCTTGGCAGCCGACTCCGCAATGAGGAAGAGGAGAGTCGATGGGCGAGGTTGAGCTGCTGGATCTGTACTGGACCAGCGCGGGTCCGGCGGACGTGCATGTAGGCCGCGAGTGGAGCACATTCGAGTGGGCCGACCGTTGTGCCCAGGCTGCTCGCGTGGGCTTCCGCGGCCTCGGGCTGTGGCACGCGGACATCGAGCACCAACTCGAGACGCGCACGCTTGCGGACATGAAGCGGATCTTTGACGACGCCGGCCTGATCCACCTCCAGGTTGAGTTTCTGGCCGACTTCTTTGTCGAGCCCGGTCTGCAGGCCCGAACCGACTCCGACGTCCGGCGCCAGCTGCTGTTCGATACCGCCGCGACCTTCAACGCGCACCACATCAAGGTCGGCAACATTCCGGGAACGCCGTGCGAGCTCGGCCGGCTGACCGAGGAGTTCGCGGCCCTGTGCGACGAAGCCGCGAACCGGACCGACGCCACGGTGGTGTACGAATTCATGCCGTTCGACGTGAACGTCAACACGCTCGACGCCGCGCTCGAACTGGTGGAGGGTGCGGGGCGGCCGAATGGCGGCCTGGCCATCGACACGTGGCACATGGCCAAGCTGGGCATCGCACCTGAGGACCTGAGCCGCATTCCAACCGAGTACCTGTCCTGGGTCGAGCTGTCCGACGGCCAGTATCAGAACATGGAGGACCCGATCGACGAGACGATCAACCACCGGCGCCTGCCCGGCGAGGGCGAGTTCGACATCCCGGCCTACGTGGACGTCTGCCTCGAGGCCGGATACCGGCAGCCGTGGGGCGTCGAGGTGTTATCGGCAGAGCTGCGCAGCCTGCCGATCGAGCAGGAATTCGAGCGCGCATACCAGACGACCGCCGCGCAGTTCCGCGCGGTTGGGTGAGAGAGGAGCCGTGGTGAGCACAAGCGAGAACGTGGCCGAGCTCGATAACGATCGCCTGATCTGGGCGTTCACCCAGATGTTGCGGATTCGCGAGTTCGAGGAGCGCGTAAAACGCACCTTCGAGGAGAGCCCGGGGGTTATCCGAGGTCATACCCACCTGGCTGACGGAGCCGAGGCATCGATCGTGGGCTCGCTGGCGACGCTGCAGGACGGTGACCAGATGATGTGCACCTACCGCTGCCACGGCTATCCGCTGGTGCTCGGCACCGACCCCAAGGCAATGATGGCCGAGATCTACGGCCGCACGGATGGCCTGTGCGGGGGCTACGGCGGCTCGATGCACCTGGTGGACCCGGAGCGGGGCTTCATGGGCACCTCGGGCATCGTCGGTCAGGGCATCCCCCAGGCCACCGGCGTTGCCTACGCAGCCCAGATCCGTAAGCAAGGCCAGGTGGTTCTGTGCTTCTTCGGTGACGGCGCCTCCAAGCAGGGGGCGTTCTCCGAATCACTCAACGTTGCCTCGCTGTGGAAGCTTCCGATCGTCTACGTGATGGAGAACAACTCCTACAACGTGGTCACGCGCGTCGAGCAGGAGGACGCCAACGCCGCCGCCGGCGAGCCCCTGGCGGTTAAGGCCAAGGCTTTCTCCATGCCGGGCGTGACCGTTGACGGCGGCGACCCAGTCGCGGTTCATGCGGCCGTTGGGACCGCAGTCGCCCGGGCCCGGGCGGGTCACGGCCCGACGCTGGTGGAATCCAAGGTTTACCGCCTCAGCGCCCACGGCAACATCATCGCGCCGCCCGGCGTCCCGCTGCACTTCCCCGAGCACGAGGCGGTTGAGGTGTTCGGCGCTACCGAGGAGTACGAGGCGGCCAAGCGTGGAGATCCGGTGCCTCGCTTCCGAGCACGCCTGATCACCGAGGGCGTGCTCGACGCGGCCCGCGCTGACGCGATCACCGCGGAGGTAGAAGGCGAGATGCAGGCAGCCGTGCAGTTCGGGCTCGACAGCCCATTCCCCGAGCCCGAAGCGGCCCTCAACCACGTCTACGCATAGTGCCCCGAGTCGGAAACCCGCGAACCTCTAACTCGAGACACTGAGGAGGCATACGAAATGGCACACGAGCTCCCCTACATAGCTGCGATCAACGAGGCCATCCACCTGGAGATGGCCCGTGACGACAGCGTCCTGTACTTCGGCCAGAACCTGGCCACGACCGAGAACGACGAATTCGTCAAGGCGTTCGGCCACGACCGGGTTCGGGTCACGCCCATCTCCGAGACGGCAGAGATCGGCATGGCGGTCGGCGCGGCGATCGCCGGGCTGCGTCCGGTCGTCGAGCTGTACATGGCCGAGTTCATGCTGGTCGCGATGGACCAGGTGGTCAACGAGGCGCCGCGATTTCGTTACATGAGCGGCGGTCGGGTCAAGGTGCCACTGGTCCTGAAGGCCGGATACGGGTTCACCGCCGGCTGGGCCGGCCAGCACACGGGGTGCATCTACAGCATGTTCCTCGGCATCCCGGGCCTCAAGGTGGTCCTGCCGGCGACGGCAGCCGACGCCAAGGGACTCATGGCTACCGCGATCCGAGACGACAACCCGGTCTGCTTCTTCCATCACTACCTGCTGACGCTTGAGCCCGGCGAGGTGCCCGACGGCGAGTACCTGGTTCCGTTCGGCCAGGCGGACGTCCGCCGGGCGGGAGGCGACGTGACGATCGTCGCCACCGGCTTCATGGTCGGCAAGGCACTGGCGGCGGCCGAGTCGCTGGCCGCTGAGGGCATCGAAGCTGAGGTGATCGACCCTCGCACGCTGGCGCCGCTGGATACCGCGACGATCCTGGCCTCGGTCGAGAAGACCGGACATGCCGTGCTCGTAGACCAGGCACCCCGGCACGCTGCGGCGTCGGCACTGATCGCCGCCGAGATCGCCGAGAATGGCTTCTCCTCGCTCAAGGCGCCGATCAAGCAGGTGACGGCGCTCGACGCGACCGTGCCCTACAGCGAACCCATGGAAGCCTTCGTATTGCCCGACGAGGCCAAGATCGCTGACGCGGCCCGCCAGGTGCTCGGGACAGCGCCTGTGGCTGCCTGAGGCGGAGGGCCCTCCGATGTCCCCGGCTCAGCGCTCGGCTGCGTCCCAGCCCTTGGAGCCGGGCCGCGAACAGGCGCTGGCGCTGCTGGCGGCGATGTGGCGGATTCGCTGCTTCGAAGAGCGAGTGGCCAAGCTGCACCGGAGCCTCCAGGTTCACGGGCTTATCCACCTGAGCATCGGTAGCGAAGGGGTCGCGGCTGCGGTCTGCGGGCAGCTCCGGGACGATGACGCTGTGTACAGCGGGCATCGCGCCCATGGGCACGCGCTGGCCAAAGGCGCGCCGATGGACCGTGTGATGGCTGAGCTGATGGGGCGCTCGGACGGGCTGTGTCGCGGCCTCGGTGGCTCGATGCACCTCGTTGACCGCGCTCACGGGCTGATGGGGGCGACCGGAGTGGTGGGCGGCAATCTGCCCCTGGCCGCCGGCGACGCGCTGGCGGCAAAGCTCCGCGGCACCGACCAGGTCACGATCGCCTTCTTCGGTGACGGCGCCGTGCAGGCGGGTCACTTCAACGAGACGGTGAACCTCGCGGCGCTGTGGGAGTTGCCCTTGATCTTCGTGTGCGAGAACAACGGCTTCGCCGAGTTCACGCCGCGTTCGGCTCACACCAAGGTCGACCGGGTGTGCGACGTGGTGGCGCCTTACGACTTCGAGCGCCAGGTCGTCGACGGCAGCGACGTGGAGGCCGTGTGGAGCGCGTTTGGGGATTACCTGCGGACCGCCCGCGGCACCGGCCGCGACGGCGGCCGAGGCCCGTTTCTCCTCGAGTGCCTCACCCACCGGCGGCGCGGCCACTACGAAGGCGACGCACAGGCCTATCGGGATGACCTCGCCGACGCCGAGTGGGCGCGGCTGGATCCGATCGCGCGTCTGCAGGCCCAGGCGCTTAAACGCGGCTGGCTGGCCGACGACGGCGCCGCCGAGCTCGAGCGCGCCGCCCGGGCCGAGGTCGAGACGGCGGTCGAGTTCGCCCGCGCCAGCCCGCCGGCCGAGCCGAGCGTCGCCGCCGCCCTGGTCTACGCCACCTCCGAGCCGGACGGCTGACCGCGTGGCCGACGCAGAGACCACGTTCGTGGGCGCGGTCAATGGTGCCCTGGTGCGGGCCATGCGCGCCGACGAGCGAGTCATCGTGCTCGGCGAGGACGTCGCCGAGGGCGGCCCCTACATGGCCACGGCCGGCCTGGCCGAGGAGTTCGGGACCGAGCGGGTTCTCAACACCCCGATCAGCGAAGGAGCAGTCTGCGGCGTAGCGATCGGAGCCGCCCAGGCCGGTCTGCGGCCCGTGGTCGAAATCATGTTCATCGACTTCATCACCCTGGCGCTGGACCAGCTCGTCAACCAGGCGGCGAAGGCGCATTTCATGTCGGGTGGGCAGCTGTCAGTGCCGTTGGTCCTGCGCACCCAGGGCGGCGCTGGAGGGCGGGCCGGAGCCCAGCACTCGCAGAGCCTCGAAGCCTGGCTCACGCACGTGCCCGGGCTCAAGGTGGTGATGCCTTCGAGCGCCGCCGACGCCGCTGGCCTGCTGGCCAGCGCGATCGCCGACCCTGGCCCGGTGGTGTTTGTGGAGAACAAGTCCCTGTACTTCCGGCGCGAGATGATCAGCCAGGCGCCCGAGCCGCTGGCGCTTGGACAGGCGCACTGGCTGCGCCCGGGTCGGCACGTGACGATCGTCGCGCTGTCGCGGATGGTCGGTGAGGCACTAACTGCCGCGCAACGGCTGGCCGCGGAGGGAATCGAGGCCGAGGTGATCGACCCCCGCACCCTCGTCCCGCTCGACCTCGAACCCATCGCGGCATCTGTCCGGCGCACCGGTCGCGCGGTCGTGGCGCACGAAGCGGTCCGCGCGGGCGGGTTCGGCGCCGAGCTCGCCGCGCAGCTCCAGGAGGCGGCCTTTGACTACCTCGAAGCCCCGATCCAGCGCGTCGGAGCTCCGTTCACACCAGTCCCGCTCAGTCCGTCACTGGAGGACGCGTATCGCCCCGGGAGCGAGGAAATCTATGCCGCCGCCCGTACGACAATCGAGTGGGGCCAATAGATGCCTAGTGCCCCGAGCTGCATATTCGGTGGCAGCCCTGCGGCGTCGGGTCGATTGGTGTCAGGCGCGCTCCGGCGTCGGCTTGGCCGGGAGGTTCAGCAACGATGCGCCCGGGAGCCGGTCCAGCACCTCACGATGCTCGATGACGATCTCGAGATTGGTCAGCGCCAGCTGTGCATGCTCGCGGGCCAGGTTCTCGGCGCGCGCGCCCTGCCGGCGCTCGATCGCCTCGATCAACCCGCTGTGATGGCGGTGGGCGATGATCAGAATGTCCCGCGAGGCGGGGAGCTCAGCCTCGGCGAGCACGAACGCGCTCGGGCCACCGAACGGCAGCGAGATGATTCCCTCGAGCGCACGGTCGAGCAACGGGCTGCGGGCAACCTTCAGCAGGCGCCGGTGGAACGTCTCGTTCAGATGCAAATAGCGCTCGAACGATTCGTAGTCGTCGCGGTGGACGAGCTTCTGGATTGTGTCATTGGTGGCGCGGAGAGCCCGCATGTCGCGGGCCGGTACCCCCCGCTCGGCGGCGAAGCGGGCGGCGGTCCCCTCGAGCACGCCCCGCAGCTCGATCGCGTCGCGGACGTCTCCCTGTGTGAACTCGCGCACGACGTAGCCCCCACCGGGGAGTCCGCGCAGCAAGCCCTCGTGTTCGAGCTCGGCGAGCGCCAGACGAAGCGGCGTGCGCGATACACCGAGCCGCTGGACCAGCGGCAGCTCCGACATTCGCTCGCCGGGCGCGAACGCACCGTTAAAGATCAGCTCCCGCAGGCGCAGGAGCGCTCTGGTGATCTGGGTGCGGTTCTCGGGCCTGGGCAATTCGTGTGCCGCGGCGGTGGGAACCGGGTTGCTGTGGCCGGTTGGCCCGGTTCGTCGTCTGGGCGCGGGCAGTCTATCTCGCGAACATGGCTGCATGCAGAAACCCGCCGCGGAGCCCACTGCAAACGATTGATTGGGTCATCGTTAGGGCGTAGTTGCATGCATCCGTACCCCGAATTAGTATCGGCGCGGACCTCGGGCGGATCTCGGGGCCGGGTTCATCCCATGAGAGGAGACAGTCGGTGAGCATTTATCACGGCGTGCCGCGCATGCGGCTCGGCCTTGTGCTACTCGCAGCCGTGGCGTTGATCGCGCTGGCGGGATGCGGGAGCAGCAGCAGTAGCAGTAGCAGCAGCGCCGCCTCGAGCGGCACATCATCGGCGGCCGGCAGCTCGACGGCCGCGGCTAGCAGTTCGAGTTCGTCGGGGGTCGACGTCTCCTCCTGCGGCTCGAAGCCGGGCGTCGCAGCCACGGGCTCGCCGATCAATATCGGCACGATTGACACCCATCAGCCGGGTACGGACTTCACCGACGGCCCGAACATGATCAACGCCTACTTCGCGTGCGTCAACGCGAACGGGGGCGTGAACGGGCATCCGCTCAAGCTGTTCGTCCAGCTTGACCAGACCCAGCCGTCGCAGGTGGCGGCCGCGGCCAAGCAGCTGATCACATCCGACCACGTCGTCGCCATCGACGGAGTGTTCGATCTGCTCGAGTGCACAATCGATCAGAGCTACTGGAAGCAGCTGGGCATCTACGAGATGGACGCCGGGATCGCTCCCGAATGTTGGTCGACGCCGAACAGCGCCGCCGTCAACATGGGGCCGCGTTACAGCTCCGATGGCGCGGTGCAGTACGCGCTCAATTCGCTGCACGCCAAGAAGATCGTGTTCGTGCAGTCCAACGTGCCGGGCACGGGTTACATCGCCGGTGGTCCGGCGGCGCTCGCCAAGGCGGCCGGCGTTCCGATCACCCAGATGACCGAGAACGTGCCGATCACCGACGCGAGCTCGGTGGCCTTGAACCTGGTCAATGCCGCCGGTTCCACCGGCTCGGTGATCCTCAACTTCACCCCGCCCGAGGCGCTGGTGATCCTCCAGGCCGTCCAGAAGCTCGGCCTCGAGGACCGGGTCAAGTCCTGGGGTTGCTCGACACCTTGTGACACCGACTTCCTGGCCAAGGCGCTGGGACCGAAGTGGGATCACAAGCTGTTCGTCAACGCCGAGGCCGTTGACGCCGATGACCACAACGGGCCGGAGATCCAGCTCTACAAGGCGATCCTGGCCAAGTACGGCTCAAGCGTCGCCGGTGGCGTCGGCTCGTTCAGCCAGTTCGGCTTCCTGCTGGCCAAGTTCCTGGTCCAGGCGCTGGACACGGTCAAGGGTCCGTACACGATCAAGAGCGTCAACTCGGCGATCGTCGGGATCAAGGACTACAAGTCCGAGCAGCTCTGCCAGCCGTGGACGTACGGCAAGCTGGCGCTGCATATCCCGAACAACTCCGACTACACGGTGACGCCGAGTAATGGGAAGATGATCACTGCCCAGGGCTGCACCGAGATCTCCGCGGCCGATC
Source organism: uncultured Solirubrobacterales bacterium (assembly GCA_963822535.1). Taxonomy (GTDB): domain Bacteria; phylum Actinomycetota; class Thermoleophilia; order Solirubrobacterales; family Solirubrobacteraceae; genus Palsa-465. Next base: position 274,499 of record CAWGIA010000003.1, read on the forward strand.
CGCAGATCGCGCAATACCGCAGCGTGGCGAAAGCGCATGGGGTGAACCTGGGCTAGAGAGAGAAGAGACAAGCAATCATGCGATCAGGGCACTGAGCGGCGGCGGAGATGCACCCGTTAGTCGTCATGGCACTGTCATTGCCCAGCTGGCAGGACGAGCAGCCGTTTCTCGTCACCGGCCTGGCGCTCGGGGGGGTGTACGCCCTCTCTGGCGTGGGGATGATCGTGCTCTACCGGACGACGGGGGTCCTGAACCTTTCGTTCGGTGCCGTGGGGGCGTTCGGTGCTCTGATCGCATGGCAGTTGATCAACCACTCGGGCATGAACCAGTGGCTGGCCTACCTGGTGTGCATCCTGTTCTCCGGCGTTGTGACGCTGGCCTATGGGATGGTGTTCGGACGGTCGCTGGCGGGCCGAGATCCGGTGGTCAAGACGACCGCCACCCTCGGACTCACCCTGATCCTGTTGGGGGCCATGGATCTGCTGTGGACCTCGAACGGCGGCGCATCGCGTGCGATCACGCTGCCGACCGATAACCACGGCTTCATGATCGGTCAGGTCCAGGTCACCACCACCGACGTGATCGCGCTGGCGGTCGGGATCGCGATCACGATCATCACCACGGCGTTCCTGCGCTTCAGCAAACTGGGGACAGCCATGCGAGCGATGGCCAACGATCGCGAGATCACAGCCACGCTTGGCGTTCCGGTGCGCCGGGTCGAGGCGGCGGCGTGGTTCGGCTGCGGAGTCGTGGCAGGAATCGCCGGGATCATGCTCGCCGACCTCGTGGCCCTTGACGCGACGACCCTCACGTTCCTGGTCATCTCATCTCTGGCGGCGGCGCTAATCGCGCGGCTGAGCTCGATTTGGATCACGTTCGTGGCCGCGATCGTGGTTGGGGTCGTCGACGCGATGCTCACCCCGATCACGTCGCTCACCAACTACCGTGACATGACGCCGTTCGTGCTCGCGGCAGCGGCCCTGCTGGTCCTCAACCGTAAGCGCGTGCTGTCGCTGGCGCGACAGGAGTTCTAGTGAAGGACCACCAGCGTTGAGCACGGCGGAGTTGGAGAGCGCCGCGCCGCCGGCCCCGCCCCCGTCAGCGCCGCGCCGCGTCCAACGTGGTGACCTCGTGCGCGGGGTGGTTATCACCGTGCTGCTGCTGTTCGTGCTGATCGCACTGCCGCAGATGCTCAGCCTCTACTACATCGACTCGATGACACAGGTCGCGATCTACTCGATCGTCGCGCTGGGACTCGGGGTGCTCGTCGGACGTGTGGGGCTCATCTCGCTGGGCCAGGCGGCGGTCCTGGCGATCGGGGCTTGGGTCGCCGCCCGACTGCTGTTCGCGACCGCACTCCCGTACGAGCTCGTGTTGCTCGCCTCTGGCGTGATCACGATGGTCCTGGGCACGCTGGTCGGTCTGCCGGCACTCCGCATGCGGGGGCTGTATCTGGCCCTGATCACCCTGATGCTGGCCGGCGCCATCACGGTGGTCCTCGCGTCGCTCAACTTCCCCAACGGCGGCCACGGCTTCAGCGGCTACAACGGCGCGTTCGTGCACATCCCGCCGCTGCGCCGCCCCGGGATCGCGACCACTGACCCGGCCTACTTCCGCTACTCGGTGATCGTCGCCGCGCTCATGTTCCTGCTTGTACTGGCCCATGTGCGCACCCGGCCCGGCCGGGCATGGGCCGCGATCCGCCAGAGCGAGCCCGCCGCGCTGGCGGCCGGGGTCAACACCACGCTCTACAAACTCTGGGCCTTCGCGCTGGCCTCGTTTGTCACCGGGGTCGCCGGCGGCGTGCTGGCGGGCGCCGTTCGGTACCTGTACTCGATCGACTTCCAGACCCAGGACTCGATCACCCTGCTGGCCGTGGTCCTGATGGGCGGCGCCTACAGCATCTGGGGCGCGATCGTCGCCGGCCTCCTGATCCAGCTGCTCCCGGCGATCCTCAACAACGCGGGGGTCTCACCGGATTGGCTGACGATCCTGTTTGGAATCGGGGTCCTGCAGGTGCTGACCACAGCGCCCAAGGGCATCGTGGATCAGGTGCCCCGGGACATCGCCCGCCTGGCCCGGCTGCTGGCCGGCCTGGTGCGGCGCTCGACCGCCAGCCAAGGCGAGGCGCCGTGATCGAGGTCTCGGACCTGACCGTGCGGTTCGGCGGGGTCACCTCACTAGATGGGATGAGCGTCAAGTTCGAACCCGGCACGTGCGGGCTGATCGGGCCCAACGGTGCCGGCAAGACCACGTTCTTCAACGTTCTATCCGGCTTCGTGCGCCCGGCCGGGGGGAAGGTGCGAGCGTTCGACTCCGATCTGCTCTCGATGGCCGCCTTCCGTCGCGCGCGATGGGGTCTGCGGCGGACATTTCAGACCGAGCAGGCGATCGAGAACCTGACCGTGTACGACAACGTAGCCCTGGTCCATGAGCACTCGAAGCTGGGCCGAGCCAATCGCCGCAGCGATGTCCTCGAGGCGGTCGAGTTCGTCGGGTTGAAAGATGTGGCGCATGTCAAGGTCAACACGCTCGACGTGGGCAGTCGCCGATTGGTCACGGTCGCCCGAGCAGTGGTCGGCCGGCCACGTCTCGTTCTGCTCGACGAGCCCGCCGCGGGCCTGCCCGATGCGGAGACGGCACATCTTGGTGACCTGATCCGGCGGATACCGGAGCGCACCGAGGCACTGACGATTCTGGTTGACCATGACATGAGTCTCGTCTCATCGTGCTGCACGGTCACCGCGGTGCTCGACTTCGGGAAGATGATCGCCTCCGGCCCAACGGCTGAGGTCCTGCGCAATGACCAGGTGGTCAAGGCCTACCTCGGCGCCGAGGAGGTCGAGTGAGCGACACCCTCCATCTGAAGGACCTGGTGGTCTCGCGTGGCGGGCGAGACGTGGTGCGCAACGTGTCGATCGAGATCGCGCCCGGCGAGATCACGGCGCTGTTGGGTCCCAACGGAGCCGGCAAGTCGAGCATGGTGCTCGCCGTCGGCGGCGTGCTGCCATTGAAGGCGGGCTCGGTGATGCTCGGCGAACGGGAGCTGGGGCGGAAGCGTCCCGAGCACATCCGCCGGGCCGGCGTGGCGATCGTCCCGGAAGGCCGGCGCCTGCTGCCCGACCTGACCGTTGAGGACAACATCCGTGTCGCCACCTACTCGCTGTCCGACAAGGAGGCGAAGTCTGGACGCGCGCGAGCGCTGGAGCTGTTCCCGGAGCTGGAGAAACGGCTGCGCACCCAGGCAAAGTCGCTGTCCGGTGGCGAGCAGCAGATGGTCGTTCTGGCCCAGGCGTTGGTCTCAGCCCCGCGCTTTGTGATCATCGACGAGCTGTCGTTGGGGCTCGCGCCGGTGGTCGTCCAACGGCTGATGCCGACCATCCGGACCGTCACCGAGTCCGGCGCCGGCGTGCTGCTGATCGAGCAGTTCGCCACTGTGGCGCTCGGGCTGGCCAACGCCGCCTACGTGATGGAGGGCGGCCGGATCCAGTATTCCGGCAACGCGCAGGAGCTACACGACAATCCGGACCTTCTGCATTCGGCGTACCTGCTGCGCGGGCTCGGCGACGGCGGTTCTGCCGGTTCGACCGATCGCGTGCCGGCGGGCGGATGAACGACGCGCTTGGGGTAACGGAGCTGCAGCACGTGCTCGTGCTGAGCGACGATATCGAGCGCGCATCGCACTTCTACGAGAGCGCCCTGGGCCTGAAGGTGGGCGAACGGCCGCCGCTCGAGTTCCCGGGCTACTGGTTGTATGCGGGGGTCGCGGCGTGCGTGCACATCGCCGAGCGGGATTCCTACCGAGCGCACGCCCAGACGCTGGGGCTGGGGGTTCCCGAGCGAGCGCACGGGCCCGGGCCGGTGGATCACATCGCCTTCGGCGCCAGCGACTACGAGAGCGTCAGCTCGCGACTCGAGCGCCTGGGGATCGAACCGGTCCGCAATGACGTTCCCGGCGGTGGCCCGCGCCAGCTGTTCTTCGAGGATCCCGACGGGGTCCGGGTCGAGATCAACATCATGCCTCCGAGGACGAAAGCAGGTGGAGATGGCTGAAACGCAAACCGCGGGAGCCCAGTCAGCGGGCGGACGGCGCACGAAGCCGCCGTTCCGCGCTGACCATGTCGGCAGCCTGTTGCGACCGCGGACCCTGTTGCAGGCCCGCGAGGATTTCGCAGCCGGCCGGCTGCCGGCCGAGGACCTGCGCGCACTGGAGGATGACGCGATCCGCGACGTGGTCAAGATGCAGCGCGACGTTGGCCTGCAATCTGCCACCGACGGAGAATTCCGCCGCGCGTCGTGGCACATGGATTTCATCTACCAGCTCGGCGGGATCGAAAAGGTCGACGGCGACATCAAGGTCAAGTTCCGCAACGCGGAAGGCGAGATCGATTTCACGCCCGCGGCGATCGCGGTCACCGACAGGGTGCGCCTCGATCACACGATCTTCGCCGAGGACTTCGAGTTCCTCAAGCGCACGGTCGACGAGGGCGTGACAGCCAAGCTCACCGTCCCGTCCCCCAACATGGTCCATTACCGGGGCGGGCGTGCGGCGCTTGACCCCAGCGTGTACCCCGATGTCGAGCAGTTCTGGAGCGACCTTTCACAGGCCTACGCTGACCAGGTCAGCGCGATCGCCGGGCTGGGCTGCACGTACCTCCAGTTCGATGACACGAGCCTGGCCTACCTCAACGATCCTCACCAGCGCGAGGCGATGGATGACCGCGGCGAGGACTCCGCGCACCTGCACGAGACATACGTGAGCAACATCAACAACGCGCTCGCAGGCCGGCCCGCGGGCCTGGCGATCACGACCCATCTCTGCCGGGGGAACTTCCGCTCGTCGTGGGCGGCAGAGGGCGGTTATGACTTCGTGGCCGAAGCGCTGTTCGGGGGGCTGGACGTCGACGGCTTCTTCCTCGAATACGACGACGCCCGCTCCGGTGGGTTCGAGCCGCTGCGCTTCGTGGCTCCGGGCAAGATGGTCGTGCTCGGCTTGGTCACCAGCAAGCGCGGCGAGCTAGAGAGCAAGGACGACCTCAAGCGCCGGATCGAGGAGGCATCCCGGTTTGTCCCCGTAGAACAGTTGTGCCTGTCACCGCAGTGCGGCTTCTCGTCCACCTTCGAGGGCAACGCGCTGACCCGTGACGAGCAGGCGGCCAAGCTCCAGCTGATCGTCGAGACGGCCGCGGAGGTCTGGGGGTGAGATGCGCGCCGCCGTGACCGAGCGCGTCGGGTCGATGACCGTGGTCGAGCGGCCCGATCCGCCCAACCCCGGTCCGGGCGAGGTGCTGGTGGCGCCGGAGGCGGTGGGCATCTGCGGTTCGGATTACCACTTCTTTGCCGGCGAGCTGTCCGATGCCGCCGGGGGCTCGCAGTTCCCTCGCGTCCAGGGACACGAGGTCGGGGCGACGATCGCGGCACTGGGGCGCGACTGCCGGGGGGAGCTCGAAGTCGGACAGCGGGTGGCGCTGATGCCGCTTCGGGCCTGCGGGCATTGCTACCCCTGCACCGTTGGGCGACCCAACACGTGTGACAACTTCGAGCTCATCGGGATCCACGTTGACGGCGGTCTGCAGGAACTGCTCTGCACCGGCCAGGACCAGGTGTTCCCGATCGGCGCCGCCGACGGCGCCCTCGCGGCGATGGCCGAACCGGTGTCGATCGCGGTGCGAGCGGTACGGCGGGCACGCATCGAATCCGGCGAACGAGTGGTCGTGCTCGGCGCCGGACCGATCGGGCAATGCGTGGCGCTTGTGGCTTCCGAACGGGGCGCCGAGGTGCTCGTGATCGACCTCCAGGCGAGCCGGCTCGAACGGAGCCGAGCGATCGGTGTCGAGACGCTGCTGTGGAGTAGCGCCGAGGACGTGGTCCGGCAAGCCCGGCAGTGGGGTGGCCCGGGCGGCCCTCCGGTCGGTATTGACGCGACGGGAGTTCCGGCGGCGGTCCGGGCGATGGTCGACGTGGTCGCCTCAGCCGGTCGCGCCGTCCAGGTCGGCATGTCAAACAGCGAGGCCACGCTCCGGATCGGAAGCCTGACCGAAAAGGAACTCGATCTGCTCGGCGTGAGCTGCTGTGACGCGGACGACTTCGCTGAGGCAGTGGCCGTGGTGGAGCGCAACGGCGAGGCGATCAGGCGCCTGGTCAGCCACGAGTTCCCGCTCGCGGAGGCACCGGATGCCCTGCGCTTCGCGATGAACAATCCGACCGAGGTGATGAAGGTGGTGATCTGGAATGGATGATGGGTTCGACTACATCGTGGTCGGGGCCGGATCGGCCGGATGCGTGCTGGCCGCTCGCCTGAGCGAGGACCCGGACGTGCGCGTGGCGCTCCTCGAGGCCGGAGGCGAGGACACGCAACCTGAGATCCATATTCCGGCCGCTTTCCCGGCGCTGTTCAAGTCAAGCTTCGATTGGGACCTGCTGGGCGAACAGGAGCCAGGGCTGGACAACCGGCGTCTCTACCTTCCGCGTGGACGGATGCTCGGTGGCTGCAGCTCGATCAACGCCATGATCTACATCCGAGGCAACCGCGCCGACTACGACGGCTGGGCCGCCGGGGGCTGCGACGGTTGGGGCTACGACGACGTCCTGCCGTACTTCAAACGCTCGGAGAACAACGAGCGCGGCGAGGACACCTACCACGCCGTCGGCGGCCCGATGGCGGTGTCCGAAAGCCGCTCCATGCACCCGCTGGTCGACACGATGCTCGAGGCGGCCCGCCAAGCCGGACACGAGCACAACCCCGACTTCAACGGTGCGCGGCAGGAGGGCGTCGGTCGCTTCCAGCTCACCCAGCTCGAGGGAATGCGCTGCAGTACCGCTGACGCGTTCCTGCGGCCCGCTGGCGCGCGCCCCAATCTGGAGGTGATCACGCGCGCCATGGCGCTGCGGATCCTGTTCGAAGGTGATCGGGCGGTCGGGGTTGAGATCGCGCGAGACGGCAACGTCGAGCAGGTCCGCGCGCAGCGCGAGGTGCTGCTGACCGCTGGCTCCTACCAATCACCCGTGCTGCTGATGCTGTCGGGGATCGGGCCCGAGGACCAGCTCAGTCCGCTGGCGATCGAGATTCGCGAGCCACTGCCTGTCGGCCACGGCCTCCAGGACCACTGCATGGCCCAGTTCAATTACCTGACCGACGAGCCGTCTCTGTTCATGGCCACCACCCCCGAGAACTTCGCCCTGCTCGAAGCCGAAGGCCGTGGACCCCTGAGCTCAAACATCCCCGAGGCGGCGGGTTTTTTCCGGGCCCGGCCCGGAGTCGACGCGCCCGACGTCGAGTTCCACTTCGCCCCCTCCCTGTTCTTCGACGAGGGGCTGACAGCGCCGTCGGACCACGGGTACTGCTTCGGGCCCGTGGTCATCAAACCCACCAGCCGTGGACGCGTGATGCTGCGTACCCCGCTCCCGGATTCCAAGCCCCGCGTCTTGTGCAACTTCCTCACCACCGAAGAGGACCGGGACAGCATGCTCGCCGGTCTGCGGATCGCGCTCGAGATCGCCGGCCAGGCGCCGCTCAAGGCGGTCGAGCGGGCGCCGTTCAGCGTGCCGGCGTCCGATTCCGATGAGGACCTAATGGCCTTCGCCCGGCGCGCGGGGCAGAGCGTCTATCACCCCACCTCGACGTGTGCGATGGGTTCCGTCGTCGACCACCAGCTGCGCGTGTACGGGTTCGACGGCCTGCGGGTGGTCGACGCATCCGTGATGCCAGAGATCACGCGAGGCAATACCAACGCACCCACGATCATGATCGCCGAGCGAGCGGCGGACCTGATCCAGTCCCCACCACCAAGCTGAACAAAGGACCGATGAGATGAGCACCACCACGCAGCCCCCCGTCGCCGCCGGCCCGACCCCGCTGCTGACCGGCAGCCAATGGTCTGGCCGGCTCTACAGCGATGGCTGGATTGACGGCGCCACCGCCCTGGAGACGACCGAGCCGGCAACCGGCGAACTGCTCGGCACGGTGGGGGCGGCCGACGCCGCCATGGTCGCGCGAGCGACGGCGTCAGCCGCTCGCGCGCAGAAGGACTGGGCGGCGCTGCCGGCCACCGAGCGGACGGCCGTCGTGCGCCGGGCCGCTGATCTGCTCGAGCGCCACCGGGAGGAGCTGACTCGCTGGCTCGTCCGCGAGTCGGGCTCCATCACGGGCAAGGCAGCACAGGAGATCACCGCGTCAGCCGGCCAGCTGGAGATGGCGGCGGCGCTGATCTCGCATCCCCTCGGCCATCTCCTGCCCTCGCTCACCCCCCGCCGCACGAGCCTGGCCCGGCGCGTGCCGATCGGCGTGGTCGGCGTGATCACGCCGTGGAACTTTCCCTACGTGCTCGCCTTGCGCTCGGTGGGCCCGGCCCTTGCTCTTGGCAACGCGGTCGTGCTCAAGTGTGACCCCAACACTCCGGTCACCGGTGGCGTCGTGATCGCCCGCCTGTTCGAGGAGGCCGGCCTGCCGCCGGGCGTTCTGCACGTACTTCCCGGCGGCTCAGAGGTCGGAGCGGCGCTGGCCGAGGACCCGAACGTGCGGATGATCTCGTTCACAGGCTCCACCGCGACCGGTCGGCTGGTCGGCGCCGCGGCCGGAAGGACGCTCAAGCGGATGGTGCTCGAGCTCGGTGGCAACAGCCCGTTGGTCGTGCTCGAAGACGCCGACATCGAGGCCGCCTCATCCGCCGGCGCCTGGGGATCATTTCTCCATCAGGGCCAGATCTGTCTCGCCGTCAGCCGCCATCTTGTTCACGAGAACATCGCCGACGCCTACCTCGAGGCACTCACCGAACGCGCACAGCGCCTGCCGGTCGGCAACCCGGACACCGAGGAGGTGGCTCTCGGCCCGATCATCAACGAGCGTCAGGTCGGACGGGTGCAGCGGATCGTCGACGAAACCGTGGCTGCCGGAGCGTCGGCGCTCACCGGTGGCAGTGCCGACGGGCTGTTCTACAAGCCGACCGTGCTCTCAGGAGTGACCCCAAAGATGGCCGCGTTCCGGGAGGAGATCTTCGGCCCGGTCGCCCCGGTGATCACCTTCTCGGACGATGACGAAGCGGTCGAGCTCGCCAATGCCACCGAATACGGTCTGGCCGCTGCCGTGCAGTCTGGCTCCCCCCAGCGCGCGGCGCGGGTCGCCGAGCGGCTGCATGCCGGGATGGTTCACATCAACGACCAGACCGTCAACGAGGAGCCACCGGCGCCGTTCGGCGGCTTCGGCGCCTCGAGCAACGGTGGCCACTTCGGTGGCGTGGCCAACATCGAGCTGTGGACCGAGTGGCAGTGGATGACCTCGCGTGACGCGGCTGAGCCGTTCCCGTTCTGAGCGCCGGACCGGCCGGGCGGCGGGTCAATCGGGTCGGCCGGACCGGCCGGCCAGCCACTCCGCGCCGCGCCGATACAGCGCCTCGACCTCGGCGCCAACCAACCCCGGCATGTCGGGCTTGACGTCGTAGCCGATCGCGGTCTGGATGTAGGCCAGGTGGCGATAGCCGACCGGGAATCGGCTCAGCCGCTCAACGTCAAGCTCAGGTCGCGCCGCCGGGTTGACCGGGTCAAGGCGATCCTGCTCGTAGATCGGCTGGCGCAGCACGATCCCCCAGCGGCCGGCCCGGCGCTCGAGGAAGTCATAGAACCGGCCCGTGCAGACCACGTCACATTCCGCGCCATCGACCTCGGCTCGCTGGGTGATCGTCATCTTGGTCTGGGCGATCGCGCGCTCACCGGCCAGCTCAACCGAGCATCCGCCCAGGAAGTGCAGGATCCTCACTCCGCGTTCGAACCCTTCACGGCTGACGCGGATGAACTCGAGCGCGGGGCCCTGGAACCACGTCGCCATCATCACGCCGTCCTCGTGCCACAGCGTGGCGAAGCGCTCCCAGTCACCGGCGTCACGCCACACGACCCAGTTCTCCACCAGCTCGCGGATCAGCTGGCGCTCGTGCGCGTCTGTCACAGGACGGGGATCTGGCTCGTCGGTGGCAGCGGCGGACCGGTGGCGGTGCCGCTCACATCGGGCGTTCCGTAGGTGTGGAAGGTCTCGATCGTCCTCACGCCCCAGGCCTGCCCGCGCGCCCGCTCGGCCTGCGTCCACACCACCGGCTCGTAGGCCGGGTCATAGATGAAGTGAGTTCCAGTGGTCACCTCGACGCGGTTGCCGCCCGGCTCGTAGAGGTACAGGAACATCCCCTGGGCCACAGCGTGCTTGGACGGTGCGGCCTCGATCGGCACGTCGGCGTCGAGCATCAGATCGGCGGCCCGCAGGACCTCCTCACGGGTGTCGACAAAGAACGCGAAGTGGTGCAGGCGCCCGCTCAGCCCGGCCATATCAGCCACGTAGATCAGCTCGTGTGCGGCGATCGTCAGGCTCATCCACGCCCCTGACTCGGCGCCGTCATCGAGCACGATCTGCTCGTAGAGCCGGAACCCAAGCTGCTCCTGGGCGAAGCGCCGGTTGGCCGTGACGTCAGCAGCGAGGAGATTGACGTGGTCGAGGCGCTTGACCGCTGCTCCCCGGCCCACGTTGCGTTGGGGCACGTTCTTCAGCGCGGGCCGCAGATGCTCTGGCGGCACGTACACGTCGGTCTCGTAGTAGAGCTCCATCGGGTGACCGTCCGGGTCTGTGAATCGGTATGCCGGGCCGTGGCCGTGATCGCCGTCGATCCAGCCCAGCCCCAGGCCGGTCCGCTCGATGGCGTCCACCCGTCGCTCCAGGGCGGCCGGATCCGAGGCCCGGATCGCCATATGTCCCAGGCCGGGCAACGCGGACTCGGTCAGCTTCAGGCTATAGCGCTGGTAGTCGCCCCACCCGCGCAGATAGACCGAACCACCGTCTTGAGCTTCGATTTCCATCCCGAACAGGTCAACGAAGAAGCGCAGGCTCTGATCGGGAAACGGCGTCAGCAGCTCGGCGTGCCCGATGTGAGCGAGGTCGTGGACCGGATCGGTCATCCCCGCGCCGCCTTCAGGCGCTCGCGCAGCCGGTCGAGGTCAAATGACAGGGCACCGTCCGCGAGCTGCGCGCGCTTGACCCGCTCCCGCTCGGCCCGCTCGCGAGAAGCCACGAGGACATCAGCCACGCGTTCGGCCTGCACCACGGCCACGCCGTCGGCATCGAGCACCACGGCATCGCCGGTCCGAATCTGCGTCCCCCCCACGCTGACCGGCCCGCCGATCTCGCCGGCCACGTCCTTGGCCGCCCCGCGCACACGGATCCAGCGGGCCCAGATCGGCAGCCCGAGCTCGGCCAACTCCTCGACGTCTCGGACCGATGCGTCGACCAGGATCGCAGCGGCGCCATGCGCCTTGGCCTGCGTGGCCAGCAGGTCACCGACCAGGGCCACGGGACGGGGCTCGGGCATGGTCAGGACGATCACCTCACCCGGCTGGACCTCAGCCATCACCGCGTGGACCATGAGGTTGTCGTCCTGTCCGCAGCGCACGGTGCGGGCGGGCCCGGCGGCGCGCGACCCAGGCACGATCTGCACGAGGTCAGCGTCCACGTAACCGCGGCGCCCACCGGCTTCGTATACGGTGGCCGACCCGAGCGCCGCCAACTGCTCGTAGATCTCGCTCACAGTGCGCTCACCACCTGCGGCGTGACGCGCTGGAACGCCTCCGCCTGGCGGATCTCGTCCTCGCCTGACGAACGGCGGGCGTGGTTGCCGCGATGATCCGCTCGTTCGGCGTAGTAGCTCTGCAGATAGCTCTGAGCCTTCATCTCGGCCATCGCCGCCAGCTTGCGCTCCATCACGGCGGTGATGTCGAGGAAGGTGGTGGGCATGAAGTTGCACAGCTCCGGCTGGTGGGGCTCGAACAGGAAAAGCTCGGGCGGTCTGACCGTCCCGAACGCGCTCTGGACGCCGGCTCCCGCCGCCAGGCTACGCGCCCGCGTGACGGCTGCGAACGCGACCGGATGATCGGGGTTGAAGGGATCGGTGTCGGTGTGGGTTATCAGCACGTCGGGCGCGAACTCGCGGATGCGGTCGGAGATCAGGCGCAGGGCGTCGCCGTCGATCTCGAGCGGATAGTCCCCCAGGTCGAGGCAGTCGAACTCGGCACCGAGCGCCGCCGCGGCGCGCTCGGCCTCTCCCGCCCGAACCTCCTTGACGTGCTCAACGGTCTGGCCCTCCTCCTTCCACAGCTCCCCGGATTCGCCGCGCTCACCGTAGGACAGGGCAACCACACCGGCCCGTCCGCCGTTCTCGGCCGTGACGGCGAGCGCGCCGCCGGCTCGCCACACGAAGTCGGCCGCATGGGCCCCGATCACCAGCATCGACCGCGCACTCACAGCGGGTCCGCTCCCGCCACGCGCCGCGTATTCACAACTGCCATCGTGCGCACCTCCTGCTCCTCGAACCCGGCCTCCAACAGCCGGTCCACCATGATTGCCATCCCGTCCTCGACGGCCGGGTTGAACACCTGCCCCAGATCGGTGGACAGAACCGAGTTGGCGGCTCCGGCGGCCCGGATGTTCTCAATCCAGGTATCCCAGCTGATCTTGCCCGTGTGCGGCGTCGTGAAGCACCGCTCGAGCAGTGCTCCCCCGTCCGCCAGCGCCCGCTGATCCTCGACGGAGAGGTCCTGGGACGGGAAGTCAGGATGGGTGATCACGATCTCCGCCACTCCCGCTTCACGCGCTGCGTCGACGACGGCGAAGATCTCGTCTCGGCTCAGGTGACCGGTAGCCAGGACCATGCCGTGGTGGGCCACCCTGGCCAGCACATCCCGCGTCTCGGGGAGGACGGCGCCGGACTCGTCCACCACCGGCACAGGCTCGATCTCGAGACCCTCGGCGCGCAGCTCGAGCTGGAGCTTGACCCACACCGGCACCTTCGCGCCGGGCGCAGCTTCCCGTTCGTGAGCCTCGTTGACCGAGTCGACGGTGGGAAGCCAGACGGTCCGGGCGCCTTCGCGAGCCGCGACCTCCACGGCGAGCGGGTTCATCCCCCCGACAGCTCGGTTGAGCGCGATCGCCCCCAGCACTCGTACCCCGGGGACGGCCGCGCTGACAACGCTCGCGCGCTCGGCAGTGGAGCCGTAGTGGGACTTGAGCACGAATCCATCCAGGCCCAGCTCTTCGAACCGGTGCGCCAGTGAGATGTCATCGATCCGCCGCTCCACGACGTCCGGCGCAATGTGCACATGGGTGTCGAACGCGCCCCGGAGCAGCTCGCGCGCGCGCTGGCTTGGATCGTGGCTCACGCACCCTCCCGATCGCGCAGGGCCTCGGCGAAGGCAAGCTTATCCAGCATCTGGGCAGATCATATTTGCCGATGAGAATCGCGCCTGCACGCCCGCGCACACTGACCGTGCCGCCAGCGCAGAGCCAGTCGCGTCCCTTGTCTGAGCGGCTTGCAGGGTGTATAGGTGACGCGGATGTCGATGCTGGTCCTGGATGAGCGGAGCTCGAGGCTGGTCCGATCGGTCTGCGAACTGATCGTTCCCGGGTGTGGCCGCGTCGGCGCCGAGGTCTACGTCGATGCGCTGCTGGCGCGGATGCCCGATGACGCCCGAACCGGCGCCCTCGCCGCCTTCGACGCGCTGGCGCCGGCCGCCGACACGGGCGTGCAGGGGCTCGGCGAGCTCAGCCTTACGCCCGAGTTCCAGCTCGTCCGCGCGCTCGCCTGTGAGGCGTTCTACAGCGACTTCGTCGCTCCCGGAGCCGAGGGTCCGGGAGCGTGGCAGGAGATCGGCTTCCAGCCGCCGCTGGCAGCGCGCCTGCAGAAGGACTGGTCCTACCTCGGGGTGACCGAGTGAGCGAGCACTTCGACGTGATTGTGGTCGGATCCGGGGCCGGCGGCGGCGTCATCGCGGGTGAGCTGGCCGATGCCGGAGCCAGTGTCGTACTGCTCGAGTCCGGCCCGCATAAGACCGCAGCCGACTTCATGCGCTGGGAGGCGCGCGCCAACCACGAGATCTGGTGGCCGCCAGTGTTCGCGGAGCCCGCGGGCGGCGCGGAGCCACCGCTGATCGTGTTCCGCGGCCACTGCGTCGGCGGCACCACCTCGATCAACACCAAGGTCGCGCTGCGCCCATCGGATCAGGATTACGAGAAATGGCATGCGGCCTCGGGGCTGGTGGGCGAAGACGGCGCGCCGTTCGCCGAGCCCGACCTGCTGGCACACATAGAAAGAGTCGAGGCCCGGTTGGGCGTGCGCGAGCGCACCGACTGGCAGCAATGTGTGACGACCGTCGAGCCCGGGTTCCGGGCGCTCGGCGCCGAACTCGAGCCGGTGGTGTCCTACACGGACGCGAACTGCATGCGCTGCGGCTCGTGCCTTCAGGGTTGCCCCACCAACGCCGGTAAGTCGACTCTCAACACATACATCCAGCCGGCCTGGGTGGAGGGCCGGCTCGATCTGCGGGCCGATTGCCGAGTGCGACGCGTGCTGATCGAGGATCGCGACGGAGCCCCGGAGGCGGCCGGGGTCGAGTACCTCGGCCCCGATGGCGAGGCCCACACCATCACCGGCGGCGTGGTAGTGGCCGCCGCGGGAGCCCTGGCTACCCCCCAGCTGTTGATCCGTTCCGGCCTGCGTGACGCTGGCGGCGGCTCGCCCAGCGCTGAGCTGATCGGGCGCCACGTCGGCTTTCATCCCGCGCGCCTGGTCCAGGGCCTGTTCGACGAGATCCAGGACGCCCACATGGTCTACCCGATCACCTCGCACTGCATGAAGTTCCAGCGCGACGAGGACGGTGGCTTTGTGGTTGAGGCAGCGACGATCCAGGATCCGATCGGCTTCGCCACCGCCTTGTCCGACGAACGGGGGGTCCCTCTATGGGGCGACGAGCTGGTCCAGGCGCTCCGCCGGTATCGGTACTACACGGGGCTGTTGACCATGGTCAACGACGAGAATCACGGCGTGGCCTGGGTCGATGACGACGGCCGTGACTGCTATTCGTTCAGCTGGAGCGAGCGAGAGCGAGAGCGCATAGAGAACTCGCTGCAGTTCGCGCGCAAGGTACTGCTCGCGGCGGGCGCCAAACGTGTCTACCAGACCGGCGTACTCAGCACCCATGTGCAGGGCGGCTGTCGGATGGGCAGTGACCCGTCGCGGTCGGTGGTTGACGCTCACGGCGAGTGCCATCACGTGCGCCGGCTGTTCGTCGGCGATGGCTCCGTGGTCCCGCGCACGCTGTCGGTCAACCCGTCGTTGACGATCATGTCTCTGGCCAGCCGGTTGGCGGAATATCTGGCCGGCGGCACGCACGGCTACTTCGAGCGCGCCGCCGCGCGGGTGGCCGCGTAACCGCGAGCCGGAAGTTGAGGGTGGTCATCGCCGGCGCCGGGGGCGGCGTCGGAGCTTCGGTCGCGTTCAACCTGCTCCTGTCCCAGCTGGCGTCCGAGGTCGTCCTGCTCGACAACCGGGAAGAGATGGTGGTTTCCCACGCCATGGACTTCGAGCAGGTGCTCGAGCAGGGCGTCACCGGGAGCGTGCGCACAGGTGAGGGCGCCGACGTGGCCGGGGCCGACGTCCTCGTGGTGACCGCCTCTGCGCCACTCACGGTCAACGAGTCGCGCATGGTGTACCTGGAGGCGAACGCCGCGATCCTCGCGCCCCTCCTGGACCTGCTGCCCCGGCCTTGGAACGGAGTTCTGATCGTCGTCACCAACCCGGTCGACCCGCTGTGCACGTGGGCACAGCGGCGGACCGGCCTGGACCGAACCCGGATCCTCGGGTACACGCTGAACGACTCGCTGCGTCTGCGCACGGCGGTGGCCCGGGCGTTGAGGATCGCGCCGGGCAGCGTGGAGGCGTGGACGATCGGCGAGCATGGCGAGAAGGCGGTGCCCCTGCTGGACCGGATCGAGGTCGACGGCCGCCGGGTCGTGCTGGACTCGGCACAGCGCGCTCAGGTACTGGAGTTCATCGGTGGCTGGTACACCCGCCACGTCGCGCTTGACTCGGGCCGCTCCTCGACCTGGACCTCCGGCCTCGGCGTGGCGCGGATGGTCGCCGCCTGCGTGGGGCCGGGTATTGAGATATGGCCCGCGTCAGTGATGCTCGGGGGTGAATACGGAATCGACGGGGTGAGTCTTAGCGTCCCGGTGTCCCTGTCCGCCGGCGGCGCGCACCGGATCCACGAATGGACGCTGTCCGACGCCGACCTCGCGGACCTCCGGGCCGGTGCCGAGTTCGTGCGCGCCGCCGCGGAGGACCTGGTCACAATGTTTCCGCCGCCCGGCGTCTGACCTCACGCGGGGCGAACACTCGGTCGACGAACAGCGCCGCCGTGCCGGCGATGGCGATCACGATCGCCATCGGCAGCGCGTCGTGGCCACCGGCCACGCCGACCAGCGGAGCCACGACGGCGCCAAAGCCGAACTGGCCCAGACCCAGGAGCGCCGAGGCCGCGCCGAGCGCCCCTTCCTGCTCGGCCAGGGCACTGGCGGTGCCGTTGGGGAGCACGATCCCGTTGGAGGATAGGAGCAGGAAGAAGGACACCAGCAGCCAGCCGAGGCCGGCGTGGGTGACCGTGACCAGCAACGTCGCGATCGATGCCAACGCCGTGCCGAGCAGTCCCCGGCGGAGCAGGCGGACTGCCCCCAGGCGGCCGACGGCCCGACCACCGAGCTGCGACATGGCGATCAGCCCGGCCGAGTTGACGGCGAACACGACGCTGAACAGCTGGGGGGAGATCCCGTACAGGTTCTCGAGTACAAACGATGACCCGGCGATGTAGGCGAACATGGCCGCGAACGACAGAGAGAATGAGAGCGCGTACGGACTGAACCGCCGATCGCTCAGCAGCCGCCCGAACGTGCGCAGCGTCGTGCGCAGTCCACCGCCGTGGCGCTGCATCACCGGAAGCGTCTCGGGCAGCCCAACCACCGTCGCCACAAGCAGCGGAACGCCGATGCAGGCGAGGATCACGAAAACTCCGCGCCAGTCCGTGAACGCCAGCGCCTGACCTCCGATAAGCGGAGCGCAGACCGGAGCCACCCCAGTGATCGCCATCAGCAGCGAGAACATCCGGGCCGCCGTGGCGCCATCGGAGAGGTCCCGCACGACCGCGCGGGCGATCACCACGCCGACGCCGCCAGCCATGCCCTGAATCAACCGCACAACGATCAGCACGCCGATCGACGGCGCCGCCGCGCATGCCAGCGAAGCGGCGATATAGCCGATCAGCCCGGCCACCAACGGACGGCGGCGGCCGAGGCTGTCGCTCACCGGGCCGGCAATCAGCTGGCCAAGCCCCAGGCCGAGCATGCAGGCGGTGATCGTGAGCTGGCCGGTGGAGGCGGAGGCCCCCAGCTCCCGCGTGAGCGACGGGAGCCCGGGCAGGTACATGTCCAGCGACAGAGGCCCGAACGCCGACAAACCACCGAGGATCAGAAGCTGGCGGCGACTCGGCGCTCGCGGCACGACAGCCGCGCTGGTGGGACCCACTAAGAGCCGAGCGCAACTTCGATCAGCAGCGGCTCCCGCCGTGAGGCCAGATTCGGCAGCACCTCATCGAAGGTGGCGAGCAGTTCCTCGTGCGTGGAGACGTTGATCGCCGGGCAGCCGAGCAGCCGCGAGATGCCGGCGATGTCAATCGACCCGAAGGCCGGCCACGCGGAGGTGGCATTCTGAGCCCGGGCCAGGTTGTCCATCACGGCGTAGCGCCCGTTGGCCATCACGATCAGCAGGACGCCGACCTCGTAGTGGGCGGCGCTCCACAGGGCCTGGATCGCGTACATCGATGAGCCGTCGCCGATCACGCCGACGACCGGCCGGTCGGGGTTGCCCATCCGCAGTCCGATCGAGCCCGCGACCCCGAAGCCAAGCCCGCCGTTGCCACCGGCGATGAACCCGCCCGGCGAGCGGACCGGAACCCGCTGATAGAGCTCGGGCTGGCTGGACGGAGTCTCCTCGACGAGGACCGCGTCGCGTGGCAGCCGGTCAGCCAGGGCGACGAATACGTGTCCGGGGCTGAGCGGCTCACCGGCGGCCGGGGGTGCCGGCGCCGGCGGTCGCACGAGCGGCGCCGGTAGCTCGGTGTCGCGCTCGGATACCTGCTCGGCCAGCGCCGCGCAGGCGACGGCCACCGGGGCGATGACCGCCAGCTCGCACGGGCTGCGGTGGGCCTCGGCGGGATCTTCGGTCAGCACGGCGACGCGTGTACCCTCGCTCACCATCGGCCCGGGCTCGTCGAGCAGGTAGAGCCGGAACGCGTTGGTGCCCAGCGCCAAGACCAGGTCGTGCGGCGCCAGCGTCTCGCGCATCTGCCGCCGGCGCCACGGCAGGTGGCCGGCGAACAGCGGATGATCCTGCGGGAAGCCGGCGCGGCGCGTGAATGACTCTTGCCAGACGGGGCAGCGGAGCCGCTCGGCCAGCGCAATCGCCGCCTCCCAGCCCTCGCATGAGTCAGTGCCCGGGCCGACCACAAGTGCCGGAGAGGCCGCTCGGTCGATTATGTCCGCGAGCTCAGCCACCTCGGCCGGCGTGATCGCCCCGACGTGCATCGTGCGATCGGGCCACCCGGCGGCGAAGTCATCGGCCGGCTCCTGCCAGTCCCCCATCGGCACCACCACGAGCGCCGGGCCTCGGGCCGCCTGGGCCTCGTGATACGCCCGGGCGATCGCCCCCGGGACATCCTGGGGGCGCACCGGCAGGCTCGACCACACCGGGTAGTCACCGGCGAGCCGTTCCAGCGAGCGCCCGGTCAAGAACGGCTCATAGGCCAGCTGACGGCGGTCCTGCTGTCCAACCAGCACAACCAGCGGGGCGCGGGAGTCGCGCGCATTGGCGATCGCGTTGATGGCGTTGCCCAAGCCCGCCGCGGTGTGGAGGTTCACCAGTGCAGGCTCGCCGCGGGCGAGCGCGTAACCGGTGGCGATGCCGACCACCGAGCCCTCGTGCAGCCCGAGCACGAAGTGGATGTCGGACGGCAAGCCAGCCAGGAAGGGAATCTCGGTCGACCCGGGATTCCCAAAGATGGTCGTCAGGCCGAACCGGCGCATCACGTCGAAGGCCGCGTCCCGCACGGTCTTCGTGGCCCCTAGCGGCTGGTTTTGATCGCCTGTGGCAGGCACGGCAGTGCTGTGCGCCGGGTCGATAATCCTCTGTCCTATTCGAGAGCGCTCTCGGCGCGAACGCTATCACGTACGCTTTGAGAACAATTGGTCACACTGCGTACGCCACGACCCTCGAGGAGAGCCAACACGCCACCTGGCGTTTAGGCTTCATTGTCCGATGATTGGTGACGTTCTCTGGACGCCCCCGGAGAATCTGCGGCAGAGTACCGAGGTCGGCCGGTTCCTCGACTGGCTGAGTGATCACCGTGGCCGGGAGTTCTCGTCCTATGACGAGCTCTGGGAGTGGTCCGTCACCGACCTGGAGGGATTCTGGGGCGCGATCTGGGACTTCTTCGGGATCCGCGCGCACACCCCCTACGAGCGGGTGCTCGGCACCAGCGCCATGCCCGGTGCCGAGTGGTTCCCGGGCGCCCGGCTGAACTACGCCGAGCATCTCGTCGGCCTCGATGAGGATCGAGACCGGACGGCTGTGCTCGCGCAGTCGCAGACCCGGCCGCCGTTCGAGCTGACCTTCGGCGAGTTGCGTGACCAGGCCGCGCGGGCCAGAGCCGGGCTCCAGCGACTGGGCGTGGGACCCGGAGACCGCGTCGTCGCCTACCTGCCGAACATCCCCGAGACGCTCGCGGCGTTCATTGCCACGGCCAGCCTCGGCGCGATCTGGGCCGCGTGTGCGCCCGAGTTCGGCGCGCGCAGCGTCGTCGACCGCTTCGCCCAGATCGAGCCGCGGGTGATGCTCACCGTCGGCGGGTACGGGTTCCGGGACCGCTACGTCGATCGCCGCGCAGAGGTGGCGGCGATCCGAGCCCGGCTGCCGACGCTCGAGCACGTGGTCTGGGTGCCCTACGGGGAGGCCGTGGTGCCCGACGCCACCCGCTGGGAGGATCTGCTGGCGGAGTCCGCTGCACTCGAGTTCGAGCCCGTCGCCTTTGACCACCCGCTCTACGTGCTGTTCTCCTCCGGGACCACCGGGCTGCCAAAGGCGATCGTTCACGGCCACGGGGGCCAGCTCATCGAGCACCACAAGAACCAGGGGCTCGGCTGGGACCTCAAGCCGGGCGGGCGGCTCCAGTGGTTCTCGACCACGGCCTGGATGATGTGGAACGCGCTGGTGTCCGCGCTCCTGCTCCGCTCTTCGATCGTGATGCTCGACGGCGATCCGGCCTGGCCCGACCTGCTCTCCCAGTGGCGCATGGCCGAGCTCAACCGGCCGTCCGTGATGGGCGTTGCGCCCCCATACCTGATGGCGTGCCGGAAGGCGGGGCTGCAGCCGGGCCGAGACTGTGACCTGAGCTCGCTCCGCGCCCTGTGCACGGCCGGCTCGCCGTTGCCCGCCGAGGGGTACGTCTACGCCTACGAGCAGTTCGGGCCCGATGTAGTGCTGATCAACGGCTCAGGTGGAACTGACGTGTGCACGGGGATCGTGTCCGGTTCGTTCGCCCAACCCGTGTACGAGGGCGAGATCTCCGGTCCGTGTCTCGGCGTCGCCGCCCACGCGTTTGACACCGCCGGAGCGGCGGTGGTCGGCGAACTGGGCGAGCTGGTGATCACCCAGCCGATGCCCTCGATGCCGGTCGCGCTGTGGAACGACCCCGACGGCGAGCGCTATCGCTCGTCATATTTCGACCGCTACCCCGGCATCTGGCGCCAGGGCGACTGGATCAGGTTCACCGAGCGCGGCAGCTGCGTGTTGACCGGCCGCTCCGACGCAACGCTGAACCGCGGTGGGGTCCGCCTCGGGACGGGCGAGTTCTACGCCATGGTCGAGGATCTGCCCGAGGTCGCCGATGCGCTGGTGGTCCATCTCGAGGATGACTCCGGGGGTATGGGCGAGCTGCTGTTGTTCGTCGTCGCGGCGCCCGGCGCCGACATCGATGAGGCCGTGCAGAAACGGATTGCGACCGAGCTCCGGCGCGAGCTCTCGCCGCGGCACGTTCCTGACGCGATCGTCACAGTGCCGTCAATTCCGCGGACACTGACCGGCAAGAAGCTCGAGGCGCCAGTCAAGCGGATCCTCCGCGGCGAGTCACCGGACAGGGTGGCCAGCCGCGACTCGCTGGCGGATCCGGCGGCACTGGATGCGTTCGTGACACTGGCCGGCGAGCGTTCCGGAGCCCAGGCTCCATTACCATAAGCTGTTCCGAGATCGGGTGCTCGCGCCCGCGAGGGGAGGGGTTGGACACATGGCTCTAGCCGGGGCACAGGCGTTCGCCGGGCCGACGCGCTCGACCCTGCGAGAGCCCGAGCATTGGCGAGTCCGAGGCGGGGATGTGACCGCACGCCTGCACTCGTGGGAGGAGATCCTGGCCAATACGCACCTGGCCTTCGATGTCCACCCCACCTCCCGGACCCCGGCCCGGTTCGAGGGCGCGGTCACGCGTCGGGCGATCGGTGATCTGATGCTCGTCGACTGCGCGGCGTCCCCGTTCCTCGGCCACCGAAGCCGTGCCGTGATGGCGGGGCTTCCAAACACCACCACCCACGAGAACGTGCTCGGTTTTCAGTTCGTGTGCAAGGGCGTCGAGCTCGTCCGCGAGGGCGGGCGCGAGCTGGCCCTCAAGGCCGGTGACGTCGTCCTTTGGGACGGCATGCAGCCGACCGACGTTGAGATCGTCGAGGCGTTCTACAAACGCACGTTGCTGTTCCCTCGCGATCAGGTGGTTGCCGTCTGCCCGCGACTGGCCGACACCCGGGCGCTCCCATCCCTGGAGGGGAGCGCCACCGCCCGTTTGCTGGTGCGCTACATGAATGCGCTGGCCCTCGAGTTGCCCCAGCTCGAACCCGCCGCCGCCATCGCCGCCGCGGGAGCCGCCCTCGAGTTGCTGCGCGCGGCCGTCGAGCCCAGCCTGCCGACCGCCCGCTCCGCCACGCGAGCCGCGCTGCGGGCCGAGATCGTCCGGTACGTCCGGATCCACCTCCAGGACCCCGCGCTCGGGCCAGCAGCGATCGCACGCAGCTACGCGATGTCGGTGCGAGCACTTCATGCACTGTTCGAGGACGCCCAGGAGTCGGTGGCCGGGCTGGTGCGCAGCGAGCGGCTGGCTCGGTGTCTGGAGGACCTGCAGCGGCCCAACGGAGGCTCGGTGACTGACATCGCCTTCCGCTGGGGCTTCTGTGACGCCGCCCACTTCTCGCGCGTGTTCAAGCGCAGGTTCGGCGCGACCCCGAGCGAGATCCGGCAGGCCGCGCTGGCCGCCGCCATCGGCTCAGCCGAGGCTCCGGGCACGAGCGGCTAGCGCCGGTCGAGCACCCGGACGGCCTTGCCCTCGCTGCGCGGGACGCTCCCGGGGTCTCGCACCACCACCGCGATCCGCAGACCAGTGTGCTCCTTCAGGTCCGCCTCGATCCGCTGGCGCAAGGCATCGCGATCGACGTCGCCGGCCGGCTCGCACTCGATCGTGAGCTCGTCCATCGGACCGGCTCGTTCGACGATCAGGCGGTAGTGCGGCGCCACCCCGTCGATGCCGAGCAGCAGGTGCTCGATCTGGGACGGGTACAGGTTCACGCCGCGCACGATCAGCATGTCGTCTTGGCGACCGCCGAGTCCCATCAGGCGGGCGGTCGTGCGTCCGCACGGGCAGGGCTCGTCAATCAGCCGGCCGATGTCCCCGGTGCGGTAGCGGATCAGCGGCAGCGCCTCTTTCATCAAGGTGGTGAACACGAGCTCGCCCTCGACACCCAGCGCCACCGGCCGGCCGTCGTCGGGATTCACCACCTCAACCAGGAAGTGGTCCTCGTGCACGTGCAGACCTGCCCGCGCGCGAAGGCACTCGCTGGCCACGCCGGGGCCACACATCTCTGAAAGCCCGTAGAAGTTAACCGCCGAGATGCCCAGCGCGCGCTCGATCTGGACTCGCATGGCTTCGCTCCACGCCTCCCCACCGAACAACCCCAGCGCCAGCGGCAGCTCGGCCGGGTCGACGCCGGCTTCCTCGAGCGCCTGCGCGATGACCAGGGAATAGGACGGGGTGCTGACCAACACGTTGGCCTCCAGGTCCTGGAGCAGCATGGCTTGACGTGCGGTGCGCCCGCCGGACACCGGAATCACAGTGGCGCCGATCCTCTCACCGCCCTGGTGAAACCCCAGTCCGCCCGTGAACAGCCCGTACCCGTTGGCGTTATGGATCGTCATTCCGGGCCGGACCCCGGCCATCGTCATGCACCGCGCCATCAGATCGGTCCAGCCGTCGAGATCGGCGCGGGTGTAGGCCACCACGGTCGGTTTGCCATGCGTCCCGCTGGAGGCGTGGACGCGGACGAGTTCGTCGCGTCCCACCGCCAGCAGCCCGAACGGGTACGCAGCCCGCAGATCGGACTTGGTCATGAACGGGATCTGCTCGAGGTCAGCGAGGGACTGCAAATCCTCCGGCGCCGCAATCCCGCCCGCGCTCAGGCGCTCGGCGCCGACGGTGTGGCTGCGCAGCACTCGTCCGATCGTGGTGCGGAGACGGTCGAGCTGGAGCTCGCGCAACTCGGCCCGTGGCAGCGTCTCGGCCAGATCCCAGACCGGGGGCTCAGTCGGCGCGGCGCGCGGCATCCCAGTGACGCTCGAGGTTGCGGACGAGGGCCGGGCTGAGGTGGCAGTAAGCCTGCTCGCGTGCGTAGGCGGCCATGTATTCGCGGAACAGATCCAGCGGCTCCTGCCCGACCCGCAGCACCCGCCGATTGGCGGCCGCGTTGACCAAGCCGGAGCTGGTCAGCTCCTCCACGCGCGAGGCGATCGCCGCGTCCATCCCTCCCGGCTCGATCACCTCGTCGATGAGCAGATCGGCATCGGCCTCGCCCGCGATCCACTCACGGCCGGAGAAGATCGCCTGGCGCGCGGCTCGGTCCCCTACCGACCTTGGAAGCCGGAGATTCGAGGCGCCGGGAATGATGCCCTCCTTCCGAGCCGGGAGATACAGCCGGGAACCCCGCGTCGCCACGACGTGATCGACGACGTGCAGCAGCTGGCACCCACCCCCGATCGCATACCGCTCGACGGCCGCGATCCACAGCTTCTCCGATGGGCCGTCCTCGGTGATCAGGCCGCGATAGATCTTGCTCACGTAGCCCAGGTCGCGTATGAGGTAGAACAGAAAGTCGATCCGGCCCCGGTACAGGTGGGTGAGGTTGATGCCGGCTCCGAAGATCCGCTCGCCCGCATACCGTGGGTGTTCGACGACGGCGCCACGGAACACGCCGACGTCGGTATCGGGGTCGAGCAGGACGAGGTCGACGGCCGCTTCCGTGGGGCCCAGCGTCGCTTCGTCCTCGGCGTTCAGATGCCGCTGGTTGCTCAGCTCGAGCACCGCCGCCCGCCCCTGTCGGGTGACGCGCGCAGCGCCGAAGTCCCCCACCCCGGAGGCGAGGTATTCAGGCAGCATCTCGAGCGCTGCAGGCGTTGGAGCGAGCATTGACTCGATCAGATGCCGCCCAGCGCGCGGCAGGGCGAGCACGTGCTCGACCAGCAGGCCCTGAGCCAACTCGACGCCCTGCTTCTCAGACAGCGGGAGCTTCCGCTCGGCGTCCATCTCCGCCGGGCTCGGGACGAGTCCGGGGATCAGCCCGGCCGCCTCGTCGACGAGCCGCTCGAGCCGGATCGGCTTCGAGCACCCAGCGGTGAGCCGTTCGTAGAGCTCGGCGGCGTGAGCCTCGAGAAAAACTGTTCGCGCGGCGGCCAGCACCGCCCCCAGGGCGCCCGCCGCGGCCTGCTCGACATCCGAGCGATCCGCAGCCGCCGGCAGGCGGCGGCCGAGCTCGGCGCCCCGGGCCAGAAAGCCGGACAGCGCCGCAGCTGCCGCATCGAACGACTCGAGGCCGCCGGGAGCCGACAGCGACCAGTCGTGGATCTCCCCGGGCGGCAACCCGGCTCGCTCCAGCGCGTCGGTGGGAAGCTCAGTGATCGCTCGCATGCCTTCTCACCCGTGGAGGATAAGGTTGGCGCCATGGGCGGTCTGATGGAGGGCAAGGCGGGACTGGTGACGGGAGCCGCCAGCGGCATTGGGCGGGCCTGTGCGCTGCGCTTCGCGCGTGAAGGCGCAGCGGTGATCGTGGCTGACCTGCCGAGCTCAGCCGCGGGCGCCGAGGAGACCGTCGCCGAGATCACCGCTGACGGCGGGCAGGCCGAGTATTTCGCCTGTGATGTCTCGAGCGCAGCTGACAACGAGGCGCTGGTGGCGCACGTGGTAGCGCGCTTCGGGCAACTCGACTTCGCCCACAACAATGCCGGCATCGGCGTCCACCGGTTGCTGCACGAGACCGCCGACGAGGACTTTGACCGTGTGATCGCGGTCAATCTCCGCGGCACCTTCCTCGGGCTCAAGCATCAGATCCGGCAGATGCTCGACAACGACCCACCGAGCCGCGGCGCGATCGTGAACACCTCCTCGAATGCCGGGCTCCGAGCCGTGACGATGCTGAGCGCCTACACGGCGAGCAAGCACGGGATCCTCGGCTTGACCAAGAATGCGGCGGTCGAGTACGCCCAGGACGGCATCCGTGTCAACGCCGTCTGCCCCGGCGCGATCATGACCCCGCTGATGTCCGATCAGTCGCCCGAGCGCCAGCAGGAGATCCTCGCGCCGCAGGCGATGAGCCGCTTCGGTGATCCGGCCGAAGTGGCGGCCGCGGTCGTGTGGCTGTGCTCGGCGGAAGCGTCGTTCGTCACCGGCGTGGCTCTCCCGGTCGATGCCGGATCGGTGGCCTGGGTCTCCGCGCACCAGGTTTGAGCCCTCAGCGGTGCGGGCGTAAAATCAAGCCCATGAGCGGCGGTGACGAGATCCGGGCGGTGGAGGATGTGATCAGGTCCCGGGGTGGCTTTGGCCATCGCGAACACCTTGAGCTCGCCTACACCCTCCTCGGCCGTGGCACGCTCACCGCGGCGCAGACGGGAATGGCCTCGGCGATTCGCCACGTCGCGACGATGCATGGGATGCCCGATCGCTATCACGACACCATGACCCGGTCCTGGGTTCAGCTCGTCGCCGTGCACCGGCGCCACGGCACCGCGGGTTCATTTGACGAGTTCATCGCCGGAAATCCGGAGCTGCTTGACCGCCACCTGCTCGAGCGCCACTACAGCCCGGAGTTGCTCGGCAACGCCGGAGCTCGCCAGAGCTGGACCGAGCCGGATCTGATCCGCCTGCCCGCCGCCGCCTGAGCTCAGGCCGGGTTGCTGGCCCGGAGGACGTCGGCGCGCATCGGCTGGAGGAACCATCGTCCACCGCTGTCCCCGTCCGCCTCGCCCAACCGGGCGAAGGCCTCGCCCAGCTCGGCCTGGCGGGCGTCGAACACCCCGGCTCGGGCTGGATCCACGCTCACCGCCCGGGCTCTGAGGACCACCAGGTCGGCGATCCGGAACCGAACCTCGTACTCGACAGTCGTGGCCCGCTCGAGGTCGGATGCCCCACTGTCCTCCAGCGCCCGCTGGGCTGCCGCCCGCGCCTCCCGCTCGTCTTCCACCAAGCTCAGGAGCTCGAAGTAGCTGCCCTCGGCCAGCGGTTCGACCACGTAGACACACCCCTCGGGGCGCAGAACTCGGCGAGCCTCGGTCAGGGCTCGAGCCAGATCAGCCGGGGGGACATGGTGAAGCGCGCGCATGAACACGACCGCGTCGAACGAGCCGTCGGCGAATGGCAGCGCCTGCGCCCGTCCCACGACGTAGCGGGCCCGGTGCTGCTCGTCGTGGGCGAGCGCGGGTGCGAGCTGCTTGGCGGAGATCTCGAGACCCGTGGGATGTGCGCCTCGCTTCGCCAGTGCTCGCACGAGCGTGCCGCCGCCGCAGCCGACGTCGAGGATGACCTTGCCCACTGGTTGCACCAGACGCTCCAGCATCGCCAGGTCGGTGGTGGCTTCGCGCAGCACGAGATCGCTCAGCCTAATGCGGCCGCGGCCGGTACCGTGCCCGGCGTGAGCTCCGCGTTTACGCCGCTACACCGGGGCGGCTCCGGAACGCCAATGGTCTGCCTGCACGGCCTGGTCGACACGTGGCGCACCTGGGAGCTGGTTCTTCCAGCCCTGGAGCGCCAGCACGACGTCCTCGCCGTAACCCTGGCTGGCCACGCCGGTGGACCGCCGCTGAATGGCGAGGTCCATGACGGTGGACTGGCCGACGCCGTCGAGCAGGCGATGGACGAGGCCGGGTTCGAGACCGCCTACATCGTCGGTAACTCGCTCGGAGGCTACGTCGCGCTGCAGCTCGCTGCGCGCGGTCGGGCTAGAGCCGTCGTCGCGCTGGCGCCGGGAGGCGGATGGGCGGAGGGCGACACGACATTCACCGAGACCCTCGGCTACTTCTCCGAGCTGCAGGAGATGGTGCAGGCCGCCGCTCCGTACGCCGACGAGATCGTCTCCACGCCGGAGGGCCGCCGCCGCGCGAGCGCGTCGACGACGACCAACTTCGAGCACATCCCGGCCGACCTCCTGGCGCATCAGATCCGCGGAGCCGCCGAGTGCAGCGGACTCCCGGCCCTCCTCGATCTGGCTCTCCGGGAAGGCTGGAGCATCGACGCGGAGCGCATCAAGTGCCCGGTCCGGGTGATCTGGGGCACGGCGGACAAGATCCTGTTCTGGCCCGCAGCTGCCGAGCGGTACAAGCAGGACTGGCTGCCGAACGCGGACTGGGTCGAGCTCGAGGGCATCGGGCACGCGCCCCAGCTCGACGTCCCCGCCGAGACGGCACAGCTGATCCTGGGCTTTACGTCGCGCTAGCTTCTGATCATGGCCAACGTCGATGAGCGTCACTCGGGGCCCCCGCTGACCGTCCGCCTCGCCATCTCGTGGCTGACCAATGCGCTCGTGCTCGCCGTCGTGGCCGGGCTCCTACGCGGAGTGGATGTGAACAGCGCGGGCAGTCTCCTGGCCGCGGCAGCGGTGTTCGGAGTGCTCAACACGCTGCTCAAGCCGTTGCTCAGGGTGGCGACGATTCCGCTCGCCATCCTCACGTTCGGAATCGCCTGGTTCTTCGTCTCGTTGCTCATGCTTGTGCTCACGAAGGACATCGTCGGGGGCTTTCACATCTACGGCTTCTGGACCCTGGTCAAGGCGACGATCATCGTCTGGATTGTCAATCTGGCGCTCGATCACACTCCCGGGCCGTGGCAAATCACCGGCCGCCGGGCCAGGCTGAACCGCGGACGTAGCTGAGGCATTGAACGCGGCATAGAATCGCGCCACTGCGGCGAGCGAAGGAGAGCGTATGAGCGACCGGGTCAAGTTCCTCCTCGGAGAGCAGGACATCCCGACGCACTGGGTCAACCTGATGGCCGAGGTCGGCGGCGACGCCCTGCCGCCGTTGCATCCCGGAACCAAGGAGCCCGCCGGCCCCGATGATCTAGCGCCGTTGTTTCCGATGGCGCTGATCCTGCAGGAGGTGTCCTCCGAGCCGGAGATCGAGATCCCCGAGCCGGTCCGTGACGCTTACAAACTCTGGCGCCCGACGCCGTTGTTCCGAGCTCACCGTCTCGAGCGCGAGCTCGATACCCCGGCTCACATCTACTACAAGTACGAGGGAGTCTCCCCCGCCGGCTCGCACAAGCCCAACACGGCCGTGGCCCAGGCGTACGAGAACGCCGCCGCCGGAATCCGCAAGCTGACCACCGAGACGGGCGCCGGGCAGTGGGGATCGTCGCTGGCCTTCGCCTGCCAGCTGTTCGGTCTCGAGTGCGAGGTGTGGATGGTGGGCTCGAGCTATGACCAGAAGCCGTATCGCCGCTCGATGATGCAGACCTGGGGCGCCACGGTCCACCGCTCGCCGTCCGATCTGACCGAGGCCGGTCGGGCCCAGAGCGAGCACACCACCGGGTCACTGGGCATCGCCATCTCCGAGGCGGTCGAGGTGGCGGCGCAGAACGAGGACACGAACTACTCCCTCGGCTCGGTGCTCAACCACGTGCTGCTCCATCAGACCGTCATCGGCCAGGAGGCGCTGGCGCAGATGGAGATGGCGGGTGAATACCCCGACACGGTGATCGCCTGCGTCGGCGGTGGCTCGAACTTCGGCGGTCTGACCTTTCCCTTCCTGCGCCGCGTCATGAGCGGGGACGCCAAGACCCGGTTCATAGCCGCTGAGCCGGCGGCCTGCCCGACGCTGACCCGGGGCATATATGCGTACGACTTCGGGGATACGGTCGGTCTCACGCCGCTGATGCCCATGTACACGCTGGGACATGACTTCGTCCCGCCTCCGGTCCACGCCGGCGGCCTGCGTTATCACGGCGATTCACCGCTGCTCTGCGGCCTCGTCAAGGCCGGCCTGGTCGACCCCCGGGCATATCGCCAGAACGAGACCTTCGAGGCCGCCGTTCGCTTCGCTCGCTCCGAGGGGATCATTCCGGCGCCCGAACCGGCACACGCGATCAAAGCGGTCATCGACGAGGCGCTGGCGGCCCGTGAAGCCGGCGAGTCGCGCGTGATCCTGTTCGGACTCTGCGGTCATGGCCATTTCGACCTCAGCGCCTATGACGCCTATCTGGCCGGCCAACTCGACGACCCCGAGTTCTCGGAGGCTGACATGGAAGCCGCTTTGGCCAGGCTCCCCGAAGCCCCGGCGCTCACATAGGACCCGAAGACTGGAGGATACGATGGCCGAGCTCCCCACCCTCTACGTATGTCACGGCGACGAAGGCGGCCCCAGCATTCATCCGTGTCGCCGCGTCCAGGAGGCGATGCATGCGGCGGGAATCGAATACGACAAGGTGATCGCAGCCCACGGCAATCCGATCCCGTTCCTGCGCAAGGGCTCCCGTGACGAGCTCCGAGCGGCGACGGGCGCCGAGAAGCTCCCGACCCTGAAATTGCCCGACGGGACCGTGTTGACCCACTCGCGGGCAATCCTGGGCTGGGTCAACCAGCAGAAGTGAGCGCGCCATGACCGTGACATCTACTCGTCTGCTCGAAAACTACGTCGCCGGCCGCTGGGCGCCGGCCGTCGCCGCCTCCGGGGAGCTCGATGTCACCAACCCGGCCACAGGAGCGGTGCTGGCCCGCGTCCCGCTCTCGGGCGCCGCCGATCTCGACGGTGCCGTGGCCGCCGCTCGTGGGGCGCTACCGGTGTGGCGAGACGTATCCACGATCGCCCGCGCCCGGAAGCTGTTCGAGCTCCGCCAGCGGCTGGTAGCGCGAACGGAGGACCTGGCGCACTCGGTGACCACCGAGATGGGCAAGACGATCGGCGATGCCCGGGCCGAGGTGGGCCGCATGATCGAGATGGTCGAGGCGGCCTGCGCGATCCCGACGACCATGCAGGGCCGGGTGCTCGAGGACGTATCCCGCGGCATCGACGCCGAGACCTTCCGCCAGCCGGTGGGGGTGTGCGCGGCAATCGTGCCGTTCAACTTTCCCGCCATGGTGCCGTTCTGGTTTCTCCCCTTCGCGATTGCCTGTGGCAATACTTTCGTCCTGAAACCGTCCGAGCAGGTGCCGTTGACCCAGCAGATCGCCTTCGAGGAACTCGACGCTCTCGGTCTGCCCGATGGTGTGGTCAACCTGGTCAACGGAGGGCGCGAAGTGGTGGAGGCGATCCTTGACCACCCGGGAATCGACGCCGTGTCGTTCGTGGGCTCGGCGCCGGTAGCCCGCTTGGTCTATGAGCGCGCCGCCCAGGCCGGCAAGCGCGTGCAGGCGCTGGGGGGCGCCAAGAACCACATGGTGGTGATGCCCGACGCCGTGATCGAGAACACGGTCGAAGGGATCCTCGGCTCGGCGTTCGGGGCCGCCGGTCAGCGCTGCATGGCCGGCTCGGTGGTGGTCACGGTCGGCGATGCCCACGAGCAGCTGATGGGACCGCTCGGTGACGCGACCCGAGCCCTGCGCGTCGGTGACGGCAGCGACGAACGCTCGGACGTCGGCCCGGTGATCTCCGCGGCCGCCCGTGACCGGATCCGAGATTGGGTGCAGCGCGGGATCGCGGCCGGAGCGCAGCTGGCGGTCGATGGGCGCGCGCCCGATGGCGCCGATGCCAACGGCGCCTACGTCGGTCCAACCATCCTGGATGCGGTCACGCCCGATATGGACATCGCCCAGGAGGAGGTGTTCGGACCCGTCCTGTGCGTTATCCGGGCCTCCACCCTCGACGAGGCGATCGAGATCGTGAACCAGAGCCGCTTCGGCAACGGCACCTCGATTTTCACCGAGTCCGGGGCCGCCGTCCGGCGCTACCGGCACGAAGTTCAGGCCGGCATGATCGGCGTCAACATCGGCGTGGCCGCGCCGGTGGCCTTCTTCCCGTTCTCAGGCTGGAAGGACTCGTTCCTGGGTGATCTTCACGCGCACGGCACCGATGCTGTGGACTTCTTTACCCGCAAGAAGACCGTCACCAGCCGGTTCTTCTCCGCCGCACAGGGCACCGGGTCCTACTTCGTAGAACGCTGAGGATCCGCTAAGAATTGACACGCCAGTCCGTCTTCTCGGATAGCCTGCCGCGCGGACGAGCCCTGTAGGCGGGATTTGACTAAACCGCCGGGCTAGCGTCATCCACCGTTCTCGCGCACGCGACGGCCCCGGCCGTGGACGCGAGGGGGTGTTTCATCATCAACCAACCCCGATCATCGGAGCCGCCTACATGTCGTCGTCGAATCGTGCCTCCTGGCAGGAGGCCCTTTCGTGTTACGCCCAACCCCGTCTCGGCCGTGGTCTGATCGAGGTCGCAACCTCAGTCGTGCCCTACCTGGCGCTGTCGGTCGTGAGTTACCTGACGCTGGGCGATTCGTTCTGGCTGACCTTGCTCCTCGTACTTCCGACCGCCGGATTCCTGGTCCGGACGTTTATCGCGTTCCATGACTGTGCGCACGGGTCCCTGCTGCCGTCCCGACAGGCCAATGCCCGCGTGGGAGCCTTCTTGGGACTGTTCGTGCTCGCACCGTTCCTGCGCTGGCGCCACGATCACGCCGTGCATCACGCCAGCTCCGGGGACCTCGATCGCCGTGGCGTGGGCGACGTCATCACCCTCACGGTCACCGAGTATCGGTCCCGCCCGTGGCGAGGCCGGTTGGCCTATCGCCTGATCCGTAACCCCCTGGTCATGTTCGGCCTGGGCCCGGTGTTCGCGATGATCGTGGGACCCCGCATCGTCGCCCGCGAGGCGCGGCCGCGGATGCGCAACAGCGTGCTCGCCACCGACGCTGTCCTGTTGGCCGTGGTTGTGGCCATTTGCGCGCTGATCGGCTGGCAGGACTTTCTCATCGTGTGGGCCCCGGCGGCGATGCTCGCCGGTTCAACCGGGATCTGGCTCTTCTACGTCCAACACCAATTCGAGGACGCGTACTGGCAGAACGGCGAGAATTGGGACTACGCCGACGCGGCCCTGCGCGGCAGCTCGTACCTGAAGCTGCCCCAGCCGCTGCAGTTCTTCACCGGAAATATCGGCCTGCACCATGTGCACCATCTCAACGCCCGCATCCCCAATTACAACCTGCAGCGCGCGCACGATTCCAACCCGATGTTCCACAGCGTGCCGACGCTCTCGCTCTGGGACGGCCTCCAAGCCGTGAAGTTCAAGCTATGGGACGAGCGGACGGGCCGGCTTGTCACATTCGGGCACCTGCGCCGTGAGAGAAGCCTTGCGCCGGCGTGATCTGTGAGGAGCCGGACCCACATGACCTGCTAGGTTCGATTGCAGTGGCCGACGCCGTCGGCCGCGAGGCAGCTTGCTTGGGTCCCGCCACGGAGCGGTTCGGGTCGGCCATAGCCTCCCGAATCGTCCGCGGCCCTTCGGCGCCGCCAGGAGTTGTGCATGTCAACAGAATCTTTCGCTGCGCTCGGTGTCTCCGACACCGTGATCAGCTCTCTCTCCAGGCTGGGGATAACTCAGCCATTCGCGATCCAGCGCCACGTGATCGGCGATGCCATCGCCGGACGCGACGTGATCGCCAAGTCCCCCACCGGGTCGGGCAAGACCCTGGCCTTCGGTATCCCTCTGGTCGAGCGGATCAGGGCTGAAGATCCGCGGCCGGCGGCGCTTGTCCTGGCGCCAACGCGAGAGCTCGCGACCCAGATCGTCGAGGACATTCGTGGGATCGCCCACGCCCGCGCCCTTCGCGTGGCCGCGGTCTACGGCGGGGTCGGCTTGGTCAAGCAGGCCAAGGACGCCGCTCTGGCACACATCTTGGTGGCCACCCCGGGCCGACTCGAAGACCTGCTGGCCCGAAAGGCCTTCCGGCTCGACACGGTTCGGATGCTCGTCTTTGACGAGGCGGACCGGATGCTCGACATGGGCTTTCGTCCCGCCATCGACCGCATCGCCGCCGCCTGCCCGCAGAACCGCCAGACGCTGTTCTTCTCCGCGACGCTCGATGGCGAGGCCGGACAGGTGGCCAAGCGATACGCGCAGGACCCGGTGGTGCATCAGCACGGGGCGGCAGAGCGCCGCGCCGCGGCCGAGATCGAGCACCGATTTGTCGAGGTCTCTCCGGCTCGCCGGGTCGAGGCCCTGGTTCACGAGCTCAGCCACGAGCGTGACCTGGCGCTGGTCTTCGTGCGCACCAAGCACGGCGCCGACCGGCTGGTCAAACGCCTAGGAGCCAAGGGAGTCCACGCCTTGGCCATGCACGGCAACAAGTCACAACGTCAGCGCGAGCAGGCGCTCGCACGATTCGAGTCCGGATCCGTTGACACGCTCGTCGCCACCGATGTCGCGGCCCGCGGGATCGACGTGGAGGGCATCTCTCACGTGATCAACTTCGACCCGCCCGCCGACAGCGAGACCTACGTGCATCGCATCGGCCGTACCGGACGTGCCGGCCGTACGGGCATCGGAATCACACTCGTCGCTCCCGAGGAGCAGCGTGACGTGGGGCGTATGGCCAACCAGCTCGGACTCGAGCACGGCCTGCCCACAAGCGAGCATCGCCACGGACCCCGCAGTCCGGGCCCGCGACACGGAGGGGCTCACAGCCAACCGCCGCGACCCGGAGCGCCTTCGAGCCGCCGTCCCCGGCGGCGATCAACCGCGCGCCACGCCGGCACGCGCGGGTAGCGCCAAGCGCCATAGTGCCGGCGCCTATCCCCCGGCGCCGGGATGGGCGAGGAAGCTGTGCGGGGCGTGCACCAGGAGCGTGCGGTGGTGTGGGAAGTCAGCCACCGACACCGCTCCCTGGGTGACGTGGATCAGCGTCCCCGAGCAGGTGTCCTGGGTGAGCCATTTCGTACCCCGCTCGGTGGCCGAGGCATAGGAACCGACGGTCCTGAAGTTTCCCTTGCTCGAGCTGCCCCACAGACTCCGCTTGCGGTGCCGGCGCCGCCGGGCGACGGTGGCCGAGCGGACCGAGTGCGTCGTGCACCCGCTCGGTTTGGGCCCCGCCAGTGTCAGGACGGTCAACTCGGCCGCGGCCGTGTGGGCCTGGCCGACACCGAACACACCGGCGTAGAAACGACCCGTCGTCGTATGGCCCTGGCGATCCTTTGCCGCCGTCAACTTGACCACGCCATGCGTGGCGTCGAGCGTGCTGCCAACTGGCACCTGGTCACCGACCTTCAACCGGGTGAAGGTTTTCTGACCCTTCAGTTTGATCAGCACCACGCCCGAGACCGGCGCCACGTCGACCTTCTTGCCCAGAACCGGCGGCGGGGGCGGCGCCGGTCCTGATCGTGTCGCAGACCACGTCCCACCAGACCCGCCCGGTCCGGTCCAGGTGCCGGACATCGTGTTCCCCCCGCTGGCCACGGTGCCGACGAAGGTGGCTACGTAGCTCACACCGGTGTATGTGGTCACGACCTTGACGTTGTTACCGGTGACCGAGCCAGTAATGATGGCGAACTGGCCTCCGGTGGGGTAGTCGCCGTGGCCGCCGAGCTTGGATCCGTTCGAGGTGATCGTCCACACCTGGGGCCCGGCTCCGCCCGAGCCGCAGCACTGCCAGGTTCCGGCCAGGTTAATCGCGCCTGCCGCCGATGCTCCCGTCGAGATGACCACGGCCGCTGCGACAGCCAGCGCAACACCGACAAGCCATCCCGCTTTGGATGCTAGGCGCACCGCGCAACCCTAACGGGTCTCGCCGGCCGGCCAACTAGGCTGGGAGGCATGTCGCTCCACCCTCTCGCTGAGCAGTTCGCTGGGGTGTCGGAGGCGTACGAGCGCGGCCGGCCTGACTATGCGCCGGCCGTAGCCGGGGCGCTCGCCGCCGAGCTGGGGCTCCGCGCCGGCGCCACCGTGCTCGATCTGGCGGCCGGCACGGGCAAGCTGACCCGAACGCTCCTGCAGGCGGGATTCGATGTGGTGGCGGTCGAGCCGCAGGCCGAGCTGAGAGCTGTGCTGGCTGCTCGCGTGGGCAGTGAGCGGGTGCGCGAAGGGCTCGCCGAAGCCATCCCCCTCCCTGACGCGTCCGTAGACGCGGTAACTGTCGCCTCAGCCTTTCACTGGTTCGATCAGCCGGTGGCGCTGGCCGAGATCCACCGGGTGTTGCGTCCCCAGGGCGGCCTCGCGGTGGTGTCACCCGGTCCCGATTGGAGCGGCGCGTCATGGGCGCACGAGGTCGGGAGTCTGCTCGCCGGCCTACGCCCCGAGCACCCGGGTGCCGACGGGCCGCCGTGGCAGGACGCCGTCCGCGCCGCCGGCGACTGGACGACGCCACGAGAGATCCAGGTCACGAGCTGGCACCCGGCCGACCCGGATCGCGTCGTGGACTATCTGGAGACAATCAGCTGGGTGGCCGCCATGCCCGCCGCCGAGCGGGCCGCCGCGCTGGCCCGGATACGCGAGCTGATCGCGGACGGCGAAACGCCTGACGAGCTGCCGGTACATGTGATGCTCGGGCTGACCAACGCGGTCCCGCGGGCGTGACCGAAGCCGGGGTGCTCACCGGCGAGGACGGAGTTGCTCGCTGCTGGTGGGCGGACTCAGCTCCCGAGTACCGCGCGTATCACGACGACGAGTGGGGCTTCCCCGTGTCCGATGACGTGCGCCTGTTTGAAAAGCTGAGCCTCGAGGGGTTCCAGGCCGGCCTTTCCTGGCTCACCATCCTGCGCAAGCGCGAGGCGTTCCGGAGCGCGTTCGCCGGCTTCGATTTCCACCGGGTGGCCTCGTTCGATGACCGCGACGTCGCCCGCCTGCTAGGCGATGCCGGAATCGTTCGCCACCGCGGGAAGATCGAGGCCGTGATCAACAACGCCCACCAAGCCGTGGAGCTGACTCGTTCCGAAGCGTCGCTGGCCGCTTACGTCTGGCGCTTCGAGCCCGAGCGGCGGACCGGCGGACTCGACCGAGCCGCTTTGGCGGAGCTCACGTGGACAGCCGACTCCAAGGCGCTGGCCAAGGATCTGAAGGCACGAGGCTGGCGGTTCGTGGGGCCGACAACGGTGTATGCGTTCATGCAGGCCATGGGGCTCGTGAACGATCACCTCGACGGCTGCGACGCCAAGGCGCGGGCCGACGCTGCCCGGGAGTCGTTCGCGCGGCCAGGCCCTCGATGACGCCACATCACCGGCTCTGCCCCGGACCGCCCTCGATGGCGTGGCGCACCTCAGCCTCGCCCGAGCGGATCGGGAAGCTCGTGAGGACCCAGGTCGCCCCGGCGCGCTCCCAGGGCGCCACGTCTCCGCCGGCTGGGATCTCGGCGACGAAGTCGAACCCGGTCAGGTCGCCGCCGCGCAGCTCCCGGATCTCATCCACGAATATGGCCAGTGCGTCCGGGTCGGGTAGCTCGATCGGGAACAGGCCGTCCCAGCGCGCCGCCCGCCGCAAGGGCCGCCGGTTGGGCCAGCGCCCAGCCACCCAGATCGGTATCCGGGGCGTCTGCAATGGCGGTGGCAGCAGCTCACCGCCCCAGTAGGCGGCCAGCTTGGCCAGCCCGTCGTCCAGGCGCTGCGCTCGCTCACGCGAGTCCACCACCTCGCCAAAGGGCTCGAGCTCGCCGGTCCGGTCACTGCCCAGCCCGACCCCGAGGATCAGCCGTCCACCGGAAAGTCGATCCAGGGTCACCGTTTCCCGCGCCAGCTTGTGCACCCGTCGGCGCGACAGTGGCGTGACCATCGGACCGAGGCGCAACGTCTCGGTCGCGCAAGCGATCGCTGCCAGCGCCACCCATGGATCGGAGATGGCCTCGACCGGAGGCCGGTAGGCGACGTGGTCCCAGAGAAAGAAACCATCCCACCCCCGCGATTCAGCGCGCTGGGCGAGCTCGCTGAGCAGGCGCGGATCCACCAGTTCGTCGAACGGCGGGAGGAAGATTCCGCGCCTTACGGGCACGGTCCGACTCTACCGCCACGAGAATCGACTGGCATGCGGTCCGTAGTTCATTCGTCCACTCAGGACCTGCCGTCGCCCGTCACCGGGTACACACGTACGTATGAACAATTCGTGGAAGCCGTACTTCATCACGGCTGTCGTTTTCGCCGTCCTCGGCGTGATCGGGCTGGCCTACTCCCTCATGACCGGGCTCATACTTCTGATTGTGGGCTTCGCATCGGCGCTGGCAGGCATGCTCAGCCGCGCGCGGGCGAGGCGGGACGGACCCCTGGAAACCGCCTGAGGGCGTGCCGGGACGGGGCAAGATCGCCCCGCGGGGTAGACGCATCGGTTACCCCTGGGTAGACGCATCGGTTAGTGTCCGGTGTGATGGATGACGCACCGCTCCTGGGTCGGATCGAATCGCTGGTCAAGGAGGAGCAGGCACTCCTGAGCCAGGAGGAGACCGACGCCCACAGAGGCGAGGGGCTCCCGGACGATCGCCAGCGCCTCGAGCAGATCTCGGTCGAGCTGGACCGGTGCTGGGATCTCCTGCGCCAACGCCGAGCGCGCCGAGAGGCGGGACAGGATCCGGGCGACGCCCAGGTCCGGGACGCTGACACGGTCGAGCGTTACCTCCAGTAAGTGACAGGGGGTGACACGTGGCCGGCGAGTCACCAATCGAGCAACTGCTCCAGGCTTTTGACGCACTCGACCTCGAGGCTGTAATCGCCTCCCTGGCGCCCGACGCCCGGCTGCTGATCGCCGACGGACACCGCGCCGAGGGTACCCAGGCGATCAGCGACCTGTTTGTAGCTTTCCTGTCCGGGGTGCGGTCGATGGCACATCGGATCAGCGCGCAGTGGCACCAGGATGATGTCTGGATCGCCGAGGTCGAGGCTGATTACGAGCTTCGAGACTGGTTCCAGCTCAAATCGCTGCCACGTGTCTTCATCGTGCGCCAGGGGCCCAATGGGATCACTGACCTGCGTGTCTACGGGGCACACGAGCACCCCCTGGCCGAGCACCGGACCGGTGCCGAGGGCATGTGGATCGGCGACAGATGGATACCGCCGCTCTGACGCGCCAGCGGCTGTGACCTTGCTCTGATGCGCCGACGGCCGTGACCTGATACCCGGTGCTCAGCTGCCTCCCCCCTGCAGGCCGGTCCACAGCCCGTAGACGGCGAGAGCGCTGGCCGCCACGGCAAGTGTCCACGCGGGCAGTGCCCGCTGGTTGTGCTTGCGGGCGAAGAACGGGAAGACCAGGAACACGATCAGCTGGCTCACCCACAGGGCGATCAAGGATGGCTGCGCCAGTGTGTTGTAGAACCCCTCGGGATCGATCAGCGTAAACGGCGCGATCAGCACCAACAGAGCGCCGATCCCGATCGTGATGGGCCGCATCCTCCAGGCGCTGATCGCACTGATGAGCCGCGTCAGGGCCAGGTATTCGCACAGGATCACCCCGGCGATGCTGACACCGACCCCGATCCCGATCGCTTGTGCTAGCCCGCGGCCGGCGAACTGCTGAACAAGGTTCACGCCCGGCACCTCCGTGTTCAGGAGCCCCGGCGAGGCCGCCAGGGGCGCCACGGCGAGAACCACCACGATTCCGGTGAGCGCAAACGCGGCGCACAGGCCGCGTGCCATCGTACGCGCCGGCTGAGCCAGCTCGCCGCCCAGGAATAGAGGCAGGCTGCCACAGACGTAGAGCAGTGACGTCTGAGCGGTCGCCTTGGTCAGCGAGCCGAGCGGCGCGCTCGTGCCGAACGTCGAGACGGGTGTTGAGACGTGCGCCAGCGTTACGCCATCGAGGATGCCGCCGAGGACGACCTGCCCGGCCGCCATCAAACCGATGACCAGCAACGCCGTGGCTCGACCCGCGATCATCACGCTGGCGATCGCAATCGGGATCAGGAGCGCCAGCAGCGTCTGATAATGGCGCTCGCCCGGAATGACGTCCGGGAGCAGGTCATAGACGATCTGGACCGTCGTGTAGAGCACATACAGCAGATAGCTGAAGATCCACACCGCCGCCTGCACGAGCGCCACCCGACGTCCGGCTGCCGCCTCGACGAATGCAAACAACCCGCCGGAGCTGTTTACGTGCTGCGCGTAACGCAGCCAGATGAGCAACGGGATCGCGAACACGACAACCGAGGCGATAGCCGCCAGACCGGCCGAGTCGCCGGCATCGGCCACCAGGCCCGGGACGTTCAGCGCGGCGAGCGCCAGCGGCCCGCCGAATGACGCGATCGCGACTCCTGTAAAGGCCCAGAATCCAATCGGCCGGCTCGACCTCACCGACCCCGCGCGGTTGACCGCGCCGCCGCCATGACGGCCCTTAAAGGCAAAGATGCCCGCCTTGCGACGGGCACCTGCAGACTGCCTTGGCACGGGCGCTACGGAGCCTTAGCCCCAGCTGCTGCCGCCGCCAGAGCTACCAGACGAGCTGCTGGACGACGCGCCGCTCGCAGAGGAGCCGCCGGCCTTGATCGCCGACCCCGATGGAGCGACCAGCCACCACTTGGCACCGAAACTGTCACTGCCCTGGCCGTGAGTCATGCCGCTGCTCGAGTCCTCGACGAAGTAGTACAGGGGATGACCCTTGTAGGTCACCTGCTTGGTTCCGTCGGACCGGGTGATCGTGCCGAGATCAGCCGCCTGCACGCCGTGAGCGGCCAATGGTGCAGTCTTCGTAAGCAGCGGAGGCCATGCCTTGGCGCAGCTCCCAGAGCAGCTCGATTTCCCGTTCGAGTCTGCAACCCACAGATACAGGGCACGTCCCGACGCGCCCGCGAGATACGTGCCATCGGTGCCCTTGGCCAGGCTCACGGAGACACCCTTGCTCGAACCGCCGGCTGCGCTGGAGACCGCGGCGTTAGTGGCGGTAGACGCGGGCGCGGGCGCACTCGAGCTTGAGCTCGAGCTGCCACAGGCGGAGACCACCAACGCCACGCCGACCAGCGCTGCGATGCTGCCTGCTTGAAATCTCGCTTTCCTCAAACTCGCCATCATCTTGCTCCCAACTCGTGATTTCTCGGGACCCGCCAAGTCGGGCGAGTCATGAGCAAAGACCCCGCAATGGGGCAATCCTTCCCACGAGTGCCAACTCAGTAGTCCAGCCCTGGCGACCCAGCGGACTTGACCGAGCGGAGTAATTGGTGCTAGCGTGTCTAGCACCATTATGCAGGCTGAGGTCGACCAGATGATCCGGGCCCTGCCGTGAGCGCAGTCGTCACCCCCGCGTTGGAGGCGGTCAGCCCGGACGAAATCGAGGCCGGCGTGATCAGGGATGCCCGGCGCCGTCAGCGACGGCGGCGCGCAGGGCTTCTGTCAGCGCTGCTGGTCTTGGGCGCTGGAGCCTACGTTGCGTTCGGCCCGGGCCACGGAGTCTCACCACCCGCCGGCGCCCGTACGGCTCCGACCCTGCCATCGCTCGCGCTCGACGCGAACGCACTGTTCTCGCAGAGCCCGTATATGGGTGTTGCCTGCCACATTCCGAGCTTCATCGCCTGTGATCGGATCGGCCTCACCGTCTGGCTGCGCCGGCCTGCACTGACCGTCACGGCGACGATCGCCGGACGGTCGTTCACCCTCGACAACGAGATGTGGAGCGGTCACAAACGCCACGGCCTGCGGACCCAGTTCGCGGGATTTCTCCAGCCCGCCGGTATCACGAGCCGGCTGGGCGTCACCACCGAGCGGGGCGCGTACTGGGATGGAAGCGGTACTCCGGCTCCGCTCGTGATGCTCGAAATCACGCGTCCCGGCCAGACGCCCGTCCAGGCCTGGACCGCGGTCCCGCTGATGGCGGGCTGGGGCTAACGCAAACGCCTTCCTGGCCCGGGCGGCGCTGCCGCGGCAGTCCCCGCGCTCCATAGACTGCTTCCGTGCTGGACCGTGTGAAGACCCTGGCCGCTGCCCATCGGGCATTTTGCGTGCTGCTCGCGCTTGGAGTCGCGATTCGGGTCCTCACGATGGTGGCCTATCCCCCGGCCTTGTTCTTCAACGACTCCTGGGGCTATGTGTTCACCGCCTTCACCGGCCATCCGGTGTCGTTCTCCTACCTGCGGCCCAACGGCTACCCGGTGCTGATCCATCTCCTCACCCTGCCCGGGCGAAACCTGCTGCAGCTGATCGCGCTTCAGCACCTCGCCGGTCTGATCACGGGAACGCTGGTCTACGCGGCGCTCGTCCGGGCGCGACTTTCGCGCCTCCTGGCTCTTCTCGCCGCCTCGCTGGTCCTGCTCGACGGATACATGATCACGCTCGAGCAGTACGTGATGCCGGAGGCGTTCTTCACGCTCACACTGCTCGTGGCGGCGCTGCTCGTAGTGTGGCCCAGGCTTGGGGCGCTTGACCGGGGCCGAGCCGCACCGGCGGCCAAGGCGGCAGGGTTCGCGGGGCTTCTGCTCGGAGCGGCAGTGATCCAGCGCGAGGCGGCCCTGTTCACGGCACCGTTCTTCCTTGTGTATCTGCTCTGGACGCGAGCCGGAACGCGCCGGTTCGCCGCCTTCACGGCGGCGTTGGTGCTACCGGTGCTCGCCTACGCAGCGCTGTACGACGCGCGGTTCGGGGTGTTCGGACTCACCGAGACCTCCGGCTGGACGCTGTACGGCCGTGTGGCGGCGTTCGCGGACTGTTCGGGGGCCGGGATCACGACGGCCGAGCGTCCGCTGTGCGAGACCAGCGCGCAGCGCCAGAGCCATCCGGGCTCGCCGACCTGGTACATCTGGGACGGCTCCTCACCTGCCTCCAGGCTCTTCCATGGGGGTCATCAAACCCGCCAGACCCAGGAGGCGGCCAACAAAATCCTCGACTCGTTCGCGCACCGCATCCTCCTGCACCATCCCCTCAAGTACGCGACTGTCGTCGGGGGGGACGTCCTGCGGTACTTCACGCCCGGCGCGACACCGTTCAACGATGCCATCAGCGCCACGTCACTGCCCCGGAGCGCCGCGGCGGAACCGAAGAACGAGCCTGATCGCCGGCGCGTGCTCCCATCCGTCCACCCGGCCGTGCGTGCCCCCGCCAGCCTGGTGCGGGCCTACCGAGCGCTTATCCACGTACCCCGCCCGGTGCTGGCGCTGTTCGCCCTCGCGTCTCTCGCCGCTCTCTGTCTCCGCCTCGGCGCGCGCAGGGAGCTGCTCCTCCTCGCGGGAGCTGGGCTCGCCCTGGTGATCGGGGCTGCCGCGACCGCCGGCTTCGGGCTGCGCTACATGTTGCCCGCGGTCCCGCTGCTGGGGATCGGCGGATCGCTCGCCGT
Organism: uncultured Solirubrobacterales bacterium; assembly: GCA_963822535.1. Classification (GTDB taxonomy): domain Bacteria; phylum Actinomycetota; class Thermoleophilia; order Solirubrobacterales; family Solirubrobacteraceae; genus Palsa-465. The sequence goes on from CAWGIA010000003.1 coordinate 316,915, forward strand.
CGGGGATCTTGTGTCTCGAATCGAAGTCCGGTGGCGGGCCCGCGTGAGCGGTAGCGGGCGGTGGCGGACCCACGTCAGCGATAGCTGACTGCTCCCAGGAGCGCGTTGGCCTCGGGCTCGACACGGTTGGCCACCGCCTGCACGTCCGGTATCAGGTCTCCGTCGGCGCAGAACCCAAAGCAGAGCTGATCTGCGAACGACATCACCGCCACACGGAGTGCGTGGCGCCGGCTTATCTCAGCCAGCGAATGCAGGTGGCGAACGGCCGCCGACATAACGTGCACTTGCTGCGGCGGACCCGGCACGTTGGAGACGTTGAGCGCGAAGCGGCGCGGGCTGCGCTCGAGCTGGACGGCAAACCGTTCGAGTCGAGGTGAGACGTCGGACATCCTGTGCAGGAGAACCTCGCGGCGCTCGGCGTCGCGAGCAGACTTGCGGGCCTTCGTCCTGGCGTGCACGATCCGTAGCCGAGCCACCGGGTCAGGCTCGCTGAGGGGCAGCCCGAGTGAGAAGGACGAGTCTCGGTTGGCCACGGCGTCGCCCTCGCGATGCAGGCTTACGGGCACCTTGACTCGAACCGAGTCGATCCGGCCGTGATGCAGGTCCACCCAGTGACGCAGCGAGCCGGAGATGATGCTCAGAACGGCGTCGTTCAGCGTGGCGCCATCGATCGCCTTGGCTGCGTCGTGAACGGACACGAGAGGCACCGTGGCGAAGCCCACCGCGCGCACGGTGCCGATCGGGCCGTCGAACGGAGAGTCCGAGCGGGAGCGTTTGAATTCGCGACGCAGGTAGCTCGCCAGGTGGCGCCGGCGACGAGCTTCGTCGGCCGCGTGCTGCTGGGTGGTCCGCTGGCGGCTCATCCTCTGCTCCGGAGGGTCATCCCAGAGCAGGGCGCGGGAATACCGGACTGCAGTGGTCCCGTCAGCCAACGCATGATGCAAGCGCCAGACCAGCGCGCGCTCGTCACCATCGAGCTCGATCACGTCCATCCGCCAGAGCGGACGGGTGCGATCCAGCCTCTGCTCGAACAGGCGGGCCACGCAAGTCAGCAACCCGTCCCGGCTGACGGGGCGCTGGTGCCGATGCTCGACCACGTGGTTGGCCAGATCAAACTGTGGGTCCGGCTCCCAGGCCGGTGCCCGCGAGCTGCCGGCGAGCCTCCAGGTGAGCGCCGGAGTGAGATGGATGCGCTCGGATATTCGCTCGCGCAACGCGTCGGCGCTCGGGCCGCCCGGCCCCAATCTGATCACCTTGCAGGTATGCCCGGCGATCGTCTCGCACTCAACGGCCAGGATCGCCCGATCCTCGGGCCCCAGCGGGACTGTCGGCCCTGCCGCAGCGATGGCTCCTCCCTCCATGGACCGCTGATTCTGGCCCATCGAGTCGCGCAAATCCACCCCCGCCCAGCTGCCACCACGGACCTACACTGCCGGACCTCGTGGCGCCCGCGCCAGACCACAGGGTGCCTGAACCCCCGAGCCTGAGGTGATCGATGGCAACCGGCCGATGCCTATGCGGAGCGGTCCGATACGAGACCCGCGGCCCACTACGAGATGTTCTGATCTGCCACTGCGATGAGTGCCGCCGGTGGCACGGTCACGTCGGCGCGATGACCGCAGTGCGCAAGCAGGACCTGGGTGTGCTCGAACAGCGTGGGCTTCGCTGGATCCAGAGCCCCGACAGTGATGCGCGCGCCAGGCGTGGTTTCTGCGCCGAGTGCGGCTCGAGCTTGTTCTGGGACGCCCCGGAACGCGCGACGATCAGCATCGCCGCGGGCACGCTGGACGCACCCACCGGCCTGCGCGTCGCGGGCCATTGGTACGTCTCACAGGCGGGGGACTACTACGAACTCGCCGGGGACGGCGTGCCCCGTCATGAACACAGTGCACAGGCGGAGCACAGCGAAGAGGCGGAGGCCTAGGGGCCGACCGCCTATTCGAACTGCGGCGGCTCCCAGCCCGGGAACACCTCGGGCAGGCCGTCACTGACCCGATCCGGAAACGCTGCCGCCCGCTTCTCGAGGAATGCGGTCACGCCCTCGCGCGCATCAGCGGATTGCCCGCGCGAGAACATCCCCCGTGAGTCAGCCCGGTGGGCCAGCATCGGATGGCTGGCGCCGAGCATCGTCCACAGCATCCGTCGCGCCAGGGCCACCGATACCGGCGCGGTGTTGTCGGCGATTTCGCGCGCCAACCCGTATGCGTGGTCCAGCAGTTCGCCGGCGGGATGGATGCTGCGCACGAGCCCAGCCTCGAGCGCCTCCTGCGCTGAGAACACGCGCCCGCTGGCCACCCATTCCATCGCCCGGCTGATGCCCACCACGCGAGGCAGGAACCAGCTCGAGCACGCCTCGGGGACGATCCCACGGCGAGCGAACACGAAGCCGATCCGAGCCTCCTCGGACGCCAGCCGGATGTCCATCGGCAGCGTCATCGTCGCGCCGACGCCCACCGCCGGCCCGTTGATCGCCGCGATGACCGGCTTTGTGCACTCGAACACCCGAAGCGTGAACTGCCCGCCGCCATCGCGCGGAACGGCGCCGACGTTCTCCCGCTCACGCCAGTCGAAGGTGTCACCCCCGCCGGCCAGATCGGCCCCCGCGCAGTAGCCGCGTCCCGCACCGGTGATGACCACGGCACGGACCTCGTCATCGGCATCGGCGCGATCCAATGCCTCGATCAGCTCGCGCCCCATCGTCGGCGTCCAGGCGTTCAGCCGATCCGGGCGATTGAGGGTGATGGTGAGCACGCGATCGTCGATCTCAGCTCGGATCTGCTCGAACTCCATGCCTGTCACGTCCTTTCGTTCCGGCTCGTGGGGTCAGCAGTATCCCGTTGCCGTGACCCCAACGTTCTCCGATGCTAGGTTCGAGCCTGCGATGCCTTCGGGAGATCTTCGAACGCGGGTCGGCCGAGTCGGGGTGTGGCTCGGCTCGATCGGCCTCATCCCGGCGGACGAGGAACGCGCCGCCGTCGCCCGCCTCGAGCAGCTCGGATACGGAGCGGCTTGGTTCGGGGAGAGCCCCGGCAACCGCGAGGCCCTCTCACACGCGGCACTGCTTCTCGGCGCCACCGAGCACATGTCCGTGGCGACCGGGATCGCCAACATATGGGCGCGGGACGCGATCGCGGCGATCAACGGCGCCGACACGCTCAACGAGGCCTACGGCGAGCGCTTCGTGCTCGGTCTCGGTGTCAGCCATGCACCCGCCGTTCAGGTGCGGGGCCATGACTACGCCAAGCCACTGAGCGCGATGCGCCGGTACCTCGACGCGATCGACGGCCGTCAGTACGGTGCCGCCCCACCCCAGAGTCCTTCGCCGGTGGTCCTGGCCGCGCTGCGGCCTCGCATGCTCGAGCTGGCCCGCGACCGGACGGCCGGGGCGCATCCGTATTTCGTGCCGCCGGCCCATACCGCGCGGGCGCGGGAGGTTCTTGGTCCCAATCCGCTGCTGGCGCCGGAGCAGGCGGTTGTCCTCGAAACGGATCCTGCCGCGGCCCGCGGGCTGGCCCGCAAGCACATGGCGATCTACCTCCGGCTCCCCAACTACCTCAACAATCTCCGTGAACTCGGCTGGGCCGATGGTGACTTCGAGAACAGCGGCAGTGACGCGCTCGTCGATGCGATTGTGGCCTGGGGCGATGACGATGCGATCGCCGAGCGGGTCCGCGAGCATCTGGACGCGGGCGCCGATCACGTGGCCATCCAGGCAGTGGCGGACAGCGCACCGCACGCCGTCGAGCAGCTCGAACAGCTGGCATCGACGCTGACCGCGCTGTAGTGGAGGGCGCCAGCGTGAGCGCCAGCCCGCCGCCGAGCATCGCCGCCCAGGCGGCCGCCAGCGTCAGGCATCCCCTCGCGCTGGCGCTGTTCACGCTCACGTTCACCACCGGGCTGATCGACGCGACGAGCTATCTCGGGCTGGGCCACGTCTTCACGGCCAACATGACCGGAAACGTCGTCCTGCTCGGGTTCGGGATCGCGGGCACTCGCGGATTACCGGTCGTCTCCCCGGTCGTCTCGCTGGTGGCGTTCCTCATCGGGTCGGGCGTCGGGGGGCTGATCGCATCGAGGATCGCCGATCGTCACCGGCTCCATCTCGGCACCGCGCTTTCAATCGAGGCACTGCTGACCGGACTGGCCGCGCTGTTCACCGCGATTGTCAGCGTTCATGCCAACGCGTTTTCCGGAGATCTCGTCGTGGCGCTGCTGGCCTTCGCGATGGGAGTTCGCAATGCGACGGTGCGGCGAATCGCGGTGCCGGACCTGACCACGACCGTCCTCACGATGACGCTGACGGGGCTGGCGGCGGACTCTCGCGTCTTCGGAGGTTCCGGGCAGGGGACGGCCCGGCGGGTGACGGCGTTCGCGTCAATGCTCGTCGGAGCGCTGACCGGAGCGCTCCTGCTGAAGGCGAGTGTTGCCCTACCGGTGGCTGTGGCAGCCGTCCTGGCCCTGGGCACATGTGTCGCCTACGTCCGTCGGGCTCCGAGCCCAGAACCCGGTTAGGCGGGGTACCGTCGCCGTCCAGCCTCGGATAGGTTTCGGGCATGCCGCGCGTTCTCGTGACCGGGGCCGCTCGTGGAATCGGGCGGGCGACCACGCTGCGCCTCGCGGCGAGCGGCTGGGACGTGATCGCCGGCGTTCGCCGGGCCGAGGATGGCGAGTCGCTGGTGCAGCGGGCGCCTCAGCGCATCACAGCGGTGGAGCTCGACATCACCGATGACGAGCGCGTGACCGCCGTGGCCGAGAGCCTTCCGCCGGAGCTCGACGCGGTGGTGAACAACGCCGGCATCGTCGTCGGCGGAGCGATCGAGACGGTGCCGCTAGGGGAGCCACGCCGATGTTCGGTCCTTACAACGCGTCCAAATTCGCGCTCGAGGGCATGGCTGACGCTCTTCGCATGGAGCTCGCGCCCTGGGGTATCCGTGTCGCATTGGTCGAGCCGGCACAGACTGACACCGACCTCTGGCGCAATGCCGACGCTGACCTGAACGAATCCGTCGGGTCACTCACGCCTGAACACCGGACGCTGTACGCAAAGCACACCGAGGGGTTCCGCAAGAGCATCCCCCGTTCCCAACGCGCCGCCGCCCCGGTCGACGGAGTGGCGGCGGTAATCGAGAAGGCGCTGACGGACCGGCGTCCCCGGGCCCGGTACGTGGTCGGCCGGAGCCCGCGCATCCAGGCGTTCGTGAGCGACCTGACCCCGACGCATGTGCGCGACGTGATACTGCGGACCGGGACCGGCATCCCCCGCAAGGCATAGCGCCTGGCCCGGCGCATCTTGGGCCCGGACGACTGTCCGGCCCGGACGCCGATAGCATCGCCGCGGTGAATCGTCCCTGGTTCAAGCTCAAGGCCTGCGATGAGGGCTTTCTCAGCTCGGCTCCGCAGCGGATGGTTGACGCGATCGAGATCGCGCGGCCGGCTGACAGCGTGTGGGCCGATCTGACATCGGACGAGACGCTTTCCTGGTGCCGCCTGCTGGCCGGCGTGACCTGGACTTCACCGCGACCGTTCGGCCCGGGGACGACGAGGACGGTGCGGACGCCAGGCGGCATGCTCGCGCTCAAGGAGGTCTACTTCCGCTGGGAGGAGGGGCGGCGCAAGTCGTTCTACGTCGCCGAAGCGTCGGCGCCACTGTTCACCACCTTTGCCGAGGACTACCTCGTCGAGGAGACCTCGCCGTCGAGCTGCCGCTTCACGTGGACGGTGGCCTTTGACGCCCCGCCGGCGGCGCGACCGGGGAACCCGGTCAACCGGCTGATCACCCGGAGCCTGTTCCGCGATACGCGGCGGCACTTCGGGGTCGCGTAACCGGACCTAGGGCTGCCGGCGAAGCAGCTCAGCTCAGTCGCTGCGCGACAGGTCAAGCGCTTGAGTGACCTGCTCGCGAGACCGAGCTCTCACGGCACCGCTGAGGGTAGATTGCCAGCGCTCGGGGGTGACCAAGGACTGCATCAGTCCGAGGTCGGCGATCACGGCGGCCTGATCGACGTGGTCGGCGATCTGCTCGGCTCGGCGCTGGGCAGCGATGTGCTGGGCACGAGCGAGCTGCGTTCGCCCACCCTGACGAGAGAGGTTGAGCAGATCGCCGGCGACCAACGGGACGGCCCGACGCGCGCACTTCTCCCATGGCGCATCGGCAGCTGAGTCCACCACCACCTGCCGAACGATGCGCCAACCCGCGTGGTGGGAGTCACAGCGGGCGACGAGAAACCGAGCCAGCGCCTCAGCTACCCCGACCGCGCTTGGTTCGGACCCGTGGCCGTCGAGGTGTCGCAGCGCGGCGCCCACGCCTCGTCCATCGTCCACTGCTCTCGCGAGCTGGGCCGGGCTCCGGCGCGGCCTACGTGTCTCAATTTCGATCCATTGAGCGTACTCGCAGGGAGTTTGTGGGTTCCGCCTCCGTCGCAGACCCCTGACCTAAACTCGCGACGATGACGTTGCATCTGTTCGCGGGTCTGCGCGTGCGGAACTTCGAAGCCGCCCGACCGTGGTACGAGCAGTTGCTCGGCGAGCCAACGTTCCTCCCCCTCGCCACCGAGGCGGTGTGGACCCTGGCCGAAGACCGGTCCGTGTACGTGGTCGAGCACGCCGACGGTCCGGGCAACTCCGTGGTGACGATCTTCGTCGACGACCTTGACGCACGCGTGGCCGCGTTCGCTGCCCGCGGGGTCGAGCCCGCCGAGCGCGTCACGCTGTCCAACGGGGTGCGCAAGGCGATCTACCGTGACCCCGACGGCAACGAGCTGGCATTCGGCGGCGCGCCGCTCGACACTGGCTCATAGCCGGCGAGGGGTTCGCCCACGCGCTGTGGATCTGACGGCTCGCTACGCTCCGCGCCGTGGCCACGTCGGACGCACCCTCCACTGCCTCGGGTGAGCAATTCGTACGCGTCGGCGATGTGAGGCTTTGCTACGAGACCTTCGGCGCTGACGGTGCGCCGCCTCTGCTGCTCGTGATGGGCCTCGCCTCGCAGATGCTCCTGTGGGACGCAGCGTTCTGCGAGGAGCTCGCCGGCCGCGGCTTTCGCGTCATCCGCTTCGACAACCGCGACGTCGGGCGATCGACGATCCTGGCTGACGCGCCCGTCCCCAGCCGCTGGCAGCTCGCACTTCGCCATCCCAGCTGCGCCGCCTACACGCTGGATTCAATGGCTGACGACGCCGACGCGCTCCTGGACCAACTGGGGATCACCGCCGCCCACGTCGTCGGAGCATCGATGGGCGGGATGATTGCCCAGCTCATCGCGATCAGGCATCCCGATCGCGTGCTCTCGCTGGTCTCGATCATGTCGAGCACCGGGAATCGGCGGGTCGGGCGCCCGGACGCGCGTGTGGCCCTCCGGATGCTGCGCCCCACCGCCCGCACCCGTGACGCCTACATCGAAGACCATGTCGAGACCTATCGCGTAATCGGGTCACCACCGCCGGTCGACTTCGACGGTGAGTACAAGCGCCAGCGAGCTGGACGGCTGTTCGACCGGGGGATCCACCCGGCGGGGGCGGCGCGCCAGATGGCGGCGATCGTGACCGCCAAGGACCGCACCGCCGAGCTGGGCCACATTCGCGCGCCCACCACCGTCATCCACGGTGACCAGGACCCGCTGGTGAACGTCTCCGGGGGCCGCGCCACGGCGGACGCGATCCCCGGCGCCGAGCTCGTGGTCGTGCCCGGCATGGGTCACGATCTGCCGCGCGAGCTGTGGCCCCAGGTCATCGACGCGATCGTCCGCACCACGGCCCGCGTGGGCCCGCTTGTATAGGCCGCCGCCGAGCCGACGATTCGGCTTGCGACGCCTGATAACTCTGCCCGACGCGGCGGTAAAGCGCGACCGATCAGCCAGCCGTGTTGCGGTGCTCACAGGAGTGATCTTCGTGTGCGCGGGGTTGGTCAAGTTCGTCTTTCACGCGTGGGAGTTGAGAGCATTTCGCGCGTTTGGACTGCCCTGGCCGGCGGCCTTGGAGGTCTTCGCCGGCCTGCTCGAAGTCGGCGGCGGAGCGTTGCTGATCGTCAGGTGGCTCGTGGTGCCCGTTTCGGGGCTGCTCGCCGCCACGATGGTCGTGGCCATCGGAGCTTCCGGCATCGGGCACGGGGATGTGATTCCCAGCCTCACGCTGGCGCCGGCCCTGCTCGGGTCACTGCTGTGGCTGGCGACGCGCGCGACCTCAGCGGGGGCGGCGTTGGTTGTAGAGGCGTCTCGCCCACACATAACTGGTCACGGCGATCCCGACGCTCCAGGCGATGGCCCCGACGGCGTTCCCGCCGATGTGAGTGCCGGTGAGCAGCCCGCGTAGCGTTTCGGTGACGGGTGTGAAGGGCTGGTAGGTCGCGAACTGGCGCAGGACCTCCGGCATGCTGTCGGCGGGGACGAAGCCGCTACCGAGGAACGGCAGCAGGGTCAGAAACATCGGCGTGTTGCTGGCGGTCTCGACGCTCTTGGCCGCCAGACCGAGTGCGGTGGCGAGCCAGATCAGCGCCAGCGTGAACAGCGCCAGCACGCCGATGGCGGCCAGCCAGGACGCGGCATCGGCGGTGGGCCGGAAGCCAATGGCAACTGCGACCCCAAGGACGACCAGGATGCTGATGAACGCCTGGATGAAGCTCGCCAGCACGTGGCCGGTGAGCACGCACGATCGGGCGATGGCCATCGTGCGAAACCGGTCGATGATGCCTCCGGTCATGTCCATGGCGACCACGATCGCAGTGCCCTGGACGGCGGCAGCCACCGTCATCAGCAGGATGCCGGGTGCGACGTAGTTGAGGTAGCCGGCGCGGCCGGTGTGAGAACCGGTGAGCCCGCGCCCGAGTCCGGCGCCGAGTTGTCCTCCGAAGACATAGACGAACAGCAGTAGAAACACGATCGGCATTCCGACGAGCAACAGCGTCATCGACGGGTAGCGGCGCAGGCGCCGTAGGTTGCGGCGGAGCATCGTGGCCGAATCAGTCACCGTGTAGGTGAGGGCGCTCATGGCACTGCCACCTCCTCCTCGGAGGAATGGCCCGTAACGGCGAAGAACACGTCGTCGAGATCGGGGGTGTGGATCGACAGCTGCGCAATCTCGACGCCGGCGTCATCGAGGTGCTCGAGCACATCGCGCAGCGCGGCGACATTGCCGTCGTTGGGCACGCGCAGGATCAGGTCTTGATCCTCCCGCGAGGCGGTCGCGAGCGCGCGCTGAGCCGCATCCAGGGCATCTGGGTCGCTGAACTCGAGCCGGATATGGCCGCCCGGGATGCGTCGCTTGAGCTCGCCCGGCGTGCCCTCGGCCACGATCCGCCCACGGTCAAGCACCGCGATCCGGTGGGCGAGGTGGTCCGCCTCGTCCAGGTACTGGGTCGTGAGGAAGATCGTGACGCGCTCTGCCGCCAACTGGCGGATGGCATCCCACATCGTGCGCCGGCCGCGCGGATCTAGGCCGGTCGTGGGCTCGTCGAGGAAGATCACGCGGGGGGAGCCGACCAGCGTCATCGCCAGGTCAAGCCGCCGCCGCATCCCGCCCGAATAGGTGGAGGCCGGCCTGCGGGCGGCGTCCTCCAGGTCGAACCGGTCAAGCAGTTCGGCCACTCGGCGCCGTCCCGCGGCGCGACCCAAATGGTTCAGGTCAGCCATCAAACGAAGGTTCTCCTCGCCCGTGGACATGTCATCGAGGGCCGAGAACTGGCCGGTAACGCCAATCGCCGCCCTCACCCCGTCCGGGTCGGTCACCACGTCGTGACCAGCGACTGAGATCTGCCCGGAGTCCGCGGGGATCAAAGTGGACAGGATCCGCACGATCGTGGTCTTGCCCGCTCCGTTGGGGCCGAGCAGGCCGAAGATCGTTCCCTCGGGGACCGTCAGATCGATGTTGTCGAGAACCACCGTGTCCCCGAATGACTTGCTCACCCCGACGGCTTCGATCGCCGGTCCGCCGGCGCCAGTCACGCTCGATCACCTCCCGGGCGGTGAGGTATCGCTGGCAGTCGCCCGGCGGCAACCAACTCCTCGCGCCGCGCGTTCCACTCCTCTTGGAGCACGGGCATCCGCTCGACCAGGAACTCGGAAAAGGCAGACATCTCCAGCAGCACCGCTTGCCTCCCCAGCGGTGCGTCGCGCACCACCTCCAGACCCTCCTGTGCCAACTCGCGCAACTCCTCGTACTCCGAGCTATCCATCCCCATCGACTGCGGCGAGTTGAGATCGATCTGCACCCGGTCCATTCGCTCGCCCGCAGTCCGCGAGCGCCGCACCACATGGATCGTCTCCAGCACCTTGACCGCGCCGGCGATCGCGCTTCGGCTGGCCAGCAGAGCGTCGGCCAGCTCGCCGATGCTCTGGTCCTGCGGGTCACAGACGGCGAGGTACCCGAGCAGCCGGCCCACCATGGGCGAGAAGCCATAGCGACGGGCGTAAAAGCGGCCCATGTGATCGGCGAACGTGATCTCAGCGTCGGTTGGCATGGTGACAAGAGTAGCGCAGATCGCAGAGATGTCACAAATTTCTGTTATCTCATACATCCAGCGCCATTTTTCGCGCCCCAAAGTTGCTAAGCCCAGGCTTATCAGGTTAGACTTAAGATATGGCGGGTCACGACGCTCCCTCCGTCGACCAGGTCGCAGCTGCACTCCGGGTGAGCGTTGGTTTGCTAGTGCGACGACTCCGTCAGGCCCCGACCGCCGGCGAGCTGACGCTGCCCGAGACCTCGGCTCTCGCCCGCCTTGACCGCGGCGGCCCGGCTACCCCCACCGCGCTGGCCCGGCTCGAGCAGATCAGCCCGCAGTCGGTCGGAGCGACCTTGGCCGCCCTCGAGGCCCGCGGCCTGGTCAAGCGCACGCGCGACCCGGACGACGGCCGCCAGATCGTGATGTCGCTGACCGCGTCGGGCCAGCAAGAGCTACGAGAACGGCGAGACGAGCGAGTGCGATACCTGGCGCAGGCGCTGGCCACCGGTTTCACCCGGTCGGAGCTGAAACAGCTGATGGCGGTCGCGCCCTTGCTCGAGCGCCTGGCTCAGAGCATCTGATGTCAGCCGTGCAGCCCAGCGCGCCGGCAGCGTGATGGCGGAAGCCGATGACCGGTACAAGTGGGTCGCTCTGTCGAACACGACGATGGCCGTGTTCATGTCAGCGCTGGACGGGTCAATCGTCATCATCTCCCTCCCGGCCATCTTTCGCGGCATCCACCTCGATCCGCTGGCCGCCGGCAACATCAGCTACCTACTGTGGATGGTCATGGGCTACCGGCTGGTCCAGGCCGTTCTGGTCGTCACGCTGGGACGCCTGGGTGACATGTACGGGCGGGTCAGGATCTACAACGCCGGTTTCGCGATATTCACCCTGGCCTCGGTGCTCCTGTCCTTTGACCCGTTTCAGGGCGCCCACGGAGCGCTGTGGCTGATCGGTTGGCGGGTGCTCCAGGCACTCGGCGGGTCAATCCTCACTGCCAACTCGGCCGCAATCCTCACGGATGCGTTCCCCTCCACTCAGCGGGGCCTGGCCCTCGGCATCAATCAGATCGCCGCCATCGCGGGCCAGTTCATCGGTCTGGTCGCCGGAGGTCTGCTCGCCGCGATTGACTGGCGCGCGATCTTCTGGGTCAACGTGCCGATCGGCGTGTTCGGCACCGTGTGGGCCTACCGCAATCTCGTCGACACCGGCGAGAGGCATCCGGGGCGGATCGACTGGTGGGGCAACCTCACGTTCGCGGTGGGTCTCGGGGCGATCCTGGTCGCGATCACGAACGGGATCAAGCCCTACCGTGGGCACACGATGGGCTGGTCCAACCCCGCGGTGTTCGGCTCCCTCGTCGGCGGTGTGCTGCTGCTGTTGGCATTTGTCGTGATCGAGAACCGAGTGGCAGAGCCGATGTTCCAGCCCGCGCTGTTCCGCATCCGGGCCTTCGCGGCCGGGAGCGCGGCCGGCCTGATCGCGGCCACCGCTCGAGGCGGGCTGCAGTTCATGCTCATCATTTGGCTGCAGGGGATCTGGCTCCCGCTGCACGGCTACAACTACACCGACACCCCCCTGTGGGCCGGGATCTACCTGCTGCCGCTGACCGCGGCGTTCCTCATCTCCGGTCCCGCCTCTGGATTCCTGTCTGACCGGTTCGGGGCTCGCGGTTTCGCGACGGCCGGGATGCTGGTGTTCGGTGCCAGCTTCATCGGCCTGATGCTGCTACCGGTCGACTTCTCCTACTGGGCGTTCGCTCTGCTCATCGTCGTCAACGGGATCGGCGTGGGGATGTTCTCGGCCCCGAACTCGTCATCGATCATGGGCAGCGTGCCGGCCAGCCAGCGCGGAGCAGCGTCGGGGATGCGCTCGACCTTCCAGAACTCCGGGACGGCCCTCTCAATCGGCGTGTTCTTCTCGCTGATGATCGCCGGCCTGGCCAGCACCCTCCCGAAGACACTGAGCAGCGGCCTGCACAGCCACGGCGTATCTCAGGCGGTCGCTCACCACGCCGGCTTGCTTCCGCCGGTCTCGACCCTGTTCGCAGCCGTACTGGGACTCAACCCGGTCAAGCACGTGCTGGCGCCCAGCCACGCCCTGGCCTCGCTCTCGCCCGCGAATCGGCTGACCCTCACCGGCCGAGAGTTCTTTCCGCATCTGATCTCGGCTCCGTTCCACGATGGACTCGTCGTGGTGTTCAGCGTCGCCGCCGCCCTCTCGGTCCTCGCCGCTATGGCCTCACTGGCGCGCGGAGGCAGTTACCCGGCGGCACCGGCAGCCGTCACGGAGGCTTGAGGTACCGGACCGCGCCGGCGCGCGTCAGAATTGCCCCATGGCGTCCCACCCGGCCTTGAGTTCCTTATCCGAGGCGGAGCGCCAGTTGCTCAAGCCCGCGCCCGCGCCCCGCCAGGCGAACGCGATGAAGGCCGTCCTCACATCGGCCCGTTTCAGCGACGACGGCTGGATCTTCGAGCGCAAGCTCGACGGGGTGCGCTGTGTTGCCGTCCGGGACGGCGGCCGAGTCGTGCTCCTATCTCGCAACGATCTGTCACTGAACGGGCGCTATCCCGAGGTCGCCGCCGCGCTTGAAGCCCAGCCGCAGAGGCGCTTCGCCGTCGACGGCGAGGTGGTGGCGTTTGACGGGTCACAGACCAGCTTTGCCAAGCTTGCCCGGCGCGGCCACACGCAGGTCCCGGTGTTCTTCTACATCTTCGATGTGCTCTGGCTCGCCGGCCAGGACGTGCGGGCCCTGCCGCTTCGCACACGCAAGCGCCTCCTGCGAACGGAGCTGAATTTCCACGCCAAGGCGCTGCGTTTCTCGGCCCACCGCAATCGTGACGGCGAGGCCTTCTTCGCCGAAGCGTGCCGAAAGGGCTGGGAGGGTCTGGTGGCCAAACGTGCTGACAGTCCGTACACGGCCCAGCGATCCAAGGACTGGCTGAAGCTCAAATGCGAGCAGGGGCAGGAGCTGGTCATCGGCGGGTTCACGGAGCCCAAGGGTTCCCGCAGTGACTTCGGCGCGCTGCTACTGGGGTACTACGACGCTGAGAAGTTCCGCTATGCCGGGAAGGTCGGCACCGGCTTCGACGAGGACACCCTGCGCTCGCTCGGGCAGCGGCTTCGCGGCCTGATTCAGGACGAGCCCCCGTTCGCCGACCCGGCGGGCATCCGCGAACGCGGCGTCGAGTGGGTCACGCCCGAGCTCGTCGCCCAGGTTGGCTTCAGCGAATGGACGGCCGCGGGACGGCTGCGCCATCCGAGATTTCTCGGATTGCGTGATGACAAGCCCGCGCGCGAGGTGACGCGCGAGCGCCCGAGGCGGAAATAGGTCTTCAGCGATTCCCGAATCGCCACGCAAGAATGGCTCGATGCCGTTCGATCCCCAGCCGGTGTTGAGCGGGCCTTCGCTGACGCTGCGCCCCCTCCGTGAGGACGACTTCGACGCTCTGTATGTAGTCGCCAGCGATCCGCTCCTGTGGGCGCAGCACCCCGAGTCGGACCGATTCCGCCCGGATGTGTTTCGCCGCTTCTTCGCCGAGGCGATCGACTCTGGCGGGGCGCTGGTGGTGGCCACGAGTGACGGCGGCAACGTGATCGGCTCCTCGCGCTATCACGGCTACAACGAGGAGCTGAGCGAGGTCGAGATCGGCTGGACCTTCTTGGCCCGAGCGCACTGGGGCGGAGACACGAACCGAGAGCTCAAGTCCCTCATGCTCACCCACGCCTTCGGGTTCGTCGACCGGGTTCTGTTCCGGGTCGGCATCGACAACATCCGGTCCCAGAAGGCGCTCGCGAAGATTGGTGCCAGACGGATCGGCTCACGCATCGACCAATCGGGGCGCGCGGAGGCGCTGTTCGAGATCTGGAGCTCGGACCGCTCCGGTGCGGCCTAGTGTCCCGGATCAGACCGCCGGTTCCGTGACGCTAGCCGCGTCTGGGCGTTCGCGACGGCCGGCGCCGCGGTTCGGGCGCACGGCGCGGCTCCGGCACACGCCGCCGCGCCCGGCCCGGAAGGAGATCCGTCAGCCGGTGATGGTCACGGAGCCTGGCCCGGGCCGGCTCGGCATCGGGCAGGGGAATCCCGCCTCGCGGATTGTTGGGCCGGATGGGCGATCCCCCGGGCCCGTCTCCATCGTCGGGACCGGAGTCCGCGCCGGGCTGGCCAGGCGGGTCGCCCCGGCGTCCGAGCAGCATCGGCACGAGCACGATGGCGACGATGAACAGCAGCTGACCCAAGCCCACCAGATTCACGCCACCTACGTCCACCTTGCCAGGCACACGGTGAACCGTATCGCGCACCGCAACTCCCCAGCGGCTGCATTTTCGGTTTGGCCACGCGCTCTGAGGCGACTGGTAGCGTGAGCTCGTGGCTCATCCCAATGCCGAGCTGATTGAGCGTTTCTACAGCGCGTTCGCTCGCCTCGATGGGGCCACGATGGCGGCCTGCTACGCACCCGACGCTCGCTTTTCCGATCCTGTCTTCAACACCCTGGATGGTGAGGAGCCGGGGGCGATGTGGCGCATGCTCACCGGCCGCGCCAAGGAGTTCGAGGTGCAACTGCTCGAGCACCACGCCGACGATCAAACCGGAAGCGCCCACTGGATCGCGGACTACACGTTCGCCGCCACCGGCCATCGAGTCCACAATGACGTTCACGCCGCGTTCCAGTTCCGCGACGGTCTGATCGCTCGCCACGACGATTCGTTCTCGTTCTACGGATGGGCCCGGCAGGCGCTCGGACCGTTGGGATTTGCGCTCGGCTGGACCCCGATGCTCCAGGCCAAGGTGCGGCGTCAGGCCCGCGCCGGGCTCGACGATTTTCGCCGCTCAGGGTCCTGACAAGTGGGGCAAAACCCCCGAAAACAAGGCCTGTCCGCGCCCTGACAGGCTGAAATCCGCTCGGGACGCTAAATTTGCTTCCGTCGCGACGTACGCATTGCGACGAACCGGACCACTGCTCGCGCCCTCACGAGCCCTGATATTGAAGGCGCGCGCGAGTTACTGACTAGGAGACACACGTTGCGCATCTTGATTCTCGGCGGAGACGGCTTCTGTGGTTGGCCGACGTCCCTGCATCTTTCGGAGCGCGGCCATGATGTCGCGATCGTCGACAACATGGCCCGCCGGAACGCCGACATCGAGCTGGAGGCTGACTCGCTGACGCCGATCCGGCCGCTCGGGACTCGCCTGGAGACCTGGCGCGAGATCACCGGCCGCGAGATCCCGTTCCATCGCCTCGACGTGTCTGATGACTATCGGGAGATGCTCGATCTGCTGATCGACTATCAGCCGGACGCGGTGGTGCATTTCGCTGAGCAGCGGGCGGCGCCGTACTCGATGAAGAGCTCGTGGCACAAGCGCTACACGGTCATGAACAACGTGGGCGCGACGCATAACCTGCTTGCCGGGTTGGTCGAGGCGGGCCTGGACAGCCATGTTGTGCATCTGGGCACGATGGGCGTGTACGGGTACGGCACGGCGGGAATCAAGATTCCCGAGGGCTACCTCCGGGTCCGGATCGATACCGATGAGGGCTCAGAGATCGAGCAGGAGATCCTGTACCCGGTCAACCCGGGCAGCGTCTACCACATGACCAAGACCCAGGACCAGCTGCTGTTCGCGTTCTACAACAAGAACGACGGGACGCGGGTCACCGATCTGCATCAGGGGATCGTGTGGGGCACGCAGACCGCGGAGACGCGTCTCGACGAGCGGCTGATCAACCGCTTTGACTACGACGGGGACTACGGAACGGTGCTCAACCGCTTCCTCATGCAGGCCGCGGTTGGCTACCCGCTGACCGTCCACGGCACGGGTGGTCAGACGCGCGCGTTCATCCATATTCAGGACACCGTCCGCTGCATCGAGCTGGCGATCGAGAACCCGCCCGAGCACGGAGAGCGCGTGCGGGTGTTCAACCAGATGACCGAATGCCACCGCGTCGTCGATCTGGCCAAGCTCGTCGCCAGCCTGACCGGCTCGGAGATCGACTACGTCGAGAACCCCCGCAAGGAAGCGGCCGAGAACGAGCTGTTCGTCGAGAACAACCACCTGCTCTCCCTCGGCCTGCAGCCGATCCGCCTCCAGGATGACCTGCTCACCGAGGTCACGGAGATCGCTCACGCCTACGCCGACCGGTGTGACCTGAGCAAGATCCCCTGCACCTCCAAATGGATCCAGGGCAGACAGCCGGCGCCAGCCCCGACTGCGTAGGCGGCACGACCCGCTGACCGGCGGGCGCAGCAATTGCAAGGCGATGAATCTCGACCGCGACGCGCTTGCGTCGGTCTGAGTCGTGCCGGGCCGGACTGGGCCGAACTGGGCCGGGCTTCCCCTTACCGGGCCGCCAGGCCCAGGCCTCCGTCCACCCGGAGCACGGCACCGTTGATGTAAGCGGCCGCGGGCGAGAGCAGGAAGCTGATCGTGCCCGCGAGCTCGTCGGTCTCGCCGAAACGCCCGAGCGGGATCTGTGCCGCCGCTGACTCCTTTACCGGCTCTGGCATCGCAAGCACTTTCGGCGTGGCGATGAATCCCGGCATGATCACGTTGCATCGGACGCCTCGAGGCGCCCATTCGGCCGCGAGCGTGCGAGCCATGCCAATCAACCCAGCCTTGGACGCCCCGTAGGCGACCTGACCGGGGATCCCCATCTCCGCCCCGACCGAGGAGATGACGATGACCCGGCCGTCTCCCGAAGCCGCGAGCGCGTCGAACGCCGCCTGAGCGACATAAAACGCGCCGTACAGGTTGGTCTCGATGTCCTTGCGCCACTCATCATCCGAGAACCGCTCGGCCCGGTGAATCGTGTCAACCACGCCGGCATTGGCCACCACGGCATCGCACCCGCCGAGCGCATCGATTGCTCCCAGCACGCCGGCCCGGACCTCGCCCTGGTCACGGACGTCAAACGTCACCTCGGCGCTGGCGCCGCTCACTCGTCCGCCCGAGGCTCCAGGCGCGTCGCACGCCGCGATCGCACAGTCGGCGCTGGCGAGGGCACTGACCACCGCGCGCCCGATCCCACCGGCGGCCCCGGTCACGATCACGCGTCGGCCCCTCGGCGCCGTGCTAGCTGGCATCGTCACCACCGTTCGCCCGCGCCAGCCCATGCCGCTCCCAGTGGCGGTCCGGGATATCGGCCGGATCCTTGTACCAGTACCACGTGCACGGGTCACGGCCGAAATCGTCCGGAGGATCACTCGGGTAGAGCGGATACCCGATCCACCGGATCGGAAGTGACTCGTTCATGAACGAGCAGTGCGTGCAATACAAAGGGAATCCCTCGCGGCCGTAGCTCCAGTCGTGAGCGGACTGGGTCACGCCCAGAGCATTCGGACCCTCGTAGCGCCCCATCCGCACCAGCCGTTGCCCGGAGCCACACGGATTCATCTCGAACGTGAACTTCTCGTCATCCTCTGTGATCGTGAACGCGCCTGGATGGGGGCCGGTTCCGCTGCACGAGTGCGCCCGCCAGGTCGCCGCCAGGGCATGCACGATCTGCTTGCGGTCCCGCTCGGCGATCGCCTTGACGTCGCGCTTCCAACCGCGGCCCTGACCGTCGGTCCACGCATCCTCCACACCCTCGTCACCAAGCCGATCCTGGACGAACGTGATCAGGCCGCCGATCCCTTCGACCATCAGGTCGTGCAGGTAGCGCCACTCGTGCTTCATCTCCTCACACAATGCTCGCGCAGCATTGACATCGCCCCGATCGAGCGCCTCGATCGCCCGGTCCATCGTCGGGCGCGACATCTGATCGAGTTCCTGCTCCGAGAACCAGCGCTCCGCCATCGCTCCTCCGTTCACTCGCAAATCGCTTGGGGCTCGATCCTATGGCCAGAGCGAACTATCGTCCGGAACAGAGATTCCGCAACTCTTGGGGCGCGAGAGCGTTCTGGTAGGACCGGCGGTCGCTGATCGCCGGTGCAAATCGCAACCTGACTGGGGAAGAACTTGAAACGCCGCATCACCCCGGCGAGGGTCCTCGCCGTCGCCGGAGCGCTCATGTGGTCACTGCTGATGGCAGTGCCCGCGATCAGCCAAGCGAGCTTCCATTTTCTTCCCGCCGCACAGATCGCCGGATCGCCGTTCGCATCCCACCACGCCCTGGAGGGCATGGCCTGCCCGAACGCCAAGCTGTGCGTCATCGGTGATGACTCCGGCAACCTCGTCTCCTCCACCTCTCCCACCGGTGGGCCCGCGGCATGGTCGGTCGGGCAGCAGATAGACCCCCCTGGCCGAACGGCTGGCATCGCCTGTCCCTCGAAATCGCTCTGCGTGGCCGTCGGGGCGGATGGAAACATCGCCCACTCGACGAGCCCGGGGAAGGCCTCCAGCTGGAAGCTCGTCACCGGAGTGGTCAACCAGGCCAACGGGTTCATGGGTGTTGCGTGCCACGGCACGAAGTTCTGCGTGGCGCTGGACGGACGAGGTGACGTGCTGATCTCCCGCCAGCCGACAGGCGGGGCACGAACCTGGAAGCTCACCCGCGTGATCACCAAGAAGCAGGACTGGCTCGTCAGCATCGCCTGCCCAACGGCATCGGAATGCGTTGCGGTCGATCGCCTCGGCCACACGGTGGCCCACTCAGTCAAGCCCACGGGCGGCCGGCGTGCCTGGCACCTGACCACGATCGGAACGCAGTCATCAAGTCACAGTCACGACACGATTGCCTGTGCCTCGCGCTCCCTGTGCGCCATCACCGGGCTCGAGAGCGGGGCGCTCAGGCCCATGATCGCGACGAGCACCAAGCCCACCGGGCCTTCCAAATCCTGGAACGTAAGCCGGCGTTTACCCACATCGTTCACCGATCCGACCGGCATCTCATGTCCGTCGGCCCACCTGTGTCTCGCCTCGAGCGGTAACAGCTCGCCGGCGGTCTACAGCACTCATCCTGCGAGCGGAGCCAAGACCTTCCGGTCCGGAGCCAAGACCAACTTCCCGGGGGCCAGCGGCGTCGCCTGTGCGTCGGCCTCCCTGTGCGCAGAGTTCAGCCCTACGGGCCAGGTCGAGGTGTCTTCCACCCCCACCAGCTCCGCCGCGTCGGCCTGGGTCCTCACCACCGTCGACGGCTACAACCCACTCGACGCCGTCGCGTGCGCTGGCCCCAATGTGTGCCTCGCGGGCGGCGCCCAGCAGAAGGTGTTCGCGACGGCGAATCCCGCCGGCCCGGCCAGCACCTGGAGCAGCCAGCCGATCGCGATCGCTCCCGAGCACTTGGCGTGCGTTTCGCCGGCGCTCTGCGTGGCCGGTGACGCGACCAGCGGCGATGTGGCCGCCACCACCACCCCCCTGACCGGAGGCTGGAACGTGGCCGACACCAACTCTGATCTGCCCGACGGCGGGAACATCGCCGTCCTGGCCTGTGCCACCGGTCCGTTCTGCCTCGCCGGCCCCTACGAGGTCCAGAGTGATTCCGACTTCGAGGGCACCACATCGCTGACCTCCACCAACCCGACCGGGGGGACGGGAGCATGGGCCTACGACGAAGACGCCATCGAAGGCGGCGTCAACGGAGGCGGCCGGGCCGCCAAGGGGACCGTGCGCTCGCTCGCCTGCCCGGCGGCGACGCTGTGTGTGGCTGGTGATGCCAGCGGCGGCCTTCTCGTCAGCGTGGCGCCGACGCAGCAGTTGAGCTGGAAATACTCGCGTCCGGACGGCAGCGCCTCGCTCAACGGCCTGTCCTGCCCGACCACGACTCTGTGCGTCGGCGTGGACTCCCAGGGCCGCGCTCTCAGCACGACGGCTCCCACGAGCGGCACCTGGAAGCGGGTGACAATCGACGCCGGCCTACCGCTGACGTCCGTGTCATGCGCATCGAAGAGCTTCTGCGTCGCCGTCGACGGTCATCGGCACGCATTCGTCTCGACGAATCCGACCGGGGGCACCAGCTCGTGGCGGCGCCTGACCGGGATCGACGGCGACCTCGTCGCCATCTCCTGCCCGTCCAGCGCTCTGTGCGTGGCGGTCGACACGCAGGGGAACGCGGTGGTCGGCGAGGGCTGACGACGTATCCGCCCCGCCTGACCCGGTTGTGATGACCGGCGACAGCGGGCCCAGTGGTCAGCGGCCACACCCAGCTTCCCTAGGCGCCCCCGTACCAGCCGGCCCGTCCCAGTCAGCGAGCGGCTGCGTCCGAGCCGCTGAGCCCCACGTTTGTGAAAACCTGGCTCCGGTCGCGGTCGATCGTCGCGAATCGGGGGCTATGCCCCCGGCTGGGGAAAAGCGTCGGCCTACCCGGGTGGTTTTTCGCAAATTGGGGGCTGACGGGTGGAGAATCCGGGTGGTTTTTCGCAGCGTTTCCGAGCGTTGGCGAGTTGACGCCGTCAGGCAGAGCAGAGAGCATCGCGGGCATGTCACGGGACGCGGGCAAAGCCTAGTGCGATGAAGACCCAGTCCCGCGGGTTCACGATCCACTACGAAGCAGCCGGCACCGGACCACCGCTCGTTCTCCTCCCCGGAACCATGTCCTCCGCCGCTCAGTGGCAGCTGTTTGGCTACATCGAGGAACTGGCTCGTGAGCATCGGGTGCTCGCCGTGGATCCGCTCGGCCACGGCCAGAGCGAAAAGCCTCACGACGCCGATGCCTACGCCCCCGCGGACGTCACGGCCGACATTCTCGCCGTGCTTGATGCCGAGGAGCTCGAGCAGGCGTCGGTATGGGGATACTCGCGCGGCGGCTGGCTTGCATACCGACTGGCTGCTTCGTACCCCGAGCGGGTGGCACGGATCGCCATCGGTGGTTTCGCCAGCCACGCGCACCAGGCCGAGGTGCCGCGCCTGTCCGATTGGGTTGAGTACCTGGGTCGCGGAGACTGGGCCGCGTTCTGGCGGACCTTCGGGGTGAATGATCATCGGCCTCTGAAGGCGATCGAGGACGCGAACGACCCGCTGGCGGTGGCGGCCGCCGTGGCGGGCTCAATGCAACCGACGCGAGCCGTCGACCTCCAGGCGATCCAATGTCCATCGCTGCACTATGTCGGCGGTCAAGATTGGATCGTCGACCACGTGCGCGCCGACGCCGCCGCGCTCCAGGCGCCGGTGAACGTACTCGATGGCCTCACGCATCTGACCGCGTTTGCCGACGCGAGGCAGGCTCTGGCGATAGTCCGCCCCGGTCTGGCTGCGCTCGGCTGACAGCTGCCCCCGGGCTGACAAGGCGAGCGGCAGGGCCCAGTTACTTGGCGGGGCCGTTTCTCATCACCCTCCACCGAGCCCGGAAGGACAGGATCGACCCGACCGACAATGCCGAACCGATTGATAGCGCCGACACGGCTGACCCGATTGACGCGATGGAGAGGAAAGAGCCGATCGAGCCGACCGATAGCACGGAGTCGCGCGAGCCGATCGACAACACGGAGTTCTCCGACCAGAGCGACAGCTTCGAGCTCGATGGCTCCACGGCGAGGATCCTATTCGCCCGACCGCGCTCGTAGCCCTGAGACCCGCGCTAGCCGGTGCGCGCCAAAACGGCCTCGGATCGACCAACAGCGGTCGCTGTCACATGAGTCAAGGGCACCCCAAGCGCCCTCACGTTGCTCGTAAGGTCGATCCTCATCCAGCGCGACAGGCTCTCCCCCGCGCCCGCAGCCATCCAGCTCAGCTGCCCGGTCGCCCGCTCCGGTGCCGCCAGTGTTCGGGCAACTCTGGGTGCTCGAGAAACATGATGTGGTCGTCGGTGCCCGACGCGGCGATTGCGTCCCAGACCCGTGTCAGAGCGTGCTCCTGATCCTCGGCATCAAGCATGATCTGGAAGACGCCGATGTCGTCGGGCTCGGAGACCTCGGCGTCGGGCAGAACGGCCGCGAGCTCGGCGCGAGCCTGGAGATCTCGCGGGCTTCTGTAGTGGACAGTCAGCATCGTGACCGTATGGCGTTCCGTCATCGCCAGCGTGATAGCAGGTCGCCGTGCGAGAGGCCAGCCCGACGGCAGATTTCGGGAGGCTGGAAGCACATGTGAGGCGGTGCTGGACCCCAGAACGCGACAAACCGCGCGTTCGCCGCGAGGCCGTTCACAAGCCGGGGGCTATACCTCACGCTTGTGACAGCCGATCTGGCTGCCCGGCTCGGTTTCACAGAGTCGGGGTTTGTGGTCCGACTCGAAAGAGCTGGGCCGCCGGTGCGAGCGTGCGAGCCGCCCGTGCGAGCGTGCGAGACGTCGCAAATCCGCCTTCGGCCGTTGGACTTACTTCAAATCGCACGCTATGCGGGCATCTGGTGGCGGATCCAAGATGAACGTCGTGGATTTGGTACGGATTGCCCGGCTGCGCACCCATAGGAGCCGCCAGCGCCCGAGCCGCGGCGTGTTGCGCGAACATGACTGCGACATGCTTGATGCCGGCCTGCTCGCGTTCGTTCGGGCCTCCATGCCCGCTCCGCCTGCCGACGTGCTCGAAATCGGAGCCGGTCAGGGGGAGCTGGCCGCGGCGCTCAACTCTGCGGATTACCGGGTCACGGCGATTGACCCGGCGGCCGAGGCCGGGACCCAGGTCGAACGACTCACGCTGCTCGAGGTGCACGGAAGCTTCGATGCCGCCATAGCGGTTGTCTCGCTGCACCATGTCGAGCCGCTGGCCGCCTCGTGCGCACACCTCGCGGGCCTGCTCAGGCCGGGCGGGCGTCTGGTGATCGACGAGTTTGACGTTGCCTGTCTGGATGAGCGGGCCGCCACGTGGTGGCTGGATCAGCGCCAGGCGCTGGGCTTCGAGGACGCGCATGACCCGGTCAGTCTCGTGCGAGCCCACCGCGAACATATTCAACCCATGAGCGCCATCCGGGACGCTCTGAGTGGGTTTTTCTCCCTCGGAGAGCCCGTCCCTGGCCCCTATCTTCATCGCTGGAACCTCCCACCTGGGCTGCGAGACACCGAGGAGCGCCTCATCGCCGCCGGCGAGCTGCCCGCCACAGGCAGCCGGCTTATCGGAACGCGACTTCCCACCTAGGCACGAGCCGCCGGCGCACGGGCCGCCAGCGCTCGAGCGCTCTCTAGGCCACCGGGGCTCGGTAGCGCAGTCCGTCAAGCGCGATGCCGACGATGTGATCGATCTGGCCCGGCTCGCTGGTTTGGATCTTCGCGATCCCCATGACCATGTGTAGGACCTCGGCAAGGTTGGTGTCGGCGCGTACGACATGGGCCTGCTGAGCGCGCTCGACCAGCGGCTCACCGGCCGCGTAGAGCGCCGCGCGGCTGCTCTGAAAGAGCTCGGCATCACGGTCCAAATAGTCCATCAGCTCGGATGCCAGCGCTTGTTTGGTGGCCAGATAGCCCACGAATCTGTGCAGCCAGGCGACGAGCGCATCCCAGGGCGCCAGCCCGTCGAGATCCGCAGCCGAACGGCACAGCTCCTCGACTTCGCCAACGTAGACGGCCTCGAGCAGCGCCTGGCGGGTGGGAAAGTGGCGATAGAGCGTGCCGATCCCCACCTCAGCGCGGCGCGCGATCTCCTCCAGCGACGTGGATGACCCACCCTCGGCGAAGGCATCCCGAGCGGCGGCGATCACCTTCTCGTAGTTACGCCGGGCGTCCGCCCGCATCGGCCGGGCCGCCGAGGACTGACTGGCGATGTCGGTGGCGTTCATGACGACTTTTTAGCAGTTCGGCTTGACAAACCGGAGGGTGCCTCCGTATAGTTTCTGGAGGCCGCCTCCACTTAGTTCTGGAGGTGCCCTCCAGTTTACCACCGCACCGTTTCAGCCTCAACAGTTGGGAAAAGATGAACACCGCCTCCCCATCCACCCTGAGCAGCAACCGTCGCCGCTGGATGGCCCTCATGGTCGTCTGCCTGGCGCAGCTCATGATCGTCCTCGACACAACGATCGTGAATGTGGCGCTCCCCTCGATCCAGCGGGAGCTGCACTTCACCCAGGGCAACCTCACCTGGGTCGTGAACGCCTTCCTGGTCACTTTCGGAAGCTTCCTTCTGCTCGCCGGACGCCTCGGTGACCTGGTCGGTCGCAAGCGAGTATTCCTCATCGGGGTGGTCGTATTCACGGCCGCATCGGCTCTATGTGGCCTGGCGCCCAGTCAGGGCTTTCTGATCGGCGCCCGTTTCGTCCAGGGTCTGGGCGGAGCACTTCAGGCCTCGGTCATCCTCGCCATCATCGTGACCGAGTTCCCGCAACCAGCCGACCGGGCGCGGGCCATGAGTGCCTATGTGTTCGTCGCCGTGGCGGGCGGATCTCTCGGCCTGCTCGCCGGCGGAGCGCTCACCCAGGCTCTCAGCTGGCACTGGATCTTCTTCGTCAACCTCCCCATCGGCCTCGCCACGCTCGCGTTGGGGCAGGCACTCATCCCGCAGGACAGAGGCATCGGCCTCGAACACGGCGTCGACTGGCTCGGCTCAGTCCTCGTCACCGTCTCTCTGATGACTGCCGTCTACGCGATCGTGCAGGCCACGAGCCATGGCTGGGGTTCGCTCCAGGTGCTTGGATTCGGCGGGCTGGCGATCACGCTCATGGGGGCGTTCCTGACCGTCGAGTCTCGGATCGCGAACCCGATCATGCCCCTGCGAATCCTCCAGCTGCGCGGGCTGATCGGCTCAAGCGCCGTGCGAGGCCTTCTCGTCACGGGCATGTACTCCACGTTCTTCCTGGGCACGCTGTACCTCGAGCATGTACTCCACTACAGCGCCCTGCAGACCGGTATGGCGTTTCTACCGTGGACCGTCACCGTGGGAATCCTGTCGCTCGGCGTCACCGCGCGCCTGGTCGCACGCTTCGGTCCGATGCGCGTACTCGTCTTTGGCATGGCCACGGTGATCATCGGCCTGGCGGTCCTGAGTACGGGCGGGCTCCACACGAGCTTCTTCCCGACCATCTTCCTGGCCTACTTCGCCATCGGGCTCGGGATCGGCACGGCGTTCATGCCACTCCTGACCATCGCGATGGCCGACGTCCCGGCCGCCGATGCGGGCCTGGGCTCGGGGATCGTCAACGTGTCTCAGCAGGTGTCGGGAGCCCTCGGCCTTGCCGTACTGGGCACAATTGCCACCAACCACTCGAAGGCGCTCGTGGCCACCGGCCACACCGTCGCCAGCTCGCTCGTGAGTGGCTACCACCTGGCCTTCGCGATCGGGGCGGTGACTGTCACGGTCGGGATCGTGACGGCACTCGCGGTGCTGCGGACCCGCGCCGTTCCGGCGACCACGCAGACGACAACAGACTCGGAACCGGCCGTCTACATCGGCCCCGAGACCGAGCCCCAGTTCGAGCGTCAGGCCGCCTAACGACGGCGCTCCACATCAACCAGGCGCGCTGCTAAACCCCGATTCGGGCGAGCTGACCTCCGTCCACGGGCAGCAGCGCGCCGGTGATGAACCCAGCCTCGTCCGAGTGCAGGAACAGGCTGGCGTAGGCGACATCCCAGCCGGTGCCCATCTTGGCGCGCAGCGGGACGTGCCTGTCACGTGCGGCACGGACCTCGTCCCGCGAGACGCCGCGGGCGGCCGCCCAGGCGTCGATCGCCATCGGAGTGTCGAGCAGACCCGGCATGATCGTGTTGACGCGCACCCCGTGACGCGCGTTGTCGACCGCCAGCGAGTGGCTCAGAGTGTTGACTCCGGCTTTCGAGATCCGGTATGCGGTGAGCGGGACGGCCGCCGCGAGCGCCGCGATCGACGAGATGTTCACGATCGAACCGGAGCCCTGCTCGCGCATGATCGGCACGACCGCCTGACACGAAAGCAGGCAGCCCTTCAGGTTGACCAGCATGATCCGGTCGAAGGCGTCCTGTTCGAGCGTCAGCGGGTCGGAATCGCCGGCGCCGATCCCGACGTTGTTCTGGAGGAAGTCAATCCGACCCCAGGTGTCCACGCAGGCCTGGGCCATGGCTTTGCAATCAGCCGCGTTCGTCCAGTCTGCCTGTACGCACTGGGCCTGACCGCCCTCGCGCGTGATCATCTCCTCGGTCTCGCGCGCCGAATCAAGGTCACGGTCGGCCAGCAGCACCCTGGCCCCCTCACGCGCGAACACGATTGAGGCGGCCCGGCCGGTGCCAACAGTTTCACCAGGTGACTGCCCCGCACCGACCACGATCCCCGCTTTCCCGTCCAGTCGCATTCCCCTCAACCCTGCCCAGTCGTCTGCCCGAGCATCTGCCCGTCGAGCAATGGCCTGTCCTCGAGTTCAACCCGGGTCGACTCGAGGAACCGGCTCACCATGTTGTAGTAGCTGACCAGCAGGATCAGCTCGGCCGCGTGTCGGTGTCCGTAGCGGTCGATGATCGCCTCGAGCGCAACGTCTGAGAGCCTCACGTCCCGGCTGATCTCGTCAGCGACGCGGCAGATCAGATTGCACTCCTCATCGAGGCTGGTGACCGGGTTCTCCTGATCGATCGCGCGTATCTCGTCTCGCGTGACGCCGGCACCCCGGGCCAGTTGCTCGTGCTGAGCCCACTCATATGAGGCGTTGGTGGCATGCGCGACCCTGAGCACAGCGATCTCCCGCCGGCGCACATCGAGCGCTCCCGACAGCACCGCCCCGCCCAACTGGAGGAACGGCCGTCCGGCGCCGGGTGCCCCCGCAACCATGCGAAACACGTTCAAAGGCGGCAGCTTGGCCAACATCGCCACCTGCTCGGGACCAAGCTCGGCATCGGTCGGCAACGGAATCCTGGGACTCATACGGGTCTCCTCTCGGCGGGAGGCCACAGCCTAAGCCCGCGGCGCGCGCTACAGCGCGTCTCGCATGAGATTGAGCGCCGCTGCCGGATCGACGGTGGCCAGTAAACCGGCCGCCGCGAGGATGTAACTGGAGTCAATTGCGAAGCGGGGCGCGCGCGGCGTCAGCGAGCGGTCGTCGCAGCGGTCGAGCGCGGTGGCCAGAATCGCCTCTCCGCCTGAGGAGCGCACCAAGATGCCGCCCGTGCCAACCACCATCGGAGCATCGCGCAGGTCAGGGCCGTCAGTGGCGATCCGGGCGGGCTGGTTCGGCCTCGACGTTACAGTCAGCCGCCCGCAGTGGCGCCGGAGCGCGTGGAAGACACATGAGACGGCGAGCGCCAGATCAATCCTCCATTCATCGGGCTCGTCGGCGATCAGGCCCGGTTCCGAGCTGCGCCGGAGGGCCGACGCCGCGATCCTAGGTTCATCCATGGCCAGGGTCTTCAACAGCCACGGGCGATCGGTCTCGAGCACTGACGCCGCGTTAGAACGCAGCCCGAGATCGCCCTGCACCGACCGGAGGACTGGCAGCACGGGCAGTAGCGGCCCCCGGATCCCCGGCGTCGGCTCGCTCGAGCGGGTGGCGCTGTGGACATCGGTTGTGGCGCCGCCGATGTCAACCACGACCACATCGCCAACGTCGTCAGCCAGCAGTTGCGTCGCGCGCAGCACCGCCTCGGGCGTCGGCATCACCACAGCGCTCGCGAACTCGTTGCCCTGGCTGAGCCCCTTGCCCTGGATCACGTGCTTCACAAAGGCCTCGGAGATCGCGGCCCGTGCGGGCTCGACGTGCAGGACGCCAATGCGAGGCATCACGTTTGCCACCACGTCCACCCTGGCGCCGTGGCGGCCGAGGATCTTGGCCACCCGTTCGGCGACCCGCTCGTTGCATCCGACCACGAAATGAGCGTCAATCGGATCCGTGCCGATCGCCCGGGCGTTGTCGAGGACCATCCGTTCCTGGCCGTTATCGGTGCCGCCGCAGAAGAGAATGACCTCGGGATGCGCACCATGAAGCGCCTGACGAGCCGCCTCGCCCAATCGTCCGTGCAGCACCAGCTCGATCCGCGCCCCGGCGTTCAGCGCCGCTTGCCGGGCGGCAGCCGCGGTCAGATCCTCAACCAGCCCGACTGCCGCGACCCTCAGTCCACCCGCGGCGCTTGACGCAGCCAGGCGTGGGCCCAGGGCCACCGGTGCCACATCGGCCAGCGCGGCATCGAGTGCCGCCTGGTAGCCGATCATCACATCGCTGTGAACGGTGGTAGGCGACTGGGCCTGGGCTACGAGGCGGCCGCTACCCAGCTCGACCAGCGCGACCTTGGTGAATGTACTGCCGAAGTCGGCGAGGACCGCCGCGGTCACGCGGGGGCGGGTTGACGGTCGCGCTCGCCGATCTCGTTGATCAGATCCTCAATGTCCGACGGCGTGCGGACGCCCATCTTCGCGAGGTCGTCGCGCACGTCAACGGGGATATCGGATCCATCGATGTCCTCGTTGAGTACGCCGCCCATATAGATGTGCGTGTGGCCAATGCCGGCGCGGTCGAGCTCCTCGCGCAGCTTGGCCGCAAACGATCGCGCCACTCCATTGTGCGTCGTCACCACAACTGCCTCGGCATTGGTCTCCAGCGCCACCTTGACGATGTCCTCTGGATCCCGGTTGATGCCGAAGTCGACGACGTCACTGCCCACCGCCTCGAGCGTGGACACGAGCAGGAACTCGGCGAATTCGTGGACATCGGTCGAGCTGACGACGACCTTCCGGCCCCGTAGCCGCGGATCGGCCTCACGCACGGACAGCGTCTCCATCAAGCGTTCACGCTCCTCCATCGTCTTGCCGACGAGGTCGGTCTGCATGATCGGCCGGCGGCCGCCGGGATAGCTCGGATCGATCTCGCCGGCGCCGAACAGCTCCTCACAGCCGTGCGCGCCGAGCCGCCGCAGGACGAACAGCACCCGGGCGGGATCGTCCATGTCGATGCCCGCCTCGCTGAGCCCTCGGATGGCGTTCTGGTAGAAGCGCCGGCCGCCGAGGACCAGCCGGTCTCGGACTCCCTCGATGTGCGACCAGTCAATCGTCGGCTCAATCGTCCGGGTGTACTCCTCGAGGCGCCGGCTCACGGTCTGGACGGTCGAGATCTCCTGCCAGGTCGGAATGCGCTGAGTCTCGGTGACCGGCACGGCTATCGGAGCGCTGCCGAGCTGGTAATGGTGATCAACCAGTTTCATGAACAGCACGTCGGTACTCATGACCGCGAAGTTGGACTCGATGTCCGCCCGGTTGCCGATCGTGTCCCCCTGGACAAACGCGCACGGAACGCGCTCGTTGATGTCATTCAGCGCGAGCGTCATCGCGGATTTCGTGATCGGGTCCGTTGTCAGTCCACCCCACGAGATCGAGAATTCTGCGCCACAGAGCTCGCGGGTCACGAACCGTTCGAGCATCGCCCAACCGACGTAGCTGGCGTAGTCGTGGAACACGCCGGGATAGCCATCCTCGAGGTAGGTGTCGAAGCAGACGCCCTCGTCCCGGTGGGCCGCGAGCACGCCAACCGCGTTCAGGAAGGCCACGGTCTGGGCGATCTCGTCGTCCCAGTAAGGCCAGCGCCAGGTGTTCTGGCTGAACGTGCCGACGTAGGTCACCCCCACCGACAGGGCGTCGACCACATTGTCCAGAGAGCCCGGGCCGCCGATGCAGTTGTCAGCGGCCTCGGGCTGGATGGGAACCGTGTGCGTCAATTCCCACCAGTCCTGCTCGCTCCAGAGCACGGGCCCGGTCTCCTGGGGAGCGGCGGCCCGGAGATGCTTTGGCAACCCCATTCTTCGCTCAGCCAGCAGGTTGAACCGGTCCGGCGGCCGTACGCCGCGCCGCTGCGCATCCTCGTAGATGAGCGTCATCGCCTCACGGGTCTCATCCCACGTGGCCAGCCCGAGGTTCATGCACGTGGAGGCGATTCCGTGCTTGCGCGCGTGCCGTCGGTAGTCGAGCTCTGACCGGAAGCCCTTCTCCTCCAGGTACATGGACGGCGCCCGCTCGAGCTTCCGCCCGATCGCCTTCCCGTCCTGGACAGCGTCGCGACCGTCCGGGAGGCCCTCTGGGATGAGCGAGCTCAGATCCACGTCCACTGCCACGCGACTCTCCTTTTCTCCGGTGGGGGCGCGAGCCTAGCCCATACTGGACAAGATGTCCACCGGACTCGCGCGTACGCTTTGGCAATGGACGAGACGACCACTGACCGCCGCGGGCTATTCCGATACGCGTTCGGGCGAGCGGTCAGAACGTCCCTCGGCGAGTCGCCCGAGTCCCCGATCCGGGGCCGTCTGGGATCCAGCACATCTTCTATGGAGGATCTGATCGGCGCGGCCCGCGAGGTCGGCTTGGAGTCCCGGATTGGAGCACTGCGCGCCCTGGCCCGTCGCAGCATCCGCCTGGGTCCAACGCGAGGACGAGGGTCGGAGTCCGTGGCGTTCGGCGGGCAGGCGCTCCTGCCCGCCGGGGTGCAATGGCCGCAGTGGCAGGGTCGGCCGCTGACCTTCCTGGCTCGCGTCGAGCGCCGGCTGTTTTTCTTTGACACGTCGTCGCTTCCCTCGGGATTGCGGGCGAACCATCGCGGCGCCGGCAGGGTGCTGGCGGCGCCCGAGGACGACCCGGTGCTCGTGGACGGGCCCGCGTGCCCTCAAGTTCGGCACCCGGGCGACCTCGCAGCGGAGTTTGTCATCCCTCGTGTGTGGTCTGCCCCCGTCGAGGAGCTCGAGCTGACCGAGGACGAGCGTGTGGCTTGGGAGGTCCTTCGTGCACGCCTCGCGAGCGACCAGGGCACTGAGCTCACGGACCAGGTTCCGGTCGACATCGTGCACCGCATCTTCGGCTATCCCGATCACACCGGCGGGGACATGCCGCGAATCTGCGAGCGGTGCGCCAGCGGCGAGGACTTTGTCAGCGGCCACCACGAGCTCGAGCCGGCCGCCGCCCGCTGGCAGCTGCTGGCACAGTTCTCGGCCGATCCCGAACTGGGCTGGAGTTGGCCGGGCCGCGTGTATTTCTGGACCGACGACGAGGGTGCGATCTGGACGATCAGACGGTGACCGCGTCCCAGGACTCGATCGCAGCGCTGAGACTCGGTGCGGCAGCCAGGAGGCGCTGGGTGTATGCGTGCTGGGGTGACCCGAGCACCTGACCGGTGCTGCCCCGCTCGCAGATGGACCCGTTCTCCAGCACCAGCACGGCCTCGGCAATCGTGGCCACCACGCCGAGGTCGTGAGAGATGAAGATCACTGACAAGCCGAAGCCGTCACGGAGCTCTCTCAGGAGCTCGAGCACCACAGCCTGAACCGATACATCGAGCGCCGAGGTGATCTCGTCGCACACCAGCACCTCCGGCCCGGCGGCGAGCGCGCGAGCGATCGCAACACGCTGGCGCTCACCGCCGGAAAGCTCGCGCGGATACCGCTGACCGGTGCGGGCCGGGAGTCGCACAGCCTCCAGCAGCCGCTTCACCTCCGCCTCGGCTGCGCTCTTGCCGAGACCCTGCAGAATCTGGGCCGGACGGGCGATCGAGGCCAGGACGGAGTGGCGGGGGTTGAGCGCCTCGGCCGGATTCTGGAACACGATTTGGACCCGCCGCCGCTGCTGCACCGTGCGTTTTCGGGCCAGGGGCGGCAGCTCCTCGCCACCGAGCAGCACCCGTCCGGACGAGGGGGCGTGAAGTCCCGCGATCGCGCGGGCGATTGTGGTCTTGCCGCTGCCTGATTCCCCCACGATCGCGACGCAGCCCCGTTGCTTGACCTCGAACGAGATGTCCCTGGCCGCGACCACATCTCCCCTCCGACCGTGGTACTCGGCGCACAGCCGTTCGACCTCGAGGATCGCTGCGCCGGCGTGCGCATTTTCCTTGGTGCTCAGGGCAGTCCACTCGACGGGCGGGGTCTTGCGCCACTCGAAGCAGCGAACATCGTGACCCTCGCGTGCCGGCTCGAGCTGGGGCAGCTCGGTCTCGCATCGCGGCTGACGCTGCGCGCAGCGGGGCGCGAACGGGCACCCAGCCGGCCGCTCACCTACGCCGACGGCGATCCCCGGCATCGCACCGAGCTTGCGCGGACGTAGGTGATCGGGTGTCGCCTCCATCAGGCCCCGGGTGTAGGGGTGGCGCGGACGGCGGAGGATCTCGGCCGCCGGCCCCTGCTCGACGATGTGGCCGGCATACATGACCGCGATCCGGCCGGCGATCTGGGCCACGACGGCGAGGTCATGCGTGATGTAGAGCATCGCCACCTGCTGCTCGGTGCGCAGGCGGAGCAGTTCTTTGAGAATTCTGTCCTGGGTGACGACGTCAAGGCCGGTGGTGGGCTCGTCGAGCACGACCAGGGCCGGATCTGGCGCCAGCGAGGCGGCGATGCATACGCGCTGCTGCTGACCGCCGGAAAGCTGGTGCGGAAACCGCCGACCGAAGTCACGATCGGTCGGGAGCCCGACGCGCTCGAGCAGTGCCGTGGCGCCGTGTTCACCGCGCTCGTTGCGGATCATGTCCTCGATCGCGTCGGCGATCCGCAGGGCCGGGTTGAGGGCCGTCCCCGGATTCTGGGGCACGTAGGAGACGAGCCTTCCGCGCGCATCACGAAACGCGCGCTTGGCCCGCAGCTCCTCGCCGGCGATGGAGATCTCGCCGCTAGCCATCGTCAGCCCGGGCGCGTTGTAGCCGAAAATCGACAGTGCCATCGTCGTCTTGCCAGACCCAGACTCGCCGACCAGACCGAGGATCTCCCCCGCCTCCACGTCCAGGTCGATCCCGTCGACGATCGCGTCCCCGTTCGAGAGCTCGATCCGCACGCTCGTGGCCCGCAGCGCGCTCATCACGTACCCCCGGAACGGCCGCGCTGTCGGACGTAGGCGTCGCCGACCAGATTGACCGCGATTATCAACACCGCCAGGACCAAGGCCGGCGCAAGCAGCGCCAGTGGATTGCTCGAGATGATCTCCCGGTTTTCGGACACCATCAGGCCCCAGTCAGCCGTCGGCGGCTTGAGTCCGAGACCGAGGTAATTGACGCTCGCGATCAGGATGATGGACCAACTGAAGCGAATTCCCAGATCGGCGATGATCGGCGCGACGATGTTCGGGAGGATCTCCCGCCTCAGCACGGCCGCCGTGCGCTCGCCGCGGGCGACCGCCGCTTCGACGTAGGCCTTTGTCGACACCTCGAGCGTCGCCGTTCGCACGATACGAGCGACCCCCGGAAACAGCACCAGCGCGGCCGCTCCAACGAGCACACCGCGGCCACCGCCGAATGCGGTCACGAACAGCAGCATCACGAGCAGAGCTGGGAACGACAGGAACACGTCGACCGTCCGCATCAGCAGCGGGTCGGCGATCGAGCGCGCGTACCCGGCGATCAGCCCGATCGTCACGCCAACGAGATACGTCAGCGCGGTCGCGGCCCCACCCAGAAGCAGCGTGGAGC
The DNA here is from genome assembly GCA_963822535.1 of uncultured Solirubrobacterales bacterium. Classification (GTDB taxonomy): domain Bacteria; phylum Actinomycetota; class Thermoleophilia; order Solirubrobacterales; family Solirubrobacteraceae; genus Palsa-465. The sequence goes on from CAWGIA010000003.1 coordinate 350,467, forward strand.
GCCCGCCATCGAGCACTCGGCTGAGGACGTCACGGCCCAGGAAGTCAAGTCCGAGCGGCGCCGAGCTGCTCGGGCCTGTCGCCCGGAATCCCGATCGGCGCCGTGGTGCTGTGCGGCGCGAAGGCCGGGCCGAGCAGGGCGAGCAGGACGATGATGGTCAGCAGGAGCAGGCCAACGCGGCCACTCCAGTCCGCCGTCACGCTGCGTGGCAGCGGCATCCGTCGCCTTCGTGCGCCGGGGACGGCCACGCTCATGACATACCGGTCCGCAGCCTGGGCACGAGGAAGACCACCATCAGGTCCGCCACGACATTGATGACGATGTACAGCGCCGCCAGCACCACCGCCGCCGCCTGCACCTCGATCACATCGCGGGTCGTCACCGCATTGACGAGGTAGGTGCCGATCCCCGGATAGGCAAAGACGCTCTCGACGATGATGATTCCGCCCACGAGGTATTGCAGGTTCTGAGCGATGATCTGGACGCTCGGCGCGAGCGCGTTGCGGAGCGCATACCGTGTGAGCACGCGACGCTCGCGCGACGCCGTTGAGCCGCGCGAAGTGCACGTAGTCCTGCTGGAGCACCTCGGCCATGCCCGCGCGCACCTGCCTGACGCCGGCGCCGACGGCGACCGCGAGCAGCGTGAGCACAGGCAGGATCAGAGCGTCGAAGTTGGAGAACGGCGACTGGCCGGGATTGAGCAGCGCCACCGGAGGCAGCAGCCCCAGCTTGTTGAAGAACACGTAAATCAGCAACGTACCCATCACGAACTCGGGCAGGCCCCCCATGACGAGCGCCGGCAACGAGATTGCGTGGTCGGCCTTGCGTCCGGCAAAGATCCCCGCCGTGCGCCCCCAGGATGAGAGTCAGCGGTATGAGGAGGATCGTCGTCAGCGCGGCGAGGACGAAGCTGTTGCGCAGCGGATCACCGAGCGTCGAAGAGATCGTCGAGTCGGGCCTGCCCTCGGCCTCCGCGACCGCCGAATGCCCGAAGTTCCCCTGCACGGCGTTCTCGAGCCAGGTGAAATATCGCGCCGGAACGGAATGGTTGATGTTCAGCTCGGCATCGAGCTTGTGCACCCGTGCCGGGGTGGCGTTCCGGCCCAGCACGACGGTGGCGACGTTTCCGGGCAGGATGTTGGTCGCGACGAAGATCAGTATCGAGACGACCAGCAGCGTCAGGAGTCCGGTGGCCACGCGCCGAATGACGAACGAGGCGACCGGGATGGCTGGTGCCAGGCCTGAATTCCCGCGGTGTCGTTTCTGGGACGCCGGGTGCTGAGGACGTCCGGGACGACCGCCATCAGTTTGCGATCCATGACGGCGACCAGCTTGACGAGCCTTACGCGAGCCAGCCGTCCTGAAGGCGCCAGTTGTTGTAGCTGAAGCCAGCCCCGGCCTTGAGGCCGCGCACGTTGGTCGAGGCTGCGTCGACGTACGGCAGGTTGCCCCATACGAGATAGCCGCCCTGGTTGAACTGCTGCAGCTGGCACTCGCGCCACAGCTCTGCCGCCTGTGTCGGGTCGGTCGCCGCGATCGCTCGGGAGATCAGCTTCTCATCGGCGGCTCCACCGGCTTGCTTGCCCCAATGCGTGTCGGGATACGGGCTGCCCAGGGTGTATTCGGATAGGTAGGCCGACGAGCAGCGAGCCCACCGGCTGGTCGACCTCCATTCCGAAGTCCCGGGTCAGGAAACCACCAGCCGGCGTGAAGTAGGTCGCGGCGCTGGTGGTGTTGACCACGACCTTGACCCCAGCCGCCGCCGCCTGCTCGGCGAGGATCGTCGAGGACTCCACCATCCCGGGCAGGAAGTCCGAGGTCGGCAGGACGAACGTCTCGCCGAGGACGCCCGCTGCCTTGAATAGCGACTTGGCCTTCTCCACGTCCTGGGTCACCTTCAGATCGGAGGCGTAGTACTGAGTGCCCGGGGCGAGCAGATCGTAGGCCGGCGTACCGAATCCCGCCCACGCCCCGTCGATCATGGCCTGGCGATCGACGAGCAGCTTGAATGCCTGACGCACGCGGTTGTCAGCGAAATGTCCCTTGTCGACGCGCATCAGGAACATGTAGCTCTCGGCCGCAAACGATGAGGCCAGGATCTGAACCTGCTTGGAGCTCAGCTGCTCTCGTGCGGTCACCAGGGGCAGGGTCGGGAACAGGTTGATCTTGCCGCTCAGCAGTGCGTTGAAGATCGCGTTGTTGTCGGTGAATGACGAGTCGACGACAAGCTTCGTCGACGTAAGGCTTGCCCGACTCCCAGTAGTCAGGGTTGGCCTCGAACACGCTCTGGCTTCCGGGCGAGAAGGACACGTACTTGAACGGCCCAGTGCCGATTGGATTCTTCGCCGTGCTCTTCGGGGTGGCGCCATTCTGGACGACCGGGAAATCGAAGTAGGCGAAGATCGTCGGGAACTGCGCCGACCGCCATGTTGAGCGGCACCTCCACCGTCAGCCGGTCGAGCTTGCGCACCCGCTTGAAGTCGACCAGGCCGGTCAGGAAGCCCGACGAGAAGTTCGCCGTCGCGCTCGACCACAGCGCCTGGAAGTTGTAGACGACGTCGTCGGCACCGAATGGCTTGCCGTCGTGCCAAGTAACGCCGTCTCGAAGCTTGAATGTCCACACGGTCGCGTCCTTGTTCGGCTCGGCGGACAGAGCGAGCCCGGGCACGAGCGGCGTGATGTGCTCGCCCAGGTAGAACAGGAGGTTGTAGAGCGTGTAGTCGCGCACGAAGTCCGGCGTGCCCACAGCCGTCCCCGGGAAGAGATTCTCCTCCTGGCCTCCGCTGATCACTCCAACCGTGAACGTGCCGCCCTTCTTCGGGGTGCCACCCGGAAGGGCCGTCAGCGCCCCCGCGGGGCCTGCGCTGGTGCTGCTCGCGCTGTTCGAGCCGCTCGAGCTACCGCAACTGGCAAGCAGGCCAGCGCCGGTGAGCGCCATCCCCACCTGCGCAGCGCCCGTGATCGCGCTGCGGCGGGTCAGTCCCGACGCGAGGGGGGTTTGGCCACTCTGGTCAGGTTCAAAAGCGCTGCCGTCTTGATCCACCGTCAGTCTCCTCGCTCGCCACCGTAGCCCACGAAACGTGGGGCTCTAGGTCCAGCTGCACGCCCAGGTATTTTGACCTCGGTCTACCCCCTCGGCGGGCCGACTCTACCAAGCACTGGACAAGCTGTCCAGTGGGTGCTGACCAGCTGCGTGTCTAGCGAGTTTGCAACCGTCGAGCTCCGGAAACGGACTGGACAGTATGTCTAATGGACCTTACTATTGTTGCCAGGGGTTGTAAAAGAGCGTTTGACACTTCAAGCGCTCGGTTAGTCTCTTCGTGCAGCGATCGCGCTACCAGCGGGGGCAGGTGGGCGAGCTCCACATCCGTGACCGAGTCACCTGAACAAAATCCGAGTTACCAGCGAATCCTCGATGCTGCCAAGGCCCTGTTCATCGAGCAGGGTTTCCCGGCGACCTCGATGGAGGCGATCGCGCGCCGTGCGAGCGTCGTGCGCGCGACGGTCTACAACAACTTCTCCCACAAGGAAGCGATCGTCGCCGAGATCATGCGCCGCTACATCGAGGGGTACGTCGAGATCCCGCAGCGGCTGCGCGAGGAGGCGCGCCCGGAGCAGACTTCGTTCGAGCTGGTCGAAGACCATGATCCGCAGCGCGATCCTGTGGCGGATCGAGAATGCCGAGCTGCGACCGCTGATCGATCTCGTCCAAGCACCTCCCGAACTCCTCTTGGGGCGAGCTCAACGCTGCCGCCGACGCGGCGATGCTCGGCTGGATCGGCGAGATCCACCGTGGCGATGCCGGGCGCGGCCTGATTCGCGACGGGCTCGACCTCGACTTCGCGACGTCGGCGCTCTACTCGATGATCGAGGCGGTGATCGCCTCATTCGACGTCGGCGCCAGCCGACGCCGGGTCGATGACGCGGTGCGACAGCTCACGCTGCTGCACTGGCATGCGCTTTACCGCGTCGAGCCCGACAGGTCGAGCAGCGCCTAGCTGCGAGCGGATCAGTGCGCCGAGCGCGGCGATCGCAGCATCGGCCACGATCGAGTGTGTCCGTGATGTCCTCGTCAGCTGTGCGCCGTCGAGACGTACCAGATGTCGCGCGGCGTCGGCTTCGTGTAGACACCGCGCAGTCGAAGCTCCCGCTTCAGATCGAAGACACGGTCGGGGTCGTTGTGCCACAGCTCACGCATGTTGCTCCCGGGGCCCGGCACCGAAGCCGACGCCGAACATCGTCCCGGTGCCCTTGCACGTAACCGCCGATCGGATCTAGCAGCACCGCCAGCCCTTCCCGGAGACGCTTGGAGCGGCACTCCATCTCCTCGTACACCCCCGGCTGTGACAGAACCGCAACGACGGCCGGGATCGCGGCCAGGCAGAGCGGGTTGGAGTTGTACGTGCCGGCATGGAACACCCGACGATCGGCTATCAGCTCCATGATGTCCCGACGCCCTCCGACTGCGCTGATCGGAAATCCTCCGGACAGCGCCTTTCCGAGGCACGTCAGGTCGGGGGTGACGCCGTAAACCGCCTGCGCGCCTGAGACGTGTACTCGGAAGCCGGTCTGGATCTCGTCAAAGATGAGCACGGCGCCATAGCGGTCACAGAGCTCGCGCAGCCGGGCCAGATACCCGGGCACCGGCTCCACGACGCCGAAGTTGCACATCACGGGCTCGGTCAGGACACCTGCTATCTCGTGCGCCACGCTCGGCGAAGATGCGATCCAGAGCCTCGGAGTCGTTCCACTGCGCGACGATCGTGTCGACATAGGTGCCGGGCGGTTGACCCTCGGAAATGGGCACCGTGGTGGGTGCCTCACTGGATCCCGCCTCGGCTTCTGCGGGCGCGTAGGAGATGGCGACCTGATCAAGCCAGCCGTGGTACTGGCCCTCGAACTTGATGATCACGCGCCGCCCGGTGGCGGCCCGGGCGAGACGCATCGCAGCGAGCACGGCCTCCGTTCCCGCCGAGCTGAAGCGAACCATGTCGATGCTCGGGATCAGGTCAGCGAGCAACTCGCCGACTTCAACCTCCAGGCGATGCGGAATACCGAACGCCGAGCCGAGGCTGAGCTGGCGCTGCACCGCGTTTATCAGCGCCGGATGGGCGTGCCCGAGCACCAACGGGCCGTAGGCCAACAGATAGTCCACGTATTCGTTGCCGTCCACATCCCATATGTGGGAGCCCAGTCCGTGACTGACGAAAATGGGGTGCGGGTGGACCAGGCCACGGTCGTTGGAGCCCACCCCGCCGGGGATGACCTCGGACGCCGCGGCGTAAAGCGCGGCCGACGCGTCGAGCGCGTACTTACGGTCGATCAGCACGACTCGGGGTGGCCGCTGCGTGGACACGCTCGAGCCAGCGCTGGCGGACCATCGATCATCCGGTCATCAACCAACCGCCGTCGACCTGAAGCACCTGTCCGGTGATGTACCCGGCACCGTCAGAGGCGAGAAACAGAGTCGCCTCGGCGATCTCCTCCGGGAGTCCCATTCGCTTGAGCGGGGTCATCCGGACCGCCTCCTCGACATGCGCCGGCGGGATCCCCCAATCGGCTTCCCAGTTCGCTTCGATTGCGCCTGGTGAGATCGCGTTTACGCGGATCACCGGAGCCAGATCCCTCGCCAGCGAGGCGGTGAATGCACGCACCGCGCCCTTGGTGGTGCAGTACCCAACCGCGACGGAGTTAACGAGGTTGTCCTGATTGACACCGTTGCCGTAGGAACCGGAGAAATTGACTATCGAGCCCTGGCCCGCCGCCTCCATGTGGGGGCGGACCGCTTGGCACATGCGGACGCTGCCGAGGACGTCAACGTTGAGCAACGCGGCAAGCTCCTCCGGGACGATGTCCACGGAGCGCACGGCATCCTTGGGGTCGATGCGGCCAGCCGTGTTGACGAGCACGTGAATCTCGCCGTAGCGCTCGACGACGCCGGTGACGAAGTTCGTGACCGAGCTCTCATCCGTCACGTCGAGTTGGGCGGCGAACGCCTCGCCCCCCGTGGCCGCGATTTGGGCGACGTTGTCGTCTGCCGACTGGCGAGATGTGCGGTAACCGAGGGCTACACGGGCACCCTCTCGCCCGAGAGCCCGCGCTACCGCTCCCCCCAGCGCACCTCCGGCGCCCGTGACCACCGCGACGCGGCCAGCGAACCGGTGGCCGTCATTCCATAGCTTCACCATGGCTCCTCTGAGCGTTACCGATTCCGGAGCATCGCATGTACTCCCGAACCCTCGCTGCGACGATATCGCTCATTGGACAGCTTGTCCAGTGAACCCCGTATGGCGAACGGGTCGGCGGGCCCAGGGTCCTTCGGCCCCGGGGGCTGACGGGCTGGCAATCCCGGTCGCCCCCACGTGCGCCGACGCTCTCGCCGGTACGCTGACGCCGTGCCAGAGCGCGATGACGGCCGGGCCCAGGTAGATCGTAGGGGGCCATTCTGGGACATGGTCGCGGGCCGCCGTGACCCGCCCTCAGTCGCGGTGCTGCTCGGGTGGAAGCTGGTGGCCGTAGAACCCGACGCAGGGACGATCGAGATCTCCTTCACCGCAACCGATCAGTTCCTCAATCCGGTCGGCGATGTCCAGGGCGGAATCCTGGCCGCGATGCTCGATGACACGCTCGGGCCGGCTCTCGTTGCCACCCTCGGAGAGACCGAGTGGGCGCCAACGATCGATCTACAGGTCCAGTTCCTCAGGCCGGCCAAGCCGGGGGAGTTCCGCGGCCACGGCCGCGTGGTTCGGCGAGGAAAGGACATCGCGTTTCTTGCCGGCGAGCTTCGAAATGCCAGCGGAGATCTGATCGCCACCGCTACGGCTTCAGCGATCGTCCGCAGGGACTGAATCGCCCGCCGCGGTGTCTCACGTGAGAGACTCACCTCCGTAACCGAGGAGAGGTGAGCATCGTGGCGATCGTCGAGAGCCGGACCAACACGACTGGACAGGACACATCTGCGATCGAGGAGCTCCACGAGACGGTTGCTCGACAGCGCGCGGCCTTCCTGGCCGATCCGTGTCCGTCTCTGGCCGAGCGGCACGAGCTCCTGGGAGCGCTCGCCGGAATGCTGCTGAGTCACCGCTCCGAGGTCCAGGAGGCCATGAGCAGCGACTTCGGCGTACACCCGGCGCTGGCCGCTGACCTGATCGAGGTCCTGGGTCCGGCCGGTCGCGCTGTCTATGCGGCGGAGCAGCTCGAGAGCTGGATGGCGCCCGAGCCAAGAGCGGCGGATCCAGCCCTGTTCGGATCTGGACAGGCGTACGTCCAGCCCCAGGCAAAGGGCGTGATCGGGAACATCGTCCCGTGGAACTTTCCCTTCGACCTGTCGGTTGGCCCCTTGGTCGAGATGCTCGCGGCCGGGAATCGCGTTGTGATCAAGCCGTCCGAGTACGCGCCCGCCTGCGCGGAACTGCTCCAGGAGATGATTCGGGCCACGTTCGACCCCGAGCGTGTTGACGTGGTCATCGGAGGGGTCGAGCTCGCACGGGCGTTCTCACAGGTCCGCTGGGATCACCTTCTGTACACCGGTAGCACCGGGGTAGGGCGCGAAATCGCCAAGGCGGCAGCCGAGAACCTCGTGCCGGTAACCCTCGAGCTGGGCGGAAAGTGCCCTGCGATCCTCACCGCCGACAGCGTCGACGCCGAGTCCATCAAGCAGGTGCTCAGAGCCAAGGCGCTGAAGAACGGGCAGATGTGCATCTCGGTCGATTACTGCCTGGTGCCGCGTGACCAGCTCGAGCAGTTCGCCGCTCTGGCCGCCGAGCACGTGAGCCGTGAGATGCCCGGGTACTGCACCTCGGACAGCTGCACCGGGATCATCACGACCCGGCATTTGGAGCGCATCGAGCGACTCCTCGAGGACGCCGCCGCACAAGGTTGCGACGTGCGGCCGCTCGAGACGGTGGATGCTCCGGATCCCGGAACCCGTCAGTTGCCGCTGACGCTGGTGATTGATCCGCCCGACGACATCCAGCTCATGCAGGAGGAGATCTTCGGGCCCGTCCTGCCGGTGCGGGGATACGACAGCCTCGACGAAGCGCTGGATCGCGTGAACGCAGGCGAGCGGCCCTTGGCCCTCTATGTCTTCGCTAAGGACGAGGCCGTGTCCGATGAGGTGCTGCGCCGGACCGTTTCTGGCGGAGCCTGCGTGAACACGGCGGCCGTCCACGGGGCGCTTCCATCACTCCCATTCGGGGGGATCGGCCACAGTGGCTCGGGCCGCCACCACGGCGTTGAGGGCTTCCGCGAGTTCTCGAACCTGCGCGGGGTGTTCGCCCGTGGCGAAGGCGATCTGATCGAGGCCTTCGTACCGCCCTACGGGCCGATGGCCCAGGCAGTCATCGACGGGGCGCTCGCCGGCGGCGCCGGTTAGCCGAGCTCTCCTCGGAGGACCGGCGGCCACTGGCGTGATCAGGGGGTGCCGGGCTGAGCGGCGCGATGTCCATGAGCAGCTGGGCCATCTCCTCCTTAGGCCGCTGAGGATGGGCCAGCCACCAGCTGGCCAAGGCCTCGCCGGCGCCGACAAAGGCATGTGCGAGGGCCTCATCCTTGAACAGCGCCGCCAACATGCTGGCCACACGTTCGCGCAGCTCAGACACCTCAGCGGCCAGCGGACCCCCCTGGACAATTGCCTCCCGATGCAGGATCGCCCAACCTGAACCGTGCTCTTCGGCGTAGGTGAGGAAGGCGAGGATGCCGGCCCGCAGGCGCTTGCTGGGGGCCTCGTCAGGCGAGGCGGCGGTTCGCATGCTCGCGATGAGCAGGTAACCAGAGCGCTCGACGTAGGCGACATACAGCCCGCGCTTGGAGCCGAAGTAGTTGTAGAGCATCGGCTTCGAGATCCCCGCGGACCGGGCGATCTCGTCCATCGACGTGTCGTGGAACCCGTGGGTCGCGAAGGCCGCACCGGCGGCTTCCAGCATCTTGTCCTCGCGTTCCGCGCGGGGCATGCGGCGACGGCTGTTTGTGGTGCGGGCGGTCGACATTTGAAGCGTAACCCGAATGTTACTTCAGAGTAAGGTTACTCATGGGTAACGTTGAAACCGCAAGAGATGGGACACCAGATATGAGTCACGCATTCGTCGATGAGATGCTGTCGAAGAGCCAGGCGGGCGAACTGCGCTCACCGGTCTCGGAGACGCTGGGGATGCACCTGGTCGAATTCGGGCGCGGCGAGGCGGTCTACGAAATGGACGCCGCCGAGGAGCTCGGCAACCCTCTGGGAGTGATCCAGGGAGGCGTCGCCACTGCGCTGGCCGATGCCGCCATGGCCGCGGCCACGACGACGATCCTCGACGACGATGAGATCAAGAGCAGCGCGATCACCACGATCGACATCTTCGCCCGCTTCATCCGCCCCGTAAATGCCAAGAAGATCAAACGGCTGCGGGCGGAGGCGAGGGTCGTGAGAGCCGGTGGGAGACTAGTGTGGGCCGAAGCCGATGTGCTGGCCGACGGTGATGTGGTGGGCAAGTTCGCGTCCACCGGCATCCGGGTGGCCTTTGATCCGGCCGCCTACATCGCGGAGCGGGGACAGTCAAATGGCTGAGCCTGGGGAGCAGGTCATGGCCCGATTCGTGGGGCCGGAGAACGTGGCACGCGGGCGCGACTATCTCGAGTCACTAGATCCAGAGCTGCACCGCTACATCATGGAATTCGTCTACGGAGAGGTCTACGCCGGAGACGTGCTTGATCCCAAGACTCGGGCTCTATGCACGGTCGCCATGCTGGCCACGCTGGGTCAGCAGCTGCAACTCGGTGTCTACGTGCGCGCCTCACGCCGTCAGGGCGCCACGGAGGAGGAGATCCGCGAAGTCCTGCGGCAGGTGGCCGTTTATGCGGGCTTTCCGAGCGCCTGGAATGCATTGGCGACGATGAAGCAGTCACTCGAGGGATTCTCAGACACCGACGTGGAAGGATCGTCCGACTCATGAGCTTCACACTTGATCTCACCGACGAACAGACTGCACTGCGCGCCAAGGCACACGCGTTCGCGCAGAACGTCATCCGTCCTGTCGCAGCCGAGTATGACCGGGCCCAGGAGTTCCCCTGGGCGGTGCTGGAGGAGGCCGCCCAGCAGGGCCTCTACGGCTGGGAGCTGTACGCGCAGCTATCCGTGGATCCGACTGGACTGTCGTTGCCGATCCTGATGGAAGAGCTGTTCTGGGGGTGCGCCGGCGTCGGGCTCTCGATCGTGATGCCGGCCCTGGCGCTGGCCGCGATTCGCCAAGCCGCCACCGACGAGCAGCTCGTCCGGTGGGCGCCCGAATGTTTCGGAACTCCGGGTGACATCAAGCTCGCCGCCCTGGCGGTCACGGAGCCCAGCGGAGGCAGTGATATCCGCGCCATTCAGACCCAGGCTCGCGCAGATGGCGATGACTGGGTGATCAACGGGCAGAAGGTGTTCATCGGCAACGGCGGGATCGCCGATGTTCACGTTGTCGTGGCCACGGTCGACCCGGAGGCCGGCCACCGAGGTCAGGGCGTGTTCATCGTGCCCAAGGGAACGCCGGGGCTTTCGATGCTGCGCAAGCTCGACAAACTCGGTTGCCGAGCCTCCCACACCGGCGAGATCGTTCTGGAGGACTGCCGAGTTCCCGCCGAGCACCTGCTTGGTGGCCTGGAACGCCTGCGGGAGCGAATCGCCAAGGGGCGCGAATCCGAGCAGGGGCGCAAGCCGTTGGCACCGGCGGAGGAAGGCGGGCCCGCAGCCGCGGTGCAGCGGCGCAGCTCCGCGGCGCTGGGTGCCTTTGAGCGCACCCGGCCGATGGTGGCCGCACAGGCGATCGGGATCGCCCGCGCCGCGCTCGAGTTCGCCCGTGACTACGCGGTCCAGCGGGAGGCTTTTGGGCAGCCGATCATCGAGAACCAGGGCGTGGCGTTTCCACTGGCCGACATCGCCACCGACATCGACGCCGCTCGCCTGCTCACGTGGCGCGCGGCCTGGATGGCGGCACAGCGCAAGCCGTTCGAGAACGCTGAGGGCTCGATGTCCAAGCTCAAGGCATCGGAGGTGGCGGTCCGCGCCTGCGAGCAGTCGATTCAGACGATGGGCGGCTGGGGCTACATCAAGGACTTCCCGGTCGAGAAGTGGTACCGCGACGCGAAGCTCTACACGATCTTCGAGGGCACCAGCGAGATCCAGCGTCTGGTGATCGGCCGCGCCCTCCGCGCGCAGGCGAGCACCGAGAGTCTCGATCACCGCATGCAGACCCCTCGCTAGATCAGGCTGCGGGCGCAGTCCTCGATCGAGTCCTGTACCGGCCGGGTGGTCCAGCCCAGCGTCGAGCGGGCCTTCTCGCTGGAGACCCAGGACTCCTGTCCCAGGTCGCTGACGACCGACCGCAGGCTGCCGTCGAACACCGCCAGAGCGCGGATCAGAATGTTCGGCGCAACCCGAGTGGGCACCTTCTTGGCGGCGTCGCCGAGGCGCTCACGGAGGACCGCCGCCACATCCGAAACCCACAGAAATTGATCGGTGGCGATGAACCGCTCGCCCCCGGCCTGCGGATCGCTGAGTGCACGGATATGCAGGTCAGCGACGTCACGGACGTCGACGAACGAGAACCCCAGCCGTGGTGCCGCCGGCATGCCGCTCAGCAGCCGCTCGATCGCCTGAAGCGAGTACGAGTGATCGTCGTTCAGCGCCGGTCCGATGATTGCTCCCGGGTTGATCACGGCCAAGCGATCCTCGGCCCCGGCCGTCCGCACGTGCTCCCAGGCGGCTCGCTCTGCGAGCGTCTTGGACCGCACATAGGGCGTCCGCGAGACGTCCTCGCCGTCGGTCCAGTCCGCCTCGGTGTATGGGGCGGCCTCCGAGCTCTGCCGGCCACCGCGAACCGCGGCGATCGACGACGTCATTGCCACCCGCTCGACCCCGGCGTCGAGCGCCGCCCGCAGAACGCGGAGGGCGCCGTCTCGGGCCGGCACGATCAGGTCATCCGGATTCTTCGGCTGCGTGGGCGGGAACGGAGACGCCACGTGGAGCACGTAGCGACAGCCCGCCATCGCGTCCGCCCACCCAATGTCCGATGTCAGGTCGGCGGCAAACACCTTCAGCCCTGAGCTCGAATCGATTCCGGCCGCCGCGACGGCATCGCGCACCGCCGTCTCGCGCGCCTGGTCACGGACCGTCGTCCGGACGGCAAAGCCCCGCTCCAGCAGGGACGCGATGCACCACCCGCCCAGGAACCCGGTCCCGCCCGTGACCAGAACCACTCCCCCCGACTCCGTCATGCGATCACCGTGGCCGGGGTGTCAGGGCTCGCAGGCGGCATCTCAGCTCGCGGCGTCCAGCGCTGCCCGCAGAGCAGCCAGATCGGCCGCCCCGAACACGACCCGATTTTGGGTGGCGACATAGACGAGATCGATGTTGACTCCCGCCCGGGCGATCTTCCGAGTCAGGTCGGCCAACACACCGGGCCGGTCCTCGACATCGACCACGACAACCTCACGCTCGCGGGTGACCGCGAGATGCGAGATGGCCAGTGAGTGCCTGGCCGCCCCGGCGTGTGGAACCAGGATGTGCAGCTCAGCCCGGTCGCCCGACCCGATGCACGTGGCCGCGGCAATGTTCACTCCGGCATCGCTGATTGCGGCAGCGATCTGCGCCAGCGCGCCGGGGGTGTTCTCGATGTCGATGATCAGGTCGAAGGCCATGGGTCAGGCGCGGCGCCAGCCTACCAGCGGCCCGACCGCTGTTTACATCGCCTCGTGCGGCACTCCGATCTGCGGCCCACTCGGCTTGCCGCAAGCTATTGCCCGGACGGGAGCCTGCACCTAGACTCGCCGCGATGATCGCCGAGCGGATGGACGAGCTGGGAATCGCGCTGCCGGCCGTGTTTGCGCCAGTAGGGAATTACCTCGGCTGCGTGCTCGACGGTGAGATGGTCTACGTCGGTGGGCATGGTCCGGTCGACGGGGAAACGGTCATCCAGGGCAAGGTCGGCACCGACATAACGCTTGAGCAGGCCCGGGACGCGGCGCGCATGACCGGACTCTCGATCGCGGCGACGCCGGCCGACACACCCGCAGCGCCGTCGGGATGGCAGAGCTGCCGTTCGACATTGCAGTTGAGATCGAGCTGACCGCCCGCCTCCGCGGTTAGTAGGGCTCGGCGTTACGCGGCCGCGGCGAGGTGGGCGCGCTCAGGGTCCCGCCAGTGCCAGGTCAGCGAGCCGCTCGACGCCCTCGTGGGTGCGGGCGACGGCCAGGAATCGCTTGGCGTGGCAGAAGAGCGCATCCTCGACGCCGGTGACAGCGACAAGGTCGGCGCCCTCGAGCCCGCCCCACTCGGCCGGCAGGTCACGGCGGTTCTGAAACGAGCCGAGCTCGCGGGGCACCGCTTCAAGTCCAAAACCTTGCCGCTTGGGATAAATCACGAACAGGGCGTCTGCCGCCTCGGGCACGAGCACCTGCTTCCACGGTGCATTGACTGGCAGCTCGATGATCCTTGGGTCTGACGCGCCGGCGATCGCCTCGCGCACGATGCGCTCTGACCGTCGGCCTGAGGCAGCCGAGGCCACCTCGCGGGTAAGGATCTCCTGGGCCAGGGCCACCGCCGCATCGAAGCGCTCACGTTCCTCTTCGGGCGTGAGGGACTCATCCCAGCGGGCATTGAAGCCGCCGATGACGCCATTGACGGTCATCGGGCGCACGCCGTCGATCAGTGACTGCATCAGCTGCTGGCCAGTGTCATTGGCGTCCACCGGCTGCACGAGCGTTGTGTCAACCGTATCGGCGACGTCCTGATCGCCATCGCAGACTCGCGCGCCGAACTCGCGCCATACCAGGCCGAACGAGGCGTAGCGCACTCCGTTGTCCCGGGCGGCATCGAAATCTCGCTGGTGGTGATCAAAGTCCCCACTTGACGCGTCATCGCGAAAGCCGACATCGACGCGCAGGTCGGCTTGGGCGAGGGCGTCCCGGTCACGCGTGCGCACCACCTCGGTGGGGGTGCCCAGTAGACCAAGCGCGGCGATGGCGAAGACCTCGTCCGCGTGGAAGGAACCGTCGTGGGTCGCGATCAACATCCCGGCAGACTCTAGGAAGCACCCCGCAGAGTCCCGATGAGGTCGTTGAGCTCGTTGCACAGCGGCTGAATCTCCTGGCACAACCGCTGATAGTCAAAGAAGAAGTTGCGTCGGCCTAGCGCCCAGACGCCCACGGCTCGTTTACCTCGTCGTTCGAGCATCGGACACGGAGTTCCGTTGCCCCCGCGCCCCTGAAGGCCCGGAAAAACGCGCTCCGCCTCGTCGAGAGCCACAGACTGCGTCCGGAACGGTCCCCGAACCACGATCCCGTCCGGTCCGAGCCAGATGCCGGCCCTGGCCACTCGCACGGCCACCACGATGCCCACTGCGGCGATCCCGAAGTAGAACGTACCGAGCACCAGGATCTCACCCAGTGCCGGGGATCCATTGAGGTCGCCGGATACGAACAACAGGCAGGCGAACACCACCGACCACGTAACCGCGATCGCTGACCAGGCTCGAGTCCGGCGCCGGTTCCGGATCCAGGCGCCCGAAGTCACAGCAACCGTGTCGTGGGCGGCGAGTTGCCCCGAATGCCGAAGGACGGACATCTGTCCTCCTATCGGCCGATACCGACAAAAGCGTGAATCGGCCGCGGCGGTCGATCAAGATGAGGTGGCCAATCGACCAGGGAGCCCCGATGCAGATCACCCGCAACTCGCTCGACACCAACCCCGGCCCCAGTGAATGGTTCACCGGCGCCGTCTACATCGACACCATCGCCTCGCCCTCACCGCCTGCACGCACCGCGGCGGCCAGCGTCCACTTCACCCCCGGCGCTCGCACCGCCTGGCATACCCACCCCTTCGGGCAGACGATCTACGTCACCGAGGGCATCGGGCGCTGCCAACGCGAAGGCGGCCCTGTGGAAGAGATCCGTCCCGGTGACCGCGTGTTTTTCGAACCCGGCGAAAACCACTGGCACGGTGCCTCGCCCAGCCGCTTCATGACCCACACCGCCATCCAGGAAGCTGACGAAACGGGCAGCCCGGTTACCTGGGGCGAGCACGTCACCGACGAGCAGTACGGCGGCGCCTGAACGTTCCGGCGCGGCGCGGCTGGCGCTGCTGCCCGACGGTGGGCCCAACGGCGGCTTCTTCTCGTGGGACGGCAGCGAGGTGCCGTGGTGAGGTCAGGCGCGGCGCGAGGCCAGCCGGTTCCCGCGTGACTTGACGGTCTCGTTCGGTGGGCCACTGATGTCGATCGGCGTCCGCGCCTCATCGGGGATCGCCTCCTCGGCTCGGCCCAGCTTGAAGTACTTACTCGCCGGATCGGTTCCGCCACGCTGGTTCGGCATCCGCTGCTTGGTCGGGATGCTCGGACCGAATCCGCCTGACTCGGTCCATTGGCCGAGGTAGCTGGCGGGTCCCGTCGACGCGAACACGACTGACGTCTTCGGGAGCTTCGGAACCTTCTTGTCAGTCTTGGATTTGAACAGCGTCGAGGTCAGATCGCCGACGGTCTTGCGGCGCCAGGCCGAGACGTTCGGGACGTGGACCCCGAAGCGCTTGGAGATCAGCTGCAGCTGCGAGGTGTGGTCAAACACCTCGTTCGCGATGTGACCGCCACGGCTGAACGGCGAAACGACGAGCAGCGGTACCCGGACGCCCAGCCCGAGCGGCCCGCTGATACCGAGCGTGTCCGGCTTCAGCTCCCCAGCGGGGAAGGCGCTCGTGGTCAGATACTCGCCGGGGGTGCCCTTCGGGGCGGTGGGCGGCGCGACGTGATCGAACCAGCCGTCGTTCTCGTCATACATGATGAACAGCGCCGTCTTCGCCCACACCTTCGGGTTCGAGGTCAGCTCGTCGAGCACCATCGAGACGAACCACTGGCCGTTGGTGGGCGAGGCCGACGGGTGCTCATCGAAGCCGAGCGGCGGGATGATCCAGGAGACGCTCGGGAACTTGCCGCTCTTGACGTCGGCCGCAAAATCGTTCGGGAACGTCTGCCCGAACGCCTTCTTGAACAGCGCCGAGCCGGGGTGCCGAAACGCCGTGAAGTACGGCAGGACGCTATCGGTCAGCTCGAGGCTGGTCGTGACCGTCGGGTCGTAGAAACTCGGCTCCCAGGTCTGGTAATTCTTCAGCGATGCGAACTTGCCGCTGACGCCGACGTTGCTCGGCGTGTAGACCTTCCACGAGACACCCTTGTCCTCGAGCAGCTCCTGAATGGTCGTCCAGGAACAGTTCCACAGCATGTCGGAGGTGCCGTTGGTCGCCACCACCGGACCGCCGTGCTTGCCGGCCGGGTCGATGGTGCCGCTGGTGGCCATGAGGCGGTTCGGATGCGTCGGACCGAGGATCGAGGCGTGGTACGCATCACCGAGTGTGAAGTGATCGGCCAGCGCCCAATGGAACGGCAGCTGGGCACGGTTGTAGTACCCCATCGTCATCGCCCCCTTGGGCCCCTCCCACTGGGACTGGGTATGGACCTTGACCCAGGAGTCCATCTTGCCGTGGTTCCAGCACTCGTGCATCGGACCCCAGTCATGGGTCAGGTCATCGGTCGATTCGAGACCGTGATTGCTCGGCAGATGGAACGGCAGGAGCTTGTGCTTCGGGACCACGCTCGATCCACCCGGGTAGTTCTGGGCGAACGCGCCGAGGGAGTGCTTCGGGTGGTCGTCGAAGCCACGTCCGCGCGGGTACGCACCGAAGTAGTGGTCGTAGGAGCGGTTCTCGAGCATCAGGAAGACGATGTGGTCAATCGCCCCGAGGTCAGAGCCGGCCGGCTTGACCTTCGTCGCGCGGTCGATGACTGATGCCCAGCTCGGCCCGGCCATCCACGCGAGCGCCGACTGGCTGACAAACGCGCCGGCGCCGACCATCCCGAGACGCTCCATCAGCTGCCGCCTGGTCAGATTCTGGCCCTGAAGGTCGCCGGGAAGGTCCATGTCGTGCTCCTGTCTGTCAGTCCTGGGTGGCCATCCGCTCCACACGAAGGCAAGCGCGCGTGCGGATTCGCCGGAGTGTATGGGTCACGATAACCGTCTCACGCCACGTCCTCAGCCGTGGGCTATCAGCACGCGGTAGCCGAGGTCGAGCTCGTCGATATCGAGCAGATCGGACCAACGATGCTCCCACCGGCCGCTATCGAGGTCCGAACGTAGGTGGCGCATGCCCTCGACGCGGTCAGCCTCGGGTATCAGGGCGAGGGCCGACATCGCCCGCCAAACGTCAGGCTCAAGGATCGCTTCGGGGCGCTGCCAGTAGGCAGCCTCAAAGCCGTCAGCACAGTCGGCCGGGATCGGCACCGCTATCTGCTCCACCGGGCCCAGAACGGCCTCAAACTCACCCAGCGGCGTCTCCCGCGCTGCCACAACTGCCGCGGTCGCCGGAAAGTATTCATAAAGCCACCACCACGGCGAAACGTCCGCAACGCGGCCGAACACGACCACGGGGCCGCGCGCGACCCGTCTCATCTCGGCAAGTCCGGTGCGCTTATCCGTCCAGTGGTGCACGGACAGGACCGCGAGGGCGGCGTCGAACTCACC
The DNA here is from genome assembly GCA_963822535.1 of uncultured Solirubrobacterales bacterium. GTDB lineage: Bacteria > Actinomycetota > Thermoleophilia > Solirubrobacterales > Solirubrobacteraceae > Palsa-465. The sequence continues at coordinate 367,993 of CAWGIA010000003.1, forward strand.
GTCGGCGAACGGCAGCGCCTCAGCCGACGCGCACACCGTAGGCGCGGCCCGCGTGGGCCGCTGGGCAAGCATCACCTCGGATGGCTCAACCGCAACCACCTGCCGGTCGGTCGGCTCATAGGAGCCCGTCCCGGCACCCACGTTGACCACCGTTCGCGCATCGCCGAGAGCCTCCCAAATCCGCCGCGCGATCCGGGGATCCTCACGCCGGCCCGCCACATAACCAGCGCCGATCCGATCGTAGACAGGGCGCTGATTGCCGGCGGCGGCACTCACGCGAGTTGGCGCTCGTAGTGCACGCAGGAGCTCAGCTGGGCGACGGTGTCAGAGAGGGACCGAGCTCGACCATTGAATGCCTGAGTGTGCCAGGTCGTGGGATGCAGTCCGCTCGATCGTGCTGCGCAGCTCGCGAATCTTCGTCATGGCGGCAGGCTACCGTTCCGCATAGGGTTCCCCTGTGACCGACGTGGTGGTCTGTGAACGCTGCGGGACGGAGAGTCCTGAGGGGTTCAGGTTCTGTGGCGGCTGCGGAGCGCCGTTGGCACAGGCCAGCGCGCCACGGAAGACGCGCAAGGTCGTCACGGCTCTGTTCTGCGACGTGACCGGGTCCACCTCGCTCGGCGAGGAACTCGACCCCGAAGTTCTGCGGGAGGTCCTCAACCGGTACTTCGCCGAGATCCGCGCCACGATCGAACGGCACGGGGGCACGGTGGAGAAGTTCATCGGCGATGCCGTCATGGCCGTGTTCGGCATCCCCCAGGTGCATGAGGACGATGCGCTCCGAGCCGTGCGGGCCGCGGCCGAGATCCGGCAACGCCTGCCGGCGGTGGCCGAGGAGGTCGGTGTGAAGCTCAGGTTCCGCACCGGAGTGAACACCGGACAGGTGCTGATGGGCGAAGGTGAGAACCTGGCGGTCGGCGACGCCGTGAACGTTGCCGCCCGACTGGAGCAGGCCGCCGAGCCCGGGGAGATCGTCATCGGTCAGGGAACCCTGGAGCTGGTCCGCGACGCCGTGGAGGTCGAAGCGCTGGAGCCGCTCGCGCTCAAGGGCAAGAGCGAGAACGTTCAGGCCTACCGGCTGACAGCGGTCGATCCGGCCGCGCCTGGCATGGCGCGCCATTTGGACACCAAGCTTGTGGGCCGCGAGCGCGAGCTGCAGCTCCTCGCCGATGTCTGGCAGCGGACCGTGGTAGACGCCGGCTGCCACCTGTTCACGATCCTCGGCGCCGCCGGGGTGGGCAAGTCCCGACTGGTGGCGGAGCTGTTCGAACGGGTCAACGAACAGGCGACCATGCTCCGCGGACGCTGCCTGCACTACGGCGAGGGGATCACGTTCTGGCCGTTGGTCGAGGCACTGATGCCGCTCGGAGAAACCGCGCGGCCGCTGCTCGAGCACCTGAGCGGCGGCGCCGGGTCCCCCGTGGAGCTGTTCTGGGAGGCGCGGCGCCTGCTCGAGGAGGTGTCCTCCGAGAAGCCAGTCATCCTGCATATCGATGACCTGCAATGGGCCGAGCCCATGCTGCTCGATCTGCTCGATCACGTTGTCGATCTGTCACGCGGTGCGCCGATCCTGCTGCTCTGCACCGCCCGGCCTGAACTGCTCGAGGATCGCCCGGGTTGGGGTGGGGGCAAGCTGAACTCCACGGCGGTTCTGCTGGAGGCGTTGGGAGCTGAGGAATCGCAGGCGTTGCTCGCTCAGCTTGGTGGATCCCTCGATGAGGGCACCCGCGCGCAGGTCATAGCCGCCAGTGACGGGAACCCGTTGTTCATGGAGGAGATGGTCGCCCTGGCACGCGAGCGCGGGATCGTGGTGGTGCCTCCCACGATTCAAGCGCTGCTCTCAGCACGGCTCGAGCGCCTGGCCGTCGAGGAGCGCGAGCTACTCGAGCATGGGGCCGTCGAGGGGGAGGTGTTCCACCGTCTGGCCGTCAGGGCCCTCGCCACCGACCCACTGTCATCAGGGGTCGAATTGCAGCTGGCCGGGCTCATCCGCAAAGAGCTCATCCGCCCCCACCCGGCGACCGTTGGGGCCGACGAGGCGTTCAGGTTCCGTCACCTCCTGATTCGCGACGCCGCCTACGAGGGGCTCCCGAAGGCGACCCGGGCCGAACTCCACGAGCGCTTCGCGCGTTGGCTCGAGGCCGCGGCCGCCGACCTGCCCGAGCTCGATGAGATCGCCGGGTGGCATCTCGAACAGGCGGTGCGCTACAGGCGTGAGCTGGGACGTGAGATCGAGCCAGAGCTCGCGATCAGCGCGGCTAAGCATCTGCACGTAGCCGGACGACGAGCAAGCATCCGGACCGACCTACCGGCAGCCCGGAGTCTGCTTGAGCGCGCGCTTGACCTGGTGCCGGTCGATCACAAGCTGCACGCGCGGATAGCTGTCGATCTGGCGGAGGAGCTGGTCGAGGAGACCAAGCTGTCGCGAGTGGATCAACTCCTCACCGCCGCCGAGGAGGATCCGGACCTGGCCGGCGAGGCCGCCCTCGTGCGGTTCAAGTGGTTGTTTATGACCAAGCCTGAGGAGGCGACCACGACCATCGAGGCGCGGCTTCCGGACATGCTCGAGCAGTTGACGCTTGCGAATGATGAGCGCGGCCTGGCCAAGGCTCACCTGATCGCATACACGATCCACTGGTTGGGCAGCCGGGCGGAGCCGGCTGCCGCGGAGGCGCGTCTAGCAGCCGAACACGCCCGCCGGGTGGGCGATGAAGGTCTTCGCACGCGGGCACTGATGGCGGTCGGCGGCGCGCTGTGTCTCGGTCCGGCCCCCGCCAGCGAGCTGGCGGCTCACATCGAGATGGTGGAGCGAGAGGAGCCCGGGCCACTGTTGGCGGCATACCAGTTCGTGGGCCGAGCTTGGGTGGCGAAGCTCGAGGGCCGGTTTGACGACGCTCTCGCCCACGTGGCACGCGGCCTCGAGCTGCTCGCGGCGCTTCAGACGTCGCAGGCTGACGTCGCGTACCAGTTCATGTCAGAGATCGAGCTCGCCGCCGGCAACTACGAAGCTGCGCGCGATGCCACCCTGCGGTCGGATGTGCCTCTAGCCGCTGAGGGTGAACGCGCAAACCGGTCAACGACGCAGGCGATGCTGGCTGAGGTAAGTGAGCTTCTGGGTGACCGCGAGACGACCCTAAAGGCAATCCGGCTTTCAGACGAGCTCACCGCCGAGGAGGACGTCCTTAACTTCGCGATCACGCACCGCGTCCGAGCCCGGCTGGCCTCGTTCGACGGTGACCTCGATGAGGCGGAGCGGTGGGCACGAAGCGCGGTGCACTTCGCATTCAAGATGGATTTCCCTTACTACCGGGCGGCGGCGAAACTCGAACTCGCGCGTGTGCTCGCCGCACGGGACAGGACAGCCGAGGCGGAGACCGAGGCACGGGAGGCGCTGGCGATCTCGGAGAAAAAGGGCGATCGGCCAGCGGTAGCGAAGGCCCGGGCGGTCCTCGAAGGGCTCGGACCGGTCAGGCGCGCCTAGCATGGTGGACCCAGACCCTCGCCTTCACCGGCGTTTCCGGTTGCCTTCTCGTGTGAGCGCTTGGCCGATAGCCGTGCTCGTCCCCCTGTTGGCGGGCGCCGTGGTGGCGGTGGTGGCGGGGAACACCACGGCCGGGCTGGCCGCCGCGATGGCGCTGATCGGCCTGTCGAGTGTGCTGCTCGTCTCGTGGGTTTTCTACGAGGTCGGACTCAGCGAGGACCGCGAGCGTACCCGCGAGCGGCCGGGACGACGGGAGGACTGACGGTCTGCCAACGGCTAGTGCGAGCGCTGTTCGATCTCCGCGAGGCGCACCGCGATGAGTTTCTTCACAAGCCCGCCGGGAAGGGGGCGGTCAACGGGGAAGTGCAGTGAGCTCTTTGTCATCGTGTAGCCCTCAAGCTCGGTGGCCAGCCGCTTGAGAACCGAGCCGCTGAACGGCAGATAGCCCAGGTGGTCCTTGAAGGCGGCAAACCCAGCGACAGTCTGACCCTGCACGCGGAAAGCCGGAACCCGATAGGAGATGACCTGCTCCGCTTCGGGGACGATCTCCAGGATCGTGCGCCGGAGCGCCTCCAGCGTTTCGCGTTTCGGCTCGTCGACTGCGTGTAGGTATTCGTCAACCTCTCGAGCGGACACGGGAGCGGAGTCTAGGCAGCGCCCACTTGACGAGTGATAGGTTCGACGATTCGGAATTAGGGCCAACCAAGAGGGGCACCATGAGCGAGCAGAGCGTCGAGATCGTCAAGGGCATCTACGGGGCGTTCGCCCAGGGCGATGTGCCCGCCGTGCTTGGCTCGTTCACTGATGACATCGAGTGGTACGAGGCCGAGGGAATGCCATACGGGGGGCTGCACCGCGGCGGCGATGCAGTAGTGCAGAAGGTCTTCGGGCCGATCAGCGAGGACGTCGACGGTTTCGCGGTCATCCCCGAGGAGTTCATGGGGTCCGGGGACACCGTGGCCGCGGTCGTTCGCTATACCGGGACCGGCAAGGTGACCGGGAAGACGCTGGACGTGCCGGTTGTCCACGTGTGGGATGTTCGTGACGGCAAGATCGCGCGATTCCGTCAGTTCATCGACACGGTGAAGTTCGCGGAGGTCGTCCCGCCAGCCGGCTGACGGCACGCAGGGCGCGCGGCCGCTACCCGAGAACCTTGGCCTTCGCGCGTTCGAACTCCTCGTCATTCAGCACTCCGCGATCTCTGAGATCGGCGAGCTTGTGGAGGTCGTCCGCGGTGCCACCTGAGTTCCCCGCTCCTCTGAACTGGCGGAACGCGTCGTATTGCGCGCGGTCTTCCGCTTGGTGCTCGTGCAGCGTGTGCCCGCGCACGATCAGGTAACCGAGTACGCCGAACAGCGGCAGGACGAAGATGAAGAGAATCCACAGCGCCTTGGCCCAATTGGATAGGTCCTGGCTGCGGAAGATGTCGAACACCACGCTGATCGCGATCCAGATCCAGAGGAAGAGGAGAGCGATCTCAAGGACGGTGAGCAACCCGTCTCCGAAGGTGAAGGTAGAAGCGGCGAGTGGCATTCGTGTCCTTTCGCTCAGGGATGCTGAGTACGCTCGGGAGGGCGCTGGTACTGCATTATCGAACGCCCGGCCGTCGCGATAGAGCAAATATTGGGTGGCAATGCGGGACGATCATCACCGGTAGGGCATGGTCACCGCTAGGGGTCAGAAGCTCGCCTGAGCAAACGCATCCCCATCGGGGTGCAGGCGATCCGATAACTGCGCCCGGGACTTGATGTTCAGTTTCAGATAGACGTGGCTGAGGTGGGTTTCGATCGTCTTGCGGGTCACGAACAACTGCTGCGCTATCTCGGGGTTCGACAGCCCGCCGCCGGCGAGTTCGGCGACTCGGCGCTCGCTGGCGGTCAGGGATTCCAGTCCGCTGAGGGTCGCTCGGCGGGGCCGCGCGCCGGCGGCGGCCAGCTGCTGGTCCGCCTGTGCGGCAAGCCCTACCGCGCCACACCGGTGCGTCAGATCTAGCGCGGCGCGGAGATACGAGCGGGCCTCCAGGCGCTGCCCAGTACGCCTCAGGGCGGCACCAAGCTCGAGTAGAGCATGCGCGTGCTCGAGGCGACATCGTGATCGTTCGAGCACGCCGATTGCCTCGTGCAGCAACTCGACCCCGCGGACTCCCTGCTCGACGGTCCCGGCCACACGCAGCGCCATGCCGAGGGCCCACGGCGAGCCGAAGTCGGTTGCTCGCTGCACTGCCGGGCGGATCACATCGCGGGCCTCGTCGACACGCCCGGCAGCCAGAAGAGCCGGCGCTGCGACCGCGCGCCAGGGAATGAATGACGGGTTCGTGGCTCCATTTCGCTCCAGCCGAATGCCGGCTTCGAGCACGCGCCCGAGCCCGTGGTCGATGTTCCCTTGAGCTATCTCGAGCGCTCCCCGTACCACGGGCGGCCACGGGAAGATCATGTGATCCATCGTCGTATCGCCGAGTCCCGTCGTCTCAGCGATAGCTGAGGCCTCCTCGAGCCCACCGCGCGCAACCAACACGTCGACCAGCACCGCCGCTGACCACCAGTGAAGCGCCGCGGATGCGTCACGTCGTGTCACAAGGACCTCCCAGCTGGCACGCGCGTGCGCCTCAGCGCTGAACAACGACCCGTGACGAAGCTCAAGCATCGCGCGCGACCGGTGCGCGCGAGCCGCTAGAAGGATCCACCCCCGGTTCGCGCTTTCTTTGATCGTGCTCTCGAGACTCGACCGCCTGGGGTCGTCGCACACGATTCCGACCGCCACAAGCGCGGCGGCGGTTTCGTCGCCCTCGTCCAGGTCGGGGCGCATCGGCCCGACCGGGCCCGCCTGCTCCGCGAGCTCCAACGCACGAGCGGCGGACGCGCCTCCGCTGATGCAGATGGCTAGAGCGGCGACGGCGCTGGCCCGTTTGGAACCGGGGGTGCCTCCGTCGTAGTCGAGTGCGCGCTCCTGGAGTCGCTTCCGATACACCGCTTGATTCGGCATGTCGTTCCACCAGACGCCAAAGAAGTCGCGCGTTGCAGCAAGGTGTAACGCAGCCTCCGGATTCGGCGCGAGTTCGATCGCATCATCGAAGGCGGCGACTGCCTCAGCGATGCGACCGGCAAACGCCAGGGCATATCCGGACCAGCGAAAGGCCCGAAGCCGAAGGTTGACGTCGGCGGACGCAACAGCCGCCTGACGAAACGCCGCTGCCGCCATGGCGCTGTCAACGGCTATCAGCACCCGGCCGAGCTCAAACTGAACCTCAGCCCGGACATCGGGTTGGGGCGGCTCCTCCAAGGCCCGTCGCAGATACGAGGCCGCAACATCGGGTGCCCCGGCACCCGATGCCCCCTCCGCCGCGATCCGCAACCAGCTCACGACGGCTGGATCGGCGGCGGGCTCGCAGGCGATCGCATGCGTGGCGATCCGGTGCCACTCGGCGTGGTCGGCGGCGAGGATTCCTGCTGCCAAACGGTGCGCGCGGCTCCGCTCACCGGGGGCCAACTCGCGATAGACAGCGGTGCGGGCAATGGGATGGATGAATTCGAGGGGCTGCCTGGCTTGCAGGATCTCGGCGCTCGAGAGCTCGTCCCAGACCGCGAGCGCCCGCTCGACGCTGATCTCGCTCAGAGCGGCCGCATGCCGAAGCTCGGCGTCAGTACCAAGAACGGCCACGGACTCCGCGAGACGGCGCGCGGGGACACCGAGTCGCCCCAGCCTGACCAGAATTGCCTCGGCTACCTCGTGCGGGCCGAGCTGAGGCACCTTCCTGGCATCCGGCTCGACGGGATCGATCCCCTGGGCCAGAGCTGCGCGCAGCAACTCCTTGACGAAGAACGGGTTGCCGCCGGTCGCGTTGTGACAGGCCTCCACAAAAGCCCCATCGGCCTCCACCCCCAGCTCGCTCCGGATCATTTCGGCGACCGACTCAACCCTCAGCGGCTCCAATGTGAGCCTGACCACACCATCGTGTTGAGTCAGTGACGCCAGCGGCTGCCCGCTACCGGGCTCAGATTGTCGTGCTGCCGCGATCACGAGCACGGGAAGCTCGGTAATACGAGCGGTTAGGTAACTCAGCCAATGGACAGTCTGGGGGTCGACCCAGTGCAGGTCGTCGATGGCCAACACCAGCGATGTGCGCTCGGAAAGGTTCGCCAGAAGCCAGTAGAGCGCGTGGACCGCGCCGTGGGGCTCGGTGGCGCCGATTTCCGCGCCAGTCAAGCCCAGGAGCGGACGGACGACCGAAGCCGCCCCACTCATCATCGCCGCTCGTTCCCGCGTGGCCATCCGACTGACCGTCCGCTCGAACAACTGTCGTGCGACCCCAAACGGGAGCTCGCGCTCGAGCTCACCACCTCGCGCCGTCAGGACCAGCATTCCCTCCGAGGACGCAACAGCAGCTGACCGAGCCAACAGCTCCGTCTTGCCGAGCCCTGCCCCGCCGAGCAGCAACGTGACGCCGCCCCGCCCGGCCCGCGCGGCGTCAAGTGATCCATCAATTGACGTGAATTCTCCCTGACGGGCAAGCAGCAACACCGGACTGTCGCCCGACTCGCATGTCACGTGGTTCCTCCGAACCCCAAGAGCCAAGCGAATTCTAGTCCGACTGACCGGCCCTGGGTGGGCAGCGCGCGGCTCCCTCAAGGTATTCCGATCCACAAAAGTTAAGGGAGGCTCCCTGATGCGAAGGACGCCCATCGGCGCCAGGCTCAGCGCGACCAGGAGGTAGATGAACGTCCAACGTCTCATAGACCTGCGTCGGCTCAGCACAAGGCCGCGCGGACTGCTGGTAGCCATCGCTGTCGCTGCGTGCGTGTACGCGCTCAGCGTGCCGACGCTCGCGCGGGCGTGGGTACCCGGCCCCCTCGGGCAGATCGCCTATGCGAGCGATGAGTCTCAGCCGGGCGATGCCACCGGGACCGGACCGCACGGGACCGGCTCCGCCCTTGGCTACCACATCTGGGTGATCAACCCGGACGGCTCAGGCCGCCGGGAGCTCACGCACGGCGACGACGCCGATCCCAGTTGGTCACCAGATGGACGCCAGATCGTCTTCACGCGACAGGAGGGGGCGGGCTGGCGGATCTGGGTCATGTCCAACACGGGCGCTGATCAACGACCGCTCACGCCTCCTGGTACGCCGGGGGGATACTACGGGGCAGGGAACGTCCTGCCTCGGTTCTCGCCTGACGGCACCCGGATCGCGTTCGTATCTCAGGTGTTCCTGCCGACCTGGAACTTTCAGGTTTGGGTAATGGATTCCGACGGCGGGGACCTGCATCAGATCACTGACCTGCCGGTTAACAGGATTAACGCGTTGACTTGGTCCCCCGACAGCTCGCATCTGCTGTTCTGGTCCACCGACATTTTTCATCCCACCTCGGACGACTTTGACGGTAACTACCCAACGGGCCCCTTCCACCTCTACGAGATGACGAACGAGGGTGGGGCGATCCATCAGATCGCGTATGACCCGAGACCACCGGTGTTCGGTGTCGAGGGCGAGCAGGTCGGGGGGTTGGACTGGGCGACGGTGGGACTTGCGGTCGCGGTCCCTGTCGACGGTATCCACGTCGCGTCAGGCGTCTCTGATGGCTCACCGCCGACCCCGGTGAGCTCGGGCGGGGGGAATGTGAAGGATCCGACGTGGTCGCCCGACAGCGCTCGGCAACCAAAGCTCGCGTTCTCGTTCTCTAGTCACGGACTGTATGCCTCATACGAGCTCGATCGCACCAATCCGCTTGAGCAGATCACCTTCGACGGGTTTGACCACGTAGAGGCCTCGTGGGGTCCAGCGATGTCCCGCCACCTGTACCTCCGCGCGTCCGCTTCGCTCGTCCAGGCTTTCGAACGAGGGTCGTCCAGAGTCCGGGTGTTGCTGGGGTGCCCCGCGTCGGCGGGTAGGCGGGGGTGCCTCGAGCTACTGAGCGCGGCGGCCGGATCGGGCGCGCGGAGCTCCGAGATGTACAAGGGTCTCGCGGGGCGCTCGCGGGTGGTCGTGTTGCACTTGTCTAAGCGGTTGCGGAGCTCCCTGGGCGTGGGACAGAAGCTGCTGCTGACGCTGCACGCCACAATGCGGGGCCGGACTACGGTCGTGCGGCAACGGGCGCCGGTGTTCGCGCCCGCGTCGATCACCGGGAGATGTCCGGCATTGAAGGTGCCGCTCGGTGCGAGCGTCACCCTCTCAGGTGCCCTACACGCATCCGCGGCGGGCGCGCATGCGGCGACGGCCGGCGTTCGCGCGCGGGTCGGGATGCTCGCGATGGTCACCCCCGGGCTGACGCTCCCGGCGACCGCCAAGACCAATGGCCGCGGGCACTTCGCGCTTACGTTCACGCCCAAGGCACCCGGGTTGTGGACGTTCCAAGTGACGTGGAACGGGGACCGCGCACACGCCTCGACTCACGGCCCGGAATGCGCCGTGTTGGTAAGCCCGCCACCACCGCCGGTGCCGACCGCGCTCACGGTCCGCTGTCAGCCCGGCACCGCAAGCACACCGGTGTCGATCGGCGGGACGCTGACCCCGGCCGTGAGCGGTGCCAGGATCAAGCTCACCTATCAGCGCCAGGGCGTGCCCACCGACACGATCGTCGACACCGTGAGTGCCGCTGCCGGCGGCAGTTTCGCCGACCAGCCGGTTCCGGACGCTGCCGGAACCTGGGACGTGGTGGCGAGCTACGCCGGAGACACGAACCATCAGGCGAGCACCTCGTCGGCCTGCCAGTTCACCGTGGCTACGCAATCCGCGGCGCTGACGCTGTCGTGTCCCCCCGGCTCCTCACTCGGGAAGATCCTCTCAGTCAGTGGCACCCTGACGCCGGGGGTGCTCGGTACATCGGTCACCCTCACTTACACCCACCAGACCCAGGGACCACTTCAGACCTTCACCTCCGTGGTCACCACCGACGCCGTGGGCAGCTTCTCCGACGCGACTATCACGGCATCCGGGACGGGCGAGTGGGACGTGATCGCCAGCTTCGCCGGTGACGCGACACGAAGTCCAGCGAGCTCATCGGTGTGCGCGATCCAGGTCAGCTGACGGTCCGGACGGCACCTACTGAAGGAACAGCATCCCCTGGGGCCGCCGAGCAGGCCTGCCGAGAGGGACTGGGTTGATCACGCCGGTCCGAGGGTCCTCGCCGGCTTCCAACCGCTATTGCTGGACCAAGTCCACCATCGGCATGATCGTGGGCGGCTGCGCCAGCTCGATGCCCAGGCCCTCCATGACCGGCCCCAGGTAGGTCAGGAACTCGTCGAACGCCTCCTGGCTCTCCCAGACGTCGAAGACCTGAAGTTGGCCATCTTCACCGAAGCATGAGTGGAGCTTCATGGCGCTCTCAGGTGCCCCGGCCTCCCGGATCGCGTGGAACCGCAATCCAGCTGGGTCCTCTAGCGACCGGCGATGGGTCGTTACTCGAACGTCGCTTCGTCAGGCGGCGGTGCGCCGCAACATCTCGACGACGAGGAAGGCCAGCTCCAGCGCCTGCTGAGGATTCAACCGGGGGTCGCACGCGGTGTCGTAGCGGGAGGCGAGCTGGCTGTGGGAGATCATCTGCGCGCCACCGAGGCACTCGGTGACCTCCTCGCCGGTGTGCTCGACGTGAATCCCGCCGGGATGCGTGCCGAGCCGCTGATGGACCTCGAAGAACCCCTCGACCTCGTCCATGATGCGGTCGAAGCGCCGCGTCTTATGACCGCTCGGCGACTCCTCGGTGTTGCCGTGCATCGGATCGCACTGCCACACCACGCGATGACCGGACCGGGTCACGGCGTCGACGATCGGCGGCAGCGTCGTCGCGGACCGCACCGTTGCCCATCCGCGCCACGAGCGTCACGCGGCCGTCGACACGGTGGGGATCGAGCCGCTCCACGAGCTCGACCGCCTCCTCGGGCGTGATGGTCGGACCGATCTTGACGCCGATCGGGTTGGCGATGAGCGCTCCCAGGGCCACGTGGGCGCCATCGAGCTGGCGCGTGCGATCGCCGATCCATAGCTGGTGCGCCGAGAGGAGGAACAGCCGATCGCCCTCGGGCCGCAGCAGCGAACGCTCGTAGTCGAGCACGAGCATCTCGTGACTTGCGAACAGCTCGACCGTGCGCAGTGAGCTGTCGTCGACGCCGCACGCGGACATGAACCGCAGGCTGCGGTCGATCTCGGTGGCGACCCGCTCGTAACGCTCGCCGGCGCTCGAGTTGCGCACGAAATCCATGTTCCACTCGTGCAGGCGGTGCAGATCGGCGAGCCCGGCGCCGGTGATCGCGCGCGCCAGGTTCATCGCGGCCGCCGCGTTGGCGTAGGCGCGGACGAGCCGGCCCGGGTCCGGCCGCCGCGCCTCCTCGGTCGCCTCGAGCCCGTGGACCATGTCGCCGCGATAGGACGGAAGGCCGGCGGCGTCGGTGTTCGAGCTCCGCGGCTTGGCGTACTGGCCGGCGATCCGCCCGACCTTGACGACGGGCATCGACGTCCCGTACGTCAACACGACCGCCATCTGCAGCAGCGTCCGGATCGTGCCGCGCAGATGCGCCTCGGTGTTGTCGGCGAACGTCTCCGCGCAATCCCCACCCTGCAGCAGGAACGCCTCGCCCCGGGCGACTGCTGCCAAGCCGACCCTGAAGCCGCGTCGACCTCCGAGGGGACCGCGATCGGCGGAACGGCCTCCAGCACACCCCGCACCCGCGCAAGGTAATCGGAGTCGGGCCACGCCGGCTGCTGTGCCGCCGGCCGCGCCAGGGCATCGGCAACCGCGGCCGACAGCGGGGCCGGCAGCGGCGAGAGCACGGGACCAGCAGCCACGGGCACGTCGATGGTCCAACTCATACGCTCAACGGTAGGCCGTCGGCCGGAGTCACGTCGAGCGAGCCGACTGGATAAAGCCCTGAGCCACGGCCTAAACAGTCGATGATCCTCCGCTGCAAGGCGACGACGAGCAGGCACACCTTCACCGCGGCGGACGCTGACTCTCTCATTTCGCTCCGCTCGCGCAAGCCGAGCGATGTGATCTTCACACGACCGGGAACGCACCGACGGGCCGGGTCGACGATGATGGTCGGCGTGTCCGACAAACCCACCGCCCGAAGCGTCAAGATCTCCCCGGACGAGCGCACCGGCTGGTCGTCTGAGCGCCCCCGCGCCAGCGGCGCCCCACCCCGCCTGGCCGACGTGTCAGTCCGATGCCGGGTGCTGGCTCCCGCTCACCGGCTGCGCTACTCGCCGGGCAGCCTGCTTGTAATCGTCGGCGCCGAAGCATCAGAGCCCGCGCGGTTCGCCGAACAAGTCGTTGAGGAGCGCGGGGCCACGCTCGCACCCAGCCGGGTACGAGCGCTGCTAGCCGATCGGGTGAAGCCAGACGAGATCGACCAACGCGCCGCCGAGCTTCTCACCGGCGCCGTTCTCAAGCGGCTTCAGTCTGGGCAGACCGTCGTTCTGCCCCTCGAGGGTTTCGACGCTCTGGAGCGCGAACGGTACGTACGCCTCGCGCATCCACTCCGGCGCCCCCGGCACCTGATCCTGCTCGACGCCCCGCGCGACAAGGTGCTCGACAACGAGCGACCGGCGCTCGATGAACTGCGACGGTCGCTCGACGCTGGCGAGCTCGGCCTTGAGGGCTTCCAAACTGCGCTGCGGCTCGGCGGCAACGCACTCGCCGAGCTCAAGCGAATCGTCTTTCAGCCCCCGCCGCGCGACGACTGATCTCGCTGAAAGCGAGGCCGTGATTCGCGTCTAACTCGCCTGCGCGTCGGTGGGTTCGGGACCGAGCAAGCCTTTAGTTGGGCTCGCCGCATGTCCACACCAGTAAGGTCGCGCGAGAACCCCGAGTGCGCGGAGGTGCCGAGATGGACGAGCAGCAGTTCGACCAGACCGTCGAGCGCGTCAGGGCGGCGGGCGAGGTGATCGCCACGCTGGACCCGGCGGTTCGCTCGCAAGCCTTCGCGATGCTGACCGGTCAAACAGCGAGCGAGGTGTGGGGGCGCGACAGCGCGTCGGGACTCGGGCTCCTGGCGGCGGGCGCGGACACCGCGGAGCTTGCTATTGGGGTTCTGATGGAGGCCACTCGGGACGCCGATCAGGATCTGCGAGACATCATGGCTGAAGTCAGAGCGGGCACCAAGGCAAAGGCACGGCTGCGCCACATCATCGCCAGGGTCCAGCACGACGTCGCCGAGAACGCCGGCGCGAGCAATGCACAGCTTACGTTCGACCGGAACGGCCTCGGCGGTGAGGAGAGCTACCATCACGCCGCTCTCCCCGTGCCCGACGCCGGCTCCGCGGAGGGTGTGCGGACCGTGGCGACAGATCTGCACCCCGGGCCGGTTATGACCTGGGATCAGCTTCTTGCGATCCGCGACAATCTCCAAGGCCAGCTCGACAGCATGAACGAAATGTCGGAGATGACCTCGATGCGGCTTCAGATGGCGATGGACCGCCGGTCGAAGTTCGTGGAGGCGCTCTCCAACATCATGAAGAAGATCGACAGCACCCAAGAGACGATCGTCCAGAACCTCAAGGGGTGACCCAAGCCTCGGCAGCGGCGACCACATGCCGGAAAACCGACACGACTCCCATTAGCGACGCTCGCGTGATCGCAGCAACAGCCAGCCGAGGAGGGAGAGGAGCAGTAGAAGGCACGCCAGTCCTAAGGCGAACGCCGCACCGGTCAGGTGAGCGAGGCCACCGAGAATGACTACCCTGACCACCAGGGCAGTGACCACTACGAGGAGCCCCCGGCTAACCGCGCGGACAGCTGTCGACCACACATGAATGCGCTACCCGGGAGTGGACAGCCCGAATCCCGTCGAACTGCCTGTCTCACCGGCGACGATCCGACCGTTCTAGGGTTTGCAGTTCGGGCAGTTGATGACCACGAGCTTCAGCGCGATCGGATGGGGGGCGCCGCCAGCGTTCTCACCGTAACCAACGCTGAAGCACAGCGATCCGCTCACGCAGTCCAGCGCGTCGAGAGCATCCTCGGAATAAGGGTTGTCGTTACTGCCTGCCGTGAACTTGGAACCATCCCAACTCGCGGTCACGGCGGGGGCATTTGCCATATCGGTGAACGTGCTACCGACCGCCCAGCACGCGGTGGTGGACGCGCACGCGATGTCGCTGAGCCGGTTCACTTCCCCGCCCGTGGGGGGGCCGCTGAGGTTTGGGTTGATCAATGTCCAGTGCCGGCCGTTCCAGCGTTCGGCGATCGCCTGACCGGGATCGAGGCCACCTCCGGGCCAGAAGTATGCGGAGCCCGTCGCCAGACAATCGTTCGGCGCCGGGCATGACAGTCCGTACAGCGCGGTGTTGGTGTTTGGAGACGCTGGCGTCGGTATCGATGCCACTGACCACTTATGTCCGAATCCACGCTCGCCGAACGCGTGCGGCGCACTGGACTTGCTCGCCTGCTCCTGACCGACCACGATGCAAGCCGAGTGCGGCACGCAAGCGATCCCGTCGAGCTCCGCAAAGGCTTGGCCCTTCACCGATGTGTGGGAGACGACCTTCCAGTTCCGTCCGTTCCAATGCTCGATCAGGGTCGCCCCCCCAGTGGATGTCCTGGTCCACCCGACCGCGTAGCAATTCCTTCGAGAGAAACATGAAACATCACTGAGCTCGTCATCGCGACCCGACAGGCCGTGGACCTTGACTTTGCTCCAGCGCTTTCCGTTCCAGTGCTCCATCAGCGGCGAGTAGTGACCTAGCTGGCCAAACACCGTGGAGTTGGTCCCGGCCCCACCAGCGACCCAGCAGTCGCGGGAAGACACGCAGGCCAGGCCCTGCAGAAACGCCCGCCCCACCGCGGACTTGACCACCCGGAACCGCTTACCGTTCCAATGCTCGGTGAACGGCACATTCCCGCCTGACTTGCTGGTGCCGGTTCCGGCTGACCAACAGTCGCTCGCAGACAAGCACGCCATGTTCCCGAACAGCTCACCGAACGAATTCGGGCCCGCGATGTGGGCTGGGGCCTGTATCGGGACCGCATTCCATCGCATGACCTGGACCGCCTCCGCCCGCGAAGCGTACAACGCCCAGCCGAGCAGACTCGCAAGCACGACCGCTGTCGCCGAAGCGGCGACCCTGACACCTCTGCACTCAGACACTGTCCACTCCTTGCTCCCCACACGGGGCACTGATCCATGGCCGGCCGCGGTCACGGAGTCTCGCACCGAAAATCAACTGGTGCAAGCGTCCATGTGACGCGCAGGACCACACGAACCATTCCGCCAGAACCGGGCCAGCTTGTACCGACACTGCTGACGGCGGGATGGCGCGAGGTTGGTGGTGGGCTTGGATCGGCCTGATAGCGTCGCTGGCATGAATCGGTGGGGGACGGTCGCGTTCCTGGCGGCTGTCACCTGCGCGCTTGGGTCGGGCGCCGCGTCGGCGGACGTGTGGTGGCCGCACCCGAGAACGCGAAGTGGAACTACACGTGGGCGGACAGCTCGAATAACCCGGGCGGTACCGCGGAGGCGGTGACGGTTTCGAGCGAGCGTGGCCCTCAGGGCTGCGGTTGGAACCTTGCCTGGGAGGCGACCGGCACGCCGACGGGCTCGGGATCGGGGGACAGCGGCACGATCTGCTTCGAGGATCAGACCGCCGGAATCATCAACACCACTTTGACGGCCTCTCCGCCGCCGTCGAACATGCCGATCCTGTGCCCCTGGAGCGTCGATCCGGCGAACGGTGACCCGTGCGGGAACAGCCTCGCCAGCTCGCTGCTGAACGTCATCTGGGGCTCTCGCACCCGGTTCTCGACGAACCGTTGCTGCTCGGTACGAGCTGGGATTCCACCGGTGGTGCCTCTCGAGATGTGGAGAGCATGAATCGGTTCCTCGGGATGCAGACTGTGAAGGTGCCAGCGTTCTCGGGTGGGGAGCGGGCCGCAGTGGTCAGCTCCCGCATCGACACCCGAGGTGACCTCGGCGATCCGTACGGGTCGGGCGTCCGGACGATCTGGTGGGTCTACGGCGTCGGCCCGGTGAAGGTCGTGTTCCGCCACGCTGGCGCAAGCGTCGCGCCGGTCACGACAGTCGCGCTCGACTCGACCAACCTGAAGCCGCCCAAGCCCCCGCCGGTGCAGAACTACTTTCCGTTGACCGAGGGGCTCACAGACACCTACCGGTGGACGAATCCGACGGTCTTGCCCGGCCCCGAAGTCGAGAAGGTCACGGACGTCGTTGTCGAGAACCGGACCGCCCGGTTCAACATGCAGAGCAACCGCGGACCGCTGCGAACCGCCGGCTCATACGGCTACACCGTGAGGAACAGCGGGGTGAGCCAGCTTTTCGAGGACGTTGCCGCCTCGTACCGGACCAAGTTTCGGTTCCCGCCGCTTGGCAAGGGACGCCATCTATTCACCCCGTTTGACCTAATGGGGTGGGGGATGCTCCAGATCCTGCCGGCCTATCCGGTGATCGGCTCGTGCTGGAGTTCGCGGCGTGGGAGCGCTGCCTACCGGGCGTTCGGTGTCAATGGTCGCTCTTGCGTGCTCGGCGTCAAGACGGTTCGAGTGCCTGCCGGCAGGTTCCGCGCGCTCGAGGTCAAGAGCGTGCTGACCCAGCCCGGGTACAAGTTCGGCAGCGGCGTCCGCTACTCGTGGTTCGCGCCGAAGCGCGGGCTTGTCAAGCTCGTGTTCGATCACGCGAATCACAGCGTTTCGACCGTCGTGCTCACCAAGTAGCTCGATTCTCTTTAAGCGGACGACGGGTCTCGAACCCGCGACCTTCGGCTTGGGAAGCCGACGCTCTACCAACTGAGCTACGTCCGCGTCGTCGGCGATTCTAAGGCTCGAGCTGGCAGCGCGCGGCCCACTCGTGACCGCGAACGGCGTCCTCAACCTCTGTCGTGGCAGGCGGCGTCGCTGGCGTCAGCCGCTGCGGCTTGGGGGCCGGCCGCGCTTGGGCAGGGGCCCCGCTTTTCGGGGCATCCGGCCGGCGTCGGTGAGCGCCCGCCGCAGCAGCATGTCGATCTGGGCGTTGAGGCTCCGGAACTCATCGGCGGCCCAGCGCGCCAGAGCGTCGTGCACCGCTGGGTCGATACGGAGCAGGACCTGTTTGCGATCGGAGCTCACGAATAGAGCGTGCCGGCGTTCACTACCGGGGAGGCTGGCTGGTCCGCGCAGAGGACGACCAACAGGTTGCTCACCATGGCTGCCTTGCGCTCCTCGTCGAGCTCGACGATGCCGTGCTCCTCGAGACGAGCGAGGGCCATTTCGACCATCCCCACCGAGCCCTCGACGATCCGAGACCGCGCGGCGACGACGGCGTTGGCCTGCTGGCGCCGCAGCATGGCCTGAGCGATCTCGGGTGAGTAGGCGAGATGACTGATGCGCACCTCGACGATCTCCACCCCGGCGATCGTGACCCGCTGGGCGACCTCCTGAGCGAGCTCACCAGCGACGACGTCGACGTCACCGCGCAACGACGTGCCCCCACCCGCGGCGTCATCGTAGGGATGGGTGGTGGCGACGTGACGCAAGGCAGACTCGGCCTGGACCTCAACGA
The DNA here is from genome assembly GCA_963822535.1 of uncultured Solirubrobacterales bacterium. GTDB lineage: Bacteria > Actinomycetota > Thermoleophilia > Solirubrobacterales > Solirubrobacteraceae > Palsa-465. Next base: position 385,952 of record CAWGIA010000003.1, read on the forward strand.
AGTTCACGTAGTCATCGACGGCGTATGACGCCCGCGAGGTGTCGGCCACCTGCCAGACGACAATCGCGGCGATCTCGACCGGGTTGCCGTCGGCGTCGTTGACCTTCAGGTGGTTGGTCTCGAAGTTCCTGACTCGGATGCTCAGGTTGCGGCGATCCGCCAGCGGGAGGATCCACGACAGGCCGGTTCGACGTACGGTGCCGACATAGCTCCCGAAGAACCGCACGACCTTGGTGTGGCCGGGTTGCACGATCACCAGCGAGGAAGCGACGAGGGCACCGATCACGATCGGCGCGATGATCCACACCGAGTTGGCGAGCACAACGGCGATGGCGATGCAGACGGCGATGACCAGCACGCCGGCCCAGCCGGTGATCGACCAGGCCGGGCGCTCCTGGATGACGACGCGGGTCCCCGAGTGTCCGACCGGTGTCGCCTCAGGCTCGTGGTATTGCTGAATGTCCTGGCTCATGATTCCTCCTGGGAGTGCCGTCTCAAGATTGATTTACGCGCGGTCAGCGCCACGCGGGCGCACCGATGCGAGTGTTCCTTCGTGTCCGTCACCCCTGCGTGCACTGTCTCTGCGTGACAGGCGATACAAGACATAGGCGCAGTAGAGGTGCCCTGCTGCGGCCGGTATCAGCAGCACTCGCCACCAGCCGCCGCGGTCGTATCCGTACAGAATGGCGGTGAGGATGAGCAGCCACGCACCTGAAACAGCACGCACGCCGGACCAGACCGCAGGGTGATTCTTTTCCCACCGCGGAATGAACCTCAATACCAAATTGCCGTTCATGATTCCCCCTCAGGAACCTCGTCGGAAAGTGTTATCTAAGTGATATCACTTTTCTCACAACTGTCAAGGAGACCACGGGGAGATTGCGGATAGTGTGGGCCCATGGACCTGGCTCGTGATCCGCTCGCTCTCACTCGCGAGCAGATGCGCGAGATCGGCTACCAGACGATCGATCTGCTCGTGGAGCAGCTCACCGATACCTCGATCCCGGCCATGCGCCGAGGTGAACCGACCGAGCTCCGGCGACGCCTGAGCGGCGCCCCGCCCCGGGGCCCGCGGGCCTGGCCGGAACTGCTCAAGCAGACCGAAGACGACGTCCTGGGTCCAATGAGCCGGCTCGCCCACCCGGGGTACTTCGCCTTCATCCCCGCTTCGAGCACGTTCCCCGGAGCGCTTGGGGACCTGATCGCCAGCTCGCTGGACATCGACGCCAGCTTGTGGATGTCCGCCGCCGGTCCGAGCCAGCTGGAGCTGACCGTGCTCGAATGGTTCAAGGACTGGATCGGCTTTCCACCCGAGGCGGCCGGGATCCTGGTCAGTGGAGGGTCTGCCGCAAATATCACCGCGCTCGCGTGCGCGCGCGAGGCGCTGCTCGGCCCGATGTCCGATCGCGTGGTCGCGTACGCCGCCGATCAAACCCACTCGTCAGTGGCCCGGGCGGCTCGTCTGCTGGGCTTCCGGCCCGACCAGATGCGGGTCCTGCCCACCGACGCCCAGTACCGCCTGCGCCTCGACGCCCTGGTGGGGGCCGTCGACGCCGACGTAGCCGCCGGGCGGCAACCACTGATCGTGGCCGCCAACGCCGGCGCCACCAACACGGGCGCCGTCGATCCACTCGCTGAGCTCGCGGCGTTCTGCCATGAACGCGGTATCTGGCTGCACGTGGACGCTGCCTACGGCGGGTTCGCGACGCTCACACAGCGCGGACGCGAGAAGCTCGCGGGCATCGAGCTGGCCGACTCGGTGACGCTCGACCCCCACAAGTGGCTGTACCAGCCGATCGAGTGCGGCTGTCTGCTCGTCCGCGAAGGTCATCTCCTCAAGCAGGCGTTCACGATCAACCCGGACTACCTCGCCGATCGCATGAGCGAGGAAGTCAACTTCTCCGATCTCGGCCTGCAGCTCACACGCACGGCCCGGGCGTTGAAGATCTGGCTGTCCTTCAACTACTTCGGCACCGACGCGTTCCGCAACACGATCGATCGCGCGATCGACCTCGCCCTCCTGGCCGAGCGCGCAGTGCGCGATGCCCCGTCGCTCGAGCTGCTCTCCCCCGCCTCGCTCGGCATCATCTGCTTCAGACGGCGATTCGAGGGGGTCCATGACGACGACGAGCTCGCTCGGCTCAATGCCGGGCTGGTCACGGCGTTCGAGGCGACGGGACGCGGCCTGGTCTCCTCCACGCGCCTGCACGGCACCTACGCGATCCGGCTGTGCGTGATGAACCACACCAGCGGTCCAGACGACGTCACTGACGTATTGGAGTGGTTCGCCCAGGCGCCGATGCCAAGCCTCACCGACCCTGCACCGCCGGCCGCCCACCAGGACCAGCTGGCGGATGTGAAGGGGGGATGGGCCTTCGCCGGCGAATTCGATGACCCCACGATTCGCGCACTTCCGCTGTTCGCGGACCTGGGTCCGGACGCGGTCGAGCTCGTCCGTGGATCGGCGCGAGAGATGAACGTGGGGACAGGCGAGGCTGTGATCGAACGCTGGCAGGGAACGCGCCACTTCTACGCGATCGTCTCGGGCACGGTTGACATCCATCGCGGGCAGGAGCAGGTGCGCGAACTCGGTCCCGGGGACTTCTTCGGAGAGCTCGCCGCGCTCGACTGGGGAGCGGGTTTCGGCTATGTGCGGACCGCTACGGTCACCGCCACCTCACCCCTGCGCCTGCTTGTGCTGCCCCCGTCCGCGCTCGACGAGCTCATTCGCCGAGCGCCGTCTGTCGAGCGTCGGATACGCGCGGCGGCCCGGGAGCGGGTGCAGTCCACATAGCTCGCTGGTACTAACCTTGCCCGCATATGCGGCGGTTCGTTCTTCCTGGGCTGGTGGTGGTTGCGGCCGTCGGTTTGCTGGCCCTGCTGACGTTCGGCGTCGCCGGCCAGAATGACACGTCCTCGATCGACGCCAGGGTGGCCAAGGGGACCTTCCCCGCCGCCCCGGACTCGAAAGTGGCTCTGCCCGTGCTCGGCACCACCCGGAGCGAAAGCCTGGCTGACTTCCGGGGCAAGGTCGTGGTGCTCAACGTGTTCGCGTCCTGGTGTGACCCCTGCAAGGCCGAGGCGCCGATCCTGGCCCAGGCCGAGCGAACCCTGCGCTCGCACAACGCCACCATCGTGGGTGTCACGTACCTCGACAACACGTCGGCCTCCGAGCAGTTCGTACGCCAGGAGCACATCACCTATCCGGTGCTGCGCGACGTGAGCGGGAACTTCGTCCGCTCGTTCGGCGCCACAGGCGTGCCCGAGACGTTCGTCATCAACCGGCAGGGCAAGATCCAGGCCCTGCGCCGCTTTCAGCTCAACAACACCTGGCTGAAGCAAACGCTCCCGCCGATTCTGGCCCAGCGCTCATGATGCGCCGGCTCCACCTGCGGCGAGCCGGCCCCGCGTTCGCGGCGGCTCTGCTTCTTGCCTGCGTGCCGCTCACATCAGCCGCCGGCGCGGCAGCCACCCGCGCCTCGTTCACCGACATCGAGAGCCAGGTCATGTGCGTCGCCTGCCACGAGGCGCTGGCCGTCGCCCAGTCCCAGGAGGCGTTCTCGGAGCGCGCCTTCATTCGGGGTCTGATCGCTCAGGGTCAGACCAAGGCGCAGATCCTGAACCAGCTCGTCGCCCAGTACGGACCTGCCGTGCTGGCCAAGCCGCCGGCGAAGGGGTTCAACCTCCTCATCTACGTGCTGCCCCCGGTGCTGCTCGCGATCGGCATCCTCACACTGGTGATCACGATCCCCCGATGGCGGCGAAGAACGCGGCTGGCCGCGGCAACTCCTCTCGAGACCCGCCCGGCGCTGGATCCAGAGGATGCTCGTCGCCTCGATGAGGACCTCGAGCGCCACCTCGAGGGCGTCTAGTGTCGCGAGTCAGGCTTACATCGAGTCCGGCGCGCTCACGCCGAGCAGCCCCAGGGCCAGGGCAATCGTCTGTCGTGAGCTCTGCGAGAGCGCGATCCGGAAGGATTCGACGGAAGCCGGCGAAGCCCCGATTACCTTGCAGTCACGGTAGAACGCCGTGAACTCCTGGGCCAGCTCGAGCGCGTAGGCGGCGATCCGGTGCGGGGCGCGGCGCTCCGCCGCCTCCGCCACCTCCTCGGGGAAGGCCACCAACGCCTTGATCAGCCCGCGTTCGGCGGCCCCGAGGCGGTCAGACCCCCAATCCGCATCCGCGGCCAGAGCGCCACCTACCCCGTCCGCGGCCACCTTCCCGAGCATGGTGACGATCCGCGCGTGGGCGTATTGGATGTAGTACACGGGGTTGTCCGAGGACTCACGCCGCGCCAGATCAAGGTCAAGATCGACCGTCCGGTCGTGGGAGCGCTGGAGCATGAAGAAGCGCGTGGCGTCGACTCCGATCTCGTCGATCAGGTCATCCAGCGTGATGAAGTCACCGCGTCGCTTGGACATCGCCGCCCGCTCGCTGCCTTCGATCAGGTGAACGAACTGGAGGATCGGCATCTCCAGCCGCTCAGGGTCACCGCCCAGAGCAGCGAACGCGCCCTTCATCCGGGCGACGTAGCCGTGATGGTCAGCCCCGACGGGCACGAGTTGACGCTCGACGCCTCGCTCCTGCTTCTCCAGCAGATAACCGAGATCGGCCGCGAGGTAGGTCGGAGCGCCGTCCGAGCGCTCCAACACGCGGTCCTTATCGTCTCCGAACCTCGTGGTCCGCAGCCACAGGGCGCCGTCCGAGCGGTAGCTGTTCCCGCCCTCCTCGACGATGGCCAGGGCGCGGTCAATGTAGCTCGGTGAGCCCTCGTGGAGCGTGCGCTCGCTGAAGAAGCGGTCATAGTCGACGCGGTAGCGCTCGAGCGTGGCCTTGATCCGGGTGAGCAGAATCCCGACCGCTGCCGACGCGGCCTCGTCCACCGAAAGCGACGCCACATCCGGAATCGCATCCGCCAGATCGCGTACGTAATCGCCCTGGTAACCCCCCTCGGGGACCTCGTCACCCCGCGCACGCGCCTGCACGGATTCGCCGAGCAGACGGATCTGCCCTCCGGCGTCATTGAAGTAATACTCGCGGTGCACGGCATTGCCGTGGTGGGCGAGGATCGAGGCCAGAGCATCTCCATATGCGGCGTGCTGCCCGCTGGCGGCGACCAGTGGACCGGTTGGATTGGCGGACACGAACTCCACCAGCACCCGTTCGGGCGGGTCGGCGCCGCCCGCTCCGAACTGCCCGCCCGCCTCGAGGACGGTCCGCACGGCCCGCCGATACCAGGCGTCTGACAGCGTCAGGTTCACGAACCCCGGGCCAGCCACCTCCCAGCCGGTGAGCTCATCCCCGAGCCGAGCCGCCAGCGCGGTCCCCACCCGCTCGGCGATCTCCCGCGGCGGCGCACCCAGGGCCGGAGCGAGCAACATCGCCACGTTGCTCGAGTAATCGCCGTGACCCTCGCGCTTGGAGCGCTCGACCCGCGCCTGGGCTGGGGCCTCGCCGTCGCCACCCTTGACCGCCGCCGCGGCCTCCTGGACCGCGACGCGCAGTTCCGCCAGCGGCGCATTCACGAGCTCGACACCGCCAGCGGCTGAAACATGCTCTCGAGGCGCTCGAGCGCGTCCGGTGAGCCGATCGCGACCAGCATGTCGCCGGCCTCGATCACGGACTGCGGCTCCGGCTGGGCCTCGAGCCGCCCGTCGGTGCGCCGAACAGCCACGATCACTGACGCCCCACGCACTTGCTCGATCGTCTTGCCCACGCCCTCGCAGCCCGGAGGAACGTCGATCTCCTCCATGCGGTAATCCGCCACCTGAAGGGCGCCCCCGACCTGGGGATGCAGCGCGACGCGCGCCATCTCGGAGCCCGAGGTCTTGTAGGGCGATATGACCCGGTCGGCTCCGGCGCGCAGAAGCTTCTTCTCGGAATCCTCGGCCGATGCCCGGGCGATGATCAGGATGTCCGAGCGCAACTCGCGGGCCGTCAGGGCGATGAAGATGTTGTCAGCGTCCGAGTCCACGCAGGCGATTACGGCCCGGGCGCGCTCGATCCCCGCGCTTAGGAGCACCTCGTCATCGGCCGCGTAGCTCTCGATGTAGCGCACCCCCATCGCTTCGGCCGCCTCGCGGTGACTCGGGTTGCTGTCAATCGTGACATGGCGAACGCCGGCGTTCCCCAGGTCACGGGCGACCTGACGGCCGACCCGGCCGAAGCCGCAGATGATGAAGTGGTCTGAGTAAGCGTCGATCATGCGTTGGGTGCGCCGCTCCTCGAGCAGCCCGCTGAGCTGGCCCGAAACGAAGAATTCCGCCACCGTCGCGAGCCCGTAAAACAGCGTACCTATGCCGAATAGTTCGAGTACGACGACGACCACGCGTCCGGCCGCGTCATGCGGGTCCTGGATCGACCCCAGCGTCGTGACCGTGTCCAGCGTCCAGGCGAACGAGTACGCGACCGACGATCCCTCGGTGATCATGAACCCCAGCGTCCCGAGCAGGATCACCGCCGCGAGGGCCGAGAACAGGATCCCGAGCCGGCGGGCGAACATGCGCAGCTCCCGGCGGCGCGTGCGCAGCTCGAGTGCCCGGCGCCGGTGCGAGCTGTCAGAGCTCTCGTTCACCGAATTAGTAGTGGTAGGGCTCACGAGCCAGGATCTTGTGGCCGCGGTAGATCTGCTCCAGCAAGACCACTCGGGCGAGCTGGTGGGGCAGCGTGATGTCTCCCAGCGAGAGCCGGTGATCGACGTGATCGAGGTCGAGGCCGAACGGTCCGCCGATCACGAAGCACAGGTCACGGCCGCTACGCCGGCGCTCCTCCAGGAATCGCGCAAAGCTCAGAGAATCCGGGTGCTCGCCATCCCGATGCAGCAGGGACACGAAGGCCCGCTCGGGCAGACGGCGGGCTACCTGGTCGTCCTCTCGTACCTCCACCAGTTCCAGCCGAGTATGGCCCGCGAGGAGCTTCTGATAGTGCTGCACGTCATCTGCGAACGGAGGGCGCAATCTGCCCACGGCGACGACGACGATCCGCACGATGGGATACTAAGTGCATATGGAAGATCCGAACACGCCCGAGCGCCACATCAATATCCATTTCTCGCCGGACATCATGGCCGGCGTTTACTCGAACTTCGCCAACGTGAGTCACTCGGATTACGAGTTCACGATCACCTTTGCGCGGGTGGACCACGAAGTCGAGGACGAGGAGATCCCGGGCGTAGTTGTGTCCCGGATCAATCTGTCGCCGAAGTTCATGCGAGAGCTGATAGACGCGATGCAGGACAACTACTCGAAGTGGCAGACCCGCGAGGGGATCAAGAACCTGCCGGAGTACGGTGGCGAGGGCGCCACCGACGACGAAGACGACGACTAGTCCCCTGCGTACGGCGGTTCGGGCCCAGGCGCTGTGAGTGCTGCCCGAGACAACGATCCGGTCGTCACCGGCATCGGTGCGCTGACGCCCCTGGGCCGCAGCGCGCCCGAGACGTGGCGTGGGCTCGTGGAGGGGCGCTCGGGCGTCGGTCCGGTGACCCGGTTCGATCCCGCGGGCCTGCTCGTGCGGATCGCCAGCGAAATTCATGGGTTCGACGCTGAGAAGGAGCTCGGGGTAAAGCGGGCTCGGCGCTCGGCCCGTGTATCTCAGCTCGCCATCGTGGCCGCCCGCGAGGCCGTCGCTGACGCGAAGCTAGACCTCGCCCTCAATCCCGAACACACAGGAGTGGTGATAAACAGCGCCATCGGCGGCCTCCCGGAGACAGAGGAGAACGTGGCCGGGATGTTTCGGGACGGCCCCCGAGAGGTCAGCCCGTACTGGGTTCCGTCAATGATTCCCAACATGCCGGCGTGCGAGGTGGCGATCGACCTCGGCGCCCGGGGCCCGGTGTCGGCCAGCGCCTTGGCCTGTGCGAGCGGCACCGCAGCGCTGTTCGAGGCTCGGCGGATGATCGTGGCCGGGGAGGCGGATGTGGTCATTGCGGGAGGCGCCGACTCCAGCCTGACCGCAACGATGTTCGCCGGACTGGCCAAGATGGGCCCGCTATCAGAGCGAAATGAGGAGCCCGAGCGCGCCAGCCGACCGTTCGATGCCGACCGGGACGGGTTCGTGTTCGGCGAGGGGGCCGTGGTGATGGTGGTCGAATCCGCCGAGCACGCGAGACAGCGAGAGGTCCGGGGCTACGGGACGATCGCGAGCGGAGCTCTGACCAGTGACGCGTTTCACATCAGCGCTCCCGAGCCGTCGGGAGCCAACGCTGCGCGCGCCATCAGTCTGGCGCTGACGCGAGCCGGCGTTGAGCCAGGCGAGCTCGGCTACATATGTGCCCACGGGACCGGGACCCGGGCCAATGACAGGGCGGAGACCCGCGCCATCAAGCTGGCACTCGGGCCCGAGTCAGCCCAGGTCCCGGCCAGCTCGCCCAAATCGATGGTCGGTCACCTGATCGGCGCCGCGGGCGCTCTGTCGGTCATGGCCTGTCTGCTCGCCATGCGCGACGAGGTGCTCCCGCCGACGATCAATCTGGAGACCCCCGATCCGGAGTGCGATCTGGACTACGTACCGCTCAAGGCTCGCAAGGCCTGCATCACCACCGCCGCCGCCAATGCGTTCGGTTTCGGCGGCCAGAACTGCGTCGTCGTACTGCGGACGCCCTCCTAGCGCTCAAGTGTTCTTTGCCACAAACCGATGGGCACCGCATGGGGACCGGATCGACCCAACAACGGCGGGCATCTCCCCGCGGCGTAGGCCATAGCGATCTCCGCGATCCGCAGGCCGCCGGGCGCGAGGCCGTACGGATGGCATTGCGTGATCAGCCCCCGAGTTCCGATGACCTCGTCATCCTGTTCGCGAGCGCGGATCAGGACCTCGAGGCGGTCTACCGGGCTGCGATTGCGCAAGCTGCTCCCGCCGGCGTGGTCGGCTGCTCGAGCACGGGCGGCTTCACCGATGCCGAGCAGGTTCCGAGCGGCTGTGTGGCCGCGCTGCTGAGGGCCGACGAGCGCTCCTTCGGCGTCTGCCACGTCGAGCGCGACGAGAACGACATCGCGGACTCGGCCCGGCGTGCAGCCCAAGGCGCACGCGATCGAGCTGGCGACAACCATCCTCACTCCGTGCTGCTGCTGCTGACAGACGGACTGACCCCCGACCAGCGCGACATAGCCCGCGGCGCCTACGAGGTGACAACCGCGCTGATCCCATTCGTCGGAGGCGTAGCCGGGGACGACCTGACCTGGGAACGCACATATACGTTCGGTGATGGCCGGATCCTGACCAACGGCATCCTCGCGGTTTGGATCAACTCAGAGCGTCCCATGGGCGTCAGCGTCGACCATGGCTGGCGGCCGACCGGGAAGCCAATGCTCGTCACCCGCGCCGAGGGCACGGTGGTCCATGAACTCGATGGCACACCGGCTCTCGATGCCTACATGGCCCAGCGTGGCGCCCCCGTGGACCGGGACGACGATGACTTCTTCCGGAAGGTCATGGGGAGCCCAGTCGGGCTGCCCAACGCCCGCGGGCACTATGACGTCCGGCAGCTTCATGCGTTCCTGCCCGAAGGCGGCGGGATCAACTTCAACACCGGCGTCTCGGAGCAGAGCATCGTGCAGGTGATGACCACCGACGAGGACGGGTTGATCGAGGGGGCCCGGCGCGCGGCCCAGCAGGCGGTCAGCGATCTCACCGAAAAGCCACGCCTCGTGCTCGTGTTCTCGTGTGGATCCCGCCTAGCGCTCCTCGGCGGCCGTGCCTCTGACGAGGTGCAGGCTATGTCCTCGGAGCTCGACGGGCTGCCCCTGTGCGGCTTGTACACATTCGGCGAATTCGCCCGCACCACCGGCTCCAGCGGGGTTCACAACTCGAGCGTCGCGATTTTGGCCCTTTGAACATGGACCCGCCGGACCAGCCGCAGGCGGCGGCGAACCCCGAGGCGGCCCACGAGATCGAGCTTGACTCCCTACGTGAGCGCCTCGAGCGCTCCGAGGAGCACATGGCAAGTGCTCTCATGCGAGCCACGCGGCTGGCGCAGGTGATCTCCGTACTGGGCAGCGAGAAGGACCTCGAGACCATGGTCGAGCGCGCCGCGATCGAAGTGGGCGAGCTCTTCTTCGCCGACATCGCGCTGTTGATTCTGGAATCCGGCACGGGGCTGACCATCGCCGGCCATTGGGGCCTCGCCACCTCTGACCTTCCAGCCGAGCCGTTCTCGCTGCCCGGCGTCGACGAGGCCACCAGGCTGAGCTCGGTATGCGTGGGCCCGGCTGACTCGGTCCCGCTGCCGGACTGGCTGGCCGATTATTCCCCCCGCCATGTCGCCTGGGTACGGCTGATCGTCGGCGAGGAGCCGGTGGGATTGATGCTGCTCGCCCGCCGCGGGGACGAACCGTTCGAGGCCTCCGAGGCGACCGAATTGCGCGCCGTCGCCTACCGGGTCGCGCTGGCGATCGAGAATGGCGTGCTCCACAACCAAATGAAGGAACAGCTTGCGCAGCTTCACCGCTTGCAGCAGCTGACCGCGGCCCTCGCGGGCATGCTCGAGCTTGGCGATGTCGGACGACTGGTCGCCGACACGCTCGTGGCCGAGGTGGTCGTCTCCGCGAGCGCCGTCCTCATCGAGCGCAGTGGTGAGCTGGTGGTGCTGGCGAGCGCGGGACGGGCCGCCGAGCTAGGCATCCCGGCTGACGGCGACCGGAGCGTGCGGCTCGACACGTGTTGGACGACTTTCCCGCTCGAGGTTGCTGACAAGACATTTGGGGTGGTCGCCGTAGCCGGGGCCCCCGCGACGGGCTCTGAACATCACGAGATGCTTCTGCATCTGGTCAGCCTGGGCGCGCTTTCACTCGACAAGGCGCTGCTTTACGAACAGACCCGCGAGCAGGCGCGTCACGATTCGTTGACCGGACTGTTGGGCCATCGGGTCTTCCATGAGGTGCTGAAAGCAGAGATCGCAGCGGACCGTCCGTTCAGCGTGTTGCTGTTCGATATTGATGACTTCAAGCAGATCAACGACCTGCATGGACATCAGAGCGGTGACCACGCGCTGCGCCTCGTGTCCGAGGCGCTTCAGGGCGGAACCCGCAGTCGCGACACCGTGTTCCGAATCGGGGGCGAGGAGTTCTGCGCTGTGCTGCCGGGGCTCACCGAGCAGGATGCCTACGCCGTGGCGGAAGGAATCCGGCAGAGGGTTGCCAGGATTGTGTCGGCCCTGCCGACTCCGATCACGGTCAGCGTGGGCGTCGCCACGTTCCCAGCAGACGGACGCCGACGTGACGAGTTGCTGGCCGGAGCCGATGGGGCGCTCTATGCCGCCAAGCGAGCCGGGAAGAACTGCACCAGCACGGCGGGTGAGGCCACCACGCGCGACCTGGCGCCGGCGCGCCGCGAGGTGGGTCTCGAGCTGCTCCAGGCCAAGGATCCCGTCACTGTCAGTCACAGCATCCAAGTTGCCATCCTGGCTGTCGAGATCGCGCGCGCCTTAGGGGTCGATGACGGTCAGCTCGACGATTTGCGGACCGCCGCGCGCCTGCATGACATCGGCAAGCTTGCCGTGCCGGACTCGATTCTCAACAAACCAGGGCCGCTCGACGACGAGGAGTACCGAATCGTCAAGACCCACTCGACGCTCGGTGCCGAGCTCCTGCGCAGCTGGGGCCTCGCAGAGGCGGCAACGATCGTCGCTCAGCATCACGAGCGCATCGACGGCTCGGGCTACCCAGCCGGGCTCCGAGGCGAGCAGATCAGCCTTCAGGCGCGAATCATCCATGCTGCTGATGCGTACGTCGCGATGACCGTGGACCGGCCTTACCGCAACGCGATGAGCCAGGCGGAGGCCTTCGCCGAACTCGCGTGCCACAGCGGCACGCAGTTCGACCCTGATGCGGTCGCGGCCTTGATCGCGCTCGAGCGTGGCCGTCAGATCGGACGCGATGGCCTGGGGAACGCGCTCGCCGGCGTATTCAGCGCCCCGAGCCTCCCTGCCTGAAGCACCAGAGCGGTCCGGACCCTCCGCGTCAGCCGGTGCGGGACTCCTGCATACCGGCAAACGCCACCGCGGCGCCGATCCGCTCGGCCGTAGGCGGATGGGATGCGAGCAGCGTCGTGACCCAGCGGGGCGGCTCGAGATCGGCCACGTTCTGAAGTGCGATCGCCCGCTCGAACGAGACGAAGGCCTCGGGCGAGCCGGCCAGCTCGAGCGAGTACTGGTCTGCCCGACGCTCGACCGCCCGGGACAGCCGGTTGCCGATCACGCCGAGCGGCGCGCTGACGAGGCTGGCGGCCAGCGCGAGCGCGGGCAGGGCCGCAGGCGTTCCTCGCTGCGGTGAGAGCGTCCAGCTCACACGCTGCGCGGCCAGAGCGGCGCCGGGGGCGACAGCGGCGGCGAACAGAACGTTGCGCGGAACGTCGCGGTGCCGAACGTGGGCAAGCTCATGAGCGACCACCATGCGGATCTCGTCCCGGCTATAGCGGTCCAGCAGCGTGTCGAACAGCACCACACGCTTAGTCGGCCCCAGCCCGGTGACGTAGGCGTTGGCGGCGGTGGTCCGCCGGCTGGCATCGACCGAGTAGACCTCCCCCACCTTGACGCCGGCCGCACGGGCCAGCTCGAGCACGTCAGAGCGGGTTTCCCCCTCCGGTAGCGCAGTGAAGTCATTGAAGATCGGATCCAGCACCACCGGGGCCAGCGCACCCAGGACGACGCCAAAGCCCACCGACCCGGCCGCGAGTGGCGCCCACCAGGTTCGGGGGTAGCGACGTGATGTGGCTACCACGGCCCCGCCGGCAACACCGGCGAACGCCGCCTGGATCGCGCCTGCCTTGACCAGGTCAGACCCCCACCCGGGCCATGATTGGGTGTCGAGTCCGGCCCGGATCGCTCTTCGGCGAGAGATTGCGCGAACCGGAAGGCCCGGCACGATCAGGCCCACGGAGAGCAGGCCGGCGGCCGCCGCACCGCCGGCGACCGGCCGTTTCGAGGCGCGGGAGAGCCATGGCGGGGATCTCCGCACCAGCAGGGCCACGGCTCCGAGGTCCAGCGCGCTGCGCACCAGCGCGAGCGCCAGCTGGGGACGGGCGAACCGCGAGCCCCGCTCGATCTCCTCGGCGCTGAAGTAGTCCTCGAGCTTGATCGGCACCGCCGGGATCGCCTTTGTCCTCGGGGCGAGAAGCCTCCGAGCCCCCTCGGCGACGCCCATCGAGAGCAGCATCGGCCCGAGTGCCCGGTGGCGCGCTACGCCCATCACACGACAGACTGTAGAGATGCGGGTAGCGATCGTGTCCGATATCCACGGCAACCGACATGCGTTCGAGGCGGTCCTCGATTCGATCGCCGAGTCCGAGTGCGAGGAGCTTTGGTGCCTCGGAGATCTCGTCGGGTACGGCGCCGAACCGGACGCCTGCGTCGACCTAGCCCGAGAGCACGCCGCCATCTGCCTGGCCGGTAACCATGACCTCGTCGTGCGTGGAACGCTCCCCCTGGAGCAGTTCTCCCGAGGGGCCGCGCTGGCCGCGACCTGGACCCAGGGAACCATCACTCCCGAGACCCGCGAGTATCTGAACCGCCTCGAGCCGTCCAACGTCGAGGAACGCGTTGCCATGTACCACGCCAGCCCGCGCGATCCGGTGTGGGAGTACGTCCTCTCCCCCCTTCAGGCCGAGCTCTGCCTCGACGTCCAGGCAGAGCGGGTCTCACTTATCGGGCACTCCCATGTGGCGCTCTCGTTCTCGCGTTTCCCCGGGGCCCCCGCGACGGGCCAGACACGTTCAGCCGACGAGCCGCTCAACCTCGAGACCGGTGAATGGCTGGTCAATCCCGGCAGTGTCGGCCAGCCCCGGGACGGCGATCCCCGGGCGGCCTGGCTCGATTTCGATCTCGATGCCTGGGAGGCGATCTATCGCCGAGTCGAGTACGACATAGCCGGTGCCGCGGCGGCGATCCGGGCCGCTCGGTTGCCCGATTCGCTGGCCGAGCGCCTGCTCTATGGGCAGTGATCGATAAGGGCTTTGTAACCAGACTCGGTTCTTGCCTCTAACTGCAACTCAACCGCAACAGGCTCTAAAGTCAGGCGCCGGATGGGTCATGGCTCGCGAGCGGTCCTGGCCGGAGGCCTAGGCTTCGCGGTCGCTTTTGTTGTCGCCTGTGGCGGCCAGAGTGGCCTGCTTTCCTCCGACCAGGCGACCAACCTCAATGCTCAGCTGGACTCGATCTCCACGGCGGTGGCCTCCGGTCAGTGCGGCGCCGCCAACAACGCGGCGCAGACGTTCGACAACGAGGTGGCAGCGCTTCCATCGAATGTGAACACCACCTTGGTCCGGAACCTGGGCCAGGGCGCCACCACGGTCGGCGAGCTGGCCGGGAAGGCCTGCACCAGCTCGAGCTCGAGCTCGACGAGCAGTTCCAGCACCAGCAGCTCATCATCCTCGACGTCCTCGACGTCCTCGACGCCCACGACCTCCAGCACCCCCACAACCAGCAGCTCGAGCACCTCGTCCTCGAGCACCAGCACTGCAACGAATCCCACTACCTCGAGTACTACTAGCAACGGCGGTGCTGGACTCGGCGGCAATGGTGGCAACGGGGGTACTGGGGCCAGCGGGAATCAAAACGGACAATGACTGGCACCACAACGATCGCAGGCAGGTACCGAATCGAAGGCCGTATCGGCGTCGGTGGAATGTCGACGGTCCATCTGGCCTTTGACAACCGCCTCGAGCGCTACGTGGCCATCAAGCTTTTGGCCGCGCACCTGGCCGACGATCCGACCTTCGTCTCGCGCTTTCGCCGCGAGGCACTCGCCGCCGCCCGACTCGTGCACCCCAACATCGTGCAGGTGTTCGACTTCGGCTTCGATTCCGGCCATCACCAGCATTTCATCGTCATGGAGCACGTCCCGGGCAATTCGTGCGCCGAGCTGCTCCGTGACCGAGGCCACCTTGACCTCGACCAGGCGCTGGACATCGTCACCCAGGCCTGCCGCGGGCTCGAGTACGCCCACCGAAACGGCGTCGTTCACCGTGACGTCAAGCCCGGCAACCTGCTCGTGTCCGACAGCGAGGTCGTCAAGCTGGCCGACTTCGGGATCGCGCGGGCGGCCGACCAGTCGAGCATCACGCAGGTTGGCTCGGTGCTTGGCACCGCGGCTTATCTGTCACCCGAGCAGTCCCGCGGCGATGAGGCCGGGCCTCGCGCCGATCTGTACTCGCTCGGCGTGGTCACCTATCAGCTGATCTCGGGGCGCCTTCCCTACGAGGCAAGCTCGCTCTCCGAGCTGACCCTGAAGCAACAGCGCGAATCTCCGATTCCGCTCGACGAGCTCAACCCACAGGTGCCCCATGCCCTGGCCCAGGCCGTGGCGATGTCTCTGGCGATCGACCAGCGTGCCCGCCCGGCCGACGCACTGGAGTTCGCCGCGTCCCTGCGCGACGGCGCCCGCGGAATTGCCCCACCCGGAGCTCATTCGGCTGAATTCGCCACCAGCGCTGCCACCAGTCACATGGACGAGGCTGACGCGCCCACGGCCGCTACCAGAGTGACCCCCCGTCCCTCGTCCCGCGAGGCCCCCAAGACCGCTCAGACCCGTGCCGCGCGGCAGGTTGAGCCACGCCGGCCGCCCCGGCGCGTCGAACCAGGGTATGAGCGCCGTCCAGCGGCGTCTTCGCAGCGCAGCGGAAAGGGCCTCCGGCGCTTGATGGCGCTCCTGTCACTGATCGCCGTGTTCGCCCTGGTCGTGATCGCCGCCGTGCTCATATCCGACAGCACCTCGAGCACCGTCGTGCACTACCAGAAGGTCATCGCCAACGATGTGCACGGGGCGATCAAGCAGGTCCAGGACCTGATCAACAAGTACACGAAGTAATTACCCGGGCTGTCCGGGGGACGCCCCGGCCCGGAGAGCGGCGGCCACAGCGGGCAACCGTCCCGCATCGATGGCCCGGCGCAGATCTTCCATCAGACGCGCGATGAAGCTCAGGTTGTGCAGCGTGACGAGCCGCGGCCCGGTCAACTCCCGCGCCCGCAGCAGGTAATGGAGGTAGGCGCGCGAGTAGCCGGCCCGGCACGCGGGGCACGGGCAGTCATCCATGATCGGCTCGGGTGACCGACGCCAGCGTCCTTTGACCAGGTCCACGCGCCAGCGGGCGTCGGGATCGGGGACGAGCGCCACGCCGTGGCGCCCCAGCCGGGTTGGCATGGCGCAGTCAAACGTGTCAATCCCGAGCTCGACGCCGGCGATCAGATCATCGATCTCGCCGATCCCGAGCAGATGGCGCGGCCGCTCCGGCGCCACGCGCTCGAGCTCGCCGGTCGACCACGACACGACCTCATGCATTTGAGCCTTGTCCTGCCCGAGCGAACCGCCGATGGCGATTCCGTCACAGGCGCTGCGGGCGACCGCTTCCACAGAGATCGTCCGCAGGTCCGGCTCGACGCCACCCTGGACGATCCCGTACACGGCCTGCTCATCCGGCCCCTCGTGCTCATGCCATGTCAGGCAGCGCTCGAGCCACCGATGAGTTCGCTCCATCGAGCGGGCCGTGTAGTCACGCGTGACGTGGAACGGCGTGCATTCGTCGAACACCAGCGCGATGTCGGAGCCGAGCGCCGCCTGCACAGCCATCGAGGTTTCAGGGCCGAGGAACCGCTCCGTCCCGTCAACGTAGGAGCGAAATCGCACACCCGCCTCCTCGATCGAGAGGATCGTGCCGGCCGAGGCATCGCCCGAGGGCTGCCGGCCACGGCCCTTGATCTCGTCCGCCACTCCGCCGTGGCCCATCGAGAAGACCTGAAAGCCCCCCGAGTCGGTGATGATCGGCCGATCCCAGCGCATGAACCGGTTGAGCCCGCCGAGCTCGCCGATCAGCTCGTGCCCGGGGGCCAGGAACAGATGGAAGGTGTTGCCCAGCACCATCTCGTACCCGAGTGCCTCGACGTCTCGTGACTCGAGCGTCTTCACCGCCCCACGAGTGGCCAGGGGCACGAAGGCCGGCGTCGACACCTCGCCGTGCACGAGCGCCAGCGTGCCCGTGCGGGCGCGACTCTCGGGACATCGGTTTCGGATCGTGAACACGGGCTGACCCTACCCAGCGCTCGCCCTGCGAGGCCTGTTGCGTAGCCTTCGCTCATGCGCTGGGGCAGCCGACTGGCCGGGCTGGCGCTCGCCGTAGCCGTGGCGGGCTGCGGAGGCGCGAGACCCGCGAGGCCGCTCTCTGGGCGCGCTGTGTTCGCCCAGGGCTGCAGCAGCTGTCATTCGCTTTCGGGAGCGAACTCCCCCCGCCGGCAGGGCGGAGATCTGCTCCACCTGCACCTGAGCCGAGCGGTCATGGAGCAGTTCGTGCGCGAGATGCCGGTGACCCACCCGCTGACGCCCGCCGGCGTCCAAGCGGTGGTCGACTACGTTGTCATGGTCGAGCGGCGTGGGAGCTGACCGGTCAGCGCGCCGGGACGAGCTCACCCACCCCGGCCACGGTCCCAGCCGGGGTCAGCCCGCCGGCGACCACGATCCCGGTGCCGACGCTGAGCACATCCGCGTCCGACAGCGGCGCGGGGAGGCGGCCGGCGGGACGGACCACGCCCGTCCGGGGATCGATCGACCAGACGCCTGCGGTCTGGGCCGTGGTCAGATCGCCTCGGCCGCCGACCGCGTAGGCAAACGTTCCGAGCGTCGCCGCGCTGAGATGGGTCAGCGCATGCGGGAGGCGGCCGATCGCGCGTACCTGCCCGGTCGCGGGGTCGAATCGATAGATATCCCGGCTGGCCGCCACCGGGGTCGACCCGCCGACAATCAGGACGTCACCATCGACGGCGGTCACCCCGGCGTACCGGAGCCCCACCGGTAGATGGCCCGCGACCCGAGCCGGAGAACCGGGACGCCAGGCCAGGATCGTGTTGAGCCAGGAGGTGCCGTCGTACCCCCCGACGATGTAAGCCGTTCCGCCGACCTCGGTCACCCCCACATCCGAGGAGGCCCGGGGAAGCTGACCGACGGTGCTCACGGTGTGCCGGGCGGGGTCGAAGCGCACGATGTGGTCAAGCTCCGTGAGATCGCCCCCGCCGAACACGTAGACGTCTCCGCCCAGGGCGGCGCCCTGGGCGTCGTGCTGCGGCTGAGGCAGGACGGTGCTGGACACGACGTGGCGAAGGTCCAGGACCTCAACACCGTCGGCGGAGGTGTCAGCGGCGTTCAGGCCGCCGAGCAGAGCGAATTGAGTACCGCCGAGGGGCACGGTGGCGGAATCGCGTAACGGCGCCGACAGCGTGAACAGCCTTCGATAGGTGAGCCGGAGCGGCTTGGGCGCGACCGCTGCGCGGGCGGTCGACCTGATGTGGACCGCGTGCGAGCTCGTCGTACGGGAGTTGGACCCGCCACAGCCGGATGCGGCCAGGGCCAGCGCGAGAGCGACGAGAAGCGTTGAACGAGTGGATGCTGTCATGCTGTTGCTTGGCGGCACAAGCACGACGCCCGGCTCGCTTAGGGACCTGGATTCCCCAGCGTAGCCAAAGAATTTGCGTCCGTCCCCCTAACGACAAGACTGTGAGAATTCTCATCCCGCCCCGGGGGCGGGCCGCTGTTCTGCGTCCCGTCACCATCCTCGTCCTGATCGCGACGGCCCTGTCCGCCTGCGGATCGAGCCACCCGCGCGTCCAGGTCCTGAGACTTCCCCACCTCACACCCCTGCCTAGCCCCGCGCTCGACCCGGATAAGCCCACCAGGACGAACATCTATGCGGGCGCGGGGTTGGGGGATCTCAGTCCAGCCGTCCAGGGAGATCCGGCGCTCGTCTACGTCCCCAACAGCATGAGCAACACGGTCGACGTGATCAGCCAGCGGACGATGAAGATCGTCCGTCAGTTCCCGACCGGGGCACTGCCCCAGCACGTCACGCCGGCCTACAACCTGAAGACCCTGTACGTCGACAACGACGCCGGGAATAGCCTCACGCCGATCAATCCGCGCACCGGCCATGTCGGCCCGCCGATCCCGGTCGAGGACCCGTACAACCTGTATTTCACGCCCGACGGCCGATACGCCATCGTCGTCGCCGAGCGCTTGCAACGGCTTGACTTCCGCGATCCGACAACGATGCGGCTCGTCCATTCGCTCTCGGTCCCGCAGTGCCGCGGAGTGGACCACATGGACTTCTCAGCTAATGGCCGCTACGCCTTTGCCAGCTGTGAGTTCAGCAGTGACATGATCGAGGTTGACCTGCAGACCCAGCGCGTGATCCGCACGCTGATGCTCGATGGTGGCCGTGCCAGCCCGCAGGACGTCAAGCTCTCGCCCGACGGACGCACGCTGTACGTGGCGGATCAGATAAACGGTGGTCTGTGGGAGATCGATCCGGGCAGCTTCCGCGTGATCGGGTTCCTGCACACTGGCGCCGGCGCTCACGGCCTCTACCCGAGCCGGAACGACCGTTATCTATACGTCTCGAACCGTGCCGCAGGGTCGATCTCGGTGCTCAGCTTCCGGACGCGCCACGTCATCAAGACCTGGCAGCTCCCGCTGCCGGCCAGCCCCGACATGGGCGGCGTGTCAGCCGACGGTCGGACCCTGTGGCTGAGCGGCCGCTACGACGCCGCGGTTTACGCCATCAACACGCAGACTGGGCGCCTCCGGGCCGAGATCAAGGTCGGTCTGGGGCCACACGGTTTGTGCGTGTGGCCCCAGCCGGGGAACTACTCCTTAGGGCACACCGGGATTCTGCGCTGACCCGGCGCGTGGTCGGGCCGGTTAGGACTCGCTGCCGTCGATCGCCTTGGGGGTCGAGCCGCCGCCGACGGTGATAGCGACCTTGCGCGGCTTGCGCTGCTCGGGCTTCGGGACATGCACCTCGAGCACTCCGCGCTCGAACGTGGCCTTCACGGCCTCCGGATCCACGCCGTCGGGGAGGGTGAGCGAGCGTCGGAATGACCCGGATGCGCGCTCCACGCGGCGGTAGCTGTCCTTGCGCTCCTCGTGCTCGAACTTGCGCTCACCGGAGACGGTGAGCACGCCGTCCTCGAACTCGATGTTGACGTCGTCCTCCGAGAGGCCCGGAAGGTCGGCGCGGAGAACGTAGTCGCTCTCGGTCTCGATCAGGTCCATCGCCGGGATCCACCCGCGGTAGGTGCCGGCCGTGCCTGCGGTCGGAGTGTCGAAGAGACTGTTGAACAGCCGGTTCATCTCGCTCTGAACGGTGCCCAGTTCACGAGCCGGCTGCCAGCGGATAAGTGCCATTTGAGACCTCACTTTTGAAGATCGGGAACTGCTGACGGGCTGATTATGAAATCTAAGTCGCATCGTGTCAAGTTTTATTATAGGCCGTGCGGCGGTGAGATCGGGGTCGATTGCGCGAGATGCAAACTACTGCCCTATACGGGCAGCAGATGGACACTCGATGTGCCTGTGCCCTCCCTGTGCCGCGGCTTCGCGGCCGCGGCCGAGCGAGCCGAGCACCGCGGTCCGGCCGAGCGAGCACCGCGGTCCGGCCGAGCGAGCCGAGCACCCCGGTCCAGCCGATCGCCCCTGCGCTAGCTGTCGATGAGTGACTGACCGGTCATGCCGTCCGGCTGCTCGATCCCGAGCAACTCGAGCACTGTGGGCGCCACGTCGGCCAACACGCCGCCGGAGCGCAGAGTCAGGCCCGGGACCGTGACGATCACCGGTACCGGATTCAACGAGTGGGCCGTGTTGGGGCTGCCGTCCGGCTCGAGCATGTGGTCGGCGTTGCCGTGGTCGGCGGTGATCAGGCAGGCGCCGCCCGAGGCGTGGACCGCCTTCACCACGTCCCCCAGGCACCGATCGACGGTCTCCACCGCCTCGACCGCCGCCGGGATCACTCCGGTGTGACCCACCATGTCGGCGTTGGCGAAGTTGATGATCCCGAACCGTGGCGGCTCAGCTCGCCATGCCTCGACGAACGCCTCGGCCGCTTCGGGAGCGCTCATGGCCGGCTTGTGGTCATACGTGGGGACGTCGCGCGGCGAGGGCACCAGCTCTCGCTGCTCGCCCTCGTAGGCGTCCTCGTCTCCGCCGTTGAAGAAGTACGTCACGTGGGGGTACTTCTCCGTCTCGGCCACGTGAAGCTGACGCTCGCCGCGAGCGGCAATGACGGCGCCGATCGTCGTCGCCGGCCGTGACGGAGGGAACGCGACCGGATACGGCCAGCCCTCCTCATATTCGGTCATCGTCGTGTACCGCTTCACTGTCTCAGCGCCGCCGCGCTCGATCTCGTCAAATGACGGGTCGGCCAACGCGCGGGTGATCTCACGCATCCGGTCGGGCCGGAAGTTGAGCCCCAGCACCGAGTCCCCGGCCCGGATCAGCGCCTCCTCCCCTACCCGAACCGGCTTGATGAACTCGTCAGTCTCCTCGCGGCCGTATGCACCGCGGACAGCGTCCGCGCCACTCCGGGCCTCATGCTCGGCGCGGCCATGGACGAGCAGGTCATAGGCGAGCTGGACGCGATCCCAACGGCTGTCACGATCCATGGCGTAATAGCGCCCCACCACCGAGCCCACCCGTCCCACTCCCGCCTCCGCCATCCAAGCCTCGACCTGCTCGAGGTACCCAGCGCCGGCTTTGGGGAGCGTGTCCCGGCCATCGGTGAACGCGTGCAGCACCAGATCCGCCACGTCCAATGACGCCGCCAGCTCGATCAGAGCCCGGAGATGCCCCAGGCTCGAGTGGACCCCCCCGTCCGAGACCAGCCCGATCAGATGGACGCGCTCAGCACCGGTGAGGGCGTCGCGCAGGACCTCGTTCGAAGCCAGTTCACCATCCTGCACCGCCAGGTCAATCCGGGTCAGGTCCTGCATCACGACGCTGCCCGCGCCCAGATTCAGATGGCCGACCTCCGAGTTGCCCATCTGCCCCTCGGGC
Source organism: uncultured Solirubrobacterales bacterium (assembly GCA_963822535.1). Lineage (GTDB taxonomy): Bacteria > Actinomycetota > Thermoleophilia > Solirubrobacterales > Solirubrobacteraceae > Palsa-465. Next base: position 407,755 of record CAWGIA010000003.1, read on the forward strand.
AGGCCGACGGCCCGGCCGCTGGCGGTCAGCGTCGTGGTCGGGTACGACGACCAAAGTTCGTCGAACACGGGTGTGTCAGCCCGGGAGACGGCGTTGCCCGGACCGGCTTCGGCCAGGCCCCAGCCATCGAGCACGATCAGCGCCACCTGGGCGGCGGGCAACTCCTCAGGTCCGGGCGCCATGCTCACAAGCGTCTTCGGGACACTAGCCCGCAGCGGCGATGATGGCGGCGAAGGACACCGCATCGAGGCTCGCGCCACCCACCAGCGCCCCGTCCACATCCGGGAGTGCCAGCAACTCGGCCGCGTTCTCAGGCTTGACGCTCCCCCCGTAGAGAATCCGCGTCCGCTGAGCCTGCTCCCGCGAGCGATCGCCGACCAGCGCCCGAATGAAGGCGATCGCCTCCTGCGCCTGCTCCGGAGTCGCCACCTGCCCGGTGCCGATGGCCCAGATCGGCTCGTAGGCGATCACGACATCTCCCAGCTGCTCGAGCTCGATCCGGGCGAGGTCCTCCTGGACCTGATGACGGAGCTTGCGCTGGGTATCACCGCGGTCCCGCTCCTCCTCGGTCTCGCCGACGCACAGAATCGGGACCAGCCCGGCCGCGAAGGCCGCCGGCATCTTGAGGGCCAGCGCCTTATCCGTCTCGCCGAACAGCTCGCGACGCTCGGAGTGCCCGAGAACGACGCCTTGCACCCCGACCTCGGAGAGCATCGGCGCCGATACCTCTCCGGTGAACGCGCCCTCGGGACTCTGGTGCATGTTCTGGGCAAAGACGCCGACACGGGAACCCCGGGTCGAATCGACCATCGCTTGCAGCCCGGTGAACGGGGGGCAGATCCCCACCTCGGTCCGCTCGACCGAGGACACGCGAGGCAACAGCGCCTGGATGAAGCTCTCGGCCTCGGCCACCGTCTTGTGCATCTTCCAGTTGCCGGCGATCAGCGGCGTGCGTTCGGAAGGGCTCATGCCAGTACCTCCACCCCGGGAAGCGGGCGACCCTCGATCAGCTCGAGCGCAGCCCCACCCCCGGTCGAAAGATGTGTGACCTCGTCGCCCAGGCCGAACTGCACTAGCGCCGCCGCCGAGTCACCGCCGCCGACGACAGTCACGCCCGGTGCGACCGCGACCGCCTGGGCCACCTTGCGGGTGCCGGCACTGAACGGCTCGAGCTCGAACGCTCCCATCGGCCCATTCCAGAACACGGTGCCCGCGGTGAGGATGATCTGGGCGTAGGCCTCGGCGCTTCGCGGGCCGATGTCGAGCCCCATCATGCCTGCGGGTACGTCCACGCTGTCGAGCTCCACCGCGGTTGCGTCGGCACCGAAGTGATCGGCGATCACGAGATCGCTGGGCAGGGCGATGGTGGCGCGGGCCTCGCCACTGGCTGCGATAGCTTCCCGCGCCAGCTCCACATCCTCCTCGGCACACAGCGAGTCCCCCACGGCATGGGCCTCGGCGGCCAGGAAGGGGAAGCACATCGCGCCCCCGATCAGGATCGTGTCGGCGACGCGCTGGAAGGACGCGATGACGCCGATCTTGTCACTCACCTTGGCCCCGCCGAGGACGGCCACGAGCGGGCGGGACGGGTTATCGAGCAGCCCCGCCAGCGCGTCCACCTCCCGTTCCAGCAGGAGGCCCGCGGCGTGGTCTGACACCAGCCGGGCGACACCCTCGTTTGAGGCGTGGGCGCGATGGGCGGCCCCAAAGGCATCGTCCACATACACGTCGGCCAGCGCCGCGAGTCTCGCCGCCAGCTCGGGGTCGTTCTTCGTCTCTCCAGGCTCGAAGCGGATGTTCTCCAGCAGGAGGATCTCGCCGGGCCCGAGGTCTCGCGCGAGCGCCGCTACATCCTCCCCCACTCCTGCCGGCGCGAGCTTGACCTCGGTCCCGAGGAGGGCGGCCAGCCGCTCGGCCACGGGCCTCAGCGACAGCTGCTCGTCCACGCCCTTAGGCCGTCCCAGGTGGGAGACGAGGATCAGCGCCGCCCCCTTCTTGCGAAGCGCCTCGATCGTCGGCAGGGCAGCCCGGATGCGTGTGTCATCGGTGACCCGGCCGTCCTTGAGCGGAACATTGAAGTCAACCCGCACGAGCACTCGCTTGTCCCGTAGCTCGCCTAGGTCCGAGAGGGTCCTCACAGCAACCGTTGCACGAGATCCGCGACGCGGTTGGAGTAGCCCCACTCGTTGTCATACCAGGAGACCACCTTGACCATCGTCCCGTCCATGACCGCGGTCAGCTGGGAATCAACGATTGACGAGGCCGGATTCTTGACGATGTCCGAGGACACGATCGGATCCTCGGTGTACACGAGCAGGCCGTTCAGCGGGCCGCTCTCGGCCGCCACCCTGAGGGCGCCGTTGACCTCCTCGATGCTGGTTTCCCGGTTCGTTTCGACCGTCAGGTCGACGACGCTTCCGACCGGAACCGGGGCGCGGACGGCAAAGCCGTGCAGCTTTCCGTTGAGCTCGGGGATCACCAGCCCGATCGCCTTTGCCGCGCCGGTCGAGGCCGGGATCAGGTTGATCGCCGCGGCGCGCGCCCGGCGGAGGTCCTTGTGGGGCATGTCCTGCAGGCGCTGGTCAGCGGTGTAGGCGTGGATCGTGGTCATCAGGCCGTGCTTGATCCCGACCGTGTCGTGGAGCACTTTGGCCACCGGCGCCAGGCAGTTGGTCGTACACGAGGCGTTGGAGATCACCTGGTGCTGGTCCCGGTCGTATGCCTCGTCGAAGTTGACCCCGAGCACGACAGTGGTGTCGGGGTTGGTGGCCGGAGCCGAGATGACGACCTTCTTGGCGCCGGCGTCGAGGTGCTTGGAGGCGTTCTCGCGATCTGTGAACAGCCCGGTGGACTCGATCACGACCTCGGCGCCGAGATCGCCCCAGGGAAGCGCGCTGGGGTCACGCTCAGCCAGAACCCGAATCTCCTGACCGTCGACCGAGAAGCCCGACTCGGTGGCCTGCACGTCTCCCGGGAACGGCCCGAGGGTCGAGTCATACTTGAGCAGGTGAGCGATCGTCTTGGGATCGACGAGATCGTTGACGGCCAGCCACTCGATGTCGGCGCCGCCTTCGTAGGCGGCCCGGAAAACGTTCCTGCCGATCCTGCCGAAGCCGTTGATCCCGACTCGTACCGCCATGCGTGCTTCCTCCAATTTTCTGGCTGCAGTCAGAACTGAGAGCGCCGGCCCGCACCATGCCCGGAGCCGGCCCGCGACAGGTTATCTACCGGCGCGAAACTACCTCGACCCGCAGCCGGTCTGGGTCGAGCAGGTAACCAGCGTAGTAGCGGCGGCCGTACTGCGGACGCTGCCCCGGCGCCCCGTCATCGCTGCCTCCGTTCGCCAGCCCAGCGGCGTGGGCGGCGTCGACGGCCGCCTTGCCGGAAGCCTGGAGGGCCAGATGCCCGTAGCTCGGGCCGGGGCGCAACCCGCGTTCGACGAACCAGAACAGGGGCGTGTTGATCCCGTAGGCGACGGCGTGCTCTGACTCGTGCATCCGCCGGGCCCCGAGGGCGTAGAACACAGCGTCATAGAAGCGGGTGGAGCTCTCGAGATGGCTGACCTCGAACCCGATGTGATCGATCACGCGGGCCTCGTCACGTCACGGTGGATGACTTCCACGAGATAGCCGCTGGCCTCGCCGTACCGTTCGGCCAGATGCTCGGCAATGGCCACCGAACGGTGTCGTCCCCCAGTGCAGCCGATCGCGATCACCAGGTGAGCCTTGCCTTCAGCCAGGTATTGGGGCAGCAGGTAATCGATCAGTGGATGGAGATGCTCGTAGAAGCGGTCCAGCTCTCCGTCGGCGTTGATGAACGCCACCACGTTCTCGTCATTGCCGGTCAGGGGCCGCAGCCCCGGCTCGTAGTGCGGATTGGGTAGGAAGCGCACGTCGAACATCAGATCGGGGTCCCGGCTGGGCCCATATTTGAAGCCGAAGCTCTGGAAGGTGACCGCGAGCCGCCCGGGCGTCCGGGTGGGCAGCAGCTCATCGGCCAGCTTGCGGCGCAGCATGGCGGCGGTCAGCCCACCGGTATCGATCACCACGTCGGCGCGTTCTCGCAACGGCTCCAGCAGCGCTCGTTCGCGCGCGATGCCCTCGGCCACCGAGCCGCGCGGTGACAGGGGGTGCCGGCGGCGGGTTTCCTTGTAACGCGTTTGGAGGGTCTCCTCGTCGGCCTCGAGGAACAGCACACGGTGGCGCACACCGCTGCCCCGAAGGTCGTCCAGCATCGCGGCCAGCCCCTCGAAGTAGCTCCCGCCCCGCACATCGGACACGACGGCCGCATGGGCGACCTTCGAGCCCGCATGCATGAACAGGTCAACCAGCGAGCGGATCATCTCCGAGGGCAGGTTGTCCACGCAGAAGTAGCCCTCGTCCTCGAACGCCGCCATCGCGGTGGACTTTCCGGCACCGGAGAACCCCGTGATCACGACCAGGTCAGTGAGGGCGGAACCTTCCATTCGTCCTCTGCAGTTTGATGGCCCGCGCGGACAAGGGGTAGCCCGCCCGCGGACAACGGGTGGCTCGCCCTCGGAGAACGGTAGCCGCCCCGAGTCCGCCCGTGTGGCACCATGGCGCGGTGCTTCGCCGCCGTGTATGGATCGCCAACGTGGCGGCGCTCGGTTTCGTGCTGCTGGGGCTGGCAACACTGCGGCCGTCCGCGGCGCCGGCCGCAGCCCGGGCCCAGGCTGCCGACCTGGTCACCGCGACCGTGTCCGGAACACCGACGGGCCAGGCCATGCCGTCGGGCTTCGTCGGGGTGTCGTTCGAGTACCGGGCGCTTCACCAATACACCGGACGCGATCCGCGAACGATCGACCCGGTGCTCCTCGCCCTGCTCAAGGGCCTGGCGCCGGGCCAGGCACCGTCGGTCCGAATCGGTGGTGACAGCACTGATGGCACCTGGTGGCCGATCCCCGGGATGGTGCCCCCCGGAGGTATCTACTACCGCCTGACCGACGGCTGGCTGCGAACCACTCACGCGCTGGCCGCGGACCTCGGCGCCAAGCTGATCCTGGGCATCAACCTGGCCGCCGGTCGTCCGGCTATCGCCGCCGCCGAGGGGCGGGCGCTGCTGGCGGGCATCGGCCGCCGCTACATCCAGGCGTTCGAGATCGGCAACGAGCCCGACCTGTACGGCGTCTTCCCCTGGTACCGGGATCGGCGCGGACACCTGTACCGCTCTCGGGGACGTCACTACAACCTGAGCGACTACACGAAGGAGTTCTCCCGCTGGAGCCAGGCGCTACCCCGGATGGCGCTCGCCGGGCCAGCGGTCTCGGGGCCGACCTGGATGGGCAAGCTCGGCCGTTTCATCTCCGCCGAGCGGGAGCTGAAGCTTGTCACCTACCACCGGTATCCCCTCCGGGCCTGCGTCACGGACCCCAGCTCGCCCAGCTACGCATCGATCCCCAACCTGCTGGCCGACAGCTCATCGAGCGGGCTCGCCAGCGGTCTGGCACCGTTCGTCAAGGTGGCTCACGCGCGGCACCTCCCGTTCCGCCTCAGCGAGATCAACACGGCCTCGTGCGAGGGCGCCAAGGGCGTGAGTGACACGTTTGCCTCGGCCCTGTGGGCGCTCGACACGATGTTCAACATGGCCAGCGTGGGCGTCGACGGCGTCAACTTCCACATGCTGCCCGGCTCCAACTACGAGCTGTTCACGGTGTCGAATACGTCCAGCGGTGCCTGGCAGGCGTTCGTGCACCCCGAGTACTACGGGCTGCTCATGTTCTCCCAGGCGTTCCCGCCCGGCGCCCGGTTGCTGCCCGTCAGCGCCCCGGCGGGACCGGTCAAGGTGTGGGCCACCCAGGGCAACGCAATCACCCGCGTGACGTTGATCAACAAGGACCCGGCCGCGGAGCATGACGTGCAGGTGCAGCTCCCGGGCTCGCCGGGAACCGCGTCGCTCGAGCGCCTCTCCTCGCCTGGGATCAGCGCGACGTCCGGAGTCACCCTTGGCGGTCAGTCATTCGGCGCCGAGACGGGCACCGGCAACCTGCCCGGCACCCCGGACACCAGCACCGTCGTGCCGGTGGGCGGGTTCTACACCGTGGCCCTGCCGCCGGCCAGCGCCGCCCTGATCACCGCATCCGGGAACGGCGGCGGGATCCCGCTGGTGCGCTAAGGGGCCTACACCCCGGACTTGTGGAGCTCGCGGTAGACCTCCCGCGCCAGCTTGCCCGGCACCCCCGGCACCGACTCGAGCTCCTCCCGCGAGGCGGCCAGAATCGCGTCCGGCGAGCCGAAGTGCGCCAGCAGGGCGCGTTTGCGGGCCGGTCCGACGCCGGGAAGGTCATCGAGCACCGAGGCCGTCATCGCCCGGTCGCGACGGATCCGGTGGTGGGTGATGGCGAATCTGTGGGCCTCGTCCCGGACCCGCTGGAGGAGCTGCAGCTCCGGCGTGTCGTGGTCCAGCACAAGTGGCGCCAGCCGACCGGGGATGAAGACCTCCTCGATCCGCTTGGCCAGCGAGATCACGACCACCCCCCGATCCCGGAAGCCCTGAAGGGCGCGCAGCCCGGCCGCGAGCTGACCCTTGCCCCCGTCGATCACGACGACGTTCGGGAGCGCGGCGAAGCTCGGGTCATACTCCTTGTCGTGCGGTGAGACGTCGCGCTGCTGTTCCCAGCGAGCGAAACGGCGGCCCAGGATCTCCTCCATGGAAGCGAAGTCATCCGGACCGTCCTCTCCCGCCCCGGTGGCGAAGACCTTGAAGCGCCGGTAGTCAGATTTCTTCGGTGCGCCGCCCTCGAACACCACCATCGAGGCGACGGTGTTCGTGCCCATCAGAGTGCTGATGTCGAAGCACTCGATCCGCAGCGGGATCGTGTCGAGCCCGAGCGCCCGCTGAAGCCCGTCAAGCGCCTCGACGCGCTGCTGGCGGCGGCGCTCGGACCGAAGCTTCTCCTGATCGATGGCCAGCCGCGCGTTGCGCTCGGCCAGCTCGAGGATCCGGCGCTTATCCCCCCGCTCAGCGGGCCGGATCTCGACCGACCCGCCTCGACGGGCGCTCAGTGCCTCGGCCAACGCCGGCTCCTGGCCGAGCTCGCGCTGCACGACCAAGAGCGGCGGGACGGACATCGCGCTGGCGTAGTACTGGAGGATGAACGCCTCGGCGACTTCTGGCACCTCGGCGTCGGCGGCGTTGTCCAAATAGAAGCTTTGGCGGTCGGACAGAACGCCGTCACGCACCTGGAAGACCTGGGCGTTGGCCTCAGCCTCGGACACCGCCACCGCGATCGCGTCAAATGAGCCGGCGCCCTCGTGGGCCACCCGCTGGCGCTCGAGCAGCGAACGGATCGCGCGCAGGCGGTTGCGCTCGCGGGCCGCGTCCTCGAAGCGCTGTTCGGCGGCGGCGGCCCGCATCTCCTCCTCCAGCGCGCGCTCGATGTCCTTATAGCGGCCGGAGAGAAAGTCGATCACGCCGTCGATCGAGCGCCGGTACTGCTCCTTGTCTACGTACCCGACGCACGGAGCCTCACAGCGCTTGATGTAGAAGTCCAGGCACGGCGAGCCGCTACGGCGGCCGGGCTCGGGCCCCTCGCAGGAGCGGAACATGAATACCTTGCCCAGCACCTCGAGCGTTGACCGGACGCGCTTGGCATTGCTGTACGGGCCGAAGTAGACCCGGTCGCGACGATGCCGCTCGCGGGTGAAGTACACCCGCGGAAAGTCCTCGTCGAGTGAGATCGCGATGTACGGATAGGACTTGTCATCGCGCAGGCGGATGTTCAGCCGCGGCTTGTACTGCTTGATGAAGTTCTGCTCCACCAGCAGCGCCTCGGATTCGGTCCTCACCACGAGCGCCTCGACCTGATCGATCATGGCGATGATCTCGCGCCCGGCCCGGGTGCTCGGGTTGGAGAAGTGCGACGCCACCCGCTTCTTGATGGACTTCGCCTTCCCGACGTAGATCACCTTGCCCCGCTGGTCGCGGAACAGGTAGACGCCGGGCTCGTCAGGGAGCTCACGGCGACGGTCAGCGGCGACGATTGACATCCCGTTCGAGGATAGAAGCGGGGCCACGCCTGGGTTGACGCCCCCTGCTCCAGGCTTAGTCAGCCGTGAACGACAGCGCCACCCCGCCGATGCCGAACAACACGCCGATCAGCGCGACCATCTCCCCGGTGCCCGACGTCGGATGATTGGACGAGTAGGCGTTGAGGCTGGGGTCGAATAGGTTCGCGCCGGTGGTGGGCGGCGTCTTGAGCGCGTGCACCGTGAAGGCCAGGATGACCAACAGTCCGAGCAGCACCGCTATGCGCGCGGCTCTCGGGCCGCGCAGCGCAACGGCCAGCAGGCCCACGGCGAGCACGGCGATCAGAACGTCGGCGATCGAATAGACCTGCCACGCCGTGGGGTCTGGCGGCACCCCCTCCAGCGCCGTCGAATGCCCGTACTGGGCCAGGAACGACGCCGAGAACTGATGGCTCCAGGTCAGGAACAGGGACAGGAACAGGACCGGCGCGCCGAGGATCATCAGCCAGTCTGCGATTGCCTCTCGCTTGCCCTTGCTCACGGCGGCGGCAGTGTACGCCCGGACCTACGTGCCACGTAATCGCCGTCAGGCGAGCCAGTGCGTATGGTTCACCTCGATGGGACCGACGACGGCGTTCCGGACCTGCCCCCTGTGCGAGGCCACGTGCGGGCTTGAGATCAAGCTCGAAGGCGAGCAGATCGTCTCGATCCGGGGTGACCGGGACGACGTCTTCAGCCACGGCTTCATCTGTCCCAAGGGCTCGGCACTGCGGGCGTTGCACGAGGATCCGGACCGGGTCCGCACGCCCCTCATCCGTGATGGAGACGACTTTCGTGAGGGGACCTGGGACGAGGCGTTCGCGCTGATTGCCGCGCGGCTGGGGCCGATCCTGGCCGCTGATCGCAACTCGGTCGCCGTCTACCTCGGCAACCCCAATGCCCACAACCTCTCGAACCTGCTCTACCTGAAGGTGCTCACGCGGGCGCTGTCCACCCGCAACGTGTACTCGGCCAGCACCGTGGACCAGTTCCCCAAGCAGATGGCCTCGGCGCTCATGTTCGGGACCGGCACCTCGGTTCCGGTGCCCGATGTGGACCGGACTGACTTCCTGCTCATGCTGGGCGCCAACCCCCTGGCCTCCAACGGGAGCCTGATGACCGCTCCGGACATGCGAGGCCGGCTTCGCGCGCTGCGCGCTCGCGGCGGCAAGCTCGTGGTCATCGATCCACGTCGCACGCGAACGGCCCAGGAGGCTGACGAGCACCACTTCATCCGGCCCGGAACCGATGCCCTGCTGCTGTTCGCGTTGGCCAACGTCCTGTTCGAGGAAGGACTGGCCGACCCGGGCGAGCGAATCGGACAGCTGTGCACCGGCCTGGACGAGGTCCGCGAGCTCTCGGAGCCGTTCACACCCGAGGCTGTGGCCCCGGTGTGCGGGATCGACGCTGCCCACATCCGCCGTCTGGCGCTCGAGCTCGCCGCCGCGCCGACAGCTGCCGTCTACGGGCGGATCGGCACCTGTACACAGGAGTTCGGCGGCCTGACGAGCTGGCTGCTCGATGTGCTCAACGTCCTCACCGGCAACCTCGACCGCCCCGGCGGCGCCATGTTCCCGCTCGCGGCGGCCGGCGCTCCCAACGCTGCCGGCGAGCCCGGCAAGGGCCGCGGAGCGCGGTTCGGCCGCTTCGCCAGCCGTGTCCGTGGCCTGGGCGAGATCTTTGGAGAACTTCCGGTGGTGTGCCTGTCCGAGGAGATCGAGACTCCGGGCGAGGGCCAGGTCAGAGCCCTGATCACGATCTCGGGAAACCCCGTGCTCTCAACCCCGAACAGCGACCGGCTGCGCTCAGCGATCGAGGATCTCGATTTCATGGTCAGCCTCGACGTGTACGTCAACGAGACGACCCGCCACGCCGACGTGATCCTTCCCGCCCCCTCGCCGTTGCGTCGCGGCCACTATGACCTGGCGCTCTACCAATTCGCCGTCCGCAACGTGGCCAACTACTCGCCGCCGGTTCTGCCGGCCGAGCCGGGACTGCCGGATGAGTGGGTGACCCTTCTGAGACTCGCCGGTGTGGCCGCCGGGATGGGTCCTGACGCCGATGTGGTCGCGTTCGACGACGGTGTGGCCCGGACGCTCGTGGACCGGGAGCTCGTCACTCCGGGCTCGCCGATCGCTGGCATGAGCGCCGACGACGTTATGGCGGAGCTCGAGCCGCGCGTGGGACCCGAGCGGCTGCTCGACCTGATGCTCCGCGCCGGCCCGTATGGGGACGGCTTCGGCTCCCGCCCCGAGGGTGGCCTCAGCCTGGCTGCGCTCGAGGCCGCGCCGCACGGAATCGACCTGGGGGCGCTCGAGCCGCGCCTGCCGAGTGCCCTGCGCACCCCGAGCGGCCAGATCGAGCTGGCGCCCGAAGTGCTGGTGGCCGACGTGCCGAGACTCCGGGCGGCGCTCGAGCGCCCCGTGAGCGATGGACCCGTCCTGGTTGGTCGTCGTCACCTGCGCTCGAACAACTCCTGGATGCACAACCTGCCCGTGCTCGTGAAGGGCAAGCCCCGCTGCACGCTCCATGTCCACCCCAGCGACGCCGAGCGCTACGGGCTTACCGACGGCGAGTTCGCCCGGCTCCGGTCACGCACCGGGACCGTCGACGCCGAGGTCGAGGTCACCGATGAGGTCATGCCCGGCGTGGTCAGCCTCCCGCACGGCTGGGGCCACGACGTGCCTGAGGCCCAGATGTCCGTGGCCGCCGCGCATGCCGGGGCGAACAGCAATCTGCTGGCTGACGAGCTCCTGATCGATGCGGTGTCCGGCAACGCGGTGCTGAACGGGATTCCAGTTGAGATCGCGCCGGTTCCGGCGCTCGCACTGGCCTGAGCTCAGTACTTCCGCGCCGTCCAGATCACGGCGCAGCCCACGTAGACGGCGGCGCCGACGAGCACGAGCCAGGCCACCGAACCGGCGCTGGTGGCCCACAGCTGGGGCGTCGCCGACAGGGTCACGGCCAGGACGGCGACCGCCGCATACAGGGCGGTGCGGTGACGATCGCCCAGCGAGTACAGCATCGTTCGGTTCTGGCGGTAGAGAATCGAGGCCACCCACACCAGCGAGGCCAGGAAGGTCAGCGACAGCGCCTGGATCACAACGCCCGCACCGGTCCCGCCACCCGGCAGGAAGGCGACCAGAGCCGCCAGCACGAGCACGATGGCCACGTTGCGTACGTTCGGGTTGATCGTCATCGCTTTCAAGGGTACGCCGGAACTAGCGCAGTGGGGCGAGATCCGCGCGCGGCGACAGATCCCCGTGCGGCCCGAGATCCCCGCGCCGTGACAGATCCCCGTTCGGCGCCGGCTGCTCGGGGGCCGCGGCCGCCGCGAGATCCACGGCCTCGGGCTCTGAACCGTCCATGAGCTGAGCCGCGAACCGATAGCCGACCCCGAAATGGGTGTGGACGTAGCGCCACTCGGGCGATACGCGCTCGAGCTTCTGGCGCAACTTGCGCACGAACACGTCCACCGAACGATCGCCCCGGGCCATCGTGTAGCCCCACACCCGCTGGTAGATGTCCTCGCGCTCGAGCACCCGTCCGCCGGCGCTGGCCAGCTGGTGCAGCAGCTCGTACTCCTTCCGAGACAGCGAGGCGGCAGTGCCGTCCGCGTAGGCGTCGAAGCGATCGGGCCGGATCGAGAGCTCGCCCGCGACGATGGCCTCGTCCTCGAGCGGGATCTGCCCGGCCCGGCGGCGGCGGAGAACGGCCTCGAGGCGGGCCACCAGCTCCTCGGGGTGGCACGGCTTGGTGATCCAGTCGTCGGCGCCCGAGCGCAGGGCTCGGACCCGATCGGCAACGGGGGCCGGCCCGCTGCACACGAGCACGGCCAAGCCCGGCAGGGCGCTGGCCGTCCAACCGATGTAATCGAGCCCCGTCAGCGACGGGTTGACGACCAGGGCATGGAGCTTGAGCGCCGCCAACTGCTCCGGCACCGCCGCGTAGCCGAGTACCAGATGCTCCCACCGCAACGCCGAAAACCGCCGGTCGAGCACGGTGATCAGCCCGCTGTCGTCGTCTATGAATGCGACGCGGATGGCCGAAGCCTCCTGGATCGTTGCATCTTGACCGTCAGTGTAGAGGTGCGATGGGACGATTCCGGGCCGACGTGCGCGCCGCCGGTCAGCCGGCCACCGCTTCCCACCGCTCGTACAGCTCGGCCACCGCCCGCTTGGCGTCCGCGTGGCGCCTCGAAGAGCGAGCGCTCGCCTCGGGGGTGGCCCATGCCGCCGGGTCGGCCAGCTCGTCCTCGATCGTGCGCAGCGCGGCCTCGGCCGCTTCGATATCCCGCTCCAGTCCAGCCTCTCCCTTGCCCCGGCCTCGGGCCACAGGGGGATTGCGTTTGACGTTCCGTGGCCGCCCCCCGGCGGCCTGCGCCTCGGCTTTGGCCCTGGCCTTGGCCGGCGCCGGGGCCTTGGCCCGCTCATCCCGGATCCGCAGGTACTCGGGCCAGCCGCCCACGTAGCTATGAAGCGTCTGGTCCTCGAGCGCAATCGTCCGCGTCCCAATGGCGTCCAGCAGCGCGCGATCGTGGGAGACGAGCAGTAGCGAACCCGGGAAGGCCCTGAGCGCCGCCTCGAGCGCCTCGCGACTGTCAAGGTCGAGGTGGTTGGTGGGTTCGTCGAGGATCAGCACATTGGCGCCCGAGTGGACCAGAACCGCCAGCGAGAGCCGGCGTCGCTCCCCGCCGGAGAGGCCGGCGAGCGGCTTTTCGGCGTCCTCACCCGAGAACAGGAACCCTCCGAGCAGTGCCCGGGCCTTGCCGGGCGTGAGGCCGGTGGCCCGCTGGGTGGCTTCGAGCACGGTCCGGGCGGTCCCCGCGCTCAGTTCCTCGGCGTGCTGGGACAGGTATCCGATCTGAACGTTGTGGCCGGTCCGGAGCTTGCCCTGCTGGAGCTCTCGCCTACCGGCCAGGGTCTCGATGAGCGTCGTCTTGCCGGTTCCGTTGGCGCCCACGATCGAGACGTGCTCTCCGCGTTCGAGCCACAGCTCGGCGTCTTCGAGCAACTGCTTCTCACCCGCCGACACGGACGCATCCTCGAGCTCGAAGATGACCCGGCCGCTGCGCTCGGGAGCCTTGAACGCGAACTCGAGACCGGCCCCGTCCTTGGGATCACGAGACAACCGATCGATCTTGTCAAGGCGCTTCGCCCTCGACTGGGCCTGGCGGGCCCGGGTCCCGGCCCGGAACCGGGTCACGAAGCGCTCGAGCCGCTCGATCTCCGCCTCCTGGCGCTCGATGGCACGCCCGAGGGCGAGCTCCCGGGCTGCCTTCTCGCGCCGCCAGGCGTGCCACGGACCGGCGAAGAACCTGCCTCGGCCGGCCTCCAGCTCGAGTACGGACGTCCCCACCGCCTCCAGGAACCAGCGGTCGTGAGCCACCAAAACCACGGCCGCGTCCAGGCCGACCAGGTGCTGCTCGAGCCACTCGAGGGACTCGATGTCAAGGTGGTTGGTGGGCTCGTCGAGGAGCAGCAGGTCCGGGTCACCGGCCAGCGCACGGCCGAGCGAGGCGCGGGTCAGCTCGCCGCCCGAGAAGGTGTCAAGCGAGCGGTCGAGGTCACTGTCATCGCGAAAGCCCAGACCGTGCAGAGTCGCCAGCGCCCGATCGCGCCAGGTGTATCCACCGGCATGCTCGAGCCGGGCCTGGGCTCGCGCGTACCGGTCGAGCGTGGCTTCGTCATGAGCGCCGGAGGCCATCTGCTGCTCGAGTGCGGCCAGGTCACCCTCGATCGCCACCAGCTCGCGGGCACCCGACAGCACGTAGTCCCGTAATGAGAGTCCTCGATCGCGCGGTGGACGCTGATCATGGAGCGCCACCTTGGCGCCCTTAGCCAGGACCAGTTCACCCGAGTCGATCGAATCCTCTCCCGAGAGCATGCGCAGCAGGGTGGTCTTACCGGCGCCGTTGCGGCCAGACAGGGTCATGCGGTCGCGGCGCTCGAGCTTGAACGAGATACCGCGCAGCAGGGGCTCACCCACGATGTCCTTGCCCAGGTCAGATGCGATCACTACGGCCATAGGCCTGATGGTAGGAGCCGCCGGGCGCTCAGTAGCATCACGCGACATGCGTACGCCCGCGTACCCGCCCATGCCACCGCACGAGATGCTTCCGGCGCGAACGCTCGTCGTCCCCGGCCGGGGCGAGATGTTCCTGCGCGACAGCGGCGGTGACGGGCCGCCGGTAATGCTCCTGCACGGCTGGGTGGTGAGTGCTGACCTCAACTGGCATGCCGCCTATGACCCACTGGTGCAGGCCGGTTACCGGGTGCTCGCCGTGGATCACCGTGGGCACGGACGAGGCCTGCGGCCGATGAAGCCCTTCCGCCTCGTGGACTGCGCCGCCGACGCCGCTGACACCGTCCGCGAACTGGGCGTGGGCCCGACCACGTTCGTTGGCTACTCAATGGGCGGCACGATCGCGCAGCTGATTGCCCGGGACCACCGCGAGGTGGTCCGGGGGCTTGTGCTCAGCGGCACGGCGCAGCATTTCCAGGACCCCGAGACGGTCAAGGTCTGGCGCTTGATGGCCGCGGTGAGCCTGGCGCTGTCCGTGGCGCCCCGGGCGGCGTGGCGAGCCGGCTTTCGCCGGGCCAAGATCCCGCACACGCCACGCACCGCCTGGTGGCTGTCCGAGCTCATGCGTAATTCGTCTCGTGACATCGCCGAAGCCGGGCGTGAATTGGGACGATTCGATTCGCGGCCCTGGCTCCATACGCTCGATGTGCCTACCGCCAGCGTGATCACCTCCCGTGACCGGAGTGTCGACCCGGTCCGACAGCGCGAGCTTTCACAGGCCGTCGATGCCACCGTGTTCGAGGTACCGATCGACCATCTCGACATCACCGAGCGAGCCTCCGAGTACAACACGGCGCTGCTCGATGCGCTGGCCGCGGTGGGTGCCGCCGAGCGGGTCAAAGCCGCTTAGCGCCTCTCAGAGGCTCCGGATCGAGATCGAGATCCGAGGGGCGATGGGATACGCTTCGATCTCCATGCGTCGCACCCGCTTCATGATCGCGCTGACGATGTTCATCGTGGCGCTGCTCACGTTCGCTCCGGGCGCGTTTGCCCGTGATGACGGGGGCCAGGGCTGGTACGGGGAGACGAATGACAAGGACATCACGAGCACGATGTTCATCGTCATCGCCTTCTTCCCGACCGTCATCCTGATCTTCTCGCTCATCCAGTGGCGGCTCGATAAGCGCAAGCACGCGCGCATGGATGCCGCCAAGGCACGGGCGGCCAGCGCCGACTGGCGCGGCGGCTGGTAGCAGTGGCGTACTTCGTCACGGGAGCGACCGGATTCATCGGGCGCCACCTCGTGGAACGTCTGCTTGCCCGGGACGGTGACATCTACGTCCTGGTCCGCGAGACCTCGACCGATCGCCTCGAGGCCCTGAAGGAGAGCTGGGGCCCGGAGGCCGACTCCCGGGTCAAGCCGGTGATCGGAGACCTCGCCGGCTCCCGGTTGGGGCTCTCCGATGAGACCGTGCAGGAGCTCAAGGCGGCCGGCATCGACCACTTCTTCCATCTGGCGGCCATCTATGACATGACCGCCGACGATGAACGCAACCGGATCGCCAACGTTGACGGGACGCGCAACGCGATCGGCCTGGCCAATGCGATCGAGGCGGGCCGGTTCCACCACACGTCCTCGATCGCCGCCGCCGGCAAGTACCAGGGCCTGTTCCGCGAGGACATGTTCGACGAGGGACAGAAGCTCGACCATCCCTATTACCGGACGAAGTTCGAGTCCGAGAAGCTGGCCCGCACACAGACCAACATGCCCTGGCGGGTGTACCGGCCCGCGATCGTGGTCGGCAACTCGAAGACGGGCGAGATGGACAAGATCGACGGCCCGTATTACTTCTTCACCGCGATCAAGATGGCCCGGCATCTCCTGCCCGGCTGGTTCCCGCTGATCGGCCCCGAGCTCGGTTATACGAACATCGTCCCGGTCGACTTCGTGGCCGACGCGATGGATCACATCGCGCACGAGGACGGGCTCGACGGCCAGGCGTTCCACCTCACCAGCCCCAAGTCCCAGCGCTCGGGCGAGGTCATGAACACGATCGCCAAGGCCGCTCACGCGCCGCAGCTGTCCATGCGGATCGATTCCAAGCTGCTCAAGGCGCTGCCCAAGGGCACGATCGGAATGCTCATGCAGCTTCCGGCGGCCAAGGGTGTGCGCAAGGCGATCCTGGCCGACTTCGGGATCCCGGACGAGGTCCTGGGCCACATCGCGCTCACCGCCCAGTTCGACACTCGGGACACCGAGCGGGCACTGGCTGGCTCCGGCATCGCCGTGCCCCCACTCGAGACCTATGCGGCCAAGCTGTGGGACTACTGGGAACGCAACCTCGACCCGGACCTGTTCAAGGACCGCAGCTTCGAGGGCGCCGTCAACGGCAAGACGGTGCTGATCACGGGCGCCTCGAGCGGGATCGGCAAGGCCGCCGCGTTGAAGATCGCCAAGGCGGGTGGCATCCCGCTTCTCGTCGCGCGGAGCGCGGACAAGCTCGAGGAGGCCAAACGCGAGATCGAGGATCAAGGCGGGACCGCCTACACCTACTCGGCTGACATCTCGGACCCCGAGTCAGTGGATGCCCTGGTCGAGAAGGTGCTCTCCGACCATCCCGCGGTCGACGTCCTGGTCAACAACGCGGGGCGCTCGATCCGCCGCTCGGTGGCGCTGTCCTATGACCGCTTCCACGACTACGAGCGCACGATCCAGCTCAACTACCTGGGCACGATCAAGCTCATCATGGGACTGCTGCCGCACATGCGAGATCGCAGGTCCGGCCTGATCGTCAATGTGTCCTCGATCGGCGTGCAGACCAACCCACCCCGGTTCTCGGCCTACGTCGCGTCAAAGGCGGCGCTCGACGCCTGGACGCGCGTGGTCGGCTCGGAGTCGATCAGTGACGACGTCCATTTCACCACCATCCACATGCCGCTCGTGCGCACGGCGATGATCGCCCCGACCAAGATCTACGACAGCTTCCCCACGATCTCACCCGAGGAGGCGGCGGATCTCATCTGCGAGGCGATCCGCGCCAAGCCCAAGCAGATCAACACCCGTCTGGGCACGTTCGGCGAAGTCGCCTACGCGCTGTTCCCCAAGGCCGTCGACCAGATCCTGTCAACGGCCTACAAGGTGTTCCCCGACTCGGCGGCCGCCAAAGGTCAGAACGACCCCGAGGAGCGGGCTTCGACCGAGCAGGTGGCTCTCGCGCATCTGATGCGCGGGGTGCACTGGTAGCTATACCCGGCGTTTACGACGAGCGATCTGCCGTCCGCCCAGCCTTGCGCGGAATGGGGGCCTGGGGCCCGGACTCCTTGAGTTTGGTACGTATTGAACGGCTGGCTGGTGGGCCGCTCTTCCTCAGTCGAGCACCGTCGGCGGCGGCTCGACCTCGCCATGGGCGCCCGCGGACGGCGATGCCCCTGACCGGGCGAGCGGTCCCGGGCGCGCCTCGGCTCGCGCCGACGCCGACGCCGACCCCGGCGCCGGCTCCCGCTCCCGCTCCGGCTCCCGCTCCCGCTCCGGCTCCGGCTCCGGCTCCAGCTCGACCATCCGTTCCATAGTCAGTGACTTCAGGGCGGGCACCACGAGCGTCGGGATCAGGAGCGGGAGCAGCAGCAGGTGCAGCCAGGCCCACAGCTTGTTCCCCGTGAAGCCGGTCCACGCCCACGGGATCAGATAACCGGCCAGGACCACGGCGCCGAACACCGCACCGCCCATCAGCGCGATCGTTGTGTGACGGGGCGTCCAGCCTTTGCGCAAGTCCTCCACCCCTGGGGCCACGGCGACGGCCAGTGGCAGCGCGACCAGGTTCAGCCAATCCCACAGGCTGTTTCCCACGAAACCAGTCCACGCCCACGGGATCAGGTAGCCGGCCACGGCGATCACGGCCAACACGCTGGCGCCGGCGATCGCGCCCAGCTTGATTCGCCGCTCCAGGCGCCGGTCCCGGCTGAGCCAGATCGGCAGAATGCCCACGGCCAACGGCAGCAGGAGCAGGTGCAGCCAGTCCCACAGAGTCGCCGTGTGGCCGTTGATCCCGGTCCAGGACCAGTGGTTGGCGTACCCGCCCCACAGGACCAGTGCGGCGGCGATCCCGGCCACCAGCAGCCCGGTTCGTTTGCGCGCGGGATCGGCCGTTCTAGCTCACCTCAGATCCTGAACACCTGGATCAACCGCTGCTCGTGCTCGGCCTCGATTCGGGCTATCACCTCGATGTGCTCCTCGAGCCCGGAGCCGCGGAGTTTCTCGGCCAGCAGCTCGTCGACCTGGAAGATGCCGGCGCTATTGGACATGTCAATCTCGACCCGAACGGCTCGGTCTCGGCCGGGCGAGATCTTGACCTCTTGGATCGCGTAGGCCGACAGCGAGTGGATGTTCTGATGGCCGGCCTCGAACGGGATGCGGGACCGCCCGCGAGCCATGTCAAGCGCGTCGGCCACACGCACTATGCCCGCCTCGACCGTGAACGGCGCGCCATTGCGGCGGTGCCCGATGATCGCGTGCATCGATTCCGCGACGATGATCGAGCGTTCCGGCTCCTCGTAGACCTCCCTCAGCAGCCCGCCGAGTTTGTCGGCCGTGAGGAACAGGCTGTAGCGCTCGTGGTCGTCACGATGGATCGACATCCCAACGCAATGCAGCATGCACGCGGCCGCCACCACGACCTCGGCGTCGTGCTCCTCGAACCCGAAGTCGGCCACCACGCTGGGCACGACGCCACGGCGGAACAGCAACCGGGACAGCCGCAGACCGATATTGAGCACGATCTGGATATGGACCCAGCTGTGGTCGGACATCCCCAGCCGCCGGGTCGCGTTGACGGCCGATACGTGCCACCAGGCCTTGAGCTGCTCATCGTTGTTGGCGGCGGCGAGCAGACGCTCGAGGCGGCGGTTGCCTCTGGTCGGAGCCCGGAGGCGAACCCCGGCGAGTGCCTCTCGGGGCGGGATCGGAGGTCCAACCGAAGGGATCGGAGGTTCCGCGGGCGGGATCGGAGGTTCGACCGTCATGTCACCGACGCTTCTAGCAGCACTCCCTCCCGGATTCCACCGCGCCCGACCCGGAGCGCGGCGCCGAATGCGTCGGCCACGCCCTCCAGGATCAGCAATCCGGCCGGCAGTAACCGGGCCCGCTCGGGGTCGATCGCGAACCGGCGCGCGATCTCGCTCGAACGCTCCGCCACGAGCAGCGCCAGGGCCCGCCCGAGGGCGGCAGCATCGAGCATGGGGCCTGCGAGCCGGCCCAGTGACGTAGCGCTACCGCCCACGGCCACCGCCTCCGACGGCCGCGGGACGTCGAGCCGTCCAAGCTCGCCCGCGATCTGCGCCCGCGCGCCCGCGAGTTCCGCGACCGTCGGCGGATCCGAGCTGAGCGGGCCGTGGCAGAGCGCGCCGGACCCGAGCCCGATCGACACCCACCACCGGACATGATCCGGGGCCGTGCCGACCACCAGCTCGGAGGAGCCGCCGCCTACATCGACGACTCCGAGCTCTCCCGGCGGCGGCGTCTCGAGCGTCCGAGCCACCCCCACGAACGCCAGCCGTGCCTCCTCCTGGCCGGACAGGATGTCCACGGCCAGCCCGGTGGCCCGCTCGATCGCCGCCGTCAGCTCGACACCGTTCTCCGCGGTTCGGATCGCGGCCGTGGCGACCGCCCGCACATCGTGTGCGCCGCGATGCCGCGCGGTCTCGAGCTGTGCCTTGACCACGCCGACCACCTCGCTGATCTTGGCCTGCCCGATCCTGCCATGCTCGAACAGGTCACGCCCGATCCCCGTGAACGCACGTTCCTCGTGGATGCACCGCAGATGGCGGCCGTCAGTGTCGGCCACCAGGAGCCGCGTCGTGTTGGAGCCGATATCGATGCAGCCGAGACGCACGATGACTAAACCAGGGTCTCACGGCTCGGAGGCGGTGCGGGAACGATTCCCTGAGGCGCCTCCACTGACTGCGGCGGCGGCTCGGTGGGAACCTCGGGCATTCGCCCCGGTCGCAACACCACCCACACCGCGACCGTGAACGCCAGTGACCCGGCGCCCGCGACGGCCAACGCGACGCGGGGGTTAGCCAACGCGGCGATGGCGCCGCCGAGCAGGATGCCGACACCCGGGGCGGCCTGACCGATGGCCTCGTTCAGGCTCATCACCATCGCCATCCACCGTTGCGAGGTGTGTTCCTGAAGCGCCGTCCGGGCGGCCACCGCGCCGATCCCGTTGCCCACGCCGCCAAGCGCCGCTCCGATGACGGCCAGCACGATCGAGGAAGCGCTCGCCATGAAGGAGAAACCGACCGTCAGAACAACCCCGCTGAGCGCCATCAGCGCTCGTACCGAGCGCCGGCGCCAGCGCGCGTACACCGCACTGCCGATCATCGCCCCCACGCCCCAACCGGACAGCAGGGCGCCATAGCCGGCCGCCCCGGCGTGGAGCGTCTTCTGCGCGTACACGACCTCGACCGGGATCGAGATCGTGAACGCGATCAGACCGCCGAGCTGGAGCACGAGCAGCCACCGCTGAGCGTAGTTCTGGCTCACGTGGGCGAAGGCCGCCCGCAGCCGACCGGCGGAGGGCTCCTTCTCGTGCGCCTCACTGGGTAACCCGACCGCCGTGACGAGCACGAGCGAGATGGCAGCGAACAGGCCACAGTTGACGAGCAGCGCCGCCACGGTCCCGCCCGCCGCCACCACAACGCCACCGATCGCGGGCCCGCCCATGAAGCAGACCGAGAACACTGCGTTGCTGATGGCATTTCCCTCCTGCAGGAGCCCGGCCGGACGCAGCACGTCGACGGTGGCAGTGCGCGCCAGCACGCGGCCCACCAGCGCCACGATCCCGTCCGCCAGTGCCAGCGCGAGCACCGGCACGAGCGAGAAGCGCGCCGTCATCCAGGCCAGGAGCCCGAACAGGACCGCCTCGATCGCGTACAGCAGCGGAAGGATCCGACGGGGGGCCCGCTGATCGACGCGGGAAACGGCCAGGGGTGACAGGAACGCCGGAATCACCAGCGAGCAGAGGAAGAACGCCGTCGACCCGAGCGCGCTGCCCGTTCGGCGGTAGACCAGCACGGCCAGCGCCAGCGTCCCCACCGACCAGGCCAGCTCGTTCAGCCCGTAGGCCGCGAGCAAGCGCCGGTACGTTGGAAGGCGGAGTACCTGCTTCACGCGCGCGACCGCCGGCGTGCCCGCCCACGTCCGTCCCGAGCCGCACGCTGCGGGTGACGGCTGACCGGACTCCGCGGAGGGCCCTCTCCCTGCACGGGCGCTGATCCTATAGACCCTGTAGCCTCGCCGGATCCTCGCCGCGTTCGGAGACCGTGCGTCTCGGTCTGCCCGGTCGGCGCGGCTGTCATCCTCTGTGACGCATGTCCCTTCGCGCCCGATCCTGGTACCGCAGCAACACGTTCTCGCACGCCGCATTCCCGGCGCAGCGGTTGGCTGCCGAGCGCGACTGCACTGTCTCGGTGTGCTTGCCCGCACGCGACGAAGCCCGAACGATTGGCGCGATCCTCGAGCCGCTGATGGAGCTTCGTCAGGCCGGCGTGCTCGATCAGGTGGTAGTGGTGGATCACTCGACCGACGGTACGGGACAGATAGCCCGCGGGATGGGCGCGGAGGTGCACGACCAAGAGCAGCTTCTCCCCGAGATGGGGCCTGTCCTGGGCAAGGGCGATGCGATGTGGCGTGCGCTGCACATCCTCACCGGGGAGGTGATCTGCTTCATGGACGCCGACACGGAGCAGTGCGGCCCCCACTTCACCTGCGGACTGCTCGGACCGCTGCTGTGCGACCGCAGATTCGAGTTCGTCAAAGGTTTCTATCGCCGGCCGTTCAAGGTCGGAGAGGTGACGCTGGCGGACGGCGGTGGACGTGTGACCGAACTGACCGCCCGGCCGCTGCTGAATCTGTTCTATCCCGACCTAGCCGCCGTCGAGCAGCCGCTCGCGGGAGAGATTGCCGCCCGTCGTGACCTGCTCGAGCGCCTGCCCTTCGTGACCGGATACGGAGTCGACATCGCGCTCCTGCTCGACGCGCACCGCGTGGCGGGGCTCGACGCGATCGCGCAGGTGGACCTCGACGTGCGCCAGAACGCGCATCAGCCCCTGCGAGACCTCGGCCCGATGGCATTCGCTGTCTTGAGGGCCGTCTCGTCACGCCTCGAGCAGGAGGGGCGTCTATCCGGGCCGCTGCCGTCCACGTTCCTCGCCCGCGGCGAGAACGATCATGTTGCGCTGGGCGCTGACCCGGTCGAACGTCCGCCACTGGCCACCTTGCGCGCCGCCGCCTGAGTCAGCCGCCTGAGTCAGCCGCGTGAGTCAGCCGCGTGAGTCAGCCGCTGACGCTCTCCCGGGCTCTAGCCGAAGGCGTCGCGGGCCGCGCGCCCACCTTGGCCAGCGACGCCGGCGTACCCGTACGTGCCCTGGTCGCGGAGCTCTCGGGCGGCCTCGACCACCGCGCCGATCCCCACGAACGCAAACGCGCCACCCACTGATACCCGGCTGACGCCGAGCTGAGCCAGCTCCTGGATCGGCGGGACGCCGGGGCGGGCGAGGACGTTCACCGGCCTCCCGACCGCAGACACCACGGCCTCGATGTCAGCCGCGGCGGCGACACCGGGGGCGTAGAGCACGTCGGCTCCTGCCTCCTCGTAGGCCTGCAGGCGGGCAATCGTGTCGGCCAGATCCTCGCGGCCGTGGAGGTAGTTCTCGCTCCGCGCGGTGAGGACCACGTGGGCCGGGCCTCGATGCGCGGCTTCGGCGGCCGCGGCAACCCGCTCGACCGCCACATCGATGTCGTAGATCGGCTCGGAATCGTCACCTGAGTAGTCCTCAATCGAGAAACCGGCCAGCCCGGCCTCAACCGCGCCGGCGGCGGTCTCCGCCACGCCGGCCGGCGTGCTGGCGAACCCGTTCTCGAGATCGGCCGAGACCGGCAGCTGGGTGGCCGCGACGATCGCCGCCGCGTGCGTGAGCGCCTCGTCCCGGGTCACGGATCCGTCAAGCCGCCCGAGCGTGGCGGCAAAGCCGCTGCTGGTGGTGGCCAGGGCCTCGAATCCAAGCGATGCCAGCAGTCGGGCCGAGCCCACGTCCCAGGGGTTGGGGAGGAGTAGCGGCTGCCCGGGGCGGTGCAGAGCCAGGAAGTGCTCGGCGCGCTGCGCCTGATCGCTCATCTCGCCGCCCGCTCTCGGACACCGTCAACCGGCGCCGCTGCGTCCCGGCTGCACAACAGCACGGCTAGGATGTGGCCCAGCCGGCGGCGGAAGAAGTGGTGGCCCTCATCGGGGGCCACGAACAGGCGGCAGCGCGGCAGTCCGGCCGCGAGCTGAAGTGCGTGCTCCACCGGCACGAGCGGGTCCCGGGCCCCGTGCCACACATGCACCTCCGCGGTGACGCTCCCCGTCTCAAACCCCCAGCCCCTCGAGTACGTCAGGTAGTCCTCGATCATCCCCCTCACACCATAGGCCGTCGCATCGAGGAAGCTGGCGCTGGCCGCGTCTTGCTCGGCGGGCAGGCGCAGGCGCTGGCGCTCCTCGGGAGCCGCGTGCGCGGCGATCACGCGATGCAGCAGCTCCGGGTATCGCCTGACCAGGGGCAGCAGCGCGTCGCCCGCCACCGAGCATGCCTTCGGGGCGCCGGCCAGCGCGCTCAGCCCCAACCGGATGCGCCGCGGCATTCCGGGCGTTCGGTGTGGTGCGCACAGGGGCGAGAGCGAGCTGCACACCGCCAGGCGGTCCACACGGGCCAGGGCGCTCCCGGCGGCCAGCGCGTACGGTCCGCCCGCCGAGACGCCGACGACCCCGAACCGCGCCAGTCCGAGCTCATCCGCCAGTGCGTCGAGGTCGGCGGCGAAGTCGAGCACCGTCCGCCGCGGCGCCGGATCTGAGCCACCGATCCCCGGGCGGTTGACCGCGATATAGCGAACGCCGAGATCAGCGGTGAGCTCTTCTAGATCGATCGAGCGCCCGAGCGGAGTCCCGATCGCGCCGTGGCAGTAGAAGATCGGGAAGCCATCCCTGGGGCCCGTCTCGACGAACCGGAGCCGACGGCCGTCGGCGAGACGCAGGGAGGCGGCGCGATGGGTCGTCAAGGCTGGCATGTGAGAACAATTGCCTGCTCAGCGCAAGTTAGGTGCTCTCCGGCGCGGAGTTGTTGCGTGTTTGGGAAGCCTCTCGAGCAATCCGGCCAGCGCAGCCGCGAAGGCTTCCGGGCGCTCGATCATGGGAACGTGACCGGCCTCCGGGATCAATTCCAGCAGCGCGTCGGGCCGGGCGGTGCGGATCTCGCCCGCTCCCCGGGCCGGGACTGTGAGATCTCGCTGGCCCCAGATCAACCCCAGCGGCGCCGCTGTCTGCGTCAGCAGCGGCCGCAGGTCGGCGCTGGCCACGGTGGCGAACGCAGCCGCGATCCGGCTCGCTCCGTTCGATGCCTCGACCATCAGCCGGGCCTGGGTGGGGGAAATCGCCGATCCGTCTGCCACGGCCAGCGAGAGCAGGAGCCGGCGCCCGAGCCCGAAGTCGGTGAGCGGCGCGAGCCGGCGCCGAGCCGCGAACAGCGTCGGGATGCCGGGGGCCAGCAGCGATGCCGGCACGCGCCCACGCGGGCGCAACCCCGCTGGTGCCACCAGGATCAGGCGCTGAACGAGCTTCGGTCGTGCGCAGGCCAGGGTCAGCGCGACCCCGGCACCGAGCGAGTGCCCGGCCAGATCAAACGGACCCCGCACGCCGTGCGCAGCCAGGCCACGCGCGATCCGATCGCCCACCACGGCCAGATCGAACCCCGGACCAGCCGGTGCGGAGGCGCCGAAGCCGGGCACGTCCAGCGTGACCACCCGCCGTTCCCGGGCCAGCGCGGGCACGACGGCGCTCCAGATCTCGCGCGTCGTGGCCAGCCCGTGGATGAGCACCAACGGCTCGCCCCGGCCGGTCTCGTCGACGGCCAGCAGCGCGGCGCTGTGATCCCGGTGAGCCGGCAACGGTAAGCCGGAGAGTAGTGGCCGCCGGTCGCTAGCCTGAGTCTGGATGAGCACCCCGGTGACCGACCGCGAGAACGGCGCGTTCGAGCGCGAGGACAGCATCTTCCGCGAGTGGGTCACGGCCGATGGGTCGAGTGGTTTCCCGGTGCAGGCCGGGCGCTACCACCTATACGTCTCTCGAGCCTGCCCTTGGGCGCACCGCACGCTGATCGGCCTGCGGCTGATGGGTCTCGAGCACGTGATCAGCGTGTCCTACGCGGACCCGATCCGGGACAGCCGCGGCTGGGCCTTCACCGGCAACGGCTACGTCGATTCAGTCAACGGCTTCAAGTTCCTCAGCCAGGCCTACCGGGTCATGGACGCGGGGTACGAGCAGCGGGTCAGCGTCCCGGTTCTATGGGACAAGCAGCAGGGCACGATCGTCAACAACGAGTCCGCCGACATCCTGCGGATGCTGTCCACCGTATTCGCGCCACTGGCCAAGCACCCGGTCGTGCTCTATCCCGAGCGCTGGCAGGCGGGAATTGACGAGCTCAATGAGGTCATCTACGACGGCGTCAACAACGCCGTCTACAAGACGGGCTTTGCCAGCAAACAGGACGTCTATGACCGCGAGGTCGATCGGCTGTTCCAGACACTCGACGCGCTCGACCTTCGCCTGACTGACCGGCGCTTCCTGTTCGGTCCCGAGCCGGTCGAGTCCGACTGGCGGCTGTTCACGACGCTGCTGCGCTTCGACGTCGTGTACCAGATCCACTTCAAGTGCTCGATCCGCAAGCTGGCCGAGTACGAGAGCCTGTGGCCCTACGCGCGAGATCTGTACCAATGGCCGGGCGTCGCGGACACCGTTTCGTTTGACGAGATCCGCGCCCACTACTACCGGACACATCACTCGATCAACCCCAAGGGCATCGTGGCTGCGCTGCCGGCCGAGAGCTTCGAAGAGCCCGCGGAGCGCGACGGTCTCGGCTAGCCCTCAGTCCCGGCGGCGGAACACCCGGAACGCGAACAGGAAGCCGAGCACCAGCGCCACCGCCTGCATGGGGTTGCGCTTGGCCTGACCCCACAGGACCGAGACCATCAGAGACAGACCCTGGACCGGCTCGCTCTCGGGGATGACCGGTCGCACCGGTGACACGGTCACGGGCTCCTCCGCCGGTGGCGGCCCCGCAGCGGGCTCCTCGCCCGGTGGCGGTCCCGCAGCGGGCTCCTCGGCCGGTGGCGGTCCGGCAGCGGGCTCCGCGGCTGGTGGCGGTCCGTCAGCGGGCTCCGTGTCCGCCGGCGCCTGTGCCCCGTCCCCCGCCAGGGTGCTCTGAAGGCAGTGGGCGAAGTCCCCGAGCAGCCGATTCGAGATGTCCTCGATCATCCCGCCGCGCCCGAACCGTGCCAGGCGCCCGGTGATCCGGTAGTCCGTCACGACCTCGACCCGAGTTGCGCCGCTACCGGTGTCCGACAGCGAAGAGATGATCGACGCCTGGGCCCCGCCCTGGCCGCGCTTGTCCGTGCCTTGGGCTTGCATCGTCGCCGTATGGGTCGACTCGTCCACGTTCTCCATCGCCAGCTTGCCGGAATATGACGCTGACGTCGGGCCGATCTTCACCTTGAATGTGCCGTTGTAGCTGCCGTCATCGTTGCGGCCGGTGATGGCCGCCCCCGGGAGGCAGGGCGCCACCCGCTCGACGTCGATCAGCGCCTCCCACACCCGCTCAAGCGGGGCGGCGACCTCAAATGACTGCTCAAGCTTCATTGCGAATTGCCTCCAGATCCTCGCGGGTATCGACGTCGCGCCCCGAGCATAGGTGTCCCAGCTCGATCACCGGGCCCCCTCGGAGCACCTCGCGCGCGCCCTGATCGCCGTGATGGCCCTCGAGGGCGGCGATCTGAGGAGCCTCCAGGACGACCGGATGCCCGGGCCGTCCGCCATACACGGCCCGGGTACCGCCGGGTTCACCGACGAGGCGGGCGATCGCCGCCGAGGCGATCAGTGGCTCATCCCCGAGCGTGATGAGCACCTTGGCGGCGCCCGCCAGCGCTCCCAGCCCGCACCGCAACGAAGCGGCCTGCCCATCAGCCCAGTCCGTGCAGACCATCGGTTGGGCCCGGCCAAAATCCACCGCTGCCTGCACCTCAGCCGCCTGCGATCCGAGCACCACGACCACCCGCTCGAGCTCTGGCACGGCGCACTGAGCCCGCACCGCCCACTCGACCAACGGACGCCCACCCAGGTCGGCCAGGAGCTTGCTGTCTGACCCGAAGCGAGAGCCGGCCCCGGCCGCCAGAACCAAACCTCCGATCACACCAGGCACCTCACGAGGCGGCCACCTCATGAATCCGGCCACCCGCCTGTCTCAATGGGCCACCAGACCGCCCGTGGCGCGTCGCCACCACTTCGGCCAGGATCGAGAGCGCGGTCTCCTCAGCGCTCACCGCGCCCAGATCGAGTCCCACGGGCGCTGACATGCGCTCCAGATCTCCGTCAGTGAGCCCGGCGGCCAGCAGGCGTTCGCGGCGTGACTCCTGGGCGCGCCGGGAGCCCATCGCGCCGATGAACCGCGCGGGCGAGCGCAGGGCGATGAGCAGCGCGGCGTCATCGAGCTTTGGATCGTGGGTGAGGACCGCGATCGATGTTGCCGGATCGATCCCGCCCAGCGCGGCGAACGCCTCCTCCGGCCACGCTGCCAGCACCTGCTCGGCTTCCGGGAACCGCTCAGGGGAAGCGAACCGCCTCCGGGGATCCACGACGTATGGGCGCCACCCGGTGGCGCGTGCCAGCTTGGACAACGCCGCCGCAATCGGGACGGCTCCGAACATGATCAGGCGGGGCGCTGGAGCGATCAGGTCGACAAACATCGGGCCGCGCAGTTCAGATGTCTCAGCCCACAACAGGTCTTCGGCCGCCTGGCGAGCCTCGGCGTCCAGATCTTCGGAGCCGAGCGACCCCGACGTACCGCCGTCCTCCTCGAACAGCAGTTTGGCCCCGGCGCCATCACCCTCGATCAATGTCACCTCCGCCGCTCGGCCCCCGGCACGTGCGATGTCAACGAATCTCCCCGGCGCCAGCTCCTGCACCCATACATCGATCTCCCCACCACAGGGCAGCCCCACGTCCCACGCCTCTTCATCGGCGATCCCAAAGTGGACCATGCGCGGTTTCGAGCCTCGGAGGACCTCGTCGGCGATCTCGATGACCGCTCCCTCCACGCATCCACCGGACACCGCGCCGATGATCTCACCGTGCTCGTTCACGGCCATCTTCGCCCCCGGTGGGCGCGGCGCGGACTTCTTGACCGCGACCACGGTGGCCAGTGCGATCCGGTCACCGCGCTCGATCCAGGTCTGAAGCTCGGGCAATACGTCGTTCACATCTCCTCCAATATCGCAGCCAGGTGCTCGAGGGAGGCGAGCGAGTTGCCCGCCAATAGTTGGTCAGTATGGGGAATCGCTGCCTGCATCCCGCGCGTGAGCGGCGCGTAATCGGGATGGGCCGCCAGCGGGTTCAACCATACGAGCCTGTGCGCCGCCCGCCGTAGCCGGGCCATCTCCTGGCTCAGCTGGACCGGGTCACCACGATCCCAGCCATCGGACAGGATCACGACCACGGCTCCGCGGCCCAACCGCCGGCCGTGCACGCGGTTCAGCTCGGCCAGCGCAGCGCCGATCCGGGTGCCCCCGGAGAAGTCCGTAACCGCAGCGGCGGCACGTCCCAGGGCCCGATCGTGGTCACGACCGGAGAGCTCATGCGTGATCCGGGTCAACCGCGTCCCGAAGGCGAACGCTTCGACACGGCGCCGCGCCGCCACGCAGGCATGCATGTACTGCAACAGCATTCGTCCGTACGGTGACATCGAGCCGGACACGTCACACACCAGCACGAGCTGACGGGGGCGTCGCGTCCTAGCCCGCCAGCGGCGCAGCACCGGGTCGCCACCGGTGCGCAGCGAGCCACGCACGGTCGCCCGCAGATCAGGCGTATGGGCTCGCCGCTGGGAAGGGCGTGTGCGGCGCGAGATGCGAGTCGGATGGCGCCGGGCCAGCCGGCCGATCAGGACGCGCGCCGCCCGCATCTCGGCCTCGGAGTATTCAGCGAAGTCCTTTTCGCGCAGGACCTCGACCTCACTCCACGCCGCCGGCACGGGCGTCGAACCACCCGCGGCCGGCCGACCAGCCGGGTCGGGGACGGCCAGGCTCGGCAGCGCCGCCCGTGCGACCGAACCCAGCTCTGACAGGGGCTGATCTACTCCCGGCGGCCGGCCATCGCCGAACACCGACAGGAAGGCGATGTCGAACCGCTCAAGGTCAGCCCGCTGCGAGCAGAGCACTGTCCGCAGAGCCAGCCTCGCATCCTCGCGCGAGCCGGCATCGACGGCATCCAGGCACCTGACCGCGCCCAGGAGCTCTCCCACTCCAACCCGCGCGCCCTGGGCCCGCAATGCGGCGGTGAGGTCTCCGAGCCGGTCCACGACCCGCTCCCCGAAGTCCAGGCCAGAGTCGAGGCCTGAGCCGGCCAGTTCAGACACCCTCCAACACCCCGCGCTCGCGCACCCGCACGATGTCCTCGTGCACCTTGAGGGCCGCGCCCAAGGTCTCATCCAGCGCCACGTCACCGCCCACGGCCAGGAGCGCCTGCGCCCACACGATCGTCTCCCCCACGCCGGGCAGCTTGTACAGGTCACCCTGCTCGCGCAGCTTGCCCACCGCGGCAACCACCCGGGCCGCCACTCGCTCCGGGACCCCAGGCAAGCGGGCCTCGACGATCTCCCGCTCGCGGGCGGCATCCGGATAGTCGATCCAGTGATACAGGCAGCGCCGCTTGAGCGCGTCATGCAGCTCTCGAGTCCGGTTCGACGTCAGGATCACGATCGGACGGCGGCGGGCCGTAATCGTGCCCAGCTCGGGAATCGTGACCGCGAAATCGGACAGGAATTCGAGCAGGAAGGCCTCGAACTCGTCATCCGCTCGATCGATCTCGTCGATGAGCAGGACCACGGGCTCCTGTGGATCTGACTCGAGCGCCTCAAGCAGCGGACGGCGCAGAAGGAAGCGCCGCGCGAAGAGCTCGCCCTCATCGATGCCGCCCTCGGCGGCTCGCAGAGCCAACAGCTGACGCGCGTAGTCCCAGTCATAGAGGGCGTGATGCAGATCAATCCCCTCATGGCACTGCAGACGAATGAGCCGGGCCTCGAGCGCCGACGCCAGGGCTCGGGCGACCTCGGTCTTGCCGACCCCGGCTTCGCCCTCGAGCAGCAATGGCTGCTCCAACGTCAAGGCCAGATGGACCGCGAGCGCCAGCGGCCGGTCAGCCAGGTAGCGCTGACCGGCGAGCGCGGCGGCGGCTGACTCGACGGAGTCGATCTCCGGCATCACTCCTGGCCGGCGGCGGTCCTCAGCGCCCGCTGGCACAGCACCTGAGCCAGGTGGCGCTTGTAGTCACTCGAGGCGTTCAGATCGGCGGGTGGGCGGGTCCCCTCCGCCGCCTGGGCGGCGGCGCGCTGGATGTTCTCAGCGTTCAGCTCCTGACCCCGTAGTGCCTCCTCGACCGCAGTGGCGCGCAACGGGACCGACGCCATATTGGTCAAGCCGACACGAACGTCCTCGCACACGCCATCGGACGTCTTGACGGCGGCGCTGACCGCGACCATCGCCCAGTCCTCGCTGCGGCGGTTGAACTTCTGGTAGCCGTGGCCCCAACCGTCGAGCGCCTGGACCCGGACCTCGGTCAGGACCTCGTCGGCGGCGAGCGAGGTCTGGAGGTAATCCTCGAACAGGTCCGCGGCGGCCACCGTCCGTTGCCCGTTCGGACCCTGCACGGTTACCTCGCCGTCACACACCAGCATCGCCGCCGGCAGGTCAGACGCGGGGTCGCCGTGAGCCAGCGAGCCGCCGATCGTTCCCCGGTGACGGACCTGCGGATCGGCGATCGTCGCCGCCACCTGGGAGACCAGGCCGAGTTCGGAGGAGCGTTCGAGGACCGAATGCGGGGTCAGCGCCCCGATCCGCCAATGACCGTTCTGCCGTTCCACACCATGCAGACCGGGGACCTTTCGGAGGTCGACGAGCAGCGAGGGTGCGGCCAGACGCAGCTTCATGAGCGGGATCAGCGAGTGGCCGCCGGCCAGCAGCTTGGCGTCCTCCCCACCGTCGGCCAAGGCCTGGATCGCCTCCTGGAGCGATCCGGGTGACACGTAGTCGAACTGGCCCGGAATCATGCCGAGCCCCCTTTCGCTTCCGAGATGGCTTCCCAGACCCGCATCGGGCTGAGCGGCATGTTGATGAACTCAACGCCGAGCGGACGCAGCGCGTCAATCACGGCTCCGGTCACCGCCGCGCTGGCCGCGATCGTCCCCGCCTCGCCGACTCCCTTGGCTCCGAGGGAGTTCACCGGTGACGGCGTCTCGGTCCGGTCAGTCTCGAAGCTCGGGATCTCCGCCGCCGTCGGCAACGCGTAATCGACGAAGGTGCCCGTCACGAGCTGTCCATCCTCGTCGTAGTGCACCCGCTCATAGAGCGCCTGCCCGATCCCGAACGCGACGCCGCCGTGCACCTGGCCATCGATCAGCATCGGGTTGATGGCACGCCCGCAATCATCCACCGCTACGTAGCGGACCACCTTGACCTTGCCCGTCTCGGCATCGACGTCGACGATGCAGGCGTGGGCACCGAATGGGAACACGAAGTTCTCGGGGTCGTAGAACGTCGTCTCCTCAAGCCCCGGCTCCATCCCTTCGGGCACCGCGCCGATGTAGGCGATCCCGGCCACGTCGGCCAGGGGCATTCCCTTGTCGGGCGAACCGCGCACGGAGAACTTGCCGGCCGTCACCTCGATGTCCTCGGGCGCCGCCTCGAGCTCGGCCGCGACGATCGCCTTGGCCTTGTTCACGACCTTGTCCGACGCTCGAGCCACCGCCTCGCCGCCACAGGCCAGCGACCGCGAGCCATATGTCCCGCGTCCCTCGGGCCCGGTGGCGGTGTCGCCGTGCACGACCTCTATCACCGAGGGGTCGATCCCCAGCTTGTCGGCCACGATCTGTGCCATGGCTGTGTCCAGGCCCTGTCCGTGGGGCGAGGTCCCGGTGTAAACCGTCACCGCCCCAGTGTTGTGCACGCGAACCATGGCTGACTCCCAGAGCCCCGCCTGGAGCCCGACTCCCGCCGGCCCGGTTACCCGGGACGGCGCCAGCCCGCAGATCTCGGTGTAGGTGGAGAACCCGATACCCCGATAGACGCCCTCGGCCCGCAGCTCTTCCTGCTCACGCCGGAACGCCTCCACGTCCACGTGCTCGAGCAGCTTGTCGAGGGTCTTCTCGTAGTCACCGGAGTCATACACGACGCCGGTTGCCACCTCGGCGGGGAAGGCATCCTTGGCGATGAAGTTCTTGCGCCGGAGCTCGAGCGGATCCATGCCCAGCTCCTGCGCCACGGCATTCATGTTCAGCTCGAGCATGTGCGTCGCCTCGGGCCGTCCGGCGCCGCGGATGGCGTCCGTCGGGACCTTGTTGGTGAACACCCCCACGATGTCCGTCTGGACATTCGGGATCGCGTAACAACCCCCCATCACGAACGCTCCCATCGAGGGGATGACCGGCGTCAGGAGCATGTTGTATGCACCCAGGTCCGCCACGATCTTGACGTGAAACGCCGTCACCGTGCCGTCGCGCTTGGCTCCCATCTTCGTGTAGGCGATCTGGTCCCGGCCCTGGTGCGCGGCGGACATGTTCTCGG
This sequence comes from uncultured Solirubrobacterales bacterium, assembly GCA_963822535.1. Classification (GTDB taxonomy): domain Bacteria; phylum Actinomycetota; class Thermoleophilia; order Solirubrobacterales; family Solirubrobacteraceae; genus Palsa-465. The sequence continues at coordinate 440,497 of CAWGIA010000003.1, forward strand.
AACGAGTCTCGATCCACTTGACCGGGCGGTCCAGCCGGCGCGAGCACCAGCAGGCCAGGAGCTCCTCACCGTAGACCTGGAGCTTCTGCCCGAATCCACCCCCCACCTCGGGGGCGATCACGCGTACATGGTCCTCGCCAATCCCGAGCAGCAGGGCGACGAACAGGCGCACGAAGTGCGGCACCTGAGTGGAGCTCCACAGGGTCATGGTCCCGGCGCGGTAGTCGGCCAGAACGCCGCGAGGCTCGATCGGCGCACCGGCGATGCGATGGTTGACCACCCGCCGCTCCACCACGACGTCAGCCTCCGCGAGGCCCGCCTCCACGTCGCCGCCGGCCAGTGACCACTCGTGCACCTTGTTGGTCCCGAACTGCTCGTGGACGAGCGGACCCCCCTCCAGCGCCTTCTCGGGATCGACCACCACCGGGAGCGGCTCGTACTCGACCACTACGTCCTCGGCTGCGTCACTGACCGCGTAGCGATCCTCGCCGATCACGATGGCCACGGCGTCACCGACGTGCTTGACGGCACCCCGGGCCAGTGGCCAGTGATCCGGCTGGTTGACCTCGACCCCCGGTGGCACCCAGGCACACGGGAGCGGACCGCCGAGGTCAGACATGTCCTCGCCGGTGAATACCGCGTGAATCCCGTCACGCTCGAGCGCGGCCGATACGTCGATCGATGCGATCTTGGCGTGAGCCTCGGGCGAGCGGACGATCGATGCCCACAGCATTCCCGGGACCGAGATGTCGTCCACGTAGCGGGCCCGACCGGTGATCAGCCGCGGGTCCTCCTTGCGCCTCATTTCGCGTCCGACGTGTCCTCCTGCAGCCGGCGCCTCATCGGTGATGCTCATGCGTTCACCCTCGGAGTCTTGGAGGCGGCATCGAGCACCGCCTTGACGATGTTGTGATAGCCCGTGCAGCGACACAGGTTGCCCTCGAGGGCATGCCGTACCTCGGCTTCGCTCGGGTCGGGGTTCTCAGTCAGCAGGGCCGCCGAGGCCATGATCATCCCCGGAGTGCAATAACCGCATTGGAGGCCGTGGTTGTTCCAGAACGCCTCCTGCATCGGGTGCAGGTCTCCCTCGGTACCGAGCCCCTCGATCGTCAGGACCTGTTCACCGTCAGCCTGCACCGCCAGGATCGTGCATGACTTCACCGCCTCCCCGTTCAGGTGAATCGTGCAGGCACCGCAGTTGGATGTGTCACAGCCGACATGGGTCCCGGTCAGCCCGAGCTGATCTCGAAGCGCGTGCACGAGCAGCTGTCTCGGCTCGACCTCAAGTTCGTGCTCGACGCCGTTCACATTGAGTCGCACTTTGACGGTGCCGCTCATCCTCTCCTCCTGTGTTAGCGGGCGCTGGGGCCGGACCATACTCCTGGCCAACCCGCCGCCGAATCGAGTTCTGCGCGGCGCATAGGGGCGGAGGCAGCCTGGTTATGTTGCGCCTAGGTAGAGGCGAAGCGACTGGGAGTAAGTTGTGGACGCAATCGATTTGCTAGAGTCCTCAACTATGAAAATTGGACGTCTTCTTCTCCGCTTGGCCGTGGGCGGATTCTTCATCGGACACGGCACGCAGAAGCTGTTCGGCTGGTTCGGAGGCCACGGCCTCGAGGCCACGGGTAACGCGTTCGAGAGCATGGGACTGCGTCCTGGCAAACACCACGCGATGGCCGCGGGCGCCGCGGAGGCGGGTGGCGGCGCACTGCTGGCCGCCGGGGCCGCGACACCACTCGCCGCGTCGGTCCTCACCGCCACGATGTTGACCGCGATCCACCGGGTTCATCTCAAGAACGGGCCCTGGGCGAGCAACGGCGGGTACGAGTACAACGTGGTCCTGATTGGCGCAGCGCTCGCGCTGGCCGAGACTGGCCCCGGTTCGCCGTCGATTGACTCGGCTCGCGGAAGCGAGGCATACGGTCCGAAGTGGGCCCTGATCGCCCTGCTCCTCGGCGTAGCCGGCGCCGTCGGCGCCCATGTCATTGCCGAGGCTGCACCCGAGCCGGTGCCCGAAACGGCCGCCGAGCCTTCTGAGACCCCCGACCCAGCTGTGGCCACGGCCTAACACCGCCTATGTGGCTTCGGCCGGCTCTCGGTGAACGGCGACGCCTGCGATGACCAGCCCCACGGCCAGCAGTTCAGCCGCGCTCGGCAGCTGAGCCAGCACGATCACCCCCACCACGACCGCCGTCGCAGGTAGAAGCGCAACCATCAGCGAGTAGGTGGCCCGGCTCAGCCGGGCCATCGCCAGCTGATCGGTCACGTAGGGGATCACCGATGAGGAGATCCCGACGCCGATCCCGGCCAGGAGCGCCAGTGGGTCCCCGGCCACGCGGAGGACCTGCCAGCCTCCGATCGGGCTGACCACCACCGCGGCGATCAGCATCGCGGCTCCCAGCCCGTTGAGCCCGCTCATGTCCGGGCGGCGGGCGGCCCGGTGGGCGAGAACGATGTAGAGCGCGAACAGGCCCGCGTTGGCCAGCGCGAATGCGAACCCGAGCGGCTGACCGGAGAGCTGCACGTCACTGAGCAGCGCGACCCCACCCACAGCGAGCAAGAGTGCCATCCCGTTGCGGGCACTCCTGGCTCCGAGAGCCGCCAGCGCGATCACGGGCAGGAACTCGATCGCCGCCACCGTCCCCAGCGGCAGGCGGTGGATGGCCTCGTAGAAGCAACAGTTCATGGCCGCCAGCGTCACTCCCCACACGATCACCAGCGGCTCGGTCAGGGCTCGCCACGGCCGTCTCCAGATCGCGAACACGATCGCCGCCGAGGCGATACGCAACCAGGCCACCCCGAGCACCGGCACGCGGTCGAACAGAAGCACCGCGAATGACGGCCCCAGATAGTGGAACACCGCGCTGATGAGGAAGTACACATGGGGCGGTGGGGTGCGATGACGGATCCAAGTCGGCGTCCCGACGCTGGCCGCATGACCCATGGTCTTGACCGTGCGATTCGTCGCCAATCCAGACTCGGCCGTCGGATTTGACGCATGGTTGCTGCTGAGCGGGCGATTCGCAGCCAGGCCGAGCGGCCGATCCGGATCGTCTGCGACCTGCACGGGTCAGGCGAGGGGAATCGGGGGTTGGCGGGGGTTGCTGATGGCCAGCGTGGCCCGAATGATCACGGGTAACTGGTGGCATGTACAGAAATTTTTATATATATTTTGTTTGGTATGCCTTCGAATCAGCGGCTGCTTGACGATGTAAACCGTCGAATCCTCAGCGAGCTTCAGACCGATGGGCGGATCGCCGTGGCCGAGATAGCGCGGCGCCTTCACCTCTCGCCCCCGACGGTGGCCGAGCGGTTGGCCCGGCTCGAGTCAGCCGGCGTGATCCGGGGCTACCACGCGGACGTTGACCCGGTCTCTCTCGGCTACGCATTGAGCGCCGTGATCCGCGTCCGGCCTGCCCCCCGCCAGCTGCACAAGGTGGCCGAGCTCGTACGTGGGCTCCCTGAGGTGGTTGAGTGCCACCGGATCACCGGTGAGGACTGCTACCTGATCAAGGCTCACGTGCGTGACGTGGGCCACCTCGAGGAACTGATCGATCAGCTCGCTCCCTACGGGCAGACGACGACCTCGATCGTCCAGTCCTCCCCGGTGCCGCCACGAGGGCTCGAGCTCGGCCCGTCCCAGGTTAGGGGCCGAGCTTGAGCGCTTAGGTGCCGGGCTTGAGCGCCAGCACCTGATACACGGACGCCCAGCCGGTCAGGAACCCCTGCCGGGCGGCGCGGAGGTAGACCCGCCACACACGGGCCCGCTCGGAGCCGGCGACCCTGACGGCTTCGTCGTAGCGCTCCTCATAGCTGGCGATCCAGTAGCGAAGCGTCTCGGCGTAATCGTCCGGGAGCCCCTCGACGTGCTTGGTGATCAGCCCGGTCCGCTCCAGCGCCAGCTCGATGCGCGAGAGCGGCAGCGGCACCCCGTCGGGGAACACGAACCGCTCGGAGAACGCGCCCTCGTCCTTGGTGTCGAAGTCCATCAGCTTGGCGATGCCGTGGTTCAGGAGCCGGCCTCCGGGGCGGAGCAGCCCGTTCAAGGTCTGCATGTAGAGATCGATCCGCTCCTCCCCCACGTGCTCGACCATGCCGATGCTCGAGATGGCATCGAACTGCTCGCCGGCCAACTCGCGGTAATCAGCCACGCGGAGCTCGACCTGGTCGGCGACGCCCGCCTCCCGGGCCCGCTCGCGTCCAAGTTCGACCTGCCGTTCGGACAGCGTGACGCCGAGCACCTTGACACCGTGGTGCTTGGCGGCCCGGATGGCGAAGCTGCCCCAGCCGCACCCGACGTCGAGGACGCGCTGGCCCGGTTCGAGCGCGAGCTTCTTGCACACCAGTTCGAGCTTGGCCTGCTGAGCATCCTCGAGCGTTTTCGCGCCGCCCTGGAAGTAGGCGCAGCTGTACGTCATCGACGGGTCCAGGAACAGAGCGAAGAAATCGTTCCCCGCGTCGTAGTGGTACCTGACCGCCCGGCGATCGCGCCCGATCGTGTGCCGCTCGCCGGTCAGCCTGAGCTCGGATGCCGGCGGACTGGGTGGCTTGGTGAGACCGCAGGCGCGAAGTACGGCGACGCCCAGCCGGGCCATCTGTCCCGGTGAGAGCTTGGGCGGCTCGAACGTGTCCACGATCCGCAGCGCCTTGTCGATGTCATCCACGTCGATCAGGCCGACCACGTAGGCCCGCCCCAACCCCAACTCACCGGGAGCGCGGAGAAAATGGGCCAGCGCCTGGGGCGAGTGCAACTCGAAGGTCGGGGCCTCGTCCTCCGTGGCGGACACGACCGTGCCGTCCCAGAAGCGGACCGCGAACGGTCTGCGCGGGAGCGCAGCCTCGATCTCGCGGCGCAGAGGTGCCGTGCGTGCGAAAGCCAAGGCCCGCTTAGTCTGCCGAGGCCGCGATCAGCTTGCCGTCACGGCGACTGGGGTCTACCCGCACCACATCCCAGGCCAGACCCGTCATCTCGAGCAGGCGAATGATTCCCGCCGAGGGATCCAGCTGCCAGCGACGGAGCCCGTGGCGATACGAGGTGGGAAAGGCGTGGTGGTTGTTGTGCCATGACTCGCCCCAGGTCGGAATCGCGAGCCAGAACACATTGCGGGATTCGTCCCCGGTGTCGTAGTCATGACGTCCGAAGTAGTGGCAGACCGAGTTGATGCTGAAGGTCGAGTGATGCATGAAGAAGATCCGCGCCGCACCGCCCCACAGCATCGCGGTCAGGCCGCCCGCCACGGTGCCGGTCAGGGCGACGCCAAGACCGAACGCCGCTGCGACCCCGAGCGCCACCCAGAGGATGAACGTCCGATCGACGAACTTGATCAGGGGGTCGGCGAGCAGGTCCTTGGCGTAGCGATTCTCGTCGGCCACATCCATATCGCTGAATACCCACCCGATGTGCGCGTGCAGAAAGCCCCAGAGCTCACCGCGCCAGCCGTGTCGGTGATCGAGATGCGGGCTATGCGGATCACCCGCCTCGTCGGAGAACTGGTGGTGCTTGCGATGTGTGGCCACCCAGTCGATCACCGGTCCCTCGGCCGCCGCCGACCCGAGGGCCGCGAATGTGAACCTCAGAACTGGGCCGCATTTGAAGCTGCGGTGGGTGAATAGCCGGTGGAAGCCGACCGTGATCCCGGAGCCGATCACCGTGTAGAAGATCGCGAGGATGAGCAGGTCCTGCCATACCAGGACGCCGTTGTTCCAGCCCAGCCACATCCCCAGCAACACGAGGATCGGCGGAGCGCCGGTGACAACCGCGCTGGCCAGCCGGTCGATGAACGGCATCGAGACCGGACGGACAGCGGCGGCGAGCTCAGTTGTGGTCGCTTCGGGCGGCTCCGGAACTGGAGGCGCTTCCGCGATGGGGGCGTCGACGGCCATGCCTTAGTGGATCGATGGTAACGGCTGCGGCCGATATTGGCCGGAAAACCTAGTTGAGCGCGGTCGCCGTGTTGACGTAGGACTGGTAGGTGCGGCACGGCTCGCCCCGCAGGCCCGGGCAGGGCGGGAGCGCCGTGGGGATGCTCACGCCGGGTACGACCGGAAGGATCAGCTGAGAGGGGAACTTCCGCGAGTGCGCAATCGTGACCTTGGCCGTGCCGGCCGGGTTGGTCTCCGCGAATCCCCACACGGGCTGCGTCCCGCCGGGGGCGGCGACCGTCAGCCGGATCCGCGAGCCCTTGCGGTAGGCGTGGCCTTCGTAGTAGAGCGGGACTGTGACCTCGGCGAAGCGGCCCTTCGGCAGCGGCCTGACGTCGGCCAGGCGGAAGGTCGGAACCGGCTCGAGCAGGGTGCTCTGGGCGGCGTTCAGCTTGCGCTCGTTGGCCCGCAACCAGCCGTTCTGGACGAACGTCTCCTTACCGTCAGGGCGCACCTCGGAGACCGTGACCTGAAGGTCGACGCTCGGCGTCGAGGCCTTGATCCAGAGATGGACCGCGCCCCCGCCGATGACGACAGTGTTGGCTGGCAACGGCGCCGTGATGTACGAGGCGGCTGTCCCAGCCGGATCCGGCTTCCACTGGTAGACCGGGGTCGCCGTCCACAGGCCGCCGGTTCCAGAGCCCGTGTCACCGACGAAGTCAGTGAAGGGCAGCGCGTGCTTGTTCCACATGAATCGATCAGCCGACCCCTTGGCCGGGGCGGCATTTGCCAGTTTCCCGGAGCCCGAGAGGTACCACGAGTGGGCCTTGGTGCCCGGAACGGGGAACTTCGCAAACGAGTCCACGAACCCCGGATACGGGGCGCCCGGGGTCGAGCTGCCGGCGCCGTTGTCGAACATCACCCGCACCGATTTGAGGGCCTGGAAGGCCGCCAGCGCACCGGCGTAGGAAGGGATCGACTGGATCGGGTCAGGGGGCAGCGTGATCCCGTTGATGCCCAACGCGGTCGAATAGATCGTCGGAGCCAGGGCTTTCACCGCAGTGCTGAGGTGGGGCGCCTGCCGGGCCACGTAGAGCTCGAGGAAGTCATACCAGCGGTTGAACGTGTTCGGGTCGAGCGAGTCAGTGTGGACGCCGTTGGTGAACGTGAACCATTTTCGGTTGGTGCCCGTGAAGTGCTGGGCCAGGTCCGCACAGTGCCCGCCGGTCTGCTCATCCGTCCACTGGCAGGCCAGGTATGTCGGGACCTTGATCTTGTGCACGAACGTGATCGGATCCACCGGGTCGGCTATCGACGGTATGTAATGCGCGTTGCGGCGGACCTTCGCGATGAGGTTGGGCGCCTCGCCGTGCAGGGCCTGGTTCTGCTTGCACGTCTGGTCACCGTCCTGGATCTGCTTCCATGCCCAGGCCTGGCCCGTGGTCGGAGATGCGGGGGCGGCGTCCGACTGCCGCTGCTCGCTCCAGGCCAGCGCGAAGCCGGTGTTCAGAAGGCCGCCCGGGTAGAGCGTCGTGGCGCTGCTGTCAATCGTCGACAACGGCGAGATCGCGGCCAGGTCGGGCGGTTGCGTCTCGGCTACGAACAACTGGCTGATGGCACCGTAGGAGATGCCCATCATGCCGACCTTGTGATGCAGCACCCAGGGCTGGTGGGCGACGGTCTCGACCACGTCATATCCATCCAGGCCTTGCAGCGGCTCGAAGTAGTCAAACGAGCCGCCCGAGCACCCCGTGCCGCGCATGTTCACGTCCACGACGGCGAAGCCGAGCAGATTGGCGACCTGGGCGATCCCGCTCTGTGGCCCCGCCGGGTCGGCGTAGCCGTAGCCGGCGTATTCGACGACGGTCGGATAGGGGCCGGCTCCAGCGGGCAGGTGAACGTCGATCGCCAGCTTGGTCCCGTCCCGCGTGGTCAGGTATCCATAGCCGCTGGTGGGAATCTGCTGGTGGTAGAAGCTGGTGCTGGGCGGCGCGGAGCGATCGCTGAACACGGTCAGCTTGCTTGATTTCACGCCTCCCTGGCGGACGCGATAGCCGGTGCCCGGGGCTAGCAGGCGGAAGACGGCGCCTCCCTCCGAGTCAGCCTTGCGCGTCTGGATCGCGGCTCCGTGCGGGTCCAGCAGGCTGACGGAGTGGTTGGGGCTGAGGCCGGTGGCGTAGACCTGCTCCGCGCTCCCATGGGCGACGAACGCGGCCGCCGCCTGGGCGGTGGCGGCGATGGCGGCCAGCGTCATCAGGGCTGCAAGCAGTCCGATGACGAGCCGAGACTTAGCGGCCAACTGTCCGCACCAACTCTCGCGCCCGGACCGGCACTGTGCTCAGCGCCTCTCGGACCTGGCTCAGCCCGGCGCGGAGCTCGGGGTCACCGACCTCGACCGGGAGCATCGAGTCCTGGAGCTCGGCGATTGCCTGCTCGGCCTCGTCGGCGGCGAGCACCGCGCGGTCCACGAGCGCCTGGGGCGACTGCGACTCAGGCCCCGACGACACCGCGCTGAAGGTCCGGCCGGGGAGCCCGGAGCGGGCCGCGAACTCGTTGTGCGTGCGCTGGGCGCGCCCGTAGGCGAGCTGAACGGGGCGGAAGAGTTCTTCCTCGAGCACCTCGGCGTTGTGGTCATCGAGGTGCTCGTAGGCGGCGCCGAGCGCGGCGATTGCGATGGCGATCTGGTCGATCGCAGCCGCAAGATCGCGTAGGACGGTCTGCCTCCCCTCGGCAGTTGTGTAAGTCATCAGCCGCCTAGCTTAGTGGTTCCCGCCGCCGCGATGGGGAGGTAGCGAACTGGAACGCGCGCTGCTCCTCGAGCGCGCGGACCGTGTGGCCCGAGGGCCGGGTGGATGTCTTAGGGGGCGGGGATGGCGAAGAAGCGCAGGAACCGAGACAGCTCGCGTCGCGGCCCCCGCAGCCGCAGCTTCCCGGCCGCGATCGCGCTCGCCGGTGAGGCCCCCTCCCACAGAAGCGTCGTCAGCGTCCGCGGGTCGGTGTCAATCTCGATCACAGGCGCCTGCGGCTCGCCCCGGGAGACGTCAATCTCGCCCGCCGCGGCGCGCACCGAGAACGGCTGTTCGGACAGCCGAACGGCATACGTGGCCTCCGTGCTCCCCACCGCCGCTGGGTCGAACACGGTCTTGAGCGCGATGACGAGAGCGTCAGGGCTGAGTTCGGAAGCCGGGTCCGGGAGCGGTACGCGGCTGCCCCACCTGCCCAAGGCGAGCAGCACGGACTCGAGCTCTCTCCCCCGCTCGGTCAGCTCGTATACGCGCGCCCCGGCAGGGGGCGGCAGCTTGCGCCGGCCGAGAATCCCCGCCTGTTCGAGCTCACGCAGTCGCTGAGCCAGAACATCTGGACCTACGTTCGGCAGGCCCTCACGCAGGTCCGTGAATCGCTTGGGCCCCAGCAGAAGCTCGCGGACGATCAGCAGCGTCCAGCGGTCACCGGCCACATCGAGCGCTCGGGCGATCCCGCACGAGTCCGCATACGTTCGTCTGTCTCTCATGATCGTCCGGGTTCCATTGGGCAGCGGGGTCCAGCCGGCAGCGGTTCAACTGGGCAGCGGGCTCCGTCAGGCAGTGGCTCCCATCGGACAGCTGGTCTATCGGCTCAGACTGGTTGGTTTTTCCAACTATATGATACGGTGATCCAACTTACAAGCCGCCACCGCCACATCCAGGGCTGGGACGGCGACCGAACGAAAGGACGAGCCATGAGCCAGCGCGACCACTATCCGCCCGGCGTCCCCTGCTGGGTCGACACCCTGACTTCGGACCTCCCCGCCGTCACGCGCTTCTACGCCGGGATCTTTGGCTGGGAGTTCGCCGGTCCTGGAGCGATACCCGGTGACCCGCCCGGGCAGTACATGGTGGCTCGTTTGCGCGGGCATGACGTGGCCGGAATCGGAACCGGTCCCGTGGGCGGACCCCCGTTGCCGCCGGCCTGGAACACCCAGGTGGCGGTCACGAGCGCCGACGAGACCGCAGCACAGGCGCAGTCCGCGGGCGGCTCGATCCTCGTCGAACCGTTCGATGCCCCACCGGCCGGACGGATGGCCGTGCTGGCTGACCCCGCCGGCGCGGTGATCTGCGTGTGGGAGGCGGGGACCCGTTCGGGCGCTGCTCGAGTCAACGAGCCCGGCGCGTGGGCCATGAGCCTGCTCAGCACCGATGATCCGGACACCGCCCAGCGGTTCTACGGCGAGCTGTTCAACTGGGAGGCCGACCCCATGGACGCCGGGAACGGCACGCAACTCTGGCTGTGGCGGCTACCGGGGTACTTCGGCGGCGAGCCGCACCAGCCCGTCCCCCGCGACGTGGTGGCGGCGATGACCACGGGGGCGGACGGAGCCCGGCCGAACTGGAGCGTTGACTTCTGGGTCTCCGACGCCGACGCCGCCGCCGCTCAGGCGCCGGAGCTGGGCGGACACGTCGTGGCGCCACCGGCCGAAGCTGCCGGCTTCCGGCGGACGATCCTGGGCGACCCGGGCGGAGCCGCGTTCTCAGCCAGCCAGCTGTTGCTGCCCGCCTGAGCGCCAGCCGCCCGCCTAGTCCGATGCCGTGCGGGTGAGCGCCCGGGGGCGCCGCGAGTCAGACACCCGCCAACACAGACCTGCGGTCCCGGCCGCGACCACGAACACTGCCGGCCAGGCGCCGATCACCAGGCCCAGCAGGTGCGAGATCGCGAACGCCGCCAGCCCGGCCAGGGTCAGCCACGCCGCGGTTCGCCGCCCGTCACGACGCACCCAGACGGCTATGCAGGTCAGTCCGCAGGCGGCCAGTACGACGCCGCCCAGCGGGCGGGAGCCGGTGATCACGGCGACGGCGAACCCGGCGATCAAGCCCGCGGCGGCCAGCACGGCGGTCGGGAAGGTCGGTGCGAGACGGTCAAGGAGAGTGGGGCGGCGCGACACGGGTAATGATGTTCCCACAGCCGGAGCCGGGCTCTGCTTGAGTTCCCTACCGTCACGACCACTAGGAGACAAGATGGGGTTTGACCAATACCACGAGCCACCGGATGAGCTGCCCGCTGCCACGCGGACGTTTGCTCGCCTGTGCGCCTCGCTCACCGAAGAGGCAGAGGCGATCGGCTGGTACGAGCAGCGGATCGCCGTCGAAACCGACCCCGAGGCCGTCGCCGTGATGCGGGACGCCGTGGGCGAGGAGTACAAGCACTTCAGCATGGACCTCGAGTTCCTCCTGCGCCGTACGCCCACCTGGCGTGAGATCGCCCAGGGCATCCTGTTCCAGGCCGGCGATATCGTCGAGCACGGCGAGGAGGCCGAGGCCGAGGCCACCGAGGGCGGGGACGCTGACTCAGGTCACACTGCAGACGGAACCGGCTCGCTGGGGATCGGCAGCCTGAAAGGAGCCACCAGATGAGTAACCATCTCCTCCGCTCACACGCACCAATCAGTGACTCGAACTGGAAGCTGCTCGATGACGAGGCCCGTGAGCGGCTTGGCGCCGCACTGGCGGCGCGCAAACTGGTGGACTTCTCCGGACCTCACGGCTGGGAGTACTCGGCCACGAATCTGGGCCGGGTTGCCCCGGTCGCCTCGGCACCCTGCGAGGGGGTGGCAGGGCTTCAGCGCCGGGTTCTGCCACTGGTCGAGGTCCGAGCTGAATTCGAGATCTCTCGTGCCGAACTGCGTGACGACGATCGCGGTGCCGCCGACGCCGATCTAGAGCCGCTCGACACGGCCGCCCACCAGATCGCGGTGGCCGAGAACACGGCCGTGTTTCACGGTTGGAAGGACGCGGCCATCGCCGGCATCGCCGAGGTGTCTCCCCATGGGGGACTGAAGCTGGGCAAGGTGGCGGACAAATACCCCCAAGCGGTGGCCGGTGCCGTGGAGCGGCTGCTGCAGAGCGGTATCAGCGGCCCGTACGCGCTCGCGCTCGGGGGCGAGCAGTATCAGCGCGTCGTGGAGACGGCCGAGCACGGCGGCTATCCGTTGCTCGAGCACCTGCGCAAGATCCTCGAGGGCCCCATCGTCCGGGCTCCGGGCGTGCGCGGTGCGGTCGTGGTGAGCCTGCGCGGCGAGGACTTCCTGTTCGAATCCGGGCAGGATCTCTCGATCGGCTATCTCGACCATGACCGCGAGGTCGTGCGCTTCTATCTAGAGGAGAGCTTCAGCTTCCACGTGGCCACGCCGGAGGCGGCAGTCCCTCTGCAGCCGTAGGGCTAACGCCGGTTGGCCCGGATCACGTGATCGCGCCGGCGGCCCGCCTGCGCGGTCAGCTCCGTCACCGGTCCAAGATGGCGGAGCTTGTCCGGGTTGATGATCGAGTGCACTCCCCTCACCCGGCCAGCGGCGATGTCGAGGGCCCAGACCGCGATCAGCGCGCCCTTGGCATCGAGCAACAGCGCGCCGGGCTGGCCGTTGACCTGGGTTCGACGTAGCGAACCTCCGGCCAGCCGACCAAGCTGACGCGTCCACACGATCAGCGTGTGAGCCACGCGTTCGCGGCCCTGGAGCGTTCGCGCCAGCGCCGGGACCTTGCCGCCGCCATCGCCGTGCAGCTCGACGTCGTCGGTCAGGAGCGCCTCCAGAGCCTCGACCTCTCCCGCCTGGGCGGCGGCGAAGAAGCGCTCGGCCAGCTCCTCGCGCTGCTCGCGCGTCGGGTCGAACCGCGGTCGGTGCGCCTGGACGTGACGCCGAGCTCGGGCGGCCAGCTGGCGCACGCTGTCCTCGCGCTTGTCCAGGATGTCCGCGATCTCGCGGTAGCCGTAGTCGAATACGTCGTGCAGGAGGAGCACGGCGCGCTGCTCGGGCGAGAGACGCTCGAGCACCGTCAGCAGCGCCAGCGAGAGCGACTCCGCCATCTCGGTCTGTTCCGCTGGATCGGGGGTGGGCTCGTCCAGCAGCGGCTCGGGCAGCCACTCCCCGACGTACCGCTCACGGCGCGCCCGGGCCGAGCGCAGCTCGTCTAGGGCCAGACGGGTGGTCACGGCATCGGAAACGCTGCCCAGCATCCGGTACGCAATGGCAAACGAGGTCGGCCGTAGGTCCTCGAGCAGAGCTTCGGGCGTGCCGGTCACGAGCGCTCCAGGCAAAGCTCGGAGTGCATCGTGCTGTATCGCCCGAGGCGGTGGAAGACTGGCACCAGCACAGCCTGCAGCACTCGGTGGCGTCTGGCCAGCGCCCGCGCCGCAAGACGGGCGTCGTCCCCTTGGAGGAGCATGGCGTGGGCCTGGATCGGCGGTCCGATCGGCTTGCCTCGCAGCGTCGAGGGCGCCGGTTCGACGCGGGGATCGCGGCGCAGACGCTTGGTCTTGCCAGCCCGGTCAAAGGTCCGGAAGAACGCGCGCTGGCCCTCGAAGGCGATGCTGACCGGGGTGGCCACGGGCGTGCCACCGCGCCGATACGTGGTCAGCAGGACGGTCTTCACGTCTCGGAGCGCATCCAGGTCGGCTCTCGCCACGGGAACCCATCGGCGTTGCCGCTCCGCCCTCACGCAGACCGGGGTGCCCACTCGTCCTCGTGCTCCAGACCGCCCCCACTGGCTTGCTGGTTGCTGCTCGCGGATGGGCGGCCGAACGTCGCCGCGAACCCCTGCCGCCAGCTCGGATAACGCAGGTCCCAGTCGAACTCGCGTTTGGCCAGGCCATTGGCCGCTCCGCGGATTCGCGTCATCATCGACACCGTCACCTCTCCCCCGGCCAGTCGTCCGAGCCAGGCCGGGATGTGCCTGGGCGCCTTGGCACCGCTCGCCTCGGCGAAGCAGGGCAACCACTCGGCTACGGGCGCCGGCTCATCGTCGGCGACGTTGTACACGCCGGGACGGCCGTGCTCGAGCGCGGCCAGCGTGATTGCGGCGGCGTCATCGACATGCACGAAGGACCACACCCCAGCGCCGTCTCCGATGATCGGCAGGGCACGCTTGCGCACCATCGCGGTGATCTCACCATCTACGCCGTAACTCGTGCCGGGGCCGTAGAAGTTGGCGTAGCGCAGGGCGACCGCGTCGATCCCGTCGGCTTCGCGCACGACGGCCTCGAGGTGCCGGAGCGCCGCCATCGACTCGGTCTGAGCCTCGGGCGGGGAGGGGTCGAACGGATCCTCCTCGGTCTTGGCTAGCCCACCGGATCGTTCGAAATTCCAGTTCCCGTAGCTCTGAACGATGAACCGCCGGGCGCCAGCAGCTTTGGCGGCCGCGAGCAAGTGGTCCGTGCCCTCGGTCCGCAGCCGGTTGGTCAACGCAAACACGTGGTCGAACCGACGGACGCTTTTCACGCCCGTGAGCGCGGTCAGCTGCGAGATCACCACCTCGGGCTCCGCATCGGTGACGGCCTTCATGACGGCGGGACCGTCAAGCGCGTCGGCGATCAGAGCCCGAGCGCCGAGCTCCTCGAGGGCCGCCTGGTTGCGCTCGGAGCGCGTCATGGCCGTTACGTCGTGGCCCTGAGCGATCAACTCGGGGATCAGCCGCCGGCCGATCGCTCCACTGCCGCCAGCTATCAGCACTTTCATCAATTCACCTCCAGGAAAGCATTCTCGCCCCTTTGAACGAGACAGCCCTGCTGGATGTGACAGCGGCGAGTGGCTAGGGCAGAACGCGCCGGCCCCAGGCGAACTGCTGACCGAGCCAACCTCCCTTGAGCGGCAGGACGTACACGCCCTGGCCGGAGGAATGGATAACCCAGTTATCGCCGAGATAGATCCCGGCGTGAATGATGTTCGCCTCGGTCGCGGTGCTGTTGAAATGGGCGGTACCGAAGAAGAGGAGGTCGCCCGGGCGGAGCTGGTTGTAATGCAGTCGATCGCGACGAGGAATCTCGCCGGCCATCTCGGCCGCCGTGCGACCGTGGATCTGATTTCCCCAGGACAGGCCCGAGACCTTGTAGACGCGCCAGACGAACCCGGAGCAGTCAAATCCCCCATGGGCGAGACCGTCAGCGGTGTTGTCGGTCGTTCCCGCGTAGACGTACGGATAGCCGATGCGCGAGACCGCGATACGCAGCGCCGTGAGCTGGTCCGCGGTCATCCTCGGCAGCTTGTATGCGCTCAGACTCTGGCGTGCGGAGGCGACGCTCCAGCTGCCGTTGTCAAGCACTTGGGCCAGTGACCACGCCGCCTCGGCCCGGGTGATCGGGTCGGTGGGGAACAGCTCGAGTTGATCGGTCCCAGCTGGGTGGTCGTAGCGCAGACCGATGAAGCGCGCCACCACCTCGGTGCCATAGAACGAGGGCGGACGGAGCCCTACCGCCGCCGTGGCCTTCTGCACGTGAGCCGCGACATCGGCCAGTCCGAGCTGATCTACGACGAGCGCGTCGAAGCCGGCCACCGTCACCACCGACTGCTGGGCGCGGACGTGTGCAACCGGCGCTGTCTCACCCCAGCTCGTGAAGTCCCGATTGACCGTCGTCGCCAGCGCCGCCAGCGCCCGATCGGCCTGGCCGCCCCGCAGTTGCTGACCGCCTCCGAAGTTGCGCCCGGACATGTTGCCCATGAGCCCGGCTCTGACCACCTGACGCTGCTGCGCCGTGTCCCAGTTCGCCAGCGTCACGCGAGCGTGTGCGGCGGCGGGGGCAGCCAGCCCGGCGGCACAGGCCAGCGAAGCCAGGGCAGGGAGCAGACGTCGAGGCATGGACGGACGACGGGGCACCGGGACTTGGTGCATCGGCGCCCGGCCGGGGTGTCTTGAGGCGCTGGGGCCGGGCCTAGACATCTGGGCCCCCGCCGGCTGACTCAGGATCCAGGCGCCGCGGCGGAGGCCGCACCGCGTCGGAGCCGAAACCCAGCCAGAATCACCCCATGCTCACCGCCAGAACTCAGCGCTGGTTGGACGCGGGCGAGATGGCCGAGTTCCGCGGCCGTCAGCTTTACGTCCAGCGCCGGGAGGGCGAGCTACCAATGCTCCTGCTGCTGCACGGCTTCCCGTCGAGCTCGTACGACTGGAAGGGTCTGCTCGAGCAGCACCCGGATAACGCCGCCCTGATGTTCGACTGCCTCGGCTTCGGGCTCTCGGACAAACCCACCGACCACGTGTACACGCTCGCCTGGCAGGCTGACGCGGCCGAGGAGCTTGTGCGCCGAGCCGGCGCCCCGCCGACTTTCCTCGTCGCGCATGACATGGGCACATCGGTGGCCACGGAGCTCCTGGCCCGGGCCGTGCGCAATGAGCTGACCATCGATGCCCGCGGGGCCCTGCTGTTCAACGGCAGCATGATCCTCGACCGTGCCAGCCTGACCAGCGCGCAGAAGCTCCTGCGCTCGCCGCTCGGGCCGCTGTTCGCGAGGCTGGGTAACGAGCGATCGTTCCGGGCCCAGTTCTCGCGTCTGTTCTCCGACGGCCATCCGCTCAGCCGCGAGGAGGCCGACGACCAATGGGCGCTGCTCTCCTATAACCGGGGCGCCGTGCTCGCCCACCGTACGATCCATTACCTCTCCGAGCGTGAGCGTTTCACCGAACGCTGGCACGGCGCGTTCAGAGACTGGGCCGGTCCTCTGTCCCTGGCCTGGGGACTCAGGGACCCGGTGGCCACCACCAGCGTGCTCGACGGGCTGCGCGACCTGCGACCCGGCGTGCCGGTGCGCGAGCTGCCCGAGCTGGGCCACTATCCGCAGCTCGAGGACCCGGAGGCGGTGGCGGGAGCGCTGGTTGAAGCCCTGGCGCGACAGGCGGCCCCCCGATGACAGAGATCCCGTCCGAGGCGGAGATCCACTGTCCGGCCGAGACATTGTTTGATTTGATCACTGACGTGCGCGGCCAGGATCGCTGGCTCTCGCCGTCCTCCTCGTTCCACGGCACCACTGAGATCTCGTCCGACCCGGTGACGTCGGACCACGTATCGCGAGCTGGTGACGATCCGCATTCCGTGGCCGCTCAAGCTGTTGCAGCCGATCGTGGTGCGCTCGTTCCGGATCGAGAGCGGCCGCACCCTGCTGGCGCTCAAGTCCTACGCGGACTCGGTCGGGTAGGACCGCGGCGCGTCTGGCGACAACCGGGCCCGCGCTGGGGCAGCGAGTGGAGCGCTGCCCCGCTGTACGCGGATTCGGCGCTGCTGTCCTCGCCTGACCAAACCGTCGCCTGACCGAGCAGTCGCTGATCTGGCCCCTGACGTAAGAGCGGCTCGGCAGGGGGAGGGAAGCCGGGTCCGCAGCCTTCCTGATGCATGGCCGGCAGTTTGGCCGTGCGGTGCGTCGGCAATCCGGACTGAGCCACCTGATTTGGCGCGTAGTCGCCGCTGCGCGAGCGGTTCGCAACAAGCTCGAGCGGCCGATCCGGATTTTCTGCGCTCTGTCCTGCTCGGCAGGGACGCTGGCGAGTTGCTGGCTGGCGGCGAGGTCCGGTCATGTACGAGCCCCCATTGCGTGAAAAGCGGCTGTGCTGCCGATCGTTTGGCGCATTTGTGGGGTAGAGGACCGAATTCGTGAAAAGCGTTTGCTGCCGGCGATCGTCTTGCGCATATTGGGGGTTGGCGGGGCGGGGATTCTGGCCGCGGCGCTGCACCGGTCCGGAGTCAGGCCTGGCTGGCATGGTTCGCACGCATGCCTTACCGGGTCACGGTGCGGAGTTAGCGCCGGGGCGCATCCGGCGTCCAGCCGAGTCCGCGCTGGCGAGACACCGGGAGCTGGCTGACGACGAGGTCGTAGGAGTCCTCGATCATGTTCTTGATCATGTGTGCCGGCAGAGATCCGTCGATGATCACGGTGTTCCAGTGACGCTTGTTGAGGTGATAACCGGGCAGCACGGCGGTGTGCGCTGCGCGCAGCGCGTCGGCGAGCTGGGGCTCGCATTTGAGGCTGACCCGAAGCGAGTCCGCGCCGAGCTGGGACAGGGCAAAGATCTTTCCGGAGACCTTGAACACCGAGGTCGCCGCGCCGAACGGAAACGTCTCCTCGGCCCCAGGAAACGATATGCAGTGATCGCGAAGCGTGGCGGGATTCATGCCCGAAGGTTCGTACCGGCCTAGTGGTCGGCGTCTGCGGTGAGCTCGGCGATCAGGCGCTCGAGCTCGGGGACCTCGGCCTTCAGGCTGGGCAGATTCACCACGATCCCCTCCTGGGTGCTCCGCGCAAGCACAACCACCGCTGCCTCCTCTTCTGACGGGTTCTCCTCCCGGTGTGGCACGTACGGCGGCACGTAGACGTAGTCCCCGGGCCCGGTTTCGACGCGTCGCTCGGCGTCGTCCTCGAGGAAGACGAACACCGGATGCCCGCTCACCACGTAGATGCCCGTCTCGGCCTCGCCGTGATGGTGATCACCCGAGACCATCCCGGCTCCGATGTGGCTCTCGCCCATCCAGATCTTGCGCGAGCCGTTGCGCTTGCCCGAGATGGCTTCGTAGCGGCGCATGCCGGCCGTTTGCGCTGTCTCCTCGCTCAGATGATCGTGGCCCGTGTGATGCAGCCGCCGATGCCACGCGGCTGTCCCATCCTCTGAGGCGGGGTGCTCGGCACTCACGGTCGGCACGATACCCGCCTGCGATACCGGGGATGCGTTCGCAATCGGCGTGTGGGGGACCCACGTCGCGGGTACTAGCCCCACATGTCAGAGGTCAGCCTGAACTGGAGTTCAGCCACGGTCACCGACGGCAAGCTCACGGTTGAGCTGGCCGGGGAGCGACCCCGCGGTTGGAAGAAGAGCTTCGAGAAGACGGTCAAGCTGCTCGGAGCCGGCGGCAACTGGGACGAGGTGCGGGTCAAGAAAGGCCAGGTCGAGTTGACCAGCCTGACGCCCGGTGATGAGGAGAAGGTGCGCCACTTTCTGGACAGCGTGGTCACCCAAGCCAATGCCGCGCATCGGGCGTCCGAGCCCGAGTCAGACGCGCCGGGCCCCCAGTCACCAGATGAGAGCGGCCCCGACGCCGAGATGACGGCGCGCTTTCGTGCCTTCGCCGAGGCCGACGGCCCGAGCGAGACCGACACCGACTGACCAGCACTCAGGCTCTCTCCGCCGCCTCGACTCCCTCCACACGACCCCGCGGCAGTCCACGGACGGCCACGAGGAACGTGGCCGCCATGACTCCGGCCATGATGTAGAAGACCGTCTGGCTGGAGTCCGCGAAGGCCAGTTGCACCTGGTGCACCAGCGCCGAGGAGTGCCCGGACCCGGCGTGGCCGCCAGGGGTGCCCGAGCCCAGCGCGGCGGCTATACCGTGCGCTACCTTCGCCGGAACCCCGGATCGGGTCAGCGTGTGCGTGACGTTCGTGTTGGTCCGGGCTATCAGGACCGCGCCGAGGATCGCGAGCCCTAGGCTGGCCCCGAAGTTGCGAGCCGTCTGCGTGATACCCGTGACCTCGCTGTAGCTCGTGCTGGGGGCGCGGTTGACCGCGTCGGTGCTGGCGGTTCCGAGCATCAGGCCGACTCCGGCGCCGGCCAGGATGATGTACGGCTGCTGAGCACCCAGTGAAAGGTCGGTGAGTTTGCCCGCCAGCAGGTAGAAACCCACCGCCCCGAGCGCGCTGCCGATCACCACCGCGGGCCGGGCTCCGCGTTTGTCCAGGATTCGCCCACCGATCTGCGCTGCGATCACGAACCCGATGAAGAAGTAGAGGATGTAAAGGCCCGCCTTGCTCGCACTCTCTCCCAGTGACACCTGCGCGTAGATGCTGGCGAAGAAGAAGAACGGCACGAACACGACTGACATCAGGCCGAGCACGATGTTCTCCACCGCGAACGCGCGGTCACGGAAGATCTGAAGGCGCAGCAGGGGATCCGGCGTGCGCAGCTCCCAGCGAACGAAGGTGGCCATCAGGACGATGCCCACCACGAGGCAGCCCCACGTCCTGGCACTGCTCCAACTCCAAACGCTCGACTGCTGGAGTCCCAGAATGATCAGCCCCATCGCGCCCGTGATCAGCACCGTTCCGCGGGGATCAAGACGTGTCGGATGCTTCGCATCGTCAGGGCGAGACTTCCAGATCAGGATCAGCGCGATGATCGCCACCGGGACGTTGATCCAGAAGATCGAGCGCCACGTCCATTGGGTCAGATAGCCGCCCGCGATCGGGCCGATGGCGGTCAGGCCACCGGAGATGCCGAAGAAGATCGCCATCGCCCGCCCGCGCTCATGCACCGGAAACGACGCAACCACGATCCCGACCGCAGCGGGAAACATCACGGCCGCCGTGGCGCCCTGGACGATGCGGAACAGAATGATCCAGGCCTCGGCCACGCTCCCTTTCGGCGTGAAGCCGCACAGGGCCGACGAGATCGCGAAGCCGATCACGCCGAGAACGACCATCCGGCGGCGCCCCATGACGTCGCCCAGCTTGCCGCCAAACGCGAACAGGGCCGACAGCGCGAGCAGGTAACCGTTGATGACCCACTGGGAGCCCGTCTGCGACAGCGAGAGCTCCTTCTGAATCTTCGGAATCGCGATCGCGACGATCGTCTGGTCAATGAACGTCATCGCGACCGCGAACACCATCGCCGCGAGGACCAGATTCTTGTTGGATGTCTTCACCCGGTACACCCCCTCGTCGACAAATCGCCACGGGCAACATACGCCCTCCGGGGTCTGTTCGCCGGAACAAAGTTGGTCACCCCCGGCCGGCCCGGGCCTGGAAGAATTCGCTCCCACCATGACGACGCCCGCCTGGATGGTTACGAAGCAAAGCCCCTGGTCGGTGGAGGAGACGGTGAGGCGCCTGTCCGCGGTGCTCGAGGCGAAGAACCTGAAGCTGTTCGCAGTCGTCGACCACAGCGGTGAGGCTCGGTCACACGGACTCGAGCTTCGCGACACGAAAGTCGTGATCTTCGGGAGCCCACTCGCCGGGACTCCGGTGATGCAGGCGGCGCCCCTGGCCGCGCTTGACCTACCGCTCAGAGTTCTTGTCTGGGCTGACGGTGAGGACACCAAGCTCAGCTACACGGCACCCAGTGAACTCGGGGCCCGCTATGGGCTGAGCGACGAACTGGCCGCCCGGCTAG
Source organism: uncultured Solirubrobacterales bacterium (assembly GCA_963822535.1). Classification (GTDB taxonomy): domain Bacteria; phylum Actinomycetota; class Thermoleophilia; order Solirubrobacterales; family Solirubrobacteraceae; genus Palsa-465. Next base: position 461,250 of record CAWGIA010000003.1, read on the forward strand.
CGGGGATCGATGCGGTCACCGACGCCGTCATCAACGGTTAGCCATCAGCCGGGCCAGCAGCGGCAATCAGGGCGTTTCAGGGGCCGGTCTCAGTGGGATCATCAGCGCCGCCAAGGCAGTCCGCGATGAGCCCCACGAGCTGCTCGGCCAGCCCGCGGGGCGCGAGCTCGGGGTCGAAGATCGTCACGTCGGCGCCGAGCGCCAGGCTGTCGGCGGCCAGTGGACGGATGAGGGTCTCCAGCTCGGCGAACGACAGCCCATCTTCCTGAGGCGAATCGACCGCGGGCATGACGTCTGAGCTCAGGACGTCGAGATCGATGTGGATCCAGAAGCCGCCGGCACCGATCGCCCGCTGACGCTCACAGGCATCAGCGGCAGCAGCGCTCATACCTCTGCGCCGGAGCGCCTCGAGGTTGCTCACCCGAATCTCGGATGCGTGGATGTCCGCGGTGGCCGGGGCCCCCTCGCGTTCTCCGAGGGCGATGACGTCGTCGTCACGAAAGTACGGAGCCAGCTGGTCGATGTCCGTGTAGGACGGGAGCCCCCGCCCGGTGACGATGGCCAGATCCTCCCCGGCGGCGGCGCGGAGCTCTCGGGTGTTCCCTGGATGCCGGAAGTCAAGGTGGCCGTCGATGAACACGAGGCCGCTCCGCCCTCGCCGGCGCAATGCCAGGCCGGCCCCGATCAGAACGCTGCAATCGCCGCCGACCACCAGCGGCCAGTGGCCGGCGTCGAGGGCCTGGCTCACCTTGGCCGCGATCTTCAAAGTCTGATCCACGAGCCCCGTCTCATTGCGCTCGCCCGTGGCTGGAGAGGGCTCCGGGTCATAGGCCATCACGCTGACCTCCGTCTCGCTCACGGCGCCGACCGCGGGCACCAGACCCAGCCGACGGAGCTCACCCGGAGCGCGCCACGTCCCGCGCGGCTCTCTGGGCGCCCCCGGATTGGGCGTGAGGCCGAGCGACGTTGGGACCCAGATGACCGAAACCGGCGCTCGTCTCATCGTGCTCGAGTACGTATGAGCTCGTGCGCGTCAGCGAAGAAGCGGTCCGCGGCCGCCGACGCGGCGGCAGAAATCAGGTCCAGGCCCTGAATGAATCCGTGCACGAGCCCCGGTTCACAGCGATGACGCACCTCGTTGCCAGCGCGGCCCAGAGCGGCGGCAAACGCGTCACCCTCATCTCGGAGCGGATCGTGCTCGGCAGTGACGAGCAGGGTGGGAGGCAGATCGCGTAGATCGGGTTCGCGGAGTGGGTTCACGCCGGGATCTTCCAGACTCACTCCGGCCGGAATCCACTGGCCCACGGCCCAGGCCAGATCGGCCGCGCCGAGTCCCCAGCCCGACCCCTTGGCCGTGACGCTGGGCTCGGACAGTGTCGGGTCAATATTCGGACAGGCGAGCAGCATGGCGTCCGGGGCTCGGTCCCGCTCGTGGCGCAGACGCAGGCACGCCAGCACGGCCAGGTGTCCGCCCGAGCTGTCGCCGGCTACGGAAACGCTGTCGGGATCGCCGTCAAGTGCGTCAGCCCCTGACTGCGCCCATGTCACGGCGCGGACGGCGTCGTCAACCGCCGCCGGCCACGGCGCCTCCGGCCCGCGCCGGTAATCGATGGCGAGGATCGTGGCGTCGGCGGCAAGTGAGAACCGGCGGCATGTCCGGTCGTGGCTATCCAGATCGCCCATCACCCACATTCCACCGTGGAGAAAGACGATCAGCGGTCGCGGCTCGAGTGCCGGCCGGTAGAGACGAGCCATGAGCGAGCTGTTCCCAACGGGCAGGTCACGCACCATGGGCAGATCCGGGCCGACCGGTCGGGTCCCCGCCCGCTGGCGTGAGGCGGCTCGTAGACCGACGGCTCCGAGTACCGATGCGGGAACCTGCGGCGTGCGTCTGATGGCAGCGATCCATTCCGCCAGCCCATCATCGGCTAGCCCGCCGGCCACGCCGGAGAACGGCTCCGCACGCTGGGTCAGCTTGCCGGGCCTGTGGGTCGGCTCAGCTCGTGCTCGGCCTGGCGGGCAGCCTCCTCGGCGGCTGCCTGCGATTCGGCGTGTCCCTCACGAGTACCGGCGGGCCCAAACGCTGTCCAGGCGAATCCGCCTGTGGGGTCCTCGTCAACGCTGTGACCGGAGACACGTCCGAGGTTCGACTCGTCCGTTGGCATGCCCTGAGGGTACCGCCGGGCCGCCCGCGTTATCGGACTGGGCGGGAGACGCGCACGCCATCGGGCAGCGTCGTCCCAAGCGAAGGCGTGGTGGGATTCTCACCGTCGGCGCGACACTTGGCCAACGTGGCGTTGATGCCGGGCGCCGGCGGGAGCGTTATCGGCTGGGCCAGCCGGCGCGTGGAGGTGTCGAACATGTCAGACAGATCCCAAGCCGCCGCGTCCCTGTGGGTCAGCGGAGGCAGGTTCCACTTGCGCTCGAGGAAAGCCAGGATCGAGGTGTGGTCCGCCACCCTGTGGGAGACGTAACTCGGCTGGCCCCAGGGCGAGACGACGATCAGCGGAACGCGAAAGCCGTAGCGGTCAAACCCGGCCGGGAACGTCCCGCTGGAAGACAGCTTGAGGTTGGGCGGGATGTTGTCGGGCGGCACGGCCTTTGGCGGGGGGACGTGGTCATAGAACCCGCCGTGCTCGTCATAGGTGATGAACAGGGCCGTCTTGGACCACAGCGGGCTGTCCATTACCGCCGCCACGATACGCCGGAGGAAGCTCTCGCCGTAGGCGATGTCCTGAGGGTTCTCCTCCGATTGGTAGTCGAAGTTCTCCTCCACATATGACACCGACGGCAGGCGCCCGGCCGCCGCGTCGGAGAAAAACTGCGCGTTGTTGACGCACTTGGCGACTTGGAGCGGGTTGTTGCGGACGTTGGGGAAATAGAACGGGCTCGGAACGTTGTCGTAGTAGACGTGCCACGAGACCTTGGCCGCGTCCAGGCGATCAAAGATCGTCCCGTTGGCGGCGGACACGAGGAGGCTCGAATCATCGTCGTTGACAAAACCGCTCGATGTCCCGCTGAAGTAGTAGCGGCGGTTGGGCAGAGTCTGGCCCAGGAGCGAGCAGAAGTAGCGGTCGCTGATCGGGAAATGGCTGGCCAGCGCGTAGGTCACCGGCATCTGGGCCGGGGTCATGTAGCCCATTGGAGTGGATACGCCGCTGACGTTGGTCACGAACCCGTCATTGCGGCCGCCGTCGAACTGCTTGTGGCTCGAGTTCCAGTTCTGGGTCAGGCCGGTGGCGGGGCACATGTCCGGGAGTGCAAACGACCGCACCGGGCGCCCCTGGCTGTCGGGATTGGTGGCAATCGGCCTCCCGTGCCGGTCGACCGGAAGCCCGTCGAAGTCGCGCCTGTGCACCCGCGAGACCTGAGGCAGCATGCCGAGCACATTGTCGGTCGAGTGGTTCTCGAGCATCACGAGCACCACGTGCTCGACGGACGGAATCCCGGGCTCCCCCATCGGGCGGTCGGGGAAGGGCAACTCGTCGGGCCGGGGACGGTGCGGGCGCAGATGCCGCGACGGTTTGGCCCACGCGGGCACCCCGCCGAGGGCAAGCGCGGCCGCGGTTCCGGCGCTCGCGCCGAGCACTGACCGTCGGGTGAGCAGGGGCGGCGCAACCTCTGGCTCGGAGGCCGTGACGTCGCTACGAGCGCCATCGCTGGCGGGCTGCCGGGCACGCTGGTTCACGGCCAGCGATGGTATTCGGAGCGGGGGGTCCCGCGTTACCGAACCGTGAACGAGTGGAACTGGAGCGGCCGTTCGTGGCATCCTGCCCGTCCGTGAGCACCGTCTCCCCACTGTCGGCCCGGCGCGCCGCGCTGCTTGTTGCGATGGCGGCGGGGACGTTGGCGGCGACCGCGGTGGCGGCTCCCGCTGTGAACTACACGGCCGCGACCTACCGGGGGCGTACGGCCCAGGGCATCCCCATCCAACTGGGTCCGCACCGCTCGTTCGGACGTGCGTTCCGCTACCGGGCCCGCATGAGCTGCTCAGATGGCTCGAAGTTCACGGACAGCTATTTCACCGATGACGTCGTCGTTCGCCACAACCGCTTCTCGGCCCGCGTCTCCTCGAGCGGCGGAGCCGTGCTGACCAGGGTTACGGGGACGCTGCAGCAAGAGCGCGCGCACGGAACGATTCGGATCGTCGAGCGTTATAGCGAGATCCCCACCCCTCAGGGCTACACCCCCCTGTCGCCTGACGGAGCCATCGTGTGCGATAGCCACACCGTGCGCTGGCATGCCACCGCACGGCGCTGAGCGGCGGCTTACGAAGCTTCCACAGCCGCCTTGATCCGCTGCGCGAACGCCGGCGCGTCCTTGACCGCAGCCCGGAGCGCGAACCCGACGATCAGCTTGCCAAACCCGTGACCCTCGAAGGTGTTCTGAATCGTCATCCTGGTCTGGGTGTCGCTCACGGACTCGAGGTCATACCCGCCGTCCGGCACGGAGACGGCGTTCTTCGAGCGCTCCGTCCAGCGAATCTTCGTCGGCGCCTGCACTTCCGTCAGCTCGAACTTGCGGCTGGTCTTCATTCCGGCGTCCTTGACCGTGCTCTCGAAGACGGTGCCGACGCCAACCGGCCCGTCGGTTGTCTTGCGGATCTGCTGGACCCGCGGGCTGAACTTCGGGTCGTTCGTGCCGTCGGCCAGAAACGCGAACACGTCCGCGATGGGACGGTCGATCACAGTCGACGCACTGAACTCATGTGCCATTGGGCGGACCCCCGGTCGGAAATTGAGTGGCCCCCAGAACGCTAGCGCGCCATCGAGCCGTGTCTCGGGTTGCGCGATCATCCAGACTCGGACAAGGTGTCGGCTCCCGGCGAGACAGGAGCGGAGGGAACCACGCATGCAAATCGGGAAGGCCGGAGCTCCGGTCAGTCACATCAGCCAGGCCCACGCGGACCGCGTCGAGGTGCGGGGACGGGATCTGTGCGGCGAGGTGATGGGCAGCACCACCTTCACTGAGTACTTTCACCTGCTCCTGACCGGCCGGGACGCCACCGATGACCAGCGTTTCTTTCTGGATCTGCTGCTGGTGGCGATCGCTGAGCACGGGATGATGCCGACGAATGTCGCGGCGCGGATGACGCTGGCCGCCGATCCCGGGTCACTGCAGGGCGCTGTGGCCGCCGGGATCCTCGGGTGTGGCCCGGTGATCCTCGGAACCGCCGAGCTTTGCGCCCAGCTCCTCGAGCGCGCTCAATCAGAGGTGGCGTCCGGTCAGCCGCCCGCGCACGTAGCTCGGGAGCTCTCGCGCCTGATCCACGCCTCGGGCGAGCGAGCACCCGGCTTCGGGCACCCTGTCCACCGGCCGCTCGATCCCCGAGCCGAACGGATCCTCGAGCTCGCTGACGCCCGCCAGGCCAGTGGGCCTCACGTGCTGCTGGCTCGATGTTTTCGCGATGCGGTGGCCGAGGCATGGGGCCGCCCGCTCACGATGAATGTCTCGATGCCGATCGCCGCCGTGATGCTCGATCTCGGATTCCCACCGTCGGCCGTCAAAGCCGTCCCGATCCTCGCGCGAACGGCCGGCCTGCTCGCGCATCTCGCCGAGGAACAGGAGCATCCGATCGGCTTCCTGATGGCCGCGCGGGCCGAGGAGGCAATCGTGTATGAGCGCGAACCGGACGCCCTAACACCGTGATCCTGACACCCGAGGTCGAGGCCCGTCCGTGGGACGAGCAGCTTGCGCTCGACGATCGTCGGTATCGCATCCAGCTTGGCTACCTGTTCGAGCACTCGGCGTTCTACCGCCAGAAGCTGAGCGCCGCGGGCTTTGCCTCGGTCGAGTCCGCCGGCGGCCTGGCCGACGTCTCCCGGTTGCCGCTGACTGACAAGCAGGAGCTCAAGGCGACTTGCACCGCGGAGAATCCGTTCGGCACCCACCTCTGTACCGGGCCGGCGGACATCGTACGGATCTATTCGACCAGCGGCACGACTGGGGTCCCGAGCTATATCCCGCTGACGGCGGGGGACCTCGAGAACTGGATCACCGGTTCAGCGCGCAGTTACGCCACCTCGGGAATCGAACCCGGCCAGCGGATCGTCTCCACATACAACGCCGGCCCGTTCGTGGCCGGCGCGGCATTGGCTTCGTTTGACCGCATCGGCCTGACCCACATCCCCGTGGGCACGGGCAACACCGAGCGCCTGCTCCTGGCCATCGAGCTCCTCCGTCCGCAGGCCGCGGTGCTGACTCCCTCCTACGCCGCGCACTTGATCGAATCGGCGGCCCAGCGAGGTACTGACCTGCGCGGATCAAGCGTGACACGCGTGCTCGTGGCCGGCGAGCCGGGAGGCGGAGAGGCGGCGTTCCGGGCCCGACTCGAGGATGGCTGGGGCGCGAAGGTCACCGAGGCCATGGGGATCGGGGACATCGGGGTCTCTCTCTGGGGTGAATGCGACCGGCAGGACGGGATGCACCTCGGCGCCCGGGACTTCGTACACGTCGAGCTGGTCGATCCCACCTCCGGGGGAGCACTGCCGCTCGAGGACGGTGCGACCGGTGAGCTCGTGCTCACGCACCTACAACATCGCGCCGCACCTCTGCTGAGGTTCCGCACGCGAGATCATGTCGAGGTCCAGATGGGTTCCTGCCCGTGCGGGCGCACCGGTCCGCGGGTGCGCTGCATCGGGCGGACCGACGACATGCTCATCGTGCGCGGCGTGAACCTGTTCCCCTCCGCCGTACGCGAGGTCGTGAGCTCGTTCGCGCCCGAGGTGAGCGGCCACATCCTCCTCACGCCGTCGACGACGGGCGTCAAACAGGAGCCGCCGCTCCCGGTCAGCGTCGAGCTGGGTCCAGGCCGTGATATGGACCCCGGGCTCGCCGAATCGATCCGAGCTCGCCTCCGGGAGATACTGGTTGTTCAGACGCGCGTCGACCTCGTTCCCTGGGGGACCTTGCAACGGAGCGAGTACAAGTCCAAACTTATTCAGCGCTAGCCGAGGAAAGGGGCCAGATGCGGAAGCTTCAGAGCCAGGGCGTCCACCACATCACGCTGGTGGGAGCCGACCGCCAGACGTCGATCGACTTCTGGGAGGGTGTCCTCGGGATGCCGTTCGTGTTCGAGCAACCGAATCTCGACCGGCCGTCCGAGAGCCACCTGTACTTCGACCCGGGCGACGGCCGGCTGATCACCGTCTTCAGCAATGACGACCGCGCCGCGGAACCGGAACGCACTTCGACTGACGTCGGCGCCGTGCACCACATCGCCTTCTCGGTGTCGAAGGCGAGCTTCGATCAGGCCGTGGAGCGGCTCGACGAGCGAGGCATCCGCCACAGCGGGGTCAAGGACCGCGGTTTCATGGACTCGATCTACTTCGAGGATCCACTCGGCCTCCTGATCGAGCTCGCGTCCTACCGCTTCGAGCCACCGCACGGCTTCACCCATGCCGATGTGCTGCTCGAGGCGCACAAGGTCAGACTGCAGCGCGGCGATTACAACATCGCTCAGATCCACCTGGCAGACGCGATCGAGGCCCTCGTCTCGCGGTCGCAGGAGTCCCTGTCCCAGGACCGATCGCCGAAGGATCCCTATCAATCTCAGGTCACCTCGCCCTCAGGCGAATAGGAGAATCGATGGCTGCCAACACGCTTAGCATCCTCACCCCGAGCGTCAACAACCTGTCAGTCCGCATCTTCGTGCGCGCCGCCGGCCTCGAATTCGAAGAGGTGGATGTCTGGGGGAAGAAGGGCACGCCCGAGTTCCTGGCCAAGGATCCGGCCGACCTGACGCCGCTGCTCGAAGAGGACGGCCTGGCCAAGGGCTCGCTCTGGGAGAGCTGCGCGATCATGCAGTACCTCTCCAATAAGCACGGACTCGATCACCTCTATCCGACCGATCCGGCCCGCCGAGCGATGATCGACAGCGCCATGTTCTACCTGATCGGGACCCTCTATCCCCTGGTCGCGCGAGCCACCTATCCGTCGCTCGGCTTCCCGCAGTACGCCGGCGAGGTGGGCTCCTCGGACGCCGACACAGAGTTGAAGACCCAGGCGCAGAGCGATGCCAGAGGAGCGCTCGCCCAGCCGCTCGAGGCCTACCAGACCTTCTTCATGGACGGTCAGAGGTTCATCGGCGGAGACTCTCCCTCGATCGCCGACATCCGCTTGGCCGCCACGCTCGAATTCCTGCGCGTGATCGACTACGAGCTTCCCGGCTGGGCCGAGGACTTCATGTCCGCGATCGAGTCGGCGCTGGGCGACGCTTATTCGGAGCCGGCGGCTGACGTGCGCGGATACGTCGCCTCGATGAAGTCCGGGGTCGCGTAGCGCGACCCCGGTACCCGCAAATCTCGGTTGCTAAGCCCGACTGCTAAGCAGCTCCCATGGCCTTGCCGATACCGGCGCGCATCTCGTCAGCGTTCATCACCGGCGCAAATGTGATCTTGGCGCTCAGCCCCATGAAGAACGGCTCGGCCGCCGGGGGAATGTCACTCGAGTCCGCCATGTCAAAGAAGATCAGCGCGGTGCGGTTTCCCTCTTCAGAGGTGAAATAAGCGGCTTCCGCGTTCAGCCCCTCGAGCGCCTTGCCCATGATCTCCGGCAGGCTGCCGTCCTTGATGGCAGCGTTGCCAGCTTCCGTCGGGATCTGGACCTTCATCAACGTCCGCATGTTCGACTCCTAGGTTGGTATCCCCGATCCTGCGCCACGAGCGGTCCGGCCCCTCGCATCGCGATCCTATGAGCGCGCCAGCCGTCAGGTCAACACATCGCCCATGAGGCGATCAGCGCGGACCTCGAAGTCGGTCAGCGTGAGCGGTCCGAACGACGTAAGCAGCGCGACGTCGACCGCGTCTCGGCCCCGGCCGACGACCACTCGCCCGACCCTCGGCGTGTTGTTTCGAGCGTCGAAGGTATGCCAGCGACCGTCCAGGTAGACCTCGCACCAGGCGGCGAAGTCCATCGGCTGGGCCGGTGGCGGCACGTCGATGTCCGGGATGTAGCCAAACACGTAGCGGGCTGGGATGTTCAGAGCCCGGCAGAAGGTGATCGCCAGGTGCGCGAAGTCACGACACACCCCCTGTCCGGCTCGGTACGCGTCGGCAGCCGTGGTCCATGGATTTGACGCGCCGGGCATGAACTCCAGGTGGCCATGGACGAAGTCAACGATCGCCTGAACCCGTGACCAACCGGGCGTGAGGCCGCCAAACCGCTGCCAGGCCTCGTGGCCGAGCTCGTCCGGCAGGCAGAACCGGCTGGGCATTACGAAGCTCACAACTTCGTCGGGCAGCTGCGCGACCGGAACCTCGGGCGCGTCTGGCTTGATCACATCGGCCGGGCGCTCGAGCATCAGGTGGGCCTCATACACGATGCTCGTAGCACCGGCGGGAAGCTTGAAACGCTCGCAGCGATTCCCGAAACCGTCGACGTAGCAGTGGTGGGACGCCTCAGCGTCCCAGCGCTCACTGCGAATCGACAGATCCGGTTGGGGACGGGGCGCCACCTGCATGATCGCCTCGACCGGCTGAACGGAGCTCAAACCAAACGTGCACCCGACAGCCAATGACAGGCGCGCGCGGTCTACATCACCCTCAACAGGCCGAGCCTCGTCTTCGATCATCCGATTGAGGATGGCAGGTCCAGCCCGTCCGTCCCTAATGCCGGCCGGGGCTCTCGCGAAGAGTGACTACACGGGCGACCGCCAGGGGCCTAAGCAGCGCCGCTCAGTTGACGCCGGCGAGCTCGTGGGCCCGCGCCCGGAGGAGCTCCTGCAGGGCGGCACCTGTCATCGGCCGCGCGAGCAGGAAACCCTGGGCATAGCCGCAGCCGAGTTCTCTGAGCCGGTCGGCTTGCTCGGGCCGCTCCACCCCCTCGGCGACGCAGCGCAGGCTGATCACCCGTGCGATATCGATGATCGCTGCCGTGAGCTCGCTGTCCTTGTCTCCGCGGTCGACGCTGTCAATGAAGTGCTTGTCGATCTTGAGAATGTTGATCGGGAGGCGGCGGATGTAGTTCAACGAGGAGTAACCGGTTCCGAAATCATCGAGTGCCACCAGCACGCCGAGGGCCCGCAGCGCGGCCAGCCGCTCGATCGCGAGGTCAAGGTCCTCGATCATCAGGCTCTCGGTTATCTCGAGCACCAGGCAGCTGGGCTCTAGTCCGCTTGATCGAAGGGCGCTCCGCACTTCGTCCACGATCTCGGGGCGTTGCATCTGCCGCGCCGAGACGTTGACCGACACGGCGCGCGATCTGGCCCCGGGGGTGGCCCGCTGGAACGTGATGGCGTCCCGGCACGCCCGGTCCAGCACCCAACGCCCCAGCGGGATGATGAGGCCGGTGGCTTCGGCCACAGGGATGAAGGTGGCCGGGGAGACCGTCCCGCGCCGCGCGTGCTGCCAGCGCAGCAAGGCCTCGTAACCGCTGATCTCGTCGGTCCGGAGGTCGAAGATAGGCTGGTATGCGAGCGTCAGCTCATCAGCCTCGATCGCCGCCTTCAGGTCCGCTCTCAGCTCGAGCGCCTCGACCACGGCGGCCTGCATCTCAGGCTTGAAATATCGATACGTGTCACCGCCGGCGGCCTTGGCCTGGTACATCGCAACGTCTGCGTTGCGAAGCAGCTCGTCGACGGTTGTCACAGCCTTGGCACCGCCACCCGAGTGGGCAACCGCAATCCCGATGCTGCATTGGACGGCGACCTCGCGGTGATCCAGCATGCGGGGAGCCTTGATCGTCCGGAGCAGGCGCTCGACGATCTCCGAGACTCCGGTCTCATGGTCGATGTCCTCGAGCAGGACCGCGAACTCGTCACCCCCCAATCTCGCCACCGTATCGCCGGCACGAAGCTCAGGACCAATGGCCGCCGAAATCATCTGCAGCAGGATGTCCCCCGCCACATGCCCGACGGTGTCGTTGACGTTCTTGAAATCATCGAGGTCGAGGAACAGCACAGCCAGGGGCTCGCTTTGATTAGGCCGGCGACTGAGCGCGTGCCCGACGCGATCGCGGAACAACGCGCGGTTGGCCAGGTCCGTGACCGGGTCATGGAAGGCCTGGTGGGTGAGCTGCTCCTCGAACTGCTTGCGTTCGGTCACGTCACGCAGGTTGACGACGATCCCGCCCACAGCCGGGTTGTCAAGCAGGTTGGTCACCAGGCACTCGGCATGGAGCAGACGGCCGTCGCGATGCCGAATGCGAAACTCGAGCGCCTCGGAGGTTTCGGATCCGCGTGACAGGAGCCCCACCACGACCGGCTCAACCAGCGCACGGTCTTCGTCGGGGATGTGGTCTGACAGCCGTCCGCCGATCAGTTCCGATGCGTCGTAGCCGAGAATCTCCTGGATCGATGGGCTCACGTAGCTCACGGTCGTATCCGGGGCCAGCACAAAGATCACGTCGGTGGAGTGCTGCACGAGCGCGCGGAAGCGCAACTCGCTCTCGTCGCGGGTCATATCTTCGGTCAGCGCGGCGCTGTCGAGTGCGTTCCCCACCTGGGCCGCGAGCGACTCGAACGCCGCTCTGATAGCGGTCGAGCTGGCCGCTGCCTTGGGCAGCGCGATCACGCCGGCGAGCCGGCCCTGGGCGATTATCGGGATTGCGAGCGTCGCGACGGCATCCAGCTCCGGGCCGAGCGCCGAGTAGCCCCTGGGAATATCGGCCGGCGTGCGCCGGGTCAGCTGATTCACGAGCTCCTGGGGTAGCGAGTCCAGCGGAAACCTGAGCTCGTCGTGCCCGCCTCGCGGGTCAGCTCCGACCAGCCAGCTTTGAGCGGCGGCCTGCTCGATCCCCAGCACCGTCGGCTGAGCATCGGGACGGGCGAGCAAGGTGGCAGCGTCGTAGGCGGCGGCCATGATCTCGGCTGCGCTGGTGGCCGTGACCAGAGCACTGCCCGCCTGGCGCATCGTCCGCTCTCGTTCCGCGGTGACCTCCAGGTCACGCGCGAGACCCACCATCCGCAGGACGACGAGAGCAAACATCACGATCGCCGCGCTGCCGACGATGACCACGTCAATGCCGCCGTGCTTGGAGGCGCTGACCAGCTCGATCACGGGGGCGATGAGGGCCGCTGCGGCAATACCAAAAATCCGGCCCCGGCCTAGCTTCACCCGGTCCACCGTGGCGTCGGAGACGGTGGTCATAGAGGGATGCAGCGCCGCGGCCCCCCACAGCACGTAATACAAAATCCAACCACCGTCGAGTGGATCGCCGGGGTGGTACGTGCCGTGCAGCAGAATCCAGCCATACACCGAATCGGTGATCAGGACGGCGCAGATCGCGGCGATCAAGAGGCTGTAGGCCGGGCTGCGACGGCCACCGCCGACTGCCATCCGTACCGCTACACCCAGCATCAGGATGTCCCCGAGCGGATACGCGATCGACACCAATTTGGTGCCCAGATGAAGCGTGGAATCGTGCGCATACGGCGCGATCAGGAACACCCATGACAGCAGGGCCAGGCCGATAGTGACGATCAGCGAGTCGACCAGGCTGGCCCAGTCTCGGCCCGGGTTACGGCGCCTGATCAGGAGCAACAAGCCCGCGACCGTCACCGGATACACCAGCAGGTAGAACGGGTCGGCAACCGATGGAAACGGCAGCTGGGTGCCGAAGAACGCCTTGTAGTTGTATGCGATCACGTCCCCGGTCACGAACAGGAACTGACCCAGCGCGAGCAGGTACCACGCGCGGCGAGCGGCCGGCCGATGGATGCGGACGCCCACGACTATCGCCGCGCAGGCGCTGAAGCCGATCACGTTGAACACCGGTCCCGCGTTGAGCGGACCGGCCAGATACGCCACCGAGACAGGCGCCATCAGCGCCAGATACAGCCACCAGGCGTGGCGGGAGAAACGCATCTCGGACTCGACGAACTCCTGCGTCTAGGGGACGGCGATAAAGCCGCGTGCCCCGCCTATCGGCCGGATGGCGTGTTTACAAGAGGGGGGTCCTCAAAAACTGATCTCAGCGCAGGGCGATGAGATCCACCACGAACACCAGCGTCTCGTCGGGTCCGATCACCCGGCCCGCGCCCCGCTTGCCGTAGCCCAGCATCGGTGGGATCGTGATCCGGCGCCGCCCCCCCACCCTCATACCGGCGACTCCCTGGTCCCAGCCGGCGATCACCTCTCCCTTGCCGAGCCGGAACTTGAACGTGTCCCCTCGGTCCCAGGATGCGTCGAACTGCTGGCGCGTCTTCCAAGACACGCCTACGTAGTGGACCTCGACCACCCCGCCCGCCACGGCCTCATCACCGTCACCGATGACGAGGTCCTCGAGCTCGAGCTGGTACGACGGTGACCCGTCCGGGATCACGACCTCTGGTTTCTCGTCGAGCGCCATGAGCGAAACCTACCCTTCCGAGGTGCGCCTATCCCCCGCCCCGTCTGGTGACCTGAAACTCGCGCGACACGGGCGGATTGCCCAGCGGTTTGCCGCCGTAGATCACGTGTCCCTTCGCGTTCTGGTAAGTCAGCCACGGGACCGTCGGCTGCTGGTCAACACCTGGCTTGGCGTAATTGCAAACGCCCGTCGGGAACGTCTTCTGGAGTTCGGTCCACTCGGCGCTCGTGAACGTGATGCCGGGATAGTCGGTGCGGGCCAGCGGTTTCAGCTGGCACTTGTTCGCGTCAGTGGTGATCTCGTCGCCCGCCACGGTCCGCGGCGTGCCCTCGACGTTCACCACGCCGGCTGGGCACAGGCTGCTCGAGAGCTTGTTTCCGACTCCGTCCCAGCACTCGTCGGTGAGATCTGAGGGCTTGTCGACAATGATCTTTTGCGGCAGGGCCTTGCGGCTGTGATCCCGCTCGACCGCTGTGAGCCAGCGATCCATCGCGATGAAGCTGTTCAGCTCGCAGCTCTTGTCGGCAGTCAGCGGGACGGGGCCCTCCCAAATCAGCTGATTGGCGTGGGTGCCGTGCGCGCGGTCGAGGCGAGCACGGACGGCGAATGCGCGATACGCGTCGTGGAAGAGCCCCGGGTTGGGGCCGCGGCAGTCAATGATCGCGGTCTGGTTGAGGTTGTTGGCCTCGTTGATCATCCCGCTGCGGTAGGCCCTCGCCAGCGCCGGCGAGGCGCCGTTGCTACGGGCCGCGATCGGGTTGGTGTCGATGTCAAGGCCGCCGATCTTTGCATTGAGGTCCGCGAAATCAGCCGGGGTGATCTCGCCGCTCTTCAGCGCGCCGAGCCCGTACTCAACACCGACGTTGTCGATCGGCGGTCGCACGAACCCGTGGCCGACCTTCTTTTCGTTAGCGGACCAGAGCGCCTTCGGCTCCGGCCCGAAGACGTTGATGGCTGCGTCCTGGATCGTGCAGCGGACGCCTCCTGGGTTCGTCAGTGGGTTGTAGCGATCAGCGCTGGTGGTGCCGGAGCACGGGTCAGTGGGGACAGCGACGTGGAACTGGGCCGCGTCTGAGACGCCGGCGTTCTGGACGCCGTCGGGGCCGCCCAGGACGTCTCCCATCTGGGATGGGGTCCACACGACCCCAAGCCCCCACTTCGAGATGTGCGTGAAGTACGCCAGCAGGATGTGGTAGTCCAGGAACTGTGATGCGGTGCTCCATGCGTCGGGGAATGAGCACGTCGGCAGGATTCCCTGGTAGACGCCGGGGTAGGCGTTCGCGATCCATTGCTGCGCCAGCGAGCCGCCCGAGCATCCGGTGCCGATCGTGTACCGAAGGGTGCCGTAGGACTTGATGACGTGCTCCTTGGCCATGACCAGTGACTCAGCCTGAAGTGGGAGGTCGCAGTTGTGGCCGCTGTTGTCGAGTGCGGTCGACATCGTCATGAATCCCTTGCCGAGTGCGTAATCGCCCGCGGCGTCGCCCGTTGTCTTCGGTGCGGTGCCCGTGTTGTGGTTGACCCCGCACGAAGCCCCGTGCACGATCAGCAGCTTGTGATCGAACTGAGGCTGGGGAGCGACCGCGCTCCACGGCTTGCCGGGCTGATAGAGAACGGAGATCTGGTACTGGTCACGGTCCATGTAGCCGGTCTCAGTGCGCACGATGAACGGCACCGTGATGCCCTGGTCCGTCTTCGTTTGGGCGACATCAGACGGTGGGTTGGACGGGTCATAAGGCTGGAAGCCCTGCTTGGTCGGATTGGTCGACATGTAGACGTAGTTGAAAGTCGCCGCCTGATTGCACTTCGGGTCGAGCGCTCCCGGCTCGCAGATCCATGGCTCGAGCTGTGGCCCTGAGAACACAGGTCCGCCGATTGCATGGTTGACCAGCGTGATCCGCGCCGCCCAGCCACTGCGCAGCTTCGCCTGCAGCACGTTTCGCCCGACGGCGAGCCCGGTCACCAGGCCCTCGAAGTGGCCGTCCCGCCGGGTTGCGAAATCCCGCTTCACGTTCCTGCCGCCGAGCGTGACCTTGACCTGCCGCCTGTCAGAGCGGGGCAGGTTGATCGCCACCAGTGCGGAGCC
Source organism: uncultured Solirubrobacterales bacterium (assembly GCA_963822535.1). Taxonomy (GTDB): domain Bacteria; phylum Actinomycetota; class Thermoleophilia; order Solirubrobacterales; family Solirubrobacteraceae; genus Palsa-465. The sequence goes on from CAWGIA010000003.1 coordinate 476,623, forward strand.
GCCGCTGACGAGATCGGCACGGCCCGAGAGGACCGAGATTGACAGTGCCGGTCTCGCGTGCTTCGCATGCTTCGCGGCGTCCGCGGGAACAGCCGCCAGACACAGGAGCAACACCCCTGCTAGGCCGACCCACAACCTGCCTCTCCGGCTGCTTCTCCGCACTGTTCCCCCCTCGATACTGGGTTGATACACCACCCGGCAGCGCAATCTTCCCAAATCCTGGCGGGATCGGGGCCGACCCCTACGGCGAGCCTGATGACAAGTCTGGACTCTCGCCGCTCGGGTAGCGATCCTTTGGACCATCATTCCCGACGGAATCGAGCGATTCGATGAGCGAGACGCCAGGTAAGCAGCGAAGTGCGGTGGTGTTCGGAGCGCGCAACTTGGGCCGCGCGGTGATCGAACTGCTGGTCAGCGACGGATGGGCAGTGACGGGAGCGGCGCGGTCACAAAACACCCTGGACGGCGTCAACGCCGCCGGCGCGCTCGCGCTGAAAGCCGACGTGACCGACCCCGCAAGCGTGTACGACGTACTGGAACAGGCCGCCGCGGCACATGGCCCGATCGAGCTCGTCCTAAACGCGGCCGCCGCGTACGGCGGCGAGCGCAGCGGACCATTCGGCGGGGGCCCGATCGCAGACGCCGACCTGGGCGGCTTTGAGTCCTGGGCTGCAGCCCCAGCCCGCGCCGCGTTCGCGTTCCTGTCCGCCAGCGGACGCTTCGCGATCGCGCAGGATCAGCCGGCCACCCTGGTGCAGGTCACCGGCGGCTCCACGCGGCGCGCGATGCCCGGCCGCGGGCTGTGGGCGGCAGGATCGTTCGGAGTGCGAGCGATCACCAACGCCGCCGCGCTCGAACTGCGCCCCCAGGGCATCCAGGTCGCGCTGCTGATCGTCGACGCGGGCATCCAGCCGCTGGACGGCTCCACACGCGCCGGTGCCACCCCCGAATCGCTAGCCGACCCACGCAAGATCGCCGAAGCCGTCCTCTTCCTCGCCAACCAGGACGCACGCTCCGCGACACACGAGCTCCAGCTAACCCCACTGGCGGAGAACTGGACCCCCTGAACCCCGCGGGACGCGCGGGTCCGTGGCGGTCTCCCATCTCAGGTGATGCTCGGTTCGGGCTCTGATAGGAGGTCGTCAAGGTCGAGGTCATCAAAGACCGGCACGAGACCGCCACCCTCAGCCCGGGGCCAATGCTCGATCGGCCTGTCCCAGGCCAGCTCGAGATCATTGCCGTCCGGATCGGAGAGATAGACGGCTTCGTGGGTGCCGTGGTCTGAAAGCTGCCGGAGAGGGACACCGGCTCGCTGTAGCCGCCGGACCGCGTCGGCCAGTCCACCGCGGGTGGGGTAATTGAGCGCCACATGGTGCAACCCGGTGACACCGTCAGGCTGTGGGTCCCCACCGGCCGACTTCCAGGTGTTGAAGCCGAGGTGGTGGTGATAGCCGCCGGCGGACACGAACAGGATGTCGCCCGTCGTGCCCCACCCGGGCACGTTGCGCGCTTCGGCGACGACGTCAAAGCCGAGCACGCCGACGTAGAAGTCACGGACCCGGTCGATGTCGGCGGTCCTCAGATGCACGTGGCCGATGCGCACGCCCGGATCGATCGGGTCCGGCGCCGTTTGGATTGGGGAGATATTGCCTTGGGTCATGCGCCGAAGCTACACCACGCTGACTGGCCGTAATCTCGGACCGGACTCGGACATATGGGGTCATGACTCACACAGACACGCAGGTGCCGACGGACGGGACCGAGGGCGCTGCCGTGGCTTCGCCCCGACCGTCGAATGCTGGCGCCTCCGATCGCGACCGCCGGTTCGCGGCGTGCTTCGAGGTCCACTATCCGCACGTGCTGGCGTATGCGCTTCGGCGCCTGCCGGATCGTCCAGCGGCCGAGGATGTGGCTGCCGAGGCGTTTCTGGTCGCGTGGCGGCGCTTCGACGACGCTCCGTCGGATCAGCTGCCGTGGCTGCTCGCGATCGCCAGAAACGTGACCTACAACGCGTCGCGCTCTGCCCGCCGTCGCGACCGGCTGGCCGCGCGGGTTGCCGCGGAGCGCAGCGTGATCGATCAGCAACCCGCAGCGGCGTGCCTTCACGAGCGCAGTGACGAGTCAGCCGCGAACGCCGCCGCGGCGCGCGCCGCGCTCGAGCGGCTGAGCGACCGTGACCGCGAGATCCTGCTGCTCACCAGCTGGGATGGGCTGAGCGGTCGCCGCGCCGCAGCGGCGCTTGGGTGCTCGCCCGGCACGTTCGCGGTCCGGCTGCACCGGGCACGCGCCCGGTTCGCGCAGGCACTGAACGCACCATCACCGTCCGAACCTTCGACCTCCGAGGAGTCCCGCTCATGAACCGCTCGAACAATGTAAGTGCCGCGGTCGCGCTGCTGGAGCAAGCCGATCCGGTCGATCAGGAGCGGCTCGCGGCGGAGCTTGACACCGCTTCGGCGCGGGAGCGCGTTGCGCTGCTCATCGCCGAGGACGTGGCGCCCGCGGGGCGGACGTCGAGGCTCGCGGGCATCAGGCTGATCGCGAGGGGGTGGGTCAGCGTCACCGCCGCGAGCCTCGCTGCCGCCGTCGCGGTGGCCGTGATTGCGGTCGCCCTCGACGGGGGCACGCCCGCGGTGCAGACGGCCTCAGCGAAGACCATCAGCGGCGCGCTGCGGGCGCTCACGGCGCCGGCCGCATCGATCCTGCACATCGACAGCACCACGACCCAGATCACCGCTGGACACCCAACCTACATCTGGGAACAGGACGTCTACGAACAGCTCTCGCCGCCCTACCGCACGCGCATCCTGGACAAGAAGCTCCCGGGAACACCGCCGGGCACCGAAGGGGTCTACGGCATCGGGATCGGCGAGCAAACCTATGACCCGGCCAATAACACGATCTACGACCCCGCGACCCCGAAGCCGAAGCCGCAGCCCGGCGTTCGAACGCTGACGCCGGCCCAGGAGGCCCGCCTATTCGAGCCGTTCATGTCCCAGTACATCCGCAGCCTGCGCGCAAAGCTCGCGTCCGGCGCTGCCCGGGTCGACGGGCGGACGATCGTGGAGGGCCGGGCCGCGATCAAGATCCGTTTCGCGGGTAGCGACGAGGTGGACTACGTCGCCGCCGATGGCAGTTACGCGCCGATCAAGACGATCAGCGGCACCCGGTCGAGCGATGACGGGCTGCAGATCAACGTGTTCCACGCGTTCGCGTATCTGCCCGCGAAGCGCAACGCAGGGCTGCTCAGCCTGACCACACAGCACCCGACCGCGCACGTCGACACGAGCCTGTCGGACTTCCGGGCAACGCTCAAGCGGGTGTTCCGGGACGGATGACGGGGAAGCGACTCGCCGATCTCAGGGCGCGAGCGCGTCGGACACTTCGAGGAGGTCACCGGCGAGCGATTCGGCGTTCAGCCTGTCGGCCAGAGCGGCCGAGGCGCCGGCGCCGCCGAGCCCGACACGTGCATGAGCGGCGAGTGTGCGGATCTCATCGGCGCTGTCGTTGAACCGCTCGGCGGTCACGGCGGCGAGGACGACGATCGCGGGGGCCAGCTCGTCGACCGTCGCGGTGATGTCACCCAGCGGAGTGTCAGCGCCCAGATAGGTGATCCGCCAGCCGCGCTCGCGCAGCGCAAGACCGAAGGCCAAGAGTCCGAGGTCGTGCCGCTCGCCGGGCGGACAGGCGAGAATCGCCATCGGTCCCACACCTTGCCCCCACCCTCGGGCCAGGCTGCGCAAACGGCCACCGATGACGTTGCTCGCAAAATGCTCCTCGGCAACGCTTATCTGGCCCGACGCCCAGAGCTGTCCCAGCCGGTGGAGGCAGGGCAGGATCACGGCCGAGAGCGCCTGGCGGAGCCCGGAGGCGATCAGGATCCGATCCAGAATGACTTGGGCGCCCTCCTCGTCAAGCGCCTCGAAACTCTGGTCGAGCTCGGTTCCCAGGCCAGTCAGCGCCGGAAGCTCCGCCTCGGGCTGAGGATCGTCGGCGCGCTTTGCCAGCCGGGCTGCCTCTGAGGCAGAGAGCCCGGCGTCGATGTAGTGGCGCATCACGCGTACGCGTCGTTCGTCCTGCTCGGAATAGAGGCGCAGGCCACCCGCAGTCCGCTCCGGGCTCACCAACCCGTAGCGGGCTTCCCAGGCGCGCAAGAGCTCTGGGCTCTCGCCGACCCGCTTGCTCAGCTCTCCGATTCGCAGACGCCCACGCTCAACCATGGGGGGAGCGTACCCGATCTATACGATCCTTATACAAATTCTATACAGATGCTCTACAGTGTCTCTGAGTGATCATCTCCCGTGCCAGCACACTTGAGGATCCGGAGTTGATGGCTCGCATCTCCGGCGGTGACGTCCGAGCCTTCGAGGCGATCTACGATCGTCACAGCGCCCACGTTTTCGGGCTCGCGATGCGTGTGACAGGTAGCCGGCGAGCCGCCGAAGAAGCCACCCAGGATGCCTTTCTCGGCCTATGGCGAAGCGCCGAGAAGTACGACAGCGGACGCGGCACGGTGACCGGGTGGTTGCTCGGCATGGTGCGCAACCGCAGCATCGACTGGCTGCGGCGGGAAGCCCGACACGAGAACGCGCTCGAGATCGACAGCGCGCCCGTCGGATGGCTGGAAGCGGACGAACGCACGGACCGGCACGTGGCGATCCTCGAGGAGAACCGGGACACTCGCCAACTGGTGGTCGGGCTTCCGACGAACCAGCGCCGGGTGATCGAGCTCGCCTACTTCAAGGGACTGACCCAGACCGAGATCGCCGCCAAGCTGGGGATCCCCCTCGGCACGGTGAAAGGGAGGCAGCGCCTCGCGCTCACGAAGATGCATCGGACGCTGACCGCTGTTCCTGAGCCTGCAACGGCGCTGTATGCTGAGAATTAGAAGATTGGGGACTGGAGTTCCCTTCGTGCCCCAGCGTCGGTGACACGCGCTCCCGGCTGGACGAGCTTGGTCTGGGTTTTGCGCGGCCGCGCCGTCGAGTAGGAGCACTATGGGTTCGTTTGCGGGCAGGCAGGTCTGGGTTACGTCGTCAACGCGCGGAAGTGCCACGCCACCATCCGCAGCGCACGGTCCGACCGCCCGGCTCCGTATGGGCGCAATCAGCGGCGTGGTCTGCATGCTCGGCCTTGCTTGTGCCGCCGTCGCATCGGCATCGCCAGCGTTCATTCCCGTGCACGGTTCGCCGTTTGCGACTGATGCCGGGCCGTTCTCGGTGGCGTTCAGCCCGTCCGGACGCCTGCTCGCCACAGCCAACTTGGCGAGCGTATCGATCTTCTCCGTCGATCCGAGCACATACCGCCTGCGAGAGGTTCAGGGATCGCCGTTTGCCGACTCCGCCAGCCCGGATTCGGCCGTGTTCAGTCCAAACGGCAGATTGCTCGCGGCAGCCAGCAGCAATGGGGGCGGCATCTCGGTGTTCACGGTCAACCCCCAGTCGCACGCCCTTAAACGGATCGGGCATCAGATGTTTTCACCGTTTGACACCGCGTTCTCGGTTGCGTTCAGTCCGGACGGAGGCTTGCTTGCGGCCTCCTATGCGGACGAGCGGAATCAGGCGCCGGGGTCGATCTCGGTGTTCTCGGTCAACCCGGGCACTCATGCGCTGCGGGAGGTCCCGGGCTCACCGCTGACGAGCGGCGTTTCCCCGGTCTCGGTCGCCTTCAGTGCGGATGGAAGGACGCTTGCGAGCGCCAATTCGTTCGACAACACCGTGTCGGTCTTCTCGGTCGATCCCACAACGCACATGGTGAGCCAAGCGGCCGGCTCGCCGTATGCCACCGGCATCGGACCTAGTTCCGTGGCGTTCGGTCGGCTCGGGGACCTCCTTGCGACTGCCAATGTCGGCATCCAAGGCGGCAGCGGCGACACCTCGCTGTTCTCGGTCGATCCGAGCACTCACGCGCTGACTCAGCTGGCCAGCTCGCCGTTCAGCACTGGAGTCCACAGCCACCCCGCATCGGTGGCGTTCAGTCCAGCGGGGACGACGCTCGCGACCGCCAACAGCGGCAACAACACAGCCTCGGTGTACGCGGTCGATCCGAGCACTCACGTGCTGACCCAGGTGGCCGGCTCGCCGTTCAGCACCGGAAAGGGACCAGACGCAATCGCGTTCAGCCCCAACGGACAGATGTTCGCGACCGCGAACACTCCAAGCAACACCGTGTCGCTATACGCGACCCATAGACCGCTTCCGTCGCACACGACGCTCAGAAAGGTGAGGCTCAACGCAAAGCAGCGCACGGCCGTCTTCTCGTTCCGAGCTCACGCGGCGTCGGGCTTCCAGTGCCGGCTGATTGGTCCGGGGAAGCGGAAGCACAGCGTGTTCGGCTCGTGCCGGCCGCCAAAGCGCTACTCGCATCTCGTGTCCGGCCACTACACGTTCCTGGTCCGAGGAGTCAACCCAGCTGGCGTCGACCCACACCTGGCCCGGCGGTCGTTCACAGTCTGACCCCTGGCGCCCGCCAACCAAACGCGTCCCCGAACCCTCAAAGAAGAACCGCCCCCGTTGGTTTCGAGGGCGGTTCGGACTCATTGAAAGGTGGAGACGGCGGGAATTGAACCCGCGTCCGCGGTCGCGTAAAGGGTGATGTCTACGAGCGTATCCGGCGCTCTGATCTCGTCTCCCACTCGCCACGCCGGCGGGGTTGTGGGAGACCAGCTCCGAAAGAATGTCCCCGGGTTTGGCCGGAGCGGGCCTTACCGAGCGAGCCTGCTAGTTGATCCCGGTAGCTCCGCCGCAGGCAAGCTAAGAGACCAGGAGCGCTCACGGCCTAGTCAGTGACTAAGCGGCGAGCGCGAACTCGTGAGAGTCCGCACTTATTTTTTTCCCGGGAGTTTTACGAGGCCACCCGGGACCTCGACTCGCAACCACCCCCACGAACCGACCACGTCGAAGCCTGTCGTCCCCGGGGGTATTTCTATGTCTACCAGTATAGAACCGGGGCCAAAGCCGATCGGGCGGGACCAACGCGGACCGGACGGGGACCAAAGCGGCCTGCCTCGCCACCCGGCGGGACCCAGCTTGGCCCCGGGAGAACTGAGCCTTGAACGCTTTCCATGACATACATGTGTTTCGTTCAAGGGTCCCGGGCTGAGGCCGAAGGCCGCCTTCCCGCGGCCGTCCACCACGAAGGCCTCACGGTTATCCCCCCTATAGGTGGATAACCGTGAACGCTCCCCAGGCTGGGGACCGAAACGCCGCCTCGCCGGGGCGCGGACGGACCCAACATGAAGGATGAGATAAGACCGGCCTGAATACCGCAGAGCGCCTGCGAGAATCAATACCAACGATGAAACCCAGCATCCCCACGCTTCCGGAGCCGAGCCGGCCGCCAGCGCCGCCGGCGCCCCCGGCGCCCCCGGCGCCCGTCCACTACGAGCCGCCACCTCGTTTCGGGCCCGAACCCGAAGCCAATGACGCGTTCTCCCAGCGCCCCCGGGAGTCGTGGGTCAAGCGGCGCCTGGCGCCGATCGGCGCGGCGATCCTGGCCTTCCTGGCCAAGGTCAAGTCGATCCTCCTGTTGCTGCCGAAGGTCAAGCTTCTGGCCACCTCGGGCACGATGCTGGTCTCGGTCGTGGCCTACGCGACGATCTGGGGGTTCCCGTTCGCGCTCGGGTTCGTCGTGCTGCTGCTCGTACACGAGATGGGGCATGTGATCGCCCTGCGGCGCGAGGGGATCAAGGCCAGCGCGCCGATGTTCATCCCGTTCCTGGGTGCCCTGATCAGTGCGCGCTCACTGGGTGACAACGCGGTGGCCGAGGCGCGCGTAGGCCTGGCTGGCCCGATCCTGGGTTCGATCGGAGCCGCCGCCTGCATCGTGGTCTGGCAGGTCACGGGCAACGACATCTGGCGCGCGCTCGCCTTCACCGGCTTCTTCCTCAACCTCTTCAACCTGCTCCCAGTTGTGCCGCTCGACGGCGGGCGCGCGATGGCCGCCATGACACCCTGGATGTGGGGCATCGGCCTGATCGCCATGATCGTGCTGGCGGTGCTGTTCCCCAATCCGGTCATCCTGATCATCGCCGTACTGGCGGCGTTCGAGACCTACAAGCGCTGGAAGCTCCGCCGCTCCGGCGGCGTCGAGCAACTGGCGTACTACAAGGTCCGCCCGCGCGACCGGGTGATCGTCGCGGCTGTGTACCTGTCACTGATTGCGCTGCTGGTGGTGGGCATGGACGCCACGCACCTGGCCCGGACTATCCAGTAGCGCCCGCGCCCCGCGCGTCAGCGCCCGACCTCGCGCAGCTCCCGCTGCACGTCGCGCGCCATCTCTCGCTTGCGGATCGAGTCGCGCTTGTCGTACAGGTCCTTGCCCTTGGCCAGCGCGATCTCGACCTTGGCTCGAGAACGGGTGCCCGAGAAGTACATCCGTGTCGGCACGAGGGTCAGCCCCCGCTCCTGCGTCCGAGCCGTCAGGCGCTCGATCTCTCCGCGGTGTAGGAGCAGCTTGCGCGGGCGCTCTGGGTCATGGTTGTCATGCGCAGCGGGACCGTAGGGCGGGATGTAGACCCCGATCAACCAAACCTCGCCGTCCCGCACCGTCGCGTAGGCGTCCTTGAGCTGGGCCTTGCCCTCGCGCAGTGACTTGACCTCCGTCCCGGTGAGCACGATCCCGCACTCGAAACGCTCGAGCAGGTTGTAGCGGTATGAGGCCTGCCGGTTGGAGGCGACGTCTCCGGCGGAGACTTTGCGTTTTCTTCCCTTGGCCATAGCGCCCATCACTCCTCGCCCGCACCCGCGGGCAGCAGATCCACCCTACCCCGCGGAGCATCGATTCGGCCCACCTGCACGGAAATTGGGTCGCCCAGCCTGATCGCGCCGCCATTGCGCGTGCCCACCAGCACCGTCCCCTCCTCATTGAGCTCCCACCAGTCACCGCGCAGCCGCCGCACCGGCAGCATGCCCTCGAACTGGAGATGCTCACCGAAGTCCACGAACGCGCCGGCGCCGATCAGACCCACCACCTCACCCTCGAACCGGATATCACGCTCGCCCAGCGTCCTCAACTCACGTTCGAGCAGGAAGCAGCGGGCTACGTCGTCCGCGTCCCGCTCGATCGTCATGGCTGCGCGCTCGCGGGTCGATGTCCATGGCCCCGAGCTGGCCACCCACGCCGCGTCCGGAGCCGGCTCGCCGGCGACGGCCGAGAGCAAGCCGCGGTGGCAGATGAGGTCCGGATAGCGACGTATCGGCGAGGTGAAATGGCAGTACTGGGTCGAGGCCAGCCCGGCGTGGCCCAGGTTGCGGGGGTCGTAGTAGGCCTGCTTGAGGGAGCGCAGGACGAGGCGATTGAGCGCCCGCCCTCCATGGCCCGTCCGGGTGACCCAGTTCGACACCAGTGCCGAGGCCTCGCTGACCACGTCGGCGGCCTGCTGTGAGGTCAGATGGCCGCCGGGGACCGGCGGAGTCGGGACTCCGAGCGAGGCGAGTTGCTCGATCAGCCGCTTCACCGCCGTCGCCTCCGGCCGTTCGTGCACGCGGTACAGCGTCGGGATCTTGCGTTCGGCGAGGAATCCGGCGACCTGCTCGTTGGCGGCGATCATCAGATGCTCGATCAGCCGGTGTGACTCGGTCTGGGCCACCAGCTCAGCCCCGTGGAGATTGCCATCGCGATCGAAGTGGAAGTCCGGCTCGGTCGAGTCAAGTACGACCGCATGGCTCTCCCGTCGCGCGGCCAGAGCAGAAGCCGCCGCCCGCGCGGCCGCCAGCGGCTCCCCCCAAGGCTCAGAGGCGCGCTCGGCGTCGGCGAAGATCCGGTCCACACGGTCATAGTCCAACCGCTGCATCGAGCGGATCACCGAGCGGTACATCGAGGCGCCCCGCACCTGACCGCCCGGACTCACAGTCATCTCAACCGTGACCGTGAGCCGGTCCTGACCTTCGACGAGCGAGCAGACGTCGTTTGAGAGCTGAGGCGGCAGCATCGGCTCGACGGCCCCCGGCACGTACACGCTCGTGCTCCGCCGGTACGCCTCACGGTCGATCGATGAGCGAGGGGTGACGAAGGCGGCGACGTCAGCGATGTGCACCCACACCCGCCAGGACCCGTCGGCGAGCGCCTCGGCCGAAATCGCGTCATCGAAGTCGCGGGCGCTGGCCGGATCGATCGTGTAAGTGGGCCGGTCGCGGAGATCCCGGCGACCGGTCAGGTCCGCCGGTTCCGCAGCCGCGGCCCGGGCGTCGTGTTCGACGGCCGGATCGAACCCTCGCGGCAGACCGCGGTCAATCATCAGCGCCTCGATCACGTCGCGCGCCACCTCGGGCTTGCCGAGACGGCGCGTGACCGCCGGCCGGCGTGATCCGCGCCGGCCCGCGCCCGATCCCGACCGGGGTGCCGAGAGCAGCACCAGATCACCCACGTCCGCCTTGCGGTCCCGGCTGACGACGATCTGATTGCCGGGCGTGAAGAACGGCTCGGCGACCAGGAACTTGCCCTTGCGCCGGAGGACTGCTACCTGTGCCCCGGTGCCCGAGTCGCGGGCGGGCTGGCTCACCTGATCTCGGCGGCTACGGTCCGCTCCGCCACCCGAAATGCGGTGTCGGTCTTCGAGCGTAGGTTCGTGCTGGCGTAGATGTTCGGCGTGATCCCAGCTCCGCGGCGCACCCCGCCGCCGCCGAGGTTGCGGCCACTGGGCGTGAAGTACTCGCCGACGGTGAAATCGAGTGCGCCGCCGTTCGGCAGCGGTTGGATCTCCTGGAAGACCCCCTTGCCATAGGTGTGAGTGCCAACCACGACGGCGCGATGGCGGTCCTGCAGCGCGCCGGTCACGATCTCGGCCGCTGACGCCGTCCCGTGATCCACCAGCACCACGAGCGGGATCTTGGTCGAGATTGCGTCTCCCTTGGCCAGATACACCTGCCGGGGCTGAGTACGCCCGTCGGTCGAGACGATCGTCCCATCCGGGATGAAGATCGATGCGACGTTGACCGCCTCCTCGAGCAGTCCGCCGCCGTTCTCTCGAAGATCGAGGACCAGCGCCTGCGCGCCTTGGTGCAGGACCTTGTCAACCTGGGCCCGGACCTCGGACCCCGATCCAGCGGTGAAGCTGGTCAGCGCCACGGCGCCGATCTTTTTGCCGTGGTAGTTGAAGATTTGGCCGCTGGCTACGGGAACGGTGATGTCCTGCCGGATCACCGACACGACCCGCTTGTGGGACCCCGAGACCACGGTCAGGACCACCTTGGTCCCCGCCCGGCCCTTGATCAGGGAGGCCGAGAATTGGGCTGATCGGTTGGCCAGCGAGGTGGCGCCTACATCTGTGATCAGGTCACCGCGCCCGATTCCGGCCCGGGCCGCGGGGGAGCCCGGGAACACGTCGACGACGCGCAGTCCCCGAGCCTCGGGGTCAATGTCGATCCCCACACCGCTCAGGTGCGGGTTGGACTGGTTCTGAAACGCCTCGTAGTCGGTGGGATCAAAGTAGTGCGAGTAGGGATCGTTGAGACTCTGGACCGCCGCCTCCAGACCCTTGTTTATGAGCTGCGTCCGGTTGATCGGCCGGTAGTAGTTGTGCTGCAGGAGGCCCATCACGTCGTCCAGGATCCGGTCATTGCTGCTCTCCTGAACGAAGACGCTTCTGATCGGGCTGGGGAGCCAGGTCGGATGACCCCCGAGCCAGAGCCCGACGAGTAGCGCGATGACCGCCGCCACAGCGAGAACTGCGCCGCGCGTACTACGTGATCGTTGTCCGTACATCCTGCTCTGGAGGGTAGCCGCAGGACCTCAGAGGCTCCGGCTGACGGCAGGCCGGACGCGCACCGTGGCTCCCCCGCTGAGGGCAGGCTATACGCGCAGGAAGCGGCGCAGCGAGAGGCCCGAGCCCAGCGCCGAGACGAGCACGCCGGCAACCAGGAGCACAGCCACCAAGGCGGTGAACGAGATCGTCTGCGGAGCGGCGATCAGAGTCCAGTTATTGGCCAGGGGATCGAGCAGCAGGACCTTGGCCAGGCCCAGCACCCCGATGGCCAGCAGTGCACCGGCCGCGCCGACGACCACCCCCTCGATCACGAACGGCCAGCGGATGAACCAGTCGGTCGCGCCGACGAGCTTCATCACCTCCACCTCCCGGCGCCGCGCGTACAGCGACAGGCGGATCGTGTTGGCGATCAGGAGGATCGAGGCGATTGTCAGCAGCACGGTCAACGCCGCGGCGGTGATCGTCACCAGGTTGGTGACCTCGAGGATCTTCTTCGTGTCGTTCTTCTTGTTGGACACGCTCTGGATCGAGGCATCGATCGTCCCCGCCTGCCCGGTGGGGCCCTTGGGCGTGAGCGCCGAGCGGACCGCGAGCACATTGGACGGGTTGTCCGGGATGACATGGAACGTGTCGGGCAGCGGGTTGGTGCCCAGCAGCTGGTAGGCCTGGGGATCGATCTTGGCCTGCTGCGCGTAGGCCTGCTCCTTGGACACGAACTGCAAGGACTTCACGTGCGGTACGGCGAGCAGCTCCTTGCGCACCCGTGCCTCGTCGGCGGCGGTGGCGCTCGTCTTCATGTAGACGTCCACCTCGACCCGGCTGCGGACGCTATTGGCGGCGCCGTTCGTGGCCTGGACGATGGGGATGAACACCCCCAGCACGAGCATTGTCACCAGTACGGTGGCGAGCGCGGCGAAGCTGGGGGCGGCGCTGCGGCGCGTCGCCCGCACCGCCTCGCGGAGGAAGAAACCGATCCGCACCGCTAAAGGCCCGGAGGACGGGTTGTGGGGGCGCGCAGCCGCTGTGCCAACTCGCGCGTGCTCTCATCACGTGTGTACAGGCCGGCCGCCTCGTCACGAATGATCCGGCCGCGGGAGAGCTCGAGCACGCGACGGCGCATCCTGTCCACCATGGTCTGATCGTGGGTGGCCACCAGAACCGTGGTGCCGGTGCGATTGATGCGGTACAGCAGGCGCATGATGTCGATGCTCGTCTCTGGGTCCAGGTTGCCCGTCGGCTCGTCGGCCAAGAGGAGGGGCGGGTGGTTGACGAACGCCCGCGCGATCGACACGCGCTGCTGCTCGCCGCCTGAGAGCTGGTCCGGGAAGTTGTGGAGCTTGGTCGAGAGACCGGTCAGCCTGAGGATGTCGGGCACCTTGGCCCGGATCTCCTTGCGCCCGCCACCCGTGACCTGGAGCGCGTAGGCGACGTTGTCGTACACGGTCCGGTTCGGCAGGAGCTTGAAGTCCTGGAACACGACTCCGATGTTGCGGCGGTAGAACGGGATCCGTTTGCGCGTGATGTCAGACAGGTCGTGGCCCGCCACCCGGATCGTCCCGCTCGTCGGATCGAGCTCCTTGATCAGCAGGCGCATGACGGTTGATTTGCCCGATCCGGTAGAGCCGACGAGGAAGACGAACTCCTCACGATCGACCGAGAACGTGGCCTGGTCAAGGCCGACGTCACCCGAGTAAAGCTTGGACACACCGCGGAATTCGATTACCCGGTGAGAGCTGGCGGCGCGGTCAATGGGCTGCCGGGGATGCGCCGCGGCGGCCTGGGCGGCGCGTCGGCGGGTCCGGTCAAAGGTTTTGGATTTAGTAGCCATGAGGTGCGCCGCAGCGTAGCGAGCGACCGCCTTGACTGCCCCATTCCAAGGCCCTTGCAACGCGATTTGCAGGATGAATCCCTAAAGCCACGCTTAATTCCGGGCGCGTGGGGCCGGACGGTGGCCCACCTCTATTTCCCTGCCGGTACCGTTCTAAACCTCGTGTCGACGATCACCGTATCCACGCTGGCAAACGGCCTGCGGCTACATCGGGTCGCGGTCGAAGGCACCCGCGCACTGACCCTCCTGGTCGCGTTTGACGCGGGCGCACGCACGGAGCGCGCGGAGGAAAACGGGATGGCTCATTTTCTCGAGCACCTCGTGTTCAAGGGCGGCGTCAAGTACCCCAACTATCGAGCCGTCAACGAGGCGGCCGAGCGGATCGGCGCTGTTCTCAACGCGTACACAAGCCACGACCTGGTCGCATTCCATATAACGGCGCGTGCGGAACGCGGGCTCGAGGCGGCAGACCTGCTCACGGACTTTGTCGCCCAGCCGAGGATTGACGGCGACGAGATGAACCGCGAGCGAGGTGTCGTCGTCCAGGAGATCGCACGCTCGGAGGATCAGCCGTCGGTAATCGCCGAGCACCTGATCGATGAGGCTGTGTTCGGAGACCACCCCCTGGGGCGCCCCGTGCTGGGCCCGGCCGAGCACATCCGGGATACATTCACCCGGGACGGGATCGTCGCGTTCCGGGCTCGGCGGTGGGCGCCGGCTCGCGGAGCTGCCTTCGCGGTCGGAAACCTCGGCTCACTGGACGGCCAGCTCGAGGAGCTGTTCGAGCGCTTCGAGGCGAGGCCCGAGCCCGAGCCGTACGTTCGCGCCCCGGCGCTTGAGCCCCGCGTGCTCGTGCGCGAGCGCGATTCGAATCAATCCCACCTGCGCCTCAGCTACCGGCCGTCGATTGACGTCACCAAGCCGCGCGAGCGGGCCGCCCTGGGGATCTACTCGACGCTGCTGGGTGGATCGATGGGCTCGCGGCTGTTCGACGAGATTCGCGAGCAGCGTGGGCTGGCTTATTCCGTCAGCTCCTACCCCCATGCTTATGCCGATGTCTCGATCCTCCAACTGTCGGCCGGTCTCGAGTCAGCCAAGTGCGTGGAGGCCTACCGGCGGATGAGGGACATCGTCTCAGAGCTCCGCGAAGATGGCCCGACCGAAGGCGAGGTTGAGCGGGCACGCGCATTCGCGGCTGGGGCCCGGGCGATCGCGTTCGAGAACAGCGGTGCCGTGGCGCGCTTCGCCGCCCAGCAGACGATCGTCTACAACGGCGAGGACGTGGATCCCGATTCGACGATCACTCTGCTCGACAAGGTCACCTTCGACGAGGTCAAGAGCGTGGCCGCGGGAATCACCGATGACCTGGCGGTTGCGTGCGTGGGTCCGCACACTGTGGAGGAGCTGGAGCTCGCCTGAAACGCTGGCTCGCCGCAGGCCTGATCTTCGCGCTCGCGGTCATCGTGATCACGTTGGCTGGTTTCGGCTCCTTCAGCCGGACCAGTAAGCACGACAACCAGGTGGACGCGCACGCATCGGTCCTCGGACCCTCGGCGGCCAAGCGCCGGACGCACAGCTCCACCCCGGGGCCAAACGCGGATCCGGGCCCACAGGCGCCCGACACCCCGGCCGAGCAGCGGCTCGAGGGAGTGCTGGACAAGGCGTTCAGGGCTGCCGGCCGGCAGAGCGGCGGATTCGTTTACGACCTCAACGCAAACGACCGGCTGTTCTCGATGTCGAAGAACGACAAGCGTCCACCCGCCTCGGTGGAGAAGCTGTATACGACGGTAGCGCTGATGCGGATCCTCGGCCCGGACGCGCGGCTGCACACGTCGGTGCTCGGCACCGGCCGGCTTGTGCATGGCGTCTGGCACGGCAACCTCTATCTGCGCGGCGGCGGGGATCCCACCTTCGGTGATACCACCTTCAATCGGGTGTGGGAGCAGGGGAACGGCCCGACCGCCGCCCAACTCGTCGATCAGCTCCAACACCAGGGCATCAGGCGCGTCACCGGGCTCGTCTACGCCGACGAGTCTCTGTTCGACCGCCGACGTGGGGGACTCATGACCAATTACGCGCCGGACACGCCCGATTTCGGTGGCCAGCTGAGCGCCCTGGATTACGACCATGGTTCGGCCACCAACCGTCTCTCCCCGGCGCGGTTCGCGGTCAAGGAGTTCGTGCTCACGATGAACGGCGGCCATATCGCTGCCAAAGCGGCCAAGCACACCGCCGCCACGCCCAGCCGGGCCCGCCTGCTGGCCATGGTCAACTCACCACCGATGTCCGTCATGACCCGATTGATGGACGTGCCCTCGGATGACCTGTTCGCCGAGCTGTTCACCAAGCAGCTCGGGGTGCTGTTCGGAAGCGGTGGGACGATCTCAGCCGGTGCCCGCGTGATCCGGGGCACGATCGCCGCTTCCTACGGACTGCATCCGACGATCCTCGACGGCTCGGGGCTGTCCCGAAACGACGGCTCCTCGCCGCTCGAAATCGTTGACCTGCTGCGCGACGTTTGGCGCACCCCGGTCGGCGGCGAGCTGGCGGCCTCCCTCCCGACCGTCGGTAAGAACGGCACCGTGCAGGGGATCGGCCTGAAGACACCGGCCGTCGGCAACTGCATCGCCAAGACCGGCACGCTCGATTACGTCACGAATCTGGCCGGATACTGCCGAAGCCGCAGCGGACATACGCTCGCCTTTGCGCTGATGATCGACGGACCGCCGAACTACGCCGCGATCGTTCTCGAGAGCCGGATGATCGGAGCCATCGCGCGTTATTGACGGGCGTCGTTGTTCAGCGGTTCCCGCGCAAACATTGCAGCGGGCGCCACGAGGGTCGACAATCGGATCGTGCAGCTGGACGAGGCGCTGAACCCGAACGAGCTCGAGCGGTACCTGAGCCGGATCGGTGATCGCTGGCCGATCCAGACCGCGCTGCTCGGCGGCGCCCGCGTCGATGACGCCCAGGGAGCGCTCCCCCAGCGAGAGCGGGGGTCCGAGTATGTGCTCGTGCTAGTTTCGCAGGCGTTTGACGGGATGCCCTGGCTGGAGCGGGTACACCAGGCCTCGGCGCTGTGGGACGCGATGGAGATGGGCGCCGCGGCCGATGTGCACTGCTACACGCCGGACGAGTTCGAACGCAAGCGCGAGTCACTGCGCGTGGTCCGGGCCGCGGCTGAGCGCGGCATGCTGCTCTACGAGGACGCCAAGGCCTAGTCCGGCCTAGCCAGGGCCTAGCCGGCCTTGGCCGTGAAGGCCAGCTTGCCCGAGTCGCAGGTACCCCCGTCGTCGAAGGTCTGACGGACGTAACCGCTCGCGTGCGACCCACGGACCTTCAGGTCGAGCTCGGTGTAGTAGACCGGCGCGGCGCTCGCGCCGCCATACGTGTAGGCCTTCACGTGAAATACGCCGTTGCCCGGGAGCCGCAGACCGCCAAACGATTCGATCAGGGCGGTGAGACCGCTGACGGTCCCGTTATTGGGGCACTTGACGTGCACCGGCGGCTCGGAGCTCGACGTGAAACACAGGCCCTTGCCGTACTTCCCGCGCTTGGCCTTGTAGTTCTTGAGGTTCTTGGGGGGCAGGTAGCAGTGGCCGGGCGTCAGCCGGAAGGTGAATTTGATTGCCCCGCGCGCCGTGTACTTGCCCGCCTTTGGTGCACCGGCGAACGCCACCGCCGCCAGCATCAGCATCAGGCCGACCACGGCGACCGCGCCCGCTGTCCCCCGACGACCAGAAAAGTGATCCATCTTGCGGCGGAGCCTAACTAGTTGATCGAGACCATGCGCTCGATCGGAAGCCGGGCCCGGTCGGCGATCTCGGCCGGCACCTTGACCTCGTGCACGCCGTCCCGCAATGCGTTCCTGAGCTTGGGCAGCGTGATCATCTTCATGTACCGGCAGTGCGCCGCCTCGTTGGCGGCCACGAAGTCGACGCCCGGGGCGGCTTGGCGAAGCGGGTGCAGCATCCCGGTCTCGGTGGCCACGATCGCCGTCCCACCGGCGCCCTGGGCCCCGAGCCGTTCCGCGTAGGCGAGCATGCCGCCGGTCGAGAGCATCTGCACTCCACTGGCGTCCACGTCGCCCGCGGCCACGTACTCCATCACGCTGGTCGAGCACCCGCATTCGGGGTGGATCAGGAAGTCGGCACCGGCGTGCTCGGCGCGCACGGCCGCGATGTCATCGGGCTTGATCCCGGCGTGCACGTGGCACTCCCCGTCCCAGACGCGCATCGAGCGCCCCAGCGTCTTCTCGACGTAGGCCCCGAGGAACATGTCAGGACCGAACAGGATCTCGGCGTCGTCCCCGTGCTCGGCGTAGATGTGGCGCACGACCTCGACCGCATTGGCTGACGTGCAGCAGTAGTCAGTCAGTGCCTTGACCTCGGCTGTCGTGTTGACGTACATCACGACGATCGCGTCCGGATGCTGAGCCTTCCACTGCTGGAGCTGCTCGGCCGTGATCGAGTCAGCCAGTGAGCAACCGGCGTCGGGATCTGGGATCAGGACCGACTTGTCGGGGCAGAGGACCGAGGCCGTCTCGGCCATGAAATGGACGCCGCAGAACATGATCGTGCTGGCCTGCGCCGCCGCCGCCTGTTGGGAGAGGCCCAGAGAATCGCCGACGTAATCGGCCACATCCTGGATCTCGGGCAGCTGGTAGTTGTGGGCCAGGATCACCGCGTCGCGCTCGGCCGCGAGCGTCCTCACCTCGGCCTGGAGGGCGGGAATGTTTTCCAGCATCAGGGGCGCGTCTGTGGCGCCCAGCATCGGAAGGTTCATGTCAGGGGCGTGAGGATGAGTGACAGATCAAGGGCGGGGGCACTGTGGGTCAGTGCGCCAACCGACACGAAGTCTACGCCGGTCGCCGCGACCTCCTTGAGCGTCTCGAGCGTCATGCCGCCGCTGGCCTCGAGTTGGGCCCGACCGGCCACGTGTTCCACCGCCTCGCGCAGCTGGTCCGGGGACATGTTGTCGAGCAGGATGCTCGAGGCGCCGGCCGCCAACGCCTCGTCCACCTCGGCCAGCGTCCGGCATTCCACCTCCAGCGGCAGCTCGGGCGCCGCTGCCCGGGCCCTGCGGACTGCCTCTCCCACTCCCCCGGCCAAGGTGGCGTGGTTCTCCTTGATGAGGATCGCGTCGTACAAGCCGGCACGGTGGTTGGTCGCCCCGCCGGCGGCCACAGCGGCCTTCTCCAGCCTGCGGAGCCCGGGCGTCGTTTTGCGGGTATCCAGGATCCGGGCGTCGGTTCCCTCGATCGCCGCCACGCAACGAGCCGCCATGGTGGCCACGCCGGACAGACGCTGGAGGAAGTTGAGCGCGGTTCGCTCGGCGCTCAGAAGCGCTCGCGCGCGTCCTTCGATGCGCAGCACTTCGCCGCGCTCGCGCCACTCCCCCTGTCTGGCCAAGCGCTCGATCTCGACCTCCGGGTCGAGCGCCCGGAACGTCTCCTCGGCCGCCTCAAATCCAAACACGACGCCGGGTGCCTTCTGCGTGATCAGCGCGCTGGCTCGAGCAGCTGCCGGCACCGTGGCCGCGGTGGTGACATCCCCGTCGCCGAGGTCCTCGGCGAGCGCGCGGGCCACGATCTCGTCCAGTGGGCTGACGCTCATGTGCTGGCCAGGATAGTCGTGGGCCCGATCAGCGCAGCGTTCACGTTTTGATAACTTCGCCGTGTCGGCATCTGATGCCGGACCCGGCCGGGGCACTGATCTGCTGTTTACCTAAGGAGTTGCATGTTTTCTCGCATGACCAAGCTGGTCCTTGCCGTCGCGGGCGTATCCGCGGTGGCCGGGGGCACGGCCATCGCAGCCGGCGGCCCACCGCCGCCAACTGCAGTCAACGGCGCCCCTGTTACGCAGGTCGCCGCCGGACTGGGCACGCCCACCTCGTTCGCATTCGGCGCGGGCAGCGTGTTCGAAGGCGACGGTGGCAATAACCAGTCGGGTCCCCCCAACGGCGGGGTGTTCCTCCTCAAGGGCGGAACCGGCACCAAGCTCGCGGGTTCGCCCGAATTTGTCGCCGGCGTGGCCTGGCACAAGGGCTCGCTCTACGTGAGCGGCGGCAGCGTCACGGGGCCGACCAGCGCCAAGTGGCAACTGCTCAAGTGGAGCGGCTGGAACGGCTCCAGCTTCGCCAGCAAGAAGGTCATCTGGACGGCACCGAAGAAGCTTGACGGGCTCAACGGCATCGCCTTCGGCCCCGACGGCCGGCTCTACGTCGGCGTCGATGTCGGCCTGCAGGACGGCAACGACCACGGCCCGGCCAAGACGCCATACGTGTACGACATCCTGTCCATCAAGCCGAACGGCAAGAACCTCAAGGTCTTCGCCAGCGGCATGCGGCAGCCCTGGCAGTTCGCCTTCACCAAGGGCTCACCGTTCCCGCTGGTCTCAGATCTCGGTCAGGACAAGGGGGCCACGAATCCCCCGGACTTCCTGCTCCGGGTCAAGCCGGGCCAGAACTATGGCTTCCCCCAGTGCAACCAGATCGTGAAGAAAAAGTGCAAGGGATTCGCCAAGCCGTTCGAGATGTTCCCGCCCCACACGGACCTCATGGGGCTGGCAGTCATCGGCAAGAAGCTGTACGTGACGTCATTCAGTGGACCGGGTGGCAAGGGTCCCGGTGGTGAGGTGTTCTCGATGCCCCTCAAGGGCGGCGTTCTGAAGCCTGTCTTGACCGGCTTCGTGGCTCCGACCGTCGGGCTCGGCGCCCGCGGCAACACGCTCTTCGTGGGCGAGTTGACCGGCCAGGTGTTCAGCGTCAAGCCGTAGGAGATAGCTGCATCCGGGACCTCGGCCTAGCCGGCCGGGGTCTCGGGCAGCGGCCTCGGTCTAGCCGGCCGGGGCTCGGACAGCGCCCTCGGCCTAGCCGGCCGGAGTCTCGGACAGGACGCGGAGGGTGAGGAAGTCCGAGTCCGCTGCACCGTGCAGCCGGGCCCCGGCGGCCTTCAGGGCGCGCAGGTAGGCCACCACCTCCTCCGTGACTCGCTCGCCTGGGAGCAGGGCCGGAACCCCGGGCGGATAGCCCGCGATCGACTCACAGGAGATCCGGCCGATCGCCGCGTCGACCGACACCGTCTCCCCGATGCCGAGGAACGCCTCGCGGATCGGGACGACAGTGTGGTGCTCGAGGGCGGCGGGCGGGGTGGCGAGAATCGGCGCCTCGCCACTGCGTGTCATGCGGCGTGCGATCTCAGCGAAGTCATGGGTGAAGCGCTCGAGCGACTCCACGGGCTGGGCCATGCCGAGCACCAGAACGAGCGTGGCGTGGGTGGCCAACTCGATGTAAATGTCATTGCTGGCTCTCAGCTCGGCGGCGATCTCGTAGCCCGTGCAGCCCGTGCCGCGGATGTCGATCACGATCCGCAGTGGATCCCAGCCGGCCACGCCGGGCCGGCCGACCATGTCCTCGCCGACGATCGAGCACCCGGGGATCTCATCAATGGCCAGACGCGCCCGCGCCGAGGCAGCCAGGGTCCGGTCCAGCAGCGCCTCGCCGTGGATCGCCAGCTGGCGCCGCGAGCTGTCGAGCGAGGCCAGCAGCAACGAGTTGGGGCTCGTGGAGCGCACGAGGCGCACACACCGCGCCACGTCGTCCGCGTCGATCATGCCGTCGGCGGCCACGTGGAGCATGGCTGACTGGGTGAGGCTCCCGACGATCTTATGGGTCGAGCTCA
Organism: uncultured Solirubrobacterales bacterium; assembly: GCA_963822535.1. Classification (GTDB taxonomy): domain Bacteria; phylum Actinomycetota; class Thermoleophilia; order Solirubrobacterales; family Solirubrobacteraceae; genus Palsa-465. Next base: position 497,833 of record CAWGIA010000003.1, read on the forward strand.
GGACCGCGTCAGCCCCCTCGCGCAACGGCGATTCCGGCAGCGCCGGATGGAAGCCGAAATGCGAGCCCCAGGCGCAATCGACCACCAGCCCGACGCCGGCGGCGTGCGCCACCTCGGCGCAGCCGCGAATGTCGGCCGCCATTCCGTAGTAGGTCGGCGAGACGATGAACGCGGTGCTCACGCCTGGAGAGCGGGCCAGCGCCTTCTCGAGCGCCTCGGGGGTGACGCCGTGGGCCATCCCGAGCTCGTCGTCGTATTCCGGCGCCACGAAGCTCGCCATGCCACCGCTGAGGACCAGGCCGTCGACGACGCTGGCATGCGAGTTGCGCTGGACGAGGACGTGCTGGTTCGGCTTGGCCAGCGCCAGGCACAAGGCGTGGTTGCCCTGGGTGGCACCGTTGGTCAAGAACCAGGTCTGGCCGGCGCCGTAGGCGGTCGCGGCCAACTCCTCGGCCCGCTCATACGGGGTCGGCGAGGGGCCGACGTCGATCCCCTCGATGTCCTGGCAGATGTCGAGCGCCAGTGCCCGCTCGCCGATCGCGCTGCGCAACCCTGGGTCGGCACCCGGTCCGCCCTTGTGTCCGGGGACGTGGAACCGAACCGAGCCCCGGGACCCGTAGGAGGCGATCGCCTCGAGGTACGGCGCGGTCGGGAGCTCGCGGGTCGTGGCGGGGTTTGCAATCTCCCCTTCCTTGGCAACGCTCATTTGGCCGCCTTGAGTAGATAGGCCCGGACGAATCCGTCGAGGTCACCGTCGAGCACTCGGTTCGCGTCTCCCATCTCGTAGTCGGTGCGGTGGTCCTTGACCATTGTGTACGGGTGCAGAACGTAGGAGCGGATCTGAGAGCCGAAATTCACGTCCTGAGCCTCCCCTCTTTCGCGTGCGATCTCCTCGCGGCGCTTTCTTTCCTCGAGCTCGAGAAGCCGTGAGCGGAGCATGGTCATCGCCTCCGCCTTGTTCGAAGACTGCGAGCGCTCGTTCTGGCACTGCACGACGATCCCGGTGGGCTTGTGGGTGATCCGCACAGCGGAATCGGTCTTGTTGACGTGCTGGCCGCCGGCGCCGCTGGCGCGGTAGGTGTCGATCTGCAGGTCGTCATCGTCGATCTCCACCTCGCCCGTCTCCTCGACCACGGGCGAGACCTCGACTCCGGCGAAGCTGGTCTGGCGCCGGTTCGCCGAGTCAAAGGGTGACAGCCGCACGAGGCGATGGACGCCCTTCTCGCTCCCGTACAGGCCGTAGGCGTTCTCCCCCTTGACCCGAAACGTGGCTGACTTGATACCCGCCTCTTCGCCGGGTGATACCTCGAGCAGCTCTACTGCGAAGCCGCGTTTCTCCGCCCAGCGCATCTCCATCCGCAACACCATCTCGGCCCAGTCCTGGGCATCGGTGCCCCCCGCGCCCGCATTGACGGTCACGAGGGCATCGCCCGCGTCGTACGGGCCCGAAAACAGGCGCTGCTCCTCGAGCTCGCCCAGGCGCTCCTGTACGGCGCTGACCTGGTCCTCGAGCTCGGAGGCGATCCCGGGGTCATCCTCGGCCAGCTCGGCCAGCGGCTCGAGGTCCGCGACGTCGCTTTCCAGGTCTCGGAACACGCCCAGGCGGCGGCTGATGCGCGAGTGCTCGGCGCTGACCCGCGCGGCGCGCTCCTGGTCATCCCAGAATCCAGCCGCCCCCATCTCGTCTTCAAGCGCGCTCGCGCGCTCCGACAGCGCGGCCGGGTCAAAGATAGTCCGAGAGCAGCTTGAGCTGCTCGCGGATCGCCGCGAGGCGCAGGGAAAGCGGCTCTGAAGGGGCGGTGGCCATCGGGCCTACCCTAGCAACCGCCCTGGCGCCCTCCCGGTGCTCAAAGCTTGGCCCGCTGAGGTCAGCTGCCGAACGCTGATACGAGGTTGACGCTCCCCGCCCGCAGCGCCCGTTTCGGCAACTGTGATGAATGAACCCCGTGTCGGGCCAGCTTTGACTTGACGTACGCGATGGCGGCAGTGTCCTGCACCAGCGTGAGCCGCCCAAACAGCTTGTGGCTGTGCAACAGGGCGATCAACTGGTGGCCGAGCCTCCGTTCAGCCCTCGAGGCCGATTTCAGCTGGGCCACCAGGCGCGAAGCCGTGCGCTCCTGAAGCGACAATGCGGCCTTCTTGTGCCTGCGCGCGGCGCCGCTCTCACGGTCTACGGTGGTCAGGAGCGCGGCGTCGACATTCGTGGCGTGCTGGACCGCCGCCACGTACGCGCGCTCATCCGCCCGCAGCTTCGTACAGAAGGCCCGGACCGAGCCGGAGTGTCCGGCGCACGAGGGCAACGTCAGGCGTGAGGGGCGTACTCGGGCCGGTACGGCTACGGCATAGATGTCGCTGCGAGGCGGATCGTCGATGATGTCGATGTCGTCGAACGCCCGGTTGAGCAGCGCCACGCAGGTCGGGGCCGACCCGGCGAGGATGATCGCCCCCGTTATGACCGCAGCCACGCCACCTGAGGCGACCGTGGTCCCCCAGACGTTGGCCAGGACTCCCGCGACCGTCTGACCGCATGAGGCCTCAGCGCGCAGGATGCTCGTCAGCAGATCGCTCTGGGCGAACACCTTCTGGCGCTCGATCTCGGGGATGTGGGGCTTGCCCGGCTTGTGAGTGACCGCACCAGGGCCCTCGTTCACACTCACCGTGGAGTTGATCAGGACCTGGGTGGACTCGGTGCCTCCGAAGGTGCAGTGGACCTTCTCGGAGGCCGTGGGGCCGCTGACATCAAACGGATGCGTGCCGCTGTCGACGTCGGTGAGGCTGGGCAGGTACGCGTCACCGAACTTCGGCGTTTGCCAGATCGGGGGTACGGCGCCGCACACGGTGGCTCCGGCGCAGGTCTCGACGCTGCAAAAGATCGGGACCTGGTCACCGCTGAAATCGGAGCACCCCGACACCTGGGCATCGGTCGGTATCCCGACGGCGACGCTGATCTTGTTGGGTCCGGCCCGGGTGACGTGAAAGTCCTGTGCGCCACCGCCTGGAAGCTGGTGCACCGTGCAGTCGTCATTGGCCGGCGCCGGGTTGGTGCCGTGCTGATGAATGGAACCCTGCTCGACCAGCTTGGCGTGAGCGATCGGCTGGCTGTGTGAGTGGACGGTGCCGGTGATGGTCAGCACCCAGCTCAGCGTCTCGTCCGTACGCAGATAGCTTCCAGCCGAGGTGCCACCGCCCTCCCAGTCCTGGTGCCAGGCGTAGTCGCCCTTGTAGATGACGTAGAACGGCTGGGACTTGGCGCCTGCGGCAGATGCCCCGAGAGCCAGAATGCCTCCCGCCACCAGCGCACAGGCCAACATCAGTCGTCCTAGCGCTCGCCAGCCCATGTGCTCCCGGTGCCCCAGCACACGAGCGAACCTACCAGAACGCCGACGCTCGGTTTCAGGCCCTCACAAGCACAGGTTCGGAAGCCTGGCTCTTGGGATCAATGAGGATCTTGGCGTGACTCTCGGGGTCTCCGAGCGCGTCGAAGGCGTTCTGCACTCCTCCGAGCCCGACCACTCCGGTGACCAGCGGCTCAGCGCTCACCTTTCCCTCGGCCAGCATGTGAAGCGTGTCGCGATACTCGAGTGGCGTGTAGCCAATGATGAACCGGAGGTCGATCTCCTTGTTGATCGCCATCGAAGGCCGCAACCGATCATTTCCCATGCATACGCCCACCACCACCACACGCGAGAACAGAGGGGCGCTGGAGATGATCTCGTCGATGATGCCCGGGACTCCGACGCACTCGAAGATCACCGGGCTCTTCGGCTTGACGCCGAGCGTCTCGGCCGCGCGCCATACGTGATGCCACGGCACGGGCAGCCGTCTCAGCTTCTCCGTAGTGGAGAGCGCAAGCTCGACGGCGGCCGGAATGCTGGTCAGGTGGCCGTTCTCGCCGGCGGCTGCCTCATAGGGCGAGCCCTCCGATGGGTCGACCACGATGTCGGCGCCGCACGCCGTCGCCAGCGCCCGCCGACCTGGCGAAAAGTCGCTCGCGATCACAGTTCGCACCCCATGGCCCTTGAGCTGGGAGATCACGGCCAGGCCAATCGGCCCGCAGCCGATCACGATCGCCACGGTGCCCTTCTTGATCTCGGCTCGTCGCACCGCGTGCCAGGCGACCGCCATCGGCTCGGCGAGTGCGCCGAGCTCGGGCGCCAGACCGTTGGGCACGGGCAGCATCAGCGATTCTTCGACCACGATCTGCTCGGCGTAGGCGCCTGGGGCCTGGGTGGACAGGCCGATGGGGTGCACTCCGTCAGGGCGCCGCAGCAGGGGGAGCGCCACCACCACCGCCCCCGTGGGGAGCCGCTTGCGAGTCCCGGGGCCGTACTCGGCGACCTCACCGCACAGCTCATGGCCGAAGATCACCTCCTCCTCAGAGCGCATGAATCCGTGGTAGCCAACCTCCTCGAGCAGACCGGCAAGCTCGTCGCAGTGGTGGCGGGCGTGCAGGTCAGACCCACAGATGCCGCAGCGCAGGACCTCGAGCAACACCTGCCCCCGGCCCGGCACCGGCGCCGGCCGATCGACCAGGTCGAGCCTCGCCTCTCTACACGCGACGGCTTTCACGAGCCGAGCGCTGTTAGGCGCCGTGGCACTTCTTGAATTTCTTGCCCGAGCCGCACCAGCAGGGGTCATTGCGGCCGATCTGCTCGGCCTCGTCGACCCGGCGCTGCTCGATGACCGGCATCGGGCCCATCTCCTGCTCCTCGGCGTACCCCTCGGCGCCGGCCGCGGCGGCGGCCATGGCCATCGCTCCGGCTTGAGCCGAGCTCCCGCCCGAGTAGCTCACGCGTCCACCGCCGGTGGGTGAGCTCGAGGCCGGGTTGGCGCGGCGGGGCGCCGCCGGTACGCCGTTCCCGTTCCCATCCGGCCCTTCGAGGGTGACCTGGACGTGGAAGATGAGCGTCGCGAAGTCGCTCCACACACTGTTCATCAGGTCCCGGAACAGCGTAAAGGCCTCGTTCTTGTACGCCACGAGCGGCTCGATCTGGGCCACCCCGCGCAGGCCGATGCCCTCGCGCAGATAGTCCATGTCATACAGGTGCTCCTGCCAGCGCTGATCGATGATCTGGAGCAGCAGCCAGCGCTCGAGCTCTCGCATCAGCTCCTCGCCCAGCTCCTGCTCGCGCCGGTCGTAGTTGAGCAGCGCCTCCTGCTGGAGGCGGGCGGCCAGGTCCTCGCGGTCGAGCCGAGTCGGGTCCACCGAGGCGAGCTCGTCACTCGGGGTGAAGATCTCCTCGACGCGTCGCATCAGCCCTTCGACGTCCCAGTCCTCGACGAAGTCACCAACCGTGTACTCCTCCACCAGGCGATCGATGAGGTTGACGATCTCCTCCCGTCCGGCATCGGACATGTCCCGGCCCTCGAGCACCTCGTCGCGGTAGGTGTAGATCACCTCGCGCTGCTGGTTGAGCACGTCGTCGTACTCGAGCGTGTGCTTGCGCATCAGGAAGTGCTGCTCCTCCACCTTCTTCTGCGCCTTCTCGATCTGCTTGGAGAGCATCCCGGCCTCGATCGGCTCCTCGTTGCCCTCTTCGTCCACCGAGCCGAGGCGATCCAGGATCTTGTAGATCCGCTCGCCGGCGAACAGCCGCACCAGGTCATCCTGAGCGGAGAGGAAGAAGCGGCTCTCTCCGGGGTCACCCTGGCGACCGGCGCGGCCGCGGAGCTGGTTGTCAATCCGCCGGGACTCGTGGCGCTCGGTGCCGAGGATGAACAGGCCGCCCGCCTCGAGCACCTGCTCGCGCGCCGCCTCGACCCGCGCCTCAATGGTGGGCAGAACCGTCGCGTAGTGCTCCTCGTAGTCGGGCATCTCTGGCTTCAGGCCGAGCTTGGTCACCTCGAGGTGAGCCAGATGCTCTGCGTTCCCGCCCAGCTTGATGTCGACGCCACGGCCGGCCATGTTGGTGGCGATCGTGACCGCGCCTGGCGCGCCCGCCTCGGCGATTGTCTCCGCCTCGCGCTCGGCGAACTCGGGCTTGGCGTTCAGCACTGAGTGCTTGATCCCACGCTTGGTCAGCTGTGCCGAGAGCACCTCGGAGACCTCGACAGAGATCGTCCCCACCAGCACCGGCTGGCCCATGGCGTGGCGCTCTTCGATCTCCTTGGCCACCGCCGCCCACTTGCCGTCCTTGGTCTTGTAGACCTGATCGTTGCGGTCAGCGCGGACCATGTCCCGGTTGGTGGGGATCTGGACGACCGGGAGCTCGTAGATCTTCATGAACTCGGTCGCCTCGGTCAGGGCAGTACCGGTCATCCCGGCGAGCTTGTCGTACATCCGGAAGTAGTTCTGCAACGTGATCGTGGCCATCGTCTGGTTCTCTTCCTGAACCCGAACGCCCTCCTTGGCCTCGACCGCCTGGTGCAGACCCTCGGACCAGCGCCGGCCTTCGAGGATGCGGCCGGTGAACTCGTCGATGATCTTCACCTCGTCGTCGATCACCGCGTAGTCCTTGTCCCGGTGATAGAGCGACTCGGCCTTCAGCGCCTGGTTGAGGTGATTGACCAGGTGGCCGTTCTCGGCCCGGTACAGGTGGTCGATGCGGAGAAAGCGCTCGGCCTTGGCCACGCCGCGCTCGGTCACGGCGACCGTCTTGTGCTTCTCGTCGAACTCGAAGTCGAAGTCGGCTACGAACTCCTTCTTGCTCTTCGGGTCCATGCCGTCGGGCGTCTTGCCCGGCTCCATCTTGGGCGCCAGCCGAGCGAACTGGGCGTACAGGTCAGCCGCCTGCTCGGGCGCGCCCGAGATGATCAGCGGGGTCCGCGCCTCATCGATGAGGATGTTGTCCACCTCGTCCACGATCGCGTACGTGTGGTACGGGGACTTGCCCTCCTCGGGCTTGGGCCGGCCGCCGTGCTGCACCTTCTCAGCCAGCGTCTGGGCCATGTTGTCGCGCAGGTAGTCGAAGCCGAACTCGGAGTTCGTGCCGTAGGTGACGTCGGCCGCGTAGGCGTCGCGCTTCTCCTCGTAGGGCTGCATGTTCTGCAGCACGCCGACGCTGACGCCCAGCATGTCGTAGATGGGCTTCATCCACATCGCGTCGCGGCGAGCCAGGTAGTCGTTGACCGTCACCACGTGAACGCCTCGCCCGCCCAGGGAATTCAGCACCACCGCGAGCGTGGCCGTGAGGGTCTTGCCCTCGCCGGTCTTCATCTCGGCGATTGATCCGTCGTGGAGGACCATGCCGCCGATCATCTGGACGTCGAAGTGGCGCATCCCCATCGAGCGCTTACCCGCCTCGCGGACGAGCGCGAAGCACTCGTAGAGCAGATCGTCGAGCGATTCGCCACCGCGAGCGCGCTCGCGTAGCCCATCAGCGGACTCCCGCAACTCCTCATCGGTGTAGTGCTCGAGCTCTTCCTCGAAGCCTCCGATTCGCGAGACTCGCTGCTCATAAGTCTTGAACTTCTTTGCCTCGCCCATGCGAAGCGCGCGGTCCAGGAAGGACATACGGCTAGGGTAGCGCGGGGGCGGCGATCGGCGGCCCCAGTTGCCGCAGATGGTTACGCAGGCCAATCCCGTACGGCGTCGGCGCTCCGCCGTAGGACGTGATCAGTGACGGACCACCGGAGCACGTCCAGCCCCCAGGCGAGGTGGCATCCCAGGCCCAGCCCAGATAGCCGATCCCGCGCCGGTCGGCAAACGCCATCATCCTCTCTATGTAGCCGTGGGCGCAGTCAGTCTCGCCCAGCTCGCCGAACAGGACCGGGTAGTGGCGCTTGGTGGCCAGGACCGCCGCCTGGCATCCGCTGTCGCACGGGCTGAGTCCGCCGTAGTTGTGTTCGGCGGCGATCAGCTGGTGGACCGGGTCGTGTGGAGCGTGCGCGCTCCAGCCGCCGAGCTGGGAGGAGTAGTTCAGGCCGCCGAGCAGCAGTGGCTGGGTGGCGCCCGTGGAGCGCACGGCGCTGACCAAGCTCTGCATGCCCGCGGTCTGGAACCCCGGAGTGCTGCCCTGAGCCGGTACCCGGCAGCCGTGCAGCCAGCAACCCCAGTCGATCCCGAATGGCTCGTTGTAGAGATCGAAGATCAGGTCGTGGTTGGCCTTGAACGTCCTGGCCACCGAGCGCCAGAACGTGGGTGCGTGGTCTCGATCGGCCATCGGCAGCTGAGCACCGGCCGCGGTGTTGCCCGGCGCCGCCAGATGGAGGTCGAGGATCACGAACAGGTGGGCATGGTTCAGCGCCCTGACGTATGCGGTGACGATGCGGCGATACGGCTTGCCACCCCTTCCCGGACGGGTCTGAATGCCCAGCCAGCAGTCCTCGTTCAGAGGTACCCGGACCACGTCGATGTCCCAGCTCTTCATGGCCGCGATCATCGCCGGGCTGTCGATCCGGTCCGGGTGTGGACTGTCGAAGAACCCCCAGCCCTGAATACAGGCGTACTCGAGTCCCGAGCGGTTCACGCCCCGCAGCTGCACCACCCGGCCACGGCCTGGACCCACCACGAGCTGGTTACCGCGGACCCGAAGGCCCGTCTGTGCGGCGTGCGCGCTCGCAGACGTCCCCGCCGTCAAGGCCAGCGACCCCAGCGAGACCGCCAGCACGACCAGCGTCAGCCCCCGCCTCCGGGCCGGGTCCAGACCCGCGCCGCGCTTCATGCGGCCGGGGACACGTCCTCCTCGATCCGAGGCGCGGCTCGGGCTTCGCGGCGACGGCGCCGCTTGTCACGGTGGCGCTTGACCTGAACCGACAGCTCGTCGCAGACCATGTTGATCGAATGCACCATGTCCCGCGAGGCGTCGTGCGCCCGCAGCGTGATCCCCTTCAGATGAAGAGTCGCCTCCGCCACCTGCGAGTCGGCAATCGCCGGGTTGCGCTCCTCGAATAGCTCGACCTCGAGCTCAGCCAGCTCCGAAACCTGCCTCGAAACCTTCCGGAAACGCTTCTCGACGTGCTCTCGCATGGCGTCTGAGACGGGGATATTGCGGCCCTTAACTTCGATCCGCATCGATCGACCTCCTGAGGGGGGGAGCGGTGATCTATGTGAACCCGAGGTTATTCCGGGGACCCGATTTTGTCGAGAGGTCAAAATGTCCACCCTGGACCCGAACGTCGCTCCCAAGATCGCCTGGTCATTCGAGCCCACTGTCCTGATCGGCGTGGCGGCCCTCGCGATCCTGTACGCGCTGGCGTGGCGGCGGGCACGGGCCACGGGCGCGCCCCACCGCCCGGGCTTCGGACGGCTGGCCCTGTTTACCTGCGGCCTGCTGGCCATCCTGGCCGCACTCGTATCACCGATCGATGACCTCGGCGATCAGCTGCTCGTGATGCACATGCTCCAGCACGTCCTGCTGCTCGACATCGTCCCGATCCTGCTCATCCTGGGGCTCAACAAGGTCCTGCTGCGGCCGGTCACGCGACGTCTGAACTCGATCGAGCAGCGGGCCGGATACCTGGCTCACCCGGCGTTCGCGGTGCTCGCCTACGCGGGCTTCATGTGGGCCTGGCACATCCCGGCCATGTACGACGCCGCGCTGAAGAACTCCGCCGTGCACGCGTTCGAGCACATCTGCTTCGCCGGCGCCGGGACGCTCTACTGGTGGCACGTGCTGTCCCCGATTCGCAATCGGATGCGGCTGCGGGGCCTCGGCCCGATCGGCTACATGGTGAGCACGAAGCTCCTAGTCGGAATGCTCGGCATCGTGCTCGCCTTCGCGCCGAGTTCGTTCTACCCCTTCTACCAGCACCACCCCCATTACTGGGGCCTTTCGCCGTCCGAGGACCAGTCCATGGCCGGACTTCTGATGGCGCTCGAGCAGTCGATCGTGATGGGGATCGCGCTGGTGGTGCTGTTCGTCCAGATGCTGAACGAGTCCGAGCGTGAGGCGCAGCGGGCCGAGCGGTTCGAAGTCATTTCCTGAACCGCCCGACCCGTCAAGCCAACGTGCGCCTAACCCTTCCGGCCGGAGTTACGCGGAGGTTCCCGCCGCGCAACCCGACCTGATGGTGTTCAGCCCTTGCAGGACGCCGTGCCGGAGGCGCTGTCGGTCTCCGTTCCCGGGCCTTGCGTGGGCAGCTGCGTCGTGACCGAAATGGTCCACGGGCGCTTCTTGCCCTTGCAGCCGACCGACTCCTGCGAGTAGACGGTCTTGCCGTGGACCTTCTTCGACTGGGCCTTGAACAGCAGGTGCTCACTCGTGAGCGAGCCCGCGATTCCGGCGACCGGGTAGTCGACGTCCTTCGGGATGGGAACGTTCGACAGCAGGTATCCACCGGACACCTTGTACGTCCCCACATACGGCGGGGTCGAGCCGGTCTTCAGTCCACCGCAGACGTGGTTCGGAACCTTGGTGACGAAGAAGTAAACGAGCTTCCCCTGCCCACCATTCCACACGTCCAAGGCGGGATCACAGGCGGTCCCTCCGGACTGGAAGTTGGTCGACGGACCAAGCAGCGCCGTGATGTAGCCGGTGGCCACCTCGGCGCCCTTCGGGCACCCGGAGTCTCCGTTTCCATGCGCCGCGATGATCTTCGCCGCGCTGCACGTCGGGAAGTTCTTTCCGTTCGCGATGATCCCGTACATCTTCGTCTTGACGGTAAGCACGACCGGGGTGCGGTTGCCGTTCTTGCCGGCCGCCTTGATGTCGAGCGTGTACGACATCGGTACCGGCTTCTTCTTCGTGCCGCCCTTCGTGGTCTTGAACGCGATATTCCCACTGGCTGTGGTGAATCCGGCGTAGGCCACGGTTGCGCCGACCAGCGCGGTCAGCGCTACGGCGATAACGACTATTCGTCGCAAGTGACTCCTCCTCTTTTGGTTGGGTCGTTGACTGGACTAGCGAGCTGCTGCGACCCCGGGTTGATCAGCACGCTCACGGAAGGGCTTGTAGATGGGGGAAGGACTGACTTTGGCCGGTCGTCACGCCGCCGAGCGGCGTCTGTCCCTGGCAGGTCGGACCGGAGGGGTCGGATGTGTAGTAATACTGCTTGACCAGTTGCGCAATTGTTAACACAGTGCTGGCGACGGAAGTTGTGCTCGCCGAGAGCGCGGGCGCCAATCCTGGCAATGCGCGGCTCGTGCAGAGGTAGGACCCGAACACCGGGAGCCCCGAGATCAGCTTCGAATAGCCGCCCGGGACGAGGTACGGATTGGCGCGGTTGGTGTACGGCCGGCCCGGGAACGTTGTCAGCGGCTCCGGGTTGATCGGGTTCGATACCCGGACATAGTGGAGGTTTCCGTTGCCCACGTTGGCTCCGAGTACACCTTCGGTGGTTGCTGTGCTGTTGGCGAAGAACCCGGCGATCTCGCGCCGGTAATCGTTGATGTACTGCAGCACCGGCACGATTCCCCCCAGGTATGGCTTGGCCCGAACCAGGAACGGGATGCTCTCGTTGAGGAATCGATTCAGCGCCGGGAACCCGGCCTTCGAGGCCCTGGTCAGCGGGCCAATCCGCACGAGCAGGGTGCGCAGCTCGGGAGCGAACGCCTCGAGCGAGGCCAGGGTCGGATTCAGGTTGACCGCCGCCGGCTTGAGCTCGTCGACCAGCGGCTTGGTGTTCTTAGCGAACTGGGTCGTGGTGCTGATCGTCGCGCGGGACTCGTTGAGGAACGCCGGGAAGGCCCGGAACGTCGCGGCAAGTTCGGCGTCGCGGGACGCGGTGGCCGCGAACACTTCGTTGCTGTTGCGGTTGAACGCTTGAAGCTGAGACGGAGATTGGCTCAGCGCGGAGAACACCACACCGCCCTGGCGTAGGAGGGTCGACGTCGCCGCCCCCTCGCGCCGGAGCACCGCGAGCACCGAGTCAACGTTGGTGGCAAACGGGTAGAGATCGGCAAACGCCGCGTTGAACTGCTCGCCGCGGTTCGTCAGCGCCACCGCTCCCTGCTGCATCCAGGTCTGGAACGCCTTGCGAGTAGTGGGGTCAAAGGCCGAGAAGATCTGGTCGAGCCCGACCGTCGGAGATACCTGGGCCTCGGGCAGCGTTCCGCCATCGGCCAGCTGGGGGCCGTGAGGACTGCCCGCCGACAGCTCCACATAGGTCTCGCCCAGCAGCGTCTTCGCGCGCAGGATCGCCCTGGTGTCCGCCGGCCGGGGCGAGAACTTCTTGTTGATCTCGATCAGGGCGTGCTCCAGCCCGGTGCGGCGGTCGAGATCGACGGTGACCACGTGACCAATGGTGACGCCGGAGATCTCTACTTGAGCCTCCGAGCCCAGCTCGACCGCCTGGGGGAACTCGACGTTGAACCGGTAGCCCTGCGCCTGGAGCGGGATCGAGCCCCCGAAGCTCAGCCACAGGAACAGCAGCAGTCCGACACACGACGCGGTGAAGGCGAACATCATGACCATCGCGCCTGCCTTCGGTGCCTGCTTATTCATCCGATCGCCTTCTTGCAGGCCGGGATATTCGCGGCCGACGGCGCGTTCAGGAGGTCCAGGATCACGCCGAGCGGCTGGCTGCCCGGTGCGAGTGTGTTCTCGAAGAAGTTGAGCTCGATGCAGGTCCCGGTGAACAGCCCCTGGACCACGGCTCCGTTGGCATCCTGGGCCGAGGTCAGGCTGTCGGCCAGATGTGCGAGCCACGAGCCCCAGAACAGGTAACCCTGACCGCCCTTCGGCTGGTATGCCAACGTGTTGAAGAGCACGTTCAGGATGCCGATTGAATGGGCGAGATTGGGGATCGCGTGCTTGAGAGTGGTGCTCCCGGCGGCGAGCGTCCGAGCCACGGGCTGCACGGCCACGGAGAACGGGCGGAGCTCGTTCTTGATCACCGGGGTCGTGTCGCGGAACAGCGGCCGTGACGCGCGGAGCGCCGGGCCGAGGTTGCGGGCGAACGGCAGCAGCTCGTGCAGCGTGGTCGCGCTCGCGGCCGAGAACGCCTTCACGCTGTTGAACGTCTGAGTGGTCTGCTGCAGGGTGCCCGGGAACAGCGACAGGGTCTGCTCGAGCTGGGCGTCCTGGGACGAGATCGCGGTGAAATTCGTGTCCGAGGAGCGGATCAACGATGCGAGGTCCGTGTCGACGCCTCCAAGCGCGTTGGCCACCAGGTTTAGGTTGTGGATCGATAGCCGGATGTTCTTCTGACGCTGGGCGAGCAGCGAGGCGAACGTCTGCGTGTCGCGGTCCAGGGGCTCGAAGCGCTTGAAGACGCCCCCCAGCGCCGCGACCGCGGCCGGACTCGGGCTGCCGCTGGTCTGGCTCGTGCCGGGATCACGGAAGATCCCGGCGCCACCCTCGAGCAGGAGGATCAGATAGTTCCGCGTGTCGGCATCAAGCGAAGACAGGATCTCCGAGACATCGACGTCAGGCTCCGTGTTCGCCGGTCCGATCGTGCCTCCGACCGGAATCCTCCCGGCGCCCCGGGTCCCCGGGTCAAGTGACAGGTACATGTCCTTCAGCGGTGTGCGCGGACGCAGCAGGACCGTGGCGTTGTTATAGATCGGGGCGTACCTCGGATAGATGTTCATCGTCACCACGGCGCGGCCGTTCTGAAGCGAGACGCCGCCGACCTGGCCCACCTGCACACCGGCGATCGTGATCGCCTGCCCCTGCCCCGCCGTCACGGCCGCTCCGGTGGCGAACTGAGCCTTGACCGTGTAGTAGCTCTGGCCGAAGTTGAACGACGGCTGGTGCTCGAGGATGTATCCGGTCATACCGATGGCACCGATGACCAGCGCCACGATTGCCGCGAAGTCCCAGCGGTGGATGCGAATCGCACGCTTCACGGACCAGCTCCGGTCTTGACCGAATTGAGATTCGGAGGCGCGTTCTTGAAGCAGGACACGTTGCTGCGGATCAGCGGAGCGCTGCCCGGGTCGGCCGGACGGGTCCCGAGTGATGGGAGGACACCGTTGCCGTACAGCGGCCCGTTGTCGCCGAGCGCGGCGGTGGTCTGCAGATCCGAGCCGCCGCCCGTACTGGCGCGGACATAACGTCCGTTGCCGTCAAAGTTCTGGGATGCGCTCGCCAGCCCCACCGCGGACTGGAAGAGCTCCTGGTAGAGCTGCAGCCCCGTGGTCAGCGGCGGGTCCTGAATTCGCTCGTTGCCGACCGGAATCAGGTTGTGGATAAAGCAGCGGGCCAACGCGTCGGCGTTGGTCAGCAGTGTCTTCGTGGCGGTCAGCGTTCCCGACGTTCCCTGTACGGCGGGGGTCAGGTACGAGAGCAGGCCGCCGAGCTCCTGCTTTGACACGAGCGCCTGCGACTGGGCGATCCACGGCAGCGCCGCGCTGATCGTCGCCGGGAGCTGCTTGACGCTCGGCAGCAGATCACGCGCGAACTCCTGCGTGGGCGCGAACGACGCCTGTAGCGGCCCCAGCGCGTCGTTCGTCGCCCGCAGCGCTCCAGGAAGCAGGGCGATCGTCTGGCTCAGGTTCTGCTGCTGGTTGGCCAGCGCATTCACCGTCGCGTTGAAGACGGTCACGAGATGCGACAGATGGCCCTGAGTGGAGGCCAGTGCGCCGAAGAAGTGGTTTGTCCCGGTTACGACCCCGGCCAGGTCATTCGGCTGGGTTCCCAGCAGAGCCTCGTTGACGATCGTCGAAGCCTTGAATGCGTTGGCCGCGTACTTGAGATTCTCGTTCAGCGATTGGGCGCCGGTCAGCCCACGCTGGGTCGGGTCCTGGCTGGCATCCTCGGCCGCAGTGGGCTTGCCGTTGAGCGCTCCGCCCAATCCCTGCAGGAGGGCCTGCAGATTCGCGCGGGTGTTCGAATTGAGCGCGGCCAGGACACGATCGAGCTGCACGGGCCCAGACGTGTTGGCGGCCGGGAGAGTCGAGCCGCTGTTCAGAGTCGGTGCCGACGGGCTTCCGGGCTGCAGATCGACGTAGAAGTTCCCCTCGAGGAACAGCCGCGGCCTGACGTTGATCGTCGCATTGGCGTGGATCGGCAGCCCGTTGCTGTTGATCGCCATCTTTACCAGCGCCGCATTCGATGAGCCGCCCACGCGCTGGACCGAAGTGACGGTGCCGACGTCCACGCCGGCGACGCGGACCGGCGAGTCGAGGTGGAGCTGGGTCTCGGCCGTGAACATCGCCTTGAGGACGTACGGCGAGCCGGAGAACGGGATCGACCCGCCGAACACCAGGTAGGAGGCCACGCCGATCACGACGACGCCGATCACCCCGGCGATGAGATTTGAGATCCGCGGCTTATGACGTCTCATGAGCCGCTCTTGTGGGTCGTCTCGGTCGACAGCGGCAGATTGCCGGGCGGGTTTCCGATCAACGCACTCTTGGCGCTGTAGGGCTCGTTGCCCGCCGCGCATTCAGCCGGCTGGCCGGGCGAGTCCGTGTACGGATACGGGTTGACGTGGACCGGCCCGTAGGTCCCGCCGGCCGGACCCGTGTAAGGCTTGGAGGACGGCTCTGACTCGACGCCGGGCACGTCCTGGATCGCTACCTGGACAAAGCGCAGCAGCCCGCCCTGCTTGACGTGCTCGGAGAGCACGCTCTGGATGTTGCGCAGGAACAACGTGACGTAGTTGCACGAGCTCTGAACCGGGGTCAGGAAAGCTAGTGGCGAGCGCAGGCTTGATGCCGTGAGCGTCAGCCGGTCGAGGCCGGCCTGGACGGACGGGTTCTCGCCAAACGTGGCCACGTTCTTGGACAGGGCGACCGTGCGTGTGTCGAGCCCCGCCGTACCCGGCAGGTTGCGGATCCCGGCCGCGAACGCGTCAACCAACACTGGGGCGCTGTGGACCAGGGTCGCCGTGCCGGGGCGGAAGTCATGCAGCAAAGTCGTTGTGTCCTTGAGGAACGCCTGGTCGGTCGGACTGTCCGCGATCGTCGTCTCGAAGAACGGCGGGGTGGCCGAAATCGTGTCCTGGAGGAATGGCTGCGCCACTCCCGCCAGTGCGCGGAACGTGGTGTTGAGGTTGCCGAATAGGCTGGCCTGGGTCTGCGCCACCGGCACCAGGGCGGCGGAGTAGCTCTCCAGACCGTGGAAGAAACCGGCCAGGTCCGTGTGCGACGAGGCGAGGTTCCGTGCCACCGGACCGAGGTCGGTGACCAGGGGCACGAAGGCGCCGATCGCGTTGTTGATGTCACCGCCACGTCCGGCGAGCGCCTCGCCGAACCCGATCGTCGAGCGCTGCACCGCCGGCCGGGTTTGCGGGGTGAACATCGACAGCACCTGATCGAAGTCGACCTCGGTTCCGGCATGACCGAGCGGGACCGTCGCCCCGTTGCGCCACCCCTTCTTGGCCGTACCGGGGGCGATCTGGAGGTATTTCAGGCCGATCGCGCCCTTGAGCCGGACCGTGAAGGTCGAGTTCACCGGCAGCGGATTGATGCTCTCGTACAGCTTCAGGTTCATCTGGGCCACCGGCCGGCCGGTCGCGGTCCGAGTCGGAGTGACGGTTTGCACCACCCCCACGAGCGAGCCTCCCATGCGAACGTCGGCGCCGTGGGTCAGCTCGCTGGCGTCGGCGATCTGCACGTGGAGGCTGTAACGGGGCACGAAGGGCAGGCCGTTGGTGGCGTTGTAGGCCAGCGTCACCGCGACGATCGTGACCAGCACGGTGAGCGCCCCGATCAGGATCGGGTTACCGGCCAAGCCGGGGTCGCGACCGTTGCGCCTCATGGCTTGCTCCCGCCGGTGAGGTAGCCCAGCAGCCCCTGGAGGGTCGCCGCGGGCTGAGCCCCGAGCGAGGCGCTGCGCACGGCCTTGGTGATCAGCTTGCTGCTGGCCCGCGCGGCGCGCTGCGTGGCGGGGGACACGGAGGCGGATGAGGCCTTCGCCGAGGCGAAGTTCGACGAGCACCCGGCGAGCACCGTCGAGGCGTAGCTGGTGCAACTCGAGACGAGGGGCTCGTCGCGAACGTAGTGACCCAGGCTGTTGAAGCCGTTGGCCGCGACCGAGCCGTTGAACAGAACCCTCATCAGCTGCTGGATCCCGCCTGTGTTGTTGAGGCTGATCAGCAGCTTGTTGAGGTTGGCCGACGACGGGGCGGCGGAGGCACCGAGCTTCTGCAGACGTTGGGCGAGGGGCATCGTGGCTTCGAGATATGGCTGGGACTGCTGCGCCGCCGTGCCGAGCTCGATCAGCGATTTCCGCGCTTCGCTCGCGAACGGAGTCAGCTCGGCGTACTGGCGTCCGAGCGCGCTCGCACTTTGCCCCAAGCTGGTCATCAGCGGCGTTCCCTGATCGGCCAGCCCTCCGAGATCGGCGAGCAGGGGCCGAAGCTGACGCAGGAAGGACGGAAACAGAGCGAACGTTCGCTGTTCATCCGCCGCCCGCTCTGCGCTGGCGACAGACGTGGTGTTGGCGTTCGTGATGAAGCCCTTGATCTGCTCGCGCTCGCGGGCCAGCGGCGAGAGAACCGTCTCCGAGTCGGTGGCCAGCTGGGCCAGCTGGTGGTTCTGCTTGGCCAGGATCTTGATGACTTTGTCCGTGTCACCGAGGGCCGGATTGGCCCGGTGGATCACCGCGTTGAGGTCCGAGCCGCGTGCCGTCAGGGCCGTGCCGAACTCGTCGATGATCACCGCCAAGGACTCGCGGACCGGCATGGCGGAGATGTCCTGCACGATGTCCGAGTCGATCGGCGAGCTCGTACGCGTGACCGGCAGGTAGTAGCTGCCAGATCCCGGGCCCTTGGTGATCTTGCTCAGGGCGGGGTAGTTCGACGTCCCCGGCAGACAGTCGACGTACTCCTCGCCGATCAGCGACTGGGGCCGGATCTCGCACGTGGCGTTGGCGTGGAACGGGAAGAAGGCCGGGTTGGTGATGGAGATCGTCACCGCAGCCTTCTTGCCTGACGTCACCCCCAGCGACTGGATACTTCCCACGTTTGCTCCCGCGATGCGGACGTCCTCACCGTTGGCGGCGAACGACGCATCGTCGAAGATCGCGCGTACGTTGTAGGACTTGACCGTCGTATTCGTGAAGCCGGAGGTGAACACGAACAAGCCGGCGGCTGCCGCGAGCACCGAGACGATGAGGACGACTCGCCTCATGGACCCGGCGGCACCGAGCTCGTGGAACAGCCCGGAACGCTCTGGGGAGCCGAGCCGTCCGGAGATGCCTGAGCGGCGGACCCCGGGCAGCGGTTGCGGACCTGTTGCAGACCGGTGTACCGGTTGGTACCGGACGGGAACTGATTGGTCAGCTGACCCGCAGCGTTGACCGTGAACGGGAAGATCGCCGGCGTGGTGCGCACGTAGTGCCCGTTGGCGTCGTAGTAGGCGCCTGCCTCTCCCAGGTTGCCCAGCGCAGCGACGACGTCCGGGACGTATTCCCGCAGATAGTCGAGCTGATTCTGCGAGTTGTTCATCTCGGTGATGAGCTGCGGGAACACCTTCCCTGCGGACCGCGCCAGCGCCGGTGTTGACTGCGCCAGCTCGGTCAGATCCCCCGTGCCGTTCGGGTTGTAGATCAGGTCATCCAGCTGGGCAACGGTTGGGATCGCAGCCTTCAGCAGCGTGCCCAGCCGGGACGCAAACAGCGGCAGGCGACGCACGGCCGGCTTCGACGCGGCCACCAGCGGGTTCAGAGCGTGGAGCGTCTGCTGCAGTCCGATGAAGGTCGTGGTCGAGCGGGTGAGGGTGCCCGGCAGCAGTGACAGGGCTTCCTGAAGCGCCTGGCTCTGCCGGGCGATGGCGCCAGTGGCGGTGGCTGTGTTCGAGATCAGCTGGGTCAGCTGCCTGGCTCTTTGATGCCAAGGCCTGAAGCGCCTCACCGCCGTTGACCAGGAGCTGATCGAACACCGGCGCGTCGCGGGTGAGCTCGCCGGTGACCTGGCTCGTGCTCTGGAGTCCCGGGGCCAGGTATTCGAGCGCCTTGTTAGCAAGCTGGCCCTTGCCCTGAATTGCTGTGGCCTCGCCGCGGATCAGGTTGCTCAGGCCGACTCGCGTCCGCGAGTTGAGGGCGTCGAACACCTCGTCCAGGTTGACCGGGGAGTAGGTCAGGTTCTGGGGGATCACGCCACCGCTTGGTATCGGTGGGGCACTCGTCGAGGCCGGCTCTAGCTCGACGTACTTGTTGGCGATGCCCGACAGCGAATCCTCGTAGATCCGAGCCACGGTTCCCTGGTGCAGCGGAGCCGCGTCCGAGTCGAGCGACATCGTCACCTGCGCCGCGCCTTCGGGCGTCAAGCCGATCGAGTTGATCGTCCCCACTCGCGCCGGGCCGATCAGAACGACGTCACCGGTGACCAGGCCGCCGGCATCCTGGAAGTCAGCGCTCACCGTGTAGCTCGAGCCGCTGGACAACAGGACGAACGCAACCACCACTACAGCCGCGCCAAGCGCCGCAATGGCGATGACCCGTGTGGCCAGGCTTACGCGGCCAGAATTGGCATTCCGGGTTAGTCCGGTGCGCCCTCCGGATGTTCCATTAGCACTGCCGCCAGCGCTGATGTGCCTCTCCTCCTCATTCCCCGAGTCACCATCAAAGTGGACGGAGCAGCATCCTGCCAGAGTTACGGGTCCACCGCCAGCATGAAGCTACATTTCGGCGCGCTGGCCGAGGTCGGTGCTCGGAGCTGTCAGTGCTGCTTATCGTCCACGAGCAACGCGGCCCCGATGCCGCCGCTCAGATCCCCCAACCCCGCCACCCGAACGGCCGGAGGCCGATCGTCGTTGAACAGATGAGGATGCATCTCGGTGGCGATGCGCTCGGCCATCGGCTGTCCGAAGCGCACTCCCAGCCCGCCGCCGATGATCACCGCCTCCACGTCGAGCAGGTTGACCGCCGACGCCACGCCGGTTCCGAGCGCCTTGACCGCCCGTTCGATCAGCTCGATGGCCAGCGAATCATCGTTGTTGACCGCGTGCGCCCAGATCGAGCTCGTCAGGCGCGTGCGATCGTGCTGCTCCATCAGTTTGAACAGGTCCGTCTTGGTGCCCTTGTCAGCCTCGCGCCGAGCCCGAGCCTCCATCGCCGCACGCCCGGCGTAAGCCTCCATGCAGCCCCGCCGCCCACACGGGCAGTGGGCCCCATCCTGCTTGACCACCATGTGCCCGATCTCGCCCGCGCCACCACGGCCGAGCCAGGGCTTCCCATCCAAGATCAGACCCCCGCCGACACCTGTGCCCCAGAACACGCCCAGGACCGACTGATACGGCTTGCCCGCCCCGAACGCGAACTCCGCCTGGGTCGCGACCTGGACATCGTTTCCCACCAGGACCCGAGTCCCCAAGGCCTCCGACAGCGTCTTGCTGAGCTCAAACGCCCCATCCCAACCCGGCAGGTTGCGCGCGTTGGCCACCACGCCCGTGCTCTCGTCGACGTCACCCGGCGAACCCACCCCGACCCCGACCAGTGACGAGCTTTCGATCCCGGCCGCCTTGGCCGCGTCGCGCAGGGCCTGCGCCATATGCTCGGCAACGTCCGCCGGACCGCCTTCGGTGGGCGTGGGCTGGCGCGCCTGACCCACGACCTGCTGAGAGTCATCGACGATGATGGCCTCGATCTTGGTCCCCCCGAGATCGATCCCCCCGCGGAGCCGACGGTTTGCGTCCGAGCCCTCCATGTGCGCGGGAGGCTACTACGCGGTGCGGCTAGCCCCAGGACTCTCGGTAGTGCTCCTGCTCCGGCGTCGGTTCGTCGATCTGCACGCCGAGCGCCGCGAGCTTGAGGCGCCCGACCTCGCGGTCGATGGCGGCGCTCACCGGGTGCACGCCCGGCGCAAGCTGGCCCCGGCTTTTGATCAACTCCTCGATGCTCAGTGCCTGGAGGGCAAAGGACACGTCCATGACCGCGGCCGGATGTCCTTCGGCGGCGGCCAGGTTGACCACGCGGCCGTGAGCCAGCAGGTTCAAGCGCCGCCCGTCAGCGAGCGTGTACTCGTCCACCAGCCGCTTGACCTCGCGAATGCCGCCGGTGGCCAGCGCCCGAAGCTCGTCGAGATCGAGCTCGACATCGAAGTGCCCGGCGTTGGCAAGGATGGCCCCGTCCTTCATGCGCTCGAAATGCTCCCCGCGGAGCACGCGGCGCGAGCCGGTCACGGTCACGAACACATCCCCCCGCTCGGCCGCCTGGAGCGAGGGCATGACTTCGTAACCCGCCATGCGGGCCTCGAGGGCACGCAGCGGATCGACCTCACACACAATCACGGCGGCCCCCGCGCCGCGGGCCCGCTCGGCCACTCCCAGCCCCGCCCACCCATAGCCGACCACCACCACCGTGTTGCCGGCCAGCAGAACCCCGGACGCGCGAATGATCCCGTCGAGCGCTGACTGGCCGGTCCCGTGGCGATCGTTGAGTGCGCGCTCGGTGCGAGCCTCATTGACGGCCAGCACCGGGCAGCGGAGCTTGTCCTCATCCTCGAGCCGACGCAGGCGGACGAGCCCCGTCGTGGTCTCCTCGGTGCCCCCGATCAGCCCCTCCACGAGCTCCCCGCCGCGGGCGTGGGCTGTGACGAGCAGGTCAGCCCCGTCATCGATCGTGATCTGCGGGCCCTCTTCGAGCAGCGCCAGCACATGCTCGACATAAGTGTCCAGAGCCTCGCCCCGAACCGCCCGCACCTCCACCCCGTGCTCGAGCACGAGCGCCGCGGCGACGTCATCCTGAGTCGAGAGTGGATTGGCCGCGCACAGCGCCACCGTGGCCCCACCGGCGGCCAGCGTCCGCAGGAGGTTCGCCGTCTCCGCCGTGACGTGCAGGCAGGCCGCGATCCGGATTCCGGCCAGTGGCTGCTCGGCCACGAACCGGTCCCGGATCAGCTCCAGCACCGGCATCTGGCCCGCGGCCCAGCCGATCCGCGCCTCGCCGTCCGGAGCCAGGGCGAGATCGGCTACCTCATGGGGCGGAACCGCCGCTCGCGCCATCGCCGAGTCGCCTCTGCTCCCGACGCTCGCGACGTTCGAGACGCTAGTAGCGGTAGTGGTCTGACTTGTACGGCCCGTCGACCGACACACCGAGGTAGCTGGCCTGATCCGGCGTGAGCTCGGTCAGCCGAACACCCAGGGCATCCAGGTGCAGGCGGGCGACCTTCTCGTCGAGCTGCTTGGACAGCGTGTAGACGCGCTTCTCATACGCGCTCGGGTCCCCGAACAGCTCGATCTGAGCCATCACCTGGTTGGTGAACGAGTTCGACATCACGAAACTCGGGTGACCGGTGGCGTTGCCGAGGTTGAGCAGCCGGCCCTCGGACAGGACGATGATCGTCCGACCGCCGGAGAACACCCACTCGTCGACCTGAGGCTTGATGTTGATCTTCTCGATCCCGGGGGTGGCAGCCAGACCGGCCATGTCGATCTCGTTATCGAAGTGGCCGATGTTGCCCACGATGGCCTGATGCTTCATCTGTCCCATGTGCTCGGCCGTGATCACGTCCTTGTTGCCGGTCGCGGTGACGAAGATGTCAGCGCTTGAGAGCACGTCCTCGAGGCGCGCGACCTGATAGCCGTCCATCGCCGCCTGCAGGGCGCAGATCGGATCGATCTCGGTGATGATCACACGCGCGCCCTGGCCGCGGAGCGACTCGGCGCACCCCTTGCCCACGTCCCCGTAGCCACACACCACGGCAACCTTGCCGCCGATGAGGACGTCGGTCGCGCGGTTGATCCCATCGATCAGCGAGTGGCGACAGCCGTACTTGTTGTCGAACTTGGACTTGGTCACCGAGTCATTGACATTGATCGCCGCGAACAACAACTTGCCCTCGGCCGCGAACTGGTACAGCCGGTGCACGCCCGTCGTCGTCTCCTCGGTCACGCCCTGGATCCCGGCCGCCATGCGGGTGAAGCGCTGCGGGTCGTCCTCGAGTGACTGGGTCAGAAGCTCGAGCACGATCTGGAACTCCTCGGACTCGGCGCTGGACGGATCTGGGACCGCGCCCGCGGCTTCGTACTCCACGCCGTTGTGGACGAGCATGGTGGCGTCACCGCCGTCGTCGAGGATCATGTTCGGCCCGTCGGTGCCCGGCCAGGTGAGAGCCTGCCCGGTGCACCACCAGTACTCGGACAGCGTCTCGCCCTTCCACGCGAACACCGGAACGCCCTGCGGATCCTCGGGTGTCCCCTCAGGCCCCACCACCACGGCCGCGGCCGCGTGATCCTGGGTCGAGAAGATGTTGCAGCTGGCCCAGCGCACATCGGCGCCGAGAGCGGTCAGCGTCTCGATCAGCACCGCGGTCTGCACGGTCATGTGCAGCGAGCCCGTGATGCGGGCTCCCTTGAGCGGCTGGCTGTCGGCGTACTCGCGCCGGGTGGACATCAGCCCTGGCATCTCATTCTCCGCCAGTTGGATCTCCTTGCGGCCAAACGCCGCCAGCCCCAGATCGGCAACCTTGAAATCTGTATCCGGAACGATCGTGGTCATGTTCTCTCCCGCTGATTCGTGTTTCGTCTGAAGTTTTCGCGGGCGGGCAGCCTGAGGCTCAGGCGACCGCCGCCAGCAGCTTTTCGTGCTTGTCCTGCTCGAAGCGGAGCCACTCGGCGGCCTCGACATCGTCGGGACGGCGCGCCTCGGACTCGAGCCAGCGCTGAACCGCGGTCCGCAGCTCCACATCGGAGGCCATGCGCGCCGCGAAGGCCACGTCAGACAGACCGAGATCGAAACGCGAAAGCAACTCCTTGAGCGTGCGCAACCGCTGCAGTTGAGCCGCTCCGTAGAGGCGGTAGCCCGCCGCCGACCGAGCCGGTGCGACCAGCCCTGACTGCTCGACATAGCGGAGCATCCGCGGCGACCAGCCTGTGGTGCTCGCAGCTTCGTTGATCGTCAGCGCCTCCATTGACCCCAAACCCTACCACGCTTGTGTCAAGGTTTGGGAGAATCAGCTGCCCCGTTGAGGTTTCCGCCCGTTCCCCCGATCAGGTTTCGGCCAGTGCCCCCTTGAGGCGCTCGAGCGAAGAGATCGCAGCCGGATCAACGCCCTTGAGCGCCGCCAGATAGATCGAGACGAGGTCTCCGAGCAGGATCAGCGAGATCATCCGCTCGACCCGCGTCTCCCCCGCCGTCTCCACCCGCTCGGCGGCCTGGGCCTGGGGCTCGATCATCTGGCGGGTCAGCTCGATCCGGGCCCGGACCCGGGGATGCAGATCGGAGTCGTCAAGCAATACGGCACTGAACCGTCCCAGCTCCCGCGCGCCCTCCCAGCCGACGATCTCGTTGTGATCGAGCTCCGGCAGCTCGGCGGCAAAGGCCGGCATCTTGGCGTTCTCGTTGATCTGGGTCTTCCATCGATAGGCGATCGGCACCGTCAACCCGGCCCCGGCGATCTGCGGCGTGCTGCCGTGGAGCGCACGGGCGAGCCGCTTGGCCAGCGAGTCCTCGGGCGCGTCGGGTCCCCAGTCGGCCACCAGTTTCTCCGCGTGCGCGGCGGCGACGTCGATCTCGGTGTGCAGGCGCTCACAGATACCGGCCAGCGCCGCTACCTCGAGCGCGACCACCAGCGCGTAGCCGATCGCGGCTCGCGGCTGGTATGCGCCGGGCAGGGGGATCACGGGGACGCCGTCGGCCCGCGCGGACTCGGCGAGCTGGCCGCCGGTCGTGCAGACGATCCGGCGCGCGCCCAGGGCACCGGCCGCGTCGTAGGCGGCCAGCGTCTCCTCGGTCGCACCCGAGTAGCTGGCGCACAGGACCGTCGTGTCGGGTGTCGTCCACGGAGGCAGGCCGTAGTCCCGCGCCGTCGTGATCGGCCTCGAGGCGCGATCTCCGAGAACAGCGCTCGCCAACGCGCCCCCGATCGCTGACCCGCCCATCCCCGCCACCACGAGGCCGCCCGGCGAATCCTGCGCCGTCAGGTTGGCTGACTCAACCCGCCACAGGGCATCGCGCAGGTGCTCGGGAAGATCCAGGACGTCGGCCAACTGGCCGGTCGGGTCATTGACGCCCAGGGCCGCGCGCGTTAGTTCGAGCGTCTGGCTCAAAACGCGATCGCTCCGGCGGGTAGCTCCACCCCGGGGAAGATACGCATACCGGACGTAAGCGTATTTCCGGCCCCGACCTTGACGTTCTCGCCCAGGACCACACCGTGGTCGACCCGGCAGCGCTCACCGATCTTCACGCCTCGCCCGAGGATGGCGCTGCTAATGCGCGAGCCGGCGCCGATATGGCAGCCATCCAGGAGCACGGAGGCCTCGATGTGGGCGCCGGGATCGACATGGACGTCGCGCCCGAGCACCGTCCGTCCGCCCAGGGTGGCGCCCGGCGCCACGACGCAGCCCCCTCCCACGAGGGCGGGCGCGTGGACGCTGCCGACCACACCGCTCGAGTCACCCTCGCGCAGCACACCCCCGCACTCTCCCAGCCGTCGGCCGATCTCGGTCTGGACCTCGCGCTCGAGGATGTCACTGGTGGCCTGCAGGTAGCGCTGGGGCGTCCCGATGTCGAGCCAATAGCCCTCGGTCTCGTGGCCGTATAGCCCGTGACCGACCAGGTCCGGGAACACATCGCGCTCGATCGAGAGCTTGGTCCCCGCGGGCGGCAGGTCATCGAGCACCTCCCGTTCGATGATGTATGCCCCGGCGTTGATGAGCCTGGTGTCGATCTCGTCCGAGCGCGGTTTCTCCACGAACTCGGACACCGAGCCATCCTCGTTCTGGCGTACGAGCCCGTACGCGGACGGATCATCGACCCCGATCAGGGCCAGCGTTGCCCGGGCGCCGGTGCGCTCGTGGGCCGCGAGCTGTGCGGTGAGGTCGATGTCGGTGAGAACGTCGCCGTTGAGCATGAAGAAGCGCTCTTGCAACAGATCCGCGGCGAATTTGAGTGCCCCGCCGGTGCCCAGCGGCCGCGGCTCCTCCACGTAGCGCAGCCGCACGCCAAGGGCTTCGCCGTCACCGAGCACCTGGCGCACTCCGTCGGCCATGAACCCGCAGGACAGGACCGCCTCGTCCACGCCGTGGCTCCGCAGCCACTCGAGCATGTACGAGATGAACGGGCGATCGACCAGTGGCACAACCGGCTTGGGGATCGTCGAGGTCAGCGGCCGCAGGCGGGTGCCCTCCCCGCCGGCGAGGATCAGAGCCTGCACGTGCGCGACGCCGGGCTCAGCGCCCGATTCCCTCGTAGATGAACCCGGCCGCACGGACCGCGTCGGCATCGAAGAAGTTCCGGCCGTCCACGATCAGCCGCCCCGCCATCCGCTCGCGTACGGTGTCCCAGTCCAGCTCGGAGAACTCCGGCCACTCGGTGACCAGAATGCATGCGTCGGCGCCCTCGACCGCCCCGACGGCCGACTCGGCGAAGTCCACGCCGGTCATCATCTTGCGCGCCTCGTGCTCCGCCACGGGATCATAGGCGCGCACCTGCGCGCCGTCGGCCTGCAGACGGGCCGCGAGCACGAGCGAGGAGGCCTCGCGCATGTCATCGGTCTGGGCCTTGAAGGCCAGACCGAGAAGCGTGATCTTCTTCCCCACGAGCGAGCCGAGGTGCTTCTGCAGCTTGCTCACCACGCGCCGCTTCTGGAGCTCGTTGACCTCGATTACCGCCGTCAGGAGCTGGAAGTGATAGCCGGAGTTGCCCGCCAGCTGCTTGAGGGCCGAGACGTCCTTGGGAAAGCAGGAGCCGCCGAAGCCAATCCCGGGGCGCAGGAAGTGGGTTCCGATGCGCTGGTCAAGGCCCATGCCCCGCGCCACCTCGAGCACGTCGGCCCCCGTTTCCTCGCACACGTTGGCGATCTCGTTGATGAACGAGATCTTGGTGGCTAGGAAGGCATTGGCCGCGAGCTTGACCATCTCAGCACTGGCCACGTCGGTGCGGACCAGCGGAGAATCGAGCGGTTCGTAGAGCTTGACCACGGCGTCGCCGGCCCAGTTGCCGTCATCCCCGACGACAACCCGGTCGGGAGCCAGAAAGTCCTTCAGCGCCGAGCCCTCCTTGAGGAACTCAGGACAGGACACGTACGCAAATCCGTGCTTGCCCTGCTCGGCGAAGACGCGCTGGATCGAGGTGCCGGTGCCGACTGGGACGGTCGACTTCATGACCAGCGCGTGGTGGTCGGAGGCGGGCATCTCACCCACCACAGCGTTCACGGCCGACAGGTCGGCGTCACCGGAGTATGTGGGCGGCGTGCCGACGGCCACGAACAACAGCCGCGCGTGATCGAGCGCGCTCGAGAGCTCGGTGGAGAAGTGCAGACGCTCGCGGTTGCGCGCCACCGATTCCTTGAGCCCCGGCTCGTAGATCGGGATCTCCCCGCGCTCCAGCCCGGCGATCTTCTCGGCATCGACATCGACGCACCACACATCGCTGCCCAGCTCGGCGAAACCAGCCGCCGTGACCAGTCCGACGTAGCCGGTACCGATGACGGCGATCGGCTCGCGCTCCCTGGTTCCGCTCATGAGACACCCTTGCGCATCGAGCGCCGGAGGGTAGCGGGGTCCGCGAGCGAGCGGCCGGAGCGCGAGGGGTCCGAGCCCGGGTGGTTGCCTAGCCCCGGGCCAGCAAGGCGGCCATCGAGACCATCTCGCCGTTGGTTATGTCAGTCGTCAGCGTGTTGGAGATCCAATACACGCCATGGCGGGTGTGCCAGGCCACGTCTGTGATCTTGCCCCCCTGGGCGTAGAGCAGCAGGCGCTTGCCACCCTCGTTGCGCGTGCCGCTTGGGCTGGCCAGAAGCGGCGGGTTCTGCCAGGTGGTGCCCTGCAGGCCGTAGTACTCGCCGAGCACCGGGTTCAGAGCCAGCGTCATCCGATATGCCGGGTGGATGTTGCCCTGCTGATCATGGATCGTGTACG
The DNA here is from genome assembly GCA_963822535.1 of uncultured Solirubrobacterales bacterium. Lineage (GTDB taxonomy): Bacteria > Actinomycetota > Thermoleophilia > Solirubrobacterales > Solirubrobacteraceae > Palsa-465. The sequence goes on from CAWGIA010000003.1 coordinate 525,401, forward strand.
CGCGGGGGTAGGCATTGGCGAATTCGCTCGGCGGGTTGGGCGGGTTCTCGCACGTTCCCGCCAGGCTCGAGCAGTAGTTCGAACCCGACACGATCCAGCGGGGGTAGTAGACCGGCATCCCCACCCGGCTGAGCGCCCCCGACTGGGCCTTGCCGTCCGCAACGTCCATCGTCAGTCCTGTCGTCGAGACGTGCCCCCGCTTGCGTACGTGGGGCCCCAGGTTGGGCTTGGCCTTCTTGGGCACAGACGCCGTGGGCCGCATGAAGGCTCGAAACACGCCCTGCTCGGCGGACGATTCGGCGGTCACGAAGCATGCTGTCTGAGTACAGGGCTGGAGGATGGCCGGGAACTTGATCTGCTTGATCGTGTGACCGGCCGAGAAGGCCACCAGGTTGAACAGGTTCTCGATGCCGTCCTGCGTATGCAGGTTGTGATCGGTCTGGGTGTGCTTCCCAAAGATCTTCAGCAACTTATCCCGGTTGTTGATGATGTTCGCCGACCCGTACTGGTCCTTGGCCCAGCGGATGAAGTCCTGCTGTCGCGCCTCCCGCACCAGATCCGTGTCGGTGTGCCGGAACCGGACAAACTCGAGCGCCTGCGTCCCGCACAGCTTCTGATAGCCGGCCTGGATGTCGATGCTCGAGTAGTTGGTGTACAGGGTGTTGTTGTAATAGCGGTGATCGACATCGGTGTAGACGCATCCGATCGCGTTGACCAGCGCGGAGAAGCCGCCGAAGTTGATGTCAACAATGTGATTGACCCTCAGGTCGGGGAAGACGTTCTGCTGGATGGTCTTGATCAGCAGGTTGGGACCACCGTCGGAATAGGCGGCGTTCAGCTTGGCGGTGCCAAACCCCGGTATCTGCACCTGGAGGTCGCGCGGGATCGAGAGGACGTTGATCGTCTGCGAGCTGCCGTTGAGCCGCACGAGCAGCATCGTGTCCGTGTTGGCGCTCCTGAACGGCTCCCCGGCGCGGTGGTCGGAGCCGATGATCAGGATGGTTTGGGGCTGTCCGGGATTCGGCAGCGTGACCCTCGCGCCCGGCAACGACGGCTGCTGCGAGATGTCTATCGCCAGCTGTTTGAACTGCAACAGTCCGGCGACCGCAGTCGCCGCCGCCGTGCAGCCGATCACCAGCACCCCCGCAAGCAGAAAGCGCCACAGCGAGCCGCCCCGGGTCCGGGGGATGAAGCTCACGCGAGCCCACCATCGATCGCGGTCAGCCCGCCACCGGATTCCCGCGACAGGAGCCGGGCACCGCCGCCGACGGCGGTGGTGGGAAGCGTCCGCACGAAGTCCGCCAATGCCCGGCGATAACGCTCGAGCGAGGCGAGCGACACCCACTCATCCGGACCGTGGTGACCAGCCCCGGCGGGCCCGAACTCGACCGCCGGAATCCCGGCCTCGATGAAGGACGCGGCGTCCGAGGCCCCGTCACGGCCCACGCTGAGGGTTTCCATGTCCGGAAGCGAGCGCGAGACAGCCTCGCGCAGCGCACGCACGAAGGGGTTCGTCCGTGACACGGTCACCGGCGGGTGGATGAAAGTCCGTTTGACGTCGATCTCGGGTATCGCTCGCACCTGAGCCAGGATCTCGCCCGGGTCCTGGCCCGGCAGGTAGCGCACGTCAACCGCCATCTCGCAGCGGTCAGGCACCTTGTTAAGCGCGTCGCCGCCTTCGATCCGGCCCAGATTGATCGACGGCCGGTCGAACATCTCCGTGGACTCCCGGCTGAACGGCAAGGACTCGATGGCCCGAAACACGTCGATCGCCTTGAGCACCGCGTTGTCGCCCAACCACGGCGTCGAGCTATGGGCCGCGCGCCCGTGCACGACGATCCGCATCACCAGCACGCCCTTGGCCTCGACGCCGATGTGCATGTCAGTCGGTTCGCCGGTGATGGCGAAGTCTCCGCCCAGACCGCGCTGGACAACGCCGTCGGTGGCGCGCTCGTCAATCTCCTCGGACTCCTCGTCGGGCACGCAGATCAACCTCACCTTGACCCGATCCTGGTCCCCCACGTCCTTGAGCACACACATCATCGCCGCCAGGCCGCCCTTCATGTCGTAGGCGCCCCGGCCGATCAGCCGGTCGCCCTCGACTCGAGGCTCGAACTGCTCGGGGCGCCCCGGAACGACGTCCAGGTGGCCGTGCAGGACCACGCAGGGCGCCTCAGGGTCCCGCGCGCCAACCTCGGCCACGAGGACGGGAAACCCGCCGTGATCGTGATCTCGGACCTCGATGTCCCGGGATTCGAGCCAACCCTTGACGAATCCTGCGGCCGCAACCAGCTCGTCCGGACGCGAGGTCTCGTATCGGATCAGCCGCTCGGCCAGGGTGCGCTCGTCAACCATGGAGGGCGGAACGTTAGGGCTCAGAGATGACGCCTGGTTAAGCGGTCATCCAAAGCTCTAGCCACCCTCGGCAATCTCGAGGAACGTCTGCCAGCGTTGCTGGTCCCGCTCCGCCACGCGCCGGCGCTCGGTGTCCTCGCCGGCCTCCTCGAGCTCGCGCTCAGCCTGCTGGAGGCGTTCCCGGAGCTCCCCCGCATCGAGCGCGCCGCTCTCGTGCGCTTCCTGGACGAGCAGCAGGGCCCGGCCCCCGGCGACCTGGAGGTACCCCTCGGCCTGAGCGAAGCGGACGACGTCGGACTCTGACTTGTACAGACGGAGCTCGGTCGGGTCGAGCATGGCCAGGACCGGCTCGTGGTTGGCCAGGACGCCGATCGAGCCGACAGCGGTCTTGGTCGACACCATCTCGACCTCCTCGGCGAACACCTCGCCCTCGGGGGTCAGAACCTCAACCGGGAACTTGGTCCGGGCCACGGTCTACGCCTGCTCTTCCGAGCTCGACTCGTCGTTCTGGTTCCCGTCCTCGGGCTCGGCCGAGGCGTCCTCTTGATTCTCGCTCTCGCTCTCGGCCGAGCCGCCCTCGTCATTGTCGCTGTCGCGCTCGGCGGAGGCGTTCTCGTCGGTCTTCTTCTCGGCCGAGCCGCCGCCGGCGTCCTCCACAACCTGATCGATCGAGCCCTTCATGAAGAACGCCCGCTCGGGCAGGTCATCGTGCTTGCCCTCGAGAATCTCCTTGAAGCCACGGATTGACTCGGCCACCGGGACGTACTGGCCCGGCGTGCCGGTGAACTGCTCAGCTACGTGGAACGGCTGGGAGAGGAAGCGCTCGAGCTTGCGCGCCCGCTGCACGGTCACCTTGTCCTCGTCTGAGAGCTCGTCGATCCCGAGGATGGCGATGATGTCCTGGAGCTCCTTGTAGCGCTGGAGCACCTCCTTGACGCGGTTGGCCACGTTGAAGTGCTCCTCGCCCAGGATCTCGGGCTTGAGGATCGTCGAGGTCGAGTCGAGCGGGTCAACCGCCGGATAGATGCCCTTCTCGGAGATCGACCGCGAAAGCGACGTGGTCGAGTTCAGATGGGCGAAGGCCGACGCCGGTGCCGGGTCCGTCAGGTCGTCGGCGGGAACGTAGATGGCCTGGATCGAGGTCACCGATCCCTTACGGGTCGATGTGATCCGCTCCTGCAGCTGCCCCATCTCCGACTCCAGCGTCGGCTGGTAGCCGACCTGGGAGGGCATCCGGCCGAGCAGGGCCGAAACCTCCGAGCCCGCCTGGACGAAGCGGAAGATGTTGTCGATGAACAGCAGCACGTCCTGACCCTCCTGGTCACGGAAGTACTCGGCCATGGTCAGGCCCGAGAGCGCTACGCGCATCCGGGCACCGGGGGGCTCGTTCATCTGCCCGAAGACGAGCATCGTCTTGTCGAGCACGCCCGATTCCTTCATCTCCAGCCACAGGTCGTTGCCCTCGCGCGAGCGCTCGCCCACGCCGCAGAACGCCGACAGGCCCCCGTGTTCCTGAGCCAGGTTGTGGATCAGCTCCTGGATGATGACCGTCTTGCCCACGCCGGCGCCGCCGAACAGGCCCACCTTGCCGCCCTTGGCGTAGGGGGCGAGCAGGTCAATGACCTTGATCCCGGTCTCGAACATCTCGGTGGTCGGAGTCAGCTCCTCGACTGACGGGGCCACACGGTGAATCGGCCACCGTTCGACGTCGTCATCGAGCGGCTCACCGAGGTCGATCGGGTCACCGAGCAGGTTGAAGATCCGACCCAGCGTGCTGCGACCGACCGGGACCGTGATCGGCGCCCCGGTGTCGATCACCTCGACGCCCCGCGAAAGCCCGTCAGTGGTGTCCATGGCCACGGCCCGGACACGGTCATCGCCCAGATGCTGCTGGACCTCGCACACGAGATAGTCATGCGCGGAGGCTGCGATGTCCTCGTCCTCTTCGGACCGCGCCGCTTCGGGGCGCTTGACGGTGATCGCGTGGTAGATCTCGGGCAGCTTGTCGGGGAACACCGCCTCGATGACGACGCCCTGGATTTCCTCGATCCGGCCGACGTTCTGCTTGCGCTCGGTTTCGGTGGTTTCGGTTTCGGTGATGGCAGACATGTCTAGTTCTCCTTAAGTGGCCTAGTTGAGGCCTTCCGCGCCGGCGACGACTTCCATGATCTCCTGCGTGATCTCAGCCTGACGGGCTCGGTTCATTTCCAGTGTGTAGTCGTCGATGAGGGTGCTGGCGTTCTCCGACGCGTTGCGCATCGCGGTCATCCGAGCCCCGTGCTCGGACGCGGTGGACTCAAGTAGCGCGCGGTAGATCGAAATCTCTACGTAGTCGGGGACGAGTCGCTTGAGGATTTCCTCGGGGTCGGGCTCGTAGTCGACCAGGGCTCGTGGATCCGAGCTCGACTCCTCATCTGACTCCTCGTCCTCGTCCTCCTCGAGGACGGTCGCCTGCTGCAGAGGCAGGAGCGTCTCGCGGCGGATGACCTGCGAGAGAGGCGAGATGTAGCCGTTGTAGAACACCTCGACCCGATCCACCTCGTCATCGATGTACGCCGCCATCAGACGCTCGGCGATCCGCCTCGCGTCGGCGTAGGAAGGGCGATCGGTGAAACCGGTGAAGCTCTCGACGACATCGAGCCCCCGGAAGGTGAGTGACGAGGCGGGACGCCGGCCAGAGGCGAAATAGACCGCCTCGCGGCCCTGGCTCGAATGCTCGCGCCCCGCCGCCACGCCGGCCCGGACGGCGTTTGAGTTGAAAGCCCCGGCCAGCCCACGATCGCCCGCCACAACGAGCAGGCCGACGGTCCGTACGTTCTCGTGCTCGGTCAGGATCGGGAGCCTCGGAACCTGGCCGGCCGCCTCGGCGGCCTGGCGGGTCATGCGCCGGATCGCGTTTGCGTACGGGCGCAGAGCCTCGATCCGCTGTTCGGCGCGGCGCAGCCGAGCGGCGGCCACCATCTCCATCGCTCGGGTGATCTTCTGGATGTTCTTGACCGAGTTGATTCGGTTACGAACGTCGCGCTGAGTGGTTGCCACGTGAGGTGCCTACGCCGCCTGGGCTTCGTCTTCGTTTTCGCTCGAGCGCTTGCTCGGCGCGGGCTCGTCACCCTCTTCGATCGGATGACCCTCCTCGTCGAGGTCATAGCCGAAGTCCTCGGTGTACGTGGACACGGCCTGGTCGAGCTTGGATTGAGTCTCGTCGCTCCAGTCGCCTCCGGCGATCGCCTTCATCAGCTCGGGTTCGTTCCCGCGCACTGACTCGCCGAGCCCGTCCAGGAACTTCTCCACCTTCTCGACGGCGATCCGATCCAGATAGCCGTTTGTGGCGGCGTAGATCTGCGTCACCTGGACCTCGACCGGTATCGGACGGCGCTCGGACTGATTCAGCGTCTTGACCAGGCGCTCGCCGCGGGCCAGCGTGCGCTGGGTGTCGGCATCGAGTTCGGAGCCGAACTGGGAGAACGCCTCCAGATCGCGGTACTGCGAGAGCTCGAGCTTGAGCGTGCCCGCCACCTTGCGCATCGGGGTGATCTGGGCGTTACCGCCGACGCGGGAAACCGAGATACCGACGTTGATCGCCGGTCGCACACCCGCATAGAACAGCTTCGGCTCGAGGAAGATCTGGCCGTCGGTGATCGAGATCACGTTGGTCGGGATATAGGCGGAAACGTCTCCGGCCTGGGTCTCGATCACCGGGAGGGCGGTCAGGGAGCCGCCGCCGAGATCGTCATTGAGCTTGACCGCCCGCTCGAGCAGGCGCGAATGCAGATAGAACACGTCCCCCGGGTAGGCCTCACGACCCGGCGGGCGGCGCAGCAGCAGCGACATCTGGCGATAGGCGTAGGCGTGCTTGGTCAGGTCGTCATAGATGACCAGGGCGGCCTTGCCGTTGTAGAGGAAGTGCTCGCCCATCGCGCAACCCGCGTAGGGGGCCAGGAACTTGATCGGCGCCGCTTCATCCGCGGCGGCCATGACGATGATCGTGTTCTCGAGGGCTCCCGCCTCCTCGAGCACGCTGGCCAGCTGCACGACCGTCGCCTTGCGCTGGCCGATGGCCACGTAGACACAGACCAGATCGCGGTCCTTGTTATTGATGATCGCGTCGATGCCGATCGACGTCTTGCCCGTCTGACGGTCACCGATGATCAGCTCGCGCTGGCCGCGGCCGATCGGGATCATCGAGTCGATCGCCTTCAGCCCGGTCAGCATCGGCTCGGTGACCGGCTGACGCTGAACCACGCCCGGGGCCTTGTGTTCCGCCGGCCGGGTCTCGGTCGTCTCAATGTCACCCTTGCCGTCGAGCGGATTGCCCAGAGGGTCGACGATCCGGCCCAGGAGCTGCTCGCCGACGGGGATGTCAAGCAGACGCCCGGTCCGCTTGACCGTGTCCCCTTCGGAGATCTTCTCCCACTCCCCGAACAGCACAGCACCGACGTTGTCGGACTCGAGGTTGAGGGCCAGGCCGGTCACATCGTTGGGCAGTTCGAGCATCTCGAACGACATGCAGTTCTCGAGGCCGTGAATCCGGCAGATGCCGTCGGCGACGGACAGCACCGTTCCGACCTCGGTCAGCTCGGCGCTCGTGGTGTCAAGACCCTCGATCCGACTCTTGAGGATTGAGGTGATCTCATCCGGCTTGATCTGCATGCTGATGGCTCCCTTGACAGGCGCGGCTCGCTACGCCTGCGCTACTTGCTTTCTAAGTTGTTCCAGCCGGTTCCTGATCGAAGCATCGAGGACCACGTTGCCCACCCGCAGGACGATGCCGCCCAAGATGTCCGGGTCGACCTCACTGGACATCTCGACTTCTCGGTCGACCTGATCTCCAATCCGCTTACCCAGGTTCTCAAGCAGTGAGTCCTCGAGACCGATGGCGCTCGTGACGTGAACCGGCAGCATCCGCCGCTCGTGCTCCCACAGCGTCTCGAATTCGTCCCGGATCCGGAAGATGGCCGGCATCCGGTGACGCTCGATCAGCGCCTGGAGAAAGTTGGCCACCGCCGGATGCGCGTCCTGCACCGAGCGCGCCAGCCCGTCTTTCTTCTCCGTCACGGAGAAGTACGGCGAGAAGAAGAAGACCGCCAGGTCACGGTTCTCGTCCATCGCGTCGGCGAACGCCAACAGCTGATCGCGAATCTCATCGAGCGCGTTCTCCTCCACCGCCACCTCGAACAGGGCACGGGCATAGACCTGGCCGATCTCCTCCACTAACCCTGCCCCTCGGCGGCGCTCAGGGCGCTGAAGTCGAGCTCGGACAGGGCATCCTCCACCAGACGGCGCTGGTCGTCCTCGGTCAGCGTCTTGCGCGTCACCTTCTCAGTCGCCAGAACGGTCAGATCGGCGACCTCGCGGCGGATCTCCTGGATCGCCCGCCGCGTCTCCAGCTCGATGTCGCGCCGGGTCTGCTCCATCAGCTGCTCACGCTTTTCCTTCGCCTCCTCCGCGGCTTCGCGCTCGTGCATTTCCGCCGCCCGGCGGGCGCGGGCGACGATCTCGTCCGCCTGCTGGCGCGCTTCCTTGAGCCGCTCGCGGTACTCGGCCAGGATCTCGTCCGCCTCCGAGCGGACGCGCTCGGCATGGTCAATCGAATCCTCGATCGCCGTCTGCCGGCGGTCCAGGGCTTCGGAGATCCGCGGGAACGCCAGCTTGGCCAGGATGTACATCGAGATTCCGAACAGCAGCAGCGTCCAGATCATCAACCCGACGTTGGGTGAGATCAGGAACTTGCCGCCGGAGGCAGCGACGGGTACAGAAATTGCGGCCATTAGTTCAGAACGTAGGACAGGAGGCCTGCGACGAGGCCGTAGAAGAAGCAGGCCTCGGTAAGCGCGAACCCGAGCCACTGAATCTGGGTGATCTCGTCACGCATTTCAGGCTGGCGGGTGACGGCCTCGATGACTTTGCCGAAGATGATCCCGATGCCGACGCCGGCGCCGACGGCGCCGAGGCCACCGCCGATCCCGATGCCGAGTCCCTTCCCGACGGCAGCGAGCGAGAGGATGTGTGTAAGCACGTTTTCTGAGCTCCTTCTGGGTTAGTGATGAGAGGTCGCGCCGCCGATATAAATCGCAGCAAGGGTGGCGAAGATGAAGGCCTGGAGCGTGGCCACGAGGCCCAGTTCGAACATGTAGACCAGGATCCCGAATGGGAGCGTGAACCAGCCCAGGAAGCTGAGGCCCAGGATCACGGCCAGCCCGCCGGCCATGAACAGGATGATCATGTGTCCGGCCAGGATGTTGGCGAACAGCCGGATCGTCAGCGACAGGATGCGCATGAACGTCGAGATGACCTCAAGCGGGAAGATCAGGAGCAGGATCGGCCCCTTGACACCGGCCGGGATCAGGCTCTTGACGTAGCCGAACGGCCCCTGGGCGCGGATGCCTTCCCAGTTGAAGACCACGAACACCACCAGGGCCAGGACCAGCGGTACGGAGATGTTGGCCGTGGCGGCGTAGAGGGCGAAGGACGGGATGTGCGCCCCGAAGATGTTGAACTTCTCCTCGCTGTTCGTCGGCAGCGGCAGGTAGCCGATCAGGTTGCAGAACCAGATGAATAGGAACAGCGCACCGATGAACGGGAACCACTTGGCCGCCATCGAGTCCTCCATGTTGCCCCGCGTGATGTTGTCTCGCATCAGGGAGTAGATGACCTCGACCCCGGTCTGGACGCGATTTGGACGCTGCTGCATCCGGCGCGAGATCCACAGCATCGTGCCCACGGTGGCGATCGCGGCCAGGAACAGGTACAGGACCGCGCGATTGATGCTGAATACGCCCAGGCTGACCCAGTTGACGAGCTTGAACTCGTTCTGGATCTGGAACGCGTTGTTCTTGTGCCCAAAGCCAAAGATGATCACCAGCAGGGCGATCCCGAGCACGTAGAACCCGAAGCCGCCGAGCAGGATCTTGCGCGTGTTGCTCATCGTGACCTCGGGCGGGTTCCGGCCAGCACGCCAAGCGACAGCGTGAACCCGACCACGATCACCACGAGCGCCGTCAGGCCATCATCCTTGCTCGTTCCCCGAGCCGCGATCACGGCCAGCGCGAGCAGGAAGAGCCGGCTCAGCATGAAGGTCATCCGCAGCGAGATCTGGCGTCCGGTGTCCGAGCTCGCGCTCGCCATCCGCTCCACGCCCACGCCGACCGCGCGCAGCGCGATCCAGGCTCCGGCCCCGAGCAGATAGCCAACCGCCGGGACCCCGATCAGCAGCATGATCGGCGCCGCTACGGCGATCAGAACGACATCGAAGTACCGGAGCACGCGCACGTTGGGCTCAGAAGAGGATGAGGAGGAAGCGCTCAGCGACACCGGCCGGCCCCGTTGGTCATGGGAACGTCATACCCAAAACGGGCGAACGGTTGATCGTCGTGTTGTCGGCGGAAGCTATTCAAGCTGAATCCCTTGGCCCCAGGGGCCGCGAAGGCTATCGGCGCAGCGACGCAGGCGTCGCGTGAGAAATCGCGTCGGCAACTCGGCACACGACCGCCGTGATGGGGCGGTTGGGAGCCGGTTACGTTAACCGGAGGTTAGCGCGCCAGCGCCCGTTTGGCGTGTCGGTGCGTCCCTCTCCCGCAGGAAGCCGGGCTTCCATAGCTGCCCCTCTGCCCACATGGCTGCAATGCCGGCCCGGGGTAGCCCGAAGGCACCCTCATAGACCAGATACCGCGGCTCCCAGCGAGGGAAGAATTTGGCGTTGAACCGGTACAGGCTCTCGATCTGGAAGAACGGGTTCCCCAGGGCGATGAGCTTCCCGAGCGCCCGCTCGGAGCGTTTCTCGGGGCTGTGCATCCATTTGGCGAAGGCGGCGAAATTAAGCGAGATCTCACTCACACCGCGCTCGCGAAGCAGTTCCGTGGCCTTGACGACCATGAACTCGGTCAGGCCGTTGGGGGTGTCTGGATCCCGACGCATGAATGAGAGCGACATCGTCGGCCGCCCGTAGCACGGCACGAAGTGAAGGACGCCGCGAATGACGTCTGACTCATCGCGCGCCAGCACGACCAGCGTGTCCTCACCGTGCGGGCCGTCGATCGAGTCCATCGCCATCGAAAAACCCCGCTCCGGGGCGCCTTCGCGCCCGCGCTCGAGCACCTGGTCGATCTCAGCCGCCATTCCGGGCTCGAGCGCTGTCACCTCGCGCAGCTCGGCCTTGAACCCGGCCTTGCTGAGGCGGCTGACGGACTGGCGGACCTTGCGGATCGCCCGGCCCTCGAGCGAGAAGACATCCAGATCGAGCAGCGCCTCATCACCGAGGTAGATGGTCCGCAGCCCCATCTCCTCGTACAGCGGGCACAGCCGCTGGCTCGCCCCCACCGCACCGAGCCTCAGGCCCCGGACCTCGGCGAACCCACGCAGCTCGGACAGGAGCTCGGGGAAGGTCGACTCGGGGCCGACTGGGTCACCCGAAAGGAGCAGCACCCCGTTCTCGATCCGGTAACCCACGAACGCCTGCCGATCCTGGCTGAAGAAGTAATGCTTGTCGGCCCGAAGCTTGAAGTAGGACAGCGTGTCCGTGCCGTGGGCGCGAACGAGCTCGGCGGCGGCGTTTCTCGCGCCGGCCCCGGGCAGCGTCGAGGGTGCCGCCAGGGGACGGAAGACCACGTAGGCCATGGCCAGGAGCGTGCCCAGCTCGACCATGTGGACGCTCAGCGGCAACCACATGAAGCGGTGATGGAAGGCGGTCAGGTGATGGTGAAAGTGGATTGGGCCGCTCTGCCAGAGCAGGAGATCGCCGGTTTCGCGGACCACGGCGCTGAATGAGGGATGGCCCTCCGAGGCCCAGGCGGCAACGGCCGTGATCGTGAGCCCGGCCGCGCCCAGCAAGGGCACGCGCCAGATCGCCGAGCGCAGGGTGAGCTCGTCGTGTTCGACCCGGAACCCCGAGCCGCCGGTGATGAGCAGGCCGGCTGCCGCCCAGGTGATCACCGTCTCCTCGAAGTCAAGGCCTTTGAGCAGGTCGAGCAACCCGAGCAGCAGCATCAGTCCGACGGCCACCTGCCATGCCCGGCGCCGGCGCTTGAGCAGATAGGGGGACACGAGCAGCAGAGCCATCCCGGCCGGTAGCGAGAAGGCGTGGAACAGCCGCATCGCGTCCACGGGCTCGACCTGCAGCAGCAGATGACCCCGCCAGCGAATGTTGGGGGTCAGCGCCGAGGCCACGTTTATGAGCCCCACCAGCGCGGCCGCGAGCGCAGCCAGGGCAGGGGTGAAGCGCGAGGTCTGTTGCTTGATTGAGGTCAACGTATTTGGCGTCGGTGGCGGGCGCGGATGCCCCTGGAGCGCCCGGGAACCGGCGTACAACAGGAAGTACGGCGCCCGTGTCCGCTGGTTACGCGTCCGGACGGTAACGCCTTGGCGGATCCCTACGTCGGCCGGAATAGAGCCGTCAATACTCGGCGTGACGGTTCGTCACCGGACCGCTGGCGAGGCAGCGCAAAGCTCAGCACCAGGGCCAACAACGGGAACACGGCGATCAATTCGAACACCGCGCGGAGCCCGCTGCCGTCGGCCAGCAGGCCAAGAAGCGGCGCCCCCACGCCGCCGAGCCCGATCGAGAGGCCGATCGTGACTCCGGACGCCACCCCGATCCGGCCGGGCAGGTACTCCTGACCCATCACGATCGTGACAGCAAAGGTGGCGATCGTGGCCGCCCCGGCCAGGACGGCAAATACGATTGCCAGCGCCGGCGGCGATATGAGAAAGCCGACGATCAGGGGCGGCAGGACCAGCATCGAGCCCCGAAGGACGGCCGGGCGCCCGAAACGATCAGCCAGCGGACCGCCGAGCAGCGTCCCCGCCGCTCCGCCCACCAGCATCGCCGACAGCGCGGCGCCGCCGAACCCCTTGCTCGTGTGCAGGTCATGGATGTAGTAGAGGGGGATGAAGGTCACCAGACCGAAGTACACAAACGAGCGCAGCGCGATCACGACGCCGAGCAGCGCGAACGGCCCCCAGGCCGCGGGTTCCTCGCTCCGCTGCACTCGATCTCGCGCCAGGTCGGGGCGAAAACCCTTCAGACGCGGGAGTTCGTGTGCCAGCACGAGCGCCATCAGGGACGTCGGGATGACGACGAACAGGGTCCCCGAGAGACCGAAGATCAGCACCAGGGGGGTGACCAGCACCGGGCCGAGGGCGAAGCCGATGTTGCCCCCCACGCTGAACAGGCTCATACCGCTCGAGCGCCGGGCGCCCGAGACGTAGTTGGCAAAGCGCGATCCCTCGGGATGGAACGCCGCCACCCCGATGCCGCCGACGACCACAGCGACAAACGTGAACGTGTAGCTCGGTGAGATCCCCACCAGTCCGACGCCCAGCCCGCCCAGGGCCGGCCCCAACGGCATCAGCCAGGGCAGCGAGCGACGATCGGAGATGTGGCCGAATAGGGGCTGGATGACCGAGCTCGCGATCGTCGCCGCCAGCACCAGGGCCCCGGCGCTGGCGTAGTTCAGGTGATCTCGCGTGACCAGGAACGGCAGCAGCGCCGGGATCGAGCCCTGGCCGATGTCGGTGAACAGGTGCCCGGCGGACAGGACCGCCATGGCACGACGGTCCACGTCAGCCAAGCGCCGTCCGCGGGCGGTTGCACCTGAACGACGCAGCGCCATCAGACCCATCAGGAGTTTTCGCGAATCCGCTGCTTGACGAGCTTCTCCTTGTCCTCGAGCTCGCCGGCGAGCTGGGTCAGCTCCTCCAGCCGGCTGTGCACCAGCCCGAGCTGCGTCCCGATGTGCTCGAGGACCTGCTCGAGGATGCGCCGGCGCTCAGCCGGAGCGTCGGTCTCGTGGTATTCCCGGCGCAGGTGAGCTCGGGCGCTCTCGGCTTCGAGCAGCTGCGAGAGCTGGTCCAGCGAAAGGCCAAGCAGGTCACGCAGGCGGACGATCTCCCGCACGCGCTCCACGTCGGCCTCTGTGTAGCAGCGGTGCTTGCCCTGCACGCGCGCGGCACCGCCGCCGAGCAGGCCGATCTCCTCGTAGTACCGGATCGTTCGCGGCGTCGTCCCGGTCAGCTCGGCCAGCTCTCCGATCCGCAGTGTGCGTTCAGCGGTGGCGCTCATGACAGCGCCGCCTGCGGCTCGTGGGCCTGGGGCTCCGGCGGGCCGGATTCCACCGCCTGCTGCTCGTGCGACGGGACCGAGCTCGCCTCGGGCGTCTTGACGTACTTCGGCCGCGCGGCGGCGATGAAGGCGCCGACCACCGACACGGCAGCCAGGCACCAGAGAGCGGTGTGCATGTTGGAGATGAATGGCGTCAGCCGCGCGGTGGAGATGTGGTGAGCCAGGCCGGAGAAGACCTTGAACAGCACGTTCTTCGGTACCGACGAGGTCACCACGGCGAGCACGAACGCGATCGACATGACCGCGCCGGTGTTCTGGACGAGCACGCGCGCGCCGGCGGCGATCCCGCGGCGGTGGGGCGCCACCGCGCCCATCATCGCGGCCGTGTTCGGGGAGTTGAACATGCCCGAGCCGACACCCACGATCAGCATGTAGATGCACGGATAGACGTAGCTCGTGTTGCGATCAAGCATCGTCATCAGCGCCAGGCCGAGGGCAGTGACAACCATGCCCATCACGGCGAGCGTGCGCGAACCGCGGCGGTCAGCCCAGATGCCAGCCAGAGGCGAGGAGATCAGCATCCCGATCGCCAGCGGAGCCAGCTTGACTCCGGCCAGGATCGGCGAGTTTCCCTGCACGCCCTGGAAGTAGAACACGAACAGGAACATGAGCGCGAAGCGCGCCAGGCCGTTGACGAATGCGGCCCCGGCCGCGGTGGAGAAGAGGCGGTTCTGGAAGATGCTCAGGTCGAGCATCGGCGCCTTGTGGTGACGCTCGACGAGGACGAACACCGGCAGCAGGACGAAGCCCAGGATCAGCCCGCCGATCACGAGCGGCGAACCCCAGCCGCTGATGCCGCCCTTCGATACGCCATACACCAGGCCTGTCAGGCCGATCAGGAACGTGATCGTGCCCAGGAAGTCGAACGATCGATCCTCGGAGCGGCCCGTCACCTCGTGCAGCACGAGCGCGCCCCACAGGGCGCCGGCGAGACCGAAGGGCACGTTGAACCAGAACACCCAGTGCCACGAGATGGCCACGAGCGCTCCGCCCAGTACCGGGCCGATGACAAGTCCGACCGCCGCGACCATGGTGTTGGTCCCCATGGCCAGTCCCAGCTGCTCCTTGGGGAACGCGTCGGTGACGATGGCGGCCGCGTTGGCGAACAGGAATGAGCCGCCGACCCCCTGGAGGATCCGCCAGAGGATGAGCTGCGTTCCGTTGGCGGCGAAGCCCGCGCCCAGGGAGGCCAGGGCAAATAGCACGAACCCACCCACGTAGGCTCGCTTGCGACCGAACTGATCAGACAGCCGTCCCGCGCTCAGCACGAGCACGGTCGAGGCGATCATGTAGACGAGGATGACCCAGACGAGTTCGAGCAAGCTGGTGTGCAGACTGCGCTCGAGGTCGGGCAGGGCAATGATCAGCGTGCCCGAGTTGATCGTGGCCAGCAGCATCCCCAGCGAGGTGCAGGAGAGTGCCCACCACTTGTAGGAGCTGTGCTCGGAGCTGACGCCTAGGCGTCGATTGCGCGGCTCGCGATCTGAGGAGCGAGCCTGGAGGACTGACAGAGCCATCACCTTCTTCCGTCTACGGAATCTGATTCTTACGTAAACGTCAGAATAGCAAATACGGCCACTATTCGAACGCCGCCACCGTGGCCAGGATCACGAACGCCGCGATCAGTGCGGCGCCCTCGAACGGCGTCGCCTCCCCATCCCCCGTGATCTGCCACAGGATCACCGCCGTCCCGAGCAACGCGCCCGTGTAGACGGGTGCGAACGCGAATGTCAGCGTCGTCGCCGTGAGCAGTGACACGAGCACCAGCAACGGGAGCAGAAATGCCGCCACCTGCGCGATCGAGTTCTTCACCACCGAGATGGCGAGCTCAGTCTGGCCCTTGTAGGCCAGCACGACACCCACCGCATGCTCCACCGCGTTGCCCGCCGTGGCCACGATGACCAGGCCGGCAAACGCCTGCGAGATACCCAGTGAATGGATCGAGGGCTCGAGCTCGTGCACGAACCAGTCCGAGACGAACGCTGAGGCCACGCCGGCCAACACGAGCAGCACCAGGCTCGTCGCCGTGGCCACACGCGGCGCCTCGCCCTCCTCCTGCCCCACGGGCTCGGAGGTCAGGTACTGCCGGACCCAGAACCCGTACACGGCCAGGATCGCCACCGCGCTGATGATCGAGATCGTCTTGATGTGGTGGCTGGCCGAGTCATGAGCCGAATCAGCCAGACCGACCAGCAGCACGATGAAGCTCGTGACCATGAGCAGCGTCGCCGTGTCATTGGGTAGGCGGGGGCTGAAACGCATCACGTGGTCTCGCTCGCGCAGCGATCCGGCCACGATCACGAGCCCGAGCACGAGCAGGGCGTTGACCAGGATCGAGCCCAGGATGGCCGTCTGGGCCACGATCCGCTGCCCGGCGTTCAGCGCGAACACGACAACGAAGAACTCGGGCAGGTTGCCCAGCGTGGACTGCAGCAGGCCGGTCGCCGCCGCCCCGAATCGCTGGCCCACCTGCTCGGTGGAGAACGACACGATCCACGCGCCGCCGGCCAGCGCCACGCCGGCGAGCACGAACGCCGCCACGTGCGAGAACCCGCTCGTGTAGCGCCCGATTCCGGCCAGAACGGTCAGAGCGGTGACGACCAGAAGACCGACCCGCTCGACCCGTGTTAGTCCGCGGAGCAGCCCGCTACTCCCCTTCGTCAGGCTGGCTATCGGAGGGACTGCTCACTACCTCGAACTCGCCCGTCTCGATCTCACGCTCGACGTCCTCGTCGATCTCGTGGTCGGTCGTGGCCGGGTCATTACGCCTCAGCTCGATCGTCCGTAGCCCCTTGAACTTGAAGATCTCCAGCACCACGACCAGGTAAACGCTGGCGGCCAGGGCAGCCAGCCCCAGGACGACGAGGAAGGCGATCCAGCCCGGGCTGTGCTTGTCGTAGTGCGGGATGAACCGAAGTGCGACCGCCAGCCCGGCCATCAGCAGCGTCCATCCGTACAGATACAGCACCGTCTTGCGCTGCGAGAAGCCGATCCTCGCCATTCGGTGGTGGAAGTGGTTGGCGTCCGCGGACCAGGGCTTGCGCCTGTACTTGAGCCGCTTGGCGATCACGAAGCTCGTATCCAGGAACGGGATTGCCAGCACCACCAGCGGCACGATCAGGGCGACCGCCGACGCCGTCTTGAGCGACCCGACCACCGACGTCACGCCCAGCAGGTATCCGAGCAGGTTGGCCCCGGCGTCGCCCATGAACACCGACGCTGGATGAAAGTTGTGAAACAGGAAGCCGAGCGCCGCACCCGCCGTCAGCGCGGCCAGGATGGCGGCGCCGTTGACCCCGAGATCGAAGGCGATGATCGAGAACGCGATGCCGTCGATCGCGCAGATCCCAGCCGCCAGGCCATCCACCCCGTCGGAGAAGTTGACCACGTTCATCAGTCCGACCAGCCAGATGACGGTCAGGACGCCCCCGGTGTTGGGGAACTGCAGCGAGGGCAGGAACGGCAGGGTCACGTTCTGCACCACCGCCCCAGACTCGACGGCGACCAGCGCCGCGAGGATCTGACCCACGAGCTTGACCACCGGCTTCAGCTCCCGGACATCGTCGATCGCGCCGATCAGCGCGATCAGGCACGCGCCCAGGAGCACGCCCCACGTGTGGACGGTCCCACCGAGCTCGTGGCTCCGGGGGGCGGGCGGGAGCTTGATCACGCCCGGGAGCCAGATCACCCCAGCCACGAGCACACCGGCCAGGATGGCCAGGCCGCCCAGCAGCGGCGTTTCGCGTAGCGCCAGCCCCCGGTCCCGCGGCACATCGACCGCGCCGATCCGTCGCGCGAGCCGCGCGGCCACGGGCGTAAGCGCCACCGAGACCACCAGCGCGACCACAAAGGAGAGCACGGCGTCCCAGTAAGGCATGCACGCGAAGCATGCCAGCCGGGCCTGACTGCAGCCACCCGGGTCCACGCGTGACTCGGCGACGCGGCGTCCCGCGGCGCCGCCAACGCCCGCCCCGGCCGCCCCGCCAGCTGACGCTCAAGCCACCGAGACCGACAGTCCCAAGCCGTCCCGGCGCTCCGAAAGCAACAACGCCTGGGAAGAGCAAAGAACCAGCCAGCCTCGCCGCTGCCCACGCGACAGAAACCGCCGGCTGACGCCGGCTCCCGCCACCGACCTCGCTGACGCTCGGTCAGGATCACGCGACCAACCTCAACCCAAACGGGTGCATCATCAACCCGCGTTGACACCAATCCGCCCCTCCCGCCCCGTGCAGAACGCAGCAAATCCGCGTCGGCCGCTCGGCCCGGTTGCGAACCGCTCTCTCAGCGGCAACCGCGCACCAAATCCGCTGCCCAAGTCCGGATTAGCTACGAATCGCACGGTCAAACCGCGGCCCACGCGGCCACACGGTCCACGCCACCGCCAAATCCCCGCCCCTAACCCCCAATCCGTGAAAAACCGCCCTCCGCAGCAATCGCTTTTCACCCATCGGGCCCTCTACCCCACAAACGCGCCAAGCGTTCGGCAGCACAGCCGCGTTTTCACAAAACGGGGGCTGGTAGCCGGACGCCGAACCACCGGCTCGCACATCGACAACCTCCTCCCCCTTCCTCAGCCGGTTTTTGCGTCCGGGCCAGATCAAGCGACGGCAGGGCCAGGGCGACCACGAGGTCAGGGCGCCCGCTAGGTCAGGCGGCCGTGAACCCAGCCGATCGCGAGGTCAGGCGACGGCAGCAGCGCCGAGATCCGCATACAGCGGATAGCGCTCGGCAATGACGGCCACTCGCTCGGCCAGCCCGGCCCGGTGGTCTTCGAACGCGCCGTCCGGGTTCAGCGTCCCGGCGATGATCTTGCCCACCTCGACGAAGTCCTCCACCTGCAGCCCCCGCGTGGCCAGCGCCGGCGAGCCGATCCGCAGCCCCGAGGACACCGCCGGGGGCCGGGGGTCGAACGGGACCGCGTTGCGGTTCACCGTGATCCCGACTGAGTGCAGTCGATCCTCGGCCTGCTTGCCGTCGAGTTCGGATTCGCGTAGGTCACACAGGACCAGGTGAACGTCGGTGCCACCGGTCAGGACCGACACTCCGCCGCCGGCGTTCAACAGCTCGGCCCCTACGGCGCGCGCGCCCGCCAGCGTCCGCTCCTGACGCTCGCGGAAGGCGTCTGATGCGGCGATTCGCAGCGCCACCGCCTTGCCGGCAATGATGTGCTCGAGCGGGCCGCCCTGCTGGCCCGGGAAGACGGCGGAGTCGATCTTCTTGGCGAACTCCTCCTTGCAGAGGATCATGCCGCCGCGCCCGCCCCCGATCGTCTTGTGGATCGTGGTCGTGACCACGTCGGCCATCGGCACCGGAGAAGGGTGCAGACCGGCGGCCACGAGGCCGGCGAAGTGGGCCATATCGACCATCAGGTAGGCGCCGACCGAGTCCGCAATCTCCCGGAAGCGCGGAAAGTCGAGTTGGCGCGGGTACGCCGACCACCCGGCCACGATCATCTTCGGCCGGTGCTCCTCGGCCAGCTGCTGCACCTCATCCATGTCAATCAGGCTGGTCTCGCGATCGACGTGGTAGGCGACGATGTCGTACAGCCGGCCCGACACGTTGATCTTCATCCCGTGCGACAGATGGCCGCCGTGGGCGAGCTCGAGCCCCATCAGCGTGTCCCCGGGCTGGAGCAGCGCGTGGTAGACGGCTGTGTTGGCCTGCGCACCCGCGTGGGGCTGAACGTTGGCGTGATCGGCTCCGAACAGCGCCTTGGCCCGGTCAATCGCCAGCTGCTCGGCCACGTCCACGTGCTCACAGCCGCCGTAGTAGCGCCGGCCCGGGTACCCCTCGGCGTACTTGTTGGACAGGACCGATCCCTGGCACTCGAGCACCGACACCGGGGCGAAGTTCTCTGACGCGATCATTTCGAGCGTGCGCTGCTGGCGCTCGAGCTCGAGCGCGATCACCTCGGCGATCTCGGGATCCACCTCGGCGAGCGAGCGGTTGAAGAAGTCCGGCGGCAGGTCAGGACTCAAGAGGCGCAGAATAGTAGCGCCGCCCCCGGGCTCAGTCCGCGGCCTGAGCCACCACGACGGCCAGATCGGCCTCCTGCCAGCTCACGCGAGCGTCAAATCCGGCCTCGGCCAGCCACACCAGCTGGTCGGCGATCGTGCTCGGGTGATCAAAGCCCGGGGTCAGCGACGTGACGGCATCCCGCGGCTCCGGTGGGACCACGACGTCGGCGAGCACGAACCGGCCGCCCGGCTCGAGTGCGTCATGGATCCGGAAGAACAGGTCACGTTTCTCGGGCCCGCGCAGATGGTGGATACACAACGCGCTGGCCACCAGATCAAACGGACCCTCGGGCAGCGCCTCCTCGAGCCGGGCGACCCGGAGCGCCACCCGCTCTGAGGGCAGCCGCGAGCGCGCCACGTCGAGCATCGAGCCGCTCTCGTCGATCCCCACCAGCTCAGCGTCGGGATGACGGGCGAGCAAACGGCTGGCCGTCTCGCCGGTCCCGATCCCCAGCTCCAGCACCCGGCGAGCGCCGGAGCCGCTGGCTTCGGCCAGCTCGTCCTGGAAGCGGTCATAGATCGGAATATCCTCGCGGATCATGGTCAGGTAGCTGTCGGGATCGAAGTGGAACTGCCATTCGAGCGCCGCCCTGATTTGGTCCTCGTCGACAACGCCGGCGCGCACGATCTGCCACGCGTTCTCATCCTCGTACGAGCGCAGGTCGACGACCGTCGAGGCAGTGCCGGGGAGCTCGCCTCCGTCGATCAGCATGTCGGCCGCCTGGCGGATCGACGCGGGCACGTCGGCGAGCGTCCGCGGGTCGGGCCCACCGGCCAGATTGGCGCTTGACTGGAGCACCGGCCAGCTCACCCCGTCCAGTATCGGGACGCGAGGGATCCGCAAGCCCAGCGTGCCCGGATCGTCCCCGCAGGCGAGGCCGAACCGCTCAGTCGGATTGGGCAGGAGCACGGTGACGGGACCTGGCAGCAGGCGCTCCAGGGCCGAGCGGGTGCGTGAGCCCAGCTCGGTCAGGGCGGCGAAGGCAAGCTCGAGATCGAAGAACATCACGGCCGAGGGCTTGTCCAGCGAGCGGCGCTTGAGTCCATACAGGCGCTCGACCGCGACGCGATTCTGCACGTCGCAGGCCAGTCCGTAGACGGTGTCCGATGGGAACACGGCCACGCCGCCCACGGCCATACAGCGCTCGAACGGCTCCGCCTGGGCCTCACTCACGCCCGCATCCCGCTCACGCCCGCCTCCCGCTCATACCCGGCCGACGACCACGCGATCGTGCCCGGCCAGATCGGGCAGAACCTCTACCGAGCCAAACCCCGCGCGCCGCACCAACTCCGATACCTCGACCGCCTGGGCAGGGCCGACCTCGAGCGCCAGCAGGGACGGCCGGTGCCTGCGCTCGCGGACCAGCCCGACCAGGCGACGGATCACGGCCAGCCCATCGGGCCCCGCGAACAGTGCTCCGGCCGGCTCCCACACGGAAACCTCCGGCTCGAGCTCGATGCCCGCCTCGACGTAGGGCAGGTTGGCCAGGATGGCGTCATAGCGCCCCTCATCAACCAGATCAGCCAGCCCGAAGGAGACCTCGAGGCCGAGCCGGTCCGCGTTGGCCCGCGCGACCTCGAGCGCGCTCGGGTCATTGTCAAATGCCGAGACAATCAGGTCGGGACGCTCGTCCTTCACGGCCAGTGCCACCGCACCGCTGCCCGTACCCACGTCAGCCACCGACAGACCGGGGTCGAGTCCGAGGCCGACCTCCACCAGCAGCTCAGTCTCCGGACGCGGGATCAGCACACGCTGATCAACCCCCAGGCTGAGCCGGCGAAATTCGCGCCGTCCGAGGATGTAAGCCACCGGCTCGCGCGCTTCCCGGCGGGTGATCAGCGCCCGGAACGAACTCGCTTCCTCCGCACTCAGCTCACGACGCGCGTCGATCACCAGCCGTGAGCGGTCCACCCCGAGAACCTCTCCCAGCAGGAGCTCAGCGTCCAGGCGAGGCGTGTCGCACTTGGCAGTAGCCAGCCTGTCGGCCCCAGCCCTAACCGCCACGGCCACCGTCACCGAGCCCGGATCCGTTTCCGAGCCCGCCACCGTCACCGATCCCGCCCTGAGCGCCTCAGCCAATGGCTTTCTCCTCCAGCCGGCGGCGCTTCTCGTCGTCCTGGAGGGCGTCAGTCAACTCGTCCAGCTCACCCATCAGGATCGCGTCCAGATTGTGGAGCCGCAAACCGATCCGGTGGTCAGTGACCCGCCGTTCGCCGTAGTTGTAGGTCCGGATCTTCCCGGCGCGCTCGCCGGTGCCGACCTGGGCCAGACGCGAGGCGTCGATGGTCGCCTGCTGCTCGGCCAGCGCCCGCTCATACAGGCGCGCGCGCAGCACCCGCATCGCCCGCTCGCGGTTCTGCAGCTGTGACTTCTCGTCCTGCATGGAGACGACTATCCCGCTCGGCTTGTGGGTGATCCTGACCGCAGAGTCGGTGGTGTTGACGGACTGACCACCGGGACCGGAGCTGCGATACACGTCAATCTGGAGGTCACCGGGATCGACCTGCACGTCCACGTCCTCGGCCTCGGGCAGGACGGCGACGGTCGCGGTGGAGGTGTGGACGCGGCCCTGGGACTCGGTCTCGGGCACGCGCTGCACCCGGTGGGTGCCGCCCTCGAACTTGAACACGGAATAGGCGCCGTCGCCCTTGACGGCGAACGTGTAGTTGCCCTCGCCGGTTGACAGGGGCTCGACCTTGAAGCCTCGCCGTTCGGCGTAGCGGGTCAGCATGCGGAACAGGTCACCCGCCCACAGGCCGGCCTCGTCACCCCCGGCGCCGGGCCGGATCTCAACGATCACGTTCTTGTCATCGTTCGGATCCCGCTCGACCATGGCCAGCCGGATCTCCTCCTCCAGCGTCTGCATGCGCTCCCGGGATGACTCGAGCAGAGCTCGCAACTCGGAGTCCTCGCCATCCTCGGCCAGGATCTCGCGGGCGCCCTCGAGGTCGTCCATGGCATGGCGGTACTCGATCGCCAAACGGGCCGCCGGCTCAAGCTCGCGGTAGGCGCGGCTGGCCGCTTCGAAGCGGTCCCGATCGGCTATGACTTCGGGGTCGGACAGCTCACCTTCGAGCTCCCCGAAGCGGTTTTCCAGCTGGACGACGAGTTCGTCGATCATGCACGCGAGTGTAGGAGCCCGCCCGCCGTGAGCGGAAGGCGCTCCTACACCTCGCGCCTCACCTCAGTCGTTGCTGGGGTTGACCGCGTCCTTGACCTTGTCGGCGGCGTCGCCGACCTTGTCCTTCACTGCACCGGCCGCCTTGTCAACCTTGCCCTCGTTCTTGAGGTCCTGGTTGTCGGTCAGGTCACCGGCTGCTTCTTTGAGCCGGCCTTTTGCGTCATCAAGTGTTCCGTCGTTGTCAGACATGGGTCTCCTTTTTGAGGTCTTTTGACCTACTAGGTACCTACCCCGAACGGCCGTCCGGCAAGCGCTCAGGCGACGACTTCGACGCCGATCAGATCCGCGGCGGTGGTCTCCCCGGGGGTCTCGAGCGCCAGCACGGCGTCGAGGGCGGCAATCGACACGGCGAGCTGATCCAGGTCCGGCTCGCGCGTGGTCAGCCGCTGCAGCTGGAGGCCCGGATACA
The DNA here is from genome assembly GCA_963822535.1 of uncultured Solirubrobacterales bacterium. Lineage (GTDB taxonomy): Bacteria > Actinomycetota > Thermoleophilia > Solirubrobacterales > Solirubrobacteraceae > Palsa-465. The sequence goes on from CAWGIA010000003.1 coordinate 548,480, forward strand.
TGACCACCTGCACCCAGCGGCGGGCCCGGTTGCGCCCGGCCCATTTGATGACCTCGAAGGACAGACCGGCGATCAGCGGCACACCCAGGATCCGGGTCAGGACGAGGATCCACCAGGCGGGCAGTCCGATCGGCGCGAAGACGAAGATCGCCATGACCATGACGATGAGCAGGAAGCTCGTCCCGCAGCGTGGGTGAAGGCGGGAGTAGAGCTTTGCCCGCTCCGGGGTCAGCTCATCCTCGGCCTCGTAGCAGGAGATGACCTTGTGTTCGGCGCCGTGGTACTCGAACACGCGCCGCAGGTCGGGCAGGCGGGAGAGGAGCAGCAGGTAGCCGAGGAAGATCGACGTCCGGAGCACGCCCTCGACGAGCCAGAACAGCACGGAGGAGCCGAGCTGGTGCTTGATCAGGCTGGTCAGCCCGACCGGGACGACGAAGAACAGACCGACGGCGAACACGATCGATACGAGCACGGTGCCAAACCAGGCGCCGCTGGAGATCTCCTGTTCCCCGGCCTCGTCGGCGGGAAGCTGCGCGTTGGCCGAGATGCCCAGCGCCTTGAGGCCGATGCCGAGTGACTCGATCAGCGCCGCGACGCCGCGGATGACCGGAAGCCGATAGACGCGGCGGCGCTTGGACCAGGCCTTGAGGGGAAACGTCTTCACGGAGATGTCCCCCAGCTGGGGAACGGCCGCAGCCGACGAACCGGGGGCGGCGGCACCATCCGAACCGGGGGCGGCGCCGTTCGAACCGGGGCCGGCACCGTCGTCGGCTGGCCGGCGCACGGCCACGGCCCAGTTCCGGACCCCGCGCATCATCACGCCCTCGAGCACCGCCTGCCCGCCCACGGGGGCGTCACGGACAGCGGTAAGTCGTTGCTCGCCGCCCGTGCTCATTGGCCCCGTGGGGAGATCAGCCTGCTGGTGTGGAGCGGGAGGTGCGACGGCCCTTGGCCACGCGCCGCTGGAAGCGCTCGACGCGTCCGCCCGTATCGACCAGCTTCTGGCGGCCGGTGTAGAACGGGTGGCACGCTGAGCAGATCTCGACGTGGATGTCGGACTGTGTGGAGCGGGTCGTGAACTCGTTGCCGCACGTGCAGCGGACGTGAGCCTCGACGTAATTGGGATGAATTTCGGTTTTCATAGCTACAACAAGTGTAGCGGGGCCCCTATGGGCCTCAGGTGCCGCTGGTAGCTGGGCACGTGGCCGTCAGGGCGTTGTTGACCCGGTTGAGATCGTCGACCTGACTGGCCGAGTCAGCCGTGACCGTCGGGTCCGCCGCGGAGGTACAGACGGGGCCGACGAATCGCTCGATCTTGTTCTTGTGGGCCCCGAGATGACCGATCACACGGGTGATCGGTGAGCCGGCGCTCAGCGGCGCGAACAGGACATCGAACGGACCGGCGGCCGAGTTGCCCTGGTTGCCGATCACAGCTGTGTACAGGTTCTTGTTCGGGTGATTGGCGATTGAGCTCACCGTGATCGAGCGCACGAGCAGATCCGGACGGAGCTCGCGCTCGCGACAGGGCCGGCTGTAGCGCACGGCGGTTCCGAGCACGTGACCGTGCGCCCCGGTCCAGCGGAACTGCACGCGAAAGCGGTAGGTGGCGGGCGCGGCGAGCTCGACGACTGACTTCTGCAGGTTCCAGACGTCGCCTGGGAGCTGACCCAGGGTCGGGTTCGTGGGGGTGATCCACACGCCGAGGTCTCCGGCCCGGATCACTCTCTGCACGCCCGAGCCCGGGTGGCGTTCCAGCAGGGCGAACTTCAGGGCCAGGTGCTTCGTTCCCGCCAACGGGCGCATGACGGCGGTGACCGCGACTGAACGGTTGGGCGGGTCCAGCGCGCGCGTGCACGCGAACGCGTGCAGCGAGGCGCGCGGAGGCGCCGCGGATGCGGCCGGGATCACGGTCAATGCGAGCAGCACGCCCATCACGAGCGCGCCAACCCCTGCGGAAAGACGCTTCATCTAACCCCCATTAACCGATCAAGAGCCCGAAAGTTTCCACCCAGCTCCTCGATGCCGCCGCCCGCGGGTCTCACCGGGACTCGCCGGCACCCAACTAGGTGATCTGGTAGAGCGGTCCATCGCCGCCCTCAGGCGGCGTGAGACGCCCGCCCTTGGCCGTGATGGCCCCGCACTGCACACAGTTGGTGTAGTTGACGACCACGTCCACCGGTCCGGTGCTCGGGGCGTCATCGGGGATCTCGTACACGCCGGCCGGGCACATGTAGCGCCAGCCCTCGGCGATCTCCCGCGGCACCTTCTTGTGCACGCGGATGTGGTTGGGGGCATCGTCGCGGGTCGCGTTGCCCGTGATGTAGACCGAGGAGAGCTTGTCGAAGGTGTACTTGTTGTCGGGCTTGGGATAGCCCGCGCGAGTGTCACCGATGAACAGCGGCTCCTGGTCATCACGGTGCCAGGCCTGGCGCCCGGGCGGGATCTTGCCCTTAGACATGATCGACGGGCCGGCCAGCAGGCTCCCCTTGATGAAGCCCTTCTGGAACGGCTGGCGGGTGTTACGCACCTGGTAAAGCTCCTGGCCGATCGAGGACTCATCGACCGCCTTCTCGTAGCTCTCGAGCGACTCGGCGTTCTTGAGCGATGCGTAGATCGCCTCCGCGGCGAGCATGCCCGACTTGATGCAGTGGTGCACGCCTTTCAGCGCCGCCGTGTCGACCATCCCGCCGGCGTCGCCGACCAGAACCGCACCGGGCATGCTCAGCTTGGGCATGGACCAGTAGCCACCGCCCGGCAGCGCCTTCGCGCCCCAGGCGACGCGCTGGCCGCCTTCGAGGATGCCCTTGACCAGCGGGTGCAGCTTGAACTGCTGGAGCAGGTCATGCGCCGAGGTGGTCGCGTCACGGTAGTTGAGGTCCACGACGAAGCCGATCGACACGAGGTCCTCCCCGGTCTTCTCGTCCTTCATCGGATACATCCAGGTGCCGCCGAGCTGCCCGTACTTGGGTGAGATCTTCATCGGCCACGGCTGGGTGAAGGTGTGGATCACGCGGTCCAGTGGCTTGGGGACCTTCCAGACCTCCTTGACGCCGAGCTCCCACACCTGCGGCTCGCGACCGTCAGCAAGCTCGAACTCCTTGATCGCCGCACCAGTCAAATGGCCCCAGCAGCCCTCGGCGAGAACCGTCACCCGGGCCTTGATGTCGGTGCCGGGCTCGAAATTCCCCTGCGGCTCGCCGTCTTTGCCGCGGCCCTTGTCTCCGGAGCGCACACCGACGACCTTGCCGTCCTCGACGACCAGCTGGGTGGCCGACGTTTCCGTGAGGATGTAGGCACCGGCCTCCTCGGCCATCCGGGCCTGGTAACGGGCCAGGGCCGACACCGACACGATCTCGTTGCCGTGGTTCTTGAAGTTGGGGACGAACGGGATCGGCACCGGGAGCTTGGTCTTGGCGCTCGTGAGCAGGTAGACCGACTCCTTGGTCACCTCACCAAAAGCGAAGTGCTCCTGGCGCCAGTCCTCCCGCGACATGTCGGGGAACAGCTCCTGCAGCGGTCCCGGGCGCATCACGGCGCCCGAGAGGTTGTGTCCACCGCAGGTTTTGGCCTTCTCGATCACGGCCACCGGGACTTCTCCGAGACGCTCCATCAGCGCCTCGTCATCGCCGAGCAGCTGGAGCAACCGGTTGGCGCAGGCGAGGCCGGCGGTACCACCGCCGACTATCGCCACACCCACATCGATCCGCTCATCCTCGCCGTCAAGTTCCCGCTTGATGAACTCCTTGACCGGATCAACCGGGGGCGGGAACTCGCTCGGCGCGTAGGGGCCGTGACCGTTCGAGGACATCGGGGTCAGGAACCCTTCTTGGCCTTGATGGCCTCGGTCAGCTTGGGCATGATCTTGTTCAGATCACCCACGATGCCGAGATCAGAGAACTCGAAGATCGGGGCGTTCGCGTCCTTGTTGATCGCCACGATGTTCTCCGAGGACTGCATACCGACCTTGTGCTGGATCGCCCCGGAGATGCCGGCGGCCAAGTACAGCTTCGGTGACACGGTCTTGCCGGTCTGACCGATCTGGGCCGCGTACGGGTACCACCCGGCGTCGACCACGGCGCGCGTGGCGGCGACGGCGGCCTTCGAACCAAACGCGCCCGCCAGGGCCTCGGCGAGCTCGAAGCCCTCGGGCTTGCCGAGTCCGCGTCCTCCGGCGACCAGGATGTCGGCTCCCTCGATGTCCACGTCGGCACCACGCTGCTCGCCGCGCTGGACCATCTTGGCCTGGTTGGTGAAGTCCGAGTACTGGATGTCGACGTCAACGATCTCGGCCGTGTCCTCACCTTGCTTGACGATCTCGAACGCGTTGATACGCCCGATGATGATCCCGAGGTCTCCCCGATAGCGCGAGACCGAGATCTTGGAGTCCTGGAGGATCGGCCGGTGGGCGACGAGCTTGCCGTCCTCGGCCTTGACCTCGGTGACCTCCATGGTCACCCCGGCCTGCTTGCGAGCGGCCAGGCCGGCGCCGATCTCGAACCCGAGTAGGCCACCGCCGAACAGGGCGTATGAATGCCCGCCGTCATCGATCACCTTGGCCATCACATCGACCACCGGCTGGGCGAGGCCCTCGGGGCCCTTGGCCCGGAACACCTTCTTGGCGCCGTAAGCGCCGATTGTCTGGCACAGCTCGTCGGTCAGGTCATCTCCGCCGACAACCACCGCGTGGCACTCGCCGCCGATCTCCGCGGCGCGGGCAGCACCCTCGGAGACGGCACCGAGGCTGTTCTTGTTGAACGCGCCCTCGAAATGAAGGACGTAGGTCAGAACGTCGGCCATGTCTAGATCAGCTTCCTTTCGTCAAGCCACGCCACGATCTTCTCGACCGTGTCGTCGGTGTCCTCGTCCTCGATGATCTGCCCGGCCGCCTTGGCCGCCGGGTCGTGGAAGTCCCCGCACTGCACGCGCGAGCCATCCGGACCGACCAGTGAGGCGTCAATTCCGACATCGGAGGCGGTGACGCCGTCGAGCGGCTTCTTCTTCGCGCCCATGATCGCCTTGAGCGACGGGTAGCGCGGTTCGTTGATGGCGTCACCAACCGAGATCACGGCGGGGAGCTGGACCTCGACCGTGTCGTAGCCGTACTCGGCCTGGCGCTCGCAGCGCAGGGCGCCGTCGGCCAGATCCATCTTGATCACCTGGGTCAGTGACGGCATCTTCAGATGGTCGGCGACTACGGCGCCGATGGTGTAGCACTCGCCATCGTCGGACTGCTGGCCGAGGAGCACGAGATCGGGGGACTCCTTCTCGAGCGCCTTGGACAGCGCATAGCCGGTGGCCGCAACGTCGGAGCCGGCCAGGGCGTCGTCACTGAGATGAACGGAGCGGTCGGCGCCGAGCGATACGGCCTTGTGCAGGGCGCGCACGGCGGTGTCCGGACCCATGGTCACGGCCACGATCTCTTCGACCTCGGCAGCGCCGCCTTCGCGGATCTGCATCGCGGCCTCGATCGCATGCGTGTCATAGGGGTTGAGGTTCCTCTCCCCGGATCGGTCGATGCGCCCCGTCGAAGGGTTGATGCGCTTCTCGACGGCGGCGTCCGGAACCTCTTTGACCAGGACGCAAATCTTCAAGTGTGGCCTCCTATCGAATGTCCTGCAAAGGGCGGCCGGCGGGCGGCGCCCCGTCTTCTGGGGAACTGCTGATCATGAAGTTGGGCGAGATATTACCCGGTTGACTGACGAGTCAATCGGTCGTGGAACGTATACGTACCAGAATCTGGTGAGGCGGTGCGCCGATCTCCGGCCATGCCTGAACCGCCAGCCTGTTGTCTGCGCACGACGTCAGGCCCGGACGGCGCCGCGAATGAAGTCGATCGCCTGCTGGGTGGAGGCGCCGGGCGTGAAAACCTCGGCCACCCCGAGGCTCTTGAGCTCCTCGACATCATCGGCCGGGATCGTTCCGCCCACCGTGACGATCACGTCATCGATGCCCTGCTCGGACAGGAGCTCCATGATCTTCGGCACCAGCGTCATGTGAGCGCCGGACAGGATTGAGAGGCCGACAGCGTCGGCGTCCTCCTGGATAACGGTCTCGACGATCTGCTCGGGCGTCTGGTGCAGCCCGGTGTAGATCACCTCCATCCCGGCGTCACGCAGCGCGCGGGCGATGATCTTGGCGCCGCGGTCGTGCCCGTCAAGGCCAGGCTTGGCGACGACGACGCGGATCTTCTTCTCAGACGAGGAGGACATCAGAAAGCACCCCGGAGGCGCTACCTCACGACGACGGTCATCTTCATGTACGGATGCAGCGTGCAGTACAGGTGGTAGGTGCCGGGCTTGCTGAAGGTGTGGCTGAAGCTGCCGTGGACCTGCGTCCGGGACTTGAACTTGGCCGGCCCGCTGCGAACGGCGACGTTGTGGCGCAGGAAGGCGTGCCATTGCCAGGTCACGCGGGCTCCCTTGCCGATCGTGATCTTCTTGGTGCTGAAGAAGTTGTCCTTGATCTGCACGGTCTTGGATCCGGAGGCCAGGGCGACGGAGGAGATGGTGAGGAGGGCGGCGGTAAGGGCGAGGAGCGCGATGAAGCGGCGCGAGCGAAAAATGGACTTGAGCATTCCTGCAGTCTATGACCAGCCGGGCCGCCCGCGCGGCAGGGTCGGCCTGCGTCGCCTGCGAGCGCGGATACGTCCCGCGACAGCGGCGCTTCCGGCGCCGCCCGCCGCCGCGGCAGCGGTCAGAGCGGCGGCCGTTTTCAGCCGGCGGCCGAGCCGATCGAAGCGCAGTACCTGCCAGCCCTCCTCGCGTGCGATCCGGGCCAGCGGGCCGTCGGGGTTCACGGCGACCGGATGTCCCACCGCGCGGAGCATGGGCAGGTCGGATTCCGAGTCGGAGTAGGCGTAGGACATCGACAGGTCGATCCCCTCGCGCTGGGCCAGCTGCTCGATCGCCTCGGCCTTGCCGCCTCGGTAGACGAAGAGGCCCATCGGTTTGCCGGTATAGACGCCATCCACGACCTCGGAGATGTTTGACCCGATCGCCCCATCGAGGGTCATCACATGAGCCAGGATGTCCGCCAGCTCCTGGGACGCGGCCGTGACTATGTAGGCCGGGCGCCCGGCGTCCTGGTGCTCGTGGGCGATCGCGAGCATCTGCGGATAGACCCGGGGTAGGACGCGCGCGAGCACGTTGGTTCCCAGCCGCTCGAGGTCCCGCACCCGGGTGCCCTCGAGCGAGGCCGCGATCCGGTTGCGCAGCGCGAGCGAGTCTTCGTCGGTGGCGCCCCGGAGGCGGAACTGGACGTTGGCGATCGCGTCGGAGAGCAGCTGGCGGCGGCTCAGCAGCCCGGCTTCGTACGCCGCCCGTCCGAACTGAAACGCGGACGAGCCCTGCATGAGGGTCTTGTCCAGGTCAAAGAAAGCTGCTGCGCGAGCGTCAGCCGCCATTGACTTCGACGATGACCGCGTCGCCCTGGCCTCCGCCGGAGCAGATCGCGGCACAGCCGAGGCCCCCACCGCGACGGCGAAGCTCGTAGACCAGGGTCCCGAGGATCCGGGCGCCCGAGGCGCCGATCGGATGTCCGAGCGCCACCGCGCCGCCGTTGACGTTGACCTTGTCCTCGTCGATCCCGAGCATCCGCATCGAGTTGAGCGTCACCGAGGCGAACGCTTCGTTGATCTCCCACAGATCGATGTCATCCGCTGACAGACCCGCCTTCTCGAGCGCCTTCTTGGCCGCATTGGCCGGCGTCCGAGCCAGGTAGGGGAAGTCATCGGCGACCTGGGCCTGGGCCACGATCGTGGCCAGCGCGCGCTTGCCGTTGGCCTTTGCCCACTCGTCGCTGGAGACGACGATGGCGCCGCCGCCGTCATTGACGCCCGGCGAGTTGCCGGCCGTGTGGGACCCGTCCTTGAGGAAGATCGGAGGCAGCTTCGAGAGCGACTCGAGGCTGGTGTCACGCCGGGGGGCCTCGTCGACCTCGACGACGGTGTCACCTTTGCGACCCTTGATCGTCACGGGCACGATCTCCTCGGGCAGACGTCCCTCGTCGGTCGCCTTGAGCGCCAGCTCGTGCGAGCGCAGCGCCCAGCGATCCATGTCGGCGCGGGTCATCTCGAGCTCCTGGGCGACCTCGCTGGCCTCCTGGGCCATGTGCTTGCCCGAGAACGGGTTGGTCAGCCCGTCGTGGATCATCGAGTCGATCGCCTTCCCGTCCCCCATGCGGAAGCCGAAGCGGGCGCCCTTGAGCAGGTACGGGGCATTGGACATCGACTCCATGCCGCCGCCGACGCCCACCTCGAGGTCACCGGCCCGTATCGCCGTGTCGAGCAGGGCCGTGGCCCGGATCCCCGAGGCGCAGACCTTGTTGATCGTCTCCGAGGAGACCTCCTTGGGAATGCCGGCCTTGATCTGGGCCTGGCGGGAGGGGATCTGGCCCACCCCAGCCTGGAGCACCTGGCCCATGATCAGGTGCTGAACCTCCTCCGGAGCCACATCGGCGCGCTCGAGAGCGGCCTGGATGGCCGTGGCGCCGAGCTCGGTGGCCTCGAGCGAGGACAGGCCGCCGCCGAGCTTGCCGATCGGCGTGCGGGCTGCCGAGAGGATGACTGTCTTTGGCATCTGGAATGGCTCCGAGGGTCGGTGGCGGGGTAGAGAATCCTAGTGGGCGTCGCGTTTCGTGAGGTCCACAGGTAACGTGCCGCGGCGTGCACGTAGAGGCGAGCACTGAGAGCCCGCTCGCCACGGCCGCTGACACCATCGTCGTTGGCGTCTTCGAGGACGAAGGGGTGGCTCATGATCTCCCGGGCGGCGAGCTCGAGGGGCTATTGGCCACCGGTGAGGCCGGGCGGTCCTTCAAACGGTTGGCGCTAACGCACCACGATGGGCGCCGCGTGCTCCTGATCGGCCTGGGGGTCCGCACGGACTTTGATGCTGAGCGGGCGCGCGTCGCGGCGGCCGTGGCGCACCGGCGGGCCCGCGAATTCGGCACCGGCACCCTGTGCTGGGAGGTGCCGCATCACGTCGGTGACGAGATCGTTGAGGGCTTGGTGACCGGCAGCGTCCTCTCGGGCTACCGCTTCACGCGCTACAAGCCCGCGCCGGCGGGCAATGCCCCCGTCGAGCGTCTGATCCTGAGCTCGCATCACGACGTGGCGGCGCCGGTTCATCGCGCGTCCGTGCTGGCGGCAGCTCAGAACCGGGCCCGGGATCTCGCCAACACGGCCCCGAATCACATGACCCCGGCGGCGCTAGCCGAACACGCGCTTGAGCTGGCCACGCGGCATCCGGCGCTCGAGGTCACGATCCTGGACGGCGAGGAGATCCGCGCACGCGGCATGGGCGCCTTCGCGGCCGTCAGTCAGGGCACCGCGCAGGACGCCCGGCTGATCGAGCTGCGCTACGAACCCGGCCCACGCGAAGCGCCGCGGCTGGCACTGATCGGCAAGGCGGTCACCTTCGACAGCGGTGGCCTGGCGCTGAAACAGGCCCCTCGCATGCCGGCGATGAAGTTCGACATGTCCGGCGGCGCCGCGGTGCTCGAAGCCATCGGCGCGCTGGCGGAACTCGCCGCCCCGGTGCGGGTTCTGGGTCTGGTGGGCGCGAGCGAGAACATGATCAACGGACAGGCCGTCAAGCCCGGGGACGTGGTCACCGCGCTCGATGGCACGACGATCGAGGTTGCGAACCCCGACGCCGAGGGGCGCCTGATCCTGGCCGACTGCATCACCCATGCCCGGCGAGCGGGATGCGACGCGATCGTCGATATCGCCACGTTGACGGGCGCCGTGGAGGCAGCGCTGGCAAACGTGTATGCCGGCCTGATGACCAATGACGACGGTCTGGCCGACCGGCTGCGTGAGTGCGGCGAGCAGACGGGAGAGCTGGTCTGGCGGCTACCCCTGCACCCGCGCTACGCCGAGATGACCAAGAGCCGCTTCGCCGAGCTGACGAACCGCCCCGAGCCGAGGGTCGGGCTGGCCAGTTCGGCGGCGGAGTTCCTGCACCACTTCGCCGGCGACGTCCCCTGGGCGCATCTGGACATGCTGGCCGTGGCGATTGGCGCCTACGCGCCGTATCTGGATCGTGACGGCACCGGTTGGGGTGTCCGACTCCTCGCCGCCTTGGCGCTTGGGTTCCCGGGTTGATGCGCCGCCGCCCTCGTCTGCTGCAATCGCGCCGCCTGATGATCGGGCTAGCGGTACTGGGCGTCACGCCCCCGGCTCTCGCCGCCACAGCGGCCCCGACGACGAGCACATCCAAGCGACTCTTGGCCCGGGCTCACCTGGGGGGCTACTACGGCGTGAGCGGCGTGGTCACGAGGGCCAACAACGTCCCCGGCGAGCACAAAGGCCAGCACGTGACACGAATCTGGGCGTTTCCCACCTCGTGCCCGGGCCAGTGCGCACGGATCGTGCTCGTGCGCCAGCGAGGCGGCGGTACGGACACAGTCGTCCTCCACCGGCGAAAGCCGGCGTACTACTCAGGCACCGGGTCCTTCAACGCGCCCGTGCGCTGCGATGGCCAGCTGTACAAGGCCGGCGAGCGGGCCAACTTCACGATCACCGTGCGGATCACCGGGGCGATCGTGCAGCACAACATCGTTCAGGCGACCAACTTCACTGCCACGTACAACAACCCGCACCGTGTAGCGCTGACCCACTGTGTCACGCTCCGCAGCTCAGACGCCGCGCGTTACGTGGGCACGCCGCCGGCGGTCGGAGTGACGAGCAAGCTACCGAGCAGGCTGTCCAGCACCGGCAGCTGACGGCGGCGCTGACGGGCGTCCCCGGCCAGCACCACATACAGGCAGAAGGGCCGCCCGCCGCGGGTGAAAAACTGCTGGGAACCAACCTGGTGGCGGCGTTGGTGGGCCAGCCGGCTGGCGCTGAATGCGGTCGGGTCGAGGGGCAGCTTGATCCGGTGCGCAGCGAAGAGGCCCTTCCCCGGCTCGAGCCCTGCGCCCGGTAGGTACTCGACCAGGGCCAGGAAGGAGGTGCCGGGTCGCATGTGCGCGGTGCTGGCATCACCAAATTCACCGTCGCTGAGGACGAGCGGGAAGTCGGCGGCGTGCAGCGTCGCACCGGACCCCGGGCGGTGAAACACGCGGCCACTCCAGCCGCGCGGCAGGCCGACGGCGATCCCATGAGCTTCAAGCTTCATGTGGCGGCCCCGGCGATGGCAAGGACGAGCGCCGCGCTCAGCAGCACCAGGTTGGCGCGAGCGGTGAAAGAGCGGGCACGGCGCAGGCCCGCGTGGAGCGTCATGAGCTGCTCCGGGCTCCGAACGCGCGCCGCGAGCAGCGGGGTCAGGCCGCGGATCGCGCCGTAGGACCCGACGATCAACGCGCCGCCGGCCACGCCGGCGCTCAGGAAGGCGGCCAACATCGCTGCGTAGGTTGCCGCGCTGGTCACGACCGTGGTCACGCCGACCCCGAGCTGGGCGCCGTAGCCGAGGCCATAGACCCAGCCCCGGTACTGATCGAGCCAGCGCTCATTGACCTGACGCCGGGGGCCTGGCACTCCGCGTGAACGGACGTCGAGCGCGATCGCGGCCAGGAGCGCGGCCGCGAGGACGAACAGCCTGGCCGTCGCACTCGTGCCGGACAGCACCAGCGCGCCGGCGCCGCCGAGGACCGCGCCGAACGCGGCGCCCGCCACCAAGCTGGCGCTAACGAACGCGAACATGGTGATCGACCAATGACTGTGACGGCCCCGCTCCCCGAGCGGAGTGATGCTCGCGAGCATTGACTCACCTCAGGGAGACCACGCCGCTCGAACCGCCGCCGCCACCGCCACGGCGCACCCCAGTCCCACCAGCTCAGTCATTCCGCATCCGGCCCCGGGTACAGGCTCGGATGATCCGGGCCGATTCCGGCCGCGGCCAGGCGCCGTTCGACCGCCCCGGCCCGGGCGGTGCCGTTTGACTCGCGCAGGTCCGCCACGGCGTCACTGACCAACGAGCCGACCGCCTGCCAGGTGGTGGCCACACCTTCCCCGCGAATCGTCCCGTCGACGAGCACGAAGTACGGCGCGGCGGGCACCTGGTAATCAGTCCAGGCCTGCGTGGACATGACCACGGGTATCCCGGGCGGCGCCAGCTTGCGAAGCGCCGCTGGGCGCTCGCGCTCGCTGCCGTGGGTGACCACGACCGTGCGCACGCCGGGGGGCAGCCGGGGCTCGCCGAGCGTGTCCCAGAAACCGGCGCACGTGCTGCACCCGCTGGTCAGGAACGCGAGGAGGGTCGGCGCTCCGGCTCCGTCGGAGAACTCGAGGTGCACGGCGTCGCCCTCCGGGGTCGGGCCGGCCAGCGCGGCCGCCTCGGCGCCGGGCTCGCGCTGGGGCGCCGACGGCGCGAGCCTCGAGGCGTCATCGCCGCCACCACCGGCGCTCTCCAGCCGCCGGAGGATCTCCGCGTGGCTGCGCAGCAGCCCGGCGACCAGCACCAGCAGGAGCACCAGCAGAACCGTCTCCACCGAGATGATTGCAACCGTCACGCCCCTGCACCACCCGTGATGGCGACCGTCACGCGCCTCCCCCACCCTTCACCGGCACGGCCAGCCCGGCCAGGCAATCGGCCTCGTGATTGCACGTGTTGTTGTCCACCATCACGGTTGAGTTGCAGGCCAGCGCCGGCACCGACCCGGGGTGCTGGCAGATGACCAGCCGGCACACGACCTCGGTCTGGCCGACGACCTGGGGGTTGCACTGCCCGTAGCGGAAGTGGTTGCAGTCGATCCGGCGCTCGTTGCAGTTCCCGTTCGCGCACTGGCAGCCACCGGGGAACACGCGCCCCGGAATCCGGTTGCAGTCCAGGTAATAGCGGTAGCCCTGGCCGTGGCAGAGGCCGCTGCCCTGATAGTCGGTGCACATCCACCAGCCGCCGACGTAGGTGTTCACCGGACAGGCGTTGTCGCCGTGGGACTCGATCTCACAGCAGAAGGCCGAGTACCCGTCGTTGCACAGCCCGCCCGGACAGCTGCCGGGACTGATGACGGCCCAGGCCGTGCCCGGCCGGACCAGGTACCGGATCGGGGCAACCGCAAACGCGGCCCCGGCCACCGTGGCCCGGGCCAGAACCCCCCGGCGTGACGTGCGCCGCTCGAGCAGGGAGCCGAACGCCTGCGTGATTCGCGCCGTCGGACTCACGCGGGACTCCAGGACCGCCATAGGAGCGGGAGCTCGGAGTAGGCGAGAACGGTCCCATACACAACCCCAGCGGTGCCTAGAACCAAAACCGTCGCGCTCGCAGCCGAGCGCCCAAGGATCCACCCGAGCGCGTGCGGGGCCGCGAGGGCCGAGACCAGGCAGATGAGCGCCAGCACGACGCTCACCGCGGACTGGATGGGCGAAGCCGGGTCCTCCTGCTCGCCGAAGCATCCGCACGCCGTGTCGGTGCGGGCGAGCCACCAGGTCGTGAGGGCGAAACCGGAGTAGACGACGGCCATGATCGCCGAGACGGGCCGGGCTCCGGACCCGAGCGCCCAGGCTCCGAGCGCGATCTCGAAGGTGGCGAAGCCTCGGATCGTCAGGGGGTTGACGTGCACGGCACGCGCCGCGGCTCGCGGGGAGCGGAGCTTGGCCACGCCGGCCACGATCAGCACGAGCGCCGCGGCGGCGTGGGGCACTGTCAGCGCGTTCGCCAAGAGCTCGGCTCGCGTTCGAGAATCGTGGTCGCCGCGCTGGCCGGGTCGAGCTCCCGAGACACAACCCGGTCCAGAAGCTCCTGGACCTGGGCGTCCTCGCGGACGGACTCCTCGAGCTCGCGCCGCATGCGGTAGGTGGCGATCGCGAGTACCTCGTTCATCAGGTTGCGCCGCCGCCGCTCGGACAGGGTCCCCTGGGCCGTGATGTATTCCCGGTGCTCGGCCAACTTCTCGGCCAGCTCGGGCACCCCATCGCCGCGCGCGGCCTCGGTGCGGACGATCGGCACCTCCCAGTCGACCGGCGGCCCCAGCGCGAGCACGGCTTTGACCTCACGCACCATCGTGTCCGCGAGAGGATGCTCCGCCTTATTGATGACGATCACGTCGGGGATCTCCATCACGCCCGCTTTCAACGCCTGGATTGAATCACCCGAGCCCGGCTGGAGCACGAGTACCACCGTATCGGCGTGGTCGATGATGTCGACCTCGGCCTGGCCGACCCCGACCGTCTCCAGGAACACCATGTCGCGTCCGGAGGCGTCCATGAGCAGCGCCGCCTGGAGTGCGGCCTCGCTGAGTCCCCCGAGGGCGCCTCGGTTGGCCATCGAGCGTATGAACACGCCGGGATCCAGAAAATGTTCGGTCAGGCGGATTCGATCGCCGAGCAATGCGCCCTTGGTGAAGGGCGACGAGGGGTCGATCGAGAGGACCGCGACGGTGCGCTCACGTCCGCGCTCGAGCTTGGTCAGCGCCGCCAGCAGGGTCGACTTACCCACCCCAGGGGGACCGGTGAAACCGATTACGGTGGCCTGGCCGGTCCGTGGGTAGACCTCTCGCACCAGGTCCCAGCCCGCGGGGTCGTCATTCTCGACCAGCGTGATCGCCCGGGCCAGCGCTCGCTTATCGCCGTCGAGGAGACGCTGGGCCAGTGGCTGATCGGAGGTGCTCATCGCGGCGAGCAATCATGCCAGGGTGCCCTGGCGGTCGGTTGCGGGTGTAAGAGGCGGCGGATTCGGGGAGCGTGTGGTGGTGGGACGGCTCGATGCGCTCGTAGGGGACGGAATCGAGGCGGCGGTGGCATACAAGCACCGGCGGCGGCTACGACGCCTGGGCTGGGAGCGAGTGTTCGAGCCCACGGGTCCGGGCGTGTTCGCCCAGGGCAATCCGCCGCCGCGCGAGGGCTGCGAGCTCGAGGTGCTGATCGATGGCGCCAACGCCCTGCCCGCGCTGGCCGCGGCACTGTCAGAGGCCAAGAAATTTGTCCATATCACGGGCTGGCACCTGGCCCCGTCCTTCGAGCTCGTGCGCGGAGGACCACACCACCCGATCGGGGTGATGCTGGCCGAGCTGGCCGAGGACATCGATGTCCGGGTTCTGGTCTGGTCCGGCGCCCCGATCCCGGCCTTTCACCCCACCCGCCACGAGGTGTCGGAGGCGATCCATAACCTCGTCCGCGACACCCGGATCCAGGCCCGCGGTGACCCGCGCGAGCATCCGTTTCATTGCCACCACGAAAAGACCGTCGTGATCGACGGGGAGGTGGCGTTCGTGGGCGGGATCGACCTGACAGACGATGCCGGTGACCGCTATGACACCCAGGAGCACCTTGCGCGGCGGCGGCTGGGCTGGCACGACGTGGGCACCCGGTTGCGTGGGCCCGCTGTCGCCGATGTCAACGACCACTTTCGCACCCGCTGGCGCGAGCTGACCGATGAGCAGCTGCCGGCCGTCGAGCCGCCCGCGCCGGCGGGCACCACGACGGTGCAGGTGGTGCGGACTGTGGCCGAGGACATGTATGACTCGCTGCCCGCGGGCGACTTCAGGATCTTCGAGAGCTACATGCGGGCGGTCAGCTCCGCTCGGGAGCTCATCTATCTGGAGAACCAGTTCCTGTGGTCGCCCGAGCTGGTATCGGTCATCGCCGAGAAGCTCCGCCATCCGCCCAGTCCGGAGTTCCGCGTGGTCATCCTGCTTCCGGCCAAGGCCAACAACGGCCACGACGACACCCGCGGGCAGCTCAGCGTGCTGGTCGATGCCGATGACGGCGCCGGGCGGATCCTGGGCGCGACGATCCGGTCGCTGTCACGCAACAGGGACCGCGCCGACCGCCTGTACGTGCACGCCAAGGTGGCCGTGGTCGACGACCGCTGGCTGATCGTCGGGTCGGCGAATCTCAACGCTCACTCCTTCTTCAATGACACCGAGATGTGCGTAGTCACCGACGACGCAGCCCTGGCCCGGGACACCCGCGTCCGCCTGTGGGCGGAGCACCTCGAGCTTGAGGAGGCGGCCGTGTCCGGGATGCCGGCGCAGGAGCTCGTGGACGAGCATTGGAAGCCGGTGGCGGCCGAGCAGTTGGCCCGCATGCGAGCCGCACAGCCGCCCACCCACCGGTTGCTCGAGCTCCCCGGTGTTTCACGCCGGTCAGGCCGGCTGCTCGGCCCCCTGTCCGGGCTTGTAGACGACGGCTGAGCGAAGGACTTACGATCTGGCCGTGCGCTCGGCCGGGACAGAGGAGACCAGGAGAGGACGGCCCTCGGGTTCGGTGGCCCCGGCTGCCGTGCCGCCGCCCGCGCGCCTCGGCCCGCGGCCTCTCAAGGGTGGCCCGCTCGCGTTCTGGCGCTTCGCGCGCTCCCACAACATGCTCCATCGGGGCTACGTGATGTTGATCGCGCGCTGGCTGTGGCTGAAAGTGCGCTGGCGGGGCCGGCTGGTCACTGACGGACTGTGCTTTGTCTGTCCGGGCGTGAAGTTCGAGATTGGGCGTGGAGCCCGGGTCACGCTCGGCCGCTGGTCCTGGATCGGCCACGGGTGCAAGATCCGCGTCCACGAAGGTGAGCTCTCGATCGGGGCCAAGAGCGTGCTCGGCCAGGAGTGCACGATCTCGGCCTTCCAGCACATCTCAATCGGCCGTGAATGCATCGTCGCCGACCGCGTGATGATGATCGACTTCGATCATGGGATGGTGGAGGTCGAGCGTCCGATCCGCGAGCAGGGGATCTACAAGCGCGACGTCAACATCGGCCACAACGTGTGGGTCGGATACGGGGCGTGCTTCCTGCGCGGCGTGACCGTGGGCGATAACTCTGTGATCGGCACCAGCTCGGTGGTCACGTGCGACGTGCCCGCCAACGCGGTAGTCGGGGGGATTCCGGCCAAGCTCATCCGGATGCGGGACCGGCCCCGGACGTTCCGCTGGGGTTGAGGGGCGCCGGGTCCGGGGCTGAGGGGGGCCGGGTCCGGGGCTGAGGGGGGCCGGGTCCGCGCGGTCCGACGCTACGGCCCCCAGCCAGTCAGGTCCGGGGCGAGATTGCGTAGGCCGGCACCGAGCGTGGAATCCGGCCGCAGCGCCTGCGCGAGTGCCTGGGCGTGGCCAGCCGCCCGCTCGGCGGCGTAATCGCCGGCCAGGTCACGCGAGGCCAGGAATGCCCAATCGCTCGACTGGAGCGCCAGCAGCTCGCGCAGCGCGCGGTCACTGGGCTTCGACGCGGCCGACCGTAGGGCCAGCTCAGCTGAGCGCGCCTGCCAGGCGAAGTCAGCCACCGCCGGCCCGCTCCAGGTCCGGAGATCGCCGCCCTCCCCCCAGCTGCTGACGGCCAGCTCCTCGGGCGCACTGACCGGCTCGTGCTCCGCCAGCGCGTCGTCGAGGGCGGTCAGGGCCAGCCCCTGGCGTTCTGACTCCTCGATCACCGCCTCGAGCCAGTGCACCCCCTCGTACCACCAGTGTCCGAGCAATTCGGTGTCGAGCGCGCACACGCACACACCCCCATCACGGACCCGGTCAACGACATGGGTCACGAAATCGCGAGCGTGCGCGCCGGCGAGGGCTCGCGCCGCCATGTGGTCGTAGGGGGTCCCGTCGTTGGCCCACACGCGGTGGTGGTGGGGCGTGTGGCCGTGATAGTCGCGGTAGGCCGGGCTGGCCGGATACCCGTCCTCGCTCCACACGAGCGCCATGATCTGCCGATCGATTGGCCACAGGATCGGACCGTCGTCGGTCGCCAACGGTCGCAAGTGACGCGAGTCGCCAAGCCCGAACTGGGCCGTCAGCTCGACACAGCTCGCCCGGACGCTCGAGGCTTCGAGTGGCGGATTGAGCCAGGGCGCGTGGCCACACTCAGGCAGCCAGAAGCCGCCGTTCCACTCCCCGAACCGCCGTCGATGGGAGGCGATGCCGGTCTGCACCTGGAGCTCGATTCCGGCGTCGGTAGCCAGCAGCGGAAGAACTGCGTGGGTCGCGGCCGAGGTCCAGCTCGCGTGCTGGCCGAGAGCTTCGAGCAGGCCCCGCTCTCCGAGCCCTCCGGGGGCTCCGGGCTCTTCGAGCGCTTCGAGCCGCGCGGCGGCGGACGCGTATTCGGCGGCTGAGCGCTCGAGCTCGGCGGCTAGGCCCGCCTGCCCGGCGGCACGGTAGTGCTCGATGTCTCGCCGGTGGGACTCGGGCCGTATCTCCTTTAGGAAGACCAGGCAGCGCTCGATGGCGCCCGGCTGTTCGAGCTGATCACACAGCACCGGCGTGAGCGACAGCGTGATCGGCGCGCGCCCCAGGACGTCGAGGAGCGGGAGGTAGCTGGTCGCGATCGCCTCCCACAGCCACTCCTCGCCGAACGGCCAGGTCCCAAACCCCTCTACGTAGGGCATATGGGTGTGTAGGACGATGGCCAGCTCGCCGCGGAGCTTCACCGTCGAGACGGTATCCGCCACCTCGCGCGTGCGCGTCGCGCTAGGCGGGGGGGTGTGTCGTCTGGCTTACCGTATGCGTAAGTAACTTGCACAACCCCCGGCCGGCGCCGGTGGTTCCAGGCGTGAGCGCTGCTAGCGCCCGACGGAGATCTTGCCGCCCTGCCCGTCGCCGATCACGCACTCCGAC
The DNA here is from genome assembly GCA_963822535.1 of uncultured Solirubrobacterales bacterium. GTDB lineage: Bacteria > Actinomycetota > Thermoleophilia > Solirubrobacterales > Solirubrobacteraceae > Palsa-465. The sequence continues at coordinate 566,946 of CAWGIA010000003.1, forward strand.
GCCGTCGGGCAAGAGATCACGCTCGGGTCCTTGATCGGAACGGCGGAGCGCTTCCACGCGCCGACCGAGGCCGACGGGTGCTTCGAGGTCAGCACGAACCCCGGACCGGCGACCCCGCCCTTCGAGCCGCTGATGGCGCAGAACGAGCCGGACGCGCAGGCGACGTCATACACGGACTGGTCGAGCTTGGCGGGCAGCTTCACTGACTTCCAGTTGCCGGCGCCGGGGTGCCAGACGCCGATCTCGGGCTTGAAGCTCTCCTCGCCCTCAGTGGCGACGCAGAGGTGCGCGGTCGGGCAGGCGATCCGATCCAGGTCACCCCCACCGCGGACGTTCGCGTGGTGCCAATCCGGCGAAGCCCCGGTCGGGTCCGTCGTCCAGGCGATCCTGTGGCTGACGTCGACCGCCGCGCAGAGCGTCCCCGTGTCGCAGCCGATGCTGCCCTCGGAGAGCAGCTCAGGGGCGCCCAGCACATTGGTCGTGCTGCTCTCGAGCGTGGCCCCGATCTCCACCGCCACGGCGGTGTTGGAGTCGAGCATCGCGCACCACGCGGACCAGCACGACACGCCCAGTAGGCCCGTCGAGGTCGGGATCTGCGGGTTCCACACGCCGGTGGTTGGAGCGCCGGTCTGCCAGAAGTTCGCGAAGCCGTCGCTGGCGCCGCAATGGAAGCTAGAGCCGGCCTTGCCGCAGCTGACGCCGGTGATCAGTTCCTCCTCCGATCCGCCAAGGTTGGGCTGCACGCTGCGCTCGAGCGCGACGTGGTGCCATGACGACCGCCCGCCGGTCGGCTTGGTCGTCCAGAAGATGTCGTTGGTGCCGGTGGTCTCGGGGTTGCCGACGGCCGCGGCGGCGAGGCACAGGTGCACGCTCGGACAGGAAATGCTGGAGATGCCCTGGTTGGCGCGGGGCAGCGAGACCGGTTTGGACCAGTGCCAGCCGGCGGACGCCGCCGGAGCGGCGCCCAGTGCGGCAGCCGCGACGGTGATCAACACAGCCGTCCGGAATCGACGATGCACTCCCCAGTGATTCGAGATCATTCGTTGGCCCCCAATTCGGATGCGTGAGCCCCCAGTTCGGAAGCGACGGCTGGAGCAGAGTATTCGCCCCCGGCGACGGGGGCAATGCTCGCGTACGTAGTCGACTACGTAGTGGGTATCGCGCGGCCCCCCACGGCGAGGAAGGCAACTTGGGGGCTCGAGGTCCGCCTCCCCCAGGCGAGACGGAGCGCGAAGTCGCTCGTGCCGGCGGCTTTCCCCGAGCGCCTGGAGGGGGTGTGTCATCTGGGTGGCGCTATACGCAACTCAGATGACAGACCCCCCTGCACCGGGGGTCTGTCGCGTGACTTACCTTGCACAACCCCCGGCTCGGGACATGTCCGAAACGACGCGACGCTCAACCGGGACGGGGCGCACGCCCAGCCGCTCAGCGGCAGACGGCGAGGAAATCCAGCGCGCGGTCCAGGTCCGCTTCCCCGGCAGGCCGAAGCGCGAAGTCGCTCGTGGCGATGGCCGGCGTGAAGCGGTCATAGAAGGGCGCGGTCAGGCGCAGCTTGGCGTGGACCGCATCCCAGCCGTAGGCGAGGGCGAGCTCGTGGACCCGGAGTTTGCGAGCGTGGAACAGGCCGAACATCTCGACGCTTTCGAACGTTGAGCGGCACAGGGTCTCGAACTCATGCGCCCGGTACTCCTTCAGGTGCCACGGGTTGCCGGACTTGTCCGCTCCCGGCGGGGCCAGCGTGAGCAGGTTGGGCGTCGTGATGTAGGCGGCGCCGTCGGCCGCGAGCAGGGCGCGGAAGTGCTCGAGGACGGCGCCCGGGTCCTGAACATGCTCGATGGTCTGCAGGAAGACCACGGCGTCGTACGCACCGGGCTCACCATGGGTCTCTACCAGCCCGCGCTCGAAGGTCAGGTTCTGCCGCTGGTAGCGCAGCCGAGCGTGCTCGTACGCCTCCGGGTTGGCGTCGACCCCGACGACGCTCGTCGCCCCCCGCGATAGGACTTCCGACCCGTAGCCCTCGCCGCACGCCATGTCGAGGACCCGGCGTCCGATCACGCGCGCCCCGATCCACTCGTAGACCGCCAGATGGCGGCGGAACCAGTAATTCTCGGCCGGTACGTCGGGGAGTGTGCGCTCCCCGGTGAGCTCGAGCGGCGGGACCCCAGCTGGTTGGTCACGCTGAACGTAGGCGTTTGCGGGCACGGCGACAGGGTAATCTGCCCTGCGGCATGGAGGCATTGCGCACCGCGGACGAGATCCGGGAAGTCAACACCCGGTATCACGACGTCGCCGCCGACACGTACGACTCGAAATGGGGCATCGATTTCGGCGAGATCGGCCAGACCCAGGTCCTGGGCAAGCTACGCAAGCTGCTCGGACCCGAGCTCGATGACGGCTATGACCGTTCGCTCGAGATCGGCGCCGGAACGGGATATTTCAGCCTCAACCTGCTCCAGGCGGGGGTGGTGGGCGAGGCCACGTGCACCGACATCTCACCCGGGATGGTGGCGACGCTGAGCCGTAACGCAGAGCGGCTGGGGCTCCAGGTCAGGGCCGCCCGCGCCGATGCCGAGGCGCTGCCGTTCGCCGACGCCAGCTTCGACCTCGTCCTGGGCCACGCGGTGCTCCATCACCTGCCGAATCTGCGGCGCGCGTTCGCTGAGTTTCATCGCGTCCTGCGCCCGGGCGGGCGGATCCTGTTCGCCGGGGAGCCCTCGCGTGTCGGTGATCGCATCGCCGCCTTCCCCAAGCGCGGCGCGAACCGAGTAGCTCCGGTCTGGCGGCGCCTGATGCGGGCGGCACCTGCGCCGCCGCCGGCTCCCGTCGGCTCACCGGACCACGTTGATCACGATCTCGAACGCTGCGTCGATATCCACGCCTTCGCCCCCGGCGATCTCGAGCGTCACGCTCGACGGGCCGGTTTTCTCGATGTCGCCGTGCGAGGCGAGGAGCTGACCGCGAACTGGTTCGGCTGGTTCAACCGCGGTCTCGAGGCGAGTGCCGATCCGGATGACGTGCCGATGCTGTGGCGCCAGTACGCATTCCACGGTTACCTGATGCTCCAGCGGCTCGACGAGAAGGTGCTCGAGCCGCTGCTGCCGCCGTCGATCTTCTACAACCTGCTGCTGTCCGCCCGCCGGTCGTAGTGCTGTAGCCGGAGCCGTCTCGCCGGCGACGCCCGCTTGCAAGACTCTTGCCATGGCGGACGCGGTCACGAATGAGTTCCCACTGTTCCCCCTGGGTCTGGTCGCGCTGCCGGGTGAGGTGATCCCGCTGCACATCTTCGAGGAGCGCTACAAGACGATGATGAGTCTCTGTATCGAGACCGAGAGCGAATTCGGAATCGTGTGGATGGCCGATGACGGCCTGCGTGACATCGGGTGCGCGTGCGAGATCGAGCGGGTGCTGGAGGAGATGGAGGACGGGCGGATGAACCTGCTGACGCGTGGCACGCGGCCATTCCGGGTCCTCGAGCGTCAGGGCCACCTTCCCTATCCGGCCGGAGTGATCGAGTTCGTCGAGGATCGCGCCGAGACGCCGGATCCGGAGCTGATCGGCAGCGCGCGAGCCGCATATGCGGACCTGGTCAAGCGCGCCACTGACCAGGAGCCCGAGCACCAAGATCTCGAGGAGATGGGGGCCTATGACATGGCGGCCACCGTTGACTTCGGGCTCGAGGCCAAGCAGGGCCTGCTTGACCTGCGCTCCGAGGATGCTCGGCTGCGCCTGGTCACACGCCTATTTCGGGCCGCGGCGAAGCGGCTCGACTTCGTGGACCGGGCGCAGGCCCGTGCGCGGTCCAACGGCAAAGTTCGCTTCGGCTGAAGTGGCCAGCCGGGCCGGGCTGAGCTCTTATGGAGCGCCGGCGACGAGCGTGAACACGGCCATGGCGGCGCCGAACAGCAGGCAGTAGATCCCGAACGGCCTGAGGTTCCCGCGCTTGAAGTAGCGGGTGAGGAAATGCACCGTGAAGATCGCAGTTATGGCCGCGAAGATCGCCGCCACGACGGCCGCCGAGCGCACACCCCCGTTGCCGTGGGGACCCGTCAGGTCACTGAACTTCAGTAGACCGGCGGCCAGGATCGGTGGGGTTGCGAGCAGGAAGCCGAAGTGGGCGGCGTCAGCGTTGTCGAGACCCCGAGCCAGGCCGGCCGTCATGACCACCCCGTCGCGGCTGATTCCGGCGATCAGCGCGGTGCTCTGGGCAGTTCCGATCACGGCCGCCTCCCGAAACTCCAGCGTCTCCAGAGCGCGGCCACCCTCGGGGTTCACGCCCTCCCGCTGGGCCAGCTCACGAACCTCGGCGCGCCGGCGGTAGCGCTCGGCGGCCAGCAGGATGCAGCCGTTGACCATCAGGAAGATCGCCGCCGACAGCGGTTTTGCGAGCGCGACGCGGATGGGATGCTCCAGGACGAGGCCCAGAAGCCCCACTGGGATCGTCGCGGTGATGATCAGCCAGGCCAGACGCTCCGTCGGCGTCTCGATCTTGCGTTTGATGAGCGTGTTGAAGAAGGCTCGGATGACCGCGATCCATTCCCGCCAGAAGTAGATCAGCAGCCCGATGGCGCTCCCGACGTGGAGCATGACGACAAATGCCAGCCACGGGGATTCGGGCTGCGACTGCCAGGTGACGATGTTGTGCCAGCGGAACAGGGTCGGGAACAGCACCGTGTGGCCGAGGCTCGAGACCGGGAAGAGCTCCGTCGCTCCTTGCAGGATGCCGAGGACGACGGCCTGGAAGGTCGTGATCAGGTTGTGGGCAGCAGCGAGTGCGAGCACGACGCCGGAGGGTACCCAGGCCTGTCTAACGGGGCGGTAAGCCCGCTCCAGATGGTGTGAGAACCCTCATCCGGACAGACCGCACACCTGCTGGGCGGCCTGCACCGCGAACAACTCGGCCTGCGCCAGCTCTTTGTGATGCGTCGTATCGCGATCCGAGAAAACGATCGTGCCCTGCTGGAGGCGAATCCGGAAGGTGAAGATCGTGCCCGGACCCGGCGGGAGATCGAGGTGCTTGTTGGCGTCGGTGGCCAGGTTGTCCGATAGGTCGCGGGCACTGATCAGCATCATGTTGGTGATCTGCTTCGGCTTCGAGCCGTTGCAGCGAATCGTGCCCCCGTCATTGACCAGCAGGCTCAGCTTCGGGCCCTGGCCCGTGCGGGTGAGCAGGAAGAGGTCGGGGGACTGGACATCGAACCCACACCCCGTGATGGCTAGGGCGCCGGCGATGATCAGAACCGCGAGGCCCGCCGGCCGCCTCACGGCTCCGGCACGACGATCGATGCCCCACCCCGCCGGGGATCTCCGCCGCCCGAGAAGGTCCCGTCGGGCTCCCGGGCCGCGGCCTGCGCGCCGCCGAAGAACAGGTTCCGGGCGCGGAACGGTCCGAGCGTGCGCCCCTCCCGCTCGAGCTCGCTGGTATCGATCCCGGGCTCGGTGTAGACGACGTCCTCCTCCCAATGGACGCGCGGCGCATCGACGGCATCAGCCGCCTGCATCCCGTCATCGATCGAGCGGATGATCGTCTGCAGGATCGCCGAGCGGATGCGATTCGATCCGGCGCTCCCGACGGCGAGCTCGGCCTGACCGTCACGCAGCACGACCGTCGGGGCCATCATGCTCGGCATCCGACGTCCGGGTGAATGGCGATGAAACCCCAACGGGTTGAGGTCCTGCTCGCCGAGCATGTTGTTCAGGTGGATCCCGGTGCCGGGGACCACCACGCCCGATGCCGAGCCGTTCGAACACGTGACCGAGCAGGCCCAGCCGTCGCGATCGAGGACCGAGATGTGTGTGGTCGACCCGAGGCGTCCGCCCTGCGCGGACCCGGGGCGCGGATCAGTGGCCCGCCGAGCGCCGGCAAGAAAGCGCGCGACAAATTCGGGATCGTCAAGCCCAGCCAGGAATTCGGACGTGCGTTCGCGCTGGGTGCGCTCCATCACATCCACCACCGCGGACACCGAAGGCGGGCCGGGCGCGGCATCCAGCATCGCCATCGCGCGGGCCAGGAGGAGCCCACCGGCCGACGGTGGAGGATTCGTGAGGACCTGGCGCCCGCGGTAGCTGACCTCGATCGGCTCTCGATCGACCACCTCGTAGGCCGCGAGATCGGCCCGCGTCAGCAGACCTCCGCGCTGGGTCACCCAGTCGGTTATCGCCTCGCCGATGTCACCCTCATAAAACGGCTGGGCACCCTCGCTGCCGAGCCGCTCAAGCGTGTCCGCAAGCTCGGGCTGCGCCAAGCGCTCCCCCGTGTGGAGAAGATCCCCGTGGGGAGCGAACAGCGCCGCGCACTCCGGGGTCGATGTGACGATCCCACCCAGCAGCTCCACGATGTAGGACTGCTGCGCGGTGAGCTCGACGCCGTCTCGGGCCAGGGCGGCGGCCGGGGCCACCAACTGGTCGAGGGGCACGCGCCCGAAGCGGCGGGCGGCTTCGCACACGCCCGCGGCCATTCCGTAACACCCGACCGAGGCCACGCCGATGTTGAACACCTGGATCGCGTCCCCGAACGAGATCCGGACCGGAATCAGGTCGGCCCGCGAGCTCAGGTCGGCGTCGCGCCCGGGTGCCTCGACGAAGAAGTCGAGCAGGATGGGGCGCTGACCCGGCTCGACAACCAGCATGTACCCGCCGGCGCCCAGGCCGGTGAGCAACGGCTCACAGGCAAACGAGGCCAGCATCGATCCGAGGGCCGCGTCGACGGCGTTGCCCCCGTCACGGAGAACATCCGCCCCCGCGCGGGCGCTCACGGGGTGCCCGGCGGCGATGACCCCTAGCTCAGCAGGCGAGCGGGTGCCTGTCACCGGGTGCCAACCATTCCGTGAAGAGTCGTCCCCGGCTCAAGCGGTTTGAGGCAAAACGGGGCCATGGCACCCAGTTTGCGCCAAATCGCCTCGGCGTGGGGCACGCTTTCGCGTTCCAGGGGCTGGCGCGACCGACGCGTGCTTCGCACGCGAGGGAGCGAGGACACGGCCCGGCGCTATCGGACCGTCAGCGGCGGGGTATGAATTCGGGCACGTCCAGATCGCGCGAGGGACGCTCGCGCACCCGGCTCACCCGGGGCTCGCCGGACGGCTCACGGAACCCGCGAGACGCCTCGGACTCGGCGTTGGGACGGGAGCGCTCGTATGGCTCCTCCTCGCGTCGGCGCCGGCGGCCCTCACCGAAGCCGGTGGCCACGACGGTGACCCACACCTGGTCATCGAGCTTCTCGTCGACCATGGCGCCGAAGATGATGTTGGCGTCAGGATGCGCGGCCTCGGCGACGGCCTTGGCGGCCTCGTTGACCTCCCACAGGGAGATGTCACGTCCGCCGGTGATCGAGAGCAGGATTGAGCGCGCGCCCTCCATGCTCGTCTCGAGCAGCGGCGAGGCGACGGCCTGCTCGGCGGCGTCGATGGCTCGACGCTCGCCCGTCCCCATCCCGATACCGAGGAGCGCGTTGCCGGCGTCAGACATGATCGTCCGCACGTCGGCGAAGTCCAGGTTGATCAGCCCGGGCAGCGTCACCAGGTCAGAGATGCCCTGGACGCCCTGCCGGAGCACGTCATCGGCGACACGGAACGCCTCCACCATCGAGACGCCACGGTCGAGCACGGACAGGAGCCGGTTGTTCGGCACCACGATCAGCGTGTCGACTTCTTCCGCGAGCGCGGCGATGCCGGCCTCGGCCTGGTCACGACGGCGTGAGCCCTCGAACTGGAACGGCCGGGTCACGATGCCGACCGTGAGAGCACCGAGCTCTCGGGCAATCTGAGCCACGATCGGAGCCGCGCCGGTACCGGTTCCTCCGCCAGCGCCGGCGGCGATGAAGATCATGTCCGAGCCGCGGAGCATGGCCTTGATCCGGTCATGCTCGTCACGCGCGGCGCGGCGCCCGAGGTCGGGGTCCGACCCGGAACCGAGCCCGCGGGTCAGGCCGTCACCGATGTGGAGCGTCTCGTGGGCGGCCGAGAGCTGCAGAGACTGCAGGTCCGTGTTGATGGCCAGAAACTCGACGCCCTCGACCTCGGCCTCGACCATCCGGTTGACCGCGTTGACGCCGGCCCCGCCGACGCCGACCACCCGGAGCACTGGATGGCCGACTCGAGGCGGCTCGGCGAACGCGTCACCGGCACGATCCGGACGGGCATACACGTCGGGCGGGGGTTCAACGCTGCGGGGCACCCGCTCGTGGGCGGGCGCCTCGAGCACGTTCTCGGGGATGTCCGCCGAGAAGGCCCGGCTGAGCCGCTCCTGAGGTGTCGGGATCGGCCGCTCCGGCGCCTCGTCGAATGTCGGCATGGACTCGAACGAGGGGTGCGAGCGGCGTCGCTCGGGCGCCGCAGGCGGAGCCTCGGGGGCCACGGGAGCCTCGGCCGCAGCGGGAGCCTCGGGGGCAGACTTGGCCTGGGGCGGCGGCGGGGCCGGCTTCTCCTCAGGGACCGGAGGCTGCTTGGCCGGAGTGCCAGAAGTGTCGTCGGCGGTCTTGCGGAACAGGTCCGCGAGCGGTCCTTCGCGCATGCTCGCGCGCTTACCGGTTGCCATTTGCGAGGACCTCCTTGGCGAGCTGCCTGTAGGCGTGTGCGGCCAGACCGTCCGGATCGTACTTCAGCACTGACATGCCTTTCACAGGCGCCTCGGCAAAACGCACCGTTTTGCGGATTCGAGAGGCGAACACCTGGTCACCGAAGTTCTCCTCGAGGAGCTCGATGGCCTCCTTGGCGTGGAGCGTTCGTAGATCGACCAGCGTCGGCAGGATGCCCTCTATCTCAACGTCCGGGTTCAGGTTCTCGCGGATCATGGCCAGCGTGTTCTGGAGCTGGATCAGCCCGCGCATCGACAGATACTCGCATTGCACGGGGACGATCACCTTGTCTGACGCGGTCAGCGCGTTGATCGTGAGCAGCCCGAGGCTGGGTGGCGTGTCAATGAAGATGAAGTCGTAGTCGTCCTCGATCTGCTTGATCGCCTTCTGGAGCGAGCGCTCACGGCCGATCATCGTGGACATGGCGATCTCGGCGCCGGCGAGATCGATCGACGCGCAGGCCACGTCCACCTCGCGCTTGTGGATCACCTCGCGAATCGAGATGTGGTGCACGAGGACGTCATACATCGACTTCTCAAGCGTGTCCGGGTCGATGCCCTGGGACATCGTCAGGTTGCCCTGTGGGTCCATGTCACAGCAGAGCACGCGGTGCCCTTCCTCAGCGAAGGCCACCGCTAGGTTGAGCGTGGTAGTGGTCTTGGCGACGCCACCCTTCTGGTTGGCGAGGGTGATCACCTTGCAGGTGGACATCAGCGGGGGCTCCGATGGGTCGGTGGACTCATACGCGCCTGTATTCGCAGGCCAACGGCGAAATCCTCCGCCCACCGGTTCAGAGAGCTCCCGCCGGCTGAAGTATTTTCATCAGCCGTGTCAGGGCTTTTCGACCGACGGCTGATCTTCGTCACCGGCAAGGGCGGCGTGGGCAAGTCCACCGTTTCCACCGCGCTCGGGCTCCTGGCCGCACGGCGCGGCCTGCGAACGATCGTGGCCGAGCTGGCCAGCCAGGATCGCGTCCGGCAGGCGTTCGAGGGCAAGGCGCCGCAGGCCGGCGAGGACGAGACGTTCGAGGAGGTGGAACTGGCCGAGGACCTGTTCACGATCTCGATCGATCCACAGAGCGCGATGGAGGAGTACCTGAAGGTCAAGACCGGCGCCGTCGGGCAGGTCCTCGGCTCGAGCCGGCTGTTCCACGCATTCGCGATGGCGACGCCAGGGATGCGCGAGCTGCTCAGCGTGGGCAAGGTGTGGGAGCTGGCCCAGCTCGAGCGCCGGACCCGCGGGGCTGACGCCTACGACCTGGTAATCGTCGATTCCCCCGCGGCCGGACACGGGGCGGCGATCCTCCGCACACCACGCACGTTCGCCGAGATCGCCCGTGTGGGACCGATCGCACATCAGGGGCGGACGATCGCGGCCACGATCGCTGACCACGCGTTCACCGCGGTGGTCGCGGTGGCCACGGCGGAGGAAATGCCGGTCAACGAGACGCTGTGGCTGCGGGACACGCTGGCCGCCGACGAACTTCGTCTCGAGACCGTGATCGTCAATGCCTGCTACCCGGATCGGTTCACGGCCGCCGACCGCCGCAAGCTCGAGGCCGCGCGGGCGAGCTCGTCCTCGCCTCTGGCCGCGGCCGCGCTGCGGGCCGCGCTGTCCGAGCAGGCCCGCGCCGCGGGGCAGCGGGCACAGCTCAGGCGGCTGCACGAGGGCCTCGGCCTGAAGCTGCTCGAGCTGCCGTACCTGTTCGCCGAGCAGGTCGGACTGCCGGAGCTCGAGCGGCTCGCGGACGCGCTGGACCCGCTGATCGACTGACCGCCGCCTACAACGAATCCCCCAGGAGGTGGCGGCGCAGGAAGGACAGCTCCGCCTGGACCGTCTGCTCGTGACCTTCGAGGAAGGCGGCGTAGTGAGACCCGGGCTGCGTGACCAGCTCGCCGCGGGGAGCGCGTTGCGCCGCTCGGATCGCCGGTTTCGGGACAGCGGAGCGATCGTCCTCGTAGGCCAGCACGAGCAGGGGACACTTGACTCGCTTGGCGTGCCGGCCGGGACGGTAGAACCCGGCTCGCAGTGACCAGCGAGCTGCGACCTCCTGCTTCCAATCGGGATAGGTGTTGTCCGGGTTGAGGGCCCGGTCACCGTCGATCGCATCCGGCGTGGTCAGCGATGCGACCGTTCCCGGTGCGCCGGCCAGTGGCACGAGCAGCGGTTGGCGGCCGAAGCGGCCGCCCGCGGAATCGAGCAGCCCGCGGCCGATCAGGCGACCGAACGCCCATGGGGTCGTGTGGCGTAGCGCGTTGGACGCGGCCGCGGCGCCGTCGGCGAGCGGCGCTTGGGCGATCGCCGCCGCCAGTTCGGGGTTGCGTGCCGCGACGGGGAAGATGTGTCCCCCAGAGGCCGAAAAGCCCCAGATCGCGAGCCGCCGATCGTCCACCTCAGGCAGGGTGCGGGCGAACTCGATCGCGGCCTGCCAGTCGGCGTGCTGCTTGCCCATGGGAACGATCTGGCGCGGCTGACCTCCACTTTCGCCGAGATGGCGATAGTCGAAGGCGAGCACCGTGAAGCCGGCGGCCTGAAAGCGGTTGGCGAAGCGGTCAGTGCCCGGCTCCTTGCTCACCGCCAGACCCCCGGCCATGATCACGCAGCCCCCGTTGGTCCCGGGGTAGTGCCAGGCGGCACAGGTCGTATCTCCGCTGGGGAAGTGATTCTTCTCTCTCCTCCCGAGCGCGGGCACGGCGGCCTGGTGTCCGGATTTGGTGATCGTCTCGGGTGGCATGGCGGTCAGCTCCTCGGTCTTTGGCTGGAGGACCCTTATGGTTTCATATAAGAACTAGTTTCAATTTGAATCCAGATGAGAGGACGAACTAGTTGCCTAAGGGGAACCACACTCCAGTCCGGCCTCCCCGCGATGCCGTGGAGCTCGCCGTGGACGTCATCAGCGACCGCTGGACATTCCTGATCCTGCGAGAGGCCTTCTTCGGCGTGCGCCGCTACGGCCAGATGCAGCGCAACCTCGGCATTGCACGCAATGTCCTGGCCGAGCGGCTGCGGCAGCTCGTGAGCGACGGGATGCTTGAGCGCGTCCGCTATCGGGTCGACCCTGACTGGTACGAGTACCGGCTGACCGAGCGCGCGCTCGACCTCTACCCGGTGATCGTGGGTCTGATGCGGTGGGCCGAACGCCATCTGGTTTCGGGGGACGACGCCGACGTACTCGACGTCGAGCTCATTCACCGCTCATGCGGCAAGGACGCCCAGCCATATCTCGCCTGCTCGCACTGCCACGAGCCGCTGGAGGCGCGCGACATAGCTCCGATGGTGCGGGCTTCAGCTAGCTCATCGACCTGACATCGACATCGACTGGCGCTGCGTGGCTCCGGCCGGCATCCCCATCCGTGTCATCGCCCGCTGGGCGGCCGAACTACCTGGCACAGTCAGCCCCGGCACCGCGCCGGGCGCGAAGGCCACCCCGAGGGCCAGGAGTAGCAGGACGCCCGTGGCCGTCACACGCGCCGGCGAGACCAGCGGCGAAAGACGCTCAGCGGAAATCAGCACCGCGACGACGGCCATCCAGACCAGGCTCATCGCTCCGAGTGCGAACAGGACCCCCATCAACGCCCACGAGCTCGCCAGGCAGCGGACTCCGGCTCGCACCCCGGCAGCCACGCCGGGGCCTGGCCGGCTGATCGGCACTCCATCGTTCCGGGTCAGGGGCTCCTGACACCGAGCGAGCCAGCGTCGCTTGGTGGCGGTGAGCTGGTAGGCGGCAGCAGCCACGAGCGTGGCAGCGGCCAGCCACTGCCCGCCACGGTGCCACTCAAACACCCCGCCCGCGACCGCCCGTCCAGCCCGCAGCGCGAGATAGGCGCCGGCGCCGGCCAGCGTCCAGACGACGAAATAGCCGACCAGGAAGGCCGCGGCCACAAGCACCCGGTGCGGCGAGCCTGACCGCCGCGCCACGGTCCTGGGTGCCGGAAAGCACTCGGCGGCGAGAACCGGCGCGATCGCCGGGAGCATCATCGCCGCCATCATCAGGATCCAGGTGGCGACGAACCACCCGAGCGCGCCGAGCGCCACGCTGGGTCCGGCGTCCATGCCCTGCATCCGGCCGACGCTCACCCACCAGCTGACGGCCGCGAGCAACAGCACCGCGATCACAGCTGGACGGACGAGCCGCCCGCGCTGCACTTGGACGCTCAGCGACATGGCTCTACTTATATTCCAGCCGCGGGTCGAAGCCGTCGCCGCGGCCGCCGGGGGTGAGATCGAGGATCTTCCACAGGGGCCACATGAAGTCGACGTGGCGTGGATGCTGCCCCGGAGCTGACGGCGCGAACATGAGCTCGGAGCTCCAGGAGTGATGGATGGCTCCGTCGCGCCGGACGAACACGGTGGCGATCGGCAACTGTTTCCCCTCCGGGGTCTCTGCGTTGTAATCGCGGTTGTAGGTGTTCCCCGCCGAGGAGAGCATCCGGATGTCGGACCAGCCGCGCGTGTATGCGTGAGCTCGCAGATGCTCGATCGGGGCCTTGGCCGCGACGGCGACGTTCACCTGCTGAGTGATGTGGCGGGATTGACCCGAGACCGCATCGATGATCGACGTACAAGCGGGGCATGGTCTCCCAATAGGGTTTCCGTCAGGCGTGGGGAGAAACATGAAGCTGTAGATGAACAGTGTGTCCTTGTCGTCTTCGAACAGCTCTGAGAGCTTCACGCCGCGCGGGGTGCCAGTTTGCGTCTCCCATTCCTGAAACTCGTAATCAGACGGAACGGCACCGCCGAGTGGTAGGCGACGACGCTGCGCGGCGACGGCCTCCTCGTCCTCACGAAGTTTCATCTCGGCGCGCAGCAGGTCCTCCCGGGCGCGCCGGTATTCGTCTGACTCGCCCGGAAAGCGGGTGTCGTGGAGCGGCTCAGTCGTCCTTGGCATCGTGGGTCGAGCTCCCTGTTTGTGTCGGCCCATTGGCCGGGTGTCGGGCAACGTTCAAGCACATCATTGAATATCACACCCGCTGATAACATTCAAGCGTATGGTTGAACGTGACCACGAGCGCCTCGATCTCGTCTATCGGGCGCTGGCCGACCCCACGCGTCGGAGCCTGCTCATGACCCTCCGCTCCGGGGATGCGCGCATCAAGGACCTCGCCGACCCGCTGCCGATGTCGTTTGCCGCCGTGGCTCAGCACGTGGCCACCCTCGAGCGAGCGCAGCTCATCTCGCGCAACATCCAAGGCCGCGAGCACTGGCTCTCGATCGCCGCTGACGGCCTCCGGGACGCCGAAGCGTGGATCGCCGAGCAGTCGTCGGCTTGGTCCGCCCGCGCCGACGCCCTGTCTGATTATCTCGAACGGGAAACGAAGTGACCGCGAAGTCCGAGTTTCCCACCGTTCGGGTGGAGCGCGTCCTCCCTGCTCGGCCCGAGGTCGTCTACGACGCCTGGCTGGACGAGGGCTCGCTCAGGCAGTTCATGTGCCCCGCGCCCGGGCAGGCCACGGAGGTCGCGGTGGATCCCCGGCTCGGCGGCGCTCTGCGCGTCGTGATGACGTTCCCCGACCGCGAGACCGAGATCACGGGCAACTTCATCGCTCTGGATCGTCCCGAGCGCGTGTCCTTCACGTGGCGGAGCAACTTCGGCGACCCCGAGAGCATCGTCACCGTCCTGTTCGCACCGCACGGCGAGGACCGGACGCACATGACGATCATCCACACGCTCCCGCCGCCGTCACCGAACCGGGGCTACCTGGGCGGCTGGACGTCGATCGCCGACCGGGTGGCAGAGCACCTCGAGGGCTAGATCGCCTCGGCCCACGCCGCGGCCGCCCGCCCGGCGCGCAGCCCGGTCTCGATCGCACCATCGATGAACCCCGCCCACCCGTGGGCGAGATCGGACCCGGCGAGCACCACCCTGCCCTCGGGCTCCTGCATCGCCCGGTGAAAGTGCTCGTACCAACCGGGGCGGTGGATGGCCCACGTGCCGCGCGAGAACTCGTCCCCGAGCCAGTCATGCGCGGTGGCGTCGATCGCTTCGTATCCAGGGAGGATCGCCTCGAGGGCAGTCTGGATCCCGGGCAGGCTCGAGGCGTCGCAGCGTCCGGCGTCGGGCCCGAAGCCGATTAGCAGCTGCGTCCCGTCCGCGAACAGCTCCTCGGTGTCGAGGTAGCCGAACGGGTGGCCGGTCCGGATCGCGTTCTGCATGACCGGCTCGCCGCGGGCGTGGATCATCACCTTGATCCCTCGAGACGCCTGGCCGAGCTCGATCGCGCGGCGCTTGACCTCGGCCAACTGGGGCGTGAACCGCACCGCGCCGAGCGCGTTCAGCGGCACCGCGACCACGACCGCGCGGGCAACGTAGCCGTCGCGCTCCCGGGTGAGAACCTCCACGTGATCATCGCCCTGGGTGACCTCAGCCACCGCGGCTTCGAGACGGACCTCGAACGGCGCCGCGGAGACGATCGCAGCCAGGAGCGCTCGCGTCCCCCCGGCGATCGTTACCCGTCCGCCGGTCTGCTGCGTCAGCTCGAGGCTGTACCCGGACAGCGCGTGCCAGCGGAGCACCGAGACGGCGCCGGCCTCGTCGAGCGGCGCGTGGGCGAGTGACTCGAGCTCGGCGCTGAGCACGTCGCGCTCGTCGGCTGACAGTTCGAGCTGCGCGATCCGCTCGGCGATCGTCAGCCGGTCGAAGGGGGCCAGCTCCTCGAGGGCGTGGAGCGGATCGTGGGGCAGTGGCAGCGCCGTTGTCACACCGGCGACGAAGGCGTCCCAGCCGCGGCGGGCGATTTCGTCGCGTTCGCGGATCGTGCCCGACCGCCGCTCCTCCCCGACGTACCAGCCCGCGAGCTCCGCCTCTCGGCCCAGCTCCACCTTCAGCCCGGCCCGCGTGAGCTCGGAGAACGTGTGCGGCTGGTGCCAGTGAACCCAGGCACCCCCAAGCTCGATCTGCGCGCCCGCCCAGTCGGCAGTCCAGGTTCGGCCCCCGAGCCGGTCACGCGCCTCGAGCAGTAACACGGAGCGGCCCCGCAGCGAGCACTCCCGCGCCGCCGTCACGCCGGCGAACCCGCCCCCGATGACGATCACGTCATGCACGGCGCCGCCGCGCGCTCGCGTCAACGGCCACGGCTCCGCCCCGCGGCGGTCCCACCAGGACCGGATTGCACTCGATCTCGGCCAGCCCGGACTCGACCAGGACCCGCCCCACGCCCTCGGCCAGCCTGGCCGCGGCGCCCATGTCGACCCCCGGGCCGCCACGGCCGCCGCTTCCGCCCCGCAGCAGTCCGGCGCCGCGCAGTGACCCGAGCGCCGCCTCGATCAGGTCAGCGTCAGCCGGCAGCGGAACGATGGCCACGTCATCGAGCAGCTCGGTCCAGATCCCCCCTAGCCCGAGTACCAGCGCCGGCACGACGCCATCGGTTCGCGCGGCGACGATCAGCTCCACGCCGGGGGCCGCCATCTGCTCGATCAGGACCTCGGCGCCGAGCCGGGCCGCGGTCTCGGCCAGGGTCCGGTAGGCCTCGATCAGCTCGGACTCCGACCTCAGATTGAGGATTACCCCACCCAGCTCGGTCTTGTGCTGCACAGACGCCGCGCTGAGTTTGAGCGCCACGGGCGCCTGGCCGCTCCCGAGCTCGGCAAACCCGGCCCGCGCGTCGTCCTCGCTGCTCACGATCCACCCCTGCGGAACCGTCACGCCGGCCTGGCGGAGGAGTGCCTTGGCCTCGTGCTCGGCCAGCCACGCCCCACTGACCAGCCTGCCCTCGCCCCGGATGGCGCGGGCCTCGGCCGCGATCGCGCGCAAGCGTTGCGGGTCGGCCGGAGCGCGCTGGGACAGGGCAGCCGCGGCGCACCGCAGACCGGTCCGCAACCCGGCCACGGCGGCCACGCCGGCGCGGGCGAACTCCCAGGCGGCGGCGTCATCGAGCAGCTCGGGCAGGGTGGAGGAGACGAGGGTCGGCACCGGGCTCAGTGCGGCCCCGGCCATGACCGCCTCCCGAACCGCCCGCCAGGACTCCTCGGCGGGACCGGTAAGCCCGTGGGGCTGGTCATAGAACACGAGCACCTGCCCGATGGCCGGATCGTTACCCAGCGTCCGCACAATCTCGGCCAAGGCCTCGCGGTCACCCCAGATCATCGCCGTGTAGTCGAGCGGGTTGGCCACCGTGGCGGCGCTCGGTAACAGCTCACGCAGGCGCGCCGAGGTTTCCGGCGCCAGGGCCGGCAGCTCCAGCCCGATCCGCTCGGCCTCGTCGGCTCCCTGGGCGGAATCGCCGCCCGAGCACGTCATGATCGCCAGGCCGGCCGCCCCGCTCCCGGCCGCCCCGGCCGCGGACCGCGACACCAACCCCGGCGCCGGCTCCGAAGCCGACGCCGGCCCCCGCCCGCCAGTGCGCCGCGGCACCGCGATCGTCTTGGCCAACTCGAGCAGGTCATGGACGTCATCGGCCCATACGCCGCCGGCCTCGGCCACGAGCTGACGAAAGACACGCTGGTCGCCCGCCAGGGCAGCGCTGTGCGCCGCCGCGGCCCGCGCCCCGGCCCGCGAGCTCCCGACCTTGAGCACGACGACCGGGATGCCCGCCTCGGCACACGCGGCGAGCCCATCGCACAGCCGCGGGCCTCCGTCATCCTCGAGATACAGCGCGACTGACCGGATCCCATCCTCCTGGGCCAGCGACTCGAGGTAGTCGGCCGCGGTCAGGACGGCCTGGTTGCCGCTGGCGATCACGGTGTGGAAGCGGAGTCCGCGTCGCGTGGCCAGGGCATTGACGGCGACGTTCCCGCTCTGAGAGATGAGCGCCACCGAGCCGGCCTCACGCGCCTCCAGCGCATCGCCCCACAGGGCGATCCGGCCCCCGGGCGAGACGATCCCGTTGCAGTTCGGTCCGCACACCGGCAGGCCGTAGCGGGTGCAGGCGGCAACCAGCTCGCGCTGGTAGGCCCGGCCCGACTCCACCTCGGCGAACCCGGCGCTGAACACCACGGCCGACCCGCAACCGCGAGCACCGGCCTGTTCGAGCGCTTCGGCGACACCGGACGCCGGGATGGCCACGATGAGCGCGTCAACAGCAACCGGAAGGTCGGCCACGCTGGGCACGCAGGGATGGCCCAGGACCTCGTCTCGGCGCGGGTTGACCCCCCATACGTCGCCCTCGAAGCTCACCGTTTCCAGGTTCAGCAGCGCCTGGGCGGCGTAGCTTCCCGGCCGGTCGGTCGCGCCGACCACGGCCACGGTGCTGGGATGGAGCAGGCGCCGCAGATCGACGCCCGCTCCGGCCCCCGTCACGGTCAATGGATCGTCGCTTCGACGCCGCGGCGCTCGAGCGCGCGGGAGATGATGAGCCGCTGGATCTCACTCGTGCCCTCCCAGATTCGGTCCACGCGGAGCTCGCGCAGGAACCGCTCGGCCACGTTGCTGCGCATGTAGCCGCGTCCGCCGAACGCCTGCACGGCGCGGTCCGCGCACCGGCCGGCGGCCTCGCTGACGAACAGCTTGGCCATCGACGCCTTGGCGTGGATCAGCTTCGACGTCGGCGCCGGAGTCGACCATCTCACACACGTGCAGCGCCAGCAGCCGGCCCAGCGTCGCGTCAGTGGCCGAGTCAGCCAGCGGGAACGAGATCCCTTGGTAATCCATGATCCGCTGACCGCCCTGCAGCCGCTCGAGCGCCCACGCGGTCGTCTCGTCGAGCAGCCGCCACATGGCGCCCAGGCCGTGGGTGGCGATCCCGACCCGCTCCTCGGTGAACCAGCCCCGCTGGAGCACCTCGCCGTTGCCGAGGCCACCGATCACGGCGTCGGGCGGGACCTCGACATCGGTGAAGCGGATCGTCGGATGACCGTGCGGATAGTTGTGGGTGAACTTGGGATTGTCGACGTACTCGACACCGGGCGCATCGGGCTCGACCAGGAACAACGTCGGCAGCAGCGCGCCGTCCTCGACGGCATTGGCCATCACGATCAGCACGCGGGCCACGTCACCCGAGGTCACGAACCACTTCTCGCCGCTGATCCGCCAGCCTCCGTCGCTCCGCACCGCGCGCGAGGTGATTCCGCCCGGGTCGGAGCCGGCCTCGGCTTCGGTCACCGCGTAAGCGTCGCCGCCCTCGCCGCGCAGGGCCGGAACCACGTAACGCTCGATCTGCTCGGGCGTCCCTTCGAGCAGGACGTTGTAGACGCTGGGTACGTGCCAGTGCAGGCCGCCGGTGACCCGCCCGAACTGCTCGTTGACCAGAAACCACTCGACCATTGACCAGCCCTGGCCGCCATGCTCGATCGGTACGCGCCCGCCGTGGAGCCGAGCCGCAATCGCGGCCTGCTTGATCTCGGCCACGCTCTCCTCGGGCAGCGCGCCGCCGAGTTGCTCGGCTTCGAGCTCGAGCGGGATCAGGATCTGCTCTACGAACTCGCGAGCGCGCCCCTGAAGTTCGAGCTGGTCAGAGCTCAGCTCGTGGGCGGCGGCGGCGGTGGTTGTGCTCATGTGATTCCTCTGGGGTTGCGTTCGTGGTTGTCCTCGTGTCCGTTCCGGTTCACGGCCGGACCGGGGTCGAGCTCTTGCAGCCGGGCGCGGTCGCCCGCGGTCAGAGCCGCCCCGCGCCCGGGGAGCGCGAGCAGCAGGTTGTGGTGGTTTCTGATCACGGCGACACCCCGCGAGCGGGCCTCCGCCACGTCCGGGTCGCTCTCAGCCAAGCCGGCCCGGCGATCGATCAGATCTACGACGTCGTGGAGATATTGCAGCCACCGGCGCTGGCTGCCCCGCAGCACGAGCCGTTCGATCCGGGCCTGTTCGCGAGCGACATCCTGGCTCGGCGCGCGGTGTCCGGCGGCAAGCGTCGCCACGACTCGCGGGAGCTCACGTTCAGGTTCGGGCGTGACCGACAGCCACGACGCGCGCTTGACCATGGGGATAAAGTATAACTGATCACAAAGTCAGGATGTGAGGAAAAATGAACTCCGCTGCCCCCTCCACGGCGATTCCGTCCGCCACCGCAGGCACCGCGCTCGTCCCACGGCTGTACACCGATCCGGAGCTCCTCGAGGCCGAGCAGGAGCTGATCTTCGAGCGCACCTGGCAGCTGGCCGGGCACGTGTCCTCCCTGCCTCGGCCCGGCAGTTACATCACCGCCCGCGCGGGCACGCAGCCCGTGCTCGTGGTGCGTGACGAGCAGGATCAGCTGCGGGCGTTCAAGAACGTCTGCCGCCATCGAGGGTCACGACTACTGAGCGGATCGGGGCAATGCAAGGCGGCGATCCGATGCCGTTACCACGGTTGGACGTACCGGCTCGACGGCTCGCTGATCGGCGTCCCGGAGGGGCTGGCCTTTGACGAGCCCGTCGACAAGGCGGCGCTCGGACTCATGCCGGCCCGGGTCGAGGAGCTGTGCGGTCTGGTGTTCGTCAACCTGGACCGGGACGCCACGCCCCTGGTCGAGCTGGTGGGTGACCTGCCCGAGCGCCTGGCTCCGTACCGGATCGAGACGCTCGAGTCCTTCTCGCCCGGTACCGGAACTCAGCCCGCCAACTGGAAGGCCGTGGCCGACAACTATCTTGAGGGCTACCACATCCCCATCGCCCATCCGGGCCTGATGCGGATGCTGGATTACAAGCACTACGACGTCGAGATCCACGATCATTACGTGTGGTTTGACGCCCCGATGCGCAGCAAGCCGAGCAGCAACCGGCTCGAGCGGATGTACGCCAAGCTCGTCACGCCGATGCCCGGGCTCGCTGAGTCCGACCGCTTCATCTGGCACTACGCCTTCATCTATCCGAACACGACGATCGATCTGTACCCGGACCAGGTCGACACATGGCAGATGCTCCCCGACGGGGTCGCGCGCACAGCTGACACCTTCGCCGGCTACCGGGCGCCCGGGGCCAACCCGCGGACACGCCTGGTCCAGTGGGCCAATAATCGTCTGAACACACTCGTGCTCGACGAGGACATCGACCTGGTGGACAACGTGCAGCAGGGGCTAGCCACGCGCGGGTACAGGTGCGGTCCGCTATCCAAGCGCGAGCGAGGCGTGGCCTGGTTTGCTGACCGGATCCGGGCTGACATGGCCCCCGCCCTCGGCGAGACGGTGTGAGCCCGTCCCGGGATCGAAAGGCCGCACGCGAAAGGATCCTGGCCGCCGCCGTGAGGCGGATCGCCAGTGAGGGGATAGACGGTGTCCGGATCGCCAGGATCGCCATGGACGCCGGCGTCTCGGCCCCGCTGGTCCACTATCACTTCGCCACCAGGGAGGCCCTGCTGGCCGAGGCGCTTGACTGGTCCTACGCGCGGGCCGGCGACGCTCGGATCGTTGACGGCGTGCCCACCGGCAGCTCGCACGCCGAGCGGCTGAGGACGATGATCGATCAGTGCCTGCCGACAACCCCGGCGCTGGAGGAGGACTGGGTGCTGTGGGTCGAACTGTGGCTGCGTGCCGTCCGCCATCCGGAGCTGCGTCCCGTGGCCGAGGAGCTGTACGGCCGGCTGCACGCGTGGTTCGTCAGCGAGATCACCGCCGGTGTGGGGGCGCAGGAATTTGACCGCTGCGATCCCGACGAGGTGGCAGACCGCACGCTGGCGCTGATCGACGGCTTGGGGATCCGGACGCTGATCGGCGATTCGACGATTCCCTTGGCCCGCGCGCGGCAGGCGGTTGAGGCCTCGCTGGCTCGTGATCTCGGGCTCGGAGAGCAGCTCGTCCCCGGG
Organism: uncultured Solirubrobacterales bacterium; assembly: GCA_963822535.1. Classification (GTDB taxonomy): domain Bacteria; phylum Actinomycetota; class Thermoleophilia; order Solirubrobacterales; family Solirubrobacteraceae; genus Palsa-465. The sequence goes on from CAWGIA010000003.1 coordinate 588,164, forward strand.
GCCGGAGGGCCGCGGACATCCTCGGCCCCCCGCCAGGTCCGCCGCGCCGGCTCAGGCGGGTGAGCCCGCCCGCAGCGCCGCGCGAGCCGCGCTCCGGCCGGTCCTGACCGCGCCCTCCATATAGCCCGCCACCCAATGATCGGAGCCGGCAACGTAGAACGGCGGCTCGTGGGTCCCGTGCAGCGGGCCGAGACGGCCGAGGTCACCGGGTGCGAACGAGGCGATGTAGCCGAGCGTGTACGGGTCACTGCCCCATGTCCGCTCGAACATCGCTGACGGCTGCCGCGCGCGTTCGCCGTACAGCGAGACGAGTCCGTCGATAACCGTCTGGCGCCGAATCGCAGGCGGCGCGGCCAGGAAGGCCGAGTAGCGCTCGGGCGGGACGAGCAGCGAAAGGACACCCGGGCGCTGAGGCCAGGTGGAGCCGAACAACCACTCCGTCTCAGCCAGCCCGTTCTGGCCCGCCTGCTGCCAGAACGGCTCTTCGTAGGCGACCACGACCTTGGCCGCCAGAGCGTGACGCGCGGCCCGGAGCGAGCGCTCGCGCTCTTCACTCAGGCCGTCGATCCGTACCGCGCGCAGCGGGCCGGCGGGCAAGGTACAGATGACGGCCTCGGCCTCGAGCTGCTCGCCGTCCGTCAGCGTAATGCTCACGCGGCCCGGGCCGATGTCGAGCGCCACCACGGCCCCGCCGAGCCGCACGCGAGGACCCAGCTCGGCGGCCAGCCGTTCGGCTACGGCCGCGGATCCCTCGACGACACGCAGCCCCTCCCACTGGTCGAGGTCATAGAAGCCGTCGCCCCCGAGCATCGCGTGCTTGCGCAGGGCACCCAGCAGCGAGGTGCGCTCGGGCGCGTCACAAGAGAGCGAGAGCGACCCCAGGGCGTGGCGGCGACGCACCGCCGGCAGTGCCCCTTGCTCACGCAGCCAGGTCCCGACACTCAGCTCATCCAGCCGGCGTGCATCGGGGTGACACCACGGATCCTCAGGGTCGATGGTGAGCGCCAGGCGAGCGAACTCCTGCTCGATCCGCGCCGCGTCGGCGCGCTCGACCTCGTCCATCCAGGGCGGATCGTCCCCCACGTAGACACCCTCGTCCAGACCCCAGGTCATCTCTCCCGGGTCGGCTACGTAGCTCGGTTCGACGGCCAGGCCGAGCTCCTGTACGAGATCCCCGTAGGCGCGGTGCTGGTGGCCGAAGACCTCGCCTCCGGCCTGGACGGTCCGCCCGTCGGCCAGCTCGACGGCTTCAACCCGGCCTCCGGCCCGGTCACGTGCCTCGAGCACCACCACGTCAGTGCCGGCGTGGGCCAGATCACGCGCCGCGGCCAGCCCCGCGAGGCCCGCCCCCAGCACCGCCACGTCGGTCAACTCGACCCCTCCTAACAAACGTCCGCTTGACAGCGGCGGACTCGCTCCGTAGGTTTTCTGAATCGCGATTCAGGATACAGATTCTTGGGTCTCTGAGGCGCGATTTGAGGAGATGAGTCCCCGACCGAAAGTCGACCATCTGCGCAAGCCGCAGATCATCGCCGCCGCCGCGGAGGTCCTCTACGAGCGCGGCCTGTTCGACACGCGAATCGGTGACATCGCCGAGCGCGCTGGAACGAGCGCGCCGACGATCCTCTACTACTTCGAGTCCAAGGACCGTTTGCTCGAGGAGGCAGTCGACCTCACCGACCGCGAGTTCTACGCCCGCCTGACCGAGGGCCAGAAACGCTACGTTCGCGCGAGCGACAAGCTGGTCCATCTGATCGAGGAGACGAGCCTCGGCCCGGGCGGCATCAGCGACTGGACGCTGTGGATGGAGATCTGGGTCAGAGCGCGCCGTGACCCGAGCGTCCGCCGCTCCTACTTCCGCCTCGACCGTCGGCAGCGCAAGCTGATCGCGGACATCGTTCGCGAGGGTCAGGCGAGCGAGGAGTTCAGTCCCAACGCTGACCCGGATGACTTCGCCATCGGTCTCAGCGGCCTGATGGACGGGCTCGGGGTGCAGCTGACGCTCGGACAGCCTGACATCGAGCCGGGGCGGATGGTCGACCGCTGCCTGGCCCTCGCGTCGGTGGAGCTCGGCTGTGACCTGCGTTCGGCCGGAAACCGTGACCGGCGGGGTCACGAGGTCGACGGGAATCCAGAAGTGAGCGTGCATGCACCCACGTGAGGGATGGCTCGAGGGAGGGATCCGGCGCGTACCCAATCCGGACCACAGCGCGATCTCGCGTCGCCAGCTGCTCGCGGCGGGCGCCGGGCTCGCGCTCGGGGGGATGCTGGCCGGATGCAGCTCCACCAACCCCGCCGGTGCGAGCACCGGCCCTCCGCTGCCACGTCAGAACAGCCCCGTCAAGTGGCCCGTGTACTCGGACAACAAGCCAATCGCCTCGGACCTTCAGCCTGAGCAGGGCGCGACCCTGCAGCTCTACAACTGGGTCGCATATATCAACGAGGCGGTGATCAAGAGCTTCTGCAAGAAGTACAACTGCAACTACTCGGTGACGACGTTCAACACGATTGAAGAGGCGCTGGCCAAGCTGTCCAGCGGGGAGCTCAAGTTCGACGTCTTCTTCCCGACTGTGAGCGTGCTCGGTCAGTTGGTCGCGGCCAAGATGATCCGGCCGCTCAACCCCACCTACATCCCCAACATCGCCAATGCCTGGGCCGACTATCGCAACCCGTTCTATGACCAGGGCGGGCAGTACACGACGCCCTACTCGATCTACACCACGGGGATGGCCTGGCGTAAGGACAAGGTGAACCTCTCCCCGTCCTGGGATATGCCCTGGCAGGGCGCGCGGTACAAGGGCAAGGTCGCAGTCCTGGACGATTACCGAGAGACGCTCAGCCTGGCGCTCCTGCGGGCCGGCAACCTGGACCTCAACACGACCAGCACGGCCCAGATCCAGGCCGCCGGCCAGGCGCTGCGGCAGCTCTCGTCCCTGACCAACGTGCGGATCGACAACAACGATTACACCGATGTGCCGACCGGGAAGACATGGATTCACCACGCGTGGTCGGGTGACATGGCCACTTCGAACCAATATCTGCCGAAGGGCACCTCGGTTGACACGCTCGGCTACTGGTTCCCGCCCGACCGGAAGGGCCCGGTCGCCAACGATCTGATGGTCAACCTGACCGGCGGTGACAATCCCGTCCTCGCCCACAAGTTCATCGACTACATGCTCGACGTGAACAACGCGCTGGAGAACTACAGCTACGTCGGCTACATGCAGCCCTTGACCGCCGTCACCCCGGCCAAGCTCACGGCCGAGAAGCTGCTGCCCCCCCAACTGGCGTCCACCGTCGTGCTACCGGATTACTTCCGGCATGGCATCTTCCAGCTCGAGCTGCCGGCGGCAGCCAACGCGGTCTGGGAGTCGACCTGGAACACGTTCTCGAAGGGGTTGTAGGGGGCGCGATGACAGTCCGCGGCGACAGCGACAACCGGCGTAACCGGTGGCTGTGGATGGGGCTCGCCGCGCCGGGAGCGATCTGGCTGATCGTTCTGTTCGTGGTGCCGTTCTACGTGATGCTGGCGGTCGCCGGGGGCGGCATCAACGAGTTCTTCCAGACGGTGGTCCCGGTGTGGAACCCAGTGCATTGGTCGAGCTGGAACTTCAGCGCCGTCTGGCGTGACATCTTCGGCAGCGGAGCGTTCCTCGGCTCGCCGGCGCTCCGGACCCTCCTCTATACCGCGATCGCCACGGTGATCTCTCTCGGGATTGCCTACCCGGTGGCCTATTTCGTGTCCCGATACGCCGGCAGGCGCAAGGTGATGTTCCTGGTCCTCCTGATCGCGCCGTTCTGGGTCAGTTACATGATGCGAATGCTGGCCTGGATTGACCTGTTGCAGCAGGGCGGTCTGTTCAACAGCGCGTTGTCCTCCATCGGCCTGCCGGGCAACACGGACTGGCTGGGCGGCAAATCAATCACCGTGATCCTGGGGCTGGTCTACGGATACATCCCGTATCTGATCCTGGTGCTCTACGCCTACCTCGACCGCATCGACCAGAGCCTGCTCGAGGCGGCCAGAGATCTCGGACTCAGCAAATGGCGGACCTTCTGGCGCGTGACCGTGCCGTTGAGCAAGCCGGCGATCGTCGCCGGAACGTTCATCACGGTGCTGCCGATGCTGGGCGATTACTACACCAATCAGCTGTTATCAGCCGCGCCCGGAACGACCATGATCGGGAATGCGATCGAGGGTCAGCTCAACGCGCCTGGCGAGACTGGACAGGGCGCTGTCCTGGCGCTGATGCTGCTCGCGATCCTGCTGATCCCAATGGCCTTCTACGTGGTCAGCACCGCTCGAGCCTCGAGGCGATCCGGTACGCCTGATCGGGCGCTCGGGGAAACCCATGGCGGCGCCCCTGGGCGATGGAGGGCTTCACCTGGCTCTACATCATCTGGTCGATCGTCCCGATCGCGATCGCGGTGCTGTTCTCGTTCAACAAGGGCGCGTCACAGGCCACCTGGCAAGGCTTCTCCACCAAGTGGTACGTCGGCAGCGGCGTCACCTCCGTCCTCCACAACCCCAGCCTGCATCACGCGGTGATCGCAGACACTCGTGCTCGCGGTCCTGACCACGGTGATCTGCGTACCGATCGGGGTTGGGTTTGCCATTGGCATCGATCGCTGGCGGAGCCGGACCTCGACCGGACTGAACTTCGTGATGATCTTCTCGTTCGTGGTCCCGGAGCTTCTGCTGGCGGTGGCGCTGTTCCTGCTCGTCACGCAGGCGCTCACGTTCATCGGCCTCGGCACCGAGGCCGAGGTGGCGGGGCTCGTGGTATGGAACATAAGCTGGCCCGCCATCATCGTCCGGGCGCGGCTGGTGAGCATCGGGCGCAGCTATGAGGAGGCGGCGGCCGATCTCGGTGCGTCACGGCTGGGGGCGATCCGCCGCGTGCTGCTCCCCCTGCTGCTGCCGGCCATCTTCGCCAGTGCGGTGCTCGTCTTCGCCAGCACGGTGGACGATTTCGTGATCGTCGAGCAACTGTCCTCGACCGCGGCGACGCAACCCATGTCGGTCCTGATCTACGCCAACGTCCACGGCGGGCTGAGTGGGCCGGCGCTCAACGCACTGGCCACGATCATGTTGTTCTTCTCGGTCGCCGCAGCGCTGATCGGATTCGTCGCGTACCGGTGGATGACCCGAGGCGAACGCACCGAGGGCAGCGCCGAGGCACTTACCAGCATCGCAGGCATCTGAGAGGACTGAAAAAATGAGTGGAGGGCATGTCGAACTGCAGTCACTGACCAAGCGGTTCGACGACGTGACCGCAGTCGACGACATCTCGCTCGAGATCCAGGCCGGCGAGTTCTTCTCGCTGCTCGGGCCCAGCGGCTGCGGAAAGACGTCCACGTTGCGCATGATCGCGGGCTTTGAACCGCCGACCAGCGGAAAGATCTTGCTCGACGGCGTCGACGTTGGAACCTGGGCCCCCAACCGCCGCAACGTCAACACCGTGTTCCAAAACTACGCGCTGTTTCCGTTCCTGACCGTGGCCGAGAACGTCGCGTTTGGCATGAGGTACCGCTCGGTGCCCAAGTCCGAACGCAGCGCCCGGGCGGCAGAGGCGCTGGAGCTGGTCCAGCTGTCCGGGTATGAGAATCGACGCCCCAACCAGCTCTCAGGCGGCCAGCAGCAGCGCGTTGCCCTGGCTCGGGCGCTGGTGCTGCGCCCGGCGGTCCTGTTGCTGGACGAGCCGCTCGGAGCGCTCGACGCCAAGATCCGAAAGCAGCTGCGGATCGAGCTCAAGGCGCTTCAGGAGGAGGTCGGGATCACGTTCGTGTTCGTGACCCATGACCAGGAGGAGGCGCTCAGCATGAGCGACCGGGTGGCGGTCATGAATGCCGGCCGAGTCGAGCAGATCGGCTCCCCGACCGACGTCTACGAGAGTCCGACCACCGTGTTCGCGGCTGACTTCCTCGGGATCTCGAACCTGATGGACGCGGAGGCCGTGGGGCCGTCCTCGGGGTCCGGCCCCGGCGAGTGCATGGTCCAGGTGGGTGATTTCGCGTTGCGCGCCGGCTGCGGCGATGTTGCCGCTCGGGGCAAGGTCAAGATCGTCGCCCGGCCCGAGCGTGTGGTCCTCCTCCCCCACGGCTCCGAGCGGGAGAACTGTCTGCCTGGAATGGTTGAACGCACGGTCTACGTCGGGGCCAGCCGGCAGGTGATCGTCCGTCTGGCCACTGGCAATCCTCTCCAGGTATCGGTGGCCAACACAGGCGGGGCCGAGGAGCACGGCCAGGGCACACCGGTTGACGTCCACGTGCCGCCCGATGCGCTCCGGGTGCTCGTCGGTGAACCCGGCGCCATCGCCCCCGAAGGCGGAGCGATGGTGGAGCCGGCAGCCTCAGCGCCCGCCTCCTCCTAGACTGCGGCGGCGTGAGCGTCGCCAACCTGCTGGAGGGCAAGCGAGTCTGCGTGTGCGGCGGTTCGGGCGGCGTCGGTAAGACGACGACGTCGGCGGCGATCGCACTCGGGATGGCCGCCCAGGGGGCCAAGGTGGCCGTGGTAACCATCGATCCGGCCAAGCGCCTGGCCAACGCGCTCGGATTGCAGCAGCTCGAGAACGAGCCGCGCCGGGTCGAGCCGAAGCGACTGGCGGGCCAGATCGAGGTCAAGGGCGAGCTCTGGGCCATGATGCTCGACCCCAAACGCACCTTCGATGAGCTCATCGAACGGATCGCCCCTGACGCAGAGCGGGCGGAGGAGATCAAGGCCAACCGCGTTTACCGCGAGCTCTCGACCGCCGTCTCGGGTTCCCAGGAGTTCACAGCCGTGGCCAAGCTCTACGAGCTCGCCCGCGATGATGACTTCGATCTGCTCGTGCTCGACACTCCCCCGTCCCGCAACGCGCTCGACTTCCTGGACGCGCCAGGACGGCTGACCTCATTCCTCGAGGGGCGGGCGCTGAAGACATTCATCCGGCCGACCGGCCTCGGCATGCGCGTGCTCGGCCGGGGCGTCGCGCCGTTCCTGGGCGCCCTGCGCCGGGTCACCGGCGTCGATCTGCTGAGTGACCTGTCCACCTTCTTCCAGCTGCTCGGCGGGATGACGGATGACTTCAGTGAGCGCGCGGCGCAGGTTGAGCGAATGCTGAAGGCCCCTACCACGGCGTTCGTGCTCGTGACCTCGGCCCAGCGAGCGGCGATCGAGGAAGCGATCTGGTTCCGGCGCACGCTGAGCGAGAGCGGGCTGCCGTTCGCCGGCGTGATCGTCAACCGGGTCCACCACGATGTGCTCGGGGATGCCGATGACGCCGACCTCGAGGCCGCGCTCGGGGCAGAGCTCCCGCCCAAGCTGGCCGCCCGGGTGGCCGAGAACTTTCATGACTACCACGTGCTGGCCCGGCGGGACCAGATCGGGGTCGAGCAGCTGCGGGAGGAGCTCGAGGGCCGCCCCCTGCTGCTGGTGCCACACCTGGACGATGACGTGCACGACATCGATGGGCTCCTGCAGGTGCACCGGTTCCTGTTTGCCACCGACGACGAACGCGAGCGTTTGATCGCCGACGTCATCAGCTGAGCACCGCAGTTGATCGCCGACGTGCTCAGCTGAGCCGGGCGGTTCCTCACGACCTTCGAAGCGTGAGCGGGTGCGAGCCCGCCTCCGTCCAGGTCAACCAGCTGAGCACGATCTCCTGCCAGCGCTCTGACTCGATCGGACCCTCGCCATCGCTCAGTACGACCGTGCGCTGGTGCAGCAGCTCCCAGACCGCCTGCTCGGCCAGGGCCAGGCGTTCGCTGGCCCGCCACGTCGGGTATTCGGCCACCGCGAGCGCCATCACCTCGCCAAACGTGATCGGCCTCCGAGCCGCGCTCTCGATCAGGCCCTTCAGCAGATCGACATTGGCGCGGCCCTCGGAGCCTCGAAATGCTTCGGCCAGGACGGTCTCGGTGACCTCCTTGGAGGTCTTGCCCACCGTCGCCCACCCCCGCCCCATTCCCATCTCCTCAGGCCGCAGCTCCGGGCCCTCGAAAATCGTCAGCTTCGCCTTGTCAGCCGTCCAGCTCCGGTCCTCGTGCTTGACCGCCGACCCGCTGACCCAGGGCCGCGCGAAGCGCTCGTCCAGCTGTTCGCGGGACAGGTTGAACGCCCGCGCGACGTGCGGGAACTGACGGAGCTCGAGGTGGAACACAGGCCGTAGGTTCTCATTCCGGTCGGGCCGCCGTCCGGACCGGTCTGTGTGACCGGGACCAGCCAGTCCGTCCCGAGCTCGTTCACAGCGCGATAACACCTTCGTCACGACCCGGCAACTCGCGCGGGAGGCGCGGCGAGAAGGCTGTGCAGGCTGGCGTCCGGGAGCCCGCGACGTCGCGCGTCATAGCTACTACCGAGGAGTTCAAATTGCTGCGAAAGCGTAGGTCTGGCCTGCTGCTGATGCTCGCCGTTCTGGTCGGCGCGGCGTCAATCGTCGCCGTGACGAGCGCGTTCGGCCGTACCACCAGCCCCAAGCGGGCCCGGATCGCCAGCTCGGAGACGAGCACCAAGACGCCGGTCAAGCACGTCGTCGTGATCTTCCAGGAGAACGTCTCCTTCGATCACTACTTCGGCACCTATCCCACGGCCGCCAACACCGACGGTCAGAAGTTCACCGCCAAGCCGGACACGCCCGCGGTCGACGGTCTGTTGCCGGCCACCGCGTCCTCGCTCCCGGCTCGCCTGCGCCACACGACCAACCTGATCACGACCAACCCCAACGTGGCTGACCCGCAGCGCCTGGACAGCAGCGTCGCCGGCGCCACTCCCGGGCTGGGTCAGCTCACGTGCGATCAGGATCATGACTACGCCGACGAGCAGACCGCCTTCGACGGCGGCAAGATGGACCACTTCGTCCAGAGCGTCGGCACCGGCACTGGCAACGGCCCCACCGGGGCGCCCTGCAACGCCAACACCGAGCTGGACTATTACGACGGCAACACCGTCACCGGCCTGTGGAACTACGCCCAGCACTACGCGATGAGCGATGACTCCTACGGGACCACGTTCGGCCCCTCGGCGCCGGGGGCGATCAACCTGGCCTCCGGTGATACCGGGGGCGTCGATACCTCTCACTCGGCCAACAACCCCTCGCTCTCGACTCCGACTTCGCCCGACGGCGATCTCGACGCCGACGGCAAGGGCGGCTACTCGCTGACCAGTGACGCCCAGCCCTACTGGGATGACTGCTCCACCCGGGATGCGGTGGCGATGTCAGGGAAGAACATCGGTGACCTGCTCAACCAGGCCGACGTGTCCTGGGGTTGGTTCGAGGGTGGTTTCCGGCCCACGGAGAGCTACCAGGACGGCCTCAAGGCGATCGGCCAGAGCGGCCAGTCAACCAGCACGTTCATCCCCGATGAGTTCGCCAGCGCCGGGTTCCAGAAGCAGGTCCCGAATTCGAGCAACGAGGGACTGTGCGACGCCGTGCACCCGATCGGTCCGTCACTCGGCGGGACCGGTCAGTACGGGTACAAGAACGACTACATCCCTCACCATGAGCCGTTCCAGTACTACGCGTCAACCGCCAACCCGCATCACCTGACGCTCCCGACGGGCGCCGGCGGCGCGGACACCCTGTCCGGTCTGGCCACGGTCGGACGTGACACGCAGTCCTACACGGACGGCAAGCCGCAGTTCAACACCCCGAACCACAACTACGACACGAGTGACTTCAATCAGCTCGTGTCGGCCATCACCAAGGGCGAGTTGCCCGCGTCGGCCCTCCCTGGGGTCAGCTTCCTCAAGGCGCCGGGCTACCAGGATGGCCACGCCGGCTACTCCGATCCGGCCGACGAGCAGCAGTTCGTCACCCGGACCATCAACGCGCTGATGAAATCCCCTGACTGGGGCAACACCGTGGTGATCGTCAACTACGACGATTCCGACGGCTGGTATGACCACGTCTACAGCGGTGTCACCAACCCGTCCAGCTCACCGGGCGACAACCTGATCGACACGGGACTGAACGGGACGACGTCGGGCAAGTGCACGCGCAAGGACGGCTCGAACACTCCCCTCGGAGGCCAGCAGGGTCGCTGCGGCTTCGGACCGCGGCTGCCGATGATGGTGATCTCGCCGTTCGCAAAGTCCAACTACGTCGATCACAACCTGAGCGATCAGGCTTCGATCATCAACTTCGTCGAGTACAACTGGGGCCTTCCGGGGATCCCCGGCTCGGCGGATCAGGTGCTCGCGAGGCGTGACAAGAGCGAAGGGATTCCGTTCGACCTCGCCGGGATGTTCGACTTCGGCGGCCCGCACAACGGCAAGCTGATCCTCGAACCAGGGACTGGGCAGCCAGCCGGTTGACCTGACCCACCCAACCGGGCCAGCCTGGCTGACCCCGAGCCGCCGCAGCTGCGCGACGGCTTAACGCAAAGCGAGCGGGCCAAAAGCCCGCTCGTTCTGCTGATCGCGCTCCCCCTGACTACATACGAGCCCCAGGACTTACGTGTTCGTGCCTGGATGGCAAAACACTCCCGGCCTCCGTGGAGACCGAGTAGGGAGCGGTCAAGGGCTCAGACTAGCGAGTGATGGCCGGCGACCAGGGGGTGATCGCCGGGACTAGTGACTGATGGCGGGCGCGGCGGCGGCCTCAGCCAGAAGCTCGTCCGCCACACCCTTCAAATCGGCGTCCAGGTGGCCGCACAGGGCGTCCCGAAGAATCGCCCTCAGGTGCTCGGCGAGCTCGTCGACAAGGAGGTCGGCGCCGGTGTCGGCGGCGGCCAGCCCGGTGATAACCGCCCGCTCGAGCGAGATCGCGTGCGCCGTCCGCTCCGCGAGGGCGGCCCGGTCCTCCGGCCGGCCGCAGATGACGGCCAGCCGCTGGGCCAGACGCCCGCTCGCCGGCCCTTCCGGCTCAAGCAGCGCCCGGAGCGCGAGCAGGTAGTCGGTCAGGGCCTCGAACGGCGCCAGCCGCTCGCAGCCCATCTCGAAGCGCGCCAGTGCCCAGGCCAGCTCTCCCCCACCCGGGAGGCGGCGGGCCACCAGGTCACAGAAAGCCCTCAGCTCGTCCTCCTGCTCGGCCGGGACCATCGTCCGCAGCCTCGGACGTCCGTTGGTGCCGATCGACACCGCGCGCCACGCGCCCGCCTCGGTCCGGGCCCACGCGACGGGCCCGACCGCGTATCCCCCGCGCTCGAACAGCCGCAGCGCGGTCAGAATCCGGCGGAAGCGGCTGCGGGCGATCGACACCGGCGGGCGGCCCGAGCGCTCCTGGTCGACCACCAGCAGGGCAAGCACGTTCGGCTCCTCGCCGTCTCCCCACACGGCCTCTGCCGGCGCGTCAGTCAGGGAGTCGCCCCGGATCAGGGACAGGCCGTCACCGAGCGCCAGCTGGGTCGTCTCGGGGTCGAGCGCCACGCCGAGCACGGGCGCGATGACGGTCGCCGTGCACTGGCCCTCATAGAGGGTGCGCTCGAGATCGGCATACGCACCCTCAAAGTGGGCCGGCTCGAACCCGAACTCACTGCGCTCGGCGAACACGGCGGCCAGGAATGTGCCGATGGCGGCCTCCGCCCGAGCCTGGGGCTGGGATGGCGGCTTTATTTCGCCGTGCTCGCTCAAGTACACATCGAGCGCTTCGCAATCTGCGAGAGCGGAGGCGGCCGGCCCATAGCTGGCGAGTACCGACAGCTGAGCCAGACGCCCCCGAATGAACTCGCCGGTCAGGGGTCGGTAGCAGTACAAGGACGGGCGACGCCCGCCACGTTCCTCCACAACCTCGAACGGCATGTCCGCGCCGCTGGCAGCATCGGCGGTCAGACGCCCGCTCGCCTCAACTGTGAACGCCTCGAGTACGTGGTGGAGAGCTGCATTCCGCACGGCGGCGGATTCTCCGTGGCGGTCAGGGATCCTCCTGACGGCACCGTGCCTTGCAGACCGATGCGGCCGCCGGATTACTCACCGACCCGGAGATCAAGCGAGTCGCTGTGGCCCGCCCACCGAATCGTTACCCGCCAACAGCCGGGCCGCGGGACGTTGAACGCGGATGGGTAGATCTGTCCTGGCCCGGAGTCGGGCGGCCAGCTACGCCTGACGACTGGGGCCATTTTGTCCAGCGGCTTTGCCCTGACCTTCAGCGTCGAGTTATCCCGTGCAAGCCGAACGATCCACAGGATCTTGTTGGCCCGGGCTGGCGTGTTCCCGGCGCGCAGCGGATAGCTGAACAGAAACGCGGCGGCACGTCCCCGAGTGCTCAGCGCCCAGGGCATCTGCCCCGGCACTCCCGAACTCGTTGACCAAGCGCTTGAGGTCCAGTGCGGGGCCGATCCTCGGTGCAAGGCCGTGGTGCCGCACCCTACGAGACGTGCCACCGGTGGCGGTCCCTTGTGCGAGGAACCGCAGCCCGCGAGCACCGCCACTGCCGACACGATCAGAGCTACGCGCCGCACACCGCCGAGCATAAACCCCGGCGCCGGTTCCGGTCCAGCACGCGACCACGGCCTGGTCGGCTGCCGGTGGCCACGTCCTGTGCGGCCCGCTAGGTCGCTCAGGCGATGGCTACAGCCGGCTCACGGACTGGGGCGTCCGCCTCGCCGACGTCACCGCAGTCGACGCCGAGCCACTCGCGCCCGTAGACCCGCATGTCCTCGATCAGCGGCACGAGGGCGCGTCCCTTGTCCGTCAGCACGTATTCGACGCGCGGCGGAACCTCGGGAAAGGTCTGACGCTCCACGATGCCCTCTTCCTCGAGAGCCCGCAGGCGGAGCGAGAGAGTCCGGGGGCTGATTCCAGCCAGTGAGCGCTCCAGTTCGCAGAAGCGAGACCGGCCCTCGGCCAAATCCCGGATCACGAGCAACGTCCACTTTCCGCACACGATCTCTGCCGTTCTGCAAACCGGGCACGTATCTCTGTCAACCATCTCTTTGCCCATTCTAGCGCAATGCTTCACGAACTGAAGCATGGGTTTGCGGGCGGACCGTACGCTCAGAGCGCGAATCCGATCGTGGTCATAAAACGAACCATGAGTTCGCTTTTATGACCAGCATCGCTCGTGGACCCGCCGGCGTGGCCGTCGGCCAGCGCGGCCGTCGGGCTCTTGCCCCACGGGCCCCACCGGCCCCACGGGCTCCGCGCGCTCCTAGGCGACGTCGCGGAGCTTCTGCGCTTCGGCCAGTGACTGAAGCTTCTTCAGTGACTGGTTCTCGATCTGGCGAATGCGCTCACGAGTGACGTTGAACGTCCGTCCGACCTCGTCGAGCGTCCGGGGGTGCTCCCCGCCCAGCCCGTACCGGAGCTCGAGCACGCGACGCTCGCGGTAGCTCAGGTTCTCGAGCGCCTCGCGGAGAGCTTCCTTGGTCAGGATCTCTGCCGCTCGCTCGTACGGAGACTCGGCCCGCTCGTCGGCGATGAACTGGCCGAACTCGGACTCCTCCTCGTCACCGACGGGCTTCTCGAGCGAGACCGGAGCCTGCGCTGAGCGCTTGATCGACTCGACCTCTTCGGGCTCGATACCGGTGACCTCGGCGATCTCCTCCGCCGTGGGCTCGCGGCCCAGCTCAGTGACCAGCTTGCGCTCGGCGCGGCCGATCTTGTTGAGCTTCTCGACCACGTGGACCGGGATACGGATCGTGCGCGCCTTGTCAGCCAGCGCACGGGCGATTGCCTGGCGGATCCACCAGGTCGCATAGGTGGAGAACTTGAAGCCCTTGCGGTAGTCAAACTTCTCCGCCGCGCGGACCAGGCCGAGCGTGCCCTCCTGGATCAGGTCCAGGAACGGGAGGCCCTGGTTGCGGTAGTTCTTGGCGATGGAGACGACGAGGCGGAGGTTGGACTCGACCATCTTCTGCTTGGCGTCCAGGTCACCTCGCTCGATCCGCTTGGCCAGATCAACCTCTTCCTGAGCCGTGAGCAGACGCACCTTGCCGATGTCCTTGAGGAACAGCTGCAGAGAGTCAGTCGTCATGTCCGGCTTCAGATCAAGCGCCGTCTTCGCCTTTCGACGGCCGCGCTTATCCGGGGCCCGCTCCACCTCGGTGGCGGTGGTGGCCGGATCTACTTCCTCGACGAGCTCGATCTCGGCTCGCTCGAGGAATCCGTGCAGCTCTTCGACATCGGCCTCGTCGAGATCGAGCTCGGATACGGCGCCGGCGATCTCGGAGTACGTGAGTACTCCAAGCTGCTGACCCCGGTTGACGAGTCCCTTGATCTCTTCGAGTTCTTGCAGTTCCGCTACTGACATCTGATTCCGTTTCCGTCCTGCGCCGATGTCGGCGCTGAGTATTCAGCAACCCGGGCGCACGCTCTAGAGGCGCACGACCGCTACTCAAACATACCCGTCATTGTAGTTACTACACTTTTTGAAGTCAACGCGCAGGCGACGCCATCACCGGTCCCGGCAACGCTATTTGCGGGGTACCAGCACGCGCTCGCGGCGCTTTGATTCAAGTTGTATACGTAGAACAGCGCCTCACGTTTCAAAGTTACGGTCGATTTTTCGTAAACACCGAACAATCGAGCTCGCAACACTCCGAAACGCTAGCTCCTTGTCCAAAGTTATCGGGCCCGGGGATCGAGCCTTTAGGCCTTGGTCCAGCCAGTGCGCGATGATGTGAGCCATGACCGACGAACCGCCCCCTGGAGTCCTCGGCGGCCTCCCCCGGACTCGGCCCCACCGGCGCAGCGATAAACGCGCGGCGGCCGCGCCCGGCCAGAGCGGACCGGTGGCCCCCGTGCCGCCGGCGCCCGTGCCGCCCGCCCCGGTGACCCCGGTCGTCTCCGCCCCTGTGACCCCGATCACGGCCGCTCGCTCGGCGAGCGCCAACCCGACCGCCAAGTCAACGGCCAAGCCGAGCGCCAACCCGACCGCCAAGCCGAAGCGGACATCCCAGCCGGCGTCGAAGGCGCGGGCCACCACTCGCGCCAAGCCCAAGCCGAAGCCCAAGACCGCCGCGAAGCCCGCCGCCAGGCAGGCGTCAGACAGCGTGAAGGCAGCACCCAAGCGCAGCGCCGGCCCGTCCGCCCGGGCCAAGCCGGCGCGCCCAGCCTCGAGCCCGCCCGCCTCGAGTCCGCCCGTGACAACGCGTGTGGCGCGGACGCGTGAGGACGCCGGCAACGGCGCCACGCCCGTCGGCACTGCGGTCCAGGCCGCGGCCGAACTGGCCGAGATCGGCCTGAAGGCGAGCGCCCGAGCGCTCCGGGGCGCGCTGTCCCGCCTACCTCGGCCCTAGCCGGCCGCGGCGGCCTGTGAGTCGCAACCGGGCGGAGTTACGTATACTGCCGCGCCATCAGCCGAGCGATCGTCCGTCAGCGGGCGGTCGGCGGGGGAACCACCTGCGGGCCTTCGGGCCCGCTGGGGCGAATCGGTCCCGTAAAGGACCGTAGCGCGACAAAAAAGCGCGAGCCCGTCAGCTCACCCCGTAGGCCTGACCAACAGGAATGACTTCAGGTGATCGGGATTCGACGCGCTAACGCCTATGCCGTGCTGGGGATGCTTGTGAGCTCGCTCGCGCTCCCGTCGTTCGCCTGGGCAAGCTCCGGTGGCTCCTCACTGAGCCCGACCGGCGGCACGACCTCTGCGAACGCGCCCGGCATCCAGCCCGGCAACATCACGGTTACGGCCACCTCAGGCGGGATCACCCTGAACACCACCGCCTCGGCACTCCTGCGCAACCGGCTCAGCTTCGCCGGCAGCGCGCCATCGAGTGACTCCGGCCAGACGATCGAGATCGAGCGTCTCGGGCACGAGACCAAGTGGCAGTGGACGCCCACGGTCAAGGCCACGATCGCCGGCAACGGCTCCTTCAAGGCTTCCTGGCACACGAACCACATCGGCCGGTTTGCCATGCGCGCCGTGATCAGCCAGAGCTCGTCCGCCAACGCCGCCTCGACCGCGCCGATGGTGACGGTCACGGTCTACCGCCAGGCCATCGCCACCCAGTACGGCCCTGGTTTCTACGGCCAGCGCACCGCCTGCGGGCAGAAGCTGGGCCGCAACACGCTCGGCGTCGCCAACCGCACCCTGAAATGCGGCGAGAAGGTCGCTCTCTACTACCGCGGCCGCACCCTGATCGTGCCCGTCATCGATCGCGGTCCCTACGCCAACGGCGCGGACTGGGATCTGACCGAAGCCACAGGGCGCGTGATGGGAATCAACGGCACGGCCAAGATCGGCGCAGTCTCGCTGCCCCGTCAGCCCTCCGGCACGGGCTAGCTGGGACCATCTTTTCTGGGCGACTGGCCGGGCCGCCGTCCCAGCGGTTCATGGGCCGCGTCCGGCACGCCTCTCGCCGCCCTAGCGCCGCGCATTTCGTAGCAAATCCAGATCGCCGCGTCGGATCTGGTGCGCATCGCACGCATAGCGGTCAGTCCGCCACGAATCCCACCCGAGCTCCCGGATCTTCTGCGTTGTGCTCGCTCTCCGCTCCGCTCCGCGCCCCCGCCCTAGCCCTAGCCCGAGCGACGCTAGGACTCAGCCGGCCGCTCGTCCGGCGCGGCCCGGATCATGTCCACGCCGTTGGCGGCGGCGGCAAATCGAGACTCCTCGGCTGAGTCAATTAGCTCGGAGGACGTGAGCCCGTCCTCGCCGAGGACAGCCACGCCAATGCTGGCCACCATCGGCGCCCCCCGCCAGGGCGCACCCTCGCGCACGGCGGCGGAGATCCGGGCCCCGAGGGCCTGGGCCCCGACGCGTCCGGTCTCCCGAGCGATGATCCAGGCCCGTGATTCGGTCTCGGCCACGAGGATGTCCTGCCGGCGCACGACGGCGCGGACCGCCTGGGCGAACACGCTGAACGTGGCCACCCCCGTCGGGTCGGGATCGACCACGAGCATCCGGTCCGCGTCTTCGAGCTCGGCCAGCAACAGCGACAGCGGCAACTCGCCCGTCCGCAGGATCTCGTCTTCAAGCGCACCCACCCACAGCGCCTCCGGAGCCGGCGCCGTGCGCTCGGCATCGCCCCAGGACCGAGGCGTGGCAGGGCTTGGCGCAACTTGGCGATCGTCCTGGAGCGGCGGTGCGGACGGCGCGGAGCGCGCCTCAGACGGCGTCCGGGCCGGCGTCTCCGGTGCCACGGTCGATCCCATCGCGGCCGGATCGGCGCCCACCTGGCCCTGACCGGAAGCACGCAGCGGCTCGGGCGCGGCCGACAGGCCCGGCCCGGGGGAGACACGCATGCTCGTGCCCGCGCCCTGGCGCAGCGCCGCGGCCCGCATCAGCTCGCTCACCTGAGCCAGCCGCTCGGCCAGCCCGGAGACGAGGTCGGGGTCGGGATCCCGGAGCTCGGAGCGCAGCGCGGCCCACACGACGCCCTGGAGTGCGTCCACTGCGTACGAGGTCCCTTCGGCGCCCGTTGCCCCGGCCAGCTCCCCCACCCGGGCTACGAGCGGCGCCAGCGCACCGCCGGGCTCCAGCCGCCGCTGGTCGGTGTCATCGGTGATCGCACGCAGCATCGCGTCACAAATCCGCGGCCCGTCGCGGGTCAGCTCGGTGGCCAGGATCTGCGATGCGTCGGCCAGGGGCGCTCCCTCGAGCAGGGCCAGCAACCAGCCTTTGGCCAGGTCCTCGGACCTGGACAGCAGCGTGTCAATTGGGGCGTCGGCGACCGGTCTGGCCCGGCGACGGCGGGGTGGGCCTGGCAACATCGCCGACTTCTATCACGCGTCCCAGTCGGCCCCCGTTGCTATATAGGACCCCCGTCCTTCGATTTCCGGACTTTGCGGCCCCGAGTACGCCCGGCCCCATACTGCCGCAATATGTTGAGGGAGATGTCGACGCCGCTGATCACCGTGACCCAAGCCCGCGAGCTGGTTCTCCAAGCCGTCCAGCCGCTGGAAACCGAACCGGTGGAGATCGTCTCTGCCCTCGGCCGCGTCCTCGCCGCCGACGTACGCGCGTCCGACGATGTACCCCCGTTCGCCTGCTCCGCCATGGATGGGTACGCCGTCCTGGCCGGAGCAGCGGGACGCCGTCTGGCCGTGATCGGCGAGTCACGGGCGGGCGTCCCCTCCCCCGCCGACCGCCCGCTGGGATCGAGTGAGGCCATCCGGATCTCCACTGGCGCCGCGGTGCCGGCGGGCGCGACCGCGGTCATCCCGCAGGAGAACGTCACCAGGGATCAGGCTGACCAGATCGAGACCGAGGCCGACACCGCGCCCGGGCAGAACATCCGCGGTGCCGGCGAGGACATGCGCGCCCAGACCGTCGTGCTCCGGGCGGGCACCCGGCTCGACGCGGTGGAGCTCGGGGCGGCGGTGGCAGCCGGCGCCGGCTCGGTGACGGTGGCCCGTAGGCCGCGGGTATCGGTCCTGTGCACCGGGGATGAGCTCCGCGCGCCGGGGGCTGCGCTCGGACCCGGAGAGATCCACAACTCGAACGCGCCGATGCTGACCGGGCTGGCCGCCAACGCCGGCGCACAGACGAGCCCGGCCGAGCGACTCCCGGATGACCACGCCGCCACCCGAGACGGCATCTCCACCGCGCTCGAGACCTCCGACGTGTTGATCATCTCTGGCGGCGTCTCGGTCGGCCCCCATGACCACGTCAAGCCGGTGCTGGCCGAGCTTGGCGTCACCGAGGTGTTCTGGAGTGTCGCGCTCCAACCCGGCAAGCCGACCTGGTTCGGAACGCTCGACGACGGCCGGCTCGTCTTCGGGCTGCCGGGCAACCCCGTCTCGGTGGTCGTCACGTTCTCGCTCTTCGTGGCGCCCGCCCTGGCGCTCCTCCAAGGCCGGACGACACGGCGCACTCTGGCGCCACAGGCGGTGCTCGGCGCCGAGGTCAGGCGCAACCCGCGGCGCGAGCAGGCGGTCCGCGTGCGCCTCGAGCGCGGCGATGGTCCGCCGGTGGCCACGCCCAACGGAGCCCAGGGCTCTCACATCCTGACGTCGCTGATCGGCGCGGATGCCCTGGCCATGATTCCGGCCGGCGAGGGCACGCTGGCGGCCGGAACCGCGGTGACGCTCGAACCCTTGGCTACCTAAAGGCGTCGGCACGGGCTCGGCCGGGCACAATCCACCCCATGACCGCGCCGCTGCTCCTGCTCGCCATCGCCCTCTCGGGTCTCGCCCTCGTGCGACGCCGCTTTCGGCGCCTGCCCGCCCGGGCGGTGATCGTCTCGCCGCGCAAGTCAACGGTTGTCTCCGGTGACGGCAGCGTCCGCTCGGTGCAGTCCGCCGTGCTGACCATGGACCAGGACGAGCTCGACCGCCTGTGGGGGCCGGCCAACCTCGAGAACCTCGCCCGCACCTACTGGCGCTTTCTGTCCCGGGTCACGCTCGGCCTGATCCGGGTCATCTACAGCGAGCACAGCCGTTCGGTGGTGCTGCTCGGGCGCCCTCTGACCATGCTTCGGTTCGAGCCTCCGGAATATCTGCTCGACGGGGACCACGGCGTGGTGCGCTGGCGGATCCGCGACGGCCTGCTCGTCGCCCGCGCCGGCCGCGGGTGCGGCTACCTGGCCCTCGATGCCCGGCGGGAGAAGCCCGATGACTCAGGACGAGCGAGGCTCCGGATCGAAGTCGAGGTGGCGAACTTCTACCCGTCGATCGCCGCCGGCTTCAGCCAGCCGATCTACGAGATGACGCAGTCCACGGTCCACGTGCTGGTGACGCACGCCTTCCTGCGCTCCCTGGCCAAGCTCGATCTGGCCGAGTCCAAGGTCGGCCGGCTCTCGGGTTAGCCCGCCCGGACGCCCATCGCCCGCATCTTGGACCGGTCATGCCGGGCCGAGATCCGCCGGACGGTCCCCGAGCGCGAGCGCATGACCAGTGACTCGGTGCTCGCCCCGCGGTCGCCCTGGTACCGGACACCCTGCAGGACATCGCCATCCGTGACTCCGGTGGCGGAGAAGAACGCGTCATCGCTGGCGACCAGGTCATCGCACGTGAGGACCTTGTCCAGGTCATAGCCGGCATCGACCGCCGCCTTGCGCTCGGTGTCATCACGAGGCCACAACCGACCCAGGAGCTGGCCGCCGATGCATTTGATCGCCGCGGCGGAGATGACGCCCTCGGGGGTGCCGCCGATCCCCCACAGGAGGTCCACGGACGAGTTCTCGCTCACGGCGAGCAAGGAGGCGGACACGTCACCGTCGGTGATCAGGCGCACGCGCGCGCCGGCATCGCGCACCTCCTGCATGGCCTTCTGGTGGCGATCTCGGTCGAGCATCACCACCATCACGTCGTTGATATCGCGCTTCTTGCGCTCGGCCACCAGCGCCAGCGTGTCGGCCAGGGGACGGTCGAGGTCGAGCAGATCGGCGATCTCGGGGCCACCGGCGATCTTCTCCATGTACACGCACGGCCCGGGGTCAAACATGGTCCCGCGCTCTGACAGGGCAATCACCGCCAGTGCGCTCGGCATGCCCAGCGCAGTGAGACGCGTACCCTCGAGCGGGTCAACGGCAATGTCGACCTGCGGCGGGCTGCCGTCTCCGATCTGCTCGCCGTTGAACAGCATCGGGGCCTCGTCCTTCTCTCCCTCGCCGATGACGACCACACCGTCCATCGACACCGAGTCGAGCACGTACCGCATGGCATCGACGGCGGCCTGATCGGCACCCTCCTTGTCTCCACGGCCGACCATGCGGGCAGCCGCCAGGGCGGCCGCCTCCGTGACTCGGACGAGCTCGAGGGCCAGGTTCCGGTCTGGCCTGCTGCGCTGCTGGGGCTCGCTCATAGCACTCCCGGGGGCTTGCGTCTGGAACCGCTCTCCTGAGCGCGCCACACCGATCCGGTCAGTATCAGCAGATCGGCGACCAGGGCCAGCCACCAGCCGAACGAGATCGTGATCTCGCCCGGAGGCGCGCCCGGCTTATCGATCAGGCCGCGGAACAGGGTCAGCGTCAGCGCGACCAGGGCCGTCACGGCCGTGAGCTCGCCGCGGGGCCAGGACAGTGCATGGCCGCGAATGATGATGTAGGACAGGATCGCCGGCGCGACCGCGGCGATCAGGAGCAGGAACCGAATGATCTGGAGCGATGCCCACCCCGTACAGGAGGAATTCGGCCCGTGACAGGAGCCCAGAACGGCGTTGTGGTTGCCCAGCGAATACCAGCTGAGGAACAGAGAAATACCGAGCAGGATCCCCCCGAAGCTAGCCAGCAGCTCGCCGCGATCGAGCTCCTTGAAATTCATCGCGCCGGAGCCTAACCGGTTTGCCAGGCTCATGAGATGCTTCAGAGCATGGACTTCAGAGTGCTCTGGCCCGAGGCGGGAACCGTCGAGATCGAGCGATATCTGGCCGAGCTGAAGCTCTCACAACGGGCTTCGGCGGAGCGCCCGTTCACGGTGGCCAACTTCGTCTCCAGCATCGACGGGCGAGCCAGCGTGAACGGACAGTCCGCCGCGCTGGGGGATCCCGGTGACAAGGCGCTGTTTCACGGTCTGCGGCGCGAGGTCGACGCGGTCCTGGTGGGCACGGGCACCCTGAGGGCCGAGCGCTACGGCCGGATCCTCCGCGATACCGCCGTCCGTGACCGGCGCCGTGAGCGTGGCCTGCGGCCCGAGCCGCTGACCTGCGTTGTGAGCCGCAGCGGCACGGTGCCGCTCGACATCCCGCTGTTCGCGGAGCCTGACGCCCGGGTCCTGATCTTTTCCGGAGCCGAGATTGACACCAGCGGCGTGCAGGCCGACGTCACCGTCTTCACTGAGCCGCCTCAGAATCTCTCATTCGCGTCCGTGCTCACCCGCCTGCGCGCCGAGCATGAGGTGCGCGCGCTGCTCTGTGAAGGCGGGCCCTTCGTGTTCGGGGCACTGCTGACCGAGAGCCTCGTCGATCAGCTGTTCCTGACCTTCTCACCCCAGATTGCCGGCGGCGGCAACGCGCCGACGATCGCCAGCGGCCCCGCGCTCCCGGAGCCGGCGCAGATGACTCTCGAGGGCGTTCTGGAGCGCGACCAGACCCTGTTTCTGCGCTACACGCGAACTAGTTAACGCTTTGGTCAGATTCCTGGATGCGACAATGTGTGGATGCACGGCTGGCAGGCAGGACCGGTTGCCCTGACGGACTCCGAAGCCGTCGAGGCACTCGAGGAATCGCGCGAGCGCACGCTGGCGCTGGTCGCCTCGGTGTCCGATGACGACCTCGAGCGGGTGCACTCGACCCTCCTGAGTCCGCTCGTGTGGGACCTGGGCCACATCGCCGCCTTCGAGGACCTGTGGCTCGTGCACCGCTTCGGTCAGCGGCCTCTGCTGCGAGAAGGCCTGGCCGAGATCTATGACGCGTTCGAGACCCCGCGCGCTGATCGTGGCGATCTGCCGTTCCTGCGCCCCGGGGAGGCCCGCGAGTACCTGGCCGAGGTCCGATCCAGAACGATCGAGGTGATCGCCGAGCGGGGCATCGGAGACGGCGTCATCCACGAGCTGATCGTCCGCCACGAGCAGCAGCACAACGAAACCATGCTGCAGACGCTCCAGCTGGCCCACCTCGACGGTTACGCCCTCCACGGCGCGCTGGCACCGCCGGATTGCCCCGCGAGCCGCCACACCGGGCTTGAGCTGATCGAGGTGCCGGGGGGCGAATGCACGATCGGCGCCGCCAACGACGGATTTGCCTACGACAACGAGCGCCCGTGCCACCGAACCGATGTGCGCGGATACCTGATCGGGCAGACCCCGATCACGAACGCCTCCTACCTGACGTTTGTGGAGGGAGGTGGTTATGAGCGGCGGGAATGGTGGTCCGACGAAGGCTGGTCCTGGAAGGAGGACTACGACATCACCCGACCAGGTGGCTGGACGGCTGACCACAGCGCCGAGTGGCGCCTTTCGAGGCTCGTGCCACTCGACCCGGATCGGCCGGTCGTCCACCTCTCCTGGTTCGAGGCCGACGCCTTCGCTCGCGCGCACGACCTCCGCCTACCGACCGAGGTCGAGTGGGAAAAGGCGGCGACCTGGGACCAGGAGTTGGGCGAAGCACGCCCCCAGCCGTGGGGCGAAGGCCCTCCGGTACCTGGGGTCCACGGCAACGTTGACCAGCGCGGTGGCGGTACCGCCGCCGTCGGCGGATATCCGGCTGGTGCTTCCCCCTACGGCTGCCTGGGCATGATCGGGGATGTGTGGGAATGGACCGCCAGCGACTTTTCCGCCTACCCCGGATTCGTCGCCTACCCCTACCGCGAGTACTCGGAGGTGTTCTTCGGCTCCGAGTACAAGGCCCTGCGCGGCGGTTCGTGGGCCACCCGAGCCCGAGTGAGCACACCCACCTTCCGCAACTGGGATTTTCCCCAGCGGCGTCAGATCTTCGCCGGCCTGCGCGTGGCCAAGGATCTATAGATGAGATCCGTGCGAGAGACGGGCGAGGTCCAGGTTGATTCGTGGCTGACCGAGGACGACGAGCGCTCGCTGGCCAATGACGTGCTTGACGGGCTGACCAAGCCGTTCAAGGAGCTCGCTCCGAAGCACTTCTACGATGCCCGCGGCTCGGAGCTGTTCGAGCGCATCTGCGAGCTCCCGGAGTATTACCCCACCCGTACCGAGCTGGCCATCCTCCGCGCCCGCGCCGCTGGGATCGTGGAAGCCACCGGGGCGGGGGAGCTCGTCGAGCTCGGTTCCGGTGCCTCAGACAAGGCCCGGCTGCTGCTCGATGCGATGCGAGACGCCGGGACGCTTGAGCGCTACATCCCGCTTGACGTGTCCGAGACGGTGGTCAATGACGCTGCCCAGATCCTGCGTGAGGACTACGAGGGCCTGCGGGTGCACGGGGTGGTCGGCGACCTGGAGCGCCATCTCGAGCACGTGCCGGACGCCGAGGAGGCGCCGCGCCTGGTCGCGTTGCTCGGGGGGACGATCGGCAACTTCGCTCCCGGGACGCGCCGTGGCGTGCTGAGCAAGATCGCCACGCTGCTGGGTCCCGAGGACCGGCTGCTGCTCGGCACGGACCTGGTCAAGGACGTGCGCGTGATCGAGGCCGCCTACAACGACTCCGCCGGCGTCACGGCCGAGTTCAACCGCAACCTGCTGCACGTCGTCAACCGCGAGCTCGACGCCGACTTTGACCCCGAGGCGTTTGACCACGTGGCGTTCTTCGATCGACGCCACGAATGGGTGGAGATGCGGCTGCGCGCGCGGCGGCCGTGCTCGGTTCTGATCGCGGAGCTCGATCTGAGGGTCGAGTTCGCCGCCGGCGAGGAGCTGCGCACCGAGATCAGCACCAAGTTCACTCGGGGGCGGATCGAGAGTGACCTCGAAGCCGCCGGGCTCGAGCTCGAGTCCTGGTTCACCGACGACGAGGATCTGTTCGGGATCTCCGTCTCGCGGCTGGCCGGTTAGACCGCGACGCTGGCCGGTTAGAGCGCGATGCGGCCTGTGCCGCAAGTAGGGTTGTGCCGCCATGACCGAGGAGCTCTCTCCCGCTGATCGCTCGTCGCTCGCCGCCGAGCACGGCCCGGTCAATATGGCGGTCGGCGGCCTGCTCGTGTTCGCGTCCGAGCCTCCGCTGACGCGAGCCATGGTGGCCCAGCGGCTGGCCGAGCGGATTCACCTCATCCCCCGGCTCCGTCAGCGGCTCGAGGAGCCGCCGCTCGGTCTGGCCAACCCGGTGTGGACCGACGACGTCGGATTCGACCTGGACTGGCACGTGCGCCAGGCCGGCCTTCCGGCGCCCGGTGAGGACGCCGAGCTGGGCGCCCTGGTGGGGCGTGAGTTCTCCCACCGCCTGGACCGCTCCCGCCCGCTGTGGGAGGCCACACTGATTCAGGGCCTGTCCGAGGGGCGCCAGGCGCTGCTGATGAAGGTCCACCACGCGCTCGTGGACGGCATGGCCGCCATCGGCCTGGCCGCGCTCGTGCTCGATCCGAGCCAGGAGCCGCTCGACATCCCTCCCCCTGAGACCGCGTGGGAGCCCCGCCGCTATGACCGCCGCCAGCACGTCACCCGGCTGGCCAGCCGGCCGCTGGCCCGGGCACCGAGATTGATGCTCGACAGCATGCAGCGCGCGCTGGATCCCGATCCCCGTCGCGCCGCCGCCGACATGCGCCGAGCCACCGAGGTCGCACTCGAGCTGGCGCGCACCCGCCCCAGCGCCCCGATGACGCCGCTCAACCGCCCGATCTCCCCCAACCGCCGCTACGCGCTGGCCACCGGAGACCTGGCGGCCGTGAAGCGGGTCAGCAAGGCCGCCGGCGCCACGGTCAATGACACGCTGCTGGCGATCGTGGCCGGGATGCTCGGGCGCTATCTATCCGGCGTGCCCGACGCCGAGCAGCGCGCGGTGGCGCTGGTTCCGGTGAGCGTCCGGCCGAGCGCCGCGGCGGGCGACACGGGGAATCAGATCTCGACCGTGTTCGTGGACCTGCCGGTCGGTGAGTCCACGCTCGACGCGCGGATCCGGGCCATCTCGGCTCAGACCAAGCAGCTCAAGGAGTCCGCCGCCGTCCGGGCGGGCGCCCTGATGGTCGGCGCCTCGGGCTGGGCCCCGCCGCTCGTCTCCGGGCTGCTGGCCCGCACGATGGGCTCGGTGCGAGCCTTCAACCTCGTCGTCTCGAACATCCCCGGCCCCCAGCAGCCGTTCTACCTGAGCGGGGTTCGCATGACCGGGGTGTATCCCGTGGTGCCGCTGAACCCGACCAACCAGGGGCTGACCGTGGGCATCATCAGCTACGACGGGCGCCTGTGCATCGGTCTGCTCGCCGACCGGGACCTCGATCCGGCGCTTGCGGTGGCCGCCGAGGGGTTGCGCGGCGAACTGGAGGCACTGGAGTCCGGCTCCGGTTAGCCGCCGCTATGCCGGCTGGAGCTCGACCTCGACACCGGACTGGGTTGCCCGTGCGCTGTCTGGCGCTGGAAAGCGCACCTCGATCCTCAGTCCTCCTTCTGTGATCGGGCCGATGTCGAGCGTTGCCTGGTGGGCGGCGGCGATCGCCGCGACGATCGATAGCCCGAGTCCGAGCCCCCGGCTCCCGCCCAGCCGCTCCCCGTCCAGACATCGGAACGGCTCGAGGATCTCCTCCAGCCGCTCCTCGGGAACGATCGGCCCGCTGTTGGCGACCCGCAGCGTTGGCCGCCCGCCCTGCATCCCGGTCCAGACGCGTACCCACCCGCCGCTGGCCACGTTGTAGGCGAGCGCATTGTCGATCAGGTTCGCGGCCAGCCGCTCGATCAGCGCCCCATCGCCCGTCGCAGCCGCCGGCTCCAACGTCGCCTCGATGGTGACTGTCGGGGTGTCCTCCTGGTGTTGGCGCACGAGCTCCGCAGCGAGCGCTTGCAGATCGACCACGTCACATGCGTCGACGCCGCCTTGGCTACGCGCCAGCGTCAATAGCGCCTCGATCAACCGCTCCTGCTGCTCGCCGGCGACCCGCACGCGCTCGCAACACTCCCGCAGCGACTGCACCGATGCGTCGGGGTCGGCCAGCGCCACCTCGACCAGCGCTCGCTCGAGCGTCACCGGCGTGCGCAGTTCGTGCGAGGCGTTGGCCACGAATCGCCGCTGGGACTCGAATGCTCGCTGCAGGCGTCCGAGCAGCCCATCGAACGTCCGCGCCAGCTCTCCCAGCTCGTCGTGGCTCGGCTCGACCGCGAGGCGCTCGTGCAGGCTGTTCTCGGTGATCCGCCGGGCCCGGGCGTTCATCGTCCGCAGCGGCCGTAGCGCCCGCCCCGCCACCACCCAGCCCAGCGCAACCGACAGAAACGCCATGATCACCAGCGCCAGAGCAGACCTGGTCAGCAGCGCCGTCAGCTGCTGATTGCGCTGCTGGCTCAGAGCCGCCTTCGCCTGCCGGGCCACGGTCACGATGTTCTTCCGATCCGTGGCGGTGATCCGCTGGATGGTCGCACTGTCGACCTTCCGGAGCCGCTCGCCGTAGGCCTGCTGTGTCTGGACCAAGATGCTGCTCGGCGCCCCGCCGGCCTTCGGCCCCGGCGCCGCCCGGCTGAGGTAGAGCGCGCGTCCGCGCGGGAGCGGGAGAGGCACCGTGGGTAGCGCCGCTGCGTCCGCCGTGGCAGTTGCCTGCTTGGCCACGAACTCTCCGGTGCTGACGGACGTGCTGTTGGCCACCAACCCGTAGGTGATCGCCAGCAGCAACACGCCGGCGGCCAGGAAGCACGCCCCGTAGAGCAGCGTCAGCCGCAGCCGCAGCGTCATGCGCACCCGGCGCCGCGGCCGGCCATGCCCCGGCGCAGCGGCCGGCGTGTCCGCTGACACGGCGGGCGTGCGTTCAGATGCGATATCCGGCACCGGGCACCGTCTCGATCACCGGCGGGTCGCCGAGCTTGCGCCGCAGACGACTGACCGTCACCTTGACCACGTTGCTGAACGGATCCGCGGCCTCGTCCCAGGCTCGAGCCAGCAGATCCTCCGGGGAGACGACCGCACCGCGGGCCGCCATCAGTAGCTCGAGCACGGCGAACTCCTTGGCGCTGAGATCCAGCCGCTGCCCGGCACGCCGTGCGATCCGTTGCCCCGTGTCGAGCCTCAGCTCGCCGCTATCGAGCACCGGCGGCAGCGCCGGCTGGGCGCGGCGGGCCAGCGCCCGGATCCGCGCCACCAGCTCGGCGAACGCGAACGGCTTGGGCAGGTAATCGTCGGCCCCGAGGCCGAGCCCGGTCACACGATCCTCGATCCCGGCCGATGCGGTGAGCATCAGCACCCGTGCGCGCCCGCCCCCGCGCGCCAGCGCTTCGCATACGCGGTCACCGTGCACGCCCGGCAGGTCGCGATCGAGCACGATCACGTCATAGTCGTAGACCGAGGCCCGCTCAAGCGCCACCGCGCCGTCGCCGGCGACATCGACCGCCATCCCCTCGCGGCGCAGACCGGCCGCCACAGTGTCAGCGAGCTCTCGATGATCCTCGGCGATCAGCACGCGCATGGTGTGCGTCAATCCTCGCGCTCGTGGACGCCGGCATCCCAAACCAGCATGCCGTACGCGCGGTTACAGCACGGTTACAGCGCCCGTTCCCGCCGGGTAACCACCCGGGCGCTATCACTGCGGCATGACCCGATACGCAACGATCGCTCCGATTCTCGCCGCCGGCGTGCTGCTCGCCGCCTGTGGCTCGTCCTCGAACCCGACCGGCGGTTCGGCAGTGGCCAGCAAACAGGCCGACGGGCTCGCGCTCGCGAACTGCATCCGCAGCCACGGCGTACCCAACTTCCCCGACCCGTCAGGCAACGGTCGGGGCGGGATTCAGATTCAGATCAACGACAGATCCGGGTCGGGCCAGTCGACCAAGGTCAACGGCGTACCGATCAACGCCCCCGCGTTCAAGTCCGCGATGCAGGCATGCCGCAAATACCAGCCCAACGGCGGCGCCCCGTCGGCGGCCCAGACCGCGAAGCTCAAGGCCAAGGCGCTTGCGATGTCGCGCTGCATGCGCGTCCCATGGCGTTCCGAACTTTCCCGATCCGCAGTTCCAGTCCGGTGGCGGCGGCTTCGGGATCAGGCTCGGCGGAGCCGGAGTCAACCCGCAGTCGCCCGCGTTCCAGGCCGCCCAGAAGGACTGCGGCTCGATCTTCGGCGGGGTGCCTGTGGCCAAGCCGGGGACCGGTGGGTGACACGCCGCCGGCCGGTTACGAGAGGCGCTCGATCAGCATCGCCTGGCCCATGCCGCCGGCGACGCACATTGACTCGATCCCGTAGGTCCCGCCCTTCGCGCGCAGCCCGTTGATCAGCGTGGTCATGATCCGCGCTCCGGTCATTCCGAACGGATGTCCCAGCGCGATCGCCCCGCCGAATGGGTTGAGCTTGTCCTCCGGGATCCCCAGGTCGTCTCGGCAGGGCACGATCTGGGCCGCGAACGCCTCGTTGATCTCGACGATGTCGATGTCGTCAATTGACATCCCGGTCTGCTTGAGCAGAGCCTGGATGGCCGGGATCGGGCCGAGGCCCATGATCTCGGGCCGGATGGCGGCGACCGTCGAGGCGATGATCCGCGCCATGGGCTCGAGCCCGAGGTCGCGGGCCTTCTCGTCAGACATCACGAGCACCGCGGCGGCGCCGTCATTGAGCGGACAGGAGTTGCCGGCCGTCACGGTGCCGTTCTCGCGGAAGGCCGGCTTGAGCTTGCCCAGGACCTCCATCGTCGTGCCGGGACGGGGACCGTCATCTTTGCTGACCACGGTCTCGGGCACGTCAATCTCGTTGCCCTCCTTGTCGGTGTCCTTGTGGGCGGGCACCGTGACCGGCACGATCTCGGCGTCGAAGTGGCCCGAGTCACGGGCATCGACGGCCCGGTTCTGCGAGATCACGGCCCACTCGTCCTGCTGCTCGCGGGTCACGTGGCAGCGCTCGGCGACGTTCTCGGCCGTCATCCCCATCGGGATGTACACGTCATACAGCGACCCCTCGGAGCCGTCCAGGGCGTGGTTCTTGGCCTCTTCCATCATCCCCGCGCCGAGCCCGGCCCGGGACACGGCCTCGACCCCGGCGGCGATGTACTGGTCACCCTCGCCGGCCCTGATGGCGTGCGAGGCCATCCGGATCGTCATCAGCGACGAGGCGCAGAAGCGGTTCACCGTGCAGCCGGGAACGTGGTGATCGAGCCCAGCCAGCAGCGCCGCATTTCGCCCCACGTTGTAACCCTGCTCGCCAATCCCCGAGGCCGCTCCCATCAGAACGTCATCGGTCTGGGCGAAGTCAACGCCCGGGTTGCGCTCGATCAGCGTTCGGATCGGGAGCGCGGCCAGGTCGTCGGCACGCACGGCCTTCAGTGACCCCTTCATGGCGCGCCCGATGGGCGTGCGGATGGCGTCGACGATCACGGCTTCTGGCATCTGGTTCTGCTCCTGGGTCGGGGGGGAAGGTTCAGGACAGTAATGGGCGCACGGCCGGGGCGCTAAAGCCCGAGTCCGCGCACGCCCTTTTCGTCCCAGCCAAGATGGTGGGCGAGCTCATGACGGACGGTCCGCGTGACCTGGGCTTTGAGCAGCTCGGGATCGTGCCCGAAATCGCGCAGAAGGGTGTCCTTGAAGATCACGATGCGGTCGTGGAAGAAGTCACGAGCCACCGTGTCGCCCTGGTAGAGGCCGTAGGCGCGGCGGCGCCGGCCACCGTCGGAGACGACGATCGCCACGTGCTCGAGTGCGCGGTGGAACTCGAGCGGCAGGTCGTCGACGGCCGAGCGGACGAGGGCCTTGAAGTCCTCGTCGTCTGAGACCGGCAGGGGGTCGTCATCCGGCACGTCTTCCGGGTCATCGTCGGCGTCGCCCCATACGCCTTCGGCGGCCAGGCGCTCGGCGCGCTGGACCAGCTCCTCGAAATCCTCCTCGGACTCAGGATCGCGCCAGCCCGCCATCTGGACCAGGGCCAGCACCACGGCGCCGCCGAGGATCACGGCACCGGCGCCGAACACCGCCAGGCCCTGCAGCAGGCGGACGGGGAGCGAATCGCTGAAGCCGGCGAACACGCTGACCAGCCCGAAGCCCACCGTCAAGGCGGCCACGGCCGAGAACAGGATCCGGCGGGCCGTGGGCTGCTTTCCGGTCACGATCCCTTACCTCATCGTGCGAGCGATCACGAGGCGCTGAATTTCGTTGGTGCCCTCGTAGATCTGGGTGATCTTGGCGTCGCGGAGCATCCGCTCGACCGGATACTCCTTGACGTACCCGTAGCCGCCCAGCACCTGGACGGCTTCAACCGTGACCTTCATCGCCACGTCAGAGCAGAAGAGCTTGGCCATGGCCGAGTACTTGCCGATGTCGGGCGTCCCCCGATCGACCTTGGCGCAGGCTTGGTAGAGAAGCTCGCGCCCCGCGGCGCACTGGGTCTCCATGTCGGCAAGCTTGAACTGGATGCCTTGGAAGGCGTTGATCGGCTTGCCGAACTGCCGGCGCTCGCGGGCGTACGCGGCGGCGTAGTCAGTGGCGCCCTGGGCGATACCAAGCGCCTGCGCTGCTACCCCGAGGCGGGAGCGGTCAAGCGTTGACATCGCCACCTTGAAGCCCTCGTTGACGTTGCCGATGATGTTCGCCTCGGGTACCCGGACACCGTCAAAGATCGGCTGGCCGGTCGGTGAACCGCGGATCCCCAGCTTGTGCTCGAGCTTGCCGACGCTGAACCCGGGCCGGTCAGCCTCGACCACGAACGCGGTGATCCCGCGCGAATGACCGGCCTCACGGTCGGTGACCGCGAAGCACACGTAGAAGTCAGCGATGCCGAGGTTGGTGATCCAGTTCTTGGTCCCGTCAATCACCCATTCGTCGCCGTCCTTGACGGCCTTGGTGAGCATGCCGCCCGGGTCGGACCCGGCATCGGGCTCAGACAGGGCGAACGCCGGCGACCACTCGCCGCTGGCACACCGGGGCAGGAAGCGATCCTTGAGCTCGTCTGAGCCGAACAGCTGGATCGGGAGGGTGCCGAGCTCCTGGATCATCAGGATGAGCGCCGTCGAGGCACACGCCTTGGCGATCTCCTCGACCGCCATGTTGAGCATCAGCGTGCCGGTCCCGGTCCCGCCGTGCTCGGTCTCAAACGGCAGGCCGAGGATGTCCTGCTCGGCGAGCAGCTGGCGCAGGTCATGCGGGTACGCGGCCTGCTCATCGATCTCGGCCGCCCGCGGCGCGATTCGCTGCTGGGCGATCTCGCGGATCGTGTCCCGAAAGTCGGTGTGCTCTTGCGGGATCGTGTACAGGTCGGACAGGGCGGACATCCTGTCCAGGATGCTACGTCAAGCGCTGAGTCGGCCGCTTGTGGCCCGTGTCAGAGCCCCGACCCTGGCGGCCCGGTCAGAGCTCCGAGCTCGTGGCCGGGTCAGAGCCCGGACGGGTGACGGACCACGTAGTGCCCGCCGTCGGCCAGGTTCCCGGTGGGATTGGTCAACCAGCGCGGACCGGTGCCGCCCGGTGTGGTCGACCCGTAATGCGCGGTGTCGAATGCGATCCCCGCGATCACGATCCAGGTGTGACCGGAATCGGCGTAGATCGTGACCCACTTACCCGGACCGGGGCTGCCGTAGGACTCGAGCTCGCCTGAGTCCTCGGGATAGGAGAGCATCCCGGCTGCGTGGAGCACGTAGCTGACCGAACCGGAGCAGTCATAGGCGCTGTCGTTCCAGCGCCCGTGGCCGCCGCCGACGGCGTAGGGCTTGCGATCGATCCGGTTGCCGGCCTGAATCATCTTCACGACGGCGGCCGGAGCCCCGGAGGGGATGTTGGCGTTGCCGTTGCTGATCGTCGCCTTGGAGACGGCACCGCCGGCCAATGACAGGGCGACCTGCTGGCGGAGCACAAGCGTG
Organism: uncultured Solirubrobacterales bacterium; assembly: GCA_963822535.1. Classification (GTDB taxonomy): domain Bacteria; phylum Actinomycetota; class Thermoleophilia; order Solirubrobacterales; family Solirubrobacteraceae; genus Palsa-465. The sequence continues at coordinate 620,262 of CAWGIA010000003.1, forward strand.
TCGTCGTAGGTGACGACCCCGTTGGCGCGCAGGTTCTGGGCCTTCTGGAACTTGATCACGTTGGCCTTGGTGGAAGGACCGTATTGCCCGTCGACCTGGGTCGGGTAGCCGACCAGCGTCAGGTAGCCCTGGAGCACGCGGACATCGTGGCCGTGCATGCCCGGCCGGAGTACCCGGTTGCCGAGGTGCGCCGAGCCGCCGTTCTGCTGGACGACGACGGTCTGCGTCTTGGTCGTCTGAGTCTTGGCCTTCTTCTTCTTCGAATGGGACTTCTTCTTCTTGGTCGTCCCGCTGGGGAGCCCGGTGCCGCCGTTGCTGTGGTCAGCGACCGCGGTGAGCGCTCCGGCGCTCATGACCAGATCGATCGAGCGAACGAACCGCTGGTTGACGATCCCGTTCACCCTCAGGTGACGCTGGCGTTCGAAGCGCCGCACATTGCGGGTCGTCTTGGCGCCAAACATGCCGGTGACGAGAGTCTTGAAGCCGACCTGGGTCAGGTCGCGCTGGAGCGTCTTGACGTCTGTACCGCTCATGCCCTGCCGTAGCGTGCGGCTGCCCAACCGCGGTGAACGGGCCAACGCTGCGCTCGGTATGGCGAAGCCGACCGTCATGACGGCCGCCGCTACCGCAAACCGTACGACGATTCGGGGACGAACTCGGGACACAGAAAAACCCTTCTCTTTCGTGTGCCTTCGGGGTTAGCTGACGGGCTCGCGCTGAAAGAGTTGCGCTACGCCGGTGTCCCGGCGATTCGCCCCAGGGACCACAGAGGGTCCCAGCGGGTTCCCCGATCGTCTTGGCTGGGCGCCGCGACGATTCGGCTGGGTGCTGGTATCGGCAGGGCACAGTAGCGGAAGCGCAAGATCTGTGTCACACCAGAGGTTAAGGCTGATTTCCAGAGGAATTCAGCGGGTCGCGTCGGACTCCTCCCGCAGACAGCGGATAGCGAACGAATTTGCTCTTTCGGGCCAGCTAGTCTGAGACCGTGCCGCCGACCGAGGACACGGGCTCCGAGTACACGCCGCAGGAGGTTTCCGAGCTGCTCGCCGCGGACGAGATCCAGCTCATTGACGTGCGCGAGCCGCACGAGCACGAGGCCGGCCGGATCGCGGGGGATCGGCTGATCGAACTCAGCCGGCTCTCCTCCGAGGCGGCGACCATCGACCGCGGTAGGCCGGTGGTTTTCTACTGCCGCAGTGGCGGGCGGTCAGCCATGGCCACCCAGGCGTTTGCCGAGGCTGGCTACGACGCGCACAACATGGCCGGCGGCCTGCTCGACTGGGATGCCGCCGGGCTGCCGCTCGAGCCCGACGGCGGCCACGTCGCCTGACTCAGGCCGCGGTCCGGCTCAGGCCACGGTCCACGTGTCGCCGGCGTTCAGCAGGTCGGCGAGCTGCTCCTCGGAGGCCGGACCGGAGGCCGCGGCGCTGCGACCGTAGACCGGGCGGTCCACGTCCCGGAAGATGCCGATCGGCGTCGGCGCGGCGGGCGTCTCGGCCAGCTTGGCCAGCGAGAAGGCCAGGCCGGGGTCAGAGCGGGCGGGGTCATGGACGAGCAGAGCGGACCCGGCCGTGTTCGCATCGACGATCTCCAGGCAGCCGTCCTCGCCCCGGACGACCCCGTGCTCGAGCTCGACGCCGAAGCGGATCGGCTCCCCGGCCTCGAGCCGGATCTGGTTGGCGTCTTTAACGTCCTTGTCGGTCAGCGCGGCGAAGGCCCCGTCGTTGAACACCGGGCAGTTCTGGTAGATCTCGACCAGCGCCGCGCCCTCGTGCTGAGCCGCCGCTCGGAGCACGTCAGTCATGTGGTGGCGGTCACGGTCGATCGTCCGCGCCACGAACGTCGCCTCGGCCCCGAGCGCCAGAGCGACCGGATTGAACGGATGATCGGCCACGCCGAACGGGGTTGACTTGGTGATCTTGCCCAGCTCCGATGTCGGCGATGCCTGACCCTTGGTCAGGCCGTAGATCTGGTTGTTGAACAGCAGGATCTTGACCGGGACGTTTCGCCGCAGCGCATGGATCAGGTGGTTGCCGCCGATCGACAGCGAGTCACCGTCCCCGGTCACGACCCAGATCGAGAGGTCCTCGCGCGCGCTCGCGAGACCCGTGGCCAGCGCCGGGGCCCGCCCGTGGATCCCGTGCATGCCGTAGGTGTCCATGTAGTAGGCGAACCGGCCGGCGCAGCCGATGCCGGTGATGAACACGATCCGCTCGGACGGGATTCCCAGCTCGGGCATGAACTGCTGCACGGCCGACAGGACGGCGTAGTCACCGCAGCCCGGGCACCAGCGCGTCTCCTGATCTGACTGGAAGTCCGCCTTGCTCAACGTCGCACTCATTGCCGCTCCTCGATAGCTTCGGCGACCTCAGCCGTGAACAGCGGCTGGCCCTGGATCTTGCACAGTGACTCGACATCGACGAGATACCGGGCCCTGAGCAACTGGGCCAGCTGGCCGCTGTTGAGCTCAGGCACGAGCACGCGCTCGAAGGACCGCAGCACATCGCCGGTGTTGCTCGGCAGCGGATTGAGGTAGCGCAGTTGGGCGGAGGCGACCTTATGGCCCTGCTCGCGGGCCCGGCGCACGCCGGCCCGGATCGCACCCTCGGTCGAGCCCCAGCCGAGCACCAGCAGGTTGGCTCCGGGCTCGGAATCGACGGTCAGCGGCGGGATCTCGTCTGCTATCCCGGCCACCTTGGCCGCCCGGAGCTCGGTCATCAGCTCGTGGTTGGCCCCGTCGTAGGAGATGTTGCCCGACCCGTCAGCCTTCTCGAGGCCGCCGATCCGGTGCTGGAGACCCGGCGTGCCCGGGATCGCCCACGGGCGGGCGAGCCGGTCATCGCGGCTGTAGGGCTGGAACTCGCTGCCATCCGCCGGGGCGACGGCGAACGCCGGATCGATCGGCGCCAGCGTGGACACATCGGGGATTCGCCACGGCTCTGAAGAGGAGGCCAGGAAGGTGTCGGATAGAACGATGACCGGGGTTCGGTAGCGGATCGCGATCCGGGCGGCTTCGAACGCCGCCTCGAAGCACCCGCCGGCCGTGGTGGGCGCGATCACCGGCAGCGGTGACTCGCCGTGGCGGCCGTGGAGCGCCAGGAGCAGATCGGACTGCTCGGTCTTGGTCGGCATGCCGGTTGACGGGCCCGCGCGCTGCACATCGATGATGATCAACGGAAGCTCGAGCGCCACCGCCAGCCCGATCGTCTCCGCCTTGAGATCCATGCCCGGCCCGCTCGTGGCGGTGACGCCGAGGCGGCCGCCGAAGGCGGCGCCGAGCGCCATACCCGCGGCCGCGATCTCGTCCTCGGCCTGAATCGTGGAGACACCGATCTTGGCGTGGCGAGAGAGCTCGTGCAGGATCTCCGAGGCGGGGGTGATCGGATAGCTGGCCAGCACGAGCGGCAGCCCGCTGCGCACGCTAGCGGCGATCAGGCCGAGCGACAGCGCCGTCGTCCCGTTGACATTGCGATACGTGCCCGGCGCCACGTCCGTGGCCGCCGCGACGTGGTACTGCACGTCAAGGAGCTCGGTGGTCTCTCCGAAGGACCAGCCCGCATTGAACGCGGCCAGGTTGGCCTCGGCCACCGGGGGCGTGCGGGCGAACTTCTTCTCGATCCAGCGCTTGGTGACGTCGGTCGGGCGGCCGTAGAGCCAGGACACGACCCCGAGCGCGAACAGGTTCTTGGCCCGGCCGGCGTCACGCGTGGTCACGCCCGGGGTGCCCTCGACGGCGCGCGTGGTCAGCGTGCTCATCGGGATCCGGTGTACGCGGTAAGCCTCGAGCGAACCGTCCTCGAGCGGACTGGCGTCATAGCCCGCCTTCTCGAGGTTGCGCTTGGTGAACGCATCCTCGTTGACGATGATCGTGGCTCCGCGGTCGACCTCGGCGATATTGGCCTTCAGCGCGGCCGGGTTCATGGCCACGAGCACGTTCGGCGCGTCACCCGGGGTGAGGATGTCCCGCGAGGCGAAGTGGATCTGGAAGGCCGAGACTCCGGCCAGCGTTCCCGCCGGCGCCCGGATCTCAGCCGGGAAGTTGGGCAGCGTGGCCAGATCGTTGCCGACGACTGCCGTGGCGTCGGTAAACCGACTCCCGGTGAGCTGCATCCCGTCGCCCGAGTCCCCGGCAAACCGGATGATCACGCGCTCCCGTTCCTCGACGGCCTTGGTCATCTGAGAGCTTCCGTGTGCGCGCGCGTCACCTGCTGGCAAACCTTCCGTCCATCGATACTACCCCCTCCAGCGGTCCCGGCCGGTTTGGGCCGGCCTCGAACGGGCGACACTCCAAGACATGACACCCGATGACAATCACGAAAAGCTAGCCGACGAGCTGGACGAGGAAACCGACAAGCTGGCCCGGGAGAGCGAACGGCTGGCCGACAAGATCAAGGACGTCCGCGACGACTGGCAGGCGAAACGTCAGGATTCCGGCGTGCCCGGCGCAGTGCCACCGACCGGGGACGAAGACGAGTGAGGACGCACCGTCACCGGGGACTCGTGCCGTCGATGCTCCAGTAGCGGACCACGATCGCCCGGAGGCCCTCGATGGCCTCGTCGGGCCACGATGACACCACGTAGCGCGCAATCTGGCGCTGGCCGCCCTCATGGTCTCCGTACATGAGGTCGATCTGGATGGCCTGGTCGGCCTTCGCCGCCGCCCGCACCTCGTCATAACCCGGCTCCTTCGGATCCCGCAGGGCGCCGAGCCAGTACCCGGAGTCGCCCGCCGGGATGTACAGGTCAATCTGCTGGCGATGAAAAGCCGCCTCGTCGGGGGCATCGTCGTTTACGGCCGGCCCGTCGCCGCGGGGTGAGGCGCGCCAGCCGTGGATGACGGCCAGGCCGTTGCCGCCGTTGCGGACGGCGAGGGCGAAATAGATGGCCTCGCGTCCCACCTCGATCGCGCCGCCGTGGCCGGGCACGATCAAGATTTGGCTGTCGCCGAACCGGATCCGCTCCGTGGGATCGTCCTCGCGGGACGGAGTCAGGACTGGCCGCAGTCCGACCAGCAACGAGCGCTCGGCCACCCGGGCCGATCGGTTGGCTGACCTGACCGAGCTGAATGTGGCGCCGGCCAGCACCAGCGTGCCTCCGGCGGTGGCCAGGGAAGAGATGATGACCCAGTCGGCCATCAGGTGCCGTTCGGGTCTGCGCATGCGCAGACCCGCAGCGGGGCGCATGCGCCCCGCTGGACTGGGCCGCATGCGGCCCAGTCAGCCATGTTCCTTAGATCTTCTGGACGTTGATGGCCTTGGGCCCCTTGGGCCCGGCTTCTTCCTCGTAGGACACCTTGGCGCCCTCAGCGAGCGAGCGATAGCCGTCGGCCTGGATGCTCGAGTGATGGACGAACAGATCCCGGCTGCCCTCATCGGGCGTGATGAAGCCAAAACCCTTCTCGTCGCTGAACCACTTGACTGTTCCGGTAGGCACGGGAGTCTCCCCTCCGTAGCTTGAAAGTGCTGCTCGCGGAGGTTCGTCTGTACGCCCCGTGACCTGCACCAGCTTGTCGCCGTCGATTCTCACGATCGGCCTTTCGGCGGGGAAGGTAGCACGCAAGTAGGCGTACGCCACCCCACCCGACGAACGTTTACCAACTTGGACACAAGTCATTATCCGTAGGGATATGGACGATCCGATGCCACTCCGCGGTCACGTCGCGATCCCGTTGCGGGAGGTGGACGTCCGTGCCTCGCGCTCCTCGGGGCCCGGGGGACAGCACGCCAACAAGACCTCGTCGCGGATCGAGGTGTCGTTTGACGTGGCCGCCTCGACCGCGCTCACCGACGAGCAGAAGCGGCGAATCATCGGCCGGCTCGGCCCGCGGGTGGTCGCGGTGGCACAGGATGGCCGCAGCCAGACGCGCAATCGGGAGCTGGCGCTCGAGCGGCTGGCTCACCGCCTGTCGGGAGCTCTGGCGGTCAAGCGAGCGCGGCGCGCCACGCGTCCGTCGAAGGGCTCGGTCCAGCGCCAGCGTGCGGCCAAGCGCCGCCAATCGGAGCGCAAGAGCGCCCGGCGCCCACCCGGCCAGGAGGACTGACTCAGGTGCGCTGGTACGTCGACGGCATGAACGTGATCGGAACTCGCCCCGACGGCTGGTGGCGGGACCGGGACGCCGCCATGCTGCATCTCGTGGACCTGCTCGAGCGCTGGGCCGCGGCCGAGAATGAGGACGTCGTGGTCGTGTTCGAGCGCCCGCCCTCACCCCCGATCCGCTCGACCGTGATCGAGATCGCCCACGCCCCCCGGCCACGCCGGGACGCCGCCGATGACGAGATCGTCCGCCGTGTGCGCCGGGAAGAGGATCCGGCCCAGGTCGGTGTCGTGACCTCCGATCGCTGGCTGGCCGACCAGGCCAGCGCGGCGGGAGCCGTGGTCCGCGGCGCCGACGCGTTCCGCTCAATGCTGGAAACGGGTTAGCTTCCGCCCGCCCCAGACACCGGCCTTGCCACAATCTGGTTATGCCTGATCAGCCGGCCCGCCGTTCGGCTCCCCCTCGGGACCAGCCCTCGCCGCCCAACCCGCGCCCGCCCGGGTGGCGGGTCACGCCGGCTCCCGACGGCCGAGGGGCACGCGACGGGGCCGGGCCGCCCGGCCGGCCGCGCTCCCGCTGGTGGATCGGCCTGGTGATCGTCGGGCTGCTGGCGCTCAACCTGTGGATCTCCTCGCAGGCACTGCAGCCCAACGCGCCGGTCCGGATCCCGTACAGCCCCACCTTCCTGAGCCAGGTCAAGGCGGGCAACGTCAAGGAGATCTCGTCCAAGGGTGACGCCATCCAGGGCACGCTCAAGAACGCGCTCCGCTACCCGGCCAACGATCTCAACGTCGCGCCGACGACCAATATCGCCACCCAGGTGCCCTCGTTCGCGAACAACTCGGAGCTCTCGAGCCTGCTGCAGAGCGAGAACGTGATCATCGACGCACAGGCGCCGACGAGCGGCCCGTCGGTGGTCGAGAGCCTGATCTTCGGCTTCGGCCCGACGTTGCTGCTGATCCTGCTGTTCGTATTCATCGCCCGCCGGGCGGCCGGCGGAGGTGGCGCGGGCGGCTTGATGTCCTTCGGGCGCTCGCGCGCGCGGCGTGTGGAGGCCTCCGACCAGCACATCACATTCGAGGACGTGGCCGGGATCGACGAGGCCAAGGAGGAGCTGACCGAGATCGTTGACTTCCTCAAGACGCCCGACAAATATCTGAAGCTCGGGGCGCGTATCCCCCGCGGCGTGTTGCTCAGCGGTCCGCCCGGGACCGGCAAGACCCTGCTGGCCCGCGCGGTGGCGGGCGAGGCGGGCGTGCCGTTCTTCCAGATGTCGGCGTCGGAGTTTGTCGAGATGATCGTCGGCGTCGGCGCCTCGCGCGTGCGTGACCTGTTCGCCCAGGCCAAGGAGGCCGCCCCAGCGATCATCTTCATTGACGAGCTCGATGCCGTCGGGCGCTCGCGCGCCGGCGGGGGACCCAACGTGTCCGGCGGTCACGACGAGCGGGAGCAGACGCTCAACCAGATCCTGACCGAGATGGACGGGTTCAGCCCCCGTGAGAGCGTGATCGTCCTCGGCGCGACCAACCGGCCCGAGGTCCTCGACCAGGCGCTCCTGCGCCCGGGGCGGTTTGACCGCCGCGTGGTCGTGTCCCCGCCTGACCGCGCCGGACGGGAAGCCATCCTGAAGGTCCACACGCGCTCGGTTCCTCTCGACACCGACGTCGATCTCGGAGCCATCGCCGCCTCCACTCCCGGCATGGTCGGCGCCGACCTGGCCAACGTGGCCAACGAGTCGGCCCTGCTGGCCGCCAAGCGCGGCCATTCCAAGGTGGCACGCCAGGACCTCAGTGACGCGCTGGAGCGGATCGTGCTCGGCGCCGCACGCAAGGTGCTGATCTCCGAGGATGATCGCCGGCGCACCGCCTATCACGAAGCGGGTCACGCGATCATGGGCATGCTGACGCCCGGCGCAGATCCGGTCCGCAAGGTGTCGATCATCCCCCGGGGCCAGGCTCTGGGCGTCACGTTCTCGGCCCCCGACGCGGACCGGTTCAACTTTGACGAGCGCCATCTGATCGCGCAGATCAAGATGGCCTTGGGCGGCCGGGTGGCCGAGGAGGTCGTGTTCGGTGACATGACCACCGGCGCCGAGTCCGACATCCAGCAGCTGACCCAGATCGCGCGTCACATGGTCGGGCGCTGGGGCATGAGCCCTGCCATCGGCCCGATCGCGGTCATCCCCGCGGATGGGATGGGTCCGCTCCTGCCCGGCGTGAGCGAAACCTCAGAGGAGACTCAGCGGCTGGTCGACGAAGAGGTGCGGCGGATCGTCGAGTCGGCCCATGAGGAGGCCACGAAGACCCTGCTGCTGCATCGCGCGAACCTCGACGCGCTCGTAGGTGCGCTGCTCGAGCACGAGACGCTCGACGAGGCCGAGGCGTACGGAGCCGCCGGCCTGCCGCGAAACCAGGCCGCGATCCCCGAGGAAGCCGGTCCGGTACTGCCCTAGCCGGGGCCACTCAGTCGTTTAGGCGCGTCATGCGGGCGAGCGCCTCATGGCACTCGACCACCCGGCGCTTGACCGGGTCACTGTCGCCCCGGTCATGAACCAGATCCCAGGTGCGGTCCGCGATCTCGCGCGCGTTCTCGGGCGTGGCGCTCTCCCACAGGCGGTTCACCAGCTGGAGCTCGAAGCTCTCGATCTGCGCCTCGGGGTCGCCCGGGGCGAGCCGGGGGAGCGGTTCTCCGGTCGCCTCCTTCCACATTCCAGTGGCGACCAGAAGCCGATTACGCATCTGGATTTGGTCCATCACGAATCCAATCCTAGACGCGCGGCAGTTCCTGCACCGTGCTCAGAAGCATCGCGAACAGGTCACCGTCAGTGGTGACCCGAGCCAGCACCTGATCGGTGTCAAAGGTCAAAAAGTCGGGGTTCTGGGCGTCGCGGCACTGTTGCACCTCATCCCACGTGACCGGGGCGGATACGGTCGGGCGCTCGCGGGCTCGGACCGAGTACACGCTGACGGTGGTCTTGTGGGCATCGTTCTGGCTCCAGTCGACCAGGACCTTGCCCTTCCGGAGCCGTTTCGTCATCCGGGAGACCACGAGCTCGGGCAGGCGCTGCTCGAGCACCTCCGCGATCCGGCGAGCGAACGGCTTGGTCTGCTCGTAGCTGGTCTTGCCGTTGAGCGGCACGTAGACCTGCATCCCCTTGGAGCCCGACGTCTTGGCCACGCTGTCCAGACCGAGCTGGCTGAACAGCCCGTGCAGGACCAGCGCCACGTCACTGCACTGCACGATCCCGGCCGGAGCGCCCGGATCCAGGTCAAACACGAGCATCGTGGGACGCCCGGGATCGTCAGCCAGGGCGAGTGAGGTGTGCAGTTCGATGTCGGCCAGGTTGGCCAGCCAGATCAGCGTGGCCCGGTCCTGGGACAGCGTGTAGTTGACATCGCTCACCCGCACCGTCTGCACCCAGTCAGGCCGGTGCGACGGTGACTGCTTCTCGTAGAAGTACGGGTGATCGACGCCGTTCGGATAACGCTTGAGGGTCAGCGGCCGGTCCTTCAGATGAGGCACCACGGCCGGGGCTATGCGGGCGTAATACGCGATCAGGTCACCCTTGGTGAACCCGGTTTCCGGGAACAAGACCTTGTCCCAGTTGGTGATCTTCAGCCGCCGGCCATCGGTCAGCACGGCCAGGGCACCGTCCGGTAGGCGCTCCACCTCGTCAAACAGACTCTCGGGCGTGGCTGGCCCGTCGGGGGGTGTGTGGCGAGCCGCTGCCGTCACAGCGGTCGTTGGCGCGGCCGGTTCCGTTGGCTCGGCTGGCTCGGCTGGCTCGGCAGGCCCGGCTGGCCCGGCTGGCTCCGTCGCCTCGCGGATCACCTCAAGCGCGGGCTTGTCATCCCGGAGCCCCTTGTAGGACGGCGCGCGCATCACGCCCTCGGCGGTCCACTCCCGGAAATCGACCTCGGCCACCAGCTCCGGGTCCACGAAGGCCGCGTTCCGGGGCAGCTTGGGCGGTGGATCGAATGGCGTCTTGTCTCGCCGGATCCGAGCCAGCTTGCCCCCGAGCTCGTCCAGCATTCGGTCGGTGAACCCGGTCCCGACCCGGCCCGCGAAGTGAAGCCTGCCATCTGGCTCGTAGTAGCCCATCAGAAGCGCCCCGATCCGGTCCGTCCGCCTCCCCTCCCCCGGCAGCCAGCCTCCGATCACGAGCTCCTGGCGGCGGATGTGCTTGATCTTGATCCAGGCCCCGGTGCGGCGGCCGGGCTCGTACCGGGCGTCGAGCCGCTTGGCCATGATGCCCTCGAGATTCTGCTGCTCGGTCGCATCCAGGAGCCTCTGCCCGGGCGGCGGGTGGGCGGCCGGAACTCGCCACGCCGGGCCCTGGAGTCCGAGCTCGGTGAGGCGCTCGCGGCGCTCTGAGTAGGGGAGGCTCATGAGGTTGTGACCATCGAGGTAGAGCAGGTCGAAGATGGCGTAGACGACCGGCGTGCTCACCGCCAGCCGCCGCACGCTGCTCGCTGCCGTGACGTGCATCCGGCGCTGGAGCCGCTCGAAGCTGGGCCGGCCGTCATCGTCAAAGGAGACGAGCTCCCCGTCAAGCACCGCTTCGCGCATCCCGAGGTCACGGAGGATGCCCCGGACCTCGGGGTAGCCCTCTGTGATCTCGCGCAGGTTCCGGCTCTCGAGCCGCAGCCGGCCGGGCTTCACGTAGGCGATCGCCCGTACTCCGTCCCACTTGACCTCGTAGGACCAGCCCTTTTCGGGCTTGGGCAGCTGCCCGGCCCCGGCCAGCATGGGCAGGATCCGCTCCGGCATCGGCTCCCGCCCCGAATCGGACGGCGGGTCCATGCGGTGGATCATCCAGTCCTTGGCCTGATCAGGACCGTGGCCGATCGGGAACAGCCCGTAGCGCCCGCTCAGCCGTTCGCCATGGAAGGTGACCTCGACCTTTTTGTCGGTCCACAGATGGGTCTCGAACGTGCCGTGATCCCAGATCCGCATCGTGCCGGCTCCGTACTCACCGGCCGGGATCTCGCCGTGGAAATCGAGGTACTCGAGCGGATGGTCCTCGGTGTGAACGGCGAGTCGGTTCTCGGCCGGCGTGGGCGGGATGCCGTTCGGGATCGCCCACGACGCGAGCACTCCGTCGTGCTCGAGGCGGAGGTCCCAGTGCAGCCGCGTCGCGTGGTGCTCCTGGATGACGAAGCGGGCTTCGGCCTCGCCCTCGGCCGGTCCAGCCGCCTTCGCGCGTGATCCGGACTCCCCCGCGGCCAGATCCCCTCCGGACGGCTCGGCGGTGGCCGAGAAATTTCGCTTGGAGCGGTAGGAGTCGAGCTTCTCGCGCGGCACGGGGGCTGATGATGGCCGAAGATGTCGGGGTGCGCATCGTCACCTGGAACGTCAACTCGCTGCGGGCCCGCCTTCCCCGCGTGCTCGAGTTCCTGGACGAGTTCCGGCCCGACGTCGCCTGCCTGCAGGAGACCAAGTGTCCCCCGGATGGGTTCCCGATCGCCGAGCTGGAGCAGGCGGGCTACGGCGCGGTCCACAATTCGGCCGGCCAGTGGGCCGGGGTGGCGATCCTCGCGCACAAGGAACTCGAGCTGGCTGACCCGGTCATGGGGCTGCCGGCTGACCCAGTCCCGAGCGAGGCGCGCTGGTGCGAGGCCACCGTGGCCGGAATTCGCGTGGCCAGCATGTATGTCCCCAACGGCCGGACGCTCGATAGTCCCGAGTTCCCGCGCAAGCTGGCCTTCCTGGATGCGGTCAACGCCCGCGTGAGCGAGCTCGGTCCCGACCAGCCGAAGCTGGTGGCCGGGGACATGAACATCGCGCCGGCCGATGAGGATGTGTATGACCCTGCCGCGTTCGTCGGGTCGACGCACGTGACCCCGGAGGAGCGCGGCGCCCTGGAGCGGATCCTCGAGACCGGAGGGCTGGTTGACGCCTACCGAGCGCTCCACCCTGACACCGTCCAGTACACGTGGTGGGACTACCGCGCGGGCAACTTCCACAAAGGTCTTGGCCTGCGAATTGACCTGGCGCTGGTGAGCAACCAGCTGGCGGAGCGCCTGACCAGCTGCGGGATGATCCGGGACTACCGCAAGGGCAAGAAGCCCTCTGACCACGCCCCGCTGCTGCTCGAACTGGACTGAGGGCGTTGGCCCGGATCGGCCTGACCGCGCGGGTGCCCGGATTGGCCTGGGCGGGCTTCTTCACGAACTTTTACTCGCGCACGGCATCATTTCCCCATGGCGCGCGTACTTGTAGTCGATGATGAACCCGCCGTGCGACGGGCGCTCGAGCGGGCCCTGCGGCTCGAGAACCACGAGGTGGCGCTGGCCGCCGACGGTGAGGAGGCCCTCGACGCGCTAGCCGACGAGCCGGCCGACGCGGTAATTCTGGACATCCTGATGCCCAAGCTGGACGGGCTCGAGGTGTGCCGGCGGCTGCGCAAGGCGGGTGACCGCACCCCGGTCCTGATGCTCACCGCGCGTGACGCCATCGATGACCGGGTCGAGGGACTCGACGTCGGAGCCGACGATTACCTGGTCAAGCCGTTCGCCCTCCGCGAGCTTCAGGCTCGGCTGCGCGCCCTGCTCCGCCGCGCGGGTGAGGGAGCCGGCGAGGGCGAGACGCTCCGCTACGCCGATCTCGTGCTCGACCCAGTGGCCCATGAGGTCTACCGGGGCGAGCGCCTGGTCGAGCTGTCCCGGACCGAGTTCCTGCTGCTCGAGCTGTTCCTGCGCCACCCCCGTCAGGTGCTGACCCGGTCAACGATCTTCGAGAACGTCTGGGGATACGACTTCGGACCCACGTCAAACGCGCTCGGCGTTTACATGGGCTACCTGCGCCGTAAGACCGAGGCCGGTGGTGAGCCGCGGCTCCTGCACACCGTTCGCGGAATCGGCTATGTGCTCCGGGACTGAGCCAGCGGTGCTCCGGTGTCCCGTCCGGTGATTAGGGTGCGCGGAGCGCGAGGCCCGGGGGCCGACAGGCAAGGACGCAGACGCGAAGCCGCAGCGGCGCTGCGGCGAGCGTCGAGGACGCCGCATGGCGGTCAGCCGGGCCCGCGATACGTGTGCCGTAATCGCTGGACGGGGCACTAGTGTCGCTGCGCCGACGGCTCGCCCTGATTGCCGCCGCCTCGGTGGCGGTTGCGGTCCTGATCGCCGCGCTGGTCTGCTACCTGGTGGTCCGGGATCAGCTGCGCAGTCAGGTCGATAACGCGCTCAAGACGCAGGCCTCCGCCGTGCAGCAGGGCGACGTGCAGTCGCTCCGGGCCGTACCCGGCATCCCGGCCAGCGCCGGGGGCCCGGCACCCTATGTGCAAGTCGTGATCCCAGGCGGGGGCGTCAGCCGCGAGGGTGGCATCAACCTCCCGGTAACGCGGTACACCGAGAATGTCGCGAGTGGCCGAGCGGGTACCTCACTGAGCGACGTGCACGTGGGCGGAAGCCACCTGCGTGAGATCACCTTCCACCTCACGTTCATCACTCCTCAGGGCAGCACCGAGAGCGTGGCCGTCCAGCTCGCGCGGCCGCTCAACGGCGTCGACGGGATCCTGTCCAACCTGCGGCTGATCCTGGCGCTCGTCTTCCTGGGTGGGATTGCGCTGGCCGCGGCTCTGGGACGCTTCGCCGGCCGTCGCGTGATCGCTCCGCTGGCCGAGGTGGCCCAGGCGGCGCAGCACATCGGTGAGACCGACGATCTCACCGGCCGTATCCGGGTCCACGCCGATGACGAGGTCGGCCAGCTGGCCACGCGGTTCAACACGATGCTCGACCGTCTCGAGGGCTCCCGCGCCGCGCTCGACGAGTCCGTGCGCGCTCAGCGGCAGCTGGTGGCCGATGCATCACACGAGCTGCGCACCCCGGTGACGAGCCTGCGCACCAACATCGAGGTCCTTCTGGCCGGCCACGAGCTCGACCCCGAGGATCGCCGCCGCCTGCTGGCGGACGTGGTCGAGCAGAGCGAAGAGCTAACTGCGCTCGTCACTGACCTGATCGAGCTGGCGCGTGGAGACGAGCCCGGTCCGGCCACCGAGGATGTTCGGCTCGACCGGGTCGCCGACGAATGCGTCGCCCGGGCGCGGCGCAACGCGCCGAGCGTCGTATTCAAGTCCACGCTCGCGCCGGTGAGCCTCGACGGCGTGGCCGCCCGGCTGGAGCGCGCGATCAACAACCTGCTCGACAACGCGACGCGCCATTCGCCCCCGGGCGGGGTGGTCGAGGTCACGGTCGACAAGGAAGGAGTCCAGGTGCGCGATCACGGTCCGGGGGTGGCCACGGACGAGCTCCCGTACGTGTTCGATCGCTTCTTCCGGGGCGCCAAGTCCCGCGGCGAGCAGGGCAGCGGGCTCGGCCTGGCCATCGTCCGCCAGGTCGCCGAACAGCATGGCGGCCACGCCACGGTCACCAACGCGCCTGACGGAGGCGCGGTCTTCACTCTGCACCTGCCTGTGATCGCTGCCGGTTCGGAGCCTGAGCCGCCCGGGGGCCTTGGGGCCGTCGGGGACGTCGGGGACGTCGGGGACGCGCCCCAGGAGTGGACGCCGGCCCGCACCGTCTGATCCGCGGGTGTCTTTCGCGATTACGGCGTAGAAGATCCGAACCTTGGGATCTTTTCTGCCATGACGGCATAAAAGATCCACCGCGACCCGGCGCCAGAGCATCCGCGACCCGACCTTAGGGTGCCGGACCCGGGGCTAGGGCGCCGGCGGCCGAGCCACCCGGGCCTGGCGGGCGGTGAGGAACTTCCGCCTCAGGAACCAGAACAGGACCAGGAACACCGGCACCACCACGACCAGCAGGAGGACCCGCGGGTTTGGCTCGCCCCAGATCCCCACGATCACGGACTCCAAGGCGACCGCGGGGATGGCCGCCAGCAGAACGGTGTGCGAGCGGTAGCCGGCGAAGTGCTCGCGCGCGGTGATCTCCATCACCCCGAGCGCGCAGACAATGATCGCGACGATAAGCACCGGGCCGCCGCCCTGGATGAAGGCGATCACGAGACCGATGCCTCCGACCAGGATCGCGATCTCGGAGATGGGCAGGCCGCCGAACGGGCTTTCGGGCCGCTCACCCTCCCGGCCCAGCTGACGATCGCCCCGGCGAATCTCCCGCGAGGCTTGGGCCCGGCGCTCGGCGCGCTCGTCGCGGCGCGCCGACGGGACCGCACGCGGGGCGGCTTCCGGATTCCGGCGCTTGCGCGAGCGTCGCTTGGACTTCTGCGAGGCCACGGTCGGCTGAGGATAATGCGCCCATGGCGTCCCGGCTCGCGCGCATGCTGCTGGTCCTCCTGCTGGCGGGGCTTCTGATCGCCCCCGCGGCGCTGGCCGACGGGGACCCCGCCAGCGACACACTGCTGGGCGAGAACGTTTTCTACCCCTACAGCCCGGCCGTCTCGGCCACGATAGAAAAGGCGCTGAACAGCGAGACGTCGGCGGCCGCGAAGGCCGGCTTTCCGATCAAGGTCGCTCTGATCGCGTCACCGATCGATCTCGGGGTGATCCCTGATCTGTTCGGCAAGCCCCAGTCCTACGCGGACTTCCTCGATCAGGAGATCAGCTTCCAGCGCAAGCAGCTCGTGCTGGTGGTGATGGCGGCGGGTTACGGCACGGATGGGCTCCCGGCGGCGGCCAAGCGAGCCGTCACCACCCTGCACCTCCCGGCCGGCAGGACCAGCACCGATCTGGCCCAGGCCGCCACCGTCGCCGTGGCCAAGCTCGCCTCCGCCGCCGGGCATCCGATCGCCGGCGTGAAGGGCGTCCCCAGCGGCGGGAGCAGCGGCGGGTCTTCGAGCACCCCGATCGTCATCGGGCTGGCGGCGGCAGCGGTGTTCGTGGCGGCGGCGCTCGTTGTTCTCCGGCGCCGCCAGGCCACCTCGCCGGCGCGCCGGACCAGCTAACCGCCACCGGCCAGACGCTCGTGCTCGACGGGGGCCGGGTGCTCCCCGAGCTCCTGAGCTCAGCCAGCCGCTGACGTACAACGGGCTGGGGAAGGGAGAGGGGGGGTCGGGTCCCGAGGCCTGGGTGGGATGGCCCACGGATTGATCGTGCGATTCGTCGCCAATCCAGACTCAGCCTCCGGATTGGGCGCGTCATCGCCGCTGAGCGGTCAGGGCGCAGCAAATCCGAGCGGCCGATCCGGATCTGCTGCGATCTGCACGCGTGCCGCCGGGGCCTGGAACGGACGCTCGTCGACTCAGCGGAGTGACCCGGTCAGCGTGGCGCAGACCGGTCAGCGAAGCGGGGCGCCCGCTGCACTCGCCCGGCGCTCGACAAGCCAGGCCTGCAGCTCGGGCGCGGGCACGGGGCGGCTCAGGTGGTAACCCTGGGCGGCGGTGCAGCCAAGAGCCCTGAGGCGGTCCCACACGAGCTGGCTCTCCACGCCTTCGGCCACGACATCCAAGCCGAGGTTTCGCCCGAGGTCGATTGTGGAGCGCACGATCGTGGCGTCGTCCTCGTCGTGCTCCATGTTCATCACGAACGAACGGTCCACCTTGATCTCGCTCACCGGCAGGCGCTTGAGGTGGGCCAGCGAGGAATAGCCGGTGCCGAAGTCATCGATGGATAGCCGGATGCCCATCTCCGACAGCTGCTCGAGGACCAGCTTGGTTCGGGCTGGGTCCGCGAGGACGGCGGACTCGGTGATCTCGAACTCGAGGAGACAGGGCTCGACGTCCCAGCGCTCGAGCTGCCCGGCCACCTGAGCCGGAAAGTCCAAATCAACGAGGCTGCGGGCCGAGAGATTCACGGCGATCGAGAGGCGCAACCCGTCGTCCTGCCAGGAGCGGCATTGACGGAGTGTCTCGTCGATCACGTAGCGCGTCAGCGGCTTGATCAGGCCCGTCTGCTCGGCCGTGGGGATGAATTCGTCAGGCGGAACCAGGCCTCGGACCTCGTGGTTCCAGCGCAGCAGCGCCTCTACCCCGTGAACCTCTCCGTCGGCGAGCAACGCCTTGGGCTGGTAGTACACAACCAATTCCCGCCGCTCGAGCGCTCGACGCAGCTCACCCATAAGTGTCAGCCGACCGGTGTCCTGCTGGATGCAGTCCTGGTCGTAGAACGCCCAGCCTGACTTCTCCTCCTTGGCGTGGTACATCGCTCCGTCGGCACACCGGAGCAGCGACTCGACGTCCGTGCCGTCATCGGGACACAGCGCAACCCCGATTGAGGCCTCGAGGGATAGCGAGAGCCCATGGAGCATGATGGGCTCAGCGATCGCCGCCTGGATCCGATCGACGGCCGACACCACGTCAGCCGGCACCTCCGCATCCGGCAGCAGGATCCCGAACTCGTCACCGCCCAGGCGGGCTACCGTGTCCGATGTGCGCAGGGCAGCCTCGAGGCGCCGGGCGAGCTCGACCAGGAGATCGTCGCCCGCGGCGTGGCCCAGCGAATCATTGATCTCCTTGAAGCCGTCGAGGTCCATCACGAGCACCGCGGTGTGGGCGCCGGCGCGGCGCCGGGCTTTGATCGCCTGATCGATGCGATCGCGGAATAGCGTCCGGTTTGCCAGTCCCGTCAGCGCGTCGTGTAGCGCCTGAAACTCGTTGAGGGCAGCCTGGGACTGCAGCGCGGCTTCGGCCTCCTTACGCTGGGTGATGTCCTGGAACATGCCGATGGCGAAGCTCTTCTGCCCATCTGAATCGCGCACAAGTGAGGCTGAGGCGTCAACCCACAGGACCTCGCCGGTGTGACTGACGAAACGGTGCTGCATGCGGAGCGAGGTTTCGCCGCGATCAATCATCTGCTGGTATCTCGCGCGGGCCTCGGCCCGATCCTCCGAGTGAACGAACTCAGAGGTCCGCCGGCCCTCGATCTCTTCGTGGCTGAGGCCGAACAGTTCCTGGATGGCGCGATTGGAGTCGATGATCCTGCCGTCCAGATCCATCAGCAGCATGCCGGTCACCGCACCGGCAAATGTGGCCTCGAACCGGGCCAGCGCCTGTACCTGGTCACGCTTGGCCTCGAACTCTGCGGCGTGCGCCATAGCCGCCGAGAGGATGACCGAGAGCAGCTCCATCATCGTGACGTCACGCTCGCCGAATGCGTTGGCCTGGCTCCCGTACAGCAGGAGCAGGCCGACGGCTTGCCCGGCGTGCAGCAGCGGGACGGCGATGATCGACCGAACGCCCCGGCTGCGTGACAGCGCGGCGTCGACCCGGGGGTCGGTCTCGGTGTCGAGGCACAGCAGGGAGCGGCCGCTGCGCATGGCGTGGCCAGACAGGTTGTCCCCGATGGGGAGGCGGTGTGGTGTTTGGATCTCGGGTGCACCGCTGGTGGCCCCGCACACGAGGGCATCACCATCGAGCAGGCGCACGGCGGCCGAGGTGCCGCCGGTAAGCTCGCGCGTGCGGTCAGCGATTCGCTGCATGACCGCCTTGAGGTCGAGACCCACGTCGGCGAGCTCGTGCTGCATGGCAATGGCCGCGCGTAGGACGGAGACGTCGAGCGTCCCGCCCCGGGGCGAATCCGCTGTCGGAGTGGGCAAACCCGTGGTGACTTCCGGGGCGTGCTGGACGGCGGCCCCGGGGGCCAGTTCTTGGACCGGCCGGATCATCCGGCCTGGCCGGTCTGGCGGTCAAAGCGATACATAATCCGTCCATCGGCCTGGAACGCAGGAACGATTAGCGACCCGGGTGTCCCTCCACCAACGGCGATGGCGGCCAAATGCAGCCCAACAGCGGCCAAAGCGCGATCTACCCATCATCTCTCGGCTCGCCGATTCTGCGGTCAGGTTCGGTCCGCAATTGGTGGAACACTCTGCGTCACGATGGTTCAGACCTCGGCTCGCCTGCTCGCCCTCCTGTCGCTACTCCAGGTCCGGCGCGAGTGGACCGGCCGGGAGCTCGCCGATCGCCTCGAGGTCGGTCCCCGGACGATTCGGCGCGATGTGGAGAAGCTGCGCTCGCTCGGGTACCCGGTGGAGGCAGCCCCCGGGGTCGCCGGGGGGTATCGCCTGGGCGCTGGGGGCGAGCTCCCGCCGCTGTTGCTCGATGACGCCGAGGCCGTCGCCGTCGCCGTCGGCCTTCGGACCGCCGCCTCGGGGTCCATCGCCGGGATCGAGGAGACGTCGATTCGCGCACTGTCCAAGCTCGAGCAGGTGCTGCCCAACCGCCTGCGGCGCCGGGTCAGTGCTCTGAGCGGCGCAACGTCAGCCTTCGGAGTCGACGGGCCGCAGATCGACGCCGACCTGCTGGCGACCCTGGCCGGAGCCTGCCGCGACGGAATCACGGCCCACTTCGCGTACGTGGCCAAGGATGAGACGGCGACCAAGCGGAACATCGAACCGAGCGCTGTGGTCTACAGCGGCTACCGCTGGTATCTCGTCGCGTTCGACCTGGATCGTGACGACTGGCGCACGTTCCGCATCGACCGCATCCGGGGTCGTGTACGACCGGGGGGACGAGGCCGGCGGCGGACCGTGCCCGGCGGAGACCCGGCCGCCTATGTCAAGCAGCAGCTGCGCACGAGCGATGCCGGCGATACCAGTGCCCCTCCGGGACAGATCCGCCTCCGAGTGCCTGCAGTCCGCGCCAGCCGGCGGATTCCGGACCGCTACGCGACGGTGGAACCCGACGGCGAACAGGCGTGCATCGTAAGCACCCGCGGCGCCTGGTCACGGAACTTCCTCGTCTGGATGGCCCTCCTCGACGAGCCCATGGAGGTAATCGGCCCCCCCGAGCTGGCCCAGGCGGCCCGCACGCTCGTGGCGCGCCTGGGCGCGGCATCCGGCTGAGGAGAATCCGGGCCGGTGACGGGAGTCCGGGGCCGGTGACCGGAACCCTGGGGGGCGGCGGGCTTGACTCCGTCACCCGCGTCGACGAAGGTTGGCCTCCTATCACCGGGGCTGGGAGGATCGCGTGTCAGCAGAGAACGTCGAGACCGTGCGCACCGCGTATGAAGCGTTCGTGCGCGGAGATCTCGGAGGGGTGGCCGAGCACTTTGCCGACGACGTTGAGTGGGAGGCGCCGGACAGCCTCCCGAACGGGGGCCTCGTCCACGGCCGCGACGCCGTGATCGAGAACTTCTCACAGATCCCGACCTATTGGACCAGCTTCAGCGTCCAGCCGCTGGAGTACATCGACGCTGGCGACCACGTCGTGGTCACGGGGGTGCAAAGCGGGACCGGGGCGGGTGGATCGTTCGAGGCGCGCTATCTGCACCTGTTCAAGCTGCGTGACGGGAAGGTGGTCCGCGGTGAGTTCATCGGCGACACCGCGAAGGCCAGGGACGCGCTGGGTTGACCCCTAGCCAAGCGGCAGGACGCCCGGGCGCAGATTCGGCACGCACTGGGTGAAACCGAGCTGACGAGCCAGGCCCGCACCGCGGGCCCCGATCGAGTCGGCCTCGGCGAGAACTCGCCGCACCGCGATCGGCGGTGCGTCAAACAGATCCGAGCCCAGATTCGCCAGCTGGCGAACCGATCCGAGGAAGGCGCGGTACGTGGACCTCAGGCCCGAGGGGGCTCTGATCCCCTGAAGCCGGATCAGTACCTCCCCGTCGGATGCGAGCAGGCTGTCGAGCCCCGACAGCGTCGAGAGACGACGACGGCTCGGGACGCCAAACCCGTCGGCGATGGCACACGCGCTGTTCACCTGTCCGATGAGATAGGAGCGACGTCGGGCGGCCGCGGATTCGGAATGAATGGCCTGATAGCGGACGGTTACGTCGGACCCGGTGCTGGGCAACCCGGTGGCGGCAGCGACGATGTGGATGCGGTTCGTCCCCCGGTGAAGCAGCATCGCTCGGCTGAACTCCCCTCCCCGCACCGAGACCGGATGACCGGCCACCCGGACGAAGGCCGCGGCCGGGATCACCGTGCCCTCAACCTCGATCTGCGGCGCGGCGACCGTGGCGCCGTCAGCCGGCACGGACACCGACAGGCTGATGCTCGTGAGAGGCTTTGCCGAACTCCCGCAGCCGAGCAGCATCAGTGGGACGGCAACCGCCGTCAGCAGCCACCAGCGGCGCGATCCTGCACTCACATGGAATGGATTCGGCCGTGCCCGTCCTGAGCACGACTGCACTTTCGTCTAATCCCAGCGGCGCCGCCCGGCGCGCAGCTCACGAAGCTCCGAAACGGCAAACGAGTCGCCCGCTGGGCTCCGAGGCGCATTCGCCCCGGGCAGAAGCTCGATCTGCATGGGGTATTCCCGGAGGCCACCCGTGAGGTCTCGCACCACCTGCACCACACGCGCGTCCGGCCGCGAGGCCACGCACGAGACGAGGCGTGGCCCGGCGAATACGAGGGCGGCACCGTCATCGACCGCGTAGCCGGACTCGAGCTGGCCCGAGCTGACCGCCGCCCGGTACACGGGCAACCGGTCCGGCTCGCTGTTCATATGGACGGACATGCTGCCGGGCAGGAGCCCCAGCCCGGCCAGAGGCGCCGGTGCGCCGCCGCTCATCGTGACCCCGCCCCGGAACCAGCACATGGCGCCGGCACTGACGCCGGCCAGCACCGTTCCAGCCTCCCAGGCCGTTCGCATGGCCTCGTCGACGCCGTGTTGGCGCCACACCGCCAGCATGTTCAGCATCGAGCCGCCGCCCACGTAGATGGCGTCCTGGGCCAGCAGGTGCTCGCGGGGATCCATCCGGTCCCGGGCCAGGTGGAACAGCGACAGGATGCTCGGCTCGCACGGCCAGGAGCCGAAGCGCTCCTGGAAGCGTGTCGTCTGCTCGCGGGGATCACCACTGGCCGTGGGCATGAAGCAGATCCGCGGGGCGGGCTTGGCGGTCAGCTTCAGCACCAGGCGGTCCAGAGCCGGGCTCGGTTCCTGCATCGTGAAGCCCCCACCGCCCATCGCGAGAATCCGGCGGTGGTCTGCGGAGGGGTCGGTCACCGCCCCCCAGGATGGCACCGGTAGCCGGGAACTCAAGCCCGGGCGCGGGTGGGAGGCGGCCGGCTCAGGCCGCTAGTGCCTCGCCGCCGGCCACGAGAGCCGCCGCCGCCGGGACGGGACGGGCCGAGACGGGGTCACCCAGATAACGAACTGCGAGCTCGCGCTCGCAGGCGCCCCCACTTCCATTCGCGTATACGTATCTCGCGCGCGCCTCCGGGCGAGAGGAGACGACCTCGGACAGTTCGGTACCCACGAAGTGCAACGCCGCCGCGTCGCCCACCCCGTAGCCCGGGGGCATGCCGTCGGCGATCGCCTCCATGAATGCCGAGCGCCGGCCGGGCTCGTCAACGTAATGAACGGCATTGCTCCAGGGGAGGAAGCCCAGTCCGTCGAGCCGCCGGGCCGGGCCCTCGTGGAAGCTCGAGAGCGCATGAGAGAACCAGCACAGAGATCCCGCCGACCCGCCACACAGGATCACCCCGGCCCGCCAGGCCTCGCGCAGCGCCGTGTCAATGCCGTGGGCGCGCCAGGTGCCGAGCAGGGACACGAGGCTGCCTCCTCCTACGTAAATCACATCCTGGGCCAGCAGGTGCGCCCGGGGATCGCCAACTCCGGTCTCGCGCCGGAACAGCGAGATGTGAGACGGCTCGCAGCGCCCGGCCGGAAACGCGCGGTAGAACCGCACCACGTAGTGGTCAGCATCTCCACTGGCGGTGGGCAGGAAGCACACCCGAGGGTGCTCCACACCGCTCAGCGCCAGGACATGGTCATCGAGGAGCGGATTCCCCCATTCCATGGAGAAGCCGCCACCGCCGAACGCCACGATCTGAGGCGGGCGTGCGCTCATGTGCACAAGTTAGGTTCCGCACTAGCGGCCCGTCATTGGCCCGGTGGACAAAGCTCGGGCCGCCAGACACTCCACAGACTTCAGGCCGAGCGAACCTGCTCGGTCGTGGTCGACGCGTCGGCCATTTCGCGGAACAGTCCCGTGACCACGAATACCACCTGCTCCGCGATGTCCACCGTGTTATCGCCGATCCGCTCCAGGCAGCGCGCGACGAGAATCATGAACATGCCCCACTCCCGCATGTCGATCTCGTCACCTACCTCGACCGCCCGCTTGAAGATCTCGCGGTTCAGGCGGTTGATCTCCGCGTCCTGGCGCACGAGATCCTGTGCCAGATCGATGTTCCGCGAGCGCAACGCCTCCTTGGCCTCGGAAACCTGCGAGCGCGCGAGCTGGCCCATGCGCTCGATGGAGTCGAGGATGTCCTTGTCCTTGGGCGACTCATGCCCGGACAGCGGAACGAGCTTGGCGATGTTTACGCACTGGTCACCCATCCGCTCGATGCAGCGGATCACGTGCAGCAGCGCCGCCACGATCCGCAGATCACCGGCCACGGGTGCCTGGCGCGCAAGCAGGGACAGGATCCCCTGGTGCACCTCGAGGTAGCGGCCGTCGATCCGGTCATCGTCGGCCACGACCATGGTGGCGAGCTCGACGTCCTGGTAGCTGACTGACTCGAGCGCCCGGTCGAGCTGTTGAGTGACGAGGTCAAGACCCCCGAGTACCTGCTCCTCGAGGCCCTTGAGGTCCTCCCGAAACTGGTGGCGTGTCTCTTGCATGACTCGAACCCCCTACCCGAATTTGCCGGTGACGTAGCGCTCTGTGCGTTCGTCCCTGGGGTTGGTGAACACGTCATTGGTCGGCGCGTGCTCCACGACCTCGCCGTCGAGCATGAACACGGTCGAGTTCGCCACTCGCGCCGCCTGCTGCATGTTGTGGGTGACGATCACGATCGTGTAGCGGTCCTTGAGCTCGTCGATCAGCTCCTCCACCCTGAGCGTGGCGATCGGGTCAAGCGCCGAGCAGGGCTCGTCCATGAGGATCACTTCGGGCTCGACGGCAATCGTGCGCGCGATGCACAGCCGCTGCTGCTGGCCGCCCGAGAGCCCGGTGCCCTGCTCGTTGAGGCGATTCTTGACCTCACCCCAGAGGCCCACGGCCCGGAGCGACCGATGGACGTGTTCGCGTAGGTTGTCGCTCTTGGCGCCGGTCAGGCGCAACCCGGCGGCAACGTTGTCGAAGATTGACATGGTCGGGAACGGGTTCGGCTTCTGGAACACCATCCCGATCATCCGGCGGACCGAGGTCACGTCGATGCCAGCACCGTAGACGTCGGTGTCGTCCAGGGTCACGCTGCCCTCGGCCCTGGCACCCGGGATCTCCTCATGCATCCGGTTGATGCAGCGGACCATGGTCGACTTGCCGCACCCGGACGGGCCGATGATCGCCGTGACCTCGTTGGCCGGGAACAGGATGTCGATTCCCTTCACCGCTTCCTGCTCGCCGTAGAAAGCTCGCAGGCCCTTGACCTGTACCGCGTGTCCGGCGCCCTCTTTGACGCCCAGCGCGGAGAGATCGGGGGCGGTATCTGAGGTTGGTCCGGGCGAGCCTCCGGCGGTTGACATTGTGGAACGATCCTCGGTGTTGGTGTCGGGCGGAATCATGTCATGCGGCTCCTTCGCGAGGCCGTGCGTGCGACCAGGTTGAGAATCAGAACCAGGGCTACCAGGGTCAGGGCGGCGCCCCACGCGCGAGCCACAACGGCGCTGCGCGGAGAGGTGATGTCACTGAAGATCTGGACCGGCAGTGTGTTCATCTGGGCGCTCAGGCTGCCGGTCAGCACCGTGCCCACGGACACCGTGAACAGCAGCGGGGCGGTCTCGCCCATCCCGCGGGCGACGGCGAGCAGCGAGCCGGTGACGAGGCCTGGCGCCGCGGTGGGCAGGACGACTCGGAGCATGATCCGCCACCGCGGAGCCCCCAGCGCCAGTGCCGCCTCGCGCAGACTGCTCGGGACCAGCAGCAGCACCACCTCGGATGAACGGATGACAATCGGCAGCATGAGCAGCGATACCGCCAGAGAGCCCTTCCAGGCCGTGAAGCTGCCGCCCACGTGGGAGATCACCAGCACGATGTAGATGAACAATCCGAAGACGATCGACGGAACCCCGGTCATCACGTCGACGAAATACCGCACCAGATTGGCGAACCTCGACTCCTTGCCGTACTCGGTCAGGTACAGCGCGACTCCGATGCCGATCGGGAGAGCGATCACGGTGGCCAGCCCGATGATCTCGAGCGTGCCCACAATCGCGCTGCGGATCCCTCCGGGATTGCCGAAAAAGTTCCCGTTCGGGTCCGTGGTGAAGAAGTTCCCGCTCCAGCTTCCCAGTCCCTTGTAGAGCAGGTAGTAGACGATCAGGATCAGCGGCACCAGGGCCAGACCAGTGGCGCTCATCAGCACGCCCCGCATGATTCTGTCGGTGCGCCGCCGCCGCGGGCTGACCTCAGGAAATTGGATCGTGCTCATGGGCGACTCGACGTTACTGCCGGCAAGGCGATCGACTCGAGACCTCCGGCGGGCTCTCCGGTGGCTCGCATCCGTCGCGTCCCCCGAGCCACGTACCAGCGAGCGAGGATGTTGACCAGCAGCGTCAAGACGAACAACACCAAGCCGGCGGCGAACAGGGCCGAGGAGTGGATCTTCGAGTTGCCGGCCTCGCCGAACTCGTTGGCGATCACCGCGGCCAGGCTGTAGCCCTGACTGAACAGATGACTCCCGATCGTCGGGGCGTTCCCGATCACCAACACGACCGCGATCGTCTCGCCGATCGCCCGGCCCAGGCCGAGCATCGCCCCGCCGGTGATTCCCGGCCGCGAATACGGCAGGACCGCCATCCGGATCATCTCCCAGCGAGTCGCACCGAGCGCCAGGGCCGCCTCCTTGTGCTCGGCCGGCACGGTCCGCAACACCTCCCGGGCGATGGCCGACACGATGGGCAGGATCATGATGGCCAGGATCAGTCCGGCGATGAAGTAGTTACCTGGCGTGATCGTCTGGCCGGCGCCCCCGATGAACGGGATGAACGAGAAGGTGTTCGTCACCCACTTCTCGATCGGCTCGAGCTTGGGGCCGAGCACAAACACGCCCCAGAGGCCGTAGACGACCGAGGGGACCGCGGCCAGTAGGTCGACCAGCAGCCCGAGCGGCGTGCGCAACCGGCGCGGACACAGTTCGGTGATGAACAGCGCCGTGGCCACCGCCACCGGGACCCCGATGATCAGCGCGATCGCCGACGTGATCAGCGTCCCCACCACCAGCGGCGCCCCGTGGTAGATGTTGCGCGAGACGTCCCAGTCGTTGCCGAACACGAACTTCAGCCCGAACCTGTTCAGCGCCGTCCCCGATTGCCCGATCAGGCGTATGAAGAAATACGCGATCAGGATCAGGATCAGCGAGGCGAGGGCGGTCAGCCCCCACTTCAGGGCCCGATCCGGCAGACGGCTCAACGGCGACCGCTCGAATGCCGAGCGGCCGCCGGAAACCGTGGTGGCGCTTGCCTCCACTAGGACCAGTCCCTTTACCTGCTGCCGATCACGAAATCGGCGTGCCGTTGCAGCTCAGCTTCGACAGCTGAGCGTTGTCCTTGGCGGCCAGCGATGCCGGCAGCGGGGCGTACGGCAGCTTGCTGCCGCCCGTGCCGAGGGTCTGCTGGCCGGCGCCAAAGGCGTAGGCCAGGAACGACTTCAGACCCTTGGCCGTCGACGCGTTGGCGCCGCCGCTCTTGCAGGGATCCGTGTAGACGTCGAGGAACGTCTGCGAGACGATCGGGTACGCGCCCGCCGTCTTTGAGTCAATCGTCGAGATCCCGAGGTCGGCCGGGACCTTGATCCCGTTGGCGGCCGTCGAGGTGTTGGCGATCGTCGGCAGCACGTAGCTCGATCCGTTCTTGATCGCCGCGTAGGTGAACCCGTTCTCCAGCGCGTAGGCCTGCTCCACGTAGCCCACGGCGCCCGTGGTCTGCTTGACCGCAGCGGCGACACCGGAGTTCTTGGCCGCCCCGGTCCCGACCGGCCACTTGACGTCCTTACCGGCGCCGATTGACTTGGCCCACGTCGGGCTCACGTCAGTCAGGTAGGTGGTGAAGCCGTTCGTGGTTCCCGAGGAGTCAGAACGGTGCACGACCGTGATCCCGGTGCTGGGCAGGCTGAGGCCCGGGTTCAGCGCCTTGATCGCCGGATCGTTCCACGTCTTGATCTTGCCACTGAAAATCTCGGCCAGCGTGGGACCATCGAGCTTGAGTCCGCTCTTGACCCCAGGCAGGTTGTAGGACACGGTGATGGCGCCGAACGCCACTGGGAACTGAAGGACCGGGCCCTTCATCCCCTTGACGTCAGTCGGCTTCAACGCCGGGTCGCTGCCGGCGAAGACAACCGTGGCCGTCTGGAGGTCCGCGACGCCGGTGCCGGAACCGACCGGGTTGTAGTTGACGGTCAGGCCCTGGGACTTGAGGTTCGACCCCCACTGCTGGTAGATCGGGGCGGCGAGCGTCGAACCGGCGCCGTTGAGAGTCGCCGGGCCAGCGCTCGAGCTGGAGCTCGAGGACGAAGCTGCGCCACCTCCCGAGCTGCTGGACGAGCTGCTGCTGCTCGAACCACAGGCAGCGATCCCCAGTGACGCGGCCAGGAGCACTGCGACCGCGCTGATACGACTTGTACGCACTTTTGTCTCCTTATTCATTGGTATCACCCGCAAGTGTCTGTCCCGGGGTCGGCCAGGGTGTTAATCAGTTGTGAACTAGCCGTTGGCGTGTGGTTTTCGCTCCGCCGTCAAGCGGTAGCCAAATCCGAAGTGGGTGTGGATGAAGCTCCAGTCCGGAAGCGCCGCCTCGAGCTTGACCCGGAGCTTTCGCACGTAGACGTCAACCGACCGCTCGCCGGCCCGCATGTCACGCCCCCAGACGAGGCTGAACAGCTCTTCGCGGGCCATGATCCGGTCAGCACGGCGGGCAAGCTCGGTCAACAGGCGCAGTTCGCGAATCGACAACATCAACGCCCGGCCGCCCGCCCGGGCCAGATGCTCCTCGGGCATGATCTCGAGAGGCCCTACCTCGAGCACCTCGTGACGGGGATCGGCCGCGAGCGCCATTGCAGCGGGATGCTGCTCACACGAGACGCGAAGCGCGTTATCGAATCGTGACGAACATGTGAACGACTTGTAACTCTGGGCGAGTCACAGCCGTTTCTCGCGGTGCCGACTCCGGATTCCCGACCGCCGGCGCCTGCTCCGGGCGCTAACGCGCGCTCAGGCGCTCAGTGCGGCGTCGAGCTCGTTGTCGGCCGCGTCCTCGGCCGGGCTCGGAAGCAGCCGGAAATCGGGCTCCTCACCGGCGCCCTCGGGCTCGGGCGCGAACCGGTAACCCACCCCGAAATGGGTGTGGATGTAGTTCCACTCCGGCGAGGCCGTCCGGAGCTTCTGACGCAGCTTGCGGACGAACACGTCAACGGAGCGGTCACCGTGGGCCATGGCATAGCCCCAGACGCGCTCGTAGATCTCCTCGCGGCGGAGCACCCGATCCGAGCCCGTGAGCAGGTGGAGGATCTCGAACTCGCGGGCGGTGAGCTCAAGGCTGACGTCGTCTGCGTAGGCCTGATAGAGGTCAGGGCGCACCGTGATCTGCCCAAATCGGGACGCCGCTTCAAGCGCGGGCATCTCGGTCCGGCGATGGCGCCTCACCGCCGCCTCGATCACGCAGATCAGCTCCTCGGCGTGGCAGGGCTTGGTCATCCAGGCGTCGGCACCGAGCCGGAGGCCGCGGACGCGTTGGGCCACCGATGATGGTCCCGTGCAAACGATCACGGCCAGCCCGGGAAGCCGCGAGCAGACCCGCTCGAGGTAATCCCAGCCGCCGGGGCCGAGGAACGCCAGGTCGAGCGCCAGCGCGTTCAGCCGCATGGCCACCAGCACCTCGATCGTGGGCGGCGCGGCCAGGGCGCGGTACTCGCAGCCGAGCGTGTCGAGACGGTTCGACAGGACTTGCATGAACCCCGGATCGCGGTCGAGGACCGCGAGCCGTAGGCGCTGGTTGGTCCGCTGTGGTCCCCCGGCGGATCCCGCCAGCGTGTCGCTGCGCTCAGGCGGCATGGCCCGCACTCTAATGCACCCGGATAGGGAACAAATCTGTCCAATGCACCCGGTCACAGGATCTTTACATGCACGTAGCGGCGGAAAAGGGGAGCGGCTCGGCTCGGGCACCTCGCTTGTAGCCTCTTTGACCGTGCGGCTCCCGTCCTTGCCTCGCGCCGTCCTGCTGGCCTTCCTGATCGCGGTCCTCCTAGCCGGCTGTGGCGGCTCCACCTCCTCTTCCTCCTCGGCGGGCCATGCCGGCACGAGCGAGACGGCCAGCACCGCGGCCGGCCCGACCACGACTTCGGCGCCGGCGCCCGTGGCCGTGGCCGAGCTGCCCGCGGCCCAGCACCCCAGCCTGAGCCAGTTCCCGCCCGCGAACGGTCGTTCCTTGACCAAACTGGGCGAGCTCGTGAAGTCAAGTGCCCAATTCGGCGCCGCCACCGGCACGTTCACGCCGGGGACGCGGCGGCTGGCGTTCGGACTCACGGCCAACTCGGGCGAGTTCATCTACGCACCGACGGCCGTCTATATCGCCAAGTCAGCGACCTCGCCTGCCACCGGGCCGTATCTGGCACCGGCTGACCCGATGAGCGTCGCACCGCAATACCGAAGCAAGCAGAACTCCGGTCCCGGCGGCATCAAGGCCATCTACGCGACGCAGCTCCCACTGGCTCACGCCGGCACCTACACGGTGCTGTCGATCACGCGGACGGCTAACAAGAAACTGATCGGCGCGCCGGGTGAGATCGCGGTGGCGCCGTCCTCGCTGATCCCGGACGTCGGCCAGCGCCCGCCGGACATCGCCACCGACACCGATTCCACCGTGGCCGGCAAGACCGCGTTGCTCACAACCCGGATTCCGCCCGAGCAGATGCACTCTGTGTCCTTCAACCAGGTCCTGGGCAAGAAGCCGATCGCACTGCTGTTTTCGACGCCGCAGTTCTGCATCTCGCGCGTTTGCGGGCCCGTGACCGACGTCGCGGTGGCGCTGCAGCACCAATACGGGAACCGGATCACCTTCATCCACGAGGAGGTCTACGTGAACAACCAACCGAGCAAGGGCCTGCGCCCGCAGCTGAAGGCATTTCACCTGCGGACCGAGCCATGGCTGTTCACGATCAATCGGCGCGGCATCATCACAGCCCGCCTCGAGGGCGCTTTCGGGACGACCGAGCTCGCGCAGGCGCTCAAGGCAGCACTGAAATGACCGCGCGCCACGCACCCCGCGCGGGTCTGGCCGCGCTCCTCGTAGCTGCGCTGATGCTCGCCCTGACCGGCTGCGGCTCTAGTTCGAGCAACGGCGGTGTGACGGTGCCCCAGGTCGCCCCCGCGCGCGTGTTCACGTTGGCTCGGTTCGCCCCCACGGGGACGCTTAAGCCCGGGCACCCGACCACGATGTCGTTCTCAGTCCAGCTCCCGAGCGGCAAGACGCTCACGACGTACAAGACCGGCACCGGCCCCCACACCGGTGTACACCTGATCATCGTCCGTGATGACCTGGGCTACATCATCCACGACCACCCGCCGATCCCGCCGGACGGTTACCTCCGCCAGCGGGTGACGTTCCCGGCTCCCGGCCCGTACCGGGTCCTGGTCGACATCTATCCGAACATCCCAGGCGGGCAGCCGAACTTCCAGCTCTTCCGCACCGTCCACGTGGCCGGGGCATATCACCCCAAGCCGTTACCGCCGTTCAAACCAGACCTGGTCGTCGACGGGTACCACTTCGATATGCAGGCGCACCCCGCCATCCACGCTATTCAGGCGACGTTCCTGCACGTCAACGTCACCGACCCGCATGGCCACCAGGTCAATTTCGTCCCCTGGTTCGGCGCCCTGGCGCACGCGATCTTCTTCCGCGAGGGGTCGCTTGACTATTTCCACACCCACATCTGCGCCCCCAACGCACCCAACTGCGGGAGCCTCCCGGGGGTTCCGGCCAGCCGGATCACGGGCCGCGCGACTCCGGGCAAGCTGACGGTCGGGGTGCTTCTGCCGGCCAGCGGCACGTGGAGGCTCTTCCTGCAGCTCAAGCAGCACGGGAGGATCCTGACCGCGCCGTTCACGCTTCACGTCCGCTCCTGACTCAGGGCGAGCCCGGCCAAACGATGCCTTAGCTACCGCCGGGCGGTATCGTGGCTGCGCCATGACCGCACGGGCTAACTGGCGGGCGGTGATCCGGGGCTTGACCAAGGCCTCGCTGGTGCCCGCCGCCGCTCTGGCGGTCCATCAGCTGCGTTACGTGCTCGCGTTCGGCGGCAACGCCAGCCTGGAACTCGAGCGCCAGGGCCACTCCTACCTGCACTCGCTCGTACCGTGGATCGTGCTCCTGATCGCCGTCGCCGTGGGCGGATTCCTTTGCAGCCTGGGCCGGGCCCTGTCGGGGCAGACCTCAGCGCCTCGCTTCACGCTCTCGCTGGCCGGCCTGTGGCTGGTCTGCTCGGTCTGCCTGATCGCCATCTACGCCACGCAGGAGCTCCTCGAGGGCTTGTTCCTCACCGGCCATCCGGCGGGACTCGCCGGCGTGTTCGGGTACGGCGGCTGGTGGGCGATCCCGGTGGCCGGGTGCATCGGGCTGGTCCTCGCCGCCTTCTTCCACGGCGCCCGGTGGGTGCTCGAGGAGGTCGCGCGTCGCGCGGGTGCGATCTCAGAACATCCGCCGCGCCCCCTCGCAACGCCCAGGCCGCCCTCATTCCTGCTGCCTCGCCTCTCGCCCCTGGCTGAGGGGTGGTCGGGTCGCGGCCCGCCGCGCTGATTCACGACCGCACGTCGTTTCCGAATCAGTAGCGGATCTCGCCGACGCACGCCTCGGGCAAGCCGTCCGTGGCCTGCTCAACCCCTAGGCAAGGAGAAGCATCAAGTGCCCATCAGACCTTTATCGCCGCGGCGCCTGGCGCCGATGGCCGTCCTGCTCACGCTCGTCGTCGCGGTCATCCTGCCGGCGAGCTCGTCCGCCCACGCCCGTGTCAGTCCGGCGGTGTCGGTGTCCGGCAAGCTGCAGCTCTACAGCCTGGCCGTTCCGACCGAGAAGAGCGGGCTGACCACAAGCAAGATCGTCATGACCGTCCCGAATGGATTTGGGATCGACTCGTTCGCTCCGCCGCCGGCGGGCTGGCACATGAGCGTGGCTCAGACCGGCTCAGGTGACAGCGCGGTTGTGACCAAGGTCACCTGGACCGGGGGTAAAACACCGACAGGGGAGGACTCGCTGTTCCAGTTCCTGGCTCAGCCCGCGTCGGCCAAGACGTACACCTTCCAGGTCGAGCAGACCTACTCCGACGGTTCGATCGTCAACTGGGCCGGTCCGGAATCGTCGGCCGCGCCGGCGCCGACGATCGAGGCCTCCACCTCACTTGGTGGTGGCGGCGTGTCCGTGCTTACGATCATCGCCCTGGTGATCGGTGTGCTCGGCCTGCTCGCGGGCGGGTTCGCCCTGATTGGCGGTTCGCGGGAGCGGACGCTGGCATGAGGCTTCGGGGGTGGTTGACGGGGGCGGTCAGCGCGGCTGCGGTCGCGCTGATCTTGCCGGGGGCGGCCCAGGCGCATGCGTACCTGGTCAAGACGGTCCCGGCGGCGAGCGTCGTGCTCAATGCGCCACCCGCGAACATCCAGCTCACCTACGACGAGGCGGTCGAACCTCGGTTCGCGATCATCTCGGTCACCAATCCGGCGGGCAAGCAGGAGACGACGGCACCGGTCAGCCGGTCCCCGGCCAACCCGGACACGCTGGTCGTGCCCCTGCGCCCCCACCTGGCCGAGGGTTGGTACCTCATCTACTGGCGGGCCATATCGGTCGACGGGCACCCGGTCTCCGGCGCCTTCACCTACGCCATCGGTCCCAATCCCGGACCGGCCCCGCAGTTCCGGATCCCGAACATCTCGGCCACCGCCACGACGCCGCAGCTCCTGATCGCCCGGTGGGTGATGTTCATGTCGGTCATGGCGGCGATCGGGCTGCTCGTGCTGCGCCTTTTGGTCGCCCGGCCACTGGTTCGACGCTTGGAGGGGGTCAGACTCCGATCGCTCTCGATTGCCTTTGTCGTGGCGACCGTAGTGGGTCTGATCGCCATTCCTGTCTATCTGGACTTCTCCACCGCGAACGACTCGCTCCGCTCCGTGTTCGACCTGAGCGCGTTGGTTCCGCTCTATCGGGTCACGGCATTCGGCCGGGCGATCTGTGATCTCGAGCTGTGCTTCGCCCTCTTCTGCGTTGCCGGCTGGATATGCCTCTGGGTTGACCGGCCCGATAGGGAGCACCGCTCCATCGCAGAGCTGGCAGCGTATGGCGGCGCATTGGCTGGCGCAGCGGCGGTGCTGGTGATCCCGGGCACGGCCGGCCACGCCGCCCAGACCTCCCCTCGGGGCCTCACACTGGCCTTCGATTGGCTCCACCTCGTCACCGGATCCGTCTGGCTCGGAGGACTGATCGGGCTGCTCGTGCTGTGGGCGAGCCTGCCGGCGGGGCGCCGGGTGGCGGGCCTGACCGTTGTCGTTCCCCGCTTCTCGAACGTGGCCTTCGTCTCGGTCCTGCTGCTCGGGGCCACCGGGATCGGCGAAGCGATCGACCACATGCCGGCGGTCAACGCCCTGTGGGAGACGGGTTATGGGCAGGCGATCCTGGTCAAGACCGGTCTCCTGGGCGGAGCCATGCTGATCGCCTCGGGCAATCTGTTCCGCTCCAAGCCCCGCCTCGTCGCGGCCCGGGACCGGCCCGAGCTCGGCCCGCCCGCCGCCCGGCTGCTGCGCAACCTCGTCAGCGCTGAAACCGTGCTCGTCATCGGCGCCGTGTTCACCGCCGCGCTCCTGTCAAGCCTGGCGCCCCCGCCGCCCGCGTTCGCGCTCGAGAACCAGGCCATCGCCAAGGTCGGCCCCGGACGGGTGGCCGAGACGGTCAACCGAGCCGGCTACAAGCTGCAGGTACTGGTCTCCCCCAACAAGGCCGCCGCCCCGGACTCGTTCGCGCTGCGGATCACGAAGGGCGGACAACCTGTGCGCGGCGCCAACGTCACGCTGACCTTCAACCACCTCGAGATGCAGATGCCCACCCAGGAGTACCAGCTCAAGGAGATCAGCCCCGGCGTCTACTCCCGGGCCGCTCCCGCGCTCGTCATGGTGGGCAAGTGGGGTCTCAGCTTCCAGATCACGCCCCAAAGTGGGCCGCCGCTGACGGCCCTTATCGTCGACCAAGCCGATGGATGAGGTGACTCGAAATGAATGATCCAGGCCCACGCACCTCGGCGCGCGCGATCAGGCTCCGCCTGCTGGCCTCCGTATTTGCGCTAGGCGCCGGCATGGCCGCGTTGATAGTCGCGATCCTGCTCGTGCGAGGTACGCTGGGATAGCGGGCGACCGATCGCGATGATCTGCTCTGCATCCATCTACGGCTCCCTCAGGCGAGCCAGCGCGCTGACCGTGCTGCTGGTAATGGTTGCCGTGGGGCTGGCGGCGTTTGCCTCGAGCGCCCGCGGCGACGGTGACCCGGCGAGCGATTACCTGGTCGGTCGGCAGGTGTTCCTCACCTCCCAGTCGAGCTCGGAGTCGCCGGAGCAGCGCCGCCTCGTCAACCTGGTCACGGCGGCCAACCGGGCCGGCTTCCCGATCAGAGTGGCCGTCGTCTCCACCGAATACGACCTCGGCTCCGTCACCGCCCTGTGGCGCAAGCCGGCTCTCTACGCGCGCTTCCTGGGACTCGAGCTGGGCCTGAACTACAAGCAGCACCTGTTGGTTGTCATGCCGAACGGGTTCGGGGTCAACTGGCCGGGACACCGAGCGTCCTCCGAGTATCGCCTCGTGGCCGGAATACGAATTGCCAGCGGTCCTGACGCGCTCGCCGCAGCCGGCCAAGCCGCGGTTCGCCAGCTGGCTGCCGCAGCGGGCGTAAAGCTCTCACCCGCAGCAGATCTGACTCCGGCCCGGAAACGCCCGGCCAGCCGAAGCACCAGCCTGGCACCCTTCGCGATCATCGGCGCGACGATCGCGGTCCTGTGTGCGCTCATTCTGGTCCTCCTGCGGCTCCGGCCGAGGCCGATTCCGCTGCGCTGGGCCGTGTCCGGGTCAGCCGCGTTGCTCATCCTGGCGCTGGGGATCCCGATCGTGCTTGTCAGCCGCAGCTCACCCGCTGCGTCCGAGCCGGCCGCAGATGTTCCCTCGCCCCCGCCCTTCACATGGCGCGCCGGCCAGCGCCTGGCGCCGAACTTCGTGCTCCGTGACCAGCAGGGACGGAAGGTGTCCATGGCTAGCTATCGCGGACGCTCGGTGATCCTGACGTTCGTCGACCCTCTGTGCCGCAATCTCTGCCCGCTCGAGGCGCACCTGCTCAATCATGTCGTCGGGCAGATGCCGGCATCGCAGCGGCCGGCGATCCTGGCCGTGAGCGTGGACCCGCCGGCAGACGCCCGGGCGAACCTCCGGCAGGACGAGCGCAAGTGGTCGTTGGTGGCGCAGTGGCACTGGGCAGTCGGGCCGCGCGCCGAGCTCGCGGCGGTCTGGAAGCACTATTCGATCGGCGTATCGATAACGACCAAGCGGGTTGCCCGGACCACGATCAGGTACATCATCCACACCGAAGCTGCGTACGTGATCGACCCCACCGGCCACGAACGGGCGCTATTCCTGTGGCCGTTCCTCCCACAGGATGTCGAGCGCACCCTGAGAGAGCTCAGTTGACGGGACTGCGCGTTGGTCTTCATCGCTATCCTGAAACGGCAAGGGGGCGTCCTGTTGTAGTCGGCGTCCTCATCCTGCTCACGATCTGACATGGCCTCGCGCACCAAGCAAAAGGAAGAAGCCCGCGCGCGCCGTCTGGCCGAGGAACAGGCTCGGCACGAGCGCGAACGGAGAGAGCGGCGCCTGCGAATGGTGGGCGGCGTGGTTCTGGCCGCGATCGCCGTGGTCGCCGTTCTGATCGCCGTCTCCAGCGGCGGTGCCAACAAGGCCGCCCCCAAGCCCAACAGCACGGCGGCCAAGAACTCCGCTGCTGCGGTGAGCTCGCTCCTGGCCGGCATTCCGCAGTCCGGAGCCCGCCTGGGTAACCCCAAGGCGCCGGTGACGATGACCTACTTCGGCGATCTCGAATGCCCGATCTGCCAGGACTTCACGCTCAACGGCGGGTTCCCGCAGCTGGTGGCCAAGGATGTCCGGCAGGGCAAGGTGCAGGTTGTCTACAAGGCGTTTGAGACCGCCACCCACGACCCCACGGTGTTCAAGACCCAGCAGGTGGCGGCGCTGGCCGCCGGCATGCAGAACCGGTTCTGGAACTACACCGAGCTCTTCTACCACGAGCAGGGCACCGAGGACACGGGGTACGTAACTGAGAACTACCTCCAGGGTCTGGCCCAACAGATCCCCGGTCTGAACCTGACCAAATGGGAGGCGGACCGCAACAATGGGGCACTGGGCACCCAAGTGCTATCCGATGGGCAGGCCGGTACCACCCTCGGGGTGACCGGCACCCCGACGCTCGTCTTCAGGGGCCCGACCGGTAAGCAATCCTCGCCGTCGTCGAGCGTCCCCAGCTACTCCGATCTGCAGAACGCGATCAAGCAGGTCTCGTGACCACGGTGACGGCCGCTGAGAGGGTTCGCACGCGCGCCGACACTGACCGTCGCCTGCGGATCGCGGTCCTCGTCCTGGCCCTTATCGGCGTCGGGATCGCCGGCTACCTGACCTACGTGCACTACGAGGGGCTGAAGATTCTCTGCCTGTCGAGCGGCGGCTGCGAGACGGTGCAGTCATCGCGCTACGCCAAGCTCGACGGGGTCCCGGTGGCGGTGCTCGGACTGGCCGGGTACATCGGGATCCTGGGCACGCTCCTGATCCGCGGCGAGATGGGGCGGATCGCCGCCTTCGGCATCGCGCTGATCGGCTTCCTGTTCAGCATGTACCTCACCTACCGTGAGCTGTTCACGATCAAGGCCATCTGTCAGTGGTGCGTCTCGAGCGCCGTGTTGATGACCGTGCTGGTGGTCCTGACCGCGATTCGCGTCATCCGCGAAGAGCCGCTCGCACCCGCCTGACCGGGCCGGCGCGCCGCGCCTGCGCGATAGACGTTCTTCACATCCTGATCACAGGAACTTGGCTGTTCCATCACGGCCCGGACCGGGTGAATGGCGAATCTGTCGGTGATGAGCGAGCTGAGCAGCGTTGTGGCGCTCCTGCCGCGTTCGACGGCAGACAGCCGCCCCTCGCGGGCCCGCCGCTCGCGCCGTCCGCTGCGGATCGCCGACGTGGCCATGTTCTACGGCGAGCGCAGCGGCGGCATCCGAACGTATCTGGAGGCCAAGGCTCGGTTCGCCGCTCGCACACGGGCGTTCGAGCACCACCTGGTGATCCCCGGGCGGTCGACCTCCGACATCGGAGGCGGACGTCACGAGCACCGGTCGCTCAGGCTGGCCGCCTCGAACGGCTATCGGGTCCCGATCGGGGGCTCTGATCTGCAGGCCACGCTGCGCTCGCTCCGGCCCGACGTGGTTCTCCTGCATGACCCGTTCTGGACCCCGCGCTTGGCCAGCCGCACCGCGCACGAGACCGGGGCCCTGGTGATCGCCGTCCACCACTCCTCGGCCGCGCTACAGGCGGCCGGCATCCCAGGCCCGCACGGGCTCTACGCCGGGGCTCTACGACGCTGGTATCGACGGGCCTACCTTGATGTGGACGCCGTAATGTCAGTCGTCGACCCCGCTCACGACACGCATCGGGTATCGACGATCCGGCTGCGCCTCGGCCTTGACCCCGCCTTCGGCCCCCGCGTCGGGATCCCCCGCGGTGACCACGTCCTCTACGTGGGCCGGCTCTCGCGCGAGAAGGGAGTGGGAGAGCTGCTCGAGGCGGCGGCCGGCACGGTGCAGCCGTGGCCTCTGACCTTGGTCGGCACGGGTCCGGCCGGTGACGCACTGCGTGAACGAGCCCGCCAGCTCGGCCTGCCACCCCGCACGCGCTTCACGCCCTACATCCAGGACCGGGAGGAGCTCGCGTTCGCCTACGCCGGCGCGCGCTGCGTCGTGCTCCCAGGCGCACACGAGACATTCGGACTCGCCGCGCTCGAGGCGGCCGCATGCGGGACGCCGGTGGTGACGGCCGCGACGACGCCCTCGGCGGCGCTGCTCGGCGGGTTGGTCGAGACCTTCACCGCCGGGGACAGCGCCGATCTGCGCCGTGCCATCGAGCGAGCCCGCCGCAAGCGGCCGGACCCCGCGACCGGGGCCAGGCTCGCCGCGCGGCACGGCTGGGACGCCCAGCTCGCCGCCGAGCTCGCCGACCTGGAACGGCTTCTAGGCGAGGGCGAAGCCAAGAGGGCTCTGTGAACGGCGCGCTGGCGGTCGCCATCCACGATGTCGAGCCGCGTTCGTACGAGCGCTCGAGGGAGATCCGGCAATGGCTGCTCGACCGTGACGTGCTCCGCGTGACGCTGCTCGTGATTCCCGCCGCCGAACTGCATCCGCTCGGTCCCCGCGCGCCCCGCCTGACGGCCTGGCTCCGAAGCCGGGTGGCCGCCGGTGACGCCATCGCGCAGCACGGGCTGGCCCATAAGGCGAC
Organism: uncultured Solirubrobacterales bacterium; assembly: GCA_963822535.1. Taxonomy (GTDB): domain Bacteria; phylum Actinomycetota; class Thermoleophilia; order Solirubrobacterales; family Solirubrobacteraceae; genus Palsa-465. Next base: position 658,611 of record CAWGIA010000003.1, read on the forward strand.
CGCCCCCGCCCGCTGGCCGCGAAGCACCCTGGCGAGGTGGCAGGGCGGTCCCGCGGCCGAGTTCCCGGGCTTGGGTCCGGGCGAGGCAGCGCGCCGGGTCGAGGTCGGCCGCCGCCTGCTGCGCGACGTTGAACTCGAGCCCCGCGGGTTCGTCGCCCCGGGCTACGCCTACACTCGCGCGCTCCGCTCGGTTCTGGCCGGCTCGTTTGACTGGTTCGCTGACCTGCGCTCGGTGCGCACATGCACCGCGGGCCGGATCCCAGCCCACGCCCTGTGTCTGGGCAACTCGACTCCGCTCAAGCGCAGCCTTTCGCCGCTGGTGGTCCGGGCCGCCGCTCGGGCCGGCGGCAGCCGGCTGCTCCGGGTTGACGTTCACCCCGCCGACTTCGAGCTCCCGAGCCACGTAACCACCCTCGAATCGCTGCTCGAGCTGGGCCGCGGCCGGGAAGCGATCACGTACGACGACCTTGCCGCTTGACGCCGCCGTGGCCCGCCGCCTCCGGGCGGGCGCCGAGCGGGTGCTGCGAGCCAATTGGCGCGAGGGTCATCGCTCAAGCGATGGGGTTCCGTTTGCTTTCACCTGCCCGGCCACCCCGCGCTACCGCCACCAGTGGTACTGGGACTCCTGCTTTCACGCGATCGCCTGGTGCCATTTCGACCCCGCCCGGGCCCGGGCCGAGCTCCGCACGCTGATCCGGGCCGGCCGGCTGGACGGCTTCATCCCCCACACCTCGTTCTGGGACCGGCCCGCCTACTGGCGCCGGGCTCCCTTCTACGGAACTCACACCGTCTTCGGAGCCTCGGCCACCTCGACTATCCAAACGCCCCTGGCTGCGCTGGCCTGGGAGCAGGTGGCCCTCGCTTCCCCCGACGAGCCCGGATTCGCCGAGGAGGGCCTCCCCCAGCTCCGCCTGCACTACGACTGGCTGGCCGCCCAGCGCGACGTCGATGGTGACGGCCTGCTGACCACCATCTACCCGGACGAGTCCGGGCTCGATGATTCGCCCAAGTACGACCGTGTCTTCGGCTGGATGCGCCACGACAGCGCCGGCTACTGGTGGCTGATCGAGCGCTACCGCCGGCTCGGGTATGACGCCCACGAGATCGCCGCCCGTTACGACGAGCACGTGGAGGACGTGCTGGTCAACGTCTTCTACGCGTTGTCGCTCCGCGCGCTGGCCCGCCTGGATCGCGAGCAGGGGGCGGTGTATGCGGCGCGGGCCGAGCGGACAGAGGCTGCCCTGCTCGAGCGCTGCTATGACGAGCGCACGGGGCTGTTCTTCGACCTCGCGGGAGGCCGTGAGCAGCCGATCCGCGTCTCAACCTGGTCCGCCCTGGCCCCCCTCGCCCTCGATGGGCTCCCGGATGACGTCCGGCGCCGGCTGGTCGAAGAGCACCTGCTTAACCCCCGGCGCTACCTGGCTCCGTGTGGGATCCCCTCGGTGTCGCTCGAGGAGCCCACGTTCAAGCCCGGCTTCGCGCTGTGGCGCTGCTGGCGTGGACCGTCATGGATGAACACCGCCTGGCTGCTCGTCCCCGCGATGCGGGAGCTGGGATACGGCGAGCAGGCCGATCGCGTGCTCGCGTCGCTTGCGCACGCGGTCGATCGCGATGGTTACCGCGAGTACTACAACCCGCTGACCGGCCATGGCCTGGCCGCGCGGGGGTTCAGCTTCTCGACCTTGCTCGTAGATCTTCTCGCACAGTCCGGGATCGCAGGCGGCAAACCGTCCGGGCGCCGTCGCATGATGCATCTGTGAGCTGGCGTTCGACGCGCGCGGCGGGCCACACCGCGCAGAGCAGCCGTCAGGTGGCCGTCATCGACCTGGGCTCGAACTCGTGGCGCCTGGTGGTGTTCACGTTCTCTCCGGGGACATGGTGGAAGCTCACCGACGAGTTATATGAGACGGTCCGCATCAGCGCCGGGCTCGCCGCCACGGGCCGCCTGAGCGACGAGGCGATAGAGCGGGGTCTCGAGACGCTGGCCGTGTTCGAGCGCTTCTGTCGCGCCAACCGTCTGGGCGGTGACGACGTGCACGCGGTGGCCACGAGTGCGATCCGGGATGCCGAGAACGGCGCGCAGTTCCTGGCCGATGCCGAGCGCGCCACCGGCATGCAGATTGAGACGCTGTCGGCGGAGGATGAGGCGCGCTTCGGTTACGTGGCCGCCGTCAACACGACCACGCTGACCGACGGCGTGGTCCTCGACCTCGGGGGCGGCAGCATGCAGCTGATCGAGGTTCATGACCGTCACGCCGGCGGCCTGGCCTCATTCCCGCTCGGGGCCGTACGCATGACCGAGCAGTTCCTGCCCGGATCCGGGCCAGCCAAGAAGAAGGAGCTCGCGCGGCTGCGCGATCACGTGGCCACGGCGCTCGAGGACCTCGGCTGGCTCTCGAGTTCCGGGAGCCGGCTGGTCGGAATCGGTGGTGCCGTGCGAAACCTGGCCGCGGCGGCCCAGTCCTTCAGCGGCCCGATCGACCTCGGCGTCCAGGGATTTGTCATCCGGCCCGACGCTCTGGAGGAGCTGATCGGCATGTTGGCCGGGCTCCCAAGCGAGGATCGCGGCAGCCTGGCCGGCATCAAGCCCGGGCGGGGAGACATCATCCTGGCCGCGGCCGTGGTGCTGAGCACGGTGGTCGAGCTCGGCGGCTTCGATGGCATCGAGGTGACCGAGGCCGGCCTGCGCGAGGGAGTCTTCCTGGCCCAGACTCTCCTCGACGGCCAGGAGCCCCTGTTCCCCGACGTCCGCCAGGCGGCGGTACGGAACCTCGCCATCCAGTACGAGTCTGACCTGGACCATGTCGAGCACGTGGCCCGGCTGTCTCTCCAGATGTTCGATTCGCTGGTGGCGCAGGAGCTGTTCGAGCCGCGCGACGGCGAGCGCGAACTGCTGTGGGCGGCCTCGATGCTGCACGACGTCGGCATGACGATCTCCTATGACGATCACCACAAGCACTCCCGGTACCTGATCGAGACTGCCGAGCTGCCGGGCTTCGACCCCCGCGAGCGGGCGCTGATCGCGCAGATGAGCCGCTATCACCGCAAGGGCGTCCCCAAGCTCGGAGATATCGAGCCCCTGACCGACGCCGGCGACGAGGCGCTGCTCGACCGCTGCGCGGTCATTCTCCGCCTGTCCGAGCATCTCGAGCGCGGTCGCGACCAGTCAGTCTCCGAGGCGCGGCTGAGAGCCAACGGCCACGGCGTCGACCTTCACCTCGAGGCCGCCGGAGACCTCACGCTGCCTCGCTGGAGCGTCGAACGCTACGGCGACGGCGAGGCGTTCGAGCGCGTATTCGGGCGCCGCCTGCTGATCGGCTGACCGTCTTTCACCGCTCGTTCACCTTGGCCTGACCCGCGGCCCATACCGTTCCGGGGGCCATGTCCGGGCTGTCCGTACCCACCCCACTTTGCGTGCGTCGTACAGTTCACGCATGCTCTGGTTGCTTCGCCACGCTGACGCCGCCGACGGCTTTCCCGACGACGAGCGCCCTCTGACCGAGCGCGGCATTCAGCAGGCCCAGGACGCCGGCCGGGCGCTGGAGCGCCTCGGCGTCAACCTCGACGCCTGCCTGTCCAGCCCGAAGCTCCGGGCCGTGCAGACGGCCCAGCTGGCCTGCACGCCGCTGGGGGTGGAGGTCACGGTCGAGCCACGGCTGTCGGGCGAGCCGTTCGAGGTCGAGGCCCTGTGCGCCGGACTCGGTGACGTGCTCCTCGTCGGCCACGATCCCTCGTTCACCCTCACCCTGCATGACCTCACGGGCGCCCAGGCGCGAATGCGCAAGGGCGGCCTGGCCGCGGTGCAAAAGGGCGAGCTCATCACGCTGATGCGGCCCGCCGAGCTCTCCGCGATTGCCGCCGCCGAGCGGGTGGCGTGAGGGACGGGCATGAGCGAGCAAGCCACAGAGACTGAATTCGACGCCGACGCCGAGGAGAATGGCACTGACCAGGCCGTGGCGGCCTCTGACGGCTCGGTCGACCTCAAATCCCATTCGCTGTATCTGAATCGTGAGCTCTCGTGGCTCGATTTCAATGACCGCGTCCTCCAGCTGGCCGAGGACGAGAACCTGCCGCTGATCGAGCGGCTCAAGTTCCTGGCCATCTTCGTCACCAACCTGGATGAGTTCTTCATGGTCCGGGTGGCGGGCGTCCATGACCAGCTCGAAGCTCGGATTGACGCCCGGGGCCCCGATGGCCTCTCCCCGGCCGAGGTGCTCGAGCGGATCGCCGAGACCGTCCGTGACCTCGATCGCCGGCACGCGCGTCAGTTCTCGGACACGATCAGCCCGGCGCTCGCCGCCGAGGGCATCCGGATCACCACCTGCGAGGAGTCCGGCGCCCCGGCCGACGTCATCGACCGCCACTTCCGTGAGCAGATCTTCCCCGTGCTGACGCCCCTGGCCGTCGGGGCCGGGCGCCCCTTCCCTTACATCTCAAACCTGTCTCTGAGCCTGATCGTGCGGCTGCACGACCCTGACCTCGAACACGAGGCGTTCGCGCGCGTGAAGGTGCCCAAGGAGGTCCTGCCGCGCTTCGTCGAGATCGACAAGAACGTCTTCATCCCGCTCGAGGACATCATGGCCAAGCACCTCGACGCCCTCTTCCCAGGGATGGAGATCCTCAGCTATGACCTGTTCCGGGTCACCCGGGACGCCGACTTCGAGGTCTCCGATGAGGCCGATGACCTTCTTCAGGCCGTCGAGGACGAACTTCGGCGCCGGCGCTTCGGGGAGGTTGTCCGGCTCGAGGTCGGTGCCAGCATGGACCCCGCCCTCCGCAGCCGCCTGATCGAATGGCTGGCCGTGGACGAGGTGCAGGTCTACGACGTCGAGGGCCTGCTTGACATGGGCGACCTGTGGCAGATCGCCTCCGTCGATGGCAAACCGGAGCTCCGCCAGCAATCGTGGACGCCCGTGGCCCAGACCGGACTGAGCCTCTCCGGCAGCGATGTCGACCCCCACCCGGACATGTTCCGGGCCGTCCGCGCCGGTGATGTGCTCGTCCACTATCCGTACCAGTCTTTCTCCTCCAGCGTGGAGCGCTTCGTCAAGCAGGCCGTCGAGGATCCCAACGTACTGGCGATCAAGATGACCGTGTACCGGACCTCGGATGACTCTGCCCTCGTCCCGTCCCTGATCGAAGCGGCCGAGAAGGGCAAGCAGGCCGTGTGCCTGGTGGAGCTCAAGGCGCGCTTCGATGAGCGTCAGAACATCCGTTGGTCACGAGCCCTGGAGGAGGTGGGCGCTCACGTCGTACATGGGATTCCAGGGCTCAAGACGCACGCCAAGGCGATCCTGATCGTGCGTCGCGAACGCGGGGGCGTGCGCAACTACGTGATGGTCGGCACCGGCAACTTCCACGCCAAGAACGCGCGTCTGTACGAGGATTTCGGGCTCTTCACGGCCGATCCTGAAATCGGTGACGAGGTCGCGAGCCTGTTCAACACGCTGACCGGATACGGCCATCCCGAGCCGCAGCGCAAGGCGCTCATCGCTCCAACCTGGATGCGAAAGCCGTTGATCGCCGAGATCGAGTCAACCGCCGACGCGCATCGGGCCGGCGAGCCGAGCCGGATCGTCATGAAGATGAACTCTCTCGTCGATCAGCAGATCATCGAGGCTCTGTACAGGGCATCTCAGGCCGGGGTGCCCATTGACCTCAACGTGCGTGGGATCTGCTGTCTGCGTCCCGGGATCCCCGGGGTCAGCGAGACGATCAACGTCGTCTCGGTGGTGGGACGTTTCCTCGAGCATTCCCGCATCTACTCGTTCCACCGCGGCGACGAGCACATCTACTACATCGGCTCGGCTGATCTGATGCCTCGCAACCTTGACACGCGTGTGGAGTTGCTGGTGCCGATCGAGACGGCTGACCTGCAGGCCGAGCTCGAGGACACCTTCGAGCGCTGCCTGGCCGACGACACGAACGCCTGGACGCTGGCTCAGGACGGCTCCTGGACCCGCCGGACAGGACGCACCCGAAGCGTCCACCGCGAGCTGATGGAACGCACGCTGGCCTGGGCCGCCAACGTGACGACCTGACGCGCCCGACCGTTCATCCGGGCACGCGCCATGACCCCACCGTCGTCCCTTAGGGTGCACGGTCCGTGCACAGTGACCTACTGCTCGTCATCGTCGTCGTCGCCGCGCTGGCCTTCGATTTCACCAACGGCTTCCATGACACAGCGAACGTAGTCGCCTCAGCGATCTCGACCCGCGCCCTGGCGCCCCGGACCGCGATAACGCTGGCCTCGCTGCTGAACTTCGCCGGCGCCTTCATCTCCTTGAAGGTCGCCGCCACCGTGGCCACGGGAATCGTCGACGCGGGCAAGATCACCGAGACGATCGCCTTTGCCGGACTGGTGGGCGCGATTATCTGGAACCTGATCACCTGGGCCTACGGCCTGCCATCGAGCTCATCCCACGCCCTGATCGGGGGCGTTATCGGAGCCATGCTGGCGGCGGTGGGCTCATCCGGGGTGAAGGGGACCGCGATCATCACCAAAGTGGTGATCCCGGCCGTAATCGCCCCGGTGACCGCCTTTATCGGCGCCGGGGTCCTGATCATCGTCATCTACCTGGTGCTCGGCCGTCGCCGTCCCGGCCCCGTGACGCGCGGGTTCCGGGTCGGGCAGTTCGTCACCACCTCTCTGCTGGCGCTGGCCCATGGGACGAATGACGCGCAGAAGACGATGGGGGTCATCACCCTCGCCCTGGTCGCCCACGGCTCACTCAGCGCGAAGCACGCGAACGTCCCGGCCTGGGTGGTCATATGTGCCGCCTCGGCGATCTCGCTCGGCACCTACGCGGGCGGCTGGCGGATCATCCGCACCGTCGGCAGCCGCATCATCAAGATGGACAGCGCCCAGGGCTTCGCCGCCCAGGGGACGGGCGCCGTGGTCATCCTCGTCTCATCCCACCTCGGCTACCCGCTGTCCTCGACGCACGTCATCTCGGGCGGCATCATGGGGGCCGGAGCGGCCAAGCGCCTGTCAGCCGTCCGCTGGGGAGTGGCCGGAAGCATCGCCCTGGCCTGGGTCGTGACGCTCCCGACGGCCGGCCTGTTCGGCGCCGGCGCCTACGTGATCGCCAATGCCTTCGGCCACGGCGCCCTGGGCCCCGGGCTCATGACCGTGGTGGCGCTCGGCGGGCTCGCGCTGACGCTCGCGACCCGCCGCCGTCGTGTGGCAGCGGCCGCGAGCGTCTGACGCGCGTCCGGGGGTGAGTCCTTCCCTAGCCTCCGGAGGGGGTGGAGGCCGGACGTGTGCCGAGCTTGACCTTGACGTTCAAGGTATGGCCGGCGCGGCGAATCGTCATGGTCACCGTCTGACCCGGCAGGTCATTGTTGACCAGGGCGATGAACTGATCGGTCGAGGTGATCGTCTTGCCGTCGACCGCCGTGATCACGTCATGGTTCTTCAGGCCGGCCGTGGCGGCCGGAGTCCCGGACTGAACGAGCGCGATCTCCGCTCCACCGGCTGACGCGGGCGAGAGCTCGACGCCGACGTAGGCGTGCTTGATCGGGTGCCCAGCGATGATCGCACCGGCGATCCGCTGGACGGTGTCCGACGGGATGGCGAACCCGACGCCGGAGCTTGAGCCCTGGCCGGTCGCGGTTGAGTTGTTGGTCTCGATCTGGTCATTGAGGCCGAGCACGTGACCGCTGGCGTCGAGCAGCGGACCACCCGAGTTACCGGGGTTGATCGCCGCATCGGTCTGGATCGCATTCGGGATCGTGTAGTTGTTCGGGGCCGTGATGCTCCGGCCCGTTTGGCTTACGATCCCCGTCGTGGTGGTCTCAGGGAGGCTGAACGGGCTTCCGATCGCCACCACCGGATCGCCCACCTGGGCGTCATCGGAGTTGCCCAGCGGGATCGGGTGAAGCTCGGAGGTCGGCGCGTTGACGTGGATCGCGGCAACGTCGGTGGACGGGTCGGTGCCCAGGACCTTGGCCGAATAGCTGTGGCCGTTCTGGAAGTTCACCTTGACTGAGGTGGCACCGGCAACAACGTGCTCGTCGGTGAGGATGTCGCCCTTGGTGTCATAGACCACACCGGCGCCCTCACCCTCGGTCTTCTGCGTGGAGGACCCGTTCCCGCCGAAGAACCCGAAACCCGGAGCCTTGCTCTCGGCCGTAACGACGATATCGACCACGCCGGGGCTGGCGGCGCGGTAGATCTGATTGACCGTCATCCCGCTGCTCTTGCTGAACGAAGCCGGCAGAGCGGCTTGCTGGGACGGACGTTCGACGGTGGTGGTCACGGTGTGGGTCGAGCCCGATCCGCTGGCGACGACCAGCGCGATGATTCCCCCCGCAACTGCGCCGCCGATGACTGGAATCCATCGGCTGATGCTTTTCATGACTGTGTTCTCATCTCCTGACTGACGTTAGCTACCCGTAGCAGTTGACCACCCATCAGTGAGGAACCTTTCAGAGTCACGGAAGAAGTTCCTAAGAGGCCGGCCATCACAGGGTGCTGGCCAGTTCCACGAAATAGTCCAGCGCCTCGGGATTGGCCAGCGATTCGCGGCTGGCCGCCTTCTCAACCGGCGTTCCGGTCAGGATCCGCTTTACGGGCACCTCCAACACCTTGCCAGACAGCGTCCGCGGGACGGCGTCGATCTGTCGAATCTCGTTCGGGACGTGGCGGGGCGAGCAGTCCTCCCGGACCCGCCGGCGGATGGCGGCCACGAGCTCGTCATCGAGCTCGGCCCCCTGTCTGAGCACGACGAACAGCGGCATCCAGCCGTCCGTGCCATCTCTCGGCAGGTCAACCACCAGCGCATCCACAACCTCCGGGATCGCGAGCACGGCCCGGTAGATCTCACTCGTGCCCATCCGCACGCCGCCGCGGTTGATCGTCGAGTCAGAGCGCCCGTAGATCACGGCCGTGCCCCGGGAGGTGATCTCGATCCAGTCACCGTGCCGCCACACGCCGGGATACATCGAGAAGTACGAATCCCGCAGGCGCGAGCCGTCCTCGTCCCCCCAGAAGAACACGGGCATCGACGGCATCGGCTCGGTGATCACGAGCTCGCCGACCTCGTCCACCAGCGGCTTCCCGTCCGGGTCCCAGCTCTGCACGTTCGCCCCCAGGGACCGCGCCTGGAGCTCACCCAGATACACCGGCAGCAGCGGCACCCCGCCCACGAACGCCGTGCACATGTCCGTCCCGCCCGAGGTCGAGAACAGCCACGTGTCGGCGCCGAGCTGGTCGTAGACCCAGTCGAATCCCTCGGGGGACAGCGGCGAGCCGGTCGACCCGACCGCACCCAGCGCGCTCAGATCCCGCCCGTCACCGGGCACGACGCCCGCCTTCATGCACGACGCGATGAATGCCGCGCTCGTGCCGAAGGTCGTGATCCCGGCCTCCTGCGCCAGATCCCACAGGACCCCGAGATCGGGGTGTCCCGGGTTGCCGTCGTAGAGAACGATCGACGCGTCGGTCAGCAGCACGCCGACCAGGAAGTTCCACATCATCCAGCCGGTGGTGGAGAACCAGAACACGCGGTCCCCGGCCTGGGCGTCGAGGTGCAGGTTCATCTTCTTGACCTGCTCAACCAGGATCCCGCCCTGGCCATGCACGATGGGCTTGGGCAGGCCCGTGGTGCCCGAGCTGTACAGCACCCACAGCGGATGGTCGAACGGCAGCGACGCGAACGTCAGCTCGGCGCCCGAGCCCAGAAAGCCCTCCTCCCAGCCGCTGCCGTCGAGATAACCCAGCCACACCACGCGCTCCAGAGACGGAATCTCAGCCGCGATCGCCTGCACGATCTCGCGGCGCGAGAAGTCCTTGCCGCCGTAGCGATAGCCGTCCACGGCCAGCAGAACCTTCGGCTCCACCTGGGCGAAGCGATCAACCACGCTGCGAGCCCCAAACTCCGGCGCCGCCGAGGACCACACCGCCCCGATCGACGCGCAGGCCAGGAATGCGGCCACCGTCTCGGGGATGTTCGGCATGTAGGCCACAACCCGATCGCCCTCACCCACCCCGAGCGCCCTCAGCCCGGCGGCGATGGCCGCCGTCTCCGAACGCAACCGCCCCCAGGTCCAGGCGTCGAGCGGGCGCAGCTCCGAGGCGTGGCGGATGGCCACGTCCTCGTCACGCTTGCCCCGGAAGATGTGCTCCGCATATGAGACCCGTGCGCCCGGGAACCAAGCGGCACCCGGCATCTCCCGTCGGGCCAGCACCGCATCCCCGGCCACGTCAAATCGAACGTCGAAGAACTCAACCACCGAGCCCCAGAATTCCTCGAGCTCGTCGACTGACCACTGCCACAACGCCGCGTAGTCGTCGAATTCCAGGCCCCGCGTCCGGCCCAGCCACTCGATGTAGCGGGTCAATACCGCGCGCTCCATCCGCGCTGCGGAGGGCTCCCACAAAAGCTTCGGCGCTCCGCTCATCGCCGCAAGAATAGACTCGGCTGGCCATGACGCCCGCCGCACTCGAAGACCTCACGCTCCCCGACCACGAGGGCACCCCCGTCCGCCTCGGAGACCTGTGGCGCGAGCGGCCGGTGGCACTGGTCTGGCTTCGCCACTACGGCTGACTGTATTGCCGCGCCCACGCCCTGCAGTTGCAGGGCGCCCGGGACGAGTTCACCCGCGCGGGTGCAGACGTCGTCCTGATCGGCCAGGCCACCCCCGCCGACGCGGCCCATTTCCGCGAGCACCTGAAGCTCGAGCTTCCCGTGCTGGCTGACGAGCGGCGGGCCAGCTATAAGGCGATCGCCGCCAAGATGGCCAGCATCGGCGGCCTGATCGGCCCCAAGGTGGCGCTTCGTGCCATCCCGGCCGTGCTCGGCCGGGGTGTCAGGCAGGGCAAAACGATCGGCCACCCCGCCCAGCTCGGCGCAGCGATGGTCATCGCGCCCGGCGGGGAGGTGCTGTTCTCGCAGCTCGCCCAGGACGCAAGCGACAACGCGTCCCCCGACGAGATGCTCGCCGCGCTCGCTCGCGCGGCATGATGTCCCGATGAATCTGCTGGCGCCGTTCGCCGGCACCGTCGTTTCGGTGCCGCATGGCATCGATGACATCGTGAGTGCCGGGACGCCCGTGATCGTGCTCGAGGCCATGAAGATGGAGCACGAACTCGTGGCCGAGAATGACGGGACACTGCAGGAGATCACCGTCGCCCCCGGTGACTCGGTACAGGAGGGTCAGCTCCTCGCCGTGCTGGGTGACCCGAACGGCGCCGCACCGACGGCGCGTCCTGCCGACTCCGAGCAGGCGGGCGAGCGCGACGATCTCCACCAGGTACACGAGCGCCACGCCGTCGGCCTCGACCCGGCGCGTCCGGAGGCGGTGGCCAAGCGCCATGACCTCGGCCGCCGCACTGCCCGCGAGAACCTGGCCGACCTCCTGGACCCGGATTCGTTCGTCGAGTACGGCCCGCTCATGTTCGCCGCCCAGGAGCGGCGCCGGGCCAAGGAGGAGCTGATCGCCCGGACCCCGGCTGACGGGCTCGTGGGCGGAGTGGGCGCCATCGCGGGCGAGCGCTGCGTGGCCATGTCCTACGACTACACCGTGCTCGCGGGCACGCAGGGCATGCGCAATCACCAGAAGAAGGACCGGCTGTTCGAGCTCGCAGAGCGGCGCCGGCTGCCCGTGGTTCTGTTCGCCGAGGGCGGCGGCGGCCGTCCGGGGGACGTTGACGTCCCGAACGTCGCCGGCCTGGATTGCCGCGCCTTCCACCTGTTTGCACGTCTCAGCGGTCTGGTGCCGCTGGTCGGCATCGCCTCCGGGTACTGCTTCGCCGGCAACGCCGCCCTGCTCGGCTGCTGTGACGTGGTCATCGCCAGCGAGGACTCGAGCATCGGGATGGGTGGCCCGGCCATGATCGAGGGCGGCGGGCTCGGGATCTACGAGCCGGGCCAGGTCGGGCCGATCGATGTGCAGTGGGCCAACGGCGTCGTGGACCTGCGCGTCGCCGACGACACCGAGGCGGTGGCGGCGGCAAAGCGGTATCTGAGCTACTTCGCCCGCACGCAGCCGGCGGCCAGCGCGCCGGATCAGACCAGTCTGCGCGATCTCGTGCCGGTCAACCGCAAGCGCATCTACGACGTCCGCCAGGTAATCGAGGCCCTGTGCGATGACACGCTCGAGCTCCGGCGCGGCTTTGCTCCGGGCATGATCACCGCCCTGGCCCGCGTTGATGGACATCCACTCGGCGTGGTGGCGAATGACCCCACGCACCTGGGGGGAGCCATCGACGCTGACGGCGCTGACAAGGCCGCCCGTTTCATGCAGCTGTGTGACGCGTTCGGGATTCCGCTGCTGTTCGTCTGTGACACCCCCGGCTTCATGGTCGGCCCCGAGGCCGAGCGCACCGCCACCGTGCGCCACTTCTCGCGCATGTTCGTGACCGGCGCCAACCTCGAGGTCCCGACCGGGACGATCGTCCTGCGCAAGGGATACGGGCTCGGCGCCCAGGCCATGGCCGCCGGCGGGTTCAAGGCGCCGCAGTTCACAGTTGGATGGCCGACCTCGGAGTTCGGCGCCATGGGCCTTGAAGGAGCGGTCAAACTCGGCATGCGCCGCGAGCTCGAGGCGATCGAGGATCCCGACGAGCGCGAGCGCGCATTCGACGCGACCGTCGCCGCCGCCTACGAGCGCGGCCGCGGGATCAGCATGGCCTCCTACTTCGAGATCGACGACGTGATCGATCCGGCTGACAGCCGCCGCTGGATCGCCACCCTGTTCGATGACGAGGACCCGCGCTGGTTCGAGCGCGCCGGCAAGCGCCGGCCCAACATCGACGCCTGGTGAGCGATCGACGCCCGGTGATTACCGGCAGCGCCCGCAGGCGCCGCGGAGCACGACGTCGTGGCTCTGCACGTCTACGCCGAGTCGGTCTGACAGCCCGCTGATCGCGCGCTCGAGCCTCGGGTCGGCGAACGCGACCAGGCTCCCGCACTGGTCACAGACGAGGTGATGGTGGTGGTGGCCGCTCGGATGCAGCGGCTCGAACCGAGCCTGCCCCTTGCCGGCCAGGATGCGCTCCACCAGCCCGTGCTCGACGAGCAGATCGAGCACGCGGTAGATGCTCGCCCGTCCGGTGGGACGGCCTTCCGCTCGTAGGGCGTCCTCGATCTCGATCGCGCTCAGAGCACACGACTGATCCGCCAGCACCTCGATCACCCGGTCCCGCGCCGCGCCCCGCTTGAGGCCGGCCACGGCCAGAGTGCTGTGCACGTAATCACTCCAGTCCAACTGCATGCCTTCAGCTTACAACCATGAGAAGAAGAATAAGAATCAATCTCATTTTCTTATAGACTGGGTTTCGTGAGTCGCTTTTCTCGCTTGTTCGGGGCGCTGGCCACAGTCGCTTTCGCGGCCGCGATCGGCGGCTGCGGAGAGCTGCCCGCCTCCGCCATCGAGCCCGGCGTCCGGGTGGTGGCGGCCGAGAACTTCTGGGGCAGCATCGCCCGCCAGATCGGCGGAACCCGGGCCGACGTGCGCAGCATCATCGTCAACCCGGCGCAGGACCCCCACTCCTACGAGCCAACCGCGGCCGACGCCCGCACCGTGGCCATGGCCCAGCTCGCGATCGTCAACGGGGTCGGCTACGACCCGTGGGCCTCGCAGCTGCTGGCCGCCAACCCGGTCACCGGCCGTCAGGTGCTCACGGTCGGCTCGCTGTTCGGACTCCACACGGGGGACAACCCCCACCGCTGGTATGACCCGCAGGAGGTGGAGCAGGTGGCGGCCGCCATCGCCCGGAAGCTCCGGGGCCTAGATCCGAAGCACGCGAGCTATTACATCGGCCGCCTGCGCGAGTTCGACACCGCCGAGCTGGCCCAGTACCACTCGCTGATCGCCACGATCCGGCGCCGGTTCGCCGGCGTTCCCGTCGGCGCCTCGGAAAGCATCTTCGCCCTTCAGGCCCCCGCGCTCGGCCTGCGCCTCATCACGCCGGCCAGCTTCATGCGGGCGATCAGCGAGGGCACCGAGGTGACCGCCCAGGACACGGCCACCGCACAGCGGCAGATCACCGATCACCAGATCAAGGTCTGGGTCTACAACTCGCAGAACGAGACCCCGGAGATCGGGCAGCTGAACGCGCTCGCGCGCACGCACGGGATCCCGATCGTCACCGTCACCGAGACGCTCTCCCCCGCGTCGGCCAGCTTTGAGCAGTGGCAGGTCCGCCAGCTCCAGGGGATCGAGGCCGCGCTCGCGCGGGGGACGGGGCGATGACCGACGCGCGGGCGAGCACCCCGTCGGTCGAACTCGCGGGGGCCGCGATCCAGATCGCCGGCAAGCCGATCCTGTCCGACGTCACCCTGACGATCGCGCGGGGCGAGTTCGTCGCCGTGCTCGGACCCAACGGTGCCGGCAAATCGACCCTGATGAGAGCGATTCTGGGACTCATTCCCATGACCGCCGGCTCGGTCCGCGTGCTCGGATCCTCCCCACGCGAAGCGCGGCCGCGGATCGGCTATCTCCCCCAGCGCCAGGGCTTCGATCGCGCCACCCGCATCCGGGGCCGTGACCTCGTCCAACTCGGGATCGATGGCACCCGCTGGGGCGTCCCGGTTCCCCTCAGCCGCCAGGGACGCGAGCGCCGCCGCGCCGAGCGGGCTCGCGTGCGCGAGGTGATCGAGCTCGTCGGCGCCACCAGCTACGCCGAGCGGCCGATCGGCGAGCTCTCGGGCGGCGAGCAACAACGTCTGCTGATCGCCGCCGCCCTGGTCCGGAGGCCGGAGCTCCTCATCCTGGACGAGCCGCTCGACAGCCTTGACCTTCCCAACCAGGCCTCCGTGGCCGGGCTGATCCGGCGGATCAGCAGCGCGGAGAACGTGTCCGTGCTGCTCGTGGCCCATGACGTCAATCCGCTCCTCGGATACCTGGACCGGGTCGTGTACCTGGCCGGCGGGCGCGCCCTGGCGGGCTCCGTGGCCGAGGTCATCACCGCCCCCCAGCTCAGTGCCCTGTACGGGTCACCGATCGAGGTTCTCCGGACGGGTGACGGAAGGCTGGTCGTGGTCGGCCTGCCCGAGGCGCCGCACCTCCACGGCGAGCGCCACGACCATTGACATGAACCCCACGCTGAGACCCGATCTGATCGCTGACCTCCGCGAGCTATTCGCCTACCCATTCATGGTCAGCGCGCTCGAGGCGGGCACGATCGTCGCCGTGCTGGCGTCGGTGGTCGGCTGGTATGTCGTGCTCAGACGCCAGGCCTTCGCCTCGCACACCCTGTCGGTGATGGCCTTCCCGGGGGCGGCCGGAGCCTCCCTGGCCGGGCTCCCGATCGCACTCGGCTACTACCTGGCCTGCGGGATCGCCGCTTTGGCGATCGGCCGCGCCGAGGGCACGACGCGCCGGGGACGGGGATACGGCGGCGAGACGGCGACGATCGGGACCGTCCAGACGGTGGGCCTGGCGGCCGGCTTCCTGTTCCTGTCCCTGAACAAGTCAGTCCTGGGAGAGCCCGACTCACTGCTGTTCGGCACCTTCCTCGGAATCACGCAGTCCCAGGTTCTCGTCCTGCTCGCGGTGGCGGCCCTGGCGATCGGCGCGCTGGCCGTGATCGGCCGGCCGTTGCTGTTCGCCACCGTGGACCGCGCGGTCGCCCAGGCCAGCGGGGTGCCGGTGGGCCTGATCGACGTGTCCTTCCTGCTCATCCTCGCGCTGGCCATCGCGGCCACGAGCCAGATAACCGGCGCGCTGCTCGTGTTTGCCCTACTGGTGGCGCCGCCCGCCTGCGCGCAGACGATCACCAGCGCGCCCCTGCCCGGGCTGATCCTGAGCATCGTCTTCGCCCTGGCCATCGTCTGGCTCGGGCTGGGGATCGCCTACTTCTCGATCTACCCGGTCGGCTTCTACGTGACCACGCTGGCCTTCGGGCTGTTCGTAGCGCTTCGGATCGCACGTTGGGTCCGGGAGCGCCGGCGCTGATGTTCGCCCACGAGTTCGTCCGCAATGCGTATCTGGCCGGCACCTTCGTGGCCCTGGCCTGCGGAACCATCGGCTGGTTCGTGGTCCTCCGCGGGCAGGTGTTCGCGGGTGATGCGCTGAGTCACGTCGCGTTCGTCGGCGCCATCGGTGCCGCCGTGGTGGGTGTTGACGAGCGCATCGGGCTGTTCGTCCTCACCATCGCCCTGGCTGGAGCCATGGGCGCGCTCGGGCCGCGGGCACAGGCCGACGACGTGGTGATCGGGACCGCCTTCGCGTGGATCCTCGGCATCGGCGTGCTGCTGCTGGCGATCCTGGCCACCAGCTCGGCGGGGGGCAGTGGCATCACCACCGCCAACACCCTGTTCGGGTCGATCTACTCGCTCACCGCGGGCGCCTCGCAGCTCGCGGCCGCCATCGCCCTCGGGGTGACGGTATGCCTGCTGGCCGCGGCCAGGCCACTGCTCCTGAGCACGCTCGACCCCGAGCTGGCCGTGCTCCGCGGCATTCCCGTGCGGCTTCTCGGCCTCGGCTTCCTGGCCGCGCTGGCCATCGTCACGGCGGAGAGCACCCAGGCCGTCGGTGCGCTTCTGCTGCTGGGTCTCATTGCCGCCCCGGCCGGAGCCGCCCGGACGTTGACGGCTCGGCCCTATGCCGGCCTGGCCATCGCGGGCGGGCTGGCCGTGGCGGCGATGTGGGGCGGACTGGCCCTCAGTTATGTGATCGGCTCACTGCCGCCGAGCAGCGCGATCATCGGTCTGGCCGCGGGCGCGTACGCCGTGTGCGCGGTCGGAGCCCGCGCCCGTGAGTCGCTCGGGCGCACGTCCGCCGGGCGTTCCCGCTAGCTGCTGGCGGCGCGGTTCGGCCCCGTCCGCCGGGCGTTCCCGCTAGCTGCTGGCGGCGCGGTTCGGCCCCGTCCGCCGGGCGTTTCCGCTAGCTGCTAGCGGCGCGGTTCGCCCCGTCCGCCAATCGAGTGTCAATCTGCTTCCCGTATACGGGAGTAACTTGCCTCTCGCGTCCGAGCCTGCCGGCGACGGACCCCAGGACTAGGCGTCCGGGAGACGGACCCCACGACCTAGGCGTCCGGGAGACGGGGTCCGGGACCTAGGTAGCCGGGAAATGGGTGCGCCCAGAGCAGAGAATCCGAGGTCCGGCGGGCATGCTCGAGCGGGAGTCATAGCCCGAGCCGCCGCCGGTACCCCGGATAGCGGGGAGAAACCTCACCCGCCCGCGACGAGGCGCACTTTCGTCGCAGTCAGCCTGCGTCACAAGGCGACGGTGGGCGAGACAAGGCGCGGGGATGCCTCGTGTCCGCTTTCCGACTCCTCCGTTTCGGCGACGCCAGCTCGACATGAAATGAGCGTATGAGTCAAGGCGTCAGCTTTCCGTAAGAGAACGCTGAGGATCGGCTGATAGGCGTACCGCCGGCTGGGTATCGAGCCCGAGCGCTGGGAGTTCGACCACGATCAGCAACCCGCCCTCGGCGCGAGCGCTCACGGCCGTGCTGCCCCCGTGGGCCTCAGCCACCGAGCGGACGATCGATAGGCCGAGTCCGAATCCGCCGGCGGAGCGGTCCAGGCGCCGGAAGGGTTGCGTCAACCGGGCGGCATCGGCGTCGTCGATTCGGCCGCCACCGTTCTCGACCCGCAGCTGGACGCGACCGCCGCGGACGCGCGTGCTGACATCGAGGAAGCCGCCGCTCTGGTTGTGATGGATGCCGTTGTCGAGCAGGTTGCCCACCAGCCGCTCGATCAAGGCCGGCTCGCCGAGCGTCCAGGCCGGGCTGAGATCGCTGTTGATGCTGACCCGGGCCTCCTCGGCGTTGGCCCGCAGGTCCGTGATGCAGTCACCGGCCAGGGATGCGACATCGACCGGCTCGCCCTTCCCCGCCGCGGCTTCGCTCCGGGCCAGCAGCAGGAGGCTCGAGATCAGGCGCTCGGAGCGATCAACCGTGTCACGCACCGCCTCCCCCATCGCCCGCAATTCCAAGGTGCTCGCGTCGGGATCGGCCAGCGCCACGTCGACCTCGGTCCTCATGATGGCCAGGGGCGTGCGCAGTTCATGGGATGCATTGGCCACGAAGTGGCGCTGGCTGGCAAACGCGGCATCGAGGCGGCCGAGCATCCCGTCAAACGTGTCTGCCAGCTCGCGGAGCTCATCCGCCGGGCCGTGCAGGGCGATCCGCTCGCCCAGGTTCTCGCCTGACACCCGCCGCGCCGTGCTGGTGATGGCCCGCAGCGGCCGCAAGGCCCGCCCGGCGAGCATGTATCCGGTGCCGACCGCAACCATCGTCATGGCCAGCAGCGCAGCCAGATACTCGAGCAGCAGCTGGTGCAGAGCGGAGGCCAAGAGCTGCTTCTGTATCTCCCGGGCAAGCTTCAACTCGGGCGAGCCGGGCGGCAGGCTAAGCGCCTGGCTCAAGATCCGGTCCGACGATGTGGGCTTGTGACCCAGGCGGGCGAGGACGGTGTTCAGCTGGTGATGGCTACGCAGACCGTTGCGCACCAGCAGGTAGCCGATCGTCAATAGCACTGCCCCGGTGAGCAGAAATACGATCCCGTACAGGGCCGTCAGACGCAGCCGGATGGTGGGTGCCGGCCAGAACCGACGCTGCACCGCCATCACACCATCCGGTAACCGACTCCGATCACAGTCTCGACGACAGGCGGATCGCCAAGTTTCCGGCGCAGCGTCATGATCGTCATGCGGACAACGTTAGTGAACGGATCGGTCTGTTCGTCCCACACGCGCTCGAGCAGCTGCTCGGCCGAGACGGTGGCGCCATCGGCTGCCATCAGAGCCTCGAGCACGGCGAACTCCTTGCGCGCGAGCTCGATCTCGCGGCCCGAGCGGGTCAGCCGGCGGCGGGCCGGGTCGAGCTCCAGCTCGTCGTGGTGGAGCACGGGCGGGCGGCTCGGGGTGGCCCGGCGAGCCAGCGCATGGATCCGGGCCACGAGCTCCGCGAACCGAAACGGCTTGGGGAGATAATCATCGGCGCCGAGCGAGAGGCCGTCGATCACGTCCTCGAGCGTGCCCGCTGCCGTCAGCATCAGAATCCCCGTTTCGGGCCGCTCACCTCGCACCAGGCGGCACACGTCATCCCCGTGCACCCCGGGCAGATCACGATCGAGAACGAGCACGTCGTAGCGGACCACGCGGGCCTTGACCAGCGCCTGCTCGCCGTCCGGCGCCAGATCCACCGCCATCCCCTGGCGTCTGAGACCGCGTGCAATCGCGTCAGCGAGTCGGACCTCGTCCTCGGCGATCAGCACGCGCACGCCACTGAGCATGAACCACGCTGCGTAAGAACTTCATAAGAGAGGCGCGCCGGTAACCGGCTCGAGCGCCAGCGCACTTCGGTTCCGCCCGTCGCGCTTGGCCCGATAGAGCGCCTGGTCGGCGCGGTCAAGCAGGTCACTCGGCCCCTCGGTCCCATCCCAGGTGGCGATCCCGGCCGAGTTGGTCATCCCCGCGGGCATCACAGCTCGAAGCCGCTCGACCACGACCAGCGCTTCCTCAAGGGGGCAATCGGGAAGCGCCAGAGCGAATTCCTCGCCGCCGTAGCGAGCCAGGATGTCCGTCGGGCGGAGCTCGGCACTCCACGCCGCGGCCGCCTGTTTGAGCAGCCGGTCACCGGTCTGATGGCCGTGCGTGTCGTTGTAGCTCTTGAAGTGATCCAGGTCGAGCATGGCCACTGACAGAGGCGACTCGGTGCGCTCGGAGCGGACCAGCTCGCGGGTCAGCTGCTCCTGCCACGCGCGCCGGTTGGGCAGGCCGGTCAGCTCGTCCGTGCGCGCGATGATCTCGAGTTCGGTCAGGAGCTGGATGCGCTGGAGCGTGACCGCCGCCTCGACTCCGAGCAGGCTGGCCAGGGTGATCGTCGAGGGATCGTCGAGCATGGCCGGATCGGCCCAGTCGAGCTCGAGGACCGCGACCGTGACCTGCTCGCGCATCACGGGCTGCCAGAGGCGGCCCGCCGGCGGGTCGCCGTAGTGGTCGAGAACGACGCGGTTTTCATGGAACGACTCGCTGACGCCGGCTGACGGGATCACGTGTGGGGACGGGTCGACCCCGGCACTGGCGGTGATGCGCAGGCCGGTGCCGTCGCGGCTCGGCTCCCACAGCACCCCGCGTACGGCCTGGGTCACCCGCACTGCGCCGCGGCAGAGAGCCATGCGGGCCGCTCCACCATCGGTCATGCCGGCCAGCTCGTGCGCCAGCTCATTCACCCGTGCCATCCCGCTAGCGCTCTCCGAGGCGGCGCGGGCCTGACCACGAGCTCGCTTGACGAGCGTGTCAATGAAAGCCCCGGCCACGATCAGCGTGGCCACTGTGGTCAGCCACCGGGCGACGGGCGAGCTGGGCGTCTCGTGCGCCAGGGTCACCGCATACAGCGCCGCGACCAGCGCCACGTGGCCGGCTGCGACCGCCCGGGAGAAGAAAAAGAAGGCGTACAGCCCGATCCAGATGTACCAGACCGAGTAGAAGCTCACCCCGTCCCCGCTGAGCAGGACGGCTCGCGTGATGAGCGCGGCGCCGATGACGAGAGCCACATGCAGCATCCAGACACGAATGTGCTTGAGGGTGGCGAGCATCACCGCACCCCCGACGTAGGCGAGCCCGACGTTCGAATACAGCGCACCCACGTTGGCGCCGGGCGGGTGCGGCAACAGGAGCGAGAGCAGACCGATCGTCGCGCCGGCCAGGAACAGACACCCAAGTGAGGCGGCGGCCAGGCGCGGATCCTCGGCGGCGATGGCCCCCGAGGACCAATCGGCCCCAAGCCCGACCAGGCGTCCACGGCTGCGAGTCCGCTGGCGCTTCGGACGGCTCTTGGCCGGCGGTGCGGCTCGCGTGGCAGCACCAAACCCCTTGACCGATGGCCCCGAGGAGGTATTGGTCATCACCCGGTCACTTTTCCTGGCCATTTACCTCGGTATCGGCAACGCACAAGCGGTGCTGAAGGCTTAGGCTCCCGAGTTCGACTGTACGTTGCCGTTCAGCATTACATAGAACGACGTCACAACAAACCGTGATACCCTGACCGCAGATGGCTCCTGAGCCAAACATCGCCGAGCGCGGCATGGCCGTCGGCCTTCGGGCGCTCAACCGAGTCGCCTCCTCGAGCGCAATCGATCGGCTCGGGCTGCGTGACCCCGCTGTGCGCCTGCTGCATCAGGCCAGCAAGACCACCGGCCGTACGGCGGCTCGCGCCGGCCGCACATTCGCTGCCGCC
This sequence comes from uncultured Solirubrobacterales bacterium, assembly GCA_963822535.1. Classification (GTDB taxonomy): domain Bacteria; phylum Actinomycetota; class Thermoleophilia; order Solirubrobacterales; family Solirubrobacteraceae; genus Palsa-465. Next base: position 679,747 of record CAWGIA010000003.1, read on the forward strand.
CAGCGTCTCTCGCGTCCCGCCCGTCAGCCCCGAGGCCCGCGCACGGATCTGTTCGATCTCGAGCCCTCCGATGAGCAGCGGATGCTGCGTGACTCGGTGCGTGAGTTCGCGCTGGCCAAGCTTCGCTCGGTGGCGCCTGAGTCCGACGCGCAATGCGCCACCCCGCCCGAGCTGCTCGCTCAGGCCAACGAGCTCGGCCTGACCATGGTCGGAGTGCCCGAGGAACTCGGGGGCGCCGTGGAGGAACGCTCGGCCACCACCACTGTGCTGATGAGCGAAGCGCTGGCCCAGGGGGACATGGGCATCGCTGTCGCCTGTCTGGCTCCCGCCGCGGTGTCGACTGCGCTCAGCCTGTGGGGTGATGCCCAGCAGCAGGCCACGTATCTACCCGAGTTCGTGGGCGAGAATGTTCCCGCCGCCGCGCTCGCGGTGATGGAGTCCCGCCCGCTGTTCAACCCCTTCAAGCTCGACACCAAGGCTCGCCCGGCCAAGGGTGGTTACGAGCTGACCGGCGTGAAGGCGCTCGTGCCGCGCGCCGGTGACGGTGAGCTGTTCGTCATCGCTGCCGATCTTCAGGGCCAGGGGCCATCGCTGTTCATCGTCGAGTCAAAGACGAGTGGTCTCAGCGTGGAGCCAGATCCCGCGATGGGCATCCGGGCCTCGGCCACCGGCAAGCTGATCCTCGATGCCGTGCAGCTCCCCGCCACAGCCCTGCTGGGCGGTGGCGAGCGCTCGGTGTACGAGGAGTGCATCCGTCTCGGACGCCTCGGCTGGTGCGCGCTCGCGGTCGGAACCGGGCAGGCCGTGCTCGACTACGTGAGCGAGTACGTCAAGGACCGCAAGGCCTTCGGCGAGTCAATCTCCAACCGCCAGGCGGTGGCGTTTACGGTGGCCAACATCGCGATCGAGCTCGAAGGGCTCCGGCTCGCGACCTACCGCTCCGCCGCTCGCGTCGACCAGGGTCTCGATTTCTCGCGCGAGGTGGCCCTCGCCCGCCGCCTGTGCGCCGACCGCGGCATGACGATCGGCTCCGACGGCGTCCAGATGCTCGGCGGCCACGGCTACGTCAAGGAGCACCCCGTCGAGCGCTGGTACCGGGATCTGCGGGCGGCCGGACTGATGGAGGGCGCGCTGCTCGTCTGAGCCAGTGCACACGAACATGATCAATCTCGAGATTCCCAAGAAATTCGGCACCCTGGTCACGCAGTCGCATCAGGTCGCGACCGAGATCTTCCGCCCGAACTCACGCAAGTACGACACCGCTGAGCACACCTACCCCAAGGAACTCGACATGCTGGCGGCGCTGATCGACGGCATGAATGAGAGCGGCTCGCTCGGCGGCGCCGGCGCGGGCACGGTCGGCGGGGGCAGCAACGGCTCGGCACCCAAGGAGACGGGCAACCGCAACGGCAGCAATATGGCCAGCCTGCTGGGCCTGATGGAGCTGTGCTGGGGTGACGTGGGTCTGCTCCTGGCCATGCCGCGTCAGGGTCTGGGTCAGGCGGCGATCGCCGCGGTGGCCAACGAGGAGCAACTCAAGCGCTTTGGCGGAAAGTGGGCCGCGATGGCCATCACCGAGCCCGAGGCCGGCTCCGACTCGGCCGCCATCCGAACCACGGCGAAGCTCGACGGCGACGAGTACGTCCTCAACGGGGAGAAGATCTTCGTCACCTCGGGAGACCGCGCCGAGCTGATCGTCGTCTGGGCTTCGCTTGACCGCTCGGCTGGACGCTCCGCGATCAAGTCGTTCGTGGTCGAACGTGACAACCCGGGCCTGAAGCTGGATCGCCTCGAACACAAGCTCGGCATCCGCGCTTCTGACACGGCCAACTTCTTCCTCGAGGACTGCCGGGTACCCAGGGAGAACCTGCTCGGCGATCCCGAGATCGCCCCTAAGGGCGGCTTCTCGGGCGTCATGCAGACGTTCGACAACACACGTCCCCTGGTCGCCGGCATGGCCATCGGTGTGGCACGGGCATGCCTCGAGCTGACCCGCGAGCACCTGGTGCAGGCCGGGATCGAGATCGATTACGACCTTCCGACCAACCTCCAGAGCGCCGCCGCAGCCGAGTTCATCGCCATGGAAGCGGACTGGGAGGCGGCACTGCTGCTAACGCTCCAGGCGGCGTGGATGGCTGACAACAAGAAGCCCAATTCACTGCAGGCCTCGATGGCCAAGGCCAAGGCCGGGCGGATGGGCACGGACGTCGCGCTTCGTTGCGTGGCCCTGTGCGGCGCCGGCGGCTACGCCGAGGGCGAGCTGCTCGAGAAGTGGGCTCGCGACGCCAAGATCCTTGACCTGTTCGAGGGCACCCAGCAGATTCAGCTGCTGATCGTGGCCCGCCAGCTGCTCGGCAAGACCTCCGCCGAGCTCAAGTAGCCCAGTTCGCAGAATCGGAGTAGGCGAGTTCGCATACTTCGAGTATGCAGGTCTGCCAGTGCAGACTCGGGCGGGGAAACCGGTGTCGTCGCCGGTCGAGAACTAGGCCACCAGCCTGCTCCCCCCGCAGCAACGACGCTGAGGAAAAGCAGACAACCAACGGCCCCGCGGCTGCCCGCGCGGCAGAGACTGCCGGCTCGCGCCCATCAACCCCCAATATGTGAAAACCGGCCCCCAGGCAGGGGTCACCTTTCACGGATCGGGGGCTGTACCCGACGAACGCGCCAAGCGTTCGGCTGACTGCCTTGTTTTTCGCTGGACGGTGGCTCGGGTTTCTAGTCTCCTTGGTGAACCAGCCGAAAGGAGACATATGCCGCTGCAGGGAGAATATGAGCCGAGTTCCTCGGAGTGGGTCCGCGATCAGGTCGCCGAGTACGAGAGTTCCGGGGGCACCAAGGGCACCACGTTGCGGGACGTCCCGGTGGTCGTGATCACCTCGCTGGGCGCCAGTTCCGGCAAGCTGCGCAAGAACCCGGTTATGCGGGTCGAGCACGACGGCGTGTATGCCGCGGTCGCATCCAAGGGCGGGGCTCCGCAGCATCCAGCCTGGTACCGCAACTTCGTAGACCATCCGCTGGTGGAGGTTCAGGACGGAGGCGCCAAGGGGGACTACACCGCGCGCGAGGTCTCCGGCGATGAGCGCGCCACATGGTGGAAGCGAGCCGTGGCGGTGTGGCCGGACTACGCCGAGTACCAGACCAAGACCGACCGGGAGATCCCCGTGTTCGTATTGGAGCCTGCGGACTGACCCCAACGGTCGGGTCTGCCAGACGCTGACGCTGCGAGGGCTCGGGCGTCCCGCGGGAGCTTGCTGCCAGGCCGCCGAGGTAAGGTGCGCCGATCGACGAGATCGCCCCCGGCCTGTGGCGCTGGGCCGATGAGCGCGTCGCGGCCCGGCGCGTCGTCGTATTGACAACGCTCGAACCGCACCGGCGAAGCCGTGAGCGGGTCATACGGCGATATGGGGCTTCGACATCGCATGCCAAACGCAACCTGCCAACCGGAGTGCAGCCGATCGTCCTTCGAGGAGCTTCCGAGACGATGTTCTGGTTGGAGGAGCCGCGGGCGCTGATCCCGGGCGACCGGATCCTCGGGGCTCCCGGCGGCGGCCTGCGGCTATGCCCGGAGTCTTGGCTGTACTGGGTGCGAGTCAACCGCGATGAGTTGCGCGCGCTGCTCCTGCCGCTGCTCGAACTTTCGATCGAGCGGGTGGTCGTATCCCACGGGGAGCCCGTGCTGAGCGAAGGTGCCGAGGTGCTGCGTCGCTGCCTCTCGAGCCCGTAACGGAGCCGGAAGCGGCTGGAAAACCGGATCTGACCTGAGGTCGGCTTCTTAGACTGCAAGTGTGAGTTTGGGTAAGTTCAGAGCCAGGGCGTCTGACCGGAACAGGCGGATTCGGTGGTCGCGCTGGAATTGGTTCCGGTATCTCGCCGATTGGCTCGGCAGCATCTGGCCTGGCTAGGCCGAACGGCTTGACTCGGATCGTCGAGTCCCGGCAGCCGGTAATGGCGCGGACCACGTGGCGTCCAGGTTGTGCTTGGTCTCGCCTGAGAGATAGAGGCGGCGCTGGCTGAGCTCAACATCCATCACGGATGTGGCGGCAGCTGGGAGCGGGATCCGGAAGCGCTGCAAGCTGGGGATGAAGATGCCGTCGAGCCGACCGCGTCCGCCGCCGTCCGTCCACATCACGACGCCTGGACCAGATCCGGCGTCGAGCGGTCCACCGGACAAGCGCCAGCGGCGTCTGGTGCCGCATCGCTGCAGGGTCGGGCCACCCTCGTCAGTCACGAGCACGAACGGTCGCTGGAACACGAAGAAGACGAACGTGCGCATCGGTACGCGCAAGGGGCGGCAGAGCCGTTGCGCCAACCGCGGTGAGTCGAGGTTCGGAAACGTGGTCGCATTCGTCGGGTCGCGCCGCAGTCGCCCCGTCTGGATGCTCTGAAACACCGAGACGTCGCCGAGCTGGATCGACCCCTCGTCCAACTCGATCCAGGCCGTACCGACGGCGATCGGGACGCACGAGGACCCCGCGCCCGCTTGGAAGTGCGCGCAGGCGGGAGCCACAGCGACAGAACGCCACCGGCGGCGGGCCAGGGAGTACAACGCCAGACGCGACCCGTTGCACCCCACCAGCAACCACGAGTCGCCCAAGATCGGATCGGTGGCCGCATGGCGGCAATCACCGGGCAGCCGCAGTCCGGTCCGCCGACCGCTGGTCTCGTCCAGCACCACCTGGGCTCCGGATCGCCGCGTGATGACGGTGTACCGCCCGTCTGTCACCACCGAACCCCGGACCATGCTGAAGTGGACGCGCAGCGTCTCCGGGGTCCGCCCAGCGCGCGACGACGCGAGTGCTACCGCAGCTCCAGTCACGCTCAACGCGCACGCCAACCCGACGAACCTCAGCCTCATCCGCTCACAGGAGGATGCTAACCCCGGCCACTTCAACCCTCCAGAAACCCTGAGCATCGGCCACCGCCGACACAGATAGAAGGACACCCTCGTTGTGGTCCATCGCGTGATTCCGAGCGAGCGAAACGAGATCCTAGGCGGGAGCCGGCGGAGCCAGCGGTCTCTGTCGTGCGGGCGGCCGCGAGGCCTGGCCGGTTCGGTGCTCTTCCTCAGCCGCGTTGGCCGGCGGACCGAGCCCGAAGCGGAAGATCCGGATCGTCTGCGGCGCTGGTCTGCCTACGCTGCGGCGCGCCCGACGCCGAGCCGTTGCCGCGCGGCCTCGCGATCGACGCCGAGGGCGCCCAGCAGCACTGCCGCAGGATCTGGCGGTTGGAGCGTGAGGAGCTGGGCTAGCACCTGCTGGGCCGTGATCTGGAGCTTCCGACGATTGGGCTTGGCCGCTTGCTCAAGCACTTTCTTTGCCGCTGGGGTCATGCGGAGGCGATCCTTTTGCATGACTACGTATTTGAGCGTCGGCTTCTTCGGCACGGCGCGCATCGAGAGTGGCGGAGCGTCGGCGCCGGACCCCAGGCCCACGGCACCCAGGGCTTCGTGATCGAGCGACTCAAGCGCCTCGCGAGCTTGCTGCAGGTTCACCCCCAACACCACCTCGACCGAGGGATCCTCGAGCAGGGCGAGCAAGACGTGATCGGTGCCCGTTCGGCGATCACCTCGGCGACGAGCCTCCTCACCGGCCTGCAGACAGATGGCCCAGGCGTGAAGCACCTCTGGCACAACGGATTCGGTGGTCATGAGGTCTCCTTCTTGTATTTGGTGTGCACGGATTGGCGGGTGACGCCCAAGGCGTCTCCAATCTGCTGCCACGACCAGCCTTGTTTCCGGGCCGCCGCGACGTGGTCCGCCTCCACCCGTTCCGCGAGCCGGTGCAGAGCGAGAGCGGCACGGAGCCCCAGCGACGGGTCGTTGGACGCGATCGCCGAGGCGATGTCTTCAGTGTTCATGACCGTCAGTTTAGATTGACAAGAGAGGTTTTGTCAATACAAACTGACGCTCCGTCCTCGGGCCGGACTATTCCAACGCCTGGGCTTCTCGGCGCAGGACGTCCCAGGCTTGACGCATATCTGACTCAGTCGTGCTCATTTGCCCGACGGCAAGCCGTAGGACGTAGCGTCCGCCCAACGCGGCATGTGAGATGAACATCTCGCCGCTCGCGTTGACGCGCTCGAGCAGGGCCTGGTTGCGCTCATCATCGCCGTCGACGCGGAAGCAGACGAGCGAGAAGTGGCGCGGCGCGCACAGTTCCCAGCCTGGCTCGTCGTCCACCCAGCGCTCGAATTCCGCCGCCAGCGAGACCCCGCTGCGAATGTGCTCCTGCAGACCGCGGCGGCCGTAGCAGCGGAGCACGGCCCACAACTTCAGGGCCCGGAAGCGCCGCCCCAATGCCGGCCCGTACTCGCTCAGTGACAGGGCGTCCTCGGCGTCCGGCGTGCGCAGAAACTCGGGCACGAGACTGAACGCGGCCCGCAGTTCGTCGCGACGGCTGGTCCACAGCAGGGAGCAGTCCATCGGGGTCAGCATCCACTTGTGAGCGTTGACGACGACGGAGTCGGCGCGGTGAACCCCAGCAAATGCCCACCGGAACTCCGGACACACCATCGCCGCACCCGCGTAGGCCGCGTCGACATGCAGCCAGGTACCGCCGGCCTTACAGGCGTCGGCGATCTCCGGTACCGGGTCGACCGAGGCGCTGGCGGTCGTACCGACTGTGGCCACAACGATCGCCGCATCCCTGAGGTCTCCGAGCTCATCCACCCGGAGGCGGAACTGCGAGTCGGTCCCCAGCTTGCGTAGGCGCATGCCCAGCATCCGAGCCCCCTTCTCGACCGCCGAATGGGTGTGCTCCGAGCACACGACCTCGTTGCGCCCCGTGGCCTCCCGGGCCGCGATCATGGCGGTCAGCGTCGAGGTCGAGGCGGTGTCCTCGATGTGTCCGTGCCAATCATCGGGTAACCCGAGCAGCTTCGCCGTCCAGTCCAGCACCACCGCCTCAAGCTCAGTGGCCGCGGGTGCCGTGCGCCAGAGGAAGGCCACCGAGTTCAGCGTGGCGGCGAGCAGCTCAGCCAGGATCCCCGGCTCGGACGCGCTGGTGGCGAAGTACGCGAAGTAGCGGGGGTGCTGCCAGTGGGTGACTCCTGGCAGCAGGATCTCGTCGAGGTCGCGCAGGACGTTGGCGAACGGCTCGCCCTCCTCGGGGGCAGCGTCGGGCAGCCGGGATGTGACCTCGCCCGGGGCCACGCGAGCCAGCACGGGCAGCTCGCCGACGCGCTCCAGATACGAGGCCGCCCACTCGAGTGCCGCGGCGCCGTCGGTCCGAAGGTCGGTCGCTCGCCCTGAGGACTCAGGCATCGGCCTTGGCGCGCGCCTGTCAGCCGCCGGTCCGGTGCCGAACGGATTCGGAATACGCTCGGGGCCGGAACTGGAGCACCGGATCGTCAGAGCATTCGATCCCGTCTGTTACCCGAGAGGGATCGAACACCAGCACGTCGTCTCCTTGCTCGCGCTCGGTGTCGAGGCCCGTGATCTTCAGCGCCCCCACCGTAACCCGGCGGCGCCGCTTGGGCCATGCCGCGCTCGGATCGTCTGTTGGGTCGCCGGGCTCCGCGATCTGTACTTCGACCGAGAACAGCACCGGCCCGCCGGTCAGGCGTTCGCGGATCTCGTTCTGCAGGTAGTCAGCGCCGCGCCGGCGCGCGGACCAGGGCGCCAGCCGGGTGCCCGTCGCCGCCGGCCGCAGCGCGTAGCGAACGAAGCGCTCCCCGCCCTCGGCATCGATCCATTTGAAGGCGTGCAAGGCGAAGTACGGGATCGTGGCGTAGCTCGTGGGCGGGAGCAGCGTCGGGGCGGCGACCGGAAGCACCCGGATCGCCTCGGGGTGGCGGGCCAGGAACAGGGGCATCTTCCACGCCGCCGCGGGACCCGAGCCCTGGGCGTCGATGAGCTCGACGAACGCCTCCGGGGTACGAACGGGAAACACCGGCGTGGATACGGCCACGATGTCGGTGCGCCCCCCGTCCGGGAGGTACAGCTTGACCGCCAGCCCGCGTGGATCAGGCGCCCAGTCGGGATGGCGGGGGTCACCCGAGCCGTTGGAGAAGCGGATCGTCGCCGGCACCTCGGAGCCCTGCATGTGGACCGCGCGCGTCAGCTCCGCCGCCTGCCTGGACGCAGTGAACACGCCGGTGCACAGCGTGCCCTTGGCGTGGAGCGCCCGAAACCCCGGATGGCGGCCGAACACACTGGTGACGGTGTCGATCGCCTGCTGCGGGGAGAGCGTCACGATCGGGCCACGTTCTAATTGACGCGGCGAAACTCGATCCCGGCCGCCTGCAGCCGGTCGATCAACGCCTGGCCCATGGCCACCGCCGGGGTGAGCTGTCCGGCACGATCCGGCAGATCGTCACGCGCCAAGCAGAGCGCGGACTGCGACAGCATCTTGGACGTCTCGCCGTAGCCCGGGTCACCGCCGCTCACCTCGACCACCACCCGCTCGCCGCCGCCCTGGGCATCGAAGCGCACCCGGAACCACGCCTTTTCGCGCTGCTCGGGCGTCGGCCCCTCGCCGGGGTCCTTGATCTTCAGCAGGAGCTTTCGCGTGGGCGGAAGCTGCGCCAGCGCGACCACCGTGCCGGCGCCCAGGGCGCCGGCGGCCACCATCGGCAGGCGCTTCAGCACCAGGTAGTGCTCGTAGGTGAAGTCAGGGCCATAGCTGTCAAGGGCCGCGGCCGAGCGCAGGACGGTCTGGGGATCGATGGTTGGAAACGGCACCACCCAGCCACCGGCGTCGGGAACGTTGTGCGGCCGGCCGGCCACCCCGTGCACGCGACGATGGTCGGGCTTGCCCTCGAGCCGCCGGCGCTCGCGACCCACCTGGGCCCCCTGCCGCAGGCGGCCCATGACGTGGATTGCCGAGTGGAAGGTTCCGCCGGAGAAGGTCCCGCCGGAACGTACGTAGCCCTGTACCGCCAGGGGGACGTCATCGGGCATCTGCTGCACAGCGAACAGCACGCCGAGGTCGTACGGGATCGAGTCAAAGCCGCACGAGTGGACCAGGCGGGCGCCGGTCCGCTCGGCCTCGGCGTGGTAGCCGAGCCACATGCGATCCACAAACTCGGGCTCACCGGTCAAATCCACGTAATCGGTGCCGGCGGTCGCGCAGGCAGCCACCAGCGGCTCGCCGTAGTGGATGTAAGGCCCGACAGTGCTGATCACGACCTTGGCCGACTCGGCCATGTCCCGCAGCGACGCCGGACGATCGGCATCGGCGTCGATCAGGGGCATGTCCGACAGCGCCGGGTCGATGGCGACGAGGCCATCCCGGACGGCCTCCAGTTTGGATCGGTTCCGTCCGGCCAGAGCCCAGCGGACACCGGCGGCGTTGTGGGCCAGGTACTCAGCCGTCAGGCCGCCGGTGAAGCCAGTGGCGCCGTAGAGGACGACCTCGTGCTCGCGCTCGGCGCGATCAGCCATCGCTCGGCACCTCCTGGGCCAGGCGCATGGCCTCGTCTAGATCAACGCCCGCCTTGGCGGCCAGCCAGCACGCCACCGGAGCAGCGATCCGCTCCGAGGAATGGGCCGCCTCGCCGGCCAGATCGAGCACCGCCTTGAGCTCATCCTTGGTCGGTGCGGGGAGGCCGAGCTTGTCGGCGTAGGCCGCCAGCCACTGCGGAGCGTTCATCGGCCGTCACCCTAGATGATTGCTTGCGAATTGTGCGCGCCCGGATGAGGCCGGGATGACGGCGCGGATTCGGCGCGCCCTGGCAAGATCCGTCCCGGATCACATACGAAACAACGAAAGGCAATCCAGATGACAGTCCTCGACGGCAAGGTCGCGATCGTGACCGGCTCGGCCCGCGGCATCGGCCGGGCAACGGCAGAACTGCTCGTGCAGCAGGGCGCCAAAGTGCTGATCAACGACCTCGACGGCGACGTCGCGGAGCAGACCTCCAGCGAGATCGACGGAGACACACTTGTGTTCGCCGGCGATCTCACCCAGCCGGGCGTTCCCGATCAGCTGGTCCAGAAGGTGATCGACGAGTGGGGGCAGGTGGACATCCTGGTCAACAACGCCGGGTACACGCTCGATGCGCCGATCCACAAGATGAGTGACGAGTGGTTCCAGCGCATGCTCGACATCCATTCGATCGTGCCGTTCCGGATGTGCCGCGCCGTCGCGCCCCATATGCGCGAGCCGGCCAAGCAGGAGCGCGAGGAGGGCCGCGAGGTCTTCCGCAAGATCGTCAACGTCTCATCGATCTCGGGCACGATGGGCAACGCCGGGCAGGCCAACTACTCCTCGGGCAAGTCAGCCGTCGTCGGTCTGACCAAAACGCTGGCCAAGGAGTGGGGCCAGTTCAAGATCAACGTCAACGCCGTCGCCTTCGGCTACATCGAGACCCGGCTCACGGCGAGCAAGGAGGAGTCGAACACGATGGAAATCGGCGGCGAGAAGGTTCAGCTCGGCATCCCTGACCAGATGCGCGGCATGGCCTCGATGCTGATCCCGCTCGGGCGCCCGGGAACGCCGGAGGAGGCCGCCGGGGGCGTGTTCTTCCTGTGCTCCCCGTGGGCCAATTACGTCCACGGCCAGGTGCTCAACATCACCGGCGGTCAGTTCACCGGGATGACGTCGTAATCACCCCCGGCCGGCCCGCATCCGACGGTCCGCTCATAGTCGCCCACCGGGGCGCGTGGGGCGAGGCTCCTCAGAACTCGCTCCGCGCCCTGGCCGGCGCGATCTCCCTCGGATGCGAGATGGTCGAGCTCGACGTCAGGTGCACTCGGGACGGGCACCTGGTCGTCGTGCATGACGCACGCGTGGCCGGGTCACCACTGAGCGCGCTCGACCTACGCGAGCTGCGACAGCGGCTCGCGCCCGAACCACCACCTCTCCTGGAGGAGTTCGTCGAGCAGGCGACGGAGCGTGTGGCGCTCGACGTCGAGATCAAGGCCGACGGCTACACCGAGGCGGTGCTGGCGGTCCTGGCCCGCCATCTCGAGCCCGAGACCTACGTGGTCACCTCGTTCCGTGACTCGGTTCTGGAGACGGTGAGCGCCGTCGCGCCCGAGGTCAGGACCGGGCTCCTGCTGCGTCCGGGCCGACCGCCGCGTCACCTGGAATCGAGGCTGATCGCGACCGGGGCGAGCTTCGTCGGCCCCCACGCGGGATTGGCACGTGCCGGCCTGCTCGCCTGGGCCGACAAGCGAGGGTTGGAGACCTACGTCTGGACCGTCAACGACCGGCGGATCCAGCGGACGCTGCTGGCTGACCCGCGGGTCACCGCGGTGATCACCGATCGCCCGGAGCAGGCGCTCAGTCTCCGCGATGAGCCGCCGACGCCGCGAACTGGAGCACACGCGAGCTGAGGCTCACTCTCACCAATAAATTCATTGAACATATTTGTGCAGAGCGCGCCGAGCGCTTAGTCTACGTCTCGCGCAACCAGATGCACAACGACGTCGGAGGAGCAGATGTCCGAGAAGATGTGGAGTGGCGAGCCGTTCTGGGGACTCGGGTACGAGTGGGACCCCGAGTGGGTGCTCTCAGACCGTCAGCGCGAACTGCGCGACCTGCTGATCGAGCTGTGCGAAAAGGAGATGCGAGCCAACGCGAAGATCTCCGATGACAACCTCGAGTACCCGCGGCGCAACCTTGAGCTGCTGGGCGAGCACGGCTTCCTCGCGCTCACCGTGCCGACCGAATACGGCGGCCTGGGCGAAGATCACGTCGCCTTCGCGATGACGTGCGAGACGATCGCTCGCTACGGCTGTGCCTCGACCGCGATGTGTTACGTGATGCACATGGGCGCGGTCAACACGATCATGCTCCGGCCGACCGACGAGCTGATCGAGAAGTACATCAAGCCGCTCAACACCGGCAAGATCGGCACGCTGTCCTACTCCGACCCGGAGACCGGCTCTCACTTCTGGTATCCGATCTCGTCGGGCGCGGTCCGCGAGAACGGCAGCTACAAGGTCAACAAGAAGGCGTCGTGGACGACCTCGGGCGGCTTCGCCGACTTCTACGTCGTGCAGACGACGAGCCCGGACTTCACCGGCTATGACGACCTGTCGGTGTTCGTGATCGACGGCGAGGACGTGAAGTCCCAGCCCTCGACGTGGGACGCGCTTGGACTGCGCGGCAACCAGTCGGGTCCGATTCAGGTCGAGGACGTCACCATCCCGGCCAGCCAGATCGTCGGACCCGAGGGCGACGGCGCGGCGTCCAACGACGAGTCGGTCGACCCGTGGTTCCTGATTGGATCCTCGTCGGTCTGGAACGGGATCGCGTTGGGCGGGATTGACATCGCCAAGCGCCAGACCACACGCAAGCGTCACGTCGACGTAGGCCTGCGCGTGGCCGACTACCCGACGATCCAGGACTACGTCGGTGAAGCGGTCATGGACACCAACGCTTCGCGGTTGTTCACGTACTCGGTGGCCCAGGCGATGGACGGCGCCACTGACCACAACACACGCCGCATGCCCCCGGGTGAGTTCGCACGCGCGAACTTCCTGCACTGGGCGTGGCAGATCAAGTTCGTGGCGGCCAAGAACACCGCGCACGTGGTCGACAAGATGCTCCACGCTTGCGGAGGCAGCGGTTACAAGCGCGACATGGAGATGGAGCGCTACCTGCGTGACGCCAAGGCCGGCTGGGTCATGGGCCCGACCAACGAGGTCCTGCGCCAGTTCGTCGGCAAAGCGGTGCTGCTCGGCTTCGACAGCCTCGACTACTGGAACCAGACCTATAACCGCCGCGCGGTCGAGAACGAGGTCAAGAAGCTCGACGCCGACGGCAAGCGCAAGCTGGCCGAGGAGCTGTTGGCCCAGGTCGACAAGGCCTCCGCGCCGGCATCGGCATAGCCAGCACGCGATGGCGACGCTCGCCGGCCCGGAAACGCCTCAGGTAACGAGCCCGCCCGCCCGGTTGCTCCTGCGCGATCCGGCGCTCGAGATCTACCCCGTCCGTCCGGGAGGGGCGACCATCATCGAGCTATCCGGGGATGATCGGGTGCGGATCGTGGATCGGCACGGCGGCCAGGTGGCCGAGGTCACGGCGCTGGGCGCCCCCCTCGGCCTGGCCCACGATGCCCCGGCAACCGTGCTGCAGGCGCTCGGGGGCAGCGCGCTTGGGGGCAACGGTTTCGCGGGCGCTCTGACCGCACGCGGGGTCGATCCGGCGCAGGCACGGTGCGCCCGCCTGTTCGGCCCGGAGTCCGACCCCGGCAGCGACGTGTCACTCGTGTGCGAGGGGGACGCCACGCTGATCGTCGCCGCGCCCGGAGGGCGTCTGATCGACGGCGACGCGCCCGCCACCGAGCTGCGGGTCGAGGTTCGCCGCGCCGCGCCGCGCTCTCGAGGGGAGATCGAACTCCCCGCTCCGCTGGCCGAGCCGCGCCTCGACTTCCGGATCGATCCCGCATCGGCCCAGAGCTACGAGGTCCGCGCGGGCGAGTACATCCAGATCATCGACGTGCAGGGTAAGCAGTGCTCGGACTTCCTCGCCTTCCACCGAGCCAAGCTGGAGAGCGGGATCGAGCGCGGGCTCGATGCGACGGTCACCCGGACGTTGATGGGAAATGCCTACCCGATGCCCGGCCTGCAGGGAAAGTTCTACGACCTGGATATGGAGCCCCTGGTCGAGGTGGTGCGCGACACGGTGGGGCGCCACGACACGTTCGCGCTCGCCTGCCAGGCCAAGTACTACGAGGACCTCGGCTATCCCGGGCACATCAACTGCACAGACAACTTCAACGGCGCGCTGCGGGAATTCGAGATCACGCCGCGCCGGGGCTGGGAAGCCCTCAACTTCTTCTACAACACCGCGTTTGACCGCGACATGCAGCTTGTCTCCGACGAGCCGTGGTCGCGACCCGGGGACTACGTGATGCTGCGCGCCATGAGCGATCTGGTGTGTGCGTCCTCGGCGTGCCCCGACGACATCGATCCCTCGAATGCCTGGGAGGTGACGGATGTCCACATCCGTGTCTATTCACCCGAGAACCGGTTCTCGATGGCCGTCGCACGGCGCGTGACCGCCGACGCCGAGCCGGTGCTGACGCGCGAGACGGCGTTCCACGCGCGCACCTCCGAGCTGACCAAGAGCTTCGTGGAATACCGCGGTTACTGGCTGCCGCACTGCTTCAACAACGAGGGTGGGATCGCCGAATACTGGGCCTGCCGCGAACGCCTGGCGGTGATGGACCTCTCCCCCCTGCGCAAGTGGGAGGTGCTCGGCCCCGACGCCGAGACGCTCATGCAGAGCACGATCACGCGCAACGCACGCAAGCTGTCCGTGGGTCAGGTGGTCTACACGGCGTTGTGCAACGAGACCGGCGGGATGATCGATGACGCGACCGTGTTCCGGCTCGGTCAGGACAACTTCCGCTTCGTCGGCGGCGATGAGTATGACGGCATCTGGCTGCGTGAGGTCGCAGACCGGCTGGGGCTGAAGGTGTGGCTCAAACCGGCCACGGATCAGCTCCACAACATCGCCGTCCAGGGCCCGCTGAGCCGCGAGGCGCTGGCGGAGTTCGTGTGGACACCACCGGCGCAGCCGGGCCTCGAGGAGCTCAAGTGGTTCCGCTTTCTGATCGGGCGAATCGGTGGCTACGACGGCGTGCCGATCATCGTCTCGCGGACGGGCTACACGGGCGAGCTCGGGTACGAGGTGTGGTGCCATCCCGCCGACGGCGAGGCGGTGTGGGACGCGGTTTGGAAGGCCGGGGAGCCACGCGGCATGTTGCCACTCGGCCTGGAGGCACTCGACATGCTGCGGATCGAGTCCGGGCTGATTTTCGCCGGATACGAGTTCGACGACCAGGTTGACCCGTTCGAAGCCGGGATCGGATTCGCGGTCGCGCTCGACGATGAGGATTTCGTCGGCCGGGACGCACTGCTCGAGCGCCGTGAGCACCCCCAGCGCCGGCTCGTGGGCCTCGAGCTGTCGGGTAACGAGGTGGCCGGCCACGGCGACGAGGTGTACGTCGGTCGCCAGCGCGTCGGCGTGGTGACGAGCGGCACTCGCAGCCCAACACTCAAAAAGTCGATCGCACTGTGCCGGATGGCGATTCAGCACGCGGCAATCGACAGCGAGGTCGAGGTGGGCAAGCTGGACGGCCTGCAGAAGCGGATTCCGGCTCGAGTCGTACGATTCCCCTTCTATGACCCGGAGAAGAAGCGCCCCAGGTCGTGACCAGCGTCAGGGTCAGAGCGGTGCCTGAGCGGGAGGGCGTGGCGCGGCTGACGAGGGTCGCGAACGTAGCCCCGCCCACGGCGAGCACCGGGCTGATGCCGCCTCCGCGGCCGCCGCCGAGCTCGGTGTCGGGCCATGGCGGTCACGCGGCCCCCCCGCGCGCGGCGATCGAGGCACCGACTGGCATCGCCAAGCTGACCCCCAAGGCGGCCGCCGTCGAAGCGGCGGCACGGGAGCTCCGGCAGGTCATGGGTCGCTTCGCGACCGGGGTGACCGTGGTCACCACGACGCACCGGGACACGATCCACGGCATGACGGCAAACGCGTTCCTCTCGGTGTCGCTGAGACCACCGCTGGTGCTGGTCTCCCTCGGCCGGTGCCGGATGAGCGAGATGCTCCCGCGCACGGGGCGCTATGGCGTGAGCGTGCTGGCCTCAGACCAGGAGCACTTCGCGGCCCACTTCGCCGGCCAGCGCGTGTCACCCGTGGCGCCCGAGTTCGTGTGGCACAAGGACCTGCCCTTGTTGGACGGGGCGCTGGCGCACGTCGGCTGCCGGGTGGTGGACGTCCACACCGCCGGGGACCACGTCCTGTGGATCGGCGAGGTCGAGCACCTGTACCACCGCGAGGGTGAGCCACTGCTGTTCTACACGGGCCGGTTTGGAACGCTAAGCGAAGTCAGCGACAGGGCCCAGCAGGCCGACGGCTGAACCGGCGCCGGCCCCTCGGCGCATCGATCCGGCCTACCGCTTGCGGAAGTGCGTTACGAAGAGCAGCAAGGCGCCCGTGGCCGCGGCGATGCCGAGTGCTGCGCCCGCCGAATCGCCGAACAGCACACCAATGAGCGCAACCACAGCCACCGTGACCAGAGTCGCGAGCACCCGCTGCGTGCTCAGCGTGAGATTCGGGCGGCCTGACCTCACCCGCCGTCTGGCTCTCCCGGGCCGCTGACACCCTCCCCGGCAATCCAGACCAGGCAATCGGCCCGCTCGCGCACCCGACGAGCCGCGGCGCGAAAGCGCCGGCGGGGCGTCAGCGACAGATTGGGTCCGAACACGAGCAGACCCACCTCGCGCTCGCGAGCCAGCTCGAGCAGGGCACTGACCGGCCGGCGGCTCGAGACCCGCAGAAGCTCGGTGGGGATCCCGCGCGCCGCAGCGCGGCTGGCCGTGGCCCGGACTTCATCCAGATCCTCCTCGTGCGGCAGCGTGGCAAATTCGGGCGCCAGCATGACCGTGAGTGGATACGGCGGCAGCGAGAGCATGTTGGCGACGATCAGCTTGGTCCCAGCCTCGAGCGCGCTCTCGATGGCCATCCTCTCAGCCCCCGGGTCGACCCGGACCGAGAGCGTCGCCAACAACACCGGCAACGCTCGCGAGCGACCGGAATCGGTCTCGCCACTGGCGCGGCGCCCTTCCTCGAGGATCTGCGACATCGCCGAGCGATTCTACGCCCGCATGGTCGGACAATTTTGTCCAAAGGGCCAGTTGATTCACTTTGTACAAACTGGTATATAAAGCGCCGCAGGGAGCCAGCGTCGAGTCACACTCACCTGAGGGGATCAGAATGGCTGAAGCAGTCGTCGAGGAACGCCACCTCATCAAGTCGCTGCGGTGGTGGGACGGGTTCACGATCGCGATGTGCAACCCGGGGTTCCTGTTCGCCTCGCTGGGCTTCACGCTGGGCATCTTCGGAGTGGTCGGCTCGATCGTCCTGTGGGGTGTCTCCGCCATCATCGGAATGGTCCTGACCTGGATCTACATCGAGCCAGCGATGATGTTCCCGAATCAGTCAGGCGGCATCTCGCTGTACGCCAATGAGGCGTGGCGTAAATACACGACGTTCGTCGGTCCGATCGCCACGTTCGGTTACTGGATCGGCTGGTCGGTCGTGCTGGCGATCTTCGGCAAGGTCATCGGCGACCTGATCGTCTCCCGCTGGTTCCCGAACTCGACCTGGACCGTCTACGACGGCGTCGTGCACCTCGGTCTGGCCAACTTCATTGCCATCGGCATCATCGTCGCGGTGTGGGCGTTCAACATCTACGGGATCCGGCCCATGAAGGGCCTGACCTACGTCACCGCGGGACTGCTGTTCCTGGTCCTGATCTTCTTCATGTTCGTGCCGTACGCGGGCCACTGGCATTCCAGCAACGTCCACGCGACCTGGCCCGGCCCCTGGGGCGGCACCAAGCTCGCGTTCGTCTATCTCTTCATTCTCGGCTGGTCCTCATGGGCGTGCGAGGTGTGCGCGACCTTTGCCCCCGAATACAAGACCGAACGGGATACCCACATAGCCATGCGGAGCTCGGCCATCTTCGTGGTCGGGGTGTTCATCCTCGTGCCCCTCGGCCTCGGCGGAGTGAGCGGCGTCCCACCGACCGCGACGCAGGAAGGGCAGTTCTACACCGGCGCACTCCAGACCCTCGCCGGGCACACGTTCGGAACCTTCCTGCTCATCTGCCTGATCGGCAGCCTGATCCTCTCGATGGCCGCCTCGACCGCTGACGGCAGCCGGGCGCTGTATGGGATCTCCAAGGCCGGGCTGACCATCAAGCAGCTCGGCAAGCTGAATCGCTACCACGTCCCCGGCAATGCGATGACCGTCGACCTGGTCGTCAACGTGCTGCTGGTGCTGTTCATCTCGAGCAACCTGGCGATCCTCTACATGAGCAACATCGGCTACATCCTCGCCCACCTGCTCGCGGTCAGCGGTGTGCTGCTGCTGCGCAAGGACCGGCCGCACTGGCCGCGCCCGTACAAGCTGTCGGCGATCTGGATCCCGATCGCTTGGTTCATGACCTTCCTGGTCGCGTTCCTGCTCATCGTCGGGTCGCTGGCGCCGCACCTCAACGGCTACGGCACGTGGACTGACTTCGCGATCGGGGTCGGCGTGCTCGTCGCGTCGGTGCTGCTGTTCATCTTCCGGCGCGTGGTCCAGGATGGGGAGAAGATCCACTTCCGCGAAGACACCCCGACCATGCCGGCGGCAGGTGACTGGCCCGACGGGTTCGAGGCGCCCGCTCCAGCGGCTCCGGTGGCACACTGAACCTGAGAACAGCGTCGACGGCATCCATCCGCGTTAGCTCTGGCGGCGCGGTTCCCAAGGAGGAGAGATGCAGAAGATTGTGCTGGGCTATGACGACACCGAGGCGTCGGTGCGGGCGCTCGAACGGGCGGCCACCCTCACGCAGGCGTTCCATTCAGAGCTGATCGTCACCAGCGTGGCGCCGGTCCTGACCGGAATCGGGCGCACGGCGGGACCGGTGGACCCGGTGGACCCGCCCGAGAAGCACGCCGCCGAGCTCGCCGCCGCCCGCTCGCGGCTCGAGGCCCAGGGGGTGAGCGCCGAGTACGTGCCCGCCGTGGGTGACCCGGCCGACACGATCGTCGAGCTCGCCAACGAGCGCGGCGCCGATCTGGTCATCGTCGGCACGCGTGAGCCGAGCGTTCTGCAGCGCGTCCTCGGTCAGAGCGTCAGCGACTCGGTGGCGCATCATGCGCACTGCGACGTGCTGATCGTGCACTGACGGGCGCGAGAGGCTTCGCATCGACGAGGTGATCCTCACCACCTGTCCGCGCGACTGCTACGACGCGTGTGGGGTGGCCGTACTCAAGCGTGACGGGGTCATCCGGCACGTCCGGGGGGACCCTGACCACCCCGTCAGCCGAGGACGGCTGTGTCAGAAATGCACGACCGCCTACAACGGTGTGTTTCTGGAGCCCGACGCTCGACTCCTGACGCCGCTGCTGCGCGACGGCCCGAAGGGCAGCGGCTCGTTCCGGCGGGCGAGCTGGGAGGAGGCGCTCGAGTGCGTGGCCACGCGCCTGGGTGAGATCGCCGCTGACCCGGCCCGCGGCCCGGGGTCGATCCTCAACACGCACTACACGGGGACGTTCGCCCTGCTGGGCTACGGCTTCCCACTCCGTTTCATGCGAGCCCTGGGCGCACGCGAGGTGGACCCCGACACGATCTGCAACAAGGCCGGGCACGTGGCGCTGGACTACCTCATCGGCACGTCCGAGGACGGCTTTGACCCGCGCACGGCGCGCGACGCCGCGTGCATCCTCGTATGGGGTGCCAACCCGTCGGCGTCGGCACCCCACCAGCACGACCAATGGTTGCCCGAGGCACCTGGGCGGGTGCTCGTCGTGGACTCGATGCGCACCGAGACGGCGGCTGCCGCCGACCTGCATCTCCAGCCCTTCCCGGGAAGTGACGCGGCGCTGGCCTACGCGTTCGCGCACGTCATCCGCCGGGAGGGCATGCTCGATAACACGATGCTCGCCGAGCACTGCCTGGGCTGGGATGAGGTGGAGCCACTGCTCGAGGCGTGCACGCCGCAATGGGCTCAGGATGTCACCGGTGTCCCGGCCGAGCAGATCGAACGCGCGGCGGTCATGTACGGAGCCGGCCCTTCACTGCTGTGGATCGGGCAGGGATTCCAGCGCCAGCCACATGGAGGCAACGCTGTCCGTGCCGTCGCTCAGCTGGCCGCGCTGAGCGGCAACCTCGGGCGGCCGGGAACCGGCCTGCTCTACCTCAACGGCACCGATAGCCGCGGGCTCGACTTCGATTACGTGGTCGAGGGCGGCCTGGAGGATCGATCACCCGAGCCGATCAGCCACATGGACCTCGTGTCGTGGCTCGAGGACCCCGAGCGATCGAGCGCGCTCATGTGCTGGAACATCAACATCGCCGCCTCGAACCCCGAGCAGGCCCGGCTGCATCGGGCGCTCAGGCGCGAGGATCTGTTCACGGTCGCAATTGACCTGTTTCCCACGGACACGACGGACCTGGCCGATGTGATCCTGCCCGCGGCGAGCTTTCTCGAATGCGATGACATCGTCGCCTCATACTTCAACCTCAGCCTGTCGGCCCAGCGGGCAGCGGTCGCTCCGATGGGCGAGTCTCTGCCCAACCCGGAGATCTTCCGGCGCCTGGCCGCGGCGATGGGCATGTCAGAGCCTGCCCTGTTCGAATCAGACCAGGCGGTGATTGCCAAGCTGCTCGCCGGGACCGGCCTCGGGCTGTCCTTCGCCGAGCTGGCCGAGCGAGGCACGGTGCCCATCTCGGCCGAGCCGCGGATCCAATTCGCTGGACTTTCGTTCCCCACCCCCAGCGGACGGATCGAGTTGGCCAGCGGGCGAGCGCAGGCGGACGGCCATCCGCGCGTCGCCCAGCCCTACGCGGATCCCCGCCCCGAGGGGGGACGGCTCCGGCTCCTCAGTCCGGCCTCACGCTGGGCACTCAATGACAGCTTCACCAACGAACCCAAGTTGGCCCGAAGGGCCGGCGCGGCCATGGTCGCGCTGCACCCCGAGGACGCGGCTGATAGAGGGCTCAAGGACGGGGACCGCGCAGTGCTCCGCAACGACATCGGTGAGCTCGAGCTGCTGGTCGCGCTCAGTGACGGCCTCCCCCGAGGCGTGGCCTACTCCCCCAAGGGCCGCTGGCCGCGACTCGAGGATCAGGGAGCCAACGTCAACGTCCTCAATCCCGGGATCGCCGGTGACATGGGCGCCTCGAGCACCGTGCACGGCGTCGAGGTGATGATCTCGCCCGCTACTCGGCCTTGATGTTCCATTTCGGCCGGTCGGCGATCGCCTTGTACTGGCGGCGCCGGCGCGCCGGGCGGACGAACGTTCCCCAGCCGAATCCAACCACGGCGAAGACCAATATCGCGGAGAACGGGCGCCCGACCAGCAAGAACGCCGCCACGGCGGCCGCGAGCGCCAGCAAGACGACGCTCGGCAGGTATCGGTCCCGCACCCGGTTGCGGCGAAACGAGGCGTACTCCTCGGCCGGGATGCGCCTCGTGTCGTACGTGCGCCCGCAACCCTCGCACTGCCATCGCTGTCCGTAGCGCAACTCGCGGCGCTCGCCGCATTCGCATTTGACCGTGATCGGTGGTCCCCGCCGAAGCGATCGCGGCACAGCCGCGTCATCACCACTCATGTCAATGGGCCGGGGGCTCCCAGCCCTCGAGCACCGCCGGCTTCCAGTCCGTCCCGACCGTCTTGGAGTCCTCGACCCACGGACCAAGCTCGGGCTGGAGGAACTTGCAGTGGCGCTCCTTGAGCAGGATCCCGTATGAGTTGCCCGACTGGAGGTGCTTGATCAGCACCTTGCGGGCGATCTCATCCTCGCGCCCGGCCGGAATGTCGAAGTAGATCTTGATGAATGAGTTCGAGTAGCGGTCAAAGACGGCGGGTACGCCCTCCTCGGCCAGCAGCGTCACGTCCTCAAGCCAGTTGATGTCCTCGCCCGGGGTGGCGGCGAGCAGATCCACGTCCTCGACCTCGCTCGCGTCCTCCTGGTAGGGGAAGCGCCGTCCGGACAGGTACTCGGCGTCGATCCCGAACACCTTCTCCGGCTCGCCCGGCAACCGGCGCACCTCACTCATGGCTCACCCCCGCCTCTTCGGCTGCGGCTAGATAATCGATCGGGTTCTCGATGTGGCGCTCGAGCAGCCGCTCAATCCGGGCCAGCGTCCGCTCCTCCGAGACGCCGGGAATGTAGTCCGTGCCGGCCAGCGGCACCCGGGCCATGGCCGATGCCTCCACGGTCAGCGCGCACAGATCCTCGGGCTCCAGCGAGTGCACATCTGTCTTGCCGCACGCCCGGGCCAGCATCTGGGTCTCGAGCGTCAGCGTGTGGAGGAAGTTGTAGACCCGGTTGGCGGCGTCTTCCACCACGAGCCGCTTGCGCAGCTCGGGGTCCTGCGTGGTGATGCCGACCGGGCAGCGGCCCGTGTGGCAGTGGTAACACTGACCGGCGGGCACGCCGATCGTGCCCTCGTAGTCGGTTACCCCGGGGATCTCCTTGTTGCAGTTCAGCGCCATCAGCGCCGAATGCCCGATCGCGATCGCGTCCGCGCCCAGAGCCAGAGCCTTGGCCACGTCACCGCCGTTGCGGATGCCACCGGCCACAACCAGGTCTATCTCGTCGACCAGGCCCACATCCTCAAGCGCACGCCGGGCCTCCGGAATCGCCGCCATCAGCGGGATCCCGGTCTCCTCGGCCGCCGTGTGCGGACCGGCGCCCGTGCCGCCCTCGGCCCCGTCGAGATAGATGATGTCGGGGCCGCACTTGGCCGCCATGCGGACGTCGTCATAGACGCGGGCGGCGCCCAGCTTGAGCTGGATCGGGATCTCGTAGTTGGTCGCCTCCCGGACCTCCTGGATCTTCAGCGACAGATCGTCGGGACCGAGCCAGTCCGGGTGACGAGCCGGAGAGCGCTGGTCAATCCCGGCCGGCAGCGAGCGCATCTCGGCCACCTGCTCGGTCACCTTCTGGCCCATCAGGTGGCCGCCCAGACCGACCTTGCACCCCTGGCCGATGAAGAACTCGCAGGCGTCGGCCAGCATCAGGTGGTGGGGATTGAAGCCGTAGCGGCTCTGGATGACCTGGTAGTACCACTTGGTGGACAGGTCGCGCTCGGGTGGGATCATCCCGCCTTCACCCGAGCACGTGGCCGTGCCCGCCATCGAGGCGCCCTTGGCCAGGGCCATCTTGGCCTCCAGTGACAAGGCGCCGAAGGACATGCCGGTGATGTAGACCGGGATGTCGAGCTCGATCGGCTTGGAGGCGAAGCGGGCGCCGAGGACCGTCTTGGTCAGGCACTTCTCGCGGTAGCCCTCGATCACGAACCGGGTCAGCGTGCCCGGCATGAACATCAGCTCATCCCAGTGCGGGATCTTCTTGAACATCGAGAAGCCCCGCATCCGGTACCGGCCGAGCTCGGACTTGACATGGATGTCGTCAATGACTTCGGGGGTGAAGATCCTCGAGTGCCCGAGAACGTTGCGAGCCGAGGGTGCGTTTTCGTCAGCCATGGCCACTCCTAGAGGACGAGCTTGCGCTCGGACGGCTCGAGCGAGTCGTAGTTGTAGAGCTTCTTTCCGCACACGAACTTCGTGAACTGGGGCGGTGATCCGAGCCCATAGATCCGGAACTTCCGCTCGATCAGCTCGGTGTCGGCGTCGGTCCATTCACCCTCGACGCAGTCCACGCCGAGTGACTTGACCTTTCCGGCCACGTACAGCTCGCCGTCGTACATCGAGTCGCCGAGACCTGGCCCAACGTCTCCGCACAGGATCTGGCGGCCCCGCTGCATCATGAAGCCGGTCATCGAGCCGGCATTGCCCAGGGCGATGATCGTCCCCCCCTTCTGGTCAATCCCGGACCGCGCCCCGACCTGGCCCTTGACCACCAGGTCTCCGCCCCGGATTGCGGCGCCGGTCAACGAGCCGGCGTTGGACTCGATCACGACGACGCCGGACATCATGTTCTCGCACGAGGACCAGCCGACGCGGCCGGAGATGTGAACCTCGGGACCGTCGATCATCCCGAGCGCGAAGTAGCCCAGGCTACCCTCGAAGTTGATCTTGCAGCGGGTCAGCAGCCCCGCGCCGAGCGAGTGGCGGGCGGCGGGATTCAGCACCGTGACCTCGCGCACACCCTGCTCGTAAAGGAGCCAGCGCAGCTCGAGATTGATCTGGCGCGTGGTCAGCTGGCGCGCGTCGAAAGTAGCCGTTTCCCCGTCGATCTCGGATACGTGAGGGACGCGGGCATCGAGCTCGACAAGGCCACGCGCATCGAAGCGGGGCTCCTCGTGCTGATCGGCGGTCAGCGTGTCCATACCATCACCGTGCTCTCATAGGGGTCATAGGTCTCGATCTCGTGGTCGATCACGGCCCGGATCGCCATCTCCTCGGAGGCCAGCGCAACCATGTCGTCGCCTTCGTAGAGGACCAGGGGTTTGGCGGCGAGCTCGTCCTTGGCCACGCCGAGCGCGTCCTCGGACACGCAGATGTAGGTGAAGACGCCGTCGAGGTCCTCGAGGCTGTGGTGCATCGCGTCCTCGAGCGAGTCACCGTTCGCCATCCGGTCGGCCAGATAGACGGCGATGATCTCCGAATCGCACATCGAGGCGAAGCGGTGGCCGCGGGCCTCCAGGCGCCGGCGCCATTGGTGATAGTTGGTCAGCTGCCCGTTGTGCACTACGGCGACATCCGAGAACGGGTAGGCCCAGTACGGATGGGCGTTGGCGATATCAACATCTGATTCGGTGGCCATCCGCACGTGGCCGATCCCGTGCGAGCCGAAGTAGTCATCGAGGTGATAGGCGCCGGCCACGGTCTTGGCGTCACCGAGGTCCTTGACGATCTCGAGCGAATGCCCGAGCGACAGCACCTCGGTGTGCGGGACGGACTCGACGTGATCGGCCAGCCGCTTGAGGTCACCGTCATAGGTGACTGTGGCGCTGAACGTGTACTCGTTGACGTCATCGGTGGACTTGATCGACGCTCCGGCCGCCCGCAGGCGACCCTCAACCTCGTGACGCCGACGCCGGACATCGTTGGCGAAGTCGAGATCCCGGGGAGCGGTCGACTCGGCCAGGTTGATCCGCACCGTCAGCTCAAGCGTCGGCGCGTGATAGAGCGCGTAGCCGGTCGAGTCAGGGCCCCGGTGCTTCATGGACTGGAGCATGCTCGTGATGTCGCGACCGATCCGGTGAGCGCCGTTGCCGTTCTTGTAGATGATTCCCGCGATTCCGCACATGTCGTTTCTCCCTCTGGCGTGGCGCCCCTAGGGCAGGACCTCGAGGTACTCGTTGCGCTCCCAGTCAGTCACAGCGGCGAGGTAGCGCTCCCATTCGTCGCGCTTGTAGTGCTCGAACACCTTGTACAGGCGCCCCGGCATCGCGCTCCGGATCACCTCGTCGTCGGCCAGCGCCACGAGGGCGGCGCCCAGGCTGTCCGGCACCTTCTCGATCTCGACGCCCTGCTGGAGGAGGTCATACGTGTTGCCCTGCTGCGGCGGCCCGGGGTCGAGCTCGCGCCGGACTCCGTCAAGGCCGGCTCGCAGGAGGGTGGCCACGGTCAGGTACGGGTTGCAGGACGAGTCGACGCCGCGGTACTCGAACCGACCGCCGGAGGCCACCCGGACCGTGGTGGTCCGGTTCTGCCAGCCCCAGTTCTTGTAGATCGGAGCCCAGAAGCCCGTATCCCACATGCGGCAGTACGAGTTGACCGTCGGGTTGCCGATGCACATCAGCGCCGGGAAGTGCTCGAGCATGCCGCCCAGGAAGTGACGGGCGAATTGGGAGAGCTGCGCCGGGCCGTCCGGATCATGGAAGACGTTGTTGCCCTCGTTGTCCATCAGCGTGAAGTGATGGTGGTGGCCGTTGGCCGAAACGCCGGTGAACGGCTTGGGCATGAAGGATGGGAGCAGGTCGTGCTTGCGGCCCACGGCGGCGCACACCTGGCGGTAGGTGGTGATGTTGTCCGCGGTGCGCAGGGGCCGATCGAAGCGGAAGTTCAGCTCCAGCTGTCCGGGGGCGTCCTCGTGGTCGCCGTAGCTCATATCGAGCCCCAGCGCCTGCCCGTACTCGACCACGTCGAGCAGCACCGGACGGAGCTCCTCGAACTGATGGATGTGGTAGCAGTAGGGCTTGGTTACGCCCTGCGGCTCCTCGCCGTCGCGCGGCTTGCGCAGCCACATCATCTCGGGCTCGATGCCGATCAGGAACTGATATCCGAGCTCCTGCTCGAAGTCGTGGGCGACCCGCTTGAGGTTCTGCCGCGGGTCGGCGTCGAGGAGCTCGCCCGTCTCGGTGTCATAACAGTCGCAGTAGACGCGAGCCACCCGCGGGTCCCAGGGCAGGACCGCGAACGTGTCGAGATCGGCGACCGCCGCCAGCTCGGATTCCTCGGGCCCGAAGCCGATGTAGTTGCCGTAGCGATCCGTGAACAGGTTGGCCG
The DNA here is from genome assembly GCA_963822535.1 of uncultured Solirubrobacterales bacterium. GTDB lineage: Bacteria > Actinomycetota > Thermoleophilia > Solirubrobacterales > Solirubrobacteraceae > Palsa-465. The sequence goes on from CAWGIA010000003.1 coordinate 705,626, forward strand.
TGGCGCCGTACACGAGCTGGTAGCCGCGCTCGGCCACCTGGGGGAAGAAGGAGGAGACGACGCCCTTGCCCATGACCCGGCCGGTGATCGATACCTGCTGGAAGAAGACGTACTTGATGCCCTCGTCCTCGATCTTGCGGGTCAGCTCTTCGATCTTCGCCGCTCGGCCGGGAGCACTTCGCGCTTCCTCGAGGGTTCCGGGCGGGGGCTCGATCCGGGGCGATGAGAGAACGGTGTCAACGGTTCCGCCGAACGTCGTTCCTTCCACTGCTGTCGCCATCTCCACTCCTCTCATGCTGCCGCGGCCGCGAGCAGCGATGGTTCACGCGTGTGTCAGCCCGTCCGCAGTGGCGGCGGTGCCCCTCGGCTCCGAGATCTCCCCGGCCAGACCCGCGAGCCCCATGAGAGGCCCGAAAGACTGGACAAATTGGTACACGTCGCGTTTATACCAAGCGGGAAGGAGCAAGGCAAGGGTCGCGGCTTGACCCTTGACCTCGGCCGGTCTAGACTGTTGCGTCCTTCACAATTGAGTTGCGCTATAGGCAACGCACGCTTCAGGAGTCCCCCTCATGTCCTCCCGTCTCCCCTCGTCCACACCCACCCTGGTCATCGGCGCCGGTGTCCACGGCCTCTCGACCGCCTGGCATCTGGCTCGCCTCGGCGAGGAGGTCCTCGTGATCGATAAGACCTCGGTCGCGGCCGGCGCGTCGGGAATCGCCTGCGGCGTGATCCGCAACAACTACTTCCAGCCCGCGATGTCGGAGCTGATGGCCGCCTGCGTCGAGGTGTGGGAGTCCGACCCGCAGGCCTTCCACTACCACCCGAATGGCTACATCTCGCTCGGCCCCGCAGCGCAGGAGAGTGACCTGACCGAGGTGTATAAGCGCCAGCAGCGCATCGGCTACCCGTCTGAGCTCTACCTGGGCGAGGACGAGGTGACCGAGCACATGCGCTCGCTCTACGGTGATTGGCGCGCGCCCGGGCTGACCGTATGCCTGCACGAGCACGCCGGAGGCTACGCGTTCAACAAGGAGTCGATGGAGGGCCTGGCCGAGAAGGCTCGCGCCGCCGGGGCCCAGATCACCACCGGCGTCGAGCTCACGGGATTTGACTTCGACCAGTCGAACGCCGTGACGCGCGTGCACACGAGCGCCGGCGAGGTGGAGGTGGACCAGGTAGTGGTGGCAGTGGGCCCATGGATCGCCTCGGTGTGGGAGATGCTCGGGCTGCCTGACCGCCTCGATGTCCGCCAGCCCGACGGCACGGTGGACGCCGACCGAGCCATGTGGACTTACTGGTACCTGCAGGAGGGCGAGGTTGAGTTCGACCCCAGCACCTTCGTCACCGAGGATGGGCGCCCCTCGCCCGTCCTGCACGTGGACTCAGACCAGCCGCTGCACTCTGATGACGGTGAGCTCATCACCAGCGACGCCTGGGGCGTCTACTTCAAGCCCGACCGAGAGACGATTCAGGGCGGCGCCCAGCCACTCAGGCTCGGTAACTCGTTCAACGTTGACCCGTACCCGACCGGAACCGTCGACCCCGAGTTCCCGGGGATGTGGTCAGCCGCGCTCTCGCACTGCCTGGAACGCTTCGAGGGCGGCCGCGGCCGCTATCGCCAGGCCCGCTCGGGCGGCGTGGGCGCGTTCACCGCGGACAACTTCCCGGTGTTCGATTACATGCGCCCCAACGTGTTCGTGGCCGCGGACTCCAACCACGGCTACAAGATGATCGCCGTCGGACGCGAGATCGCCCGGGTCCTCACCGGCGAGCACTCCTCGCTGCTGCATCCCTTCCGCTACGAGCGCTTCGCCACGGGTGACCTTCACCCGGTCTCGCACAGCCCTTACCCCTGGAGCTGAGTTCCACCGTCGCCGCCGAGGAGGCTGCTGAGCTCGGCGGCGGCCTGGAGCAGGGGCGCCCGCAGCGCCTTGCGCGTCGCCGCCGGGAGCCGGGAGGCCGGGCCCTGGATCCCGAGGATGGCGGTCAGCTGCTCGCCCCGGCCGAACACGGGCGCGGCGACGGCACCCAGGTCGGGCTCTCGCTCGCCCACAGCCTCGGCATAACCGCGCTCGCGCACGCCCGCCAGCTCGGCCGCCAGCGCGGCCGGGTCGGTGATCGTGCGTTCGGTGTAGGCGGTCAGGGGCCCTGTCGGCCCGCCGGATCCCGCCGAGTCGAAGGCCAGCATCACCTTGCCCGTCGCGGTGGCGTGCGGGACGCTGGGGCGGCCCAGCCTGGCCATGCTGACGACGCTCGAGCCTGAGGGCACGAAGTCGACCGTGATCGCCTCCCCCCCGCCGGGAACCGACAGCGTGGCGGTCTCGCCCGTCTCGGACGCGAGCCGGGCCAGGAGCGGCCGGGCTCGCTGGCGCACGTCAAGCTGGCCCAGAACACGATCGGACAGGGCCACCAGCTTGAGGCCGAGCCGGAAGGGACCGCCGGGAGAGCGCTCCACCAGCTGGCCGTCCTCCAGTGTGGCCAGCAGCCGCGAGGCGGTGCTCGCGTTGACGCCGATCCGGCGCGCCAGTTCGTTCACGCCCAGGCCGGCCTCGCTCGCCGCCAGTGCATCGAGCAGCGCGATCGCCCGCGCCACCGAGCCCACGGGTCGGCGCGGCGAGGAGCCACCCTGGCTGGCCACCGGCGCTTACCGGTTCTCGCTGCGGGCCGCGCGGCGCGAGCCTGTCGGCTGCGTGCCGTTCGCGCCGCTGGCGGCTCGGCGGCTGCTCCGGCGTCCGGTCACGCGAGCCGGGGTGGGCGAGTCCAGCGAGCGCATGACCATGACATCGATCGCGCCGGGCGCGAACAGGTCCCGCGAGTACGCCACGCGCTCATCACGGCCGGCAAAGATCAGCTCCTCGAGCTCGAGCCCGGTGGTCGTGCGCCGAATCCCGAGCAGTTTGCCCGCCCGCTCGCGGGGGGTGAGCAGCGCGGGCATGACTCGGGTGCGAGCGAAGGTGATCGGCACCCCGGCGTCGATCAGGATGTCGAGGACCATCTGGCCGCCGTCGAGCGCCGAGCGCAGACGCGTCTCGTCCGGAAGCTGGATCTTCGGATGCACGACGTCGAACATCACCGCCACCGGTGAGCCACCGGCCAGCAGCGTGCGGGAGATCGCCGTGGCCTTGGCATCCGGATCAAGCCCGAGCGCCTCGCCGGCCTCGCCTCCCACCCGGCGGTGTTCGATCTTCAAATCGCCGCAGGAGAGCTCAAGACCCTTCCGCCGAGCCACTGATGAATAGGGCTCGAGGCGTTCGAGCCGCTCGCCGAACGCCGTGGGCACGGCCATGCGTCCGACGAAGGTCCCGCTGCCCTGGCGGCGAACGATCTCGCCGCTCTCCTCGAGGCGCTGAAGGGCACTGCGCAGGGTGCCCCGGGAGACGCCGAGCATCGCCGCCACCTCGTGCTCGGGGGGCAGCCGGTCACCCTGGCGATAGCGCCCGGGCGCTAGCCAGTTGCGTAGGGCGCCTTCGGCCCCATCCACGAGTGAGGGCCGGTTCGCCGGCGTCGGGGCGGCCGCCTTGGCTTTCGCCCTGCTCCGCCCATCTGGCGCTCCGCTTGGCATCAACAACTCCTCACCGTTCAGGACCTTCGGATGGGATCGTATTCGCGGGAGCGGCAGCGGCGCCAGCAGTCGGCCCGAATCTTCACCTACTCGACCACCGTACCCGGGCTCACGATCGAGCAAGCAGCTCCCGGAGCGGGCCGAGCACCCGAACGCCATGTCGAGCTGATCAACCAGGCGTCGCGCCGTGATGCAAGGTTTTTGCGAGGTGCCACCGCGATCATCCGCGCGATCACCAATCGACCCGTAGGGGGCCGCTGTGTCGACTCGAGTCCGGATCCTCTCCATCGTGCTGTTCGCCACCCTCGCCGTCCTCGCGGCGGGCGCAACAGCGGCCGGCAAGCAGATCAAGCCCGGTGGTGAGTCTGCGCGGGCCCAGCACGTCCGCGCTACGTTCGTGCCGGAGGGTGCCCGCGCGCGAGGGGGCGAGAAGTCGCCCTTCGGCATGCTCAGCGGACCGGTCGGCTTCGGGTCGGCGTTGGTCGGCTCGGCACCGGTCGGCAACGGCCCCGCGGTCGCCGCGCTCGACCCAGCGACGCACACGCTGTACGTCGCGAACGGGGAGAACCCCAACGGCCCCAGCGCGAATGGGAACACCGTTTCCGTCATCGACACTCGCCGCTGCCACGCGCAGGACGTTTCGCGGTGCAGGGGGCCGTGGCCGACGATCACGGTCGGGAACCTGCCGAGTGGGATCGCGATCGATGAGCGAACCGACACCGTTTACGTGAGCAACCTCGGCGACAACACCGTCTCGGTGTTCAACGGCGCAACCTGCAACGCGGTGGACCACTTCGGCTGCGGGCAGACGCCCGCCACTGTGCCCGTCGGCACGGGGCCGATCCAGGTCTTCGCCGATCCGAACAACCACACCGTGTACGTCGCCACGTTCGGCGACAACGGCAGTGGGAACACGAACCTTTCGATGATTGACAGCACCACGTGCAATGCGACCGATCTCGCCGCCTGTCCGCGCACCCCGCCGCCGACCGTCAACGTCGGCGCAGCGCCTCAGGACGTCGACGTAGACCAGGCCACCCACACCGTCTATGTCACGACGTTCGGCCTGCTGAACGGGTGGACCGTGTTCGACGCGAACACCTGCAACGCGACAGACCAGACCGGCTGCAGTGACCTCGGCTACCTCCCAGGCGATGAGAGCGGACCGTTCTCGGCCGAGGTCGACACCGCCAACGACACCCTGTACACGGCCAACTACGACAACACCGTCTCGGCATTTGACCTCGCCGACTGTAACGCCAGCGACCTGTCGGGCTGCATGAGTGACACGCGCGGAACCGTGACGCCATTCCCATCGGTGGGATTCGATCATTCTCTGTGGCTCGCGGTCGACGCCGCGAACCACACTGTCTACGTCGCCTACCAGAAGGACGATGCGCTGCTCGTGATCGACGCGAACAAGTGCAACGGAACCCACCCGACCGCGTGCGCGGCGCTCGCCCCACTCGAGGTCCACACGGGTGCGGATCCCGAGTCGGTGGTCCTCGACGACCAGACCCAAACGCTGTACACCGCCAACGAGGTCGACAACGACGTCTCGGTGATCGACGCCTCACGTTGTAACGCCCAGACCACCAGCGGCTGCCGCCATCCCGCGCCCGCCGTCGCGCTGCCCGGCGCGAGCGGGCTTGCGGCAGACGCCGCCGTGCACACCGCCTACGTCGTCTCGGGTTCAAACGCCGTATCGATGATCAACACGCGGACCTGCAACGCCGACCAGCCGACCGGATGCGCCCAGACGCCTCCGACGGTCACAGTGGGTGACCACCCATTCGGCGGCACCGTGGCGGTCGATCGCCGAACCCACACCGTCTATGTCGCGAACTCCGGCTCGGGTGCGACGGGCACCGTGTCGGTGTTCGATGATCGGAGCCTGCAACGCCACGGCATCCGGAGGATGCGGGTCTGTGTCCACCTTGCAGGTCCCCGGAGGGCATGCCGACGCGATCGCCGTCAACCCGCGAACCGACACGATCTATGTGCCAACCATCACCACCGCCGGCCTGAACCTCGTGTCCGTCTTCAACGGTGCGACCTGTAACGCCACCAACGCGGCCGGGTGCCAGCAGACCCCGGCGACCCTCAGAGTCGGGGACTCGGCCGGCGGCTCCTCAAGTCTGAACATCGCCGTCGATCAGGCGACCAACACCGTCTACGCCACCAACGTCGTGCTCGACACCGTCCCATTGATGGGCAACAGTGTCTACGTCATCGACGGCGCCACCTGCGACGCGGTGACCCACGCCGGGTGTACCCAAACCCCCGCGACTGTCACGATCGCATCTGAGCCCCCGATCGGGTCGAACCCCGGGGGGATCGCTGTCGACCAGGCCACCAACACCGTCTACACCGCCAACATCGCCGACGGCGAGCATCCAGGCTCTGTCTCGATCATCAACGGCAACACCTGCAACGGCCACGACGAGGCGGGCTGCAACCAGATTCCCGCCTGCGCGCAAGCCGGCTTCGGCACGGTCGGAATTGCGATCGACCGCACCACCGGCCGGGTCTACGCCACCAACACCGAAGACACCAGCGTGTCCGTGATCAGCGAGAACACCCGCGACCGCCGGGAAGCCACCGGCTGCAGCCAGACGCCGCACAAACTCGCGGTCGGTGACTACCCAGGGGCGATTGCTGTCGACCCGACCGCCGGGAGCGCATATGTACAAGACGTCGAAGGCGTATCGGTTATCCCTCTGAATCACTAGACGTGGGAAGCCACGTCGGTACGGTTTCCTGCGTGACTGGTCACCGGGCTCGACGACGCAAAACCAGGCGGACAGTGGTCCTGCCCCTCCTGTGGGTACCACGCGTGACCTACCGGCCCGCCCAGCCGCCGGAGGATGACGCGATGCGCGAGCGATGGCGTGAGACCGAACCCCAAGCACCCCTGAGCTGGCCCGTTCAGGTCTGTTTCATAACCACTGAGACTGCCTGCAATGCATACGCCGCCAACCGGAGCGTTATGCGGGCGCTACCCGTGGTCGCGATCTACGGCGTGACCGCCCCTCGAGCCCGAACCGCGCTGGGAAAACGCCGTGCGCGCCAGCTCGGCTTAACAATCGAAACCGCACCACAATCGAACATCGATTGCCTCGGCTCATTGCCCGCGCTGCTGGTATGGCGATCGTATCTGAGACTGCGGGGCCTGAAGCAGATCGAGCCCTGGCCCCATGCCCTCGCCCAGAGCATCATCGCCGAGATGAACGGGCGCCGGAGCTGGCGGCGCGCGTTCAGGCAACCAACAAAACCAGCCGGCTCACCGCAGAGTCGATCGGCTGCGCCTCGAGAACCCGGGTGAATCGGTCAGCGGGAGTTCTTGTGCGCGCCCTCGTTGAGGCTGCGACCGGTCTGGGGCTTGGGCGAACAGATCGTCTCCTGGACCGTGTCAGAGCGCTGCGCCCCGGGCTTCGGGGTCGGGGGCTTGCGACGTGAGAACAACGAATGTAAACGCAGCATCCTTACCTCCTATGTGCTTCCAGTTGCATGACTCATCGGCTTGAACTCGATTACCCTGTAGCCACCGCTGCCTGACCTGCGGCAGCGGCCTGACGGGCGAAATTTGCCGCCTGCTCGAGCCGGGCGTCGCCCGCCTCTGAGGCCAGGTTGATTTGCACCAGCCGCGAAGCCGCCGAGGAGGCTCCGCTGGCCAAGAGGGCAGCAGTGATCGCGTCACCGCTCAGGTGCGGGCGGCACTCGGCCGCGGTCCGAGCCGCGAGTGCCGCCACCTCAGCCCCGGTGGCGGCGATGCGCAATGGCACGGCCGACGCACTGGCCAGGGCCTCGGTCAGCCGCTGATCACGCTCGGGGTCGGAGGCCGGGCGGCGGAGCGCCTGCAGCACAGGGGCGTAGGAGGTCATTTCGGCCTCGGCCAACTCCAGCGCGAGCGCGCGCAGCTCGCTGGCTCGGGCGCCCGCCCGCTCGAGGGCGGCACCATCCACGGGCGGGGCATCAGGCCGGGGGCCGAACCCGGCTGCCATCTGCACCAGACTGGCGGCGACCCCGCAGACCACCGCGGCCGCGCTTCCTCCGCCCGGGGCCGGGGTGGTGGCGGCAAGCCGCTCGAGCAGCTCCCGTAATGGCAGGTCAGCGAGGTCGGGAGCGCTCATCTCAGAACAGCCCGACCGTCCGGCCCTCCGAGTCGATATCGATGTTGAGCGCGGCCGGCGTCTTGCCCAATCCCGGCATCTGGGTGATGTCCCCGCACAGCGGGACCAGCCAACCGGCGCCCGTGTAGGCGCGGATGTCCCGGACCGGGAGCGTGAAGTTCTCCGGCGCGTTCAGGAGCAGGGGGTCGGAGGACAGGGACAGGTGGGTCTTGGCCATGCAGACCGGGAAGTGACCGAGGCCCTCGCGTGTGAACTGGCCGATCTTGGCCTCTGCCTCGGGGTAGAAATACACGTCCTTGGCACCGTACACCTGCTTGGCGACAGCTTCGATCTTGTCCTGAATCGGCTCATCGTCCTGGTAGAGCTGATGGAAGGTGTTCGGCTGCTCGCAGGCTTCAACCACGGCCTCAGCCAGGTCAGCCGCGCCGGCGCCGCCCTTGGTGAAGCCCTCGTTGGCCTCGGCCGCGAAGGCACCATTCTCCATCGCCAGGCGCCTGACCAGCTCGACCTCTTCGTTGGTGTCCCCGGGGCGCCGGTTGACCGCGACAACGGCCGGCACGCCAAACGTCTGGATCGTGTTCAAATGCCGCCGGACATTGGCGAACCCGACCTCGATCGCGTGCAGGCTGGCCGCGCGGTCGACGCGGGGGTCGTCGGTGATGCCGCTGTGGTGCTTTATCGCACGCACCGTGGTGACCAGGACGGCCGCGGACGGAGTGAGCTTGCCGAAGCGGCAGACGATGTCAAAGAACTTCTCCATCCCCATGTCGGAACCGAAGCCGGACTCGGTCACCACGTAGTCACCCAGCTTCATCCCCATCAGGTCAGCAATCAGCGAATTGTTGCCGTGGGCGATGTTGGCGAACGGCCCGCAGTGCATGAGAACCGGCTGGCCCTCGAGCGTCTGGACCAGGTTCGGCTTGATGGCGTCCTTGAGCAGCACGGTCATCGCGCCGGCGGCGCCGAGATCCTCGGCCGTGATCGCCTTGGCCCCGTCAAACGAGTACGCGGCCGTGATCTTGGCGATCCGCTTGCGCAGATCCTGGAGGTCGCGCGAGACGGCCATGATCGCCATCACCTCGGACGCGGCCGTGATGTCAAATCCGGTCTCCCGCGGGTATCCGTTGGCCCGCCCGCCGAGCCCGACGGCGATCTGCCGGAGCGCTCGGTCGTTCATGTCCACCGCGCGGCGCCAACCGATCCGCAGGGCATCGATCTTGTGCGGGTTGCCGTGCAGGATCGAAGCGTCGATCATCGCCGCCAGGAGGTTGTTGGCAGCGCCGATGGCGTGAATGTCACCCGTGAAATGAAGGTTCAGGTCCTCCATCGGGACGACCTGGGTCAAGCCGCCGCCGGCGGCGCCGCCCTTGATCCCGAACACGGGGCCAACCGAGGCCTCGCGCAGGCACGCGACCGGGTTGCGACCGATCACGCCCAGGCCCTGGGTGAGCCCCACGAGCGTCGTGGTCTTGCCCTCGCCGGCCTTGGTCGGGGTCATGCCCGTGACGCACACCAGCTTTCCGTCCGGCCGGTCCTTGAGCCGCTCGATCACAGACAGGGCGATCTTGGCCTTGTAACGGCCGTAGGGCTCGATCTCCTCCGGTTCCAGACCAGCCGCCGCGGCAATCTGCTCGATCGGCTCGAGTACCGCTTCCTGCGCGATCTCCAGGCTGCTCTTCATTTGGTTCCTCTCTGCGTTCAGTGGCTGACGGCGGCGGCGGCAAGCTCGGAGACGAGCTTGTCCTCATAAAAGCGTTCGAGCTTGAACGGCTCGATCAGGTCCGGCTGGCGCCCAGTGGCGACGAGCTCGGCCAAGGTCTTGCCCACGATCGGCGCCGCCTTGAATCCATAGGTCCCCCAGCCGGCGCTCACGTGGAAGTTCTCGACCTCGGTCTGGCCGAGGATCGGGCTGTAATCGGGGCTGAGGTCACACAATCCGGCCCAGCTGCGCAGGATCCGGGCTCGCTCGAGCTGCGGGAAGAGCTCCATGGCGTGCCGGCAGACGTCCTGCAGGAAGTTGAGGGTGCCCTGCATCCGATAGGTCGTCCAGGGCTCGATCTCGGCTCCCATCAGGAACTCACCCCGGTCAGTCTGGCTGAGGTAGACGTGCATCTGTGAGGAGACGATCACGACGTCGAGCAGCGGCTTCATCGGCTCGGTCACGCAGGCCTGCAGGATGTGGGTGGTGATCGGCAGCGGCACGCCGGCCATGTCATTGATCAACGTGCACCAGCCGGCGGTGCAGTTGAGCACCTGGCCGGCGTTGATGGTGCCGCGGTTCGTCTTGACGCGCGTGATGCGGCCGTTCGAGCGCTCGAGGCCCAGGACCTCGGTGTTCTGGTGGATCTCCGCGCCGCCCTGGTCGGCGCTTCGGGCCAGGCCCCAGACCACGGCGTCGTGGCGGATGATGCCGCCCGGCGGGTGGTAGAGCGCGCCCATGATCGGGAACACGGAGTTCGGGTTATCGACCTGCATGGCCGGCGCGAGGCGCTTGATCTCCTCGGGGTAGATGAGCCGGGAATCGATTCCGTTGAGGCGGTTGACCTCGGCCCGATTGGCCATCACGAACATGGCCCGGTCGGCGTGGGCCAGGGTCAGGTGGCCGCACTGGGAGAACAGGAGGTTGAAGTTCAGGTCCTGGGACAGCCCCTCGTAGAGCTTGACGCTGGCGTCATAGAAACGCGCCCCCTCGGGCGTCTTGTAGTTCGAGCGCAGGATCGTCGTGTTACGTCCCGCCGCGCCGGAGCCGATGTAGCGCTTCTCGAGGATGGCCACGTCCGTGATGCCGTGCTCCTTCAAGTAGTGCGCCGTGGCCAGCCCGTGTGACCCGCCCCCGATGATGACCACGTCATAGGAGTCCTTGAGATCAGTCTGGCGCCGCCACATCCGGCGCTTGCGGAAGATGTCAAGCACGGGAGGTCTCCTGCCCCGCGGCGGGGACCTGAGTCGGTCCGGGCAGCTTGGCCAGGGCGTCCACGCCGATCGGCCGACCACCGAGATGGAAGCCGGCATCGGAGACGACTGACCACATGTACTCGCCCGTGGCCCAGCCGAACAGGAACAGATAACGGTTGTCGGTCTCGCAGATCAAGGTCGCCGGCTGGCGTGCGATCGAACCCGGACGCAGCGCCCCGACGGGCGTGATCTGCGGCCGCAGGTCGAGGGCGCTGAATCGCGCGAACACCTCGCGCGCCAGCGGCCCGGCCAACGTCAGCGCGGCAAGAGTGGTGCTCACGTCGACGACGTGAGCCCGCTCCCCGCCGGCGCCGGCGGCAGCTTCGGTGAGCCGCTCGCGCAGCCGGCCCAGCTCCCCTACCTCGCAGATGATCGAGCGTCCGGGTCGGGCTGAGGGGGCACCACCACGAGTCGCCGATGCGAGCGGCGGACCCGAGCTCGAGCTCGGCGCCATCTGTGCAGGCGGCGACGATCGAGCTGAGCTCGGGAGCCGGCGCCTGGAGCTCGAGCTTTCCGAGGTGCGAGACATCGGCCCACACCGCCGTGCGCTGCTACCGCGTCGTCCTCTTGGTCGGGCGTGGCGCCGAACGCCACGGCGAGGTTCCAGCCGTCGCGAACCTCGAAGCGCGCGCCCTCGGCGGCGGCGCTGCGCTCCATGGGCGAGCGGGCGACGGGAAGCTGGATCGGGTCCCCCGCTGGGTCCCGGGCGGAGTCCGCACTCGGAGCTCCGGCACCCGGCGAGAGGAAGTCAAGGTTCACGAGCGCAGCACCTCGCCCTCGGGGTCGTAGAAAGGCTTGGTCTGGATCTCGGCCTCGAGTTGCTTGCCCTCATCGGAGATCGTGATCCGCGCGCCGTCATGGGCCATTGCGTTCGGCACCCAGGCCATCCCGATCGTCCGGCCCAGGACCGGCGAGTGACGGGAGCTCGTGACCTGGCCGGCCGGCTCGCCGCGCTCGTCCACCACCACGGCGCCCTCGGTCGGCACATCGCCACCCGCGAGCGTGAAGCCGACCAGCTCCGTGGCTGGAGTTAGCTCGCTGTAGTGCTCGAGAGCCCACTTGCCGATGTAGTCCTGCTCCTTGTCGAGCTTGACGATCCAGGGCATGGCGGCGCTGAAGGGCGTCGACTCCGAGTCCGTGTCCTGGCCGACCAGGATGTGCATCTTCTGCAGGCGCAGGATCCGCTGGGGCTCGAGACCGAACGGCCGCAGCCCGTGGGGCTCACCGGCTTTGATCAGCGCGTCCCAGACGTGCTCCCCGTAGGCGGCCGGGAAATGGATCTCGTATCCGACCTCGCCGACGAACCCGATCCGGAGGATCAGGCACTCCACCCCGGCCACCAGCCCCTGCTTGCCGTCCAGGTAGGGGAAGGCCTCATTTGAGCAGTCCAGATCCGTGACCGCGGACATGATCTGCCGCGCGTTGGGGCCGGCGAGGTTGACGGCGCTGAGACCCTGGGTCACATCGGTCAGGTGGACCTCGAGATCCCAGTCGGCCAGCCACCACGAAAACCACTCCTCGACCGCGCCGGCACCGCTGGATGTGGTGGTCACGTAGAAGGTCTCGTCGTCGATCCGGCACACGGTGCCGTCATCGACGATCCGCCCGGCGTCCGAGCTGATCACGCCGTAGCGGATACGGCCCGGCTTGAGGTTCGCGAACCGGTTGGGATATAGGCGATCGAGGAACTCGCCCGCGTCGGGCCCACGCACCAAGAGCTTGCCGAGCGTCGAGACGTCGATCAGTCCGGCGGCGCGGTTGACGGCGAGCGCCTCGCCCTCGGGGTCGCCGTAGTCGTAGGCGCGGCGCCAGTCTCCAGCCCATTTGACGGTGGCCCCAAGATCGCGGTGGCGGCCGTGGATCGCCGAGCGCTTGGCCGGCTCGACCGGCCGCCCACCGAGGATGCCCATCGGGACCGAAACCCAGGGCGGTCGGGCGGTTGTCGTGCCGACCTGCTCGAGGCTCTGACCGGTCTCCTGGGCCATCAGCCGGACGGCTGGAAGCTGACACATTCGACCCTGGCAGGGACCCATGGTGACAGTCGTGTAGCGCTTTGAGAGCTCGATCGAGTCATAGCCCTCCTCGATCGACAGGTGGACGTCCTTGCTGGTGACGTCCTCACACAGGCAGGCAAAGCACTTGCCCCGTCCCGACCCGCTGACCGGCGGTGGTACGGCGACGTCCGGGGCCCGGAGACGCGCGCTGGTCAGGCTGTCACTCAGCGATCCGGCTCGGCCTTGCGAGTCCGGGCTGCCGAACCCGAGCGCGTGCGCGGCCTCGAGTCCGGCCACCTCGCCGGAGACGCCGATTTCCTCGGCGCTTTCCAGCCCCGAGACCTCACCGGCCACGTACGCCCCGTCGGGCACGTCAACCAGGGCGAAATGTCCCCGCGCCTTGTCATAGGCGCTCCGGGCACCGGCCTGAAGCAGGAGAGACGTGGCCGGGATCGTGCCGCCCGAGACGACGAGCAGGTCACAGGGGAAGGCATGCTCATCGCCGGGGTGGGTGGGATCGTTCGGCGCGATGACGGCCTCGCGGACCTCCTTGCGGCCCCGGGCCTCGACCACCGTATGCCCCGAGAACACGGGCACGCCGGCGGTGCGCAGGGAGCGAACGAGTTCTCCGGGCTCGGGACGTAGGTCAGCCACCGCCACGAGCTCGACACCGCGATCGCGCAGTGCCACGGCGGCGCGCAGGCCGCGATCGGAGGTGGTGACGACCACCGCCCGGCGGCCCGGGCGAACGGCGTAAAGGGCGGCCAGCCGGCGAGCGCCGCCGGACAGCATCACGCCCGGAAGGTCATTCCCCGCGAACACCAGCGGCTGCTCGATGGTGCCGGTGGCGAAGATGTGGCGGGCGGCGCGAACCTGGTGCAGCGTGTCCTCCTGCCACACCGGTACCAGGCCGTCGAAGTACCCGAGCGCGGAGGCGCGGGTGAGAATCTCGACCCCAGCCGCCCGGGCCCGCTCCACCAGGTCTCGGGTTGGCCCATGCCCCGGCTCGAGGAGCTGCTGGCCCCCGAGTTCCGGACCCTCGTCAGCCAGGACCACGTCCGCGCCGAGCTCGGCCGCGGCGGCGGCGGCGCGCAGCCCGGCGAGCCCCCCACCCACCACGAGCACATCAGCGTGGCGGCGGCGGTATTCCGTGCGCCACTCGCGCTCCGGTTGGTCATGGCGAAGCTTGCCCAGCCCGGCGGCGTTACGAAGGATCTTCTCGTACAGCGGCCAGAACCGGCGCGGGCGGATGAACGTCTTGTAGTAGAAGCCGGGTGGCGTGAACGGGCCGCCGACGATGTCCGTGGCCCGCATCGCGTCGAATTCGAGTGACGGCATCGCGTTGACGTGCTCAACCTTGATCCCCTCGCGGACGGGCTCCACACAGGCGCGGGCTCCGGGGGCCCCATCGACGGCGACGATGCAATTCGGGCACTGCCCGGCACAGCACATCAGCCCCCGGCGACGGTGATATTTGAAGCTGCGCGAGAACGTGCGCTGGCCGGCCGCGTAGAGCGCCGATCCGATCGTGTCCCCCTCGTAGGCCTCGACTCGCTTGCCGTCGAACGTGAAGCTGAGCTTGCGTGCGCGCTCGATCCGCTCCCCGGGCTGCGGACTGAGCCGGCTCACGGCTGTTCGACGGCTGTCGTGTCCGGCAGCTCTGAGGGGCGAGCGGTGAACAGCACCTCGTTGGTCACCGTGTTGCGCTCGGCGATGAACCAGGCGCGGCAGCCGGAGCGGTGAAACCACCACTCGCGCTGAACCCCGGCGACGTTGCGGCGGAAGTAGTTGTAGGTGTTGAGCTCCCTGAAGCTGGGACGTGACTTGGGGCGGGGCGAGATCTCGCCTCCGAAGCCGAAGTCAGTCACTTCCCGCACACCGCAGTTGGGGCACGTCAGCACATACGACACAAGCCGGAACGTACGCTCGCACGTTGATCCTGTCCAATATCTAATTTAGGCTCATTGATCTGGTTTACGTATCACAGACCTAAGAGGATCTAGCCGTGGAACTTCGCCAGTTGCGTTACTTCGTCGCCGTCGCGGAGGAGTTGCATTTCCGCCGCGCCGCGGCCCGCCTGCACATCTCCCAGCCACCGTTGAGCCAGCAGATCAGCCAGCTCGAGGAGGAGCTGGGCTGCCGTCTGCTCAACCGGACGCGCCGCCGAGTCGAGCTGACGCCAGCGGGCGAGACATTCCTGCGCGACGCCCGAGCGATGCTGGGCGAGCTCGAGGCAGCGGTGGCCACAGCCAGGCGGGTTGACGCAGGTCAGGCCGGGCTCCTGCGGGTGAGCTTTGTCGGCTCGGCCCTGCTCTCGATCGTGCCCGGGATCATCCAGCGGTTCCGCCGCGGCCGGCCCGAGGTGGAGATCGAACTCCGTGAGCGTTCGACGCTCGAGCAGCTGCGAGCGCTGAGCGTTGGCGTGGTGGACGTGGGGCTGGTGCGTCCGCCGATCGAATCCGATGACGCTCTGCACACCGAGGTAGTGATGCGCGAGCGAACTGTGGCGGCGATCCCGGCCGGGCACCCGCTGGCCCGGCTGGCGCGGGTCCCGTTGAAGCGGCTGGCCGCCGAGCCGCTGGTGCTGTTCCCGCGCGAGCAGGCGCCGGGCTTTCACGATCTGCTCACCGGCCGGCTCGCCGCCACCGGCACCTCGCCCCACGTCGTCCAGTACGCGCCCGAAATGCTGACCATCATCGGCCTCGTCGCTGCCGGTATCGGGGTCTCCCCCGTGCCCGCCTCGGTGGCCCGGCTCGGACTCGAGGGCGTCACCTACCGGCCGCTGGTCGGTGCTCCGGCCACCGAGTTGGTGGCGGTCACGCGCGCGAATGAGACCTCACCGCTGGTCGAGGCCTTCGTGGCCGACGCGCGAGCGCACCGGCATTGATCAGACCCCCCCGAGCCTGCTTCGCGCCTGGTCAGCCCGAGCTGGCTTCGCGCAGCCCCGGGCCGCCGGCGCGGCGCGCCTCGATCTGCTCGAGCTTGGCCAGCAGATTCTCGGCCATGCGGATCGAGGCGGCGTCAACCAACCGGCCGTCGAGCGACACCGCGCCCTTGCCCTGGGCGGCGGCCTCCTCCATGGCAGCGATGATCCGGTGGGTCTTCTCGACGATCCGCTCATTGGGCGTGAACACACGGTTGGCCAGCTCGACCTGCGAGGGATGGATGGCCCACTTGCCCTCGTAGCCGAGGACGGCGGCGCGCCGCGCTGAGGCCAGGTAGCCCTCGGGGTCGGTGAAATCCCCGAACGGGCCGTCGATCGGACGCAGACCGTAGGCGCGGCACACGACCGCGATCCGCGACAGGGGGTAGTGCCACTGATCACCCAGGTGCAGTGCCCGCTCGGTATCGCCGTCGGGATCGGCGAGCATCGCGTAGTCGGGGTTGGTGCCGCCGATCGAGGTTGTATGGCTCTGGATCGAGGCTGCGTAGTCCGCGACGCCGAACACCATCGCCTCCATCCGGTCCGGACACGACTGCGCGATCTCCTCGCAGTTCATCATCCCCATCGCCGTCTCGATGAGCACGCAGATGGCGATGCGGCGCCGAAGCCGCATGGCGTCCTCGATCTGGGTGAGCAGCGTGGCGACCAAGTGGATGTCAGCGCCGCAGCTCGCCTTCGGGATCATGATCGAGTCGAGGCGGCCACCGGCCTGCTCGACGACGTCGACGATGTCCCGGTAGCAGTAGTGGGTATCGAGCCCGTTGATGCGAAGCGAGACCGAACATGCGGACCAATCCTGCTCGCGGAGCGCGTCAATCACATTTGCGCGCGCCTGCTCCTTCTCGTCCGGGGCGACCGCGTCCTCGAGGTCGAGCATGACGATGTCGGCGCCCGACTTGGGGGCCTTCTCGAGCATCCGGACATTGCTGCCCGGAACTGCCAATTCGCTGCGATGCAGGCGAGTTCGTGTCGGGCTCATCGTGGATCAAGTAGAGCGGGTCGTGGTCCCGATTTCAAGGTGTTTAGATGAATTTGTTCATTGGCTCGTATAGAGTCGCGAGTTAGACTCGCCTGCCCATGACCGACGCTCCCCCCCTCCTCAACCCGCCTGAACGGCTCCTGTGCGGACCGGGTCCGAGCAACGTGGCCCCCGCGGCATTGGCCGCGATGCAGCGCCCGCTCCTCGGCCATCTGGATCCCGCTCTGCACGAAATCAACACCGAGCTGGTGCGGCTGCTGCGGGCTGCGTATCAGGCCTCGGCCGGTCTCGTGCTGCCGCTGCAGTCCACCGGCACCTCGGGCATGGAGTGTGGTCTGGCCCATCTCCTGGAGCCGGGCGACACGGCGATCATCGGCACGAATGGCTTCTTCGGCCGCCGGATCGTCGAGATCGCGGAGCGGGTCGGGGCCAACGTCGTGCGCATCGATGCGGACTGGGGACGCCACGTCCCGAATGACCTGCTGCTCCAAGCCCTCGACGAGCATCCCGATGCGCGCCTGATGGCGGTGGTCCATGCCGAGACCTCGACCGGAGTTCGGCATCCACTGGCCGAGCTCGGCGAGCAACTGCGGGGCCGTGAGGTGCTCCTGATGGCTGACTGTGTCACCTCGCTCGGCGGTGTCCCGCTTGACTTCGACGGCTGGGGGATTGACTTCGCCTACTCGTGCAGCCAGAAGTGCATCGGCGCCCCGCCCGGCATGTCCCCGGTGGCGGTGTCGGACCGGGCCATGGAGCGAATCAAGGCGCGGACGCACCCGGTCCCGTACTCGCTCGATCTCCAGCTCCTGGAGCGCTATTGGGTGCAGCGCCCGGCCGTCTACCACCACACCGTGCCCGTCCTTCACATCTATGCGCTCTACGAGGCGCTGCGCGAAGTCGCGGCCGAAGGCCTCGAGGGTCGCTGGCAGCGCCACCAGCGCGCCGGCTCCTACCTCCAGGAGCAGATCCGCGCTCGCGATCTCGAACTGCTGGCCGAGCCCGAGTATCAGCTGGCGCCGCTGACGGCGGTGCGAGTCCCCGAGGGGGTCGACGGAAAGCGCGTGCAGACCCGGCTGCTCGAAGAGCACGGAATCGAAATCGGCGGCGGCCTCGGGCCGTCGGCGCCCGAGATGTGGCGGATCGGCCTGATGGGTTACAACGCCCGCCAGGATGTGGCCGATCGCGTGCTGGCGGCACTTGACACCGTGCTCGCCGACGAGCGCGAGCCAAGCCGGGCCTGACTGTCAGCCCCGCAGTGGCCGTCAGCCCGCGGGGCGAGCGGCGGCCTGGGCGCGCGCGGCGTGAAGCGTGTTGCCGAGCAACATGGCGATGGTCATCGGGCCCACCCCGCGGGGCACCGGTGTGATCAGACCCGCCACCTCGACCGCCGCGGCAAAATCAACGTCCCCCACCAGTCCATCGTCGGTGCGGTTGATGCCGACGTCGATCACCGTGGCTCCGGGTTTGACCCAACTCCCCTGCACCATCCGAGGGCGCCCAACGGCAGCCACCAGGACATCGGCCCGCCGGCACACCTCACCCAGGTCTCGGGTGCGCGAGTGACAGATGGTCACAGTCCCGTTCTCGGCCAGGAGCAGCGCAGCCACGGGCTTACCGACCAGGTCCGAGCGCCCGACCACCACCGCCTCGGCGCCTTCGAGGGTCACGTCGTAGCGGTGGAGCAGTTCGATCACGCCGGCCGGCGTGCACGGCCGCAGGCCGGGCAGGCCCTTGGCCAGCAACCCGGCCGAGATCGGCGTGAGCCCATCCACGTCCTTGGCGGGATCGATCAGCGTGGTCAGATGGGAGCCGTCGATGTGGTCCGGAGTCGGAAGCTGGAGCAGGATTCCGGACACGCGCGGATCGGCGTTCAGCTCGTGCAGCAACGCCTCCACCTCCGCCTGCGTCGAGTCCGCTGGCAGGGTGTGCTGGAAGCCCTCGATCCCAACCTCGGCGCTGGCCTTGTGCTTGCCGTTCACGTACACGGCCGAGGCGGGGTCATCCCCCACCAGCACGGTCGCCAAGCCGGGCCGCTGACCACCGCCCGCCACCCAGGCGTCGATCTCCTCACGGACCTCGGCCCGGACCTGCTCGGCCACCGCCTTGCCATCGATCAGCGTCGCGCTCACGGCGTGATTCCTAGCACGCCCGCGGCGGGGACGCCCGGAACGACCGCCGCCGGTGCCAGCACCTCCAGGAACTCTCAGTGCAGCACCCGGCCCAGCACCGCCCGCGCGGCGTGGTAGCCGCACATACCATGGACCCCACCGCCCGGTGGGGTGGCGGACGAGCACAGGAACAGCCTCGGGTTGGGGGTCGTATAGGGGGACAGGCGCGCCACCGGACGCGCGAATGTCTGGCGCAGCGTGGCCGCCCCACCGTTGATGTCCCCGCCCACGTAGTTGGGGTTCTCGGCTTCGATCTGCGCCGGGCCGCGGGCAGCCCGCGCCAGCACGACGTCGCGAAAACCCGGCGCGAAGCGCTCGAGCTGCGCCTCGATGGCGTCGGTCATGTCAACGGTGGAGCCGTTCGGGACATGGCAGTACGCCCACAGCGTGTGCTGGCCGACCGGAGCCCGGGTGGAGTCGACGAGGCTCGGCTGAGCCACGAGCACGTAGGGCCGATCGGGATGTCCCCCTCGCGCGACCGTCCGCTCCGACGCCGTGACCTCCTCGAGCGTCCCGCCCAGGTGGACGGTTCCCGCGGAGCGGCACTCGGCCGCCCGCCACGGCACCGCCTCCGAGAGCGCGTAGTCGAGCTTGAACACCCCCGGGCCGTACCGGTAGCGCGCTAGGGCCGCGCGATAGCGCCCCGGCAGGGCATCCCCGCAGATCGCCAGCACCTGCCGCGGAGTCAGGTCAAACAGGATCGCCTTAGCGTCCGGGGGCAGATCGCCCAGTGAGCTGACCTCACGCCCGGTCTCGATCACCCCACCCAGCCCTTCGAGCTCGGCCCTCAGAGCGGTGCTGATGGACCGCGAACCGCCGAGCGCCACGGGCCAGCCGGTCGCGTGGCCAAGCGCCAGCAACACGAGCCCGAATGCCGCCGTACCCGGCGAGCTGAGTGGCTGGATCGAGTGCGCCGCCATTCCGCCCAGCAGGGCGCGAGCCCGTTCGCCCCGGAACGCCGAGCGGCCCAGCCAGCCGGCCGGCAGCAGACCGGCGGCACCGAATCGCGCGGCCAGCACCGGCGCTCGCGGAAGGCCAAGCGGCCCGAGGATGAACTCCGCCAGCCGGAACCAGTCCCGGGCGAAGGGGCCGACCAACGACGAGTAGGCGCGGCCATCGGCTCCCAGGCCGGCGGCTGTCTCGTGTACCGAGCGTCGCAGCGCGACAGCGGTCCCGTCGGGCAGCGGGTGCGCAGCTTCGATATCGGCGTGAAGCAGCTCCAGCCCGTGGCGCTCGAGCCCCAGACCGGCCAGGAAGGGTGAGCCCACAGCGAGCGGGTGTACCGCGGAGCAGATGTCGTGGTGAAACCCGGGCAACGTGAGCTCCGCGGTCCGCGCCCCACCGCCCACCTCGTCGGCACGCTCGAGCACGAGCACCGAGCGGCCGGCCCGAGCGAGCTCGATCGCAGCCGCCAGGCCGTTCGGTCCCGCGCCGACGACAACCGCGTCCATTTGCACCGATCAGGCTTCGCGGCGGCGAGGCCGCAGGGCTCGGAATGGTGCGCCAAACATATGCAGTCCCGAGCGTATCCCGGCGTTCTGCCACACATTCCCCACGCGCGACCACTCACGGCGTCGATCCACACACACGCGGTCGATCACGACTTCACCCTCGGCGCCCAGGTGCTCGGCCAGCGAACGCAGGGTATGCGCCCAATGCGCGTCCTCCTGGCGATGCCCGCCGAAGATCATTCCGATCTCATACAGCGGATCGCTCGCCCGCATCAGCACCTGCGCCTGGGCGTGGGTGACGCCGTCCTCGGTGAAGGCGCTGAACGTGATCCAGCCCGCGAACATGTGGCCCTGCGGCGTCATGAGCGTGAACGACTCATCGTCGGCGAACAGCACCAGGACACCGGTGGACAGCTTGAGGCCGCCCGGCATCCCGAGATCGAGCGCCGCCACCTCTCCCGGAGCGATTCCGGCCAGCGGGGCGAAGAACTTGCTCCGGGACGGCCAGAACTCGGAGAAGTGCGACTTCCAGACGCCGATCACCTCGCTGGGAGTCACCGGCTTGGCGCCGAACGAGGTCCGGTAGGTCTTCTGCCACATCCGGCCGAAGCCGTTGATCGGCGCCGTCGGACGCCGGCCGGTGACGTTGATGTGGCCCTCGGACACGGTCAGGGTCTGCACGGGACGCGCCCAGCCGGCCGCATCCCGATTCTCGGGAGTGGTGCTCATCATGGAACCTTTCGGTAGGTGTCAGGTGATTGCGGCGGTAGGCCGCGGCTTCACGGTCAGGCAGCTGCGGCGGTGGCCGCATCCTCGTCGGCGTGGATCGAGATCACCTCGTCGAGCCGGGTCAGCTCGAATATCTGGCGATAGTGGTCACTCAGACCGCAGGCGAGCATCCGCTGGCGGTTGCGCTTGGCGCGCACGACCAGGGTCACGAGCAGGCCGATGCCGCTCGAATTCATGTACTCGAGGCCCTCGAAGGCCAGGATGATGGTTCGGGCTCCGTCCGCCGCGCGCTCGTACGCATCCTGCAGCGCGAGATCCGACTCACGGGTGATCTCACCCCCGATCTCGATCAGGCTGACTCCGGGAGCGACCACGCGTACGGCGAGCGGGGTCGTGATTTCTGTCATGACGCTGGCTCCTGTTGGGTTGTGGACAGTGGTGCCTCATCGGCGAGGATCGTCATGAAGTCGGCGATCCGGGTGATCTCGAAGATCTCGCGGTAGTGGTCCGAGAGGCCGCGGGCAGCGACCGGCCGGCGTTCGGCGCGAGCCCGCGCGAGCAGGCCGACGATCAGCGCAATCCCGGTGGAGTTGATGTAGTCGACGGCCGCGAAATCGAGCACCAGCCGGCCCGTGTGGGGAGCGCCGTCGTAGGCGGCGGTGAGGGTCTCCCGGGCGCCGCCGTCGATCTCGCCGCGCAGCTCGATCACCGGCCCGTCAGCGGACGTATGGATCATCGTCTCAAGGCTGGCTGGGGGCATCTTCGGCTCCTTTGGTCTCCATCACGAGCTCGATCACGTGGTGACCGTCCTCGCTGGCGTGGCGCAGCGAGTCGACCATCTCCTGGATCAGGAACAGGCCCCAGCCGCGAGGCGACTGCAGTCCTTCGAGCTTGGCGTCGATGTCGGGGGGATCGGCGTTGGCGTACTCGCCGGACTCGCCGTTATCGCTGATGCGCACCATCACCTGCGATTCGGACGCCTCCACGACGATGCGCACATCGAGTGCCGGGTCGTAGCGGTTGCCGTGCTCCATGGCATTCATCGTGGCCTCGCCGGTGGCGGTCTTCAGTCGCTCGAGCCGGGCCGAGGCCAGACCGACAGGCACCAGCGCCTCAGACACCTGGGCGATCACGGCGCGCTCGTTGCCGGGCGCGCTGGCGATCGTGAAGTCCGCGAGCACGCCGTGGACGGGGTGAGAATTTATGTGTGCGGGATCGCTGTCCGAGGCGGGCTCCCGCTGCAGAGCGACCAGGGTGATGTCGTCCTCCTGCTCCTCGGCTGAGCCGGTGAAGCGGTCCAGGGCGGTGAGCAGCTGCTGCAGGATCTCCGGGGCGGAGTCTCCGGCGGCCAGGACACCGGCGGCGCGCTCGGTGCCGAACATCGCGCGGGCCGCGTCATGGGCCTCGATCAGCCCGTCGCTGTAGAACAGCACCCGGGCGCCGGCCACGATCGTGGTCTCCTTGACCTCGTACTCCATGTCAGGCATCAGACCGAGCGGCATCCCCGTGGCACGGAGCTCGGACTCACCCTCGTCGCTTGAGACCAGGGGCAGGTTGTGGCCGGCATTCGCGTACACAAGCGCGCCGCTCGGCGGATCGAGCACGCCATAGAAGCAGGTGACGAACATGTTCTCGGGGATCTCCGGACACAGCTGGTCATTGACGCGGGCGAGCACTTCGCCGGGGTCAACCAGCCGCTGGGCGCTGGCCCGGAGCAGGCTCTTGGTCGCGGCCATGACCATCGCAGCGGGGATCCCCTTGTCGGTCACGTCACCGATCACGAGCCCTATCCGGCCCGCCTCCAGCTCGATGAAGTCATAGAAGTCGCCCCCAACCGCTCGCGCCGGCCGGTAGTCAGCGGCCACATCCCAGCCGTCCAGCTCCGGGACCACTCGAGGCAGGAAGTTCTTCTGGATCATCTGGGCGACCTGGAGCTCCTGCTCCATGCGGCCGCGTTCGCGCATCTCTGCCTGCTGCTCGCGGATCAGTTGCCCGACGCGCATGGCCGGCGCGGCGTGCGCGGCGAGTGACTCGAGCAGGCGACGATCATCGGCCGAGTACCCCTGCTCGGACAGGCGCGGTCCGACATTCAGCAGTCCGACCAACTCCCCGTTCGTGACCAGCGGGACGACCAGCGCCACACCGCTTTCGCGGAGCGACCGCAGGGCCGGAGAGTCCAGTTCCAGGTGGGTCAGGTCAACGGCGCCGGTCGCGGTCTGCAGGTAACCGACGATCGGGTCATTGGGGGCGATCTCGGGTGCGAGCATCTCGCCGCCCATGCCGGGGGCCAGGCCGGGCCCGGCTGAGTTCGCCGCGGCCGGCGGGGCCGGGTCCGCCGCAGCCGGCGGGGCCGAGTGCGCCGCAGCCGGCGGGGCCGAATCCACCACAGGCGGGGGTGACTCCACGCCGGGCGGCGCGGGCTCATCCGAGCGGGTTATGCGGGTTGGTCCGATCATCCGTGGCTAGTTCTACTCGAGGGGTGTTCCGAATCCGTTACGAATGCAGGGGATCATCGTCGGAGGCCTGCGTGTTAGCAAGGCGGGCGCGGTCGGCCAGGGCCTCGAGCTCAATGCACGCTTGATCCGTTTCGACGTCGGCCGAGATGGCAGCACGCATACGCTCGGCCGCCAGCCGGAACGCGGGCTGGTGGAGAACGTGATCGACCGCGGCACGGATCTTCGGTGCGCTCGTCGAACTGGACAGCCGGATGCCGGCCCCATGCCAGGCCACTCGAGCGGCCACGTCACCCTGGTCCCGGCCGAGCGGCAGACAGACGAGCGGCACCCCATGGGCCAGCGCTCGAGTGACCGTGCCCATGCCCGCGTGGGTGATGACCACACGCGCCTGCGGGAAGACGGTGTCGTGGGGGGCCGAGGGAACGATCGAGACGTTCTCCGAGGACGGGAACGCCGCCGGGTCCATGGCCGGCCCCACGGTTACCAGAGCGCGAACCGGCATTGAGGCGACGGCCTCGACGCACCGGCGCAGGAGCTTCGCCTGGGCCATGAAGGTCGTGCTCAGGCTGACGATCACGAGAGCTCGGCTGTCGTCGGCGGCCCACGGCGACTGCCAGGGCTTTGCCCAAGCCGGCTCGTCGAGGATCGGCCCGACGAAGCGCAAGCCCGGGTCCCGGCGTGGCGCCGGGAAGTCGAACGCCTCCGAGTACAGGCAGACCGTGCGCTCCTGCCGCCGCAGCTGGTCCAGGACGTGGGGCAGCGGCTCGACCCCGAGCCGGCGCCGAGCGTCGTTGAGCGCCGGCAGCCCACGGTTGAAGAGAGCGACGAAGAACGCGATCACGATGCGGTCCCGCGCGCGGCCGAGCGCGGTCTTCGCGGGCGCAAAACCGAACCCGGGAGCCGGCTTCCCCGGGCCGGGGACGAGATCAATGTTGTGCACGATCAAGGCGGTCGGCACGTGCCGCGCCTCGCCGGCCACAGCGGCTCCGGTCAGCATCCAGTCCGGCGCCAGAACGTCGGGGGCGAACCGGTCAATCTCGTTGGCTGTGTCCTCGGCGTAGGCGCGAGCCGGGCCCAGGAGCACCCGATCCCGGGCTGCGGTGAAGGCGCCCAACGGGGTCCGCGCATCGAAGTCCCGAACGAAGTCACTGGCCATCGAGCGGTCGGCCCGGTGGGGCGCCCTCTGGAACGAGGCGAATGAGGCGCCCGTCGCCACAACCTCGTCCTCAACGCTCGGCTCGGTGAGCACCCGCACCTGATGGCCCCGGGACACGAGCCGACGGACAAGCCCGAGCTGAGGCGGGACGTTGCCGCCCCCTTCCCAGAACACGAATAGAAAACGCTTCGGGCCCATCCGTTCCTCCTGTCCTGCCCCAAGTAAACCGGTCACGCGACCCGATTTGTGGCCGCGTGACCGGTTCGGAGGCACCTACTTGGTGATCCGGATAGTCCGGAACATCCCGAGCTGGTAATGGTCGCGGCCGTCCTCCGAATTCATCAGGCAGAGGATCTCGTACACGCCCGGTGACTGGGTGATGGTCTCCTGCTCCATCGCGCCGGTCGACAGCGGGCCGGCGAACTGACCCGGAGGGGCGACAACGTACTTCTTGGCCGCCTTGAGCTTCCCGGCCAGTAGGAGCTTGTCGACCTTCTTGATGTCGGCGGCGCTCCCCAGCTTGGCGTAGACCACCATGTGGATCAGGTAACCGTCATTCTCGACGCGGAGGAGCTGGCCGTCGCGCAGCGTGCTCGAACCGCGGAATCCGAAGTCGATCGCCTTCACCGTAGCTGCGGGCTTGGGCAGAGTGGCCGGACTCGACGAGGCAGCGATCGTCAGCGGGGTGAAACCGTTGCCGTTGTTGACCGCCACGTAATTGCCAGCCGGGAGGAGAGCCTGCTGAGTCAACGTCTTGCCCTTGGCGACCGTCTGGCTGTCGAACTCGATCGTGCCGTACGGATCGATCGCGTCCAGCGGCGTGTTGTTGCCGAATTTGGATACGGCCGACCCGAACTCCGCCGCGGTCACACCCGGCCGGAGGAGGATCAGAGCGGGCTGATCTGAGCTCTCACCGGTGACCGTCATGGCCACGTTGACCGCCCCCGAGACCTCGGCCCCGCCGACGGTGATCGAGTTCTTGCTCACGGCCAAGGTCAGCGTGGGCAGCGAGCTGGCCGCGACGGAAGACGCCGTCATCAATGCGAGGGCCGAGGTCGCTGCAATCAGACTGACCGCCATCCTCGTGATGGTGGATCGCTTCATCTGTGTCCCCTTTCAGGGTGGTTGAGGTGAAGCTGTTCTACGCGGCCACCGTTCCGGGACCGTTACGGAATTCAGTTTCGTCACGTAACCGTTGCGTCTCTGTGCGATGCTCGCGCCATGGAGCGGCTACGGATTGCCCTTCTGGGGACGCCACTGATCGAGGTGGACGGTGCGCCGCTGGCCGTTGACACGCGCAAGGCGGTGGCCATGCTCGCCTTCCTCGCCGTCACCGGCCACGCCCACAGCCGAGCGGTCGTGGCCGACCTGCTCTGGCCCGACCTCGACCGGGACCGAGCCGGGGCAGCGCTGAGACGAACGCTTTCCACCCTCCGGACGGCGGTCGGCGAGGACAGCCTTCAGAGCGATCGAGGCTCGGTCTCGCTCTCGATGCAGGACACCTGGTTCGATCTGGCCGAGTCCCGAGCCGTGGCGGCCGATCCGGACGCGAGCATCGGTGCGCTGCGCCACACCTGCGAACTGCACCGCGACGATCTCATGGCCGGGTTCGCGCTCCGTGACAGCTTCCGCTTCGACGACTGGCTCCGCGACGCGCAGGACGAGGTTCGGCGCGAGCGAGCCCTACTGCTCGACCGTCTCACGGACGCGCTCGCCACCGCCGGGCACGCCGACGAGGCGGTGGCCCGGGCCCGGGACCGGCTCGAACTCGACGAGTTGCATGAACCGACGCACCGACGCCTGATCGAGCTCTACGCAGCCGCGGGCCGGCGCGGTGATGCGTTGACGCAGTACCGGGACTGCGTCCGCGTCCTTGACCGTGAGCTCGGGGTGGCGCCGTTGCCGGAGACGACCGAGCTCTATGACGCAATCAGCGCCGGCACGGTCCCGCATCACCAACCCGCCGAGCAGCCAGAGCCAGCCGGCGAGCTGGCCATGGCGGGCCGCAAGAGCGAGCTGGCTCGGGTGTTGGCTGCCTATCGCGACATCGCGGAGTCGGGCGCGCTGGTTGTCATCGAGGGCGAATCCGGAGTCGGCAAGACGCGACTGGCGCAGGAGGCGATCGCGCGGCTGCGCGCCGACGGGGTCTCGATCCTGGTCGCGCGGCCCCGAGAGGGCGAACAGGGCCTGGCCTATGGCGTGATCGCGTCCATGCTGCGGGAGGCCACCGCCGCTCAGCCCGATCTCGTGCCGCCAGCCTGGCAGGGTGACGCGGCACGCCTGCTCCCCGAGCTGGGTCCGCCGCCGACCGGGAGCCTCGACGAGCCCGGAGCGCGGCTGCGCTTCCTCGAAGCGATCAGCCACCTGATCGGCGCGGCGTTCGGGGCCGAGCCCGGGGTGATCTTCATCGACGATCTCCAGTGGTGCGACCCAGCATCCCTCGATGCCCTGTCCTACCTGGCCCGCCGGCTCGAGCAGCGGCGGCTGCTCCTTTTGTTCGCGCGCCGTAGCGACGAGCCCGATCCCGAGCGGTCATTTGCCCGTCTGTGCGATCTCGGCGAGCGAATCGGCCTGGCCCGTCTGGCTCGGGAGGATGTGCTCTCGCTCACCGCCCAGGCCGGGCTCGACCTCGATACCGGCGAGCGGATCTACGTCGAGAGCGAAGGTCTGCCCCTGTTCATCTCCGAGCTGATCTCGGCCCCGGCGGCGCCCGGGAGTCCGCTGGGCGGTGTCCGGGCGATGCTCGATGCGCGCCTCGATGCCGTCAGCGAGATATCAGCTCAGGTTCTGAGCGCCGCCGCAATCATCGGGCGGACGTTCGACAGCGGGGATCTCCGCCTGGTCAGCGGCCGCTCGGACGAGGAGGTCGCTGCGGCGCTGGAGGAGCTGACGATCCGCGGCATCGTGACCGAGCTCGAACAGGGTTATGACTTCAGTCACGAACGCCTGCGGGTTGTGACCGAGGATCGCGCTGGCCGCGCGAGGCGGCGGCTGCTGCATGGCCGGTTCGCTCACGCGCTCGAGGCCGGGCACGGCGATCACGCGGTGATCGCTCGTCATCTCGAACTGGCTGGTGATGACTCACGTGCGGCGATCGAGTACGCCGCCGCCGGTGACCACGCCCGAGGTCTGTCCGCCTGGGCCGAGGGGATCACCCACTACGAAGCGGCCATCGCTCTTGGCCACGATGACGCGGCCGGGCTCCACGAGCAGATCGGCGATGTCCACACGCTGCGGGGCGAGTACGGCCTGGCACTCGCGGCCTACAACGCCTCGGCGGCGCTCACTGACCCGGCCGGCTCGGGCCGCCTCGAGTACAAGCTGGGAGCCGTGCACGAGCGCCGCGGTGACTGGGAGCTGGCCGAGATCCATTACCTCCAGGCCCTCGCACTGGGCGCTGACAGACCCATGGTTCAGTCAGAGCGCAGCCGAATCGCGTGGCGGCGTGGCAAGACCGACGAGGCGCGGTCACTCGGCTTCGAGGCGCTCGAACTCGCCGAGGCGGCCGACGCCAAGGCGGCCGCGGCGCAGGCCAACAACATCCTGGGATTGCTCGGGTGTGGCCGGGAGTACCTGGAACGGAGTCTCGAGCTGGCCGCCGGCCTGAACGATCCGAGCGTGCGCATCGCGGCGCTGAACAACCTCGCGCTCGACCATGCCGGCGCGGGCGAGCTCCCCCAAGCCGAGGCGCTGACGCGCGAGGCGCTCGAGCTGTGTGTGGCCCAGGGTGACCGTCACCACGAGGCGGCGCTGCGCAACAACCTGGCTGACGTTCTGCATCGCTCGGGTCGCAGCGACGGCGCGATGGAAGAGCTCAAGCGCGCGGTGACCGCGTTCGCCGCGATTGGCTCCGAGGAGGAGGCGCTACATCCGGGAGTCTGGAGCCTGGTTGAGTGGTGATCCCGCGTCAATCCCGGCTGCTCGCCTGAGCCACACGGTCGCATGTGACGGCTCAACCGTCCGCTGAACCACTTCAAGTAGCTCGGCCTGCACAGCATCGAGATCAACCGCATCCCGGAGCCGGGCCGCGAACGCTGACACGGTCGCCTCCGCGTCATACCGAGCCCGATTGAACCGACGATCCACCACCCGCTGCACCCGACCCCGCAACGGATTGAACAACGCCGCCGCCGCCAGCGTCGACGCCGCCACCCCCACCGACGACGAGAACGGCAACACATCGGTACTCAACGCCACCACGCCAACAAACGCCCCCACCAGCAACGCCGTCAACACCGCATACGACAACGTCCGCGACACCAGCCGATCAATCTCATACAACCGGTACTTCAAGATCCCGATGCCGATCCCCAGCGGCACGGCCGCCAGTCCGATCGAGAACGAGACATCGCCGACGAAGCCCGACCCTCCGCCGGACACTTTGTTGATGACGAGGCAGACGACGAGCACCAGGGCGCCCGAGGCGAGCCACTTCTGCTGCTGGCGACGCTCCCCGCTGGACCGGTGAAAGGTGAGCGCCTGATGCGCGATCGCCGCCAGTGTGAGCAGTACGCATCCCAGCAGGGCGATGGGTTGGATCACGCCGAACCAGGCGTTGGCGCCACTCGGGTTGTTCAGCCCGACGAGGTTCCCACCGTTGTCAAAGGGGTTGCGCAGGCCGAAGTCGGACACCGCAACGCTGAACGTCCCCACGACCGTCAGAGCGGCCAGCACGACATAGACCCGGACCGGCCAGCGCCAGCGCGATCCGAGCCGACCGTCCGGGAACAGCAGGATGATCAGCGGCAGCAGCACGAACGCCCACAACCAGGTCCCACTCGCAAGCAGGGCCAGATGGCCCAGCGGCAGCCTCCGATGGTGTATCGCGTAGTCGAGTTGGACGTAGGCGGGACCCACATCCGACGCCTGCACCGCCAGCGCCACCACGATCAGCATCCAACCAAGCGGGTTGGTCGGCTGGCGCCTGGCCACCACAACGCCCACACCGGTGAACGCCAGAACGAAGGCCACACCCGCCGCTCCGCTCGCCACGTCCCCGGCTGAGGACGGAAGCTGCCGGATCAGCGCGTTGAGCACGAACGAGGCGGGGATTGACAGCAGCAGCACCACGCCCAGGACCAAAGCCATGGTCGGGGTTCGCAGGCGCTCGAGCGCGAACCGAACGCGACGGGGTTGATCGATCGCGCTGGTGGTCATCGCAGCTGCGCCCCCTCCGCCCGGGACTTCGCCGGTCTTATCCAAAGCGTGGCGTGTGCCGGCTCAACTGTCCGCTGCACCACCGCGAGCAACTCAGACTCCACCGCATACAGATCAACCGCATCCCGCAACCGCGACGCGAACGCCGCCACCGTCGCCTCCGCGTCATACCGAGCCCGGTTGAACCGCCGATCGACCACCCGCTGCACCCGACCCCGCAACGGATTGAACAACGCCGCCGCCGCCAGCGTCGACGCCGCCACCCCCACCGACGACGAGAACGGCAACACATCGGTGGTCAACGCCACCAGACCCACAAAGGCTCCCACCAGCAACGCCGTCAAGACCGCATACGACAGCGTCCTGGACACCAGTCGATCAATCTCATACAGGCGGTACTTGAAGATGCCGACGCCCATGCAGATTGGGAGCGCGAGCACGAGCAGGAAGCTCACCGTCGCGAACGCCTGTACCACGGGTGACTTACTCGAGTTGGCCGAGATACCGAACACGAAACCGACGACCGTCAGCGTGCCCCCGGTCATGAGCCACTTGAGCTGCGCCCGCTGTTCGCCAGTCGAACGGCGGTACACACCCACCTTGTAGACCACCCAGGACACGGCCAGGGCGACGTACAGGAGCACCAGGGGCGCGAACGATGGGCCACCATCGAACGTCGTCAGCTCGCCGGTGCTGTCAACGTGGATGACGCGATCGGTGAAGACGCCGATGTCGCCCACCGCCGATCCCAGCAGCAGAAATCCGACCAGGGCTCCATAGACCCAGACCGTCAGCCGCCAGCGCCCCTCCGGCAGGTGGCCATCGGGGAAGAGCAGGATCGGCAGCGGAAGCAGGACCAGGAACCAGGCCCAGAACGCCGCCAGGGCGACGGCCACCCGCCCGAGCGGAAGCTCCCGGTGACCGTCGCGATAGATCAGCACCGCGTAGATGCCGGCGTCCGAGCACAGGAGCGTCACAATCGAGGTCGCGAGCAGGATCCAACCGACCGCGTTGCCCGGCTGCCGGTAGGCAATCGCCATCCCCACGAGTCCGTAGGGGACCAGCCAGACGTACTGGATCCCGTTCTGATGTGCCGGCGGCGAGAGGAACGCCGAGGCGACGAACAGGAGTACCGACAGCACTCCCAACGCCAGGCCGATCGCGGAACGCGGGACAGCGCGACGGCGCCGCGCCCCGACTCGGTGGGTGAGGCTCCCTTCGATGCTCATATCGGTTGGCGTGCGTCACCCATCCTTGACGTACGCCAACCTAACCGCGTCTCGTTCCGGGAACGTTACGGCTGCGTTTCCCCGCTCGGGGCTGTACGGCCGTTACAGCCCGTAAGTCTTGGAGATGATTTCGCGCTGGATCTCGCTCGTGCCGCCGTAGATCGTGCTCACGACGGCCGTACGCACATGGCGCTCCATGTCGTACTCGACCGCGTAGCCGTAGCCGCCCATCATCTGCATGCCCTCCAGCGCGACCCGCTTGGCCGTCTCGGTGGCCTTGAGCTTCGCCATTGACGCCTCCCGCGGGTAGAGCTGACCCGGGTTGGCGTCTGCGCGGGCGGCCAGGTCATAGACGAGCAGCCGGGTGGCCTCGATCTCGGTCGCGAGGTCGGCGATCCGGTGGCGCAGCGCCTGGAAGCTGCCGATCGGGCGGCCGAACTGCTTGCGCTCCTTGATGTAGGCAAGCGTGTCGTCGAACGCGCGCTGCGCCATGCCGAGCGACTGGGCCGCGATGATCAGCCGTTCGTTGTTGAGCCCGGTCATGAGCTGCATCCAGGCTTGGTCCTGGGTGCCGAGGAGCCGCTCGGCGGGGACGCGGCAGTCGGTGAAGAAGACGTCATTGACCTCGCGACCGCCCATCGTGTCGATCGGGCGGACCTCGAGGCCGTCGATGCCGGCCGGCACTGAGATCATCGAGAGCCCCTCGTGCTTGTTCTCACCGCGGGTGGTGCGGCAGACGAGGAGGATGTGATCGGCGGCATGAGCGCCGGTGATCCACGTCTTCTGCCCGTTGATCACGTATTCGCCGTTGTCGCGCTCGGCCCGGCAGCTCAGGTTGCCGACGTCGGACCCGGCCTCGGGCTCGGACATGGCGATCGACTCGACCGCGCCGGCCACGATGCCGCCCAGGATCTCCTGCTTCTGCTCCTCGGTTCCGAACCGCTCGAAGGCGCCGGCGGTGATCATGCTGACCGAGTAGAAGCCCATCGGGATCTGCCCCATCGCCGCCTCCTCGCACAGCAGGCACATCTCGACGGCGCCGCCGCCCGACCCGCCGTACTCCTCGGGGATGGCGGCACCGAGCCACCCGAGCTCGGCGATGCGCGCGTACAGCTCCGGGTTGTGCGGCTCGGCGCCGTTCGCGGTCAGGGCGTTGCGCTGCTCGCGAGTTCCGCACTCGCGCCGGGCGAGGTCACGGATGGCCTCGACAAATGCACGCTGTTCGTCGGTCAACTGCATGAGTTCTCGTCCTCCTGGCTGGGAATGATGGTACGATATCGCTATCTTGCGTACCACGAGCGAGCCACCCCTGCTGGAGGATGCTGAGGCCCGGGAGCTGCTGGTAGGTCCTGACTCAGTGACCTGGAGGTTCGCCAGCGACGCGCGCCTGTACCTCGTGATGCTGTATCCGCTCCTGCTCCAGGTCGCCCACCCGACGGTCGGTGCCGGCGTGCGGGACTTCTCGGATTTCGACCATCGGCCGTGGCAACGCCTGTTGCGCACGCTCGACTATGTGAGCCTGCTCGTATACGGAGGCGAGGATGCGATCGCCGGTGGACGCCGCCTGCGCACCCTGCACAAGGGCTTCAAGGGCGTGCGCGAGGACGGCGAGCGCTACTACGCACTCGAGCCCGAGGCCTACGCCTGGGTCCACGCGACGCTCCTCCACGGCTACGTGGCCGGCCACCAGCAGTTCGGGCACCCGATGACCTGGGAGGAGACCGAGAGCTTCTATCGCGAGTACCGCAACCTCGGGCGGCTGATCGGAGTCCGCTCGCGGGATCTGCCTGACACCTGGGCCGAGTTCCTGACCTACTTCGACGAGGTGTCGCGCACCGGCCTGGTCATAAACGAATCCGTCAAGCGGGTGCTGCATTCGGTTCAGATGGCCGGTCCACCGCCACTGCCGATGCCCGACCCACTGTGGCGCGTGGCCAGGATCCCGGCTCGGCGAGCCCTGTGGATCGGGGGTATCGGCCTGATGGCGCCTGACCTGCGCCGCCGCCTCAGCGTTCCGTGGAGCGCGAGTGACGAGCGCGCTTTCCGTGCCCTCGGGCGCCTGACCCGAGCGATGACGCCGGTGATGCCGAAGCGGCTCCAGATCCTGGGTCCAGATCAGCTGCGCATGCGCCGCCGGGCGATCGCGCGCGGTCCCCTCGGCCCGGCAGCCGATACGGTGCCCAGGGCCGCGCCGGCGAAGCGCGCCGTCGCAACGAGCTGATGTCACCGGCGAGCGCAGCCGACCGCGTGCTCGCGCTGGCGCTCGACCCCGATGTCCCGTCGGGCGGTGACGCCACCTCGGAGCGCATTCTGGACGCGGCGCTGGACCTCGCGGCCGCGTCGGGTCTCCGGCACCTGACGATGGATGACGTGGCCCGCCGGGCCGGGGTCGGACGGATGACCGTGTATCGCCGCTTCGCCAGCAAGCCGGCATTGGTCGATGCTCTGACCGTTCGCGAGAGCCGCCGTTGCCTTGACCGCATCGCCGCAGCTCTGCGGGCCGATGACCCGGCTGACGAGCGGCTGGCCGCGCTGTTCACCGCCACTCTGGCCGTGATCCGGGAGCACCCGCTGCTCGAACGCCTGGCTCGGTTCGAGCCGGAAGCGCTGCTCACGGAGCTGACCCGTGACGACAGCGCCGCCTTCCGGCTCGTGCGCGAGTTTCTGGTCAGGCTGGTGCGTGAGGGACAGGCGGCGGGCGAGCTGGTGGAAGGCGACCCGGCGGTGCTGGCCGAGCTCGGAGTTCGCCTCGGCGCCTCGTTCGTGCTCATGCCCGACAGCGTGCTGCCGCTCGACAGCGAGGCCCAGACCCGGGCTGCGGTCAGAGCGCTGATCGCCCCCGCGCTCAGGCCGCGCTGAGCCTGCGCTCTTAGCCGCGCGGCCATGCGCAAGCTGCGCGCGAGAACCTAGAGTCCCGGGGCGTGCTGATTCGACACGCAACCCCGGACCCCGACGGTGACGGTGCCGGCTGCGCTTCCGTCTACGAGCCGTACGTGGCCGACGGCGTCGCTTCACTCGAAGCGGTGACACCTGACCGCCACGAGATGGCGGCGCGGATCGCGCTCTACTCGGCGCGTCACCCGTGGCTGGTGGCCGAGCTTGACGGCGAGGTGGTGGGTTACGCGTACGCGTCGGAGCACCGGTCCCGGGCGTCGTACCGGTGGGCGGCGGACACGACCGTGTACGTCTCGCCCGCGCATCATCGCCAGGGTGTCGGCCGGGCGCTCTACGGCGCGCTGTTCCCCCTGCTCGTACGCCAGGGGATGTACGTGGCCTGCGCGGGGATCACGCTGCCCAACCGTGCCAGCGTCGCGTTGCACGAGCGGTTCGGGTTCAAGCCGCTGGGCGTCTACCGCAACATCGGCTTCAAGCACGGCGCCTGGCACGACGTCGGCTGGTGGACGGCTCAGCTGCGCGAGCCGGCACCGGACGAGACGCCGGCCGACCCCGGACCACCGGCCCGGCTCGAGGGCTGAACCAGCCGGTCGCTGGCCAGGTACTCCGTGACCAGATCGGCGAGGCGTTCCGGCTGGTCCTCGGGAACGAACGCGCGGCTGTTCTCGATTCGCTCGAGGCGGGCACCGGGGATCATCGCCTGCAGCCGCTCGGCGAACTCGATCGGGAACATCATGTCGTCCGGCGCCCAGGCGAGCAGCGTCGGCAGCGGCTGCTCACGCAGCGTCTCGGCGGCGCGCAGCGTGTCCCGCTTGTCGATCGCCTTGAGCGTCGCGACCATGTCGGCCCGGATCTCCGGCCGGCGCAACGGAGCTGCCCAGGCGGCGGTCACCTCGTCGGGAATCGGATGATGGACCAGCATCCCGAACCCAGCCGGTGAGCGGCGCACGCGCGCCGAACCCATCAGCGTGGCGATCGGCCGGTATCCGCCCGGGACGTGGGCCAGCCACTGCAGCGGACGCAGAACCGGCGGCAGGAAGTTCTCCAGGCAATCGCAGTTGGTCAGCACAAGCGCGCGGAGATGCTCGGGGCGCTCGCTGGCCAGGATCTGCGAGATCGCGCCACCGGTGTCATTGGCCACGATCGTTACGCGCTCGAGGTCGAGCGCTTCGAGAAAGTCAGCGATCAGGTGCGCGATGCCGCGCGGACTGCGGTCCGCCCCCGGCGCCAGCGGCGTCCGATGCGAACCCAGCGGCCAGTCAGGAGCGATGCAGCGGTAGGCGGGCGCCAGCCGAGGCGTTACCTTCCGCCAAAGCTGCCCATCAACCAAGAGCCCGTGGACGAACACAATGGGCTCCCCCTCACCGGTGTCGCGATACTCGATCGTGCCCTGCGCCAAGTCGATCGTGTGCTCCATTGTCCGCCGCCTCCTTTATCTTCAACCTTGTGTTCCGTACAGATTGTATCTAAGTTACATACATACTGCATGACTGTCAACCGCCAAGCCGCCCGATCCGCTTCAACGCGCGCCAAGCTCATCCGAGCCGCGCGTACCCTGTTCGCGCGCAACGGGTACGCGGCCGTCGGGACTGAGCAGATCGTGCGCCGGGCTGGTGTCACTCGCGGCGCCCTCTACCACCAGTTTCCGGGCAAGGAGGACCTGTTCCTCGCCGTTTACGAGCAGGTGGAGGAAGAGCTGACCCGGCGGATCGGGGCATCGCTGGGTGACGTCACGAGCCACTTCGAGGCTCTGCGTGGTGGGATCCGCGTGTTCCTGGAGGAGTGCCGGACCCCCGAGGTGCAGCGCATCGTCCTAATCGACGGTCCATCTGTGCTGGGCTGGGAACGCTGGCGCGAGGTGGCCGATCGCAATGGGCTCGGCCTGATGGAGGCCGTGATCGCCGGTGCCGTCGAGGCAGGTGAGATAGCGCCGATCGCCGTCAAACCACTCGCCCACCTGCTGATGGGCGCGATCGACGAGGCGGCGCTGCTCGTGGTGCGTGACCCTGACGACACCGAGACCGTGGCGGCCACCCTGGAGCGGATGCTGGACGGTCTGCGGGCCAACTAGCGGGACCGTTCACGGTTATGCACCTGGTGGGTGGATAACCGTGAACGCTTAGGTCGCGGTGGCGGATCCGCCCCCGGCTAACGCTCCTCGAGGATCAGGGCCAGGGTCGGACAGGCATCCGCCGCCCGGCGGGCGAGCCCCAGCAGTTCGGGCGGCACCTCGGACTCGTCGAGGATCGGATAGCCCCAGTCGTCGAGCCGGATCAGCTCGGGCAGAAGCTCGGCGCACAGGCCGTGGGCCTCGCACATGATCGGGTTGACCCGCAGGCGGGCGCTCATCGTGTTCTCCGCGCGCCGACGACCACGCCGCCGAGCGGCAGCCCGGCCGGCGGGGCGGTACAGCGCTGACGGCGGTGGAGCTCGAGTTCTCCGGCGAACACGGTCAGTGCGCTCTCGACGAATCGCGCCGCACCGTCGGGGTGGTGGCAGGCGCCGCGCCCACGGATCTCAGCCGTCCAGCGCAGGACGCGATCGAGTTCGCGCGGGTGGGCGATGCCGTCGGCCAGGGCGCTGACCGAGTCCGCAATCGCGGCCAGTCCGTGAACGCAGGGACCGCACTGACCCGCCGTCTGGCCGGCCAGGTAATGGATCACGCGGGCGCTCTCGTGCAGCCCGCAGCTGCTCTGGCCAAGCGCGATGAGCACGCCCGACCCGAGCGCGCAGCCGATCGAGCGCAGGTCCTCGCGCGCCAGACGCAGCCTCAGCGCCTGCTCCGAATGCACCCAGTTACCGAAGTAGCCGCCGACGAGCAGCGCCTGGAGTGGCTCGGTGGCCCCGCCGGCGGCGGCCAGCAGATCGGTCATGGGTGTTCCGAAGGCGAGCTCGTAGACACCTGGGTTACGGACCGCGCCCGAGATCGTGACCAGCGCCGACCCGGGGTCAGCGTCGCTGCCCAGCTCCCGGAACCACTGGGAGCCGAAGCGCGCGATCAGCGCCAGCTGGCTCAGCGTCTCGGCGTTCTGCACCAGGGTCGGCCGGCCGCGGAGCCCGCGCTCGAAAGGTCGCGGCGGCACGAAGGTGGGCTTCGGCACCCCGCGAGTCAGGTACTGGAGCACGGCTGTCTCCTCGCCGGTCACGTATCCCTCCGGGCCGGTGAAGAGCTGGAGCTCCACGTCAGCTTCCTCACGAACGGAGAGTGCGCCCTCGAGCGCCTGGATCACGGACGGATTGCGGTCACCGATCTTGACCATCGCCTGATCGGCTCCGACGGCGCGAGCTGCGAGCACGGCGCCGTCGAGCACCAGGTGCGGCAGTCGGGCCAGAAGCAGACGGTCCTTGGAGCTGGCGGGCTCGGTCTCGCTGCCGTTGACCACGAGCGTCGCCCCGCCCCGCTTCCCGGCCACCGCGCGCAATTTGACAGCCGTGGGGAAGTCAGCCCCGCCGCGGCCACGGAGCCCGCTGTGCTCGACCTCGGCAATCAGATCCGGTCCCGAGACGCGGGGAAGTGGGCCGTGGATCACCTGATGCTCGGCCAGGGTCATCGTCGATCCAGCCGGTCCAAGTCCGGCCAGGAGGCGAGGCAGCCCGGCGTGCCCGCGGGCGCTGGCGGTGAGCGAGGCGTCGGTCATGATGAGGCCTCCAAGCGTCCGCTCACGGTCCCAGACTGGCTGTCGACCTGAAGATGGACCCGCAGGTCCAGCACCCCGCCCGAGCCCCCGGCGACACGGGCATCGAAGCTCTGGCCGAGCAGTGAGCTGATCTGGCCCTCAAGCACATCAGGCCATCCGCGGGCGATCAGATCCACCTGGCTGCCGGTCATGGTCAGCCCGCCGCCGGCGATCGCCGCCCCGGCCAGCCGGACCCGGAGCTGACCGGTCTCTCCGCCGCTGAGGCGCATGGTCATGTCCACGAGCGATCCGCCCGAGACCGCGACCTGCCGGATGGAGCCGGCCAGATTGGCGCTGAACGCGCTCGGCGCCGACGCCGTGTCCGACCCAGAGGGGTGCGTCTTGACCAGCTCAGCGGCGGGCCTCGCCCGGCCGAGCAGGCTGGCCGGAGTGCCGGCCCGCCGGGCCCAGCCCGACGCCAGCGGACCGAGCAAGGTGAACGCGGCCAGTGCGACCGGCGTACCCAGGCCGAGTAAGAGCAGCGGCGTCCGCAGGCCGCGAGTGGGAAGCTCGGCCCGGGTCACCCGGACGCAGATCGCGGCCGCGACGGCGGCCACGCAGATCGCGGTCAGCATGAGCATCCACCAAACCTTGGTGTCAGTACCGGTACCGAGACCGTGCAGCACGGCGATCGGCCAGCTGGCGTAGGCGAGCCAGTGAATCGCGCGCCAACGGCGGTAGCCGAGCCGGCGCCGGACGAGACTTGTGATCGCCAGCGCTAGCAGGAGATCGAACGAGAGCGCGCCCAGCCCGAGCCAGAGCGAGCGGTAGCTCGAGTGCAGTGGGATGATCGAGTCAATGAGCGAGATCGGGGCGAAACCGTCGAGCACGCTGGTGACGATGTGGACGACGAGCAGGACAATGACCAGCAGCGACACGTCCCGGTGCACGGTGTCGACGGCGAATCGCGGCCAGCGGACAGCCGAAACGCGCAACGTGCCGACGATGCCGATCACCACGCTCACGGTCAGAAGGACGAGCGCCACCGCGCCGGTCCCCCGGGCCAGATACCAGTAATCGCTTGGTCCGAGCGTGGCGGCCGAGATGCTCACGCGACGGCTCCCGCGGAGCTCACCGAGGTGAGCTCCTCCCCGGCCGGCGGCCAGCCGGCGACGTGATAGGCAATGCCGGCGTCGCTGACGAGCCGGCTGGGCAGATTCAGCCCGGCCAGCCAGTCCGCCGCGCGCGAGCCGCGCACGATGGCGGCGGTGCTGGCGATGTTGGCGTCCAGACAGGATGCGGCGGCGACGCTGACCGTACGCCACCCGCCATCGGCCGGCCGGCGACTGGTCGGGTCAAGCAGGTGATGGACCGTGACCCCAGCCGACCGCCACCGACGCGCCGTTGTACTCGAGGTGGCCAGGCCGCCCGAGCGGACCGTGATCCACTGTCCGGGCGCATCAATGCCAGATCGGTGATCATCAGTGACGCGGATCTGCCAGCCCTCCGCCGGTGCCGGGCCGGCGACGGCGAGGTCACCGCCCAGGCTGACCAGAACGGAGCACACCGCCTCGGCCTGGGCGCTGGCCGCGGCGTGGTCAGCCGCCAGTGCCTTCGCCGTCGCCCCCAGGTCAAGGCTCACCCCACGTCCGAGCGAGACCGTGCCGGCCTCGGCGTCGATCCGGATCGTGCGCCAGCCCGCCACGGAGGCAACGTGAAGCGAACCCCCGGGCCAGGCTGCGCCACCCGCGCCCAGGGCCTCGTCGGCGCCCTGGCCAGCCAAACCCAATTCAAAATCTTTGTCGTAACCGAGTGCGATCAGGGCATCGCCGAGGGTCGGATCCACGTCGCCGTCGGTGAGCTCGGCCGCCCGCACACTCGCCTGGACGGCTTCGAGCATGAGCGCCGACACCCGCACCGCGTGGCCGCCGGCGCGGTTGAGCGCGGAGAGCTCCGAGTCCTCGCGGAAGCGCGAGCAGGCGAGGTCGAACTCGGCGACGACGCGCTTGACGGCCTCGACCGCCGCCGGGAGACGGTCACCGTCGGATGTCACCACCATCGCCGTGCTCCCGAAAGCCGGAAAGCTGGCTGACGCGGTCAAGAGCCTCCTGAGACGACCGGTCCGCTGCTCGGCGGCGGCGCGGGAGCCGGCTGCGGCTGGGGCTGGGGCTGGGGCTGGGGTTGAGACTGGGGCTGGGTCTGGGTCGGTCCGGGTTGCGAGCCAGCCGACGGAGCGCTGCCCGGGGGCCTCAGGCCGAGCTGCCTGGGGCCGGCCAGTGGCGGCATCCTGAGAGAGACCGGAGCGGCTCGTCTTGGCTTCGTGGCCACCGGCACCGCGTGTTTGGCCGTCTTCAGTGAGCGCCCGGGGGCAGCCGCAGCCACAGCAGCGGCCAGGCCAGCCGCCAGCGCGGCCGCGCCCAGCACGGTCAACCGCCGGACTCGGCCGACCCTAGAGAACGCCGCGTCGCGGTTTCTCTGGGCCATGGCACGATCCGGCCCCGGATAAACGCCATTTCTCACAACTAGAACCTGCCCTGAGTCGATCAGCTTTGGCTAAGAGCAATATGAGAATTCAACTACGCGCGGGGAAAAGAGCCGGCAGCCGGACCGTAAACGTGGAGCCGTCGACCTCGATCGACCCCCCATGACGCTCGACGATCGCCGCTGTGATCGACAGTCCGAGCCCCGAGCCGGGGCGCTCGGAGGCCTCGGGGGCGCGCCAGAACCGCTCGAACAGCCGGTCGTGCTGGGCTGGATCAGGGCCCGGACCGGCATCGCTCACGGCCAGCTGAGCCCATTCGGGCTCGGTGGTCAGGCTCACCGTGACCAGTCCATCCGGTGGCCCGTGGACGAGCCCGTTCTCGATCAAATTGCTCAATGCTCGGCGGAGCGCATCATCGTCACCGCTGACGGTGGCCGGGCTCAGACTCTGGAGCCGCACGCGCTCCTGCCCGTCAGCCACCGAGCGGACGAGCTCGTCGAGCTGGATGTGTTCATGTGCCGCCGGCGCTCCCGCGGCCCGCTCGAGCGCCAGCAGCGCGTCCACCAGGCGGCCGAGACGCCGTGCATCGTCCCGCAGATCGGCTAGCACCTCGGGCTCGGCGCCGTGACGGACGGCGTATTCCACATTCCCCAGCAACGATGTGACCGGTGTGCGGAGCTCGTGCGAGGCGTCGGCCAGGAACCGGCGTTCGCTCGTCCGGGCCGCCTCGAGCGAGGACAGCATGCGGTTGAGGACCCCGGTGAGCTGCCCGAGCTCGTCCAGCGTGTCCGGCTCCGGCAGGCGGCGGGAGGGGTCAGCTGTGCGTTCGATCTCGCCCGCCGCCAGGGCCAGATCCCGCAGCGGGCGCAGGCCCCGGCGAATCAGGACCCCGGCGGCGATGGCGGCCAGCAGGATGACCCCGACGCCGCTGAGCGCCACGACCGCGCCGAGGTTGGAGATCGTCCGGGTGATGTCACTCGTGTCGGAGGCGACCAGCACGGCTCCCCCCGCCGCCGCGCCGCCGGCCTCGGCTATCGGTGCGGTGTACATGCGGTAGGGCTGACCCTCGAGCTCGATGTTCTCGACGCCGGTGCGACCCTGGGCCAGCGCGGTCCGGACGAGGTGATCCTGGGGCAGGAGCTCGGCGCCGAGTGTCAGCGACCGCGCCAGGATGCGGCCCCGGTGGTCGATCACCTCGACCGCGAGCTGGCGTCCGTTGTCGGGCGTCTCGAGCGCGCCCGGATCTCTCAGCACGGCCGGGGCGGACACGGCGAGCTGGGCCACGTCCTGCGCGCGCTGGCGCAGGGCGGTGTCGAGCGAGCCCCGGAGCTGGTTGCCCACGACGAGCACGGTGACCAGCGCGAACAGGACGACGGCGACCAGGATCGAGGCCACCGCGGCCAAGGCGAGCCTGCCCCGAAGCGTGCGCAGGAATCTCATCTGAGGCTCACGACTCGCAAACCACTCAAAGTTGTGTTTTCATGGCAAAAGGGCGCTATTTCTAAACTTACGTTTTTCATCCAGGATGAGACACCACGGAGGGTTGCCGATGTCCACTGAGCCGGGCGTGCTCGACGCGCCGGCCAGAGTCTTGCTGGTCGAGGATGACCCCCGGGCGGCGATGCTGATCGGGGAGATGCTCCGCGCTGCTTGGACGCCGGCGCTCGTCATCGCGCACGCCCAG
Organism: uncultured Solirubrobacterales bacterium; assembly: GCA_963822535.1. GTDB lineage: Bacteria > Actinomycetota > Thermoleophilia > Solirubrobacterales > Solirubrobacteraceae > Palsa-465. Next base: position 747,217 of record CAWGIA010000003.1, read on the forward strand.
CGATTCGGGGATGCGGCCCAGGAACTGCGCGAGCATGGCGCCACCTGCGTGCTGCTCGACCTGGACCACGCCGCCGCCGACCCGCTGGGTCCACTCGATCATCTGCGCGCCGCCGCACCTGACGTGCCGATCATCATCCTGACTGACCGGGCCGACGAGGAGATCGGGCTGTCGGCGATCAAGGCGGGGGCTCAAGACTTCCTGCACACCTCGGAGCTCAACCCTCGCCTGCTGGCGCGTTCGGTGCGCTACGCGATCGAGCGCAAGCGCTCCGAGGTCGAGCTGGCCCATCAGGCGCTGCACGATCCGCTGACCACGCTTCCCAACCGCGCCCTGTTCCTCGACCGCCTGAGCGTGGCGCTTGACCGTTCGCGGCGCACCGGGGCTCCGGTGGCGGTCCTGTTCCTCGACGTTGACGATTTCAAGCTGATCAACGACACGATGGGCCACGCGGCAGGGGATCTCCTGCTCACTGAGCTGGCCAGTCGCTTCCGGGAGATGCTCAGACCCATGGATACGGTGGCTCGATTCGGGGGAGACGAGTTCACGTTCCTGTTCGAGGAGCTGACCAGCGAGCGTGAAGCGGTGCTGGTGGCCGAGCGCATCAGCCAGTCCGCCAATCTGCCGCTCGCGCTCGGCGCTGACGTCCCCGAGACGGCGGTCACGGTGAGCATCGGCATTGCCATCGTGACCGATCCGGCCGTCGATCCCGACAGCGTGATCCACGATGCTGACGCTGCCATGTACCGCTCCAAGGAGCGCGGCGGCGCCCACATCGAGCTCTACGACGAGGCTTCGCGCAACCGGGCCACGCGGCGGCTCGAGCTCGAGGCCGCGCTCCGCCAGGCCGTCGACCGCGGCGAGCTGCGCGTCCACTACCAGCCGCGCGTGTCCCTGAACGGTGACACCAGCCTGACCGGATTCGAGGCCCTGGTGCGCTGGGAGCATCCGCATCGTGGCCTGATCGATGCCGGGGAGTTCGTGTCCCTGGCCGAGGACACCGGGCTGATCATCCCGATCGGTGACTGGGTCCTCGAGCAGGCACTGGAGCACGTGGGTCGCTGGCGCCAGGCCCGGCCCGGGATCACGGTCTCGATCAACCTGTCGGCGCGCCAGCTCGGAGATCCGGGGCTGGTCACCAGTCTCGGATCGGCCATCGAGGCGAGCGGATCCGATGCCGGCGCGTTGTATCTGGAGGTGACCGAGGACACCGTGGAGCATGACCCGGAGCTCTCGGCCCGGATGCTCAAGGCGATGCGCGAGCTCGGGGTCAAGCTCTCGATCGATGACTTCGGGACCGGACACTCGTCGCTTCAGAGCCTGCGCCATCTGCCGCTTGACTCGATCAAGATCCACGAGTCGTTCGTCTCGACGCTGGGCAGCGATCCGGGCGAGGCAGCGGTGGTGGGGGCGCTGGTCGAGTTCGGGCACGCGCTGGGGTTGAGCGTGACGGCCGAGGGCGTGGAGACCGATGCGCAGCTCGCCCACCTGAGGGATCTCGGCTGTGACGGCGCCCAGGGTTTCCTGTTCAGCCGCCCGCTGCCGGAAGACGGAGTCGAGGCGCTGCTGGGCTCACCCTTAGGGCCGGCATCCCACTCGTCACGCCCGGAGTACGAACCCCGCTCCCCGGAGGGTCCGGATGAGCGGGGGATCGCCGAGCTTGCGCCGTAGGCGGGTCACGTAGCGGTCAACCACGTTGGGCTCGGCGGCACCGTCCCAGATCTCGTCCAGTGCGCGCTCGCGCGTGACCGTCCGTCCGGGCTCGCGGAGCATCAGCTCGAGCAGGGCCGCCTCGCGGCCGGTGAGCTCGATCGTCCGTCCGGCCCGGTGGGCGGTCCTGGCGGCCAGGTCAAGCACCAGGTCGGCGTATGAGAACAGCGCGTCGGTGGCCTTGCCCCGGCGGGTCAGGGCGCGCAGCCGAGCGATCAGCTCCTCGATCGCGAAGGGCTTGACCAGGTAATCGTCGGCGCCGGCCTCGAGCCCGGCCACGCGATCGGCCACGCCGTCACGCGCGGTCAGCATCAGGATCGGGGTCGGGAGTCCCCGGCTGCGCAACCGGCGGCAGACCGAGAGCCCATCGATCGCGGGCATGGCCACGTCGAGCACGATTACATCCGGGGCCGAGCGCTCCGCGGCCACGAGCGCGGCGCCGCCGTCATGCGCGACCGTGACCTCGAACCCCTCGGCGCTCAGCGAGCGCGCCAGCATGCGGCGCAGCGGCGGGTCATCGTCGACCACCAGCACCCGCTCGCGCAGCTCGGCCGCGTCATCCACCGGCGACGTCGCGGCGCATGAAGACCAGGAACGCGGCCAGGATCGCCGGCACGCCATACAGCGCGCATACCCAGGCCGCGCGGACGATCGGCGCCCAGTCAACCGGCGTCCGGAGCAGTCCCTGCCAGGCGTTGAACTGGGTGCTCAGCAGGTAGGGCTGGAGGCTGCCGAGTCCGGGCAGGATTCCGATCAGCTGGATCAGCAGCGAGACCATCAGGGTCCCCACTACCGCCGCCGCACTGTTGCGCGTGATCGATGACAGCAGCAGGCCGATGCAGACGATGGCGGCGATCGGGATCAGGTACACGAGCAGGCTCGCGTACACGAGCTCGAGCGCCTTGGGCGCCGTCACGATCGTTCCCGAGAGGCTCTGGAGCGAGTTGAAGCCCGACTGCAGGCTGCCCGCCACCACGGCGACGGTGCCGCAGAGGAAGATGGCGATCACCGCGTACGTGCTGGCGGCCAGCGTCTTGCCGGCGAAGATCTGCCAGCGCTCGAGCGAACGGGTGAAGATCGTCTTCAGTGTGCCGTTGTGGTCTTCGGAGGCGAAGATGTCCCCGGCCACGAGTGCCGTGATCAGGGGGAACATCCACACGGCACCGAACAGCAGGATGACCAGCGGAACCGCGAGACCGCTGCGGTCCAGGTAGGACGAGAAGGCGAAGTCACCCCCGCGGCCGTTGTGGTGGCGCAGGTGAATGGCCAGCACGAACAGAATCGGCACGACGATCGATGCGCCGAGGCCGATGTAGGTGCGCTTCTGGTGGCGGAGCTTGAACAGCTCCCAGCGGTAGACGGTGGCGGTGCCGGGCATCAGCGGGTCGCCGGTTTGGCGTGGACGTCGGACTGAGCTCGCTCGGGCGCCGCCGTCTCGCCCGCCCCGGCCGCGGGCGGCTCCTCGCCCTCGGTGAAGGAGAAGAACAGGTCCTCGAGCGTCACCGTCTGGGGGCTCATGGCCCGGATCAGCGCGCCGGCTTCCACCAGCGCCTGCGAGAGCTGGGCGGCCACGGCCTCGTCAGCGGTGAACGTGATCCGGCCGTGGTCATCTGACCGGGCGTCGGTCACGCCGGGTTGGGCACGGCATACGGCGAGCGCGCGCTCGTCATCGGTGGTCTCGAGCCGGTACGAGGTGCCGGCGCCCCGCTTGAGCTCGGCGATCTCGCCCTCGTAGACGATCCGGCCCGTGCGAACGATGGCCACCCGGTTGCACACGTCCTCCACCTCGGTGAGCAGATGGCTCGACAGGAGCACGGTCATGCCCTGCCCGGCCAGACGCTTGATCAGCAGCCGCATATCGCGCATGCCGGCGGGGTCGAGGCCCGTGGCGGGCTCGTCGAGAAGTAGGAGCTTGGGTTCGCGCAGCAGCGCGGCCGCGATCCCGAGCCGCTGGCGCATGCCGTGGGAGTAGCCGCCGACCTTGTCCTTGGCCCGGTCGGTGAGCTCCACGGTCTCGAGCGCGGTGTCGATTCTCTGCTTCGCCTGATGGCCGTCATAGGCGGCGAGCATCTCCAGGTTGCGTCTCGCGGTCAGGTACGGATAGAACGTCGGCGCCTCGACGAACCCGGCCACGCCCTCAAGCGCGGCGATGGTCTGCATCGGGTCCCGACCGAACAGGCGCACGCTCCCGGCCGTGGGCCGGATCAGGCCCATCATCATCCGCAGCGACGTCGTCTTACCCGCCCCGTTGGGCCCCAGATAGCCGTAGACGTCGCCCGCGTTGACGGTCACGTCGACGCCGGCTACCGCGGTCAGGTCGCCGTAGCGCTTGACCAGGCCCCGGACCTCGAGAGGGGGCGGCCCGGGACCTGGTTCAGGCGCTGCGTTCACAGGGCCCGCGCGGCGGCGTCGGCCGCCGCCGACGGCACCGAACCGAGCACGATGTACGACACGCCGCCGCGGCTGAATTGCACAACTGTGCCGAGTGCGGTGTCGAGCTCGTGGGCGGTGGCGCCGTTGATCGACACCGTCGGCAGGCTCAACCCGGACTGTCCGTCCTGGCCCTGGTTCGAGCTCGGCTGGGCGGACTTCGCGGACTGCGTCTGCTCGATGACGGCGATGCCGCCGAGGTTCTGGCCGTAGGTGACGAGCGCGGCGCGCTTGCCACCCCAGTCCAGCAGCTCGGTCGTGTGCCGCGGGAGACCGACCAGAGTGGCCGGCGCCTGGAGCTTGAACGGGAGGCGGGCGGCCACGGCGGAGACGCCGCTGGCCTGCTCATGACGAGCAGCATGCTTGGCCTGCTTGCCGAACGTGTACAGCCGCCGCTTTTGGGTCGCGTTCGCGTGACCCATGGTCGAGATCTTGACCACCTTTGAGCCCGACGGCGGCGTGACGTTGAAGTCAGAGGCGGGGACGGCGCCGTAGGAGATGTCAGTCGCCTTGAGCTCGAGCACCGGGGAGGAGCTCCCGCGGGCGTAGATGGCGAGCCGGAGCGGGACCCCGCGGATCGCGTCCCAGGCCACCTGGGCCGAGCCGAGCAGGCCGCCATCGTGCTTGGGCGAGACGCGAACGGTGTAGGCGGGCTGGCCGGCCACATCACTGGGGATCGCGCCCGAGACATTCACGTGCTTCATGAGCTTGTTCAGATCGGTCTGGATCTGGGCGATGGTCGGGATGCCGCCGTGGTCGGGCTTCTCCCCGCCTTGGTTTGGCTTGCGTGGCTGTGGTCGGCGGGCAGGGTGCCCTCGTAGACGGTGTGCTGAGCCGGGTCTGAGATCCACCACGTGTGTTGGTTCACGACCACCTGGGCGTCGCCGTTATCGGACTGCAGCTCGAGCCTGATGCGGTGGTCATTGGAGATCCAGAGCCGACCCGTGGCACCGGTGATGATCGGGTCACTGCCCTGGATGGCGGACGTATCAATCAGATGGTTGGTGAAGCTGATCCGAGCCGAGATGCCCGTCACCTTCGGCGCCGCCAGCGCATCATGCACGGCGGTGGCCAGCGGCTTGGGCTTCGGGATCGGGCCGGGTCCGGCGGCGGCGACGGCAATCGCTGTGCCGGCCGCGATCGCGGCGATCAGGCCGCCGATCACTGCCAGGAGCCTTCTGGTTGACGCTGTACGCACGAATTTCATCTGACACCGCCTTCTCTCGGAACAAGGTTCAAGATGGCAGACGAGCTTGAAATTACTCTGACAGATGCGGATCCTGGGCCTGGACGGCCGTGTGCGCCCCGGCGGTCATCCGGCTCCGATAGGGTCGCCCCAGGATGTGCCGTCTGTTCGGAATGAGCGGCGGGAGCGAACCGGTGAGCGCCACCTTCTGGCTCCTGGAAGCCCCGGATTCGCTCTCGCAGCAGAGCCGCCGTGAGCCCGACGGCACCGGCATCGGCGCCTTCGACGCCGCCGGCCATCCGGTGGTGTCAAAGCAGCCGCTGGCCGCCTACGAGGACCAGGCATTCGGGCGCGAGGCCCGGTCGATCAGCTCGCGGACGTTCGTGGCCCACGTGCGTTACGCCTCCAACGGCGGACTGGTCATGAAGAACACGCATCCGTTCGAGCAGGAGGACCGGCTGTTCGCACACAACGGCGTGCTCGGCGATCTCGGTGCGCTCGAGCACGAGCTCGGCAGCGCGATGTCACTGGTGGGCGGTGACACCGACTCCGAGCGTTGGTTCGCACTGATCACGCGCGAGATTGACCGCGCCGGTGATGTGGGCGAGGGGATCGCCAGCGCGGCGCGCTGGGTCGCCGCGAACCTGCCCGTGCTGTCGTTGAACTTCGTCCTCATCACGGCGTCCGATCTGTGGGCGTTCCGGTACCCGGACACGCACGAGCTGCACGTGCTCGAGCGCGCTCCCGGCGGTCCGAACGGCTCCCGCCACCTCGAGCACGCGAGCGCGCGCGGGAGCATCCGCGTCCGTTCGGGGGACCTGGCTTCTCGCCCCGCGGTGGTGGTGGCCACCGAGCGCATGGACGAGGACGCCGGGTGGCGCGAGCTGCGCTCGGGCGAGCTGCTGCACGTGGACGGCTCGTTGCGGGTCTCTCGCCGGCGCTCGGTGGTGGACGGGCCGCCGGCGCACCCGCTCACCCTGGCTGACCTGGACCCGCACGCCGCGCAGTCTCAGGGTTGATCTAGCGGAGGTTCGGAGTGCCCGGCCCGGCCCGGCCCGGTCTGGGGGGTTGTGCAAGTTAGTTGCGGTATGCGCAACCAGATTGCACAACCCTCGCGTATGACACGATCGGTGGGATCGATCGTGAGTACCGCGACCCACCCAACCAACGCGACCCTCCCCCCCGGCCCCCGCCTCCCCCGCGCCGTGCAAACCGCGGGCTTCCTGCTCGCCGGCCCGCGGTTCCTCGAGGCGTGCCGAAAGCGCTACGGCGATGCGGTCACCTTCGGCACGCTGTTCGACGAACAGTTCGTGATGGTGTTCGACCCCGAGCTCGTCAAGCAGGTGTTCCAGGGCTCGAACAGCCAGCTTCACGCCGGCGAGGCCAACGCGCTCCTGGGCCCCATTCTGGGCGAGCGTTCGGTGCTCCTGCTCGACGGCGCCGAGCACCTGCGCCACCGCAAGCTGATGCTGCCCGCCTTCCACGGACAGCGGATGCTGGCCCACGTCCAGACGATGCGGGACTGCGCCGACCTCGAGATCGACTCCTGGCCGGTGGGCGAGCCGTTCACGTTGCTGCCGAGCATGCAGTCGCTCACGCTGCGGGTGATCCTGCGGGCCGTGTTCGGCTATGAGCCGGGCGCGGAGGAGGCCGAGCTCCGCCAAGCGCTGCGGGCCATGGTCGAGCCGCTGGCGCGGCCTCGCGGCCTGCTGATGGTCTCAGCGCTACTGCGCGGTCGCGGTGACCGGAAGGCCGCGCTGGAGTTCGAGGCCCGCAAGCGCGCGGTGGACGAGATCGTGTACGCCGAGATCGCCCGCCGGCGCGAGGAGCCTGACCTGGCCGAGCGCGATGACGTGTTCTCGGCCCTGCTGCTGGCCCGCGACGAGGACGGCGAGCAGCTCACCGACCGCGAGATTCGTGACGAGCTCATGACGCTGCTGCTGGCCGGGCACGAGACCACGGCCACCGGCCTGGCCTGGACGTTCGACCTCCTGCTCCATGACGAGCGGGTGCTGGCGATCGCGCGCAAACGTGACGAGGCCTACCTCGACGCCGTGGTCAAGGAGGCGCTCCGGATCCGTCCCGTGATCCCGGGGGTGGGACGGGTCGTGCGCGAGGAGCCCTTCCAGCTCAACGGGTACTCGGTGCCGCCCGGGATCGAGATCAACCCGTCGATCCGGACCATCCATCGTCGGGCTGACCTGTACGAGAGCCCGAAGTCCTTCCGGCCCGAGCGCTTTCTCGGCCCCGACGCACCCGACACGTACACGTGGGTGCCGTTCGGCGGCGGGACCCGCCGGTGCCTGGGCGCGAGCTTCGCGCTCACCGAGATGCGGGTGATCACCTCGCGTGTGCTCGAGCGCACCGAGCTCCTGGCCGCCGACAACGAACCCGCCAAGACCCAGTTCCGCGCCATCACGCTCTCGCCCAAGGGTGGGGTGCGGGTCACCCAGGAGCGCACACCGCGCCCGCCGGTCTAGTCGCACCGCGCCCGCCGGTCTAGCCGCACGGCGCCGACCGGCCTAGCCCCATAATCTTCCGCCCGTGCTCCTCTACAACGCCATGGTGTCGGGCAACTGTTACAAGGTCCGGCTCCTGTTCGCCAAGCTCGGGATCGACTACGAGCGGCGTGAGATGGACGTGTTCGATCGCTCGGACCGGGTCGAGGTGCTGGGGGCGTTGAACCCCGCGCTGCGCGTGCCCACGCTCGTGCTCGATGACGGCCGCGCCCTGGCCGAGTCAGGCGCGATCCTCTACCACTTCGCCGAAGGAACCGAATACCTCCCGACTGACTCGTTCGAGCGTGCCCAGGTCCTGCAGTGGCTGTTCTTCGAGCAGTACATCGTCGAGATCAACATCGCCATGGTTCGGTTCTGGGAGCTGGCCGGAATCCATCCGCCCGAGTCCGAGCTCGCTGACAAGCAGCGCGCCGGGCGCGGCGCCCTGAAGGCGCTCAACCGGTACCTGGCCGAACGCGAGTTCTTGGTCGGCGGGCGGTACTCGATCGCCGACATCGCGCTGTATGCCTACACGCACGTCGCGCCCGAGGGTGGCTTCGAGCTCGAGCCGTACGAGCATCTGCGCGCCTGGCTGACGCGCGTGGCCGCCGAGCCGGGGCACATCGAGATCACGGACTGACCGCCGCCTCCTGGGCGTCGGCATTGGACAGGATCGCCTCGCGCACGTACGCGGCCAGACCTGGGGTCACCCGCTCGTAGGTGGCCGTGAACCGAGGGTCGGCGATGTACATCTCGGCCAGCTTGCGATGCATCTCGGTACTGACCGGGTAGAACCAGCGCGAGATGTGCTGCCGGTGGCGCTCGGCCACCGCCCGTGAGCGTTCGCTGTCGGCCGGCTCGCCCTCCCGCATCAGAGCGGCGAACTGCGCCACCACATCGTCCGCCTCGGCTCGGATGGCAGCCCACTCGGGCCCGCCGTACTTCGCGGCCCGGCGGGCTGACTCCCGGTAGGCGTCCGTGTGGCCCCAGCGCTCCCGTGCCTCGTCCTCGTACTGGGCCGGATCAAAGTCTTTGAACATGCTCGCCTCCTCGGGCTCGGTCCCCTGGTCGTGAGCGGTCAGCGCCTCATCCAGCGCCCGGGCGGTGGCACCGAGACGCTCGAGCTCCAGCTCGACCAGCTCACGCTGCGTTCGCAGCGCGTCACCCCGGTCATGCTCCGGGTCATCGAGCAATTGCTGAATCTCGGCCAGCGAGAACCCGAGCTGACGCCAGACGATGATCTCCTGGAGCCGGGCCAGGTCCTCGTGCGCGTACAGCCGGTAGCCCGCATCGGTCCGCCCGCTCGGGCGCAGGAGTCCGATCTCGTCGTAGTGGCGCAGGGTGCGCACCGTGACGCCGGCCAGCTGGGAAACATCGCCAACGGTTCTCATCGTGCTCGCCACGGTAAGGCCTGCCGCCACGTGAGAGTCAAGGCCTACGGCTTGGGATCTTTTCTGCCACCAACGCATAAAAGATCCATGGCTCCCGGCTGGCTCCCGGTTGAGGTCCCGGTTGAGTCCCGGCTGGCTCCCGGTTGAGGTCCCGGGTGAGTCCCGGCTGACTCCCAGCCCGATCGGCCCATAGCCCCCGGTCTGCCCGGGCCCGGCACGTCGATCCAGCTAATCTGGCCGACCAATGCGTGACGCCCTCATCTGTGAGCCGCTCCGCACCCCCGTGGGCCGGTTCGGCGGCATGTTCCGTGACGTCAGCGTGACCGATCTGGCCACCACGGTCATCAAGGCGCTGATCGAGCGGACCGGGCTCCCGACCGACCAGGTGGATGACGTCCTGCTCGGCCAGGCGTACGCCAACGGCGAGGCGCCGGCGCTGGGACGGGTGGCGGCGCTCGACGCCGGGCTGCCGATCGAGACACCGGGGCTCCAGATCGACCGCCGCTGCGGATCCGGCCTGCAAGCCGTGATCGAGGCCAGCATGATGGTCCAAACCGGCGCCGCTGATGTGGTGCTGGCCGGGGGCGCCGAGAGCATGAGCCAGACCGAGCTCTACTCCACCGCGCTTCGCTGGGGCGCGCGCTCCGGCGGTGCGATGCTCGAGGATCGTCTCGTCCGCGGCCGCGTCACCGCCGGCGGCACCAATTACCCCGTTCCCGGCGGAATGATCGAGACGGCCGAGAACCTCCGCCGCGACTACAAGATCCCGCGGGACGAGCAGGACGAACTCGCGCTGCGCTCCCACCAGCGCGCCGTGGACGCCCACGAGCGCGGCGCGTTCGGCGAGGAGATCGTCCCGGTCGAGGTCAAGGACCGCAAGAACGGCACCCGGACGATCGACCGCGACGAGCACCCGCGCCCCGACGCCACGCTCGAGAGCCTGTCCTCGCTGCGGCCGATGATGGCGCGCAAAGACCCCGACGCCACCGTCACGGCCGGCAACGCCAGCGGCCAGAATGACGGGGCCGCCGTCTGCATCGTCACCCACGCCGAGCGTGCGGCCGAACTGGGACTGAAGCCGATGGCCAAGCTCGTGGGCTGGGCGGTGGCTGGAGTCGCCCCGCGGACGATGGGCATCGGTCCCGTTCCGGCGACGGCCAAGGCGATGGCGCGCTCGGGCCTGTCACTCGACCAGATGGATCTGATCGAGCTCAACGAGGCGTTCGCCGCGCAGGCCCTCGCCGTGCTGCGCGAGTGGGATCTCCCTGACGGCCTCGAGCGGGTCAACGTCAACGGCTCGGGCATCTCTCTCGGCCATCCGATCGGCGCCACCGGCGGAAGGATCCTGGCCACCCTGCTGCGCGAGCTGGACCGCCGGGGCGGCCGGTACGGGCTCGAGACGATGTGCATCGGCGGCGGGCAGGGTCTGGCGGCGATCTTCGAGAACGCGCAGACGGCGTGAGCAAACGCAGCAGCGCGGGCGTGACCGCGGGCGGCGAGCACACGCTGCGCGAGGTGATCGAAGCGCTCGCGCCCCTGGAGCGCCGCGCTGGGTCAGACGGGGAACGGCAGGCGGCGGAGTGGATCGCCGCCCGGCTCGAGACCGCCGGTTGCCCGGCCGTGATCGACGAGGAGGACTTCCTCGACGGTTATGCGCCCGTGATCAGCAAGCTCGCCACCGCGAGCGGCGTGGCGGGCGCCACGGCACTCGTGAGCCGCCGGGCGCGCAAGCTGGCCGGGGTGGCGGCCGCCGCTGTCACCGCCGCGATCGCCGATGACATCTCCAACGGCCCCCGGCTGTTTCGCCGCGCCACCACCCCCCCGCGCACGACGTGGAACGTCGTCGGGAGCTGCGGCGACGCAGATGCGCCGCGAACGCTCGTCGTCCTCGCCCACCATGACGCGGCCCCGACCGGCAAGATCTTCGATGACCGCGCTCAGGCCTGGCTGGGCGAGCAATTCCCCGGACTGATCGAACGGATTGACACCTCGCTGCCGCTGTGGTGGGCGATGCTCGCCGCCCCCGCGATGGTGGCCTACGGAGCGGCCCGGGGACGCCGGGGATTCCTGGCCGCCGGGCTGGCCGGCTCGGCGATCGGACGGGCCGCGTTCGAGGACGTGGCCCACAGCCCGATCGTCCCGGGGGCCAACGACAACCTCACTGCCGTCGCTGTGCTCGTGGCGCTCGCCGAGCGCCTGCGCGAGGAGCCGCTTGCGGGCCTGCGGGTGCTGCTCGTGTCCTGCGGCGCCGAGGAGGTGATCCAGGGCGGCATCTACGGGTTCGCCAAGAGCCACTTCCCGGCCCTTGACCGCGACCGGACATGGTTCTTGAATCTCGAAACGCTGGGCTCACCCAAGCTGATTCTGCTCGAGGGAGAGGGGCCGGTGCTGATGGAGGATTACCACGACCGCACGTTTCGGGACCTGGTGGCACGGGCGGCCGACACCGCCGGCGCCCCCCTGCGCCGCGGCATGCGCGCGCGCAACTCGACCGACGCAGTGATCCCATCTCGCGCCGGCTATCCGACCGCGACCTTGGCCTCGATGGACCGCTACAAGGCGCTCTCGAACTACCACCGGATGAGTGATACGCCCGAGAACGTGATCTACCGAACCGTGCTGCAGGGGCTGACCGTCACGCACGCGGTGGCGCGCGAGCTGGCCACCAACCCGTGGATCGGACCGGCGGACTGAGCCATGCCGCTGGCCAGTGAGCTCGAGCTCACCGTCTTTGACCACACTGACTCGACGCTGCGCGGCGAGCGCTACCGCTCGGCGATGGCGGAGCTCGAAGGCTATGACGGCTGGCTGGCCGGGTGCCCGTTCGGATTTCTGGTCCTCGACCGCGAGTCGGGCGAGTTCTTTCTGCGCACGCGCGACGCGGTCTTCCCCGGGCTGACGATCGCCGAGCTGTTCTCGATCTCGGACGGGCCCCTGTATGAGGAGGTCGTCCGCAACATCATCAACATCAACGGCGCCGATCACAGCCGGCTGCGCAGCCTGGTCAACCCGGCGCTGACGCCGCGGGCCGTCGAGCGCTATCGCCCGGCCATGCGCGAGTTCCTCGACCAGTTGCTCGACGCCCTGCCAGCCGACGGCCGCTGCGAGTTCGTCGACGCCTTCGGCAAGCCGTACCCATCGCTGGTGATCGCGTCAGTGATGGGGGCGCCGTTGACCGACGCGCCGCGCCTGCACTACTGGTCAAACGTGATCCAGCGCCAGTTTGACGCCACCGCCCTGACCGAGGGCAGGGCCGAGATCGAGCAGGCGGTGTCCGACTTCTACGTCTGGGCCGACGCCCTGATCGAGGAGCGGCGGCGCTCACCGAGCGATGACCTGATCACGGATCTGATCACCGCCGAGACCGACGGCGAGCGGCTCGACCACGACGAGCTGCGCAACCTGATCCTCAACATCCTGGTCGGCGGGGTGGACACGAGCCAGAGCCAGCTCGGGCACGCGGTCCGGATGCTGGCCTCGAGGCCCGATCAATGGGAGGGCCTGCGCGCTGACCCGCGCGGCCTGGCTCTCGCCGCCGTCGACGAGGCGATCCGCTACGAGCCCATCACTCCGTTCTCGGCCCGCATCACCACGGCCGAGGTGGAGCACCGGGGGGTCACGTTCCCGGCCGGCACGGTCGTGCTCGTTTCGGCCTGGCACGCCAACCGGGACGGCATCGCTGATCCGGACGAGTTCGACATCACGGCCGACCGGGGGCGCGCTCGCGTTCTGACCTTCGGGGCCGGAATCCACTACTGCGTGGGCGCCAACCTGGCCCGCGCGGAGATGATGGAGGGGCTGGCGGCGCTGGCCGAGCGAGTGCCGGGGCTGGCGCCCGACGGGGAGCCCGAGTTCGGCACCCCGTCCGGGATCTACGGCCTCGAGAAGTTGCCCCTGCGCCTCGAGTTCTAGTTTCTGGGCGACTGGCCGGGGTTGGTTTAGGATCGGGAGGTGAAGATCGGCCAGCAGCAGCTGCTCCCGCTGGCCCACACGCTCAGCGCCGCGGCGGCCGCGTCGCCGGCGCCGGTGCGCGCCGACCAGAGGCCTTTTCCGGCGCTCGGAGGGACTTCCCAGCTGTCCTCCGGGGACAGAGGGCAGGTCGTGTCGGGGTTCGCCAGCGCGCTCTCCGCGGGTCCTCCTGGCGCAGGGGGCGAGATCGTCGACGCCTTCGCGCACCGGCCTCGCGGCGCGCTCGGCGCGGCCGGCTACACCGTGGGAATGGCGGTCTCCCTTGTCGTCGAGCGCTCAGGTCAACTTCATGGCAAGCCGCTGCAGGAATGGATCGGGAAGGTGGGCTGGACGACGACCGAACTCGTCGGCTCACTGATGCGGCACGACGTCGACGTGGCCGAGAACATCATGGCGTTCTTCAGCCTCATCAGCGAAGGCCTCGACATACGGGACGAGCTCGCTACCCAGCGAGCCAAAGACGCGGCCGAGCGAGCCGCCCAAAAGGCCAGGACGGATGCGTGGCTGCAGACCCTCGTCGACGCCGTGCACGCCGATCCTCACGCGCTAGACCCGGTGATCGAGCTGGCCGCCAGTCAGCTCTCCCCGGCCGACGGCCTGACACCGCCGTGACCGAGATCAGGGGTGAAGCGGGCCGGGTGGCGGGGGCGGTCCACTCAGCCCCTCGCAAACCCCGAAGACCGGCGGCTGGGACGGCAGGGAGATGCTGGCCCAGGCACCCCGTGGGCTCCACCGCACGAAGGTGAGCGAGTGAAAGCGGCCCGCGAGGGTCAGGCCGCGCACGCCTCCGCCGCACCCAAACGCCTTCCAGCCTTCCCGCCTCAGAATGGTGCGAAAGGCGCGGTAGCCAGCGCTCAGCCGATGCCCGTCAAGCCGGAGGCGGTCAGCGTGTTGCGCCTCGACGTGGTCAACGATGCCGCGGCGATTTCTCCACACAAGGACGGTAACGCCGCGGTCTACAGACCGGTACATCCCTGTGCCGATCTTGCTGATGGGTTCGGTCGCTGGCGCGCGTGAACCAAGCCTGAAGCTGAGGACCCGCACGCTCGGAACGAGTGTGTCCGCCGGCACCGGCGGTGGCGGCGAGCCAGCGAGGCTCGAACTGCGAGCCGATGTTCGACCGCTGTGCTGGTGACCTTGTGCGCCGCTCGCGACGCAGCCCGCTGCTAGCACGAGAAGCACGAAGACGGGAAGCAAGCGGTTCTTCATGTCTGAACTACGTGCCTGGGGGTGAATCGTCACAGAAGACCGCGACGCACGCACGGGGTCACGCCGCAAACCCAACCCGCCTCCGCTCCGTCCCCGATCCGTCGCCCGACGTAGCGCCGTACCGCCAGCCCGTGCCGCTCATAAAGCCCGGCGAACAGCGCGGGCTCGTTGACCGACCGGGCGAGCAGCTCGGCGTCAGTTGAGGGGGCTTGCATGCTCCTTACATCGTCCGCGAAGGCGAAATCCCTCGCGGCGGACGATGGGAGGCGCGGGAGGTGAGCGAAGCCCCTTAGGCGGCAGCGCTTCCAGAGCGCGTCGTCGCCGAGCGGCTCGCGGGTGGCGCGCCCGTCGGCGACGAGCTCGAGCAGCGCGGTCTCGGCCGCCCGGCGGTCCGGCGCATCGTTGCTGTGAGTCATCAGGAGAGCGACCTCCTGCGTCGTGAGGCCGTCCTCGAAGCGCTCGAGCAGCGGCTCGGGCGTCTCGGGCGGCTCGCGGCGAGCCAGGTTCGGATCGAGGTTGGCGATCAGCACGTCGTAAGCCTCGACGGGCTGGAACCCACCGGCCACAAGGGCAGTCCCATTCGAGCGGAACACGATCGAGGGGGCGGTGAAGCGGACGGGCCCATCAGTTGACGCGGTCTTGCCCTGGAGCTCGGCCGCCGAGCCCTCAGCCGACCGGGAGTCCTCGCGGTCACCCGTGTAGGCCTCGGTGACCTCCGGCGAGTCAAGGGCGCCGATGATGGCGTCCGGGTCGAGTCCCGGGACGGTGGCGATCACGTCCCGGAGCTCGTCATCGTCCTCGAGCACCAGAGACGTGTTGAAGTTGGCCAGCTGAAGCGCCCGGAACACGCGCCATTCGCTCCCCGGGTTGGCCAGTCGCGCCGCCACGATGGCGCGGCAGGCCCGCGCGGTTGCGCTGACCCGGGGCTTCGGAGCCGGTGAGAACGGCATCCCGTAACGGCGGAAGCCGAGCTGGCCGAGCGCGCCTCGGAGCGGCGTGTACCCGCGCTTCACATACTGCGACGCGTCCTCGGTCAGCCCGATCACGGTCAGCTTCCAATCGAGCTGCTCTCCGTATCTCCACTCGATCACCCGGAGGGCTGGGCTCTCCGAATATGCCCATGGGCAGGCGGGATCGCTGTACAGGGTGGCGCTGATCATGACCGGGACCTCCTCGGGCCTAAGCCGAGAGTGCAGAACTTAAGGTTGATGCCTCAAGTATATGCGCCAGCTGTCCTCCGGCCGGATCGGTATCTGGGACGACCTGATTCGCAGGCGTCACGCTCGCCTCGGCGAATCCCGCCCGGCGCAGCGCCTCGGCGGCCTGCTCGGCGTCATCGAAGTGGAGATACACGCGGCCGCGCACGAACGCCGACAGCACGACCCGGAACGCCTTTACCTCAGGCGTCTGCGCGGTGCCGAGGTGCAGATCGGAGATGTAGCGTCCGCTGGCGAAGCCCGACAGGACGTCGGCGAAGCGCCGCCACAGAGACTTCACGTCCTCGGGTGAGAGGTACCCGAGCAGTCCCTCGGTGATGATGGCCAGCCCGGCGCCCGGGTCGAGATCGGTCACGAGCTCGGCCAGGCTGTCCGGTCCGGAGTCCTTGAGCGCATCGAGATCGCGTACCCGATGGCGTTCGCTGAGCGAGCCCATCCGCTCGAGCGCCCGGCGCTTGCGGTCGGCCATCGCCGGGAGGTCGGCCTCGATGTAGGTGAGCTGCTCGCCGTAGCGCTCGGAGAACCGCCACCCGCGCGGGGACAGGCCAGCCGCCACCTCGACCACCTGGCTGACACCGTGCTCCTCGATCGCTCGCTCGAGCAGGGCGTCGATGGCCCGATGGCGCGCGAGCAGATAGGGCTCGAGATACGGCCGGTGCAGCACGCCACTGACGCGCATCAGCGGCTGAAGGGACTCGAACAGGAGCCTCCCCTCGATCGTGGTCAGCTCGGGGTGCGAGAGCCCGTTGCGCGACCACACGTAGCCGGTGTAGTGCGCGGTGGGACTGATCGAGTCAGAGCCGCTCATTTGCCCCCGAGATCCTTGAGATCCTCGAGATCCGCGAGGCGATCGAGCAACTCCTCCTGCGCCGGGATGATCATCGCGCGCGCTTGGGCGACCGAGAACCACTGCGCGCGATCGACCTCGGGAAACTCCGTCATGCGGCCCGACCGGGGCGGCCACTCCATCGTGAACGTGTTACTGGTGGCCGTGGCGGCGTCGAAATCTCCAGCCAGGGCCCAGGCTCGGACCCGCTTGCCCGAGCGCTGGCGGATCTCGCCCAGGTCGGTCGGCTCCCCGGGAGGCGGCGCACTTCCCAGCTCCTCCTCGAACTCCCGCCGGGCGGCCGCCAAAGGATCCTCGTCCTGTGCATACTCACCTTTGGGGATTGACCAGGCCCCAGCGTCGCGGCGCACCCAGAATGGCCCACCTGGGTGCACGAGCAGTACCTCGAGCCCCTCAGCCGCGCGCCGGTGCAACAGAAGTCCCGCGCTGCGAGGCGATGATTTTCGTTTCGTAACCGGGTCTGACACTGCAAGAGGCATATTGACGCTTTCAATCAAATGTCAAGGCAAGCCTGTTCAATCGGAGCCAGAACAGACATAGAGACCGCCGGAGGTAGACCGCTTTGAGACAACTAGCCAGCTGGTGCTTCAGACATCGCGCCTTAACAATCGGGGGCTGGATCCTCGGTCTGGTCCTCATCACCGCCATCCATGGGGCGGCGGGCAGCGCGTACAGCAATAACTTTGACCTACCCCACACGCAGAGCTTCGACGCCATCCGGTTGCTCGAACGGGCTGCGCCGAAGGCCTCGGGCGAGACTGACCAGCTCGTGATCGCCGTCAAGAACGGCAAGGTGACCGACCCGGCCGTGCGCGCGCGCGCCGAAGCGGTGTTCGCCAACGTGGCCAAGGTCCCCCACGTATCGACGGTCGACTCTCCCTACGCCGCGGGCGCTGAGCGCCAGATCGCGCCTTCGGGGCAGGTGGCATTTGCCAACGTCACGTTTGACGCCGCCTCGAACAAGAACAAGATCACGACCACGGAGGCCAAGGCATTCGTCGACAAGATCACCTCGGCATCGACCACGGGTCCGAACGGGGTCGAGTTCGAGGTTGAGGGCAACATCGCCCAGAGTGGGAACCAGAACAACCAATCCACTGGGCTTCTGTTCGGCTTCCTGGCCGCGGCCATCGTGCTGTTCATCGTGTTCGGCTCGTTCCTGGCCATGCTGCTCCCGCTGATCACCGCCGGCATATCTTTGGGAACGGCCACGTCGGCCATTGGCCTGTTCTCGCACGTCTTCAACATGGCCTCGTTCTCGAGCGAGCTGGCACTGCTGATCGGGCTGGGCGTGGGCGTCGATTACGCCCTGTTCATCGTCACCCGGTACCGACAGGGGCTGCTGCGAGGAATGTCCCGGCACGACGCCGTGGTCGAATCGCTTGACACCTCCGGGCGGGCCGTGCTGTTCGCCGGGATGATCGTGTGCATCGCGATGCTGGGGATGTTCGCGCTCGGCGTCAGCTTCCTGTACGGCGTCGGGGTGGCAGCGGCGATCACGGTGGCGTTCACGGTGTTCGCTGCTCTGACCCTCCTTCCCGCCATGATCGCGGTGGTGGGCAAGCTCGTCCCGCGCCGCCGCGAGCGGCGTGCGCTGCGGGAGGGCAATTTCAGCGTTACCGACGAATCACCGTTGTGGGCGAAGTGGACGGGGGCCATGCAGAAGCGCCCGGCCGCTTTCGCCGGCGTGGCGTTGCTCGTCATGGTCATCCTGGCGATCCCGTTCTTCTCCATGCGCCTGGGATCGGCCGACTCCGGCACGGACCCGTCAAACACGACGACCCGAAAGGCCTATGACCTGCTGGCCAAGGGCTTTGGACCGGGTTACAACGGCCCGTTCCAGCTCGTGGCGCAGATCAACAACCCCGTCGCAGCGGGCGTCGTTCCTCAAGGTTGAGCAGGCGGTGGCGAGCACACCCGGCGTTGTGGGTTCGACGAAGGCGCACTTCCTGCCCAGCGTCAACGGCCATGCGCCGGTCGCGCTGGCCAACGTCTATCCGAAGGGCTCGCCGCAGGACGCCTCGACCCAGGACCTGCTCCAGAAGGTCCGCGGTGACGTGATCCCGGCCGCCGCGCGGGGGACGGGGCTGCACGTACTGGTGTCCGGAACGACGGCGGTCTTCGATGACTTCGCCCACGTGCTGTCGCGCAAGCTGCCCCTGTTCGTCGGTCTCGTGGTTGCACTGAGCTTCCTGCTCCTGATGGCCGTTTTCCGGAGTCTGCTGATCCCGGCCACGGCCGCGCTAATGAACCTGCTCTCGGCCGGCGCCGCATTCGGCGTCGTAACCGCGGTGTTCCAGTGGGGTTGGTTCGGCTCGCTTCTCGGCATCGACAAGGGACCGATCGAGGCCTTTCTCCCCGTGCTGATGTTCCCGATCCTGTTCGGCCTCTCGATGGACTACGAGGTGTTCCTGATCAGCCGCGTCTACGAGGAGTGGCACCGCCGCGGGGACAACCGCGAGGCGGTCACCCACGGCCTGGCGGCGACCGGGCGCACGATCACCGCCGCGGCGGCGATCATGGTGCTGGTGTTCGGCGCCTTCGTCCTCGGCGGAGAGCGGATCATCGAGCTGTTCGGCGTGGGATTGGCGGGCGCCGTGTTCCTCGACGCGCTGATCGTCCGTTCGGTGCTCGTGCCGTCGGTGATGATCCTGCTTGGGGACCGAAACTGGAAGCTGCCGGCATTCCTGGACCGGGTGCTCCCACACCTCAAGGTGGAGGGCGCCGCAAGCCAAGCCGAGGCGGATGCCGAGCGGAGCTCCCGCGATCGGTCCGTACCCGAGCCCGCGGCCAGCTGAGATGTGATGCGGCCGCCTTGGCCGGCGTTAGTCAGCGCCGGGCAGGGCGGCCGCCCACTCGCTGACCGTGGTTACGGTGGCCTGCCGGGGGAACACCTTCTCGGTCAGCACCCGGTGCACCTCTTCGTCACGGTCGGCGCAGGCGTCAGCGAGCACGGTGAGCTCAAAATCGAGGTCGGCGGCCTGGCGCAACGTTGACAGCACAACGCCGCTGGTCGCGATCCCGGTGAGGACCAGAGACGTGATCTCCCCGGCGCGGAGGACCATGTCCAGGTCGCTGCCGGCAAACGCGCTGACCCGCTTCTTGGTCACGATCGTCTCCTCGGGCCGGGGCTCCACCCGCGCGTGGACCTGGCTCGACTCGCCCTCGATGAACTGCCCGGATCCCGCGATGCCCGAAAAGGACTTGTTGCGGGCGTGGGCCTCGGGATAGCCGGGGCGGAAGCCGACCTTGACGTGGATCACCCGGACGCCGGCCTCACGGGCGGCGGCGACCGCGGCCACGACCCGATCCATCATCACCGGATCGCCGATCTGATCGACGATCCCGTCCTGTACGTCCATGACCAGGAGAGCTGTGTGGTCTGAATTCATGGCTCGCGATCCTAGCTCGCGCGTAGCCCTCCACACCTACACTGCCCGCGATGCAAACGCCGCTCTACGACCGGATCGGCCAGGGCTACTCGCGGGTGCGGCGAGCCGATCCGCGGATCCAGCGCGCGATCGACGACGCGCTGGGAGACGCTCGCAGCATCGTCAACGTCGGCGCCGGCGTGGGTGCCTACGAACCTGCCGATCGAGACCTCATCGCGGTGGAGCCGGCGGCCGAGATGCGAGCCCAGCGTCCAGCATCAGCCGCGCCGTGCCTGGACGCCGTCGCCGAGGAGCTGCCCCTGGCGGATGCGAGCGTCGATCTGGCCATGGCGATCTACACCGACTTTCACTGGCGGGACCGCAGGCGCGGGGTGGCCGAGATGCTGCGGGTGAGCCGGAGCGGGATCGTGCTGCTGAGTGTGGACCGGGACACCAGTGCGCGGTATTGGCTGTTCCGGGATTATTTCCCCGCCGCGAACGAGCTCTTCGCACCGGTGTCGGCGGTCACCTCGCTGATCCCAGGCCCCGTCGAGGTCAGCACCGTGCCGATCCCCCAGGATTGCGAAGACGGTTTCGTGCACGCGTTCTGGAAGCGACCGCATCTGCTGCTCGATCCGGCGGTGCACGGCGCGATGGCCGTGTTCGCGAGCCTGCCGGCCGGGCAGCTGGAGACCGGACTCGGCCGCCTGCGGGCTGATCTCGTCAGCGGGCGCTGGCAGGAGCGGAATCACGAGCTCGACAGCCTCGAGGCGCTCGACCTCGGTCACCGGCTGATCCTGCGGCGCTGACCGGAGCCGACCCGAGCGTCCGGCGTCAGGGTTCGCGGCGCGTGACGGTGTCGAGTCGGTCAATCGATCTGTCGAACGACAGGATCTCGTTGACGCCCGTCGCTTCGGCTTGAGCAACCAGGTACGCCTCGGCGAAGTCCAGGCGCTCGAGCTCATAGACCTCAAGCGTTCTGAGCAGAGTTGGGGGATCGACGGTCCCGACGGTCGGCAGCGCGATCGCGGAACGCATCAGCTCAGCAACGCTGGGGCGATCGACCTCATAGAACGACTCCAAGACGTAGACGCACTCGGCGATAACAAGATCAGTCAATAGGAGATCGTCATCGCCGGCGAGGGCGGCAGTTGCGCGCGCCGCCATGTCAGGGGGATCGCCGGTCAGGTGCCTGATCAGGATGTTGGTATCGACGAATGCCGTCAGTGTCGTCGTCCAGCACGCTCGCCGCGGGTGCGGCGCAGCACCTCATCCCACGGGGTTCCATGTTTGCCAGCAGGCACAACCACGCTGCCGGCAAGCTCCAGGAAGTTCGGCGTCTTGGCCATCAACGCGCGGGACTGCTCGACTCGGAAGAGCAGCTCGTCGCCCTCTTCGAGAGCCAGAGCGTCCCGCACGCTCCTGGGGATCGTGACTTGGCCCTTCGATGTCATCTTCGCTCGCGCGTCCATCGGCCCTCTGTCCTTACTTTCAAACGCTTGTAAGGAAAGGATAACCCCTCACGCCGCCAGAACCTCCCCGTCGTCCAGCTCGACGCGGTCGGGCAGCGAGACGACGTCGCTCGCCGAACGCGAGCGGAGCTTGGTGGCGGCGATCACCACCGCGCCGACGCAGAACACAGCGGCGACCGTGAATGCGAGGTCGAACCCGTTGGTCAGGGCTCGCGCTCCGCCCAGGCCGGCCGCGCCGGTACCGGCCTGGCCACTGGCGATCGTGCTCAGGATGGCCAGTCCGAGCGCGCCGCCCATCAGCCGCGACGTGTTCAGGAGGCCTGAGCCCAGGCCGCTCTGGGGGCCGGTCACGTCCTGCATGGCGACGATCGTCGAGGGCACGAGCGAGAACCCCATGCCGAGGGCGATCAGCACCGAGCCACCGAGCACGTTCTCAAAGTAGTTGCCGCCGGGGGCGATCCCGGTCAGCCACAACATCCCGAGAGCCATCGAGGTCATACCCGCCGTGATGACCCGGCGAGCGCCGAACCGGGCGACCACGCGGGGCGCGAGGGTTGAGCCGGCGAAGATCGACAGCGTCATGGGCAGGAAGGCGAGGCCGGCCTCGATCGCGTCAAAGTGCAGCACCTGCTGGAGGTAGAGGGTGATGAAGAACCAGGCCGGGAAGTTGGCCCCGTACATCAGCAGCACGACGACATTGGCCACGCGGAGCTGCTCGAATCGGAAGATCGAGAGCGGCACCAGCGGTGCGCGAGCGATCTTCGCCTCGACGAACACGAACGCAGCCAGGAGCGCGACGCCGACCGCGAGCGGACCGAGTACGCCCGGGGCGCCCCAGCCGAGTGTGTCCGTGCGGACGATGCCGTAGGTGATCCCGATCAGACCGGCGGTGATCAGCGTCGCCCCGAGGGCGTCGAAGTTGCGTGGTCCGTCCACTGGGTCAATGGCCGGAATCGCTCGCAGGCCGAGGGCCACGACGATCGCGCCGAGTGGCACGTTGACGGCGAAGATGGCCTCCCAGCCCAGGCTCTGGGTGAGAAGCCCGCCGAGTAGCGCGCCGGAGGACGCGCCGAGGGCACCCATGGCGCCCCAGAGGCCGAGACCCCGGTTGCGCTCCGGCCCTTCGGGCAGCGTGCTCGTGATGATGGCCAACGTGGCGGGTGACGTCACCGCTCCCGCAAGACCCTGGACGGCACGGGCGCCGATCAGAAGCCCGCGCGAGCTGGCCAGCGCGCAGGCCAGCGAGCTGAGGGCAAACATCGCGGTGCCGACGAGGAACACGCGGCGGCGGCCGAGGAGGTCAGCCGAGCGGCCGCCGAGCATGAGCAGTCCGGCGAAGGTGAGGGTATAGGCGTTTACGACCCACTGCAGCCCGGTGGTTGAGAAACCGAGTCCGCTGCGGATCGAGGGCAGGGCCACGTTGACGATCGAGACGTCAAGGATGACCATGAATTGGGCGAGGCAGACGACGAGCAGGAGCGCGTTCGAACTCCTCGGCCGGTGGGTGGCGAGGAACTTGGTTGCAGTCATGGATGACAGTGTGCGATCATGTTTATCCGGGTACAAGAGAAGGAGTTATCCTGGTAGTAGCTGTTCCCCCTATAGAGACTGAAGCGCCACATCTGACACCGGCACAAGTGGTAGGCGTCAATGGTGAGCGTCGCCGGGCCGAGCTGGCCGACTTCCTGCGCAAGCGCCGGGCGAACCTGAAGCCCGACGAGGTCGGTCTCCCCAATGGCGGCCGGCGCCGCACCCCGGGACTGCGCCGCGAAGAGGTCGCGCACCTGGCTGGGGTGGGCACCACGTGGTACACGTGGCTCGAGCAGGGGCGTGATGTCCGTGCCTCCCTCGATGTGCTCGAGGCGCTCTCGCGCGCGCTGCGTCTGACGCCCGCCGAGCGCACCCACCTGGTGCTTCTCGGCCGGGGCGAGGAGCCGCCGCCGTGCAAGTCAGATGAGCGCGTGTCGCCAACGGTCAGGCGCCTGATCGAAAACCTGGGCGCGAACCCGGCTTTCGTGATCGGCCGGCGCTGGGATTATCTGGCTTGGAACCAGGCGGCGGTCGCGATCTTCGGTGATCTCGGGGCCGTGCCCAAGGCGGCGCGCAACCACGTCTGGATGCACTTCATGGACGCCGCCCGACGGGAGATGTTCCCGGACTGGGAGCGCAGCACGAGGCTCATCGCAGCCAAGTTCCGAGCCGACAGCGCGCGCCACATCGGCGATCCCGAGTTCGAGCGCCTGATCGCTTCGCTCCGCAAGTCGAGCCCGGAGTTCTGCCGGGCGTGGAAGAAGCACGAGGTGGCCCGCAGCGGCGAGGGCCGCAAGACGATCATTCACCCCGTGGTCGGGACGTTGGTGTTCGAGCACGCCGTATTCAACCCGCAGGAGGCGCCCGAACAGCGTCTGATCCTGTACTCGCCGATGCCCGACGAGGACACCCCAGCCAAGCTGGCGCGGCTGCTCGCCTAGTGTCTGGGCACTAGCCCAGATCCACCAGCCTCTCTGAAGGGCCATGGGGGTCCGACCGTTGTCCGGGACTCTCCGGGAGGGTCGGCGAGACGGCCCTCGAGGAACCGCTGCTCCGGCCCTGGTTGGCTGCGAACGCGATCCCGTAGGCGGTCGAACATCCTGCACCGCCTAACGATCGACGCCCCGCCTGAGCGCGTGCATCAGCTGGCGTCAACCAGGGAAGGGATCCAGCGCTGGTGGACGGGCCACCCCGTCTCAGGCGACGAGGAGCTCGGCGCGCGCCTGTCCGTGTACTTTCGCGATCCGGCCGAGTCCACCGACCCGGCGGCAACGTTCGAAATCGTAGAACGCAGCCCGAAACAGGTCGTGGCGTTGCGTCGAGGGCCTGAACGACTGGATCGACACCCGGATCATCTACGCCTTCACGCCCCGCGATGACGGCGGTACCACGCTGGTGTTCAGTCACGAAGGCTGGCAGCAGGAGAACGAGTTCATGCACGGCTGCTCGACCAACTGGGCCGCCTACCTCATGAGCCTCAAATCTGGAGCCGAAGGCCACGGATTCAACGCCTACCCGGGCGGCGAGATCAGCCGCTGGGATTAGAAGCATCATGCACACGACCTCCGACAATGGGGCTCTGAGCCGTGCACAGATCATCGAACACCTCAGTCAGACTCTCGCCAACCTCGCGGTTGGAGGCGTCGTTCTCAACCTGCTGGCGTCGTCCCAGGTGGCCCTCGGCTAGCCGAAGCTCCGGCCGAAGAGCTTGCTGGCGGCGATGTGTCGTGATGCTTCGATGAACGCTTTCACTGAGGGGCAGATGGGGCCTGGTCGCCAGGCGAGGGACACCACGGCGGGATCGGCGTCGCTGACCGGCACATATCTGATGTTCGAGCGCGGGTAATGGCGTGCAACCGCCTGGGGGAGGAGGCACACGCCGCGACCGGCCGCGACGAGAGCGAGGATCTCTTGCAGGCTCGCGGCCTCGGTCGCGACGCGTCCCGGAAGCTGGTGCTGTCGTTGCTCAGCGAGCCATCTGGGAGGCGGGCCATCGTGACTGGCGGCCGGATTGATGACGAAGCTCTCGTCGCGCAGGTCGGCGAAGGTGAGCGTGTGGTGGTTTGCGAGTGGGTGGGTGCGAGCGAGCGCAGCGAGTCGGGGCTCCTGGGCGAGGACCTCGACTTCGAGCTCGGTCTGGCCGGGCAGCAGCCGCGTCAGCGCGATGTCGACTGAGCCGTCGAGGATGTCGACGAGACTTCCGAGGAGCAGTTCGCGAACGCCAACCTCGACTCCTGGGGCGCGCTCGCTGAATTCCCCGAGCACCTCCGGGAGCAAATCGGTCGCGGCCGATCCGTAGAAGCCGACAGTCAGTCGCGGAGCGTTCGCCGCGCGCACCGTCTTGATCGCATGCTGCGCTTGACTGAGTGTCTTGCGGCCCTGCTCGAGCAGCGCCTGGCCGGCTGGGGTCAGGTGGACGTTTCGGCTGTCGCGCTCGAGCAGTGAGGCTCCGAGCTGTGCTTCGAGCCGGCGGATCTGTTGGCTGAGCGACGGTTGTGAGATGTGCAACCGCTCGGCTGCTCGGCCGAAGTGGAGCTCCTCGGCGACCGCGATGAAGTATTCGACGAGCCGCAGGTCGAGGCGTCCCATAGTCGCAGCCTATTGATCGGTAGCCAACTGGTCTTGGACTTCTCAGCCTGGTGGACGGATCCTTCCACGTCAGTGGAAGGTGTTCGCGGATTAGGAGTGAGGTGGCGGTCTTGTCTCAGGTGAGCGCGGCGTTGGGGACGCGTGCAACGTTGTCGACACTCGCATCGCGGGTGATGGTCGACGTGGCGGTCGCGGAGGCGAACACAATGTCGGTGTCGGTTACGGTGGTCGTCGTCGATGAGTCCGGTGTGACGAAAGAGATGCTGCGGATGGATGGCGCTCCGCTCGTGAGCGTGCAGACCGCCATCAATAAGGCGTATGCCGCTGCTGCGATCGGGATGCCTCCTGATGACTTCTACGCGGCGATCGAGTCTGACGGCGCGGCGGTTGCCGAGTTCGCCACGCGACCCGGCCTGGCGCTGATCGCGGGCGGGCTTCCGGTGATCGCTGACGGACGCGTCGCTGGGGCGATCGGTGTCGCGGCGCGATGACCGGAGCCGAGGATCGGCGCATCGCGGAGGCCGCCGTCACGAAGGCCACCGGCTGACGGCCCGCGCCGATGACCGCAAGGGAGGACGTCAGCGCGGCACCGGCGATCCCGCGACGGTATCTGCACTACGTCATTCCTCCACGCAGCGAGCCGTGCTACAGCCAATCGTGGTCGGTGGCATGCACCGCCGCAGCTTCGAGCGCGCGTGAGACCTGCGGGCTGGGATCGTGTCGCAGCCAGACCGCGTCGATCGTGAGGGTCGGCTGTGGATGGGCAACTTCGACGAGCGTGATGCCCCGTGGCAGTTGCATGATCAGCGAGCTGTTGATCAGGCCGATCCCGCGTCCGCGGGCGATGTATCCCCAGACCGTGTTGCCCGTGCCGCGCTCGTCGAGGGACGGTTCAAAACCATGGGCGCGGCAGACCCCGACCACCGTGTCATAGAAGCCGGGCGCCATCTCCGGGGCCAGATCTCGAATGTCTGATCCCTGAGCGTCGACAGCTCGATCGTCTCGCGATCGGCGAAGGGATGATCGTCGGCCAGCGCGACGCGCAGTGCCTCGCGGCGGATGGTGAGATGCCGAGTGTCGCCCGCGTAGGTTGTCGCCGGGGCCAGCGCGATGTCGTGCCGCCCCGAGGCCAGGAGGTCGTTGATGTCGCCTCCGAACACCTCGCGCGCTTCGATCTTGAGCTGAGGAAGACTCAGGGCGAGGTCCGCAACGAGGACGGGGAGCGTTTCCCAGGCCGTGGTCAGCGTGTAAGCCAGACCGGAGCGTGCCGAGCTCGCCCCGGGCGGCTGCGCCTACACGGCGACGAGCGCGGTCGCGGCCGACAGCACGCGGTTGGCGTCGGCGAGAAAGACAGTCCCTTCCGGAGTGAGGGCCACCATCCGCGAGTTGCGGGAGAGGAGCTTGACGCCGAGCGCCTGCTCGAGACCGCGGATCTGCTGGCTGACGGCTTGCTGGGCGACGTGCAGCTCCTCGGCGGCGCGAGTGAAGCTGCCGAACTTCGCGACGGTGACGAATGTCCTCGCATGACGGAGCTCAAAGCCGGCATCGGGAACCACGAGCCCGAGTGTAGGCGAGCAGCGACGCTCGGGCGACAACGTGACCTTGTGACCCGACAACAAGTCGCGCTTGTTGATCCTCGACCCCACGGCTACGGTGGCGCGGCCCAGCATTCTGGACGGTTAGACGCCACGACAGGAGAGCGAAATGACGACGCAAGCCTCAGCCGCCGACCATCACGCCGCCGTCGACCGCACCCGGTCACAGGCGACTCGCGTGCTCATGGTGGTCGCCAACCCCAGCGTCGCGACCACGGTCGGTTGGCCCGTGGGATTCTGGGCGGCGGAACTGACTCATCCCTTCTATGAGTTCACCGAGGCCGGCTATCACGTCACGATCGCCAGCCCGGGCGGCGGCAAGGTCGAGCTCGATCAGCTCAGCGATCCGCGTGACCCGAGCAAGTGGTCCTCAGAAGACCTGATCAGCATGGGCTTTCTCAACACGCCTGAGCTTGCCGACCTGCTGGCGGGCACACCGAAACTCGCAGACGAGGATCTCGACGGCTACGACGCCCTCGTCGTCGCTGGTGGACTGTCGCCGATGTTCACCTTTCGCGACAACGAGGACCTGCACCGCGCAATCGTCGACTTCTATCAAGCCGAGAAGCTCGTCGCGGTGTACTGCCACGGGGTGTCGGCCTTGATCGACGCCCAGCTCTCGGACGGCTCCTACCTGATCGCCGGCAAGACCATCACCGGCTTCTCCAACGCCGAAGAGGACTATTCAGACGACTACGTTGGAAAGCAGGTCATGCCGTGGCGGATCGAGGACGCGGCCCGGTCACGTGGCGCGAACTACATCCAGGGCGGCTTGTTCAAGCCGTTCGTCGTCCGCGACGGCCGCCTGATCACCGGACAGCAGCAGTACTCCGGACGCAAAGTCGCGCAACTGGTGGTCCGCACGCTCGGCACCTGAGCAGTCGACTGTAGGACGCAACGTCAACACAAAGGAGGAACGAGAATGGCAACGCCAGCAGTCGAGCCGGTCGACGTCGGCGGCACCTCCGGCTGTGCGGTCATCGAAGCGCCACGCCGGCCCGGTCACGGCCCAACGGCGCCGTCAGCTGAGACTGATTGCCACTGGAACCGCGGACTGAGCACATGATCTCGCGCGAGCGCACGGGTTCGTTGGTTAGGCTGACGCAACCCGGCGGCTAGGAGGAGTCTGTGGGAGCAATCACGGGGGTGGCAAGCGAGGCGCGGCATCTGGCCGCAGCTGCCGATCAACTCCGAGCTCGGGTGCAGGCTGCCGCAGGGTCCGGTGGCGGTGAGGAAACACGCGCGACCCTGATTCGGGTCGCGGACCGGTTGAGCGCGTCTGTCATACGGCCGTTGGCCACCGCGCTGGAGTCACCGCGCACGGATCCCGATCCGAGCGGGACGGATGTGCTCACCAGCGAAGCGCAGATCGCCCACGAGCTTCACCGCCTCGCCGCCGACGCCACCCGGCTGCGGGTGCGCGCGCCAGCCGCGCCGGCCCTGCAGGAGGCGACCGCGGCCCTGCAGGACCTCGCCTGCCAGGCCGTCGCCACAGACCCCGAGCGGCTCGAAGCCCGCCGCAGCGAGCTGGCGGCGTTGATGAGCGGACTCCCCACCAGGATCCAATCGGCGCCGAATGGCCCGTATCTGGTCACCAACATGCCTCTGCTCACCGACTGGCTCGGCGCCTCGCTGACGCCCCCGCCGCAAGTCGCACTCTGCCGCTGCGGCGCCTCGCTCCTGAAGCCATGGTGCGACGGATCGCACGCCCAGATCGGCTGGGAGGACGCCAAGAGCGACGGCCGTGTGCCTGATCAGCTTGACCGATACCGGGGCATCGGAGTGACGATCGCCGACAACCGCGGGACCTGCGCCCACTCCGGCTTCTGTACCGATCGGGCCCCGACCGTCTTCCGGACGAACGACGAGCCGTTCGTGGCGCCGGCAGGAGGCCGGGTGGACGAGATCCTTCGCGCCGCCCGCGACTGCCCATCCGGAGCCCTCAGCGCAAGAGCCGGTGACGGGGACCCGGTCAGGGCGTCCGACACCGACCGCCAACCGGCAATCGAGGTCTCCAAGGACGGTCCGTACCGGGTCACCGGCTGCGATCGAGTTGCTTGACCGCGACGGCAGTCCCGAGTCTCGCAATGAGGGCGCCTCGCTCGAGCACTACAGCCTGTGTCGGTGCGGCAAGTCGCAGAACAAACCGTTCTGCAGCGGCATGCACTGGTACGCGGACTTCCACGACCCGCCACCCCCTGAGCAGGCGACCCTGTTTCAGTGGGCCGGTGGATTCCCGGCGCTGCTGCGCCTCACCCGGCGCTTCTACGAGACGCACGTCCCGCAGGACCCGTTGCTCTCCGGGCTGTTCTCGCAGATGTCCCCCGATCACCCCGAACGCGTCGCCGCCTGGCTCGGCCAAGTATTCGGCGGACCTCCCGCCTACAGCGAGCGATACGGGGAGTACGACCGCATGATCAGCCAGCACCTCGACAAGGCACTCACCCCCGAACAACGCGCCCGCTGGGTGGTGCTCCTGGCTCGCAGCGCCGATGAGGTCGGCTTGCCGGCGGACGCCGAGTTTCGCGCCGCGTTCACCGCCTACCTGGAGTGGGGCTCTCGCATCGCGCTTGAGAACTCCCAGCCCGGGGTCCACCCACCACCGCACATGCCCGTCCCGCGTTGGTGGTGGGTATGCGATGCCGAACCGTGGTCACGCGCGCACGCCACCGCCGAGATCGAACCCGAGCCCGAGGTCACACTCCCCGGCCCCGATCAGGAGCTCTCGTTCGCAGCGCACATCAAACCCCTGTTTCGCGACCGTGACCGCGACTCGATGCGCTTCGCCTTCGACCTGTGGTCCTATGACGACGTCAACACGCACGCCGACGCGATCCTTGAACGCCTACGAGCCGGAACGATGCCGTGCGACGGCGCCTGGCCACCGGAGCGCATCGAAGTCCTCGCACGCTGGGTAGCCGCAGGGACGCCGCCGTAGGCCTGGCCACGGGTGAACGGGCAGGCGGCTTGAGAAGGGCGGCTAGATGCCCAACTCGGCCGTGATCCAGAGACTCAGGACGCGTACCGCTCTCTGGCGGCGTTGGCAACCGGACACCGTCCAGCCTCGCGGCCACACGCTGTCATGTCACAGAGTCGGCACATCCAGCGAGTCGCCCCCGGGCCGCGGATCAGCCCAGTGAGCATGCGGGAAACGATCTCGTCGAGCGCCTCGCGGTCGGCTGGTTCCAGGCCCGCCAGCGCGTCCAGGAGCACCTCGCCTCTCGCCGCGGACACCCGCTCGGCCGCGCGGCGGCCCGATGCCGTCAGGCGGACCGAGACCGAACGGCCATCGCGGCCCGGCCGGCGTGTCACGTAGCCGGCCTCCTGGAGACGGTCAACCAGTCGAACGGTCCCGGAGGCAGTCAATCCGAGCACCTGGCGGAGCAGATCCACGGACGGATCCTTCAGGAACTCATGCAGGGCCGAGAGCGCCGCGGCGGCCGACTCTGACTGACCGAGCGCGTCACCTGCGGCGGCCGACGTGCGATCGGTTACAGCCAGAGACAGGGCACCGAGGAGATTTCCCGTCCGGTCAAGGTTGCGCGCGTCGCGCCTGGGTTGTGTCACTCGAAGTCGTAATCGAGCGTGATCGAGGTCTCGCCCTCTCGCGGGGCTCTGAACTCGCCCGTCCCTCGCAACCCCCGCAACTCCCCGGTGCCGGAGCCAGGCACCACAGACAGGCCCGCCTTGGCCTCCGTACCGTCGAAGCTACCGTCCGTCTGGAGGAGGACGAAGCTCCCCGAGCGCTCACCGAGCTGTCCGCTGATGCGCTCGAGCCCGACGAAGTCCGCTGTTTCGTCCGGCCGGTAACACATCAGCCACTCCACGGTGCCCTCGCCTTCGATGTCACCCGAGAGCGCTTGTTTGACGCTGGCCTGCGTGACCTTTGCTCCACCGTCTAGCTCAGCAAATGGCGTCTCGTCCCAGCTCTCGATCTTGAATGTGCCGGTTGCGCGATTCATGCTTGCCTCCAATGTTGTGTGACTCAGTCAATTATTCCCCGAGCTGCTGACCGTAAACAAGCAATCGACTCTTGGACGCAGGCCAGTGTCGGCCGCACCAGCGGAACCCCCCGACCCGGGGGCTTGATCCAGCGCGGACCTCCGCGCCCGTTGC
Source organism: uncultured Solirubrobacterales bacterium (assembly GCA_963822535.1). Taxonomy (GTDB): domain Bacteria; phylum Actinomycetota; class Thermoleophilia; order Solirubrobacterales; family Solirubrobacteraceae; genus Palsa-465. The sequence continues at coordinate 778,347 of CAWGIA010000003.1, forward strand.
AGTGCGCATCGACTTGGCTTTCGAAGGCAGGAGCGACGGGGGTTTCGCAGGACCCGTCTGGCGGCGTGCTCCAGCCTGGCTCTCCGGTCACAAACCGGTACATACGTACCAGACTGTGGTACATTTGTACTACTATGGCCACGGTACCCGTCACGAACCTGAACAGCGAGTCGCGCCCCCGTGGCGCCGCCCGCCGCGAGGCGCTGCTGGAGGCCGTGCTGAGAATCGTGGCCGAGGTCGGGGCGGATGCCGTGACGCACCGTCGCGTGGCCGAAGAGGCCCGGCTTCCCCTGGCCTCGACGACCTACTGGTTTGAGTCCAAGGAGCACCTCCTGACGGCGGCACTCGAGCTCGCCGCCGAGCGTGACACGGCGCGCCTGCTGGCTCTGGCGGCAACGCTGAGCAATGAGGTTGACCCGATCGACGCCGCTGTGGGGGCGATTGTGGAGGCCTGCGATGACGAGCCCCAGAGCACCCGGGGCTCGCTCATGGCCACCTACGCGCTCCTGCTCGAAGCCGCCCGCCGCCCCGCGCTGAGGGATATCGCCCGGCGCTGGACCGACGTCTACCTGGACACGCTCGGCTCGCTGATGGAGCGGGCCGGCTCGAAGCGTCCCCGCGAGGATGCCGCCCTGCTGCTCGGCGCCGCCGACGGCCTGCTGATCGAGCAGCTCGCCACCGGTTCGAGCAGCGATCTCACACCCCGTCTCCGCCGTCTCGTGGCCGCCCTGGTCCAGAGCTCATGAGCGCGCTCCGCCTCAGGCGCTTCGCGCCCGGCATGACCGGGCGCGCCCGGCAGCGTGATCCCGAGCACCGGATCGTCGTGCTGATCCGAACGCTGCTCATGTTCGAGGCCGCGATGTACTCGGCCGTAACGCCCGTGCTGCCGCACTACGCCCATGCCCTGCATGCCTCCAAGCCCGCCGTCGGACTGCTCGCCGCCGCCTATCCGGCCGGAATGCTGCCCGGCTCGCTCCTCGGTGGTTGGATCGCCTACCGCGGTGGCGTGCGGCTGACCACGCTAATCGGCCTGCTCGCCTTCGCGGTGTCGATCGCCGCCTTCGGCTTTGGCTCCGACATCGTCACGCTCGACTCGCTGCGCTTCGTGCAGGGAAGCGCCTGCGGTTGCATCTGGGGCGGCGGTCTGACCTGGGTGATCGCCGTGACGCCGGCGAAGCGGCGGGGCGAGGTACTCGGCTCAGTCATCGGCGCCGCGATCTTCGGCACTCTGCTCGGCCCGGTCCTGGGCACATTGGCTGTCGCGGTCAGCACCCAGGCTGTGTTCTGCTGCGTGGGAGCGATCTCCCTCGCCCTCGCCGTGTGGACGCTCGAGTTCTCCGAGCCGCCGCGGGCCGAGAGGGGCACGCGCACTCCATTTCGGGCCCTGGTCAGCAGCCCCCGGATCCTGCTCGGCTTCTGGCTGATCCTGCTCGAGGCGTGCACGCTGGGCGCCACCGGGACGTTGCTTCCGCTCCGTCTGTCTCGCTTCGGCGCCTCGGGCGTGGCGATCGGCGCCACATTCCTGATCGCCTCGCTCATCAGCACCTTCATCGCCCGCCCAATCGGTCGCCTGGTTGACCGGCGAGGAGCCGGGCTGCCTCTGTGCCTCGGTCTGACGATGACCGCCGCGCTGCTGGTCGTGCTGCCGCTGCCGCAATCGTGGGTCCTGCTTGCGGCGCTCAGCGTAATCTTGCTTGGCGGCCCGCTGACCGCGTACACGATCCCAGCAATGTCCGTGATCACTGACTCAGCCGAGCGGCTGGGCATCGCGCTCGCCGTGGCGACAATGATGCTGAATCTCGCGTGGGCGACTGGCGAAACGATCGGTGCCCCGGCGGCGGCCAACCTGTCCCAGGCCACCAGTGATGCGGTGCCCCTCCTGCTGCTGGCCCTGATCATGGTGGGCACCCTCTGGCCGGTGGTGAGAGCGCGGCTGGGCCAGGCCACCCCGCTTGCGCAGGCACCACCGGGGCGGACCGAGGCCGTGCCGGACCCCGACGCCGAGCGGGTACCGGTCATCAGCGGATGAGCGCTGCGCCCGCGCTCCCCCACCTGCTCTCCCCTCTTGACGTTGGGCCGCTGAGGCTGCGAAATCGTGTCGTGTCGACCTCGCATCAGACGGGCCTTGTCCACGATCACCTACCCACCGCGGATCTGCGGGCCTACCACGAGGCGCGCGCCCGCGGGGGCGTCGGAGCGATCTTTCTCGAGGCGACCGCGGTGCACGAGAGCGGGCTGCTGACAGCGCACACGATCGGCGGGTTCCTGCCCCAGATCTCCCGCGCCTACCAGGAGCTGGGTGACACGCTGCGCCGTCACGGCACTCGCCTGCTCGTACAGCTGTTTCACGGCGGGCGTGAGCAGATCTCGAGCTCGCCCAAGGCCCCGGCGGTCGCGCCCTCGGCGGTGCCGAGCCTGCGCTTCAAGAGCGAACCACGGGCGCTGACCGTCCAGGAGATCAACGAACTCATCGCCGGGTACGCACGCGCGGCCCAATTCGCCGTCGATGGGGGGATTGACGGGCTCGAGGTGTCAATGTCACACGGCTACCTGCCGGCCCAGTTCCTGTCCCCGCTCAGCAACCGCCGCGGTGACGAGTACGACGGGGCTCTGGGCGCGCGGCTTCGCTTCTCGCTCGAGGTCCTGCACGCCGTTCGGGCCGCCGCCGGCTCCCGGGTCGCCGTCGGCGTCCGACTCTCGGCAGACGAGCTCACCCCCGGCGGCCTTGACGTGGCCGCCGCGGCTGAGATCGCCGCGCACCTGCACGACGCGGGCCTGGTCGACTTCATGTCACTCGTCCTGGGGAACTCGGCCCACCCGGCAGCCTCGACCTGGATCGCGCCTCCCCCACCGGCGCCGGTGGCCGCGATCGCCGATCCGGCCGCGGCGATTCGGCGCGCCGTGCCCGACGCGACGCTGCTCACCACGACCCGAATCGTCGAGCTCGCGCGAGCCGAGGATCTGATTGCCCACGGCACGGCGGATCTCGTGGGGATGACACGCGCGCTGATCGCCGACCCCGAGCTGATCTCCAAGACGGTCACCGGGCGCAGCGACGAGGTCATCGAGTGTGTCGGCTGCAACCAGGCCTGCATCGGGCACTATCACGCTGGGGTGCCGATCGGCTGCGCGGTCAACGCCCGCACCGGGCGCGAGCGCAACCTGCCTGCGCGGCAGGCGAAGCACGACGAGCGCTCCGTCCTGGTAATCGGCGGCGGCCCGGCAGGCGCCGCGGCGGCGCTCGAGGCTGCGGCTCGCGGTGACGACGTCACCCTGCTCGAACGTCTGGATCAGCTTGGCGGTCAGCTCGCCCTGGCCGGCCTGGCGCCGGCCCACGCGGAGCTCTGGGAACGCTACCGCCGTTCCACCACGGCCCGGCTCCGCGCCGCCGGGGTGACGATCCGGCTCGGGGTCGATGCCGACGCCGAGTTGGCCTCCGGCCACGAAGCGGTGGTCCTGGCCACCGGGGCACGCCCGTTCGTGCCCACGGGCGCCGACTCACCTGGCGGCTCAGCCCATACGGCCCAGGCGTGGGACGCGATCCGTGCCCCGAACGCCATCGACGGGCCGGCCCTGGTGGCTGACTGGGGCGGAGGCTGGGACGGGCTCGACGCGGCCGAGCGGCTCGCCGCCGCCGGCATCGAGACCACGCTCGCCTGCGCAGGCTCGCTCCTCGGCGAGACGCTTCACCAGTATCAGCGCAATCTCTACCTGGCCCGCCTGGACCGGCTCGGCGTGGAGATCATCCATCACGCTGAGCTGATCCTCGACGACGGCCGGCCTGGCCTGCGGCACGTGTTCTCGGGGCGAGACCTGCCGTTCCCGGAGGTGGCCACGATCGTCCTCGCTCAGGGACGCGTGCCGGCTGACGAGCTGTGGACGACGCTCGAGGCGCATCCGGGCGCCGTCCGCGCTGGAGATGTCCTCGGACCCCGGACGCTTGAGGAAGCCGTGCTCGAGGGGACACTCGCGGTCTGACACTCGGTAGCCTTGCCCTTGAAGCTGGGTTGAAGTTGAGTGGAGCCATGACCGTGGGTGAGGACGTGCGAGAACTGGCGATTGGCGAGGTGGCGGAGCGGGCTCGGATGAGCACGTCGCGGATCCGCTACTACGAGACTCGCGGTCTGCTTCCCGAGCCGGAGCGCGCGGCGGGAAAGCGCCGCTACACAGAGGACGTATTCCGCCGGCTGGCGATCATCGATGCCGCGCAGCGGGTGGGCTTCACGCTGGCGGAGATCCGCGACCTGCTCGGGTCACGCGACCAGCCGGCCCACGAACGCCTGCGCCAGCTCGCGGTGTTGAAGCTCCCCGAGCTCGACGATCTGATCGCCCGGGCGACGTCGGTCCGGCGCGTGTTGAAGATGTGCAGCCGGTGCGATTGCGAGTCGATCGACGTGTGCCGCATGTTCGATGAGCGGGTCCTGCCCCTTCGTGAGCACATGGTCGCCAGCCCCAAGGCGGGCACAGGGCGCCGCGTGAGCGCTGCCGCTTGACTTCAACCTCGGTTGAAGTGCAACAGTTCACGCCCGTGGTCCCTAGCCGATCCTGTCAGGAGAATTAGCCAATGGCGTATGTGATCGCCGAGCCGTGCATCGGGACGAAGGACAACTCGTGCGTGGAGGTCTGCCCTGTCGACTGCATCCATCCGACTCCGGACGAGGCGAATTATGACGCGGTCGAGATGCTCTACATCGACCCGGAGGAGTGCATCGACTGTGACGCGTGCGTCGAGGCGTGCCCGGTTGACGCGATCTTCGCCGAGGATCAGCTGCCGGAGGAGTGGCGGAAATTCACGCAGATCAACGCGGACTACTACAAGCGCACGTAGCCCAAAAGCAATCGTGAGCGACAGCCGAACGAAGCTCCGCCACCTCGCCGGCGGGCTGATCGCGGCTAGCATGGCGAGCGGCTTATTCGCGATCGGTACCCGTGCCATTTGGGGCGGATCGCCGGCTCGGGCGTTCGAGGGAGCCGCCCTGTTTCTGGCCGCCGGCGCCTACCTCGCGCACATAGTCGCGCATCACACTGATCGGCGGGAGCTTCTCACGCGAGCGATCCTGATCAGCGCATTTGCCCTCTGGGGGATCGTGCAGATCGCGCCTGGACTCCCGGGTAACGCACTTCTCAACGACGTCGTGATCGTGCTGTTCGTCGTCGACTTGGCGATCCTCGTCAGCCCGTGGCTCTGAGCGATCAGCCGCGTCTGAGGAGCCGCCCGACCGCGGCCATCATCTCTTCGGTTCGCTCGTCCTGCTGCGCGGGCTCAGCACCGATCACGCAGGTGTGCGCGTGCCCGTCCAGCAACCCGAGCGCGACCTTGTCAAGCGCTGCCTGGGCGGCGCTGATCTGAGTGAGGATGTCAATGCAGTAGCGGTCATCGGAGACCATTCCCTCGATCCCGCGAATCTGCCCTTCGATGCGTTTCAGGCGTGCGAGCAGCTGGTCTTTGGTGGCGGTGTAGCCCCTGGTGGGCGTCTGAGTCTTCGGCATACCCGAACCCTATCAGTACCTCTACCCCCTAGGGGTACTTGATAGTCTGCTTCGTCGTGAGCGTGTTCGATGTCATCTGGCACGGCCTGCGGGACTCGTTCCTGATGGCGTGGGAGGTGTGGTGGGCGCTCGTGCTCGGGTTTGCCATCAGCGCAGTCGTGCAGGCGTGGGTGCCGCGCGAGCGGATCGAGGCGGCCCTCAGCGGATCCGGACCGCGCCCGATCGCGGTGGCGACCGGTCTGGGTGCGGCGTCCTCGTCGTGCTCGTATGCGGCGATCGCGATCGCGAAGTCGCTGTTTCAGAAGGGCGCGTCAGCCGCTTCATCGCTCGCGTTCCAGTTCGCCTCGACGAACCTCGTGTGGGAGCTCGGGCTGGTGCTTTGGGTGCTGATCGGCTGGCAGTTCACGGTCGCGGAGTACGTCGGCGGCATCGTGATGATCCTCCTGATGACCGTCCTGCTACGGCTGTTCGTCAGCCCGGCACTCGAGGACGAAGCGCGAGCACACGCCCAGGATGCTGACGCCGGTCATCAGCATCGAGCGGCCGGTGAGCGCATTGCCCTGGCGCCAGCGGCTCCTCAGCGCCCGCGCGTGGTCCGACGTCGCACACAACTTCCGCGGGGACTGGCAGATGCTCTGGAAGGAGATCACGGTCGGGTTCCTGCTCGCCGGATTCATCGCCCAGTTTGGCAACGGGTTCTTCGAGTCGCTGTTCATCCGCCACGCGCCGCAACCGCTACCGACGATCGAGAACGTCTTGCTCGGTCCGATCATCGCCGTACTCAGCTTCGTGTGCTCGGTCGGGAACGTGCCGCTCGCGGCGGTGCTGTGGTCGGGCGGGATCAGCTTTGCGGGCGTGCTCGCGTTCCTGTTCGCCGATCTGATTGTGCTGCCGATCATCGCGATCTACCGGAAGTACTACGGCACCAGATTCGCGCTGCGGATCGTGGCGTTGATGTTCCTCACGATGGTGATCGCCGCGCTGATCGTGAACGGCGTGTTCAGCCTCGCCGGTGGCATTCCCACCGGCCCGCGGCCGACCCGGGCCGACATTTTCAGCTCGATACGCGTCGACTACAAGCTTTTCCTGAACCTTCTCGGCGTCGGGATCTTCGCGGCGCTGTTCTGGCTCACCGCCCGCCGGGGCGTGACCGACCCCGTGTGCGGGATGAAGGTCGACCGCGACAAGGCGGTTACCAAGGAGGTTGGAGGCAAGACCTACTACTTCTGCTCAACCCATTGCCTGCACGCCTTTGAGGAGGCTCAGCCCTCGACGGGCTCCTCGGTCACGTCCCGGGCCACCAGCGCGGCATAGGTTCCGCCCCGCTCGAGCAGTTCCTCGTGTGTTCCGCGCTCGACGATCTCCCCGGCGCTCAGGACCACGATCTGATCCGCGTCCCGGACGGTGGACAGCCGGTGGGCGATCGTGATCGTCGTCCGGCCTTCGGCCAACCGCTCGAGCTCAGCCTGCACCGCGTACTCGGTCTGGGTGTCGAGGGAGCTTGTGGCCTCGTCGAGCACGAGCACGGGCGGGTTGCGCAGCACGGTCCGGGCGATGGCCATGCGCTGCTTCTCTCCACCTGAGAAGCGGTAACCCCGTTCGCCCACGACGGTGTCATAGCCGTCCGGGAGCGATGCGATCAGGTCATGGATGCGGGCCGTGCGGGCGGCGTCCTCGATCTCCTCATCGCTGGCGCTCGGGCAGGCGAAGCGCAGGTTCTCGCGCACGCTGGCGTGGAACAGGTACGTCTCCTGGGACACCACGCCGACGGTCGCGGCGAGCGAGGCCAGCGAGACGTCACGCACGTCCACCCCGTCGATCGTCACCCGGCCCTCCTGTGGCTCGTAGAGCCGCGCGACCAGATAGCCGAGCGTCGTCTTGCCCGCCCCCGTCTCGCCCACAACAGCCGTTCGCGTTCCTGCCGGGATGTCGAGATTGACCCCGCGCAGGGTCCACCCCTCCTCCCCCGTGCCGTAGCGAAACGAAACGTTTTCCAGGCGGACCTCGCCCAGCACTTCCGAGGGGCGCAGCTCGATGGGGTTCTCGGCCTCGACGATGTCAACCGGGAGATCCAGGTACTCGAAGATGCGGTCAAACAGGGCCAGCGATGCCTGCATGTCGGCGCCGACGCCGAGCAGGGACTGGATCGGGAACAGGAGCCGCGTCTGCAGGGTCGAGAAGGCGACCACGGTGCCGATGGAGATGTGGCCGATGAAGCTCTGACCGGCGAGCCAGTACACGATCGCAGGCTGGATGGCGAACGTCATCTGGATCGTGGACATGACCCAACGGCCGGCCATCCGGGAGCGAACCTCGAGGTCGGCAATCCCCTTTGACTCTCCGGTGAAGCGATCGGCGAGGTCCCCCCCGCGCCCCATCGTCTTGCCGAGCATGATCCCCGAGACCGACAGCGACTCCGAGACCAGCGAGGACAGGTCAGCCAGGCGGCGCTGCTGCTCGGTGGTGATCTCGCGCCGCACCTTGCCCACTCGCCGCGTGAGCCACACGAACAGGGGGACGAACACGAGCGAGATCGCCGCCAGCTTCCAGTTGAGAATGCACAGAGCAACGGTCGCCGCGATGACGGTGGTGGCGTTCTGAGCAATCGTCGTGGCGGTGGTGGTGACCACGGCGTCGAGCCCGCCGATGTCGTTGGCGATCCGCGACTGGACTTCGCCGGTCCGCGTGCGGGTGAAGAAGGCCAGAGACATCCGCTGCAGCCGGCGGTAGACCGCGGCCCGCAGATCGTGCATGACCCGCTGGCCGACGACGTTGCTCATGTACGTCTGCCAGACGCTGAATGCACTGGTGGCGATCGCGATCGCGATCATCCCGGCCACCAGCTCGGTCAGCAGCGTCGTCTGGTGCTTGAAGATCCCGTTGTCGAGCACGGACTTGAGCAGAAACGGCGACAGCATGCTGAGTCCCGCGGAGAAGACGATCAGCGCCAGCACAGCGCCCAGGCGCACCCGGTAGGGCTTGAACAGCGCCAGGATCCGGTGCTTGTCACGCTGACGCGAGGGGTCCATCAACGCCGGCGGCTTCTTGTCCGGCCCGCGCAGGGATCGCATGCCGCCAGGGGCACTGGCGCCATGTGAAGCCGCGAATCCTCGTCCACCGGAACTCATCTGTACCGATTGATGCTACGCACGCGCTCAGCACTCCAGTCTGTCGACGCTTCGCCCCCGGACGAAATGTCCTCGCGCTAGCCTGATGAGGACGTGGAGGGCGATGCTGACATAGCCAAGGTGGGGGCCCTGGTCGCTGACCCGGCACGAGCACGGATCCTGCTGGCCCTGGGCGACGGCCGGGCGCTTCCGGCCACCGTCCTCGCCGATGAGGCGGGGATCGCGCCATCGACGGCCAGCGCTCATCTGTCCAAGCTTGTGAAGGGGCACCTGCTCACGGTCGAGCGCCACGGCCGTCATCGCTACTTCGCCCTTGCGGGGGCCGACGTGGCGGCTCTGATCGAGGCGCTGGCCCAGATCGCCCCGCCGGCACCGGTCCGGTCACTGCGCCAGGGCACTCAGGCTAATGCCGTTCGCACCGCCCGCACCTGTTACGACCATCTGGCCGGAGTCCTCGGCACCGAGCTGATGGGCGCCATGATCGACCGCCAGCTCCTGAGCGGCGGCGACGGCGTGTTTGATCGCGCCGCGGCCGACAAGGACCGGCTCTCAGCGCCTGGCTTCGACCTCGACTATCGCCTCACGGAACGAGGGGTTGACGAGCTCGAGGACTTCGGCATCGACTTCGCGGGCCTGCGCTCGCGCCAGCGTCCGCTGATCCGCTACTGCGTGGACTGGAGCGAGCAGCGCCACCATCTGGCCGGTTCCCTCGGCGCGGCATTGGCGAGCCGGATGTTCGCCCTCGGCTGGGTCAGCCGCGCCCGGCGCGGGCGCGCGGTGCACCTGAGCGACGCGGGCGTCGACGGGCTGAAGGCCAGATTCGGATTGGACGTCACCGAGCTCGCACACTGAGTGCGGACTCACCGGCTCTGGAGCGCTCGCACCACGCGCTTGGCGCGCCGGCGATAGAACCGGCTGACCTCGAACGCCCACGCGGTGCCGTCGGTGAACGTGAAGCGCAGCGGAGCCGAGCTCAACACGTAGAGCATCGGGTGCCGCCAGCCGCCGGCAAGCTCGGCGTGCGCGACCGTGCTGCGCGGGACTCGCGTGACCAGCTGTCCCAGCCGCCGGCCGACCGTCTTCGCTGCTTCCGTGGTGGTTAGGGCGAGCTCGGTGTCCGTCACGGCGAGGTATCCCCAGTTCCCGCACTCGGGTGTGCTGTGACTCACCGCGGAGTCCCGCTGGCGCTCCTCGGCGGCGCTCTCGCCTGCGAGCTTGTCACTGATCATCGGCCCGAGCTTGCCCGACACGGCAACGCCGCCTGCGAATCCCGTCTGGCTGGATTCGATCTTCCTCAACAGACCGATTGGGCTCACCACGACGCCGGCGATCTGCGGCGCGCCGAGCAGGTCCGATGCGTTGATCACTTCATCCCCCTATTTGACGATCGTGCAGCGAAGTGTGCGAGGCGTCGCGCGCCCACGACCGGAGTCTCCCATCACCTCCGATCCCCCCCGGTAGCGTGGCCGACGAGCCTAACCGCGGCGGGGGACAGCCGCAACCTCACGACATGTGGACGAGGAGCCATGCGGAAACGGCTGCCTGGCCGCGGCTATCGTCGTGCGCATGTCCGCCGAGTCTGATCAGCCGCCGACGATCTTCGAGTGGGGTGGCGGCCGGGAGGCGTTCGAGCGGTGGCTGAACCTGTTCTATGACCTCGTCGAGGAGGATGACCTCGTCGGTCCCATGTTTGGCGGGACCGTCGGGGCTGATCATCGCGCGAACGCCCCGCCGTATCAGCCGTAACCGAGCGCTGAGCGTTGTGCGGGCGGCGTGACCTCGCGCACGGTGCGGGGTCGCCAGGATCAGTGGTCACACTTCGGGCGGTGAGCCAGCCTCCGGAGCTTCCCATGCGGGCTCGTCACTAGGACCAGTCGAGTCGAGCTCACGCTCAACTGCTAGTCGCTGACGCTCCAGCTCACGCTCGAACTCGGCTGCGATCTCGGTGGCCCGCGCCCGATCTCGGTTATGCACCAACACCGCCACCCGCCTCGCCATGCCGCCGCCGCCCGCTCCGACCAAGGCCGCGGTCGGGCTGCTGACGTCCAATTCGTATGACCGTTGATGAGCCTGGATACCCGCACCGCTCAGCCGATCCACCAACCGCGAAGCCATCTCAGAGTTCGGCTTGAACTCGTGGATATCGAAACCTCTGGCCACCGGCACCCAACTATCAGGCTCCACAGGAGGCTCCTGAAGCCCGAGCCATCGCAACCACGTGTGCTTCGGGTTGCCCGCCGGCTCCACGATTTCCACGCCGGAATGCTATCCGCCCGCCCCCAGCCGCTACCACCGCCGCGAGCGAACGATCTCTTTTCGCTTCCTCGGCCCTTCTCAGGACACAGCTTGGAGCCGCTTGCTGGCGCGGATGATCGCCGCGGCGGCGTGCTCGTGCACGCGATGTGTCTCGCGAAACTCCGGCGCCTCGAGACCGGCAGCGGCGAGTGCGTCACGGAATTCCTGTTCGGTCAGCGCGCCGGAGATGCACCCGGTCCACGCCTGCATGTCGGCCTTGGTCGGCTCGTCCATGTCGGGGTCGGCGATCACGTCAGAGACGGCGAAGCGTCCACCCGGTCGGAGCACCCGGGCGGCCTCGGCGAGCACCTTGGACTTGTCACCCGCGAGGTTGATCACGCAGTTGGAGATCACCACGTCGACGCTCGCATCCGGAAGCGGCAGGTCCTCGAGATAGCCCTTGATGAACTCGACATTCTCAACGCCGGCATCGGTGGCGTTGCGGCGAGCCAGCTCGAGCATCTCGTCAGTCATGTCGATCCCGATCGCCCGCCCGGTCGGACCGACCCGCCGCGCGGAGATCAGCACGTCAGCCCCGGCACCTGACCCGAGGTCGAGGACTACCTCGCCTTCGTGCAAGTCAGCCACGGCGGTCGGCACGCCGCAGCCCAGTGACGCGTTCACCGCCGAGTCGGGCGCACCGCTCTCACCGGTCTCGGCATACAGCGAGGCCCCGAACACGCCGGTCTCGTCAGCCGGGCTGCAGCAGCCCGCGCCAGACCCGGCGGCCACGGCCGCGGCGGCGTACTTCTCGCGCACGGTCTCCCGGACCAGCTCGATCGTGGTCACCGAGCCGGCCGAAGGTGCCGCGTCACCGGCGGCGCAGCCACAGCCCGCGGCGTGTGTGTCCCCGCAGCACGATGCCTTCTCCGACGGCGCGCAACAGCTTTGCTGCTCGGCTGGACCGCAGCACGGGTTGTTCACTTCAGCCATCCGGATAGCTCCTTGAGTGCGTCGGGGATCACGAAGTAATAGGCCCACAGGCCCTGGCGCTCCGACCCGACGATCCCGGCCTCGCGCAGCACCTTGAGGTGATGGGAGATCGTCGGCTGCGAGAGCTCGAACAGCGGCACCAGCTCGCACACACACACCTTCCCGGCGTGCTTGCGCAGCACATCCACCAGCTGGACGCGGACCGGGTCACCAAGCGCCTTGGCGACCGCGGCCATCCGGACCGCCACGTCGCGCTCCACGTCCGGATACACGACCGGCTCACAACACGGCGCGCCCGGTGCGCGCTTGGTCTTCGGGACGAGCTCCAGATCGACAGCCATCGATATACAAATACCGATTGAAGTGATGCTTGTCAATCTTTAGACTGCCAGCCGTGACCGGACCGCCGCCGCTCGCCCGACGGCTGCTGGCAGAACTCCTCGGCTCGGCCTTCCTGGCCGCGATCGTGATCGGCTCGGGGATCGCCGCCCAGCAGCTCTCACCCCATGACATCGGGCTCGAGCTGTTCGAGAACGCCGCGGCGACGGCGGCCGGGCTGTACGCGATCATCCTGATGTTCGGCCCGGTGTCAGGTGGGCACTTCAACCCGGTTGTGTCGTTCGTAGACGCCAGCTTCGGCGGCATCGCCCGCCGCGATGCGCTGGCCTACCTACCCGCCCAAGTCATCGGCTGCGTACTCGGCGCGGTCATCACCAACGGCATGTTCGCCAAGGCCGCGATCAGCATTTCGACCCACCATCGCGCGAGCCCCGCGCACCTCCTCTCCGAGGTGATCGCAACCCTGGGGCTGATCCTCGTGATCTTCGCGCTCGCCCGCACCCACCGCAGCAGCTCCGCGGCGGCTGCCGTGGGCGCGTACATCGGCGCGGCGTACTTCTTCACCAGCTCGGCCAGCTTCGCCAACCCCGCGATCACCATCGGGCGAATGTTGTCCGACACGTTCGCCGGGATCGCACCCGCATCCGCCCCGACGTTCATTGTCGCCCAGGCCGTCGGCGGTGCGTTGGCGTTCGCCGCGATCCGCGCCCTCTACCCCCACGTCACGCCGCGCGAGGCGGCCACGGTCGTGGTCCCGCGAACCCCATGAGCACGGTCCTGTTCGTGTGCCGCCAGAACGCCGGGCGCTCCCAAATGAGCCAGGCGCTGTTCACCCGCGCGGCCACCGGCCGGCACCGCGCGTTGTCGGCCGGGACCAGTCCCGCCGAGCACGTGCACCCCGAGGTCCTCACGGTCATGGACGAGATCGGCATCGACCTCTCAGACCGCGTCCCGCAGCTACTGACCCCCACGCTCGCCGAACAGGCCGACGTCGTGGTCACGATGGGCTGTGGTGACGAATGCCCGTTCATCCCGGGCAAGCGTTACCTCGATTGGGACCTCGCGGACCCCGCCGGCCGGCCCATCGACGAAGTCCGCGCCATCCGCGACGAGATCACCGATCGGATCGCCGGGCTGCTCACCGAGCTCGACGGCCAACGCGGCCGGCCCTGAACCACATCAGGGGCGCGGTAAATGCGCGTGTACGGCGAGTTATGATCTGGGTGCTCGCAGGGCGCTGCCGGTCCGCGGAAAGGGCGAAGCCCACCTGCAGATGATGGTTGTGACTGTGGTCGGTTCTCCTTTCCGGCCTGTGATTGCGGACTCCGGGCTCTGGTGAAAGGAGGCCTTTGTGCCACCCCGCGGTCTTCCTGGCAACGCCAATCTCGAGCAGCTCAAGAAGGGCGCCAAGTCCTTCCAGCGCGCGGTCCGTGCCGGTGACGCCGGGGCGGCGGAGTTCGTGCGCGAGTTCCACCCTCGCCTGGCTGACGCGCAGCCCGGCTCGCCGGAGCTGAACGCCTTCACCCGCACCGATGCCCAGCTGGTGATCGCTCGCCAGTTCGGGTTCTCCAGCTGGCCCAAGCTAAAGGCGCATCTGGAGCTCGTCGAACGCTACGCGCGTTCCCCGCATGAGCAGCCGGTCGGCGGCCCACTGAACGACGATCAGGCCGTGGTCAGCGAGTTCCTGCGTCTGGCGTGCCTGAACTACGGTGACGACGATCCCGATCGGTTCAGGCGCGCGCACGCCCTGCTCGAGCAGCATGAGTGGCTGGCGCGCGCGAGCATCCATACGATCGCCGCGACGGGAGAGGTTGACGCCGCACGCGAGCTGCTGGAGCGCGACCCGTCTCAGGCATCGCTGTTGGGGGGTCCGTACGGGTGGGAGCCGTTGCTCTATCTGACCTACTCGCGTCTGCCTCTTGGCCCGGGTCACTCGGCAGTCGCGGTCGCGCGACTGCTGCTGGACCACGGCGCGGACCCGAACGCCGGCTACCTGTGGGAGGGGCTGATCCCGCCCTTCACGGCCCTGACGGGCGCGCTGGGCGGCGGCGGCACGATCCCGAAGCACGAAGAGGAACTTGCGCTCGCGCGTCTGCTGTTGCAGGCGGGCGCTGACGCGAACGATGGACAGGCGCTCTATAACCAGGGCTGGGGCCAGAGCTCGGACGAGGACTGGCTCGAGCTGCTGTTCGAGTTCGGGCTCGGCACCGGTGACGGCGGACCGTGGCGGCGGCTGCTGGGAGAGCGCCAGGATTCGCCTCAGAAGATGCTCGAGGATCTGCTGATCGCCGCCGCCGGTCACGGGCTCACTGACCGGGTCCGCCGGCTTCTCGCCCGCGGGGCGGATCCCGAGGGTGGCGATGTAAACCACCCGATCTATCAGGGACGCTCGCCGGTACAGCAGGCGGCACTCAGCGGGCACATGGACGTCGTGTCCCTGTTGGTCGACGCGGGCGCGTCTTGGGAGCACGATCCAGTTGACGAGCTGATCGCGGCCGTGATGTCCGGTGACCGTGACGCCATGGAGCGGCTGCTCGGAGCCGACCCAGGTCTACGCGAGCGCGCGATCGAGCGGTGCCCCGACCAGCTGGTGCGCGCGGCCGAGCAGGGCAGCTATGACGCCGTCGCGCTCCTGATCGAGCTGGGCTTCGACGTCAACGCACGGTCTCGGACCGCGCCGCTGCACGAGGCCGCGATGCGCGGAAACGTTGATGTGATCCGGCTGCTGCTCGACCACGGCGCGGACCCGAGCATCCACGACACCGGCTATGACGCCACCCCAGCCGGATGGGCTGAGCACCACGGCCAACACGAAGCGCAACAGCTCCTTGAGGCGACCGAGAACACCCAACCGGCGG
Source organism: uncultured Solirubrobacterales bacterium (assembly GCA_963822535.1). GTDB lineage: Bacteria > Actinomycetota > Thermoleophilia > Solirubrobacterales > Solirubrobacteraceae > Palsa-465. Next base: position 793,390 of record CAWGIA010000003.1, read on the forward strand.
CGCAGTTCACTGAGGACAGTGCCGTGCCGACCGCACAGCCGGGGACCGCGATGCGCACAGTGGCGGCCGCGTTCACGGCTGCGTCGGAGGGCAGGTTTGACGAGCTCGGATCGATGCTGGCAGACGAGATCGACTGGCGGGGGCTCCCCGACGAGGACGGCCAGATCCCCGGCTGCCACGGACGCGACCAAGCGCTCGAACGGATGCGGATCGGCCTGCTCGCCAACAGCAAGGTGTCCGTCAGCGCGTTCGTCGAGGAGGGTGACCGCGTGATCGCGCACGTGCACCGTGTCGGCGACGACGATGAACTCGGGCCGCCCGAGCGGTTCCTCGTGGCCGAGGTCCACGACGGGCAGATCACCCACCTGCGCGGCTACGCGACCGAACCCGAGGCGCAGGAGGCGCTGCACGCCGGGCGCGTCACGGGGGACGCCTCGCAAATTTAAGGGAGCCTCCCTGATGTAAAGCTCGCTGAAGCGTGAAAAACTCCCACTTCTACAGGCCTGGTGCCTCCGGGCATTGCGGTCGTCCAGCCTGAAGGGGGCAAGCATGTTGCCGAGAACTGACCGTGTGGGCCACATGAAGCGGTTGGCGGCTGGATCGGCTTTGCGCGAGCGTTGGGTTCGGGTACGAGTCTTCTCGATGTCCGCAGTTCTTGCTGTCATGGCGTTTGGGGTGCCACTGGCCGCCCCGGCGTCGGCATTGCAGTTCGCAGTGCGAAATGTCGGTCCGAACGCCAACGCACCGGCCACTGACACGCTTCCTGCCGGTCGGATCCAGAGCGTTGCGCTCGATCCCTCGACTCGCCTTTCGACGCATCGATACCTGGCGATTTCCGACACCCAGTTGTTCGAGTCTCGCGATGGTGGGGTGACTTGGCATCGCCTGCCGGGACTCGATCGCTATGGACAGTTTGTACTGAAGACGATCGCGTTCGACCCGGGAGATCCGACTGGGCGCACCGTCTTCATCGTCACCCCCGTCGACAACCAGGTACCCAGTCGGTCGGGAATCTTTCGCAGCATCGACGGTGGGCTCACCTGGCGCCTGCAAGCGAGAGCGCCCACCCCCTGCCTGGATTCATCCGGAGTTCAGGACACGACACTCGGGATGGCGTTCGACCCAAGCGCGCCTAACAACATATATGTCGGGGCGCATTGCTCAATCGGAATAAGTCACGACAGTGGAAAGACGTTCTCATGGGTCGACCCAACGGTTGCCGGGGGGCCAGCGCCTGATGGGACCGACCGGGGAATCGACTTCGGCGTGACTGTCGACGACAGCGGCACTGCGTACCTGTGTACCTCGTCAGGGATCTATCAGCGCGTGTCTGATCACGACTGGCGTCTGCTCACGCTCACCGGTGCTTTACCTCCGTCTTTCATTGACTGCCACATCGCCGCGGTACCAGCGACGAACGGTCCGGTCCCAACGACTCTATTCGTCACCGCACACGCCACCGCGGGCAGCTACGTCGACGAGATCGACTCTGCGTTCAGTGGGACAAAAACCACTGAATGGATCTCGACCAACCTCAACGGGCCGCCTGACAGCAACGCACGGCCGGTCTGGTTGGCGCCACGTCCGGGAACGTCGCCTAGTAGCTATCAGTTGTACTGGGGCAATTCGGTGACGGACTTCAGAATCCAATGCAGTTCACCTACGTTGCCCCACTGCGCCGGTACATGGACCCCGCTCGGTACGAGCCCGATTCATACAGATACCTCACAGCTCCTGCTCGACCAGACCGGGGCGCGGTGTGCGTTGCTCGCCGTTGGTGACTATGGCGTACTCGCCCCGAACACCGGTGACTGCGACGGTACGGGTGCTTGGCATTATCGCAATTCAGGCCTCACGAGCTTTGAGGTGAATGGCATTGCCGGCACCGCTGACAGCAACGGCGATACTCTCTATATCTCAGTGCAGGACAACGGGTTCCTGTCGGCATTTCGGCCCCAGGCCGGCACTGCTCGCATTGCGTCCTGGACCGTAGGAGGAGGAGGCGACGGTCAACAGACCGCGGTCGATCCGGATATCCGACTCGCGCATGGGGGGCCACCGATCGCGCTCTACGTCAACAACGGAGGCTATTTCCGTGCGGGTCCTCGCTATTCGGGCTCGACGCCTTTGCCCCCGTGGCCCAACACCCTCGGCTACGCGTTCGACTCGGATGTTTTGGGATTCGGCTGGGTATCCCACGGGAGGTTCGCGCTCGCCGCGCGTCACGGAACGTCCACACAACTGTTCTTCACTGACGACGGCTCCAGCTGGCAGCAATACGGGCGTCCAGTCCCCGATGACTCTGCATACGACGGCGGAAATGAAGCGGTTCAAACGGACGGTGCCGACACATTTCTCCAGACCAGCGAGCATCTCTACGAGCTCACCGGATTCGGGGCCAGGGGCCCACAGCGGCGCATCGACGTCCCCCTAAACGGAGTCGGAGTGTTTGGGGCGGCCCCATCGAGACCATCCGTCATCTACGCATGGGAATGTCGCGGCCGCGCGCCATGTACGCACGGCGGGATGGTGAGCACGACCGATGGCGGCAGCCGGTGGCGGGCGGACCGGTTGCTTAACGCAATCCTTCGTCATGATCAGTTCGGCAACACCTACCCACTCGCTAGCGGCTTCGAGTACCCCGGTTCACCCGGCACGAGCCTCAACACCGAGGCATCGGTGATCTCGTTCTCGCGCACGGACCCAAAGCTGGTCATCGTGGGGACACAGCATGAGGGCGTCCTCTACAGCATCGATGCCGGGCAAAGCTGGGCCCAGCTGAAAGCCGTCTTTCCCTTCGTCCGCGGTGTCTACTGGAGCCGCGACAACACGGCTTATGTCGCCGGCTACGGTCGCGGCGTGATCGCGATCGCCCCCGGCGGGTACAGCTTGCAGCCCACGTCCGCGTTCTCGTGCCAAGCCGGCCGTTGCCTGCTCCTAGCGGCATCCCTCCAGAATCATCTCGGGCGGCCGGTCACTCGCGTCAGAGTGACGTTTGTCGTGTCACGCAACGGGCGAGTCTTACTGAAGGGCCATGCGCTAACGAGCCGGAGAGGGATCTCAACACTGAGAAGTAGCCGCCTACGCAGGCTTCGGCCAGCCCTGTACGACGTGGACCTAAGCACAGCTGATGGATCAGCGATTCTGCGCGGAAGCGGGAACCTGCTGGTCACGCACCACTAGGTAGTCGGGCTGGGGCCGTAACCTAGCGGCCGTGATTGCGACCCCTGCGCTTCTGCTCGCCGCCGGGGGGGTGGGCTTCGGGCACGCCATCCTGCCCGACCACTGGGTGCCGCTGGCGGTGGTCGGGCGGACCCAGCGCTACTCACTGGGCCGAGTGGCTCGGCTGTCAGGGCTGGCCGGAGTGGCACACGTGCTCGTCTCCCTGATCCTGGGCGCGGTCATCATCGCCGTCGGGCTGCAGTTCCGCTCCAAGGTCGAGAGCGCCCAGAACGCGATCGTGGGCGGCCTCCTAATCACCACCGGCATCGGGTTCGCCGTCATGGAGCTGACCGGCCGGGGGCACACGCATGATCACGAGCATGGGGATGAGCACGGGCACGACGACCACCATGCCGACGAGGAGGACCAGCATGGAAGCGCGGCGGACCATGGCCACGGTCCGAGCCGGTCAGCGCTCGCGGTGATGGTTCCCTTCGGTGCCGCCGCGTCTCCGGATCTGACCATCCTGCCCGTGTTCCTGGCCGCCACCACAGCCGGGGCGGGGGCGGCGATCGGATCGCTGTTGGTGTTCGCGGCGGTCACGATCCTCACGATCGTGACGCTGACGCTGGTCGCTACGGCCGGCGGCTATCAGGTCGGGGGCCGTTGGCTCGACCGCTGGGGCAACGCCATTACCTCGGGTGTGCTGCTGGTGATCGGAGCGCTCGTCCTGGCCGGCGTGCTCTGAGCACCGCCGGGCGAGGCCCGTCTGACCCACTGGCCCAGGCAGCTCAGGACGGGATGCGGAAGCGAAGGCTGGTGCGGGCGATCGTCGTGATCGTGCCGTTCAGCTTGCCCTGGGTCAGGTAGGCACAGAAATACATGCGCCCGTGGGTGCTCGATGGGTAGGGCACGAACTTGGCGAACTTGTAATGCCCGTGGACGAAATTGCCGTCGACCCAGATACTCACGTTGCCCAGATTGCCTTCGGCGGTGAACGAGCGCCGGCACCGTCCGCGGTCAGACAGTAGGGCGACCTGGTAGTGGCTCGAGGCAAACCCGGTCAGCCTGATCGTGGCCGGCTTTCCGACCTTGATGTGCCGCGGGAGGACTATCTTGATCGAGTTGCGCGGTGCCGCTGCGCTCGGTCCCGCAGCGCCCAGACCACCCAGCGCCGCCGTCGTCCCAATTGCCGCGGCCATCAAGACCCGCCGGCGTTCTCGCCACACCCCCATCGAAACCTCCTTCGCAGTTCGCTGCTCGGGCGCCGTCAAGATACACCCGCCAGACCACTAGAGTCCACGGCCATGAACGACGACTGGCGGCTGCGGATAGACCTGAAGGACCCCGAACAGGCCCACGAGCTGGCCGACGAGCTGCAGGCCCACGAGCTCGAGGAGGACGCTCAGCGCTCGATGCACGATCGCGTGATCGTGTCGGTCGATGGCGCCGAGGTGTTCGGTTACGCAGGGACGCGGGAGCAGGCCGAGGAAGCTCGCAAGACGATCGAGGCCCTGGCCACCAACCACGGGTGGCAGCCGATGATCGAGCTCCGCCATTGGCACCCGACCGCCGAGGAATGGGAGGATCCCGCCACGCCGCTGCCTCAGACTGACGCCGACGAGGCGCGGGAGCGCAGCGAACGGGTGGCACAGGAGCGAGCCGACTCGATCGCCCAGGGGTATCCGGAGTTCGAGGTGCGGCTCCAGTGCGATTCACACGCTCACGCGAGCGAGCTCGCCGACAAGCTGCGGGACGAGGGCATGCCCGTCGTTCAACGATGGAAAGCGGTGCTGGTCGGCGCCACTGACGAGGACAGCGCCAATGCACTCGCGGATCGGCTGCGGGTCGAGGCGGGGCCCGGCTGCACGGTCAGCGTGGAGGGCAACCTGCGCGATATCTACGAAAAACGGCCCTGGCGGCCGTTCTCACTTCTGGGCGGCCTCGGGGGCTAACGCCTGCAGAGCTGGACATCCGGCTCTGAGCAGCGAATACTGCGGCGCGTGCGAGAAGACGGCAACAGTCAGAAGGCCGAACCCGTGGCCTCGCCTCAGCCGCAGGCGCTGCCGGCCCGCGAACGCGAGTCCGCGGCCAGGATTGGCCGCAGCGCCTATCCGCCGATTGCCGATTACGGCTTCCTGTCGGACTGCGAAACGGTGGCTCTGGTGGCGCCGAGCGGGGCGATCGAGTGGCTCTGCCTGCCCCGCGTCGACTCACCGAGCGTGTTCGGCGCGATGCTCGATCGAGACGCTGGCTGGTTCAGGCTCGGTCCGGATGGGGTGACGGTGCCGGCATCGCGGCGCTATCTGCCGGGCACGATGGTGCTTGAGACGAGCTGGGGTACCGGCTCGGGCTGGATCATCGTCCGCGATGTCCTCCTGGTTGGCCCGTGGCATCACCCGACTGACCGCTCGCACACGCACAAGCGGGCTCCCACCGACTATGACGCCGATCACGTGCTGCTGCGCACGGTTCGGTGCGTCAACGGTGAGGCCCAGCTGCTCCTCGACTGCGAACCCAAGTTCAACTACGGCCTCGAGCCGGCCGAATGGGAGTACAGCGGCGAGAGCTACCACGAGGGCGTGGCCAAAGCCTCAGACGGCAGCGTCGAGCTCAAGCTGACCACCGACCTCATGCTCGGCTTCGAGGGGCCCCGAGCCACAGCGCGCCACATGCTGAAGGAGGGCGAGACCGCCTACTGCGCGCTTTCCTGGAGCGAGCATCCGGCACCCCAGACCATGGATGAGGCCTATGACAGGCTCGTGTGGACGGCCCACCATTGGCAGCACTGGCTCGACCGGGGCGAGTTCCCGGACCATCCGTGGCGCACGTTCCTGATGCGCAGCGCCCTCACGCTCAAGGGCCTGACCTACGCCCCCACCGGCGCGCTGCTCGCCGCTGCCACGACCTCGCTGCCCGAGACGCCTCAGGGCGAGCGCAACTGGGATTACCGCTACAGCTGGATCCGAGACTCGACCTTCATGCTCTGGGCGCTGCTGTCGCTGGGCTTCGATTGGGAGGCGAACGACTTCTTCTACTTCATCGCCGACGTCGCCTCTGGTGACAAGCTCCAGGTCATGTACGGGCTGGGGGGCGAGCGCGATCTCGAGGAGCGCACCCTGGATCACCTCGAGGGCTACGAGGGTGCCCGCCCGGTCCGAGTCGGCAACGCGGCTTACAAGCAGGAGCAGCACGACGTGTGGGGAGCGTTGCTCGACTCCGTGTATCTGCACACCCGCTCGCGTGACTCGCTCGACGACCGGGTGTGGGAGATCCTCAAGCGCCAGGTCGAGGAGGCGATCGAGCATTGGCGCGAACCCGACCGGGGCATCTGGGAGGTGCGCGGCGAGCCCAAGCACTTCACGTCCTCGAAGGTGTTCTGCTGGGTGGCCTGCGATCGTGGCGCCCGTCTGGCCGAGCTCCGCGGGGAGTACGAGCACGCCATCCAGTGGCGTGAGGAGGCGGACAAGATCAAGGCTGACGTGCTCGAGCACGGCGTCGACGATCGGGGCGTGTTCGTCCAGCATTACGACACCAAGGCGCTCGACGCCGCCCTCCTGCTGCTGCCCCTGATGCGATTCCTGCCCCCGGAGGACGAGCGGATCACGAAGACCATCCGGGCCATCGCGGATGAGTTGACCGAGCACGGGCTGGTGCTCCGCTACCGGATCGAGGAGACCGATGACGGACTCGAGGGTCGCGAGGGAACATTCCTTATCTGCTCGTTCTGGCTCGTCTCCGCCCTGTCCGAGATCGGTGAGAACGACGAAGCCCGGGCGCTGTGCGAGCGCCTACTCGGGTTCGCGAGCCCACTGCACCTCTACGCCGAGGAGATCGACCCGGTCACGGGCCGCCACCTGGGCAACTTCCCCCAGGCGTTCACGCACCTGGCGTTGATCAACGCCGTCATGCACGTGATCCGAGCCGACGAGCAGGAGATCGAGCGCGAGTCACCCTGGGCTGATTGGCGCTGACCCGCCCATCACGGCTCAGCCGTCGGCGCGCGGGCCCAGCGTGACCGGCAGTGACTTCAACTGGTTGATGAAGCCTGACTCGACGTAGGCCGGCTTTCCGGCGATCTCCATCCGCGGGTACCGCTTCAGCGTCTCCTCGAACATGGTGTTGAGCTCGAGACGCGCCAGAGCGGTGCCCAGACAGAAGTGACGCCCGCCGGCGCCGAACGCCTGATGCTCGGGGTTGCGCCGGACGTCGAAGCGATGGGGATCGTCGTAGCGTGTCTCGTCGCGGTTGGATGACACGTACCACATGACCACCTTCTCGCCCTCGCGGATGGGCTGACCGGCCAGCTCCGTGTCACACGTGGTGGTACGGCGGAAGTGGGCGAAGGCGGGGAACATGCGGAGTGACTCCTCGACCGCGCTCGGGACCAGGCTCGGGTCCTCGAGCAATGCCTGACGCTCCTCGGGGTTCTCCATCAGCGCCTGCATGCCGCTGCAATAGGTCGCCTTGGTGCTGTCATTGCCTGCCGCGACGAGCAGGAAGAAGCCCATCACGATCTCGTGCTCCTCGAGCTTCTGCCCATCGATCTCGGCGTGGACGAGCACCGAGGTGAGGTCATCAGTCGGGTTTTCGCGACGCTCGGCGATCATCGTCGAGCAGCGGGCGAAGATCTCGGGGATCTGGTTCTCGAGGATGCTCGGGATGCCTTCAGGGTTGAGGTCAGGATCACCCGCGCCGAGGGCGGTGTTCATGAGCCGGGCCCAGATCGCGTCATCGCGCTCGGGAATGCCCATGAAGCTCCCGATCACGCGGGAGACGATCGGCTGGGCCACATCATTGACGAGGTCACACGTCTCACGCCCGTCAAGACGATCGAGCGTGTCACACACGATCTTGCGGATCGCGGGCTCGTGCGCAGCAATCCGCTTGGGCGTGAAACCGGCCTGGAAGAGCATCTTCAGGCGATCGTGCTTGGGCGGGTCCATGCCGATGAACATCGCCTGCATGAGCTCGAGCGGGAAGACGTCCGAGATCGCCGTCACCCCACCGCGCTCCGAGGAGTAGGTCCGCCAGTCGCGGCTCACCGTGTGGATGTCCTCGGCCCGCGTGACTGACCAATAGCCGGCCTCGTCCGGGAACTCGGTGGCGTGCGAGGTCCAGTGCACGGGACATTCGCCGCGCAGGCGCGTGAACAGCTCGTGCGGCGGGCCGTCGACCCAGTTCTCGCGCTCGGTGACTAGGACACGGTCGAGGTCGCTCTGGGTTGAACTCACTGCTCCTCCTAACGCTGCCGACGGGCCGATTCGATCTTACTGGCTGGCCAGCCAGCTTGGGAAAACCGGCTGGGTCTTCTTGCCGCGGGTCACGAGTGCGCGTCAGACCCGGGAGACTGCGGACTCCGCAACCGCCGGGGGTGATGACCTCGATCGCCGCGCCGCTTCCTGCCCGGGCGTCAGACCACCCCGGAAGTACGACGCCACCGCCGCCACCAGGCAGGCGATGATGGCGAACACGAAGGCCTCGTGCAGCCCGGTACGAAACGGGCCCGAGATCAGCTTGGGGAAGAACGAGCGGCCGAGAACCAGCGCGTGCTGATGGACATTCAGCCCTGCGAGTCCGGCGTTCCCGACCAGGTGCTGAATCGGGTTGTAGCCCAGGAAGGCGGCGAACAGGATCGACACCGGCGGCTGGTGCGCGGCCTGGAGTGCCTGGTGCGCCCGCACCCCGTGTGCCTCGAGTCCGGCCGCCATCGTGTGGGGCAGGCTCGAGGCCAGCCCGATGATCATCAGCGTGAAGAAGATCCCGATTGAAAGCACCTGGGCGGAGTTCTGGAACGTCTGGTTCATGCCCCCTCCCGCGCCGCGGTCAGATGCCGGCAGGCTGTTCATCACCCCGGCCCGGTTGGGCGAGGCGAACATCCCCATCGAGACGCCGTTGAGGAACAGCACGGCGGCGAACACCGGGTAGGCGAAGTCAGTCGGAAGCAGCAGAAGGAGGAAGAAGCTCAGCGCCGCGCCGAGCATCCCCCCGGTCGCGAACGGGCGCGCGCCGAAGCGATCCGACAGGTACCCCGAGGTCGGCCCCGCAATCAGCATTCCCATGGTCAGGGGGAGCATGTAGATGCCGGCCCACAGCGGCGTGTCATTGAAGTCATAGCCGTGTTGGGGCAGCCAGATGCCCTGGAGCCAGATGATGAGCATGAACATCAGGCCCCCGCGGGCGACCGCGGACAGGAACGTCGACAGGGTCCCGAAGGTGAACGCGCGGATCTTGAATAGCGGCAGGCGGAACATCGGGTCGGGCACCCGGCTCTCGACGATCGCAAACGCGATCAGCGACGCGATGCCTGTGCCGACCAGCCCCAGGACCCGCGGGCTCCCCCATCCGGTGCTCGAATGCCCGTACGGCCGGATGCCGTAGGTGACCGCGACCATGATCAGGATCAGCCCGATGGCGAACGTCAGGTTGCCGGCCCAGTCAATCCGGGCCCGGCGTGGCTTGGAGCGTTCCTCGAGCTTGAGGTAGGCCCAGACGGTGCCGAACAGACCGACGGGCACGGAGATCAGGAAGACCAGACGCCAGCTGATCGGCGCGAGCAGCCCGCCGAGCACGAGCCCGACGAACATGCCGCTGACGCCCACGATGTTGTTGATGCCGAGCGCCATACCACGCTGGTTCTCGGGGAACGCGTCGGTGATGATCGCCGCCGAGTTCGCGAGCAGGCAGGCTGCTCCAACCCCCTGCACGATCCGGAACACGATCAGGAAGATCGCCCCCTCCTTCCCCGTCAGCCAGTCGACGGTCAGGATCAGCGACGCGATGGTGTAGATGACGAACCCAAGGTTGTAGATCCTCACCCGTCCGAACATGTCCCCCAGACGGCCGAGGCTAACGATCAACACGCTCGAGACGACCAGGAAGCCCAGGATCATCCATAGGAGATAGAAGCTGTTGGACGGGATCAGCGGATCGAGTTTGATGCCGCGGAAGATGTCCGGCATCGCGATCAGCGTGATCGATGCGTCAAGCGTCGCCAGCAGCACGCCGAGCGTGCAGTTAGAGAGCGCGATCCACTTGTAGCCGTCACCGCGCGGGTCAGGGGGTGGAGCGTCCCCGTTGCCGCCTGATCCCCCGTTCTCGCCGGCCCTCGATCCGCTGTCGCCGAGCAGGCGCAGGGCTAGCCGGCTTCCTGCGCGTGTGCCAGCTCGGGTTGGGGCCCCAGGACCCGGCGCTCGTTCGCTCGCCCTGGGATGAACACACCCGCGATCACCGCGACGACCAGGAATGCCGCCTCGAGCACGAACGATTCGGTGAACCCGGTCACGGTGGGCTGACCGTGGGCGACGTTGTTGGCCAGAAACGTGGCCACGATCTGGCCACCGAGGGCGCCGCCGAGCGTCCGCATGACCGTGTTCATCCCGGTGGCGACCCCGGTCTGCCCCTGCGGCACGGCCTCGACGATCAGGTTCCCGAGCGCGGAGAACGCCAGGCCCACTCCGATCCCGAGCAGCCCGGCGCTGATGAGCATGTCATAGGGGTGCGCGTGGGCGATCGCGAGCCAGCCGAACGAAACCGCGGTCACGGCGCTGCCGACGATCACCGCGAGCTTGGAGCCGAACCGGCGCGCGACCCGGCCAGCGGCGGTCCCGAGCAGGCTCATCAGCAGCGCGGCGGGCAAGAGGTACAGACCGGCGGTGACGACCGAGGCGCCGAAGCCGAAGCCCGTGCTCTTGGGCAACTGGGCGAACTGGGGGAAGACGAGGAACGACGCGTACATCCCGGCCCCGAGCAAAAAGGCGACCAGGTTGGTGGTCCACACGCCGCGGATCCGCATCATCGTCATGTCGATCAGCGGCTCGTCACTGTGGACCTCCACCCACACCCAGGCGAGGCAGAGAACCACACCGACGGCGAGCAGACCGAGCGTGCGCGCCGATCCCCAGCCCCAGGTGGTGGTTTCGGAGATCGCGATCAGGACGCAGATGAACCCGCCGGTCATCAACGCAGCGGCGAGCCAGTTGACTCGCCCGGGCACACGAACCGGTGACTCGGGGACGTAGCGCCAGGTGCAAAAGGCGGCCAGGACCGTGACCACGAGCGGGATCCAGAACAGCCAGTGGTAGTTCAGATGCTCGATGATCAGACCTCCAAGGACGATCCCGATCCCGCCTCCGACACCGAGGATGGATGACAGCAACCCGATGCTCCCGGCCACGCGATCCTTGGGAAATTCATCCCGGACGATCCCGAAGGCGAGGGGGAAGATGCCGCCGCCGGCGCCCTGGATCACACGCCCGACGATCATCAGGCCCAGCGAGCTCGAGATCGCCGAGACGAACGTTCCGACGGCCAGGATGCCCAGCGTCACAAGCAGCAGCCGCTCCTTGCCGTACATGTCCCCGAGCCGGCCGAGGATCGACGTGCCTACCGACGCGGACAGCAGGTAGCCGGTCAGCAGCCACGTGACACCCGTCTCGTTGGTGTGCAGGCTGTGCTCGAGCGAGCTCAGGGCCGGGATCACCGCCGAGCTCAGCATCGCGTAGGCGAGACCGGACAGTGCGGTGACTGCCAGGATCAGGTTGGGATGGATCCCGTGGCCTCTGCCACCGTCAGATGACACGAGTGGGTACTCTAGCGGAATGGTCATTCCGGCCCCCTCCGCCGAAACGTCCGAAGTCCCCCGATGCGGTTGGACGGCGCTGACGACCGAGGCCAAGAGCGAGCGGCTGCTCATCGCCGCCGCCGACGTGTTTACGCATCACGGGCTCGAAGCTCCGATGAGCGAGGTGGCCGAGGCCGCCGGAGCCGGGGTGGCGAGCGTTTATCGCCGCTTCCCGTCCAAACGCGAGCTCCTGGCCGCGCTCGTGATCCGGCGGATGGAGCAGATCGTCGAGGCGGCCTGGGTGGCCGAGGAGAGTGCCGGTGACCGCTGGTCGGCCCTCACGTCGATGCTGCATTCGATCGTCGAGCGGCAGTCAGCAGACGATTTTCTCGGCGAGGCTCGAGCGGTTGTGGACGACGTCCCCGGGGTGACCGAGGCCACCGACCGGGCGACCGCGGCGCTCGAACGGCTCCTGGTCGCCGCTCGGGCCGAGGGTCGGCTGCGTAGCGACGCGACGACCCTCGATCTACGGCTACTGTTCGCCGCTACGCGGGCGGCCAAACGGGTAGAACGGGAGCAGTGGCCCCGCATGCTGGAGCTGCTGATCGACGCTCTCGACTCCCGACCACACACCGACTGAACGAGTGCCTTCCCCCCCACTGACATCGCCGAGCCCGGGCACTCGGCGGCGAGAGTGGCTCTGCAGGGCGAGTGCGCTGGTGTTGACCGGTCTGGTCGTGTTGACCGGTCTGGCCGTGCTGTGCCCCGCCGGGCAGGCGCGTGCGGCGGGGACCTCGTTCTCGTTTGCCCCCGAGAGCCTCAACGGAGCTGAGAACAATCTGGCCCACCCGTCGTGGGGTAAGGCGGGCTCGATCTATCGGCGGCTGACCGCGCCTCGCTATGCCGACGGCATCGGGAAGATGGTCTCGGGCCCGAGCCCGCGGTACATCAGCAACCGGATCTTCAACTCGCTCGGCGTTGACCTCTTCTCCGCTCGCTACGTGAGCCAGTGGGGGTGGGTCTGGGGCCAGTTCCTTGATCACACCTTCGGGCTGGCGAAGTCCGGCTCCACTCCGGCGCCGATTCCATTCAGCGCCTCTGATCCGCTCGAGACCTACAGCGATAGCTCGGGCCAGATCGCGTTCACCCGCGATGCGGTGGCACCGGGGACCGGGCACCGCCGTGGTCATCCCCGGCTTCAGGTCAATACCGAGAGCTCGTATATCGACGCCGCGTCGGTCTATGGGGAGACCCGAAGCCGGCTGGACTGGCTGCTCCAGGGCCCCGACAACGGCAATCTGGCCGACTCGGGAGCCAAGCTCATGCTCCCGGGTGGTTATCTCCCCCAAGCCGACGCGCGGGGGAACTGGCGGACAGCGCCATACATGCAGGCTCAGGGTCTGATCCAGTCCACGCCTCAGCACGCCGTCGTGGCCGGTGACATCAGGGCCGATGACAACGCCGAGCTGACCGGGGTTCAGACCCTGTTCGCCCGCGAGCACAACCGGATCGTGGGGCTTCTGCCCCGCAGCCTCCCGGCCACCGAGCGGTTCCAGATCGCGCGTCGCATGGTGGCAGCCGAGCAGCAGTACATCACCTACACGCAGTTTCTTCCCGCGATGGGTGTCCGTCTCCCCCGCTACCGCGGCTACCGCTCCAACGTCGACACAGAGCTCTATGACGAGTTCTCAACCGTCGGGTATCGCGCCCACAGCATGGTCAACGGCGAGGAGCACGTCATCGTCCCCGCCGCGAAGTATGGGGGCCGCAGAGTCGGCCACCTGAAGGCGATGGGGATAACCGTGCAGCCGATGGCCGGGGGCTCGAGCCCGCGTATGAAGCTGACCCTGTCCCAGAACGCCGCCTTCTTCGATCCGGCCGTCCTCCCGGCCATCGGGCTCGGTCCGGTCCTGCGCGGGCTGGCTGAGGAACCGGGGTACCGCAACGACGCACAGATCGATGACTCGCTGCGCAGCGTGCTGTTCGAATACCCGGGCCCCGGCGTGACGGATCCCGGCGCGTGTTTCGCCGACCCGGAGGCGACGGGCTGCTATCAGGGCGTGACGGATCTCGGGGCGATCGACGTTCAGCGGGAGCGCGATGACGGCATGCCGACCTACAACGAGCTCCGGCGAGCCCTGGGGCTGGCGCCTCAGACGAGCTTCACCCAGCTGACCGGCGAGAGCTCGGAACAGCTCCCGGCCGGGCTTGACGTGAACGATCCGCAGATCCTTGATGTCGTGCAGCTTCGGGACGTGTTCGGCCGCGTGATCGCGCCCGGATCGAGCGCCCGTGCCGTGTCCGAGGTCCAGCGCACCACGTTGGCCGCGCGCTTGAAGGCGATCTACGGCTCGGTCGCCAACGTGGACGCCTTTGTCGGCATGATGTCCGAGCCGCACGTCCGGGGCACCGAGTTCGGTCAGGTCCAGCTCGCCCTGTGGCGAAAGCAGTTCACCGCGTTGCGCGATGGCGACCGGTTCTTCTACGCGCGGGATCCCGTCCTGCGCCAGATACAGCGCCGGTTCGGGATCTCCTACCGGCACACGCTCGGGCAGCTCATATCGCTGGATGCCGGCATGCCGCTGAGGAGCCTGCCCCGCAACGTGTTCTTCGCCCCGCTGCCCAAGCGCGGCTGAGCTCAGACCATGATCTTGCCGCCGGCGACGTCAAGCGTGACGCCGGTAATCCACGAGGACGCCTCCGACGCCAGAAACAGAGTGGCGGCCGCCACATCCTCTGGCTGACCGATCCGCCTCAGTGGGAATGAGGACCCGAGCTCCGCGCGCTGTTCTTCGGTTGTCCACGCCCGCATGCGCTCGTTCTCGGTCGCCGATGGAGCGACGCAGTTGACCCGGATTCCGTCTGGACCGATCTCGTTCGCCAGGTGGCGGGTGAAGGCGATCACCCCGGCTTTCGCGGCTGCGTAGGCGGCGTTGGACCGCGCAGCTTGCCGAGCCGCGGCGGAGGACATGGTCACGATCGAACCGCCCTGGCGTTCGATCATCGCGGGCAGAAATGTGCTCACGGTCAGAAACGTCGAGGTCAGGTCAGACTCGATGACCTCTCTCCAGTGCGCGGCGGTCTCCTCTGCCGTGACTACGGGCATGCCGTTGCCCCCGGCGAAGGTCGCGACGATGTCCGCCGGTCCGAGCTGTTCGGCGATGGTCAGGGCCGCCTGCTCCAGCTCGGTCTGGACCGTGCAGTCGGCCCGAACGGCCAATGCCCGCTCCCCTCGCTCCTGGATGCTGCCGGTGACCGCCGCGAGGGCATCTTCATCGCGACCGATCACGGCGACCGCGGCACCGTTGGCTGCCAGCGCGCGGGCGGTGGCAGCGCCGATCCCGCGTGATCCCCCGGTGACGACGGCGACCTTCCCGGCCAGATCTGGGTAGTGAGCGCGCGCGGCAGGTTGACATTCGGTGCTCCTTTCCGGTGACAGGACTAGGTGCGCTCAACCATAGATATCTAATAGTTTGATGTCAAACCCTTAGATAGCCAGTGGTACTCTGCGCGCAATGCGACCGCCCACACCACCGATCGGCCTCCACCTCGCCCGGGCCACCCGACTTGTCAGCCGCGCCTTCGATGAGGCCCTCGGCGAAGCGGGCGGCTCGATGCCGGTGTGGCTGGTGCTGCTCAATCTGAAGATCCACCCCGGCGCCAGCCAGCGCGAACTCGCCGCCGCCGTGGGTGTACGCGAGGCGACACTTACCCACCATCTGAACTCGATGGAGTCCGACGGCCTGCTCACCCGCCGTCGGGATGACACCAATCGCCGCGTCCATGTGGTTGAGCTGACCGAGGCTGGAGAGGCGGCCTTCGTTCGCCTGCGCCAGGCCGCCTCGACCTTCGACCGCCGGCTGCGACGTGGCATCGGGGACGATGACATCGCCGAGCTCGAGCGGGTGCTCGGACGGCTGGTCACGAACGTCGGCGACGGCGAGGAGGGTTCCCTCCCCTGGGCCGGTCTGATCGAGCCCAAATCGTGATGACATCCCCTGCGCGATCCGAGCGCGGGCGCGCAATAAGCTCCGCGTCGCAACCCGAGAGAGGAGCTCGACCGTGAAGATCCGTGCCGCCGTGCTCGAGGAGTTCGCTCAGCCGCTGAAGGTCACCGAGGTCGACCTCGCCGAACCACGAGCCGGTGAGGTACTGGTCCGCCTCGAGGCCTGCGGCGTCTGCCACACGGACATGTACACCGCCTCCGGGGTTGATCCCTCCGGTTATGCCCCAACGGTCCTCGGCCACGAGGGCGCGGGTGTCGTGGAGAGGGTCGGTGACGGCGTCAGCAGCGTGGCACCCGGGGACCGGGTCGTGACGTTGTTCTCTCCTCAGTGTCGGGAGTGCGTCCACTGCCTCAGCACGGACACGAACTTGTGCCTGGCTATCCGCGAGCAGCAGAACCTGGGCTACCTCCCAGACGGGACCGCGCGGCTCTCGCGCGACGGCGAGCCGATCCGCCACTTCATGGGCACCAGCACGTTCGCCGAGTACACCGTCATGCCGGAGATCGCGCTGGCCAAGATCTCGCCCGAAGCCGAGCCGGACCGTGCCTGCCTGTTCGCCTGCGGCCTGTCCACCGGCCTCGGCGCAGCGATCAACACCGCCAAGGTCAAGCCCGGCTCGACGTGTGTGGTGTTCGGCGCGGGCATGGTCGGGCTCGGTGCCGTGGCCGGCTGCCGGCTCCAGGACGCGGACCGGATCATCTGCGTGGATAAGTCCGATGAGCGGCTCGAGCTGGCTCGGGGTCAGGGCGCCACCGACACGTGGACGGCCAGCCCGGACGTCGTGCAGCGCGTGCTGGACGAGACCGGCGGGTTCGGGGCCGACTTCACCTTCGAGGCGACGGGGCTTGTCGCCGTCATGCGACAGGCGGTCGAGGCGGCCCGGATGGGCTGGGGGCTGTGCACTGTGGCCGGCGTGGCCGGGAAGGGCGAAACCCTTGACATCATTCCCCGCCTGCTGATCACCGGCCGCAGGGTGTGCGGTTCGTCCTTCGGAGGCGTGAAGGGTCGAGACCAGGTGCCCGAGCTCGTGCAGCTGTACATCGACGGCAAGGTCGATGTGGACCCGTTCATCTCGCACCACATCACGCTCGACGAGGTGAATCGCGGCTTTGAGCTGATGGAGCGCCAGGACGGCATCCGCAGCGTGATCTCGTTCAGCTGACACCCGGCAGCGTTACGATCAAGCGGGTGAGGCGTAGGGCTCTTACCCGCGTCGCCGTGCTCGCCGTGTTCGTATTGGCGGCGGCCCCGGCTTCGGCGACGGCGTTCAGCAAGGCGATCTGGGGCCAGGTCTATCGCAACGGCGTCAACCAGTTCCCGATGTATCACCAGCTCGGCGTGGGGATCTTCGAGGCGGACCTGGACTGGGCCCAGATCGCACCCACACGCCCTCATCAGGCGTCCCATCCCAACGATCGCGCCTACCACTGGCCGGTCGAGATCCAGCAGGCGATTACCCAGGCCAAGCGCTTTCACATGCGGGTCCTGCTCCAGATCATCTTCGCCCCCCGGTGGACCAACCGGGGCCGGGGGCCGAGCTACCCGCCGGTAAATCCTGCCGATTACGCGACCTTCGCCCGGGCGGCGGCACGCAAGTACCCGAGCGTCCACCTGTGGATGGTGTGGGGCGAGCCGACACGAATCCCGAACTTCGCCATCACCAAGCGCGTCATTCCCGGGCACAAGCTGACGCGGGCCGATCTGGCCGCCCCCCACCTGTATGCCCGCATCCTCGATGCCGCCTACGGAGCTCTGAAGGCGGTAAGCCCTCGCAACCTCGTGATCGGCGGCTGCACCTACACCACGGGGGACATCGACACCCAGGACTGGCTCGAGAACCTGCGCCTGCCAAACGGACGCCGTCCCCGCATGGACATGTACGCTCACAACCCGTTCACTACCGAGGACCCATCATTCTCGGACCCGCAGTCGGCGTTCGGAGACGTCCAGTTCTCAGACCTGCATGAGCTCGCGGGATGGATAGATCGCTATCTGCGGCGGGGCATGCCGATCTTCCTGTCCGAGTTCACGATCCCCACCGCGCCCGACGACGAGTTCAACTTCTACGTCGACCCGCCGGTCGCCGCCAAATGGATCACCGACGCGCTCCGGCTGTCCCGGCGTTGGCACCGGATCTACGCGCTCGGATGGATCCACGTGTATGACAGCCTGCCCGCGACGGCGGGTGGGCTCCTGACCGCAAACAGCAAGCGGAAGCCGAGCTTCACCGCGTTCGAGCACGGGTAAGCGGAGCAGGTTGGGGACGGCGAATCGCCGCCCCCAACTTTGCCCGGACTACTACAAAAACAGCGTGATGATCTTGCTGACCGTGGGCTGGGGGCTGCTGAACTTGATCAGCAGCTTGACCTTCAGCCGCTGATTGTGAGCCTGCCTCAGGGCGGTCAATCCCTTGCCTGAGAGTTTCAGCTTGAGGGTGGACTTCTTGTTGCTCTTGATGCTGAAGGACTTGGTCCCGAAGGTGACGTTCTGATGCTTCGTACCCACCTTGACCCGGGCGCTCAGCGTCAGCTTGCCCTTACAGGTGACGAGACTCGAGCACTTGAGCCCGAGGGACGTGGACCCCTTCTTGATCCCCAGCATCGCGGCACTGAGCGTGAGCTTTCCGCCAGGCCTGGTGGTGAACGTCTTGTCCCCACCGAAGGCCACGACGATCGGGTAGGTGCTCGTACCCTTGCCGGTCTGAACGACCAGCCGGAAGTGGTACTTCGTGTTGGCCTTCAGCCCCGTGATGCTCGACGCGACGATCACGGTGCTGCCGCCGGCTGGAATGCTGTTGGCGGTTGTGGTCTTCCCGTATGACTTGCTCGTGCCGTACTGGAACTGCCACAGCGTCGAGACACCGCGGGTCTGAATCGAACCATTGAGGGTTGCCGTGGTGACGCCGACCCCCGAGGCGGCGTTCGTGGTGGCGCTCGGGGTGGCCGCCAGGGCTGACCCGGCCATGAGCCCAGCCATTACGGCGCTAAGCAATCCAATGACGGCAAAGCGCCGAATGCTGATGATCATGCTGTCTCCTCCAGGATTGGTACGACTCTTCTTCATTGTCTCCAACACCTAACGGCTAGTGGAAGGTGCGCCCCGCGTTGCAAGAGTATTTGCGGCCAGGCTCGTGCTCGATACGTGCTGAGGGTGCTCTATCCAGCGCCGGCCTGCCGACCCGCCATCCGATTTGGCGTCGCCCTGCTTGTCCCGGCTACCCGGTTCGAGCAGAGATAACGCACCAGGACGACGTCAGAGCCCGACCGGGGTCGGCTCGATCGGGCCCCCCTCTCGGGGGCCTAAATCGAACCGTCCTCGGCGTTGGCAGCGCTGCCCGGGGCTACTAAAGGAACAGCCTGATCGTCTTGGTGATCGTGGGCTGGTGGCTGCTGAACTTGATCAGCAGTTTGACGTTCAGCCGCCGATGCGAGGCCTTCCTCAGCGCGGTCAGTCCCTTGCCCGAGAGCTTGAACTTGAGCGTGGACTTCTTTCCGTGCTTGATGTTGAAGGACTTGCTCGCGAAGGTGATGTTCTGGTGCTTCTTACCCACCTTGACCCGGGCGGTCATCGTCAGCTTGCCCTTGCAGTTCACAAGACTCGAGCACTTGAGCCCGACGGACGTAGACCCGTTCTTGATCTTCAGCCTCGAGAGATTGGGAAGCGTGACCTTTCCAATGGGCTTG
This sequence comes from uncultured Solirubrobacterales bacterium, assembly GCA_963822535.1. Taxonomy (GTDB): domain Bacteria; phylum Actinomycetota; class Thermoleophilia; order Solirubrobacterales; family Solirubrobacteraceae; genus Palsa-465. The sequence continues at coordinate 812,805 of CAWGIA010000003.1, forward strand.
GTGGTGAACGTCCGGTCTGCACCGTTGGTCGTGACGATCGGGTAGTAGCTCGTACCGATGCCCGTCTGAACGACAAGGCGGAAGTGGTACTTCTTATTGGCCGTTCAGCCCGGTGATGCTGCGCCGATACGAGCGACGTTGGTCCCGCCGGCTGGAATGGTGTTGGCGGTCGTGGTCTTCCCGTATGACGTGCTCGTCCCGTACTGGAACTGCCACAGCGTCGCGACACCACCGGGTTTGAATCAAGCCGTTGAGGGTTGCGGTGCTAACGCCTACCCCGATGGCGGCGTTCGTGGTGGGGGTCGGGGTGGCAGCCAGAGCCGACCCGGCCATGAGCCCAGCCATTACGGCGCTAAGCAATCCGATGACGACGAAGCGCCGAATGCTGATGTTCATACAGTCTCCTCCGGGATTGGTGCGAGTCTTCTTCATTGTCTACAACACCTAAGGGCTAGTGGAAGATGCGCCCTGGGTTGAAAGAGTATTTGCGGCCAGCTCGTGCTCGATAACGTCACTGAGTATCTCGTCGAGTGAGGCAGTGGCTTGCCAGCCCAGCATCCGCTCGATCTTGCTCGTATCGGGCACGCGCCGTCGCATGTCCTCGAAGCCTTCCCCGTAGGCCTCGTCGTAAGGCACCAGAACGATGTCAGAGTCGGATCGAGTCGCCTCCTTGACGCGCGCGGCTAGGTCGAGCATGGATATCTCCTCGGTCGACCCGATGTTCAGCACCTCACCGTAAAGCTCCTCTCGGCCGAGAATCTCGGTCAGGGCTTGCACAACATCGTGCACGTGGCAGAAACAGCGCTGCTGCTCACCTGACCCGTACACGGTGATCGGCTGATTGGCCAGCGCCTGGCGCACGAACGTGGGAACCACCATGCCGTATCGGCCGGTTTGACGTGGACCAACAGTGTTGAACATTCGTCCAACGACGGTGGGAAGGCTGCGCTCCTTGAAGTACGCGAGAGCCAGAAACTCATCCAGCGCCTTGGAGCATGCGTAGGCCCATCGCCCGCGGAACGTGGCGCCGAGAACGATGTCCCCGTTCTCTCGGAACGGGAGATCGGTTGACTTCCCATACACCTCGCTCGTCGAGGCGACGAACACCGGCCGGCGCTTCTTGCTCGCCTGGGCGAGCACGATCTCGGTGGTGTGGACGTTGGTCTCGATCGTTCTCACCGGACTGTCAACAATCAGCTGGACCCCGACTGCCGCAGCCAAGTGGTAGACATAATCCGCCTCGTCGACCAGCTCAGCAACAAGCCGGCTGTCATGACACGAGTCGATCGTGTAGCCAAACCCCGGCTGCGTCCTTGAGATGCTTGACGTTCTCGATCGAGCCTGTCGAGAGGTCATCGATGACATGAACGCGGTGCCCCTGATCCAAGCAGGGACTCAGCGAGGTGTGAGCCGATGAACCCAGCACCCCCGGTGATTAGTACTCGCACTGGTCTCCAGTCAATGGTTGCTCGCCACACGGGGGACCGAGTCACGAGGGCCACGCCGACGTGCGACAGTGGCTCTTTTCAACGTATACCAGCTTAAACGGCTCTCCGGACGATCCAGGCCGTCCTTGTCACGCTATTCGCGTGTTATCGGAACTGACATCGCGTCCTTGATAGATGCATAGCGGACGCCACGTCCGCGTGAACATCGAACATCTGTCCAGCCGTCGTCTTGGGATGGCTCACGGAGCGGCCCGATGTTCTTCCGGCTCTCCGTGAGCTCATCGATGAGTTGACGCAGGCCTAAGCCTCAAACTGGGGTGACTTCCAGGATGATCCTGCATGCAGTAATTGCCCGACTTGATGTCTGCACGCAGGGGTCAGAACGGGCGCTGGAGATCCGGACCCCGTAGCTCGGCGAGAGCCAACCGCCCCGACCGAGGCCCGGAGGCCGGTGGCTTCGTACTGTCAGCTTTAGTTGTTCAAAACTCGCCACTGCGGCCTCATTATTTACACGAACCTGACAGGGAGCCAGCGGAAAACGCCATGTCAAGGAATGGGGCTGTTCACAGACCAGCTCGTCGGTCACCTCGAGTGCCGAGCCATCTCCGTCCAGCCGAAGCGTCCGCGTGTGCACGCAGCGCTCGGTAGGCGTTGCGAACCCTCTATGGGATCCCTTTAAGGTCGTCACGGCCGGCCCCGGCTCCCATCCGAGCACCTCGGGCCTAGCCCGGTCGGCCATCGCGAAGAGGCGATCGGCACGGACCTCGTTCTGCTCCCGATCATCAACCTGAAGGGTTGCGTGCGCTGCCGTCGAGCGGAAGCGATTGCGAGCCACCGGATCGGCCGTGTATAGGTACGAGCCCGGATCCACGACCAGGGGATGGGATCCCCAGGTGAGTTCAAACGCGAGCAGATCATTGTGGGAGTGGCACCCCCGGCCGTGAATGCCGACGTCCCCGCACCGAACCGCCGCGTACAGCTTCTTCGCTCGCAGAATGTAGAAGCCGCCGGCGGGATAAGCCGCCGACTCGGTAGCGGGCGTGTAGGAAGCGTTCGCCTGGGAGAATAGATGCAGGTGCGAGCGCTGATCCGTCGAGCCGTAGGCGCCCAGGGGGAGGATCCGGCCGTCGTCGGCATCTCCGAGCTGCGGTGCCAGCCCGTCGGGGCGGGTGTAGTCGGCGACGAACCGAAGCATCCGTCCGATCGCCGGCCTGATGCTGGCGTCGAGCCTGCCTGGCATGAGGGCATCGGCGGCATCGGACCCGAGGAGGAACAGCTCCGTGACGAGGCGGTGATAGGAGGTCGAGGCCTCGTGGTCGCAACCATCAGCTCGGACCTGATGTGCCAACTCTGTACCCAGTTCATCGATCGCCCAGCGAATCCAGGCCTGGCCCTCGTCTGAGCCCTGAAACACGCCGGCCACGATGAGCAATCCCACGACGTCGGACAGATAATGGTTGCCTCGGGCAGGTCCGGACTCGAGATTGGCCCGTATGAACCTGGCATGCAGAAGGAGAGCGGCGACCACCGGGGTCGCGAGGGACTGAGCGGCTTCGTCGTCCGCAGAGATAGCTAGTGCTGCAACCCAATTAACCGCCCTGATCGCCACGTCCATTGTGCAAGCCCAGTTGACCCCCACCTCGACTGGATTGGCCTCGATCCACGCCATCGTCTGAGCTTCGATCTCGTCGATGTAGCGGCGATCTCCGGTGAGCCTCGAGGCCAGCGCCAGGAGCGGGAGGTGTTGACAGCGTGATAACTCCCACGGCACCTTGATGTCGGAGCCGTCTGGGTACGAGACAACGATTCTCGATAAGTGAGTCAGAGGCCAGCGACGTCCTGTCTTGAAGTCGCGGTGCCAGTCGATCGCCGCGCCGAGCGATGTCGGGCCCGAACCGAGCAGATCGAACTCGTGGGCCAGCACTCGATCGGCAGCCAGGAGGATCTGGGCCTTCTCCTCAACGTCGAGGTTGTCCAGCTCGATGATGGCGTGGGCGACGCTGGGGAGTGCTTTTCGCGCCTCGAGCACAGCCGTTCGCGCGTCGCGGCCGCCCAGGGCAGCCTCGACATCGACCGCGGACACGGTGATCGGCCGCCGAGGGACGATGACAGCCCGGGCTCGACCGCGGGCCTGACGAACCGCGTATCGCCCGATCGCTCCGGTGCCGCGACGCGGACCGAGCTGCCGGTAAACGCTGAGGCCCGTGGCGATCCGGCTCGCGAGCGGACGAACACTCACGCGGGGCATTGCCATATGTGTCGAGCTGCGGCGCGTCTCACCGTTCGAGCGCACGCTCCAATACTCCGACTATTCGCGACGCCGCCTGGCCGTCCCACCCCGGAGGGGCCGAACGAGGTCCGTCGCCGTTCTCGGACAGCAGTCGTGGGATCTCGGCGATTCGCTGAGGGGCCAGACCTAGCAACCGGTTCGTGCCGAGCTCGATCGTGACCGGACGCTCGGTGTTCGCCCGCAGGGTGAAGCAGGGCACACCCAGGTACGTGGATTCCTCCTGGACGCCGCCCGAGTCGGTCAACACCGCCGCAGCGGACCGCATCAGTGCCACGAACGAGAGATAGCTGAGCGGTTCGACAAGTCGCAGACGGGGATTGAGCGTCACCGCCCCGAGCGTCTCAATCCTGGCTCGGGTGCGAGGATGCACCGGGAACACGACGTCGAACGCTTCGGCGAGCCGGCTCAGTGCGGCCAGGGCATCGGCCAGCTGCGCCCCGTCGACCAGCGCGGGGCGGTGAAGCGTGACGAGGACGTAGCGTTCCTGTCCCAGGCCCAGAGTCGAAACGGCGTCGGAGGCGGCGATCTCTGCTTCGAGGAACACCAGGGTGTCGATCATCGTGTTTCCCACTTCGTGAATGGCGTCGGCGGGTCGACCCTCGGCGAGCAGGTATTCCCGCGCCTCCGGGGAGTGGGTGAAGAGGAAGTCCGACAGCTGGTCTGTCAGCACCCGATTGAGCTCCTCCGGCATAGTCCGATCGAAGCTCCGCAGACCGGCTTCCACGTGGCCGACCCGGAGGCCCAGTTGCTTAGCGGCCAGCGCCGCCGCAAGCGTCGAGTTCACGTCACCCGGAACGAGGACGACGTCGGGGTTGCGATCGGTCAGCACGGACTCCAAGCCGGCGAGGACGCGCGCGGTTTGTGCCGAGTGCGATCCCGAGCCAATCCCCAAATAGACGCCGGGTTCGGGCAGGTGCAGCTCGCGAAAGAACACGCGCGACATCGCATCGTCGTAGTGCTGACCCGTGTGAACGAGCAGATGCTCAAAGTTGGGGTTGGCCTCGAGGGCACGCGCGATCGGCGCCACCTTCATGAAGTTTGGGCGGGTTCCGACGATGGACAGGACCCGAATTGGCCGACTCATCAGTTCGGGGTCGCTGTCAGCTCGTCGACGGGGGTCCCCGCGATCCAGTGGTCGAACCAGAAGGTGAGATTGAGGAGATTCCACAGCTGGAACGAGCGCTCTGCGCGCCCCGACCGATGGAGGTTCAGCACGTGACGCACCTCGTCACGGTCGAGATAGCCGAGCTCGTTGATGGTCGACTTCTCGAGTTGGCGGGACAGGGCATCAGCAAGCGGGCCGCGGAACCATTGAGACACCGGGGTGCCGAAACCTTGCTTGGGCCGCCAGACCAGGTCTTCCGGAAGCAGGTCGGACACTGCGCGCTTGAGCACGTGCTTGCCAACCCCGTCGCGGATCTTCTCCTCAAGCGGCATGGCCATAGCCAGCTCTACGACCTCATGATCGAGGAAGGGCACACGAGCCTCGACGGCGTTGGCCATCGTCAGCTTGTCCACCCGCATCAGGAGTAGCTCCGGCAGACGGAGTCGAAGATCCTGGTAGATGAGACGGTCAAGCTCATCGCGGGCGCCGGCGCGGGCTGCATCCTGTGCGATGTCTCTGACCACCTGGCTCGGGGACTGCCCATCCACCTGACCCCGCAGCGTTGGTGTCGTAACGCGGTCGAGCCCGAGCTCGTAGAACGCCACGGCGCCTCCCCACCAGAGCCGACCATCCCGCTGGCCCCCTCGGTTGAGCGCCTCGCGGTGGGTGTCCAACCCCGGACGGCCGGCGAGAAGGCGTGTTCCGGACCAGGCCGCCGCGGCGCGAACCGGGGCGGGCAGCGAGCGAAATCGTGACCACTGCCCGGTTGTGATGTCATGAGCCTGGAGGTACGTCGGATAACCGGCGAAGATCTCGTCCGCCCCCTCACCCACGTGAACCACTGTGACGCCGTTGTCCTTGGCGAGCTTGGCCACGAAATAGAGCGGCACGCACACCGGATCTGCGATCGGCTCGTCCTGGTGGAACACCAGCTCGGGCATGAACCGCCAGAGATCGTCGGAGTCGATCATGACCTCGTGGTGGTTCGTGCCGTACTGGCTCGCGATCCGGCGTGCGAACTGAAATTCGTTGAACTGCTCGGCGTCACGGAAGCCGATCGAGAATGTGTTGATCGGCCGGTCCACGAGCTGGCTCATCAATGCCACGTTCGTTGACGAGTCGACTCCACCGGAGAGAAACACGCCCACCGGGACGTCGCTCATCATTCGCCGGTCGATGGACCGTTCGAGGCGGAACCGGAGCTCCGATGCCCAGTCAATGTCCTCCGACTCGAGGCGGTCCCGATGCTCGATCGGGTCCCAGTAGCGCTCAGGCTCCCGGGGCCCCTGGCGGGTGACGATCATCGTGTGCGCTGGGGCGAGCTTGCTGACGCCGGCGAAGAGTGTCCGTGGCGGGGGAACCGCGACGAAGGTCAGGTAGTGAGACAGCGCTATTGGGTCAATCGCTCGCTCACGCACCAGTGGCAGCAGAGCCTTTATCTCTGAGGCAAAAGCAAACGACCGCCCGTCATCAAGGAAGTAGAGCGGCTTGATCCCGAGGCGGTCCCGGGCCAGGAGTAAACGCTGGCTGCGCTCGTCCCAGATGGCGAAGGCAAACATCCCCACCAGTCGATCGACCATCGCCGGCCCGTGCTCCTCGTAAAGGTGCACGAGCACCTCGGCGTCGCATCGAGAGTGGAAACGGTGCCCGAGGTTTTCCAGCTCGGACCGGAGCAGCTCGTGGTTGTAGATCTCACCGTTGAAGGTCACGACGACTGTCCCGTCTTCGTTGAACATCGGCTGGCGGCCGTGCTCGCTGAGGTCGACGATCGACAGGCGGCGATGACCGAAGCCGACGTCGGGAGTCGGCTCACGCATCCACAGACCATCGGCATCGGGGCCGCGGTGCACCATGGTGTCGCGCATCTCCGCGAGCTCGCTGGCCGAGACCGGTCCGCCATCCCGCCTGAAGACGCCGACTATTCCGCACATACGCCGATCATGATCCCTGGAGCGTCGCGCGAACGTCGGACGGCCGCCGATCGGATTGGGTCACGCCAGCCAGTGACAGCAGAGACGGACGGATCCGGCCGGCGACGGCATCCCAGGACTCGCCCCTGACGCGAGCCCGCCGTCGTTCTCGTGATTCGGCGGTGTCCTGGCCCGATTGCAACGCCCGGATCACTGCACCGGCGAACTCGTCTCGCCCCGAGGCAACCTCGACCACATCTCGGTACTCGAGCACGGCCGGCAGAGGGGTCGAGACGACCGGGCGCCCGGCGGCGAGGTACTCACGCAGCTTGATTGGATTGACAGCGGTCGTGAGGCGGCTGATCTGAAACGGGCAGATGCAGCACGCAAAGGCAGCCAGGTAGGCCGGGATCTCGGCATAGGGACGGAAGCCGAGACGAACGATGCGCGGGTGGTCGAGTACCGACACGTCCGCGTTGGCAGCGCCGACCAGGACGACGGTCCCCTGCTCCAGACGCTCCGCGACGGCGCGGATGGCGTCCAGAGCCAGGTAGTCATCGAGGATGCCGACGTAGCCGACCAGCGGGCGCTCGAGGTCGCTCAGATCGCTCGGCGGGTCCGGATTGCCGGCGAAGCGCTCAGCGTCCACGCCATGTGGCACGAGCTCCGGTGTAGCACCGAACGCTCGCAGATCGTCGGCTAGCTCAGCGCTCGTGGCGATGCTCACCTCGCAACCGCGTGCGAGCTGGCTCGTCAGCTCAAGCAGCCGTTGGGGCCGTACCCCCGTGAACTCGTCGTAGCGATCCTGGTAGTAGAACAGCGACCCGCGATCCCCGAGGCGGGATCGAAGCGGAGCTGCGGTCGGGATGCTGAACCACGTGATCGTCGCACCGCTCAAACGCAGGCGACGCCGGGCAAAGGCAATCTGGGCCCGCAGCGCAGTCAGGAGGACAGCCTCGCCTAGTCGGCCTGCAGGCGGAATTGGTGGCGCGCTAAGCACATGGAGATGGGGCTCCGGGGAGCGCAGGCGACTTCCGGCACGAACCTTCCGCCAGGCCCGGCCCACCTCGCCCCGGTCGACCGCAGCAAGCGACCGCATTGGCATGCTCTCGATAAACAGAACCTCGAACTCACCGGCGAACCGGCGCATGAGGTGATGCCGGGAATGAGGATTGCCATCCCAGCGATCGCCGGCAAAGCAGATGAGCACGGGTCGGCTCAGAGCGTCGCTCCCGGCCCAGGGCGCATCCGCCGCAGGGCACGGAAATGCAGGCCTGTGACGATTAGATAAGACACTGAGGACACGACTGCTGCGCCGGTGATCCCGTCTGCCGGAATCACGATCAGATCGGCGGTGACTCCCACAACCGCTCCGGTCAACCAGGCCACGAGCACAATCCGTGGTCGCCCCCGGCCGGCCAGGTATTGAGACAGGACGCTCTGGAGCGAGAACGCCACCACACCCGGAAGCATGAGCCGAAGCGGCGCGACACTCCCCCGGTAGGCGGTTCCGAACACCACCGGGATGATCCACGACGCGATCAGGAGAGCGAAGATCGCCGTCACCACGGCAAACAGACCCACCCACCGCAGGACCGACATGGCGTCCCGGTAGTGCTCCGGGTTCGAGCGTGCTCCGCGGCGGAACATCACAAGCCCCAACGCTGCGGGCACGACAAGCATGAGGTCGGTGATCTGCACTGCCACCGCGTAAAGGCCGGCTGCGTGCGCACCGCGGTACCCACTGACCAAGAGAACATCGACCCGCTGCACGATTTGGGTGAGAGAAAGCGTGGCGAATGTGATGAGCGCGTACGCCAAGTACGGACGCAGGACGCGGACGGCCGTTGCTGGCGGGATCAGCCACCGGCCGCCAACGGATCTACTCATCCGCAAGCCGACCAGACTCACCCCGGCGCCGAGGGCCTGACCTCCTGCGGAGACGGCGACGACGGCGAGGACGCTAAGACTGTCCGCCAGGTAGAGCACGGCCACAGCGCTCAGGGTCCCCAACCGCCGCCAGCAACTGGGCGAGCGCGAACCATCGCATCGAGGCGGTGGTCAGGGTCAGCTGATGGGCTACGCCATACAGGACTGTGGCCAGCGGAATGGCGCAGCCGACCGCGATTGCCACAGTGGACGCCGGCGGACGAATCACGGCGGCAGGGATCAGGTAGACGACAGCAGCGATGAGCCCGAATCCCGCCGCACCGGTTAGCGCGGACCGGACGAGCCGCTCGCGCTCGCTCCCCCGCAGCCGGGCCGCGGCGTAGGCCGCCGCCACCGGCAGCCCAGTGCTGGCGACTGTCCCCACCACCACGGCAAGCGAGGAGATCACTGCCCACCGCCCCCGTCCCGTGACCCCGAGACCCCGGGCGATCAGGACGCTGGCAATGCCCGAGAGGCAGGTGCCTCCGACAGCTCCCATCGTGCTCAATGTCGCGTCCGAGAGAAGCGACGAACTCGCCGCGGACGCCGGCTCAGCGCCTACGGGAGTTGCCTGACCGGTTGGTACACCCGCATTCACCCGGCGTCACCGACGGCAAGGAAGGGGACCGTCTGCGCGCCCTCCAGAATCGCCGACAAGCGGGCGTCCCAGGAGTGCTCGGCCGCCGCCCTCTGCTGGGCGGCACGACCTAAACGCTCACCGAGGGCTGGGTCGTCCTGAATCCGTGCCAACGCCACCGCCATGGCGTCCGGATCCTCGGGGGGCACGAGGAGTGCGGTCTCCTCGTTCTTGAGCATCTCGGAGATCTGGCCCACGCGGGTGGCGACGATCGGCTTTCCGACAGCCATGTATTCGAACAGCTTGATCGGAGAACCAATGAAGTGGTCCACGTCGGCGTGCGGCGACACGAGGACGTCGGCCGCCGCCATGTAGCGAGGGGCGTCTCGCCGGGGAACCAGTCCGGTGAAGTGAGCTGCGCCGAGGGCCCGCCTGCTCTCAAGGATCGCCCGCACGACCGGCACCTCCTCGCCGTCTCCAACGAGCAGGAGGCGCGTGTCGGGGCGTTGCTGGTAGAGCCGGCCAAACGCTTCGGCCAGAAAGCGGACGCCATGCCAAGGGTAGAAGAGGCCGACGAAACACACCGTGAACATCCCTTCGAAGCTCTCGGGAAGGGACATCGGGGACGCATCCGCGAACCGCCGGACCGATACGCCGTTGGGGACGACCCGGACTCGGTCCGGTGGGGCCCCGGCGGCTCCGAGGTCCTCGGCCGCGTTTCGGCTGACCGCAGTCACAACGTCGGCTCGACGCAGGATCAGGCGCTCACAGGCGTACGCCAGCTTGGGGTACTTGAGCGTCCCAAAGTCCTGGCGCCATTTCGCCTCGGATCCGTTGGCCTCCAACACCAGCGGAACGCCCCAACGTCGCGAGAGGATGACGCCAGCCAGGTTGTTGAGGCTGTAGCGCTGATACAAGAAGCCCAGCGGCGCGGATGCCCCGGGCCGGCGGTCGCCGGCCAGCCCCTGCCAGATGCCCGAGACGAACTCAGCGATTTCGGTCGGCAAGTTGCCCTTGAGCACTGCCCGGAGGAGGCGGCGTTCGACCGAGGGGGGAATGCCGTCCACGTCGCCGGTTCCCCAATAGCTGACTTCGTGGCCTTGATCAATCAGCGCCTGAAGGATCCCCTCAGTGTGGGCCACAGAGCCACCCGCCCTCAGCGGCGCGATTTTGAGGTCAATGTCTGTCCGTAGGTAGATCACCGACCCTTCACGGTTCGCCGAGCAGACGCTTGTCTGCCTGTTTGCAAGCTGATCCATGACGCTCGTGGCGCTGGCGGCGAGCCCGGCACCGATCAGATGCAGCACCGTCCAGCGCAGCAGATCCTTGACCACTAGGCCGGGCCCGATCGGTCCCACTACCTGTTTCTGCGCCGGGTCGAGTATCACCGCCCGGCCTCCAGAGACGAGATATGAGTAGGTCAAGAGCAAGCCGCGAGCCCGGCTGAGAGCCAGCGCTGGCTGACTCAGGGCGACGAACTCGTAGCGCCGGCGCCTGAGCTCGAGGAGCATTTGGACCGCCTCTCGCCGTGAGGCCGTTTCCTGCACGGATGGTCCTACCAACCTTGCCCCACTCGGGGCCGGGTGGTCCGGGCCGGCCCGCCCGTAACAAAGCACGTCCACCGCTGGATCCGAGGCGCGGCTTGCCCTCTTACGGGCATGACCCTGATTGGTGCTGCCGTGATAACACGCCCTTGCTGCATCGGCCGCCGCCTCGGCCGCGGAGACATGGCAGATCACAAGGACGTTCGCTCGGGACGTCGTTGTCACGTGAGCCACGGTATGTATGGCCTCTCCGCGTGCCTCAGGATTTCGTCTAGACGCTCGATCTGGCGTGACCGCGCGTGCATCGCGGCGGCCCGGCGTCCCGCGGCTCCGAGAGACCGTGCCCAGTCCCGATCGTCGGCCAAGGCGCGGACCGCTTTGGCGAGCGCGGCGCCGTTCTCCGGCTCCACGACGACACCGCAGCCGGCGTCGTGTACCAGCGCCGCTGCCTCACGACCAGCTGCGAGGAGCACTGGACGACCTACGGCCATCGCGTCGTAGAGCTTGGATGGGATGAAATCCTCTAGGAGCGGGTCATTGCGCAATGGGATCAACAGTGCGTGTGACGATTGAAGAAAGTCACCAATCTCCCGGACTGGGACCGGCGCTCCAAACGTGACCGTGTCGAGCCCGCGACGGTCCCGTTCTGCCTCGAGGGCTAGGGCGAGTGGGCCGCTCCCCACCATGGAGAATTTCACCCCTGTGACGCCCGCATCCCGAAGCTCCTGGGCTGCATCGAGAGCGATGCCCAGCCCTTGGGCTATCCCCATCAGCCCTGCGTACCCGACGACGAAGTCCCCGTTGGGAGGTGCACGATCGGGCAGGGACACGAGCGAGTCGAGCGCACCGTTGGGGACGTGCTCCGCGACCTTGCGGCCGGCAACACCGTCGATATGGCGGCAGAACGGCCGCGTGGTCGCGGTAACGGTAGCCGCGGTCCGGTAGATCCATCTCTCGCCCGCCTCGAACACGCGGAGCACGCCATGATTCGTCAGCTCGCCGAGCGCGGCCGCCGCGGCCGGCCACAGGTCACGTACGTCGAGGACGAATGGGACTCGCCGAAGCCTGGCGGCGACCGCCCCGGCCCACGCGCCCGGGAGAGGGGGCGACGTGGCGAAGATGACGTCGAGGCGCGGGAGCGCTGTAACTGTCGCCAGAGCTCCCGCGGCGAAGCTTCCATAGAAGGCGAGACGCCGACGCGTTGTCTTGGCGGGTGATGTGGCCACCCACAGACGATGCACAGTAATGCCGTCCTCTCGTGCGGTCACCACCGGGCGCCGACCCCACCCGGGCGGGTAGATCCCTTCTGGGTGGTTGGGCTGCTCGCACACAACGATCACGTCGTGTCCAAGGCTCGCCAAGCCGGAGGCGAATGCCTGCATCCGGTTCTGGGTCGCGCCGGTCTCCGGAACGTAATACTGAGAAACGAGAGCGATTCTCACGCGCTGCGGACCAGCACGCCGTCGCGCAGCGCGAAGGTTGCCCGGGTCACGGCCGCCATCCGCTCGATGGGCCATGGCTGGTCTCCGGTACGGCAGGCATCGAGGAAGGCCCTGATCTCCTGAGTGTGTCCCTTGTCTCGTTTGCCCTCGATCGTTTCGACACGACCGCCACGATGTAGGGACAGGAGGCTGAAGTCAGATAGCACGCCGGCCCCGATCTCCCCTAGCACCTCGACGCGCTCCTTCTCTAGAGAGGGGTCGCCGAGTGCCGAGTAGACGATCACCGCCAACGAGCCATTCGGGAATCGCAGACTCGCGGAGACGTTGTCCTCCAACGGCTCGGACGAACCCGCCACTGCGGCGACTGATGCGACCTCGGGATCGCCATCGCAGAGATAGGAGGCGAAGTCCACGAAATGACATACCTCGCCCACAATTCGGCCGCCGCCTTGGTCGGGGTCGTGAGTCCAGTGTGATTCTGGAAGCCGGCCGGCGTTGACTCGGTAGGTCACGAGCAGCGGACCCCGATCGGCGAAGGCGGAATGGAGCTGCACGGCCAAGGGAGCGAACCGTCGGTTGAAGCCGACCATTAGGACAGATGCGCCCCTGGCACTTGCCGCCTCCACTTGTGCAAGCTCGCTCTCGGAGAGCGCCAAGGGCTTCTCGACGAATACGTGCTTACCGGCCTCCAGCGCAGCCACCACGTACTCGGCGTGAAGGTTGTGGCGAGTCGCAACAAGTACAGCATCAACGGAATCAGAAGCGATCACTTCGGCGGCGTCGGTGGTGGCCAGCGGAGCGTTGAAGCGCTGAGCGGTAGCCCGAGCCGAGACACCGGTGCGGGTGGCGACCGCGGTCACCTCTGCACCTCGGCCAAGGGCCGGCATGAGAACTGAACGAGCGAATGTGCCAGCACCAATCACACCCACGCGCACCCTTTCGCGCGTGATCCGACGCCGACCGTTCCTCGAAAAACGGACAGCCCTCGGGCCAGCCGTAGACCGCTGGGAATAGCGCAGGAGGATCCCGAGCGAGGGCTCCGAGGCGCCAAGCAGCTCGTACGCGCTGGGTCCGTCTTCGAGATCGAACGTGTGAGTGGTGAGCTCGCTGGGCCGCAGCTGACCGGTCCCCATGAGACGCAGGACCTCCTCCAGGTTGCGACCCTCGGTCCAGCGGACGTACCCCGCGGGATAGTCGATCCCGGCCTCTTCGTAGCTCGGGTCGTAGCGGCCGGGCCCGTATGAGCGCGAGACGACGAGCCGGAGCTCTTTGCTGAATAGTGGGGCGCGCGCAGACTCAATCGCGACGTCGCCGATCACTGATACCACCGCACGCTCTCTCGCTACCGCAGTCGCCGTCGCGAGCGGACCCGACGACTTGCTGGCCGCGGCTATCAGCACGCCGTCTGCGCCTCGATTGCTCGTCAAGCGACGTGCCTCGGCCTCCAGTTCGGCCGTGTCGGTGGTGGCGAAGAATCCGCACTTGCGCGCGAGCGCCACGCGCCCGTCATCGGGATCGATGCCCACCGCCACACAACCGGCGGCTGCGAGCAGCTGGAGGGTCAGCTGCCCGACAAGGCCGAGCCCAATTACGGCGGCAACGTCACCGAGGCGAAGCTCGGCCAGCCGGATCCCGTGTAGGGCGATGGCCGCCACCGTCGCGTACGCGGCATCTTCCGGCGGCACTCCGTCCGGTACACGCGCGCAAAGGTTCCTGGGGACGGACACGACCTCGGCGTGCGATGCCAGCCCAGCTCCGGCGCACGCCACCAACTCGCCCGGAGCGGCAGGAGCATGCTCACACGCCTCCAGTACAACGCCGGCCAGGCTATATCCAAGCGCGTTGGGCTCGCCCAAGCGGCCTCGGACCTTGGCATACGTTGTCGCTATCCCCTCGGTCCGCGCAGACTCGACGACCTTCTGCACCAGGTCAGGGCGCGCTCGGGCCTTCTCGACCATCGAGGCTCGGCCGAGGTCTAGCACCGCACGCTCCGTGCCTGCGCTGATCAGCGAAAAACGGGTGGCTACGAGCAGTGATGCATGACCCGCGACCGGAGCCGGGACGTCCTCAACCGTAATCTCGCCAGTAGAGACGTTCTGGAGCAGCTGCCGCACCGGGGAGCCAGAATACGGGTCAGAACGGATCAGCAACCGGCCCGTAGGAAAGCGCTGATCATCAGCACTACGGATCCACGGCTCAGAGTTTCCGTATTGTCACCGCGCACAGCGTCCACCGAGACGAGCCTCCGGCCGGTTGCATGTTCGCCAAGACCACCGCCGATTTCAGCGGTCGGGTGATCTGAATCGGAGCACCCATAACGGACGGTCGATTACCGGTGGACTGCGCGGTGTAGTTAACCGTTGTGACCCACCGGTCGCGGGCGGTATCCAGGACGCCCAGCTCCAGACCCCCGCTCATGACCCGGCCCGATACGAGCACCAGATAACGCCCCGGTAACAGGTCATAAGCGGGACTGACGAACTGGTATCCGAACGGTGATACCCCGGTTTGCGCATCCAGACATGCGCTTTCGACGCTCCGCCCGCCGCCTGCGGCATTACGTTTGCCCAGCGTCACCGTCTCGCCATCCAGCTCGGCGCCCAGGGCCCTCGCTCCTCCGTCACGAATCCACCCGTGAGGAGTCGTGGTAGGGAACGTCCATCTGCGTATAGGGACGCCCTGGATGGCCGATCGAGCAATGGGCGCTGAACCGCGAATCGCCGTCGATGCACTTTCCGAGACGGGTGCCGCGACGGCTACGACGATTGCAGCAATGGCAGCGGACCCGATCCCCGCGACAGCCAAATCCCAACGTGGGAGCGCGGCGAGAGCCCGGTCGGCCGCCACGGGTAGGCCGACCAGAGCAATCAGCGTGAGCGGCACAAAGACCCGATAAACCGTGCTTGCCAGTCCGGCGCGCAGCGGCTGCGAGTCAAGCCAGTAGATGCTTACCAGGAATAGAAACATCAACCCCAAAATGACAACCGGCGCCAGCCACTCAACCCGGCGCTCCTTGACAGCGACCAGAATCATGAGCAAAAGCGTGGTGGGGACGATCAGCAGCCAGTGCGCGGGGGACATTTGCCCGATCAGCGCGTTCAGCGTTGGACCTACCCGGCCCACAGCGTGGATCCCGTGGCTCAGGCTCAAGGTCAGCGATGAGCCGTAGTCGGCCGTGGGCTCCCGCCCGGCTCTCAACTCCGCCCAAGCGAACCACGGCACCCAACTCAGCACAGCGGCCGCGACGGCCAGCATGAGAGCCCGCAACGACTCACGCCGCAGGCGCCAAGCCAAGCCCATGAGGACCACCCCGCAGATCGCGAACTCCGGCGCTGCCTCAACCTTGGTCGCCAGTGCCGCACCGCCGAACACCGCCACCAGCACGAGCGCCGCTGGATGGCGCAACCTGATCCACCCGAAGGCGCAGATTACGAAGAGGGCGAGGTAGGTGCCGAGTACAAGATCCGCCCCCCCGCCCTGGGTCTGATGAGCGATCTCCGGAGACAGGATGAGGAGGGTCAGACTTAGCCAGAGCAGCGCCGGCCGAACGAATCCGGTCAGCAGTCGCGCGACAGACCCCACGAACGCCACCGTGATGATTGCAAGCTCCCCCGTGACCGCTCGGAGATCGACATTTCCGACAAAGCGAATCGCGAGATCGGTCATGAGCGACCACATAAGTGGATAGGACCGATGCGTCAGCGGCAGGTAGTGAGTGCTGGGCGTAAACATATGGGGATCCAGACCCAGGTCGCCCAGGACCAACCCCTTTGGGATCCAGAAGGTCCAGGAGTCATCAAGCCATGGGGCTGTCCGGACGCCGCCCAGGATGACCAACACGCATCCAACGACGAGCGCACAGCAGCAGGCGGTGGCAATTCCCTGCTCCACGAGTCCAGCGCTCCGCGGGCGGGGCAGGCCGGGCAAAGCGGCAGCCCGTTTCATCGCCGCTGGGAGCCGTTGTTTCAGCACCAGGCCAACGCCGCACAGGCAAATGGCCAGTCCACCGAACGTCAAGAGGTTCGCGTGGAATCCGATAAGCACCAGGAACTCGAGCAGGACCCCGCACAGGGCCGCACCGACGAGCAGCGCAAGGGGTAGATAGCTGAGCCAGATCCGGAGTGACGCCGATTCGAGCAGCCCCGCCATGACCGAAAAGCCCACTCCCACGAGCACAACGTTCAGGCCCAGAAGCCCCAGGACCACGGACATCTCGCTCACGGCTGAACTACCTCGAGCAGATAGATCCCCGCGCCGATGGTGTAAGCCGTCCGAACGTGCACCCCGGCAGGAGCGGCCGGACCCGCTTTGTAGCTGAGGATCCAGTCGGCCGAACTCGCCGAAGCCACCGGAAGCGCCGGAGTGAAGTAGAGCACTGCGGCGGAGCGCAGGCTTTGCACGAGAGATTGACTGGCGTTGGCAGAGGAGCGCACAAATAGGTGCCATGGGTGCCGATGATCGAAGCCGCGCGATGGATGGCCGCGTCGTTGAGCGGCGAGTCAAACGGTGGATACGGCGATCGGTCCGGAAGCCGCTGCAGCAGAGGCCCGTACTCGGGAAACCTGGCGTAAAGCCTGGAGCTTAGATTTGATCGGAAGGCCACCATCAGCGTAACCCCGAACACAACACAGGCGATGGAGACCTTCCAGACGAAGGGAAGACGCCGATCGGCTGCTCTCGCCACCGGGGCCGCTCCTCCGGTCTGGATCCAATCGCCGCGTGCCCACCGCCGCGCCAGCGGACCCGTGCGCACAGATGCGGGCGCGCGGTGGATCAGTTCGTATAGACGATCGAACACCGCTCGAGCCCGAGCGGACACCCACTCTGTCTCCGGCCGTGCGCTGGCGGCCACGAAAGAGATTCCCAATGCCAGCCCCCACGCCGACGTCGTATCGGAGCCGAGCCACTCCGAGGTGCTGCCAGCGACCGCGCTGATCATGGCGAACCCTCCCGCTGAGAGAGCACCCGCTGATGCGAGACCCGACCACCGATGCCGGCGAGCAATCCTCAGGGCGTTGAGGCATACACCGACCAGAATGATCAGAACTCCAACGGCTCCGGCCACCCCGGTTTCAGCGCCCGTCTGAATTACCGCACTGTGGGCCGGATTGAACCCGGTGTCAACCCCATGACCGCCGAGACCGTATCCAGTCAGGGGACGGTCAACCATGGCATGAAATCCACTCTCGATGCTTGTGACCCGCACCTGGGCCGAAGACCCTTTCGACTGCTGTGTCACATCACTGAAGTAGTGGCGGATGGTGGGATCGAGCAACCCGACAGCCAATGCGGCCGCGAGCCCCAGCCAGAGCAGTCGCCGAGAGCGCAGATCGCTGTTCCAGAGCAGCACGACCGCCAGAGCGACGACGATCGCTATCCCCGTTCGCGTGAAGACAAGAATCATGTTTGCCGCCGTGAACGCGCCGGTCAGCGTGAGCGCCCGCCGAACGCGTGCGGACAGGGTCCGGTCCTGACTCCAGATCACTGTCATCAGCAGCGGCATGACCAGAAATGCAGTCGTCGAGTTCGGGTTCCCCAGGGTGTAGTAGTGGAAGTCGTACGGAGCGTTCGAGTACTTCGCGTTGAAGAGCGTGTGCGGAGTCGGGATTCCGTCCTTCAGCAAGAACACGACGTCGGCTCGCAGTAGGAGGAGCACAACTCCTACCAACCAGGCGGCGGCAATCAGCCACCTCGGTAGATCACTCCCCCAGACCGCGAGAAGCGTCACCGCTGGAGCGAGAACACAGGTGAGCAGCAGCGCGGTCGAGTGCGCAGGATGCGGTGATGCGACCGTCGACACAATCGCGGCCAAGACGAGCAGCGAACCCCCACCCAGAATAGTTGCGGGGATCCTTGACCGCTCTTGACGGGGTGAGAGCATGGCAGCGACGACGGCCCCGATCGCCACCAGGCACGACGGTGTGAGGAGTGACAGCCAGGGCCGCGCGCCGACGTCGAGCCGCGCGTTGATCGTGTTAAGTGGATCCGTCGCGGACAGCGCCGCAACCAGCCCGATTGCGACCGCAAACAGCTCACGAACGGCCGGCCAGCCTCGGGTACTCAGTGTCATCCCGGCATGCAGCGTCCTCGCACGGAGCGAACGTCCTCCAAGCGCTCCTGTTCCAGGTACTCGATCCGCCTGCAGAGTCCTCTCTGGGACCATGTTCAGCGGACGGCTACGCTAACGAGCCTCCAGCGCGAACGCGGAGCGTCACTGGTCCCGAAGTTTGCCAGCACCACACGGACTCCTTGACTCGAAGGGAGAGTGACTCCAATACTGAGATTTGTCGCGTGGGTGTGGCTCGCGGAGAAGTTGTGGTAGGTAAGCCACGTGTCGGTATTCGCGTTAAGCAATCCGAGACCGAGACCACCAGCGTCAAGATGTGCCGTCAGGACGACCGTGTGCGCGCCGGGTTGGAGGTTGTAGGTCGGCGACTCGAACTGGTATGCGAGTTGGGCCGTGCCGGTCACCACGGACAGTGAGTTGGTGGACGGTGTCGCGACCACGCCGCCTAGGCGAGACCAGCCAGGTGGGACGCTGCTGGCAAAGGAAGACACGGTCGATAGCTGTCGGGGTCGAATCACCGCCCGGTAGATAGTCCACTTCGACTGGCCCGCGCGCGCCGACGACTCGAAGTTGGTGAGAACGAGCATCACCCTCCGACTGCTGGAAACGTTGACTGGAAGCGCGATGACCCTTGCCGTTTGATCGCGCCCCGGATAGCCACGGTATGCCAGCCAACGCCCCGTGCGCTGGTCCAAAACGCCTACCCCCATACCTCCACGGGCAATCCGCGCAGAGATGACGACACTGTAATAGCCCGGAGCGACCCGTTCCGTCGGCGATAGGAGCTGGTAGGAGAGAGGACCGCCGCCCGTGGTCACGTTCAGCGCCTGTCCGTCCGACCCGATCGTAGGGAGATTGGAGTCGGTGGCCCATGCGCCCGGAAGACCTCGGGCAAACGACCAGGCGATCGAGGGCCCTGTGGAGGCCCGCCGGACGCTGGCCCGCGCCTTTCCGCTCTTGTGATGGCCGCTCCCGCTTGTGCCCCCGGAGACAAGCACGACGAGGACGACCACTACCGCAAGGACGATCGCACCGCCAAGGACCCATTGGCGACGGGAACGGGGACCTCGTCGGCGGACCTTGGATTGCTTTGGAGCATCGGGCGAAGGCGTCACATCGATGCGAGGATGGGCGGCGGCCATGACGTAACGCGCCATGTAAGCAGGAGAGTCGGCGACCTGGCACTAGCTGTGTTGACCGCACGGCTTCCGGGGCCGTTTGATGTTGGAAGCGTCCAGCTTCGGGGGGTCCGCCACCCTCCGACCCCTCGGTCGCCTACCTTGTGACCGGTGCATCTTGCTGTCTGGGAGAGGCTCGGCGTGGGAATCGCCCTCGCGGCCGGGCTTGCCTACGCTTCGACCCCCCTCGCGATTGCGGTCGCGCGGCGATTCGCCTTCTATGACAAGCCCAAGGGTTACAAGGGTCACGCTAAGCCGACCCCGTACCTGGGCGGGGCTGCGGTCATGGTCGCCTTCGCCCTCGCGACGGGCCTGGCGGCCGGGCATCCCGGCGATACCGCCGCGGTGCTGGGGGGCGTGGGGATCCTGCTGGTGCTCGGGACCGTCGACGATCGCGTCACGGTCTCCCCTCAGCTCAGAGTTCTCGTCGAGTTCCTGCTCGGGGCGCTGCTCTCGGCGGACGGGCTGGGCTGGCGGCTCGGGTCGGGTGGGGTCCTCGATGCGGCGGTCACGGGAATCTGGGTCGTCGCCGTGGTCAACGCGTTCAACCTGTTCGACAACATGGACGGGGCGGCAAGCACGATGGCGTTCGTGGTCGCGGGCGGGGCGTGCGTGCTGGCGCTGGTCACGGGTGACGTGTGGGTGGCGGCCGGGAGCGCGGCGCTGTGTGGCGCCTGCCTGGGCTTCCTCCCCCACAACCTGAGCTCGCCGGCCCGGATCTTCCTCGGCGACGGGGGCAGCATGCCCCTGGGGTTCGCTGTCGCGGCGCTCGTCGCCAACGCAGCTCAAAGCGCCGAGTCCTCATCGCTGGCTCTGCTCGTGGGCTTCCTCCTGGTGGGGATTCCGGCGCTCGATACCAGCCTCGTGATCGTCTCGCGCACGCGCCGCGGTGTTTCGGTGCTGACGGGCGGGCGGGATCACCTGACCCATCGAACCCGGCGGCGGATGGGATCACCCCGGCGGGTCGCGCTGGTGCTTGGCAGCGTGCAGGCGCTGGTCAGCGGCCTGGTCATCCTGGCCAGCCAGGAGGGCTCCTCAACGCTCGTTTACATCGTCCTGGCCTTCGTCGTGTTCGCGGCAGCCGCGATTGTGGCCCTGGAGGACGCCATCCCGGTCGAGACGGTCCCCGCGCACCCGGCGGATGCTCGAGCCGGCAGGGTACGGGCGCCGGAGACGAGGACGGCGTGGACACAGTGGGTTCCCGATGTCGGCCTGGCGATCATCGGCCTCGGCGCCGGGCTCAGCCCGGTTCTGTCGGCCTACTACGACGTTGGGATCTGGGTACCGATCGGGCTCGTTCTCGTACTCGCGGCGGCGATGGGGACGATCGCTCGTCCGCCACGGATCACCCGGCCCGTGATCCTCAGCGTGGCCGGGCTGGCTGGGCTCGGAGTGTGGTCCCTGCTCTCGATGAGCTGGGCCAACGCGGTCGAGCAGGCGAGCATCAGCGCGAACCTGTGGTTGACCTACGCGGCCCTGATGCTGCTGTTGTTCGTCCTCATCCACCGGCGCAGACACGTGTACGTCCTGCTGATCGCGGTCGGCGTCGGAATCGGCATCGTGGCGATCACCGTCCTCATACGGCTGCTTGGGAGCGACCCGGGTGCGCTGTTCATCGCCGGACGTCTCAATTCACCCCTCGGGTACATCAACGGCGAGGGCTGCGTGTTCGCGATGGCGGTCTGGCCGTGCCTCGCGCTCGCCGAACGCCGACAGCCGGTGCTAGCCGGACTGGGCAGTGCGGGAGCCGTGGTCATGGCCTGTCTGGCGCTCCTGTCTCAGTCGCGAGGAGCCGCAATCGCAACCTTCCTCGTAGTTGTGGTGGTCCTGCTGGTCGTTCCGGGCTTTCGGCGTCGCGTAGTGGCGCTCGCATTCGTGGCCGGCGGGGTCGCGGTGGCCGCCGACCGCGTGGTCCACGTCTACACCGTCGGCTCGGCCGGCTCACTCCCGGCGGCGGTGGCGCACCACGCCGTGGCCGCGACGTTGCTCGGCGCAGCGATCGCGGGGGTCGCGTGGGGCTTGCTGGTAGGGCTGGTCAGTGCAGCTGATCGGGCCGGGGGTAGCCGGAGTGTGCTTCTGCGCCGTGCGGCGACGGTCACCGCCGTCTGCGTCCTCGCCGCCCCTGTGGTCGCGGCCGGTATCCGCGCCTCCTCGCTCGAACACACCGTCAAGACCCAATGGCATGCGTTCATTCACCTCTCCGATGCGGGAAGCAGTTCAGCGGCGATCGCGAACGCGCAGACGCGCCTCTTCTCCGGGGCCGGCAACCGCTACGACTACTGGCGAATCGCCTGGCACGTGTTCAAGGACCACCCCCTGGCGGGCGTCGGGGCGGGCAACTACGCCCAGTCCTACTACCTCGATCGGCGAACCCAGGAGGCGATCCAGAATCCGCATTCGCTCGAGCTCCAGATCCTGTCCGAGCTCGGGATCATCGGCGCTGCGCTGCTGGCTCTGCTGATCGCCGGGGTGGCACTCGCGATAGGCCGGGTCAGGAGAGCAGCGCGAGATTCCGTGGGCCTCCGTACGGCGATGGTCGCGGCGACCGGAGCTGCGGTGGTGTGGTTCGTGGATACAAGCGGGGACTGGATGCACCTGTTGCCAGGGGTCACGGCGATGGCTCTGTGTGCAATCGCGGTCCTGTGCCGGGCCGCGGACCCAGAGGACGTCGATCCAGGAGCAAGCAGCTCGGGCACGGGTATGACCTCGCCGCGCGCACGGCTAGAGCGCCGATCGGGCAACCGCGTGCCCGCCCTCCTCGGCGCCGCGTGCGCGATCTTCGTCCTGGCCGTCGCGGGGGCTAGCTTGCTCAGAGCCGGATTGGCCCGGCACTACCTGGACGAGGCCCGCTCCGCCCTGGCCAGCGACCCTGCCACCGCGATCGCAGACGCTCAACGGGTTCTCCGACTCGATGCAGCAAATCTGGACGCGTACTACGTAAAGGCAGCCGGGCAGGCGCGCTTTGACCGCGCCACCGAAGCCCAGAACACTCTGCTTCAGGGCCTCAACCAGGATCCGGAGAGCTTTGTCACGCTGACCCTGCTTGGTGACCTCGAAGTCCGCCGGGGCCAGTTGAGTGCCGCCCGGTCTTACTACCGTCGAGCGCAGGAGCTTGACCCGCGCGAGCCTGCCTTCGCCGCGCTGGTGGCCAACCCGGCCAGCGGACTGAGCGTCCAGACTCCGTGATCCGGGGTGTTAGCCTGAAACTCATGCGTTCCGTGTCAGCGGCCGCTGTCGCTGCGCTGGTGCTCTTGGCGCCGCAGGGGGCGCTAGCGGCCGGTGGATCCAACGGGGTACACGTCGATCCGGGTTCGCCCGCCGGCAAGCAGTACGCGATCCCGATCAGCAGCGCTCGGGGCGAGACCTCGCCGCACGGCTCAGGCTCGTCTGGGTCCGCGAACCCGCCCCTGTTCGGAGCCGGGATCACTCCATCGTCGACAGCGGCTAACGCAATGCGGCTGGCCAAGTCCCGGGCGGCAGCGAAACGCTTGGGACCGTCGCGGCCGCGGCGCCACGGGCACAACGGCGCCGGCGGCGGCACGCCCACGGGTTCGACCCCCGGGACCGCGTCGCCTCCGAACTCGGTCACGCAGGCCAATCAGGTGGGCAGTAACACCTGGCTCCCGCTCGCCATCGGGGGTGCGCTGGTGCTCCTGCTCGGCTGCGGGGGCGGACTCGTACTGCGGCGGCGGCTGTAGCCAACTGGCGTGATCTCGTCCGGCTGAGCCGCAGGCCCGGCCGGCTGGCCGCGCTCTCCGCTGTGGGTCTGGCTTTGACCGGCGCCGGACTGGCCGGCTGCGGTTCCTCGAGCACGTCGGTGTCGAGCTCAGGACCGGCCAAGCTCGTGCCAATCGGGGCCGGACTCCACGGGCAGGCGGGACTGCACGCGACCGTTTATGCGCGCAGCATGCCCAACGTCGCCGCGTTCGCGTTCGACGCCCGGGGACGCGTGTGGGCCGCTGCCGCCGGCCTGACCGGCCACCGTCACGACGGCGTGTACCTCATTGCCCGCCCGGGGCAGCATCCGGTTCGCGTCATCGCCGGTCTGAAGGATCCACTGGGTCTTGTGTGGCGAGCTGACCGGCTGTACGTCTCCTCGGTGGGGCGCGTGAGCGTCTACAGCGACCTGCAGGGCACACACTTCGCCCACGCCAGGACCTTGATCCGCGGCCCGGTCCGAGGCGGTGAGAACAACGGGCTCGTACTCCTGCCCGACGGGCGCTTCGCGATGGGGATCACCGCGAGCTGCGATCACTGCCTGCCCAAGGAGCGCTACTCGGGGTCGATCGTCTCCTTCCGGCCCGATGGCTCCGGCCTTCTCCTGTACGCCGCCCGGATCCGTGCACCCGTCGGCCTGGCGTTGTTCCCGGGCACGAGCACGCTGTTCGTGTCAATGAACCAGCGCGACGATCTCGGGACCGGGACGCCGGGGGACTGGCTGGCGGTCGTCGCTCCGGGCAGCGACTGGCGTTCGCCGGATTGCTACGGGCAGGCCGGGTCAGAATGCGCCCGGGTTCCGAAACCATTGGCTGTGCTCGACAAGCACGCCGCCGTGGGACCGGTGGTGATCCTCACCGGCCAGCTTGGGCCCGCGGTCGGCACCTCGGCGCTGGTCAGCGAGTGGCAGACAGCGAAGGTGGCGCGGGTGGCACTGACCGCTGACCGCTCGAGCTTTCGCGGGACCGTCTCCACCTGGCTGACCGGGATCCGCAACCCCCTCGCCCTGGCGATCGCCCCGCACCGTTCGGTGCTGGTGGGCGATTGGGCCACCGGCGTGGTCTACCGGGTCAGCGAGACGGCGAAGTAACTCCGCTACTCGGCGTCGACGCCAAGCGTGCGGGCAGTGGGCGATCTCGGGATGGTGCGCTGATCCGGGTTGGTGCGCAGTATCCGGTCACCGAAGTTCGAGCTCACGCCCAACCAATAGCGCTCGTGCTTGAAGTGGTGCAGGCGATGGTTGCGCCAAATCGTGCGGTACCAGCTGCTCTTGGGGACGTACGGCGTGTGAATCAGGAAGTGTGACCACTCGTAGCGCAGCAGCCCGAGATAGGACAGCATCACCGCGGTGATGGACAGTGTGAGGAGGTGACCGCCGAAGATTGCCACGGCGGCCCACACCACGAGTGGGACAGTGATGGCGATCTGCACAACAAAGCTCGTCACCTCGATCGGCTTCAGGAGAACGCGGTCGAGATCGGACGGGTCACGATGGTGCCGGCGGTGCTGAATCGAGCCGTAGAGCTCGATGCGCCGTCCGAATAGCCGGAAGGCCGGCAGGTGGAGCAGGTATTTGTGGATCAGCCATTCGACGAATGGCTGCTCGGCGAGGATCACGATCGGGACGATGAGCTCGCGCCAGGACCACTGACCCACGACGATTCGCGCCGCCACGGCCACCGCGAACGCGCCCAGCACGATCCGCGGGGAGAAGTGGTTCATGAACTCTCTCCAGCACGCTCGCAGGTCGGTCAGGTCCGAGCGCTTTGAGGTGATCAGGTGGTGATAACTGCCAGGTACGGGGTCGGTGGGCATCTCAGTGGGCGGTCGTCTTGCGGGAACGCTGAACGGGCTTGGCGAACGCCTCGACGGCGGGAGCGAGCGCATCACGGGTCACCGCGACGGCTCGGTCCGCATCCCCCACGAGGATCGCGGCGGCGATGTGTCGCCGGTAGTCACACTGCTCGAGCTCGTGCTCGAGCCATGGAGCCGTGAGCTCGGGGATGGCATGGACGCCCCGAATCAGGCTGTTGAAGGCGAGCTGGTAAGCGAGGTTGCCTGCGCCGTCGAGCATGTGCTGCCAGAAGAGCTGGTCCAGAGGGAGCAGCTCAACTCCGCGGGCCACCTCGGCCAGCCGCTGGCTGACCTCGACGAGGTCCTCCCCCACCGCCGAGCTGGCGTTCAGAGCGCACAGCCGGGCGACGTCGACGCCGATGCCGAGACGCATCTCGAGCGCCGCCGGCAGCAGCGGGACCAGGCCCTCGATGGCGTCGGCGTGCTCGGCGATCACCGCGAGGAGGTCGAGTCCGGCCGTGCGCCGGAAGTCGAGCACACGGGTGCCGCCGCCCTGGACGACCTTAACCAGCCCGACCTGCTGAAGCCGCTTGATGGCCTCGCGGACCACGTGACGGTTGACGGTGAACACGTCACTCAGGGCTCGCTCCGACGGGATCGTCGCGCCGGCGGCGTAGCGGCCGCTGACGATCTCGATCAGGAGTTGCTCGAAGACCTTGTCCGGCAGTGAGATGTTCTCGACCGCGCGCAGCGCCATGACGTGGCGGGATCATATCGCAATTGGTCCAACCAGCTGCTGTCTGGGCAGCTCGCGACCGGGGCCAGCCCAGGGAACACCGCGGGCGATGAGTACGGGCGGGTGGCGGCCTCAGATCGAGCGGATGGCTCCGCCATCAACCGGGATCATGGCGCCGGTGATGTAGGAGGCTGCGGGTGAGAGCAGGAACGCGGCAGCTCGCCCGAACTCCTCGGGCTCGCCGTATCGACGCAACGGGATGCGCTCGGACTCGCGCGCGCGCACCTCATCCGGATCACCGCTGAGGGCATCAAACTCACGGACCCGGTCGGTGGCGATCCTGACTGGCAGCAAACCATTGATCCGGACTCCGTTGGGGCCGAGCTCGTTGGCGAGGGTCTTCACAACGCCGGCGAGCCCGGGAAATAGACCGTTCGAGATCGGCAGTTGAGCGAGCGGCACACGCACCGATGAGGCGAGCACGAACACCAACGAGCGTCCGGTCCCGGACATCGAAACGTTCCCGGAAAGCTGCTCGCCCTCATCGCTCAGATCTGCCGCGAGAACCCGGGCCAACCGAACGGCGCCGAGGAAGACGCTTTCGAAAGCGGACCGCCACGCTTCATCTGACGTGGTTGCGATCGTCCCTGGTGGCGTTCCGCCGACGCTGATCAGCGCACCGTCCAAGCGCCCAAAACGATCCTTGGCAGCGGCGATCAGTCGGTCCGGAGTCGCGGGGTCGCTGTTATCCGCGACCACCCAGGTGACTCCGCCGGGCGTGGCGGCGTTCTGCGACAGTCGGGCGGCGGCCGCAGAAGCCGTCGCCTCGTGAGGGGCGCTGAGGACGACGCGCGCCCCGTCTGCGACGAGTGCCTCGGCTGCAGCGAACCCAAGGCCGCGGCTGCCGCCGGTCACGAGGTAAACCCGGTCGCTCAGTCCAAGATCCACGATGTCATTTTCCCGTATTCGTCAGGACCTATCGTGGTCGTGCTGGTGGCCGTGGATCTGCATCCCAAATTGCTACCATCGTGGTATGAGCAAGCAGATCGCGGTGCGGCTGGCTGACGATCTCGTGGAGTTTGTCGACGAGGTCGTGAGCAGTGGCGGGCAGCGCAGCCGCGCGGCCGTCGTCGCGCGCGCGCTCGAGCGTGAGCGGCGTCGGACGGCCGCCGCCCGAGATGCGGAGATCCTCGCTGCGACAGGGCCAGACCCGGAGCTGGCCGGCCTCGACGAATACGCTGCTCGCATTCCGGCCCAGAGCTGATGCGAGCGATCCACCTCGCTCAACTTGACAAGTCGCGTCCAGTGCTGGTGCTGACGCGAGAGCTCGTCCAACCTCATATGAACACGGTGACGGTCGCGCCGATTACGACGACGATCCGTGGGCTATCGACGGAGGTTCCGCTCGGGACGCCGAACGGACTTGAGGGACAGTGCGTGATCGCATGCGACCACATCACCACGATTCCAGTTGACACGCTCGGCCGGCGGGTTGGCCGCCTCCTAGATGAGCAGGAGAGCGACCTCACGGCAGCGATCCACGCCGCGTTCGACCTCGACTGACCGCGACCGGCCGGCGCCACGGATCGCGGGCGATAATGCGCCGGTGCTGCTTCGGCCGTCCTATCCGATCGCCACCGAGCGGCTCCGGCTCCGCCCGCTGACGCTCGACGACATGGGGGCACTGTTGGCCTACCGCGGTCGTCCCGACGTGTGCCGTTATCTCCCCTTCGAGCCAATGAATGAGCAGACACTGACTGCTCGGCTGGCCGGCGATCTCGGACGCAGCGCGATTACGGTTGAAGGTGAAGCGCTGACGCTCGGGGTGGCACTGGCCGACAGTGGACGGCTGGTGGGTGACGTGGTGCTGTTCTTCCGGTCCGCCAAGCATGGCGGCGGAGAGCTCGGCTACGTTTTTCACCCCGACGTCGCCCGCCAGGGCTACGCAACGGAGGCGTGTGCCGCCGTCCTGGATCTCGCCTTCAACCCCGCCGCCGGCCTGGGACTGCACCGAGTGGTCGCCCAAATGGACGCCCGCAATGACGCCTCGGCGCGACTGGCCTCCAGGTTGGGGATGCGCCGGGAGGCCCACTTCCGCAGTAACGAGTGGTTCAAGGGCGAGTGGGGCGATCTCGTCATCTACGCGATCCTCGCTGATGAATGGCTGCGAAAGGCGACGGCACCAGCCCATAGCGCGGACTGAAGAGATCGCCGTGTCATAGGGTGCGCAGATCTCCAGGTCTTGGAGTCCGAAGCGGGTACGCGGAAGGAGCACGAGGTGACGCAACACGATGTTGGCTTTCCTGGCGAGTCCGATGAGTACCGCCGCGAGCGCAACCGCTTGCTCGAGGCCGAGGTCGAGCTCCGTCAGGCGATCGAGCGGGTCGCGGCGCAGCGGCGTGCTCTGCCGCTGGGTGGGACGGTGCCCGATGATTACCGCTTCGAGGCCGCCGGTGGCGGTGGCGAGGTCAAATTCTCCGAGCTCTTCTCCCCGGGGAAGGACACGCTGGTCATCTACAGCTTCATGTTCCCGCGCAACTCGGGCGACACGCGTCCGGCGGCTGCCGCCGGCGAAACCACCGTGTGGCCACTGACCGAGACGCCGTGTCCCTCATGCACCTCCATTCTGGACGGGCTCAACGGCGCGGCGCCTCACCTGGCCCAGCGTGTGAACCTGGCCGCCGTCGCCAAATCAGATCCTGACCGGATCGGCGAGTTCGCGCGAGAGCGCGGCTGGGGCAACCTGCGCCTGCTGTCTTCGCGTAACAACGCCTACAACCGCGACTACCAGGCCGAGACGGGAGACGGTGAACAGCGTCCGATCCTCAACGTGTTCGTGCGCGAAGCCGACCGCATTCGGCATTTCTGGGCCAGCGAGTTGCTCTTCGCCAAGGGACCGCAGGGGGAGGAAACGCGCCACGTCGACCTGATCTGGCCGATCTGGCATGTGCTTGACATGACGCCGGCTGGTCGCGGCGACGAGCCGAACTTTCCAGGCCTTGACTACCTGTGACGGACTTTCATCCACACGTCCCGGCAGCGGCTGCCGTTTGTTTTGGCCGCCTGAGGGAACCAAACACTTATGTTCTCCGACTACGAGGACACCCCTTACCTGACGGCTTTGGTCAGCCTTTGTTCGATGCTCGGGGTGTTTGTCGGCGTCTGGGCGCTGATTCTCTTGATCGGTGATTGGCACCGAGGCATCGCAGCCTATTGGCCGTTGCTCGTGATCCTGGGGGCCGACCTTTTGGCCAACGCAGCGGCACGCACAGCTCGAGCGCGGCGCCGGCGCGGCTTGTCGCGGGAGCGTTCCGAGCGCCAGGAACACCTGCTGACTCGCTGATCCTCGGGCTCGGTGACCCTGGGCCTGCTGGCTGGACAAACGCCACGTGAATTCGCCGCTCAGTTTTGCCGCCCGCCGACGCCTTGACTTCTAGACCGGACCAAAACGGCTGGAATGGAGGCTCGAATGACGCCGACGAGGCACATCAATCGCTGGTTCACCTTTGCGCTGCTGGGCGTGGCGTACTTCATCACGACGATCGATCTGACGATCGTCAACGTGTCGCTGCCCACCATCGGCCGCGATCTGCACTTCAGCGAGACCAACTTGCAGTGGGTCGCGACCGCGTACGCGCTGACCTTTGGGGGCTTTCTGCTGCTCGGCGGCCGCGCGGCGGATCTGTTCGGCCGTCGCCGGATCCTGATGCTCGGACTCGGCGTGTTCACGGCGGCGTCACTGGCGTGCGCGCTCGCCGACGGCGCCGGGTTCCTGATCGCGATGCGCGCCGCGCAGGGACTGGGTGCGGCGCTGATGCTGCCCGCCGCGCTCTCGATCGTCATGAACACGTTCACGGAGGGCGCCGAGCGCAACAAGGCGCTGGGCATCTGGGGTGGACTGGGAGCTGGCGGCGGGACGGTTGGACTGATTGCCGGCGGAGTGATCACCCGCTACCTCGGGTGGCAGTACATCTTCTATCTGAACGTCCCGATCGGGGCGACCGCCCTCGCGCTCGCGCCGCGGATCGTCCCCGACAGCCGGCTCGCCACGACTCGTCGGCGGTTTGATGCTTTCGGCGCGATCACGGGCACGGCGGGGCTTGTGCTCCTAGTGGACGCGATCGGTCAGGCACCGCACTACGGCTGGGGTGCATCCCGCACGATCGCGGTGCTCGGCGCGGCCGCCGCGGTCCTGGCCGCGTTCATCGTGATCGAGCGCCGCGTCGACGATCCGCTGCTGCCGTTGTCGATCTTCCGTCAACGGACGCTCGCGGCCGCGAACGTGGCCGGGCTGTTACTGGGCTCGAGCTTCTTCGCGTTCGTGTTCGCCGGCACGCTGTACATGCAGCAGGTGCTGCACTACAGCGCCCTGCAGACCGGGGCCGCATGGCTGGCCGCATCGGTGACGTCAATGATGCTCGCCGCCGTATCTCAGCTGCTCGTGACGCGGGCGGGGCCGAAGCTCGTGATGGCGATCGGTATGACCCTGATTGGGACCGGGATCATCTGGGCCACGCAGGTGCCTGTTCACGGGCATTTCCTGGCCAACCTCGCCGGGCCTTTCGTCATCGCCGGTGCCGGGACGGCGTTCTCGTTCATCCCGATCTCGGTCGCCGCGCTCCAGGGCGTGGCCGAGCACCAGTCGGGACTGGCCTCCGGGCTGCTGAACACCTCGACGCAGTTCGGCGCGGCGATCGGGACCGCGATCGCCTCCAGCGTCGCGGTCGGCGCAACGAGCACCCTCCTCCACGCAGGCCTCGCCGCACCGTCAGCCCTGACCGGCGGCTTTCACGAGACGTTCTGGGTGCTCGGAGCGATCGCGCTGAGTGCGCCACCGGCGGTCTTCGCGCTCGCAGGACGGCGTGGGCGTTCGCCGGCGGTCAGCAAGCGCCACAGCAGTGACGCGCACCACGCCCTGGCCACGGAATGACCCGACCAGAAATCGATCACACACCACGCAAAGGAGTGACCATGCACGAGATCCCCACCATCGTCGACCGGGCGGCATTTCAAGCCGAGCTCGACACGCTGAGGAGCCGAGAGAAGGCGCACACGCACGAGGGCGACGCTATCGCCGCGGCCCGCCGCCGACTCCCGATGGTCGAGGTGGATGCGACCGCAACGGTGATCGGCCCGAACGGGCCGGTCACGCTGCTGGACGTGTTCGAGGGTCGCCAGCAGCTGATCGCCTATTACCACATGTGGTACGACGGCCAACCCGCAAAGGACCAATGCGAGGGATGCACCTTCTACAACGGGCAGGTCCGCGAGCTCTCGATCCTGCATTCCCGGGATGTCACCTACGCCACCCTGTGCCAGGGGCCGTACGAGGAGAGCGTGCGCTACCGCGACTTCATGGGCTGGGACGTCCCGTGGTACTCAGCCCAACAGTCACTTGACACGCTGCTGGTCGGCCGGCAGATCGGGATGTTTCACGTCGTGTGCTACGTCCGGCAAGGTGACCGTGTGTTCGAAACCTACTGGACCACTGGCCGCGGTGACGAGGCGCTGGACAACAGCTATGGACTGCTGGACCTGACGGTGTACGGGCGGCAGGAGCCGTGGGAGGACTCTCCTCCCGGCTGGCCCCAGTCAAAGGCCAACATGACCTATCGCACAAACGGACGCCCCTACGCGCAATGGTCCCGCATCGAAGCCGGACGCTCAGACGATCTCGGGACGACGGGAGCCTGATTGGCAGCGGCTCGCCCAGCAACGCAGTGATGCCTTGCGGGGCGAGCCGCCATGCATCACTGCGGCCCTGCGGGCAGGATCCGCGGCAGCCCGAAGTTCGAGAACACACTGGTGTCGGCAAACCAGGTGATCTCCGAGATCCGATCGGCCGCGAGCGTGAGGACGAGCAGCCCGTACGGCCTCGCGATCTCGGTGTGAGGCGCGGGGAAATAGCATCCGAACGCGGGCTGGTTGTTCGCGCGCGTTGGTACCAAGCGGAGCGCCGCCCCGCGGCGAACGGCGCGGTCCGCCAGAAACGCGGCGATCGCAACGCCGCCCTGGTACTCGTACGGCTGGGGCGGCATGGTCAGCCAAGCGTCATCGGTGAGCAGCGCAATGACGCGGTCCGTGTCACCCGCCTCGACGGCGTCAGCGAAATGGCCGACGACGGCGCGCTCGCGGGTGGAATCAGGAACGGGCGCTCGGTCGCGGCTGGCGGCTGGGAGCCGGGTCTCAAACGCGCGCCGAGCGCGGCTGAGCAGGCTGTTCACGGATGCTTCGGTGCTGTCCAGCATCTCTGACACCTCACTCGCGCGGTAGCCGAGGACGTCGCGCAGCACCAGCACGGCGCGCTGGGAAGGCGGAAGGTGTTGCAGACCGGCAGTGAACGCGAGCGCGATCGCCTCCTTGCTCTCATACCGAGCCTGCGGTCCGGGAGCCCCATCGGGGATCCCCTCGAGCATGGCGTCCGGATAGGGCTCGAGCCAGATGGGTTCCGCCAGCCGGGTCGGTTTGGGGGGTTCGGTCATGGGATGCAGGTCCTCGCCCCGGCGGCGACGACTGCGCAGCGCATCCAGGCAGCGGTTGGTGGCGATTCGATACAGCCAGGCTCGAAACGATGCCCGACCCTCGAACTGATCGAGCGAGCGCCAAGCGGCCAGCAACGTCTCTTGGAGGAGGTCCTCCGCATCCTGCACGGACCCGACGATCCGATAGCAGTGCACATGCAGCTCACGGCGATAGGGCGCGGTCAGCTCGCTGAACGCCTGCTCGTCGCCGCTGCGCGCGCGGGCCAGCGCTGGCTCGATCATGTTCGGATCCTCGCATCGTTCGCTCGTTCGTCGACGTCACCGGTCATGACGTCCCGGCGTCACGAAAGTCGTCGCCGAATGATCGTTCGGGTACGGAAGTCCGGCACCCCGGTTGCACAACAAGACCGCCGCGCATACCCTCCCGGGGACCGTGTCGGCTTTCCTTCGCTTGACGCCGCCGTAAGACGCGCTGGAGCAGCTCCGTCTGGAGCTGCTCGGTATCCGCGTCTACGACGGGCCGACCAGTTGTTCGGCCCGGTGAGGAGTCAGGTGCATGTCATCGTCTCAGGGCCGTGCCTCCCCGGCTGGTCGGGGAGCGGGGCTGTCAGCCAACCGCAATTTCACCCTGCTTTGGGTGGGGGATGCGTTGTCGGAGGTCGGGTCGCAGGCCACCTCGGTCGCGATGCCGCTGCTCGTTCTGGCGCTGACCGGCTCGCCGGCGAAGGCGGGCCTCGTCGGGCTGGCGCGGTCGCTGGCCTATCCCTTGACACCCTTGCCAGCAGGGGTGCTCGTCGACCGCTGGGATCGCCGACGGGTCATGATCGTCTGCGCGGTCGGACGGGCGGTCGCGATGGGCAGCCCGGTCGTCATGCTTGCGATCAGCCGCCCGCCGTTGTGGCAGATCATGGCGGTGGCGTTCCTCAACGCGGCGTTGTGGTCAGTCGCGTTGATCGCCGCGCAGCCAACGTCACCCTGGCCTCCGTCGAACTGCTCACCATCCTGATCGCACGCCACCACGGCGCCAGCTCGACAGCGATCGGCGTCGCGTTCGCGATCATCGGCGCCGGCGGCGTCGCGAGCGCGCTTGTGGCACGGCCCGCGCGGCAGCGACTCTCCATGCGATGGTCAGTGCTCGCCGAACCCTGGTTCGCGGCTGCCTTGGTCCCGGTTTTGCTCGTGACCCACGCCGCGATTCTGGTCGGCGTTCTCGTCGCCGTCATGTTCATGCCGCTGGCTCTGAGCAGCTCAGTCGTCGTGGGACAGCGCATCGCGCTCACGCCCGAACATCTCAGCGGCCGGGTACAGGCGACCGCGTCCTTCATCGCCGGGTCGATCGGATGGATCGGACCCCTCGCCATTGGCGAGCTGTTTCAACACACTGGCGAGACCGCGACCGTACTGGTCCTTGCCGCGTGGACCCTCGCCGTCGCCCTCGCCGCAACCCTTTCCGGCGGACTGCGTGAGCTCCCTAGGAGCGATGCTCACCAGCATCCCGAGGACGCACATTGAGGGCAGCGGGTTGGGTCTTAGAGCCGCCTCACGCCTGGTCATCCGTTGTGGTGGTGAGCCCGACGGCATCCACCTTCGGACCGATTGCCTGGGCGAGCGCAATCAACCCCGACAGGGGCCGGATCATCACGGTCAACTCGGCGATGAGCCCATCGGCGTCGAGTCGCAACAGGTCCAACCCTTCAAGTTCACGATCGCCCACGCGGGTGCGGAACACGAATCCGATGATTCCGTCAGGGCCCTCGACCTCCGTGACGCATCTCCAGCCGTCGAAGGTTTCAGACACCAGCCGCAGCAACTTGCCGACGGTCTCTTTGCCGGAATACGGCGCGAAGGTCACCGGACTGTGCAGGACGACGTCAGGAGCGAGGAGCGCCAGGAGGGCATCAATGTCGTGACTTTCGGCGGCGACGCGGAAGGGATGCAGGCTCTTATCGTCGATGCTCGTCATGAGAAACAGTATAGAGCAAAATTTGGCTAGACAAGGAATTGTCTATTGTTCTGGTGATGGCACTCCGACACGCAGTCCTTGCGACCCTGCTCGACGCTGACGCCTCGGGGTATGAACTGGCTAAGCGCTTCGACGCCTCGGTCGCCAATTTCTGGCATGCCCTGCCCCAGCAGATCTACGGTGAACTGCGCCAGCTCGAGCAACAAGGACTGATCCGGGGCCGGACGGTACGCCAGCGAGTTCGCCCCGACAAGCGCATGTTCACAATTTCCAAGGCGGGACGAGAGGAGCTGCGGGAGTTCGCGGCTGCCCCGACCAAACCCGGTCTCCTCAAAGAGGATCTGGCCGTAAAGGTGTACGCCGCCAGCGTCGCGGATCCCCAGGCGCTGATCGCCGCGCTCAACCAGCGCGCCGCAGAATCGGCCGCCAAGCTCGAGCGCTACGAACGCCAATCAGACGCCCTTGCTGACCCCGACGGAACCGATCTCGGGCCCAGCCTCACACTCGCGCGCGGGATCGCCTACGAGCGCGAGAACATCAATTGGTGTGCGCTCGCCGCCGAACGTCTGGGACGGCGTGCCGCCGACTCTACGAGTTGAACATACGTTGGGCTCTCGTCAGCTGCACGCGGATGCGCGGGCACAATGTGTTCGTGAGCGAGCGTGAGAAGCTTGATCGAGCTGCCCTGCTGTTGATTGACGTGCAACGCGCGTTTGAGGATCCGAGTTGGGGTCAGCGCAATAACCCGGCCTGTGAGCCGAACATCGTCCGGCTGCTTGGGCGCTGGCGTTCGCGGGGCTGGCCAATCGTCTTCGTGCGCCACGATTCCATTGAGCCCGGTTCCCCGCTGAGGTCGGGCACCGTCGGCAACCAGTTCAAGGACATCATTCGCGGCGCCCCCGACCTGCTGGTCGTCAAGCACGTCAACTCTGCCTTCTACGGCGAGCCGGACCTCCACGGCTGGCTCCAGGCGGCCGGAATCAGCAGCGTGGTCGTTGCCGGAATCACGACCAACCACTGCTGCGAGACGACCGCACGGATGGCTGGCAACCTCGGATATCGCACGTTTTTCGCGCTCGATGCGACTCATACATTCGACCGTCACCATCCCGACGGGCGTCTCATCACGGCCGATCAGCTTGCCGACGCCACCGCCGCAAATCTCCAGGGTGAGTTCGCGTCCGTCCAAACGACGGACGACCTGATCGCCGCCTGAGGATCAACCGACACCCGGCCGATGGCAGCACTCGGGAGAGTTGACGCCCAACCCGACTCGATGGACCATCTCGTACATGATCAAGCCCGTGCAGGTTTCCATCGACGTTCCGCAGTCCCGCGCCACCGTCTACGACTTCCTTGACGTGCTGGCCAACCATGAGTCCTTCACCGATCACGTCCTCACCGATTGGACGTGCTCGGGTCCCGAGCGCGGAGTCGGCTCCAAGGCGGAGCTGACCTCGAGAGCCGGGGGTCGCTCCGATGCGATCGAGATGGAGGTCATCTCCGCTGACCCCCCGACCACGATCGTCGAGCAGAACATCGGCGCCAACGGCCGCCGGGTTGCGCGCGGCACCTACCGGCTCACAGATCTTCCGGATGGCGGAACGCGCATCAGCTTCGAATACGCCTGGCAGCAGGCGCCGCTCGGCGAACGCCTCGCCGCTCCTCTGGCCCGCGCGGCGGTCAAACGCGTCAATGAGCAGGCCATGCGCCGGCTCGCTGAGCGCCTCACTCAACTGGACAGCCCCACCATCAGCACCCCGCCTACGGCCTCCTGAGTCGGGGAGAGCTGCCAGGGGTCAACCTCGAAAGATCTGCTGGATCGCGTGGGCGCCCTCGCCATCGCTGTCGGCCCGGAGTACGGTCTCGCCGTCCTCACGCGTGATCGTCCAGCGCGCGAAAGCGCAGCATTCGCGTTCGAGTTCGACGAGCTTCGCCAGCTGGCGGTCGAGCTCCGGCGAGGCAACAAAGGCGAGCCTCACCCCGGTGGGAGTCTCGGAGCGGCTGGACAGGGAGCTGCGAATCAGGTGCTGCCACTCGAGCCGACGGTCTCGGGCTCCGAGGTGATCGAGTGAGCAGGCGATCGGATCGCCTTCAGCAATTTGTGGTTGTTGAGCTGACATCGCGTCCTCCTCGATAGTTGAGCCTGCCAGCTTGCCAGCTCAAGGTTGGCTTCAGGTCAAGGGGCCTTGAAAGTTCCTATACAGTCGTCCCCGTTACGGCTGACCATCCATATGGGGCAATCAGGCGTGGTTTGCGGTGACGATGTCGTCGAGCGCGGCGACCGCGGAGTAGTCCGCGGCGATGTGGTTGCGCATGACGGCGACGACAAGCCCAGAGTCGATGTCAGCGAACGCGGCGGTCCCGTTGGAGCCGACCATTCCGAACGTCGAACCCGGACGCGGCTGTGTGCTCCCCATACGCGCAGGGCTGTAACCGAGCGCCCAGGTAGTTGCGAAGCCCATCACCTGATCAATGCCGGAGAACGCGGGTGCAGCGATTTTTTGCAGGCGCTCGGGCGAAATGAGCTTGACACCGTCGATGTGACCGAGGAGCGCGGCGTACATCCGCGCGGCGGCGCGTGCGCTCATCGTGCCCTGCGATGGAATGTCGGCCGCCAGGATGTCGTCTCGGTTGGCGAAGGCGGCGGTTGGTTGCACGCCGGGCGGGATGGCGCGGTCGAGCGGCGAGCCGGGCTCTGGCCGTGGTGGCGCGGCACCCTCCGGACCTACACGGGCAACTCGTGGCAGGAGGTGGTGAGGTACGCCGAAGTGCAGCTCGTCGGCGACGCCGAGCGGCGCCGCGATCTCCTCGCGCAACACCGAGGCGAGCGTGCGTCCCGTCGCCCGGCGAACGAACTCACCGAGTATGAACCCAAAGGTCAGCGCGTGGTACCCCGTCATCGTGCCGGGCGTCCACCATGGTGGCTGATCGGCAATGAACGCGCAAACGCGTTCGGAGTCGCCCAGCTCCTCGGGCGTGATCTGTGGCCACAACCCCGGCACGCCGGCGGAGTGCACCAGGATGTCGGCGAGTGTCACACCGTCCTTGCCGTGCGCGGCGAACTCCGGCCAAACATCCGCCACACGCTGGTCATATGCAAGCTCACCATGCTCGACAAGCACATGCGCGACCGAGGAAGCGACCCCCTTGCCCGCCGAGGTCGCGAAGAACAGCGTGCCGGCTGTCACGGGGTGGCCGGTGCGCTGATCGGCGACGCCGGCGACGGCATCGAC
Source organism: uncultured Solirubrobacterales bacterium (assembly GCA_963822535.1). GTDB lineage: Bacteria > Actinomycetota > Thermoleophilia > Solirubrobacterales > Solirubrobacteraceae > Palsa-465. The sequence continues at coordinate 850,223 of CAWGIA010000003.1, forward strand.
GATGGGCCGGCCCTCGTGGAGCACTGCGACCTGAAGCCCGATCTCGGCCCCCGAGGCGATGCGCTCGTCGATCACCGTCTGGATCTCGTCCTGAAGACCTGTGCTCATCGGGCAAACCGCCAAGTCGTCTGGCTGAAGCTGTCGCCCTTACGAAACCCCAGGCCACGCACGGGCCGCACCCGGAAGACAATCGCGCGGGCAGCGGCCCCCCGGTGGATGAACGCGCCCTCGCCCGCCTCGTAATCCCAGGTCTCAGTCCCGTACTTGGCTGTGAACGCCGCGGCGATCGGTTCAAGCTCGGCGTTCACTGTGACCTGCTCCGCCTCCCCCTCGAGAACAACATCGAACGCCCCTCGGACGAGCTCGCTACAGCCGGCCGTCAAAACGCACGCCGGATTGGCCGCAAGATTCTTCGCCTTGCGCTCCTGCGGCCCGGTTGAGAACCAGATTGCGTCGTCATGCCACACAGCGATCAGCGGCGTCACGTGCGGCCTCCCATCGGGACGGACTGTCGATAGCCAAAACGTGTCAGCGCCGATGACCTGCTCAAGGCCCGCCGACCACGGCATCGGCGTGGCGTCGGGATCACTGAACCCATGGATTTCGGCAATTACCTCGTCAGGCGCCATGCTCGCCTCCTCGGTTCCATAACCAATTGCGGTTTGCAATCACTCTGCCGACGCTACCATGACTGCTGGTAAACTGCAACCAGTTCGGCAGGAGCCGCTTATGCGCAACGACTTGCGCTCGGGATGTCCCATCAACATGGCCGTCGAGGCATTCGGCGATCGCTGGAGCCTCCTCGTGCTTCGTGACGTGATGTTCGGAGATCGCCGCTACTTCCGTGAGCTGCTCACTGGCTCCGAAGAGGGCATCGCATCCAACATCCTCGCTGACCGACTCAAGCGGCTCGTGGCCGCCGGACTGCTAACCCGCGCCGCCGCGCGCCCCGGGCAACGCGTCGAATACACCCTCACCGAGGCAGCCATCGAGCTCGTCCCAGTCATCGCGGAGCTCGGTGCCTGGGGGGTCCGCCACCGGAAAACGACACCGCGCCTTCGGGTGCGTGCCGAGCTGCTAGCGGAGGGAGGCCCGGAGCTCTGGGCCGAGTTCATGGACGAACTGCGCGAGGTGCACCTCGACCAGCCACACCGGCAGAAACGCCACCCATCGGTGTCCGAGCGCATGAGGGAGGCCTACGTCACAGCCCCCGGAAGCTGACACTCAGCCGGCATATACCTGTCAAGCGACGTAGCGCATCTTCGGCCACCGGCTCGACCATTGCTTGCCGGCTACCCGCTCTTGGTAGAACCGCGCCGATACGCGCGTCGTGTTGTGGCGGCAGACGCACGCGAACAGGTCGCCGAGACCGTGGGGTGCGACCACGAGCATGTCGTCGTCGGCCAGGAGCCTCACGCCGACGCACGTCGCCGTCTCAGGAAACGTCGCCACCGCCTCCGCGCAGGACAGAAACGGCGCCACCTCGATCCCGAAGGTACGCGGATACCAGAGGTGCACCGCCGCCTGATTCTTCGCATCCCACGGCAGGTGCGGCGCTCGCTCGCGGAGCGCCGCCTCGACCCTGTGGTCGCGCTCGGGCGTTAGGTCAGCGGCATCGAAGAACCCGACATCGACATCGCGTGGCGCCGCGGTGAGCGGTCGGTCATGAGCCGCATCCCAAACGGCATCGCGTACGGCCCCAGCGCTGATGAGCCAGTCGGGCGGATTGACATCGCGAGCCACGCGCAACGCCTCCATCACCAGTGGCGCCTGCCGGAGCACAGCGGCCAGCCGCTCAGCGTCACCGCCTTCAGAGGCAAGCTGGGGCCTTGCTCGCATCCGACCAATCATTTCGCGACGAGTTTTGTGACAGCCGGAAGGCAGTCCGCGACGCGCTGCGCGAGCGTCCTCAGATCCTCGTTGCGCGCGCTCGCCATGCCCGGAATTTAGAGGCCGGAACCCCATAGCCACCGCTGACCGATGACAGGCGCTCTATCGTTGCCGTGTGATTACGTTGCGGCTGGGCCCGGGCGATCTCGAGCGGATGCGGTTCGCCTATTCGCCGCTGGCCGAGGTGGCTGAAAGTCTCTACGTGTTGCATCTGGGCACGATTCCGGAGCCGCACCGGGAGTGGTTTGAGCAGACTAGTCCTCGTCTGCGCGATGTCGACACCGAGGTTCTGCGGGCGATCGTTCCGGCACCGCGTCCCCATGTGGCCAGCTTCTTGCTTGCCGGGGCCCACGAGCCCGCGACAACGATCGATGATCAACTCGCGCTCGTGGCTGAGCTCCCCCCCGAACGGCTGCGCACGGATCTGGAGACGGTCTGGGGTGGCGAACTTCCGGCGGCGGCGCAGCGCGTGCTCCGCCGCGACGCTGGTCCGCGGATCGCCGCAGCCCTGTGGCAGTACTGGACAGTTGCCCTCGCGCCGTTTTGGGCGCACATCCGTGCCGTCCTTGACGCCGATGTCGCGTATCGAGCCGCGAGGCTGGCACGTGGCGGCATTCGAGAGCTGATCTCTGACCTGCATCCCGGACTCGAACTCGCCGAGCAGGCGATCACCGTCCGCAGTCGCGCCGGTGATGAGCACCAGCTGCGTGGTTCGGGGCTTGTGCTGGTGCCGTGCGTGTTCGCGTGGCCTTACGTCATGGTCGATGTGAGCACTGGTGCGGCGCCTGTGATCACTTATGGCCCACGCGGCATCGGTGACTTGTGGCCGACAGCCCAGTTGCCCGCCCAGGACGGTGACCCGCTCGCCGCGCTTCTGGGCAGCAGCCGAGCAGCGATCCTGCTCGCCGTAGCGCTACCGAAGTCGACCTCCGATCTGGCTCGGGAGCTGGGGCAGAGCATGCCCGGCGTCAGTGCTCACCTCGGTGTTCTACGCCGGTCGGGGCTGGTCACCTCGTGGCGGGCGGGCCGGCGGGTCCTCTATCAACGCACCCCGCTGGCCACCAGCGTCGTGGTGGCCAGCGGCGGCCTGCCGGACACCTACGCCGCCCGTCGCGGTTGACACTCCTGGCGCTCGTTGATTTGACACTCCTGGCGTTCATTGCCCGCGTTCGGGTGTCGCGAGGTACGGCGCGGTGCTCGAGCCGTTCCGTAGCTGGCCGGTGATCTGCCCGCGGTCGTTGATGTCACCGGCGTTGACGAGCGTGCCCGGGAAGGCCGTCGCGACCTCGTTCAGGTTCGACATGTGATCGTCCTGCCAGATGAAAGCGCGGCAATCCACGAAATGCTCTTGGCAGGACTCGCCGACGACCTGATCCCGATCGTTGATCCCGAGGCCCTCGGAGATCTTGTCACCGGGGAGTGTGCCGAGATCGGTCATGCCCGTCTGCGCGGTCCAGATGAACGCGTGCGGGTACAGGCTGGCCTCGGTCGCTCCGCCGGGGACGTTCGCGAACCCGGTCACCACTCCGCGGTCGTTGATGGCATCCGGCGTGTTCCACTGCTTCCCGCCGATATTGCCCAGATCACGTGGCTGTCCTTTCGCATCCCACACCACCGCGTGTCGGGCGCTCACGCCGCCGACGGCGGTTCCACACGCTCCTGAGATTCCGACCACCTCCCCGCGGTCGTTGATGGCCACCGCGGCACTGGTCGAGTCTCCGGTGAGCGGGTCCAGCTCTCGCGGACGATGGGTCCCCCGCGCCCAGACCACGGCGCGGAACTGCTCCACTTGAGTACCGGTGCAACTGGGATCAGCTGTGCCGTTCTCCGCCCAGCCGACAATCTGGCCCATCCGGTTAGAGCCCGCCGCGAAGCCGTTATCCCCGCCGAGCGTGGGAAGCGGATGGGCCTCGTCACCCTGCCAGACGACACCGACGCAGTCGTGCAGGGACGGCGCGCCGACAAAGAACGCGTTGCAGCTCCAATCCTCGCCATGGGGGTTGAGCTTGGCCGTTTCAGCGACCCCGACCACGAACGAATTGTTGTGGGACGGAAAGGCCACTGCGCTGTTGTCCCCGCCGAGCGTGCCCAAGTCCTTGCGATGACCGTGGCGCCACAATACCGCCCGCGTGACCACGTCTCCCGCGAGATCAGACGTGCCGGAGACCCACCCGCGCCCGTTGATGCCGATGCCGGAATTGGTCAGCTGACCGCCCAGCGTAGGCAGCGCCCGCACCGAATACACGACGCCGGGCGTCTGGTGGCCCTCTGCCAGCGCAGCAGCGCCAGCGACGAACACCGCAAGAAGTACAGCGACCAGCCCAGCACGGGCGCGCTTCGACAGCATTGCTCCTCCTCAGGGCGAATAACGATCGGACACAGCTTGCGGACGCGCGTGCGCCGCGTCAACGATTCCATCCAGCCCGAATCGAAGGACGTAGTACAGTCGCCGGCCGTGTTCGACCTCGACGCGTACCTGGCGCGGATCGGGCTGAGCGGGCGCCCGGGTATGGCGGAGGTCCACCGCGCCCACACGACCACGATCCCGTTCGAGAACCTCGACCCGCACCGTGGCGTCCCGGTGTCGCTCGCGATCGACGACCTCGAGCGCAAGCTGGTGCGCGACCACCGCGGTGGCTACTGCTTCGAGCAGAACCTGGTCCTCGCGACCGCGCTCGAAGCGCTCGGGCTCGAGGTCGACCTGATGCTGGCGCGGGTCCGCGTCGGCGGCGTCGTGCGCCCGCCGAGCCACCTCGTCGTGCGGGTGCTTGCCGGCGGCGAGGCCTGGCACGCGGATGCCGGATTCGGTCGCGGCACGCTGCTCGAGCCGATCCCGTTCGGCCCCGGTGGCGAGTACGAGCAATCCGGTTGGAGATTCCGGGTCGTCCAGGACGGGCCGGAGTACGTGCTCCAGGCGGCGAGCGAGTCCGGTTGGGGTGACCAGTACGGATTCGTGCCCGAGCCGGTGCCGCCGGTCGACATCGCGGTCCAGAACTGGTTCACCTCGACACATCCCCGCTCGCCGTTCGTGACCGGGTTGATCGCGAGCAGATACCACGACGATGGGAGCTTGGTTGCGCTCAGCGACTGGGGTGGCTCGGTGGCACTGAGCGACGGGGACGGGCTCACGCTGACCGAGGCGACGCCCGCCGAGTCGACGGTCACGCCTGTGGAACGCGATGCGATCCCTGACCTGCTGGCGGAGCGGTTCGGCCTCAACGGCTTCGCCCTCGGCGCTGACGGTCGCGTCGTTGCAGCCGGCCACCCGTAGGATCGGCCGGGGCGATTCTCAGATCAGCCGGTAGCTGCCAAGCCAGGGCCTAGCCGCCGGGCGAAGACGCGCTTTGTCGCGCCGCGAGGTCAAGGATCGCTGTGAAGCGGGTGTAGTCCTGGTCGAGTGACGCGATGTGGTCGGCGGCGCCAGTTGTGGTGCCGGTGCGTCCGAGCGTTTCGAGTTGCTCGCACACCTTGGAGAGATCCTGGCTCCCGAGACTGGCGGAGCTGCTCTTGAGGGTGTGCGCGGCCGCAGCTAGACGTTGGGGATCAGAGTCGTTGATCGCCTCGCGGATGGCGGCGAGCAATCGCGGTCCTTCTTCTTGGAAGAGTTCGCTCAGCTCGGTTAAAAGGCTGTCGGCCTGATCGCCGATCGTTTCACGCAGCGCGGCGAGCAGGTCATCTGCGTCCTGCTGGCTGACGGGAAGGACCGCCGCGTCGGTCGATCGCTTCAGACCATTCTGCTCCGGAGTGACGGGCCGGCCGGCGGCGGGCGACCCGTTTTGGTCCAACGCAATGGCGCCGTCCGGCGTCGCGGGGACCAGGAGCAGAGCGGTGACGAGTTCTTCGACTCGCACCGGTTTGCTGACGTAATCGTCCATTCCAGCCTGTAGACACGTCTCGCGGTCGCCCTCCATCGCGTTGGCGGTCATTGCGATTATCCGGGGTTGGAGCTTTAGGTCTGGGAGCGCACGGATCGCCTGGGAGGCCCCCATGCCATCCAATTCGGGCATCAGCACATCCATGAGCACGACGTCATAGGTGGCGCTTTGGACGGCGAGCACGGCCTCGTGACCGTTATTGGCGATCTGGCACGGGTAACCCATCCGAGCCAGCATGCTGATCGCGACCTTCTGGTTCACCGCGTTGTCCTCGGCGACGAGGATGCGTAACGGGTGCCGCGACGCCATTTCCTTGTCCAGCCTCGGTGTGGACTTGACGGGCTGTGATCCGACGCGTCCGTCGAGCACGCCGACCAGGGCGTTATAGAGCGAGGAGGACTTACTCGGCTTGTGCAGGAACGCCGCGAAGCCGACCGCGTCGGCCGCCTCTTCGCGGCGCCCGAGCGAAGTGAGCATCACGAGCGGCATGTCATCGTGATCGGGGAAGTTGCGGATTTCGCGCCCGAGTTGGATCCCGTCCATGACCGGCATCTGCATGTCAAGCACCGCAACATCGAACCGGCGCCCAGCGCGCAACAAGCGCAGAGCCTGGTCCCCAGTCTCGGTGGCTTCGCAGTCCATTCCCCATGACTTGGCCTGGAGTGAGAGCACGCGCCGGTTTGTCGCGTTGTCATCCACGATCAGCATCCGTCGGCCCTCGAGGCGAACGCCGATCGCCTCATCGCCTGGCTGCTCGTGAGCCGCTTGGACTTGCAGCGTGAATTGGAAGCGAGAGCCGACGCCGAGCTCGGACTCCACCCACATCCGTCCGCCCATTAGCTCAGTTAGTCGACGGCTGATCACCAGGCCGAGGCCCGTGCCACCGTACTCGCGCGTGGTGGACGTATCGACCTGGCTGAAGGACTTGAACAGACGATCCAATCGATCGTCAGGGATCCCGATGCCAGTGTCCTGCACGGTGACATAGAGCTCATGGCGCTCGGATCCGAGCGGCCGGCTCTCGAGATGAACCACGACTTCGCCCGCGGAGGTGAACTTGACCGCGTTGGCCAGCAGGTTGACCAGGATCTGGCGGACGCGGGTGACGTCTCCGAACACAACCTTCGGCACCGCGTCGCCGATGCTGGCAACGAGCTCGAGGCTTTTCGCATTGGCGCTAGAGGCGACCAGATCCAGCGACGCTTCGACGCATTCGCGGACGTTGAAGCGTGTCGTCTCGATCTCGAGCTTGCCGGCCTCGATCTTTGAGAAGTCGAGGATGTCATTGATGATGCTCAGCAGCGCATCCCCGGAATTGCGGACCGTCTCGACAAACTCGCGCTGCTCCGCGGACAGGTCCGTGTCCAAAACCAAGCCCGTCATCCCGATGATCGCATTCATCGGGGTGCGGATCTCATGGCTCATGTTGGCCAGGAACTCTGACTTCGCCAGCGTCGCCGCCTCGGCCTCTGCCTGAGCCTGCCGAAGGGCTTCTTCGGTGAGCTTCTGCTCGGTGTGGTCAAAGATCGAGCCGTCGAGGTAGAGCAAATCGCCATCCTCGCCGAAGACACCACAGCCACGCTCGTGCACCCACACGATCGCGCCCGCGGCGTTCACGATCCGGTACTCGAGCCTGTACGGGTCGCGCCTCGCGACCGCCGCGTCGACGGCGGCATGGGCCTCGTCACGGTCCTCCGGATAGATCAGCGAGTCATACGATCTGACGGCATTGTCGATGAAATCCGAAACCGGATATCCCGAGATCGCTTGGATCTCCTCGCTGATGAACTGCATCGTCCAGTCGCCGTCGTTGGCGCACCGGTAGATCGCCCCTGCCACGTTGCTGACCAGGGAGGCCAGGAACTGGCGGCTCTCCTGGAGCTCGGTCTCGACCCGCTTGCGGTCAGTGACATCGCGCGACACGCTGAACATGCTCCAACCGGTGCGCTCGTCAATCACCCCGGTGAGCAGGGTCTCGAGCCACACGTAGTGGCCATCCTTATGGCGGGCCCGGGTAGTCAGCGTGATCGAAAGCTCGCCCGCCCGCAGACGATCCATGGCCTCCATCTGCCTGACCCGATCATCGGGGTGGCGATAGTCAAGCCAGGACCGTCCGATCACCTCCTCGGCGCTATACCCGAGGATCCGCTCTGACGCCGGGGACACGTATCTGTAGACGCCGTCGGCGCCGAGTCGCGCGATGATGTCGCCCGAGGCCTCGGTCAGCACTCGATGCAGGGCCTCGCTCTCGGCGAGCCCGACCTGCGCTGTGATGTCACGGGTGACGCAGGCCGAGAAGGGACGGCCATCGGCGACAGCTTGGCTGACGATGAATTCGAGCGGAAACGTGTCGCCGTTGCGCCGATGCCCGACGGTCCCCTGATCGAGGTCCCTCACCTGCAGCCCGTCGGTCTCGCGGTCGGGCTGGCGCTCGAACTGGCGAGCCGCGCCGACCGAGATGAGGGTTGACAGGTCGCGTCCCAGGATGTCTGACTCGTCGTAGCCAAACATCGTCTCGGCGGCGGTATTGACAGCCAGGATCGCCCCATCCTCGCCGACGGCGATGATCCCGTCGACGCTGTGCTCGACCACCAACCCGGCGAGCACCTCGCGTAATGAGCTGTCTGGGGCCGTTACCGGAGGCATAAGCGGTCGTATCGGCCAGCATGCCTCGACGCTTGACCTCGACCGGGTCCTACCAGCCGTCCGCTGCTGGGCCCAGCGCTCACTGCCCTCGGCTCTGCTGCCGATAGTCCCCGCGTGTCCACTCCCGACTCCAGATTCGGCGTGCCCCGGGTCTTGCTCGTGGAGGACAGCCCCGTTCAGGCCCGAGTGGTCGCGGCGCAACTCGAACAGGGCTGGGGCACCCCGAACACGACCGACATCGCTGGCAGCCTCGCCACAGCGATATGCGCACTCGAACGCGACACATTCAACTGCGTGCTGCTCGACCTTGGACTCCCCGACGCCGACGGCTTAGAAGCCGTCAAACGCGTGCGAACCACCGCCCCGGGAGTCGCGATCGTCGTGCTCAGCGGCCAAGAGGACGAGAACCTGGCACTACTTGCCGTACGCGAGGGCGCGCAGGACTACCTCGTCAAGGGCCGGGTTGACCACAGCCACATCGTCCGCGCAATCTCATATGCGATCGAACGCAAACAGCAGGAAGCCGTGCTCGTCCATCAGGCGCTCTACGACGGTCTGACCGGCCTCGCCAATCGAGCACAGCTCCTCTCGCGGATCGAGATCGCGATCTCCAGGAACCACCGCCACGACGAAAGCAGCGCCGTGATCTTCCTCGACCTCGACCGCTTCAAACCCGTCAACGACCAGTACGGCCATGCTGTTGGCGATCGCGTACTCGTCGAAGTCGCCCATCGCCTAGAGCGAATCGCGAGCAGAAGAAGCGACCTCGTCGCCCGGCTGGGCGGTGACGAGTTCGTGATCCTGTGCGAGGACACCACAGCCGAAGGCGCGGAACAGATCGTGGCGCAAATTCGCTCCGCCGTAACGGAGCCAATCGAGATCAGCGCTGATTCGCCGCTCACCATCGGGTTGAGCGTCGGAGTCGCGATCGCCGGCAACACCACCGCGGCGGCCGCCGATCTGCTCCGGGACGCCGATGCCGCCATGTACGCCGACAAAGCCAGCCGGAACACCGGACGGGGCCGCAAGATTGCGCCCCTCCAACCCAACCCCTCTCTCCCTCCGTCCCAACCGAGACTTCGCGCCCCACGCGTGGCGACCCATCGCTAAGCCCTCCCGCTGGGCAAATCGCCCTGGACGTGCCCAAACGTGTCGTTGTAGATCTTGAACCCGTCCAGGTCGATCAACGCCAACGCGCGTAGGCCGGCCTCCCCCGTTCAGTGGACGTAGTTCACCGTTGGCTTTGTTGGCATCGTCCGTTTGACGGATTGCCTTTGATGCTGTCCTGATCGATAACCCTTGAGTTCGGCGTCAGGCCGGACTCAAATTAGGGCAAGCATCGCTGTATAAACGGCACCCCCGGCGCGAGTCGGGTTCGCAAAGCCATGGAACTCAACTGAGTTCGCCAGGCTGCCAGGGGTGACGTTTGGATGTTGCTCGCTACCCAAGGAAGGGACAGCAATGTCTTCTCATCGTCACCATTGGCGTTTCACTCATCGTGTTGCTGTACGTCGTAGCGCGGTCGCGCTAGGCATGGTCTGTGCCTTCGCGGCGGCTCCAGTCGCAGCGGACGCTGCCACGACCGCCGCCACTGGCACCTTGAGTGCCGGCGGGCTGACGGTCGCGGCCCCGTCAATTGCGCCGTTCACGGCGATCCTGACCGGCACGAACCAGACGGTTAACACATCGGTGGGCGCATGGAGCCTGACTGACGCGATCGGCGACGGCGCCGCTTACAACGTCAGCGTTTCGGCTGGCGCCCCGTCGATCGGCGGGACATCGATTGCCGGCAGCCTTGGCAGCACCTGGCTCGCGCTGACGCCGACTACCGCCACCCCGGATGCGAGTAACCCGGCCCCCGCCAGCACCCATCCAGTGGCCATCGCCGGCTCGCTCGCGGTGGGCGCCACGGCGGTCACAATCGAGAACGCAGCCGTGAATACAGGCGCCGGTAAATGGGACTTCGCCGCCGACTCTGGCGGTGTCCAGAATCTCGCGGTCACGATCCCCGGCAACGCGGTACCTGGTGCGTACAGTGACACGCTGACCTACACAATCGCCGCCGGCGTAGGCACGTAACGGCGATGGCCAGACGCCCCGCCATGATGAGAATGATCAGCGCGCGTCGTCGCTTTGGTGCTAGAGCTCTGCCCGCTGCGCTGGTGCTCGCCGCATTCGCGGCGGCGCCAGCGTCTGCTGCGGCTCTCTCCCCGACGCCAGGGGCGTTCACGCTGTCTCCGGTAGGCATGACCAGCTCGCCTAGCTTGCACGGCACGCCGGGCCGCATGCTCAAGGGAGCGGTACTCGTACGCAACCTATCGCGGCATCCGATAACCGTGATCCTGCAACGCGCCGATATTCGCAACGCTAGTAACGGTAACGCCGACTATGTCACTCGCGGCCTGGCAGGGACGGGCCGGTGGTTGCATCTCAGCGCCGGCCGGGTGCGCCTAGGACCGCACGCCTGGCGCCAGGTCGCCTACAGGGTGAGGGTCCCCACCGCGGCGGCGGGCGGCTCACATTACGCCGGGATCGTCGCGATCAATGCGGCTGATTTCTCGGTGGCTGCGGCCCACAGGCAGTCCAAAGGAAGGAAATTTACCTTCTATCGCATCAGCCGCCAAGCCATACCGCTCACGATCCACCTCCCCGGACGGCTATCGCGCAGCCTATCTCTGCATTCTGTGAAGCTGGTCATCGCGCCGATCGGTGCCGGCCTGGTGCTTGGACTGGTCCCAGGCGGCAGCGAGCTCACCGAGCAAGCGCGAGTAAAGCTGCGCGTCCTGCGCGGCAAGCGCGTCATCTTCACCTCCACTTCAACGCTCGGCCAGCTATTCCCCGGAAGCTTGAACTACCGCATCTCCTGGCCAGGGCACCTCAGCGAAGGCACCTACCACGTACTCGGAACCATCCGCCCTGCGGGCATCGCGACCATCCATATCAACAGGACGATTAAGTTCACCGGCGCCCTCGCCAACCGTCTCGCCCGCGACACGGTCCCCACCACCAAACCGGCAGGCAGTGGCCCCCCCGGGTGGATGGTGATCGCACTCGGCGTGGCGACTGCTCTGTTGATCGCGCTACCAACCGCTGCTTGGAAGCTCGCCCGCCGCCCCGCCAAGCACGTTACTCATCCGCAGAGCGGCTGATCGTGCGCGTGCATCGCATCGTCCCGGTGATCGCCTGCGGCTGGCTCGTGGCGCTGGGGTCTCTTGCGAGCGACGCGCACGCCGCCCTTGGCCCGGCTCCGGTGGTCCTTGGCGCTGCCGATGGGTTCGCCGTCCTCGGCGGCTCGACAGTGACCAGCGCCGGAGTGTCGACGGTCACCGGCGATGTGGGGGTCAGCCCGGGAACGGCCGTGACCGGATTTCCGCCCGGCACGATCACCGGGACCCTTCACGCCGGAGACGCTACCGCCGTCCAGGCGCATGCTGATCTCGCGACCGCTTATACCGATGCTGTCGGGCGCGGCCCGGGGACACCGATCGACGGGGACCTGGGGGGCGTCACGCTCACACCGGGCGTCTACGCGGCCGGCGCCGCGCTAACGCTAGCGGGGACGCTGACGCTCGACGCGCAGGGCAATCCAGCGGCTGTGTTCATCCTCCAGGCTGGCTCGACACTGACCACAGCGGTGGGAAGCCAGGTCAACCTCATCGGCGGCGCGCAATCCTGCAACGTCTTCTGGCAGGTCGGAAGCTCCGCGACACTGGGAGCATCCTCGAGCCTCGCCGGCACGATCCTGGCCGCGACATCGATCTCGATGGGCGACGGCGTCACGATCGACGGGCGAGCGCTAGGCCGCGACGGGGCCGTGACAATGATCAACGACACCGTCCGGGCTGCGAACTGCACGACTTTGATGTCGAGCACCGCGCCGGCCATTACGCCGTTCACCACCAAGCTGACCGGACTCAACCAGACTGTGAGCACGACCCTCGGGGGATGGAGCGTCACAGATGCGAGACTCGGCAACGCTGGCTACAGCGTGACCGTCGCCGCCAGCGCCCCAACCGTCGACGGGTCCGTCGCCGCTGCCGGCACCGGCGGTTCGCTCATCCTGACTCCCGGCACCGCAAGTGCTGCGAACAACAATCCTCCCGGCACCGGGCCCGAGTCGACACCAGCGCAGATTCTGAGTCCGACCGCAGCGACGATCGAGAACGCGGCGGCTGGCACCGGCCATGGCGAATGGGATTTCGCCGCGGACGCCGGCTCCGCCAACAGTCTGGCGGTTCTCATCCCGGGCAACGCCGATGCGGGCGCATACAGCAGCACGCTCACGTTTACAACCGCTCCACCGGCCACCTGAGCCTCATGACTGGTCAGCTCTCCTCAGCCATCAGCACGTCGCGCCTTCGCTCGGCGGGTCTGGCCTCATGGGCTGCGGGCACGGCAGATCTGGCCTCATATGCCGCCGGCACGAACGCCGGCGCGCGCGACGGGAGTTCAGTACCGGCCCCCGGCGCGTGGGGGAAGGCCAAGGATGTGACGGAACTCGTCCGCGAGAATGATCGGCTGCGTGAGGAAGGTGCGTTCTGGCAGGGGACCCTTGACTCTCTGACAGCTCACATCGCCGTGCTCGACGAATACGGCGTCATCACCGCGGTCAATGCCGCTTGGCAGCAGTTCGCCCAAAGCGAGGGGGGATCGGACTACGTCGGTAGCGATTACATCGCCGTGTGCGAGGCATCCGCAGACCCGCTGGCGACAGCGGTTGCCCAAGCACTCGGCGAGATACTCGCCGACTCCCGGGACGTGTTCGAGCTGGAGTACCCGTGCCACAGCCCTTCGGTAGAGCGCTGGTTTCGGTTGCGCGCCAGCCGGCACCAGGGAAGGGGAGCGCGTCGAGTGGTCGTGACGCACGAGGACATAACTCAGCGTCGCGAGGCCGAGGCGAACGCCCACATGCAGGCTTCGCTACTGGATGAGATAGACGTGTCGGTGATCGTCACTGACTCGGATCTAACCGTGTTGAGCTGGAACGCCGGAGCCGAGCGCCTCTACGGATGGACTGCCAAGGAGACGATCGGTCGGCCCGCGATCGAAACGATATTGCCGCCGGACTCGATTCTTCAGGCCGACGCGGAGGAGTTCAACCTCGCGTTGGCGCGCGACGGCCGATGGGACGGCGAGTACACCGTCCGGCGCAAGGACGGTTCAACCTTTCCCGCCCACGTGCGCAGCCGGGTACTAGCTGATCAGGACGGGCGCGTAACAGGAACCACTGTCAACGTTGCGATGGACATCACCGAGCGCAAGGAATCCGAACACGCGCTCGTGAGCGCGCGCAATTACCTACGCGCGGTGGCCGACAGCATTGGCGAAGGGATGTACACGCTCGACCCGGACGGCCGCCTGACGTACATCAACCAGACCGCGACAAACCTACTCGGCTGGGCCTCGGAAGAGCTCGCCGGGCACGACATGCATGCCATGACACATAACCGCAGGACGGACGGGTCGCCGCTGCCGGTGGCGGAGTGCCCGATCCGCGGCGCCCGGCAGGACGGCAAGGTGGTGCGCGTAGAGGACGACGTCTTCATTCGGCGTGACGGGAGCCAGTTGCCGGTTTCCTACACGGCGGCGCCGTTCTCGACCGACGACGGGGTCGCGGGATGTGTCGTCTTGTTCGAGGACATCACTGGGCGCAAGGTCGCAGCCCAGCGAGTAGAGCGTGATCTGGAGAAGCTCGTCTGGCTGGAGCGGATCCGGGAAGCCCTCAGCAAAGAGCACTTTGTCCTTTATGCGCAGCCGATCATCGATCTGGAAACGGGTCAGATCGTGCAACGCGAGCTACTGCTTCGCATGTGCGACGTGGACGCGGTTACAGGGGTCATCGCACCCGGGCCGTTTCTGGCCGTGGCCGAGGAGTTCGGGCTGATCACCGAGATCGACCGCTGGGTGATCGCCCGCTCGGCCGAACTCGCCGCCACTGGCCAAGCCGTTCAAATCAACATATCCGCTCGCTCGATCAGCGATCCGAGCCTGGTTGACTACATCAAGCAAACTCTCGAACGCGCAGGAGCAGACCCCGTGAGCATCGTGTTCGAGATCACAGAGACAACGCTGATCAGCGACGAAACGTCAGCCCGAGCCTTCGTGGAGGCCCTCCACCTTCTCGGCTGCAAAATAGCCCTGGACGACTTCGGTACCGGTTATGGGGGGTTCACATACCTCAAACAGCTGCCGATCGATTTCCTGAAGATCGATATGGAGTTCGTCGGTGACCTCCGAACCAACTCGGCCAGCGTCCTTGTCGTCCAAGCCATAGTCGACCTCGCCAAGGGCTTCGGTCTGAAGACCGTCGGCGAGGGCGTCGAAGACCTGGAAACCCTCGACCTGCTCCGATCCCTCGGCGTTGATTACGCTCAAGGCTTCCACATCGGACGCCCAGCGCCGATCGCCACCGCGAATCAAACCCACGACCTCGGATCTCGCGACGCAGTGCTCAGTGGATAACGCCTAGGCGCATCGCGGTGGCCACTGCGGCGGCACGATCTGAAACGTCGAGCTTGCGGTAGGTGTTGTCCATGTGGGTCTTCACCGTGGAGATGCTGATTGACAGCGACTCGGCGATCTGCGGAGCAGCGTTCCCGAGCGCTGCGAGCTGAAGGATCTGGAGTTCTCGTGGGGTCAACCGGGGCGGGGCAAGGTCCCCGCGTCGACGCGAGAAGAACTCCCCGAGCTCGGCCCCGATCGCTCCGAGCGTCGGCCTGAGCCGGTCAATATGGTCCTGGTCACGGGAGTAGAATTCGAGCACGGCCAGCACCTCGTCAGCTATAAGGGCGGGGAACGCGATCGCGCCGTGCAGACCTGCGGCGAGTGCGACGTCATGGCGACCAAAGCCCGGCTCATCACCGACATCGATGATCGTTTCTGGCCGTTTGGACCGCCAGGCCAGTCCAGGGAGACCCGCACCGCGCGGCAGCCGCATCGCCAGTGTCATTGCCTCAAACCCGCTGATCTCCTCTAAGCCAGGCTTGCTCCACAGGAGCTCGGCGGCCAGCAGATCGCCGTGCGGTAGCCATAACGCTCCGACGGCGAACTCGCAAGCTGTGCCGAGGTCGTGGAGCAGGTGCGTTGCGCCGTCCTGGAAGCTGTCCCAATCGATCAACGCCGTGGAGACGGCGACATGCGCGGCGAGCTCACGCGTGGCGATGCGCTGGTCGCTCACGTCCTGGACCATGCCGACAATCTGTCCTGGGGCTTCCGCCGCCGCGTCGATGTTCGTGATCGTCGAACGCAGGTAACGGACATCACCCGCCGGTTGCCGAACGCGGTACTCGATTGGCGGTGGGTGAAGAACGAGAGCGCTCAACTCGACGTATTTCGCCACCCGCTCCCTGTCGTCCGGGTGCGTGCGCTCCAACACGTACTCTCGAGTGGGCGTGATCTCGCCAGGCTCGAGTCCGAAGATTCTGTAGAGATTGTCCGACCACACCAGTGCGTCCGTGGTCGGCAGCAATCCCCACGTACCCAGACGCGCCACACGCTCAGCCGTATCGAGCTGCTGGGAGGTCCGGCGCTTGACTAGACCGCTCAGTGCGTCACCCGGCGCGAGCTCGTCGATGAGCTCGCGCTCCGCGCGGAGGCGTGCCAACTCTGCTCGTAGCGCGCCGGCCTCCTGCTGGAGCCGTGCGACCGCGCGCCGCTGCGACTCGGGGCTTTCGAGCAGCGGGTAGCTTTCAGTTGGGATCACGCTCGTGTGTTGCTGGCAGATGCGCGCGAAGGTGGCTGCGTTCGCCTCGTTCTCGAATGCGCGCAACGGATAGGCACACAGCCTCGCGAGCTCGTGGCTCCTCCCTAGGTCGTTCCAGAGATCCTCGAGCGCGATTGTGGACGCGATATCCCCCGCGTCCCAGAGAAGCACCCCCATCTCGGCGAAGATCTGCACCGCTCGCCCGTCGGCAGCTGGTTGCTCAAGCAAGGCGCCGACCGTGTCGCGGAAGCGTTCGGCGTCCGGCGCTCCATCGACCATGAACTTCTGAAGCAGCTCGGCCGCGTCGAGTATCCGATAGCGATCGATCGCCGCGGACACATCGATCTCCGACGCATCGAATGCCGCTTCGAAGTGGCGGCGGTGCGCCGCGCTTGCGATCACGATCGCGGCATCCCCGTCGTGTAGCGCCGAACGAACGAATCCGCTCACGGTGTGAACAAGAAACCCTTCGCGTTCGTAGAACTCGACCCGATGCGAGCGGGCGTGGTTCTCACCGATCAAGTTCGTCAGCCCCATCACTGACCCATTCGAGCCATCGTTCGGTGGCTAGAGCCTTGAGGCGGCCGGGGTGTGCGGCAAATGTGGATTGGTCCCGCTGCCATCTTGCACGAGGGCCTCGATGCTGGAGGCGGACATCGGGCGCGCGAAGTAGAACCCCTGGCAGGAGTCTGAGCCGAGTGTGGTCAGCTGCTGGTGCTGTCCGGCCGTCTCAACACCTTCTGACACAACCGTCAGCCCAAGCCCGTGTGCGAGCTGGATGATTGCGGTCAGGATTGTCTTCCCGGCGGACTTGTCGTCGAGGTCGGCGATAAAGCTCCGATCGATCTTGAGTACATCGATCGGGAGTGTCCGCAGGTAGCTGAGCGATGAATATCCAGTTCCAAAGTCATCGAGGGCGAGTTGGACGCCCGCGGCTTTGAGTTCATCGAGCACGATCAGGGCGCGTGCGCGGTCGCGGATGAAGACGGTCTCGGTCACCTCCAAAGTCAACAATGAGGGGTCGGTTGAGGTGTCGGCAAGGCCGGCCACGACCGACGCGGCGAAGCCCGCGGACATGAACTCATGGGTCGAGACGTTGACCGACATCGCGATCTCGGCAGTTCGATGACGTTGCCAGCGCTGCCTGTCCTGGCAGGCCCGCTCGAGAACCCAGCGCCCGAGCTCGATGACGTACCCGGACTGTTCGGCGAACGGGATAAAGATCGTCGGTGAAACGGGTCCGCGGCTGGGATGGGTCCAGCGCAGGAGCGCCTCAACGCTGGTAAGACGGCCGCTGACGGTGTCCACGATCGGCTGGTATGCGATGTCGAGTTCACCGCGTTCCGCTGCGCCCGACAGACCCCGCGCTAGTCCGGCTTGGTGCTCCGCCAGATGCAACTCGGACAGGCTGAGGACTTCAGGGCGAGACCCCTTACCACGCTTGACGCGGTACATCGCGAGGTCCGCATCGTGGATGAGCTCGTCCGGTACCTCAGCGCCGCCTTCGGTGAACGCGAGGCCGATACTGCTGCCGATCTGCAGCTCGACCTTTCTCAGGGCGAACGGTTTGGCCAGGGCGGCTTCAAAGCGCGCCGCGATCGCATCGGCCTGGGCCCGGCCGTCGAGATCCTCGCAGAGCACGACAAACTCGTCGCCGGCCAGACGGGCGAGGCTGTCCCCCGGGCGTAGCACTCCGGCTAGCCGCTGTCCAGCGGCCACCAGCAGCTCGTCACCGACCTGGTGTCCATAGGTGTCGTTGATCGCCTTGAACCCGTCGAGATCGACAAAGAACACCGCAATCGCCTTGCCGGACCGGGCGACGCGGAGAAACGCGTGCTCCAGGCGCTGCATCAGCAGCGTGCGATTGGGCAGTCCGGTCAGGGCATCGTGCATCGCCGCTTCACGGGATTGATCGGAGGAGTCCTGAAGATCGGACCGGGCTTGGGCATTGATCAGGTATGCCGCGGCGACGTCGGCCAGCGTCTGAGCTGCGGTCATCGACTCGGGCGTGAGCGCACCGGCCGTATCTCGATAGAGGTCAAGCGCCCCGAGCAGCCGGTCATCGTGGCGCAGTGGGAACGTGAACACGGCGGTCAGGCCGGCTTTCAAGAGCGCGAGGAGCGAAGATTGGGAAGTCAGGCGTCGGTATTTAGGTCCGGCACGGACACGGCGACCCCGGTCTGGTACGCCGCCAGACACGGCCCCTCCTCAAGCTCGGTCTGGAGCATCTCGTAGCGCAAAGCTGAGTCATTTGAGGCGGCAACGTAGCGCGGCTCGAGTTCGGTAGAGATTAGGGTTACGCCGGCGGCGGTAATCGGCATTACATCGACGATTCGCTTGACCAGGTGATCGAGAATGCCCTGGATGGGGAAGTCGGTCACCATCGTCCGAGCGAACTCACTCAGGACGTCTGCCAACTCCTCTTCGACCATGACACTCCAACGTGAGCTTGCGCTAGGCGCGACCGAGTTATTGTCGGTCGCTGATGGCGTTCGATCGGTGACCCAACGCCCTACCGCGTCCGTCGTTGTGCGCTGATCGGCACCAACCGACAAAATTGGCACGCCCATCAGATGTGATCAGCCAGTATGGGTCAGCAGTCACACTTCCACAATCCTCCTTTTGGAGGATCAACATTTGTGGCTACTACCTATGATTGGCGCAGGTGAGTGGGCGCGACGACACCGACGTGCAGGCCAAGGCCAAGGCGATCGCTGAGCTGAAGAAGGAGCTCGCGGTCATCTTCGTGGCGCTGATTGTCGCTGCTGCCGTGGTGCTGCTCGGCGGGTCTGGTGCGCTCAGTGTGCTGAGGTGGATCATCGCGGGTCTGATCGTTCTGCTCGCAGTTGCCTCCCGTGTCGCTCGCCGGCGCCGTTCGCGCCGGGACGCAGCCGCGCCCGAGGATAAGGCGGAGGACGTTTGGCGCCGCGAGGAGGAGCGTTACGCAAAGAAGCCATGACACGGGCTGAGGTCGTTGGTCAGGAGTGACCGCGACTCGGCCGGCGCCACGGGAGCGCCGGCCGGTTTGGGAGGGGTCGCGCGAGCTCGCAGCTCACATATTGGGGCAGTTCTTACCGCCGCGGGCGTGTGATCCGGGCATGCCCGGGCGCGGCGCGGTGCTTCCTGACCCGGTGGACTTGCTCGCCGCCGGTGCACTGCTGTGAGTTGCAGTGGAGGATGTGGCGGCGTTTGCGATTGCCGCGCCACCACCCGCGACCGCCGCGGTGACGGCGAGCGTGGTGAGAAGGGGTTTCATCCGATGGCTCAATGTGATTCACCTCCTTAGGTGGCCTGGGCGAACCATGGCCCTCGAATCTCTTAAATGCGTAGGAGAGCGGTAAGAGTTCGCGGCCCGGCTCAGGATCGACGCAGGCGCGAGAGCAGGCTGACGAGCCGCCCCGGCCCGGCGCCTGCGAAATCATCCGGCGCCACCTGAAGCGAGTTGAGCGTCATGGCCAGCATCTCGTAGTGGCCCACGAGCATGCAGACCTCGATCAGCTCCGCGTCCGAGAGCAGCGGGCGAAGACCATCGAAGACCTCATCGGAGAGCACGCGCGAGGCGTGGAGCTCGTCCGCCGCGCGCAGCAGGAGGATCTGGCGCTCACCCCAACCGCCTTCGCTGATGTCCTCGCGCACGCGCTCGATCTCCTGGCGTGACATGCCGGCGGCTTGGCCGATCCGCTCGTGATGGCGCCACTCGTACTCGCAGCCGCTGTTGTGAGCGGTGCGGAGAATCAGGAGCTCAGTGTCGGCGCGGGGGAGCTTGCCGCCGGGCATCAGCCGGCCGGCGAACCGCAGCCAGGGCAGGAACAAACGCCGGTGGCGGGACAGCGTGGTGAAGATGTTTGGCGGGCCGGTGCCCATCGCCGCGCCGAGCGCCCTGGCGATCAACGCATTGAGTCGCCCGATGTCGGCGGCGGAGCCGGGCGGGATCCGTGGCGTCGGCGTCATGTGTGGCGGTGACGCTTGACCAGAACGCGCCGCACCGTCACCCGGGTCGTATAGATCGTCGTGCCCAGCGCGGGGCCACCGCCGGGATACTCCTGCACGGTGTTGGACGGACCCAGGGGCACCTGGATCGTGAGCCGGCCGTGGCGATCGCTGCGCAGCACTCGAGTGGACGTCCCGCTCCCGGACACCACCCGAACCCGGTACGCGCTCAGATGGTGGTAGCGGCCGGGCGTGAGGACGGTCGCGCCGCCGCTGCCCTGAAGCGTGAACCCCGCGGGGCTCGCACCCTTCAGATTGCTGAACTCGCGCACCTTGCGATGGGTCGTGACGCGCCACCCGAACACCGCGTAGACCGGGTCAGCGCTCGTGTATGTGACCGCAGCAGGCGCCGGGAGGGGATGGGCGAAGTTGCTCATGATCGCCCCGATCGACCAGCGCAGGTCCCGCGCCCAATACGGCCATGAGTGGGTGCCCGGGCCGTAGTCCGTGAACGAGCTCGGTATCCCCAGGGCGTCGAGGCGGTGGTGGAACATCGTCGTCAGTTGCTCGACGCCGGCCTCGATCACACTGGCCTCGGGGTTGGGGACCGGGGGGTCATACGGGCCGGCCTTGCCGTTGCCGGTGTACATCGTCAGGCGCATGCCGCGCAGGTTCTCGGCCAGGGTCGTCGGGTCGTGAGCGGCCCAATTGATCTCGTTCGTGGTCCGCGGCCCGAACATCGAGTAGGCCGGAACGCCATCGAGTGCCGTCTCGGTCAGGTTGATGATCGGGGTGACGAGCGCCTGGGCCTCGGCGTCGTAGGCGATATCGGGCGCACCCGAATAGGACAGGGCCTGGCTGAACAGGTCTGGATGCCGGGCGGCGTAGCTCATCGAGCAGAAGCCGCCCTGTGACAGGCCCGCGATCGCACGGCCGGCTCGGGTGGCGCGCGTGCGCAGGTTGAGATCGATCCACGGGATCAGCTGATCGATGTGAAAGGTCTCCCACTCCGGCCGCCCGTACTTGCCGGCGTTGTACCAGTCCGTGCACCAGCCTCCGCCGTTGTCGTTCTGGGCGATGTCAGGCATCACGACGATCAGGGGCCGGCCCGCCGTGGCCTGCTCGGCACCACCCACCGTGGTCCAGTCGGCCGCCCCGCCGCTCGTTCCGTGCAGCAGGTAGAAGACGGGATAGCGCCGCTTGGGGTGGGCCGCGTAGCCGGTCGGGAGCAGCACGCGCACGTTCGCCGCGCCGTTCAGCGCACCCGTGGACACCGTGAGTGCGAGGAGGCGGGGATCGAGCTGGCGCTGCGAGACGACGGTGATCCCGTCGGCGTTCACGAACGATGGCGCCACGGCGGCGGCGCGAGCCGACGCTACGCCTCCGGACAGACCCAGCACGAGCGTCACCGCCGCGAGTGATGCCACGTGCCTCAGATGAGCGACTCGGATCTCCATCGACCTCGGCCGCACAACTTACCCGGTGCGCCCCGGCGCGGTTTCGATTACCCGTCAGGTAATCGACGGCACGCCCGTCCCCTGGGACCGTGCTGGCCATGAGCACTCAATCATTCACCCCACGCAGCACCGCCATCGCCAACCGGTGGCCCCGGAGAGCCCTGTCCAGCCGCTGGGCGCCGCTCCCTGTCGTCCTCGCCGGCACGTTCATGGTCGTGCTGGATTTCTTCATCGTCAATGTCGCACTCCCGTCGATCCAGTCCGGCCTGCACGCATCGAGCGGTTCGCTCGAGTGGGTGGCGGCCGGCTACGGCCTCACCTCGGCCGTGTTCCTCATCACCGCGGGACGGCTGGGCGATCGTCACGGTCGCCGGCGGATGTTCGCCCTCGGACTGGGGCTGTTCACGCTCAGCTCGGCTGCCTGTGGCTTCGCCCCCACAGCGGAGGTTCTGATCGCCGGCCGGCTCGCCCAGGGCGCCGCGGGCGCGCTGCTGATGCCCAACGTCCTATCGATCATCGGTGTTCTCTATGACGGAGTTGATCGTGCGCGAGCACTCGCGGCCTACGGAATGACCATGGGACTGGCCGCCGTGTCCGGGCAGCTGATTGGCGGTGTCCTCGTCCAGGCGAATGTGGCGGGACTCGGATGGCGAAGCTGTTTCCTGATCAACGTCCCGATCGGCCTCGCCGCGCTCGCCGTCGTTCGCCGGGTCGTCCCTGAGTCGAAGGTCCGAGGCGCGGGGCGTACCGACGTCGCGGGCACCATCCTGCTCACCGCCGGGCTGACCGCGATCGTCTTGCCCCTGGTTGAGGGACGTCAGCACGGCTGGCCCCTGTGGACCTGGCTGTCTCTGGGCGCCGCACCGCTGATCCTGGCCGCGTTCTGGCGCCAGCAGCGCCGGCTGGCCAGAGCGGGCGGAGCGCCGCTGCTCACCGCGGAGCTGTTCGCCGCCCGCGGATTCACGATCGGGTTGGTGGCGCAACTGGCGTTCTGGTGCGGACAGGCCTCGTTCTTCCTGGTCCTGTCGCTGTATCTGCAGCTCGGGCGTGGCCTCAGTGCGCTGGACGCCGGGCTCGTGTTCACGGTCCTGGCGGGCACTTACCTGCTGGCGTCGATGTGGGCTCCAGCCTTGACTGAGCGTCACGGCCGACGGGTGTTGGCCGCCGGTGCTCTGACCCTGGCCGTCGGGCATGCGGTCCTGCTGATCTCAGTGGCCTCGGTGGGCGTGAGTGGGTCGGTACTGGCGCTGTTTCCCGGGCTGATGCTGGTTGGAGCCGGGATGGGGCTCGGGATCACCCCGCTGGCGACGATCATCATGGCCGGCATGAAGCCCGAACACGCCGGGGCCACCTCAGGGGTGCTGGCGACGATGCAGAACATCGGTAACGCCATCGGCGTGTCCGTGATCGGAGTCGTGTTCTTCGGCGCCGTGCACCATGGGTACGCGGGTGCCTTCGAGCTCAGTCTGGGCGTCCTGGCGGCAACGCTGATCGCCGTCACGGCACTCACGAGGCTGATGCCTGCGGGAGTACGCTCGTGAGCATGACCGCGACCGACAGCCGGGTCGGAACGTTGCTCCGAGATTGGCGCCAGCGACGGCGTCTGAGCCAGCTCGACCTGGCTCTCGAGGCGGGGGTCTCGACGAGGCATCTGAGCTTCGTCGAGACCGGCCGGTCGCGGCCGAGCTCGGAGATGGTGCTGCATCTGGCCGCCCAGCTCGAGGTGCCGCTGCGGGAGCGAAACCAGCTCCTGCTCGCGGCGGGTTACGCGCCTCGGTACTCATCGCGCTCGCTCGACGATCCTGAGCTGACCCCGATACGGGACGCCCTGGGCCGTGTGCTCGCCGGCCACGAGCCCTATCCAGCCATCGCCGTCGATCGAGCCTGGAATCTCGTCATGTCGAACAGCGCGCTCGGCCCGCTGCTCGAAGGGGTGGCACCCGAATTGCTGGTGCCACCTGTCAACTGCATGCGCCTGGCGCTGCACCCGGACGGTCTCGCGCCGCGGATCCTCAACCTGGCCGACTGGCGGGGCCACTTGCTCCACCGGCTCGCCCGTGAGTCACAGTTGACGGGGGACGCCGAGGTGGCGGACCTCTACGAGGAGATGCTGGGCTACCCGGGCCCGGTGTCCGACGACGCTCCTAGCGCGAGCGCGATCATGGTCGAGCTTCACGTCGCCGCCCGTGACAGCACCGAGCCGCTGCGGTTCTTCAGCACGATCACGGTGTTCGGAACCGCGGCCGACATCACCGTCTCCGAGCTTTCGGTTGAAGCCTTCTTCCCCGCCGACCCCGAGACGGCCGAACGACTGCGCGCGGCCAGTTGAACTAGGTCATCTGACTCGACGACCGCCGGAGGGTCGGCTGAGGGCTGGCCCTGTGAGTGAGCGCCTAGGCGCTGCCCCGTCACCACAAGCGCGCGCCCCCACACTGTGCGCTATCAGCTGGCTCAAAGACTTCAAGCCTGGCGTTCTGCCACAGGACCAGCCCGATCGACTGTACTCCTAAAATTCGGCGTCACGGGGGATTTGTGTTAGGCAGGCGGACAGACCGATCACCCTCTAACGGCGTCTGGCCTCCGGCTCCAGCGCCGGATTCTGCCAGCCGGCGTCGGCCTCGTTGAGGTTAACGCCGGGTGGAACGATCTCATCGATCTTGTCCAGAACCTCGTCGGACAGCGTGACCTCGGCCGCCGGGAGCTGGGACTCGAGCTGCTCCATCGTCCGCGGGCCGATGATCGGCGCCGTCACGGCCGGGTGGCGCATGACGAAGGCCAGGGCCATCTCGATCAGCGTCAGGCCCGACTGCTCGGCCAGACGCGCGAGCGCGTCAGCGGCATCGAGCTTGCGCTGGTTGCCAGGCAGTGACAGGTCGTAGCGGCCGGGAATCATCCCGGCGCGGTGTGAGCTTGGGATCTCGGCCTCCTTGCGGTAGCGGCCCGAGAGCCATCCGCCGGCCAGGGGGCTCCATGGGATGACTCCCATGCCATAGCGCTGTGCCGTCGGGAGCACGTCATTCTCGATCTGGCGCACCAGGATCGAATACGGCGGCTGCTCACACACGAACCGTTCGCGGGCCCGCCGCTCGGCCACCCACTGCGCCTCGACGATCTGGCTGGCGGGAAACGTGGAGGAGCCGATGTAGCGGACCTTGCCCGCCCGTACGAGGTCGGTCAGCGCGCCGAGCGTCTCATCGATGTTCGTGTCGGCTTCGGGGCGGTGGATTTGGTAGAGGTCGATCCAGTCCGTGCCCAGGCGCCGCAGTGAGTTCTCGACCTCCTTGATGATCCACCGGCGAGAGTTGCCGAACTCGTTCGGGTCATCGCCCATCTTCCCGTGGACCTTGGTCGCCAGCACGACGTGGTCGCGCTTGCCGCCGGCGAGAGCCTTGCCGACGATCTCCTCAGACTCTCCGCGCGAGTACACGTCCGCGGTGTCGATGAAATTGATCCCAGCGTCGAGGGCGCGGTGGATGATGCGAATGCCTTCGTCATGGTCCTTGTTGCCCCAATCGCCGAACATCATGGCTCCGAGGCAGAGGGGGCTGACCTTCGTTCCTGTGTTCCCGAGGTTGCGGTAGTTCATGACTCAACCGTACTCCGGCCGGACCGCTGAGGAGAGCCAACCCCGCTGCCTCCGATGAGTTGTAAGTTGAGCCAATGAGCTCCTCCACCTCGGATCCACATTTCGGCCTCACCGGCCTAGCGACCATGGGCGCCAACCTGGCCCGCAACATCGCCCACCACGAAATCCCGATCGCGGTCCACAACCGGACCACGAGCCGGATGACCAGATTCATGGAGGAGCACGGATCGGAAGGCCCGCTGAGCGGCCAAGAGTCCGTGAAGGACTGGGTCGGCGCGCTGGAGCGGCCGCGGGTGCTGATGAGCATGGTCCAGGCCGGCGAGGCGACTGACGCCGTGATCGACGAGGTCGTGCCCCACCTCGACCGCGGCGACGTCATGATCGACGGCGGCAACGCCAACTTCCGCGACACCCAGCGCCGCCACGCCAAGCTGGCCGAGCAGGGCATCCACTTCCTTGGCGTCGGCGTCTCCGGCGGCGAGGAGGGCGCGCTCAACGGCCCGAGCATCATGCCCGGGGGCGATCGTGACCCGTATGACGAGTCCGTCAAGCCGATCTTCGAAGCCATCGCCGCCAGCGTCGACGGAACCCCCTGCTGCACCTACGTTGGCCCGGACGGGGCGGGGCACTTCGTGAAGATGGTGCACAACGGCATCGAGTACGCCGACATGCAGCTGATCGCCGAGAGCTATGACCTGCTGCGCCACGGCGCCGGCCTCGAGGTTCCCGAGATCGCCGAGCAGTTCCGGAACTGGAACGAGTCAGAGCTCGAGTCATTTCTGATCGAGATCTCGGCCCGGGTCCTGTCCAAGACTGACGGTGCCACGGGCCAGCCGCTGGTGGACGTGATTCTGGACGCCGCCGAGCAGAAGGGCACCGGGCGCTGGACGGCCCAGAACGCGCTTGAGCTCGGGGTACCGCTGACCGGCATCACCGAAGCCGTGTTCGCCCGCTCGCTGAGCGCGCTCAAAGCGGAGCGGGTGGCGGCCGCGGAAGTGCTCAACGGTCCGGCCGGCGGAGGAGCCGATCGCTCGCTGGTCGACGACCTGGAGCACGCCCTTTACGCGTCGAAGATCGTCTCCTACGCGCAGGGCTTCGCCCAGATGGCCGCCGCCGCCGACAGCGAGGGCTGGGACATTGACCTCGGTTCGATGGCGACCATCTGGCGCGGGGGCTGCATCATCCGGGCCCGCTTCCTGGACCGGATCCGCGAGGCGTATGACGGCGAGCCGGACCTGGACAACTTGATGCTGGCCGACTTCTTCGCCACGGCGCTGGCGGAGGCCCAGGACCCCTGGCGCCGCGTGGTCGGGCGGGCCGCGGAGCTGGGGATCCCGACACCGGCGTTCTCGTCGTCACTGGCCTATTACGACGGCTACCGACGGGCTCGTGGACCGGCTAGCCTGATCCAGGGCCTGCGGGACCTGTTCGGCGCCCATACCTATCGCCGGGTCGATCGCGAGGGTACGTTCCATGTGATGTGGGGCGAGGACGGTCGCGAGGTCGAGCAGTAGCGGTTTGGAGGTCGCCCCGCTTTCCGTAAGCGCCGACGATGGAGACTCAGGGTGCCGCGATTGGCGTCTGGGTAGCGAGGCCCGGGATGAGCTGGCCGTCCACGCCGGTGTGGCGCCCGTCGTCGTAGAGGATGGGTGACGGCTTGAAGCCTTTGGCGATCAGGTAGATGCCCAGTGATAGCTCCCAGACGGCCTCCGCCAGCGTGAGGATGAACGACGCCCCGGAAGTCTGCTTGTAGGCGCCGAATAACACGAGAAGCGCCGTGATCAGGGCGAGAGAGCCGGCGGCGACGCCGAACTGGGCGAAGCGCCGCGGCACCAGCCCGGAGCGCAGCATCAGGTAGCCGAGGATGAGCCCGTTGCCGATGGCCGCGCAGAATGCCGGGCCGAGCAGGAACGTCGCGTCATGGACGGCGATCAGTGACCGGCCGCTGAGGATGAGTGACGCGTGGTCGGTCCCGGCGACGCCGGCGAGGTCCTTGCGCAGTGTCACCACCGCGAGCAGGCTCACGATGCCGACCGCGATGAGGCAGGACTCGACGACGCGCACGGTCACGTAACCCAGTGCGAGGCTTTCGCTCTGGCGCCTGAGGACGGGGTACAGCGTGACGGCCATGCCGATGCCGGCGATGAGAGTGAGGATCTCGAATAGCGCCCCCACGTACACGCGCGCGTCACCGCCGGCGCCGACGATGAAGTTCGTGTGGTGCAGCACCTGGTCGTACAGCGGCAGCGCCGGGATGGAGATGAAGGTGATGACCATGAAGATGCCCGCGATCCGCGCAACCCTCCTGGACGGTCGGTCCCCGGGGCGATCAACGGGTGCGCGGAGCGCCTGCTCCGACGGTGCGGAAAGCGTCATTCCGACTCCTTTGCGTGAAGCGAGACGGTCAGTGGATACGCCGTAGACCTACACTGTATTTCCGTGCAGGCTTCGAGGCTACACTCCGGCGGCCGGAAGTCAAGGTGGTCATTCCCAGGGCCCGTCGAGGCTCGGGCAGTCCTAGACCGAGGAGGTGTCCCGTGGCTGGAGATCGCAGGCAGGACGGTGCATCAGCCCGAGGGCGGCGAGCACGCCTGGACAGCGACCGCGTCCTTCGCGCGGCCCTCGAACTGGTCGACCGCGACGGCCTCGAGGCGCTCACGATCCGCCGGCTGGCCTCCGACCTCAGTGTCGACGCGATGGCGATCTACCGCCATGCCGCCAACAAGGACGCTCTCCTGGACGGCCTCATCGACATCACCATGGCCGACCTGCACATCGATCCCGACGCCGAGGACTGGCGCGCGCAGCTGCACAGCCTCGCCGATCAGATCCGAGCCGCCAGCCGAGCCCACCCCAACGTCTTCCCGCTAATGCTCACCCGTCCGCTCAAGACGAGCCTGAGCACCCGACCCCGATCGGTCCTGCTGATCACCGAACAGATACTCGCGCTGCTACGAGGCGCCGGACTCGACGCCACAAGCGCCATCAGCTGCTACCGGCGCTTCATCAGCTGGACCCTCGGCCGACTCCTCGAAGAACTCCGGGACGTCGTCGACAACCACGAAGAGACCGAACCAGCTCTCAGGTTCGGACTGCACCGCCTGCCGATTGCCGAGTACCCGCAACTCCGCGCGCTGGCCGGGACGCTAGAGGAATCACATCACGCCGAGGATGAGCTACACAACGGCCTCTCGGCCCTCATCGCCGAATACGATCCACGCCGAGACCGCATCTGACTGACGCCTGCTTCTCCGGAAACGCTAACTCTCAGCCAGGATCTTCGCCTTCTCCGCGTCGAACTCGCTCTCGGTCAGAACCCCTGAATCACGAAGCTCACCAAGCGTCTTGAGCTGCTCGAGCTTCGAGGCTGGTTGCTCCCGGGCAAGCTCGCTCACCTTCATCTTTACCTGCAGAACGTCATCCGCATTCACGCTCCCGCCGTGCGTGAAGTACGGGATTTCGACGGTGGGCGTAGTCACGGCGCCTGTCTCATCACCCGGTGCGGTCAAGACCTCAAGTCGTTGCGGCCTTTCGGGGTCATAGCTGACCTGCACCTGATGTCCCGCCTGCGGGAGCGTCGCCATCTTCACCTTGGCCTCGCGAACGACCTCGAAGCTCTCGCCGCCGAGCGGGCTCACGACGTACGTGATCCGAACCGTCGCCGTGCCGTAGTTGATCCGCTTGATCATCTCAACGTTCGAGATGGTCGCTTCGGCCTCGGTACGCGCGCGGTCCCGGTGAAAGAAACTCATCGTGCCCTGCAGTTAGCCCTTCTTCTTCTTCTTTTTGGGCTTGGGCTTGGGTTTGGGTTTGAGGGTGACGGTCTTGTGGGCCACGGTCTTACCTGCCTGAGTGACGATCAGCTTGGCCTTGAGCGGGTGATGCTTGGCGATCAGCTTCCTGCCGGCAGCGTTCAGGGTGAGCTTGAACGTCCTGGTAGCACCCGCCGGGATCGTCACCGTCTTGGAGATGATCGTGATCGTCTTCTTGATCGTCCTCTTCTTCTTGCCCTTGCCC
Source organism: uncultured Solirubrobacterales bacterium (assembly GCA_963822535.1). Lineage (GTDB taxonomy): Bacteria > Actinomycetota > Thermoleophilia > Solirubrobacterales > Solirubrobacteraceae > Palsa-465. The sequence goes on from CAWGIA010000003.1 coordinate 879,326, forward strand.
TTGGTCTTGGTTGACGCCGCGACGGCGATCACCTTGCCGCCCCGGAGCGTCTCGAGCACGGTGCCGGTCAGCTTGACCTTGCAGGACGTGGTGCCTTTGCAGTTCACCCGCACGCTTAGCGTGGTGTTGGAGGTGCTGAGGTGCTTGACGCTCGCGCGGCCCTTGACGATCACCGGCGGCGGGGTGGTGGCTGTGATCGGCGCCGAGTGCCCGCTGCTGGCCAGATGGGTGCTATCCCCCGCGTAGCTGCCGGTCAGCGTGTACGACGCGGCGGCCGATGGGGTGAACGTGATCTGACAGGACGCGGTGCCGGTGGTGGTGGCGTGAAGGGTGCAGCTGCCCGGGATGGCGAACTTCCCGCTCGTAGGAGACGCGGTGAAACTGACCGTCCCGGTCGGGCTCGCCCCGCCGGCCTGGGTGTCGCTCACCGTCGTGGTGCACGTAGTCACGGTCCCCGTCTTGACCGAGCCCGGCGAGCAGGCGAGGGAGGTCGTTGACACCGCCCTAGCTGCTCGTCTCATGCCCGGTCGCATCGACCGCGGTGCACTCGTCGGCGGACACGCACGCGATCGCGTTCAGGATCGAGTTCGGGTCGATCGTCGTGGGGGTCGGGGTGCCCGGGCTGGCCGGGTCAAACGTCACCTGCCGCCCGATGTTGTCCACGGCGATGCACTGTGCCGCGGTCGGGCACGCCACCCCGTTGAGGACGTGGCCGGCGTCAATCGGGGTCGGGGTCGGGGTGCCTGGGCTGACAGGATCAAACGTGACCTGCTGCCCGCTCTGATCGACGGCGGTGCACTGGCTGGCGGTCGGGCACGCCACCCGCGCCAAGATGTGGCCGGTGTCGATCGTGGTCGGGGTCGGGGTGCCCGGGCTGACAGGATCAAACGTGACCTGATGCCCAGCGCCGTCGACGGCGGTGCATTGCGTGGCGGACGGGCACGCAACCCCGTCCAGGGCATTCGTGTCGATCGTGGTCGGGGTGGGGCTGCCGGGGCTCGCCGGGTCAAACGTCACCTCACGTCCGGCCACATCGACGGCGGTGCACTGCGTCGCGGTCGGGCACGCCACCCCCTCCAGGCTGGTGCCGGTGTCGACCGTGGTCGGGGTTGGGGTGCCCGGGCTGGCCGGATCAAACGTCACCTGACGCCCGTTGCTGCTGTCAACGGCGGTGCACTGGGTCGCGGTCGGACACGCCACCCCGGCCAGGGCGGAGGCCGGTGTCGATCGTGGTCGGGGTCGGGGTGCCCGGGCTGGCCGGATCAAACGTGACCTGCTGCCCTTTGCTGTTATCGACGGCGGTGCACTGCGTGGCGGACGGGCACGCCACCCCGCTCAGGGCGTTGCCAGCGTCGATCGTGGTCGGGGTCGGGGTGCCGGGACTGACCGGGTCAAACGTGACCTGCTGCCCGTTGCTGCTGTCGACGGCGGTGCACTGCGTGGCGGACGGGCACGCCACCCCGTCCAGGAAGCCGCCGGCGTCGACCGTGGTCGGGGTCGGGGTGCCCGGACTGACCGGATCAAACGTCACCTGCTGCCCCGTGCCGTCGACGGCGGTGCACTGAGCGGCAGACGGGCACGCAACCCCCTGCATGACCTGGCCGGTGTCGATCGTGGTCGGGGTCGGGGTGCCCGGACTGACCGGATCAAACGTCACCTGACGCCCGGTGGTGTCGACCGCGGTGCACTGCGTGGCGGACGGGCACGCAACTCCGTCCAGGCCATGGCCGGTGTCGACCGTGGTCGGGGTCGGGGTGCCCGGACTGACCGGGTCAAACGTCACCTGACGCCCGGTGCCGTCGACGGCGGTGCACTGGGTGGCGGACGAGCACGCCACCCCGTCCAGGCCGCCTCCGCCGGTGTCGACCGTGGTCGGGGTCGGGGTGCCGGGACTGACCGGGTCAAACGTCACCTGACGCCCGGTGCCGTCGACGGCGGTGCATTGGGTGGGGGACGGACACGCCACCCCGGCCAGCTGTGTGGTGGCGTCGATCGTGGTCGGGGTCGGGGTGCCCGGGCTGGCCGGGTCAAACGTCACTTGCTGCCCGACGAAGTCGACGGCCGTGCACTGGGTGGCGGTCGGGCACGCCACCCCGCTCAGGCCGTTGCTGTCAAGTGCGGTGGGAGTCGGGGTGCCCGGGCTGGCCGGGTCAAACGTCACCTGCTGCCCGACGAAGTCGAAAGCCGTGCACTGGGCCGCGGACGGGCACGCCACTCCACCCAAGCCCTGGTGGCCGTTATGGTCGATCGCCGCCGGCTTAGACCACGACAGCTGCGCCAGCGAAGCCGCCGGCAGCCAGCACGCCACAGCACACAACGCGGCCAGCACCACCAGCAGCCGCCGAACAGCCACCGGCACCACACAACCTCGAGCCCGCGCGATCATCGATCCCGGCCCTCCCCTTATCTCGATCCCAGACCAACCCCGGTCCGCGGCTCATAACACCCATCCCAACCCACACGCACCCATCGCCACGCGTGCGCCCACGCGCGGCATCCTACACCCGGGAACGCCGCAGCACACGCCCCGACGCCGCGACTGACTATCCGTGTCCCCGTACCTTCGTACAAACGGAATTCGGGGTTCATCATAGGATCACTGCCGACCCCGTCCTCAGCGGGGTGCGCGACCCAACAGTGGAGGTCCAGATGGCCGAGCTCGCACCGCCCCCCGAGGGGATCGTGTTGGCCCATTTCATCGTCTCGGACGACGTAGAGCGCTCCCGACGGTTCTATACCGAGGTGCTCGGCGGCCGAGTCGCCTTTTCGGGAGATGTGACCTATGTTGCGCTGTCAAACAGCTGGATCATCATCAATGTCGGCGGAGGCCCGACCGACGACAAGCCGGACGTGACCCTGGAGACGCCGCGTGATCCCAACCGGGTCAGCAGCTTCCTGAATATTCGCGTCCAGGACATCGAGGCCGTCTACGCCGATTGGAGCGCAAAAGGGGCGGATTTCCTCACGCCGCCTAAACAGCATCAGTATGAGACCCGTTGCTACATCCGAGATCCCGACGGTCATCTGATCGAAGTGGGGCAAACCACGGACCCAGACGGCGACTGGGTGCCCGCACAGTGGCCATCGAGTACGCCCGAGGGCGGGTCCGACGGGATGGTGCTGACCCGCTTCATCGTCTCGGACGATGTCGAGCGCTCGCGGCGGTTCTATACCGAAGTACTCGGCGGCCGAGTCGTCTTCTCCGGCAAGCCGTCCGGAGAGCCGACCAATGTCTCACTATCCAACAGTTTCATCGTCAGCAGCGTGGGCGGTGGACCGACGGACGACAAGCCGGCGGTGACCCTGGAGACGCCGCATGATCCCAACCGGGTCGACAGCTTCCTCAATATCCGGGTCAAAGACATCGAAGCCGTTTACGCCGAATGGAGCGCACGGGGGGCGACTTTCCTGACGCCGCCGAAACAGCATGAGTATGAGATCCGCTGCTACATCCGAGATCCCGATGGTCATCTGATCGAAGTGGGGCAAACCACGGACCCAGAGGGCGATTGGATGCCTGCTCACTGGCCATCGAGCACGTAGCGTCGGCCCGTTCCCCGATCCGCTACCGCTCACGCGAAGCTGCGCAGCCCGCCACCCCGAGGACTGACACCCGTGATGACGACGCCCCGCACAGAGCTCGACACCCGATTCAGCGAACCAGGAGCACAGCCCACCAGCTGGGAGGACACGCTCGAGGCGATCAAGCAGGCCGAGATCTTCTGGATCTCGACCGTCCGCGCAGACGGCCGGCCGCACGTCACTCCGCTCGTCGCCGTCTGGCTCGACGACGCACTGCACTTCTCCACCGGCCCGGACGAGCAGAAGGCCCGCAACCTGGCCAGCAACCCGCGCGTCGCGCTGACCACAGGCGCCAACGACTGGCAGAGCGGCCTCGACGTGGTTATCGAGGGCGTTGCGGCCCGCGTCACCGACGCACAGCAACTCGACCGGCTCGCCGCAGCCTGGGCACAGAAGTGGGATGGACGATGGAATTACGAGGTCACTCAGGATGGCTTTGCACACGGCCCCGGGACCGCGTTCGTGTTCGCCGTACAGCCGACGAAAGTCCTAGCGTTCGCCAAGGGCAGCTTCAGCCACACCCGACATCGCTTCTGAGGCGCTGACTCCGCGACGTGCAACGCCGGGAGGCCGGGTCAGCCGCCCGGCGTCACCAGGCCGGTCTCGTAGGCGGCAACGACCGCCTGGACGCGATCGCGCAGGTCGAGCTTGGCGAGGATGTGGACGACGTGGGTCTTGACGGTCGTCTCACCGAGAACGAGCCTGCGGGCGATCTCCGCATTGGACAGCCCTTCGGCAACGAGACGGAGCACCTCGAGCTCGCGTCCGGTGAGCTCGCGCAAACGCTCGGGGACATCGGCTGAGTCCGGGCGGGCGGCACGGGTGAAGTGGCCGATCAGCCGACGGGTGATCGACGGCGCGAGCAGCGCGTCGCCGGCGGCCACCACACGAATGGCCTCGAGCAGCGACTCAGCGGGAGCATCCTTGAGCAGGAATCCGCTCGCCCCGACGCGCAGCGCCTCGTAGACGTACTCGTTGAGGTCGAAGGTGGTGAGCATCAGCACCGCCGTTTTGATCCCGGGCTCGGACAGGATCCGCTCCGCCGCACGCAGCCCATCGAGCTCGGGCATACGAATGTCCATCAGCACGACGTCGGGCCGTCTGCGCAGCACGACGTCGACAGCGGCGCGGCCGTCGGACGCCTCTCCGACGACTCGCATGTCGTCCTCGGATTCGATAATCACGCGAAAGCCCGTCCGCAGCAGGCGCTGATCGTCGGCGATCACGACGCCGATCGTTCGGGCCGAGGGGGCATCGGCCGTCGGGGCCGGCCGCGAGTCCTCGCGCCACTGCACACGCGCCGTGGCGACGCGCTCGCTGAGCCCGCGCAGCTTCAGCGCTCCGGCCGGTTCGATCGGGCCGGACGTGCGCGGGCCGACGATCTGGCGGACGAGGTCGGTGGCCAGGATCTCTCCCGCCTCCGCGGCCGCGCACAGGCGACTGGCGACGATCACGGTCGTCCCGTAGAGGTCATCGCCGTCGGCCAGCGGTTCGCCGGCGTCGAGACCGACACGGAGCTCGAGGCCGCGGCCCTGCGCCGCCGTCGCGCGCTGCATGGCCACCGCGCATTTCACGGCCGCCACGGCGCTCGAGAACGCCGCCATCACACCGTCGCCGGTGGACTTGATCTCGCGCCCCTCGTGCGCGGAGATCGCGCCTCGAAGCACGGCAAAGTGCTCACGGCGGATCGCGTCGGCGGCATCATCACCGCGACGCGCGAACAGTGACGTCGAGCCGACGAGGTCGGTGAAGAGGATCGTCAGGAAGGACCCGGTCACGGCGTCCACATCATCTCCGCTCGCCGCAGACCGCGCTCATCCCTGCGGATGACCCTGCGGCTCCGAGTTCATCTGCGAGGACGATGACCGAGCGCCGATGGAGGGCCATTCTGCCTCCACCAACTCGAGACGACCCAAGGAGGTCTCTATGCATCGCCTACTAGCCAGCAACGCACATGACTGACATGATTAACACGAAATTCGGGGATCGGGGGCCTGTTATGGCGACAGCCAGCAGACGTGGATGGTCGGTGGGGCGGTTTGACCTCGTGCTGACGCTGCTCGCCAGCGTCCTCGCGATCGCGCTGATGGCGGAGAACAAGTACGCGACCGATGGTCCAGGGCATGTCTCCATCATCGCGCTACCGGCGTTTGTGGCTGTCGCTCTCGTGCTGCTGTGGCGGTCGACTGACCCGCTGTTCGGTCTCGGTGTGCTCGTCGCCGTGCTCGGCCTTCACGCCGCGTTGTTCGGCGAGCTCGTGCGCTGCGGGGTCGCGGTTCCCGTGATCGGGCTGCTCACGTTCTCGGCGGCCGCTCGGCTCGACCGTCGCGAGGCCTACTGGGGCCTGGGACTCGGCCTCATTGCGATGACCTTGATGTGCGCGACAGACTTCCTCGGCTTTGGGATCTTCAGCCTCGGCGGGCCGGTCACGGTCATCGCCTGGTTCGCCGGTCGGGCAGTGCGCTCCCGCACGGCCGTGGCCGAGAAGCTGCGGTCGCGCAACGCGGAGCTGCAGGCGACCCGCGACGAACGCGCCCGGCTCGAGGTGGCCATGGACCGCGAGCAGCTCTCGGCCGAGCTCGAGTCCGTGCTGCACCGACGTCTCTCGGAGCTCGCTGTGCTCGCCGACGAGGGCGCTTCCACCGCCGGTGACGGCGCTGCGGTCGCGCTGCTCGCCGATATCGAGCGCGAGAGTCGCACCACGCTGGACGAGATGCGCTCGCTGGTCGGTGTGCTGCGCAGCGACGGAGCGGACGCGCTGGCGACCCCGCAGCCCACCCTCGCCTCGCTCGAGGCGCTCCTGATCCGCGATGGCGACGCCGGCGCACGGCTGCAAGTTGCCGGAAGTCCGCGGGCCCTCCCGGCTGGCGTGGAGCTCACGGCATATCGGGTGGTCGAGCATCTGCTGGACGCGCTTGACACGGCGCCAGACGTGCGGGTGCTCGTGCACTTTGCTCCGGATGTGCTCGAGCTCACGATCGAAGGCTCGGCCGGACGTCGCCCCCGGCTCGGGGCGGCGCTAGACCGGGCGCGGCAGCGGGTCGAGCTGCACAAGGGATCGCTCATCACTCACACGAACGGGGGCCGCGCGAGCGTGGTCGCGGTTCTCCCGCTGCGCGCGTCGTGAGATGCGTGGTTGGCGAGTTCCCGCGTCAGCCGGGCTGGCCGGCGTTGCCGCGCTCGCGGCGACGCTCGACAACGGCCGGCTGATCCAGGTCGCGGCCGCGATCGCCCTCGCCGGCGCACTGCCCTGGCACCCGCGGTCACCTCGCGCGGCGGCGGCCGTCGCCGTCGTCGCGCTGCAGGCCTCGTTGCCGTTCGCGGACGTGACCACGACGGTCGCGCTACTCGCCGGTCTGAACGCATTCGGCGTGGGGCGCTATTGCGAGGGGCCCGTCCGGCTGCTCGCGGGAGTGCTGATGCTGGCGACGGACGTCGAGGTGAGCGACAATTCCTCCGCGCCATACCTGTTCACCATGCTGGGTCCCCTGGCCGCAGGATGGGAACTCCGCAACCGCGAACTTGCGGCGCGGCGGCTGGCTGAGCAAGGAGCCGAGCTCGACGCCGAGCGCGAGGTCTTTGCCGAGCTGTCGGTGCGCTACGAACGCGCGCGCATCGCCGCAGAACTGCACGACATTGTCGCCCACGCGATCAGCGTGATGGTCGTGCAGGCGAGCGCCGGACAGAGGCTCGCGGCACATGATCCCGAGCTCACTCGCGAGGCGTTCGCCGATATCGCCGCTGCTGCCCGCCACGCCGAGGCCGACATGGGACGCCTGCTCGCCCTGCTCGCCGACGGCCACGAGGACCGAGAGGATGCTGACCTCACGCTCGTGCGCGAGCTCGTCGCGCGCGCCGCCGCGACCGGACTGGATGTCACCCTGCGCCTCGAGGGCGATCGCTCGATGGCGCCAACCGTCGCCTACCGAAGCGCCTACCGCGTCGTCCGCGAGGGGCTAACCAACGCTCTGCGCTACGCGTCCGGGGCATCGGTCCGCGTCACCGTCCTCGGCGACGCTGGCGCGCTGGTGGTATCGGTACGCAACAGCCCGCCGGAGCGAGCATCCGAGCTCGTCGGGCATGGGAGCGGCCGCGGGTTGCAGGGGTTGCGCGAGCGTCTGGACGCCTGCGGCGGACAGTTGTTCGCCGGACCGACCTCGGACGGCGGCTGGCTCCTGGAGACCACCCTCCCGATCGCCGCTGTCCCAGATCCACTCACGCCGCCGACGCCTGACGCCCAAGCCTGAATAGTCAGGTCAGACGGTCCCTAGCGGCCTCTGGCATGCTTGACCTGACGTGCCCAGACTCCTCGTGATCATCGCCAGCACTCGTCCCGGCCGGATCGGCCTTCCGGTCGCGAACTGGTTCGTGCGGGAGGCAACCGCCCACCACACATTCGAGCTCGAGGTCGTCGACCTTGCCGAGCTGAGGCTGCCGTTGCTGGATGAGCCAAAGCACCCACGCCTGCGCGAGTACACGAAAGACCACACCCACGCCTGGAGCGCGACTGTCGACGCCGCCGACGCGGTCGTGATGGTCACCTCCGAGTACAACTACGGCTATCCGGCCGCGCTCAAGAACGCGATCGACTTCCTGCATCACGAATGGCGCTACAAGCCGGTCGGGTTCGTCTCCTACGGCGGAGTCGCTGCAGGCACGCGCGCGGTACAGCAGCTCAAGCAGGTCGTCACTGCGGTGGCGATGATGCCGACGCAGGCCTCGGTCAACATCCCATTCGTGAATCAGTTCCTCGGCGAGGACGGGGTGATCACCCCAAACGAGGTGATGGTGCAGGCCGTCCCCGCCATGCTCGACGAGCTCCTCAAGCTCGAGCAAGCGCTGGCGCCGCTCCGAGCCGGCTAGCTCCTGGCCGACGGGACGCTGTCGCTGTGCCGAGTGTCAGGCGTTGAGCTTGACGCCGTCGGGGCTGGCCAGCAGGCGGCGCGCGGAGATGCTCCCGGGCTGGTCCGGCGCCGGGGCGTTGGGTCATGCGACACTCGATCACGGTGGCGGATCTCTCCTCCCCCGTTCGGCCGGACCCCTGGCCGCCAGAGAGTCAGCGCCTGCTGGAGCTGATCGGTGACACGCAGGGCCTGGTGGAGATCGACGAGTTCCGCCACGAGCTGCTGAACGCACTGAGGCGAGCGGTGCCGGCGGACTGGGTCTCGCTGGACGACGTCGGCCCGGACGGTGACACGATCACCGTGATCATCGATCCGCCGATCGACTCCGCTCGGCATCCGACGTTCGCGCGCTACGCCCACCAGAACCCACTGGTCGAGCATTACGACGAGACTCACGACGGGCGGGCGCTGCGCATCACGGACGTGGTCACGCAGGACGAGTTCCGCGCCCGCGAGATCTACACCGTGTTCTACGAACCGCTCGGCGTCGAGCATCAACTCGCGTTCACCCTCCCACACACCAAGGACCGGATTCTCGGCGTCGTGCTGAGCCGCAACCGAAGCTCCCCGAACTTCACAGACGAGGAGCGCGATCTGATCGAGCGGGGCCGCCCGTTCCTGATCCAGGCCTACCGCAACGCGATCCGCTACAGCGAGCTCCTCGCCGCCCAACCCGCCGCCGCCGTGCCACAGCTGCCACAACTCGAAGCGCTGGTGGCGCTTGGACTCACCAGCCGCCAGGGACGCGTACTGCAACTATTGGCCACCGGTGCCAGCGAGCGTGACATCGCCGAGCGCCTCGGGATCAGTCACCGAACCGTCCAGAAGCACCTGGAGCGGTGCTATCGCTGCCTGGGTGTGAACAACCGTTCGCGGGCCGCCGCGATCGCCTGGGATACGGTCGATGCGGCCTGACCCCCCCGGCCCGCTCAGCCGACGAGTCCGGGAATCCAGTTGGTCCCGGCGAGCGGCACGCGCGCCATCGCCGATGCTTCGATCGTAAGGGCGACCAGGTCCTCAGGCTCGAGGTTGTGCAGGTGGGACTTGCCACAGGCGCGCGCGAGCGTCTGCGCCTCGAGGGTGAGCGTCCGTAGGTAGTTGGCCAGCCGCCGGCCGCCCTCCACCGGGTCCAAGCGCGCGGCCAGCTCGGGCTCCTGGGTCGAGATCCCGGCCGGGTCAAGGCCGGCCTGCCAGTCGTCGTAGTAACCGGCGGCCGAGCCAATCCGCTCATAGCCGGCGTTGTGCTCGGGGGCGTTGTCCCCCAACGCGATCAGCGCGGCCACCCCGATCGAGACCGCGTCAGCCCCCAGCGCGAGCGCCTTGGCGACGTCAGCGCCGGTACGGATCCCGCCCGAGACGATGAGCTGGACTTCTCGGTGGACCCCGAGCTCCACGAGGGACTCGACGGCCTGCGGGATCGCGGCCAGGATCGGGATTCCGACGTGCTCGATGAACACCTCCTGCGTGGCCGCCGTGCCGCCCTGCATCCCGTCAAGCACGATCGCGTCGGCGCCCGCCTTGACGGCCAGGGCGACGTCATAGAACGTGCGGCTGGCGCCGACCTTGACGTAGATCGGAATCCGCCAGTCGGTGATCTCACGCAGCTCCTCGATCTTGATTTCGAGATCGTCGGGTCCGGTCCAGTCGGGGTGCCGGCAGGCGCTGCGCTGGTCAATGCCCTTGGGCAGGTCCCGCATTTCGGCCACACGGTCTGAGATCTTGTGGCCCAGCAGCATTCCGCCCCCGCCGGGCTTGGCCCCCTGGCCGATGACGATCTCGATCGCGTCCGCACGCCTCAGGTCGTCGGGGTTCATCCCGTAGCGCGAGGGCAGCAGCTGGTAGACGAGCTTGTGCGAGTGCTCGCGTTCCTCGGCCGTCATACCCCCGTCGCCGGTTGTGGTGGAGGTCCCGACCTCAGACGCCCCCCGGCCGAGCGCCTCCTTGGCGTTGCCCGAGAGCGCGCCGAAGCTCATTCCGGCGATCGTGATCGGAATGTCGAGCTCGATCGGCTCGCGCGCGAACCGGCCCCCGACCGTGACGTCGGTGGCACAACGCTCGCGGTAGCCCTCGAGGGGATAGCGCGAGACGCTGGCGCCGAGGAACAACAGGTCGTCGAAATGGGGTAAGCGGCGCTTGGCGCCAAAGCCGCGGATGTCGTACATCCCCTCGCGCGCGGCGCGCTGGATCTCCGCGATCGTGTCGCGATCGAACGTGGCTGACTCGCGCAGCCCGGGGTGCCAGCCGCCGGAGGTGGACGAACCGTTCGAGGCCGCGCTCATCTCAGTACACCCCGAGGTTGTCAACCTTGAAGTTGTAGAGCTGGCGCGCCGAGCCGTAGCGGCGGAAGTCCGCCGGGTCGGCGTCGACCTCGGCCTCAGCGAGCAGTGTGCGCACCTGCTCCAGATGCTCGTCACGCATCTCCTTCTCGATGCAGTCAGCCCCCAGTCCCGCCACCGAGCCCCGCACGTAAAGGCGCGCCTCGTAGAGCGAGTCACCCAGCGCCTCACCGGCGTCGCCGCCCACGACGAGGCAGCCCTTCTGGGCCATGAAGGCGCTCATGTGGCCCACCGATCCCTGTACGACCACGTTCGCCCCCTTCAGCGAGATTCCGCATCGGGCCGAGGCGTCTCCATGGATCACGAGCAGGCCCCCACGGGCCGTGGCGCCCGCCGACTGGCTCGCGCTTCCCTCCACCACGACGGTCCCGGACATCATGTTCTCGGCCACGCCGACGCCGCAGTTCCCCCGGATCCGGACCGAGGCGAGCTTGTTCATTCCCGAGCAGTAGTACCCCACGTGACCCTGGATCTCGACCTCGTAGTCCGCATCGAGCCCCACGGCGATGCTGTGCTTGCCGCCCGGATTGAGTACCTGGACCCGGCCCACCGACTCCCCCAGGTGCAGCCAGCGGTTGAGCTCGCGGACCGTCTGGGTGTCGAGGTCGAAGCTTGAGGCGACGTCAGGTTTGAGCTCGGGCGCAGCCATCACGCCACCGCAGCAGTCCCCCAGCTGTACACGTGGCCCGGCTCGGGTTCCCACATGACGGCGTCCTGCGCCCCCGGGAGCACGGCGATCGCCCGGTACTCCGAGGCCATTGCCACCCACTCGTCGGTTTCGGCCATCACCGCGGGCTTGCAGGCGATCGGGTCACGCAGAACCGCGAAGCCGTCAGCCGTCCCGACCGCGAACGTGTAGAACCCGTCAAGGTCATCCATGCATCCTTCGAGCGCCTGCTCGAGCGTCGCGCCCTCCCGCATGCGCCAGGTCAGATATCCGGCCGCGACCTCACTGTCATTGTCAGTCTGGAAGTGGATCCCCTCGCGCTGGAGGACTCGGCGCAGGCGGTTGTGGTTTGACAGCGAGCCGTTGTGGACCAGGCACAGGTCAAGGCCCGTGGAGAACGGGTGGGAGTGTTCCGTGGTCACCCGGCTCTCCGTCGCCATCCGTGTGTGACCGAGTGCGTGGCTTCCGGCGATCTCGGACAGCGCGAAGCGCCGCACGAAGTCAGCCGGAAGGCCGGCCTCCTTGTAGATCTCGATCGTCGCGCCGGCGCTCATCAGCGTGAGTTCGGGGTGAGCCGAACGAAGCCAGGCCTGCACGTCCTCGGCTTCGGCGGCGATCACGAACGTCGCGTGCGTGGCCCGAACGCCGGTCAGCGAGGCGTCACCGAACTCTGTCGCGAGCTCGAACGCGACCGCCTCCCAGCCCGGCTCGGGGGCGGGCGAATGCAACGAGACCTTGCACGAGCCCGACGGCGCCGGGTCACGGTAGAACGCCACGCCGGCGCTGTCTGGCCCCCGGAACGAGAGCTGCAGAAGCATCTCGGACAGACGCGACCCGAGTTGCGATCGAAGCGTGTCAGTCTTGGTGTAGAGCCCGGCAATACCGCACATGACGCCCAATGTAGAGAATGGTGAAGCTCTCTCCAATGGTCCCAACGGGCACAGTTTCCGCCCGCAGTGTGGTGTAGGGCTCTACTTCTTTACGCCGCCTTAGCGGGTCGGTGGCGCCCACACGCCAACGCGCTTCTGGGCCCGCTTGACGAGAGCCAGAGCCTCGCGCAGGTCCGTGCGGGCAATCGGTGACAGCGCACTCGGGTCGACGAGGTTGTCCGGCGGCTGGCCGGCAACGATCAGCTCCGCATGATGGGCGAACCGCACCCGGGAGATGACCTCGAACGCCTCCCGGAGAGCGTCACCGTCCGCGCGCTCAAGGCCGCCGGCGCTCGTGACCGCCTCGATCCGATCCAGCGTCGGCGAGATCGTCACCCCGGTTGCGAGTGCGTGATAGCGAACCAGATTGACCAGCGGGATGATCGCGTGCATCTTGAGGTCCACCCGGCCCGGGTGCTCTGCGTCGCGGTCGGTGGAGAGCTGGCCGCGGAAGTTCAACGCGACCTGGAAGCCGGTGGCCGAGCGTCCCATCAGGCGCATGAACTGGGGGTGCTGCCGTGCGGCCCGGATGCGCGCGTTGAGCTCGGCCGTCAGTGCCAGCCCCCCCGCCGCCGGGCGGAAGTCGAACCCGACGGTGGCCCGGATGAGATGGGATTCATCGGGCTGCTCGAGGCATTCGTCAAACGTCCGCAGCCAAGCCGTCTTGGACATACGCCACAGCCGGTTGGCGGCCAGCACCCCATTGTTGTCCACACCAATGCCGCACCGGGCCAGACCTTGGTTGATATCCGATCCGAGCCGCCGGAAGTAGCCGTCGACGTTGTCCTCCTCCCCCGGTACCGGGTCTCCGTAGGCGAGAGCGTTGTCTTGGTCTGAGGCCAGCGTGAACTCTCGCCGGGCGGCGCTGCCGAGGTCAAGCCAAGCCCAGGGCATCGGCGCCGGGCCGTGCTTCCAGATCGAGAAATCCACCAGCCGGGCCACCACCGCGTCGTGCTGCAGGCTCAGCACCCGGCCCAGGTCCCGCGAGGGCACACCTGCCCGCTCGAGCGCCACGAACAGTTTCGGCAGGTGCGAGACGGCCCGCACGAGCACGTCCTCATCGGCCGCACCGAGGATGGTGTGACGTAGACCGATCGGGCCGTGGGCATCGAGCCCGAGCAGATCCGCGGCCGACAGGATCCCGCACACGCCCGTGCCGTCGATTACGGCCATGTGCTCCGTACCGGCCGCGAGCATGTCAACCGTGGCCTCGATCGCCAGCTGACCCACGGGGACTGTGGGGACCGGCGTGCGGGCGATCGAGCGCAGCGGTGCGTCGGGCGCCATGCCGTGGCCCGCCACACTCGTCCTGACCTCGGCATCGGTGACGATCGCCAGCTCGTCTCCATCCAAGCGCAGGAGCAACGCCGAGACGCCAGGCTCCCCCAACCGATCGACGGCGTCACGAACGAGCGCATCGGGCGCGCAGAACGTGGCCGGGCGCATGATCGCCGACACCGGCGTGGTCCCCACCTCGTGCAGGCCGTGGACCGTCTGCCCGGCGCGGGTCAGGCGCTTACGCATCGTTTGAGCGACGTAGGCAGCACCGGCCTCGGTCCCGAGGATCCGGCGCCCCACCGAGCGCTCGAACAGCGCGCAGGCAGACGGTTCATGGGCGCGTACGGTGAACGCCGGGGACATCCCGGTCAGGAGCGAGGGATGGCCAAAGCACTCTCCCGGCTCGAGCACCTGGATCACCTCACCCTCGTGAACCAGCTCCATCGAGCCGGTGACGACCACCCACAGCCCGGACGTGGGTACGCCGTCTTCCACGAGCACCACCTGGCCCGCATCGAAACGGTGCTCAACGGCTTGCGCCGCGAGGCCACGCAGCGCGTCAGGTTCGATCCCGTCAAACGGAGGATGCCTGGCCAGGAATGTGTCCAAGTGCTCCATGTCGTGCGCCTCAATTGTGTTCGCATCACGACTTGCGAGCGAACGACGACGTGTCAGGGTAGTCCCCGGAACTGATCAGCGGACCTGGAGGGCATATGCCCGATGACATGACCACCCCCGGACCATCCGAGGACGAGCTCTCATACGCGGCTTCCGGCCTTCCGAAGACCACGAACTGGTGGGGTGCGTTCGTGATCGGGCTGGCGGGGACGATCCTCGTCACCGGAATTGCCCCCGTGATGGTGACCGAGCTGGGCGCGGCATCGGTCCCCGTGATCCTCGTGATCACGCTCTGCGGCTACGTCCTCTGCCTGTTCCTGGCCGAGCTGTCGGCGATGATGCCGGACCGCTCCGGCGGCTCGCCGTCGTACGCTTACCCGGCTTACAAGGATCGCTGGCCCCGGCTGGCTGAGCACATCAACGGCTTCACCGCGTGGGCTTACTGGCTCGGATGGTTCCCCGTCGCGCCGCTGAACATGATCCTGGCCTCGTTCTACATCGTGGACCGCTTCAAGCTGTCAACGGCCGGCTTCACGCCGATCCACACGCCGATCGCTTACTGGACGGTGGGGATCTCGGTGGTCGGGATCCTGCTCCTGTTCGTTCCCGCGCTCCTCGGCCTCCGCTTCGGAACTGTGTTCGCGACCGTGCTCGCGTTCCTATCCATGATCCCGCTGACGTTCCTGGCCATCTCGTGGATCTTCCATCCCGCCGTCGTTCACTTCAGCCAGCTGTTCAACTTCCAGCACACTGACGGCACCGGCTTCTTCGCCAGCCAGTTCCATCACGGGTGGTTGACGTTATACGTCGCCTTCTCGTTCCTCTTGACGTGGAACGTGATCGCCATGGAGGCGGCCGCGTGCTACATCGGCGAGACGCGCGACCCCGATCGGGACGCGAAGATCGCCATGAACCTCGAGGGCGGCTACGGCCTGTTCATCTACGTGATGATCCCGGTTGCGTTCATCATCGTGCTCGGCACGAAGGCGCTCGGCAACGCGGCTCTGGTTGATCCGAAGACGATCTTCGTCCACTTCGCCTCAAAGGTGTTCGGGGCCGGGGCGGGCTCGAACATCCTCAACTGGCTGATCGCGATCATGCTGATCCTGGCGCTGATCCTGTCCGCGCTGAACGCGATCACAGGGACGGCCCGGTCGCTGCACCAGATGTCGACCGACGGCCAGTTCCCGAAGTTCTTCCAGCACGTCAACCGGCACGGGGTGCCCGATCGCTCGATGATCTTCAACGTCGTGTGCTCGATCATCGTCGTGTTCTTCGGCGGTGCGGTGGAGATCTACACGTTCTCGAACGTCGGCTACCTCGCCTCGTTCATTCCCGTGCTGATCGGGTACTACCTGCTGCGCAAGCACCGGCCGAACGTGCGCCGACCGTTCAGGCTGCCCGAATGGATGAAGTACGTCGCGCTGGCCATGGCCGCCCTGTTCGCGATCATCTACTTCTGGGGCGGACCGGTGTACGCGAGCTGCACGTGCAACGCCGCCGGGCGCACGACGCTCCCGTACTACTTCATCGGTCTGGCCGTGCTCGCCGCGTACTATCCGCTCTACCTGTGGCGCAAGCGCGGCGACGCAAGAAACGAGATACCACCACCGGAGCCGAGTCCGGCGATCGCGCCCGGGGGCGCCAGTCCATGACGTCAGCGTCAGTGGCCGCGACCGCTGACGGCACTGACGCGACGAGCGAGGAGGGCCCGTTCGAGCGGATCCTCCTCGCCTCGGAGGGCCGTCCGTTTTCGGAGCCGGTGATCGCGCACGTGGTGGCGCTGGCCAAGCGCTCCGACGCGAGCGTCCGGGTGTTCTCGATCGCCCGCGTCCACGGCGTCGCATTCGGTTTCCCGAGCCCCGGGCTGTTACCGACCAAAAGCGAATGGGCCGAGCAACGCGACCTCGTGGCCAAGGCGGTCAAGCGGCTCGAGCGTAAGGGCATCGAGGCTGACGGGCGTGTGGTCGGCACGCGGAAGTCAACCAAGCGGATCTGCGAAGAGGCGAAGCTCGCCGGTTGCGATGCGATCGTGATGGCCGCTGATCCCGACCGCCAGCGCATCATCGGCGACATGATCTGGTCCCAGGAGCCTCAGCGCGTGCGCCGGCGGGCGAAGCGGGCAAAGTTGCCCGTGTTCCTCGTTCCGGTTGAGTCCGACCAGTAGCGAGACGGTCCCAAATCCGGGACGCCGTCTTGGTTCTGGCACCAGTTGGCCAGAGTCCACTCCCAACCCCCATTCCGCGCCAAAGTGGGCGGGGCGCCGGGTCGCTTGGCACAAAAGCGGGGTATGACCCCGGTTTTGTCAACGGTGTCGCAGCGACCGGCCGATTTGGCGCATTCTGGGGGTCCCGACACCGCCCGCTCCGGGCCGGAACCTTCGTTGCGGCGTGCGCCGGCGGCCCGCGCAACAATGGGTGCGATGAGCATCGCGTCCGAGCCATCGCCCCGCAAACGCCACGCGGTCGGACTCTTCGCCGGGCTCCCGCGCGCCTATGACCGCATGGGGGCGGTGCTCAGCTTCGGTCAAGATCCCCGCTGGCGACGCGCCCTGGTGCGTGCGATCGACCCGCAGCCGGCTCAGCGCCTGCTTGACGTGGCCACCGGAACCGGCATGGTCGCGGCGGCGCTGGCGAGCCGATCAGGCTGCCAGGTGGTCGCGCTGGACCAGAGCGAGGCGATGCTCGACGGCGCCCGGGCGCGCCTGCGGGGTAATCCCCGGCTGGCGGCACAAATCACTCTCGTGACCGGGGAGGCCGAGGAGCTTCCGTTCGCCGACGCGGAGTTCGACGGCCTCAGCTTCACCTACCTGCTGCGCTACGTGGATGACCGAGCCGCGACCATGCGCGAGCTGGCTCGGGTGGTGAAGCCGGGCGGGCGGATTGGGATGGTCGAGTTCGGAGTTCCGGCCCGCGGTACGCTGCGGGCCCTGTGGCGGATGCACACGCGCCTCGGGCTGCCGCTGCTCGGGCGGCTCGTGTCACCCGCCTGGTTCGAGGTTGGACGCTTCCTCGGTCCCAACATCGAGGAATTCCACTCGCTGGAGCCGGACCTGGTCGGACTGTGGGAGGCGGCCGGGATCCGCGATGTCCACCTCCAGTCGATGAGCTTCGGCGCGGGCATCGTGATGTGGGGCGTGCGGGATGGCGACCGAGCCACGTAGCCTCGAGCGTCCCGCCTTCTACGCCCTGCGCCGGGGCGGCTGGCGGGACCTCGTCACGCTGCTGCACCCTCCGTACACCGCCTGGCATCTGAGCTATGTGGCGATCGGCGCCGCGGTGGCCCCGAGGCTCCACGGCGGCCGGCTGGTGGCTGCCCTGTGTGCCTTCTTCTTCGCCGTGGGGGTGAGCGCCCACGCACTCGATGAGCTCCACGGCCGCCCGCTGCAGACCGCCCTGCGGCGCGGGACACTGATCGCCCTGGCCGTGGCCGGGCTCACCGGAGCGGTGGGGATCGGCATCGCCGGCGCGATCGCGATCTCGCCCCTGCTCATACCGCTGGTGCTGCTCGGAGCCGTGCTCGTCCCGGCCTACAACCTCGAGTTCGCCGGTGGCCGATTCCACACAGACGCGTGGTTCGCGGTGGCCTGGGGCGGCTTTCCCGCCTTCACGGGCTACTTCGCACAGACCCTGACGATCCGGCCCGCGGGTCTCGTGGTCACCGGCGCCTGCTGCCTGCTCAGCCTGGCCCAGCGCCGGCTGAGCACGCCCGTGCGCGAGCTCCGGCGGCGGACGGTGGCGGTGACCGGCGAGCAGCGGCTGGTTGGCGGCAGCGTGATCGAGTTGACCAAGGCCCGTCTCGCGGATCCGCTCGAGGGCGCTCTGTCCGCGCTTTGGATGGCCGTCGTGCTGCTCGCCGCCGGCCTGATCCTAGTGAAGCTCTGAGTCGCGGGCGGTGGATCTAGCCGGCCCCAGCGGGCGCGGCGCCCGGGCGTCCGTGGAGCCGGGCCAGCTTGATCGCCAGCTCGAGCGACAGCAGGTCATCCTCGTCCAGCGTGAGCCCGGTCAGGTCCTCGATCCGTCCCAGCCGCTGGCGCAGCGTGTTGGGGTGGATAAACAGCGCCCGGGCGCTCTCGATCACGCTGCGGCGCTCTGACAGATAGCGCTCGAGAGTGTCAAGGAGCGCCGTGCGCCGTTTGCGGTCATAGGCGATCAGGAGGTCGACCGCGGCCCGCATCCGGTCCCGCGGCGCGTCACCCGCACCGATCTGGACCAGGTAGCGGTAGGCGCCAACCTGCGAGTAGGCGATCGCGCCGCCGTCGCCCAGCAGAGCGCGAGCGATGGTGGCGGCATCTCGGGCCTCCCGGTACGCGTCCGCAGCTTCGGCCGGCGTCTCCCGTGGCTCGCTCACACCGATCGCGGCTCCGGTGCGCTGACCCAGCTCGCGACACTCGCGGAGGAGACCCTCGATGCTCTGGCGCGACGTTGGACCGAAGGCCAGGAGCGCCCGTACCGGTCCTGGTCCGGCTTCGATCGCGAACCGAGGGGCCAGCTCGGTCAGCCCGCGACCGAGTGCTTCGGCGGCGATCCGCCAGTCGCCCGAAGACTGCTCCCGGGTGCCAGCCGGCTCGGCGCACAGCATCAGGTAGGGCGCGGTCAGATCGCAGCGGACCTCGGCCGCCTTGGCCGCCGCGAACCCGGTCGCACCCGCGGCCAGGGCCTCGAACAGATCCTTGATCGTGTTGGCGTTGGTCAAGCCCTCGATCAGCTCCGCCCGCTTGATCGCCACAGCGGCCAGATGAGCCACCGCTCGGGCGATCTCGGCGTCCTCGTCACCGAATACGCGCTCGCCGGAGGAGGCGGCACAGAGCAGTCCCATGCGCTCGCCGCCGGCCGCCAGCGGCGTCACGAGCAGGTCAGTGAGCTTGATCGTCGGCCACAGCACGCGCGCGGGCGGCCGCTCCCCCCGGCCTTCGAGCGCCGCCAGCATCAGGTCAGCGGCCGAGGTGGCTGACGGCGAGGGAAGTGCCTCCGGCACCGAGGCGAGCAGCTCCAGCGTCTCGCCGTCGGGCTCGAGCCGGAACAGCTGGCAGATGTCAGCGTTCAGCAGCCGCCTGGTCCCGGTCACCAGCGCCGTGCCCAACTCCGGCGCCCCCGAGACGGCCGCCACCTGCTGCGCGAGCTCGGACAGGCCCGTCAGCGTGTCGACCCGCTTGCGCTCCTGGTCATAGAGCTGAGCGTTCTCGATCGCGCCGCTGACGAGCGAGGCGATGTGGACGAGCAACTTGAGCGTATCCTCGCCGAACTCGTGCGGCGCCTCGGTGTGAAGGACGATGACGCCGATCGTCTCTCCGGCGCGGGACAGGATCGGCACCGCCACCATCGACTGGAATCTCTCCTCGTCCAGCAGCGGCACGAACTTCATCCGCGGGTCTCTCATCGCCTGGTCGCGGATGAACTCCGGGGTACGGTGGCGGGCCACCCACCCGGTCAGGCCCTCCTGCACCGAGAACTGGACGTGGCCGACCGCCTCGCTGAACACCGGGGACGCCGCCCGGATCGTCAACCGGGAGTCCTCCAGCAGGTAGATGAAGCAGGCATGGCAGCCGGTGGCCTCGGTGGCGAGATCGACCACGCCCTGGAGCATGGGCACCAGCTCGAGCGATGAGGAGACCAGCTTGATCACGCCGTAGAGAGTCCGGTTCTCCTCCCGGAGACCGCGGAGTTCACGCTCGAGCGGAGCGGGCGGATCTGCGCTGATCGTCACTGGTGGATAAGCCTCCTATGTGCGGGGTGCACACCCCCGGCACTCGTAACGGGTGCCGACTGCCATTGTGCCGAACATAGTGCGGCGGATATACCTGGGTCATGACCGATAGACCTCAGAACGCAGATGACGTACGCAAGATCGTCAAGGACAACGGGATTGAATTCCTGTTCGCGCAGTTTGTTGACATGCACGGCAAGCCGAGCGCCAAGCTCGTGCCGGCGCACCACATCGATGACCTGCTGAGCGACGGCGCCGGGTTCGCCGGGTTCGCGGCCGGTGACATCGGCCAGGGACCGGACGATCCCGACATGATCGCCATGCCGGACCCGCGGAGCTTCACGATCCTGCCCTGGCAGCCGAACGTGGCTCGTTTCGCCTGCGACGTGCAGGTCGAGGGGCAGGAGTGGCCGTTCTGCCCGCGGACGATTTTGCGCCATTCGCTCGCCCGCCTCGCCGAGGAGGGTTACGAGCTGAAGATCGGTGCCGAGCTCGAGTACTTCCTGATCCGGCGTCGGGAAGACGGCTCGATCGAGGTAGCGGACGACCGTGACACGCTTGACCTCCCGTGTTACGACATGCGGGCGCTGACGCGCAACCTTGACTTCGTGTCCACCGTCTCCAAGGCCGTGACCGGCCTGGGCTGGGACAACTACGCCACCGATCACGAGGACGCCAACGGTCAGTTCGAGCAGAACTTCCAGTACGCCGACGCGCTCACCACGTGCGACCGGGCGGTGTTCTTCCGCTACATGGTCGAGTCACTGGCTCAGCAGCGTGGCCTGATCGCGACGTTCATGCCCAAGCCGTTCGCCCATCTGACCGGCAACGGATGCCATTTCCACGTCAGCCTGTGGAAGGACGATGAGAACGTCTTCGCTCGTGACGCCGCCGAGGACCCGCGCGGGCTCGGGCTTTCAGAGTTCGCCTACAACTTCATCGGCGGATTGAAGGCGAACGCCAAGGCCTACATCGCCGTCACCGCGCCGACCGTGAACTCATACAAGCGGCTCAAGGTCGGAGCGCCGACGAGCGGCGCGACCTGGGCCCCGGCCTACATCAGCTACGGCTACAACAACCGCACGCAGATGCTCCGGATCCCTGACGCGGGCCGGATCGAGGACCGCACCGTGGACGGCTCGTGCAACCCGTACCTGGCCGCGACGGCGATGCTCGCCGCCGGGATGGACGGCGTGACGCGCAAGCTCGACTCAGGGGATCCCAACTCGGCCAACCTGTACACGATGAGCGTCGAGCAGCGCGCCGCCGCCGGGATCGAGCTGTTGCCCGAGAACCTGCTCGACGCGACCCGCGAGCTCGAGCGCAATGACGCTCTGCGCGCCGCGTTCGGAAAGACCCGCGACGGGGATTACATTGACTACTTCGTGAAGGTCAAGCGGGGCGAGGTCCAGGCCGCGCACGAGCAGATCACGCAGTGGGAGCTCGACCGGTACTTGCAGTTGTTCTGAGCGCTACCCGGGCGCCAGGCGCCGGGCGCCGCTCGCCACGGGGCGTATGAGCGAGCCCACCGTCTGAGGCCCGGCCGCGTCCAGATGGCTGGCCAGGGCGATGAACGCCTTGGCCGTCGTCAACGCATCGCCCAGCGCATGGTGCGGGGTCTCGGCCGGCTGACCGAGCATCGACATCAGCCGCGCCAATGACAGCCCCGCGGGGGCGACGCCGTCGCGCTCGCTCAGCCAAGCCCGCCCGAGGGCCTCGGTGTCGGCGTCGGCGGGCAGCCGGAGTCGCTGCCGGCGCAGCTCACGACCCAGGAAGGTCCGCTCCACCATCGAGGTATGGAACACCGGCACCCGGCCGGCCAGGGCCCCGAGCAGGAGCTCGATCGCGTCGTGCAGCGGCGGGGCGTCACTCAGGTCAGCCGAACGCAGCTTGTGAACCAGGATCGCCGCGTGCTTCGAGGGGCGCTCCGAGCGGGCCAGCGTATAGAGCGCCTCGCCGAGAATCACTGCCCCGTCTCGGATCGGGACGGCCCCGATGGCGATGATCTCGTCGCTGCGGTCCAGGCCGGTCAGCTCCAGATCGACCGCGAGCCACTCAGCGTCGCGCCACGGCGTGTCAGAACTCGGGGCGGAGGCGTGTGCGAACCGCCTGGCCGCGGCCTCCCGCTTCCACATGAGTCTCATGGGTGCAGCTCTCGCACCACCGCGTTGACGGCACGGAACACCTCGCGGAGGAGGTCACGCGTGAGCGGGCTGAGCGCCGCCGGGTCGAGCATGTCATCCGGGGGTTCTCCGGCCGCCAGCTGCTCCATCTGATGCACGATCCGCAACTCGAGGGCCAGCTCGAACGCCTCCGACAGCGTCTGCGCATCGGCCTCACGCAGAACGCCCGCGTCGCCGGCGGCACGCAACCGGCCCGGGGTCGATCCCTCCCCCACTCCGAGCGGCGTGTCCCCGTCGACCAGCTCTGAGATGGCGCCATCGCTGGCAGCGGCGCTGGCTGCGGCCCAGCGGGCAATCGCCGCGATCGGCACGATCGCCGCCGAGCGGATGTTCAGCTGCGTGTGCCGGCCATCGGGCGTTAGGACCGCACCCTCGTCGAACCCGGTGGGGGGCCGCTGCGAGAACGCGTCGTGCGCGAGCGCGTCGAGCAGCTGCGCCCGGTCAGCCCCCGTGGCCATCGGCAGCGGCTCGGTCGGCGTCCCCCAGAGCACGCGGCGATCGGCCAGCACAGACTGAGCCACCTCGTCGCCCCGGGCGGCGGCGATCCAACCGGCTGCGTCACGGGCCGCGATCGGCTCGTGCACACCGCAACGCGCCAGCACCAGACCGAGCTGCCGCAGCCACTCCGCGGGCGGCGCGGTCTCGGTGCCATAGATCAGCGCCCCGCGCCGGACCGACGCCGGTGTCAGCTCCCGTCGGGCCAGGCTGCCCAGTGACACCCACACCAGGCCCTCTTGGGGCACGGCCACCATGGCCGAGACCAGCTCCAGCGCCCGGTGGGTCAGCGCGTCGACCAGGGCCGAGAGCACCGGGGCGAGCTCGAGCGCCGGGACACTGGAATGGTGCAGCTCGAGCATGAGTCCGGGGAGCCGCTGCGCCGCCTCGGCCAGCTGGTCCACGCTGCGCGCGGTGGAGATCGCCCGTCGGGCACCAAACCATGACCTCGGCTGGGCCGCGAACAGATCAGCGTCCTCGAGCACCCCGACCAGTTGCCCGCGCTCGCTGACCACGGGCACGTGATGGATCCCCCGCTCGAGCATCTCGTAGAGCACCTCTCCGCCGAGCCGGTCCGGTGCCACCGTGTACGCCGGACTGGACATCGCCGAGTCGATCCGAACGCCCCCGTTGCGGCCGACCGCCAGCACGCGGCTGCGCAGGTCACGGTCAGTGACGATCCCGATCTGATTGCCGTCAAGCAGCACGATGGCAGCCGTGGCGCCGGCCTTGGTCATGCGCTCGGCCACGGTGCCGATGGTCTCCGACGGCTTGCAGGTCACGGTTGCCGAGCGGATCAGCTTGGCCGCCGGCTGATGGGTCTCCGACGCGCCGACATCGAGTTCCCGCGAGCGGGCGCGGTCCAGCAGCGGCCTGGCCACAGCCACGGGAATCCGGTAACAGAGCGTGTCCTCAGCCGCGCGCGCCTCGAAGCCGGGGGGCAGCCCGGAGAGCATGGCCGCGTGGCCGAACGTGTCACCGGGGCCGAGCAGGTCAAGCAGCCGCCCGTCGTGGGAGATGTCGACCCCGCCGCTATGGATCACGCGCAGGAACGTGACCGGCCCGGCGTCCTCGGCCAGGATCACCGCGCCGCGTAGGTGAAACTCGATCGCCGCCTGCGCCGCGACCTCCGCCAGCTCCGCCGGCGCCAGCGCGGAGAACGGCTGACGCTGAGCGAGGAAGCGGGCGATCTCGCTCAGGCCGGCGTCCAGGTGAGCCTCCCATCACGACGCCGTTGCATGACTGAAACGGTAGCCGTCGCAGGCTCAGGCCAGGAGCCCGAGGCGCTGAGCGCGCTGAACGGCTTCGGTGCGGTTGCGGACACCGAGCTTTCGGTACACGGCGCTCGAGTGCTCCTTGACCGTGTGCTTGGACAGATGGAGGGCCTCGCCGATCTCCGGGTTGGTGGCACCGGAGGCCATCAGCTCGAGCACGGCGCGCTCACGCTCGGAAAGACCCAGCGCGCCCTGCCACTCGTGGCGCTCGAACACGGTCCCGCCCAGGCCGACGAGTCTCACCGCACCGGCGATCCGGCGCGCCGGCCAGTCCTTGTAAGCGAAGCCTGAGGCGCCGGCGGCGCGGGCGGCGCCGGGGGAGATCTCCCCGGCACCGGAGAACAGGAGCACCCGCGTGCTGGGCTCGGCGGCCCGGAGCAGTTCGCATACCTCGGCCCCCGATTCCTCGCCGATGAACAGGTCAACCAGTGCCACATGTGGGCTATAGGTGTGGGCTAGGGCCAGCGCCTCGCGACCCGTGTGGGCGCTCAGGCACCGCTCCACCCACGGCTGCTGGGTGAGCATGAGGCGAAAGCCCCAATGCACGACGTCATGGTCATCGACCACCAGCACACTGAGCCGCTCCGGGCTGCGCTCCGCGTCAGCCATCGCCGTTGGGCTCCTCACCCGGAGTGGCGCCGTCGAGCTCCTCACCCGGGGGGACGACCAGGCGCACCTGCCAGGCTCCCGGCTCGCGCTCGCCGAACTCCACCACTCCCCCGCTCTGCAGCGCCTCGAGCGCGGCCAACCGCAGTCCCATCCCGGTCCGGCCGGGGCCATGCGGAGCGACGCCGTCGTTGACGACCTCGAGCACGAACGCACCGTCGGCGTTGCGCACGCGCACGATGACCCGGGTCGGCGAGGCGTGCTTGTGGGCGTTGCGCACGGCCTCGCGGAGCACTGACTGCGCCAGCGGCTCGAGGCTCGCCGGCACGTGGCCATCGGCCTCGAGCTCAAGGCCCAATGTGGGGTGCGTGTAGGCCAGCCGCTCGACCTCCGCCTTCAACGTCGTCTGGGTGGCCCGCGGGGCTCGCCCCAGCGGACGCTGGAGGGCGGCTCGGAGGTCACTCAGCGCGGCCTGCGTCTCGCTGGCGCAGCGCTGACGGGCCCGGGCGGGCAGCTCTCCGTCACCATCGAGCGCCATCGAGACTCCGAACAGGCGCTGGATCACACCCTCGTGGATCTCGCGCGCGAGGTCGATCCGCTGTTCGAGCTGACGCGCCGTCTCGAACTGGGCAGAGAAGATCTGGACCACCGAGGCCAGCGCCGCCGTCTTGCCCAGCGTCCAGAGGAGGCTCCGATCGGCCTCGTCGAGCGGCGGGCTCGTCATCAGCCTGTCGGTGAGGATCACGCCGATCGCCCGTCCCGCTGCCGCCATCGGCGCACACACGAGCCGCACGGGCTCCGAGACCAGGGCGGCGTACTCGTCCGGGACCTGGCCGCTCACATCCCCCACCGCCTCGACCACCCGGTCCTCGCGCAGCGCGCGAGCTGCGATCGGGGCCGACTCAACGGTCACGTGCGCGCTGGCGAACTGCTGGACGTCCATGCCATGCGCACCCATGGCCCGCACGCGGCGGAGCGTGCTGTCATAGCGGAAGATGACGGCCCGACGCATCCGGGCCAGCCGGCACACGGCCTCGCACAGCCGGTCGTAGAACGAGTCCGAACTGGCTGACCCGGTCTCTGACTGGGAGAGCACCTCCACGAACAGCTCGAGAGCGTCGATCCCGACGCCGTCCCGCCCGTCCGTGGACGCCCGCGCGCTCACGCTGGACTAGAGCTGGCTAGGCGTAATGCGGCTGGTCCAAGAACCCGAACCGAAGCGCCTGGTCGGGCACCAGGTACACCCGCCATCGTTCTTGGCATCTCGGGCACGAGCATTCCACCGAGGGATCGTATCCCTGCAGCGCCGCCTCCCAGATGATGTCGTCACTGCGCAGGCAGATCGGGCAGGCCAGAGAGGCCGTGACCAATTCGTCAGGATCGTCGGGGCGAAACCTCGCCGTGTCGTCGTGAATCGCTGTGGTCATAGGCTCAGACTGCCCATGACGAGCCGGCACGACAACCGCCGGAGGCCGATCACCCCCCAGGTGGGGGAGGGGTCGCTCAGCCGGCACTCAGGTGGCGAAGGCATCCACCCGCGCGATCGGCAGCTTGCCCCACCGGCTGCGGGTGGCGAAGTCGAGCAGGCGCTCCAGGTATTCGGCCAGCGGCGAGGCGCTGATCCCGGCCGGCTCGAGCCGAGCGCGAGTCGCAGCCTGATCGAACACGGTGTCGATCGAGAAATAGGGGAAGTAAGCCTGGCTGGCGTCGAGCGCCGAGCCCTCGGCGGCCGTGTGTTCGAGCGCCGCATACTCCGCTGGGGGCATCACCGTGGGCAGCGGCCGCTTGAAGTACCGACTCGCGAGCGCGGCGATCTCCCCCATCGTGCTCGCTCCCGCGCCGGCGGTCAGATGGTAGGTCTCTCCGCTTCCCCCTTCGGCCTCGCAGAGCGCATGGATCGCGTCCGCCACGTAGTCCACCGAGACGACGTCCACCGGCGCCGAGGGAATCGCCGGCACGGCCGTGAACAGACCCCGCGCGAATGCCCGCAGCGGCCAGTAGAGAACGTTGAAGGCTGACGTCCAGCCGCTCTTGCGATCTCCGACCACGATGCTCGGACGCAGGATCGTCGACGGCAGCTCGGGGTGGGAGCGAACCAGGTGCTCGGCTTCGAACTTGGATTGCTCGTAGGAGTTGTGGAACGTCTGACCCATGTCAAGATCGCCCTCGCAGAAATGGCCCGTGTGATCACCCGCGACGTAAGCGGTGGAGACCTGGCCATAGCGCCGCAGGCCGCCCCGAACCCGCGCCAGCTCGGCGAACTCGAGCATCCGGCGGGTCCCCTGCACATTGATCTGGCGCGCCTCTTCGATCGGGAGCGTGAACGACACCGACGCGGCGCTGTGAACGATCGTCGACACGCGGCAGGCGAGCCGCTCGCGGAGCTCGGGCGCGAGGCCAAGCCCCGGCGCTGTCAGATCAGCGGCGAACGCCTGCACCCGGTCACGATGACGTCCGGCCCGGGAGCCGAACAGGTTCAGCAGCACGCCATCGAGCCGCGCCTGGGCCGCCTCGTCGTCGGCGGCGCGCACGAGCGCCACCACGCGCCGCTGGCCGCGTTCGAGATAGCGCGCCAGCAGCTCCATGCCGACGAATCCAGTTGTCCCCGTCAACAGGACGTCACCGGTCGGCGAGCTCATGGCAGGCCCGCCAACGAGCCGAACGCCCACACCAGCCGGGCGCGAGTTTCGGAAGGCCGGATCAACTCGTCCACGTACCCGGCGGCCGCCGCCACCTGCGGTCGGAGCTGCTGCTGAGCGTAGTGACGGGCCAGCCGCTCGCGTTCGGCTTCGGGGTCCGCGGCTGCCGCCAGCTCCCGGCGGTGGATCACACCGACGGCGGGCTTGGCTCCCATGACCCCGATCTCCGCGTCGGGCCAGGAGAACACGTAGTCGGCGCCGAGGTCCTTGGAGTTCATCGTGATGAAGGCTCCGCCGAATGCCTTGCGCAGGATCAGCGTTACCCGAGGCACGGTCGCCTCGGCGAACGCGTGCACCAGAGTCGCCCCGTGACGGATGACCCCAGCCGACTCCTGCCGCGTGCCGGGCATGAACCCCGGCGTGTCCACCAGCACCAGGAGCGGGATCCCGAACGAGTTGCACTTGGATACGAACCGAGCGCCCTTTTCAGAGCTGGCCGCGTCGAGCACGCCGCCGAGGTAGCGGGGTTGGTTTGCGATCACACCCACCGGCCGGCCATCCAGGCGCGCCAGTCCGGTCACCAGGTTGCGGGCCCACCCGGCCGAGATCTCGAGCAGCTCGCCGCCGTCGACGATCGCGCCGATGACCGAGCGCACGTCGTAGACGCGCCGAGCCTCGCGGGGCACGACGTCGGCTGGATCGCGGCCAGTCGGCGGCTCCGGGATGGCTCGCGGCGCGGGGGCGTCACGATGGCTGGGCAGGAAGCCGAGCAGCTCGCGAGCCAGCTCGGCGGCGTCATAGTCGTCCTGAGTCACGAAGTGACAGACCCCGTTTCGCTCATGCACGCGAGTCCCGCCCAGCTGCGCGGCATCCACGTCCTCACCGAGCGCCTCGCGGACGACCCCGGGGCCGGTCAGGAACATGCTCGATTGTTCGGTCATCACGACCCAGTCAGTGAGCGCGGGCGAGTAGGCCCCGCCGCCGGCCGACAGTCCGCTGACGATCGATATCTGGGGCACTTTGCCGGAGAGGGCCACCGTGCGCCGGAAGATCCGCCCGTACCCGCCGAGCGCGGCGACCCCCTCCTGCATGCGAGCCCCGCCCGAAGCAATGAAGCCGACCACGGGGGCCCGACCGCGGTCGGCGAGTTCGAGCACACGCGTGATCGTTCCCGCATGCGCTTCGCCCAATGACCCGCCCGCGAGTGATGCGTCCTGGGCGTAACAGAACACCGGTCGTCCGGCGATCAGCCCGGAGCCTCCAAGCACTCCGTCACCGGGACGGGCCCGCTCGCCGAGGACCGGAGAGCTGACCTCGGAGCGAATCAGCTGCAGGCTGTCGCGATCGCACAGGAGCTCGAGCCGCTCGAGCGGCGTGACCCGAGTCTCGGCGCGGGAAACGCCGTCCGGCGCCACCCGGCTCTCGGTCCGTGGGACGAGGGCGAGGTTCACGGCCGCCCCCACTCGATCACGGTGGCACCCCAGGTGAAGCCGGCACCGAAGGCCCCGAGCAGGACTCGGTCACCGCTGTGCAGGAGGCCCTGGCGCTCACTGAACGCCAGCGCGAGTGGCAGCGTCGCGGCCGAGGTGTTGCCGTACTCGGCGATGCAGTCGACCACACGCTCGTGCGGTAGGCCGAGCCGTTCGCCCACGGCTGAGAGGATGCGCCCGTTGGCCTGGTGGTAGACGAACAGGTCGATCTCGTCCAGCCGCACATCGGCCGCCTTGGCCGCTTGGAGCGTCGCGAGCGTCAGCCGCGCCACTGCCTCCCGGAACGTCTCGTGGCCGCGCATCCTGATCACGCCCTCTGATCGGCGGACCTGGATGTGCTCGGCCCCGCTGCCATCGGCGCCCAGAATGATCGGTCCGATCCGTGCCGCCCGCGAGCTGCCTTCGAGCACCACGGCACCGGCTCCATCAGCGAATACGGCCGCCGTCGCCCGGTCGTCAGGGTCCGTTATGCGCGACATCAGGTCGGCGCCGACGACGAGTACGGTTCGGGCGCGGCCGGCCTCGATCTGAGCTGCGCCAACGGCCAGGGCGGACAGGAACCCGGTGCACGCGGAGCCGACGTCGAAGGCGCCGGCTCGAGTCGCCCCCAGCTCGTGGGCGACGAGCGGGGCCGCACCCGGCATCATCTCCTCCGACGTGGTGGTGGCCACGATCACCAGATCGACGTCGGCCGGGTCCACGCCGGCGCGGTCGAGCGCCTCCCGGCAAGCCCGGGCGGCGTGTGTGTCCAGCCGCTCGTCGGCTCCCGCGATCCGGCGGGAGTGGATCCCGGTCCGCCGGACGATCCAGTCATCCTCCACTCCAAGCCGGGCGCCCACCTCGGCGTTTGTCACCACACGCTCAGGCACGCTGACCCCCACCGAGGCGGCCACGGCACCGCGCCGGAGCGGGTTCGCT
The DNA here is from genome assembly GCA_963822535.1 of uncultured Solirubrobacterales bacterium. Taxonomy (GTDB): domain Bacteria; phylum Actinomycetota; class Thermoleophilia; order Solirubrobacterales; family Solirubrobacteraceae; genus Palsa-465. The sequence continues at coordinate 908,951 of CAWGIA010000003.1, forward strand.
GCCCGGGATTCTGCCTCGGGCTCGGGTGCCAGCGTGGATATCACGCTTCCAAGCTGGGCCACCGGCGGCCTTTGCGCCACTCCACAGGCCGCAAGAACAGACAGCCGGGGGGTGGGGCTTCCGAGCCCACACCCCCCGACATTTCGAGGGTCTGACCGATCCCGGTCGCGGGTCTAGCTGACCCGGTCGCGGGTCCAGCCGACCCGGTCGCGGGTCTAACCGACCCCGGGAAGGACCTGCGTGCCCTCTTCCCGCACGGCCTTCAGCGCCGACGGGTCGAGACCCAGCAGGCGCAGAATCGTCGGCGCGATCTGCTTGGTCCCGACCTCGCTCGTCACCGTGCTGGCCCCCACCTTGTTGGGTGCGTAGACGACCAGCGGGACGTCCCGATCGTTCGGGTTTGCCCCACCGTGCTCGGCGATCTTGCCCTTACCGCCGGTGTACACGACACCGACCTGGACCACGCCCCACAGATCGGGATGGTTCGGCTCTGACGCCGGGACCCCGAAGTAGCGCGCCGCTGCCTTGCCAGCGTAGATCTTCGCCAATCCGGAGTGGGCCAGCGTCCGCGAGCCGCCGGTGGCGGTGTTCCCGGTCGCGGTGTGCTCCCACAGATAGTTCTTGGCGAACTCCGCCGCCGCCTGCGTGCGATCGGAGAGCCACCACATGACCGCGTCATCATCCGTCCCTGATGTGACGAGGTCGGGCGCTCCGGGGTGGAGTTTCCTCCACGCCTCGTTGACCCCGCTGATGATCGGCGCGTCGTCGATCCGGGTTAGCAGGTTCGGATCCTGCGGCGACTGACCGTGCTTGGCCGACAGGACGATCGCGGTCTGATCGAACAGACCCTGCGCCTTGAGCTCAGACGCCAACACCGACAGCTTGTCGTTGATGAAGTTGAGCGCTCGGACCAGAAGCGGGCCCGGCGTATGGGTGCCGGGCAGGTATCCGCCGGTCAGGCCATCCGAGGTCGGGAGCTTCTCCGCGGTCGAGACCGTCTGGAAGTTCATCCCGAAGATCGCCGGCACGCCAACCTTCGCCGTGTGGCTGTGGTTATAGCCGTCGATCCAGTTGAGAACCGCCTGGACCTTGTATGAGTCGTACTGCATGGTCGCGGCGTTGTCACTGGTCCAAGTGGTGTCACCCGGGTACCGAGTCCCGTTGGGCTCCAGCGCCCAGCTGTCGATCTCCGGGTCAAACGAGTCAGTGATTCCGTTGCCCGCCGGACCGTCGAACGACGTGTAGACCGGGTGCTTGTCTGACCACGCCGTCAGCAGGCCGGCGTCGTGGGCGACGTTGAAGATCGTGTTGACCTTCAGGTACTGGTTCGGGTAGATCGGCTTGCACGTCTTCGGATTGACGGGGAACGTCGACGGGACGAGCAGATTCTGCGGTTGGCTCGTCATTTGCAGGATGCTGCCCGGAAGGCCGGTGAGCCCCTGACCAGCGTCGAGCCGGGTGAGGTCGATGTCATCCGGCGAGTCGTAGATGACCGCCGCGCCGGTCTTCTGACCGTGGCACGAGGTCGTCCCCGCCGGCAGCAGCGAGTGGTTGTACTCGACGTCGTAGTAGACGCCCGTCGCCCGCGGGTCACCACCGGTCATCTGGGCGGTCATGCCGGGGTCCGAGTCAGACGGGACCGGGGTGCGCGCGTTGGTGTACTGCGCACCTCCACCGGCGAGCTTGGCCAGCTCCGAGTTCGGGTTGTGGCTCACGTACCAGCTCAGGTCAGACTGGTGCATACCGTCGACTGAGATCAGCATCACATGCTTGATCCCGTCCAGGCCGGAGGCCGTGGCGTAGTGGGTTCGGATCGAGGCGTGTGACCCCGTGTGGGCGGCGCTAGAGGCCATCGGAATCCCGATGGCGATGCCGAGTGCCGCTGTTGTGGCGGCGAGCGCGCCGAGCTTGCTGCTTCTGCGCATCTGAGGATGGCTCCTTTGTCGCGAGGTAAACGAAGCTCGCCGTGACGCCCGAGGAGGGGTAGGCGTCAGGCGAGCGACGACAAGGGTTATACGGGCGGCCAGGACAGGCGATGTGGCCCGACTGTGGCGCTCATGTAGACGTTTTGTGAACGCCCTAAGGGGCCGCTTAGGCGGGGGACCTGGATCGGGCCTGGCCCGGCGGCGAGCTCGTCGATCAGCGCGGCCAAGCGGACCAGGAGGTCGGGAGCGAGCTCGCGCTCGGTGTCGGGCAGGCCCGCGTAGAACGCCCGCTGGCGCCCGCGCAGCCAGTCATCCTGGCGGCAGAGCGCCTCCCGGCCAAAGCTGGTCAGGCGGACCGTGACCCCGCGCCGGTCATCCTCCGAGCGCCGGCGGCTGACGATCGCCCGCCGTTCGAGCGCATCGAGGATCCGGGTGGCGGTCGAGGGGGCGATCCCGGCCTCGCAGGCCAGATCCCGCACCCGCGCGCTCTCGCGATCCGCCAGTGGCCGCAGCAGCGCGAACTGAGACAGCGTGAGCGCGTCCTCGGGCGGGGCCGCCTGCGCCCCCCGCGCGCGCCGGACCGCCTGGGCCAGGGCATCGAATGAGACCAGGAACTCCTCGGCCTCGTCCGCGGGGAATGCCTCGGCCTCGTCCGCCGGATCCTGGGCTCGGGAGGCCTCCATGAGGGCGAGCATAGCAACCAGTGGCATGCTAATCTTTGGCATGCTAACTAACTCGAGACGGGGTGCTCCCCATGTTTCACAACATCCTGGTTTGCGTAGACGGTTCGGTTCACGCCGACCGTGCCCTCGATGAGGCCATCGACCTCGCCACCGCCGCCCACGGCCGGCTGACGATCCTCACCGCGATTCCGAGACCGCCCTACTGGGGCGCCTCCCCTCTCACCGCGGCAGCCGTCGAGCCGCTGGCCCAGGAGCTGAGGCACGAGGCTGAGACCGCGCTGGCGACGGCCGTGACCAAGGTCCCGCAGACGATCTCCGTCACCACCGTCCTGAGCGAGAAGCCGATCCGCGAAGCGCTCATGGAAAGGCTGCAGGAGGGTTGCTATGACCTCGTCGTGATGGGGTCCCGGGGCCGGGGCGCCCTCAGCTCATCGTTCCTAGGCAGCGTGAGCCACTACGCGCTCAACCACAGCGCGGTGCCGGTCCTGATCATCCACTCACCGGACGACGAGTCAGACCTAAGCGGTTCGGAGGCGGTGTCCGCCACAGCCTGAATCGGCTTCCTGAGTCGTGCCTCGAGTCGCACGAGCGAGGCTGGTCATAAAAGCGCACACATGGTGCGTTTAAATGACCAGGATCGGGTTCATGGACGTGGGTTAGGGCATCTTGTCGGGGCTTGGTCCCACGAGCTGGACCGATCCCTCGACCATCTGACCGATCTCGGCCAGGTCATCGTCGGACAGCTTGACCTCCAGCGCCCCGATGCTCTCCTCGATGTGCTTCTGGCTCCGTGAGCCCACGATCGAGACGTGGACGGCCGGGTGGGCCAACGTCCAGGCGATGGCCAGCTGGCTGACCGTGTAGCCACGCTCCTGGGCGAACTTGCTCAGGCGATCGACTATCTCCAGATTGTGCGCGAAGTCTTCTCCACGGAACTCTGAGCTGAGGCTCCGCCAGTCGGCGTCCTCGAAGGTCTGGTCGGGCTTCATGGCGCCGGTCAGCAGGCCGTGGGCGAGCGGTCCGTAAGCGAGGACGCCGATGTTGTGCTCCTGGGTGTAGGGGAGAACGTCCGCCTCGATCTCCCGGCGGAACAGGGAGTAGGGCGGCTGCAGCGTCTCGACTGGGCGGCTGCGTGACAGCTCGTCCATCTGCCCGGGGCTGAAGTTGGACACCCCGACGTGACGGATCTTGCCTTCGCTCGTCAGCTCCTGGAGCGCGGCCCCGGTCTCGGCCAACGGCGTGTCCGGGTCAGGCCAGTGCACCTGGTAGAGGTCGATGTAATCGACGCCGAGTGCTTCCAGACTCTGGTCCACACCCTGGCGCAGCCAGTCAGGACTCGAATCCCGGATGAGCCCGCGATCCTCGTCGATCCGCAGCCCGCCCTTGGTCGCGATCACAACCTCGTCGCGCCGGTGTTCAAGATCGTCGCGCAGTGCGTTCCCCAGCGCCCGCTCGGACTTCCCGAACCCGTAACCCTGCGCCGTGTCAAAGAAGTTGATCCCCTGCTCGCGGGCGAACTGGATCGCCCGGACGGCCTCTTGCTCGTCGAACTCGCCCCACTCGCCGCCGAGCTGCCAGGTACCAAAGGCGATCGGAGAGACCTCGAGCCCGCTTCCTCCCAGGGTGACCTTGTTCATCTTGCCTCCAGATTCAGTTGCGGTGTTGCGAAGATCACGCTTCCCACGCCTGGCCCGCGGCAATCAGGGAGCGGCGACCAGCCGGTTGAACAGCCCGTCGAGCGTAGCCCGAGGATCCTCGCAGAGGCCCGTGTGAACCTCGGAGGCCTGCACGATCGTGCTCGACGGCGCGGCCAGCCACCCGAACCGCTCGGACGGCGGCAGCGCGGCGATCGCCCCGGCGCCCTCGTCACCCTCGGCCACCCGGGCGAGCCCGCGCAGGTGGGCCTCGAGCTCCCGCACGGACACGTCCGGGGCGATGGCGCTCAATCGAGACTGGTCCAGCCCGATCCGCGCGCCGAGGAAGCCGAGCTGACGGCAGAAGAGGATCACGCCGACGTTGAGACGCTCGCCCCGCTCGACGCTCGGCACGACCCGAAGAATCGTGAAGCTGAATGGGCTACGCGGTTCGGGCATTCTCCGCTTCCTCGGCGAACTGTCCGCTGTCCAGGCGGCGGGTCAGGTACTCGACGTAGGTGCCCCGCTCAGCGGCGGGGAGCCACTCCGCGGGCACGAGCTGGACCGCAGCTTCGATCGTCACCGCGTCCAACCGGGCGCGCAGCCGCCGGTCAGCGTCGAGGATCGATCCGGCTCGCGGGAGCAGGACGTGATCGGCGATCGGGGCGAACGGACGCCCGGCGTGGGCATCCGGATCGAGCCCGCCGTGCTGGAGATAGAGCGCGGCGCCGTGGTCGATCAGCCACAGCCGGTCGTGCCACAGCAGCAGGTTCGGGTTACGCGGAGTGCGGTCCACGTTGGTCGTAAACGCATCCAGCCACACGATGTCGGCGGCCAGGGGCGGGTCAGGCTGCCAGGCGCCCGCCGGCATGTAGGGCAGCGCGCCGGGGAGGAAGTCAACGCCGAGATTCTGACCCTCACTGGCGGTGATCAGCTCCTGGATCTCGGGATCGGGTTCCGCCGCGCCCAGCCTGGGGTCGATCTCGATCCGAACCAGCTCGGGCACCAGCAAACCCAGCTGACGCGCGATTTCGCCCACGATGACCTCGGCCACCAGCGCTCGCTCGCCCTGCCCCGCGCCGCGGAACTTGACCACGTAGAGACCATCGTCATCGGCCTCCACCAACCCGGGCAATGACCCGCCCTCTCGGAGCGGCGTCACGTACGTCGTGGCGCGGACCTGTCTGAGACTCACGGTGACCGGCATGGGCAGCTTTCTACCATCAAGTGAGTGCTGCTCTCCGTTCTTGACCAATCCCCCATCGCCGAAGGCTCCACCGGGGCCGACGCGCTGCACAACACACTGGACCTGGCGCGGCTGGCCGATTCACTCGGCTACCACCGGTATTGGGTCGCCGAGCACCACGGTGGACCGATGCTCGCGGGGCCGAGCCCCGAGGTGCTGATCGGCCCGATTGCGTCGGCTACCGAGGGAATCCGCGTCGGGAGCGGCGGGGTCATGCTCCCCCACTACAGCCCGCTGAAGGTGGCCGAGTCATTCACGATCCTGGCCGCTCTCTATCCCGGCCGGATCGATCTTGGGCTGGGCCGAGCGGCGGGTACCGATCCGATGACCACGTTTGCCCTGCAGCGTGACCGGCGCCAGGCCGCGCCGGATGACTTCCCGCAGCAGCTGGCCGAGCTGCTGGCCTACTTCGATGACAACCTCCCCTCCGATCACCCGTTCCGCCATCTGGCCGCCACGCTGCCGGGCCGCCCGGAGCTGCCGGTGCCATGGCTGCTCGGCTCCTCGATGCAGAGCGCCATCTGGGCCGGCGAGCTGGGGCTGCGCTACGCCTTCGCTGACTTCATCAACCCCGGCGGAGCCGAGATCGCCGCGGTCTACCGCGAACGCTTCGAGGCCGTCCGGGACCTGAAGGCACCGCGCACGGCCGTCGCCGCCTGGGTCCTGTGCGCCGATACCGAGGAGGAGGCCTACGAGCTCGCGTCGAGCAGCCGCATGACGTTCACCCTCCTGCGACGGGGGGAGCTGATCCCGGTCCCGCCGCCCGAGAAGGCGCTGGCGTTCCTGGCCCGCGAGGGGAAGTCCCCCCGGGAGAGCAACCCAGGCCGCCGGGGGATCATCGGCACGCCCGAGAAGGTGCGGGCCGAGCTCGAGGAGCTGGCCAGTGCCTACAGCGCCGAGGAGGTCATCGCCGTGACGATCACCCACGACCACGGCGCCCGCCGGAAGTCGTACGAGCTCCTGGCCGAGGCGATGGGCCTCGAGGCCCGCCAGCTCGCCGCCACGTCAGCCTGAATCTTCGTCCTTGTCCGGGGTCTCGCGCGGCGGCGAGAGGCCGAGCCGGGCCCAGATCCGCTCGATCACCTCGGGGTCGACGGCGGCGTCGGCGAGTGCCTGGGCCAGCCGGCGTTCTTGGTCGCGGAGCTCGGCGGCGGCCTCATACGCCTGTTCTTCGGCCGCCCGCTCCTTGCTCTCTCGCACCTCGTCGAGCTCCCGGGCCAGATCATCCTGGGATGGTCCGGCTTGGGCCCGGATCCGCTCGACGGCCGCGGCGAGCGCGTCCAGATCCACTCCGAGCGCCCGCAGCACATCGGCCGCGCGCGTGTCCGGCGCGCTGGCCAGCGCGAGAAGAAGGTCACCGCTGTCGGGCGCTCGCTCGAGCACGCGCCTGATCTCAGGGCCGAGCGGGGCGAGCACCGGCACGAGCCCGCCCAGCCAGGAGCCGTCGATCAGCTGCCGCGGCGCGCCGCCCGTGGCTCCCACCACCACACTGCGGGGCGGACTGGAGACGCCCAGCGTCCGAAGCACCGCGCTGCGAACCGTCTCCGCATCGGCATTGAAATCGAGCAGGATGCGCGCCGCGACGCCTTCGTTCTCACGCACGAGGCCGAGCAGGATGTGCTCGGGCCCGATGTAGTTGTGGCCGAAGCTCAGTGCCTCGCGTAGGGCGAGCTCCAGCACCTTCTTGGCCCGCGGCGTAAACGGGATCTGCTGAGCGGAGACCTCCTCACCCGAGCCGACGATGCGCGTGACCGCCCAGCGCACGCGCTCGAGCGTGATGTCGAGGGACTCGAGCACCCGGGCGGCCAAGCCCTCCTCTTCGCGGAGCAGACCGAGGAGGATGTGCTCCGTGCCGATGTAGTTGTGCTTGAGAGCCCGCGCCTCTTCCTGGGCCAGGACGACTACGTGGCGGGCTCGCTCGGTGAACCTTTCGAACACGGTTCAAGCATCCCATTCGGCGTCGTGATCGACAAGCGGATTGGACCCCCGGCAGAGTCGGGTAGCCGATTCATATGGCATATCGATTTGAAACTGATGACTCGGTCCAGACCAGCTTTCAGCGCGTGGGCGGCGAACAGCTCGATCGGGCGATCGTGCGGCTGACGGATGACGTCCGCGACGAACCGGTGAGCGCCATCCATGATGCGCGTAAGGCGATCAAGAAGGAGCGCTCGTTGCTGCGACTGGCCGCGCCGGCGCTCGACCACGGGAAGCGGCGGAGCGTGAACGACGCTCTACGCCGGACGGCGCACGAGCTTGGGCGAGCCCGGGAGGCGGACGCTCTCCTGTCTGCGCTCGATGGGATCGCGGAGCGATTCGCCGGCCAGCTTCCGGAGGCCACCATCGACGCTCTGAAGGAGCGCCTGATGGCGGATCGAGACACGGAGCGCGCGGCGCTTCAGGAGCGCGGAGTCCCGGGCCGGGCGGCCCACGAGCTGCAGGCGATCCAGCCGATCGTCCAGGGCCTGCGAGTCGAGCGCGACGGCTGGCCGGCCGTGGGAGGAGGTCTGCGGCGGAGCTACCGGCGAGGCCGGCGGGCCATGGCGGGAGCGGCCAGCTCCTCGAGCCCCGAGCGAATGCACGAATGGCGCAAGCGAGCCAAGGACCTCTGGTATCACCTGCGGCTGCTCGAGCCCACACTGGCCGGCACCATGCGCGGCGCGGCCCAGGACGCGCACCGGCTGGCCGACCTGCTCGGTGACCTGCACGACCTGGCTGAGCTCGACACCGCAGTGAGCGAACGCCAGGCGGAGCTGGCCACGGATCTTGACCCCGTGCTTGGCCTGATCGAGCACCGGGCCGAGCAGCTCCGCGCGGAGGCGTTCAGCCTGGGCGCCTGCGTGTACGCGGAGAAGCCTCAGGCGTTCCTGCGGCGAGTCCGGCGCTACTGGAAGGCCGCTCGCGCCGGGGCTTCGGCCGCGGAGGCGGTGCAGCGGCCCCAAGCGCTGGCCGAGGCCGCCCGCCATCCGGGCATGGTCTGAGACGCCACTGAGCGAAAGCTGGGATCGGGGGTAGGATCGGGCTGATGTCGAGGTGGGTCTATGACTTCGCCGACGGGTCGAAGGAGATGCGGGACCTTCTGGGCGGCAAGGGAGCGAACGTCGCCGAGATGACGCGGGTGCTGGGGCCCGAGCGCGTCCCAGCCGGCTTCACGATCACCACCGAGGCCTGCGTTGAGTACATGCGTTCGGACCGCTCAGAGCCCGAGGGGATGAGTGACGAGGTCGCGGCGGCACTGAGCCGGCTCGAGGAGCGCTCGGGCAAGACGCTCGGTGACGGCCAGGACCCGCTCCTCGTCTCGGTGCGCTCGGGGGCGCGGGAATCGATGCCGGGAATGCTCGACACAGTCCTCAACCTCGGTCTCGGCGATGAATCGGTGCTCGGTCTTGCGCGAGCCACCGGCAACGAGCGCTTCGCCTGGGACTCCTACCGCCGATTCGTGCAGATGTTCGGGAACGTCTCGCGCGGGATCCCGGGCGAGCGGTTCGAGGACGCAATCAGGGAGGCTAAGGAGGCCCGGAGTGTTTCCGATGACACCGAGCTCGATGTCGAGGCGTTGCGCGAGCTGACCGCGCGATTCAAGGACATCTACCACGAGGAGACCGGCGAGGATTTCCCCCAGGACCCGCTCGAGCAGCTGCGCCTCGCCATCCGGGCCGTGTTCGACTCCTGGGTCGGCGAGCGGGCGGTGTCATACCGCCGGCTGAACCGGATCCCCGACGAGTGGGGTACCGCGGTCAACGTGCAGCAGATGGTGTTCGGCAACAAGGGCGACACCTCGGGCTCGGGCGTCGCCTTCTCGCGCGACGAGGTCACCGGCGCTCCGGAGCCGAGCGGTGACTTCCTGCCCAACGCGCAGGGCGAGGACGTCGTCTCCGGGGTCCGGACCCCACGTGACATAGCTGACATGAAGGACTGGCTGCCCGATGTCCACAGCGAGCTGATGAAGATCCTGTCAACGCTCGAGCACCACTACGAGGACATGCAGGACACCGAGTTCACCGTCGAGGAGGGGCGTCTGTTCATGCTCCAGACGCGGAACGCCAAGCGCCCGGCCCAGGCCGCGGTCCGGTTCGCGGTCGACGCGGTGTCCGAGGGGCTGCTGAGTCGCGAGCAGGCGCTGGCCACGATCGATCCGGGCTCGCTCGACGCTTTGCTTCATCCGACCTTCGATCCGCGGGCCGATTTCTCGGTGCTGGCCACGGGCGTAAACGCGTCACCCGGCGCGGCCAAGGGGACGATCGTGTTCACGGCCGCCGATGCGGTCGCCGCCGCCGATGAAGGGCGTGACGTGATCCTCGTGCGCCCGTTCACCGACGCCGAGGATGTGGCCGGCTTCCACGCCGCCAAGGGCATCCTCACCTCGGAGGGGGGCAAGGCCTCGCACGCGGCGCTGGTGGCGCGCGGGATGGGTCGCCCGGCGGTCGTCGGCGCCGATGCCGTGGCGGTCGATCTCACCGCCAAGACGATGACCGTGAACGGAACCCAGCTCAACGAGGGTGACTGGATCGCGATTGACGGCACGAAGGGCTACGTAACCGTCGACGACGTCCCGTTGGTCGAGGCCCAGGTAGATGAGAACTTCGAGCAGGTCCTGGCCTGGGCGGACGAGCTGCGAGCGCTCGACGTACGCGCCAATGCGGACACGCCAGAGGACGCACGGCGCGCTCGAGAGCTCGGCGCCCAGGGGATCGGGCTGTGCCGGACCGAGCACATGTTCATGGCCGAGGATCGCCAGCCGAAGATGCGCGCGATGATCATGGCCGGCGGTACCGAGGCCCGCCGCGAGGCGCTGGCCGAGTTGCTCCCGCTTCAGCAGGAGGATTTCGAGGGACTGTTCGAGGCCATGGCCGGCCTGCCGGTCACGGTCCGCTTGCTCGATCCGCCACTGCACGAGTTTCTGCCCAATCTGCCTGACCTGTCCGCCCAGGTCGAGCGGGCGCGGATCGAGGTGACCGATGACCTCCCCGAGCTGGAGCTGATGCTCGAGCGCGTGCAGGAGATCTCCGAGGAGAACCCGATGCTCGGGACTCGTGGCTGCCGCCTGGGAATCCTGTACCCGGAGATCTACGAGATGCAGGTTCACGCGATCCTCCGCGCCGCCAAGGCGGCGGCTGAGCCACCCCACCCGGAGATCATGATCCCGCTGGTCGACTACGAGCAGGAGCTCGAGTTGATGCGGGAGCTCGTGGTCGGGGTCGGCGAGGCGGAGGGACTCTCGGTCGGCAAGGACTACACGGTGGGGACGATGATCGAGCTCCCCCGCGCTTGCTTCGTGGCTGATCGGATCGCACGCTTTGCGGACTTCTTCTCCTTCGGGACCAATGACCTGACCCAGACCGCGCTCGGCTTCTCGCGCGATGACGTGGAATCGAAGTTCGTCCCCACCTACCTCGAGCGCAAGATCATCGACCGCAGCCCGTTCGAGACGATTGACAAGCCCGGCGTCGGCTGGCTGGTCAGGTTGGGTGCCTGGGTCGGGCGCGAGGCGCACCCCGGTCTGAAGCTCGGCATCTGTGGCGAGCACGGCGGTGATCCGGAGTCGATCGCCTTTTTCCATGACGCCGGACTCGACTACGTCTCGTGCTCGCCGTTCCGGGTGCCCATTGCCCGGATAGCCGCCGCGCAGGCGGCCATCGCCAGCCCGCGCGGTTCCTGGGCATAACGGGTACCGTCCCGGCGACCGTGCTCGCTGTCTACGCCACCGCCATTGACCCTGACAACCCGCTGAACGGCCTCGAGGTCGGCCAACGCCCCGATCCCGAGGTGCCCGAAGGCTGGACCACGGTCAGCGTCAAGAGCGCAGCCCTGAACCATCACGATCTGTGGTCATTGCGCGGCGTCGGGCTGAGCGAGGACCGGCTCCCGATGATCCTCGGCTGCGACGCCGCCGGTCTCGACGAGGACGGCAACGAGGTCATCATCCACGCCGTCATCACCGACGATTCGTGGCGCGGCGATGAGACGCTCGATCCCCGCCGCTCACTCCTGTCCGAGCGCCACCAGGGAACGCTGGCCGAACGCGTCACGGTTCCGAAGCGCAACGTCGTCCCCAAGCCGGCTGAGCTCTCCTTCGAGCACGCGGCCTGCCTGCCCACAGCCTGGCTGACGGCCTATCGGATGCTGTTCACGCGGGGCGGCGTAACGCCCGGCATGACGATCCTGGTGCAGGGCGCAGCCGGCGGTGTCGCCACCGCGCTCACCGTCCTCGCGAGCGCGGCCGGCGCTCGGGTGTGGGTCACCAGCCGCTCGGAGAGCAAACGCGAGGAAGCCCTGAAGCTGGGAGCCGACCAGGCGTTCGAGTCCGGGGCCCGCCTTCCCGAGCGGGTGGACGCGGTGATGGAGACCGTGGGCAAAGCCACCTGGGGACACTCCGTGCGCTCGCTCAAGCCGGGCGGAAAACTGGTCGTCTCGGGCGCCACCTCGGGGGACGCCCCCAGCGCCGAGCTCTCGCGCGTGTTCTTCCTTCAGCTTTCGGTCATCGGATCAACGATGGGGACCCGTGACGAGCTCGACCGGCTGGCCCGCTTCTGCCTCGAGCGCGATATCCGCCCCGCGATCCACGCCACGATGCCGCTGACCGACGCCCGGGAGGGTTTTCAGGCCATGCTCGAGGGCGACATCGTGGGGAAGGTCGTCTTCACCGTTTAGCGGCCTCGATCTCGAGGTCGAGCTCGGTGCGGACATTCAGGGCCGTGAGCGCCGCGTTGGCCTCATCCAGGCTCTGAGCGTCCTCGACGGCGTGAGCCAGCCGGCCGGCGCGATCCAACGCGATCCGAGGATCCAGGTAGAAGGTCAGCGCCGCCACGGTGCTGAGCTCGAATGAGCGAGCACCGGCGCGAATCGTGACGATCCCGCTGTCGCCGCGGAACGCGCGCACCGCCTGAGCGCTGGCCTCAGTGGGAACGAGCTCCATCGAACGCTCGAGCCGGTCCGCCACCGCGGCGGTGAGCCCGCGCACCCCGAGCAGACCCCCAGCCGCGGCTACCACGGCGATCTGGGACAGGACCTCTTCGGTGGTCAGCTCGGCGTCACAACCGATCCCGAATACCCCCAGAAGAACCGGGGTGCCGCCGGCAGCCAGCCGAGCGGCCGCCGCGAGCATGATCGCGTCACACAGCGGGCTGCGCAGCCCGGGCTCGCCACCCTGGGCGAGCACGTCACCACCGACGTCGACGAACACGAGCAGGTCACGATGGAGCTGTTCGTACGCACGGGCCAGGCCGTCGGCAACCGCCGCCGGCCCGTCCTCAATCGTGACCAGGATTGTCGGGCGGTCGAGGAACGCCGCCATGCGTGACTCCGCGAAGTACATCTCCCGACCGCGGACGCGGGTTCTTGGGCCGGCGAGCAGGATTCCCGGCGCGAGCAGCTCCGCCCCTTCGATCTCGTCCGGCCGACGCGGACCGGGCACCGGATCGATCGGCCGTCGCTCCCAGCTCAGCCCACCGACCAGCGGTTCCGCCCCGTCATAGACGCGCGCGAACTCAGCCGTGGCCAGCGCCCCGACCACGTCTCCCCCGCCGCCCATGCCGATCACCAGCGGTCGCCGCGAGGCGCGGAGGATCGCCTCGGCGTCAGCCATCGAGCCCGTTGCGGACGAGGATCGAGGCGTGAAGCTCGCCTCCGCTGTCGACGATCCACCGGCGCTCGCCCTCGCGCAGTACACGCTTGCTCCCGGCCTGTGAGGGAGTCCGGTATTCGAGCTCGACGTCGATCTCCTGCGGCTCCGGCCCGGCCAGTAGCTCCTCCTCGAGCGGCTGCCAGTAGGCGGCGTTGTTGACGTGTGCGGCGATGTCTAGCTCGGTGGAGCGAAACGCCCATGGCTCCCCGCCCTCGGTCGTGCTCGGCGCGGGGTGGCGCAGCCGGGCGCTCACGCGCCGATCGGGAGCTGCGCCGCCGTAGGTCGAGATCTCCCCATGCGTGAGCGGCACCGGACGCCCGCTGGCCGGGTCCAGGTGCACCCACAACGAGACCGCTTCGACCACTGGTTCGCTGCCGCCGGCGGGGACGATGTCAGTCCGCCGCTCAGCCCACATCCGTCCCAGGCCACTGCAGAATGTGGTCAGCGCGAAGTGCTCGCCGAAGCGCGGGAAGCGGATCACCCGAATCCGGGTACGGCGCACCACCCACGCGGCCACCTGCGCCAGTCCGGCGTCCTCGACGTCGGCGTAGGCCACGTCCTGTAACCAACAGGCGAGCGCGTCGAGGCGGACCCGGCCCGAGGGCGCACAATCGGCGAACCCGGGACGACGATCCCTGGTGAACGCGCGGCCCTCGGGGATCCGGGCACGCAATTCGTTGAGTTCGTGGTCCACGAACGAGCAGGGTACGCAAGCGCGGCGGGATCGCGAGCCCCAGCGGGGCGGATGCGTGCGGTGGCCGCGGCTCTACCCGCGCATGGCGCCGAGCACCCAGGCCACGAACACAGCCTGGAAGGGCAATCGTGCCCACATCGCGGGTGCGCCCCCCGGCACGTCCTTGAAGTCCTCGGCGTGCAGCGCCATATGGAGATTCGCCGGCCACACCGCCACCAGTGTGGCGATCAGCCACCAACCGGCCGGCCGCCGGGAACGGGGGTGCATGAGGCCCGCTCCGCCGGCTATCTCGGCCACGCCGCTGAGGTACACCATCGCGTCCGGAGCGGGCACGTAGGGCGGGATGATCCGACGATACGTCTTGGGGATCACGAAGTGCATGACGCCGGCGAAGACGAAGAACGGCCCGGCGAGCTGACGAATCATGCGCATTCCGCCCGAAAGCTACCGAAAAGCGGTGTCTCTAGGCCACGCCGCCAGGTGCCGATAACCCCTGGGAGGCGCCGCCACGCGTGGTGGCGTGAACTTTCCCCACCCCTGATTCGCTTGCCCTTCGACACACGAGACCGTCACAGTAGCGACACCGCCTGGGACGGCTCCCCACAGTCGCTCGTGGCGCTGATGGCGCGGATCTCCGCCGCCGGTGACGAAGCACAGGCCAGCCAGGTCGCGGTGAGCTCGGCCGTCGCAGTCCTGGGAGCCGAGTTCGGCGTCCTGATCAGCGACGGAAACGCGCTGAGTGCCGCCGGATCGCCGATCGACGAAGACGCCCTGCGTCAGCTCATCGACGCCGCCTGGCGCGGATTGGCCCACAGCTCACTGCCGAACGTCGGGGCGGTTGATCTGGCCTCGGCGGCCGTCACTCACGACGTGCCGAGCTGGCTGATCGTCGGCCGTCCCCATCAGGCGGCGTTCACCCCGGAGCAGAACGCCGTGCTCGATGGGATCGCCCGTGTGCTGGCGCTCCGGCTCCGAGTCGCTCGAGCGGCCGAGGAGGGCCGCGGTCTGCGCCAGCGGGGCGAGGATGAGATGCGCCAGCGCAAGCGTGCCGAACGCGAGCTTGCCCACCAGGCACTGCACGATCCGCTCACCGGCCTCCCCAACCGAAGCCTGCTCAGCGAGCGCGCGGATCATGCGCTCCAGCGCCCCGGACTCGTGGCCGCGCTGTTCGTTGACATCGACCATTTCAAGCTGGCCAACGACTCGCTCGACCACCGGCGCGGAGACAAGCTGCTCGAGATCGTCTCCCAGCGCCTGGTCTCAGTCCTGGCCCTGGAGGAGAACCACGCCTACACCTGCACCCTGGGCCGACCCGGGGGCGATGAGTTCATCGTCCTGTGCGAACACCTCGACATCGAGCGAAGCGCGGTCACGGTCGCCCAACAGATCCATGACGCCCTCCGGCCGCCGTTCTTCGTCGACGGGCAGGAGCTGCTGCTGACGGCGAGCATCGGCATCGCCTGCGCCGTGGGCGAAGCTGCGCAAGGGCTGGATGCCGACGCCCTATTCCGCGATGCCGACGTGGCGCTGTCACGCGCCAAGGAGCGGGGACGGGATAGATACGAGATCTTTGACGAGCAGATGCGTGTTCGCCTGCTCGACCGGGTGGCGCTCGAAAGCGACCTGCGAGCCGGAGTGGAGCGCAACGAGCTGCGCCTGCTCTACCAGCCCGTCGTGACAGTCTCGGACGGAAGCCTGGCCGCGGTCGAGGCGCTCGTGCGCTGGCAGCACCCCACGCGGGGCCTGCTCGCTCCGGGCGAGTTCATTCCGGTGGCCGAGGAGAGCGACCTGATCGTTTCACTGGGGTCATGGGTGCTCGACGAGGCCTGCGATCAGATCCGCCGCTGGCGTGAGGCTCATCCGGCCGAGCTCGGCGTCCGTGTATCGGTGAACGTGTCAGCGCGTCAGCTCTCGCCCGCGCTCGTGGACGCGGTGTCTGCGGCGCTCGAGCGAAATTCCGTCCTCCCTTCCCAGCTCGCGCTCGAGATCACCGAGAGTCTGTTGATCGAGCACACGGAGGCCTCACGCGAAGTGCTGGCCGCGCTCAGGGAACTCGGCGTGTCGATCGTGCTCGATGACTTCGGAACCGGCTACTCGTCCCTGGGCTACCTGAACGAGTTCCCGCTCGGACAGCTCAAGCTTGACCGCTCGTTCACCATCGAGCTGGCCAGCGATCCTCGCAGCGCCAAGATCGTCGCCGCCACGATTGACATGGCCCGCGCCCTGGGGATGACCGTCGTCGCCGAGGGTGTGGAGACGGTGGACCAGCTCGAGGTCCTGCGACGGCTCGGGTGTGACTACGCGCAGGGCTTCCTGTTCGCGCGCCCCGAGCAACCAGATGACACCTTCGGCCGCATCCGCGGCGCCTACGAGCATGACCAGGAGATCGCCGGCCAGCGCGCGAGCGGAGCCAGGTTCACCCCGAGCATCGCCACCGTTGGCGCTCGTACCCTGGATGACCCCCACCGCCGCCAGCAGGTGGTGATCGGACGGCTGGCCGGTTGGCTGTTCCTGATCGGGAGCGTCCTGGCGCTTCCCTCTGACCTCGTGATGGGCGCGCCGAGCCCGCCGGCCGTGGCCGCCCTGACGCTCATGGGCGTGATCACGGGACTCGCCTGCTTGGCCGTGCCCTGGCATCTGGTCTCGGCTCGCTGGCTCAACGCGATCGCGGTCGTGGCCACCACCGAGATCACGGTTTCGGTCATCGCGGTGGGGCGTCATGGCGTCGTGCTCCAGCCCATATATCTCCTGATCGCCACCGCGGTCGCGTACGCGTTCCGGGACCGCCGGGTGATCGCTGGGCATGTGGCATTCATCGCGGCGGCGATGACGGTCCCGCTGGCGTTCGCCACCGGTAAGTCCTCGCTGGCGGTCCCGCTGACGCTCGTCGCCGTCACCGTCCTGGTCAGCATGTCAACCGTCATCGCTTACCTGCGCGAGCTGCTCGAGGGCAGCGCCGCCGAACTCCGTGAGCTGGCCTCCCGTGATCCGCTCACCGACGTGGGCAATTACCGCCTGCTGCACGAGCGGCTCGACTACGAGCTGATTCGCCACAAGCGCGATTCGGGTCAGCTGGCCGTGCTCCTGATCGACCTCGATCGCTTCAAGCAGGTCAACCAGCGCCGCGGTCACGCGGCCGGGGATGACGTGCTGCGCCGCGTCGCCCTTACGCTGCGCGAGGCCGTCCGCCAGCAGGACACCGTCGCCCGCCAGGGCGGTGACGAGTTCGCCGTTCTGGCCCCGAACACCGACGCCGAGGGCGCCGCCATGCTGGCCTCTCGGATCCAGGACCGGTTGAGCCGGATCCAGTTCGCCGGTGACACGATCGGGGCCACCATCGGCTTCGCCGTGTACCCCGCCGAGGGCGTGACCGCCAATGACCTGCTCGCCCGGGCCGACGAGGCGCTCATGAACGGCAAGCTGCAGCCCATCCGGTCCAGCGAGACTCCGGGCGGCCAGCCGGATCTCGTCGTACCGGCGCACATCTGACCCCCCGGCCTCCCGGCCTGACCTCGGCCTCCAAGGCCCTCCCCAGCCTCCCCGGCCTGACATCGGCCCTGGGCGTTTTGCGTCAGGATGCGTCAGAACATGAGGAGCCTCACGACGATGTTGGTTTGTGCCCTGGCGGCCGGCGTGCTGGCGGCATCTGCGCTGCCGGGCGTTGCGTCGGCGGCCTCGGTTGGTAGCGGCGGCAACACGATTGTCGTCCAGGCTCCCGGCGCTCGGGCGGAGATCGTGCGGCGTCCGTTCCGGCTCCGGATCGAGCAGAGGAACGGCCAGGGCGCCGTGGCCGAGGTCACCAACCATCGGCCCCGTCCGCTCCGCATCGGTTCGGTCGAGGATCCGTTCGGCACCGGGCTTGACAACCAGGTCACGCGGACGCTCTACGCGCCGCTGACGTTTCTGGTTGGCGTCGAGAAGCTCACCCAGTATCAGGGTGGACTCTGGGGCGGGGACCTGATGAGCGGCACGCGCTTCGGAGTCGAGTACTCGGCGCGGCGGGTTCTGACTCTGCGCCGGGTCCCCGGCGGAGTCAGGCTGGTCCTGTCTACCAACGATCCCACCGGCCGGCGGCTGGTGGTCACGGTCAGTTCGATGGGGCGGGACGCCATCCACGTGGTCGCATTGGCGCGGCCGGCACGCGGCGTGACCGAGATTGGGGACTCCTTTGCCTCAAGCGCCGGCGAGGGCTTCTTCGGCTTCGGCGGGCGCCACAACGCGGTGGATCAGCACGGCGAGGTCTTCTCGAGCTTCGTGGCTGAGGAGAACGTCGACAACGTCAATGGCAAGCACAACCTATCCCCCAACGGGAATACCAGCGCCTACTACCCCCAGCCCGAGTTCTTCTCCACGCGCCCCTACGGCTTCCTGCTGGCTCAGCCTCAGCTCGCCCGGTTCAAGCTCGACGCCGGGGGGGCGCGAGCCTGGAACGTGACCGCATCGGCATCACGGCTGGACTACGTCGTGGCACCGGGGCCGGCTCCTCGGGCGATGGCCACGCTCACCGCCCTCAGCGGCCGCCAGCCTGCCCCGCCGCGCTGGGCGCTGGGGCCGATGCTCGACCGGCTGACCAAGAACGTCGGGGAGACGGTCACGGACTACGAGCACAACCTCCTGGCGGATCTGACGAATATCAAGCGCTACAAGCTGCCGCTGACCGCGTATCGGATCGAAGGTTGGGGCTTTCCCAAATCGTCAGATAACTACGGGATCGCCCTGGACACCTTCACCACGCCGGCGGTGCAACGCCAGGTGATCCGGAGGCTCGTGAGCCGCGGCATCCACCCCGTTGTCTACCTGCGGCCTTGGATCACTCCCGGTTCGGCGCCCGTCAAACGGGGATTGGTCGTCCGCACCGCCTCGGGGGCGCCGTACTACACCACCACGACGACCGGCAAACAGATCGCCCTGCTCGACTTCACCAACCCGGCGGCGGTGCGGTTCTGGCAGCAACTCGTGGCGCGAGCGCTCGATACCGGGGCCGACGGGTTCATGCAGGACTTCGGCGAGGAGGTGCTGTTCGGCATGCACTTTCATGACGGGCAGACCGGTGTCACCATGCACAACGAGTACCCGGTGCTGTACTCCCGGGCCACGCGGCGGGAGCTCACCCGCTACGAGCAGGCTCACCCGCGTCGCGGCAAGCTGTTCTTCTTCACCCGGTCTGGATACAGCGGCCTGCCAGGCTCGGCCGCGTTCGAGGGCGGCAACTTCCCCGGTGATGAGACCACGGACTTCTCGCACGCTTCGGGCCTGGCCTCGCTGACCAGTGACATGCTCGGCCGCGCGGTCGACGGCGCCTACGGATACGGCACCGACATCGGCGGTTACTTCGACCTGACCACACCGGTGACGACCAAGGAGCTGTTCCTTCGCTGGGCCGAATGGGCGGCGCTGAGTCCGATCTTCCGGCTGCACGGGTCAGGTCTGCACGGCACTCACACACCGTGGTCATACGACGCGCAAACGGTGCGGGTCTACGAGAGCCTGTCGCGGCTTCACCTGCGTGCGGTACCGCTGATCATGAGTCTGTGGCGCGAGGCCGACCGGACCGGGATGCCGATCACCCGCCCGCTGTGGCTCGCCTACCCGCGGGAGCCTCAGGCCCGGCGCCAGGATCAGGAGTGGCTACTCGGGCCGAACCTGCTCGTGGCGCCGGTCGTGGTCCAGGGCGCCATGTCCCGCAGCGTGTTCTTTCCCGGCGGGTGCTGGCGGTCTGCTCGTGGGGGCCGGGTGTTCCGCGGACCGCGGTCAGCGCGCGTTTCCGCCGGGCTGACCGTGCTGCCGTACTTCACCCGGTGTGGGACACGGGCGTTCGCTCCAGTTCCGGGGTGAGGGCGGTGCGCGGTGCGCGTACGCGGTACGCGTGGGCCCTGCGGCCCGGGGCGCGTTGGCGGGCCGGGTAAAACGCAGACGATCCGGTTAGCGCGGTTGGATCCGCTGCGAACTGCGCGCTGAGCGTGTGATTCGTCCCCCGTCCGGCGGCCGTTCGCGGTTCTTCTGCGTTCTGCTCGGGGCAGAGCGGGCCGGGGCCGGGCGGCGCTGGCCGAGAGCCGGGGCGCCGCGAGCTGTTCCGACGTCCGTCTTAGACGACTCATAGCGCTGGCTTCAGCGCGCGGTGGATGCTGCTCGTCAGTTCCAGACCTCGACCGCGAGCGATGCCATGACCGCCCTGACCACCCTGAGCGCCCTGAGCGCCCCCACCACCCCGCCCGAGCCGGCGGAACGCGGCGTCCCGGCGCGGGCGACCCCGCGGATCGACGTCGTGGTGCCGGTCCACAACGAGCAGGCCACGCTCGAGCGCTCGATCCGTCGCCTGCACACGTTCCTGGCCGAATTGCCGTTCGACTGGCGGATCGTCATTGCCGATAACGCCAGCACCGACGGGACCCCCGTGATCGCCCGGGCGCTGGCCATCGAACTGCCCGACATAAGCGTGCTCCGGCTCGAGGTCAAGGGCCGCGGCCGAGCGCTCCGTGCCGCCTGGTCGGCCAGTGATGCCGACGTGCTCTGCTACATGGACGTCGACCTGTCGACCGATCTCCGTGCGCTCCTGCCGCTCGTATCGAGCCTCATCTCGGGACACAGCGAAGTGGCGATCGGAACCCGGCTGGCCCCGGGTTCACGTGTCGTGCGCGGCAACAAGCGGGAGTTCATCTCCCGCTCCTACAACCGGCTTCTGCGCCTCGTTCTCCGCGCGCGGTTCTCCGATGCCCAGTGCGGTTTCAAGGCGCTCCGCGCCGACGCGGCCCACAGGCTCCTCCCCGAGATCGAGGACGAGGGCTGGTTCTTCGACACCGAGCTGCTGATCCGTGCCCAGCGCCACGGACTTCGCATCCACGAGGTCGCGGTGGACTGGGTTGATGACCCCGACTCGCGGGTCAAGATCCTCAGCACAGCGTTAGATGACCTGCGGGGCGTCGCCCGCATGCGCCTCGAGGTGCCGGTCACACGGTTCCTGCTCATCGGCGTGCTCTCGACGCTGGCCTATGCCGCGCTCTACCTGATTCTTCGCGGACCGCTGGGAGCCACCGGCGCCAACGCGCTCGCGCTGGCCCTGACCGCGGTCACCAACACTCAGGCCAACCGTCGATACACCTTCGGGCTCCGGGGTCGGGCCGGCCTGGTGCGCCAGCACGCAGCCGGGGCGCTCGTCTACCTGTTGGCGCTCGGGCTCACCGGCGGAGCACTCGACGTTCTGGGTCGCCTCGATCGCCATCCATCCCGCCTGCTCGAGGTGACAGTCCTCGTGCTCGCCAGTGCCTTCGCCACCGTGAGCCGCTACGTCGCCCTGCGCAGCTGGGTGTTCGCTCCGCGTGAGCAACCCCGAGTTCTTCGAGCCGTAATCCGCTAACCGCGCCCCCAGGAGTCGATCCATGTCGAGCACCACGTTCCCGAGAATCCCTGCCCGTACCCGCCGGCCGATCACGCGGGACCGGCTGCGCTCCGTGGTCCGTGGCCGCGCCGATGACCCGGCCTGGGTGCGCCCGGCGCTGCTCGGCATCGTCGGTCTGGCCGCCGTGCTGTGCCTGTGGGGTCTGACCCGCAACGGTTACTCGAACGAGTACTACGCGGCGGCGGCCAAGTCGGGCAGCGAGAGCTGGAAGGCGTGGTTCTTCGGCTCGCTCGACCCGGGCAGCTTCATCACGGTAGACAAGCCGCCGCTCTCGCTGTGGCTGTCCGGCCTGTCAGCCCGGATATTCGGGTTCTCGAGCTTCAGCATCCTCCTCCCCGAAGCCCTGTGCACGATCGCCGCCGTGGGGCTGCTGTACGCCACCGTCCGGCGCTCGTTCGGAGCCCGGGCAGGCCTGATTGCGGCCGCGGCGCTGGCGCTGACGCCGGTCACGGTTGCCATCGGACGCGTCAACAATCCGGACGCATTGCTGGTGTTGCTGCTCGTCGCCTCCGCATACCTCATGCAGCGCGCGATCGAGTCCGGGCGAACCAAGCACCTGGCCTGGTGCGGCGCGCTCGTCGGCCTGGCCTTCATGACCAAGCTCCTCCAGGGCTGGATGGTCGTACCCGCGCTGTCGGTTGCATACCTGCTCGCCGGGCCGCCCCGGCTTGGGGTGCGCATTCGTCAGCTGCTGATCGCGGGCGCGACGATGGTGGCGGTCAGCGCCGCCTGGCCGGTAGCGGTGACGCTGTGGCCGGGCTCGAAGCCGTACATCGGCGGCAGCACCGACGGCTCAATCTGGAATCTAATCTTCGGGTATGACGGCTTCGGCCGGCTGACCGGTGGGGCCGGGGGGAGCGCGCAGGGCGGGATCACATTCGGTGGTGCGCCGGGACTTCTGCGCATGTTCAACACCGAGGTCGGCGGACAGGTGGCGTGGCTGATCCCGCTGGCCGTTATCGGCCTGGCCGCCGGGCTGTGGCTGACGCGTCATCGCCCGCGAACTGACCTGCGCCGGGCGGCGCTCATCCTGTTCGGCGTCTGGGCCGTCGTCCACGTGGCCGTGTTCAGCAGCCAGCAGGGCATCTTCCACCCCTACTACGTGAGCGCCCTGGCTCCGGCGGTGGCCGCCCTGTGCGGTGCCGGCGTGGTCACGCTGGTCCGGTGGGCCCGCTCGTCCTGGGTCGGGGTGGGCGCGCTGGCCGCCGGGATCGCCGCCAGTGCCTGGCTGGCCGTGGTCCTGTTGGCGCGAACCTCGAGCTTTGACCCCTGGCTGCGCGTTCTGATCCCAATCGCCGCGCTGGTTGCCATCGCCGCGGTGGTGCTGGCGCGTGCCGGCATCCGGGTTCGGGGACTTGTCGCGGTGGCTGCCGTCAGCGGCGCCGTGGCCGTGCTCGCTGGTCCAGCTTCGTACAGCGTCGCCAGCGTGGGACGTTCGCTCAGCGGCAACAACGTGATGGCCGGTCCGGCCAGCGTCTCGTCCGGATTCGGGCCTGTTGGCGGGGGCGGTGGCTTTGCCGCCGGTCGCGCCGGCGGCTTGGCTCCAAGTCGCGGCGGCGGCGGGTTTGCCGCCGGTCGCGGCGGACCGCCCGGCGGCTCCGCTGCCCTGCGCGGCGGACTGCCCGGCGGCGGAATCCCCAGCAGTGCGCGGGCGTCAGGCGGCGGCATGGGCGGCCAGCTCTCGAGCTCGGTCATCGCCTATCTCGAGGCTCACCAGGGCTCGGCCAGGTATCTGCTCGCCGCCACCGGCTCGCAGACCACCGCTCCGATCATCATCGCCACGGGCAAGGCCGTGGTGACGATCGGCGGGTTCAATGGGGGTGACCCGGCCCCGACGGTCAGCCAGCTGGCCAAGATGGTCGCCGGCGGCGAGCTCAAGTACGTGCTCGTCTCGAGCGGCGGCGGTGGTCCGGGCGGGGGCGGCTCCTCTTCGGCCATCACGACCTGGGTCAAGGCCCACGGGACCAGGGTCACCGGGCTCACCGTGAGTGGCGGCACGCTGTACCGGGTGAGCTGACCGCTGGCGCCGCGCCGCCCGCGCCTATGGCTCCTCCAACGGGGGGTTGGCCAGCACGACCGAGGTCTCGATCTGGCGGTCCGGGATCGTCCAGTAGCGCCGCAACAGCGTTGCGGTGCGCTCCTCCCCGACGAGCTCGAAACCGCGGCGACAATAGAAGCCGATTGCCCAATCAGCGGCGGCCCACGTGCCGACGAGCAACGGCTTCGTGCTGAGCCGCCGCAGGCTGCCGAGCAACTCCCCGCCGACCCCGCCCCGCTGGCTGCCGGGCAGCACATACGCATGCCGGATCAGATCGACCTCCTCCAGCGGCTGAATGCCCATCACACCGATCAAGGAGCCGTCGACGTCGTAGCCGAAGAATGAGACCCCCGCCGCGATCTCATGATCGAGCTCTGAGCCCGGCATGTAGGGCTCGCGCCAGCAATCCTCGGGGATCACCCCCCGGTACGCCTCAGCGGCGGCGTTGACGATCTCCAGGATTTGGTCGCGGTCACCGATCTTGCAGCGACGAACCCCGGCGTAGTTCACGCCCGCAAATCTAGCCCTCCCCGGGGCGCGCGTCCGGGGCCGGCAACAGAATTAGGCCATGCGCGCCAACCCCGCTGGCCTGATCTACGGGACGATCTCGGTGGCCGCATTGCTGGCGGCCGAAAGCGCCCGGCAGGAGACCTATCCGCGGACGGTCGGGGCGGTCGCGATCACGATCACCCTCTACTGGCTCGCGCACTCGTACGCGACGTTCACGGGTGAGCGGCTCGAGCACCACGAGCAGTTCACCTATAAAGGGCTCCTGCTTAGCGCGACCCAGGAGCTCACGGTCCTGCTGGGCGCTTCGGTGCCGTTCGGCGTCCTGATCGTGTGCTGGATCCTGGGCGCCTCGCTGACCGGCGCCGTGGCGGGGGCCGTATGGACCTCGGCCGGGATCGTGATCGCGGCCGAGGTCATCATCGGCGTCCGCGCGGAGCTCACCGGGCGCGAGCTGCTCCGTCAGTCAGTGGTCGGAGCGCTGCTCGGGCTGCTGGTGATCGCGCTCCGCATCCTGCTGCATTAGCCGCCGCCCGCCCTAGGCGAACGTCACCTGGAGCTCGTGCGGCTCAGCGCCACGCAGGACCTTGAGCGCCACGGTGCCGTTCGCGCCGCGCACAGCGCGATCGAGGTCACCGATCGAGCGCACGGCGGTGTCTCCGGCCTGGATGATCAGGTCACCACGAGACAGCCCGGCAGCGTCAGCCGGGGTGTCACGCCGGACGCGCAGCACCAGGACTCCCGATTCATCCGGGAGTCCGACGGCACGGCGCATCCGCTTGGCGACCGCTGACCCGGCCACCGCCACACCAAGCCGCGGCGTGGTCCGCTCGTCGGGCTCGAAGAAGGCAAGCCACGCGCTGAGCTGCTCGGACAGGGCCGGTGCGGTGCCCTCGGGGAGACCGTCGGACAGCCGCCGGGCCCGCTCGGCGTATGCGGGCCTCGCCGCCTCCACCAGCCGCCGGCCGCGATCGGTCAATGTGACCGTCACGCTGCGCCGGTTCTCGGGGTCGGGCTCCCGCTCGATCATGTGGGCGCGCTCGAGCCGGCCCAGCCGAACGGACAGGGTTCCAGACGTGCGCCTGACCTGGGTCACGAGATCACGCTGGTTCAAGGTGCCTCCCTCGGCGCGCGCGAGCGCGTCGAGCACAAGGAAGCTCGGGCGGGTCAGCCGGTGCTCGGCCAGCGCCTCTTCGAGCTCGCCTTCGAGGTGAGCGGCGACGCTGATCGCCGTATCGGCGAGCTTGGGGTAATCGGTATCAGTACTCATTCTCTGCACTCCAAATGCTTGGATCGAAACGTTCTAGTACGATTATTGTATGCAAAGCGTGAATGGTTCTCCAACTCTTGCCCCACCAGACGCCCCAGCCGATGCCCCACCGGACGCCTCGCCGGCCGGGGCGGAGTCCGCCGCGGAGTCCGCGCTAGACGCGTACTCGCGCACGGTCATCGCGGTGGCCGAGGCCCTCAGCCCGAGCGTGGCCAACCTTCAGGTCAGCCGTCGCACCCGACGTGGTGAGGCGCTCGGCGCGGGCAGCGGTGTGGTCATCTCCCCCGATGGCTTCCTCATCACCTCGGCGCATGTGGTCGAGGGATCACGCCGCGGAGTGGCCAACTTCAGTGACGGGCGCGAGGTGAAAGTCTCCCTGGTGGGATCGGACCCGCTGTCCGACCTGGCCGTCCTGCGAGCTGACGGAGGCGATTTCGCTTCCGCCGCACTCGGTGACGCCGCCGCCCTGCGAGTCGGCCAGCTGGTCGTGGCAATCGGTAATCCGCAGGGGTTTGCCAGCTCGGTCACCGCCGGCGTGGTCAGCGGACTCGGCCGCTCGCTGCCCGTGGGTGCCCGGCGTGGCCCGCGGCGGATGGTCGAGAACGTGATCCAGACCGACGCAGCACTCAACCCGGGCAACTCGGGCGGAGCGCTGGTGGATGGGTCCGCGCGGGTCATCGGCATCAATACCGCAGTGGCCGGAATCGGACTCGGGCTCGCGGTGCCGATCAATGACGCCACGCGCGCGATCGTCTCCGCCCTGATTCGTGACGGGCGTGTCCGCCGGGCTCAGCTCGGCGCCGCCATCGCCCCGCGGGCCCTGCCGCCGAACGTGGCTGACCGGCTCAGCCAGCGTGGCGGGGTTCAGATACTCCAGGTGCTCGAGGACAGCGCCGCCGAACGGGCCGGGCTACAGAACGGTGACCTGCTGATCGAACTCGACGGCGAGCCGGTGACGGACGCCAACGCGCTCCAGCGCCTGATGGTCCACGAGCGGATCGGACGCTCGTGCACCGCCCGCGTCCTGCGGGACGGACGCGAGCTGACGCTGAAGCTGGTGCTCGACGAGCTAGACGGCTGAGCGGGTTCGCGGGCTCACACGGCCGCGGACTCGGCCGTCTGCGTCTCATGCGCCGGCGGTTGCGCACCCCGAATCAGGTCCGAGGCTCGCTCAGCGATCATGATCGTGGGCGCATTCGTATTTCCGCGCACCAACGTTGGCATCACCGACGCGTCGACTACTCGCAACGAGTCGAGACCCAGCACCCTGAGCTCGGAGTCGACCACCCGGCCCATCGCGCACGTGCCGACCGGGTGATACAGCGTCGTCGTGTTGCGCTCGATGTGCTTGATGACGCTGTCCGCGCTGTGGTCAGCGGGCGCACCGTAATCGCCGAACGGGCCGTTCGAGACCGACTTCAGAGCCGGCTGCTCCGCGATCTCCAGGCACCGTTGCACGGCGGCCACCATCGTCGCCCGGTCCTCAGCCGAGGTCAGGTAGTTGTGCAGGATGCGCGGCTTGCCGGTCGGGATCCGCGAGCGGAGCTTGACGAACCCTGAGCTCGTGGGGCGCAGCAGACAGGCCGAGATAGCCCAGCCATCGACGAGGATCTCGCCCGCTCCGGCCTCGGGGAACAGGATCGGGATCGCGTGGATCTGGATGTCCGGCGCCTCGAGATCGTCTCGGGTGCGGAAGAAGCCGCCCGACTCGGCGAAGTTCGAGGTCAGAGGCCCGCGACCCTCGGTCTGGAGCAGGCCCAGGTTCTCCTCTGACTCGGCGCTGAGCAGCGATTCCTCGTCCGTCGTGTACGTGATCCACGTGGCTGGGTGATCCTGGAGTCCCTGCCCAACGGGCAGCTCGTGCACCTGGGGAAGTCCGGCCATCTCGAGATCGGCCGCGGGGCCGATCCCACTCAGCAGGAGGATCTGGGGACTCTGGTAGGCACCGGCGCTGAGGATCACCTCGCGCTCGGCTCGGATCTCGCTCAGCTGGCCGTCCCGGTCAACCTCGACGCCAACCGCGGTGGTGCCGTCGAGCAGCAGCCGGGTGACGTGGGCACCTGTGATGAGCTCCAGATTTGGCCGCCCCAGGACGGGATGCAGGTAGCCGACCGCAGCCGAGCAACGCATACCGTTTCGTTGGGTGACCTGGTACCAGCCGACGCCGTCCTGCTCGGGGCCGTTGAAGTCCTCGTTGAGCGGCAGGCCGGCCTGCTCGCCCGCCTCGATGAACGCCTCGCACGTGCGATAACGCGATCGATTCTCGATCACGCCGAGCGGACCGCCGACGCCGTGCAGATCGCTGGCACCGCGCTCGTTGTCCTCGGCCCGGATGAAGTAAGGAAGGACGTCGTCCCAACCCCAGCCGGCGTGGCCCATAGCGGCCCAGCCGTCATAGTCGACGCGGTTGCCACGGATGTAGACCATCGCGTTCGTGGACGAGGAGCCGCCCAGCGTCCGTCCCCGGGGCAGGTAGCGCTGCCGGCCGGCAAAGCCGGGCTCGGGGTCGCTCAGAAAAGCCCAGTCGTACTTGCTCTGACCGAGCGCCAGGCATCCCGCCGGCAGGTGGATCTCGTCCACCGCGTCCGGAGGGCCGGCCTCGAGCAGGCAGACGCGCACGTGCTCGTCCTCGCTGAGCCGGTTGGCCAGCACGCAGCCAGCCGAGCCAGCACCGACGATGACGTAGTCATAGGAATTCATCCGGCCTCCCTCGAGGACTTGGTTAGGCCATTCTCCGCACGGCGAGAGCGGCATGTCAAGCGGCCGGCGCCCCGGCGCGCTACGGTGCGCGGCGCCGGCGAGTCGCGGTGGGTGGCGCCGACGAGCCGCGTCGGACCCCCCGGGGAGCGGAGCCCAGGCCCCTGGCGAGCGGAGCATTGAACATTTTCCATGACATACATGGATTCCGTTCAAGCCTTCCGGGTCTGAGGTCAAATGCCGCGTTCCCGCGGCCTTCCACCACGAAGCCCTCACGGTTATCCCCCGTATAGGTGGATAACCGTGAACGCTCCCCAGGCTGGGACTTAGTAGTAGTCCTCGACCCAGGCCGACCAGCGCGCCGTGTCCGAGCCCGGCGAGATGCGCAGCCGGTAGTCGCCCGGGCCGGTGTCGAAGTCC
Organism: uncultured Solirubrobacterales bacterium; assembly: GCA_963822535.1. Taxonomy (GTDB): domain Bacteria; phylum Actinomycetota; class Thermoleophilia; order Solirubrobacterales; family Solirubrobacteraceae; genus Palsa-465. The sequence goes on from CAWGIA010000003.1 coordinate 937,085, forward strand.
CGGACCTTTCGGCCACCGTCACTCAGCCCGAACGAGGACACCGAGGAGCCGCTGGCGGTGTTCACCACGTCCGCGCCTGGGCCCGAGCACCAGAAGATGAAAGTGCAGGTGCCCTGGTAGCCCATCGTGTACACGATCCGCCAATGGGTGCCGCGGATGTGGAACTGGGCGGTGCTCGTCTGAGCGCTTCCGGCCAGTGAGGTGACGGGCTGCCAGCGCGGCACCTCGGCGACGTTGAGGGCCACGCGGTGAGACGGAGTCAGCTTGACCCCCGGTGCCGGCGCCTGGCTCGTGACCGTGCCCGCTGGCACTCCGGGTGCGACGATGCGGGTCACCCGGGCGGTGAGGCCGATCCGAGCCAGGTTGGCCTGCGCGGTGGTGACCTGCTCTCCGGCCAGCTCCGGCACCGGAACCGGAGGTGGACCGGCGCTGAGGATCACGTGCACGGTCGAGCCCTGATCCACCCGGGTGCCGGGCTGCGGCCTCTGGCCGATCACCGTGCCCGCCGCCACGTGGGCATAGCGGCGCGTGAACTCGGGCTGGAGGGCCAGGCGCCGGGCCCGGGCGCGGACCTGGGATGCGTTCAGCGCCAGCAGCCTTGGCACCCGGACGTGCCCGGCGGCACCAAGCACGAGCGCGCCGACGATCATGGCCCCGAGCAGCGCAAAGGCGAGGCCCAGCGCGGCGATGCTCCGCCGGCGCGCGGAAGGGTTGAGGTTTCGGCGCGGGCCGAGCTTGGGCGCCCGGCGCGTCGGTTCGGCGGGCCGGTCTGACGCCGGCGGAAAAGCGCGCGGCGGCAGCCCGGGGGGACTGGATTCAGCGGCGCGGCGCGACGGTCCGGCCGAGACCAGGTTTCGTGGCCGCGACGGCCGGTGGGACGGGCGCCGCCGGGGGCGAACCAGATCGCGCGTCGGCGCCGCGGTCCGGCGGGTTCCGGCCGGAGCGGAGCGAAGCGCACTGGTCAGGGCGTCTGCGATCTGGGCGCCGTCGGCGTAACGGTCACCCGGGTCCTTGGCCAGCGCCCGCTTGACGAGTGCCGCCACCGGCGCCGGCACGCTCGCCGGCAGGGGCGGTGGCGGGTCATTGAGGTGCCGCAACGCCAGCTCGACCGCGGCCCGCTCGGTGAAGGGTGGCCGGCCGGTGAGCATCTCGTAGAGGACGATCCCGACGCTGTACACGTCCGTGGCCGGGGTGATGCGCCACCCGCGCGCCTGCTCGGGAGCCATGTAGCGCGGAGTGCCGACGATCGTCCCGTTGGCGCCGTCAGTGGTGCCCTCGGCCAGCCGCGCTACACCGAAGTCCCCCACCTTCACGTGTCCGTCAGCGGCGAGCAGGATGTTCGCCGGCTTGACATCTCGGTGAACGATCCGCTGCGCGTGGGCCTCGGCCAGAGCGCGGGAGAGCTGCTCGGCGATGGCGGTCGCCGTCCAGGGATCGAGCGGGCCACGACTCAGGCGATCGGCCAGGCTCTCCCCGTCCACGAGCTCGGAGACGTAATACAGGCCTTCGTCGGCTTGGCCGACATCGAAGATCTGGACGATGCCCGGGTGGCTGATACGCGCCAGGAGCTGAGCTTCGCGCTCGAAGCTCCCGGCCCAATCTGGGTCCTCGGCCCACCAGGGCTTGACCACCTTGACGGCCACGAAACGCTCGAGGCGCCGATCCCATCCTCGGTAGACGCGACCGAACGTGCCCTCGCCGAGCACGGCGGAGAGCTCGTAGCGGTCATCGAGAGCGAAGCCTGAGAGGTCTGGGGCGCGTGGCATCAGCGGCCCCAAATGATCGCTGATGGCCAAGCTGGGGTCGCTGCGCGCGACGGCGGTGCGGCCGATTGGCGACTCCGGGTCGCTGCGCGCGACGGCGGTGCGGTCAGCGCCACCGTCTCAGTGAACGATGATCGCGATGATCAGGATCAGTACAGCGAGCGCCAGGCCGGAGCCCGCCATTATCGGGGCGCGGCCGCGCCAGAACTCCGGCTTGGCCCGATCTCGCGTGTAGCGACCCTCGGGTGGGGTCCCGACCCAGTCGTCCTCGTCATCCCAAGGGGCCATGTCCTATTCATACCCCGTCTGGGCAGTTATGGGACGCCTGCGATTCAAATGCCCAGGTCCCGGGCGGGTGGAGGGTCCCCGGCTGTCCCTCCACCCGCGAGCCGACGGCGATCATCGGCCCCGGGACTGGTCCTGGTGCTCTCCACCGAACACGGCCCAGGTGGCGCGAATCCCGGTGAGGATCGCCTCCACCGTCAGGACCAGACGGAGCACCAGCTCGGCGATACGCCGGACTCCACTCCGGCGTCCCCGTCTCCGACGCGGGGCTGGGCCCGCGCGGCTTGAACGAGGCACGTTCCCGCTGCGACTCAGGATCGCTAGCTCGTCGCGGTCGAACTGCATGGGACAGTCTCCCTTCGGGTTGGGTTGATGTGTCAGCTTTTTTCGGCCGCCGGAATTCCTGTAAAAGTGCACAGAAGAGCCACACCTGTCATGCAGGTGTCAGCCCGGCGAACCGACGGTTATCTATCTGGGTGGGTGCTGCGGATTAGAGATTCGTCATGGGGCGATCACCTCTGACTCAAGTTTGGGCACAAAAAAAGGCGACCCATCTGGGTCGCCCTCGGGGCTCCGGCTATGCAGACCGTTCCTAGGTTGCATGCCTCGCAGCGAGGGCAAGGTTGGGGCCATTCAGATCCGTCTGGCCGGCGCCGTACGCGAACGTGCGCACAGCGGGCTTCATGGCCGAGTGGGCGGGGCGGGCGGTGATGGAGAGAAGATTGAGCATGAAAATTGACACTCCTTGAGGCGCCAGCCAGGGTAACTCGTGGGATCCCAGATTTCAAGGCCAATTCCGGAAAATTTTTGTGCAGTGCACTTTTCCGGCACTCGTGACAGGAGCGCAACAGCCCGAAAGGCCCGCCGCTGAAGCTGGGACAATCGCCGCCTGTGCTCCACGTTCACCGAGCTGACCGAGCCGATGGTCTGGCCGATTCCCTGGCGGCGCTGCTCGCCGCGCCGCTGCCAGATCCGTTCGCATCCGAGGTGGTCGCGGTCCCCACCCGGGGGATGGAGCGCTGGCTCACACAGCGCATGTCAGCCGTGCTCGGCGCCCGGGACGGACACGCTGACGGGATCTGTGCCGGCGTCCTGTTTCCCTCGCCACACCGGCTGGTCACCGATGCCGTGGCAGCGGCCTCAGGGGTGGATCCAGACGAGGACCCATGGCTCCCAGAACGGGCCGTCTGGGCCTTGCTTGACGTCGTCGAGACGTGTATTCACGAGCCCTGGCTGGCCACGCTGGCCACATACCTGGGGCGGAACGTCGATCCACCGGACCCGGTCCGCGAGGCACGGCGCCTGAGCGTCGTCCGCCATCTGGCCACGCTCTACGACCGCTACGCGCTTCACCGGCCCGGGATGGTCGAGTCCTGGGTGGGAGGGAGGGACACCGGCTCCCTCGGAGACTCGCTCCCGCCCGGGGCGGTGTGGCAAGCGGAGCTGTGGCGGCGGCTGCGGGCCCGAATCGGCCTGCCCGGCCCGGCCGAGCGGCGCCAGCGGGCCTACGAGCGACTGGCGGAAGACCCAGCATTGACTGACCTGCCTGATCGTCTGTCCGTGTTCGGTCTCACCCGCCTCCCCGCCGGCCACCTCCAGATTCTGCGCGCGCTGGCTGACCGGCGCGATGTCCACCTGTTCCTGCTGCACCCATCAGCCAGGCTGTGGCAGGCGGTGGCCGAGGACATCGGCCGGCGCACACCGAGCCTGCGTCGCGCCGAGGACCCGACCACCGAGTTGCCGCAGAACCAGCTGCTCGCCTCCTGGGGTCGCGACGCCCGCGAGCTCCAGCTCGTGCTGGGGGCGATCGACAGCGAGGCTGATCAGGTTCACGGGCCGGCACCCCGCACTGGCACGCTCCTGGGCCGTATCCAGGACGACGTGCGGTCCAACCGAGCGGCGCCGGGCGCTCCGCTTCCGGGCGAGCCAGACGGGCGCCTCGTGCTCGATCCCGACGACCCCTCGATCCAGGTCCACTCATGCCATGGCCGCGCCCGCCAGGTGGAGGTGATCCGGGACGCGATCCTGCACGCTCTGGCGCAGGACGAGACCCTCGAACCCCGCGACGTGATCGTGATGTGCCCCGACATCGAGACGTTCGCTCCGCTGATCCAGGCCACGTTCGGTGCCGGTGAGCTGATGGAAGACGAGTTGGACGAAGCGCTCCCGGCCCACCTGCGCCCGATTGACCTCCGTGTGCGACTGGCAGACCGCTCGCTGCGCCAGACCAACCCGGTTCTGGGCGTCGTTTCCCAGCTGCTCGAGCTGGCCGAGAAGAGGATCACCGCGACGGAGGTGCTTGACCTGGCCGACCGCGGGCCGGTCCGACGGCGGTTCCGCTTCGATGACGATGACCTGACCCGGCTCCAGGACTGGATCTCCCAGGCCGGGATCCGCTGGGGACTCGACGCCGCCCGGCGGTCGCGGTTCAAGCTCGAGAGCATCGAGCAGGGGACCTGGCAGGCCGGAATCGAGCGGCTCCTGCTCGGGGTGACGATGACCGAGGACGGGTCACGGCTGTTCGAGGGCGTGCTGCCCGTGGATGACGTCGACAGCGGGGCGATTGACCTGGCCGGCCGGTTCGCCGAATTCATCGCGCGGCTCGGAGATGCGGCGGACGCCCTCAGCCGGCCCAAGCCGTTGGCCGTGTGGGCGCAGGAGATCGGGGACACCGCCGACGCGCTCACGAGCACCAGTCCCCGCGACCGCTGGCAGCGAGCCGAGCTACAGCGAATCCTCGACCAGATGGTCCTGGAGGCCGGCGGGGACCAGGACGAGCGCCGCGAGCTGGCTCCAGCCGAGATCCGGGCGCACCTATTCGAGCGGCTCCAGGGCCGCCCCACGCGCGCGAACTTCCGCACTGGACATCTGACCGTGTGCACGCTGATGCCGATGCGCTCGGTTCCGCACCGGGTGGTGTGCCTGCTCGGTCTCGACGACGGCGCCTTCCCGCGCAAGGCGCCTCGTGACGGGGATGACCTGATGCTCGACGACCCCCAGATCGGCGAGCGCGATCCGCGCAGCGAGGACCGCCAGCTGCTGCTGGACGCGCTGATGGCCGCCACCGAGCGGCTGATCGTCACCTACACCGGAAACGACGAGCGCACGAACACCCCGCGTCCCCCGGCTGTCCCGGTCGGCGAGCTGCTGGACGCGGTGGACGCGACCGCCCGTTGCCAGGCCGCCCCGGCCCGGGCCCAGGTACTCATCCGCCATCCGCTACAGCCCTTTGATCCCCGCAACTTCGAGGCCGCCGCCCTCGTGCGCGGCTGCACCTGGAGCTTTGATCCGGTCACGCTCGAGGGCGCCAAGGCCCTGAACGGCCCCCGCGCCGCCCCGCCGCCGTTTCTCGACCAGCCGCTGGCACCGCGCGAGGACCGGGTGATCGAGCTCGAGGATCTGGTCCGCTTTGTCGAGCATCCGGTGCGGGCCTTCCTGCGCCAGCGCCTGGGGATCAGCCTGTGGGGTGGCGCGGATGAGATCGAGGACGGGTTGTCGGTGGAGCTTGACGGGCTCGAACGCTGGGGTGTGGGACAGCGTCTGCTCGAAGCCATGCTGGCCGGAGTCGACGGCAACGCCGCAATCAAGGCCGAGATCGCCCGGGGGACGCTGCCGCCTGGGGTGCTCGGCCAGCCCGTGATCTTTGAGGTCTATCCGGTCGTCGAGGCGATCGTGGCCGAGTCGACCGCGGTCGTGACGGCGGGGCCGGGGGCTGACCCAGTCGACGTGCGGGTCGAGCTCGCCGACGGCCGCGTGCTCAGCGGGACGATCGCCGGCGTGCGCGACGACACGCTCCTCACCACCACCTACTCGCGCGTGTCAGCCAAGCAACGACTGGCCGCCTGGGTCCGCCTGGTGGCCATGAGCGCGAGCTCGCCCGAACGCGAGTTCTGCGCCGTGACGGTAGGGCGAGCCGGCGGCGGCGACGACGTCCGGGTGGCCCGGGTTGGTCCGCTGGCCGAGACGATCGAGGGCCGCCGCCTGACCGCGAGAAGCGAGTTGGCGGCACTGATCGGTCTCTACGACCGGGGGATGCGCGAGCCGCTCCCGATCTTCTGCGCCACCTCGGCCGCCTACGCTGCGGCGGCGGCGAGCGGCCAGGATCCGGTGGCTGCCGCGGAAAAGGAGTGGCAGACCGAGTGGCAGTTTGATCGCGAGGACCGCGAGCTCGAGCACCAGCTGGTTCTCGGAGGCGTCCGCACGTTCGCGGAACTACTCGAGTTCGCGCCCGCAGCCGATGAGTGCGGCGAAGGCTGGGATGACTCCGAGGCGTCCCGCCTCGGGCGTCTGGCCCGCCGGCTGTGGGACAGGCTGCTCGAAGAGGAGGAGCTGAGCGCGCGATGACGGACGAGTTCAGCCCCACCGAGTTCGACATCTGCGGTCCGCTCCCCACCGGCGTGACCGTCCTCGAGGCCAGTGCCGGCACCGGGAAGACGTACACGATCGCCGCGCTGGCCGCGCGCTACGTGGCCGACGGACACTCGCTCGAGCGGCTGCTGCTGGTCACGTTCACGCGCATGGCCACCGGCGAGCTGCGGGAACGGGTGCGCGAGCGGCTCATCACCGCCGAGCAGGGCCTGGCCAGAAGCCTGGCCGGGGTGCCGCCGGGCGCCGATCAGGTCGTCACTCTGCTGGCCCAGGGGACCCGCGAGGAAGTGGAGCAACGCCGCCGCCGGCTGGCCCTCGCGGTGGCGAGCTTCGACGCGGCCACGATCGCCACCACGCACGGCTTCTGCCAGGAGGTCCTGGGCGGACTGGGGATCGCCGGCAACCTCGAGCCCGACGTTGCGTTCGTCGAGGACCTGAGTGACCTCGTGGCGGACGTCGTCGATGACCTGTACGTCCGGCGGTTCAGTCACGGCGGGAAACCGGCGTTCAAGCGCGCGCAGGCGGGCGAGATCGCCCGCGCCGCAATCGATAACCCGGGGGCCGAGATCGTCACCGGCGACTCCGAGGTGGCGCTGATGCGGGGACGGCTGGCGCAGGCCGTGCGCCACGAATTCGAAGCGCGCAAGCTTGACCTGTCCGTGATGACCTACGACGACCTGGTCACCCGGCTGCGTTCGACGCTGTCCGGGCCCGGCGGTCCCGCGACCGCCCAGCAGTTGAAGCACCGCTACGACGTCGTGCTCGTGGATGAGTTCCAGGACACAGACCCGGCCCAGTGGGACATCATGCGCTGCGCCTTTGCCGACACCGGGGTGACGCTGGTGCTGATCGCCGATCCCAAGCAGGCGATCTATGCGTTCCGAGGCGCTGACGTTTACGCGTACCTCGAGGCGGCCCAGGCGGCTGACCAGCGCGCCACCCTGGGTATCAACTGGCGCAGTGACCAGAGCCTGATCGACGCCCACGATGCGCTGCTCTCGGGAGTCAAGCTCGGCCACGAGGGCATCGCCTACCGGCAGGTCCGCGCGGCGGCTGCGCACCAGACCCCACGCCTGAGCGGAGCCCCCGTCCCGGCCCCGATGCGCCTGCGCGCGGCTCTACGGGAGGACCCCACGCTGTCACTCACCAATTGGGGCTACGCCCGGAACGCCAGCGCGCGCGAGCACATCGCGCGTGACCTCGCCGCCGACGTGGTCCGGCTGCTCGACTCCGGGGCGAGGATCGAACGCCGCACGGAGGCGGGTGAGAGCCGCGGCGTCGAGGCGGTCTGCCCGGGCCATCTGGCCGTGCTCGTTCGCACCAATCGCCAGGCGGCCCTGATCCGTGACGCGCTCGATGCCGTCGAGGTCCCGGCCGTCATCAACGGAGCCGGGAGCGTGTTCGGGACCGAGCCGGCCCGGGACTGGCTGCGCCTGCTCGAGGCACTCGAGCGGCCGTCCTCGATGACCCGAGCTCACTCCGCCGCGCTGACACCGTTCCTGGGCTGGACGGCCGAGCGACTGGCGGGCGCCGACGACGACGGCCGGACCTGGGAGGAGGTCCACCGGCGTCTGCATGACTGGGCTCGAGTGCTGCGGGTGCGCGGGGTGGCGTCACTGCTCGAGACGATCACCCTGGTCGAAGGACTCCCCGCGCGGATGCTGGCCGAGCAGGACGGGGAGCGCCGCCTGACCGACCTGCGCCATGTGGGCCAGCTGCTGCACGCGGCCGCGGCCGAGGAGCAGATGGGCGCCACCACGCTGACCACCTGGCTTCGCACCCGGATCGCGGAGGCCGAGGCCGATACCAGTGACGAGGAACGCAGCCGCCGGCTCGAGTCCGATGCCGAGGCGGTCCAGGTGCTCACGATCCATCGCAGCAAGGGGCTCGAGTTCCCGATTGTCTACCTCCCCTTCCTGTGGGAGCCGGGCTACATCGCCCGTGAGGCGAGACCGGTGTTCTTCCACGATCCGGCGGCCGGCGATGCCCGGAAGATTGACGTGGCCCTCGAGGGCAGCGGGTACGAGGCCCATAAGGAGCAGTTCATCGCCGAGGAGCGGGGAGAGGATCTGAGGCTGGCGTACGTCGCGCTGACCCGGGCTCGCCATCAGGTGGTGGTCTGGTGGGCCGGATCCTGGGACAGCCGCAACTCCCCGCTCGGGCGGCTGCTGTTCTCGCGCGAGGATGACGGCGAGGTGAAGCCCAGCGGTGCCTCCACTCCGGATGACGCCGCGGTGATCGCTCGGTGGCGCAAGCTGGCCGAGCGCGCGCCGGGTGCGATCAGCGTCGAGCGCACCGACCTCGGGCTGCCGGCGGCCTGGAGTCCACCCCTGCCGGACGCCGCGGAGCTGAGCGCGTCCCGGTTCGATCGCAGCCTTGACCTGCGCTGGCGGCGCACGTCCTACAGTGACATCACCGCGGGGAGCCACGATGCCTGGGTGGCCAGCGAGCCGGAGGAACCGTTGCTCACAGACGAGCCGCCCGACATCACGCCGGTGGCCGCCGGCCCCGACCAGCTCGCCCTGGGTCCGGATCTGTCAGCTCCGCTGCCGCTGGGATCGATGCCGGTTGGGGCTGACGTGGGGACGTTCATCCACCGGGTGCTCGAGGCCACGGACTTTGCCGCGGTGGACCTCGAGGCCGAGCTGGCGATCCGGGTGGCCGAGGTCCAGCAACGTCGCACGCTCGACATCGGTGACCCCGCCGCCGTTGTGGCCGGGTTACGAGCCGCGCTGCAAACGCCGCTGGGTCCGGTGCTCGGCGACGTGCGGCTGGCTGACATCGCCCGCCGGGATCGGCTCGACGAGCTCGGGTTCGAGCTTCCTCTGGCCGGGGGCGATACCCCGACCGGCTGGCTCACGCTGTCCCGGATCGCCGGTGTCCTGAAGGAGTTTCTGCCCGCCGGTGACCCGATGGCCGGGTACATAGCCAGGCTCGAGGACGCCAGCCTGCGCCAGAGTGTGCGGGGCTATCTGACCGGCAGCCTGGATCTCGTCGTCCGCGTACCGGGGCCGGGCGGGCCGCGGTACGCCGTGCTCGACTACAAGACGAACTGGCTGGGCGCCATGGACGAACCCCTGACGGCGTTGAACTACCGCCCGGCGGTGATCATGGCCGAGATGCTCCGTCACCACTATGCGCTTCAGGCCCTGCTCTACTCGGTCGCGTTGCATCGTTATCTGCGCTGGCGCCTGCCCGATGCGCCCGGCGCGGCGCCGGCGCCGACGCGGACGGCGACGGGGGCGTGGCGGGAGTGGTGTACCTGTTCCTGCGCGGGATGACGGGGGCGGACACGCCCGCCGTCGGCGGTGAGCCGTACGGCGTCTTCGGCTGGCGCCCGCCGCCGGGGCTCGTGCCGGCGCTGAGTGACGCTCTCGAAGCTGGGGGCGCGCGGTGAGCACCGGCATCACGCCAGCCGATGTGGACCCCTTTGAGCCGCGCTTCGCCCGCCACGCCTCGGGGCTTTTGCGCGAGTTCAATCTCGCCGGCGTCGTGTCCGCCGCCGACGTTCACGTGGCCCGGCAGCTGACCGCGATGACCGGCGAGTCCGACGAGCTCACGCTGCTCGCCGTGGCGCTGGCCGTCCGGGCCCCCCGGCTCGGTCACGTGCACGTGAATCTGGAGCGGATTCGCGAGACGGCCGCGGTCGACTCCGACGAGCCGGTCGACGTCGGTGCTCTGGCCTGGCCGGAGCCCGGGCCGTGGGTCGAGCGGGTGGCCGGCAGCGAGCTCGTGGGATCGGCGGCGGTGGCCCCGGATCCCGTGCGACCCCTGCGGCTCGAGGGGACGTGGCTGTACCTCGACCGGTACTGGGCCGAGGAGGTGGAGGTGGCGCGGGCGCTTCGCGCGATGGACGCCGCGCCCGCGGACACGGTCAACGACGAGATCCTCGAGGCCGGGCTGGGACGCCTGTTCGGTGAGGACTCGACTGACCGCGGCCAGCGCCGGGCCGCGGCGGCCGCGGTGAGGCAGCGGTTTGCGGTCGTCGCCGGTGGCCCCGGCACGGGCAAGACGACCACGGTGGCCCGGATCGTCGCGCTCCTGGGCGAGCAGGCGCTGGCCGCCGGGCGGCCGCTGCCACTGGTGGCACTGGCGGCGCCGACCGGGAAGGCGGCGGCTCGGCTCGAGGAGGCCGTCCATACCGAAGCGGCCGGCCTCGACGTCTTCCCCGAGCTGCGGACCCGGCTCCTCGAGCTCCCGGCCACGACGCTTCACCGGCTGCTGGGCTGGCGCCCGAGAACGAATAGCCGTTTCCGCCACAACCGCAATCAGCGCCTCCCCCACGATGTGGTGATCGTCGACGAGACCTCGATGGTCTCGCTGTCGTTGATGGCGCGGCTGATCGAGGCGCTGCGGGCGGACGCGCGCCTCGTGCTGGTGGGTGACCCGGGTCAGCTGGCCTCAATCGAGGCCGGGGCGGTGCTGGGAGACATAGTCGGCCCGGCGGGCGACCAGGACCAGACGGGTGGTGAGGCGAGCTTCGGGGCCGGGATCGTGGTCCTCGAGCGCGTTCACCGCTTTGGCGGCGGGATCGCCGAGCTGGCCAGCGCCATCCGAGGTGGTGATGACGACGCCGTGATCGAGCTCCTGCGAGCCGGACGCGAGGACGTCGAGTGGCTCGAGGCCGACCCGACCGCGGGCGATGACATGGGACCGGTGCACAGGCGAGCGCTGCAGGCGGCGCGAGTGGTGCACGACGCCGCGCGCGCCGGCGACGCCTCGGCGGCGCTCGCGGCGCTGGGGGATTTCCGGATTCTGTGCGCTCACCGCCGCGGTCCGTATGGCGTCGCGTCCTGGACGGCGCTGATCGAAGCCTGGCTCGAAGCCGAGATCCCCGGGCTGAGCACCGAGGCGCGCTGGTACGTCGGGCGGCCGTTGCTGGTCACGGAGAACGACTACGAGCTGAAGCTGTACAACGGTGACATCGGCGTCGTGGTTGAACGGGGTGACCGTGCCCTGGCGGCGTTCGAGCGTGCCGGCGAGGTGATCGAGTTCAGCCCCAGCCGCCTGGGCTCGGTTGACACCGTCTACGCGATGACGATCCACAAGAGCCAGGGCTCGCAGTTCGACGCCGCGGCGGTGCTGCTGCCCGAGCCCGGGTCACGCATCCTGACCCGTGAGCTTCTCTATACGGCGGCAACGCGGGCGCGCCGGCACCTGATCCTGGTCGGGACCGAGGACGCCATCCGGGCCGCGGTCCGCCGGCCGGTGGCCCGAGCGTCGGGGTTGCGCTGGCGGCTGTGGGGTGACCCGGCGGCGTAGGCGCGGGCGGCGTAGGCGCGGGCGGCGTGCAACCTGGGCGCTATCGGCCCGGCCGGGACCCCCAGAATGTGACAAACCGAGGCTTGGCCTCATCGGTTTTCACAGGACGGGCCCATAGCCACCGTTCCGTGACGACCGATGACGCGGCTCCCCGGTTTTTCACGGAATGGGGGCCAATCGAGGCAAGCCGCGGCCGCCGCAGCCGCCTAGAGCCCGCGGGCGCCGTCTTTGGGCCAGCGGGTGTCGTTTAGGGGCCCGCGTGCACCGCTAGAGCCCGCGGGCCAGGTGGTAGTAGGCCTGGTTCCAGCGCAACTCGTTGGCGAACTGCGGGATCGAGGTGTGCTCGTCGATGACGAGCAGCTCGAGACCGGCGATCTGGGCCAGGTCTCGGAGCGCCTCGATCCCGAGGGCCATCGTGAACACGCTGTGGTGCGAGCCGCCGGCCATCAGCCAGGCCTCCGCAGCGGTGCTGAGGCCGGGCCGGGGCTCCCACACCGCCCGCGCCACCGGCAGACGAGGCAGCGGCGCGTCAGGCTCGACCACGTCGACCTGGTTCGCGACCAGGCGCAGACGACCACCCACGTCCACGATCGAGACGACGACCGCCGGCCCGGGCGGAGCCGTGAACACGAGCCGGACCGGATCCTCGCGGTCGCCGATCGACAGCGGGTGGATCTCGCAGGACGGCTTTCCGGCGGCGATCGAGGGGCAGATCTCGAGCATGTGCGCGCCGAGCACCTTGGAGCCGCCCGGACCCAGGTGATAGACGTAGTCCTCCATGAAGGATGTACCGCCGGAGAGCCCCGACGCCATGACCTTCATCACCCGTAGAAGCAGCGCGGTCTTCCAGTCACCCTCGGCACCGAAGCCGTAGCCGTCGGCCATAAGGCGCTGGGCGGCGATGCCGGGCAACTGCCGCAGGTCACCCAGGTCCTCGAAGGTGTCAGTGAAGGCGCCGAAATCGCCCTCGGTCAGGAACGCACGCAGCCCGGCTTCGATCCGAGCCGCCTCCACGAGCGAGTCACGCCTGTCTCCACCGGCCCGCAGCTCGGGAACCAACGAATACTCGGTCTCGTACGCATCCAGCAGCGCGTCGACAACATCGGCCGGGACACCCTTCACGGCACTGGCGAGCGCGTTGATCCCGTACCCGTTGACGCTGGCGCCGAGCGCGATCTGAGCCCCCACCTTGTCCCCTTCGGTGACCGCTACGTTGCGCATGTTGTCCCCGAAGCGGGCCACCCTCAGCCGCCCGGCTTCGTGCCAGCCGCTGGCCGCGCGGGTCCAGATGCCGACCCGGGCCTGGACCTCGGGGTCAGCCCAGTGGCCGACCACGGTCTTGCGCCTCACGTCCATCCGTGTCTCGACGTAGCCGAACTCGCGATCGCCGTGCGCGGACTGGTTGAGGTTCATGTAGTCCATGTCGATCTCCGCCCAGGGCAGGTCACGATCGAACTGGGTGTGCAGATGTAGCAGCGGCTTGCGCAGAGCGCCCAGCCCGCCGATCCACATCCGCGCGGGGGAGAACGTGTGCATCCAGGCGATCACCCCGATGCAGCCGTCATCCGCGCTGGCCTCGATGAGCGCCCGGCGGATGGCGTCAGCGTCAGTCAGCGTGTCACGGTGCACGACGTGCAACGGGACGGCGTCTGACTGGTCAAGCGCGGCCGCGATCTGCCGGGCGTGCTCGCGCACCTGGCGCAGCGTGTCCTCACCGTAGAGATGCTGACTGCCGGTGAGAAACCAAACCGAACCATCCTGCACACGCGGCACGCGCGGCATCATACGGATCGGCCGTGGGCGCTTGCTAGGGCCGGCGTTATCCAGCCGCTGTGACCGGCTCCTCCTCGAGCTCGTCAGCGCCGCTCTGCAGACGCTCGCGGACCTGCTCCTCGGACAACCGCCGGCTGAGAGCGAAGAAGTAAATGCCGAGGCTGAAGACCGCCGTGACGGCCATGTCAACGCCGAAGTGCAGATCATTCTGGCCACCCTCGAAGCTGCTGAGATAACTCAGCGCCATCAGGCCGAGCAGCCACGGCCACATCCAGATCGACGCCGCCCAGTCGAGCCGAACGCGCTGTTCGCGCGGGCGCGACAGCTGAGAGACGGCGAGCAGGACGAGACCGATGCCGATGGCGGCGAACAGCTTCCAGTCCGTCGTCCAGCCGGCGAAGAGCACGATCACGTTGGCGATCACGAAGCCGAGCGGCACGAGCACACCCGCCGCGGGCAGCCGGTATGGCCGCGCGTGGTCAGGCAGCTGACGCCGCATGGCCGCCATGCTGAGGCACTGGGCGGCGTAGATGATCACCGAGGTCGATGTGACGAAGGCGACCAGCTTCTGCCACCCGGGGAAGGGCAGGAACACGATCATGCCGACCGCAAAGGCGAACACGATGCTGAGCCACGGCACGCCGCGCTTGTCGAGCTTGCCGAACGCCTCGGGGATGTACCCGTTGCGGCCGAGGGCGTAAGACACGCGCGCGCTGGAGCCGGTGTAGATCAGGCCCGTGCCGGCCGGCGAGATGAAGGCGTCGATGTAGAGCAGGACGGCCAGCCAACCCAGACCGAGGCCGCTGGCCAGTGCGGCGAACGGGCCGAACTTGTTGGCGAAGCTCAGATGTGCCCAGCCATGCGCCGCAGCGTGCGGACCAAGCGCGCCCAGGAAGGCAAATTCGAGGGCGATATAGACAATGGCTCCGATCACCATCGCCCCGATCACGGCAAATGGAATATTGCGCTGCGGATTGCGGGACTCCCCCCCGAACTGGATCGCCTGTTCAAAGCCCAGATAGGCGAACACCACCCCACCTGACGCCATCGCGGTCAGGATCCCCTTGACGCCGGCGGGTGCGAAACCGTTGCCGGCGGAGAAGTTCGAGCTACTGAACGCGGTCACGACGAGGACGATGACCGTGAGCACCGGGATCGCGATCTTCCACCACACGATGGCCGTGTTGGCGTCCCGGAGGCGGCTGACGCCCCAGAGGTTGATCACGGTGAAGATGAGCATCAGCAGGGCGGCTACGCCGTAACCGGCCGCGGTCAGGACAACCTGACTCCCCGAGGCGTGCACGAGGTGAAAGCCGAACGCCTCGTTGACCCACTTGTCCCCGTACTGGAGCGCGGCTTCGGTTTCGACCGGGGCCAACGTCACAGATGCCAGCCAGTACACCCAGCCCATGCCGAAGCCGACCAGGCTTCCGAACGCGTAATGCGGGAAGCGGGCGATGCCGCCGTTGACGGCGTGCATACCGCCGAGCTCGGCGCAGATCAGGGCCAGGAGCATGATCGCCGCCGCCCCGACCACCCACGAGATGATCGCTGCCGGTCCGGCGACCTGGGTCGCGTTGAGCGCCCCGAGCAGCCAGCCCGAGCCGATCACCGAACCGACCGACGTGAACATGAGCGCGACGCGTCCGACGTCACGCCGGAGGCCAGTGCCCTGCCCCTCTGCGCCCGGACCGGTGCCCGTCTTACCGGTTTTGCCCGTGCGTTCTCCAACCGCCGTTGCCATGCCTGGACCTCCCGTTCGGCGTGGGTACCTGGAACTTCGCTGGTAGGAGGCCTACCCGGCGCGGGCGATCGTTAACCGCCTGTTATCCGACGCCCGTCTCGGCGCCCGTGCGCCGGCGCGGGGAATCAGGGCCCGGCGATCTTGGCCAGGAACGGGATCAGGTGGCTGAAGAACCGGTTCTTCGGGAACGCACCGGCCGGGTCATTGTGGGCATAGGCGCCATGACCGTTGACGAGCGTGAGGTTGCGCATCGGGATCTTCGATTGCTTGGCCAGCGACGTCGTCGCTTGGACGATCGCCGCGCCGCCGTAAGCGCCGAACGCGTACATCAGCAGTTTGTGGGACAGGTGGTGTCCCATCGTGTCGTGGATGCCGAACACGCCCTGCGCGGGGTTCGCGTTGCCGTTGTCGATGGCTGAGGAATCGTCAGTCAGCCGCTGCGGGAAGTACCACTCGGTCCCGTCAACATTCTTCAGCGGGTAACCCGAGAGCATCTGCGCGTAGCGCTTGATCGGCGTCAAAGCGCCGGCGCCATTCCATCCGTACACGCCGTCAGCCATCGGCTTGGACGCGATGCCGGAGCCGTCATGCGCCATGATCGCGAACACGAGCTTCGAGGTGGCGACGCTCGTGCCATACCCGAACTCAGCGAGGTTCGTCACGGGAACGGGGGTCTTCAGGGCTGACGGAAGAAGTGTCGATTCGCCGGTCGCCAGCGGTTGATTGGGCGCGACGATCGACGCCAGCCCCCCGGTTTCCCCAAAGATTCCGGAGTCGTACGCCGGGATGCCGGGCACGAACGGGAGCCACGGGCTGGTGGCCGGACTCTCGAACTGTTGCAGTGTTTGCGTGGCGGCCTGGGCCGACGGTGCACCGGTGAAGCTGGCGCCGTCGTCGTAGATGAGGCCGGCCAGGTCAGAGGCCCCGGGCTTACCGTGGAAGTCCCACGTCGCATACCCGGTTACCACCGACCCCCCGAGCGAGTGGCCGCCGAGCACGACCTTGCCACCGAGCTTCCGGGCCGCGGCGATCACGGTGTGTAGGTCTTCGACCGCGGTTTTCAGTCCCCACTGCTTGGCGTACGGGACACTCGAGTCAGAGACGGGATCGAAGTGCTTGGTGATGCTGTGGTTGATCAGCCACCCCAGGTAGTAGTTGAACACCTTCTGCGGGGTGGCCTTGCCCGCCTTGGCGAGATTGATCACAGACTGATCCTCGAGCAGGGACTCGCGTCGCGCGACCGACCACACCTGCCAGCTGGGCGCCTTGGAGACGATCCACTTCGCGAGCGGCACGAAGTAGCCGGCGCCGGCCGATGTTCCGGGCTCGAGCACGAGCACGTTCTTGGCCTTCGGCTTGCCGACCTTGATCACGCCGACCTTGTCGTACTTGGTCGGAGTACCCGGGGCGGCGTAGCTCTTCATCCAGGTCACACCCAGCTTTGCGCTGGCCGATGAAGCGCTGGCCGGTGAAGCACTGGCCGCGATGACCAGGGCGGTAACTACGAGGGCGAGCGCCGATCCACCAAGCCGCCGGGTGACACGAATCATGAAATCTCTCCTCTTCCAGGCCGGGCGAGACAGGCCTGTCTGCCTCAGGACGTCGGTGTCGCGGAAGTGTACAGAGGTATCCTGGAGCTGGAGATGGCGCCCACGGACCGGAAGATCGCAGTTCTCCCCCGGCGGCCGCATTTGAGCGTCCGGGACGAGCTTCGCGAAAGCCGGCGCGGCCGTCTGATCTGCGCTATCGCTGACGAGGTGGCCGAACACGGATACGCGGCGACCAGCGTGGCCGACGTCATCTCCCGCGCCGGAGTGTCACGCAGCGCGTTCTACGAGCAGTTCGCCGACAAGGAGGAGTGCTTCCTGGCCGCCTACGACAGCGGCGCCGAGGCCATCCACGCGGCGATGGTCAGCGCCGCCGAGGGGCTCGAGACCTGGGAGGAGATCCTCGACTCGGTGCTGGCGACGTGGCTCGAGTTCCTCCAGGCCGATCTCGCCTTCACGAGGGCGTACATGATCGAGTTCTGGGCCGCGGGCGACGCCGCCCGCGAACGCTGGAAGCAGCGCCGGGACCGGACCGGGGCTCTGCTGTCGGTCCTGCACGCGCGCGTGGTCAAGGACGATCCGACCGTCATCCCGGTATCCGACACGCTGATCGCGGCCGCCGTCGGCGGGGTGAACCGGGTCCTGATCTCGCACGTCCTCTCAGGCAGCCGGGAACCGCTCACAGACCTGGCCCCCGAGCTGGGCCGGTTCATCAGGATGATTCTGGCCGCGCACGAGTGAAGAACTCGCGCAGCGCGGCATGGGTCTCCTTGGGCTTCTCCAGCTGAGGCACATGGCCGCAGTTCAGCTCGAGGTGCTCGGCTGCCGGGAGCGCCTTGCGCACGTGGTCAGCGAATCGGATCGGGACGAGCGTGTCTCGCTTGCCCCAGACGAACAGGCTCGGCGGCCTTAGACCCGGCAGCCGGGTCCAGAGTCCGTTCTTCCCCCGCGGCTCCTCGAGATAGATGTTGCGGGCGGCGGCGTAGAACGCGGCCCGTCCCCGTGGGGTGAGGTACGAGCGCAGGAACTCGTCAATCCCCGCCGTCGCCCATTGCTGCTGGGAGCCGGGGACGAACCGGTTGACGATGGCCTCCACGATCGGCCGCGGCGCGGGCTGAATCACTCCCAGCTGAGGCGGGACGAGCTTCAGTAGGGGCGCCCAGGGACGGTCACGCAGCCAGGCCAGCGAGGGGGCCAGCATCCCCAGCCGGTCCACCCGGTCCGGGCGGCTCAAGCCGATTTCGATCGCCACCCGGCCGCCCATGCTGTTGCCGATGAAGTGGGCGCGCTCGATGTCCAGGGCGTCGAGCAGAGCCACCATGACCTTGGCGAAGTACGCCGGGTCATACGCGGCCCGGATCGGCTTGACCGAGTCACCGAAGCCGGGAAGGTCGACGGCGATCATGCGAAACGAGTCAGCCAGGCCGGCGACGGTGGGCAGGAACGAGACCTTGGTCGCGCCGAGTCCGTGCAGCAGCACAACCGGTGCTCCGGCGCCCGCCTCGCTGATGGACAGCGCGCCTTCGCTGGTCTGCACCCGGCGGAACCGGAGGCCGTTTGGACCCGAGGCGGCGGTGGCAGCCAGGAAGCCGACGCCGAGATGAAGGTCATGGCGAATCCTCAGCCGTCCGGAGCGGTACGCCGCCATGCCGCCGCGCACGTCCCTCGCGATCTCGGCCCACGTGTCGGCGTCGGCGGTGAGCACCGCGTCTGGCCGCTTGCTGGTGTCGGCCGGGACGAGACGGGGATCGTGACCGTCAAGCAGCACGTCCCTGGCCTTGAGATCCGGACCCTCGAGGCGGACGCGGGCCTCGGGCCGTCCGACGTCAAACACCTTCGGGTCATAGCGCGCGATCAGCTGCTCGAGGGGCGTGGTGGTCTGGCTCACGTTTGGCACACCGGGCACCAGTAGGTCGTCCGGCCGCCGATTGTGGCGCGGCGGAGCGGACTCCCGTCGCGCGGGCAGCTTCCCTCGGCGCTCCGCTCCCGGATGAAGCGACCGGTGTGGGCGCCCCCCTTGCGGATCGCGCTCCGGATGGCCGAACGGATCTCGCGCCGCAGGCGGTCCAGATCGTCCTGGCTCAGGTCAGCCACCGATGTGGCGGGAGCGATCCGGGCCTGCCACAGCACCTCGTCGGCGAGCAGATTCCCGACGCCGGATATATGGGCCTGGTCCAACAGGCGCGCCTTGATCGGGGCTCGGCCCGCTCCCATGCGGCGGCGGAACTCCTCGCGCCCGACCTCGGCCGCATCGGGACCGACGTGGCTGAAGTCCGGATTCAGGATGGCGCGACCCAGGCGGCGGCGATCCCGAAGCGCGAAGCGCGTCCCGTCCTCGAACTCGACCGAGAACCGGTCCCAGTGGGGCTTCTCCCCCGGGCCTTCGAGGACGATGTGGCCCGCCATGCCCAGGTGCAGGCCGAGCGTCGGTCCATCCTCGGTCTCGAGCCACATGAACTTGCCCCGCCGGTGGGCGCTGACGAACTCCTCGCCCACGAGCGCGTCGGCGATCTCGCCCGGGGCGTGCGGCCGGCACACGTAGGTGTCCCGGTCATCCACGCGCGCGATCCGCCGTCCGAGGACGGCCTCGAGCGTCTGGCGGGCTCGTTCCGCCTCGGGCAGCTCTGGCATGTCATCAGCCTAGTGACGGCGCGCGGATGGCTATCGTGCCCATCATGAGCGTCAATGGAGAGCAGAACCTGGCCCGACTCGCGGAGCACTCGTTCGAGACCCGCGGCGATCATCCCGCGCTTCTGTTCGAGGGCCGCTGGCACAGCTCGACCGAGCTGTTCGAACGCGCCCGGCGCCTGGCCGGCGGCCTGATCGGACTGGGGATTTCACCCGGCGATCGCGTGGTCGTGACGATGGCCAACTGCCCCGAGGTGGGGATCGTCTACAACGCGCTGTGGCGCGCCGGCGCCGTGGTGACACCGGCCATGTTCCTGCTCCCGCGCGAGGAGCTGGCCCACGTGATCGGCAACTCTCAGGCCACCGCGGTGGTGACGACGCCCGAGTTCGTGGACAAGGTGCTCGAGGCCGTGGAGGGGATTGACAGCGTCCGCTTCGTGATCTCGAGCGGAGACGTGGCGGCGGATGTGATCTCGCTGGCATCGCTGGAGGAGGCAGAGCCGGCCTCGATCGTCGAGCGCAACCCGGATGAGCTCGCGGCGCTGCTCTACACCGGTGGCACCACGGGCCGGGCCAAGGGCGTGATGCTCTCCCACGCCAATCTTTATTACTCCGGCCAGGCGGCCCAGGCGTCCGCCCACGTGCCGGGCGTCAATCGCGCGCTCGGGACGCTGCCGCTCTCGCACGCGTACGGAATTCTGGTCACGATCGCGGGGATGCACAGCCCGGAGCAGGGCTTCGCCGTGCTGCTGCGCTGGTTCGATCCCCAGGCATTCCTGGCCCTGATCGAGGAGCACGGGATCCAGATCGCGGCGGTGGTCCCGTCAATGCTCCAGATCCTTCTGGCCAGCCCGCTCGAGGAGCATGACCTGTCGTCCCTGCGCTTCGTCACCTCCGGCGGCGCGCCGCTGGCGCCAGAGATCGAGACCGAGTTCTGCCGCCGCGTTCCGAGCGTGTCAATCCGCCAGGGCTACGGGCTGACCGAGACGGCCGCGCTGATCTCGAGCAACCCCGTGGGCCAGGAGAAGCCTGGCTCCGTGGGCCGGCCGGTGCCGGGCTGCACGGTCCGGATCCTGGACGACGACGGCAACGAGGTCCCGCGCGGCGAACCGGGCGAGATCTGTGCCAGCTCGCCCGGCGTGATGCGCGGCTACTGGCAGTCGCCCGACGCAACGAGCGAGGCGCTCCGCGACGGCCTGCTGCACACGGGGGACATTGGCTACATGGATGAGGACGGCTACCTGTTTGTCGTGGACCGCAAGAAGGACCTGATCATCCGCGGCGGCTTCAACGTGTACCCGCGCGATGTCGAGGACGCGCTGGTCGAGCACCCAGCGGTTGCCCTCGCCGGCGTGGTGGGGCGGCCCGATGCCAAGCACGGCGAGGAGGTGGTGGCGTTCGTGTCGCTGCATCCGAACGCCAGCTTGTCCTCCGAAGAGCTCATCGGCTGGGCCAAGGAGCGGATCGGCGGGTACAAGTATCCCCGCGAGCTCGAGATCGTCGATGCGGTCCCGCTCACCCCGGTGGGCAAGATCGACCGCAAGGCGCTGCGCGAGAAGATCCGCACGCCTTCGGACGCCTAGCGCCGTCTCGAACATCTAGCGCCGTCTCGAACATCTAGCGCCGTCTCGAACATCTAGCGCCTCCTTGAACATCTAGCGCCTGCTCGGGCACGGCGTCCCCGGGGCTGCGCTTTGTGGCCATCGGGCCATACCGCGGGAACCACCGCCCGGTGGACGATGCTCGCATGCCTGTCTCATCCGGCCACAATGGGGGAAGCCCGAGTCGCGTGGCGGTCGTGCTGCCCGGTGGTGGTGCGCGGGGGGCGTACGAGATTGGTGCGCTCTCGGTGATGCTTCCAGCCCTGGCCGCGCGGGGCGAGCACGTTGATATCTGGTGCGGCACGAGTGTGGGTGCGATCAATGCCACCGCGCTGGCGGCGCTCGCCCACCTGCCGGCGACAGATCAGGTTGCGAGGGCTTACGAACTGTGGCGTCAGATGCGCAAGGCAGATGTGGTGGCGCCGATCATCGGCAGCGGGGGTGCGCGCACACTGGCCCGGTTGCTCGGTCACGGCCTGCGGATTCCAGGGTTCCGCTTCGCCAGCCTGCTCGATCCAAGCCCACTCGCCGCCAGTCTCGAGGCTTGGATCGACTGGCAGCAGCTCTCACGCAACGTCACCGACGGAACGCTGAGCGCCGTCTGCGTTATCGCCACCTCCCTGTCGACCGGCGGTCCCGTGGCGTTTGTCTCCACCCGGGCCCGCACCCCGCGGCATGAGGATGACTCGATCCGCTACGTCCCGGCTCGGCTGAGCGGCGAGCACGTGCGGGCCTCGGCGGCGATTCCGATGCTGTTCCCGACGGTTGAGGTCACCGCACCGGCTCAGGCGCGAGATCACTACGCCGACGGTGGCACGCGGCTCAACAGTCCGATCAAGCCGGCGCTTCATCTCGGGGCCGACCGGGTGATCGTCATCGGTCTGGAGCCGTTCGCTACCCAGCAGCTGAAGCCTCGCTCCTCGGCGCGGCCCGGCCTGGCTGACGTGGCCGCCAACGTGCTCGACGGCCTGCTGGTCGACCAGGTGGGCAACGACCTCCGGCGCCTGGCGGCGATCAACACGTTCTTCGTCGAGGACGCCAGCCGCGGCCCGTTGCACCCCGCCCGCACGTATCGGCTCGCGCGCGGCCGTGCCCCCTACCGCCCGATTTCCTACGCGCTCGTCTGTCCACCGCGGCGAGGGGAGATCGGCCGGCTGGCCGAGAGCGTGTTTGAGCGCCGTTACGGGGGCTGGCGGGGATTGCGCGGACTCGACTACACGCTGATCGCCTCCGCGCTCGGCGGCGGCTCCCCCTCGCGTGGCGAACTTCTCTCGTTCCTCCTGTTTGACGAGGAGTTCGTGGCCGCTCTGCTCCGCACGGGTGCGCGCGACGCCCGACGCTGGTTGCGGCGTCATCCCCGGTTCTGGTGTCGGGACGCTACGCATGACCTGTCGCTCGGCCGCTTCGACCCGGGAGCGACCAGCGAGGCGGACGCGCTGGCCGAGTTCCGAGCCCACCGGTTTCACGGTTGACGATGGCTCTGCCTGCCAACCCGCAGATAGACCAACGCCGGGGCGCTTCGAAGATCGGTCAGGGGGTACAACGGAATGGCCGTGATGGGCCGACGCTGCAGGCGAAACTCCCGCGAGAATTCAGGTTCGAGCAGGCTGCCATCAGAGGAGTAGTCCAGCACCACAGCCTGCACGTGGAGAGCGTCCAGGGACACGCGGAGCGATGCGCGCAGCGCGCGCGCGCCACGCGTGGCCGCCGAGCGGAGGACCTCATGTACCGCCTCTTCCTGAGCGTATGAGACGCCTTTTCCGGCCAACGTCGCGTACCACGGATGCCGAAACACGATCACCGGACCAGGCAACGCGCGTAGCCGCGACATGAGCTGCGCCCCGACCGCGCGATCGGCCGCGGTCGGGATTTGCGAATCAGGCGGATAGGCGAGCAGGGCCAGCTGCGCCAGGAGGATCACCGCGACCAGTGCTCCGATCACCGCCGCTCGCCGCCGATCCCGGAACAGCTGCCCGCAGACCAGGCCGGCGAGCAACGCGAACGCCGCGTATGCCGGCATCAGTACGTTCGTGTAACCACCGGTGTGCAGACGTGACGCCCAGGCCGACGCGACCAGGCCCACGGTGGCCGCCGCGTAATACACGCTCGGGGAGCGCCAATCAAGACGAACGCGCGCTCGGCCGCGGAACATCAGGCTCAATCCTCCGGTAATCACCAGGATCAGCACGGGCCATTGTTTGTGCAGAACATCATCGACCCAGAACGAGACCCACACCTGCTTGGCCCAGGGCTGCTGCGCCAGCTCATCGAACACGTAATAGCGGTACCAGCCGTGGGTCAGGCCATCGAGCACGACCGTCGAGGCGAGCGCCAGACCTAGCAGCGTGAGCAGCGCGGGCACCCCAACCCGGGTACGGGCGAAAGCCAGATAGACGAGCACCGGCAGCAGCGCCAGTAGAGCGGTTTGTTTGGTGAAGAAGGCCAGAAAGGCGAGCAGGCCGAGGGCCACCCCGCCCCGCATTCCTCGCGCGCGGCGCCCCCAGGCCACGGCCAGGAGTGTGAGAGCCAGAAACATCGAGTCAACCCGGCCGGTGTCGAACCACGACCCCGAGATCTGAAACGTCGCCGCGAACAGGCCCGCGGCAACCAGACCGGCCACTCGCTCGCCGGTCTCGCGAACGACAATCGCGGCCAACGTCGCCATCGACACCAAGGAGGCGACAAGCGAGACCAGGCGCAGGGGCAGGAAGCCGACGCCGGTCACCTTCGCCACCACGGCGGCCAGCCAGTAGTAGAGCGGCGGGTAGGTCCAGCCCACGAAGGCGAGCGATGGGGCGGTGTACAGCGAATGGCCGCCCGCGACCCGAGCCGCCAGCTCCACTGATCCCCCCTCCATCCAGTCGATTTCGAACGGGTAACCGATTCGGTGCAGAGCGATCCACACGTAGACGGCGATTGGAGCGAGAAGACCGACGGCGATGAGGCCCCGCATGAGCACCCCGAATGACGAGCCGGCTGCCACGACCGACCGCTTCGATGGCATCAGGGTGGCGGCCGAGCTCATGGACGGACCGCCGCGCGGTAGAGGGTCACGTTCCGGTCGAGGGGGCCACCGCTGAAGCCTCGCGGTCGGCCGCCCTGTGCATCCAAATAGGCCAGCTGGCGCGAGATGGTGCCGAGCTCACCTGGGAACACGTGGTCGAGCATCCAGGTCTCGATGGCCACACCGCCGTCGTTCGCCGCCCGCAGGCGCAGCGCGCGTGCCTGTTGCGGGTAGTCGATCAGCGACGCGGTGGTGATCAGCCAGTACCCGCCGGCCGGCGTGGGGCGCGCCGCGATCTGGTTGCGGTGGATGTGTCCCGCAACCGCGGCGATCACGCGGGGGTGGCGATCCAACAGCGCCAGAATTTCCCCGCCGCCCTCCGAGCTGATCAGCGGCTGGTGGGAGGCGACCAGGATCCAGCGCTCGCCGCTGGCTGACAGTGCTCCGGCCAGCCACGCTGGCTGTCCGGCGTGGACCAAGCCACCGGACCCGCCTCCACGCCGCGCCAGGTCAAGCACGATTACGCGCACGTGCTCGCCGATGTCGAAGTGGTAGTCCAGCCGCGCCCCGGTCGCCGCCTGTCCCGACGCCTGCGCCAGAGCGCCGACCACCTCGTCGGCACCCAGTTCACGCCGCCGGGGATCGGCCGGGACTACGACCTTGGGGCCTCTGAGCGCCTGAGCGAGGAAGGTCGCCACAAGTCCGGAGCTCGGCGGGCCGTCGGGCGAGAAGTCAGCCTCGCTGGAAGCCGTTCGGAGGGCCGCCAGACCTGGTGGAGCGCTCAGGCCGGGTGGCAGGTCCCACACCGCGTGATCGCCGAGTGCCAGGGCTCGCGTCTGCGGGGTGGGCGAGATCTCACCCGCCACCAGGATGTCGTGATCCCCCAGCACCGGGTACCAGCCGCTCCCCACGCCGGAGCTTGTAAACGGACGTGTGGCCGCGTCGAGCAACCCCGGGTGACGGGGGGCGTCGAGATCGGGGCGGTAGTAGAAGGGGTCGGCGTCGACGGAGGACTGGACCCCGAAGTAGCCGGCGGTGCCGCTGCCGGGTCTGGCCGTCCCCCCTCTGAGCACGGCCAGGGCCAGCCCGAGCTCATTGGCCTGGTCATTATCGATCAGGTCGCCGCCCTGGATCACGGCGTCCGGCTTGAGCGCCCGGATCGCCCTCAGCGTCCCGGCCAGGACCTGGGCCGTCATCGTCTCCTGTGGGCGAAAGGTCGACTCGAAGGGGGCACCGAGACGGTCGAGAAACGTGACTCGGGCCGGCGACTCCGCGTCGAGCACGTGAGCATCGGTGACGTGGCCGATCGTCGCCAGAGTTGCGCCCAGGCCCGCCGCCGCGCCGAGCTCGGTGCGCTTTCGCAACGGCTCCCCGGGCGCCACGGACAGCGAACCGGTGCCCGCCGGATCTCTGTAGGTGCTGCGAAGGGTCGAGCCACGTGCGTCCGGGCGCGCCGGTTCGGAATGGCCGCACCCCGTGGCGATGAGCGCGGTGCCAACGAGAAGCTCACCCAGAGCCTGGCGACGTGTGACGCGTCGGGTCATGCGGCGGCCAGGCCGTCGACGACGGTTTCCCGCGTGGCCTGGCGCGTGACCCACCCGACCGCCACCGCGCCGGCCGCCAGCAGGCCAGCCAGGACAGCGGCCACCTGGCCGTATCCGGCGCCCAACTCGAGCGTGGCGTAACTAGCCGCGAGATGGGCGAGCGCGGGACCCAGCACAAGCCGTTCGAGGAGGATGCCGAGGACGGCGGCGGGAACGACAACGCCCAGGACGACTCCGGCCAGCAGGCGACCCACGGCCGCCGGCCCAGCCCCGGTGGCACGCAGGACCGCCACCGTGCGCCGGCGCTCCTGGAGTGTCAGCGCGCAGGTTTGGATCAATGCGTACAGGCACACGAGGCCGTCGACGATTGCCACGGCGAGGAGGATCGTCCGCAGGGTGTTGACCAACGGGACGCCGCGGGCGGTCGCACCGCTCGCCGGCGTCGGCGCTGCCCCGAGCGCCCTGAGCGCCGCGGTCACCTTGGTGGAGCTGGCGCCCGGGTTCAGTCGCACGGCGATCTGCTCGGGTGCGGACGGATCGCTCCTCAACAAGGCCGGCGCGGGTATGTACGCAACCCGCCCGTCGTGATCGAGCGAGCTGACCACCCCGGCTACCATCAGGCGCAATTCCGTCCCCGAGGGCAATGCGACGGCGAGCGTCGATCCGGGGCTGAGTCCGAGTGCGTCAGCGAGGCCCGAGCCCACCTCCGCCTCGTTCCGTTGCCGCAGCCGATGCCCGGCGGTGAGTGGGGGTGCCTCGAAGATCGTGTGGTCGCCCGGATAGGCGATGACGTCGATCGTCTCGCCGAGCGAGTAGGAGTCGAGCGCCTGCACCTCGTATCGCGGCGCGGCGGCCTGCACTCCCGGCACTCGTCGGACCTCGGCCACGCTCGTGGCGGGAAGCGACGCGGTGAGTTGATAACGCTTGCCCAGCGCGCCCGGGTCGGTCTCGAGCGCACTCAGGGCCGACGCCAGGGCCAGCAGCAGCAGGACGAACGCCGTCGAGGCGCCCAGCGTAAGCACGGTTGCCACCAGGCGGCCCCGGCGAGCAGCGACGAGGCGGCCTCCCAGCACAGCCAGGCCGGCTCGGCGCCTGCGATGGCCGCGGGCCGTGGAGGTCCGGCCGCCCGAGAGCCCGGACCCCTGAAGGAGCGCCACCGGCGGACGGCCGGCTGCCCTCCAGGCTGGCCAGGCCGCCGCGATCACCGGGATCAGCACGCTCAGCGCCCAACCGCCGGCCAGGGGGAGGAGCAGCCCAGACCCAGGCGGCGGCTCGTTGAGCAGCGCCAGGAGACGGTCACTGGGACCAGCGCTCGCGAGCACGCCCGCCGCCAGACCAACCGTCGCCGCCGGGACGGCCACCGCCGCCGCCTCGAGTGCCTGCTCGGCCACCAGATGCCCTCTGGATGCACCCACCGCACGGCTGATCCCGATCGTCTGCAGGCGGCGCTGCACCTCTGCTCGCGCAGATGCTCCGAGCATCACCGCCGCGGTCGCCAGAGCGAAGACCGACAGGGCAACGAGAAGGTCAATGACTATCCCCGCAGCCTGATCTAGGAGCACGCGGACACCAGAGCGAGTGATCAGTCGGACGCCTCGAAGGCCATAGCTGGTGGTCCGGGCCTGCACCAGCACCTCGTTCAGTTCGCGCGGATTCCGAAGCCAGATCTCGGCCACGTTGACCTGGAGGTTCGCCCGCGCGCCGAAGCGAGACTCGATCGCCGCCCGTGACAGGTAAAGGCGTGGCACCGCGAGTGGATAGGCCACGTTGTCGGGCGCCTCGGCAAAGCCAACGACACGCAGCGGCCCGAGGCCACGGAGATACAGGGTCGCCCCGAGACTGAGGCTCCACGCCTGAGCAACCCCTCGCTCGACCACAACTTCGCCGTAGTGAGCGGAGACATCCCGACCGGCCACGATCGCGTAGCCACGGCGCCCGGGGCCCACCACCTCCACCGACGCCCGGCCGGTGCTGTGACCCTGCGCCGCGACGTCCACGTTCGTGAACTCCGTTCGAGTCGCAAAGGCGGCCACGTCGGGGAGCGCCTTGATCCGGCTGGTGACGCGTCCGAGTGACTGCGGGTCGAAGCGGACAATGATGTCCGGGAGGTCAGCGGCTCGAACCGCCCGGCTGAAGCCTCCGCCCAGGCCATCGGCCAACACAATTGCGGTGGCCAGCATGGCCGCAGCCAGCGCGATGCCGACACCCGTCAGCAGGACGCGACGTCCGCGACGTCGGAGCCTTCGACGGATGCCTGCAAACCCGCCGGTCATTGATTCGACAGGCGCCCTGACAGGCGATCGGCCGTGTTCTCGTCGTTCACGAGTCTCCCCTGCTGGAGGCTCAGAACCCGGTCGGCGATCCCCGCTGCCTCTGGCTCATGGGTCACGATCACCACGGCCCGTCCGCTTAGGTTGCGCAACAGGGTGAGCACCGCGGCCCCGTTCTCGGCGTCGAGGTTGCCAGTCGGCTCGTCGGCGAGCACGAGCTCGGGATCGTTGACCAGAGCACGCGCGATCGCGAAACGCTGCTGCTCGCCTCCCGACAGTTCGTGGGGAAGATGCTCTGCGACAGAGCTGAGACCGAGGGAAGCGATTAGACGCTCGGCCCGGCGCTCGCCGCCCGGCGCCGCGCCCGGGAGCCGCGCCGGGAGCAATACGTTCTCGGCCCCGCTCAGCTCCTCGACAAGGTGAAACGACTGGAATACGAATCCAACGTGATGAAGCCTCGTCCGCGCCAGCGCCCGGGGACCTTGAGAGGTCAGCCTCTGGCCCGCGAGGACAATCTCACCCGCATCGGGCTGATCGAGTCCTCCGAGCAGGTGGAGAAGCGTTGATTTGCCACTGCCCGAGCGCCCCAGCACGGCCACGACTTCGTCGGACTGGACCTCGAGGGCGACACCATCGAGCACCAGCCGCTTGGCACGGCCCCGTCCGACGGCTTTGGTGATCCCGCGGGCCTCGAGAACGGCCACGGGTTCACGGTACCGAGCCGGCGCTGCCGGCCCGCCGTGTGGCGCGGGGGCGCGATCGCTCACGGCTCGAGGATTGGCGCTGCATGCGCGCGAACCAGCGCCCTGAGAGCGGCCAGACCTCGATCGTGTCGAATCCTCCGGCCCGGCCGAGAGGGACGATCTCCGACACGGCAACCCGAGCCCATGGGAACCAAGCGCTAACCAAATCGGCCGATTCGAGCCGCGCCTGCGTCTGCCCCGTCCACGCGCCCGGCGGTTCCAGCTCAACGATCAGCTCGCCCGTGTCGGCCAGCAATGCAGCCAAGCGGGACAGGAGCCGAACGGGCGAACCGCCGATACCAATGTTGCCGTCGAGCAGGAGCGCGCTCTGCCAGGTGCCGCTCCCCGGTAGATCCCCGAAGATGTCACCCACAATCGCCCGAACACCACCTCCAACCGCGAGCTCGACCGCGACTGGGCAGAGGTCTACTCCGAGCGCGAACACCCCCCGGACAGCGAGCGCCCGCAGGTGCCGGCCGGGTCCGCAGCCCACGTCGAGGACGGGGCCGCGGATGGCGCCCAACAGCCGCTCATCCGTCGAACTCGGCGGTCCCAGGTAACGCTCCAAATCGAGCGGTAAGGTCGTGCCGTCCACGAGCCGTGCCTGCTGCGGTGGGCCGGACCCGCCGGCGCGAAGACCCTCGCCGTACATCCGAAGCGCGCTGATCACTCAGATCGCCGCGAGTGCTCGGGCGAACCGGGTGTGGGGCGCCGCGTCGGCCACTATGCGGGCGTCCTCGATGGTGTCGACGTCTCGGAGCCACGGCTGCTCGTGGACCCGCAGCCCGAGATCATCGAGGCGCGCGCGCTGCCTGGACCAGGTGGAGCGGCAACTCATTGGCACCCCAATGAATGCGCCGGCCGCCTGGCGCTTGAATCCCACGCTCCAGTACCCGCCGTCATGCGTGGGACCGAGCACCGCATCCACGTTCGGGCGCTCCAGGGCTCGCAGCCCGTCGAGCAGCAGCGCGGGGGTCAGTTGGGGGGTGTCCATGCCGACCAGCAGGGCGGGGGATCCGGAGTCCTCGAAGGCTGCGGCCAGGCGCTCACCAAGCCCGTCTCCGCGCTGGCGGACCAGCTCGAACCCGGGCACGCGCCATGCGCGAGCATCACCCTCGAACACCAGCACCCTGCGCGCCGCCGGGGTGCGGGCGACCACGGCCAGCGTGTCGAGCAGTGATGCCTGAGCCAGCGCAGCTGCCTGATCGGCGCTGCATGGCGGCGTCAACCGCGTCTTGGCGCGTCCCGGCAGCGGTTCCTTTGCGATTACCAGCAGCGCGACCCCGTTCACCGCGTCGAACCTAGTGCAGAAGTGATTACGAAAAAAGAAACGAACGCGCTCGTAAGCGTCTGTTCAGGATTAAGCACACGGTCGACTGCTACCGGTGAACAACTTCTTAACCCTCACCCTCATCCCTGTGTGCGCCGACTCCCGTGTGTCAGTCTGGGACGAATGTGGTTGACGCGCCTCGTTCCCGATCGGCCTCCCCCCGGGCCTTTTCGGAGGACCTTCTGGCGCAGCCCCCTGCGGGGGCCGTGGTTAACCGCTGTTCTCGGTCTGACCCTGCTCATCGGTCTGCCGATTGTGATCGTGACCGGATTGCTGTCCAACGATGCCTACCAGCCCGGACTGGGCGGAAACGGTCTCGGCCGAAGCATCGGCGGTCCGCTCGATCTATACCTGTTCGGCTGGCCGACTCGACCGGCTTGGCTCTACGCACTGACGCAGGGCCTCCACGTCACGGTCGGACTGGCGCTGTTTCCCGTCGTCCTGGCCAAGCTCTGGTCCGTGATTCCGCGGCTCTTCGAGTGGCCGCCGGTTCGCAGCCCGTCACATGCCCTGGAGCGTCTCTCGTTGGCTCTCCTGGTCGGTGGCGCCCTGTTCGAGTTCGTCACCGGGATTCTCAATATCCAGTACTGGTACGCATTCCCGTTCGTGTTCACCCAGGCACACTATTACGGCGCCTGGGTGTTTATCGGAGCGTTCCTAGTTCATGTCACGCTCAAGTTCGGAACGATGCGATCGTCACTGAGCACCCGCGCCGCGGTGCTCACACCCAGTCACGGCAACCCGCATGCAGACCCCGGTGGCGCTTCGCTCGTGGCGGCTTCGCCGGCTCCGGAATCGATGTCGCGCCGAGCGCTTCTGGCCACGGTCGGCGCGGGGTCTCTCCTGTTGCTGCTCCAGGGTGCGGGACAGTCAATCGGCGGGAGCTTCCGCTGGCTGGCGTTTCTTCTGCCGCGCGGCCGCACGCGTTCCGGTCCGCTCGGGTTCCCGGTCAACAAGACGTGGGCGGCCTCGGGAATTGCCCCGCCCACCGTCAGGGGTGGCTGGCGCCTTCACCTATCGGGGGAGCGATCCATATCGCTGACACGCGAGCAGCTGCTGGCACTGCCTCAACACAGCTATGACCTGCCGATCGCGTGCGTGGAGGGATGGTCGACGACCCAGCGGTGGACCGGCGTCCGGCTGCGCGACCTGGCGGCTCTGTCAGGGCGGACGGGATCGTCCACAGTTACAACGGTGTCGCTCGAGCGTGGCACCTATGGGCACGCGTCACTCGGCCATGAGCAGGTGGCCGACCCCCGATCGTTGCTGGCTTTGCGGGTCAACGGGGTTGAGCTGTCCCTGGACCACGGCTACCCGGCGCGCGTCATAAGTCCCGCAGTGCCCGGCGTCCACTGCACGAAATGGGTGTCAACGATGACGTTTCACCCGGTGAGCGAATGAGGCGGCTGCTGAGGCGATTCCGCGGTCTCTATGGCGCCGGGCCTCTGCATCTGCTGGCCCTCCTAGCCAGCTTCGCCATCGCCGGAGCGGCCATCGTCGGCTGGTTTCAGCGCCCTCGGGACGTCGTCACCGTGCTCGAATGGTTCGTCGCCGCGATCGTGCTTCACGATCTGGTCCTGTTTCCCCTCTACTCGCTGCTTGACCGGATTGCCTTTGGAGCCAGACGGCGGCGAACAGACCCACGGTTTGTGGGCGAGCGACCCGGGCACGTCAACTCGGTGCCATATGTGCGCATCCCGACGATCCTCAGCGGTCTGCTCCTGGCCGTGTTCTTTCCCGTGATCTTCGGGTTTGGCCGTCAGACGGAGTTCTCAGCCACCGGAATCGCCGAGAGTGGTTATCTGGCTCGGTGGCTACTAGCCACAGGTGTGATGTTTGGAATCTCAGGACTTGCCTACGCCGTTGCGGTGCGGCGCGCCCGGCCGCCCGCGGTCGAGCCACCCAGCGCTGCGTCAGTCTCATCCGACTGAGATGGAGATCCCGTTTGTCAAGTCAGCAGCCCGGCCAGCCGGGCCGGCTCCAACGGCGCTGGCGGCTCTCAGCGCGCGGGTCCAGTCAGGCCGCGCGCAGCGGCGAGCGAATGAACTCCGCCATTCCAGCCTGGAAGTCCACGGTGGCCCTGAAGCCCAGCACTCGCTCCGCCCGCTCGGCGGATGCGAACACGTGCCGCACATCACCCAACCTGAAGTTTCCAGTGATGACCGGGCGGGGCGCGTCCGGTCCAGCGGCGTCGGCCAGAGCATCGGCCATCTCCCCAACTGTCCGAGGCGTTCCGCTGGCCACATTGAACGCACCGGGCGGCAAATCCGAGCCGGAGAGCGCGATCACGTTTGCGCGGGCGACGTCGTCCACATGGACGAAGTCCCGCAGCTGGCCCCCGTCCTCGAACACGCGCGGTGCGACTCCGGTAGCCAGGGCGCTGGCAAAGATTGACGCTACACCTGCATATGGCGTATCCCGGGGCATGCGCGGTCCGTACACGTTGTGATACCGGAGCGCCGTCACTGGCACCCCGGTCTCCCGAGCGAAGGCGAAGCACAGGTGCTCTTGGTGCACCTTGGTCGCGGCGTAGACGTTGCGCGGGTCAAGCGGGGCGGATTCGACAACTGCCGTCGGAGTCAGTTGCCCATCGCAGGCCGGACATCTCGGTGTGAAGTCCGCCGCCGCGAGCCTTTCGGGATCGCGTGGAGCCGGTGCGACATGCCCGTGGACGTCGCATCGGTAGGCGCCCTCGCCATACACCACCATGCTGCTGGCCAGCACGAGCCGCCCTGCGAAACGACTGGCGGCGAGTTGTCTGAGGAGCATGGCGGTTCCGAGATCGTTCTGGCTCACGTACTCGTCCACATCGCTCATGTCGACCCCCAGCCCCACCATCGACGCCTGATGGCACACCGCGTCAACTCCGTGAAGGGCGGATTCGATCGCCGCTGGGTCCCGCACATCCCCGTGTACGAACTCGGCTTCCGGGTTCAGGTACTCGGGCCTTCCCGAGTGCGCCGCGGGGAGCAGAGAGTCCAGCACACGGACCTCGCACCCGCTCGCGACGAGCTGATCAACGACGTGTGAGCCGATAAAGCCGGCCCCACCGGTGACAAGAATCATGGCGGCTCACCCTACGCAACCGGGGTGCTGTGGCGCTCATCCCGGCTGGCTTGTTTCTCGGCCTGTAAGCATTTCGTGACTAGCTTGAGAGCGGTGATCGACGTCATCTTGCCCGCCCTCGATGAGGCCGAAGCGCTGCCTGGAGTGCTCGCCGCGATGCCATCCGGGTTCGCGCCGCTCGTGGTTGACAACGGCTCGAGCGATGGGACGGGCAGCATCGCCACCTCCCGGGGCGCGCGGGTGGTACGCGAGCCGCGGCGGGGCTTCGGTGCCGCCTGCTTCGCCGGTCTGCTGGCGGCCGAATCCGAGATCGTGTGCTTCATGGATTGCGACGGCTCGCTCGACCCTGGCGAGCTCGAGCGTGTCAGCCGGCCCGTCCTGGTGGGCGAGAGCGACCTCTGCCTCGGCGCCCGGCTCCCGGAGCCGGGGGCCTGGCCCTGGCATGCCCGAGTCGCCAACCAGCTTCTCGCGTTTGAGCTCCGGCGGCGAACGGGCGCTCTCCTAACCGATCTCGGCCCGATGCGCGCCGCCCGCCGCGACGCACTGCTCGAGCTCGGTCTGCGCAACCGGCAGTCAGGCTGGCCGCTCGAGATGGTCCTGCGCGCCGGCGCCCAGGGGTGGCGCATCAGCGAGGTCCAGGTGAGCTATCGAGCCCGGGCGGGCGGACGCTCGAAGGTGAGCGGCAGCGTGCGCGGAACCGCACGTGCCATCCGCGACATGAGCGCTGTTCTCGCGAGCTCTTGAATTCGCGAGAACGTATGACACCTCAGAGGTTGACTGACGCCATCCCGGCTTCGTCATAGCGCTCGCCGGCTGCCTCCGGGAGCTCGGCGTTGATCCGCTCGAGGTCCTCGTCAGTCAGCTCGACGTCGGCCGCGCCCGCGTTCTCCTCCAGGTACTTGCGCCGCTTGGTGCCCGGGATCGGGACCAGATCCTCGCCCTGGGCCAGCACCCAGGCCAGCGCCAGCTGGGCCGGAGTGATGCCCTTCTCCTCGGCGATCTCGGCCACCTTGGAGGCGAGCTTCAGGTTGGCGTCCAGGTTCTCGCCCGTGAATCGCGGCCCATGACGCCGGAAGTCATTGTCGTCGAGCTCATCGGGGGACTTGAACCGGCCGGACAGGAAGCCGCGGCCAAGCGGCGAGTAGGGCACGAAGCCGATGCCAAGCTCGCGGCACGTGGGCAGAATCTCCGCCTCGGGATCGCGCGTCCACAGGGAGTACTCGGTCTGGACAGCGGTAATCGGGTGCACGGCATGGCCGCGGCGGATCGTCTCGGGAGCCGCCTCACTGAGGCCGATGTGGCGGATCTTGCCCTGCTCGACCAGCTCCGCCATCGCTCCGACGGTCTCCTCGATCGGGACCTTGGGGTCGACGCGATGCTGGTAGTAGAGATCGATGTAGTCGGTGCCGAGCCGCGTGAGCGAACCCTCCACCGAGGTGTGGACGTGCTCGGCGGACCCGTCGAGCGGGCCGAGGGTCGACATGTCGCCCGGCGTGGCCTTGTCCGTACGGCGCGCGAACTTGGTCGCGATCACGTACTCCTCGCGGTGGCCCTTGACCGCGCGACCGACGAGCTCCTCGTTCGTCATCGGTCCGTAGAGCTGCGCCGTGTCGAGGAAGTTGATCCCGAGCTCGAGGGCGCGCTGGATCGTGGCGATGGCCTCGCTCTCGTCAGCCGAGCCGTAGAAGGCTGACATTCCCATGCAGCCGAGCCCAAGCGCCGAGACCTCCAGCGATGCAAGTTTGCGTGTCTTCATTTCCACTCCGATCGTTGGCCGCTAGAAATCGTTGGCAGTAATGGTGCCCGCTGCGGATAAGAGCCAAGCTATCGAGCTGCCCGTCGGCGAGCGCATGGTGCGCATTTCCAGCCCCGACCGGGTCTACTTCTCGGCCCGGGGCGAGACCAAGCTCGATTTGGCCCGCTACTACATGAGCGTTGGCGACGGGATCGTGCGCGCGCTGCGCGAGCGCCCCTGCATGCTGCACCGCTTCCCGGGGGGCGTCGACAGTAAGAAGGTCCACCAGAAACGGATCCCCTTGGGCGCGCCTGACTGGGTACAGACCGTCCGGATCACCTTCCCCCGCTTCGGCCGCACCGCTGACGAGCTGTGCGTGACCGAGCTGGCCAGCGTGATCTGGGCCGTGCAGATGTCGACGGTCGAGTTCCATCCCTGGAACTCACGCCGCCCCGACGTCGAGCATCCCGACGAGTGGCGGATCGATATCGACCCGATGCCGGACTGCTCGTTTGACTGCGTGCGCCGCGTGGCCCACGTGGCCCACGAGGTTCTTGACGAGATCGGAGCCACCGGCTGGCCCAAGACCTCGGGTGGGAACGGGATCCATATCTACGTGCGCATCGAGCCCCGGTGGGGGTTCACGGACGTCCGGCGAGCCGCGCTGGCGTTCGCGCGCGAGGTCGAGCGCCGGGCGCCCGCGGACGCGACCACGACCTGGTGGCGCAAGGACCGCGAGCCGGACAAGGCGTTCGTCGACTACAACCAGAATGCGCGTGATCACACGATCGCCTGTGCCTACTCCGTACGCGGGGTGGCTGAGGGCTCGGTCTCCACACCGGTGCGGTGGGACGAAATCGATGACGTGGTGCCCCGAGAGCTGACGATCGCCACGGTTCCCGAACGCTTCGCGCGGTTGGGGGACCTCCACGCGGGAATCGACGAGGCGGCGTTCTCGCTCGAGCCGCTGCTCGAGTGGGCAGACCGGGACGAGCGAGACCGGCTGGAGGATCCGGGCGGTGCCGGCGAATGACGACTGCCTAGCGCCCGCCTTATCATCGGCGGCGGGGTGACTTCGAAATCCGAGCGTCAGCTTTCTCGAAAGCGTCGGGAGATACCGGCGCCGATGCTGCGCGCCCTGTGGCCGCTGTTTCGCTACAGCGAATGGCGGGACGCCTGGGTCCTCCGTCTGGGCGGCGAGCGTTTCGGGCCGGTTCTGGTCCGGGTCTCAAACGCCCCGCTGCGCTTCCGGCTCGCGGACGTCTTCGTGCGGACTCGGCACGCCAGCCGGGAGGTGCTGGCCGATGAGGTGCCCCGCACACGGTCGTCCATTGCCGCCCTGATCATCACGGTCGCGGTCGCGGCCGCGGTGGTTGGCTTCGTCCTGTCTCGGAGTACGGGCAGCAGCAGCCCGCATCATCCCCCGGCGCTCAGCGCCCAGGTGTCGGTGGGAGCGCTCCAGGTCTCGTTCCCAGCCGCCTGGAAGCATGGATCCTCGCCCGTGGCGGCCCAACTCGGGCTTTCCGATGTGATCGACATGTCCCCGGCCGCATCCGGAACGCAGACGCTGATCGTCGGGAGCACGGCCACGCCCAATCCGCAGCTTCTGCCCTCGAAGCTGCTGAGCTCACTGGCGAGCGCACCGTCCCCGCAGACCGTGACGCTTGGTCGTACGGCCGTCTACCGCTATCCCGACCTTGTCCCAACCGGCCAGAGCACTCCCGAGTCGGTGTACGCCATGCCGACCACATTCGGAACCGTGGTCGGCGTCTGCGTCTCCCCCGCCGCCGGGTTCGCCGCCAGCTGCGAACGGTCGCTGGCGACGCTTCACGTGACCTCGGGCTCGCGGCTGAGCCCGGGACCGAGCCAGATCTACGCCTCGGGACTCGACTCGGCCATCAAGACGCTCGATGCCGCGCAGGCTCGAACCGGCCCGCAGCTGGCCCACGCCCACGCGACCAAGGCCCAGGTGGCCGCCGCCTCGACGCTGGGCAGCGCCTACACGCACGCCGCCGACGCGCTCTCACATCTCAGCGCCGGACCGGCTGCCACCGCCAACGCGGACGTCGTCTCGGCCCTGAAGACGATCGCCAGCGCATTCAGCGGCCTGGGCAGCGCCGCTTCGCACCATGACAGCCGCGCCTACGGTGCGGCCGAGGGCTCGGTGAAGCGGGGCATGACCGCCTTGAGCACCGCCTACGGGCAGCTCAAGCCGTTCGGTTACAACGTCAGCTAGTCCGGCGTTCCGACGTCAGCGGGACGCCGGAGGCTCGGATCAACCGCCGCCCGTAACGGTGCCGGTGCCACCGCCGCCGGTCGTGGTGCCGCCGCCGCCGGTGGTTGTGCCGCCCGACGGCGGGGTCTGCGTCCGTGTCGGGACGGTGGGCGTGGGAACGGTGGGTGTGGGCGCCGTGTGCGTCACCGTGGGCGGGGTGTAGACCGGCGTCGTAACCGTGTGCTTAACCCGCACCGGCGGCGGGGTGGGAGCCACAATCACCGCCTTGTGGACGTGATGCACGGGCGCCTTGGCCATCGCGGGAATCGCAACCACCGGGGCGCTGGCCGAGATCTTCACGGCTGAAGAGGTTGAGTGCGTGAGCGCTGCTGCCGGACTCAGCTTGACGGGGTGGCTATTCGTCTTCGTGGCCAGCCCAACCGCAAAGGCGATTCCAAACGCCAACACAGCCGCCAAAACGGCCAGCAGTATCAACCGTGCCGGCCTTAGCCAGTACAGCTGCCCCGGCGCCCCGCGTGTTTTTGCGACCAAGCGATCGCTGAATGTCATTCCGGCCATCGATGCCCCCGCTCCTGCGCGTGTGTTGACGACTTGCCAAACCACATCATAGCTACTGCTCGACTATCATCAGCAGCGCTGATAGGGCCTGCGGGCAGGCCGGGGGGAACCCGAGTCATGGACGATGCGCTACCGAGGTGGGAGTGAGCGCGTTGAAACGAAATCTGGTCGTGTTCATCGCGGCGATCGCATTTGCGATGGTCGGCCTTGGCACGGCGTCAGCGCTGGCCGACTCACCCCCCACGATCGGCGAGTCACTCACCGCTCCGAACGCACCGAACGGCTCGCCCCAGGTCGGCGACCAGTTGACCGAGGCGGCCGCGCAGTGGACGGTGACACCAGGCTCGACGTCGATTGAATGGCTTGACTGCGACAGCGCGGGCCAGAACTGCAATCAAATCGCGGGTTCGCCCACCACGGAGAACTCGGTGTACCAGGTCCAGCAGACCGATGTGGGGTTCACGATCGAGGTTGCGGACACGGCCAACTACGGCTTCCAGCAAACAACGCTGAACTCAGTACCCACGCCTCCCGTCGGGCCGCCCATTAACACCGGTCCGCCATCCGTCGCACCGGTAACGGCTGTGGCGGGTCAGATCCTGACCAAGACGCCGGGCACCTGGCTGGGCGCCCAGTCCATCGCGACTAGCTGGCTTCAATGCTTAGGCGCGATCTGCGCCCCAATCCCGGGCGCGATCGCCAACACGATGGCGCTGGCCGGGAACCAGGTCGGCTCGACCATCAAGGTCCAGGAGGTCGGCTCGAACAACGGCCCCAGTGGCACAACCAACACGACCACTGCTGATTCCACCCCCACCGGAATCATTGGTCCCAGTCCGACCACGACCAGCCTCACCTCCGTGCCCGCGGCGCCGATCACAGATCAGCCGACCACGCTGGTGGCGACCGTCGCCTCGAGCACTCCACTGGTCCCGCCGCAGGGGACCGTGAGCTTCCAGGTCGCCGGCCAGCCGATCACCGGGTGCTCCGCCGTCGCACTCCAAACCGTCAACCAGAGCGCACAGGTCACTTGCCAGAGCGTGTTCTCAGCGGCGAACTCGCCGGAGGCGCTGACGGCCGTCTTTACTCCGAGCGCCGGCTCCGGGGTCGCGCCGTCGACCAGCCCCACGTACAGCATGACAGTCGGCACTGACTCGACCACGACGACGCTCGACGTGTCCAACCCGATCGTGAACACCGGGACGAGCGCCACCTACACCGCCACCGTGAGGCCCTCGCTGACGGGCACGTTCCACCCGACCGGGAAGGTCCTGTTCCTCGACGACGGCACGCACATCCCCCAGTGTCCGGCGGCAACGTTGCACCTGGCCCAGGGTGTGGCGACCGTGCAGTGCGTCGTCCATTACGCCGCGGCCGGCAATCACTCGATCACGGCGTTCTATCTCGGCGGCGGCGGATTTGGCGCGTCGGCCACCACCCCGCAGGCCGTTACCGTCAAGCAGCTGCCGCCGAAGATCCGGGGCACGATCACCGCAAAGCTGGGGTGGGCGTTCCACTTCTTCCCGACCTACACCCAGGTCCTTGGCTTGCTACTGCGCAAGCCGGGACTCGGCACCGTGATCCTCCTGAGCTGCCGGGGCAGCTTCTGTCCGTTCGCGCACCGCTCGATCACGGTGAAAAAGGTGCACGTCTGTGTCACCACCTCGGGCAAATCCGCCTGCGGTTTGCAGGTCCCCCCGACGGTCAACCTCGCCACCCCGTTCGGCAAGAGCAAGCTGCACGTCGGGAACGTCCTGACGATCGAGCTGACACGGCGACTCTGGATCGGCAAGGGCTACGTCTTCACCATTCGACCCGGCAAGGGACCCAAGTACCACATCGGCTGTCTGGCCCCGGGTTCGACCAAGATCGGGGTCGGCTGCCTGGCCCCGGTGTCGAAAAAGAAGAAGCAGAGCTAGCGCTTCGAGCCGCCCGGCTGGGCGTGGCCAGCGGCCCAGCCGCTCCAGCGCTCGACATCGACGGCCAGAACCTGGCCGGTGGCGCGTTGTTGGGGGTGGCGCTGCTTGAGGAGCGCGATCGCGCTCGCGGCTTCGGGCTCCTCGGGGTCGAGGATGCGGGCTTGGCCCTCGGCGCGGACCCACCACAGGGCGTCCCAGTCCGCGTCGTCGTAGTGGTCCACCAGCAGTGCGACAGCCGGGTTCTGGCTCACGTTGGCCAGCCGGCGCAGCGCTCGAGTGCGCTTGGGCTTGGCGTCCACGACGCTGTACACCCGGTCTCCGTGAACCACGAACACGATCGGGACCAGGTGCGGGCGGCCCTGCGCGTCAGCAGTGGCCAGCCGCGCGACCCTGGCGGCAGCGAAACGGCTCCGGGCTTCGGCCTCGGTCAAGCCTCGCCCGTGAACTCCGCGATCGCCTTCTCCCAGCGCTCGAGCGCCGGTTCAATCAGTGACGGCCCCCCGGACGGGATCCAGCGGACGGCCCGCCGGGCGCCGGCGTCATGCGCGCGCTGAATCGCCTTCGGGTCGGCCGGCATGCCCATGAGGTCCAGCTCAATCGGGCGTTCGGCCCGTTCCCGCATCTCGTCGACGCGGTCAAGGATGCCCTCGGGAGCGTAGTTCGGGAACCAGCTGTCGCCGAATGCGAGTACGCGGTCGATGACGGTGGGTCCCGTGCCGCCGACGAGTACCGGCGGATGCGGCCGCTGGGCCGGCTTGGGCCAGGACCAGATCCGGTCGAACTCGACGAATTCGCCCTTGTAACTGGCCTCGTCGTGGGTCCAGATCTCCTTCATTGCCTCGACGCGCTCCTGGAACAGGCGCATGCGCGTGCGAGGGTCAGTCCCGTGGTTCTGCATCTCCTCGCGGTTCCAGCCCGCCCCGACCCCGAATTCGAACCGGCCGCCGGACAGGTGGTCAATCGAGGCGACCTCCTTGGCCGTGGTGATCGGGTCACGCTCGATGACCAGGCAGATGCCGCTGCCGACCCGCAGGGTCGAGGTGGCCTCGGCCGCCGCCGTCAGGGCGACGAACAGGTCATAGGTGCGGCTGTACTTGCGGGGCAGATCACCCCCGCCCGGATACGGCGAATCACGGCTGGCCGGGATGTGGGTGTGCTCGGCGAAGAACAGCGAGTCGTAACCGTGCTCTTCGGCGATGCGCGCGATCCCGCCGGGGCTGACCGCGTCATGAGTGGGGAAGTATGCGATTCCGAAATCCATGCCGCCGAGTCTATGACGACATTTGTGCGCGCAGCTGCTCGCGAACCCGGTTCGGCCGCGTCTAGGCGGATGCCTTGGCGCCGAGCGGGAAGCGGACGCCGGTCAGCTCCTCGGAGACGTCCCACAGGCGCCGGGCCACGTCCATGTCCTTGGCCGACCCCGAGCGGCCCACCAGCTTCGGCGCGCCGCGCAGATCCATGAAGCCCGGACCGGCAAAGCTGTTGCCGGGGGTATCGGCCACCGCCGCGTACAGGGTTGGCAAGGCGCCGCCGTCCGCGTCCTGGGCGATCACGCGGTTGCCGATCAGGCTGATGATGTCCAGCGAGCGACGCTGGCTCTGGAACTGGAGGTTGGTGGCCGCATAACCGGGATGGGCAGCGGTGGCGAGGACGTCGGAGCCGGCTTCGGTCAGCCGGCGCTGGAGCTCAGCCGTGAACAGCAGGTTGGCCAGCTTGGACTGCCCGTAGGCGCGCCAGGCCTTGTACGGC
Organism: uncultured Solirubrobacterales bacterium; assembly: GCA_963822535.1. Lineage (GTDB taxonomy): Bacteria > Actinomycetota > Thermoleophilia > Solirubrobacterales > Solirubrobacteraceae > Palsa-465. The sequence continues at coordinate 978,210 of CAWGIA010000003.1, forward strand.
TTGCGCTCCCAATTGAGGTCATTGAAATCAATCGAGCCGAACCGGTGCGCCCCCGAGGCGACGGTGACCACGCGTCCGGTCACGTGCTCGAGGAGCAGGCCAGTCAGTGCGAAGTGCCCGAGATGATTGGTCCCGAACTGCATCTCGAAGCCATCCTCGGTGTGCGAGTACGGCGGGACCATGATGCCGGCGTTGTTGATCAGGAGGTCGATGGGACCCTCCCACGCGTCGGCGAATGCGCGGACCGAGGCCAGGCTGGCCAGGTCAAGCTGGCGAACCTCGGTCTCACCGGACATGTCCGCGGCGGCGGCATTGCCCTTGTTGGTGTTGCGCACGGCGAGGACGACGCGGGCGCCTTTCTCGGCCAGCGCCGCGGCTGCGGCCCGGCCGATTCCGCTGTTGGCGCCGGTCACGATTGCGGTCCGGCCGGTCTGGTCTGGGATGCTTGAGGTGTTGAAAGTTGTCATGAGCAACAATGTAGACGATGCCAACAATGATGTCAACGTCTACTTCGGGCGCTATGGTGCCAAGTGCGATGACCGAGCGCCCCTCAACGACCGAACGCCCCCCAACGACCGAGCGCCCCTACCACCACGGGAACCTCCGCACCGCTCTGCTTACCCAGGCCGAGCGGACCGTACGCGAGCGCGGGGTCAAGGAGCTCTCGCTCCGCGAGCTAGCGCGCGAGATCGGCGTGAGCCACGCCGCGCCCCGGCGTCACTTCCCGGACCGCCAGGCCCTGCTCGACGCCCTGGCGCAGTCAGGCTTCGAGCGTCTCGGCTCCGAGCTGGCGCGCGCGGTGGCCAACGCCGGGGAGGATTTCCAGGCCCGCCTTCAGGCCACCGCCACGGCATATATCCGCTTCGCCACCCGCGATCCCGATCTGCTCGAGCTGATGTTCGCCAGCAAGCACGGTGACCAGGCCGAGGTGCTCGAGGAAGCGGCCACGCGAGCGTTCTCGGTCATGCTCGGGCTGATCCAGCAAGGTCAGGCGGAGGGAGTCCTGGAGACGGGCGACCCCGAGCGGGTCGGCCTGGTCCTGTTCGCCACCATCCAGGGCATCGCGGCCCTGCTCACGGGAGGCATGGTGGACGAGGATCAGCTCGATGAGCTCGTGTCAGACGCGATCGGGCATTTCCTGCGCGGGTCGCGCACCCCGTCCTGACTCGCCTCCATCCAGCCCGTGCTGCTGAGGAGTGGGGCTTGAAGCGAACGCGGTGACGATCGCGTGTGTGCGGTCGGTGACGCCGAGCTTGCGGTAGATGTGTTCCAAGTGCTTGTTTACAGTGCGGCGGGCGATCGCGAGCTCTCGGGCGATGCCGGCCTCGTCGAGACCGCGAGCCGCGGCTGCCAGCACGTCGCTTTCGCGGGGGGTCAGTCCGAGTCGGGCGGCATGCTCACGGCCCGGTACGCCACGTTGGTCGAACGTCAGGAGCAGCTCGGCGTCTGGGGCGAGGGAGGGCAGGAGCGTAGCCGTGAGCGTCCGTCCACCTCGTCGCAGGTGAAGGACTCTTGGTGCGATCTCAAACGCGCCCCGGCTAGCGCGATCGCAGACTGCGCGAACCCAGTCAGCCAGCCGCGCTGGCAGCTCTAATCCTCCGCTGTAGCCAAACCAGTCGTGCAGCACCTGCCGCGCCTGAGGCGTTGCCCAGCCGATCCGGCCGCTGCCGGCGAACACTACGACGGCGCGACGTTGCGCCATGCCAGAGGCTGCCTCTAACGCGGCGTGCGCGTCCCGGAGCCGGCGGTCTCCGGCTCTGCGGAGCGGTCCGCCGATCAAATGCGGGCGCAGCAGGTCCAGCAGCAGCCGCTCGCGTTCACTGAACCCTCGGCGCTCTCGGCCCATCGCGACGCCGATTGTGAGGCCCTCGGGCCCGGGGACCGCGATCGAGATCTGGTCGACAATGCCGAGTGGCCGGTAGAGCTCGTGGTAGAGATCGAGGCGTTCGAGCTCTCGTCTGGTGGCGTAGTCGGAGATCGAACGCGCCGGCTGGCCGCGAGCGCCTCGAAACCTCGCCAGCACCGGATGCTGGAAGGCAAAGCGCACGAATGCCTCCTCATGCGCCGGCCGGTGGACGTCCAGGGGCTCGACCGCCGCCAGCGTCGGCGTGCCTGATCCGAACTCGTTGTAACTCGACAGCACCCCGGGAACGATCTCGTGAAGGCCGAGAACCACACGCCGGGGCAGCGCGTCCGCCTCGGTTTGCACGAACGAATCCAACAGCGCCACTAACGACCGCAGATCCCTTTGACGGAGCGCGGGCATCGGCTGACAGCTCCTTCAACGGTGTCCGATAGATGCGAACGGCTGCACACAACAGTACGCGAAATGCCGTATTGACCCGAGAGCCGCCCTATGGTCCTATTTGCTGGACTCGGATGACCCGGAGGGCAACAGCGTGATCACGACCAGACGGAGCCCAAGAAGCGCCAGGCCGCTGCTTACGGCCGCCGCTGGTGCGCTAGTGCTGTTGGCCGTACTGGCCTTTGCCGCTGCGGCCCGAGCCGGCACCGAAGGCTTGCCGACTGCGAGCGCGACTGCCGCCCGCCTCGGGCCTCCCCCTAGACCTTGTAGCCCAGCTCCCTGCGGTCAGGCTGGCCAGCGCGCCCTCCGTTCCGGCCAGCTGCAGGAGAGCACCAAGGTGCACCTCACGATCACGCCCCACGCAGCTCGCCCCGGGCAGTTCGTGACCATGAAGATCAAGTACAGCAATGGCGGCCAGTGTGGGTTTAACTCGACTTGTGGACCGCAGGACCCCTTTTCGTACTCGCTTGTCGCGGTCAGCTGCGGGACCCACAAGCCACTGCCACCCCCGGTCGGTTCACATGACCCTCAGCTCATCGCCACGACCCGGTGCTACAAGGTGACGCCGGCGTCGGCTACAGGCGCGCCGTTGTATGCGGTGTTCCAGGCCCCCATCGGGGAGTGCGGCTCCAGCGGCGGGCTCGTGCACCCCTATTTCGACTGCATCTCGGAGGACTACCTCCTGCTCTTGCCCTCATGCAACAGTCCGGCTGCCAAGCTCGCTCCAGCAAGCGCAGATCCGTGCAACAAGCTCGACGTGACGGCCAAAACCCTCCAGCACAGCCGGTCGGGTCTGGACAAGGACGCGGAGGCGTTCTTCGGCGGCCGAAAGCTCGGCTGCTTCTCGGGCTGCACGGATGTGCTGGTGACGGTCAAGGATCACCACACGCACAAGCCAGTCGGCGGCGCCCTGGTGTCGGCGTCGGTAACTCCGATCTCGTCAAAGGACATTCCGAGCTACCCATCCGGGGATGCTGGCGACGGATACCTGTGTGACGGAGCGAGCCCGAGACGCTGCGGCAGTGGGCGGCTCATAACCGGTCTGAGAACGAACCCCAGTGGCCACCTGCGCTTGCGCTATTGGGCGCCCGGCCTTATCGCGGACGGCCAGATGAAGATCACGGTGAAAGCGACTGAGGCGTGCCACAAGTCCGGCTGCCCGAAGGCGGGCCAATTCACAACCAAGGATCTGACCGTGTCACGGAACCTGATCTACCGCCAGAATGCGACGCTGTCCGCCGCGGAGGCGGGCGAGCTCGCAAACTGGGCCGAGGGCGATCTGCTCGGGTTCGGCGCGAAGCAGAGCGTGGAGATCGGCCTCAACAAGTACCTCGACGTGCTCGTCAAGGCGGAAAAGCTGGCCGAGCACGGGGCTGAGAAACTCGGGGAGGGTCTGGAGCAGATCGCGGGGGTGCTTGAAATCGCCGAGGTCGCCTCGAGCCAGTGGGAGCAACAAGGCTTTATGGCGTTGTTCTTCGACAAATTCGGCCTCAGTGGAACCGGCCTGGGCCGAGCCCCCGAGGGCTCGGTTGTCTCGGCGGCTCCGAGCAGCGCTTTCCAGATCGCGCTGGCCGGAGACGGGATTCCACCACTTCACCTGTTCCAGAAGGGACTGCTGTGGAACTACGGCGCCGCACTTGCGTTCCTGCGCGACGAGCACAACCCCGAGTTCGGAGCGCAGTTCATTCACCTATATGTGTACGAGGTGTCGTATTGCGCCCAGGGCGAGGACTGCGGTCCGGAGTACTACGGCTCGAAGGGAATCCATCCGTACCTGGAGTTCCAGTTCGTGGCTGGCCACTCCCGGTTCGCGCAGACGTTTGAGGGTCATTTCCTCACCCCATACAACGCGCAGGCTTGGATGGACACGCAGTTCGGAGAGTGACGCCGTCAACCTCCCCTTGGAGAGCTCACCTCCACCCCTTGAAGAGTCGCGCGGAAACACCGGCCAGCTCGGACGACACCATGCGCCCCCATGAGGGTCGGTTACGCGCCGGGGTGCGCCATGCGCGCCAGCCCGCCGAGACCAGGACCCAAAGGAGCCACCCCGCAATCACGGGCGCCATGGCCGACAGCACAACCGCCGCCACCACGGCGTAGATCATGACCGTCACCGTCAGGCCGACAAGACCATCACCAGAGTAAGACCCCACATCGCTGGAGCCGTCCGAAGCCGAGAGCGGACCAACGCCGCCTGAGGCTCGAATCCAGCCATGACGCGTCACGTATGCGTATGCACGTGGCACGCAAACCCCCTGATACTTGAATTTTCGTCACGGAAGCCCGTAGCCCCGGTTTCCGCGAAATTGCCTCCACAGTCTTGCACAGACCGGTGACGACGCCCGCGAGATTCGGCCGTGTACCACTCGCCTCGGCCGCCGTCGTCTTGTCGATGGAGCCGTAATGTGCGAGGCTCGCGCTCGGATGATGGGGGCCACTCATCACGCGCGTCGCGTAGCTCTTCGGCCGTTGGCTGCGGTGCTGTTCGCGCTGGTCATGGCCGCCCCCGCGGCCGCGGCCGCCTACGCCAATGGCTATTACTCGGGCCGCACCTCCCAGGGCAGGACGCTGAGCTTCGTCGTCGCACATGGGAAGGTGAGTGAGCTGTTCACCCAGATCGTGGACAGCTGCCATCCCGGCTCGATGCGCGAGTACCTGACGCCGCACACGGCGCCGATCTCGCAGCGCGGCACATGGTTCCATCGCGCCGCCGAGTCACCCCGGCAACCGACCGTCTACCACGGGCGGCTCCGGGGACGCAAGGCCAGCGGCACCATCACTGACACGACTGACAACAAGGGCGGCCGGGCCTGCCACGGTCACGTCCGTTTCTCGGCCCGCGCGGGCTCGCCGCTCCGGCTCGGCCGAGCGACGGTCGCGGCCAACGGAGCCGACGTGCTGCTCCACGTCAAGGTCCCAGTCGGCTCCGACGGAAACACATCTGTCCCGTTCACCAGCCTCGGGCTGCTCGTGTATGGAACCAACACCGGCTGCCGTTCGAGCTACGCCGCGGCCGACTCGCTCGCCCGCGCACAGAGCACCTACCTCAGCCTGATCTCGGACGCCTACGTGTCGGCGGATTGGGGCTTCGCCGCCATCAGGCATCTGTCGAAGGGGACGTTCACGTTCGACGTGAGCACCAACACGCTCCTCCTCACCGCCTCCGGCGCCAGCCCATACTCAACCGTGTGCGCGATGCTCTACAGCGGCAAGCCGGCGCCACTTAATCCCAAGGCCAACGTGGCTCTGGCCCAGATCCACGCCCGGCTCGTGCCGGGAGCAGGACCGCCCACCAACCAGCCGTAGGCGGCATCCGGCCCATAACGGTGTCAGATCACGACCCCCAGCCACCGCCCTTCCTGTCCGCCCTGAGTGACGAGGAGCTGGCTGCATTTCGGGCTCTGGGGCGAGTGCGGCGGTTTGGCAAGGGCGAGGCGGTGTTCCATGAAGGCGACGATCCCGGCGGAGTGGTGGCAATCGTCAGCGGGCGTTTGAAGATCGCGGTGATCGGCGCCGGGGGGCGTGATGTCGTGGTTCAGGTCCCCGGGCCGGGAGAGCTCGTCGGTGAGCTGTCTGCGATCGCGGGTCGCCCCCGGACGGCGACAGTGTCAGCCGTCGACGAGGTGGAGGCAATCGTGGTGCGAGGTCCGGATTTCCGGCGCTTCGTGACCGAGAATCCCGGCGTGGCCCCGATCGTGTTCGATCACGTGGCCGCGCTGCTGGCCGAAGCCGATCGACAGAGAGTTGACTTTGCCACCCGGGATGTGACCGCTCGGATCGCGGGACGGCTGATCGAGCTGGCCGAGACTGACGGCGAGCCCGAGACCGACGGGGTCCGGATCAAACTGCCGCTCTCCCAGGAGGAACTGGCGGCGTGGAGCGGCGCCTCGCGGGAGGCGGTTGCCCGCTCGCTGCACCTGCTGCGGGAGCTGGGCTGGATCGAGACCGGCCGGCGCGAGATCAAGGTGCTCAACATGACCGGACTGCGCGGCCTGGTCGAGTAGCCCGCCGAGTGTGCAAGATTGCACACTCAGAGTGTCACGGACTGCGTGGTTAGCGGTCAGCCCGAGTCATAGCTTCCTGGGTGCATTCACGCCCACCCCAGGAGGAAGCCATGACCAGCCTCACCCACACATACACCGCAAGCCAGTCCCGCCCCGTCACCAGCCGGCCCGCCGCAGCTCTGGCCGCCGCCGTCGCCGCCGCCGTGGCGGCGGTCGCAGTCATCTCATTCAGCGGATCCGGCGCCCCGCAGCCCGCGGCGGCGAACCCAGTCCCATCGATGGCCGCGCTCCCGCTCTCGCAGCGGGTCCTGGCCCCGGACGCCACCAGCGGCTTCGTTCGTGGGGCCCAGCCCGCGCCGGTGTCGATGACCACGAGGCTCCGGAGCATCGGATTCGTGTCCGGCGTGAACGAGCAACTGCACGGGGTGTTCCCGCTCAAGGCGCAGGCCGTATCCGTGGTCGAGCGCTTCCGGTCAGCTGCCGGGGCGAACGCCGAGCTGAATTACCAGTATGAGCAGGCCGTCAAGGACGCGCGGAGCTCGGGCTCGACCGTCAGCACCTATCGCGTGGCCGGGATCCCCGGCGCCCGTGGATGGACGGTCCGTGATCATGGCATCACGGGCATCAATGTCGCCTACGTCAGCGGACAGTTCTACTACCTGGTCGGCAGCGGCTCGGCCTCTGGCGCCCACGGGGCACCGACCGCCAACAACGTGGCCGCAGCGGCCAACCTGCAGTACCTGCTGGTGAATGGATGCGTCGCCCGCGGCGTCTCCGCTCACCTCGCGTAGCTCAGACGTACATCTGACAAGATCGCGCCGTGTGGCAACCACGGGCGCTGGCGGTGGGACGTACGGCCCGGACGCTGGCGCGGCGCGATCCAGATGAGCACAGTTGAAAGTTGGCTCGCCGCGGTGCTCGATGCAGAGCGCCGCGGCGAAGTTCTGACCGCCCTCGATCTCGCCGACCGGGGTCTCGAGGAGCACCCGGACAGCCTCTGGCTGGGGCACCGCGCGGTGCTGGCACTAGCCCGGGCGGGCGCCACCGAGCAGGCGGCCCGGCGCTTCGACGACTACGGCCTGGTGTCCGAGGAGGCCACGCACGAGGACATCGCATCGCTGCGTGCGCGGATCGCCAAGGACGGGGCTCTCGCCGCCCGTGACCCGGCCATCAGACAGCGTGAGGCCGCCGACGCCGCCGCCGCTTACGCCGCGGTGTTCGAGCGCACCGGGGGCTACTACCCGGCGGTCAACGCAGCGACCATGAGCCTCCTCAGCGGTGACCCCGAGCGCGCGTCCGAGCTGGCCCGCCAGGTACTCGCTGTTCTCCAGGCGGGCGATGAGAGCTCGTACTACGCGGCTGCCACCGAGGCCGAGGCGCAACTGCTGCTCGGTGACGTGCCCGCCGCCTGGGCCGCCCTCGGACGTGCCGCCGCCCTGGCCGGTGGTGACTACGGCGCCGTCTCGACCACCCGCCGCCAGCTGCGCCTGGTGTGCGAGCTACGCGGGATCGACCAGGAGGTCCTCACCGCGCTCCAGGGCCCGACGGTGGCCCATTTCTGCGGTCACCGGATCGCTTCTGCCGGCGAGGCCGGGCGCTTCCGAGCCGACGACGAACCGTCCGTCGCCGAGCGGATCCGCCAGGAGGTGGCCCGCCATCCGACCACGTACGCCTACGGAGCGCTGGCCAGCGGCGGAGACGTACTGTGGGCGGAGGCGCTTGTCGAATCGGGGACCGAGCTGCACGTGGTGCTGCCGTTCGAGCGCTCCGAGTTTCTCCAGGCCTCGGTGGCGCCGGCCGGGGACCAGTGGGCCGCGCGGTTCGGGCAGCTACTGGACGCGGCCGCCACCGTGACCTACGCAACCGAGGACGCTCACCTGGGCGATGACGTGCTCTATCGCTACGGATCGGAGTTGGCCATGGGTCTGGCGATCCTCCGCGGCCGTTATCTCGAGGCCAGCGTCCGGCAGTTCGCGCTCTGGGACGGCACCCCGGCCAGCGGCGCCGCCGGCACGGCAATCGACGTCGCGACCTGGCGCCGCCTCGGCCTTCCGTCGACGATAGTCAGCCCCGGTGGGGGGCCGGTTCGCGATGTGCCGAGCGTCGATGGACCACGGCCGGCGGCCGGCTCGAGCTCGGGCCGGATGATCTGCTCGATGCTGTTCGCCGACATCAAGGGCTTCTCCAAGCTGACCGACGATCAGCTGCCCCGGTTCGCCGAGCACGTGCTCGGAGCGTTCGCGGCCGTGCTTGAGCGCCACGCCGAGCACGTCCTGCATCGCAATACGTGGGGTGACGCGCTGTATGTCGTATTGGATGACGCTGGGCTGGCTGCCGAATGTGGCCTTGAGCTGCAGGAGGCGATGGAAGCCATCGACCTCGTAGCGAGCGGACTGCCGAACCACCTGGCGCTGCGGCTCGGCGCGCATGTCGGGCCGGTGTTTCCGATCCTGGACCCGGTGCTCGGCGTGCCCGCCTATATGGGCTCACATGTCAGCCGGACGGCGAGAATCGAGCCTGTGACCCCGCCCGCCGCGGTGTACGTGACCGAGCCGTTCGCGGCCGCGCTCGTGCTGGCCGGAAGTGAGCAGCTGGCGTGTGACTACGTGGGACACATGCCGGCCGCGAAGGACTACGGGCGCCTGCGCATGTATCGCTTGCGGCGGACCTGACCCGAGGTCAGGAGACGCCGGCGAGCAGCTTGCGCGCGGCGCCGCGGCTGGCCGTGAGCGGCTTGCTGGCGATGCCGATCTTCCTGATCACGCCGCGGCGGACCTCGAGCACGCCCCGGCTCCTGCCAGCCGGCACCAGGTACCAGGTGTTCTGGCCACTCTTGATACCGCTCTTGAGCCGCAGCCGGCTCTTGATCTTGGCCAGCTTCGTGCCCGGGCGGGCGCCCTTGAGTGCGTAGTGCCGGTTGGCGGTCAGCGCGAGAACGGCCTTGCTCCGTTGGTACTTGACCTGGATCCCGTCGTGCCTCGCGCAGCCAACGCTGTTCACTCGGCTGCGCGTCATGCCGAGCGTGACCGGACCGAGCGAGCTCCCGGACAGCTGACCCTCGTGGGAGCAGACCGTGGGTGGTGGCGTGGTGCTGGCCGGCCAGGCGCCGTTGGTGACGTGCAGGACGTAGAAGCCGGTCCCGCCGTCCGTGTACCAGATGTCGTGGCGGGCGACGTCAAACGCGGGCTTCGACATCGCATAGTCGCTGGCCGAGTAACCCGTCTCCGTGTTGGGCTTGGTCGGGGCGACGAAGTAGGCCACCTCGCGCGGATGCAGGATGTCGCTGATGTTGAACACGCGCAGGCCGGAGGCGATGAACGAGCACGCGACCAGCTTCGGGTTGACCTCGGTCGGGATGTTGCAGTAGTGAGCCGCGTAGCCCTGAGCCGGGCTCAGGGTCCCGGGGTCATTCCCCGCCGCCTTGTGGGCCGCGGGCTGATCGACCGCGAGGCGCATGTTGGAGACCACGAACGGATGCGCAGGGTCTGCGATGTCGATGATCCGGGCCGCGCCGATCACGTCCCGGCTCGCGGTCGGGTTGAGCGTCCCGGCCGTGTACTCGTCGAACTCGAGCAGGTACGGGTGCCCGCCCTCGGTGAACGGGATGGCGTTCTGGGGAATCGAGACTGAGTTCCAGGTCAGCCGGCTGATCTCTGTGGCCTGGGGGTTCGGCTTGCGGTCCTGAATCTGGCTCACGTTGAGGATCGTCAGGGCGCCGGTCGGGTCAGCGATGTAGGCGGTGTCACCGTTGTCTGACAGCGTCATCCCATGCGAGGTGACGTTGCCCTGCCAGATCGCATGCGGATCCTTGGGGTTGCTGACGTCGATCGCTGTGATCCCGGGTACTGCCGTGGCGGTGGCGTAGAACGTCTTGCCGTCGGGCGCGAAGCCGCTCTCGTGGCCGAAGCGGGCCACGAGCGCGGTCGCGTCCAGCGTCGGGTGCAGGCAGTCGTTGTGGACGTCATAGATCGCGAACAGTCCCGGCTCGGTGGCGGGGTTGCCGTCGACGGCGGCGAGCAGTCCACGGGCGGGGTTCAGGTTCAGTGACTCGTGCGGCGTCAGCATCGGCAGCGCAGTGAGCGTGTCGGTCTGGACGGGGTGCGCGGGGTCGGCCATGTTGAGCACCGCGACGCCCAATGACGCACCGCCAGGATTGATCGCATTGGTGGGGAACAGCAGCGCCGTGTCATAGAAGGCGCAAACGTGGCCCGCGGTGTCCACGTACCGGAACACCTTGAAGCCACCCGAGGTGCCCTGGTGGGCGATCAATTGGATGTTGCACCACAGCCCGTTGTCCGCCGAGCCGGCCGGGACGCGACCGTCAATGCCCGGCTCGGGCTCGGAATTGGGTCCGCAACTCGGCGCCGGCGTGGCGGTCAGGGGAGGCTCGGCGTTGTGCTGGGTCACCGCCGCTGTGGGCGTCTGTCCGGGGCCCAGAATGACCGGGAGCGTTCCGAGATCGTTCACGCCGCCGTTCAACCCAAGCGGGAGGTTGATCGCGCCGGCCACCGACAGAATCGACGTCACGACCAGGACCAGCGCAAAGCTGGACAACGCCACTGTCAGGCGGCGCCTGCGCCGTGTTCTCAAGAGTCCGCTCCTCCGCACCGAAATCAGGTGGACCGTACCAGTTCGGGTCCGGTCCTTGGGTTAGTTACGTGGAGGGTTCAGTGTGAGCCGGCGTTGACCCAGTCAATGATGTGTTCCGGCCGCTGCTCCGGGACCCAGTGCGCGACGCCGTCGATCGTCTCGACGGTGAGCTGTGGCTGCCCGTTCACCGGCCCGGGCCGGAGCCCCCTGGTCACGAGGTCCCGCCCTCCGACCATGACGTGGGTCGGGACCTCAAGAGTCCGGCCCCGATAGCGGCCGCGGGCGATCGGCAGCACCTCGCGCGTCAGGAAGGTGCGATACATGGCCACAGTCACCGCGGGCGGAATGTGATCCGCGAACAGCGACACGTCCTCCCGGCTCAGCCTGTCCGGACCTCGCCCGGCCTGCAGGATCCGCGGGAGCATCCACCTCGCCAACGTTCTCCCGACCAACGGGAGACTGATCGGCCCCTGGTAGCTCAAGAGCGCCAGCTGCCGCGGGCTCGGATCAACCCACAGGTGGGGAACGCAGAGCACGAGCATCCGCTCGATCCGGTCAGGAGCTTTGAGCGCGGCCAGGAATCCTGTAACGCCACCCCAGTCGTGCCCGACCCAGGTCGCCCTCTCGATGCTGAGCGCGTGCAGGACGGCGAGCAGATCGGAGGCGAGCTGCTCCTTGTCATAGCCGGTTCGGGTCACCTCGCTCCAGCCGAAGCCGCGCAGGTCCGGTGCGATGACGCGGTGGTTCTGGGCTAGCTGGGGGATCACGTTCCGCCACACCCACCAGTGCTGCGGCCAGCCATGGACGAGCAGGACCGGCGGCGCATCCTGCGGCCCGGCCAGCGCCACATGCGTTCGCAGGCCGCCGGCGTCCAGGTACTCGTGGGTAACGCCGGGAAGAGCGGGAGGGTCGGTCATGGCTTTCCGGATCGTAGATCGACGAGAGGTTTGATGAGGGCCTTGACAGGGCGGTGACTCGAGTGAGAGGCTCCGCCGTGCAGAGGGCTCTGGGATAGGTAGGAGGCGATATGTCGGGTGGCAAGCGTTGGGCGCGGGTACTGGCGATCCTTGTAGTCGCGGCCTTCCCAGCCGCGGCTCATGCGGCGGTGAAACCGAACAAGGTCGGCCAGATCGACTGCAACGGCCTCAGCCCGATCCAGCACCAGCTGCGCCCAACCGCGGCCTGCGCGGACATCCGCGGTCTGAAGGGTGGCCGCTTCCACGACAACGGCTACTACATCGGGCATGACGAGCCCTCGATCAGGTTGATCTCCGACCGGCCAGGGTCGAGCTCAAACATCACCTACACCGAGCGGCTGGGGGTCGATCCAAGCCAGGCGCCGACCGTCGCCAACCCCGGTCACGACATAACGCACTGGTTCGAGCTCTCGGTCGCGCCGTGGTTCTCGACCGATATCTGTGATCCGAACTCGTTCCCGCAGACGCCGTGCGAGCCGAACTCGGACTCCAACGCGCCTTCGTCCACGAGCCCGGGAGGCGGCGCGGCGTTCCTCGAGCTGCAGTTCTATCCGCCCGGCTTTGCACCGTTCGCGGACAGCATCAGCTGTGACAACACGCACTGGTGCTCGGCCCTGAACATTGACAGCCTCGAATGCGAGGCCAGCGGCGCCTGCAACAACGACTGCATTGAGCCGGTCAACTTCGCGTTCATCCAGCGCAATGGTGTACCGACCGGGCCCCCCAGCCCGCAGGAGGCGAACCTGGCCTCCGAAACGCCGAACGGGCAGACGCTGCTGATGAATCCTGGGGACGTGATCGTGGTCCACATCTTCGACGCGGCGTTGCCAGGGGGTGGACACGCGTTAGAAACCAGCATTCACGACAAAACCACCGGACAGTCCGGACTGATGATCGCCTCGGCGGCGAACGGCTTCATGAACACGAACCGCCGCACGTGCGACGGGACACCGTTCAACTTCCAGCCCGAGTACTCAACCGCCGCGCCGGCCAACATCCTGCCCTGGGGAATCGGCCCGTACAACGTCAATGACGAGTACGAGATCGGCCACTTCGAGCCGTGCACCAGCGTCACGGAAGAGCAGCTGTTCACCGTTGGTGATTTCACAGACACCTTCTGGGACAACTGCAAGGGCCCCTACGAGACGGGCAACGAGAACCGGGATTTGGAGCCCAATGACTCCCCGTGTTATCCGGTCGGGGACACGCATGGCGGTACCACTGCGCCCAACGAGGTCACGGGCTGTGACGTGTTTGACGACGCCGTCGGCGATCTTGACTTCGACGGCACGTCATACCGCACCAACTGGCCCACCTCCACGACGCCGGACAGGTTCCCGGGCGCATTTGCCCAGGCGCAACCGACCAGTGAGGGGAAGGCGTACCCGCAGCTTCAATTCGTGACCGATCTGTCAGCCAGCGAGCAGAACTGCAATCTGGTCAACGGCGAGCACTGCACGGTCCCGCCGGACGGCCCGGGCCACTTCTACCCGTACTTCACGGAGGCCCGTGACTCGACCGATGGGCTCGGCTGCACCTGGCAGTTCGGCAACGTCCAATCCGGTGACACGTTCGGCGGCGAGAGCCAGTACGGGTCGGTGACCCCGACCACGATCGGCGCCTTCGCGGGCAACATCATCAACAACCCGAACTGCTCGACCACCAGCGGCTGACCTTTGACGTCTGCGTGAGCGGGACGGACTGAGAGGTCCGTCCCGCCATTGGTCCGGTTCACCCGGCCGGACTGAAGGGTCCGGATAGGATGGCCGATGCTGCTTGCCCTACGGAGGAGACGGGTGATGGGACCGAAGTTGCTGCATCGTTCGGAAGCGCGGGGTCGGCTGCTTGCCGTGCTCGGCGGCGCCATCATCATGTTCGTGCTGGCTGGCTGCTCGCTGGCCGCCCCGCCTGGCGCGGGCCCGCTGCGGTACCGCGATGCGGTGTTCCCCAACATCACCCAGACGAGCAACCTCCAGTACGGGAGCGCTCCTGACCTGAGCGGCAATCCGGTCGCGCTGACGCTCGACCTCTACCAGCCCACCGGCGACACCGTGGCCGCGCGCCCGGCGATCGTGTGGGTCCACGGCGGTGGGTACTGCTGTGGTGACAAGACCAGCGTTCCCGCGGCGACCCTGGCCCAGGAGTTCGCCCATGACGGCTATGTGACCGTCTCGATCAACTACCGCCTGCTGGCGCCCAACGGCTGCTCGGCCGGCAACGGGACCATCTCACCCACATGCTTCACCGCCGCGCTGGCGGCGGAGAATGACGCGCAGGCCGCGGTCCGCTGGCTGCGCGCCAACGCGAGCGCGTACCGGATTGACCCGACTCGAATCGGCATCGGGGGTGACTCGGCCGGGGCGATCACGGCCAGCCTGGTCGGTCTCGATCCCGAGAACCCGGGCAACAGCGGCAACCCGGGGTACTCATCCCAGGTCGAGGCCTTCATGTCCCTGTCCGGCGGTACGCCCAATGGTCTGTTCGCCACGGCCGGAGATGCCCCCGGGCTGCTGTTCTCAGGCACCGCGGACCCGACGGTGCCCTTCGGCTGGTCAGCAACGACCGCTGCGGATCTCCTCAATGACGGCGTGCCCGCGATCCTCGAGGCGTGGCCGGGAGCGGGTCACGACCCGTACGCCCAGTTCAAGAGCCAGATCGACAGCCAGAGTGATTACTTCTTCTATGACTTCCTCGATGCGGCCCACGCACAGGGAGCAACCCACGCCCAGGGCGTCGCGTTCAATCGCTACGCGCGGAGCATGGCCCGCAAGCACCCGGCGTTCGGGCGAGCGCTGGAGCATGCGATGGCCCGGCAGCATCGGGCGCCACGGTGGCTATCGTCCGCCGAGAGACGGTCCGCGGCGCGACGCTAGACGGCTTCGGTGCTCCCCGGCTTCGCCGTGCGTGTCGGTGATCCGCCGGCGACGGACACCACGTGCACGGGCGAGCTCGTCAGCTCGCCGGTGAAGGCGCGATCGCTGTGCTCCACGGGTTTGATCCACAGCTCCTCGACGAGGATCTTGAGCGTCGAGAGGATCGGGACGGCAACGATCAGGCCCACGAAACCGAACAGCTGGTCGACGGCCACTACCCCCACCGCGACGAGCGCCGGATGCAGCTCGACCTTGCGGGCGACCACCAGCGGCTGGATCACATTGCTCTCGAGCTGGTGGGCGATGATGTAGATGACCGCGACAATCACCGCCTTGCTGGGCGACACCGTGAGTGCGTAGATGATCGGCGGGATCGAGCTCAGTAGCGCGCCGAAGTAGGGAATTATCATGGCGACGGCGGTGAAGATGGCGAAGAACCCGGCGAAGCCGAGGCCGGCAATTCGCAGCCCCCCGTAGGTGAGGCCGCCGAGGACGACCATTCCCACCACCAGGCCTTTGAGCCAACCGAGATAGGCATCCCGAAGGCGGGAGAGGATTCGCTCGGCCTGCGGCCGGTTGGCCGGCGGCGCGATCCGGACGAAGCCCGTGATCAGAGGTTCTGGGTGGATCGCCGTGTAGAGGGCAGTCAGGAGAACGACGATGATCGTGGCCGCAGCGGCGACGACTCCGGCGCCGATGGATGCGAGTGGCCCGAGCAGCTTTGATGGATGCTGGGTATATGTGTCGACAAAATGCTGTATCTGCCGTCCTACGTGGTTCGGGGAGGTCCCGGTCAGGTGACCGAGACGTCGACGCAGCTCGTCGACGATGCTCGGCAGCGACTTGGCGAACGCGTTGATCTCCTGGTTGAACACCGGGAGGGTCAGAGCGATCAGCGCACCGAAGGCTCCCAATCCCAGCAGCAGGCCGAGTACGGCGCCAATCGCCCTGGGAACTCCCACCCGTTGCAGCAGGCTCGCGAAGGCCGACAGCGGCGTGGCGATGATCACCACGATCAGGACCGCGAGCACCAACGTGATGATCTTCTCGAAGATCAGCCCGGCAACGACCAAGCCGAACGCGAGCAGCACGGCGCGATAGAGAGTCACCGGAGTGACCGTCGAGTTCGGCATCAGTCCGAAGGCTGCCCCGAACAGGCGAGTGTCACGCCATCGCGGGTTGATTGGCTGGGCTTTGGGCGGTTGACCACCGGTGCGGTGACGGCCATGGGGGCCGATCGGCCGCCCGGCCAGCCACCGGCGGCGCCCCCGAGATGAAACCGCACGTCCTGTATCGGATGGTGGGACTGGCCGCGGGTCTCGTTCTCGCCGCCCTCGTGGTCCAGCAACTGATGACGCTCCTGCTGGTAGTGCTGCTCGTGATCATCGTGTCGCTACCGCTGAGTGCCGCCGCATCGTTTGCGGAGCGCCGCAGACTGCCGCGAGTGTTTGGCGCCTCAGCGGCGCTGATCGCGGCGTTCGTTGTGCTGGTGGGCCTCGGCTTCGCGGTCATCCCCCCGTTCGTGAGCCAGGTCAGGCAATTCGCCCAGCGTCTACCGACGATCCTCGCTGGGGCGGACCACTACATCCACGGCCTCACGGGCAAGGGGACGCGCAGCATCTCGGCGCAGCTCACCGGTTTTGTCCAGAGCTACGTGCACCATCCCGCGCAGCTCGTCGGCCCGGTGGAACAGGTCGGATTGACGCTCTTTGAGATCGGTTTCCTGTTAGCGCTAATCATCGTCGCGGCGTTCCTGATCGCGATCAATCCCACGCGGCTAGCGGACAGCGTCGTGCGGTTGCTGCCTGCGAATCGGCGTCCTCAGGCCCAAGATGTCATGGCCCGTGTCCGCGTGGCCTGGCTTGGCTGGATGGCGGCGGTGGGCCTCGACATGCTGGTGCTCGGGGCGTTGCTGTTTCTGGGCTTGGAGATCATCGGCCTCAACTTCGCGATCGGGTTCGCCGTGTTCTCGGCGTTCATGACCGTGATCCCGAACTACGGATCGGTGATCAGCGCGATTCCACCAATCCTCGACGGGCTGGCGCAGTCCCCCACCAAGGCGCTGTTGGTACTGATCGTCTATCTGATCGTCAATCAGATCGAAGGCAACCTGATCCTGCCTTTGATCATGGCGCGTACCGTGGACATGCACCCCGGCGTGGTGTCACTCGGTCTGCTCCTGATGGCGGCGCTATTCGGTCTCATCGGCGTGCTGATCGCGATCCCGCTCCTTTCGCTCCTGATCATCCTCGTCCAGGCGCTGTGGATCGAACCCCAGGAGGCACGCGCGGATCGGGAACGCCCCGGGGCGGTTACAGCGACGGCGCAGGCGCCGTAACCGTTCGTGATCGCTGAGTTCGTGCCCGGTACGCCCCCAGTCGAGCACGGACGTCTCTCTACGACAGGCCTATGTTGGTGTCGACGATGGTGGTGGGCAGCCCGAGCTCGCTGCAACGCTAGTCTCCGGTTCGAGGTTTGGATTCCATCCAACCGGACTAGCTAACGGGTATGACATCTAACGACGAACACCGCCCCGCGCTGCTGATCGTCCTCAGCGGCGCCGACCACTGGACACTCAAGGACGGCACCAAACATCCGACCGGGTTCTGGGCCGAGGAGCTGCTCGCGCCGCTGAAGGTATTTAAAGATGAAGGGGTTGACGTGACCCTCGCCACCCCTGGCGGCGTACCCGCCATCGTTGACGACGCCAGCCTCACGCCCGAGCAGGCCGGAGGCGAGGACCGCGCGGCCGAGCTGCGCGCCGAGCTCGAAGAGCAGGAGAGCCGGCTGCGAAACCCCGAGCGGCTCGAAGGCCTCAACCCTGACGACTACGACGGGATCTTCATTCCCGGCGGCCATGCCCCAATGGAGGACCTCGCGGTTTCGCCAGACCTCGGGCGGCTGCTGGTGACGATGCTCGACGATCAGAAGGTCGTCGCCGCGGTCTGTCATGGACCGGCGGGGCTCCTGAGCGCCACGCGCGCGGACGGGAGTTGGGCCTTCAAGGATCACAAGCTGTCTGGCTTCACCAACGACGAGGAGAAGCAGGCCGGTCTGGCCGACCAAGCGCCGTGGCTGCTCGAGGACCGCCTACGCGAAGCCGGGGCTGAGGTGAGTACCGGTAAGGCGTGGGAGCCGTTCTCGGTTGTTCACGGCAATGTCGTCACCGGACAGAACCCAGCCTCGAGTACGGAGGTGGCCAAGAAGACCGTCGAAGCAGTCCGCCACCGGATGGTTGGCGCGAAGCCCGGCCGGATGGTGGGGTGAGGCTCCGCGCGCCGTGTGCCGTGACGTTCCGCGCGCGTGTACCGTGACGTTCCGCGCGCGGGTGGGGGCCGTTAGCCGGCCGGAACGTTGTTGAACACAGCGGATCCCATCGTCCCCACGCGGGGATCCGCCGCCTCGCCGGTGTAGCGCACGTGGAAGATCTCCTGGATCGTGCGCAGGAGGCTGAAGTGGTTGTACGGAGCTCTGACCACTGTGCCCGGCTTGATGAACGGAGACAGCAGGATCGCCCCCGAGTTTCCTCCCCCGGGCTGCATGGCCAGCGCCCGGTGTGGGTGGGCGAATAGGAGCTTCAGGGCCCCGAGGATGTTGCCGGGCGTGTCCGGACCACCCAGCAGCAGGCGGTTCGTTCCCGGCTTGACGTTGATCGTGCCGAACAGCGGGATGTGCACCGAGCCCGTGACACCCGGCTTTCCGCTCGCGCCGATCTGATGCGTCTCGTTGCAGCAGGCTCGGTTGTCCACGTACGGGCTGCTGTTGTAGAAGTTGGCCTCGTCCCACATGATCGCGATCAGTCCGTCCTGGCGGTAGGCGGGCGAGGCGGTGATCTTGGGGATCAGGCGGCTCAGGAACCATGAGGCCTGGGCATCGCAATATTCCGAGGCCGGCTCCGCGCCGTTGCATATGGTGGCCCCGCCGAAGAACTTCGAGCTGCGGCGGTGGGCGTAGAAGTTCGGACAGTCGTCATGCCCCTGATCGCACAGGTTCATCCCGATCCAGCTCAGGTTGGGAGTGGTCTTGACCCGACGCATATCCCGGACCAGGGGCTGGAACGTGTTGCGGTCCAGCGGTACGTCGTTGGCCCTGCACCGGCTGGGGTGATCGATCCAGTTGCGGAAGTACACGAACGGGTTGTTGCCCGTCTCGTATCCCGCGTCACCCCCGGCGTCCTGACTGTCGTAGGCGCCTAACTTCGGATGCAGGCAGGGCGTGGCCATGTCCTCCTGGTAGGCCTTGACCGTGAGCGCGGGCCCGGCGCGCAGTAGTTGCGTCCCGATGTCAGGCACCGATGTCGGGTAGACGCACCCCTGGCCGACCGCCACGCCGTGACTGGTCATCCGCTTGACGGCGAAGCGGGTGAAGTACAGGCAGTCCAGCAGGGCGCCTGTGCAGAAGGTCAGGTGGATCGATGGGAGGCCCGTCTTGGGGCACTGATTGCGGCTGAAGTAACCAAAGCTCGGCGGCTGCCCGCTCAACAGCGCGGTGTAGTTCGCGTTGCTCGGGTGGGCGACGCCGTAGTAATGGTCGAGCAGCGCCCCCTCGGCGGGCAGCGTCTTGGCCATGTATGTCATCGAGGCCGGGGATCCGGCCCGAGCGTGGAAGTGGAGCGCGGGCCGGCCGAAGTTCTCGGCGAAGCTGTGGTTCTCGAGCATGATCAGCCACACGTGCTTGACCGGTGGTGGCGCGGCGGCCTGTGCGGTCCGGGCCTGTGCGCTGGCGGCTCGTGCGCGTCCGAGGGGGGAACTGCCCAGCGTCAGGGCGGCCAACAACACGAGGGCGCCGAGTCCCCAGGCGCGGCGAATCCGGCGCGTCGCTACTGGCACTGGACCGAGGGCGCGCTGGCCAGGTTGTAGGCCTGGCTGTAGAACCAGGGCTTGTACATACCTAGCTGAGTGATGACCCCGCCACTCGATGCGTAGGGCACGGGCAAGAACAGTGAATGGGTCAAGGAGCTGGGAGCGGTAGGTGGCGAGACCTTGGTCGTACCGTCAGGCAGCGCCGCACCACGTTGGACGAGCACGTAGAGGTGTGAGCCAAGCAGCTGCGCGCTCAGGGGAGCGCTGCCGAACGCGTTGTAGGCAGCGAAGAGCTTTCCCCGCACCTGATATTGACACGTGTACTTGCTCGCGTCCGTCACGCCGCTGTTGTTGGTGGAGCTCCGTGGCAGCTCCACCATCTTGTACGCCGCCGGGAGCAGCGACTGGTACGCGAATCGCGCCGCGCCGAGCCGCGCCGCTCGATTCACACTGTTGGTCGGGTTATAAAAGAACTGCTGCTGGTTGTTGTAGAAGGCTCGCATCTTGCCGGCGTCGGTCAAGACGATGTCCCGCACGTGATACAGCTCGGTGGCTGCGTTCTGGTACGCCGTAGCGAGCGCCTCATCGAAATTGGACGCGGCGACGGAGAATTGCCCGAGGGAGGGTGTTCCATCACTCCCGGTGGCGTCCTCGCCGAGATAGAGGGCGGCGGCGAGCAGATTGATCGTGCCCGCAGACTCGGCGTCCGCGCCAATCGCACCGATCGTGTTGAGTATGTTGCCGAACAGGTCAAGCCACTGGCCGGCCGCGTTGGTGTGAGCTTTCCCGGCCAACGCTGTCTTGATTTGCTTGGCCTCGTTCTGGGCCACTGCGAGCGCCACGGTTATGTTCGAATTCTTCGCCGTGATGAGTGAGTCAAAGATGTGCCTGACCGTGGAGACGTATTTGAACTCGTCGGTGTCCATCCCCTTCTGGGCCGGCCCGGCCAGCTGGTTGGTCACGGCAGTCCAGTCCGACGAGCTGAAATTGGCCGCCTGACTGGTCGGGTACGTCATGCCGCGTAGGGTGCTGACCCAGCTCTGCCACTGCTGGTAGCCAACCCCGACGTAGCAGTAGGCGTAGCGAACGTCGGGCTGTGGGGGGTCGTAACAGAACTGGCTCGGGTTGGTCTCGGGCCACGGGAGCCCCAGCACCTGGGTGGAGATGTACGCCAGCGCTTTCTGCTCTCCAGAAGTGTCCTGGAAGGGCTGTGGCGTCTGGTAGGTGGTGGTCGCGAATCCGAACCCGAACGGACCACTGGATGAGGTCAGGCTCGGCTCGAATGCGTATGAGAGGTCGCGCTTGAGCACCGCCGACATGTGTGCCGGCCTGCCGGTAGCGGTCTGACTCGATTCGGCCAGCGGGAACGAGGCCATGCCCACGCTGCCGATCAGCGAGTAGCTGCCTGTGTCGGTGGCGAACACGGTCGGCGTGCCCCCGACTCCCACCACGGCGCCAGCCAGCTGCTGCCACAGCCCTGTGTTCGTGTTGGAATCGATCGGTGTGCCGATCGACTGGATCATGACCATCAGCTTCGGGACCGACGGGCTCTGGGCTAAGCCCTGAAGGTAGGCGATCATCGCTTCTTCGCCGGCGGTGTCGAACGCCATGCCACACCCGTTGGTGGCGAAGGTCTTCGATCCCACCGATGCGAGCGTCATAGCGTTCAGCGCCTCGATCTGAAAGCCCCCAGTCCCGCACGCTGAGGTGAGGGTCGTGCCAATCAGGGGTCCCGACGGATAGCTGGTGCCCCCCACCTGGATCGTGTTCTGGAGGCTGGGCGTGTTCGGCTGGTTCGGCGCGTCCAGGTCAACCGGGACCCGCTCGCGGGGGACGAAATAGAACCTCCCGCCGGCGTAGTTCTGGAAGTAGCCCTGAATCTGGCCCTGGAGCAAGTCATTGGGTTCATTCTTGGCGTCGTTCTGCCACGCCGTGCCCGGGGCGCCCCCGTAGAGGCCGACGACCGAGAACGCTTGACCGGTCCCATTCGTGATGGCGGACATCGGCTTGGCACCGATCGCGGTGAGAACCGAGTTGAAGCCCGCGTTCACCGTGGTGCAATTCGTGTTGGGGTTCTGCAGCGTGACGCTGAGGATCACGATCGGATGGCTGCCGACCGTTCCGTTGTTCATCAGGGTCTTTATCTCGGTCAGCAGAGTCTGAGCCGAGTTCGCGCTCCCCGTGAGGGACTTGCCGTAGGGCACCGCGAGGGTGGTGCGATCCACGATCACCGCATTCATCGAATTGCAGGGGAACGGGTTAAACGAATGCGTGTAGCTCCCCACGCGGATCGCGCCACCGTTCTGCGCCATGGTGTCGACCGGGGCACCGAGCGGCGGATAACTCATCTGACTCGCAACCGTTACCCGGGTGCTCGACGTGCGATGCCCGATGCGCATCGTCAAGCGCAGCCGGTAGTAGCCGGGCTTATCCGGCGTCAGACGCGGTGAAACCGCGTGCGGCCGCTTCAGGGTGGCTTTCGAGCCGGCCGGCCTTTTCAGAATCTTCCACGTGTAGTGCACCCGCTTACCGCCCGGCGGCAGCAACGTGGCCCCCGTGTTCAGCGAAACCCCGTGGCCGGCCACGGTCCTGATCTGCGTGCCCGAGCGTGCCTGGGCGATGCCCGGGAGAGCCCCCACGAGCAGCACGACAAGCAGACCCCCTAAGCCCCGGCGTCCATGCATGTCAACCCAGCGTATCCCGGTGGGCGGTCAGAGGTCCACCTTTCGCGCGGGCGCGGGTGCGGAGCCGCCGCAGGTCAGGGGTCCGGCCAGAGCGCCCCGTCGGCGACGGCACCCTGCTCGATCTGCTCGAGCGTCTCATCGGTCCGACGGTCGGCCACCATCGCGTCGAGCGCCTCAGCGATCGTGGCGGCCCACACACGCCTGATGACCGTGGGCCGGCCGGTCTGGTCGCGAAACTCAGTCCAGTCAAGAGCCACGCGCACCGGCTGCCCATTTACCAGCTGTGGCGGACTCTCGGCCTCATCGCCAGTCTCGAACATCGTGATCTGCGCGCGCCATCCATACGGACACAGCTCGCTCATCATCGCCCGCGCGCGCACCTCGGCGGTGGCCGCCTGCTTGCTCAGCCGACGCCGGGTTCGCCAAGAGCCAACGCTGCCTCGCCACCGCCTAACCGCCAGCGTGACCAGCGCCAGGATGATTCCCCCGGCCAAGGCGCCCCCCAACACGAGCACGACCGGTCCCACCATGCTGACCGGACCGGGATGAAACCGCGCGCCTCCGAACTGGACCCCAAGCGTCAACACAACTCCAACCTACCGAGTCGCGCGCGGCCGTCAAGGGGTTCGGCCGGGGCCCGGGCTAGCCGCCCTTGCCGGGATGAGCGAGGAAGCTATGGCCGGCCCTGACCTGAACCGTCCGATGGTGTGGGAAGTCATCCACCGCCACCGAACCCTGGGTCACCTTGACCAGCGTTCCCGCGCACGTGTCCTGCGTCAACCACTTGGTCCCGCGCTCGGTGGCGGAAGCGTACGAGCCCACCGTCCTGAACCCGCCCGACGCGTGTCCCCACAAGCGCCGCTTACGAGGCCGTTTGCGTGCGACACCGGCTCCGCTCGCCGGGCACCCCGCTGGCTTGGGTCCGGCCAGGGTCAGAACCGTGATGGCGGCCGTGCGCGAGCGGGTCTGCGTCAGCCGAAACACACCGGCGTAGAACTGACCCGTCACCGTGTGCCCCTTCCTGTTCGTTGCCGCGGTCAACGACACCGTTCCTCTCGTCGCATCGATGGTGCTCCCCAGCGGGATCGACTGACCGGCCTTGAGCCGGACGAAGCCCTTGCCGCCCGGACGCTTGACAAGGATCACCCCGGTAATCACTGCCACATCGACGCTCTTACCCACCCGAGGCGGAGCCACCGTGGAGTTCGAGCACGTTTGGCTCAGGCCGTAGAACTCACTCAGGCTGTCGTTAGCAGATGGTTGGGTAACCAGGTCGCTGGTGAGCTGGAAGGCGCCGAACTTCGGGTTCGGAGTGAACGTGCCTGTGAAACGGTTTCCGGTTACCGTGAGCTTGACCGAGCCGCCGCCGCCGATGGCCTGCAGAGAGCTTCGAGCAATACCCAACGTCCCTGACACGCTCCCGTGGGCACAATTCAGCACGGTGATTGCTGCGGGCTGATACGTGCGAACGATCTGCGGAGAGCCGGTCACGTCAAATTGGACTGTGTCACCAGTGACCAGATTGACGGGCAACTGGGGATTGTTCCCGTTGCTGATGGCCTTGGCCTGCTTTGACGCGATCACCTTGCCGTTGCGCAGGACGGTGAGGGTCATCGGGGTCCCCGTGCACGACGGAGAGCAGGTCGCGTCGAACGACACCGAGGACATGGAGGGCGGGGCAAAACCGACGAGCTGATCGTAAGCGAGGCTGTAGTCAGTGGAGAACGGGCCGGCTGCACGAGCGTCTGTGACGCGAACCCCGGCCAGCAGAATGCCGGCTGCGAGCACGGCTACAGAAAGGAGACGAACGAGTCGCCTCAGCGTCACTTCTCTGCCTGCTGGCGATGCCAGAGTCACCATGCGCCCCTCCTGTTTGTGACGGATCACCGCTCAGCAGACGTGATCCGGTCGAGACAGCCCGAGCGCGCCAGACTACTCACGGGGTCGACTTGGGTCAAGACTGCCGGCACACAGGATGGGCGGCTACAGCCGAGCTTGCCTCGCCCCGAGGCCGAGACGTAGACTGGTGAAGCGCTGGGGCGCTCTGCCAGGCTCTGGGGTGCTGGTGACCGGAGGGGCAACGTGGAATTTCGAGTACTTGGGCCGCTAGAGGTTGGTCATGCTGGAGACGCGCTCGAGCTAGGCGGCGCGAAGCAGCGAGCCGTCCTCGCCCTGCTCATCCTCCATGCCCCCGAGCCCGTCTCGGCTGAGCAGCTGATCGACGCGTTGTGGGGCGAGCAGCCGCCGGCCTCCGCGCTGCACGCCGTGCAGGTCTACATATCGGGGATTCGCAAGCTGCTCCGCAGCGCCGGAACCGCTTCCGACCGGGAGTCGGATGAGGCCGGCGCGGCCGAATCTGCCGCGCGGAGCGATCGCACGTCGGTTGTGCGTGGCTCCTCCGGTTATCGGCTCGTCGTCGAGTCGCATCGAGTCGACGCGTTTCGCTTCGAACAGCTCGTGGAGGAAGGCCGGCGGGCGTTGCGTGAGGAAGCGTTCGAGGACGCCGAGCGGGTGCTGTCCGAAGCGCTGGGCCTGTGGCGAGGCCCCGCATTGGCGGACTTTCTGTTCATGGACTTTGTTCAAACCGATGCGGCCCGCCTGGAGGAGCTGCGAGTCGAATCAGTCGAGGCGCGGCTGGAGGCACGCGTTGGCCTCGGCCATTACGCGCGCGTCATTGGTGAGCTCGAGGCGCTTGTGGCTGAGCATCCGCTTCGCGAGCACGCCCGCTGGCTGCTCATGCGGGCCATGTATGGCGCTGGGCGTCAGGCCGACGCGCTGGCGGTCTACCGTGCGGGCCGTCAGATACTCAATCAGGAGCTCGGTCTCGAACCTGGCCCCGAGCTGCGGGAGCTGGAGCAGGCCATCCTGCTCCAGGCCGACATGACTCCGCGTCAAACGATGATCCGGGCCGCCGCCACGGGGTCACGGAGTCCCCCGCCGGCGCGACTCCCGCTTCCGTCGGGATTGCGCGGAGTGACCCCCGCCGACTACGTGGGGCGGGCTGAGGGGCACCAGCTGGTGAGCAAGTGTTGGAACGCCGCTCAAGGCGGCGTCCGGCACGGAGTGCTGGTGTCTGGAGAGCCGGGGATCGGCAAGACCGAATTCGCGTTTCGCGCCGCGCGCGAGTTTCACTCGGCAGGTGCGCTCGTGTTGTATGGCCACTGCCCGGAGGAACTCGCCGCGCCGTATGGGGCTTGGATCCAGGCGCTTTCGCCGTTCGTCGAACAAGCCTCAGATGAGGCACTGGCGGCTTACCTGCAACGACACGGCGGGGAGCTAGCGCGGCTCATCCCGGCGCTCGGGCGGCGGCTGCCCCAGGCCCCGGCACCCAGACAGACGGACCCTGAGTCCGAGCGCTATCTGCTCTTCTCGGCGGTGGTGGGACTGCTCCAGCAGGCCAGCGCCGACGCGCCGGTGGCGTTGCTCATCGACGACCTTCATTGGGCGGACACAACGACGCTCGCGCTGCTCAAACACGTCGTGGCGGAGACGGCTGACCTGCGGCTGCTGGTGCTCGCCACGTATCGCGACAGCGAGCTTTCGCGCGACCATCCACTCACCGCTGTTCTCGCGGATCTGCGGCGCGAGCAACGGATCGAGCGGTTAAGACTTCAGGGGCTCAAACAGGACGAGGTTCGCTCGCTGGTGGAGGAGGCAACCGGCGAGTCGAATGGGACCGTCAGCCCCCTGGCGCAGCAGATCACGGCTGAGACGGGTGGCAACCCGTTCTTCGTCGGCGAGATTCTGCGCCACCTCGCAGAGTCCGGAGCGCTGGTCGAACCAACGTCGGGTGCCCGTGAGCCGCGTCAGCCCCTCGACCTGGGACTCCCACAGAGTCTCAGGGAGGTCATCGGTCGTCGCGTGGAGCGACTTGGCGAGGAGTGTCGCGATGTCTTGACCTGTGCCTCTGTCATCGGCCCCCGGTTTGACTTCGACCTGCTGGTGCGCGTGGTCCACGTCGACGAGGATCGCCTCATCGACCTGCTCGACGCTGCTGTGGAGGCATGTCTGGTTCACGAACAAGCTGAGCCATACGGGTCGTTTTCATTTGCCCATGACCTGATCAACCACGCGCTTTACGCGGGGCTCGGAACCACCCGCCGGTCACGCGTCCACCGGCGGGTCGCCGAAGCGCTCGAGGACCTCTGCGCCGGAGACCTCGACCGGCGCATCGAGGAGCTGGCTCGCCATTGGATTGCCGCCGCGGACACAGACAAGGGGGCGACCTACAGCAGGCAGGCGGGCGAGCAGGCCCTGGCCAAGCTGGCGCCGGACGAGGCGGCGCGATGGTTCCAAAGAGCTCTCGAGATGCGCGACACCATGTCGCCGCCCGATCAGGAGGAGCGCAGTGAGCTGCACATTCTCCTCGGCGAGGCCCAACGGCGTGCCGGGCGGCCGGAATTCCGCGACACGCTGCTACGCGCAGCGGAGTTGGCCGAGGCGATGGGTGACTCGGACCGGATGGCGCGTGCGGCGCTCGCCAACAGCCGGGGCTTCGCCAGCAACTTCGGGGCCGTCGACGCAGAGCGCGTGGCGGTCCTCGAGCGAGCCGTTGAGCTGACCCGCCTCAGCGACCCGTCTCGATGCGCGCGATTGCTCTCGCTGCAGGCCATGGAGATGCAGTTCGACCCGGACTATCGACGGCGACGCGCGCTTGCAGACGAGGCTCTGGCACTGGCGCGAGCGGCGGGTGACGACCGAAGCCTCCCCTACGTGCTCCGCGACCACTTCCATGCCACGTGGGCGGTCGACACGCTTGACGCTCGCCGGCGCACGGCTGAAGAGATGATGGATCTGGCCGCCGGCGCGGATGACCCGCTCGTGAGGATTTGGGCGCTGGACCGGACCGTCCACGCGGCGGCCGAGTCCGGCCGGTTGGCACAGGCATCGGAGGCGCTGGATGCGCTGCTGATCCTGAACGAGCAGCTGCACCAGCCTGGCCTGCGCTGGCACGCCACGTACTACGCCGCAGGCCTGGCTCATCTGCGGGGCGAGCTCGGCGAGGCGGAGCAGCTCGCGGAGGATGCGGCCCGCCTCGGGGAGCAGGGGGCTGAGCCGGACATGGTCTTCATCTATTTCGGACAGACCTCCATGGTCAGGGTCGAGCAGGGTCGGGGCTCGGAGGTCGTCGACGTGCTCGAGCAGGCCACCGCGGCCAACCCGGCCGTGCCCGCGTATGCGGCGGCACACGCCGCGGTTCTCTGCGACCTTGGCCGCAACGGCGAGGCGGCCCCACGGCTGGCCAGTTGGGTCGATCGCGGGTTCGCCGGCCTCCCCCGCGACCAGATCTACTCCACCGCGCTCGCGCTGTGGGCCAAGGTCGCAGGGGACGTTGGGTCAGAGCGCGCGGCGGCCCCGCTCTACGACTTGATCGAACCGTGGCGCGACGAGTTGGTCTGGAACGGCGCTAACGGCTACGGCTCGGCCCAGTACTACCTGGGCATCCTCGCGGCGACGCTCGGCTCGCACGAGCGGGCCAGCGAGCACTTTGCGGCTGCTTCCAAGGTTCACAATCGTGAGGGGGTCAAGACCTGGGAGGCGCGGAACCTCTGCTATTGGGCACGTTCCTTGCTCGCCTCGGGTGACACTGACGCGGCTATTGCCAAGGCCGATCGAGCGCTGAGCCTCGCGCGCGAGAACGACTATCGCTTCAGTGCCGGCCGTGCCGAGGAGCTGCTCCAGTCGGCGGCGGTGGCCAGATGAGTTCGGGCGCGGGTGCAACCTTGACCGGGATCGAGTGCCGTACCCAGCAACTCGAAAGCTATTCGGGGCTACACACAGCCACCGCGAACGTCTGCTTCCCGGTGAGCCTGGACGAATTGCGCCGGGTCTTCGCCTACGCGAAGGAGAAGAAGTCCCTAGTCACGCTCCGGGGTGGTGCGCACGCGTTCGACTCGCAGTCACTGGGCGATCACATCGTCGTGTCCATGGCGCGGCTCGACAAGATCACGGTGCTCAAAGACCAGAGTCAGGTGTGCGTTGAGGCTGGCGCAACATGGGGCTCGATCGTGGCTGAGCTACAGCCCTACGGTCTCGTCCCCGCCGGCACGGTGACCAGCTCTCAGGCGACGGCCGGCGGGACGCTCGCCGCTGATTGCCTGTCACGCTTCTCGCCCCGGTACGGGAAGGAGGGGTCTTGGGTGGAGCGGTTTTCGTTCCTCACAATCGATGGGGATTTGCTCGAGTGCAGCCGTCCCCGCCCCGGCGTTGCCGAGAAATCCTGGACGCTCGAACAGCGCGTGTTCATGGCCGCCATCGGAGGGTTCGGGTACCTCGGGGCGTTCGTAGACATCACATACAACGTGCTCTCTTTCGGCCCGTGCCTGCCTGAGATCGGCGTTCGGACGCGGGTGGTGACGCACACCACGTTCGAAGGCCTGGCCAATCAGCTCGTGCCGGCGACACGGACAACGGCCGGCTCCCCGCTCCACCCTCAGTACCCACAGTGGGACGCAATTTCGGCTGGTCTGTACGCCGCCGGCGGTGACACACCGGCATCGATGCTGTTCTTCTCAGAGTTCACGGCCACGCGTGAGCGCCATCCGCTGAAGCTCTATCAGCCCAAGAACCCGTTCCGTATCGCCGCTGAGTTTGTGATGAGAAACCCACTGTTATGCCGATGGCTGTCTTGGGGTTACTTCCGCATGACACCCAACAACGCGACCTACGTCAACGACCTCGATGACTTCATGTTCTTCATGGATGCCAACTCCACAGCGAGGCGAATCGCTGGGTTCTTTGGCAAGGACATGCGGATGGTCCAGCAGACATTCGTCGTTCCAGCCGACCTTGCCGACGATGACCTGACGCACGCACAGGATCAACTCAGTAAATGGCTCGCAACCGCCCACGGCCTGTTCAGCGGGCGGGGCCTCACGCCAACTCTCCAGGACGTGCTCTTTTTGCCCGGGGACCTGCAGTTCTGCCTATCTCCAAACGCAGGACTCGAGGGCTTCGCCGTCAGTTACGCATTCGAGACGTCGGACGATGACACGATTGAGGCCGTCAAGCAGGCATTCAAGGATCTGGCCGACGTTCTCTCAGCCACGTTCAAGGGACATGTCTCCCTGGTGAAGAACGTCGAGGTCAACTCGGGCACATTGGAGAGCATGTATGACAAGGGGGCCAAGAAGTTCTTCCGCCTCAAGGCCAAGCTCGATCCTGACTGCCTCCTGCGCAACGAATTCCTCGAGCGCCTGTTCCCTACTCTCATGAGCTCGGCGGGGCCGCCGGGGTCGCCGCCGCCGCCGGGGCCGCCGGGGTCGCCGGAGTCGCCGCAGCCGGCTGGTCCATCAGACGCTGCTCAAAACCCGCCTTGATTCAGCGATGACCGGCGTTTGAGCGCCAGGCCGCATCCTGTGGCGCATGGCCAGCGTCACCGCATTTCCCGCCCGCCGCCAGGCTAGTCCTGCACCTGCCGTACGGGACATCCGCGTCCCCGAAGTGGCCGAAGAACTCAGCCTGCCGCGATCTCCTCGGTTCGCGCCCCGCCGTACCGAACGCAAATCCGTGACGGTCCTGTTCGCCGACTTGGGAGGGTCGATGGCTCTGAGCGGATCAATCGGGCTCGAGGAATGGTGGTCGATGATCGCGACGCTGTTCGAGCTCATGTCCGAGGCCGTGGAGCAGTGCGGGGGTTGGGTCGGCGCCTTTACCGGTGACGGCATCAATGCCGTGTTCGAGGCGGATAACAGCCCTGAGGAACACGCCCGCCGAGCCTGCCAGGCCGCGCTGTCGATTCGCAATGCGATGCGGGAGCCGGCGGCTACGCTGCGGCGCGAGCGCCGGCTCGAGCTGACCGTCCGTGTCGGGATCAACTCGGGTGAGGTGGTAACCGGCACGGTTGGGGGGCCCTGCGGGCGTTACTACACGGCCTGCGGTTACACGGTCGCTCTGGCGAAGAGGATGGAGGCGCTGGCAACCCCGGACCGGATCTACCTCACTGAGCAGTCCGCCACGCTTATCGGACCGTCGCTGCACCTCCAGGACCGGGGCGTCTTCGACGTGAAGGGTGCTCCCTGCCCAGTGGGCGTCTACGAACTGGTGGACGGAGGCCGATGATGAGCTGCCGCTAAGGCCGAACCGGACCGTCCCCCACTGAGCCGAAGAAGCGTGATCAGCTCGGCCTCGGGGATTGGCTTCGCCAGCAGGAATCCCTGCGCCCGCTCGCAGCCGAGCGCGCGTAGGACGTCAAGCTGGGCCGTGGTCTCGACCCCCTCGGCGGTGACGGTGCAGTCAAGCGCTCCGGCGAGGCCGATCACAGCGGCCACGATGGCGCGGCCCTCCGCGTCCTCGGGCAGATTTGTGACGAAACTTGGATCGATCTTGATCCCGTGGATCGGATGCTGCTTGAGCCAGCTCAGTGACGAGTAACCGGTGCCGAAGTCATCCAGCACGGTCCGGACACCGAGTGACTCGAGCTCGCGCAGTGCCCCGATGGTGATGGCGTCAGGTTCCATCAAGGCGGTTTCGGCGATGTCCAGGATCAGCCGGTTGGCTGGAAACTCGGCGTGGCCGGCGGTCTGCTCAACCGTCTTCGCGAAGCCTGGCCGGGCCAGCTGATGCGCGGATACGTTCACGGAAAGCGCCGGCGAGCGGCCGGTCTCCTCGGTGATCCGGACCAGCGCCTCGCAGCTCTCGCGCAGTACCCAGGCTCCAAGGGGGACGATGGCGCCAATGGCCTCGGCGATCGGAATGAACTCACTCGGGGTGACCTCGCCGAATGTCGGAGAACTCCAGCGCAGCAGGGCCTCGACGCCGACGAGCTCCGATGCCGTCAGGTCAAATATGGGCTGGAAGAGCACCCGCATCTCTCCACGCATCTCGGCGTTACGTAGCTCACGACCCAGGAGGTGAGGCCTCCCGCTCCAGGTGCGCTGGGCGCCCGAGAAGAAGCTGCATCCGCCGCGGCCGGCGCGCTTGGCCACGTACATCGCGCTGTCGGCCTGGCGAATCGCCTCACGCGCGCTGGTGTCGGGGGCACCGATCAGAGAGATGCCGACGCTCGCCGTGACTACCGTTGACTCGAGGCCGACCAGGGGCTTGGAGATGGCATCGAGGACGCGGGTGCCGATCTCGGCCGCCTGCGCGTCCTCGGTGATTCCGTCGGCGATGAGAACGAACTCGTCCCCGCCGAACCGGCCCACGAGTTCATCGGTCCGCACCGAGGCCGACAGGCGGGCCCCGATCTGGCTGATCAGCTCGTCAGCCCGGTCATGGCCGAGGGTGTCGTTCAGCGTCTTCAGCCCGTCCAGATCTACGAACAGCACCGCGACCTTGTCCGTCGGCTGGATGCCAGCAATGGCACGGTCGAGATGCTCGAAGATCGCCGCGCGGTTCGGCAGACCGGTGAGGCTGTCATGGCGCGCGTCGTGGATGAGCCGTTCCATGGTCCGGTGGCGCTCGATCGCGATGCCGGCCAGCCGGGCACCGTCCTGCATCAACACCAGGTGCTCCGGGAGCGGATGGCGCGGTTGCGGTCCGTACAGCGCGAGCGTGCCGAGCACCTCGTCATCGGGGGCTTTGATCGGCATCGACCAGCAGTGACGCAGGCCGGCGTCAAGCACGAAGTCACGTATCGGGGCCCATTTCGGATCTTCGGCCAGGTCCTCGCTGATCGTGAGCTTGCCCGACCACGCGGCTGATCCGCACGTGCCGATGTTGGGCCCGATCACGACACCGTCGATCGAGGCGAGATAGTGGGGCGGGAGTGACGGGCCCGCGCCCGGATGCAGTGTGTTCGACTCGCGGTCCAGCAATACCACACAGGGGATGACCGAGGGCTCGTAGCGCTCGATGCCATCCACGAGCTCGCGCAGAACCTCACTCAGAGGAGCCGCCTGCGAGATCAGCTCATGCAGGCGATTGTGGGAGGCAACGAGCTCCCCGATCCGCGCCGCCTCGTGGTTGGCCAGCCGGAGACCCACCTCGGTCGACACCGCTGCGGCCGTGTCCTCAAGCGCTTGGCGATACCCCTCGTGCCACTCGGAGCCGGGGTGGGTGGCGATAGTCATCCAGCCCACCAGCCGGCCGTCGATGCAGACCTCTGTGTCGGCGTAGGCCGTGACCCCAGCGTCGGACCCGCCGGGCTCTGCGAAGCCGATCAGGTAGTTCCCCAGCGGTGTTGACAGGGGCACCTCGGAGGTCTCATCGGCCCAGCCCTGCGCGGTGGACAGACTCTTGACGAACACCCGCTCCGCGTCCACAAAAACCAGTGCCGCCACGGCGGCACCGGACCGGCGGCGGAGGGCGGCGGTCCAGCGATCGAACTCCGGCTCGGGCGGCCAATCGAGCAACCGGCTGCGCCGGAGCACGGCCAGGCGTTCCTCCTCTGCCATCCAGGAGGCGCGGGTGGGTTCGGTCACATCGGGGTCAGACGCGTGCCCTGATCGAAGCACGCTCATGCGGGCTCGGGCTCGGGCTCGGTCTCGGTCTCGGCGCCGGTCTCGAGGTCGGTCTCGATCCGCTCGAGACCGTTGAGGAAGTGATCAAGCAGCTCGGGGTCGAAGTGAGTTCCGCGGCCCTTTCGCATGATCTCCAGCGCCTGATCATGGGTCATGGCCGGGCGGTAGACGCGATCGGAGGTGAGGGCGTCGAACACGTCGGCGATGGCCACGATCCGCCCCTCGATCGGGATGCGGTCACCGGCCAGTCCGCGGGGGTAGCCGCCGCCGTCATAGTGCTCGTGGTGGGTCAGGGCGATGATGGCGGCCAGCTGGAGCACGGCAGAATCCGAGCCATCGAGGAGGCTATGCCCGATTTCGGCGTGGGTCTCGATGACCAAGCGGTCCGCCGCGGTCAGCGGGCCCGGCTTCAGCAGCACCTCGTCTGGAATCGCGACCTTGCCGACATCGTGCAGCGGGCTGGCGCGCTCGATCAGCGCGCAGCGTTCGGCGTCAAGGCCCACGCTCCGCGCGGTGCGCGCGGCGTTGGCGCTGATGCGAGCGATGTGGGCGCCGGTGTCCTTGTCACGGAACTCGACGGCTCGGGAGAGTCTGTGGACCGTCTCGATCTGGGAAGCGTCGAGCTCCCCCATCGCGCGCTCCAAGTCCGCGGTCCGTTCTCGAACCCGAATCTCCAGGACCTGGTTGGCGTCACGCAACGCCTCCTGGGCACGGTGGCGTGCCAGCGTGTCCGCCAAACGACCGACGAGCATCTCACCCATCGCCAGTAGCTCGGGATCCTCGGGCGTCACGTTCGCGCTATGGAACTCGATCACGCCCACAACTTCGGCCCCTGAGCGCAACGGGAAGCCAACCGCGGTTTGGAGTCCGACCGCTGCGGCCGCCTGTGCGCGGGGGGAGCCGGTTGTGGGATCGAGCCCAGTGATCCACTCCGCTCGCCCGGTGGACCAGATGTGCCCCGGTAGCTCCTCACCGTGGGCAAAGGATTCTTCGCGTGTGGTCTGAACGAAGGGCGTCTTGGCCGCTCGCTTGCGGGTCCACAGCGCACCGCACGACAACGCCTGCCCGTCCGGCCCGAGCTCCCACAGCACACCGATCTGGCAGTCGAGACCCTCGCCCACACCTTTCAACAGCCTCAGGGCGGCGTCGTGTACATCAGTCGAACTGGCCAACTCGCTGATGACCGCGCGCTCCACGCCTCGATTGTGTTTGTGGAGCAGGGCGGCGGAGATGTCCCGCGAGATGGCCGAGATGGCGCAGACCGTGCCATGCCGATCCCGGATCGGGGACAAGGTCATCGCGTCATACATCATCGAACCGTCGGCCCGTTGCCGGCAGCTCTCCTGGGTCACGACGCCGCCACCGACAACGGCAGCCAGCGCCCGCCGCATCTCCGCCTCGCCACCGGGCGGCGCGATCAGATCGATGATGCCGCGACCGATCGCCTCGCCGGCCGCGTAGCCGAAGTTCCGCTCGCTGGCCAGGTTCCAGGTCGTGACCACGCCGGCCGGAGTCAATGCCATGGTCGCGTCATCTGCGGCATCGACGAGCGACGCCAGCTCGGTGACCACGCCGGTCGCCTCACGGCGCTCGAGCTGATCGGCGATCAGGCGCGCGACTAACTTCAGGAACTGCAGTCCGCGGAAATCAAGCGGCTGGGGTTCATGGCTAGCGGCGCACAAGGTGCCGTACAGACGCCCGTCAGCAAACGTCAGCGGCGCGGTCGCGAACGCGCCCACGTTCTGGGTGTTGGTGATGGGCAGCGACGACGTCCGGTCATCCGCACGGACGTCGGGTATCAGGTTCGGAATCCGGCCGTCCAGCATCCGCTGGCTGTACGTGTCCTCGCGCGGGATCACGCTCCCCCGCGCGAGCGTGAATGAGGCCCCGTCCCCGTCGAGCTCACGCACGACAATGTCCTCGCCCACGATCTCCGTCACGTAGGCAACATCCATCGCCAGCATCTCCCGCACCGCGCGCAGAGCTACGTCAAGCGTGGTGGGCTGTCCGGCGAGGTCGGCCAGCTCAGCGAGCGCATCCGGCGATCTTGACCGTGGCGCCTCGGCAGCGACCAGCGCGCCCTTGCGCGCAGCAGCGGACAGATCGAGAGTCTTCTCGGCCATATAAGGCTGTCGGCAGTCCGGAGCCAGGACGTGAGCACCGGGCCAGGGCCTAGCCGCTTGACTCGCCCCTATCCCTGAGCGGCGGGGCTGGTTCCGACCAGATGCACGGCGAATCTGGAGGACACAGTCTTCGTGAACTTGCCGGCCGCGTTGGCGCGCACCCTGAGGCGGGAGCGGTGGTTATGGATCCGAACGATGATCGTGAGTCTGTGCCGGGCCGGATAGCCGCTACCCCACACGCGTAGTTGATATCGATGACGGGCCGAGTGCCGGAGGCGTGAATGAACAATGCGACGAGGATGCTTCTTCTTCGGTGGTACGACCTTCTTGGCCGCCACCGCAAGGTTGGTGCTGAAGGTGGCCGTGAATCCGTCAGTCTGAGTGACTGTGAGCGTCACCCCGTAGGTCCCCGCCTTGGCGTAGGTATGCGACGTGATGCTGCCAGTGGCCGAGCCACCGTCACCGAACGCCCAGCTCGATCGCGTGATCGCGCCGGCGCCGGCGACCGACGAACTGTCGAACAGGACCGAATCTTGCGCCGTCAGCTTGCCGGACGTGGCCCATGTGAATCCCGCCTTCGGCGGATTGTCCACCGTGCTCTGTGTCGCACCCGTCACGGTGCCGCCGGCGGAGTCCGTGATCGTGGCCCAGACGACGTAGCTGCCGGCGCTGGGGAACGTGATCTGCGCTGACGGGCCGAAGGCGGCGGCGGTTTGCGGTGGTCCGCCGTTGTAGGCGTAGTGCCACGCGTACGACGCCGGAGCCGAGAGGTCGTTGTCGAGCTGTGCGGTGTAGGAGGCGGTCCCGCCCGTCTTGATGGTGACCCCGCCACCCGTGATGGACGCCGCGTAGGACGTGGGTAGCTGCTGATCGCAGGTCGCGTCCTGATCGGACCACATCTCCTGGAGCAGGTACTGGTCGCCGTTGATCGTCTGGTTGTATTGCCCGCCCGTTGAACTCGGGTTCGTGGATCCCCACAACCAGGCGCACTCGTCAGCCACCTCTTCCTTGTTTGGGTCCACATAGCCGGAGCTCGGCACCGGGTCGGTTGCCGTCTCGACCATCTCGTGCGCCTCGATCGTTACGGCTGAGTCGAGATCCGCGGCGTGCGGACCGCCACCTGAGGTGTCACAGTCACCACCGGTGTAGGGCAGGACGGTGTACGTGATTTGGGTGCCACCCACCGAGAAAGCGTTGTGGTAACCGCAGAAGTACGGGCCCTCGCACTGCGCTCCGGTGGAGTCGAAGCAAACGCCAACGTTCGGCGGCGTCTGAACTATGTAGGAGTAGTTGAGGCCGGTGGGCAGCTGATTTGAGGTGATGAACGATGAGAGCTCGCTGATGATCTGCGAATCGGTTAGACAGATCGTGTAGGACAAATAGAGCGGACACCCTGACGACGGATAGGCGCTGGCATCGACCGCCGAGGGCGTATTGGTGATCGAGCCCAGGGCGGACCCACCCGGGTCGACATATTGGTGGGAGACCGCCGTGACGTTGCCGCCGGCGCCACTTGCCGCCGCCAGGTCGGACAGGAACGTGTCAAAGCCAGACACGTACCCGCTCGGGAACGAGTATCCCGCAGGCGTCCAGTAGATCGCGCGCGTATTCATCGCGGGTACGACCGGGCCGCCGCCGTAGAGCACGGGAGGATCCCCGCCGGGAATCGGGCCATCCAAGCCCGTCGGAGCGGCGTTGCGCGCCCGCGCCTTCGCG
Source organism: uncultured Solirubrobacterales bacterium (assembly GCA_963822535.1). Lineage (GTDB taxonomy): Bacteria > Actinomycetota > Thermoleophilia > Solirubrobacterales > Solirubrobacteraceae > Palsa-465. The sequence continues at coordinate 1,014,687 of CAWGIA010000003.1, forward strand.
GCCTTGGAGCCAGGACTGAAGAACACCCCGACCTCGTGATGGTCAAGGCGGACCACCGCAGCGCTGGCTTTGCCGTTCATGGAGGCGAAGAGAGCGACGAAGAGTCCGCCGACGATTGCCGCGCGCATCACGCCTGAGCGCGCCACGCTCAGAGCGGTCACGCCACCGGACATCCTGAACCCCATTTGCCCTCTTCTCTTCGGGGCTTCGTGCCCCGGGTTGCGCCCCGTTGTACTCCAAATCGGTGTACTGGGAGCGACGAGTATAGGGCTTGCCTGCGCCGGCTTCCGCCGGCGCGCCCGAGCTCGGGGTGCACCGGCTCTGCCGGGTGTGGGGTTCAGGCGGGGTCGACCGGGGTCTCAGGCCGACGTCGGGTGCGACGGCCAGAGCATCGCCTGCGCGACGATCACGCGAGAGCCGTCGAACGTGACCGCGGGACTGCCGTGCAGCTCGTACCCGAGTGCAAGGGCTTCGCTGACGCGCCAGCAGAACGCGTCGTCATCGGGCCCGGTGAGGACGCGGTAGGTCGGCATGCCCTCGGGTGGTGGCGTCTGCGGCATGAGTGGATCATCCCATCGCCAGGCGCCCGAGGTAGGTGCCGGAGCGGCACGGCAGCCGACGGCGAATCAGGATTGCCACTGAGCGGCCAGGGCGACGGCATCGGTCCATCGAGCGCGCAGCGCTGCTCGTTGGTCGGGCGCAAGCCGTGGCTCGGCGACCCGGTCGACAGCCACTTCCGGAAGCTCCTGGAACGAGCTCCAGAAGCCCGTCGAGAGGCCAGCGATGATGGCCGCCCCGACTGCCGTGGCTCCGCTCTGAGCGGAGCGCTGCACGCGGATGTCGGCGAGGTCGGCAAGCCGCTGAACGATCCAGTCCGAGCGTGACATGCCGCCGTCGAGCAGCAGGGTGCTCAGCGGCATCAAGACATCGATCGCGGCCAGGGCGTCGGCAACCTGGTGCAGTACGCCGTCCACGACGGCGCGGGCGACCTGAGCGCGGGTCGTGGCCCGAGTGAGCCCTACCAGTGCCCCGCGCACGGAGGCGTTCCAGTCGGGGGTGCCGAGGCCCTGCAGCGCGGGCACGCAGGCGACCGATGCGTCCTCGGGCCCGGCTTCCCGGAGCAGGGCATCGAGCTCTGACCCGGGTGCAAGCACGCCGAGCCCGGCAAACCAATCGAGCGCCGCACCCGCTGCGGGGATGAAACCCTCAAGCGCGTAACTCGTCTCCGCGCCGCGGCGCCATGCGCACGATGCCAGAACCCCCGGGGGCGGAGCTGGGGTCTCGAGGCCTGCCTGCGCCATCACGAAGGCCCCGGTCCCGAGCGTGATCTTTGCCATGCCCGGCCGCCGGCAGCCGAGCCCCAGCAAGGAGGCCTGCTGGTCTCCGAGAACCCCCGTCACACGGATGCCAGCTGATGACGGGGCGGGCTCGGTGATTGCATCGGAATCGACGATCGGCGGCATCAGCGCTCGTGGTACCCCGAAGATGTCGAGCAGCTCCTCGTCCCATTCCGCGCCGCCGAGCGAACAGAGCAGGGTCCGGCCCGCGTTGCTCGCCTCACAGGCGTGAACCCCGGTCAGGTGCGCAACCAGCCAGCCGGCGACGTCGTGGTAGACGAGCTCCCCCGCCTCAGCCGCGGCGCGCGCGCCGTCGACGTGGTCGAGCAGCCAGCTGACCTTGGTCGCCGGAAACGTCGCGTCCAGATGCAGGCCGGTGCGGGTCCGGACGCCGGCGGCGTGGCCCGCTGCCGCGAGCGCGGCGCAACGCTCTGCGGTACGGCGGTCCTGCCAGACGATCGCCGGGTACACCGGCCGTCCCGACTCACGCTCAGAGACGATGAACGTCTCTGTCTGGTTGGCAATGCCGAGCGCGACCACATCGGCGGCGCTGGCGCCGGCCGCGGCCAGGGCTTCGTCGATCGCCGATGACGACGAGCTCAAAAGCTCGGCCGGGTCCTGCTCCACCAGCCCCGGTCCCGGAAATGACGCGCCCACCGCCACGGCGCCCGCGCCTCGCAGGCTGAGGGCGCGATCGAACGCCAGGCAGCGCGTGCTCGAGGTGCCCTGATCGAGTCCGAGAACGATCTCAGTCAGCGCTGCACCTCGACCGGTGCCGACTCGGCGGCGAGCACCGCCCGGTAGGCGGCCAGCGCGCTCTCATCGTCGGATTCTCGCTCGCCCGCCCGCTCGGCCGCCACGCGGCGATGCCATGCCTGAACCTCGCGCTGCACACGCGGCGCGTCCCAACCCAGCACACCCGCCATCAGCTCGGCCGCCGGGGCTGCGGCCCGTAGACCACGGTCAGGCGCGGTGATTGCCAGGCGGGTGCGACGCGCGAGAACATCCTCGAGGTGCAGCGCTCCCTCGTGTGTGGCGCTATAGACAACCTCGACATCCAGGTGGCCCTCTCCACCCTCCAGCGGCTCGGCCAGCCCAGGGCTCCCCTGAATCAGAGTGAGCAAGTCGTGGATCCGGTCACCGTAACGGTGCAGCAGCCGATCTATGGTGTGGGCGGGCAGGGCCGCCTGAGCGGCGAGCGCATCGCGCTGCGCGCGGGCCGTCGCGAAGCCCTCGGCACCGATGAACGGGACGGTCGCTGTGGGAGAGGGTGGTACGCCCGAGAAATCCCGCGTCGCCGCGTCGATCAGATCGGCTGCCATGACGCGATATGTCGTGTATTTGCCGCCGGCGATCGTTGTCAACCCGGGTATCGGCGTTTCCACGACGTGGCGGCGGCTGAGACGGGTTGTGTCTGTGGACGCGGTCGCCGACCCGACCAGCGGGCGGAGTCCGGCGAAGACCCCCCGAACATCCTCTCGCCTCAGGGGTTGAGTGAGCAGCAGATTGACCTTCGCGAGCAGATAGTCGATGTCTGCGCCGCTGGCCACGGGTTGGTCTGGCCCGTGGCGCCAGGGTGTGTCCGTGTCGCCGATCACCCAGCCGGCATCCGTGGGGATGATGAATAGGACACTCTTCTCCGTCCGTGCCAGGATGCCGGTCGACATTGGGATCCGGTCGCGCGCAACGACGATGTGGATGCCCTTGGAGGGTTGGATCTGGTTTCCAGACTCGACTCCGGCGGTCGCCCGCAGCCTGTCGGTCCAGGCGCCGGCGGCGAGCGCTACCTGCCGGGCCGAGATCATGAGGGTCTCGCCGGTCTCCTCATCCACCACTTCGGCACCGATGACCCGGTCACCGGTCGACACCAGCCTCTGAACCCGGGCTCGAGTGGCCACCTGGGCACCGTGAGCGACGGCTGTGCGGGCGACCGCCATGACCATCCGTGCGTCGTCCTCCGCGGCATCGAAGAACTTGACTGAGCCCGCGAGGCCTTGCGTTCGCAGCGCAGGAACCTCCGCCAGCGTGCCGCGCCGGGTCAGGTGGCGGTGCCGCGGGACCGAGCGGGCGCCGCCCAGAGTGTCGTAGAGCAACAGGCCGGCGCCCAGGTAGAGCCGTTCCCATCCGCGATGGCGCAGCGGCCACACGAACGGCACGGGCGAAACCAGGTGAGGCCCCAGCCGCGTGAGCAGGAGCTCGCGCTCGCGCAAGCCTTCGCGCACGAGTTGGATGTCACCCATCTCCAGGTAGCGCAGGCCTCCGTGGATCAGCTTGCTCGATTTGCTCGAGGTGCCCGAGGCAAGGTCCGCCGCTTCGACCAGACCCACTGAGAGTCCCCGCGCGGCGGCGTCCAGCGCGGCACCCGCTCCGGTGATGCCACCCCCGACGACCAACAGATCGAGGCCGTCGTCAGACATCGCCAAGAGCGCCCGCCGGCGGCCTGCCGCGTCGAGAACCCCTGCCGTGTCAGGCACTAGTGCCACACCTCGAAGTGACGACGATGGGTGTCCAGGTACGCCCCGGGCTTGAAGAGTCGAGGGGGTGGTCGGGCTGGGCCAATTGAAGCGGTGCCTCCTCGATTGGGAGTCAGAAAAACAGTGGACGCAGGGCAGCGTAAAGCGCCCCATGGCGTGCGTGCAGTGCGTCGTAGAGAACGCGCAGCTCAGGGTCGGGAGTTACAGGCTCCGCTCGTGAGCCGGCCATAGCGCTGGCAGCGCTCGCGACCGTGTCATGGACTCCGGCTCCCGCCGCCGCGAGCATCGCCGCCCCCCGTGCGGTCGTCTCCACATCGTGGGGGCGGCAAACCGTCAGACCGGTGACATGGGCACGGATCGCGAGCAACAGGTCGCCGCGCGCGCCTCCGCCCACGCACACCAAACCGGTTAGGCGCGGCCCGGCGGCGGCGATGGCCTCCACCACATCACGCAGCGCCATCGCATTGCCTTCCAGCAGCGCCCTGGCGAGGTGCGCCCGCCCATGAGCGGCGGTAAGGCCGAACCAGCCTGCGCGGGCGTTGGCGTTCCATTCGGGCGCCATGGCGCCTGCCAGGGCCGGGATCCACGAGACGCCGTCGGCACCCGGCGGCGCCCCGCGCGCCAGCGAATTGAGCAGCTCGTAGACGTCGGCACCCGTGGCTGCCGCGCGGGCGACCTCGGGGCCGCCGAGCTCATCGCGAAACCAGCGGTAGGCCCCACCGGAAAGCCAGCCGGGGTTCTCCAACAGCCATCGACCCGGTGCCGCGTGAGGGTGCAGCTCCACTACCTCGGAGGCGTCCAGTGTCGGCGCGCCGACCACCGCGCACACGGGCTCGGCGGTGCCCATCACGTCACACACCTCGCCGGGCTCGACCACCCCGGCCCCGAGCACGGCGGCCATCTCGTCGCCGGAGCCGAGCACGACCTGGACGTCTGCGGACAGGCCGGCGCCATCGCGCAGCCAGGGGGCGATGGGGCCGAGCACCGTGTCAGAGGGACGGATCGCCGCCAGGCGCTCCGGATCGACCTGGTATGCCTCGCACGCTTCCTCACACCACTGCATCCGCCCCGGGTCAAGCAGTCCAGTCGACGACGCGTTGGAGGGGTCGACGGCGCACTCACCCGAGGCCTGCCAGGCCATCCAGGAGCCGGGTAGGAGATACGACGCCGCGGCACGGTTGACCTCGGGCTCGTGGGTCCGTAACCAGGCGATCTTTGCCGCCACATGACCCGGATCTATGTTGCAACCGGTCTGTGCCCGCAGCCGGGCGACGTCGGCCCGCTCAGCCACCTGCTCGCACTCGGCCACGGCGCGGCGATCAGACCAGACCAGCGCCGGATGCAGCGCCCGGCCGTCCCGTCCGGTGGCCACCAGCCCGTCGAGCTGGGAGCCGAATGAGAGGGCCGCAATCGGCCGCCCGGCAACCGCCAGACGCACCTCGGCGAGGGTCTGGACCAGCGCCTGGGTCCATTCTCCAGGGTCCTGCTGCGCCCAGCCGGGCTGGGGATAGCTCAGCTGATGTGGCGCATAGCTCGACGCCAACAGCGTTCCATCGGGCTCGAGGGCTTGCGCACAGGTGCCCTGCGAGCCGACGTCGACCCCAACCACCAGGGGACCGTCGCTGCTCAGCGGTCCTCCTCCTCGTCGGCTCCCGGGCCATGTCGCAGGACGGTGAAGGAGAACGCGTCCCCGAGGTGATGCTCGAGCGAAACCAGCACCGGAATCCCGTCGGCGGTGATGTCCACCTGCTCGATCGTGAGCAGGAGCGCGCCGCGGGCTACGTCGAGGCGATGCGCCGTCTCAGCGTCGGCATTGCCAGGTGTGAGTTTGGCCACCCCATGGTGGACCAGGAGCCCCCGCGCGGCGAGCGCCGAATAGATCGAGCCGTCGCCTATGTCGCTCAGCTCCTCCGGGGTGAGGTCCTCGGTGCGGCACCAATCTGTCGAGTCGACCACCGGCCGCCCGTCTGCCGTGCGAACCCGTTGCAGCGAGCTGACCGGCGTGCCGATTTCGATCCCCAGCGCCGTCGCTACGGCCGCCGGGGCCGCCACCAGCTCACAGGTCTCCTCGGCGGTGCCTGGTTCCAAGCCGGTTGACGCAATTAACGACGAGACGCCAAAGTTCCGGCGTAGGTCGTTGGACAGCGCCGGACGGTGAGTGACGTAGGTGCCCGAGCCCTGGCGGCGACTGACGAACCCCTCCTCCTCGAGTACGGTGATCGCCGCTCGCATCGATGAACGCGACACCGTTCGGCGCCGCGCGAGCTCTGGCTCGGACGGCAACTTGTCGCCGGGAGCCCACTCGCCGGCGTGGATTCGGCCGCGCAGCTCGTCGGCCAGCCGATGGCGCAGCGACCGCGTCGTGCTCACGGCGCGACGACGACCTTGAGCGCGTCCCCCGCGCGGATGCGCTCAAACGCCCCGGGGGTTTCTTCGAGCGGGATCACGTCAGAAACCACTGAGCGGATACCGCCGGCATCGGTGGCGAGCATGTCGAGCGCGCGCACCTGGTCACGGTGGCGCGAGGCGTAGGAACCGTGGACCTGGACCTCTTTGTAATGCAGAACGTTTGACGGAAAGCTGATCGCCGTCGTGCCCTTGGGCAGCCCCCCGAAGAACAGCACGCGGCCGCGCGGCGCAGCCATCACCATGGCCTGCTCCTGGGCAGCGTCACTCGAGCAGGCGACGATCACAACATCAGCGCCGAAATCGTCCGTGGCCCGCAGGACCGCCGCCGTACCGTCCTCGCCCTCGGTGTCGACGTAAGACACCCGCTCATCGCCGAGGATCGCGCGGGCGAGATCGAGCCGTTGCGCGGTCCGCTCGAGCAGCATCACCAGGCCGGCTCCCTGGAGCCGGGCCAGCGCCGCGTGAGCAGTTCCGACCGGCCCCGCGCCGATCACGACGACCACATCGTCAAGCGTGATAGCGATGTCCTTGTGGCCGCAGATCACGTCAGAAAGTGGATCGGCGAACGTCGCGTGCGCTGGTGAGAGCCCGTCCGGAATCCGGAACAGATTCTTCAGCGCGATGCTGGGGATCGCCACGTGCTCTGCGTAGGCGCCGGGATGATCGAACCCCATCAGCTCGCCGTGGAGGCAGAGGTTCTCGTGTCCGCTGCGACACATCCAACAGCGCCCGCACCACAGCGTCGAGATGCAGTGGGCGCTATCGCCGATGGTCAGGCCGGCCTCGCCGAGCTCGCGCTCGGCGCGGGGTCCGATCTCGACGAGCTCGCCTGAGATCTCGTGACCGAGGACCCATGGCGGCGCGATCCGACGATCCCCGTTGTAGAAGGACCGGACATCGGTGCCGCAGATCCCGCAGGCGAGAACCCGCAATAGGACACCGTCCTCGGGACATATCGCGTCAGGCGTCACCCCGACCGACATAGCCCCCGGGCCGTTCCAGACCGCTGCGCGCATACGCTCTCCTCTCTCCGAACCGGCGCCACGTTATCAGTTGTCCGACAACTTTAGGGTAAGCGTGGCGCCAACAGCGCAGCGTTGCCGGCTCACCCAACCGGTGGCCAGGATCTTTCGTCGATGAGTGCTTGAAATACGGTTCGGAACAGTGCTTGCGCTCGGCTCGACCGGGTGGTACCGTGCCGCCACTTGTCAGACAACTTGGGGGTGCAATTGCCCGAATTCATCTTCATGCTGACCCGCGCGGACCGCACGATCGAGGACGCCCGCGAGGTCTACGAGTCGGTGTCGCAGACGGGCGTCCGGCACGTCGGTTGCAAGGACCTTGGTATCCCGCGCGAGGAACTGGCGGCCCTGCTGGAGGACATCCGCGCGAACGGGCACACGAGTTACCTGGAGGTTGTCTCTGAGACTGACGAGGACACTCGCCAATCAGCCCGGGTAGCCGCCGAGCTCAGACCGGACTATCTCATCGGCGGAACGCTGATAGAGCCGGTCCAGGAGATCCTCGGCGGTTCGGGAGTGCGCTTCTTTCCGTACATCGGCCAGATCGTCGACCATCCGTGCTTGCTGCGCGGGACGATCGACGAGATCGCCGAGGACGCCCGCCGCGCCGAGGAACTGGGAGTCGACGGCATCAATCTTCTTGCCTACCGCTATGACGGGGACATCGACGCTCTCGTCGAGGCAGTTGGAAACGCCACCTCGCTGCCGGTCATCGCAGCCGGTTCGGTCGACTCTGCCGAGCGCATCCGGGCCCTGACAGAGCGCCACGTATGGGCGTTTACCGTCGGGACCGCGGCGCTCGACGGGAAGTTTGTGGCTGGCGGGGCGTTAAGTGAGCAGCTGGAGTTCATCCTGGACGCCGCCAGCGAAGTGAGGACCTGAGTGTCTTTGAGGATTCCGGCGCTATCTGCAACCCAAGAGCAGAGGTGAGTAATGACCGATGATGAGCGCCAACTCCGCGCGGATCTCGCAACCCTGGCCGGCTCGGCGCGAGGACGCCAGGTGCTCCAGCTGGGATTGCGGGGCATCGAACGCGGCGAGCAGGGAGTGACGGCGGGGTGCTGGACCAAGCACGGCAGCGCTGGGTGCCTGTTCCAGCATGCGTACTGGGAGGCAGTTCGAGAAGGCATCTTCGCTGACGCGGGTAGGCCGGGTGACTGGATCGGGAACTTCGTCGGTCCGCACGACTACGGCATCGTGATCCAGGTGATCGCGTCATTTGATCGCTTGGCGCGGTCCAAATACTCGGATGTCGAGTCACGCGCGTTTCTGCCCGGCCGTCGGGTGCGCATTCGGCAGACCGAATGGAATGCAGTAGTGGCCCAGCTGCTCGTGGAGACGCTGGGCGAGACGCCGGCCGAGCCGGTGGCCACGTCGCGTCAGCCTGCGCTGAGCGTGTAGGTCAGCTCCAACACAAACCCAGCCCGAACCGAGGAGGCGAAGTGTCTAGAGAGGGTGGAGTCGCCGAAGCGCATCACGAGGGAATGCTGCCCGTGGTCGAGAGCGTCGACGTCAGCGATCGGAAGGACCTCCACAAGCTCCGGCCCGGAGCCATAGGGCTGGTCGGAGTGCTGTTCTTGACCGTCACAGGCTCGGCTCCGATCTCCGCGATGCTGTTCAACACACCGATCGCGGTCGGCTACGGGAACGGCCTCGGAACACCCGCCGGTTTCATCTTCGCGGCGGTTGTGCTGTTGATCTTCGGGGTGGGCTACGTGGCGATGGCCCGCAAGGTGACGACGGCGGGTGGCTTCTACAGCTTCATCAGCCACGGTCTGGGCCGCGAGTTGGGTATGGCCAGCGGGTTCGCGATGGTCGCCGCCTACAGCGTGTTCGAGGTCTCCCTGGTGGGAGGCTTCGCCTACTTCGCCCAGCTGAAGGCGGCTCGGTACGGCGTGCACATTCAGTGGTACTGGTTCGGATTCGCGATGATCGCTCTGATCGCGGTGCTGGCGTACTTCGACGTCCGCATCTCGGCTCGGATCCTTGGGGTCACGCTCCTGTGTGAGATCGTCACCCTGCTGATCTTCGACATCGTCATCTTCACCAATGCCAGTGGCAATGTGTCCCTGAGCGCGATCAACCCGGTCAACGCCTTCAAGGGACTCCCGGCCGGCCATTCCGGCGGAACAGCGATTGCCGCCGGCGCCGCCGGTATCGGGATCTTCTTCGCCTTCTGGTCTTGGGTCGGGTGGGAGATGGCGCCCAACTACGGTGAGGAATCCAGAAATCCGAAGAAGAACGTTCCCCGTGCGATGTACATCTCGGTCATCGGGCTCGGGGTCTTCTACGCGCTCACCTCCTGGGCTGGGCTCAGCGGCTACCGCTCGGTCGGGGCGGCCGCCGTCGTGGCCCAAAACAACTCCGCCAACTTCTACTTCCTCCCCGCGCTGCACTACGGGGACCTGCTGTTGAAGGACGGCCTGAGCTGGTTCATCATCACCGGGTCGTTCGCTTGCGGGATGGCCTTCCACAACACGACAGCGCGGTACATGTACTCGCTGGGTCGGGAGGGCGTCCTGCCGCGAGCACTGGGCCGCACCCACCACAAGCACGCCAGCGCACACATCGCGTCCACGGCGCAGTCCGCAATCGCGGCGGTAATCCTGCTTCTGTTCGCTCTGTTCGCGGCTGTCAATCCAAAGCTGGGTGCAGGCGACTCCGTCGGCTACATCCAGGTCTACGGGCTGATGGCTGTGATGGGCGTCGTCTCGATCCTCTTCATCCAGGCGTTGGTCTCGGTGGCGATCTTCAACTATTTCCGCACTCATCACAAAGCGGATCACCACTGGTGGACGACGATCACCGCTCCGCTGATTGCGGCCGTCAGCCAGGCGATCGTGCTGTACCTGGCGATCAAGAATCTGAACTTCCTCGGTTCCGGATACAGCTACGCCAAGTGGCTGTGCTGGGGAGATCTGCTGATCTTCGTCGGCGGGCTCGGGTACGCGTTCTACCTGAAGTCCAATAACCGGGCGAAATACGAGACCATCGGCCGGATGATCAACGAGGGGCTCGACAAGGTGTAAGCGAGCCGGGGGCCGCCTGCGGGAGGTCGGGGTGCTCGGGCGAGATCGTCAGAGCACTTCGACCGACGCAGCGACGACACTCGCGGTCGTCGGCGCGGAGCGGGCCCGGACCACGATCCGCACTCGATCGCCGCGGAACAGGTCATGGGAATGCTCGAACGCCACCCCTGCGGCGGTCCACGCCGTGCGCTCGATCGCCACCAGTGGAGCTCCGGGGGACACACCCAGCAGTCTGGCCTGAGCCGTTCCCGCAGCGACGACCTCGATTCGTTCCTCGGCCTCTCCCGGCTCCAGGCCATAGTGTGATTGGAGCAGCTCATACAGCGATCCGCTCAGCGAGTGGTCCAGGAGGTCGGGAAATTGACCGGCCGGCAGCATCGCTCGTTCAAGTGAGATCGGATCGCCGTCGGCAAGCCTGACCCGGACCACCTCGAGCACCAGCGCACCGGCTGGGACTCCGAGCGTGGCCGCGATCGAGTTATCGGCCTCCATCGTCGCCGTGGAAATAACCCTGGCGTCAGACTGAAAGCCCTGCCGCCGAAGGTAGGCCGGCAGCCCGGCCAGGCTGGTCAGGTCCCGCTCGATCTTGCGCTCGGCAACGAAGATCCCGCCGGCTCGACCGCGGACGCGGCGTACAGTGCCACTGCGCTCCAGGTCGGCGAGCGCAGCGCGGACCGTCGACCGGGACACGTCGAGACGCTCGGCGATCTCGCGCTCGGCGCCGAGACGCTCTCCCGGCGCCAGCTCTCCCGCCACAATCTGATTCTTCAGTCGGTCGTGCACCGCCGACGCCGCCGGTCCGAGGGAGCCCGAGCCGCTCGCGGCGCGGGGAGGCGGAGCCATCGGTTACTGCGCCTCGAGGGCCATCAGTGATTCCGGCAGAATTTGGCCACCGTCGACGACGATCGTCTGACCGGTGATGTACGACGCCTCGTCGGTGGCCAGGAATAGGGCAGCGTGGCCGATGTCCGCCACAGTGCCGAGTCGCTTGAGCGGGATGGAGGACTCCATCTGCTCGCGGTACTCGGCGCCTAACTCGGCCAGACCTTCGGTCTCGATGTTCCCGGGCATCACCGCGTTGATCGTGATCTGGTGGTTCGCGAGCTCGATCGCCGCGGTGCGGAGGAAGCCGAGCTGCGCCGCCTTGGTGGCGCCGTAGTGAGACCAACCCGGAAACCCCGTGATCGGTCCCGTGATCGACGAGGTGATGATCACTCGGCCGTGTCCGGAGCGGGCGAGCTCGGCGATCGCAGCCTTGACGGCCAGCATCGTGCCCTTGACATTGGTGGCGAAGATCGCGTCGATGTCCTGCTCAGTCATGTCTTCAAGACGGACGTCTGGAAAGACACCCGCGTTGGCGCACAGCACATCGAGACCGCCAAAGCGAGCAGCTGTGTCGCTGACCATCCGCTCGGCGTCGGCCCCCAGACTGACGTCGGCGCGGACGAACGCGACGTCTCCCCCGGTGGCTGCTCCGAGCTCGCGTACCGCAACGGCGCCCGCCTCCGGGTCGCGTCCTGCGACCGCGACGCGGGCGCCCGCCTCGAGGAAGGTCCGCGCGATTCCTTTGCCGATCCCCTTGGTCCCGCCGGTTACAAGGACGGTCCGGCCAGTTATAGGCGTAAACACGATGCAGTCCCCTTAACTGGAGCGGATGGGTTGTCAGATAGTCCTCGGCCAGTGCGCAGGTGCCGACGGTGAACCCAGCACCCAGCTCGGCCGCCTCGGTGGCGAATGTGTGGTGCGATCCGATCCAGGCCACCAACATCAGCCGTCGCAGCATCACGAAGGTCTCCAACTCGGCCTCGTCACTGGGGTCGAGTTCCGTGACCGAGCGATATCCCCGAAGCCATGCCTCGCGCAACTCGGGCACGCGGGGATGGTCCTCAATGAACGAGACCGTAGTCGCGAAGTCATACATGTACCAAGAGAAACCGCAGTCGTCGAAGTCGATCACCCGGACGTGGTCCCCATCGATCAGGAGGTTGGCCAGCCTGATGTCGGCATGGACGAGTCCGAAGCGCCGATCGCCCTGACCGTAGGCGTGCAGCCGCGCGGCGATGGTCACATCGAGCCGTTCGAGCTGCCGGCGCTCCTCGGGTCCGACGCCCAGGCCGTCCTGCCACGCACCCCAGGGGCCGTTTGCACCCAGGGTGCCGTCGTAATCCCAGCTCGATCGAGTGAACCCCGCCGGGCGCCGCCAGCTGCGAGCGTGCTCGTGCATACGTGCGGAGACGGCACCCAGTGTCTGGAATTGAGCTGCGGCCGCGCCGCCGCTATCGAGGTCGGGCTCGGCGCCAGCCAACCATTCGAACAGGACCACGTTTCGCTCGCCAAGTTCCGGCCTGGCCACGGCGACGACTCTTTCTCCGTCGGTCGCGCGGACGACGCCCGGAGTCTGCACGACGCCGTCGGCGCGGAGCGCATCGACCCAACTCAGCTCAGACTCGATCTCGGCGCGGGTGTGGTAACCAGGCCGATGCACCCGCAGCGCGAAGCGAGAGCCGGTGCTCGGATCCTCGACACGGTAAGTGTGGTTCTCGGAGACGTTGCACAGCGTGACCGACGAGTCGCGATCAAGTCCGAAACGCTCAAGAGCCGCGCTCGCAAGCTCGTTGATCTGCTGCAGCTCTGTACTCATCTCCGCTTCACTGCTCGCGCCCGGTGACCGCGTCGAGAACGCGGACGATCTCATCGCGAGCGAGGACGATATCCGAGGTCTGGCCGGCGAGGTAGACGCGCCCGGCAGCGCCGATCATCGAGACACTGATGAGCGTGAGCCCGGGCGCGATTCGCTCGGCCACGTTTGCTGCCACCGCGGCGTACAGGGCGGGTGCAACCTCGACCACGAGCAGGGTCTGCCCGGGCAGGAGCATCGACGCCTCGCGCACCCGGTTCAGGATCACCGCGTGCCGGTCAGTGACGTCCTCGATCACGTCGACGTAGAGCACTCGCGGGCGCAGCGTGTCCTGCGCACTGGCGCCGATCCCGTCCAGGATCGCCTGACCCGCCCGGTCCACGTGCCGCTGGTCGGCCGCGTGAACCTCGAGCACGCCGAACTGGCGCTCCACATAGTGGATACCCGGCTCGACCTCGGGTACTGCTTTCAGCGCCAGGTCGATGATCCGTTCGATCGCCAGGGCCGGAGCGACCTCAACGATCAGCGCGTTCTCGCCTTCGACAGGCGGGTACCCGCGGGCGCGCGTCGGCGTGCCTAGGTAGGCGGCGAACTGCGGCGCCAGCCTGGGGATCGGCAAATAGACGCGGAGCTCGACGGGCGTCGCGAGCTGAGCGGCCACCTCGGTCTTACGCGGTCACGCCGAAGTGCTTGTCAAGCTCGCCGTGCGGTCGTGGAATCACGTGCGCCGAGATCAGCTCGCCGACCGTCGATGCCGTCTCTGATCCCGCCTCGGTCGCGGCCTTCACCGCGCCGACGTCACCGCGCACGATGACCGCGACGAGCCCGTCCCCGACCTCCTGCCGGGCGACGATCGTTACGTTCGCTGCCTTGACCATGGCATCGGCCGCCGCGAGCGCCGCGACGTACCCCTTCGTCTCGATCATTCCCAGAGCTTCGCTCATGTCACATCTCCTTGGTTCTGGTCTGCCTTTTTGTTTGTGGAGGAACCTGTTGTGGACTGTGTTTGTGTTGTGGACTGGCCTGCGTCCTCGGCCTCGGCGTCCCGGTCAAGCGAGCCGATGATCAATGCGTCGATGGGTGGGTGCTCGAGTTCAAACCAATTCGAGGCGACCGAGCCGGTGGCGACCAGCACACTCTCTCCCACGCCGCTGCCCAGCACGTCGAAGGCGACCAGCCGCGCACCATCGTCGGCCTGCACCTCCAGAAAGGCGCCGCGGGGGATGCCGTCCACCCGCCGGGTCGCCCAAACCGATCCAGTTACGGTGGCTTTCAGCATCTGCGCTCCCTTTCGATCTGGACCCCAAGTGCTTTGGCTTCATCACGAGCCAGCGGGGTCAGCACGGCTCCGGGCTCAAGCACCAGCCTCGTTCCCGCGCTGGCGGCCTGGCGGATCACGCGCTCGGTGACGGCCCCTTTTTTCACGCGTACGGACGCCGGTTGTTTCGGCTGTCCGACGGTCTCGGATCTGCCCAGCACGAAGCGCAGCTGACCTTTGCGGATCGCGAGGCGGTCACGCGGATTCTCCAAGCGCGTGATCAGCTCCCGGATGAACCGCTCGAGATCCTCGTCGGTGTCGATCTTGACCGTCTCGACTCGAGCGTCATCGCCGGAAATCTTCAGTTGCGGTTCGCCGGCCGGAGCGCCGATGACCTCTCCCGGTGCCGCGGGACGGTCCCAGGTGGATGGACGCAGGACGGCCGCAACGGGCGGGGCCGGCACCTGCGGCACGACGATCTCGTCGCCAGTGTGTGCTGGTTGTGCGTGCCCGTTGCCGTTGCCGTTGCCGTTGCCGTTCCCGTCGCCGTCGCTCAGCTCGCGCACGAGTTCGGGGACCATCTCGCGCAGGACGGCGCGAGTGGCTTCGCGGATCGCCTGGTTTGGATCCGGACTACTCATCGCCGCTCCCCAAGCGCGGCCGTCGCAGCGTCGGCCGCAGTGCGCACGTCGGACTCAGACCCGGTGAGGTAGACGCGGCCGGTCGCCCCGATCATCCGGTAATCGACGACCTTGATCTGGGCAGCTTTCTCGGCCTCGTTGGTCGCGAGGATCGCGTACGACGCAGGCTGCATCTCGAGCACGAACAGCGACTCTCCGGCTAGGGCCATCGAGCCGAGCTTGTTGCGGTTGATCAGAAACGCGTGCTGGTGATCGAGGCGCGACACGAGCTTCGCCGCGAGGATCGTGGGCGGCGTTGCATCGGAGGGGACCGCGTCGAGCGAATCGAGCACCGCTTGGCTGGCAGATTGCACGGCCGACGTCGACTTCGAGTGAAACTCCAGATAGCCGAACTGGCGCTCAACCACCAGGATGCCTGCCTGCGCTTCAGTGTGTTTGAGCACCACGTCGGTGAGCGGTTCAATGTCGAGCCCGGGAGCGATCTCGATCACTCCGGCCGCCATGTGCATGCGGGGCAACCGCCCTCGGACCCAGGTGCCCAGGTAGCACATCGTCTGTGGTTGCAGCTGATCGATGAAGATCGACGATCGAAGCTCGGCCATGGCTACGTCCGCACGACTTCGCGTAATTCGGCCAGGATCAGGCGACGCAGCTCGTCGCCGGACAGGGCCGCGTCACCGGCGGATTCGTGGGCGTCGGACGGCTCTGTCACGGCAATCGGCTGGGCGGCCGGCGTTGCCCGCCACGGCTCGATTCCCTCGAAGTCATCGAACGGCACGCTCGGATCCGAGGCATACGCCACCCGTGTCCACTGCACCAAGTGCTTGGGCTGAAGGCTCTCGGTCAGCGATGAGCCACCGAAGAAGCCGGTCCCGACGGTCATGGTTATGGGGAGCTGGGTGTCCAGCCCGGAGGCGCCGGTGCTCCCCGGCGCGTTGACGGTCACGCGCAGTACGCGGACCGCGGCCCCGTAGGCGACGATCGTCTGCGGAGCCCGGGAATGGATCACCGCCGAATGGCCCGCGCCCCCGATCCGCAGCAGAGCCCGGGCCGCGTCGAGCCCGCGGCGGGCATCCGGCACTCGGACCATCCCCAGCAGAGGGAACAGCTTCTCGTGAGCGAGCGGCTCCTCCGGAGCGACAAACGAGAACGGGGCCACCAGCACCCGCGTGCCGGATGGAACTCTGATTCCTGCGGCTTGCGCGAGGCTGGCTGCATCTTTTCCGGCCAGGGCCGTTTCCAGGCGCCCGTCTGGGTAGCAGGCGCCGCGTATGCGAGCGCTCGCCTCGTCGTCGAGGACGGCGGCGCCGTGGCGTCCGAGCGCCGAGACCATCGCATCCGCCACCGACTCCTCCACTACCAGGGTCGATTCGTTGGTGCACAGGATCGAGTTGTCAAAGGACTTGGACTCCGCCAGGCACCAGGCGGCGTGCTCGATGTCGGCCGTGCCATCCACGAACGCCGGCACGTTGCCCGGGCCCACTCCCAATGACGGGTTGCCCGAGCGGTACGCGGCGCGGACAACGGCGCTCCCCCCGGTGGCCACGATCACGTCCGTTCCCGGATCGGCCATCAGCGCCTCGATCAGCGGAATCGTCGGTTCCTCGACAATCTGGATGCAGCCATCGGGCGCGCCCGCGGAAACCGCGCTTCGCGCCATCAGGGTGACTGCCTCCACAGACACCTTCCTGGCCATCGGGTGCGGGCAAACGACGATCGCGTTGCGCGTCATCAGAGCCAGCAGCACGTTGAAGTAGACGGTGGCGATCGGATTGGTCGACGGCGTAAGGGCGAGTACCACTCCGGCGGGCTTGGGAACCTCGAGCAGCTTTCGCTCCGCGTCGATCTTGAGGCTGACGTAGTCATCACCGGCGTAGCGCTCCGCCAGGCCCCTGGAGCACGCCTCGTTCTTGCGCCGCTTGTGCTCGGCCACACCCATGCCGGTCTCAGCTACTGCTTGCTCAGCGAACCTTTGAGCGTTTTGGAATGCTGCTTCGGCGACGGCGGAGACGATGTGACGGGTTTGGTCACGGTCATATTCCGCGAACGCGGTTGCCGCCCAGCGTCCACGCTGGAGCATCATTCGTGCCCGCGGCGCGCCAGGCGTTTCGGTCGGGCGGGCCTCGATGACTCCGGCCTCACGGCTACTCATGCGCTCACCGCGAGCTGTCCGTGCGGGGTCCCGGGAGCCTCTTGTGCGTGCGCGGTCCCGCGAGCCTCCGCGCGGGCGAGCCCGATCCCCCTGCCTGTGCGGTCGAGAACCTCGTCGACCAGGTCGGGGCCCATCAGGATGCCGGGCTTGAATTGCAGCACCCTTGGATCCAGCGTGGAGAAGATCGCCCAGACGCCGTTCTCGTACAGGTGGCGCATCACGAGCTTGGCTCCCTCGGGATGCTCGAACTCGAGCCCCATCACCACCCCGTCCTGGCGGATCCCAACCAGCCAGTCCGGATACTGCTCCTGGATCGCGCGCAGACCCTGACGGAACCGCTCGGCGATGTAGTGGACCATCGAGCGCACCTCAGGACGTCCGCAGATCTCGAGCACTTTCAGGGCCACGATGCAACCCAGCTCGGCGCCTCCCCCGGTCGAGATGTGGCCGAAGCCATCCTCCTTGAGCCACCGCGAGCATTCCTCGGAAACCACCGTGCAGGCGATCGGATACATCCCCCCGGTGATCCCCTTGCCCACGACCATGATGTCGGGCTCGATCCCCGCCTTGGCCACGGCCCACATCTCGCCGGTGCGCATCAGACCTGTCTGCACCTCATCGGCGATGTACAGGGCTCCGTAGCGCTCGCACAGCCGTTTGACCCCGTGCAGGTAACCCGGTTCGGGCAGCGGAAAGCCGTAGGTGGCCGGAATCGTCTCGATGATCACGCCAGCGACGTCCTCGCCGCGCAACGCGTCCTCCATCTCCTCCAGATCGTTGAACTGGACTTGGACGAATTCCTCTGGCCGATCGGACAGGAACAACGTCGAAAAGCGCTCATCGCCGGCCGCCACCGCGAGCCCGGTGTGACCGTGGTAGCCCTTGCGGATCGAGACGATCTTTCGTCGCTGCCTGGTATGGCGCGCGGTCTTGATCGCGATGTCGATCGCCTCTCCCCCACCCGAGCCATAAATGACCCGCCGCATGTTCGGAGTGCATGTCGCCACCAGCGCCTCGGCGAGCGCGGTTCGTGCCAGCGCGGGAAAGTGATGATTGCCGATGTCGAAGCGGCCCATCGCCTGGTCGAGCGTCGCGATCAGCTCAGGGTTGCGGTGGCCCAAGTTGTAGGTGCCGCCATTGAGGTGCATGTCAATCAGACGGCGGCCCGCCATGTCCCAGAACAGATAGCCTTCGCGCCGGTCAATCACCAGGTCGACGCCGGCCTCCTGCCAGAACCGGGTCTTGTCCGGGTTCCAGAACTCTTCGGACCGGCGGAGGAAGTCCGCCTTGGAGTCGTAGGAGAAGAATCCGTAGTCGTACATGGTGTTGGTCTAGCCCCGCGCGACCGTACCATTTGATACTCATATTGTCCAGACCATTTGGCATAAAAGGTTGCGCGCCGCAATGAGGGTGCTATCCCTCGTCCACCACGAGGTCGCCGGCAGCGGCGTTTTTGCTGACGAGATCCTGCTGCGGGGACACGAGCTCGAGGAGTGGATGCCGGCGGCCGGGCCCGCACCCCGTCCGTTGACGGACTACGGCGCTGTGATCGCCTTCGGCGGGGGCATGCAGACAGACGAAGAAGATCTCTACCCGTGGCTGCGGGTGGCGATCGATGCGCTCGCCGAGACGCTCGCGCTTGGTGTGCCCACCCTGGGCGTCTGCCTCGGCGCGCAGGTCCTGGCCCGCGCCGCCGGCGGCCATGTGGGCCCGGCGCCGCAGGCCGAATGGGGCTGGAACGCGGTGGAGCTCACCGATCCGGCCACCGAGGACCCACTGTTCTCGGGTCTGCCCCGAACGTTCGAGGTGTTCCAGTGGCACTCATACGCGTTCGGACTGCCGCCGCACGCTGTGGCGCTGGCGCAGAGCCCCGTCTGCCTGCAGAGCTACCGGATTGGCGGCACCGCGTGGGGTGTGCAATGGCATCCCGAGGTGACGGCCGAATCGGTGCTTCTGTGGGCAGCGGAGCACCCACCCGCGCCTGGTGGGGTGCCGGTGTCAGTCGACCTGCCAGAGCTCGAAGCGGCGGTCAAGTCCCGGATCGCATCTACGAATGACGAGGGCCGGGAGCTGTGTGCACGGTTTCTGGCCGTTGCCGAGCAGGTCCGCGACGTTCATCGGCATCTCCGATAGCTGCCAGCGCCAGTTGCTCTCCGATCACGGGCGCGAACTTGAACAGGTTCGGACCGGCGACCGCGACGATCGGTCCTTGAGTCCAAGCCTGAAATCCGTCCTCGGGATACGCCGGCAGCGTCGTCGTCAGACGCTTGACCGCGTCCACGGGGGTGGGATCAAGGCCGGGTAACACTGATTTGACGTAGCTGACGATCCGCTCGCGCTGCGCGGTCAGATCGATCGCAGCCGGCACATCGCGAGCCAGCTCATCGACAGCCGGGTACTCGGTCACGGGCGCCAGACCGACCGCGTATCGATCGCCCAGGTCGCTCAGCGCATAGACCTGCTCACCGGCTTGGCTGGTTCGATCGCTGAAGCACGGCAGCGGTTCTGCCGGCGGGACTCGGATACGAAACGACAGCCGCAGGTGTGCTTGGCGGTCTTGTCTGACATCCAGGCCCAGGGGCCGCACCAGGCGATCGGTCCCCGCGCCGGCGCACACCACGCAGCGCGCGCTGCGATGCACGCCCTGGGCGGTGTGCGCTTCGACTGACTCGCCATCAGCCGCGAGCTCGATCGAGGACACATCTGCTTTATGAAGCGCGGAGCCGATCCACTCGGTCAGGACCGAGATCGTTTCCGCCGCCCGAATCGCGCCCGCCAGGGGGTCCCAAAGCGCGCTGTGCTCCGGCCGCGCCGCCACGGGAAAGCGGTCGTGAGCGAGCTCCGGGTCAAGCTCAACGGCGGGCACGCCAGCGGCACGCAGCGCTTCGAGCTCATCGGGATGCCAGCCGACTCGCAGTGCACCTTCCGAGCCGAGCAGCATCCTTCCCGCGCGTGCCTCCCACCGCAGCCAGCCCTGGCGCGCGTGGACTGCGAGCTCGATCAGGCTTGGATCGTGATGCAGATGACGAAACTGACGCGTGCCCCCTGCCGACTGGCCGTCGCCGGGCGCTGAGCGCTCGAGGCAGACCGCGTCGATTCCCCGCTCCCGGAGGCTGACCGTCGTCGCCAAGCCGATCACGCCGCCGCCGATCACGCACACGTCACTCGAGGAGTGGGCGGGCATGCGTTCAATCCTCGCACGCTCGCCCGCAGTCAGCACGCTCGCGCGCAGTCCTAACCGGCGCGCGCGATCGGTTACGGTGGGCCCGGGTGAGCACAGCTATGCCGGCATCGCTTAAGCGTCTGATCGAGGCCCTGAAATGGGCCGATCGCTGGGTGACAAGCGCGGGACAGAACTGCTGTGTGGGCCGCTCGCAAATCGACCTGCGTGACAGCCTTCAGAGCGAGCGGCCAGCGAGCGATTCGCAGTACAGTCCCGGCCTTGTCGGCGGAGCTGATGTGGAAGGACGCGACTGAGCAAGCTCGGCTGGTGCGCGATGGCGAAGTCTCGGCGGTTGAAATGGTTGATGCCGCGATTTCCCGCCTCGAGAGCGCGC
Organism: uncultured Solirubrobacterales bacterium; assembly: GCA_963822535.1. GTDB lineage: Bacteria > Actinomycetota > Thermoleophilia > Solirubrobacterales > Solirubrobacteraceae > Palsa-465. The sequence goes on from CAWGIA010000003.1 coordinate 1,035,204, forward strand.
CCGAGCTAAACGTTCTCGTACACGCCGACTTCGAGGCCGCCCGCGCCGCGGCCGCAGAGCGTCGGCCGTCAGGGCCTCTGGGCGGGGTGCCGTTCCTGCTCAAGGACCTCGGGGAGCCGCAGGCCGGGCTGCCAGAGCGGATGGGCTCTCGGGCGCTGCGCGATCACGTCGCGGAAGAGACGGCTTGGACCGTTGAGCGCTACCTCTCGGCGGGGCTGATCATCTGCGGACGGACCAATACCCCGGAGTTCGGAAACCACTGCGCCACGGAGCCTTCGCTGTTTGGCCCGACGCTCAACCCTTGGAACCCGCTGGTCTCGCCCGGCGGATCCAGCGGCGGCTCGGCCGCCGCGGTCGCAGCCGGGCTGGTTGCTGCCGCCTCGGGGGGTGACGGCACGGGATCGATCCGGATGCCCTCCTCATGCTGCGGCCTGGTCGGGCTCAAGCCGCGCCGCGGGCGAAGCTCGTTCTCCCCCTCGGCCGGACAGCTGCTCGATGGCCTGGTCAACAAGCATGCCCTGACCCGCACCGTGCGCGACAGCGCCCTGCTGCTCGACGTTGTGGCCGGGAGCGCCCCCGGGGACCCCTACACGGCTCCCACTCCCACCCGCCCGTTCGTCGCCGAGGTCGGAGCCGAGGTGCCTCCAGTTCGGGTCATGAACGCACCAGAGCCGCCCTTCCCCGGGACCGTCGATCCGCGCGTGCAGGCCGTCGCCGACCGTTGCGCCAAGGCGTTGGAGGAACTCGGGCACCACATCGAGCCCACTGCGCCACGGTTCGACCCCGAGGTCGTGCGCCGGTCGATTTCTGTGATGCACGCCGTCGATAACGCCTCAACGTTCGCGTGGCTGCGCAGCCTGCTCGGACGCGATCCGGACCCCGACGAGCTCGATCCGGTCACCTGGGACATGCTGCGGGAAGGACAGGCGCTCACCGCCGTGGACCACGCGTCGGCGATCGATGACCTGCACGCTCAGTCGCGCCGGGCGGCTCTGGCGTTCAGCACCGCCGACGTCCTGCTCTGCCCCACCCTCAACATCCTGCCGCCGCCGCCCGGCTCTTTATCTGCGTCGCGCGGCACCGTGGACGCGTTCTTCGACGTCGAGTTTGCCGCCACCGGATGGACGGCGACCGCAAACGCCTTCGGCTGGGCCGCGATCTCACTGCCCATCGGGGAGGCAGACGGCCTGCCGGTGGGTGTGCAATTGCTCGCCCCTGATGAGGCGGTTCTGCTTCGGCTAGCCGGTCAGCTGGAGGTCGTGCTGCCCTGGGCGCAGCGTCGACCTCCAGCCTATGCGTGAAGTTCCCGGGCTCGAGTAGCGGGTCCCTGTTCGAGTAGCGGGGTGCGATCCGTCCGTCCGAGTGACGCTCGCGTAAGGCCGACCTCTAGTGCGACGGTCAGAGGAGCGCCTGCCCGACGAGACGCGCGAGAGCCGTCGAACGTAGCTGTAGGGCTGCCGGGCAGGTCATTTCAGCGGGCAGGCGTCCGGACTCTGACCGTTGTCATGCGGGCTGGGGTTATCGCGTGACCGTATGGGTACCCCAGGTCGTGTTGCGGTTGCAGGGCCGCGGCGGCTTAGTCCGAGGTTGGGAGGGAGAGATGTTCTCGATCGGTCGTTCCGTTGGTGTGGTCCGGCTTCGCCGTGGGATGTTGGGCGGATTGGTGGTTGCGTCCGCGTTGGTGGTGTTTGCCTTTGCGGGCGCTGGCACCGCTGCGGCGGGCGGAGCTCCGTCACCGTCGGCGTCGTGTCCATGGACCAGCTCCTCCCAGCCGATCGCTCGCCGCGTAGCCGAGGTGCTCGACAACATGAGCCTGGCCAACGAGATCACCATCGTTCAGGGAGCGGGGACCAGCAACCCGTACGTGTTCTACATGCCGGGCATCCCCAGCCTGTGCATCCCGGCCCTGGGCGAGGAGGACGGACCCAACGGCGTGGGTGACAAGCTCACGGGCGTGACCCAGCTCCCGGCCGGGGTCGACCTGGCCGCGACGTTCAGCCCGTCATTGGCCCGGTCATACGGGGCCGTCGTCGGCTCCGAGGAGTGGGGCAAGGGCGCCGCGGTCAACCTGGGACCGACGATCAACATCGACCGGGACCCGCGCTGGGGCCGGTCATTCGAGTCCTTCACCGAGGATCCGTTCCTGAACGGGCGGCTGGCAGTCAACGAGATCAACGGTGTTCAGAGCACCGGCGAGATGTCGCAGGTCAAGCACTACGCCGTCTACAACCAGGAGACCAACCGCAACCTGCCGCCCGACAACGCCATCGTCAGCAGCCGCACGCTGAACGAGATCTACCTGCCGGCGTTCGAAGCGGCAATCAAGCAGGCCAAGGCGTCATCAATCATGTGCTCGTATTCGGCAGTCAACGGCGACTTCGCGTGCAACAACCCTGGGTTGTTGACCACCGTCCTGAAACAGCGCTGGGGTTTCCCCGGCTTCGTCACCTCGGACTACGGGGCGCTGCACGCCACAACGGGCGCCGTGGACGGGACCGACCAGGAGCAACCTTTCAACACATTCTTCGGCGCCCCGCTCGAGCAGGCGGTGATGAACGGGACGATTCCCCGTTCGGTGCTCAATACGATGGTCGCGCGGATCCTGGGCCAGATGTTCCGCTTCAACCTGATCGACCACCCGCCGACCGGGAACGTCAACGCGGCGGTGACCTCGCCCGCGCACCAGGCCGTCTCGAACACGGTTGCGGACAGCGGCGCCGTGTTGCTGCGGAACGTCCGCGACACGTTGCCGATGTCTGCGTCGTCCGCAGGTGACGTGGCTGTGATCGGTCCGGCGGCCTCAGCGTCACCGACCTACGGCGGCGGCGGGAGCGCGACGGTCCTGCCCTCGGGGACGGTTTCCCCGCTCCAGGGTCTCCAGGCGGCGGCGGGCGCCGGGACTCATGTTGCGTACACGCAGGGCCTGCCCACGGACGACTCGCTACCTGCCATCCCGTCCTCGGCGCTGTCCCCCGCTTACGCGCCCACGCCCGCGGGCGGCAGCTACTCCGGGACCCTGACCGCACCCGAGACCGGCACCTTCGTCCTCGCCATCACGAACCCGTGCCAGTGCTACGCGCCGACATACCTGTCGGTGAACGGCCGGACCGTGATCGCCGATCCAGGGACACCGCCGGTCAGCGTGTACTCGGCCGCCGTGAACCTGGTCGCGGGCCAGAAGTACGCGCTGAAGATCTTCGGCGGACCCGGGTCGGGAGGGAACCCCGGCGGCCAGACGAGCGAGTTGAAGTGGGCCACACCGTCCCTGCTGAAGCCTCAGATCGACGCCGCTGTGGCCGCGGCCCGTTCGGCATCCCGGGCGGTGGTCGTCGTGTCCGATGACACCGAGACCGAGGCCGCGGACCGGCCCAGCCTGTCACTGCCGTCGGCCCAGGACGAGCTGATTTCCGCCGTCGAGCGGGCCAACCGGCACACGGTGGTCGTCGTCTACGCCGGCGCCCCTGTGTCGATGCCGTGGCTGTCTGGTGCGGGCGCTGTTTTGGACGGCTGGTACCCCGGCCAGACCGGCGGACAGTCATTGGCTCAGCTGCTGTTTGGCCAGGTCAACCCGAGCGGTCATCTCCCGGTGACGTTCCCGACCAGCCTGTCCCAGGTGCCGGCCGCCAGCCCGGAGCGTTTCCCCGGTGTTGGTAACAAGGTCCTCTACTCCGAGGGTCTCGACGTCGGTTACCGCTGGTATGACGCGCGTGACCTCAAGCCCCTGTTCCCCTTCGGGTACGGGCTGTCCTACACGAAGTTCGCCTTCAGCGGGCTGCGCGTGGTCTCGGGGTCGACTGACGGGACGGGTCTGGTGCGCGTGTCGGCGACCGTGCGGAACGTCGGCTCGCGCGCGGGTACCGATGTCGCCCAGCTCTACCTGACCGACCCGGCCGCCGCGGGCGAGCCGCCCCGGCAGCTGGTCGGCTTCCGGCGTGTGACTCTGGCGCCAGGCAGCGCGACCCGCGTGCGGTTCGTGGTCAGCCCGCGGGACACCTGGTGGTGGGATTCGGGCGCTGGCGGCTGGACCCAGAGCACGGGCGTCTACCTTGTGCGCGTCGGCGACTCCTCGGCCGTGGCCGGGTTGCCGCTGAGCGGATCGTTTGCGGTGACGAGTTCCGTGGGCCCGCGCCAGGTGAGCGTGAGCGCCCCGAGCACGTTCTCGCCGGGCGTGAGCGCGCTGGTCCACGTCCGGCTGAGCGCCGGCGGTAGCGCCGTGCTGCGGCGGGTCCGACTCGCAGTCCAGCTGCCGCCCGGCTTCACCGCCCAGCCGGTGGGGCCGGTCGTGTTCCACGGCGTCGGTCCCGCCACGGTCCCGGAGGCGACATTCCAGGTAACCGCGCCCGGATATGCGTTCGCCCAGCAGGCCACCGTTCACGCCACAGCGGACATCAACGGTCACGCCCAACGCGAGGCGGGGGTGACGGCAACGGTCAGCTAAGAGGCAGCGTCGAGCGTGCTAATTCATTTCCGGATTGGCTCGATCGATCACCTCGTCCGGGACGAAGAAGATGTTCTCCCCGACGGCGTCGGTCGCCTCTCGGACGATGCGCGCCGCGACCGTGATGTCTCGCCTCGAATGCCGCCGCCTGAGGTCGGTTAGAACGCTCGTGAAAAGCTCATGGGCGACCTCGGGTATGGGCGCGGCGTCCGGTGAGCTCCGGCCGGATTCTGCGAAGGCCACCATGTGGCTGATTATGTGAGACACAAGGCCGCCCCATTCGAGCAGCTGCGTCACCAGTTCGTCTACGTCAGTCGAGACGCTGTCGTCCATACAGGTATGAGTCGCCGCGAAGCCGAGTTTCGCCCCCTCCTCGCGATCCCAAGGCGCGCGTTTGAACTGTGGAGAGTTCGTCGCCCGATCGGTGACGCTCAATCGCCGACCCATCCAGCGGCGTCGCCGGCCTCGGACTGCAACCAGACCAGCGCCCCGCGTCAGCGGCCGAACACGTAAACCGAGAGCGAATCGTCCTGGACGAAAACGTCCCCGCCCGCCACAGCCAGGTCGGCCGGGGTGCCTGGGGTGTCGAGCTGGTACGCCTCGTGCTCGTGTCTCCAGCCGCCTGAGGGCTTCAGGAACAGGAGCGTACGGTTTGAGATCCCAGCGCCCCCGGCGACCTCTTGACCGTCGGGCGAGATCGCAAGTGTGCTTCCGATCTGGTCACACACGCCGGCACTGTTGCATGGCGTGGGCACCCCGTTGAGGCGGGCGGCGGGCTTGACGTGGCCGCTCCAGCGCGCGCCCGGCCGGCGGAAGACCCAGACCGAGCCGGCGTAGTTGAGGCCGTGCTCGTTGTCACCGGCGATGACGACCGACCCGTTGCCGTTGACGGCGAGCTCGGTATCCAGGTTCCCAACGGTCTCGGTCAAGACGATCGGTTTGCCCGCCTTCTTCCATCCACCCACCCTCGGGCGCGAGTACACGTTCACCTGTCCGAACACCAGGACGGCCAGGGTGTTCCCATTCGCGGAAGCGGCCAGTTGGAGTCCGGCCGCCCCTTTCAGGGTGGCGATCCGGACGTAGTGGACACCGCTGCGAGTGGCATGACGGAGGTACACATTGACGTCGTTGGCTGTCTCGGTGAAGAGCCGAGAGCCGTTTTCGTCAAGCGTCACCGGGGGTACGACGCCGGAGGCGCGGGCCAGCGGAAGGCGGGCCGAGAGCCGCCAGCGGCTACTGCTGCCGATCCTCGTAAACACGTACGCGGGCGTTCCCGTCGGGTGGTTCGTCACCGCCTCGCTTCCCACCACGATCGTCCTGCCGTTCCCGGAGATCGCGACGTACGCGCCGAAACCGGACCCGGCGCCACGTGGCGCAGCGATCTTGGTCGCCTGCTCGCTCCGCCAACCGCGCGCCGGGCGGAGGTACACGTACGCGGCGTTCCGACCGCCGAGGACGACCGCCGAGCCGCTGCTGGAGGTGGCCATGGCGCCCGACACTTGGCTGTGGCTGGGCGGGGTCAGCTTCGCCAGCTCAGGCAAGCGGGGATCGGTCACGGCCGTGAAGCTAACCGACCCCGAGCAGCTGACCCCCGACGTGGCGGTGGGCGTGAAGCTGACGGCGATCGTTGCCATAGCGTGGGTCGTCGTCACGAATCCTCCGGTCACCGTGAAGGTCAGGTTGCCCTGGGTACCGCCCGCGGTGCTCGCGGCAAACTGAATCGAGGTGCTGAAGGAGCCGGCCGAGTCCACCGGGATCGCCGGACGGCCCTTGTTGGTTACGAACCAGTCCTGAGTACTGCCGTCGGTGCAACTCGACGGAACGTTGAGGTGATAGCTCGAGATGCTGTCACGGCGTGTGCTGGCGGTGAGCGCCTCGAACTGGTCAGCCGAGTTGGCGAATTGCGCCGCCGGCACCGCGTTGTAGGTGGCGCCCCCAATTGGGGTCGCCCCGAGCGCCGAGGCGCAGAGGGACATGCCCACCGTCACCATCGTCGTGGCGGCGAGCAGGACCCGCCGCACCAGGTTGACCCTCACGGCTGGTCAGCCGCCGAGGCGCCGCTGCAGCTGGAGCCCAGCGCGGTGAACTTCACCCGTACGCCACCGGGCTTATCAGAGCAGTGCATCATCCTCGCCATCCCTCCGCGGCCCACCAGTGCGTCCCGGAATCGTCCGAGCCGATCGCCCCGCCGCGCTTCGCAGGTCTCCTGTGTGTAGCGACCCACGGCGGCGATGTCAACGAATCGCCGCCTGGGAGGTCGCCGCAGGCCAGGGGATGTTCGACTCAGACGTCTGCGTCCAGGTGGCAGCGAGACCCGCGCGGCTTCATGAAGCCACCTGAAAGCCCGCGAAGGCGTGCGCCTCGCCGAACGGCGGCGAGCCTCAGCTGACCGAAAGTCGCTCCGTCTCGAGCATCTGCCTCAGAGTGGTCATTCGAGCTGTTCGAGTGGGTAGAACTCTTGTATGAACTCGGCGAAGCGTGGCACCGTGAACGCCATCCAGACCCCGCCGCGGGCTCCAGACCAGCCCCTTCTTGATCAGCCCGTCGCGTTGCAGCGAGGTCCGTGTCGTCGAGTTCGCGCCGTACGCGGCGCTGACGTCTGCCGACCGGTAAGGACCCTGGTCACCGAGTGACGCCATCGCCGCCAAGTAACGCTGTTCAGTCTCGGTGCCGAGGTTCAGTCGCCGACCGTAGAAATCGTCGGCCAAACGCTCACGGACGGTATCCCGCACGACTTTCACGGTTCCGAGCGGGCGGTCCGCCAACCGTGCTCGGGCTGCTCGGACCCGGCGGGCCGATCGCGCTATCCGTGTCGCACTCTGCGCTCATATATGCCAGCCCATATAAGAGTCAATGAACCAGGGCGAGCCCGTACACACCTGGTCAATCGCGGCAAGGGGATGACGGACTTGGCGGGGTCGACGTACTTTGCGCGGAGAGCGCACGTCTGCTGTGTGTTCGGGGTTATGAGCCGGCGTCACGATCCTGCGGCGTGGGTACACCTTTCTGGCGTCACGCGCTCGCGGAGGTTTGACTGAGATTCTGCGGCCTGTGTCCCGCAGCGCGTAGTCAGCCGCCGACCTCGGAGCCGTGGAGCCGGGCCGCGCTCCGGGACGTGACCGGAGCACCCTAGTCGTACCGTCGCCGGATGAAGCGGGCGCAGTGCGGCACCGTGAAGGCGAGCTCGCCACGAGCGGGTGCGTAGACGATTGCTTCGCGGATGAGCCCGTCTCGGACCTTCGTCACGTCCGTTGGCCTTCGCCCAAGTCGCTTGGCGATTGCTGAGCTTGCGACAGATCCATCGCCGAGGGACGCCATCGCTTCGACGTAGGCTCGTTGGGTCGCATTGAGACGCCCCAGGCGCACCTCGAAGAAACTCTCGTCAAGCTCCTCCTCGGCGAGCGGGATCGCGACTTCCAGCGCGGCCTTGGTGATCCGGGCGCCATCGCGCTGGCGCCAGGCCCATCGCCCGACCTCTTGTAGGAAGTACGGGTAGCCCTCCGTGTAGGAGACGGCGAGGTCCAGGGCGTCCTCGTCCCAGCGGACGTCCTGACCACGAGCAGGATCGGCCAGGGCGGCGCGAGCGGCGGTGACCGGCAAGGCGCCAAGAACCGCTCGAAGGAACATGCGCTCGGCGTAGGTCTTGGATTCCCCGGTCAGAGCGGGGATGAGAGGCAGGCCGGCCGCGACGAAGCTGACCGGGAGCGTCTTCTGCTTGGCCCGATGCAGCGCCATGATCAGCGCCTCATAGTCCCGGGCCGAGAGGTTGTGCAGCTCGTCGAGCACTAGCGCGAACCCGACTCCGGCCTCCGCGGCCGCTTCCCCGACCGAGACGAGCACGTCACGCAGATCATCGGCCAAGTCGCCCGAGTCGGCGTGGCCGGCCAGCGCGTCTACCCCGAGCTTGAAGCTGATCTCGCCGGGCAGCGTCACCTCGAACGAGGTGAGAACACGCATCGCGCGCCGCAGACGGTCGGTGATCTTGGCCCTCAGCGACAGTTGCCGCAAAGCTCGGCTCGCGCTGCGGCCCACGAGAACCGCCACCGACGAATCCCGCGCCACCTCCTTGCTCTCGGCCGGCCAGCCGGCCTCGGCACACGCGTTCTCAAACTCGTTGAGCATCACCGTCTTACCGACACCACGCAGGCCGGTAATCAGCAGATGACGCTCGGTACCGCCCGCACTCAACTGCGTGATGATGCTCTGCAGGTGGTCAAGCTCCCGGTCACGACCAACCAGCGCCGGCGGTCGCGCCCCCGCATCCGGGGTGTACGGATTGAAGGTGTCCTGGCCCCGACCCATCACCATCTATCCCGCAATATACCCGTTCGGGGGATAGACGGGTATAGATCCTCATACTCGAAGGACGATCCGCTCAGGCGCGGCTCTATCCCACCATGCGACATAAAGTCGGATAGAGCCCTCGGAAGCCGCTCCAGTCAGACGACGACGTCAAACCGCGACACGCCCACCGGAGGCTCCTAGAACACGAGGGCCCCCGATGACGGAGGCCTCAGTCCGGGGTTTTCGAGTAGCGGGGCGGGATTCGAACCCGCGACCTTCGG
>CAWGIA010000004.1:0-118367 GCA_963822535.1 uncultured Solirubrobacterales bacterium
TTCACCATCTCGTTCATCGGGATCCGGGCGGAGCCGAAGATCTGCCACAGGCCGGTCATGCCCGGCTTGACCGCGAGCCGTCGGCGCTGCCAGCCCTCGATCAGTAGAGTCTTCGTCGGGCACAGGGCCGCGGACCCACAAGACTCATCTCTCCTCGGAGCACGTTGAATAGCTGTGGGAGCTCGTCCAGCGACGTCTGCCGCAGGAAGCGCCCCACCCGGGTGACGCGCGGGTCTCGGCTGATCTTGAACAAGCCGCCCTCAGCTTCGTTCTGCTCGCGCAGCTGAGCCTTGATCCGCTCGGCGTCGGGCACCATCGAGCGGAACTTGAACATGTCAAACCGGTCACCCTTTCGGCCCACGCGAGGCTGACGGAAGAACACCGGGCCGCGCGAGTCCAGCTTGACGGCAAGCCCGAGGAGCAAGCAGGAGCGGCGCGAGCACGAAAGAGGCCAACCGCAGAGGCGACGATGTCCATCACGCGCTTCAGGAACTGGGATGACTTCGGCAGCCCGTACTGGCGCACGCCGAGCAACGTGATCCCCCCCACCTCGTCAAACGTCGACGACGAACCGACGACCTCGAGCAGGCGAGGAAGAACGCTGACCTTGACGCCCAAAGCCTTGATCAGCCGGATCGCTTCGAGGATCTCCTCCTGGTCATGGCTGTCTGGAGCGATGATCACTCTTTCGACCTCGTGCTCGGCTGATCACGGATGCGAGCGAGCGGACGTCACCAAGGCTCGCGTCTTCGATTGGCTCAGCGCCGGTCTGATCCGGGCCTAGCGCCAGTCGGCCCACGAGAGTGACGTTCACTCCGGAGGAACTTGCGAGCCTGCCGCGTCGTTCGTTCGGCGTCGACGGCGTTTCCAAGCACCACGCAGCGCTCCGGCCGAGGTGAGCGAGAGCACGAACCACCGGACGGCTGCGCGGCCGATGATGACGAACGTGAAGCTGAGAACGGCCAGGCCGAAAACCTGGGCGCGGCCGAGAAGGCCGCCGAGTATCACCTGCTCCGTGAGCCAGACGAAGAGGGCGTAAAAGACGGCCGTGTTGATCAGTAACGGCGCCTCGTCGATCGTCGTCTTGTGCAGCGTGTGCTGGTCACGATCGTAGAGGCCGATCACCTTATTCAGCACCAAGACGAATGGCACCAGCAGCACTGCGGCTGGTCGCAACGGCGGAGTTCCCCCGGCCAGGACCACAACCGTCAGAAGGGCCAGATATGTCCCGGCCAGATCGGCCAGGGCAAGCGTCCGACGAAACATCGCGTCGCGCCGGCGCGAAACCAGGGCGCCAGAGCTCTTCGACATGTGGCCGAGGCCCGGGAGGATCTCCCATACGGGGCGATGGCGGCATGCACCTCTGCACGGCGGCGGCGCCGGCGTCCCCAAGCGAGTCGTCGGCCAGACGGCGGCGAAATCTCGACCCTTGGGAGCGCGTCAGCGGAAGCTTGCGCTTCGCGTCACTAGCCACCTCAGTGCCTCGCCTTGTTTGAGTGGTGGTGATGTGGTGTCCTCCGTTGCAATCTCCACGCGTTGAGCAACGCGACTTCCCCCTGTATAACGGCAGCTCTCATCGCGGCCGGTGGCCCGCTCCCTAGCCTCCGCCCAGACGCCTAGTGCTTATTCAGTTACTCTTGCGCGTGCTGGTCTCCTACAGCCCCAAAACCGGCCGGCCGCAGCACTGCAGGATACGGTTTAGCAGATTATGTGTCCAATGGCCAAACGGACGAGAACACCGCTCTGCTCATGGCCACGCGTACATACGAACCGACACCCAGTTTGACAATGTGTCCAATCGCCAGAAGTACCAGGACATCTCCGGGTTCATGGCCATGCGGCCAGGTGACTGACACTCGGTTTGACACCGCACGACACGTGTAGCACGCGCCCTTCCCGCGGTCGTGGCTAGCTTGTGAACACGCTCGAGCGAGGCTCGTACCCGGCTCTCCAGCCCTCCAGCTCGCCGACCATCGTCAGCGCTTCCCGGAGGACTTCGAGCAGTGGGTAGGTAACCGGCTTCAAGGATCTCGATCGCCAGGCCGGCGCGATCCAGAGTGGATATGCCGCTAAGGGCATCACTCCGCCCAGGGCCAGAAGCGCCCGGCGACTCGAGACCGCGCCGCCCACAAGGAGCCCCGCCATGACGAGCGGGAACGGAAAGACGATCGGCCGCATGTCCGGGTGCTTGATCGCTGCCCGCGCGGTTCCCCGGCCGTAGGAGCGGGCGCGCCGGAGCACGTCTTTCACGTTCGGGGAGAAGTTGTGCAGAACCCCCGCCGCGGGCGCGTACCGCAGTGGGATCGGCGTGGGTTGCGCATGCGCGCGTCTGCATATGTCCTCATCCTCACCCCCAAATGAGAATGCTTCGTCGAAGCCCCCCAAACTGCATAGCACCGACCCCCTAAACGCCATGCTCGCCCCAACCAGCGAGTAGAGCAACGCACCGTCTGATGGCTCGGGCTCGCCGATCATCGTCCGGTGTAGGTACAGCAGCAGACGGCGAGGCAGACCCGAGTCAAACAGCTCGGCGCGGAGTGGCTTGAGCGGGTTGTGCGTCTCGAGATAGCCCAGGAGGAAGGCGTTGGTGCACCGAGGGACCACACGCCCCCCCACCCCGCCGGCATCGGACTTCGAAAATGCCTCCAGCAGGGCGGCCAACCAGCTGGCATCAGGCTCGCAATCGTCATCGGTGAAGGCGACGATCTCCCCGCGGGAGGCACGCACACCGGCATTCCGGGCCGCCGCCAGCCCGATGCTCGAGTCAAACCTCACGACCTGCACCCCGAAGCCCTTGGCCACCTCCCCGGTGCCGTCAGTCGAACCGTCATCGACCACGATCACCTCGTAGCGCTCCGCGCCGATTGACTGGCGCTGGAGGCTGGCCAGCGTGCGAGCGATCGTCCCCGCGCCGTTGTGGCTGCAAACGACCACGCTCACGGCGGGCGCCGGAGCCGATCCACCGCTGGTGTCTGGCACGCTGGTCACGGGCGCCGCCTGACGTTATCGGCCGGTCCGTACAAGCGATTCCCAGCGTTACGCTGGCGCTGTGCGGTTCGTCGTGTTCATACCCGTGGGGCCAGACCCCGAGGACCTCAGGCGCCTGGAGGCCGTGACCGAGAGCCTCGCAGCCAACGTCGGCTCGAACGGTGGGCTGGTGCTCGTGGATGACGCCCCCTCGGGCCGCGACCTGGCGGCACATGTGGCTTGGAATCCGGAGCAGACCGCCGTCCTGCGCTCGCCTTTGGCCGGCTCGACGGGGCTGGCGAATGACCGCATGACGGCCTCGACGCTGGTGTTCCTGCGCTGGCTGTCCGAGAGCCCGTACGAGTACGCGTTGAAGCTCGACACCGACGCGATGGTGATCGGGGACTTTCGCCCTGGCCTCGAGCTGGCTTTCGAGGATCCGGCGCTCGGACTGTGCGGTGCCTGTGAGCGGAACGTCGCCGGGGGTGCCCTGCGCGACATCTCGCTCTGGCGCCGCCAGCTGCTCCTGGCCTGTTCACCGCTCCAGATCCGAACCAGCGCTGCGCCTCGACGGATCGCACTGAGCGTGAGCGGCAGGCGCGGGCGACAACGCCGCTTCCTCACGCGCGCTGTGATCTCCGCCCGCCGGCACGGCTACCGGCTGGGCGAGCATTGTCTCGGAGGTTCCTATGCGGTCTCGGCCGCCGCGGCGCGCGCCGTCCGAATCGCGGGCGGTCTCGACGATCCCACGATCAGCCAGGGCACCGGGCTGAGCGAGGACGTGATTCTCGCCCTGCTTCTACGCTCGGCCGGATTTCGCCTGCGATCGCTCGTCGCCGGCGGTGAGCCCTTTGCCCTGCGGCATCGAGGCCTCCTGGCCACACCAGAGGAACTCGTGGCGGCCAATCACGCGATCGTTCACAGCCTCAAGACGGGCGATCCGGACAGCGAGCGCCGGCTCGTGGAGTCATTCGTAGATCTACGCCGCCTCCGCAATTGAGCTTTGGCAAGGTGTTCGGAGCGCAAGCGCTGACCCATGTCCGCTGACAACGAGCAACCAACCGTTACATGAACTGGCGCGCGGCAACCCGGGGGCTCTGGATAGCCGGCGCCGTGGCCCGCTCCCTGGCCCGATCACCCGCGCCGCCGGCCACGCGCCCGGCGCTCGGTCCAGGAGACACCGCGCCCGACCCCGAGTCACCGGACGGCGATCGCAGCGGGGTCGCCACAGCGCCCGCCGAGCCGCCCCGCCCGCCCGTTTCTGGCTGGAAAGTTGCCATTTCTGTGGTGATCATCGCGCTGGTGCTGGCCGCCGTTGGGTTCGCGCAGACGCACGCCGGTCGCCGTGTGACCTCGTCGCTCGGCCTCGGCGCGCACCGGCAGCCGTACACCGCGCTCTACTTCACCGCCCCCGGCACCGTGGGCAGCGAGCCCGTGCAATCCAGGCACGGAATCGCGTATGTGACCGTGTCGTTCTGGATCGCCAACCACACCCACGGGTCGATGAGCTACCGCTGGAGCATCTTCGCCACGCCCCGAACCCCAGTCGCCACCGGGATCAATGGGGCGCGAGCCGGCCACGCGGCTCTGGTGAACGACGTGATCGCGGTGCGCTGCTCGAGCCGCCACGTTCCCGGCCGCCGACAGTCCGTTCCCTCCCAGTTCCGGATCCACGTGGCGCTGAGCGGGAACCCTCCGGAGTCGATCGGCTACTGGGAGACCTGTTTTGGCTGATCGTCAGCCTCGCGTGGCGCTCGTGACCGACGCCATCGGCCCGTTTCATCGTGGCGGCAAGGAGATGCTGTACATGGAGCTGTCCCGGCGGCTGGCCGAGCGGGCCGACGTCCACGTCTACACGATGAACTGGTGGCGGGGTCCCCGGATCAGACAGGACGGGGATGTGACCTATCACGCCATCTCCCCCCTGCTGCCGCTTTACAGCGGCAATCGGCGCTCGATCCGCCAGGCGCTGATGTTCGGGCTCTGCTGCCTGCGGCTCCTGGGGGAGCGCTTTGACGTGATCCAGGCCGACCATATGCCCTACATCCAGCTGCTGCCGCTCAAGCTGGTCGCGCTGATTCGCCGGCGTCGCCTGGTCGTGACCTGGCACGAATTGTGGGGACCGGAGTACTGGCGCACCTATCTTGGACGCGCCGGGCAGATCGGATGGATGTTCGAGAGCCTGGCCATGCGCCTGCCGGACATGATCATCGCCGATACGCCCCAGACCGCCAGTCGGCTGCGCGAGTACACGGGCGAGCGCCTGCCGATCGTCGTGATCCCGGTGGGGATCGACCTGGAATCGATCGTGGACCTGCCAGAGGCGGCAGACCCTCGCGACGTCGTGGTGGTGGGGCGGCTGCTCCCCCATAAGCGCACGGACATGCTCCTCGACGCTCTGGCCAGCCTCCGTGACCAGGGGCGGCCCGTGAGCGCCCGCATCATCGGCACGGGGCCTGAGCGCGCCTCGATCGCGGGCCGGATCGACGAGCTCGGCCTCTCCGGCCTGGTGGAGATCCGAGAGGACATCGACGGCCAGAACCAGCTCTACGCCGAGCTCAAGGCCGCCCGCGTGGCCGTATTCGCGTCCGAGCGCGAGGGGTTCGGGATCGCCGTTCTCGAGGCCCTGGCGTGCGGAGTTCCCGTCATCACCACCTCAGCACCGGACAACCTGGCCCGTCATCTGGTGGAGCGCTCCGACGGGGCCGGGGTCGTCTGCGAGCCAAACGCCGCGGCTCTCGCCGTTGCGATCGGCTCGGTGCTCGATCGGAGCGCGGCGTCGGCGCCCTCCGATCGCCGCTGGCTGGCGGAGTACGACTGGAAGCGCATCACCTGGCGCGTGGCGGCGGCCCTGTCATGAAGGTCCTGCTCGTGTCCCCGTACCCGCCCGAGCGCGACGGGATCGCTGCCTACACCAGCCTGGTCCGACGCGAGCTGCTGGCTCAAGGACACGAGACCGGCGTCATCTCGGCTCGCGTGTCCGACGTGCCGCCGCCCGAGGTGCTCGGGTCACTGCCGGCGGCGCCGTGGGGATCCGTGCATCGCGCGGTCTCGGCCGGCCGGACGTTCGCGCCGGACGTCGTGCACGTCCAGTTCGCCGTCGCGGCATACGGCGCGCTCATCCCGGGTCTGCTGCGTCTGGTCGATCAGCTCCGGGAGCTCGGCTTCCCGATCGTGGTCACGATGCACGAGGTCACGCGCGATACCGACTCCCTGCGTGGCCCCGGCCGTGCCCTGTATCGCCGCGTGGCCCGGCGGGCTGACCGCATCATCGTCCATACGGAGTCGGCACGGCGCGCGATCGAAACCCGGATCGCTGACCGGCCCTGGCCGGCGACGGTGATCGCCCACCCCCGTGCCGAGCTGGAGACCTCCGAGGTGACTCCCGACGAGCTTCGCAGCCGGCTCTCACTGGGTGAGAACCGGATCGTCCTCGCCTTCGGGTTCATCGACGTGGACAAGGGGCTCGAGGATCTCGTCGACGCGGCGGGCATCCTGGGAGCTCAGGGCGAGCTGGACGGGGTGAGGGTCGTGATCGCCGGTGAGGTCCGCCGCCGCTTCGGGGCTTTCCGGCTGTTCGAGCTTCGTGACCGGCTCCACCTGAGGCGGATCAAACGCAAGGTCTCAGAGCTCGGGCTCAGCCGGCATGTGAGCTTTGCCGGGTTCGTGCCGACCGAGGAGATCCGAGCCTGGTTTGACCTCGCCGCGGTGGCGGTACTTCCCTACCGCCGCAGCGAGCAGAGCGGCGTGGCCAGCCTGGCCGTCGCGGCCGGCACACCGGTGCTCACCAGTGACGTCGGCGAGCTGGCCGCGATCAGCTGCGGAACGCCGTTCCCGCCCCGGGATCCGCCCGCGCTCGCCCGCGAGCTCTCGCGTTTCCTGCACGCCGACGCGGTGTCGCCCAGCGCCGTCGCCCCGAACGCTGATCTGGCCGAGATCGTGGCCGAGACCGTGGCCCTGTACGAGCAGCTCGCCCGTGACGGCCGAACCGTCGGGAGCGCCCGATGACCGCGGTCACGATCTCCCGGCCCGCTGAGCCCGAACGCGCGGCAGCGCCTCGAGCTCGGCGCCGGCTCCCGGCCTGCATCCCGAGTCTGCTCGCCCTGATCGTGATGGCCGCCGTCCTGCCCGCACGGGGCACGTGGGTGGCGGACCTTGTCCTCGTCCTGCTGAGCCTGAGCGTGCCCGGGGTGCTGGCGCTGCGGGCTCTCGGTGTTCCGAGCGCCGCCGTGACCGCGTATCCGATCTATATCCCCACCGCGGCGTTGCTGGTCCTGATGGCGGCCGGGACGGGCGCCGATCTGATCGGGCCGCATGTGGGCGTGGCCCGGCCGCTGCACGGTGACACGACCGCGTTGACAGTCATCGGGGTCAGCCTCGTGCTGTGGCTGCTGGGCATCCGCCGCGGCTCGGTGGCCAGGTTCGATTGGCCTGCGTTCCTGGGCCGGCCGCTCCTCCTGGCCCCGCTGTTGATCCCGCTCGCCTCGGCTGTCGGCGCCCTCCTGCTCACCAACGGTGACGGGACGCTGGCGGCGCGGCTGGCGGCAGGCCTCGCGGTCGCGGCGCTCTTCTTCTGCCTCGGCGTTCAGCCATCGCCTGGGCCGGGCGCAGGTGGCGATGCTCCTGTTCGGCTGCGCGCTGGCCGCCGAATGGGCCTTCTCGCTCCGCAGCCAGGAGATCATCGGCTTCGACATCACGACCGAGCTCCACACCGCCCAGCACATCCAGGCGGCGGGGATCTGGCACGCGGTCCACCACAACGATCCCTACGGCGCGATGCTCAGCCTCACGATCCTCCCGAGCGTCCTGGCCTCGCTCACAGGATTGACGCCCCTGATCGCCTTCAAGGCGCTGTATCCCGTCCTCGGGGCGATGATCCCCGTCTCGATCTTCCTGGTCTCCGAGCGGGTCATGCGGCGCCGGTTCGCCGCCGGAGCCGCTGCCCTGCTGATCATCCAGAGCTACTTCTTCCAGCTCCTGCCGGAGATCGCCCGACAGGAGATCGGACTCGTCTTCTTCGCCGCACTGGTTTCGGCGCTGCTCGATGACCGTCTGCCCCGCGGAGCTCAGCTCCGGCTGGTCGTGGCGCTCTCGGTCGGACTCGTGGTGTCGCACTACTCAAGCGCCTATCTGGCCGCCCCGGCGATGCTGGCGGCGCTGGTCCTGCAGGCCATCATCTCCCGCTTCCGGCCGCTCCCATGGCTGTCTCTGCCACTTCTGTGCGCCACCGCGGTCATCGGCGGCGGGGCGGCGATCTGGTACAGCGCCGTCACCCACTCCGCCAACAACCTGACCTCGCTCGCGAACTCGCTCGAGTCCAAGGGCCTTGACCTGGTGCCAAACCACACCGGCAACCTCATCACGAGCTATTTCAGCGGCAACGTGGGCAAGTCAGTGGCGGGATCCTCGTTCGAGCAGCTGGCGGTCAAGGACTATCGCAGCCGATCGGGATACATCCATCCCCTGGCTGCCGCCCGGGAAGCGCGGTACCAGCTCCAGCCGGCGGCCGTTCCGGTGCCGCGCGTCCGCGTTCCCGCCCTCGCCTCCGGGGTGCGAAACCTGTGGATCGCGATCGGTCAGCTGATGCTGATCTTCGGCGCGCTGGGTGCTCTCGTGATGGCCATCCAGCGCCGGGGGCCCCCGCTCGCCCGCGAGATCGGGATCCTCACGCTGAGCCTGGTGGGCGGCCTGGTGGTCATCCGCTTCAGCGGCACCGTGGCCGAGGCGTACAACCAGACCCGCGCCCTGCTCCAGGCGCTGATTGTGCTGACCATGCCCGCGGCGTGGTCGGCCCAGGCCGTGACGGATCGCGTCCGGCGGTGGGATCGGGCCCGCCGGGAGCAATGGGTCTACCGGCGCCGTGACCCGCGCTGGCATGCACCGGCCCTGGCCGGGGTCACGGCCCTGGCCCTGGCGCTCGTGTTCGCCTACCAGACCGGATTGACCGCGCTCGTGTCCGGCGGAGGCACCTCGTTGAACATTTCGCAGCGTGGCGAGGACTTCGAGCGCCAGTACATGACCCCGGCCGAGCTGGCGGCCGCGAGCTGGGCTTCAGACCACAGCACGGATCAGCTGCTCTACGCGGACCGCTACGGACAGCTCCGCGTGGCTCTGACCAGCGGCCGGGCCGCGCTCACTGATCTCACGCCCGAGACCCTGGACCGCGACGCGTGGATCTACGGCACGCGGACCAACACCGTCTTGGGTCGCGCCCGGGGCCAGGTCGGCAGCACAGCGGCGCTCTATCAATGGCCCAGCGGTTTCCTCAACGCGTACTACAACGCCGTGTACGCAAACGGTGACAGCCGCGTGTTTCACCGGTGAGCCGGCGAGACGGCGGTGATGGGATGAAGCTCCTCGCCCTCCCCCGGGACGTGAACCCCTACCAGGAGTACCTGTACCGCGAGCTCGGCCGCCTCGGGGTCCGGGTCAGGTACGTGGGTGAGCTGACGGGCTCCCAGACGGCGAACCTGCTGCTCCTCCCGCTCGAGCTGCTGACGCTCCGGCTGCGCGGCTGGCGGCTCCTGCATCTGCACTGGGTGTTCGGCTTTTCCTTCCCCTGGGCCGGCCGGGCCGGACGCTGGGCCGCCCAGCTGTGGTTCGGACTGGTCCTCCTGACCTGCCGAGCGATCGGCCTGCGCATCGTCTGGACGGCCCACAACGCCCTCCCCCACGATCGTGTGTTCGCTGACGATCTCGTGGCCAGGCGGTGGTTGGTCAGGGCGAGCTCGCTCGTGATCGCCCACGATGCGCGGGCGCTCGAACAGCTGGGCCGCCTGGGTCTCGAGCCTCGGCGGGCCGAGGTGATCGCGCCCGGACCGTTCAGCCCCCGTCTGACCCGGGAGCCCAGCCGCGCCGCGGGCAGCGGTGAGCCACCCTGGACGCTTCTGTTCTTCGGAAATGTGCTGCCCTACAAGGGGGTCGAGGATCTCCTCGCCGCTGTTGCCGGCCTGGATCCGGCGATCGAGCTGAGGGTGGTGGTTGCGGGGGCGTGTCCCGATCCGCAGCTGCGTGACCGCCTGCGGGAGCTGGCCGGCGCCGGCCACGGGCGGGTCGACCTCCGCCTGGCTCGGGTGCCCGACGCAGAGGTGGCGGCGCTGCTGGCGTCCTGCGACACGGTCGTCCTGCCCTATCGCGAGCGTGACCACGAGCAGCACCGTCCTCCTCGCCCTCGAGCACGGGCGCCCGGTCCTGGTTCCCGATCTGCCCGCGTTTCGGGATCTGGCCGGCGAGGGGATCCGGCGCTATCCGCCGACCGTGGACGGCCTCCGCGCGGCGCTGACCGAGTTTGCCGCGCTGTCCCCCGAGGCACTGGCGCGAGCGAGCCGGGCCGCGGCAGCACAGGCGCCGACGCAAAGCTGGGAGTCGGCCGCCCGAGCGACGTACGCGGCGTTCAGCCAGCTCTAGTGAAGCTCCCGGGAAGGTTGTGCCTATTTGGCTCGACGCTCACGTCAGGTTTCAGCGGCCCGCTGTAGGCTGCCGCGAAATCTTCGACGGAGGGTCTCCCGATGACTAACACGGCAGTCGTAACCGGGGGTGCGGGCTTCATCGGCTCCCACGTCACAGATGCCCTGATCGGCGAAGGCCGGTCCGTGATCGTCATCGATGATCTGTCCTCAGGAGACGCCGAGCGAGTTCCGTCCGAGGCGACTCTCGAGGTGATTGACATCGTCGACACCGCCGCAGTCGACCGCGTCATCGATGCGGCGAAGCCCTCGGCCATCTTTCATCTCGGGGCCCAGTCCAGCGTGATCGTGTCAGTCAAGGACCCGGCGCTCGATTGCGCGGTCAATGTCCACGGGACGCTCAACATCCTCGAGGCCGCCAAACGGCATGGGGCTCCCGTGGTGTTCACCTCTACGGGCGGTGCGCTGTACGGAAACGACGCGCCGATCCCCACCAGTGAGGACCGGATCCCGGCTCCGCTGGCGCCATACGGCGCCTCGAAGTGGGCGGCGAGGCGTACATGCGCACGTGGGCGGCGTCGGGGGGAATTCCCCACGCGATCTGCCGCCTGGGCAACGTCTACGGGCCCCGGCAGAGTCCCCACGGGGAGGCCGGGGTGGTGTCGATCTTCGCGTACAAGCTGTGGAAGGGTGAGACGCCGCAGTTGTTCGGCTTCGGGCGCCCGTCACGCGACTACGTCCATGTCTTCGACGTCGTCTCGGCGATGCTCAAGGCGTCGGGCATCGAGGGGGTGTTCAACGTCGCCACGGGCGTCGAGACCGACGTCGCCACGTTGCTGGACATCCTCCAGCGGACTGCGGGAACCAACCTCGAGCCCGAACTGGCGCCGCTGCGGGAGGGCGAGCTCGAGCGCAGTTGCCTGGATCCGTCCCGGGCCCAGCGCGAACTCGGCTGGCAGGCCGAGATCACGGTTGAAGACGGCCTCCCGCAGACCTACGCCGCGCTGATCAACGGTTTCGAGACCGGCAGCGCCCGCTGAGGCGGCACTAGGGGTTCAGAAGCTCGCCGTCGTAGACCTGCAGGCTGTTCTTGGCGCTGAGCAGCTCCGTGCGCGAGGTGTGGGCGAAGAAGTAGGACTGGAAGCTGATCGACGTGCGGTGCGCCAGGGCCACGAGCCCCTGGACGAAGGCCGGATCGTCTCCGCCCCCGTTTGAGGCCGTGGGCGCCAGCCCCCATTCCGGTACCGACAGCGGCTTGTGGTGGGCCCGGGCGAACCGTTCGATCGCGGCCACGCCGCCGGGCCGGTTGAGCTGATAGCCCCAGCGATTCTGGCCCTGCGGCGCCCCCTGGTCATACACGTCGACGCCGATCGAGTTCACGACGTCGTCGCCCGGGTAATAGGCCGAGAAGGGAATCGCCCTGAATCCGGCCGCGATGCACCAGTTGAACTGGAAGTGGCTGCCGGGCACCGAGCGCATGGCCAGAGCGGTGTCCCGCCAGAAGCTCTTCCATTGCGCCCACTCGGCGGGCGTGGTGCCGACGTTGTCCGGGTACCAGGTCCCGTTCGCCTCGTGACCCAGCCTGATCGTCGCGTTGCCGAGACCGGCCGCGACCAGGTTGGCCGCCAGCGTGCGGGCGTAGCCGGAATACGCCCCGGCGGCTCCCTGGGCCCGCCAATCCCCGGTGGTCAGGGGGCCCGGGATCAGGTTGATGGTGATGATGAGGCTGTGGCCGGTCTGCGTCGCGAAGTGCGTCCAGTCCTCGTCGGGCCCTCGGTTGGCGAGGAACCACGGCGCCTCCCACTCGGCCCAGGTGGAAGCCGCGTCAGCGAACACGACCACGCACCCGATCTGGGCGTGCACGAGCTGATCGAAGTCATACAGCCCCAGCAGCGAGTTACCGGAGTACACGCAGGTGCGGGTTCTCAGGGGTGGTACGAGGCGGCCGCTCCGCTGGGCCCGATCCGATGACCCGCATCCTCCGACGAGCGCCGCGACGACGGCCACGGCGATGCCCGGCGCCACCGCGCGGCGTGTGCGCTGCGTGGCTGCCCTGATCCGCGAGATCAACCGAGTCTCAGGTCCGGGCCCGGGCGAGGAAGTTCCATCGGCGGGCGCTCGCCACCGTGTCCTCCAGCGCTGGCCGCGTGTACGGGCCCTGCCCATCCATGTCAAAGATGCGGTATCCGAGCTCATCCAGGAGGTCCCACAGGGTCGCGGTCTGGGCGTCATAGTGCTGAGCGGTTTCGAGCTGATGCTCGAACAGAAGCAGTGGGCGGTGGTCCGCAAGAGTTCTCGCTCCGCCCTCGAGGACGAGAAGCTCAGCCCCCTCGACATCGATCTTAATCAGATCCGGGACATAGCCCTCGGGCAGCACGTCGTCCAGCCGGTCGGTCTCGACCGTGATCGTCTCCGTCTCCTCTGGGCCGTAGCCGACGGCACGCAGGCTGCTGCGGCTGGGGAGCTGGGTGTGGACGACGAAGTCCGTCTGCCCCCGATCGTTGGACAGAGCCATCTGGCGCACATCCACGTGGGGAAAGCGCGCTGACAGGGCCGCCGCCAGGGCCGGCACCGGCTCGAACGCCATGTGCCTGCCGTCGGGGGCGATCTCGACCAGGGTCGAGAGGATCTGTCCCGCATTGGCGCCGATGTCCACGCAGCACGAATCGGGCCGCAGGCTCGCGGCGGCGACCATCCGGACCCGGTCATCCTCACGCTGGTTGCGCCGCGCCCGCGGGCCGAACCGCAGAAGGTACGAACGGGCTAGATCCGAGGCGAGATGGTCATACCGGCCATGTCGTCGATTGCGCGCGAACAACTGGCCGGGATGGTACCGAGAGCCCGTGGGCGCAGTGCATCGAGGTCGGCTACCTTCGGTGCCGAAGTGGACCCACCGGCCGCCAGCACCCCTGAGATCTCGTTCATCCTGATCTCCAAGGACGAGCCGTTGCTCGAGCAGACGCTGGACGTCGTGTGCGCTCAGTCAGCCCAGCTCACCCAGGCCGCCGAGGTCATCGTCGTCGACGCGTCGAGCGGCAGGCTGGATCACATCCGAGTTGGCCATCCGGATGTGACCTGGATCAACTTCGAGCCTCCCCCCGGGACTCGGGTCTCGATCGCCCACCAGCGCAACGCCGGCGTGCGTCAGGCCCGGGGACAGGTGGTGGTCTTCACCGACAGCGGCTGCCTGCCGACGCCCGGCTGGGCCGCCACCCTGCTGGCACCGATCCTGAGCGGAGCGGAGGAGGTCACAGCCGGCCGCACCGTGGGACGCGGGCCGGTTGACCTCTATGACGCCCACGGGAGCTCCGGCAGCACGTACGTCTCGGAGTGTCCGACCATCAACATGGCGTTCCGGCGGCGCGCGTTCGATCGAATCGGTGGGTTCGACGAGACATTCGAGTACGGGTCAGATGTCGACTTCTCCTGGCGCCTGATCGACGCCGGATTCCGCCTGCGCAGCGTCCCGGAGGCCGTCGTCAGCGCGGACTGGGGCTCCCGGCGGCGCCAGGTCAAGCGGGCGTGGGTGTACGGACGCGCTCGGGCTCGCCTGTACACCAAGCATCGCCGGCGGCTGCGCACGGGATGGCGGGACGATCCGGTGCCGTTCGCCTACGCCCTGTTCCTGCTCGGGCTGCCGCTGACCCGGGTGTTCGCCCCGTTCCCCGCTCTGCTGCTGATCCCGGCGCTGCGCAACCGGCGCACCGGCGCCGTTTTGACCGTGGTGGATCACGTGGTCCAGGGGGCCGGATTCCTGCGCGAGCTCGTCCGGTGGTGAGCGACCCGGCCGTCGCCCGTCACCGTTTCCTGGTCTGCCGGAAGAACCGGGCACCGGTCGAGTGGAGCCCGCCCGAGCCCACCGACGACACCGGCCACGACGTGGCCTATCTCGGGCATGCCCTCGCCGCGGCGGCGAGGCTTCTGGGCCCCGGCCCGCCCCTGACCTTCGTGCTGACCTGGGACACCGACACGTTGCCTGTGACGGGCTCGGACGTGGTCACGATCGTCCAGGGCGACGAGGACGCCCGGATTCCGCGCTGGGCCCAGGACGTCCGGGTCACCTTCAAGTGCTATGGCACCCGACCGCCGTGGATGCCGCTCGGCTCCCGGCCCGGCGTCCTCGAGGCGCTCGAGCTGGCTCATTTCGCACGGCGGGCGGCTCTGTGGCTCCCCGGTGCGGGATCCCGGGCCTGGGCGTCGGGCCGGCCCTGGCGCCGGCGCCCGCCGATCTACCCCATCCCGCTCGGCTACTACAACCAGGACGCGCGCCCGCCGGTGCCGTTCGCCGAGCGGCGGTGGTCGGTGTCATTCGCCGGCAGCGGGATCGACCCCCGCCGCGCCCCCGGGTGGCGCGGGCGCATCTCGACCCCCAAGGAGCGCGCGCGGGCTGAGATGCTCGGGGCGCTGGCGCAGCTGGCCACAGACAGGCCCGGGGAGCCGATCACCACCGTGGCACTGCCCTCGTTTCCGGCGCTCCAGCCCGGAGAGGATCGCCAGGCCCGTGAGCTAACCGAGTCCTACTCGGAGCTCCTGGCCCAGACCAGGATCTGCCTGGTGCCGCGGGGTAATTCGCCCGAGACGTTTCGCTACTTCGAGGCGCTCAGGGCGGGCTGCGTCATCGTGTGCGAGCCCCTGCCGGACCACTGGTTCTATCGCGGGGCGCCCACGATCACGGTCAGGCGGTGGAACGAGCTCGGGAACGTGCTCGCGCCCCTGCTCGATGACCCGGGTACCGCCGAGCGCTACCACCGCGCCAGCGTGGACTGGTGGGAGACCCACTGCTCCGAGAACGCGCTCGGGCGCTATCTGGCGGAGCGAATCACCCTTCTGTGAGTAGGAGGTCGCGCGTTCGATCCCGTCTGACTCCACTCCAGAAATGCCTATCCGGCGGGGCCGCCGCCGTCAATTACTGTACCGCAGCAGCGGTCCAGAGTTGGACCGGGTAGGTGGTACAATCTTCTTGTGGCCGTCGCACTGAACCCATTCGTCTGGGATCGCCCACTCGATGACCCCTCGAAGATCGTCGGGATGGATGCATTCGCAAACCAGGTCGCCCTCACTCTGAAGGGGCAGACCAACGTCGCGCTGTTCGGCCCTCGCGATACGGGCAAGACTACGTTCACCAACCAGCTGAGCCTCGAGCTGGCGAAGTCGCATGGCGACGATGCGCCGCCGTTCGACGTGGTCAAGGTCAACCTTCAGCGAGTGGTGAGCATCCCCGGATTCATTGGCTGCGTCCATGACGCGATGATCGGTCACCCGGTCAAGCAGCTGCGGCGTGCCGCCGCGCGTCAGATCAGCGCCCTGGAGAAACAGATCGGCTTCGACATCAAGGTCATCAAGGGAACGGTGAAGAGTTCACCGCTCAGTCCGGCACAAGATGCGGAGACGCTTCACGCACAGCTCCTCGCGCTCCGCTCCCTGTCTGACCATCTCGTCGTTATCTTCGACGAGTTTCAGCGGCTCCGCCATTGTCCCGGGGATCCGCTGGCGATTATCCGCTCGGCCCTCATGAGCTCAGGCGCCAACCACGTCTCCCTGCTGTTCACCGGCTCGATCCGAAACGCGCTCCAGATGATGTTCGAGAACTCCGAGCAGCCAATCTTTGGGGAGGCGGCGGACATGCAATTGCCGGCCATCAGCTGGCCCGATTTCCTCGAGTACCTCGACTTCCAATTCGAGGCAACCCGGAAGCCGGCCGACGATGCTGCACTCAACCATCTGCTCAACCTCACGCGCGCACACCCGCGTAGCACCCAGCAGCTCGCGTGGGAGTGCTGGGTTGACACACCAGACGGTCAGCCGGTGACACTCGAGACGGTCATCCACGCACACGACCGTCTCGTGCAAACCATCGAACGGTCCGAGTTCGCCTCGGTGCTTAACGTCCTGATGAGCGGCGACGAGGGCGAGGTCAACGAGGTCCGCGCGCTGCAGTTACTGGCCGACCGCGGGGGAGACAATGTCACGAGCCGGCCCACGGCGACGCGCTACGGCTTCTCCAGTCACTCGCGCGTGCGCCCAGCGCTCGAGCGCCTGCAGCGGCGTGGACTTGTTGATCAGCGCGACGCTAGCTGGTACATCGTTGACCCACTGTTCGGCGAATGGCTGCACCGAGCATCGCCGCTCGTCGACCGGCCGCCGGCGGAAGCGCCCGAGGACGCCTGACGTACCGCCTGGCCGGTACAGTCCTGGCCCGGCAACCGGTACAACCCCCGAGTCCGGGAGCGGTGTCTTCGTCGCACGATGACGAACCTAGTTGGTCGATACATGCAGTCGCCACTAGGGACTCGTCCGGCTGGTTTACCGGCCCCTTCGGGGCCGGCTGGCACGCCGTCGTGAGCGCTTAGCCGGGCGTCACCTGTCGCGGGTACTCCCCACCGAACCGCGGGCATCCGGGCCCGCGCTCCGCCGGGGAGTGTTTGAGCTGCGGTTCACAGGGACTCGCTCACAGATCACCTGTTTCGTTGGAGCTCCCGTGATCGAGAACGGTGACGGCTGCCGCAGCCTCGGGTTTTTCGGGGTATCGCGTCCAGTGGGGCACCGGAAGCTCAAGGCATTCCCCGACTCGCTCCGATGCACAGGGCATGCGGTTCCTCCCCAGCCGGCCCGTCCGGACGCTCGCCTGCGCGGCGGCGGTGCTGGGCCTCGGCCTGATCGGGGAGGTTGGAACCGCCTCCGCCGCAGCCACGGGCACGCCGTCGAAGGCGGACTGCGTCTACACGGCTCACAAGATCTCGATCCTGGACCAGTTCGAGCACCTAATCGGGCACCAGGTCAACTGCGCGTTGGTCTACAACGATGCCGCGCCGACCTGGGCCACGTGGGAGAAGCCGTGGTTCGACAATTACACCAACGAGCCTGACCTTGACTGGAGTCAGTGGGCGACCGCCCCGGGCACGGCGCGCCGGCTGATCATCACCCAGAACCTCTTCCCCTCAAGCGTCAACCACGATGACTGGCTGCACCGTGGCGCCGCCGGCGAGTACGCCAGTCACGCCAAGACGCTGGCTCAGAACCTGGTCGCGGCTGGACTGGGGAATTCGATCATCCGCCTGGGGCACGAGGCCAATGGCAGCTGGTACCCAGACTCGCTGGGTTCGACCCGGGCGCAGTGGGCGCTGTGGGATCAGTTCTGGCGCAAGACCGTCCTGGCCATGAAATCGGTTCCCGGGGCTCACTTTCGCTTTGACTGGTGCATCGCGGCCCTGTGGCGCGCCATCCCGCTGAAGTACATCTATCCCGGCAATGACGTGGTCGACATAGTCGGCGTTGACGCCTACGACACAGGCAAGATCGGGAACACGGCTGCAGCCCGGTGGAATGACACCTACACCGCTCCGGACGGCATCCGGGACGTGCTGAACTTCGCCCGCGCCCACGGCAAGCCGATCAGCATCCCCGAATGGGGTGTGAGCCCACGCAGCCAGGCCGAGGGCTTCGGCGACGACCCGACGTTCGTCAACGGCATCGCCAGCGTGGTTCGAAACAACCGGGTGGCCTACCAGTCGTATTTCTACAACTACGGGTACGCGACCCAGCTGGCCGGCGGCCGGCAGAGTCTGGCCGCTTACCGACAGCACTTCGGAGCCCACGGAGACAGCCTCGGGCTCCCCGTCCCCCTCGCCCGCCGCACCGCGGTCAATCCGCGCCAGAAGCACCATGCCCGCGTGCTGGAAGCCAGTATCCGTCCCGTGGGACTCGGGCGCGCCGGGCGCTAGGGGCTCGTGACCTCCGGCTCCGGGCCACCCCGGAGCGACAGGGCGGGCCGGATCACGGCCAGCAACAGCAGCAGGGCGAGGACGATCCGGATCACGATCCCCTCGCCGTCGTCTGGCAACACCGCCCCGAACACGACCGCGGGCACGGCGGCCAGCCAGCTGAGCGCGGAGCTGCCGAGCAGACCGCTCCGGCCGGGACGGCCCCAGCTGCCCCAGATTCCCGCGATCGCGAACACGCCGTAAGCAACCACCGTGGCCACCGCGGCCGCCATCAGCCCCCACGTCTTGAGCAGGAGGATGTCCATCGCGATGTTGACCCCGGCGGCAATCGGCGCCGAGATCGCCATCACCCGGGTGCTGGCCTCGAAGAACAGGCCATGGAAGTAGGCCGAGCAGGTCGCGTAGGGAAGCGCGCTGGCGGCGATAACTGCGCTCACCGGGACCAGCGAACTGCGGTCATAGGAGCCGGGGGCGGCGAAAGCGAGCCCGATCGGAGCCAGCAGCGCCAGCGCCCCCGAGATCCCGATCGCGATCCGATGGACCGCGACCGATGTCTTGGCCAGGACCGTCCAGCGCTCGAGGTCACTGGCGCCCAGGAACAGGGGCAGCCAGGCCTGGTTCAGAGCGGTGATCAGCGTGACCCCCAAGCCGCCCACGGCATAGGCGACCTGGTAGCGCGCCGCGGCGGGCAGGCCGAGGAGGGCCGCCACAACCAGGCGGTCTGACGCGGCCAGCGAGTACACGGCGAGGTTGTACGGAAGCATCGGAAGTCCGATCGCCAGCGCGGCCCGGATCTCGCGCAGCGACGGCGGTCTGCGGCGCAGCGCTCGGGCCAGATGGAGCGCCAGGACGGCCGCGACAGCGGTTCCCACCCCCAGCCCGGCGACGTAGGCGGCCGGCGTCCGGTACGCGATCGTCAACCCCAGCCCGATCGCCTGCGCGCCGGCGCTGCCAACGGCGGTTATGCCCAGGAACACCCAGGCCCGGTCGGCAGCGCGCAGGAGTGACTGTGCCCCCAGCAGCACGCCTCCGGCGCACCCGGTCCACACGGCCAGGCGCAGCGCGGAGTCATAGTGCAGCGAGAGAGCCCCGGCCCAGAGCGGGCCCGTGGCGTCGAACACGATCCCGACCAGCACCGCGACCGGAATACAGGTGACAGCGAGACTGCGGGCATGGTCCGGGCCCTCGTCGGAGCGAAACCAGGCCCGCCCCGCCACCTCGGCCAGGCCTCCGGTGGCGAGAACCTGCAGGCAGGAGATCACGACCAGGCACGTGGCGATCCGGCCGAAGGATGACGCGGGCAGGAGCCGGGTCATGATCGGAGTGACGATCAGGCCGGCGGAGAGCTGGACCCCGAAGCACAGGGTGTAGATCGAGCCGCGGCCGAGAAGCCGGCGCACGGCGCTGTGGGGCTGATCAGCCATCCGGCCAGGGAGTGAACGCCATCAGACCCGGGTACCGGTCGTCGAGCCCGCCCGGCGGACGCTCCACAGCAAGGAGGCGGACCGCAGGCCGAGCGCACCGGCGTGCAGCACTCGCTCCAGCAGCGATGGCTCGCCGGGCAGAACGGGCCAGAACTGACGCTCGACGAACGCCGGTACGCCAGCGACGGGAGCGAGCAGGCCGTCCACCACGACCGCCTGATCGTCGGGGCGGCCGATGTTCAGTCCCGCCCGATCGGCGAACCTGAGCGCGATCTGGGTCCGGCGCTGCTCGATGACCCCGCAGGGCAGGCCCTCGGCCAGAGACAGGCCAAACAGCTGCGAGACACCAAACGCCGCCGCCCCCACCGCTCGGGCCAGCTCCGGATAGCCATCCAGGGCCTCGATCCAGGACCTGCGGTTGATCTGATCACCGTTGGCCGCCCACCAGGCTCCGATGTCGACGGGAATCCGGAGCCCGACGAAGCCGTCCCGGGCATAGATGAGCAGGAGCGCCATCAATTCGTCCATCGGGGCGGCCCGGCGCAGGGCTCCGCCCACGACGGCCGAGCGCGCCAGAACATCCGAGGCGAAACGGGTCTCGTACCAGTGCAGGCGCCAGTGGAGCTCGACGGTCGGAAGCCCGGTGGCCGAGCGCAGTACGTGGTGAATCCGCGGCGGAAGCTGGTCGTGCTTCGGGGGGCGCAGGTAGCCGAGCCCCTCGAACGTGCGCAGGGCCTGGGGCATCTGTTCCGGTGAGACCAGGATGTCGATGTCATCGGAGAGCCGGAGACCGGCGTCACCGTGCAGCCATTCGCCGAAGAACGCACCCTTGATGGGCATCGCCACGACGCCCGCCTCGGCCAGAGCCCCCAAGATCCCCCAGGTGGCCATCTGCTGAACCTCGGCGCGGCGCCGGCCCTCGGCGATGATCTCCCTGACCGCATCCGAAAACTCGCCTGGAACCCGGGAGCCCGCGGCCGAGATCAGCCGCTGCCCCAGCAACCCGAGCAGCCGGCGCTGGCGCAGGATGTCGGCCAGCACCCGGAAATCGATCTGCTCGAGCTGAGCAGGCAGCGTCGAAATGTCGGAGGCTTCGGCCGCCAACAGGAGCATCAGCCGGTGCTCCGCGGAGGGCGCAATAGTGGCGCCCGGGAGCTGTCCTCGAGCTCTCCCGGCCACGGGCGCATCGTAGCCGACGAGTCCCGGGCCGTGGCAGTGCGTTCAGCCCGCCCGGGCCTGGAACTCGCGATCCGGAAGTCTCGCGGTGTCAGAGCGATCCGGCGTCGCCAGCTCGGCCAGAGCCGCCGTGGTCGCAGCCAGAGCTTTCAGGGGATCGTCCGGTGCTGGGGTGCCAGTGCCGGTGCGGCCCGAGCGGACGCGGGCCAGGACCCGCAGGCACTGCACGCCGTCCCGCCAGTTGATCTTCTTACCACCGGCGGGAGAGCGGCTGTGATAGCTCACCGGGACCTCGAACGGCCGGATCCCACGGGACAGGAGCTTGGCCGTGATCTCGGTGTCGAGACCGAACCCGTCCTCCGAGAGCCGGAGCTCGTGAAACAGCTCGATCGGCACCAGCTTCAGGCATGTGTGCAGGTCACTCAGGTAGGAGTCAAACATGACGTTGGCGGCCAGCGTCAGAGCCCGATTCCCGACCGCGTGGCGGTATGACTGATACCGCGTGTTCTGACCGAACAGCCGGGCCCCAAACACCACATGGCTGCGGCCCTGGAGAACCGGCTCGACCATCGATACCAGGTCAGCCGGGTCGTACTCGAGGTCGGCATCGAACGGGACCAGATGCGTGCCGCTAGCGGCCGAGGCCCCGGTCTGCAGGGCGGCTCCCTTACCCAGGTTGCGCTCGTGGCGCATCACCCGGGCGTGAGGATGGTCCAGGGCCTGGAGGATCTCGGTCGTCCGGTCCGTGCTGCCGTCATCCACGACGATGAGCTCGAACGCGCACGGTAACGAGGTGCGGAGCACGTCAGCGATGGCTCGGGCGACCGTCCGCTGCTCGTTGTAGACCGGCATCACGATCGACAGCTTGATCTTCGCCCCATCGCGGTCAAACGGCCGCGGACGGCGGGCGACCGGCGGCTCGGCCTGAGTCAACCTAGTCCGCGAGGGATTTATCAACGTCCAGTCCTTTGGTTCGCTGCTCATGATCCGTGCATGTCTGACAACGTGGTCGGGCAAGTAACGACCGCGATCTACCAACTCCCTACCTGGGGCGCCGCTCCACGTCCTCCCGGTCAGGAGCTTGGCGCTAATCCCAGTTTTGCACACTGGCCCCAGGGACAAGCGCACCAGGGGTAAGTTCTCACCGAGGGCGAACGCGGAATTCACAAAAAGGTCGAACGGACGCAACATGGCGGACGAGGACAGAACCGGCTCACGCGCCAGCGAGGCTCCCGCCCCGCCGGCCGAGCGCCGACTCCGAGAACTGCCTGGCCTGCTGGGTCGGGCGCTGGGGCTGGTGTGGCGCGCAGCACCACGGGAGCTCGCCCTGACGGGCGCGCTCCAGCTCGTGGCCAGCGGTGGATTGGCGGCCCAGCTGCTGGTGTCGCGGGGCCTGCTCACACACATCCTCAACGGTCACGAGCATGGCTACGGGCCGGCCGTCCCCTACATCGTGGCCCTGGCGGTGATCATCGCCGTCGTCGCCATGGTCAACGCGGCGCGGAGCGAGCTTCAGCGCACGCTCAGCGAGCTGGTGTCGCGCTACGCGATGGGACGGGTGATCGAGGTCTCCACCGCCGTCGAGCTGCTCGCCTTCGAGTCACCGGACTTCCATGATCGTCAGCAGCGCGCCCTGATCAACGCCGCCTCTCGCCCCCTGCAGATGACGACCGGCCTGCTCGGCGTGATCGGCGGTCTACTCGGGGCAGCCGGAATCGGCGTGGCCCTGTTCACGATCGAGCCGCTGCTCGTACTCGTCGTCCTCATTTCCTTCGTGCCGGTGTGGGTGGCGACGGTCAGCGCCAGCCGCGCCATGTACCTGTACGCCGTTGACCAGACCCCGCGTGATCGCAGGCGCATGTACCTGCAGATGATCCTGAGCAACCGCGACACGGCGAAGGAGATCCGCGCCTATGACACCGCGGGGTTCCTGCGCGGGCGCTACGACGAGCTCTATGAGCAGCGGATCGCGGCGCTCCGGGCGCTGGTCCGGTGGCGAATCCGCCGCGGCGTCCTGGCCGCCCTGGGCACCGGCGTCCTCATCGGCGCGGCCCTCGGGCTCATCATCTGGCTCCTGTCCGCCGGCCATCTGTCGCTGGCCGGCGCGGGAGCGGCCGCAGCCGGCATCGTCCTGCTGGGAGCCCAGCTTCAAAGCCTGGCCCAGGCGGCGGGGTTGCTGTACGAGAGCTCTCTGTTCGTCCGGGACTTCACGAGCTTCGTGGCCCTGCTGCCCGCCGTGACGGCCGGCCACGGCGACAGGAAGGCGCCGGAGCAGTTCGAGCAGGTGACGGCTCGGGAGATCAGCTTCACCTATCCAAGCCGGAGGACGCCGAGCCTGAACGGGGTCTCGGTCGAGCTCGACCGGGGTCAGGTGGTCGCGCTGGTGGGCGAGAACGGCTCCGGCAAGACGACCCTGGCCAAGGTGCTGGCCGGCCTGTATCCGCCCAACTCGGGCACCGTGTCCTGGGACGGGATCGATCTAGCCGAGCTCGCCCCGGCTGAATTGCGCAAACGGGTCGCCGTGCTGTTCCAGGATTTCGTGCGTTACCACCTGTCCGCAGCGGAGAACATCGGGTTCGGTAACCGGCCGCTGCTCGAGGATCGCGAGGCGGTGATCGCGGCCGCGAGGTCGGCCGGCGCCGATGACTTTCTGTCCGAGCTCGCCCACGGTTACGAGACGGTTCTCGGCTCGGAGTACTTCGGAGGCGTGGATCTCTCCGGCGGCCAGTGGCAGCGCGTCGCGCTCGCCCGCGCTTACCTGCGCGATGCCCTGCTGGTCATCCTCGATGAACCGACCGCCTCGCTTGACCCCCGCTCCGAGGCCGAGCTCTTCGCCCGGGTCAGGGAGGTGTTCGCTGGACGTACGGTGCTGATCATCTCGCACCGGTTCGCCACCGTACGCCTGGCCGACTACATCTACGTGCTGGGGCAGGGTGAGATTCAGGAGCAGGGCACCCATGACGAGCTGATGGCCCGTCAGGGCGAGTATGCGCGCATGTTCTCCCTGCAGGCATCGGCGTTTGGGATCGAGCCGCTGCGGCCGGCCCGATGATCGGCTACCGCTTGTTCGGCTATTCGGTCGCGTCCGAGCGCCCCTTTCCGGGCGCCTGGGATGAGCGCTCGCCCGACACAGGCGCCACCGTCGTGATCGACCGCGATCTCCCGGCTTGGCCTGACACCGTGGACGGTGGATGGACCGGCACGATCGATGGCCGCCGCCTGGCCGTCGAGCGCTCGAGCCGCGGGGAGCACCGCTTCAGCATCGATGGCGCCCCCTGGTTTCACCTGTCCGCGGACCGTCTGCGCCTGATTGCCCCCTCGCTGGCCAGCATGGATGACCCGCACTGGTGGCGGGTGCTGCTGGACTCGGTCCTGTTCACGGTCGGCCTGTTACGGGGCAAGGACGCCGTGCATGCCGGCGCGGTGGCCACTGCGTCGGGGGCGGTGGCCATCCTGGCCGGCTCGGGGGGCGGCAAGAGCACGCTGCTGAGCGAGCTGCTGCGGCGGGGCCACGAGCTCGTGACCGACGACATCCTGTTCCTGCAAAGCACCGGTACCGAGGTGATCGCCTGGCCGGGGCCGCCTCTCCTGACGCTCCCGGCTGCCCGTGCCGACGGCGTCGGCCAAGTCATCGGTGAGATCGGAGCCGAGGTGTGGCTGTCCGTCCCTGTCGTGACCGATTCCCTGCCCCTGCGGCGCGTCGTCCTGCTCGACCGCCGGGACGGTCACGAAGCCGCGACGAGAAGTGTCAGCCCGTCTGTGATGCCGCTGATGACGCATTTCCTGAACTTCCCACGCACCCGTGATCGTGAGCTCGGGCGCTTCTCGCTCGCCGGGCGGCTCGCCGCCGAGGTGGAAGTGGTGGCCGTCGAGGGTAGCCTCGAAACGTCCCCACAGGAACTCGCCGCCCTGGCCCTCGAAGGGCTCCAGTGAAACTGTCCTGCTCGCGCCGTTTGAGTCGACCGGGAGAGGTAGTCTCTCCGCTCGGGATCGGGGAGCGGGCGCACGCAAGCCATGACAACTGAATGACCATAAGCACGGACGATCTGCTCAACTCCCAGGTACGGCTGCCCCAACACGTAGTCCACCGCAGTTTCGTGGCCGAGACTGTCGTCTTGAATCTGAAGACGGGCATGTACCACGGCCTCAATCCCAGCGCGGGCCGGATGCTCGATGCAGTCACCGAGACCACGAGCGTCGGCGAAGCCGTGGGCCTCATAGCCGAGCAGTACGGACAGGAACGGTCCACCATCCAAGCGGACCTCGTGGCCTTCTGCCGCGACCTTCTGGAGCGAGAGCTCGTGGAGATCGTGGATGACGGACACCGCTGACCAAACGGCGCCAGCCCAGGACGTCCCGAACGTCGTCATAGCGGCATTTGGCGTCTCGTTCGCGATCGCCGACGATATTCCGCTGCCCGAACTGCTCGGCCGGCCCCCGTCACCAGATGCTGTCCGGACCTGGGTCCGGGAGGATCCGGCCGGCGTGGAGGAGCGCTGGGATGCCGGCACGGCACATCGGGTCCGTGAGCAGCGCCGTGGTGAGCGGCTCGTGATGAGCATCGACTACGAGCCGGAGCAGGGGTATCTGCTCCGCTGCCCCGGCCTCGGAACGGCGCTGGTCACGCCGGACGGGCTCGAGATCCTGTGGGGCCGCGAAGCCCCGCCGGCGGAGTGGAGCGCCGTGCTGATCGGACAGGTGCTGCCCTTGGCGGCCACCCTCCGCGGGCTCGAGGTCTTCCACGCCGCTGGAGTGGTGCTTGACGGTCGGGCGCAGATGCTGTGCGGCGCCGCGGGTGCGGGGAAAACCTCGCTGGCGGCCCATCTCGTGCTGGGCGGTGCGGACCTGCTGAGCGATGACGTCGTCGCGCTGGACGAACGGCTCATGGCTCATCCGGGAACGGCCGTCCTCAGGCTGCGCGAGCCCGAAGCCGGACGTGTCACGACCGCTCCCACATCCCGGCTCGGAGCCCGCGACGAGGCCGACGGCCGCGTGCGAATCGCCGCCACGGCGGCGGTCGAGCCCCGACCGCTGTCCGCTCTGCACCTGCTCGAGCGGACGCCGGATGGAGCCGCCATCGAGCCGCTCGAGCATCCCAGTCCAACTGAGCTTCTCGGGTCGACATTCAACCTTTCGGTGCAGACACCCACCCGGCTCATCCGGCAGCTCGACCTGTGTGCGCGGCTGGCCCGCGAGGTGCCGATCTTCCGCGTCCGGGTGCGGCCGGGCCAGGACGCGGGCGAGCTCGCCTCCGAGCTGACCGCTCACGTACGCGCAGAGCTTCGCGAGCGCGACGGATGACCGCCGTAACGCCGCGCGACACGCGTCCCCTGGGGACGGTCGACCGGATCCGGCTCGGGACCGAGGTGCTCGTCGCCTACGGGCGGGTGAGGTGGCTGCTGCGGACCAAGCAGCCCGATGACGCCGTCAGTCGACTCCGGCGCTCACTCCGGCGCCACCCTGTCTCCACCGGACCGGAAGACGAGCAGGTGATCGGCCTGCGCCTGGCCCGCGCCGTGGTCACGGTCCTGCGGCCGCTGCCCACCGACGTTCGCTGCCTGTCCCAATCCCTCACCCTGCTCACGATCCTGGAACGGCGAAGCCTGCACCCGAAGCTGGTCATCTCCGTGCGCTCGCAGCCGTTCGGCGCTCATGCCTGGGTCGAGCTCTACGGCCGCCCCCTGCTCCCCCCGGCCGGGCCGGATCATCAACGCCTGACGGAGCTCTGAGCCTGAGTGCTCCTCGGTGTTTGGGGGTCGCGCGGGCACGGCCGCCTCGAGACGGCCGCCCGTGCCCAGGGTCTCGAGCTGATCCGTGACGGCGCTCTGAGCTTGGCCGCGCCGTCGGGGTCGCTGGTCGAGGCGCAGGCAGGCGGCTGGCGCGTGTGGCTTGCCGGGTGGGTGGACGGCGTCGGTCCGGGTAACGCCGCCGCTGCCGCTGCCGCCGCCGTCGAGCGCCTGGGCGCAGGCGGCCAGGCCGGCCTCCACGGGGCGTATCTGCTCGTCGCCCACGACCACCGGACTCACACCGCCTGGGTCTCCCACGACCATCTCGGTGCCCGAAGTCTCGTGCACACGCAGCGCGGAAACGCGACCCTGTTCGCGGAGCACGTTGTCGATCTGCTCAGGCTTCTGCCCTCCACCCCGGTCCCCGACCGGCTGGCGCTGGTGCACTGGATCGATCGCCGGACCCTGCCGGGTAACCGCTCGCTGTACGCCTCGGTGGAGCGGTTGCCGCCGGGACACCGGCTCGAACTCACGGACTCGGGCGCCCGTCACCAGCGGTTCTGGCGCCCGGAATACCGCGAGCCGGCTCGGGTCTCCACCGAGCAGAGCGCCGCCGCCGTCCGGGAGCACGCCTTCGCCGCGGTGCGCCGGGCGGCTTCGGGGTTGCGCCAGCCCGGCGTAAAGCTGAGCGGCGGGCTCGACTCGGCCTGCGTGGCCGCCGGCCTGGCCGCCTGCGCCGAAGGCCGGACGCCGGTCGCCCTGGCCGGCGTATTTCCCGACCACCCGGAGGCTGACGAGTCCGAGCTGATCGAGCAGACCGCGCGCGCGGTGGGGATCAAGCTCGTGAATGTCCGGCACGGCGCGACCCGGGTGTTCGAGCCCGTCAATGACTACATCCAGCGCTGGGCGTTGCCGCCCTGGTCCCCCATGATCGCCATCTGGCGCCCGCTGATGGAGGCGGCGCGTTCCGGCCAGATCGACGGGCTGCTCGACGGTGAGGGCGGCGATGAGCTGTTCGGCAACACGCCCCAGCTGATCGCCGAGATGCTCCTACGGGGCCACCCCCTGTCGGCCTGGCGGCTGGCCGGCGAGCTCCCGGGGCTCGGTCCGGCACCGTCACTCGCGCTCAGGCTCCGCGTCCTGCGCAATCACGGTGTCGCCACCGCGCTTCCGGCCGGGGCGAGACGGCTGCGACGACGGATCTCCGGCTCGAGGCGGAACTCGAGCCCGCTGCTGTTTCCGGCCGACGCCTCGGGGCTGCTGGCCCTGGACGAGGCGTGGGCGTGGCGGAGCGGCGACGGGCCGGTGTGGTGGCGAGCGGCGGTCGAGGAGCGAGTGCGCGGCCCCTACCGGGTCGATGCCAGCTCAGAGCTGCGCCGGAGCTCGGTTGACGCCGGCGTCGAGCAGCGCCACCCCTTCCTACATGACGCACCGCTGATTGAGGCCATGCTGGCGATCCCGCCCGAACAGGTGTTTGACCCGATCCGCGATCGCCCGCTTCTCCGTGACGCCCTGGCCGGGGTGATTCCCGAGGCGGTCCGGAGCCGGTTCTCCAAGAGTTACTTCAACGAGATCATCAGCGAGTCGATGGCCGGAGCTGAGGGCGCTGCCCTTGTTTCGCAGCTGGCCGACCCCCAAGCCCCCGTTCGCGCCTACGTCCGCGGCCGCCCCGTGGACGAGCTGACGGCGATCGTCAGAGCGAGCGGAATCGAGCGCCATCGGCTGGCCGCGAGCCTGTTTCGCCTGGCCTCGGTCAACTCGTGGCTGCACCAGCTTGAGGACCGCGAGCAGACCGTCTACGCTCAATCCGGTTAGCCAGCTGGCATCTAAGTCGGCTCGCTCTCCACCCAGCCGGGACCTGCACTTTTTCTGGACTAGGATTATTGCTCCGGATTGTGCAGTATTGGAGCGGTCACATTCACCAAGGAGGCGCAATATGACTGACATAAAGCCTGAGACTCAGGTCGAGAAGCCGAATTACGAAGCGCCGCAGATCACGGATTACGGCACGCTGGCCGAGTTCACCGCCGGCATGCGCACCGGGCATCACCTCGACGCGGCATTCAACAATCACGACGGGCCGGACATCTCAATCCCGAGCTAGCCGTTGGTTCACGGGTCCGGGGCGGGACCCACACCAGGTTCGACCGTGAGGTACTGGCCTTGAGGCCTGCCCGCGGATAGCGTTGCGCCCGTGACCCAGGACCGGGCCAGTCACCCTCTACCACGCGTCCGGCTGCTCGAAGATGGGGCCGGGCTCTGGTCTCGGGTCATCGCCGTTCTCGGTGAGCCGTCTCGGGTGGTCACCGTTCTGGGCCAATCCGATCCAAGCCAGGTCGGCGATTCGGACTCCGGCTCGAGCATCGGAGTCGTTACCTGGAGGAGCGCCACCCGCTCCGAGTTGGCCGAGCTTCCCCGGCTGCGTGAACGGCACGCCGGCCCGGTGACGGTGGTCCTGGCCGAGCTGCCCTCGGTGCGAGGGGCCAGGGTGCTGGCGGCGCGGGTTGAGGGCTCAGTCCTGATGACGGACCTGGGGTCGGCGCTTCTCCCCACCCTGCAGGCGCTCGCCGCCGGTCAGTGCGTCGTCCCGGGCGCGGTCAGGAGGCTGCTCGAGCGTCCACCCCTCTCCCCGCGCGAACGCCAGGTTCTGGCCATGGTCGTGCTCGACTTCTCGAACGCTGACATCGCCCGCAAGCTGGTGGTCACCGAGAGCAACGTCAAGAGCCATCTCACGTCCGCGTTCAACAAGCTCGGCGTCAGCTCACGCAGTGCCGCGGCGGAGCTGATCCTCGACGGCGAGAGCGGCCTCGGGCCGGGGATCCTGCGCATATCGCCCGACGAGTAGGAGCGGTACTACTGGCAGTTGGTCGCGACCAGCACCTTGCGCTTGCAGCCCTCGACCGAGAGCGCCGCGCGGGTGAACGTCCTCAGGACCGGCTTGGCCGAGATCCCCGAGCCGTCCAGGAAGCTGAGCAGCCCGGCGAAGTTGAATGGATCGTGCTTGGCTCCGGGCAGCGTCTGGTTGGTGATCCACGTGTAGTAGTAGAACGCGGCCAGACGCAGGCGCTTGCGGTTCTTGGCCATCAGGCGCACCGCCTGACTGACCTTGCTGGCCTGGCCGGCCACCGTGGTCGAGTTCTCAAAGCTGGTCTTGGCCAGCCCCTTGGCCGACGGCCAGCTGAGCTCGGTCGCCATCATCGACTTCTTGGAGTCCCCGTGCTGGTTCATCACCGTGCGGACCTTCTTGAGGATCGTCACGGCGCCCGACGGGGTGGCCGTATAGGGATGCACCGCGACGATGTCGAACAGCTTGCGGGCGCCCTTGAACTTGTAGATGTCAGCCAGATAGCGCCACGAGAAGTTCGGCAAACCGGCGAGCACGATCTTGGCGCCCGGATCGGCAGCTCTGACGGCCGGGCGGACGGCTCTGAGCAGCTTCACGTAGCTCGACTCGAACGGCTGCTTTGACCAGTAGACGGTGAAGTCGGGCTCGTTCCAGATCTGCCACATCCGGATCGGGACGCGCGGGAGGCTGGGATTGGCCGCCCAGAAGCTCCCATGTGGCCCGTACAGGTGGATCATGGCGACGATGAAGCGGGCATAGGCGGCCGGAGACGAGGGCGGCGTGGCCGCGCTCCGGGGGTTCCGCGAGTCCCAGCCGGGTGTGTACTCGACCACGGGCAGGATGGTCATCCGGCGCGCAGCGGCCAGCGCGACCAGGCTGTTCATCACGGAATCGTTGATCGGGAGCCCGTTCACGTCTTGGAACTCCGCCTTCTGCGCCGCGGGCACGGAGCTGTATGACTTGTAGGGCTGCATCACAGCCCAGTTGAACGACGTCCGCAGGCTCTCAACCCCATCGCTGACCATCTTGTTCATCTGTCCGCTCTGGTCGAACTGCGGATAGAAGAACGGGCCGTTCAGCACGGTCCCGACAAAGCCCTGCGGCACCCGCGCGGCGGCGGGCATGGCGGCCACCAGGCCGATCGCGAGCGTGGCAAAGACCACGAGCAGACGTACGCGCATCGGTCGCAGGTTAGCGGCGACGCCCATTCGCCGCGTCACCCCGCCGTGACCGCGAACCACCGCGTTATGGAGCGTAGAAGTCCGCGAATCGCCCGTTTTACGGGGCAGAGACGGCGCAGTCGCGCCCGCCGGACCGCGGGCCCGCGCTCGACTGCGGGCGCTCGCGCGGGGGTCTCATTGCGACCGGATCGGCCGGCCGGGGCACGTTGTGCCCGAGCTCGGCCAGCATCGTGGTCGAGACCGCCAGTGACTCCAGCGGATCCAGATCTCGCACCGTCGGCGAAGCCGATGCCCAGCGGCGGCGGGCCCGGACGCGGGCCAGCACGTGCAGGCAGGCCACCCCGTCACGCCAGGTGATCTTCTTGCCGTGCTCGACCGAGCGGCTGTGGTAGGCCACGGGCACCTCGAACGGCCTGATCCCCCGGTCAAGGAGCTTGGCGGTGACCTCCGTGTCCAGGCCAAACCCGTCTTCGCGAAGCTCGAGCTCCTGGAACAGCTCGACCGGCATGAGCTTGAGACACGTGTGAAGGTCACTCAGATAGGCGTTGAACATCACGTTGGCGGCCAGCGTCAGGGCCCGATTGCCGATCACATGGCGGTAGGACTGAAAGCTGGTGTTGGCCCCGAACAGCCGTGCGCCGTAGACGACGTCACACCGCCCGTCCATGACCGGCGCCACGAGCGCGGCGAGGTCGGCCGGGTCGTACTCGAGGTCGGCGTCGAACGGGACCAGGTGGGTGCCGCTAGCCACCGCGGCGGCGGTCTGTAGCGCCGCTCCCTTGCCCAGATTGCGCGGGTGGGTGATGACGCGGGCGTCGGGGTGATCGAGCGCCGCGAGGATCCCCGGAGTCTCGTCCGTGCTCCCGTCATCAATGACGATCAACTCGACCTCACACGGGCAGGGCGCCCGCAAAACGCCGGCCACCGCCGCCGCGATCGTGCGCTGCTCGTTGAACACCGGCATCAGCACCGAGAGCTTGATCTCGCCCCGAGTGGAGTCGGGAGCGCGCGATTCCGGGTCCGGCGCGCTGACGAGATGGGGAGGCCTGGCGGCGATGGGCACGATGTCCAGCATCCTTACAGCTTTTATGGAACCTTACAAATCCCCAAAATGCGGGGTCCTCGGCAGCAGCGCTGAACCCGGCTCTCCGCCTTGCCCTCAGTCTTACCCCACGCGCTGCCCTCAGCCTTGCCCGAACCCTCGCGCCCCCTTGTACAGCTCGCGGCGCTCGATCACGCGGTCCACGAGGCCATACGCCAACGCCTCCTCGCCGGTGAAATACCGGTCGCGATCCATGTCCGCGTGGACCCGTTCGATCGGCTGGTGGGTGTGCTTGGCGTACAGCTCATCCACCCGGGCCCTCAGGGCGAGGATCTCCCGCGCATGGATCTCGACGTCGGTGGACTGGCCCTCAAAGCCGCCCGAGGGCTGGTGGATCAGGATGCGGCTGTTAGGCAGCGCCATGCGCTTGCCCTCGGCTCCGCCGGCGAGCAGAAGCGAGCCCATCGACATCGCGATCCCGTAGCAGATGGTCTGCACGTCAGGACGGATGAACTGCATCGTGTCGTAGATGGCCAGGCCGGCGTAGATCGAGCCACCGGGTGAGTTGAGGTACAGATGGATGTCCTTGTCCGGATCGTCGGACTCCAGATGCACGAGCTGGGCCACGACCAGGTTGGCGCTCTCCTCGTCCACCTGCCCACCGAGGAACACGACTCGGTCGTTGAGCAGGCGCGAGTAGATGTCGAACGAGCGCTCGCCGCGGGCAGTCTGCTCGACGACCATGGGAACGAGTGGCATGGGGTCTCCTTGAGTCGAGTGTTGCTAAAGTGCAACTACTTGGTTGCGGAACAACGTAGCAGACTCGCAACCTCTGAGTTGCACATCGAGCAAACCGGCCAGGAGGAGCGACCGTGACTGACAGCGTCGAACGAGAGTTGGAGCTTGCCGCCCCCCTGGACCGAGTCTGGCGCTCGCTGACCGAGGCCGATCTGTTGGCCGAGTGGCTCGCCGACGACGTCACCCTCGAGCTGTGGCCCGGAGGCGAGGCCAGCTTCCGGCTCGGCTCCGAGGAGCGAGGCGGCTGGGTGGAGGCGGTCGATCCGCCCGATACGGACCCCGAGCGCGCCGCAAGGCTCACGTTCTGGTGGGCGCCCGACGGCGGTGCAGCGTCTCGCGTGGCGCTGACCCTGATCCCGACCGACCAGGGCACGACGCGGCTGCGGATCACGGAGACCAGGCCGCTCGAGATCCTCGATCTGGTCGGCATGCCGTTGCCGGGTTACGGGCGCAGCAACTACGGCCCGGCGCTGGTGGCCGCCTGAGCATGACCGACGACGCTGCCGGCGCCGTGTTCGGTGCCCTCGCGGAGCCGATGCGCCGCCAGCTGCTCCAGACCATCGCCGCGAGCCCCTCCACCGCGACAGAGCTGGCCAGCGCACTGCCCATCTCCCGCCAGGCCGTGAGTAAGCACCTGAACTCGCTCTCGGACGCCGGCCTGCTCGAGCGCGAGCGCTCCGGCCGGGACATCCGCTACCGAGTCACCCCGGCCCCACTGTCAGAGGCGATGTCCTGGATGGCAGCTGTCGGCGGGCAATGGGACCAGCGGCTGGCCCGCCTGCAGCAGGCGCTGGCTGACCCTCAGCGCGGCGAGATGCCCAGGTAGGGCACGGCCCAGCCGACGATCTTCTGGAACGCCGGCGCGGCCACGGAGCCGCCGAAGATCGACCCCTGCGGCTCGTCCACGACCACCAGGCCCAGCAGCTGCGGATGGTGGGCCGGGACCATGCCCACGAACGAGGCGACGTACTTCGTGTCCGAATAGTGGCCGTTGATCGCGATGTTCGCGGTACCCGTCTTGCCCGCCATGACGTAGCCCGGGATCCCGGCGCCCGAGGCCGTCCCCCCCTCGCCGTACACGCCGATCAGCATGTTCCGCAGCTCGGCCGCGGTTTGCGCGGAGATGATGCGGTGCCCGGCCGGAGTCTTAACCGGCCGGCCACCGATGGCCCCGACGATGCGCGGCGGGCGAAGGATCCCGCCGTTGGCGATCGCCGAGTACGCGGCCGCAATCTGGATCGGAGTCACTGATTCGCCCTGCCCGAACGGCAGGTTGCCCATCGAAGACCCGGAGTACTGGGACAGCGGAAGCACGATCCCGCCGTCCTCGCCGGGGAGATCGACTCCGGTCGGTGAGCCGAATCCGAACTGATGAACCCAGTAGTTGAAGCGCGCCGCGCCGAGCTTGGCGCCGATCTCGTCAGCCCCGATGTTGCTCGAGTACTTGAGGATCCCGGCCACGGTGAGGGTCTCGTCTCCGTGCGCCTCGGCGTCATGGATCACACGGTCGGCCACGTGCAGTTCCGGCGGGATGTTGAACTGAGTGCTCGGACTCACGAGCCCGTCCTGGAGCGCGCCGGCGACGGTGATCGCCTTGAACGTCGAGCCGGGCTCGTAGTTGAGCTGCACGGCCTCGTCCTTGAGCGCATAGGCGGGCGCCTGGCCGGGATTGTCGGCGTTGACACGCGGCCAGTTGGCCAGAGCAAGGATGGCTCCGGTGTTCGGATTCATGACCACCGCGGTGGCGTCCCGCGGTGAATACTGGGCACCGACTCCGGCCAGGACCTGCTCCACCTGGGCCTGGAGGCCCGCGTCGAGCGTCAGCTTGAGCGTCTTGCCGGGCTCCATGGTGCGCACGTCATCGATCGAGATCGGCTGACCGATGGCGTCATTGACGATGCGCCGCACCCCGTCGGTCCCGTCAAGCTGCTTGTTGTAGAAGTACTCGAGCCCGCTGGCGCCCTGGCCGTCGAGATGAACGCTCCCGAGCACCTGGGACGCTGTC
Source organism: uncultured Solirubrobacterales bacterium (assembly GCA_963822535.1). Classification (GTDB taxonomy): domain Bacteria; phylum Actinomycetota; class Thermoleophilia; order Solirubrobacterales; family Solirubrobacteraceae; genus Palsa-465. The sequence continues at coordinate 34,292 of CAWGIA010000004.1, forward strand.
CAGGGGCGCGGATAGAACCGGGTCATCCGGGGGATCGTCGTTATCCCGTTGATCTGGAGCTTGACGATCGCCGTGGCCCGGTCCGCGGGTAGCAGGTGCGCCAGGGGTACGAACCCGGTCTTCGGCTTGGTCAGGAGCGCCAGTACCGACAGCACCGGCTGCTTGAGCAGCGGAGCCAGCTTCTCGGCCACGGTGAGCGGATGCTTGATCAGGAATGGATCAGCCACCACCTCGTCTGCCGCCTCGGAGATCGCCAGCTGGACGCCGTTGCGGTCAGTGATCGCCCCTCGTGCGGCCGGGATCACGTCACGACTGATCTGCTGGGTGACCGCGGCCTGCTGGAGCGAGCCCGCCTGCAGGATGCCGAAGTCAGCCGCCCGGAATACGGCGACGCCCAGCAGCGCGAGGAAAACGAGGAAGATCCAGCCGATCCGACGATCCAGGGCGGCCATGGCCTGCCCCTAACCGCCGGTCGGGATGCCGGCAGCGCCGGTGGTACTCGCGGGCGGGCTTTGGCTCGTCTGGGTGCCGGTCCCGGCCCCAGCCGCACCGCCGGTCGTGGTCGGGGTGCTAGTGGCCGGTGTCCCGCCGGAAGTGGTCGGCGCGCTTGTGGCGGGCGTGCCCGTGGCTGGGGTGCTCGTGACGGGGGTGCCCGTGGTCGGAGTGCTCGTAGTGGGAGTGCTCGGCGCCGAGGTGCCCGCCCCGGTTGCCGAGCTGAGACTCCCGGGCACGCTGGTCCCGGCCGCGACCGTGCTGCCAAGCGTTGCACCCGGCAGCGGCAGGCCGGCGATGAACGCGGACGCGTCGGGAGCGTGCACGTTCGACAGGGCACGGAGAACGTCAGCCTGGCCGCCCAGGGCGAGGAAGTGGACCGCGTCAGGTGCGGGCATGATCATGCCCATCCGCGCGGCGAGACTCTCGATCCGCTGATCGTCACTCAGCGCCGCCACGCTCGCGCGCAGCTGCTCGTTTCGGCTCTGGAGCGCCGTCCCGCGCTCGAGCGAGCGCCCCATGCCGGCGCTCAGCTTCAGAACCTCCACCTGCATCGCCACGATGCCGGCCAGGAGGACGCCAAGCAGGGGAATCCAGGCCCGGCCGCGGATGATCCGGTCGAGCAGCTGGTGATCCGGGAGCGCGCGAACGAAGGCGATGGCCCGCGCGGTGAGGGGTGCTCGGACGGTGGGCTCGGATGTGCGGGCGGGCCGGCGAGCCGGACGCGACGGGCGGGCCGGCCGCGACGGACGCGCGGGCCGGGCCGGAGCCGCGGGTCCGGAAACGCGGCGCGGGCGTACGACGCCGCCGAGCGGACCGGAAACGCGGCGCGCGGGCGCGGGCTGGCGCACGGTGCCCCGGTGTCCCTCGGCTCGGGGGCTGGCACCCTTGGCGGGCCGGGCGGTCGCCGTGGCGCCCTGGGGGCTGGAGGTCCGGGCGCTCTTGGCCGGGCGCTCGCCCTGCTGGGCGCTTGAAGCGGCACGTCGGGCCGACTTGGACTTGCCCCCCCGCGCAGCGGGAGTGATCGCTGTGGGCGTCATGGCGGCGTGACCTCCAGCTTGCGGGCGGCGCGTAGATGCGCTGACCTGGAACGTGGATTAGCGGCGACTTCTCCCGGCGTCGGAGCCACCGCCCGGCGGCTCAAGAGCTCGGCCTCGGGTTCGTGCCCGCACACGCAGATCGGGAAATCGGGCGGGCAGATGCAGCCGCGCGCCCGGGCGGCGAGGAACCGCTTGACGAGCCGGTCCTCGAGCGAGTGGAACGAGATCGCCGCCAGGCGTCCGCCCGGTTCGAGCAGCTCCCAGGCGGCCGGCAGCGCAGCGTCGAGCTGCTGGAGTTCGTCATTGACCGCGATCCGCAGCGCCTGGAACGTTCGGCGGGCCGGGTGACCACCGGCGAATTGGGCCGGCACCGGAACCGCCGACTTGATCGTGTCCACGAGCTGCTGGGTGGAGACGATCTCCTCGCGCCGGCGGGCTCGTCCGATGGCGCGCCCGATCTGGGAGGCGTAGCGCTCCTCGCCGTACTCGCGCAGCAGACGGGCCAGGCGGCGTTCGTCCCAGGTGTTGATGATCTCTTCGGCCGTCAGCTCCTGCTCGGGGTCCATCCGCATGTCGAGCGGAGCGTCATAGGCGTAGGAGAAGCCCCGCGCCCATGTGTCCACTTGCATCGAGGACATCCCCAGGTCCAGGTACACGAAGTCGGCCCGCAGCCGCTCCTCGCGCAGATCCGCGAGCGCGGTGACGAAGTCCGCGCGGATGAAGCGCGTCTGACATGGGACCTCGGCGGCCAGCTCGGCGAAGCGCTCCTCGGCCACTGGGTCGCGGTCGATGCCGATCAGCGTCCCCGCCGGTCCGATCCGCTCCGCGATGAGCCGCGCGTGTCCCCCGCCGCCGACGGTGCAGTCAATCGCGGTCTCGCCCGAGCGCGGATCGAGCAGGTCGATCAGCTCGCCGGCCAGAACCGGGATGTGCGTCTTGGTCATGTCAAGCAGTGTGGCCAAGGCTCGCTGCGAGGTCGGGGATCCGGGTCAGCACTTCCTCGAAGTTCTGCGTGTGACGCTGTCGATCCCAGACCTCAAGGCACTCGCCAGAGCCGGTCACGACAACTTCCTTGTCGAGGCCGGCGTAGCTCCTGAGGTGTGCCGGGATCATCACGCGGTTGGCGGAGTCAAGCTCCGTGTCGTGGGACATGTTGTAAAAGAAGCGCTTGAGCTCCCGGGCCTTGGGCGAGGATGGGTTGAGTTCGGCCAGGCTCGAGCGCGTGAACTCGTCGTAGGCCTCTGCCGTCCACACCGACACGGTGCGGGGGGCTCCCGCTTCCACCTCCTGTGAGGCGGCCAGCACGACACCGTTGGCGAGGGCCCCTCGAAACTTCGCGGGGATCGTGAGCCGGTGCTTCGCGTCTAGCGCGTATTCGAAGGTTCCGCGGAAGGTCAAGGGTTCTCATGCAGGTGACCGAACTAAAACCCGGGTGGCTGGGTGGGAGGAGCCCTGCCACCCGGGTTCCGTAACGCGGCCCCACAGTAACCCACGATCTCCCACAATGCAACCCAATTCCCACCCTCTGCCCCACTAAGCGGTCCTTCGGGGGGCTCGGGAGGCGAAAACGCCCGCCAGCATTGGGGATCCGCGGTGGGAGAGCCGTCACTCGAACATTTGTCCACGCGCACGATTCGGTGCAGTTGGGCCGTCTGCGAGCGGACTTGCAAACTGGGGTCGGTCTGGGGTCGGTTCCGTCCGGTGGGTCTGCCTGCGGGGGCCCAGACTCCCACAGCAACGACGCTGGCGAAGAGCAGGGCCGCGTGCAGCGATGTCGTGGCTATTCGCGCGACACGAGACCGCCGGCTACGCCGGCTCTCACCTGGGACCTCGCTGAGCTCGGTCAGGATCACGCGACGCACGCCACCCCAGCAGGGGCGACTCGGCCAACGGCGATCGAGCCCCCACCTTGCGAAAAACTGGCCGAGCGTCCAGTCGATCGGCACAAACGGAGGGCATAGCCCCCGGTTTGTGAAACCCATCGCCATCGTAGTCACGCTCTTTCACATTCTGGGGGCTGCGTCCTCGATGTCTGCGGCGAGTCGCATGGACGGAGCTCAGAAGCGCTCAAAGATTCTGCCGGTGCCTCAGTACGCGCCTATACACTGCGTCCGGGGGATGACTGGTGGGCGCAGTACCAACGACAGGGGGGCGCATGAAGGGCTATGGGTTTTATCGGCTCCGTGCTGGAGCGGGGCGCGGCGGCTTGGTTGATGCGTGTGGCCCCGCTGCTGATCGCGCTGCTGGGAGTGTGTGCGACGCCGGCTCACGCCGCCCCCCGCTCTCGGGTTGGGACTCCTGCGACTTGGCACATTCAGCCGACTCCGACCCCGCCTGGCGCTGTGTAAAGCGTTCTTAATTCGGTTTCATGCACCTCTGCTGCAGCCTGCACCGCGGTGGGTTATTACTCCACCACCCGCAACCTAAGCGCCGAGCAGACCTTGACGGAGCGGTGGAACGGTTCAAAGTGGGAGATCCAGCCGACGCCTAACCCAACAGGACGAGGGGGTGTTGACCGGAGTGTCATGTTCATCCGCTGCGTCGTGCACTGCCGTCGGAGGTTTTGACAACGGCGCGACAGTTGCCGAACACTGGAACGGTTCAAAGTGGGAGATCCAGCCGACGACCGAACAGCGGCGGCGGGCTCGACGCCGTCTCATGTTCATCCGCGACGGCATGCATGGCGGTCGGAGAGCCAGGCGATCCCAGGGACGGCGCCATTCGCGGAACGCTGGAATGGTTCGAGCTGGCAGATACAGCCACCGGTGATCCCGAGCGGTTTAGCCGGTGGCGCGGGCTCTCGGCGGGGTGTCGTGTGTGTCATCGACGGCATGCACTGCAGTTGGGGACTATGACCCCGGCAGCGGGATCCCGGTCACCCTGGCTGAGCACTGGAACGGTTCGAGCTGGGAGATCCAACCAACGCCCGCAAGCGCCGGAGGTGAAGACGATCTACTCGGCATCTCGTGCAAGTCCGTCCTGTTCTGTACCGCCGTGGGCACGGTATTCGGCTCCGACGTCTTAGAGCCCCTCGTCAGATCACTGGAACGGTATGAGCTGGCAGCACCAGGTCACGGTGGGCGTCACCAACCCCAACGACAGCTACCTGCTTGGTGTCTCGTGCGCCACGACAATGGCATGCACGGCCGTCGGGCGAAACGCAAGGCGGTTCACGCTCGCCGAACGCTGGAATGGTGACGCGCTGGCAGGCGCAGCCCACGCCCAACCCTGCCGTGGCGGCGCAGTCCACCCTGGAGGGTGTGTCATGCACGTCCGCGAAAGTGTGCACTGCTGTCGGTATGGCGTTAGACAATGAAGGTTCTTCCGTGACCTTGGCGGAGGCAACACGCGAAGGATGAAGGCGAGGCTCCCGTGGATTTGCCGAGGGGCCCGCTCCCCGCACTAAGGCTGAGGAAGAGCCGACGGACCATCAAACGGCGCGGCTAATCGCGCGACAGAGACCGCCGGGGGAACGCCCGCGTTCGCGAACCCCCTGCCGTGCAATACGTAGCAAGTCCGGCACGTTAGCTCGGGTTTGGCACCAGTTCGCCGTATAGCGAGCAATGTGCACCGCCTCCGTGCTCCGAAGGTGGATCTTCTGCGTTTTGCACGCTCGGGAGAGGGGAGCGGACGACTAGGCCTTCTGCTGGTGGACAGCGAGTGGTCGCGTGATCCTGACCGAGCATCAGCGAGGTCAATCGCGAGAGCCGGCGTCAGCCGGCGGTCTCTGCCGCGCGGGCGGCGTCGGCGCTGGCCCCTCTTGCCTCTTCCCACGCGCCTTTGGTGTGGAGTCCGGGGTGGCTGGTGGTGGGCCGCTGCCGAGTGGCGGATCAGGCGCCCAGGTGAGTGAGCCGGCCGCGCGCCGCGCTGGGCACCCTGGGGGCGACAGGGACCCGCGCGGCGCGCTGTGCGCCCGCCGCGGCGGGCAGCTCAAGAATCAGGTGCGCCCCGCGTTCGGATGGCTCCGCGGTGAGGTGGCCCCCGTGGCCCGCAGCCACCGCGGCCGCGATGGCGAGACCCCGCCCGCGGCGGCCCCTGCCCCGTCGAGCGCGGCGAGTCAGCTCGTCGAGCGGCGCCGGAAGACCGCGGCCGTCGTCGATCACCTCGATCCGGGCCGGCATCGCCCGATCGGGGCCGCGATTCTCGGTCGGGCCACCGGGCGGCTCGCTGGAGCCTCGGACTTCGACCCACTCTCCCCCATGTTCGATTGCGTTCGCGATCAGGTTGCTCGCCGCCTGTGCGAGCCGGTGCCGGTCCGCGCGCACCGGCGAGGTGCCGCCGGTCCAGCGCATGCGGAGCTCGATCCCGGCGGCGGCGGCGCGCGGCGCCCAGGCTGTGACCGTCTCGGCGAGCAGGGACTCGAGGTCGACCGGACCCGACCTCCCAGGGAGCACTCCGGCCTTCGGGCGCGCAGGTCAGATCGTCCAGGGCGAGGGTCGCCCGTCCGAGCTCGGAGTCGATCGCGCGGAGTTGCTCGGCGGACAGGGTGCCGGCGCGCGAGCCGAGCTCGAGGCCGAGCCGAGCGGCGCCGATCGGACCGCGGAGCTCGTGACACGCCCGGGCCACCGCCTCCATTCGCGCGTCCAGGACCCTCTGCACCGCCAGCCACAGAGCCGTGAGAACAGCGGCGGCGATCCAGCCCCCGCAGGCCGCCGCGATGCTCATGGCTCGACTCCGGAGTCCATAACTGGCGGAGTGTGCGTATTCGTCTTGGGTGAATGCGTCACCATGGTGTTGTCACCTTGAAGAGCGCTGGGTCGGTGGAATTCACTCCCCGCCCGGTGACGGATGCCCGACCTACGGTCGCGGCACCACCCGATACCCGAACCGCCGCTGCGCTTCTGCGATCAACTCGTCGGGAATCGCGGAGTCGAGAATCGACGTTTCGGCCCGATCATTGTCTGGTTGCTCCCCGGCCTCGCCGAACAGCGCGATGCCATACAGCCTCTGTGCTGGGTCGTGCCGCACCAGGTACCGGATTCCCGCGTACCCGGCGCCCAACGCTTGTGCGGCGAACGCTTGGCTGGCGTCGTACTGCTCATCGGCGCCGAGCGAGGCGGTGACGCCGAACTGAAGCGCACGCCGAGACGTGAGGTCGGCCAGACGCACGTCACGTCCGAGGCGAACGCTCATCAACCATCGGTCGGTCACCGCCGTCTCGGCCAACAGCATCTGACGGCGGTACACCTCCACCCAGGCCCCGAGCGGCCGTTCGGCGAAATAACAGCTTCCCTTGCCGGTACCGACAGGGTCAAATCGGCCCGTCCCGTCGAATGAGAACCACCAGCCGGTGTTCCCGGAATGTCGCCGAGAACGATGGATGCGATAGATCTGGCGGTCCGCGCGTAGCGTTCGCTGGGGAAACCGGTCGAGCGTCACTGAGCGAACCGCGCGGCGTCCTGGCGCGCGACCCGCAATAGCAGCCCAGCATCGCTGTCCGCCCTAGTCCACTGCAGGGGCGAGCTGCCATCGAGCGCTGGATCGAGCGCCACGCACCACGAGGCCGCGGTCCACTCGTCGGCGCCACCCTCTACCACCGTCCAATAGGCGACGATCAGAGTCTCGACGGGCCGCCCGTCGCGGAACTGGAACAGCGGAAACCGTCGCCGCCCGGAACGATCGCTCATCCCGATGAGTCGCCGGGAGTGCAGGAGTTCGTCGACCCGTTGTCGGGACACGTTTCCGAGCAACCCGCGCACCTGCGCGCTCGTGAGAAGCGGTCCGAGCTCGTTCTCCCATGCTGTCCCCGCCGCCGCAAGCATCCCCGCACGCCGTGCGTCCTCGACCGACAGTTCCTTCCCGTTGAGCAGCTCACCGGCGTTCTCCACGAACGCTATGAGCGCTTCGTCCGAGATGTGGTACCTCTCGGCAACGTCCCGAACCGCCGTGTGGGCGTCCTCATCGCGATGCCCAGCGAGCGCGTCGCGGGCCTTCTCGAGGCTTCTCGTCAGCTCGCGCAGCTCCTCGAGCTTTTGGTCAAGCGCTGCAAACGGCTCGTCGCGGCCCTTGACTGTCATGACATGCATGATACCGCCGTCGGTGATTACCCGACAAGGATGTCAGGGGGGTCTCTCTCTCAAGCAATTCGCTGCGGCGCGGCGAATGGGTGTTACTGCAAATCCCCATCCACCAGCCGGTAGCCCACACCCCAGACGTTGACCACGAATCCGCTCCCGGCGGCGCGCAGCTTCTTGCGCAGCCGAGAGGCGTGAGAGTCCAACGTCCGGGTCGGCACGAGTGACTGGTAACCCCACACGCCCCGCAGGAGCTCCTCTCGTGTGAACACCCGGGTCGGATCCTGGGCCAGCGCTCGGAGCAGTGCGAACTCCTTCTTCGACAGGTGCAGGCGCTCGCCGTGAACCGTCACCTCGCGGCTCAGGGTGTTGAGCTCGAGCGGCCCAACGCGAACCCGGCTCGTTGCCGGCCGCCGGCCTCCCCGGCCGAGCACCGCGCCGATCCGGCCCCGGAGCTCCGGATAAGAAAAGGGCTTGGCAACGTGTTATTTGTTTCCGGCCTTCCGTGCTGGCAGAAATCTGGCTCCTTTGCAGGAGCTTCGCGCCAGCTAAGACTCAGACCTGAACACGGTGTTCAGGATCCTAGAACCAGCTTTTTTTTTGAATCTCCGGATCCGGAGTCCAGCTTTTTTTTTGTCAAGCAGATAGCCAACGCAGCCAGAACGCCAACGAGGTACGGCGGAAGAACAGCGAAAGGCAGCACGACAAAGCACACGACTAAGAAGGCCGCTACCGGTGCGAACGGAGCTAGTGCGTTGTCGATCAACGCGTCACGGCGCTGTGCCAGCCACTTGCCCATAGTGCCCAGCGAAGATAGAGCGTGGCCCGGATGCTAGGCAGCGGCTTTTTGCTTGGCAGCACGCAAATCGGCCATCGTGTGCTGACTGCAGACACCGCCGTTTCTGCGGCGCTTGCCATGGCAGCCAGGAACCAAGCAAGTTTCGCCTACCGGCACGTAGAAAAATCTGTGTTGGTAGCAGCTGGTCCCATCGTAGGAATCAGGATGGCGACGCTTTCCACAACCTGGCACGGAACAGACCTCACCTTGGTTGCGCGGGTCAGAGGTTCGGGGCCGATCGGCGCGACTTAGGCGCAGCTGTGCCAGCTGGCCAGCGTGAAGCTCGCAGAACGAACCCCACCGGCCATAGCCTGCAGGCGACCGGCAGTCATCCCCGGAAGCACAGAACCTAGGCGGCGTTCGATCACGCTTTTTCGCCATTCTCTGCAGCCTTGAAAACGTCCTCAGGGGTCAAGGCACTTGGCGGCGGTGGGATCGTCTCTGCCGGACCTTCGATTCCGTCATCTTCGCCAAGCGGCAGGCCTTGAGCGAGTCTGAAGCTTTCAGCCGGTCGCAGCGCTCGGCCCAACTTCGCTACGGCTTTCTCGCGCGCCTTGTCTAGGGCATCGTCGCCCGTAGGGACTAGCTCAATTTTCGGCTGCCCTAGTGCTGCTTTTGCTTCCTCAAGACTGGTCATGGTGCGTCACCAAAGACTTGAGCAGGCGACTTGGCAGGTTCAGCAGGTTTGCTGAACGACCTACCGCTGATCGGGTTGAAGCGCGAACGAATGGTGCGTGATCCGTCCGGATTGGCCTTCTCCGTTTCGTCCTGAATTGGCTGGTGGTAGCGGACCGTGCCGTCTCTCTCGTTTTGGAACCAACTAGGGGCTTGGATCGGTAGTTCATAAACAGCGAATGCGTGCACAACATCCGGGTTCGGGTCCAAGAGCAAATCCCGCTTGAGACGTGCCTGCGCAGTCAAAGCCTCCTTGCGGTGCTCTCTCCAAGCTGCCTGCCGTTGTTGCTCGGCTGACTCGCGCCTACCCTGCTCACGCACTCGATAGGTGTCTGACAATTCGTTCCTTCGCGCCACAACATGCGGCGGTGGTGGCTCCGGTGGACGCAACTTCCGCATCCGACTGCTCAACTTGACGAACCTGAACAGCACCCGTATCGGTGGATCGACTAGCGAGCGCAACCGACTCAGGCGAACCTTTGGCGCGCTGTTCGTGAGCATCGATCATGCGAATGTCTGAGGCAATGTGATCAAGGCCAGAATGAATCTGCTCTAGGTTCTGTTCGACCTCAATTGCATCGCCCAACAAGCCATGCTCGCGCCGACTGATAGGCCGCTTTTGCGCCTCTAGGAGCCTGAACAGCTTGTTGTAAAGCTTCAGTCCCATTACGGCGTCACTCCGAAAGTGGCGTAAATCTCCGGTGTCGGAGTGAACCATTCACGCACCTTGCGACTGGTAGCAAACCGGTCGTGAAGATCACGCTCATCGAACGGATCGCCTTCGATGGTGCCTACCAGCTTGAGTGTGTGCGGAGTCGCGCAGGCAAGATCTCGCATACGTTCCAGGACGTTCCGCTGGGTAAAACCAATCTTCACGTAGCCACGGCCTGATTCTTCGATCAGGTAGATGGTCCCGGCAGAATCGCGTGTCCGTAGAGGCTCCGGAGCCTCATACCCTCGCCTATGCGACTCAACCGCAGCAGCCGGTCCAAGAGCCGCCTTAGCCTGTGCGAGCGTAGTCATGGCACCTGCTCCAACAGGCGTTCGGGCTCTGAGCAAGAGACAGCGGCAGCCAGCTTCCCAAGGGTTGCTTGGTTCGGCTTCTTGAAACCACGCTCGTAACGCGAAAGGTCCGCTCGGTCGATGCCCACTTCGGCGGCGATTTCGTCTTGTGTCTTGTCAAGCAGGCGGCGCTGTTGCCATAGAACGGTACGAGTCATACACCACTTATAAAGCATGGTTCGCCATCAAATTTGGTCTGGAAATCTCTCCTGGTCTGTGGGGCTACCGGTGCGGATAGCGACTTTCGTCCACTCCCGGTTCAATTCTTTTGAACCAATGGGTACAAAGCAACCAAGCGGCCCACGGCAGGCATGGGACGCAACTGAGCAGTGGTCAAAGCGACCCATGGGTCGCTACGCGGTTTGGCCGCGATCACACACTAAACGTACACGTTCAGTGGTTGATCTTGATAGGCTTTGCCTATACCCATAGGCGATTGGAGCCATAGCCGTGAACGCCATACCTAGTCTGAATCAGCTGCGAGCCGTGTCATATCGGCGTGTCTCAAGCGTCGAACAGGAACGCGCGTCCGGTCTTGATCGTCAGCAGGACGCCATTGGTCGCTATGCGACTGCCAACGGGCTTGTCGTGGTGGCTGACTACGCAGAGGACGTGTCAGGCAAGGTTGCGCTGAACGATGCGCGCAGGTCTGAGTGCTGCAATCAAGGCGTGTCTTGAGCTTGATGCCGGTGTGCTGCTAGTTGAGGACCGGTCGCGCTTGGCGCGCGACGAATGGGCGGCGCACGATGCCGTGCGAACGTTTGAGTTGGCAGGCGTTCACGTTGTGTACGCAGACGGCAGCAACGGTCGGACCGATGCAGCCGGTCATCTGGCCGATTCAATCGGACATGCTCTCGTTGCCTACGACCGGCGCGTCATAGTGGCGCGCATGGCCGCAGGACGCGCGCTCAAGGCCCAACAGCACCCGCAAGCACGCAAGCAAGGTGGTCGCGTTCCTCACGGCTATAAGCGCGTACGTGACGGCATCGTGGTTGACGAGACTGCGGCAAGCGAAGTCAAGCTCGCATTCAAGCTCGTTCGTGACGGACACTCGCTAGCAGCGACTGCCGACGCGCTGTCAGATGCCACCGGACGCCGTTGGCTGCCGACCACCGTGGCAAGGATGCTTGCTCGACGCGAGTACACACGCGCGAGCTTTGGCGGTCGCGCCATCGTTAGCCGCCGTATCTGGAACGAGGCGCACGATGCGCTGGCTAAGCGTCGGAAGCGCCCGGCTTAGGCCCGTCCGCATCCAGTCGCGCCTGCTCCGCTTTCCGCTGGTTCCAGTAGTCCTGCTCACGCGCATCCTTCTGGTCGCCGTCGCGCGCGATGACTCGTAACCCGGCTCCGGTTTCGTTCCACTTGTCCAATAGATCGCGTATCTCCTTGAGCGCCCGACCTACATCGTGCATGGTGTAGATCGTCACGAACCCGCGATCAATGAGCGTCTGCCAGTCAATATCGAATCGGAAGCTGAAGCTCTCTTTGCTGCGAGCGTCTTGGAACGAAACCTGAGCGGTGTACTGGCGTGCCATGTCGGGGTTGTCGTGACGGGATGGACCGAAGTCCCAGAAGGTGCGCCACTCCTGGCCCGGTACAAGGACGGGAATCACGTCAGGAATCTTGATTGGCGAAAACTCAGGGCTGAGCACCGCCGATTCCACCGGAGCAGAGAACTTCACGCGTACGTCAGTCGTGGCGGTCGCCCCAAAGTTCTTGATGACCAGATCGATATGTCTAGGATCGCCGCCGCTCTGATCTGGGAACACGACGACGCAGGGCTGCGCCTGAGCCTTGCGGAGCCGGGCGAGCTTCGGCCAGCTGTGATCCACCGATGACAGCGGCGATGATCGCCACAGCAGCCGTCACGCACGCGCCTAGCGCTGTCCATCCTCCCGACGACATGACGAATTGGGTTTGGTAGATCAGGACATGCACGCCTCACGAACTAGCACACGACCCGGACGACATAGCCAGGCTCATGTCAGTTCGCCACCTGCACTACTGCGATAGCCACCGACACTGCGGCCAGGACGAATCCAGCGAACCTGTAGAACCGTGCAGCTGTGTCGAGCCGACTCGATGCTGCCGCCAAATCCACAACGCTCCTAACGACTAACACCGCTAGAAACGCATCCCCGGCATGCACCGGCACGTCCTTCTCACTGATCCTCGCAATGACCGTCTTTGGGTCTATCGCGTACAGCTGATCCCAGGTTTCTAGACCCAGGGCTTCCAATGTGATCGGTGGGCTTGTCATGCGACAAAGAATGACGCTGCAGCTGGACGCGTCGGTTGCCTGAGTTCTCTCCGTAGCGCGTTGCAGGGCGCTCAAGCACGGTCGTCTTGACCGGCAACGTCTTTGCGTTGATCGTCTTTGTGCCAGGTGGCTGACTTGCCAGGGTTGACTTGGTCTTTGATTTGGCCATGGGTCCAAGCTACCGGCCTTCACGCCAAATCCAATTGCTGGTCGGGTACGCCTGCGTACCATGCGCGGTCATCACGCAAATCCCTTGTACCAATGGTTCATTCGGCAAAATCCTCCCCTTTGGGGTGGAGAAATTTGTCTGCGTGAATGCGTGGAAAGAAGCGGTTGCAGGGCGTCATGCTTGACGGCACGTGAACGCCACCGCGATTCACCCTGACGGAATGGTCGATTCTCGACTCGTCCGTTAGCGGATTCCAGGTATAGGTGTGCACGTAGCCTTTCGGGCCTGCTAGCTGCCACGCGCGATCCTCCGACAATGACAACGGCGACCAGGGGCCAGAGTCAGGAACCGCCGCATAAGCGGTCAACCTTCCGCCCCGATTCCATGCCAAGGCCTGCAGCCCGTTCAGCGCATCAACGGGGATCGCCTGAACTTGCTGCCACGTACCGCGTCTCTCAACGTGCATTCGTTCGGTTGGTAGCCCGGCGGCAATGTCCTTCAAATAGCTAGCTTGCATAGTTGTTTCTCCTTAGCTTGAGTTTTGTGGGTTCCTTTCGATTGGTCCGGCGACGGGATGCCGTCGGTTGATTAGTCGTTTTGCTCTGCTTCCGGTTTTCTCGTCTCTTGACCTCCTTTCGTCGGTGGAGTAGGCCACCGGACCACTTCTCATTTTCCCTCACGGTTTGGAACAGACTTGAACCTCCGGAGTCCGTTTCATCCGGTTTCGATCTACCGGGTAATAAACGGACTTGACAACGGACTTCTCTATAGGAGAAGTCCGTAAGTCCGTTTCCCTTTTTTGCCCGGTGCGGAGTCTGCTTTTTTCCAAACGGACTCGTACAGACTTGAGCCTCCAAGTCCGTTTTGCGATGGCGCTCATAGCGGCATCTCGGCGAGATTCTTAGCCCGGTAGAGATGAGCGTTAGAGCGGCGGCCAACATCTTTGGCAGCATCTCCGGTGATCGGTCCATCAAACCGGTCTGCATGCTCTTTCAGCACGCCTTCAACCGTTTCTTGGCCCAGACCGGAATCAGCCATGATTTCCTTGACGATGCGCCACTTCTCGTCTTGGAAAACCTCCAACATTTCCATGAGCGCGTTCTTTTCGGCGGCTACCGCGAAGCCCTCATCATCGGTCCAAGCTAGCTTCAGCTGCTTTCCTTGCATGCTCCTGCCCCATCGGGCTTTTTGTACGTGAACCGTTGTCGTGCCGTGCGTGTTTCCAAAAACGTGTAGGAGTGTGTCTCCCACGTTCTCCCACGTTCCCGAGACGGACCCAGCTTTGTTTTCGTGATGCACGACGATGAACGTCACCGGACGCGTGCTGAGCACGCGCACCTCGTTCATCAGCTTTCCGAATGCGCGCGTCTCCTGCAGCGTTCCGGCCTCATTCATGCCGATAGCGGTTAGAGGCCCCAGGATCACAACGTCCAATTCGTGCTCTTGGATCACGGCTGTAAGCCGTTCACGCCATACGGGATCATCGAACGTGAACTCTGACCACGGGCTCTCAAGAATTTTGAGCCTGTCTCCCGTTCGACTGCCCCACGCATGCAGCTTTCGCTTGACCTTCTTACGGAACGGCGGTCGCGGACCTTCGGCTTCGATGACCAGGACGTTTGACTTCGCCGGTACATCGTTCCCCAGCCAATCTTCGCCCGCCGCTAGATGGCAGCCAAGGTCCAACGTCAGGGTCGTCTTGCCTGCGCCTCCGGTGCCGTACACCATTACATCGGAACCTTGAGCGATAAATGCATCGTCATCGGTTCCAATAAGTGCCGTAGCCCCAGGTTCGTCTACATCACCGAATGCCCATGCAGGAACGATCTTGAGCGCCGGTCCCTCGAACGCTTCAGGGTCAGCAGCCTGCATGCCCAACATACGTGCGCGGTGTATCAGCGCGTCACGTTCGGACTCGCCAGCCTCAGCCAGTAGCGCAGCGAACGCCTCGACGGGATCACCTGTTGCGTTTACGTCCACAGCGCATCCCGCCCTACACGCGAGAACAGGTAACGCTCGCCATCGTGGTAAACGCGGGCTTGCGTCGCACGAACCACTGAACCGGCCGCTGTGACCACTAGCGCTTTGCCCTGAGCATCAAACCCAATGACAGGTAGCGTTTTGTCTACGCCTCTTAGCCGCGCCTCCTGAGGGGCCAGATAGAACGCCACAAGGTCACAGCGCGCGCAGGCGCTTGCGATTTCTGTAGGCATGAGAAACGCGCCTAGAAGCGCAGAGCGTCTACGGGAACGCCCAAAGCAATGCTGAGGGCAAGGAGCGTCGTGTAATGCGCTCGCGTGGTGATGCCCTTTTCAAGATTGGCAATTGTCGGGAGCGTAACCCCGGAATTTTTGGCAAGTCGATAGCGACTCCATCCGGAGCGTTCTCGATAGCGCTGCAAGTTGGTCACTTGGCGGTTCTCCTTGTTCGATCCTACAGTTCGATTTCAACAAGTATCATAGCAGGTCCGTCGGCATCGGTCAACTCGTTTTACCTGCAAAACAGCACAATCGAACGGAAGTGGTACGCATCTTCGAATGCAGGTAAAACGCCCGAACACAGCCTAAAGCGCAGGTAAAGATGGTAGAATGCGTAGCGTTCGATTCAAAGCGCCGCTGGTTGCTCCTTCCCGGCTCGCGCATTTAGTGGCCCAAGCGGTGAAAACGTCGCTTGGGCTGCTTTCGTTCTAAGGGCCTGCAATTGCTGCAGCGACCCATACGGCCTACGCCTCAACTTCTTTCTGGAATCGCCTCAGACGGGCGCACGGGGGCTCTCAGGGGCCGTCCGTTGCGCTGAACCTGAAGCTGGGCTATGTTGTCGCCATGCTCGCAGCCGGATACGTTCGCGTCTCCACCGTTCGTCAAGCAGACGAGGGCCTTTCACTTGATGTTCAGGAGCGCGAAGTCCGCGATTACATCGAAGCTCAGGGCTGGGACCTTGACGACGTGTACATAGAGCACGGCGTTTCGGGCCGGAGGGATTCGCGACCAAAACTAGATCAGCTGTTACGCCGGTTGCCGGACCTTGACCGTTTGGTGATTCCCAAACTTGACAGGCTCGGGCGCTCCACGCGTCACCTACTCATGCTGTATGACGAATTTGAGAAGTACAACGTAGAGCTTGTGTCTCTCAGAGATTCACTGCCGACAGGCGCTTACGGCAAAGTCATGCGAACGATCCTGTCTGCGCTTGCGGAACTTGAGTCCGAGACAATTGGAGAGCGGGTCAAGTCCACGGCTGGAATTCGCGTAGAGAACGGTAAGCACCATGGCCGTCCACCGTATGGCTACCAATCCGTGAACGGACTTCTTGTAGAGCACGACGCCGAAGCTGCGATTGTCCGGCGTATCTTCGCTGAGGCTGAGGCTGGCGGTAGTCAGCGTGCTACCGCTCGCGGGTTGAATCAGGAGCGGGTGCCCTCACGTACCGGCGGCGAGTGGAGCCAATCCTCCGTGGCGAAGATCCTGTGCAACCCGACTTATCGCGGAGTCGTGGAAATCCATGGCGAGGAACACCCAGGAACCCATAGCGCGTTAGTCAGCGAGGAAGTCTGGTATCGGCTAGAGAAGGATCGCGCGAGCAAGGCGCGCACTCGCAGCGGCGGCAAAGGGCGACCGGTCAAGGGTGCGCACCTAATGACTAATGGGTTGCTCCGCTGCGCGCATTGCCAGTCAGCGATGTTGCCTCGGTCTGACCACGGCACGTACATCTGCGACGGGCGTGGTAAGAACGGTCCGGAGTCATGCCCTCAAACTCCGGTGCCGAGGGCAGCGGTTGACGATGCTGTTTTCCGGCAGTTTGAGACGCAGGCAATTGATCTTGGAGCGATGGCCCAGGAATTAGCCGGTAGCGCTGCAGCGGGTCTTACAGACGCCGAGAGCATGGCTAAAGCGGCAGCTGCTGACGTTGCCACCACTGAGAACCGGCTGCAGGTTGTCCAGCGCGCATTTCAGGACGAGAAGATCGAAGCAGAGGATTACCGCCAGCAGCGTGAGCAGCTTCTATCGGACCTTGCCAGTCAGCAGCAGCGCGCAGCCGAAACAGCGAACGCTCTTGATCGACTGAGGGCAGCAGCGGACAACCAATCTAACGTGACCACGGCTGCGGCTGAAACAGTGGCAGCTGTCAAGGCTGCAGTCGCCGGGGCGGTCACGGATGCGGCCTCCATCGAAGCTGCTCGCGCTGCGCTGCAGCGAGTCTTTGAAGTGGTCTGGATTCGACGCCTTGATGTTGGCCCGGAGGCCGTCTCCAATGACGAGGCTGCATTGATTGCGTCGAATACGGAATGGCATCCAAAGCCGGAAGCACACGGAATCGAGTCAGACGAGTGGGAACTAATCCCGATCCCCAGGGACGATGTTCTGCTCGACTTCGATGGAGACTGGCAACCGCTGTTCGCTTCCGGCATCACCTTGCCGAACAAAAAACACAATGGCTTCACCAGGTAATCGTCTGCCCCACGCTCAAAGCCGCGTACCCGGTCGAGCTCTCCACCCCGACCGGTCAGCACGATGACCGGCAGGCCGGGATCGAGCTTGGTCGTGCTCTCATCAGACGCGCGTAGTTCGCGCAGAAGGTCGAGCCCGTCCCGATCCGGGAGGCTCAGGTCGATGATGGCCAGGTCCAGGGCTTTTGCCCCCATCAGCCGGAGTCCGTCACGCGCCGTGTCCGCCTCCAGCGGCTCGAATCCGTCCGCGGCCAGGTTGTCAGCGAGGAACTGCCGTGTGGCGCGGTGGTCCTCTACGATCAGGACGGTTGGGGGTTGTGACTCCATGGTTTGAAGGAGTCTCGAGCGCGCAATGACTCGCCCCCTGCAACATCGCGTTCACCCCCCCGTACCGGAAGGATTCCGACATATGATCCCGACGCCTATGTACCGACGCGGGAATTACAGCTCGGGCGACGATTTCGTCCTCGAGTACGGCGAGTTGCGTTTCACGTTCAACGAGCGTGACTTCCGCGAGCGTTGTGAGCAGGCAGCCCGCAAGCTTGGCTTCCTGTGCGACGGAGTCGAGGAGGACGAGGCCGAGGATCTGATCAACCTGGTCGTCAACGGCGAGGTGACCGACCCCGCCTCCGCCCTGGGAGAGCACGTCAACGAGTGCTGGCATGAACTCGTCGGGCCGTCGGAGCGATCCTTGGTCCACTGGCTGCGGCGCCTCATCTTCCGGGGCGCCTGGCTCGATCAGCGTGTCAAGGAGGGCGAGCTAGACGTCTCGTTCGACGAGGATCTGAGCGGGTTCGTCTACGTGCAGCCGGACCGCGGCGGGGAGCCGATCGAGTTGGCTCCCGAGCCGAGCTGGAATCGCGTCGCCTACGTGCGGCGCTAGCACCGAATTCGCCGCGGGCGGCGTGAGCAACCCGTACGTCGCGGGCGGGCGCTAACCGCCGGCGCCCTGGAGCGAGGCCACGTCCTGATCGGCGGGCGCCGGGTTGTCGAGCAGGAGCCGGGGCACCGTCACCAGCTTGTAGCCCTTCTTGCGCAGGCCCTTGATGATCATCGGCAGCGCCGCCACCGTCTCCGAGCGGTCACCACCGGCGTCGTGCAGGAGGATGATGGCGCCGGGCCTGGCCCCCTCGAGTGCGCGGTCGACGATCGTCTGCACGCCGGGCATCTGGTAGTCGCTGGTGTCGACGGTCCAGAGGATCATCAGCATCCGGTACTTCTTGAGCAGCGCCAGCGTGGTCGAATTCCACAGGCCATACGGCGGCCGGAACATATTCGGAAACGGCGCACCGAAGTCGCCGATCGCTGCCGTCTCCTGAAGCAGTTGGCTCTGCTGCTTCTTTCTTGAGAGCGTTGACATCGGGGCGTGCGTCTCGGTGTGGTCACCGATTGGATAGCCGTGGGCCACGATGTCGGCCGTCCCGGCGTGGAAGTAGTGCTCTTCCACGCCGACCTCGAAGAACGTGGCCGGAGCATGTTCGTGCTCGAGCACGGAAACGATCTGGGGTGTGTACGGCCCCGGCCCGTCGTCGAAGGTCAGCGCCACCTCACGGTGCTGGGATCCCGCCACCCTGACGTACGGCGTGTAGGACAGCGTGTGGTTGATGGCGGCGTTCTCAGCCACCTGCTCAGCCACCGTGAACGACCCGGACCCGTTGCCGGCCAGCGTTCGGATCCGGGCGAAGTACCCGGTGCGCACCACGGCCAGCCGGCGAGGGGTGCTGCCCCCCGCGCCCGCACCGACGACCAGACCGATCAGCAACGCCAGTCCGGCCAGCGCCACGAGCGCCCCGGCACGCCGGCGCCGGTGGTACACCGCCGGTGGGAGCTTCCCGGTAATCGCGGCCGGCCGGATGCCTCCGCCCGGCGCGGCTCGATCACGGGTCTTGTGCTCGTCCTCAGTCATCGATGCTGTCCGGGGATGATGCCGCCTGCACCGGCCGCTAGGAGCGCCAGCGAAACGCCCGCCCGGCCCACTACGCTCCCGAACCGATGACGGCAGCAGTCTGGCTCATCATGCCGACCTACGACGAGGCCGCCAACCTCGACGGTATCGTGCGCGCCGCGGCCAACGAGCTCGAACGCGCCGTGCCCGGCGATAACCGGATCTTGGTCGTCGATGACAACTCTCCCGATGGCACGGGGGCGATCGCCGACTCCCTGGCGGCCGAGCTTCCGTCGGTCGAAGTGCTGCACCGCCCGGGCAAGGGGGGCCTCGGCCAGGCCTACCTGGCTGGCTTCGCGCATGCGCTCGGAGCCGGCGCCCAGATGCTGATCGAGATGGACGCTGACTTTTCGCACGATCCGCGCTACCTCCCGGAGCTGATCGCGGCAGCCGGCGACGCGGACCTTGTGCTGGGCTCGAGGTATGTGGCCGGTGGCGGTGTGCGTGATTGGGGTCTCGTCCGGCGCCTGGTCAGCCGCGGCGGAGGCCTCTACGCACGTCTCATCCTGGGGATCCACGTGCGCGATCTGACCGGCGGGTTCAAATGCATCCGGCGGGAGGTGCTGGAGGCGATCGACCTTCCGAGCGTTCAGGCCGAGGGATACGTATTTCAGATCGAGGTCACCTATCGGGCCGTGCTGGCCGGCTTCAGGGTCCGGGAGGTCCCGATCGTGTTTTCGGACCGGACGGCGGGTAAGAGCAAGATGTCCTCGCGCATCGCGATCGAAGCCATGTGGCGCGTCCCGACCCTGAAGCGGAGCGCCAAGGCCGCGCTGGCCCGAGCGGGCACTCGCGTCACGACCGGCTAAGGTTTCGCTCGTCCCCTAACCCGATCTCAATGTTGCCCAAACGGCATTCGGACCGCTCCCGGGCATCCTCTTCGTCATGAGTGTTCGTGGCCCGCTGGGAGCCGCTCCGCAGAACGCCAGCTTCGAGCTGGCCGGCGCCTCCCGCCTCGACGTTCGCGACGCGGCGGTCGGCAGCAGCCGCCGTGCGCTGATTGCGATCGGCGGGCTGCTGGTCACCGGCTTCCTGATCGCGATCTCCGCTGCCGGCAGCGGGGCGCTTCTGCCGGAGTCCATCCGGCCCGTGCCGGCCTCCTTGGCCGGGGCCTTTGGCGAGGCGGGACTGAACCTGCACGCCGGGGGCGTCATCGTGGTGCTCACGCTGATGCTGATCTGTTACGGGGTCGTGGCCACCTGCGCCAGCGAGCTCTCGGGTCGGACGGTGCTGATGGTCATCGCGGCATTGCACGCAATCGTGCTGTTGGCGCCGCCGCTGGTCTCAACCGACATCTTCAGCTATCAGGCCTACGCCCGGATGGGTTCGATGTTCGGCACCAGCCCGTACCTGAACGGCCCTCACGCGATCGCGCTCGACCCCGTGTTTCCGTACATCGGGGCCAAGTGGTCCTACATCCCCAGCGTCTACGGACCGGTCTTCACCGCCTTCAGCTATCTCCTGGCACCGCTCTCGATCGCGGCCAGCGTCGTGGCGTACAAATCGATTGCGGCCGTCGCCAGCCTCGGCATCGTGGCCCTGGTCTGGAACGCGGCTCGGCTGCGAGGCGTGGATCCGGTCAAGGCGGCCGCCCTGGTCGGACTCAACCCGTTGCTGGTCCTCTACGGCGTCGGTGGAGGTCACAACGACCTGCTGATGCTGCTGGCGATGGTGGGGGCCGTGTACGCGATCCTGCTCTACCGCGAGCGGCTGGCCGGTGGACTCAGTGTGCTGGCCGTCGGCATCAAGCTCACCGCCGGCCTGCTGCTGCCGTTTGCCATCGCTGCCGGCGGGCCGCGGCGCAGCCAGCGGGAGCGGCGCGACCTCGTGGTCGGGGGCGGCGTGGTGCTGGCGCTGATTGGATCTCTGACCCTGGCCCTGTTCGGCCCGGGGGTGTTCAACCTGGTGCCCACCATCGGCCTCAGCCAGCGGGAGGGTGACTGGCACAGCATCCCCGGCTTTATCGCCACGCGTCTGGATCTCCCCACGGTGGGCCACATCGTGGGCTACGTGCTGGCGGCCGTGTTCGTGATCGTGACCGCGTGGCTCGTGCGCCGGGTGTGGCGAGGGCAGACTGACTGGATCGATGGCGTGGGCTGGGCCACCGTCGCGATGCTCATCGCCGCGAGCTCGCTGCTCCCCTGGTACGTGGCGTGGTTGCTCCCGTTCGCCGCCCTGGCCAGCGATCGCCGGCTGTTCCGGACGGCCGTCGTGATGACCTGCGTTGTGTCCGTGGTTCAGATGTTGGGCTACATTCCGCATGGCGGCTTGCTGCCAGGCCTGTGATCGCACCATTGGGTCGCCGTACGATTGAGCGATGAGCGTCTCCTCCCTTCTGACCGGCAACGGTCCCCGTGTTCCGGAGTTGGTCAGTGTCGTGGCGCCGGTCTACAACGAGGAAGCGACCGTGGCGGAGTTCTATGCCCGCGTCTGTGAGGCCCTCAAGGGTCTGGCGTTCGAGCTGGTGCTGGTCGACGACGGCTCGAGCGACGGGTCCCCACTGATCCTCGAGGGGCTGGCCGAGAGTGATCCGCGCGTGCGCACCGTCCACCTGTCGCGCAACTTCGGACACCAGACCGCGCTCACGGCGGGGCTGGACCACGCCAGCGGGGATGCGGTGGTGATGCTCGACGCCGATCTCCAGGATCCACCCGAGCTGATCCCGACGATGCTCGATCACTGGCGCGCCGGCTGCGACGTCGTGTACGCGGTCCGAGAGCAGCGTGACGGCGAATCACACTTCAAGCTCAGCACCGCGCGCTGGTTCTACCGGCTGTTCGACAAGCTCGCGCAGGTCGAGTTGCAGCACAACTCGGGGGACTTCCGGCTGCTCGACCGCCGGGCGCTCAACGCTCTGCTCTCGATGCGCGAGCGCAACCGCTTCCTGCGAGGCATGACCGTCTGGGTGGGGTATACGCAGGCCGCCGTCCCCTACCACCGTGATCCCCGCTACGCCGGGGAGACGAAGTACACGCTGTCGAAGATGCTCCGCTTCTCGCTCGACGCCATCTCCTCGTTCTCGCACCGGCCGCTGCAGCTGGCCACCCTGTTCGGGTTCGTCATCTCGACCCTGGCCTTCATCGCCATCCCGATCGTCGTGGTCCTGCGAATCCTGGGCTCCTACCTGCCCGGGTTCAGCGCCCTGACCATCCTCGTGCTCCTGCTCGGTGGCATCGAGCTGATCGCGATCGGGATCATCGGCGAGTACGTCGGCCGCATCTATGACGAGGTCAAGGGCCGGCCGCTGTACCTGGTGCGTGCCCGACGGAATCTGCCGGACCCCGAATCCGATCGGCGGGGCGCACACGCCGCGGAGCCAGAGCTGACGCTTGATCACAGCGCGGATTCCGACGTCTGACCGTGTCGGTCCCGCTATTTGACACGGCGTCGCAGCTGGCGCCCCTTCAGGATGAGCTCCGGGGCGCGATCATGCGCGTCGTCGACTCCGGTGCGTTCGTGCTCGGGCCCGAGGTGGAGGCATTCGAGCACGAGCTGGCCAGCTATGTCGGCACCTCACAGGCCGTCGGCGTTGGCAACGGCACCGATGCGCTGACCATCGCGCTGCGCGCCATGGGGGTCGGGCCGGGCGATGAGGTGGTGGTGCCGTCGTTCACCTTCTACGCCAGCGCCGAGGCGATCCCCCCCACCGGTGCCCAGCCCGTGTTCTGCGACATCGATCCGGAGACCTTCTGCGTCACGGCCGAGACGGTTCGCGCCGCGCTGACCTCGCGCACCAAAGCGGTGATCGTCGTGCACCTGTTCGGGAACGTGGCTCCGGTGGCCGAGATCGAGGCGCTCGGCGTGCCGGTGCTCGAGGACGCAGCCCAGGCGCTGGGTTCGACCAGCCCGGCCGGCCGGCCCGGTTCCCTCGGTACGGCGGCCACGTTCAGCTTCTACCCGTCCAAGAACCTGGGCGCCTTCGGGGACGGTGGAGCCATCACGACATCCGATCCGGAGCTCGCCGACCGCGCGCGGATGCTCCGCTTCCACGGCTCGTGGGACAAACAGAGCTTCGAAGAGGTGGGCTACAACTCACGGCTTGACGCGATCCAGGCCGCGGTCCTGCGCGTCCAGCTCCCGCACCTGGATGACTGGGCGGACGGCCGTCGCGCCGGCGCCGCACACTACGAGCGGGCGGGGCTCGGCGAGCTGGTCGCGCTCCCACGCCCCACGGATGGCGCCCAGCCGGCCTGGCATCTCTACCTCGTGCGTACCCCGGAGGCCGACTCGTTGCTCGCGGCTCTGCGGGAGCGCCAGA
The DNA here is from genome assembly GCA_963822535.1 of uncultured Solirubrobacterales bacterium. Taxonomy (GTDB): domain Bacteria; phylum Actinomycetota; class Thermoleophilia; order Solirubrobacterales; family Solirubrobacteraceae; genus Palsa-465. The sequence goes on from CAWGIA010000004.1 coordinate 57,492, forward strand.
TCGGCGCCCGGGCCTACTACCGGGTGCCCACGCACGAGCAGGGCGGGATGCGCGCGTTTCGAACCGATGTCGAGCTCCCCGGAACCCGGGAGGCGGCGAGCACGAACGTCGCTATCCCGATCAGCGCGGTGCTCCGGCCTGATCAGGCCGAAGAGGTGGTGGCGGCGGTGCGGGCCCACCTGAATGCCGGCGCCCTCGCGGCCCACGACTGAGCCCGGCGCGGTTCGCCGGCGTTCAGCCGCCGGCCGGGTTCGGTCCGACTGACGGGTTCGCGCGTCCGTCGGGCTCCGGCGCTGACCCCGTGGCCCGGCGGAGCTGACGCACCTCGGCGCCCAGCCCGTCGGTCTCCTCATCGGCCTCGAGCGCGGCGATGCGGCTCGAGAGCCCTCTGATGGCATCCGCCACCGGATCGGGAAGGTGGATCCAGTCCGCGTCCGGACCCTCGGGCCGGCGGCCCTCAACCCGCACCGGATGCCCGGGGTTCCCGACCACGGTCGAGTTCGGCGGCACGTCGTGGATCACCACGCTGTTGGCGCCGATCTTGGCGCCGTGACCGATCGTGATCGGTCCAAGCAGCTTGGCGCCTGAGCCGATCGTCACGTTGTCCTGCACGGTCGGGTGGCGCTTGCCGGTCGCGAAGCCCGTACCCCCGAGGGTCACGCCCTGGTACAGCGTCACGTCATCGCCGATGTCTGCCGTCTCGCCAATGACGACGCCCATTCCGTGGTCGATGAAGAAGCCGTCACCGATCTTGGCTGCCGGGTGGATCTCGATCCCCGTCACTGAGCGGGCGATCGCGGCGATCAGCCGGGGGAGAACCGGGACGCCGGCGCCGTGCAGGGCGTGGGCCACCCGGTGGGCCAGCAGCGCGTGGACCCCGGGCCAGGTGGCCAGAACCTCGAGCGAGCCGACGCCGCGGGCCGCCGGGTCACGGCTCTGGGCCGCCGAGACGTCGCCCCGGATCTCGGTCAGCGTCCGCCTGATCAGGCCGAGGCCGAACATCGATAAAAGCGTACCGAGGGCCCCACGCCGGCTCAGGGCGCGAAGAACGGGGTCGACACGTAGCGCTCGCCCGAGTCAGGCAGGATGGTGGCAATCCTGGCCCCTCGGAACTCGGGACGGGCGGCGATCTCGAGCGCACCGCAGACCGCGGCCCCACAGGAGATGCCGGCCAGCACGCCCTCCTGACGGGCCAGCTTTCGGGCCATCTCGATCGCATCCTCGTCGTCGATGGCGAGCACCTCGTCGAGGACATCGCGGTTCAGTACGGCGGGGACGAATCCCGCCCCGATCCCCTGAATCTTGTGCGGCCCGGGTGGGCCACCGGAGAGAACCGCCGAGCTCTTCGGCTCGACTGCCACCACATGGCAGCCGCTCGCCCGTTCCTTGAGCACCTCCCCCACGCCGGTGATCGTGCCGCCGGTCCCCACGCCGGCTACGAACACGTCAATGCGGCCGTCGAGCGCATCCCAGAGCTCGGGCCCGGTGGTCTTGCGGTGGATCTCCGGGTTGGCCGGGTTGGAGAACTGATCCGGGAGAAACACGTCCTCTCCGGACGCCAGCGCGCGGGCGGCATCGACGGCTTCGGTCATCCCCCCCAGTGACTCGGTCACCCGCACCTGCGCGCCGTACAGGCGCAGCAGGCCCTCGCGCTCGCGGCTCATGCCCTGCGGCAGCGTCAGAATCAGCTCGTAGCCCTTGGCCGCACATACGAATGCCAGCGCGATACCGGTGTTGCCGCTCGTGGCCTCCACGATCGTGGTCCGGCCAGGCTCGATCCGGCCCTCCCGCTCGGCTGCATCGATCATCGCGACCCCGATCCGGTCCTTGACGCTGCCGCCCGGGTTGAACGCCTCCAGCTTGGCGAATAGCTCGACCGGGTGCTCGGCTGCGATTCGCTCAAGCTGCACGATCGGTGTCCGGCCTACCAGCGCCGAGACGTTCGTGGGAATGCGTGTCATCGCCGCTGAACCCTAGACAAGCGTGCGCCGTTCACGGTGTCTGCCGCACGCGGAACGGAACGTGGCCCTCGGCAAGCCTGCGTGAGAGATCGAGCATCCGCTCCGCAACTCTTGCGCAATCGGCTTGTTTAGAGACGTGGACCGAACCCTAGGAGGGGTGCTTCATGAACAATCGTCGCCGGGTAGCGCGATCGGCCGAGTTCGGACGCCGAGCTCGGAGCACACGTCTGCGTCTGCTGGTGGTTGCCGTGCTGACGCTGGGACTGACAGCCGGTTGCACGCTGCCCGCACCCGCGGGCACCGCTCCGCTCCGATACCGGGATGTCATCTTCCCCAACCTCACAACCACGTACGGGATCACCTACGGCAGCGCCCCGGATCTCTCCGGCAACCCGGTCACCCTGACACTCGATATGTACGAGCCGACCAGCGACACCCAGACCGGCCGGCCGGCCATCGTCCTCGTACACGGGGGCAGCTTCATCGGTGGGAACTCGAAACAGGGAGGCGTCGTCAAGCTCGCCAAGGCCTTCGCCCAGCGAGGCTACGTGGCGGTATCGATCAACTATCGGCTTCTCGGGACGGGCGAGCAGTGCGGCCAGGAGGACCCGCCCTCCCCGGCGTGCACCACGGCCGTACTTGCCGCGCAGCATGACGCCCAGGCAGCGGTGCGCTGGCTGCGAGCGAATGCCACCATCTATGGCATCGATCCGGCCCGAATCGCAATCGAGGGCACGTCGGCCGGCGCCGGCACCGCAATCGCGGTCGCGGTGAACTCCACCGACCCGGGCACGAGCGGGAATCCCGGCTACTCATCCAAGGTGGAAGCCGCAATGGCGATCTCGGCTGACTGGCCGCACTCGCTCGCCTCGGCTTACTTCGACGCCGCTGACTCTCCGATCCAGATGTTCAACGGGACGGCCGATACCGTCGTACCGTTCGCGTCTGCTGCCCAGACGGCGGCTGACCTCTACAACGCGAAGATCCCGATCGTCTTCGAGCCGCTGCAGGGGGCGGGCCACGTCCCATTCAACACTTACGGCACCCAGATGATCCAACAGTCGGTGTACTTCGCCTATTACTTCCTCGACCTCGGGCACGCCGCCGGACAACCTGGGTCTGCAGCTCACGCGTTCGACCGTCAGATGCGGAACCTGCTCGCCCGCAATTCCGCCTTCAGGAGGGCCGTTCAGCACACCGAGCGGCAGCGGTAATCGACCGGCGGGCCCGCGTGCGATCGGGCAAGCCGACTTCCGATCGGGCTAGATCGCAATTTTCGGCCGCGCTGCGCGTTTATGTAGAGCAGCAGCGCGGATTTGTCCGGAGGGTCCGTCCCAACCCCTAAAACGGTGCGGACCCTCCGGCATCCCGTCGTCAACAACTCGATCCGTGGCAGCTCTCGACGAAGAGAACCCTGCTCTAGCGTGATTGTCACGAGCCCAGCGCAAGTTTCCACTGCCGCGAGCGTTCACGTCTGGCACGTGGACAACACCATTTCGGTGCAACAGATGTTGCGGGTAGTCGCAGACTTCGACGAGCACGGAGGCGCGAGCCTGGGACTCGTCGCCTGGGAGCTGTCCACCACCGAAGATGCCGTGCAAGACGTGTGGGCTGAGGCCATCGCCTCCGGATGGCTCAAGGCCGCCGGGCATGATGCCGTCTCCAACGAGCAGCTGTGGCGGCTCACTCTCAGCGGCCGCACGTTCCTCCGGAACAACAGACTCGACTAGACGTGGCGCACGCCGAGGACTGAAAGCAGCCGGGTTCCCTGGACGGAAAGGCTGCAAATAGCGCTGTTCCCGCGCGGTCGACGTAAACGCTGTCCTTCGCTGCGGATAGGTTGGTGCCCGCAAGGATGCTCGCGTCGCGCTTGCGCTCCCGAGCCAGCGCACGCCCGGGGCCCGCGGCCTCTGCGCCCCTGATGCGGGCCGCGGGCTCCCTCCTTCTCCACTCAACGACCGAAGGTCTTGGCTAGACCTTTCGGGCGGTTGAGCTGAACAGGTCAGAGATGCTGCTACCGAGAACCACGGCAGCGACCACGACGATCAACGCAATGACCGCAATCAGGATGCCGTACTCAGCCATCGTCTGGCCTCGCTCGGATTGCAGACGCACGAGGGTGAGAAAGAGTGTTTTCATTATTTGCAGGTCGGCATCCGCCACCGTCAGCTTGAGGCCCGAGCGGTTTCTGGTCACCATCCGGACCAGAAACCGGCAAACTGGCCAGCACCGGGACTGAAAACACTGACAAACACGCCACTTTCGTCGACCGTCATCGTTGTAGACAGCCGGGAAGTAGTTTCCTGGAGGGCTCGTCGGGGCGGGGCGGCTGTGGCGGGTCCTCCAGGAGACAGCGGCGATCGGCTTCGACTAATCCGTCAACAGCCGGCCCAGCGCCCGCGCGACGATTAACCCCGATTTCGACCGTCCCCGGAGCCTCCCCCAGCGTCAGGAACTCCCTGGTAATCCGGAATTTGGCCTGTAGCGATGGGGCCGGTTTTAGATGTGGTACATGGGCCAGAACCCCCGTGGGTGCTGGCGATCCCAATGTTCACGGGACATTCGGTCCGATGGAGTCCGACTGAGTCCGGCCTGATCCGGACACGACTGGCGCAAGACTGGCGCGAGCTAATAGGGTCGAGCTCGCACACCCACGAGACAGGGGGGTCTTTGCGTAGTCGCTCGGATCGTCGAGCGCGCTCACGTCGTACCTCGGGGAAACGCCCCGACCGAGAACGGGCACCGGGCGAGGACCTGGGTCCCAAGCCGCAGTACCCACACATAGCCGCCGGCGGGAAGCGAAATGCCGTGGAAGCTTGACGCAAGGGGCGCGTTGAGCTCGGTGCCCGGCTTCACCCCGGGCGGGCGGCCAACCTCCACTGATGTGGTGACCCGGAGAGGCTGCCCCTCCGTGGTCTCCCACGGAACGCCGTCGTCCGTCTGGAGTTCGATCTCGACCTGATGCCGCTGATTCGTCTCGGTCCATTCGAAATGCAGGATGACGGCGAGCGCCATGCTCGCGGGAGCATCCGGCTGAGTTAGTCCCGTCCAGCCGGCACCCAGCACATAGAGCTTGCCGCCCACCTCCTGCGCGGCATCACACAAAAGCATGGTGGCTCGCATCGACGCGCGTTAGCCAACGGCCGTGGCGATTTGCCGCGTGCGGTCTCCATGGCTTAGATCCCCCGAAACGCTGTCGATGCCATACCAATCGTGAGATTCGGCGTGGACTGTCAGAGCAACCGTAGGGGTGGCGAACACCGGATCGGCAGCGATCTCGCCCTCGTCGTCGTACGTCATAAGGGCGACGTCTTCACCCGCCGCGGGATCGTCGGCGATGAGCTGCGTCAAGGCAGCCTGCGCCTCGCCCTCATCCTGGTACGAGGCGATCAAATTCCCGGTGCTGTCTAGCAAAACGAAATACATGGTCAATCTCCTAGGTGAACAATATCGACCAATCCCCGGATCAACTGAAGAGGGCGCCCCCAGACCGTAAGGTGGCCAGGCTCCGCCGTCAACGCGAAGGCCGCCCCCATCTCGGGCTCAAGTTGGACTCGCGCGACGTACTCGCCGATCTTTGGGAACGCCCGCGCCGTCGAGAGCGCCCGTTCCTGTCCCAGATACACCGAGATGCCCATGTGTGTCGGAGCGAAGTCGATCTCTGCCCTCCGGGGATTACGCCCGAGCTCATAGTTGGACTTGAAGGACTCGAGCAGTAGCGGATCGTACGCGCGGTCTGTCTTCACGATGCGAAACGTCGTCAGGCGCTCTGCTAGCCGCCAGACCTCCAATGGATGGGTTCCAGGCAAGTCGCCGGGAGGCACGCCAGAAGCCTATCCCGCGTCCGGGCGCACGTCACTGGCGCAATTCCTGTCGCGAGCCGCGCATGAGACTACGAAAGCCCTGCAAAGCAGGGTCTTCGCGTTAGATGTGGTACATCGGCGCGCCCGCCGCCTGGATCTCCTGCTCGGCCACTGAGGCCACCGTTGCCTCGGCGAGCACGCCGGCCGCGGCCCGGGCGGCGTCAGAGAACACTCCCTGGGCGCCGCGCCCGAGCGGGCCGTCGAGCAGCTCGACCAGCTCCAGCACGGTGATCTGATCCGCGGGCCGGGCAAAGCTGTAGCCGCCCTTCACCCCCCGCTGTGAACTCAGAACGCCGGCACGGCGCAAGGTGGCGAACAGCTGCTCGAGGAACTGGACCGGGATCTCGCGCCGGCGAGCCAGCTCCGCGATTGGCACGGGGCCGCCGTCACCATGGCCGTGAAGCTCGACCAGGGCGCTGAGGGCGTACGGAGATTTCGTGGTGATCGAGAGCACGAGACTCGGGCTCGATCGTAGTGACTGCCGCGCCTGGCGTGCCGCCAGACTCGGGTTAGATCCAGCCGCGCTCGGTGGCGATCAGCACGGCCTGGGCGCGGTCCATCGCGCCGAGCTTGCCGTACACGTTGTGCAGGTGGGTGCGGACGGTGCTGGTTGAGAGTCCGAGCTCTGAGGCGATCTGCTTGTACACCATGCCGCGAGCCAGACGCCGCAGGACGTCGATCTCGCGGGCGGACATCGGACACGGGTCAACCTGGCGCGGCCGGCCGCCGGAGGAGGGCAGCGGCAGCTCGTACATAACTGTCCGGAGGTTGGCCGGGCTGACGCCGACCGTGCGGGCCACGGTCAGGAGCTCTGAGGGGGTCACGAGCCCTCCCAGGACGTAGTGGGCGAGCATGTCGGCCAGGCGCACGAGCGCGGCCTCGCCGTCGGCGTCGTCAGCGTGGTGGCGCTCGATCACGCTGGCCACCGAGCGGGGCATGCCCCAGCGACGCGCGAGCACACCGCCGACGAGAGCGTGATCCACTCCGAGCTCACGGCGCTCGCGCTGGAGGCGCTCCTCGGGGGTGCGGGCGTCGCCGTGGACCTGGCCGGGATAGCCCGGATAGGCGTGGATGAGCACCAGCTTGCCGATGTCGTGCAGCAGAGCCGTGATCATCAACCGGTCACGGGCCTCGTAGCTGATCTCGCGCGCCAGCCGATCGGCGGCGCGCTGGGTGGCTACGGCATGCAAACGGAAGCGTTCCGGGATCCCCTGCCACAGCCCGGTGCGCTCGAAGAAGTCAAACGTCCGGGCCCGGCTGGCGATCGCGTGCACGTTTTTGGGCGTGAGCACCTCAACGCCTGTCACCGCGCTGTCGACCCGTCCGGCCATCGGTCCGTCGACCTGGTTGGCCAGGCGCACGACGGTGACCGCGAGGGCAGCGTCTCCCTCCACGGCGGCCACGAGCTCCGCGGTTGACGGCTCGCCCTCCTCGAACAGGCGCAGGATGCGATTGCGCGACTCGGCCAGCATCGGGTAACCCTCGAGGGCCTCGAAGGCTGCAGTCAGCCGACGGCCATGGCCCTCGTTGTGATGACGCTCGCGCGCGGCATACGGATCAGTCGGTGTGGTTCTCAAAGCAGACACGCTCGCCACCGGCGGTTCACTCGCCTCTCGCTGCGCCCGCCCAGGCACGCGCAGGTTGCTTGAAGTCGGTGTCCCCGGCCATGTGGCCCATCTATCGGCAAATATCTGATCCTTGTTTAGCCCCTCCCCAAGGCTATTCGCCGCCGCCGCCACGCGCACGGTTCAAGGCGCTATCGATGCGCGCGAGGCTCTCCTGACGCCCCAACAGAGCCAATGTCTCAAAAATCCCGGGTGACACGGTATTCCCAGCCAGTGCGACCCGTATGGGCTGGAAGATCCGGCCCGGCTTCTCGCCGCTGGCCTCGACCACACCCCGCAGAGCCGCCTCGATGTTCGCCACGTCAAAGGGCTCGGCGCGGGCGAGCGCCTCGCGGGAGCGAGTCAGGGACTCCACCCCCCCGTCACGACCGATGGTCTTCTCAAACGCGGCCGGATCGTCAGCCGGGCCGTCGAATACGAACGACACCAGGGGCCAGAAGTCAGCCAGGGTCTGGATTTTCTCGGCCGAGATCTCGACCGCGGGGCCCAGCCCCGACCGGCCCGTGAAGTCCTCCAGACGGCGGGTCAGCTCGTCGGTGCCCAGCTCGCGCAGGTGACGCCCATTCATGTGACGCAGCTTCCGCTCATCGAACACGGCCGGGTTCTTGGACACCCGATCGAGATGGAAGCGCTCGGCCAGCTCGGGCAGCGTGAAGAACTCCTCGTCGGAGGCGAACCCAGCTCCCAGGAGTGCGATGTAGTTATCCACCGCTTCGGGGAGATACCCGGCCTCCCGGAGCTCCTGCACCGATGCTGCGCCGTGACGCTTTGACAGCTTGCGCCCGTCTGGGCCGTGCAGCAGCGGCAGGTGGGCATAACGCGGCGGTGGGACCCCGAGCGCCTCGAGCACCAGCAGCTGCTTGGGGGTGTTCGAGAGGTGGTCCTCCCCCCTGACGACATGGGTGATCCCGGCGTCAAGGTCATCGATGGCGACGGCGAAGTTGTACAGCGGCGATCCGTCGGCGCGCGCGATCACCGGGTCATCCATGTTGACGTTCGGGAACGCGGTCTGGCCGCGGATCACGTCATCGACGAGGGTCACCCCCTCATTCGGCACGTGCAGGCGCACAGCGCCGGCCGACTCCGGCTGGCCCCGGAACCCCCGCTCGTCGCCGTGCTGGGCCTTGAATTCCCGCACGTCGTCCGCGGTCGCATTCGAGTGATAGGCGTGCCCGGAGGCGAGCAGGTCAGCCAGGGCTTCGCGGTGCCGGGCCGCCCGCGCGGACTGGAAGATTGGGCCCTCATCCCAATCCAGACCGAGCCATCTGAGCGCGTCCAGGATCTGCTCCACGTTCTCGGGCGTCGAGCGCTCCCGGTCTGTATCTTCGATCCGCAGGACGAGGGTGCCCGCGCGACCGTCCGGACCGTCCCCGGGGCCGTGAGCGAGCAGCCAGTTATAGAGCGCTGTCCGGGCGCCGCCGATGTGCAGCGCGCCGGTAGGGGACGGAGCAAAGCGAACTCGCATGGACACGATCAGAAGATGCTAATCGGCGCCCACGTCTCCCCGGCGGGCGGCCTCGCTAAATCGGTCGAGCGCGGCGCCGAGCGCAACTGCCAGGCGATCCAGATCTTCAACCAGTCGCCGCGGATGTGGCGCCCGACGGCATACGACGAGGATGACTTCGCCGCGTTCCGTGAGGCGGTCAAGCCGAGCCCCATCAAGGCCGTACTGATCCACGCCGTGTACCTGCTCAACTGCGCATCCACCGATCGCACGATCCGCACCAAGTCCAGAGCATCGCTGATCCAGTCACTCCGCGTGGGTGACGGAATCGGCGCCACGGGCGTGGTGCTGCATCCCGGCTCGGCTAAGCAGGGTGACGTCAGTCGGGCGATCAAGCGCGCCGGCAAGGTGATCGGCGAGGCGCTGTCAGAGTCCGAGAGCTGTCCGCTGCACCTCGAGGACACCGCCGGTGCCGGCGGCACCCTGGGCCGGTCATTCGCGGAGCTGGCCGATCTGATCGAGGCTTCCGGCGGTGGCTCGCGGCTCGGGGTGTGCCTGGATTCGTGCCACCTGCTCGCCTCCGGGTATGACATCAGGACCCCGGCCGGGCTGGCCCACACGATCGATGATTTCGACGCCACGGTCGGGCTGCGGCGCCTGGGCTCGCTGCACCTGAACGACTCGCAGACCCCCCTGGGTTCCAACCGCGATCGTCACGCCCGCGTGGGACAGGGTGAGCTGGGTGACTCAGGCTGCGCCGCCTTTCTGTCCGAGCCGCGCTTCGAGAAGCTGCCGCTCGTGCTCGAAACCGAGCCCACGGCGGACGAGATCGCGCTGTGCTTCAAGCTGCGCAAGCGGGGCAAGGCGGCGCGCAGCCGGGCGGCCAAGGGACGAGCCCGGTAGCGTGGGCCGCCGATGAGCACTGCGATCCACCACCCAGCTCCGACCCAGGAGGCAGACGCGCTCGTCGTCTTCGGGATCACGGGTGACCTGGCCCGAAAGATGACTCTGCGTTCGCTGTACCGGCTCGAGCGACGAGACCTGCTCCCCTGTCCGGTCATCGGAGTGGCCGTCGAGGACTGGTCAGTCGACAAGCTCCGTGACCACGCCCGCAAGGCGATCACCGACTCGGGGGAGGACCTCGACGAAGACGTATTCGCCCGCTTCGCCAAGCGGCTGTTCTATGTGAGCGGTGATTTCGGCGACGATGAGACCTACACCCGGGTGGCCAAGGCGCTCGGAGAGGCGAAGAATCCCGCCTTCTACCTCGAGATCCCGCCCTCGCTGTTCGCCACCGTCGTGGCCGGCCTCTCGAAGGCCAAGCTGCTGAGCGGCGGGCGCCGTGTGGTGGTGGAGAAGCCCTTCGGGCATGACCTCGAGTCCGCCCGCGCTCTGGCCGCCGAGCTGCACAAGTACCTGGACGAGAGCCAGCTGTACAGGATTGACCACTTCCTGGGCAAGATGGGCCTCCAGGAGTTCCTCTACCTGCGGTTCGGCAACACGATGCTCGAGCCCGTGTGGAACCGTAACTACGTCGGGAGCGTCCAGATCACGATGGCCGAGAAGTTCGGCGTCGAGGACCGCGGCCACTTCTACGACCCGGTGGGGGCTCTGCGCGACGTGGTGGTCAACCATCTAATGCAGCTCCTGGCCGCGGCGGCGATGGAGCCGCCGTCGGGCGGGGACGCGGACACGCTGGGGGACGCCAAGGTCGCCGTGTTCCGGTCCATGCCTGCGGCCAAACCCGAGCGCTACATCCGCGGCCAGTACAACGGGTATCGAAAGATCGACGGCGTTGCCAGCGATTCCGACACGGAGACATACGCCGCCATGAGGGTCGAGATTGAGAACTGGCGCTGGGCCGGAGTGCCCTTCGTCATCCGCACGGGTAAGTGTCTGGCCGCCAGTCAGACCGAGGTTCGGCTCGTGTTCAAGCACGCCCCGCGCCTGCAGTTCCTCCCCGGTTCGAACCGTCCGGCGCCGAGCCAGCTCGTCGTGCGGATTGACCCCCGGACCGGCGTGCGCGTGGTCCTGGACGCCCATCGGGCCGATCAGGACAGTCCGGGCCCGGTCCATCTCGACATGGAGTTCGCCGACGAGGGTGGCGAAGGTCCGACTCCATATGAGGTGCTGTTGCACGCAGCTCTGGTGGGTGACCGGACCAGATTCACCAGGCAGGACATGGTGGAGGAGACGTGGCGGATCATGCAGCCGCTGCTCGATTCACCCCCGCCGTTGCACGCCTACGAGCCCGGTTCGTGGGGCCCGGAAGAGAGCGAGAAGCTGCTGGCCGGGCTCGACTGCTGGCGTGGCCCGTGGTTGCCTGACTGAGTGCGCGTAGCGGCGGCGCACAGCGGGTAGCTGTCGCGGAACCGTCCTGAGGAGAGGAGCAATCCACCGTGAGAATCGGCCTGGGAACCATCATCTGGTTGGTCGTCGGAGTGCTTGTGGCATCCGCGCACCACTATCTGGCCAACGTCGACACGTTCCGGCTCGTGGTTTCGGCCGCGCTGGCGATCTTTCTCTGGCCCCTGCTGCTGCTGGGGATCAACCTGCATATCCACTAGGCGCTTTGCGGGGCTGCTTTGGGCGTAGCTCAGGCCAGCACATTGATGCCATCAGTCGGCGTCGGCGACGATCGAGCCGACTCGTTCCCCGATCGTTCGGTCCCGCGCGTAGACGATCGCGCCCCAGATCAGCGCCGCAACCACGACGCCGACCGCGATCACGGGGTAGTGGTCAAACGGCGCGGGCTGTCCCGGCTTGACCAGCTCATAGAGCGGGTACCCGATCGCCGCCGCGCCCAGTAGTGGCAGCACCAGGTGCTTGACGACCGAGAAGCTCTGACGCTCGAAGCGGCGGTAGTAGACCGGCAGCGCTAGGTTGGCGACCAGGTAGGTGAGCGCGATCAGAATCGTGCCCAGCGTCGCGATCTCGCCGAAGAAGACCACCGGCGTCGTGTTCCAGCCGAACACGTAGCACAGCCCCAGCGCCAGCACGAGATACACCAAGAAGGCCACCCACGGTGTACGTCGGGTGTGTGTCAGTCGCGCGACAACCGACGGCAGCAGCCCCTCACGACCAGAGTTGAAGATGATTCTCGCCTGCGAGTTAGTCGCCGCGATCAGGCAGGAGCAGATCGAGATGAAGCCCGCCAGGTACGCGACGAACAACAGTCCGCTGGCCACCCCACCGGCCGCCGTCAGGAACGGAACCGAGGCGCCAGTCAGCGCCGCGGCGTTGTCGTTGAAGCCGACCACCGTCGCGTAGGAGAGAAACACGTAGAGCGCCCCGACGACGGCGATGCTCGAGAACACGGCTCGCGGGACACCCCGGCGCGGGTCGCGGTGCTCCTCGGCAAGCGCCGCCGAGTTCTCCCAGCCGACGAACAGATAGATCCCGAGCGGGAAGCCCAGCGACAGGCCCGAGAAGCCTCGATGCAGGTGAGATGGATCAAACGGCGATCCGTTGATATGACCGGAGTGCTGGATCAACAGCGCGATCGCGACCACCATCAGCAGTACGACCTGGAACACGAACAGGCCGGCCGCGACCCTGGTCGACGGCTTGGCCCCGGAAACGATCAGCGCAAACGCGCCGATTGACAGCACCGCGCTGCTCGCCTGCCACGGGACCGTGATGCTCAGGTAGTGCTTCAGGATCGTCTCGAGCAGGCCGCCGGAGATCGCCACTACGGCGGCGACCGCGATGATGTATCCGACGCACAGCACCACCGCCGTCACGACCGCGCTGTAGCCGCCGAACGCTCTGCCGATGAAGGTCACGAACGAGCCGGTCGACGGCCGCGAGCGCGAGAACTGGCTGATCGTGTTGCCCAGCAGCGCGATCGCGATCGTCGCAGCGATCACCGTCAACGGCGCGGCGATCCCGGCGGTGGCCACGATCGTCGCGAACGAGAAGAAGAAACTCATCGCCGGCGCCATGTCGGCCAACGTGAGGGCCGCGATATCCCAGGTGTTGAGGACCCCTCGCGCCAACCGGCCGTCGTCTGACGGGGGCGGGCCCACCGCCTCCTTGGCACCACCGCCGGTGATCGCCATGGGCTATCCCTCCTCCGAACAGACCACCCTGAAGCCCGGAGCATATTAACCGCGGGAACCCTAACGGGCACGGCGGGTCAGGCCACGCTGGCTGCCGCCGGCGCCGTGGCAGCGCCGTCGAGCAGCGCGGCGCCGAGCAGCGAATCAAGCTCGGCGTGCAGGCTGGCGCTGCGCTCGACCCGGAAGCTCGGACCCAATTTGAGGCACCGGTGCCCGACCGTGGTGCTGAGCTCGATGACGACGTCCGACTCGCCGGGGAAACCACACAGCACATCCTTGAGCTCACCGAGGGCGCTGGCCGGGAGCGCCGTGGCGTCGAGGCGCAGACGCAGCACCGCCGGCGCCAGCACCTGCTTGGCGGCCTCGTCCTGCGCCTTCTCCACCTCCGCCTGAGTCGGCTCGAAGCGCTCCACCTGCTGGGCGACGACAACCGTCTTGTCGCGGTCCTTGTGGTCTACCCGTCCGCGGACGAGGACGATCGAGTCCGTGGCGAGCGCGTCCTGGCTGGCCTGGAGCGCCTTGTCAAAGACGATGATCTCGACCGACGCGTCGAGGTCGTACAGGGTGGCGAACATCATCCAGTCACCCTTCTTGGTCTTGATCCGCTTGGCCTGGGTCACCATCCCGCCCACGGTGACCCAGTCACCGTCACGCCGAGCCGGGAGCTCGGCCAGCGTGCTGTCAGACCGGGCCCGGAGCGCCGGTCCCACCTCCTTGAGCGGGTGGGCGGATATGAACAGGCCGATGGCCTCCTTTTCAGCCGCCAGCAGCTCCGAGCGGCTGAACTCCTCCCCCGGGATCGGGGCGTGGCTCGGTGCGGTGAACGGTGACGCGGCTGAGGGCGCCTCGCCGGGAGGTGGACCGAGATCAAAGATCGACCCCTGTCCGATGATCGCGTCCTGCTGGGTCTTCTGACCCGCTGCCTGGGCCTGCTCGAGGACTCCCAGCATCCCCTTGCGGGGAGCGCCCGTGGAGCCGAAGGCACCGCTCTTGATGAGCGCCTCGATGGCCTTCTTGTTCACGGCTCGGTTGTCCACGCGCTCGCAGAAGTCGAACAGGCTCGAGAACGGCCCGTTCTCCTCGCGCGCGAGCTTGATCGCCTCGACGGCCTGATAGCCGACCCCCTTGACCGCATCGAGCCCGAAGCGGATGTTGCCGTCCACGACCACGAACTCGTGGTCTGAGAGGTTGACGTCCGGGGGCAGGATCGCGATCCCCATCTGCTCGGCCTGGGCGACAAAGAACGGGACCTTGTCCTTGGTGTCCATGACTGACGAGATCAGCGCGGCCATGAACTCGGCCGGATAGTTGGCCTTCAACCAGGCCGTGCGGTAGGCGATCAGCGCGTAGCACGCCGAGTGGGACTTGTTGAACGAGTAGTCGGCAGAGCGCTCGTTGGCCGTCCACAGCCATTCGGTCGCCGATTCGCTGGTCCCCGTAGCCCGGCAGCCGGCGAAGAACTCGGGCTTCAGCTTGGCCATCGCCTCGCGGTTCTTCTTTCCGATCGCCTTGCGCAGGTCATCGGCCTTGGCGCCGCTGAAGCCGGCGATCTCCTTGGAGATCTGCATCGCCTGCTCCTGGTAGACGACCACGCCGTTGGTCGCCTCGAGGATCGGGCGCAGGCGGTCGTCGGGGTAGGTGACCGCCTCGGGGTTGTGCTTGCCGCGGGTGTAGGTCGGGATCTGCTCCATCGGACCCGGGCGGTAAAGGGCGTTGAGCGCGATCAGGTGCTCCAACTCGCTCGGCTGGACCTTCTTGAGCGTCTCGCGCATCCCCTCGGACTCGAACTGGAACACGCCGATGGAGTCTCCCCGGGCCATCATCTCGTAGGTCCGCGCGTCATCGAGCGGCAGCGTCGACATGTCCGGCCGCTGGCCGGTCGAGCGCTCGATGATGTCCAGCGCGTCTTCGATCACGTCGAGGTTGCGCAGCCCGAGGAAGTCCATCTTCAGCAGGCCAAGCTGTTCCACGGGCTTCATCGAGAACTGGGTCACGGTCCGATAGACCTTCTCGCCGTCCTCGTCCACGCCGGCGTCGGCGATCTGGAGCGGGACGATGTCGGTCAGCGGACGGTCTGAGATCACCACGGCGGCGGCATGAATGGACGAGTTGCGGACGATCCCCTCAAGGCCCTTGGCCACGTCGATGATCTGCTTGGCCGTCCCGTCTCGGTCGACTTCGAGCCGTAGCGGCTGACCCGGGCGCAGGCAGTCCTCAAAGCTGGGCGCGCGGCCCATGATCGGATCCGGGATCAGCTTGGCCAGCCGATCACCGGCCCCGTAGTCATGGCCCAGCACGCGGGCCGCGTCTCGCGTGGCCGCGCGGGGGAACATCTTGCCGAAGGTGACGATCTGCGCGACCGCCTCCTTGCCGTACTTCTCGGTCACGTAACGGATCACGCGCTCGCGGCCGCGGACCGAGAAGTCAATGTCGATATCCGGCATTGACACGCGCTCGGGGTTCAGGAAGCGCTCGAACAGGAGGTCGTAGCGCAGCGGGTCGACGTCGGTGATCTGAAGCGAAAAGGCGACGATCGAGCCCGCCGCCGACCCGCGGCCCGGTCCGACGGCGATCCCCGAGTCCTTGGCGTACTTGACGAAGTCCCACACGATCAGGAAGTAGGCGTTGAAGCCCATGCGATCGATCACGCCCAGCTCGTAGTCGGCCCGCTCGCGCGCCGCCGCCGGCACCGGGTCGCCGTAGCGCTCGCGGAGCCCGGCGTCGACCAGGCGGCGCAGGTAATCCCCCTCACCTTCCCCGTCGGGCGTGGGGTAGCGCGGAATCAGCTGGCGGCCCAGCTCTAGCTCGACGTCGCAGCGCTCGGCGATCTCGACCGTGCTGGCGATGGCCTCGGGCCATTCGGCGAACGAGTCGATCATCTCCTGGGTCGAGCGCAGGTAAAACTCGTTGGTGTCGAAGGTGATCTTGGGCTGGCTGAGCGTCGACTTGGTCTGCACGCAGAGCAGTGCGGCGTGGTGGTGGTAATCCTCGCGGCGGAGATAGTGCACGTCACCGGTGCCGACCAGCGGCCGGCCGCGCTCGCGGGCGATCCGGACGATCTCCTCATTGCAGCGGTCCTGGATGGGCAGTCCGTTCTTCTGGACCTCGAAGTACACGTTGTCGGCCCCGAACGCCCCCATGAGCTCGTCGGCGTGGGCCCGGGCGTTGGCCGGACGCCCGTCGATCAGGTGCTGGCAGAAGCGGGACTGCAGGCAGCCGGTGAGCACGATCACGCCCTCGCTATGGGCGGCGAGCTGCTCCATGTCGACCCCCGGCTTGCCTCGCTGATAGCCCTCCAGGAAGCCGGCCGAGGACAGCTTGACCAGGTTGCGGTAACCGGCTGGATCAGCCGCCAGCAGGGTCAGGTGGAAGCGGTCGAACTTCCCCGGTCCGCGGCGAGTGTGATCATCGACGACGTAGACCTCGCAACCGATGATCGGCTTGACCCCGTGCTTGCGGCAGGCGGTGAACAGCTCGACGGAGCCGTTCATCACTCCGTGGTCGGTCAGCCCCAGAGCCGGCTGCTCGAAGGATGCCGCGCGGGCCGCCAGCGCCTCGATCTTGCACGCCCCATCGAGCAACGAGTACTCGGAGTGGACGTGGAGGTGGGCGCAGTTGGGTGTCATTCGGGGTCAGATTTGCTCACGGTGTCGGGTCTCACCCGAGCGCCGAAGGCAGCTGGGCCGCCGGCGCGGTGCGACGACGACCACGATTCCCGAGGATAGGCATCGGGGCGGACGCCGTGGGGCTCCAGCGCGGCCCTGGAGGTGGAATCAGTCGCTCTGTGCGCGCTTGATCCATTTGCGCACGAGCGCCAGCGGCCATTCGTCGCCGATGACGGTCACGAGCTCGGGCCGCTCGCCCGACACGATGAGCTCGAACGACCCCGGAGGACCCTCAATCGTGGTCACCGCCGGGGCGGCCGGAGCGACCTCGGTGACATGGGGCGCAGCCCCGTCCCGGACGATCAGATAGGCGGTCCCCGCGTCAGGCGAGGCGTAGGCGATCGAGAACTGCTCCCGTGCGGTCCACTCGGGCTGGATCAGGCCCGCCGCCAGCGTCAGCGCCGTGCGCGGCTGCATGCGCACCCCCGCGCCGTACAGCGCGCCGATCCCGACGCGGAGCCCGACCAGCGCCTCCAGCGCCTCGAGCTTCTCGCGGTTGCCGCGGACACGGGCGACGCGGCGGCTGAAGCGCCGCCGGAACCATCCTGCGATCAGCAGCCTCGCGGTGGCCGCGTGGTCACCGAAGACCTGAAAATCGACGTCGCTCGGCGAGCGGGGGGCATCGTCGAGGACGATCGTGACGCCCTGGTCACCCGCGGTCACGCGTGTACAGCCGCGCTCGCCCCCCAGGACGAGGTCGTAGGCGACCGGCTGGGGGTGGACCAGGCGCTGCGCCGGAAGCAGGTCAAGGACGAGCCGGCCGGCCCGATCGGCGTCGGTCTTGACCAGGGCACGGAACACCGGCGCGAGCCAGGCCGACAGCTCGGCAGACCCGGCGGGCGCTACCCCGGGCTCGTGGGTTTGCGGGCTGGCGCCGGGGCTGGCCTCGCGCGGCGCGATCTGCTCGCGCAGACGGACCAGAGCCTCGCTAAAGCGCTCGGCCTCGAGTCCCGCCGCTGGGGGCTCACTCTCCCCCCGAGCCTCAGCTCGGGCCTCGGGCGCGACCTGAGGGCCACGGAGAGCGTCCAGCGTGTCGCGTAGCTCCCCGATCGCCTCGTAGGCCTCGTGCGAGCGCTCGCGCTGACCGCCGAGCTCGAGTTCGAGTGCCGCGGCTCGGCGCTCAGCCGCCTCCCGGGCGGCCCGTTCTTGCGCGAAAGCCCCCCGGAGGCCGTCGAGCTCCTCCCGGAGCTGCGCCAGGATCGCGCTAGTGCGGCGCTCGAGCAGCTCGCGGGCGGCCAGCCGGGACTCGGCCTCGACCAGCCGTGAGCGCAGGCCGGTCTCGGCCCGGGCCCGGAGCGCGAGCTCGGCGCGCAGGGCCGGCACGAGGGCGTCATCGCTCGGCGCACTCGACAGATCGGGCGCAGCCGCCACATCCCGCAGCACCGGCTCGTTCGGGACGCGCCGCCCGGCGGCCGCCCGGCGGGAGATCAGACCCTGCTCGAACCCGAGCCGATCGCGCTCGGCCGCACCAGCGCTGTCTTGGTCCCCGCCGGCCCCGGCCGCCACCTCGGCGGCGCGGCGCTCGGCCCGCTGACGGGCGACGGCGGCCGCCGCGGCCACCTGCTCAGCCTCGTCGATCTTCCGGCGCGCCTCGCCCAACTCGAGCTCGAGCTCACGGACGCGGTCCTCGGCGGCGGCGAGATCACCCAGCGCCTCACGCGCGCGCTCGGACTCACGGGCGCGCGCGGCGAGCTGGCGGGCGAGGTCGAGACGGAGCGCGCGCTCGGCGTGGGCTCGCTGCTCGGCCGCCCGACGGCTGACCTGCTCCCCCGCGAGCCGGTCCGATAGCTGGTCGAACTCAGCCCGGGCGGTGGCCAGATCAGATTCGAGCGCCTCGGCGCGAGCGGCCAGACCGGCCAGCGCCGCCTCGGCCTCCGCCGCGCGCCGACGCGCGGTCTCCGTCTCGAGCTCGGAGCTCGGCAGCGGGCGCTCGCCCGCGTACGCCGCGGCGGACGGATCGCTGGGCTCGCTCGGCTCGCCCACCGCCTGGCTCATCGGCTCGCCCATGGCACCGGGTCCCTCGGCGTGTGCCGGGTCCAAAGCACCGCCCATTGGCTCGACCGCCGTCGGCAGCGGTACCGCCACGGCTCCGAACTGAAGCCAGGTGCGCCCGCCCAGGTCGGGCGCCAGTGCCGCCGGCACGGAGAAGCTGATCCGCCACATGCCGGGTCCGGTGCCGGTCAGGCTCGGCGGCTCGGGCATGGCCGGGAAGCGATATCTCCGGCCGGGCGCCTCAATCACCAGGGTCGGCTGCCCACTCCAGGCCGGCCGGCGGCGCCGCCAGCGACCCGTCACTCGGACCGTGAGGTTCTCACCCCCCTCGGCAAACCATTCGACCGCCTCGATGCCCAGGGGCGATGGGACTCCTGAGGACTCGGTCATCTACCCCGAAGGTATGTCCCGCGGCGGACGGACGCTGGCACGGCTTTGATGGTGCCAGCCGCGCGGGCGCGGGGGCCGGCCGGCGTCAGCCGTGCGTGCGCCGGGCCTGGATCTCGTCGGCGAGGGCTCGGGCATCGGCCAGGAGACGCGTCGCCTCGCCCAGGTCACCGGACTCACTGTCCACGCGCTCGCGCGTGACCGTTAGCTCGGAGCCGAGCCGTTGAAGCTCTTCGCGCAGTGCGGCCGCCTCGCTGATAGCCGCCTCTCGGGACACCTGGGCCGCGGCCAGCTCGGCCCGAAGCGTCGTGGTCTCAGACGCCAGTTGGGCCAGCCGCCGCTCCGTCTCAGCCCGCTCCGAGTCTGCCTCGGCGTTTCGCGCGTCGAGCTGGCTCTGCTGATCGGCCACCGCTTCGATCAGCCGCTTCAGCTCGCCACGAAGCTCGTCCAGCGTGGCTTCGAGCTGGGCTTGGGTCGCTGCGCGAGCCTCGAGCTCGGATTGAGAGTCAGCCAGCGCGCCCCGGATCCGCACGGCGTCAGCGGTGCGCGCCTCGAGCTCGGCGTGCAGCGCCGCCACCGTCTCCTTGAGCAGCAGGTCGGCCAGAGGGCCCGAGCGGGGAGCGTCGACGGCCGAGAGGGGCGCGATGCGTGGCTGAACCGGAAGTGGAGGTAGAGGTGCCGAGGGGGATTCAGGCGAGCCGACCGGCGAGGCGTTCTCTTTGCGCTTGCCCCGCTTGGCATCACCCTTCGGCTTGGCCGGAGATCCGCCTCCGCCAGCAGAACCGGCCGCGCCCGACGATCCGGCCCCGCTTGACCCGTGCAACGGCGGCACCGGGACGACCGCATTACCCACCCACACGGCGGCCTGCCCGTCCTGCCGGGGCTCGGCCCACTCGGGCACGATGAAGCTCGCGTGCCAGTGACCAGAGCCGGCATCACCGCCCGTCTTGGAGCGGTGCTCGGAGCTGGCCGGGAAGCGGTGGCGGCGCCCCTCGACCTGGACCACGAGCAGCTCCTCCTCGTCCACCGCGGCCTGCGGCTCGACCCAGTGACCGCTCAGCTGCAGCCGGACCTGGCCACCGTCTGAGCGCGAGCTCTGAATACGGTCTATCTGTAACGGGCTCTGGGCAGACACAGACGATTTCATACGGGTCCCTGAGCCGGCGACCCGAGGCGGCGGTGGGCGGCTCGCCTCAGCATCTTCGGCGCCCCACCGGCAAATCCTGTCAATCCCTACTCAGAGCTCGCGGCCTGGCGGCCGGCGACCACCACACCCGCTGCGATCGCCGCGCCAACCGCGGCCAGCGCGACCTTGCGGCGAGCGCCCATCATCCGCCGCCGCAGGTACCACTTGCTGCCCTGCCAGACGACAAAACCCAGAACCTTGTATCCCATGCCAACGATCCTACCCTGGATCAGGTGTTTCTCAGCCTCCAGGCCATACGCGACTGCAGTGACCAGAGCTCGATGAACCCCGGAGAGGCGGCCTGCGAGAACAGCCCGCCGGATTCTGAGAACGTGGCCAGCTGAGCGTCGTAGACGGCGTGGGGCGATGATCTCGTCACCACGCGGGCCGAGCCCTTGTACAGCCTGATCCCGATCGTGCCCGTGACGAGCGCGTTGGCCGCCTCCATGTACGCGTCGAGATCGGTGCGCAGCGGCTCCCACCACAGACCGGCGTAGACCAGGTAGGCCCACTTCTGATCCAGGCTCGGCTTGAGCTGGTTCTGATGGATCGTGCCCACCAGCTTCTCCAGCTCCTGATGGGCCAGGAGCAGGATCGCCGCGGCAGGGACCTCGTAAATATCACGCACCTTGAGCCCGACGATCCGATCCTCGATGTGATCGACGATCCCCACGCCGTGGCGAGCCCCGATCTCGCCCGCGCGCTCGATCAGCTCCACCGGCTCGAGCCGCTCCCCGTTGAGTGCCACCGGGACGCCCTGCTCGAACTCCACCTCGACCGTCTCTGACTCGTCCGGCGCCAGCTCGGGGCGGGTGACGAGCTGGAACACGTCATCCTCGGGGGCGTGGGCAAGGTCCTCGATCCAACGGCCCTCGCTCGAGCGTCCCCACAGGTTGTCATCGATCGAATACGGCGCCACCTCGCTCCCGCCTTTGACGGGAATTCCGTGCTCGCGCGCGTAGGCCGCCTCCTCCTCCCGGCCCATCCGCCAGGAGCGCACGGGCGCGATCACGCGAAGCTCCGGGGCCAGGGTGGCGACGGTGGCCTCGATCCGCACCTGGTCATTGCCCTTGCCGGTGCAGCCGTGGGCCACCGTGTCGCAGCCGGTCTGGAGGGCGTACTGGACCGCGAGCTTGGCGATCAGCGGCCGGCCGAGAGCAGTGAACAGCGGATAGCCGAGTCCGTAGATGGCGTTGGCCTTGATCGCCGGCAGCACGTACTCGCGGACGAACTCCTCCCGGGCGTCGATCACATGCGCCTCGACGGCCCCGATCTGGAGGGCCTTGGCCTTGACCACGTCGTAGTCCTCGCCCGGCTGACCCAGGTTGATCGTCAGCGCCACGACCTCGGCCTGGTACTCATCCTGGATCCATTTGAGCATCACGCTCGTGTCGAGGCCGCCGCTGTAGAGCAGCAGCACGCGATGCACCTCGGCCGGATCGGCCAGGTAGGACGCGCTGGGCTGGAAGGTCGGGTCACTCATCGCGGGCAAGGGTATTCAGCTGAACGTTTCCTTGACGGCAGCGTGCAGCTCCCTCGAGGCCAGGGCCGCGAACCGCTCGGAGAACTCGTCGCGCGCCGCCGCTTCGTCGCCCGCCAGCCGATCGACGAGCACCCCCATGGCCATCACCGCCTGGGGCCCGCGGGGCAGCGTTGCCACCTCGTCGGCCAGGGAGCGGAGCATGGCGATCTGAACCTCGCGGTCCTGGTGGCGGCCGAGCACGTCCTGGAGCGCCTTGAGGGAGTGCACCATCGGCCCCACCACCTCGGGCTCGAACAATTGGGCGCCGAACAGCTCGAGCATGTACCGAAGCTCCTTGCCCTTCTTGCGCAGCTCGTGATAGGCCTCGGGCGGGCTGGAGGGGTCGATGGCCCGGCCCATGCGTACGAGACGCTTGTAGACCTTCCGGATCCGCTTGCCGGCCAGTTCCCCGATCGGCTTGGCGGCCTGCGGACGGTCGTGCATCGAGCGCTCGACCAGGGACTCGAGCAGCTCGTCCCAGTCGGCCAGGAGCTCCTCCGTGCGCTGCGAGGCCAGCGCGCGGGCCATGCTCCCGTGCGCGGCCAGGCGCCAGTGCCCGAGCACCTGGCGCAGCGGAGCCAGGTCACCCTGGATCGCATCC
The DNA here is from genome assembly GCA_963822535.1 of uncultured Solirubrobacterales bacterium. Taxonomy (GTDB): domain Bacteria; phylum Actinomycetota; class Thermoleophilia; order Solirubrobacterales; family Solirubrobacteraceae; genus Palsa-465. The sequence continues at coordinate 79,799 of CAWGIA010000004.1, forward strand.
GGCAGCAGGGCGCGGAACTCCTCGAACCCGAGCAGGTAGACGTCGAGATCCCGGGCCTCGCCGGTGGCCTGCTGAAGCCAGCGGAACTCGCTGCGGAAGCCCGGCAGCTCGACGGCCGGGAAGACCCCCCTCAGCTGGCGCTGGACGGTTCGCGAGCGTCGGACCGAGATCCGCAGGCGGTGCAGGAACTCGGAGTCGGTGTCACCCAGGGCGCCCTCGCGGTTCCCGGCGATCACGCCGAGCAGCCGGCGCAACACCGCGGCGGCGGCCGCGTCAGCGCGCTGGTCATAGGCCAGGGGGACCACAACCTTGGCCGTCAGGGCGCCGCTCATGCCCCCAGAGCTCCGCTCATGCCAGCAACGCGCCCAGCCGCGAGAGGGCCTCGTCAATCTCGGCCTCGGTCACGACCAGGGGTGGCTCGAGGCGGATCGTGGCCGGGCCGGTGGCGTTCAGGACCAGCCGCTGCTCAAGCAGTGCCCGCTGGGCGATGTCGGGCGCTGACCGGCCGGAATCGAGGTCAAATCCGATCATCAGTCCCCGCCCACGCACACCGGTCACGCCGGGGAGCTCCTCGAGCCCTCCGCGCAACCGCTCGCCGAGCTCGCGCACCTGGCCCAGCAGCGCCTCGTCGGAGCAGATATCGAGCGCCACGAGTGCCGCGCAAGACACCAGGGGCCCGCCGGCGAACGTCGAGCCGTGGTCACCGGCCTGGAACGTGTCCGCCAGGCGCGGACCGGTGATCAGCGCGCCGATCGGCAACCCCCCGCCGAGCGCCTTGGCGCTCGTGATCGCGTCCGGCACGACGCCGGTCTGCTCATACGCCCACAGCGTGCCCGTGCGCCCCATGCCGGTCTGGATCTCGTCAAACACGAGCGCGGCCCCGCTCCGGTCACACGCCTCCCGGGCCGCGGTCAGGAGCTCGGGCGAGATGACGTTGATGCCCGTCTCCCCCTGGATCGGCTCGAGCAGCACGGCGGCGGTACTCTCGTCGACCGCCTCGGCCACCGCAGACGCGGACTTGGGCACGACCACGAACCCGGGCACGAGCGGCGCAAACGGCGCCTGCTTGGACTCCTGAGGGGTCGCCGATAGGGATCCGTAGGTGCGGCCGTGGAACGCCTCCTCGAGCACGATCAGGTTGCCGCCCGGCCGGGCGCGGCGGACCAGCTTGATCGCCGCCTCGTTGGCCTCGGTGCCCGAGTTGCACAGGAACACCTTGCCTCCGAGCGAGCTCTGCGACAGCTCGGCGGACAGCCTCAGTGCCGGCTCGGTGTAGTACAGGTTGGTGGCGTGCGTGAGGCGCCCGGCCTGCTCACGGACGGCGGCCACCACGCGCGGGTGACAGTGACCGACGTTCAGGACCGAGATCCCGGCCAGGAAGTCGAGGTATTCCTCCCCCTCGGAATCCCACAGCCGGCAGCCCTCGCCCCGGACGAACTGGACCGGGTTGCGGACGTAAGTGCCGATCGCGTAGTCACGTTCGAGCGTCTGTAGCTCGGCCAGCGAGGCGGGACTCACTTGTCGGCCCCGATCTTCGTCCCCTGCCCGGCGTCGGTGAACAGCTCGAGCAGCAGCGAGTGGGGAACGCGTCCGTCCACGATGTGGGCAAATGACACCCCGCCGTTGATCGCGTCCAGACATGCGGCCAGCTTGGGTCGCATTCCCCCGGCCACGCTGCCGAGTGCCGCTTCCACGTCCCGGGCGCTGGCCTGCGAGATCGTGCTCGTGGGGTCCTCGGGGTCAGACAGCCAGCCGGCAACGTCAGTGAGGAACATGATCTTGTAGGCCCCGAGCGCGCGGGCCACGGCGCCGGCGGCCTCGTCCGCGTTGATGTTGTACGAGTTTCCCTCCCGGTCGGCCCCCACGCTGGCCACGACCGGGATGTAGTCCTGGGACACGTGACGCAGAACATCCACGTCAACGCGCTCGATCTGCCCCACAAATCCGATGTCCTTGCCGCTCGGGGCGGCCTGGCGCGCGGCCCGGAACAGGAGCCCGTCATCGCCACACAGACCCACCGCGGGCTGGCCGTGGCGGTTGATCAGGAGCACGATGTCCTTGTTGACCTTGCCCACCAGGACCATCTTGGCCACCTCGACCGTGGCCTGATCGGACACTCGCAGCCCGTCCACGAACTCGACCGGAAGCCCCAGCCGCTCCATGTAGGCGGTGATCTCCGGGCCGCCCCCATGAACGACCACAGGATTCATGCCCACGTACTTGAGCAGCACGACATCACGGGCGAACTCCTCCTTGAGCGCCGGGTCGGTCATGGCGGCGCCGCCGTACTTGATCACCACCGTCTGGCCGTGGAACTCGCGGATGTAGGGCAGAGCTTCGAGAAGGGTGGCGATGTCACGCATGGGGGAACTAGGTCGTGTAGTCGGCGTTGATCGTGATGTATTCGTGGCCGAGGTCGGAGAAGTACACCTCGGCCTCCTCTCCCTCGCCGGGCAGGCCGATCTCGTACTCGACCTCGGGCCGGTTGACCGCGGCGGCCAGTGCCTCGACGTCGTGGGGAACGTAGCCGCCGGGGGAGCACACCTGGACGCCCTCGATCGCGATGTCGACCGGGAGCGGTGCCGTGCCGGGCATCGCGGCCCCAACAGCCTGGATGATCCGCCCCCAGTTGGGGTCTCCGCCGTACAGCGCCGTCTTGACCAGTGACGAATTCGCCACCGACCGCGCCACCGCATCCACCGCACCCGGCTCGCCCCCGCGCACCACCACCCGGCCCACGCGCCGCGCGCCCTCGCCGTCGCGGGCCACCATCAGCGCCAGCTGCCGCATGAGCGCGTCCAGGGCCTCGCCGAAGCGCAGCTCGTCCTCTGACTCGGGCGCGATGACAACGCCTGACGCCCCGCTGGACTGGAGGATCACCGTGTCATTGGTGGACAGCTGGCCGTCGACGCTGATCCGCTCGAAGGAGCGCTTGAGACACACGCTGAGCAACAGCTCGCACGTCTCGGTTCGCAGAGCGGCGTCGGTCTGCACGAAGCACAACAGCGTGGCGAAGCCAGGCGAGATCATGCCCGCGCCCTTGGCCTGGGCGGTCAGGGTCACGGCTCCGCCAGCCAGCTCCACGCTGAGGCGGGCCCGCTTCTCAAACGCATCGGTGGTCTGAATCGCGGCGGCGAAGGCGGCGTCACCGTCGGGCGCCAGCGCGTGCTCGGCGGCCACGATCCCGCTGATGACCCGATTCATGGGGAGCGGCACCCCGATCACCCCGGTCGAGGCCACCGCGACCCGATCCTCGGGCGCCCCGGAGACCATCGCGCCCGCACCCTGCATCTTGGCCGCGTTGTCGAGTCCGGAGCCGCCGGTGGCCGCGTTGGCGTTCCCCGAGTTGACCACCACTGCGCGCAACGACCCGAGCTGGCAGCGCTCGGTGCAGAGCAGAACCGGCGCAGCGAGGACGCCGGAGCGGGTGAAGCGGGCGGCGCTGGCCGGCTCCGGTGCGTCGCACACCATGAGGCCGATGTCCGGGGCGCCACTCGCCTTGATTCCAGCCGCCACCCCGGAGGCACGAAACAGCCCCGGAAGCCCGTTCCCCTCGAGTTCGGTCACATGCTCGGGCCGCTCGACCCACCGGCTGCTGAAGAACCCCTTCACGAGATCCCCTCTCCCTCGGGCCGCCCGAACATCAGGTTGAGGTTCTGAACCGCCTGCGAGGCGGCACCCTTCCACAGGTTGTCAATGACCGAGAACACGATCACCCGGCCCGTGCGCTCATCCCGGTGCACGGAGATGCGGCAGATGTTCGTCTCGCGCACATCCCGAACTCCGGGCGGCGTGTCGGACAGCTCGACGAAGGCCTCGTCCGCGTACATCTCCCGGTAGAGCGCCGCGATGTCTCTGACCTCGGCCGCTGGAGTCACATAGCAGGAGACGAGCTCGCCCTGGTCGAGCGGGAGCAGGTGCGCCGTGAACGTGACGCGAAGCTCGGCGCCCAGGGCCGCGAGCTCCTGCTCGATCTCCGGCGTGTGACGGTGCCGCGGGACGCCGTAGGCGCTGACGTTCTCATCGACGGTGACGAAATGCGTCTTGTCGGTGGCAGCTCGGCCGGCACCGGACACGCCAGATTTGGCGTCTATGACGACGTCGGCGATCAGCCCCGCCTGGGCCAGCGGCGCCAGCGCGAGCAGCGTGGCGGTGGGGTAGCAGCCCGGGTTGGCCACGATCTCGGCCCCGGCGATCTGCTCGCGATAGCGCTCGGGCAGACCGTAGACCGCGCCAGCCAGCAGGTCGGGCTCGGGGTGGTCCCGGTACCACTCGGCGTATACGTCGCGGTCGTGGAGGCGGAAATCGGCACTCAGGTCGACCACCTTCACTCCGCGGCGGTGCAGCTCGGCCACGATCTCGGCCGCGGCGCCGTGCGGGTAGGCCACGATCGCCGCGTCGACGCCGCCGTGACGGTCGAAATCGAGTTCCTCGAGCTCGAGCGGGACCCGGTGGTGAGGGTAGAGCTCGTCGTGCCGGCGCCCGATATCCGACCGGGACGTGATCGCCGTCAGCTCGAAGGCGGGATGGCGTTGCAGCAGCCTGGCGCTCAGCGCCCCGGCGTAGCCGGCGGCGCCGAACACAGCGACGCTAGGAGTCACGGACCCTCCCATCGAGCTGGTCAGACAGGGCGGCCGAGATCTTCTGGCGCTGGGCCGCGACCTCCTCGTCGGTCAGGGTCCGGTCGGGCGCCCGGAAGCTCAGGCGCAGGGCCAGAGACACGTTGCCGGGGCCGAACCGGGTGGGGTCACGGTACACGTCGAACACCTCGACGCTCTGCAGCAGCGAGCCGCCCGCGCGGCCGACGACGGCGGTGACCTCGGCGGCGCTGACCGTGTCGGCCACCACCACCGCGAGGTCTTCGCGCACCTCGGGGAAGCTCGTAACGTCCCGGTAGCGAGTGGCATGCACTCGCTGAGCCACGGCGTCGAGATCGAGCTCAAATGCGGCTATGGGGTCGGACCGCTCCCATCCGGCCGCGACCTGTGGGTGGATCTCCCCGATCCAACCGCACGGCTCCCCGCTGACCAGGATCTGAGCCGCCTTTCCGGGGTGTAGGAACGGCTCGGGCTGGGTTGTCGGCGCTTGAGGCCCCAGGTCACGCGAAGGGTCTCGAGCAGCCCGGCCAGGACGCCCTTGGCGGCGAAGAAGTCAGTCGTCGGTGGCGTGGCTTCCCGCCACGTCGGCGGGCGCACGGCCCCGGTCAGGAGGGCGGCCACGTGGTAGGGCTCGCGTGGGAGATCCGTGTCGCCGGGGAGGTACACGGCGCCGGCTTCGAACAGCCGGAGCGCACCGGCGCCCCGAGCCAGGTTGCGTTGGGCGACGTCGAGCAGCGAGCCGAGCAGCGTTGTCCGCAGCCGTGACTGCTCGCTGGACATCGGGTTCTCGAGCTCGACCGCGGGGCGTTCGGCGATCCGGAGCCGCTCGGCCGCCTCGGGGGCGACGAAGCTCCACCCGACTACCTCGTGCAGGCCCTGCCCGACCAGCGCGTCCGACGCCCGGCGGCGCAGGCGCTGGCGCGGCGTCAGCCGCCCCCAGGCGCCGTGGCGGGACGGCAGCGTGGCCGGGAGGCTCTCGAGCGCCCCCAGGCGCGCCACCTCCTCGATCACATCCGCTTCGCGGGTGACGTCATCGCGACGGAAGGCCGGCACGGTGACGTCGAGCCCGTCCTCGGCCTCGGCGGTGCCGAACTCAAGTGCCTGCAGGATCTCGGCCGAGCGCTCGCGGGGCAGCTCGATGCCGAGCAGGCCGCTGACCCGGGCGTCACGAAGGCGGATCGTGCGCGGTGCAGGCCCGGGGCCGCCGATGTCGATCGTCCCCGGGAGCAGCCGGGCGCCGCACAGCTCGACCATGAGCTGGGTGGCCACGGCCTGGGCCTCCATCGCCTGCTCGGGCTGAAGCTGCTTCTCGAACCGGGTCGAGGCCTCGCTGCGCAGCCCGAGGGCGAGCGAGGTGCGATGGATGTTGGCCCCGTTCCAGTTGGCCGCCTCCATCAGCACTCGGGTGGTCGTCGGCTCGACCTCGGAGCGGGCGCCGCCCATGGTTCCGGCGATCGAAGTGGGGCCGTCGGCGTCGGCGATCAGCACCATCTGATCGCTCAGCGTTCGGGTCTGGCCGTCGAGGGTCTTGATCGTCTCCCCCGCGTTGGCGGTCCGGACGGTCAGCTCCGCCCCGGCGACCCGATCCAGATCAAAGGCATGGAGCGGCTGGCCGGTCAACAGCATCACGTAGTTGGTGATGTCGACCACGTTCGAGATCGGCCGCTGCCCGGCCGCCATCAGCCGTGCCTTCAGCCACCGCGGCGAGGGCCCGATCTTGACCTCGTCGAACGCGCGGGCGGTGAACCGAGGACACAGCTCGGGGCACTCGACCGTGATCTTGACCACGTCGAGGTCGCCGGGGGAGCCGGGGTCCTGTGCCCACGGCGGCGGCGCCAGCGGGGCGCCGGTGGCGGCGTGCACCTCGCGGGCGACGCCATACACACCAAGGCAATCCGGGCGGTTCGAGGTGATCTCGAGCTCGAGCACGTCGGTCTCGAGCGGCAGCACCTCGATCAGCGGCGTGCCGGGTTTCAGGCTGTCGGACTCGAGCACCATGATCCCGGCGTGCTCGGTGCCGATGCCCACCTCGTCCTCGGCCAGGATCATCCCGTTGGACTCCTGGCCCCGGAGCTTTCGCACCGTGAGCTGGGTGCCGTCGGGCATGATCGCGCCGGGCCTGGCCACAGCGACGGTCTGGCCCGCGGCGACGTTCGGCGCCCCGCACACGATCTGGCTCGGCTCGCCGTCTCCGATGTCGACCTGGCAGACGCTGAGCCGGTCCGCGTCAGGGTGCTGGCTGGCCTCGAGCACCCGCCCCACGACGAACTGCTCGAGCGCCCGGACGCCGTGGTGCTCGACCCGCTCGACCTCGGTCCCGGTCATGGCCAGCCGGTCGGCCAGGGCCGCGGTGCTGAGCGGCGGCGAGCAGTACTCGCGGAGCCATTCGATGGGAGCGCGCACGGCTAGAACTGCTCCAGGAGCCGGACGTCGTTGTCGTACAGGAGACGCAGGTCGGGCACGCCGTGCTTGAGCATGGCGATGCGCTCGATGCCCATCCCGAAGGCGAAGCCCTGGATGCGCTCGGGGTCGTAGCCGTAGTCCCGCACGTGCTCGAACACGTTCGGGTCCACCATCCCTGCCCCGAGGATCTCGATCCAGGCCGTGCCCTTGCACAGCGGGCAGCGCTGCCCGTCGGCAGTGACGCCGTTCGTGCAGTTGAAGCACGACACGTCGACCTCGACGCTCGGCTCGGTGAAGGGGAAGAAATGTGGGCGCATGCGGACCTGGCGCTCATCGCCGAAGATCGCCCGCGCGAAGGTCAGCAGCGTGCCCTGAAGGTCGGCCAGCGTCACGTCCTCGTCCACCGCCAGCCCCTCGATCTGGTGGAACTGGGGCGTGTGGGTGGCATCCGAGTCCGGGCGATAGACCCGGCCCGGCATGATGATGTAGATCGGGGGTGGCTGCTGCTCCATCGCCCGCAGCTGGACCGGCGATGTGTGGACCCGCAGCAACTTCGCCTCGGGGTCGAATATGTCGCTCAGCGGCTTGACGTAGAACGTGTCGCTCTCGAGGCGTGAGGGATGCGTCTCGGCGAAGTTGAGCCCGTCGAAGTTGTAATAGACGGTCTCCACCTCGGGACCCTCGGCCACGTTGAAACCCAGGCCGACGAACACGTCTTCGATCTCGCGCCAGGTCTGCGTGATCAGGTGTAGCCGGCCTACGGCCGGGAGCGGCGCGCCCGGCAGCGTGACGTCGATGCGGTCCTGCTGGAGCCTCGTGTCCAGCTCGGACTCGGCCAGCTGTCTGGTCTTGCGCTCGATGGCTGCCTCGAGCGCCTGGCGGGCCTGGTTCGCCGCCTTGCCCGTCGCCGCCCTCTGGTCGGGAGGAAGCTGGGCCACCCCCCGGAGGAGGTTCGGAAGCTCGGCCTTGCGCCCCAGGAAGCGGATCCGCACCTCCTCGAGGGCGTCCGTGTTCGTGGCGGCGTCGATCGCGGCCTGGGCCTCAGCCTCGATCTGGGCTACGCGATCGCTCATGAGCGCGCCATCCTAGTTGCCTCGTAGAGCGCGACCGTGGCCGCCATGGCGGCGTTCAGGGAGTGGGTGTGAATCGGGATCTGCGCGACCTCGTCGGCGCTCTCGATGACGTGGGCCGCGAGCCCCTCACGCTCGGCGCCGATCAGCAGGCTCACGCCGCCTGCTGAGCTCCGGTCGAGCTCGAGATCCAGCTCGTGCAGCGGGCGGCCATGGCCCGCGCTGAGCGCGATCGTCCGCCCGGGCAGCCCACTGATCCGCCCGGGCACCGCGGTGATGTTCTTCACGCGCGAGAGCGGGACGGTGAACACCGCCCCCATGCTGGCCCGCACCGCCTTGGGCCCGAACGGGTCAGCCGTCTCGGGGCCGATCGCCACCGCGGAGGCGCCGAACGCCTCCGCTGAGCGCAGCACGGCGCCGACGTTGCCCGGGTCCCTGACGCCGTGCAGGTAGACACATAGGGGCCCGGCGGGGCTGGGCACCCAGCGCTCCTCGTAGACCGCCAGGGCCCGGGTGCCCGATTTGAGTCCCGAGACTGCCGCCAGCACGGTGGGATCGACCTCGGTCCCGGGCAGTCCGCTGCCCGCCGCGCAGTAGCGCTCAACCGGAGTCCAGCCGGCGGCGTCAGCGGCTTGGAGAAGGTCCTCGCCCTCGGCCACGAACCGACCGGCCAGTTCACGCCAGCGCTTGCGCTGGGTGAGCTTGCGGATCTCCTTGAGCTTCTCGTTGTGGGGGCTGGTGATGGTCATAAGACAAAAAAGGCGCCGGCTTCGAAGGAAGCGGCGCCCGGGTGGCGGTGCTGGTGTTGGTCGGCTGGGTTCGCTCAGCCGGCCGCCAGCGCCTCACGGGCGCGGTCGGCAAAGCGTCGGAAGGTGTCCGCGTCGTGGACCGCCATGTCCGCCAGGATCTTGCGATCCAGCTCGACTTCTGCGATCTGCAGGCCATGCATGAACTGCGAGTAGGACAGACCGTTCTGGCGCGCAGCCGCGTTGATGCGGGTGATCCACAGGCGCCGGAAGTCACGCTTGCGGTTGCGCCGATCCCGATATCGGTACTGGTCGGCCTTGAGCACCGCCTCCTTGGCGGTCCGGTAATGCCGGCTGGCATCGCCCCGGTAGCCCTTGGCCATCTTCAGCGTGGCGCGCCGCTTCTTGCGGGCGTTCATCGAGCGCTTTACGCGGGTCATTTGGGCTTGGCTCCGAGCAGAACGTGGGTCACTTGTGCTTGGCTCCGAGCAGGACCTTGACCCGCGGGGTGTCGTCCTTCGAGATCACCGCCGGGCGGCCCAGATGACGCTTGCGCTTGGGTGATTTCTTCTCGAGGATGTGGCTCGTGAAGGAGTGCCGTCCCCGGACCTTCCCGGTGGCGGTCACCTTGAAGCGCTTCTTGGCGCCTGAATGGGTCTTCATCTTCGGCATCGGGGACGTCAGAGTAAAGCAGACGCACGATTGGCACAAACACTTGACGTTCCGTTGCACACGCGTCACAAGATCCTTGCGAGCCTGGGGGTTGTGCAATCTGGTACCGCATACCGCAACTCAGATGACATACCCCTGGCTCAGTTGGCGGACCGGCAGCATGCGGTGGTCGCCGGCTGGCAGCTGAGAGACCTCGGTTACACGAAGAACGCGATCAAGCGCCGGGCGGACAACGGCCGGCTGCATCGCAAATACCGCGATGTCTATGCCGTGGGCCATTCCCGCCTCACCGTCCGGGGACAATGGATGGCCGCGGTTCTGGCCTGCGGCCGGGATGCCCTCCTCAGCCACCGAGCCGGCGCGGCACTCTGGGAGCTACGGACCGCGCCCACCGGGCCGCTGGACGTGCTCGCCACCTCTCGGCACAACATCCCCGGGATCCGCTGCCACTACGTGCGGGTTATTCACCCCGATGACCAGGCCGAGATCGACGGCATACCGGTGACGAGCCTGGCCCGCACGCTGCTGGACCTTGCCGTCACTCTGTCCCTCCAGCGGATGCGAACCACGCTGGAGGGCGTCGAACGGCGCGAGATCCTTGACTTCGCCCGGCTGGAGGCTCTTCTCGCCCGCAGCAACGGTCACCGCGGGGTGGGGCGTCTGCGGGCGGCGCTGAACGAGCTTCACGGGCACACGGCGTGGACCCAGTCCAACCTCGAAATCCGCTTCCTAGAGCTGATTCGTGACGCCGGGCTGCCCGAGCCGCAGGCGAACGTATCCGTGCTCGGCGAGCTGGTGGACTTCTATTGGCCTGAGCACAAGCTCGTTGTCGAGGCCGACAGTTGGGGGTACCACAGGAGCCGGCGCTCATTCGAGGAGAACCGCCTCCGCGACACCAGGCTTCAGATCGCCGGGGTCCGCGTGATCCGGCCTACCGAACGGCGCATCGCTCACGAGCCACGAGCGCTGCTCGTGGACCTGACGGCGCTACTCAGGTGGAGCTAGCCGCGGCGTCGCTCGGCGCGGGCGCGGCTTCGCTCGGTGCGGGGGCGCCGTCAGCAGCGGTTTCGGCGGGAGCCTCGTCGGCGGCTGGGGTCGCGTCGGCACCCGGGTCCGCGTCAGCAGCCGGGTCCGCGTCGGCAACCGGGTCCGCGTCAGCAGCCGGGGTCGAGTCAGCAGCCGGGGCCGCGTCAGCAGCTGGGGCCGAGTCATCGGCCGGCGGCTCGCTGACATCCTTGGGCTTGGAGGCGCCGTTCTGATGACCGTCACGCCCGGCTCGGGCCGCCGGAACCTCGCCGTCCGAAGGCGGCTTGGAGCCCTCGACCTCGCCCGCCAGCACGGCCTTTGAGGGACCGAGCATCATCGTCATGTTGCGCCCGTCCTGGAGTGGCGTCTGCTCGACGATTGCGACTTCGGCCAGTTCCTCGGCCAGCCTGTCGAGCAGGGCCGTCCCACGCTCGGGGTGCGTGACCTCGCGGCCGCGGAACATGATCGTGACCTTGACCCGGTCCTTGCCGAGCAGGAAGCGGCGGACATGACCCTTCTTGGTGTCGTAGTCGTTCTGCGCGATCTTGGGCCGGAACTTGATCTCCCGGATCGTGATCTGCTGCTGGTGCTTGCGGGCGGCCTTCAGCTTCTGGGCCTGCTCGTACTTGTACTTCGAGTAATCGAGCACGCGGCAAACGGGCGGACGGGCGTCCGGAGCCACCTCGACGAGGTCAAGGTCACGTTCCTGGGCGTACGCCAGCGCCTCGGTCGTCTTGATGACGCCGATCTGTTTTCCGTCCTCGCCCACGAGCCGCACCTCGGGTACACGGATGCGGTCGTTGATCCGAGTCAGGTCCCGCTCGGGCGGGCGCCGGTCAAACCTTCGGGGTACCGGCACTAGCTAGCTGACGCGGCGGCTTGCTTTCAAGCGACGCCGGGTCGTGTGAGGTGCAGTTGGATCAACGGGGCCGAGTATAGCGGCGGATGCCTAGCCCATCGAGCGATTTCTGATCTCCTCGCTGATCCGGCTGCAGATCGCCTCCACATCGACCGAGCCGGCATCGCCGTGGCGGTGCTCGCGCAACCCGACCTGATTCGTCTCCTGCTCACGATCTCCGACGATCAGCATGTAGGGAATCTTGCGTAACTCGGCATCGCGGATCTTGCGTGAGACCGACTCAGGGCGGTCATCGGACTCGACTCGCACGCCGACGCCGGTCAGCCGATCGCGTACGGTGGCGGCGTAATCGAGGTGGCGATCAGAGATCGGGAGGACGATGGCCTGGACCGGGGTCAGCCAGAGCGGTAGCTCGCCCGCGGTGTGCTCGAGCAGGATGCCGATGAAGCGCTCGTAGGAGCCCATCAGCGCCCGATGGATCATCACGGGCTGGTGTTCGGCATTGTCGGCACCGATGTAGCTCAGGCCGAATCGGGCCGGCATGTTGTAGTCAAGCTGAACCGTCCCGATCTGCCAGGAGCGTCCCAGGGAGTCGGTCATGTGCAGGTCAATCTTGGGCCCGTAGAACGAGCCATCCCCGGCATTGACCTCATACGCGAGGTCCTTTCGCTCGAGAACCTCCTTCAACTGGCCCTCGCTCTTGTCCCACTGCTCATCGGAGCCGAGCCGCTCGTCGGGACGCGTGGAGAGCTCGAGGCGAACCTCGAAGCCGAAGATCTCGTACGTGGCGAAGGCAAAATCCAGGCAAGCGGCAAGCTCGTCCTGGAGTTGCTCCTCGGTGCAGAAGATGTGCCCGTCGTCCTGGGCGAAGCTGCGGGTGCGCAGGAGACCGTGGAGCGTCCCGCTGGGTTCGTTGCGATGCAGCAGCCCGGGTTCGGAGTAGCGCACCGGGAGATCGCGATATGAGTGTTGCGTCAGCGAGTAGAGCTTGCAGTGGCCGGGGCAGTTCATCGGCTTGAGGCCCATCGGGACCTCGGCGTTCCCGGTGATGAACATGTGCTCCTGGTACTTCTCCCAGTGGCCCGACGTCTTCCACAGCGAGCTGTCGTAGAGCTGGGGCGTTTTGACCTCGGTGTAGCCGCGGCGGACGCCCATCTCGCGGCTGAGCGCGACGAGCGAATTGAACATCTGGGTCCCGGCCGGATGCCAGAACGCCATCCCGGGCGCGGCATCCGAGAAGCCGAACAGGCCGAGTTGCGGCCCCAGGCGGCGGTGGTCATTCGCTCTGGCCCGCTCCAGACGCTCGAGATACTCATCTAGCGCCTTGCGGGAGAAGAAGGCGGTCCCATACACGCGTGTGAGCATCTGCCGGTTCGAGTCCCCGCGCCAGTAGGCGCCGGCGACCGACTGAAGCTTGAACGCCTTGATGCGGTTGGTGCTCGGCGCGTGCGGGCCGCGGCAGAGGTCGGTGAAGCCGCCGTTCGTGTACAGGGAGACGGTCTCGAGCGGGTGGCTCGGATCGGCATCCCGAGCCAGGTCTTCGATCAGCTCCACCTTGTAGGGCTGGTCTTCGGCTCGGAAGCGCTTGAGTGCGTCCTCCACGCTGACGTCTTCGCGTAGGAACGGCTCGTCGGCGTCAATGTGGGCCTGCATGCGCTCTTCGATCCGTCCGAAATCGGCGTCACTCAGGCTCACACCGTCGGGGAACTCGAAGTCGTAGTAGAAGCCGTCCTGCACTGGAGGCCCGATCGAGATCTTGACCCCGGGATAGAGCTCGAGGACTGCCTCCGCCAGGACGTGGGCGGCGTCGTGGCGAATCAGTGCCAGGGCGTCCTCGCCACTGCGGTCAGTCAGAATCTCAAGTTGAGGGTGAGACCCGTTGCCGTCCGGGAGCGGCCGCGCCAGGTCCCGTGGTTCACCATCGACCTTGATCGCCAGCGCAGCTCGGGCCAGGCCGGGACCGATCGCGGCCGCCGCGTCGGCGCCGGACGATCCTGAGGGCAGGGTCAGCTGTGTCCCGTCGGGAAGCTCGTACTCCATCTCCGTCTGATGCTATTCAGCAGAGGTTGACGGCGGTGTGCTGCACGGTGTTGTGGTCTTCGTGCCCGGCCTTGTCGCGTGCGCGCACGACGAAGTAGAAGGGGCCGAATCCGGACAGCGACGCCGTGAAGCTGGTTACCCCAGCGGGCGTGGTCCACTTGGGCTTGGAATAGTTCTGAGCACCCGAGGTGGAGGAATAGAAGACCGCATAGACCATCTGAGCACTTGAGGTGCCCGGATCGGTGGCCGCACGCCATTTGAACGTGTAGGTCCTCTGCTGGGGCACGATCTGGGGCGTCAGCAGCGCGCAGGTGGTGACGCTCTGGAGCCCCGCGAACGTGGGCCCAGCGCTCTGGCCCCCTCCGGTCTTGGCCGGCTTGACCCTGAACGTGAAGCGGGCAATTGTCTGAGGCCGGATCGCGATGTCTGGACACGCGTTGATTCGCCTGCACACGATCGTCCGGAACTCCATGAGCTTCCCGTGGAATTTCCCTGAGCACCAGACGCCGCCGTGGCCTCGAGGCCTCAGCGTTACCTTCACGTGCGCGTGGAGCTTGGTCGGCGCCAGGTTGGAGGAGATGCTCGACACACAATGTTTGCCCTTCGGTCCGGCGGCAGACAGCTGGTAGTGGCTGCTGGCGGTGCCGAACACGCCCGTCCGCGCTGGCGCGCGGAAGCTGGCCACGAACTTGGTGGTCGGTTTGCCGGCGCCGGGCTTCATCGTCACGCGCGTCGCGGCGAAAGCCCCTGAGGCGAACGCGAATGACGAGAGCACCGTCAGCGCCAGCACGGATGCAGACACTCTCAGCCTCATACGGTTGCAGAGTCTAAATACGCCGGAGGAACCAGGCGCCAGGACGACGCAGTCTTGTGCGCTGGGGCGGGGTCGGGAGGGGTTCGTCGGCGATTCCTGTGCGGTTTGCGCAAGTTTTGTCCCTGTGGCTCGTTCCAGAGGACATGGCGCGACGGATTGCGACGACGGGAACCCTCTTGAGCATGCTCCTGCTTGGGGTCATGTGCGCCGTGTCGCTGTCCAGCGGGGCCAAGGGCCTGCCGACGGTCTCGACCCCGACTTTGAGTGTCCCGGCGGTGTCTACGCCCGCCGTCACCGTGCCGTCGGTAACGGTCCCGTCGGTCACAGTCCCGTCCGTAACGGTCCCGTCGGTAACAGTCCCGGCGGTCAAGACCCCGGTGGTCAGCACGCCCGCAGTCACGACGCCTCAGGTCACGACTCCCCATGTGTCAACCCCCAGCGTGACAACGCCCTCCTCCGCCAGCGTCAAAACGCCCTCGTCGCTTCCATCGTCTGGCCAGAGCTCACCGGGATCCGCGGCCGGCTCGAGCGCGAGCGCGCCGGGCACGACATCTTCTTCAGGCAGCGCGCAGGCGAGCGCAAGCAGCCGCAACGAACGGTCATCGGTCACCAAGCGGACGGGCGGTGCGAGCGCAGGGAGGCGCACCAGCGCGCGCAAGCAGGCGGCTGAGGACCGCCGGCTGCGCGCGCTGGTCAACCGCGATCAGGGCTGCCTCAACTCGTTGAATCCGACCCAGGACGAGCTGCTCGCTCTCCGCGCCGGTGTCGGTGGCACCCAGCCCCACAGCGCGAGTGTGGTGGCCCGGGCCCTGCACGTCAGCCTCAACCGGGAAAGCCAGATCGAGCAGCGCGCACTCTCCTCGCTTCGTTCCGAGGCACGCGGTGGATGCCCAGCGGGCGCCCCGGCGGCATTCGTGATCACGGGCCCGAACCGGCTGGTACCCGTCGCCACCTGGCTGCCGAGCACCACGAATGCCTCCGCGACTACACCCGCGGCAGCGGCGCCGACTGGCTCACGCTCGGGTCATTCGAAGACTCACCGCCACGCGAAGTCCACATCTTCAGAGCCCAGCAGCACCCCCAACAGCGTGGATCGTGCCGACGTCGGCGGTCACGGCTCGAGTTCGGATCTGGACGCGGTCCTCTTGGTCTGCCTGCTTGCTCTCGGGGCCGCGACGGTCATCGCCCTCCCTGGAACCCGGCGGCGCCTGTTGGCGGCCGCACCGGCGAGAGGATCGCTGGAAAGCGGACGGCCACGCGAGCTCACTGCCGGGTCCGCCCTGACGGCTGAGCATTCCGACCGTTGGCTGCCCCCCGGGGCCAGCTCCGAACCCCCTGCTGAGCTCACCGCCGGCTCAGCCGTCGCAGGCGGGCAGGCTGAGAGATGGCTGCCGACGTCCACAGACCCCGGGCCCGAGCCCAAGTCAGGCTCGGTGGCAGATCAGGAGCCGGCCGGTCGGTGGCTCCCGTCCGGGACGCCGAGCCCCGATCCGGCTCCCGCGGCGACCGTCGCACCGATTGCCCCCGCGGTCTCGGATCCGATTCCGCCTCCGACACCTGCGCCCACCACCAGCCGGCCTGCGCCCACGTCAAGCCGGCCTGCGCCCACCACCAGCCGGCCCGCGCCCACCTCAAGCCGGCTGCCCGCCCGGACGGCGGACACCACCCCGTCCCGCGGTCCCGCTCGCCACAGCTGGATGCGCAGCCGTGTCTCCGAGACAGCCTTGCTCGGCGCGGTGGCCGGCGGCGGCCTGCGGCTCCTGATCCGAGCCATCGCGCGCCGCTCTCGCTGAGTCGGGAGACCGGCGGGTCGTCCGGCCGCGACTCTCAGCAACACTGTTCGCGTGTCAGCCACCCAGATCGTCCTTGTCGTACTGGTAATCGTCGCCTTCGCGCTCGGATGGATCGCCAGCGAGCGCCGAGGACGAGCCGGGCGCTGGTCAGGGCTGCTGGGCGGCGGGGAGCCGGCAGCAGACGCGACGATCACCGCTGCGCTGACCGCCTATCAGGCTGTGCTCGCCGTCTGGCAATCCGGAGCGAGCTGGTCTCCCCTCCTCGCTCGCGCGCTCGACACCTTCGACGAGCGGCGCAGGGCGGCGGGCTCGTTGCAAATCGGCGCGGATGCCCCACCCGAGGCTGCGGCCGCGCTCGATCGCGCCCAGAGTGCGCTTACCCGCCTCAGCGAGGGGCTGGCGCCACTGCGACAGGGAATGCCTCTGCGCCCTGATCACGAGCGTCAGCTGGCCGGCCAGGAGCGCAGACTCGCCGCCGCGCGGACGGCGCTCATCCTGGCTTCGCAACGGCCTGACTAGCACCCGTCGCGCGGGCGTGACGGACCACTGCTCGCTCGCTAGAGTTACCGCTTCCCGGACGATTAGCTCAGCTGGGAGAGCGCCGCCTCGACAAGGCGGAGGTCGCTGGTTCGAGCCCAGCATCGTCCACTTCGGTAGTTACAGGGGATTCGTCTACTTCCGGTCATTGCGAATTTCCTGGGCCCGCCCGGTCCGACGGGCCAGGCTGGCGCGGTTGCCGGGGTGGGGCGCGGCAATCAGTATTGCCGCGGCCGTCGCGATCGCGCTCGTGGTCGCCACCGGCGGGCTCGGCGCCCAGCACGGGGCTCGCCGGAAAGCCAGCGGCCCCCGCGATCATGCACATTGACGCCCGCGGGCTGGTTGCCGACCGAACGATTGCCGCTCTCACCGCGGCAGACGACTACATCGTCCGAGGAGATGAGCTCCAGACCGATTCATCCGGCGCGGCCTATCGATCGATCATCTCGACTGACGAGCAAAGCCCCGTCAACTTCGCTGACCTGGAGTACTCCACCAGCGGAACTGCCATCCAGGAGACCGATTTTGCAGTCGGCGGTGCCGTCGTCGTTCTCAAACTCAACGATCAGTCGCGCCAATACACCGAGACCAGGCTCACGATGCTCCAATACGCGCGCCAGTTCGGTTTCAGCTCAGCGGCCGGTCTGGAGAAGTCCTCGCGCCCTACCTCGGATGTGATCCGGCGTGACCTGTTGAAGGGCAGTGACCGGCTGCTCGGGCACGCACGGCTGCACGGACGGTCCGTCCTCGTATTGGCCAATAACGAGCCGTCGCTGCACCGTCGCATCTGGGTCGATCCCGCCACCTATCTACCGGTGCGAATGACCGCGCACGGCGAGGGAGTGTCCTACATCATCAACTACACCTGGATCCGCCGCACCAAGCAGGTCGTGGCCGCAACGTTCGCACCGCACATCCCTCCCGGCTTCACCAAGGTCAGCACGCTCACAGACAGCTGACCCTCGGTCCGAACGCAGACCACGCCGTCGCCTCCCCTGCCCACCTCATCAGGAGCACGCCCCTTCCACCGGCGGCAGCTTGGGCGATCACCGACCTGCTGGACGCCCAACCCTGATCCAGCCCGAGGACGAACGCTTGGCAACACGAGGTTGTCAGACCTCGAACCGCTGCTATTCACCAAGTGGCATTACCGGCACAGCTGGCCGATCTCCGCTCCTAGCAGCGACCAAGTGCCCTGGGAGCCTGTGTCATTCATCGAAGGGAGGGCTTGACATGAGTAACCATGACGGCGATCGACTGCTTTCGCTTGGTCCAGGGCCAAGAAGCTCAACGCGACGTTCGTAGAGCGATGGGCGTCTGCGACGCGCGCGGCAATGCCACGCGTTGTAGGGCTCGGCAGGGCGTGGCGGGCGAGCGTGCGCCATCGATTTGGGACAACCGAGTCCCTTACTCTGACGCAGTAGCAGCTCGCGGCTTCTCGGAGCTCGAGCACCTACGCCTCGGCCCGGCTCGGTTCCCAGCCGCGCATCAACCGCTAGGTCACCTTGTACGGCTTGGTCGCGCGCCGCTGCCTGCCGCCGGGCTTCGCCGCGTCGTACAGCCAGGCGCAGGCAATGTACTTGCCGTTACCGGGGTTGTGGGTCGTCTCTCCGATCGGTTCCGTGACCCGGTAGGAGAAGTTGTGGTTCTTTTTGACGGTCTTCTTCAGCCCCACCCTCGCCCCGATGGACCTGGCCATCGCGGCCTCGGTCTTCCGGCACCTGGTCGATGGCGGAAAGGCGAAATACAGCGCAACGGTGTCGTAAGGACCCGAGTATCCCCTGGCAGTGGTGGTGAACACCCCGTCTGTTGTCTTCACCTGTGCCGGCACGACCTTCAGCGTGAGGCTTGCGTTCTGCGCAGCCCCGGCCTCGACCAGGCCGATGCTCAGAGTCGCGAGCGCGGACGCTAAGAACACCGTCAAAGTCCGGTAGCCCGATGTGTGGGTCCTTCGCGCGTCAGTCATACGTCCTGCTCCCTGTTTCGCGATGAGGCGTCGATCCACTGCCGACGAGCCGTCCCGGCCAGGCGATCATCGTAGACACGCGTCGCTTGATCGTGTGCGCAAGGGGCTGGTCAGCGCACATGGTCGTGTTGTCATTGCTGGCTCGATCGAGAGACCGGTGTAGACCAATGAGGCGCTTTACTTGTAGACTTGATACATGAGCACAACCATCCGGGTCAGCGAGAAGACCCGCGACCGCTTCGCCCGCTTGGCCGATGCGACAGGCCGTCCCATGACCCAGTTACTCGACGACGCAGCCGATGCCCTGGAGCGCCGCATGTTCTTCGACCAGTTCTCCTCCGGCTACGACGCACTGCGTGCCGATCCGCGCGCGTGGGCCGAAATCGAAGCCGAACGCGCGCTCGAGAGTGGGGCCGTGCGTGACCAGTCATCGTGACCCTCGAAGGGGTGAGGTTTGGCTCGTTGACTTCGGCGATCCGGTCGGGCGCGAGCAGTCCGGCCGCCGGCCGGCTGTCGTCGTCTCGGCTGACCCATTGAACGAGAGCCGCGCCGGCGTCGTGATCGTGGTCCCGACCACCACCACACATCGAGAGTTGCCGTCCCACGTCGAGCTCGAGCCGGGCATCTCCGGGCTCGACGACGTCAGCTACGCGAAATGCGAGGACGTGAAGTCCGTCTCCGAGCAGCGGCTGATCGCACGACTCGGCATCGTGACTGACGAAGTCACGTTCGATATCGGCCACGCGTTGCGGTTCCTGCTCGACATCTGACATCCGACCAGGGATTTCGACTGCAACGGTGGCGCGGTCGAACGCTCGCGAGCCTCGACGAGACCGAGCACGACTACGTCGCTGCGGGCGCCGAGGCCGCGCAACTCGAGGCGCAGCTCGCAGCCACGGGATCGCGAAGCATCAGATCATGAGGCCGACGACGACTACCACCCGAACGGGTGCGTCCTCGGTGCAGGATCGAAATCGGCCGTATCGCTGTGCAATCTCAGGTCGGGTCGGCGACCGGAATCGCCTGCATCTACTCGCTTTTCTTGACCTGTCCTGTCACGTCCTGACCACGCTGATCCGCCTCGACAACGCGGATGTCGCTGATTCGAGCCCAGCATCGTCGCGCCAAGAGTCGCCGGCCTCGAAGTCAACGGGAACCAGCGTCAGCCACTCGGGGATGCCAAAGCCGAGTTCGAGCAGGCGCCCGCGCTTCCAGGCCTGATGGCCGGGCTGGTCGATCTCGAACGCTCTGAGCCGGGAGGTCAGATCGGACCGACGCTGCGCGAAGGTGTCAAGGCCGGCGCGTCACGACCTCGACCGGCGGAACGGGGTCAAGCGCCGCCTCATCGGAGACCTTGAGCACGAGCTGGAGCGCCGGCTCCTGGTCTGCGGGAACCTCGGCGATGAAAATGTACGGACTGTCGCCGTTGCGCAGCTGACCGGAGGCGTGCCCGGTGTCGAACTCCAGCTCGTATCCGAGCGCCTGGAAGAACTTCGCGGCCTTTCCCCAGTTGTGCGTCGTCAGGAACACCGCCTCGATTCCGTCAGTCGGCATGTCAGGTCTCCTCGTCAGATGGTCCGTTCCCTGCGGTGGGCGGGTCGGCGAGATAGCCGCGCAGAGCGTCGGCGACGAGCGCCGACAGCGACAGCTCTGCCTCGATGGCGCGGTGCTTGACCGCCCTGATCAGCGCGACGGGTAGGTACACGTTGAACTGCTTAACCTCGTCTCCCACGATGCAAGGATGCTAGCAAGCTAGTACAGGGAGGGCAACCGCGGCCCCGCGCCGGCGATTGCGCCGGACACCGCCACCTAAGATTTGCGCCTGGGTAGCACTGGGGCCACAGTTCGGGCTCGGAAGCCGCTCCGGGCGGGCTGGGTTCAGACGCCGTGGACTTCGGCCGTCCGTGCGCGGCTGGGACGTGCGCTGCGGCGTGAGGGCGGCTCTGGTAGCGGTCTGCTGGCCTGAAGCGAGTGGGCGCATGAAGACAGCCCCGCGCGAAGGGCTTCGACCGTGGCGGAATCGAGCCCGTCCAGCATGTCAGCCTCTATGGCGTCCATCGCCCGGTCGCACTCGTCGAGGATGCGCTGGCCCCGAGCGGTGAGCGAGATACGCAGTACGCGACCGTGGCGGGGATCTTGCCGGCGGCGCACGAGGCGGCGGCCCTCTAGCGCCGCGAGTACGAGACTCATCGCTTGAGGCGTGACATACGTCCAGCGCGCCAGCTGTGCGTTTGACAAGCCGTTGCGTTCGCGCAGGATGCTGAGGGCGACGTACTGCGGCGTCGTGACGCCGTTGGCTGCCACGGCCTCGTCCAGCCGCGTTCGCAGATGGCGCTCGACGCGGTAGATCAGATATCCGACCCGCGGCGCGGGGTGCGCGGAGGCGTCACTCTGGAGTGGGGTGGCGGCATCAAGCACCTGCGTGAGCGTACACCGGCGCCCCAGTGCCACGTTCAATGCCAAGCTAGTTGACAACAATATTCACTTTCCCTAGGGTCCCGACGAGAGAGAGGGGCGGCGTGGCTTGACCGTCACGTGCGCCGCGGTCAGCTAGAGAGGGAGTACCCATGAAGAGACTGGTGCACGGTGTGCGCTTCGCTGCGGCACTGGTATTCCTCTCGGCGCTGCTGCTTGCGGCGTCCGGGTCAGCGGGGGCTGCTCCCGTGACTGGTCACTCCACCGGAACCCTCGCCGACGGCGCGACGTGGATCGCCGATGTCCCGGCAAATTGGAACGGGACGCTGCTGCTGTACAGCCACGGATACGGGCCACTGGTGGCGGCCGATGCGCCCGATCCGAACACCCAGGCGGCGCTACTCAGTATGGGCTACGCGATGGCCGGCTCCTCCTATGACCCACACGGCTCGTGGTGGGCGCTCGGCAGCGCGGTTCGTGACCAGTTCCAGACGCTTTCAACGGTCAAGAGGACGGTGCTTCGCAGGGACCCCACGGACGTATACGCGTTTGGCACGTCGATGGGTGGCCTCGTCAGCGCGCTCGAGGATCAGAACTCCAACGGTCGCCTGGACGGATCGTTGACCACCTGCGGGCTCGTTGCCGGCGCCAACCAGCTCAACCAGTACCAACTCGACGGGGAATATGCGATCAGCGAGTTGCTGGCTCCGACTCAGAACATCCAGCTGACGAACTTCACCGTCGGCCCGCCCACCTTCTCCGACAGCGCGGCGAGCGCGGCTGCCCTGCAGGCGGCCGCCACGGCGGCTCAGGCCACCCCGGAGGGCCGGGCACGCCTAGCGCTCGCGTTCGCTTTCCTGAACGTCTCGCCGTGGGGTGCCGCGACGCCACCGGGTATCTACGACTTCCCCGGCCAGGAGCAGGGTCAGTACGACGATTACTCGACCGGGCTGTTCGGCAGCCCAGTGACTCCCATCACGTTCATCGTCGAGGGCCGTGACCAGGTCGAGGCGGCAGCAGGGGGCGAAGGCGCCGGCACGCTCGGCGTCAACTTCGCGAAGCTGCTGCGGCGCTCCTCCTATTACCCGGAGGTGAAAGCGCTGTACGACGATGCTGGGCTGAATCTGCGCAGCGACCTCCGGACGCTCGCCCGAAGCGCCAGCCTCAGGCCCGACCACGCCGCCTACCGGTGGCTCGCCCGGACGTCGGTCCCCGACGGCCATCTACAAGTTCCCGAGCTGGATCTCAAAACGATTTCCGACCCGCTTATTCCCGTCCAGCAGGAGAACTATTACGCGCGGCTCGTTCGTCGCGCCCGTGATAGCTCGCTGCTGCGCCAGGCGTTCGTGCAGGCTCAAGGTCACTGCAACTTCACGCCAGCGGAACTGGTCGCTGGTGTGCAGGCGCTCGCGACCCGAGTCCACACGAGGGTCTGGGGCAACGTGGCAACCTCGGGTGCGCTCAACGCCAGCGCTGACGCCTTGCCTTCAAGCCTCGGTGGCGGTGCCTTCATCCCGTTCTGGCCCGAGCGACTGACCGGTGCTACGGACCAAACCGGGGCAGACGGCATATCCCACGTCGGCCCGCGGACAAAGAAACAGACCCGGTCGGTACGGACGCACCACCACCGATCAAAGCCGCTCCGGACACGCGGCGCGTAGCTCGTATCTCGTAAAGCTCGCGTTTCGCCCCCTCGGACATGCGGTTTTCGCGGTCCTCGCAGGACAGGCCTAAGTTCACGGTTCCCGGCCTGCGGTTTCGACGCGATCCGGTTCATCGAGCCCAGGGACGCGCTGAGAACACACGTACAGGCGTCAGCAGCCGACCAGGGGCTATCGCGGGGGTGGCTGTGGGTGCGGTGGCGGCGTCGTCAGCACTTCCAGCGCCTCGTCCACGGTTCCGCCGCCACTCAGGGTTGCGAATGCGTGTGCGATCGCCCGCGGGCCGTAGCCCAATTGCCTCAGCCGCTCCTCGAAGGCCGGCCACTCCTGCTTGGCGGCCTCCGCCCGGTCCGCTGCTTTCGCGGCCAGACGCAAACCGAATTCATCCTCCGTGGGCTTCACCTCAGTGAAACCTATCGAGCGCAGCGTCGCGCGATCGGTGGCACCGCCGAGTCGTGGCTCCGTCCTCTACGTGTCGGGCGGCGGGTGGGTGCGCAGGTAGTCCAGGACCCACGGGTCACTGGCGCCGCGCTGCTCCACCACCTCGCCCGTGCACTGGCACAGGTCAACGACGGCGCGACGGTCCGAGAGCTCGACCAGACGCCAGGTGGCGCCAAACGACGCCCACCGCTCGAGCTCGTCCACGGTCAGGGGCCGGCTCACGTTATCGGGGGGATGGAATCATCGGTGGCTTCGCTACGGGAATCGTCGCCGATCACGACTGCAGTTGCAGGTCGGGCGCCGAAATCTGTCCGGCGTGGATGGGGTCGGCAAGAATGTCGCTATGCGCGCAGAGACCCGCTACGCCCGTAGCGGCGATGTCCACATCGCTTACCAGGTCATAGGTGACGGGCCGTTCGATCTCGTCTTCGTTCCCGGTTTCGTCACTCATATTGAGCTGGCCTGGGGCCTGCCGGGCTTTGCGGACTTCCTCACCACGATGGGGTCGTTCTCGCGCTTCATCAGGTTTGACAAGCGCGGGACGGGGATGTCAGACCCGGTCAGCGGCGCTCCCACGCTCGAGACGCGGATGGACGACGTCCGGGCCGTAATGGACGCGGTGGGGTCGCACCGGGCGGCGTTCTACGGCCTCTCAGAGGGTGCGGCGATGAGCTTGCTGTTCGCCGCCACCTACCCGGATCGGACCGCGGCGCTGATCGTACGCAGCTGCTCACCCCGGACGATGTGGGCGCCTGACTTCCAATGGGGTCGCACGGAGGACGGGTATCGGCGCGAAGTCGAGCGTGCGCTGCAGATCTATGGCCCGCGGGCGCAAGCCCGCGAGGCGGTGCAAGCGCTTGGAATCACCGAGGACCGCGAAGTTGAGGCGTTCATTGACTACCTCCGGTACGGGGCGAGCCCCGGGATGCTCGAGGCGCTCTACGAGATGAACCGGGAGATCGACGTCCGGCAGGTGCTCCCCGCAGTCCGCGTCCCGACACTCATCCTGCACGGCAGCGACGATCAGCTCGTGCCGCCCGCGGTCGGGGCCTATACGGCGCAGCAGGTGGGACCGGCACGCTTCGTCGAGCTTCCCGATGTCGGGCACGTATCGATCGGGGCGGCCGGTGCGCGGATCGAAATCGAGGTCCAGCAATTCCTGTCCGACCTGTGGCAGAACGGAGGTTGGGACGAAGCCGAGCCCGATCGGATGTTGGCCACCATCCTGTTCACCGACATCGTCGGGTCGACGACCAAGGCGATCGAGCTCGGGGACCGAGACTGGCGCGAGCTGCTCGAACGCCATCACACCCTCGTCCGCCGGATGCTGCTGCGATTTCGCGGCCGCGAAATCGGCACCACGGGTGACGGCTTCCTGGCCGCCTTCGACGGGCCCGCCCGGGCAATACGCTGCGCGTCCGCGATCGTCGAGGGCGTGCATGAGCTCGGCCTGTCGATTCGCGCCGGGCTTCACACGGGCGAATGCGAGGTCACCGACGGCCAGGTGGCGGGCATCGCCGTACACACCGGCGCGCGCGTGGCGGCCCGGGCCGGCCACTGACGAGGTGCTCGTCTCCAGCACGGTCAGGGACCTGGTGGCCGGATCTGGGATTGAGTTCGACGAACGCGGGATGCACGAACTCAAGGGAATCCCGGGCCAGTGGCAGCTGTTCGCGGTCCGGAGTGCCTAGGCCGCCGGCTGGGTCTATCGCCTAGCCCATACCTGCTTCTCAGCTAAACCAACGCGCCGGATGCGCCCGACTCTGGATATCGGTGATCCGGTCGGGCCGACCCTTCGTAGGGAGGTTTTAACAGAGTCGAGTACCGGCCCCGCAGATGACCTCGAGTCGGAGCGGGAGCCGAGAAAGAGGGGGCCATGGGACCGGTTCGCTCGACGAAACCCATACAGGAGAGGAACACCATGAGTGACCTCACTCGACGTGGATTCGTCAAGAACTCCGCGGGCGCGGCGGCCGGAATGACTGTCGTCGGGGCGCTTGTCGCCGCCGGCGAGGCCGATGCGAAGGAGGGCGCCGTCGGCTCAGAGCCGGTGGTGGCCTACGTGAAGGACCCGCGCAAGGGCGATATCTCGCTCATGTCCGGCGACCACGAGGTCGTCGTGCGTGACCGGAAGCTGGCTGCCCAGATCGCGCGCAAGGCGCGCTGAAGCACTCTTTCTCATCTACGACTCGGAGGTAAACATGTCGTCTCACCGCGAGGCGCCGGCGATCAGCAAGGACCCGGTCGCCGACAACACCGACACGTACGCGTTCGTCAGTCCTGACGATCCGGATACGGTCACGATCATCTCGAACTACCTGCCGCTCGAAGCCCCGTTCGGGGGACCGAACTTCTTCGAGTTCGGCGACGACGTTCGCTACAACATCCACATCGATCAGACCGGCGATGGCAAGCCGGACATCACGTACGTATTCGAGTTCGAGACCGAGGTCCTGAACCCGAACACGTTCCTCTACAACACGGGTCAGATCGGCTCGATCGACAGCCCGAGCTGGAACCGCCGGCAGTTCTACTCGGTAACCCGGGTCAAGGGCGGTTCGTCGACCATTCTGGCCAGCCGTCTGGCCTGCCCGCCCTGCAACATCGGGCCGGCGTCGACGCCGAAATACGAGGCACTGGCCAACGAGGCGATCCACCACCTCAGTGGTGGCCGCACCGTGTTCGCCGGTCAGCGGTTGGAAGGGTTCTATGTCGACCTGGGGGCGATCTTCGACCTCGGTGACCTGCGGCCGTTCCAGAACCTCCACATCGCGACGATGATGCCGGCAGCGGACGGGGTGAACGCGACCAATGATTTCAGCGTTCACTCGATCGCGCTCAAGGTCCCTAAGAGCGACCTGACCCGCAACGGCATGATGCCGAAGGGAGTCATGGACCGGAACTCGGTGGTTGGGATCTGGGCCACGGCCAGCCGGCAGAAGGCCGTAATCCGCGAGGCCGGGACTGGCACCACCGTCGAGAGCGGGCCCTGGGTCCAGGTATCGCGCCTGGGCAATCCGCTGTTCAACGAGGTGATCGTGCCGATGGGCGAGAAGGACCTGTGGAACGCCCTCACGCCGGCGGACGACAAGCAGTTCCTCAAGTACGTCCAGCATCCGGAGCTCGCCGGGCTCCTGAACGTGCTGTATCCCGGCGTGTTCCCGAAGCTCGCAGGCATCAAGGCGGCGCGAGCGGATCTGGTGGCGATTCTGTTGACCGGGCTCCCGTCAGGGATCGTTCCCGGTTTCCAGAACTTCACCGGGACCACGTACGCCGACGTGCTGCGGCTCAACATGGCGATTCCGCCCACCAGCAAGCCGAACCCTCTCGGCCTGATCGGCGGCGACGCGGCCGGGTTCCCGAACGGCCGGCGGGTGTTCGACGATGTGGTGACGGTCGAGCTCCGCGCAATCGCGGGGGTGACCTATCCGCTGGTCGACAAGGGTTACAAGCCCGACGGAGCAGCATCACTGGTCACCGACGGTCTGGGACCGAACGCCACTCGCTACCTGTCGAGCTTCCCGTATCTCGGCACACCGCAGAGCGGGTATGTGACCTCACCGCTGGCCCAGGTCAGCTAGGAGAGAGGCCATGACCAGCACAGCAACGCACGAACACACCCACGAGGCGGGGGTCCTTCCCGAGCACGTGTCGAGCGCCAGTGTGGCCATCGACATCGGGCCGGGGCGAGGAGCCCTGGTGCTCTATCCGGCCGAGCGGTTTCGGACCCGCGAGATCGAGATCAGCCGGGTGGACGGGGACGGTCACCGGGTGCACACCGGTGTGCACGACCGCAAGACACACGCCGGGGCTGTGCTCACGGCGATCTTCGGCAGCCTGGCATCGGGCGACTATGTCGTCTGGGAGGACGCTGAGACCGCCGGTCCGACCGTGACGGTTCCTGACGGAGCAGTCGCGGAGCTCGGCCTGGACTAGTGGCGCGGGGGTGCCCGCCTGGAGTCAGGGCGGGCACCCCGGCCACGCTGCCATAGCGAACACGAGAGAGGCGAGATGAAAATGTTTACGTCGGGCGCCGGCCAGGCGTCTGGATGGCGGCGCCTGCGAGGCGCACTGACCCGTGCGGAGTGGTGGGCCGTGGCGGGGATGGCAGCGGTGGTCATCGGCCTGCACGCCGTCGGCTTCTTCATCCTCATCACCGTCGTTGCCCCACACCACTACCACCTGGGGTCCTCGGGAGCTTTCACGGTCGGGTTAGGCCTCACGGCCTACACACTCGGCCTGCGCCACGCATTCGACGCTGACCACATCTCGGCGATTGACAACACCACGCGCAAGCTGATGGCGGAGCGCAAGCGGCCGCTGGGCGTGGGCTTCTTCTTCTCGCTCGGCCACTCGACGGTCGTGTTCGTGCTGACGTTCCTGTTCGCGATCGGAGTGCGTGCGCTGGGTGGGCAGGTGCGCAACGGAGGCTCGACCCTGCACAAGGTGACGACCTGGATCGGAACCGGGGTGTCGGGAGGTTTTCTCTATCTCATCGCCGCGTTGAACGTCGTGATCCTGATCGGGATCCTGCGGGTCTTCCGTGACATGCGGCGGGGTGAGTACAACGAGGCGGAACTCGAGCGCCAGCTCAACTCTCGGGGTTTGATGAACCGGTTCTACGGCCGGTTCGCACGCACGATCACCAAGCAATGGCAGATGTACCCGATTGGAATTCTGTTCGGCCTCGGATTTGACACCGCCACCGAAGTGGCACTGCTCTTCCTGGCCGCGGGCGCAGCCGGAGCCGGGCTTCCCTTCTACGCGATCCTGTGCCTTCCGATCCTGTTCGCGGCCGGCATGTCGCTGCTGGACACGATCGACGGGTCGTTCATGAACTTCGCCTATGGCTGGGCGTTCTCGAAGCCAGTGAGAAAGGTGTATTACAACCTGACGATCACCGGACTGTCCGTCGCCGTGGCCCTGATCATCGGGACGATCGAGCTGCTCGGCCTGGCCGTCAACAAGCTGGGCCTCAAGGGGGCGTTCTGGAACTGGGTGGCGCAGATCAACATCAACACTCTGGGTTACGTGATCGTGGCCATGTTCGTGGGCACCTGGGTCCTCGCGCTCCTGATCTGGCGCGTGGCCCGGATCGAGGAACGGTGGGGCTCTCAGATCAGGGAGAGTTAGCTCAGCCCGAGCTCAGAACGCGGAATGTCGCCGTGCCGACGGTGCCCACCACGCGGATGAAGTCCGGACACATCGTTCCCGGCGAGCAGACGGGCGTTTCAAGCTCGACCACGCGGGCGGTGTGGGTGCCGGCACACCAGCTACCACCGAGCTTGGCCGGATCGAGCGCCACCGGTGTCGGGGTGTCCTTGACCGCGGTCGGCACCTCCACCGAGCGGGCGGCCAGGCATCCGGCGCCGGCCGGACCGGACAGACTCACCGTGTAGCCCAGCCGGGTGTGACCGAGGTCGCGCGCCGAGGCCGGCGGGCTGAAATGAAGCGTGAACGTTGTGGTGGGGGCACCCATGCTCGGCGTGACGGTGACGCGCGACGAAGTCGAGGAACCGCTGGCCGAGGTGCTCGAGGTGCTCGCGCCGGGCTGGGAGGGGGCCGCGGTACCGCAGCCCACAAGCCACAGGACAGACGCGGTACCAACCGCGAGCCGAACGAGAGCGGCCAGCGTTGTGCGCCTCATCGCCGGCCCGAGTCTACCGTCGGTAGGGGCGTGACCCGGACGCTTCAGCCGCCGGCCGCGGCGACGAACTTCTCGAGCTCGCCCTTGGCGCCCGCCGTGACCGGATCGCCGTGGGCGAGCAGCAAGCGGTCGAAGTCGAGCTGGAGCAGCCTCCGGTAGGCAGCGGCCAGCCCGCGCTTGGTCTCGTGTGGCTCGTCCATGAGCTGGTCAGGCACGAAGGCAAGCCCGTCCACCCCGGGCCACCGAACAACACCGTCGGCGCACGCCAGCGCGCCGTGGGCTGGGATGTGCAGAGCGGTCTCGTCCGGACAGATGGCGTCGACCTCGAACACCTGGATGTGACCCGGAAGCTCGTCACCGAAGTCGAACCCGCTCACCGGGCCGCGTCCGTCGAGCTCGTACAGACCGTTGCGGATGCAGTGGACCTCACATCCGAACCGTCCGTGAAGCTTCCAGGCATCGCGGTCGTGGTGCCGGTTGGTCAGCACCACGTGCTCGGGTGCCGAATGCGAGTCGAACCAGCCCATACCGTCCGGAGGCAACATCGGGTCGAGCAGAACCCGCTCGGGCTCGAGGTAGTACGAGCTGACCGCGCTGTTGATGTGGGGGTGGCGAGCGGTCCAATGCCACAGTCCGGGGGCGATCTCGCGCATCGTGTCGACGAGGCTATCCACATCGCGCGGGTCCTAGCCATGTGTGCGACGTTTACGTTGGGCAGCACCGCGTCCCAACCATTGCGGAGCCGGAACGTTTGATTCGTCAACTAGGATTGTGTGTATGAACACAGCCACTGAGGGCCGACTCGACGGAGCATCGCTCGATGCATGGCGAAGCTATCTGCAGAGCCACGCCTCGATCGTGCGGGTGCTTGACGCCGAGCTGGTGGCCGAGCACGGGATGACGACGAGGGACTACGAGGTGTTGCTCTACCTCGCCCAGTCCCCGGACCGGAGGCTGGCCATGTCCGCATTGTCCGAGCGGACGATGCTCACCCGCTCGGGTATCACCCGTCTCGTGGACGGGCTCGTCCTCGGTGGCCTGATCGAGCGGGTGGCCTGCGCACGAGACGCCCGCGTGTCCTATGCGCAGCTGACCGAACTCGGCTACGAGAGGCTCCGGAACGCGGGCTGTGCCCACGTCAGGAGTATTCAGCGCCTGTTCCTCGAGCACTTCACGCCCGAGGAAGTGGAGCAGCTGGCCTCGCTTCTCAGCCGGTTGCCGGGGGCCCACCCCGGCGAATGCACCGTCCAGTAACCGGCGACGCTCAAGCTTCTCGCTAGGCCCGCGCCGGGCGGGCTCTGCCCTGAGGCTCTCGCCAGCTCGGCGCCAGGCGGATGCCGTTGCGGTTGATTGCTCAATACTTGACGGCGCAACTTCTTTGAGCTAGGATGGTTGCTCGCTCAATCATCTTGGAAAGGAAGTACCTCTTGTCAACCACCAGCGTTACCCCCGATCGCATTCCGGCCGGCGTCTACAGCGTCGATCCGACCCACTCGAACGTAGGCTTCGAGGTCCGGCACATGGGCATTGCCACCGTCCGCGGCACGTTCCGCAGCTTCGAGGGCAAGCTCGACGCGACCGGCGAGACTCCGGTTCTTGAGGGCAGTGTCGCCGTCGAGAGCATTGACACCGGCGAAGAGAACCGCGACGGCCACCTCAAGGCGCCGGACTTCTTTGACACCGCGCAGTACCCGCAGATCACCTTCCACTCCACCGGTACCGAGCCGACGGGAGACGACCAGATCCGCCTCGAGGGCGAGATCACGATCAAGGGCGTCTCGAAGCCGATCGAGCTGACCGGCACGGTTTCGGAGAACGGCGAAGATCCGTGGGGCAACGAGCGCGTCGGGCTCGAGGTCGAGGGCAAGATCGATCGTCGTGACTTCGATCTGAAGTGGAATCAGACGCTTCCGAACGGCAACCTGCTCGTCTCCAATGACGTGAAGCTCGTGATCAGCGTCTCAGCGGTCAAGGGCAGCTAGCAATGAAAATCCTGGCCATCTCAGGCAGCCTGCGAGCAGCGTCGCATAACACGGCGCTGCTGCGGGCGGCCGCGGAACTGGCGCCCGAGGGAATCCAGGTCGAGCTCTACGAGGGTCTTGACCGACTCCCGGCTTTCAACGAGGACCTGGAATCCGCGCCGGTGCCGGATGAGGTCCAGCGCCTGCGCGACGCGATCGGCTCGGCCGACGCGGTGCTGTTCTCGACGCCGGAGTACAACGGCACCATGCCCGGCCACCTTAAGACCGCCGTGGATTGGGCATCACGGCCCCACGGCGAGTCAGCGCTCTGGGGCAAGCCGGTGGCCGCAGTGGGTGCCAGCGTGACGCTTTACGGCGCCATGTGGGCGCAGGATCACCTCCGCCGAGCACTCGGGTTGGCTGGAGCTCGTGTCCTCGACACCGAGCTGGCGGTTGCCACCGCTCACGAGCGTTTCGACGACGCCGGGCAGCTGCACGATGATGAGACCCGCGACGCTCTGGCTGAGCTCGTCTCGAGTCTGGTCAATCATCACCACGAGTACGCGCAGGCGGCGTAACCTGACATGCCGATGGCGACGTCAGCCAGCCGCGACACCGCGACGGAGATAGATGCCCGCACGGGGATGGGAGCCGTCCGCCTGACCGTCTCTGACCTCGCCCGGTCGCGCTCGTTCTACGAGCACGCGCTCGGGCTGCGGGCCACCGAGCTCGATGACGGCGCCCTCGGCCTCGGAGTCGGGCACGGCTCCGCTTCGCTGGTCGAGCTTCACGGTGACGCCTCGGCTCCTCGGCTCGACCCGCGGGCCACCGGGCTGTTCCACCTCGCCGTGCTCGTCCCGTCAAGGCTCGATCTGGCGTACGCGTTGACCCGCCTGGCCGAGACCCGCTGGCCGCTCGACGGCGCCTCGGACCACCTAGTCAGCGAGGCGCTGTACCTGTCCGATCCAGATGGGAACGGGATCGAGATCTATCGTGACCGTCCACGCCAGGAGTGGCGCGAGGTCGATGGACAGCTTCAGATGGCGACGCTGCCGCTCGACCTCCGCTCGGTCGCATCGGAGATCGGCGCCGCAGGTGCCTCGCAATCTCAGGCTCACGCCCCGGCCGGAACGCAGATCGGACACGTCCACCTGCAGGTCTCAGAGCTCGAGCGCACCGAGGCGTTCTACGCCGGAGTGCTCGGCTTCGAAGTCATGGTCCGGGGCTACCCCGGAGCGCTGTTCGTCTCCGCCGGCGGCTATCACCACCACATCGGGCTCAACACGTGGCACAGCGCGGGGTCTCCCCCACCTGCGCCGGGCGCGATCGGCCTGAAGTCCTTCGTGATCGAGCTACCAAGCCAGGCCGAGCTCGAGCAGGTCCTCGGGCGCGTGTCCGACGCGGGTGTGCCGAGCGAGCCGACTGGGGCGGGCGATGGGCACATCGTCCGTGACCCGTCCGGCAACGCCGTTGAGCTCCGCGCCCCTTCCGAGCGCTGATCGCCGAGGCCCGAGGCGCTGAGCCGCCCAGGCGCGAGGCCCTCAGCGCGACGAGCCGCGGAGGGCTGCGGCGCTACGCTAGCGACCCCGGCGACGTGGCGGAGTGGCTACGCAGCGGCCTGCAAAGCCGTCTACACCGGTTCGATTCCGGTCGTCGCCTCTGCCCTCCGGGTATTGAGATCGTCTCCACCGCGGTCTTGCCCGAGGATTTCGCCTGTGGTTCCAGCTCACAGTGCGCCCTGGAGTATCCGAGAGAGAGGAGCAATGCATGTCAGGTGCAGTCGTTCTCGGCGCTGGCCCGGGGATCGGCACCGCGGTCGCGCGACGCGTCGCGCGTGCGGGCCTGGCGGTTGGTGTGATCGCCCGCACCGAGGCAACGGTTGATGATGCGCTGACAGCGCTATCGGGCTACGACACCCTGGGCGTCGCGGCAGACGTCACCGACGAGGCGGGACTGCGCGCCGCGCTCGATGAGATCGTCGATCGCTTCGGCGTCCCCGAGCTGCTCGTTTACAACGCGGCGCTGATCCGGCGTGACGAGTTTGGCGAGCTGACGGCCCAGCAGCAGCTGGCCGCCTGGGCGGTCAACGTCGTCGGCGCGATCACCGCCATATCCCACCTCGCCCCGCGGATGATGCTGCGGGGTACTGGCACGATCATCCTCACGGGCGGAATGCCCGAGCCCCTGCCCGAGTCAACCAGCCTGTCACTGGGCAAGGCCGGGGTCCGCGCCCTGGCACAGCTCCTGGCCACGGCGTACGGATCGGCGGGGCTGCACGTTGCCACCGTGACGATCACCGGCGCGGTCGTCGCCGGGACGGCGTTCGACCCCGATGACATCGCTGAGTGCTACTGGCAGCTTCACACTCAGCCCCCCGGAGCCTGGGAGCATGACGTCGTCTACAACGGCCGACCCAGCCGTCCGGTCGAAGCAGGCGCCAGCGCCGAACAGCTCCGGTCGGCCGGGAACGGGACGCCCCAGGTCACTGGCGACAGAGAGGAGAGCGTCAGGGTGTTGCTGATCTCCGGCAGCAACCGGGATGGCTCAACCAATACGGCGGTGCTGAGGACCGCTGCGGCGTCGGCACCAGCGGAGATCGAGACCGCGCTGCTGGAGGGCCTGGGTGAGCTGCCGCTGTTCAACCCAGACGACGACAGCGAGGGGCACAACGTCGACCCCGCCGTTCAGGCCATGCGCTCCCAGGTCGCCCGGGCCGACGCGATCCTGATCTGCACGCCCGAATATGCCGGTGCTCTCCCGGCGCTGCTCAAGAACGCGCTGGAGTGGACGATCGGCGACGCCGGCACCTACGGAAAGCCGGTGGCCTGGATCAATGCGTCCGGACCGGCGGCACCGACCGGCGCCGCTGACGCGCATGAGTCGCTGGCCAAGGTCCTTGCCTACGCCGGCGCCCAGGTCGTGGACGAGGCCTGCGCCCGGATACCGATCAACCGCACCATGGTCAACGAGGAAGGGCTGGTCAGCGACCCGCAGAGCAGCGCTCAGATCGCGGCGGCACTGGAGCGACTGGCGGGTTACGCCGCCGGGACGAAACAGCCGCCGACATAGCCCACGAGGGCGGCATCGGCTCGGCTCGGCTCGGCCTCCACACCCGCGATGCCGGGGCATATGATGATCGGCAATCGGCAAGCGATGGGCCATGGGTGGCTTCGAGCCACCCCGATAGGGGAAGACATGATCCGGGCGGTAGCGAGTTGGCGCCGGACGCAGGGCGTGACACGCGCCCCGGCCGGCGTGACCGTCACGATTCGCGCCGGGGCGAGCATCCTTGGCGCCTGGGTGGCGATCGGCGTCCTAGCCGCCCCGGCATCGGCAGCGCAGGGGTGGACCGCTTACGTCGCCGCCGGCTCGGAGGTGACGCCGTTCGCTACGTCGACCAACACCTCCGGGACGCCAATCGGCGTACCCACCACCCTCGCGGTGGCGCTGGCGCCCAACGGGCGGACCCTCTACGCCACCAGCAATGGAGGGGGCGGCGGCAGCGTGATTCCGATCGACACGGCGACGGGTGTCGCCGGCGCTGCGATCAGCGTCGCCAGCCCGGTGGCCATCGCGATCACGCCGGACGGCACCACCGCCTACGTAGTCGACGGCAACGAGAGCGCCAACGGCAGCGTCACGCCGGTCAACCTGGCGACTGGGTCACCGGGCACGCCCATCACGGTGGGCAAGGACCCCGAGGGGATCGCCATTACGCCCGACGGTAAGACCGCCTACGTGGCCAACGACAACGCCCTCGGAACTGTCACGCCGATCGACCTCAAGACGGGCACGCCGGGCACGCCGATCACCGTCGGGAACCAGCCGGCCACAATCGCGATCACCCCCGACGGCCGGACCGCGTACGTAGCCAACTCCCAGAGCGGCAACGTGACCCCAATCGACACCGCCACCAACAGTCCCAGGACGGCGATCACCATCCCGGCGGGAAACCCAGCCGGAATCGCGATCATGCCCGACGGCAAGACCGCCTACGTGGCCAACGACAATACGTCCGGAAGTGTCACGCCGGTCGATGTCGCGTCAGGAACACCGGCCACGCCGATCCCCGCCGGCGTTGACCCCGTTGGCATCGCCATCACGCCCGACGGTAAGACCGCGTACGTCGCCGACGCGGACAGCCTCGGCGGCACAGTGACCCCAATCGACACCGCAACCTCCACCCCCGAGACGGCGATTCCGATCGCCGCGGGAGCGCCCTCCGGGATCGCGATCACGCCCGACCAGGCTCCGGTGGCGGCGTTCTCAGCCGAAGCCGCTGCCCCGGCTTCGCCGTCTACCTTCGACGCCTCGGCGTCCTCGACCGGTGTGGGCTCGATCGCCAGCTATGCCTGGAACTTCGGCGACGGTCAGAGCGCGGTCACGACCACCCCATCGACCTCTCACGCCTATGCCTCGCCGGGTATCTACACGGCTCGCCTGACGGTCACAAACACTGCCGGCACATCACTGACCCAAGTGTTCACCGGCCAGACCATGAGCCTCAACGGCGGCCCCGAGGCCAGCGCCACGCACACGATCACGATCCCCGCCGCCAAGGGTCCGCCGCCCAAGGGTCAGGCGCCCACCGTGACCCAGGTGGCGCAGACGCATGCGCTGTGGCGCGAGGGTCACGCGCTGGCGACCGTGTCCAGGGGTGCGACGAGAAGGCCGCCGCCCGTCGGCACGACGTTCCGGTTCACGCTGAACGAGCAGGCCAGGGTCAGCCTCGCCTTTACCCAGACGCTCCACGGGCGCAAGGTCCACTCCAAGTGCCTCACCCAGACCAAGAAGAACCGCCACAAGCATCGGTGCACGACCACGCTGACCCGCGGGACGCTGTCCCTGGCCGCACCGGCCGGTCGTGACAAGGTCACGTTTCAGGGCCGGGTGTCAGCCTCGAAGAAGCTCCGGCCGGGCCACTACTCGGTCGTGATCATCGCCCGAACGGCGAGCGGGTCCTCGAAAGCCAAGAAGCTCAGCTTCACGATCGCCAAAGGCTAGAAGTCCCACTACATCCTCTCGGAGGATGGCCCGTTCCGCGGACGTCCTGATCTTGACCTTAGTCAGTTGAACGATATATAGTGTCCGCATGAGTAAGCGCACGATGCAGGAGGCCACGTTTCTGATCCTGACTGCGCTCGCCGCCGGCAGCCAGCATGGCTACGGGATCATTACGGACGTCGCGGGGATCTCCGACGGCCGGGTCCGGATGCGTGCCGGCACCCTGTATACGGCGCTCGACCGCCTCCGTGAGGACGGGCTGATCGAGGTCGACCGGGAGGAGGTGGTCGAGAACCGGCTGCGGCGCTACTACCGTCTCACGGCGACTGGATCCGAGCGACTGGCCGAGGAGGCGAGCCGCCTGCAGGCGAACGCGTACGTGGCGATGTCGCGCCTCGATCTCGGCGGAGGAATGGTCACAACATGACTGACCACGAACGGCTCGAGCGGCGCTATCGGCGGCTGCTGAGGTGTTACCCGCGCGCGTTTCGCCGGGAGCACGAAGACGAGATGCTCGTTGTCCTCATGGCTGGCGGTCGGACCGGGCGGCGACGGCCCGGCGCGGCCGACTCGGCAAATCTGATCATCAACGCGCTGCTGATGCGGGTGCGCCTTCGCGCACCCCGCTCGACTCCTACGGTGTTCTGGGCTGTGCGGCTGATGGCGCTGGGTGCCCTGCTCGAGCTCGCCGCCCTGGTCACGGTGGTGGCGACACGCGGCGATCTCACGGCAGCCATCGCCGGCCACTATCCCGTCATGCACGCGGCGCACATCCATCAGCTCGTGAGCGCTCAGGTCCTCAAGATCGCGATCGGCGCGCCGGTCGCCTCCGGGGTGTGGCTGTGGTTGGTCTGGGCGAACGATCGCGGCTATGGCTGGGCTCGGGGCCTGCTTGCCGCTCTGTTCGGGCTGACGTCACTGAGTCTGCTCGCTGCGGTCGGCCAGCGCGCGGTGACGCTTGCCCCCGCCGACGTGATCATCGGCGCCGCGCTGTGGGTCGTCGCGCTCGTCGCACTCGCGTTGATCCTCAGCCCGCCGTCCGATCGGCACTATCACCAGCGAGGAGACGCGGGGCGCTCGCGGAATGCCCGCCCGGCTCTCCCGGCCGGCGCTCCGTCCCACTAAGCCGTCTCCCTGACGATCCAATGAAGCCCTACTTCCAGACCCATTCCGCGGGGTGGCTGTTTCTGATCGTGGTGATCGCCTTCTTCGGCGCCGAGATCGTCCAGTTCTTCCGTCAGCGCCATTGGCGCCGGGACGCGACCCGGATCGCCACGCCTGCGTTCTGGGTCGGCGTCGGCGTGTGGACGATCGTCGCCACGTTCATGCTCCATCGCGGCTCTCACATCGCTCCGGGCGCATCGATCGGCACTGGGGCCGGGGTGTTCGCTGTCGGCATGGTGCTGCTGGTGGGCGGCGCCGTGCTGCGCTGGTCCTCATTCTGGGCGCTCGGGCAGTACTTCACATTCACCGTCGACGTCAGCTCTGACCAACAGGTCGTGACGGTGGGCCCTTACCGCGTGCTGCGCCACCCGGGCTACGCCGGGGGCCTGCTGGCGATGATCGGACTGGGGGTCGTGTACGCCAACTGGGTCGGCCTGGCGGGGTTCGTCCTCCCCTGCCTGATCATCATCATCTGGCGAATCCACGTCGAGGAGGCCGCGCTGCTCGGTACCGCTGGGGATCCGTACCGCTCCTACGCTGCGCACCATAAGCGGCTCGTGCCACTCATCTGGTGATCGGCGGGCCTGGCCACGGTCGTCGTCTCGGGTTTGGCGTGTCCTTGGGCTACACGAGGAGCACGTCGAGCTCAGGCGGCTAGGCGCAGATGCAAGATGCTGCGCAGTGACCGATGAGACGGCCGCCCGCACAGGTGTTCCGCCCGGAGGCGCAGCAGTGAAACGGCCTCGGCTGTGGGGACGAACGGATCGGCGACCACGCGTCCGTCGGTCAGAGACGTGGCGGCCACGGGCTCGCCATCCATGAAGGCGATCAAGGCCGGGCCGTCCAGCTCGGCCGCGTCATCCAACGCGGCGAGCTGGCTGGCGGCGGCGTCTTGTCCGGACTGGACGAGACGGAGCTCAATCGGCCTGACCTGCACCTCGGCGGAGCCGGGATTGCCGCCCGATAATGGGCCGCTTGGCGCTGCAGGTCAGCGATGTGCTCGTGGGCAAGGATTGGGTTGAGGGCGCTAGTCATGACGTTCTCCTGTCGGTTAGCCATGTCAGCATCATGCGCCTAAGACGGCCCCTGCACATCGGGCAAAAGGAGCCGGTTCTGGCCCCTCACCCCTTACGTGGGCCGTGCCCGGCCTTAGGGATTCTGGCTGGTCTGAACGCCCGCCGGCTCGCGATTCTTAACGGTCTCTTTCGCGGTTCTTACCGTTCACGTTCCAAGGCCCGCGAGCCATTGACCGGGGCTCCGTCGGCTGCTCCAATGGATGCGCTCTCCGCTCCGGAGCTGAAGAGTTAGCCGTCGCCCCGCCGCCTCCTGGATGAGGGCGCAGAGGGCAACGCCATCACCCCAACCGAGAAGGAGAAGCGATGCGTTCGTAGTTCGCTACGCGTTACGCGCTGCGCTGCTCGCGCTTACGGCTCTGACCGTAGGCGTGGCATCGGCGAGCGCTGCAAGTCCGCCCATCGTCGGGCACGTCTACGTCAATGACAACACAGCTGGGACCAACACCATCGCGGCGTTCGGCCGCACCGCGGGGGGGACTCTGGTCACCATCCCCGGATCGCCGTTCGAGGCTGGAGGCGCTGGCACCGGTGCCGGGATCGCCTCTCAGGGCTCGCTTCAAAAGGCCCTCCACGGCCGTTATCTGATCGCCGTCGACGCCGGCAGCAACCAGGTGTCGGTACTGCGGGTGCAGCACAGCGGCGCCCTATCGCTGGTGTCAGACGGCGTGGTCGGATC
>CAWGIA010000005.1:0-300366 GCA_963822535.1 uncultured Solirubrobacterales bacterium
CCAGGGCTTTTTCTTTGTCCGAACAGCGCGGACAGGTGGTGGTCCTGGGGATGTGGCGAACCTTTGAGGAACGGACTACGCGCTCGGCGTCGAGCACCTGGCTGAGCGGGAGCGCCAGGTCGCTGCGCGGCTCGAGCGGGGCGACATCTTGCAGCGTGATCGTCCTTAGGTTAGGTTCGCTGTATGCCCATCCTCATTCGCTACGCCCCCACGTCGTTGACCCGCGAGCAGTACGACAAGATCAACGAAATTCTTCGGGAGAATGGCCCCGGCGGGCCCCCTGAGCCACTCCAACTGCACGTCATGTTCGGCGAGGGGTCCGACCTTCGAGTCAGTGAGATCTGGGAATCAGAGGCCGCGTGGCAGCAAGCCTGGGACGGCGGCCTCAAAGCCGCGCTGGAGACGGCTGGCGTTGAGCTTCCCGAGCCCGACAAGTTCCCGGTCAACGAGCTCTGGGGAAGCCGCGTAGCGGCTCCATAGCGATCACGCAAGGTCGGTCTCGCTGACGCGCTCTTCGCGCGAGAGGCGCGCGTCTGCCCCCGGACCCTCCGGACGAGGTTCCCCTCAGTTAGCCCGCGCTCAGCGGTAGACGAGCCTGAGCCGCGCGGTGGTTCGCTTGTGATGCGCTCGCTTGGCGTGGTCACGAGCCGTAATCACCACAGTGAGCCTGAGACGTCGGGCGTGCACAAGCCGTTTGGACAGAGCACGGGAGAGGCGATAGGTCCGCGTGTGCAGCTGGCCGGGCGCGAGCTTGAACGCCAGGCGAGCTACCAGCGCGTGCGTCGAAACGTCACGTACGACGGCGGTGCCGGCGCAGTAGCCGGTTGTGACCGGCGGGCAGAAGAGTCCGATTGACGCGGTCAGGCGCTTGGCTGCGACCGTGGGCTTTTTCTTCTTCTTCGCCGCGGCGACGGCAGCGGCGCGGTCGGCCGCACCGCCTGAGCCGGCTGGGCTGACGGTGACCGTCTGGATCGGCACCGTGACCCCGTGTCTGGCGAAGCTGGGCGCCGAGTGCCCCAGGGTGAGGCACGGACTGAACTCGGACGTGCTGCCGTCCGGGGCGGTCGCGGTGAGCGTGAACACCGATCCGCTGCCCTTCGGCGCCGTGATCGTGAACAGCGCGTCACCGATGCCGTCGGTCCGCACCGAACCGCCCTTCAACCAGGTCAGCCCCTCCCCCGGCGAGACGGAGTTCATCGCACATCCCCCGGATTGGTTGTAGAGGTCGATGGTGTAGCTCGTCTGGGCGTGGGACAGGCCCATCAGCAACTGACCGGTGGCGGTCACGGTCGCTCCCCGATGCCGCACGTCGAGGAGGTCTGGGTAGGGCTGGTAATGGTTGGGACCGCCGCTGGAGCCGCCGAGCGCGTTGTAGCGGTAGCTACCGCCACCCAGGTTGATGCCGACGGCGTTGGCGTATATCGAGTTCTTGAAGATGTGGTTGCCGTCACCCGAATACACCGCGACGCCGCCGTCGCCATCGTTGTCTCGGATCAGGTTGTGCTCGACCACGGTACCCGTCCCGTTGACCGCGATGCCCGCGTTAACGGAGCGGAGGTCGGGTGGTTGGTCCCGTTGTTCTCGATGAGGTTCTCCATCCCCGGGCGGGCACCGCCGATCGTGTCGTGACGATCGGCGTCGATCCCGGTGAAGCCGCGGGAGTCGATCTGATTGCCCTGGACGACATCGTTCTGCTGGAGGGTCAGGGTCGCGTGGATCACGTTGCCCGCTCCGGTCCCGGTGGCGGGGGTCACCCCGCCGACCGTGGCATCGTCGGCGACGTCTACGGAATCGGTGCCGTAGCGGAACGTGTTTCCCTGGACGACGTCGCCGATCCCGTAGGCGAACGCAGTACCCCCGGCGAAGATGTTGCCCTGCCCCGGCTGGCTGCCGCCGATCGTATCCCCCGGCTCGCGGAGGGTGAGCGCGCCATAGCTTTGGCCCTTGAGCGGCGGGGGGCCACCGATCGTGTTGCCTTGGATCACGTTGTGTCCGGCGAGCGGCGCGTTCGGTGATCCGCCGCCGAATTGCGCAAGGGCATTGTCGTCGACGACAACCCCGTAGAAGGGCCGCTGCGGACTGTTGATCGTCTCCAGCTGATTCGCCTGGAGGGTGTCGCTGCCGCTGCTGGCCTCGAAATAGACGTCATCCCCGGCGAAGCCGTAGATCGTCATCCCGCGAATCGTCACCCCGTGGCTGTCAATCTGCAACCCGTCATGCGGGTCGACGGCGGTTGCCGTGAGCGCGACCGTCTGCGCGCCGGGCTGGGTCGTCGCGTCGATCACCATCGGCGCGGTGATGGCCGGGAGGAAGGGCCCCGCCGCCGACTCCGTGATCGTCGGTGTCCCGCCTCCCGGGATGTCGAATGTGATCGTCCCGCCGCCAAGTTGGTTGACGACGTCGATCGCCGCGGTGAGCGTGCACGTGGCGCTCGGCGCCGACGGCGTCGTGTCGCAGACGTCGTGGGCCAGGCTGGTTGACGGGTCCGGCGTGAGCGCGGTGCTGTTGACCACCAGCCGCACCAACTTGAAGCTCGCGATCGCCTGATCCCCGGGGTTGAGAGTGATGGCGCACCCCGCCCCGCTGATCGTCCCCGAGCATGTGCTCGGCACATAGCGGCCCTGGGTGGTGTCGGTCGGCGGCACCGGCGTGGCGACGTACTGGCCCGGGTTCAGCCCGGCCGTGTAGTTCCCGTTGATGTCAGTGAACGCGGCCTGGTTGACCGTGTTGCCCTGGTTGTCGGTGCCGGTCACGTTGACCTGCGCGCCAGGCACCCCGTGCCCGCGGCTGTCGACCAGTGTCCCGGAGATCTGCTGGCCAGCCGGTTGAAGCTCGATCCAGGCCGGCTGCCCGGCCGCCGTGCCGAACGCGACGATGTCCCCGTTGTCGTTGATCCCAACCCCCTCGGTGATCGTCACCCCGCTGCCGGCCGGCAGCAGGGTGTTGAGATCGACGCCGGTCAGCCCGGGGGTGGTGCCCGTCCCCGGCCACAGTGTGCCGATCTGCTTGCCGCTGGTGGCGTCGAACGACACACCAACGGTGTCACCCCGGTTGTTGATCCCCTCCGCCACTCCCATCGGCAGACCACCGACCGGCGTCAGGACCTGCGCCGCCGCACCGGCCACCGAGTAGACCGCTGAATACCCGGTCGTCTGGCTCGGCTGCGTTCCGACTGCCACCCCGGCGTCGTTGAGCCCGAACGAACTCCCGAACCCAAGCCCCGGCGGGCCGCCCCCGCTGGCCCGCAACGGCGAGGACCCGTACGGGATCAACGGCAGCGCCGTCAACGTCCCCGGATACGGCCCGGGACTGCTCGGCTGCCACAGATATGCGGTGGGCAACTGCCCGCCCGAGTTTGTGTCGACGACCACAGCCTGATCGCGGGCGTTGACCGCCTGCGCGAACACCGTCCCGGAGCCCAGGACTCCCCCGCCGAGCACTGGGCTGCCGACCTGGGCGATCGCGGTGAACTGGCTCGCCCCCGCCAGGCGCAGGACCGCGGCCGACGGCCGGATCCCGGTGTAGTTGTCATTGCACGCCGCCTGTGTGTCGGATTGCCCGGCGACGTCACCCGCCGCGTTGATCGCGTACGCCTGCGAGAACGAGATGTCCGGTGAGCCCGGCGTACACAACGTGCCGAGAATCGTGGGAGACGCCCCCGACCCGCTCCACTCGCTCGCCAGCGTCGGGGCCGGGAACATGCTGCGCTCGATCGCGCTTCCCACGATCATCCCGCTGTCGTTCACTGAACCCGCGTACGTGTACCCACTCGCACCACAGCCCGTGATGTGGTTCGCGGACGTCCACCCTCCGCTCACGACATTCAACGGCGTGAACGAACCCGCATGCCAGAAGAACCCGTCCGACCCAGTGGTCGGCTCTCCTCCGAACGGAAGGCTGGAGAAGTCCGCCATGCCCACCAGATCCCCGTGCGAATCCATCCCGCTCACCACCGCGACACAGCTCACATTCGGGTCGGTGAGCGGGACGACCGTGTACGAGGCCAGCGCCAGCGACGGCAGCGTGAGCGTCACCACCGCCATCGCCCACAGCACGATCAAGGCCCGCCGGAGACCCCGCCTCCGGCCGCCAGAGCCACGCCGATTCCAGTCGTTCACCGGCACACCGCTCCAATCAGCACAGCCCGTCCGATACCGCCACGTCAATGCGCGGCGCCGATCCTATCCCGTCCGGCGGCCCGCCGCCACCGGCTCGGCTCATCTCGCGGATCAGGGCTTCGGATCGCCGAGCAGCAGCTCGGTCCGGTACTTCGGGGCGAGCGCGACCGCCGCCTTGGCGATGAACGCGCGGGTGGGCCGCTTCGTCGAGTGGCGGTGGAGCCTCGGTTCGGTGCGGGCTCACGTGCGTGAGGGCCCGGCCGGGGTCAGGGGGGATCGGTCCTGCCGGCTTCGACTCGGCGGGCGAGGTGTCGTTCAACGAGTCCTCCGCTGTCGTTAGATGGCACGATCAACTCCCAATGTCCCAAGCACCAGCTGAGACACGGCACGTGGCGCGACGGCGAGGCGGGCGTCGGGATCGGCACCCTCTACGCCACTATCCAACCCGCTCGGCGCGGTGAAGCGTGAATGATCACAACGGACTGCGAGTCCTTGAGGAGCGCAGTCGGCTGCCTCCCGATGCGCTGCGCGCGCTAAGCCTCCGGCTGGATGGCTATCGAAAGTCCGTCGACCTCGGGGAAGGCTGGGAGCGAGGCGTCCCGCGCGACTGGCTGGACGCCCTGCTGGGAGATTGGCGCGTCTTTGACCCCGAGGCTCTCCAACGCCAGCTCGACGCTCTGCGCCAGCAGCGCGTCGAAGTCAGCGGTCATCTCGTGCACGTGGTGCACGCTGAAGGTCGCGGTCCGAGCCCGATGCCATTGCTGCTCACCCATGGGTGGCCCGGGTCGTTCCTGGAGTACCTGCCAGTCCTGGATCTGCTTTCTGACCCGGGCGCGCACGGCGCAGACCCCGCCGACGCGTTCACGGTCGTCGTTCCGTCGCTCCCCGGGTACGGATTCAGCGGACCGCCCCCGCCCACGGGCATGACCGGACGACAAGTGGCTCGGCTCTGGTACGAGCTGATGACCGTCGGCCTCGGATATGAACGCTTTGTCGCACACGGCAGCGACCTCGGCGCCGGCGTGACCGCCTGGCTCGCCGGTGACCAACCAGATGCCGTCACGGCCATCCACCTGGCCACTCCGGGCTTGGCCATTGCACCTGGGCCACGGACACCGCACGAGGATGAGTACGCGCGTGCCGTCCGGGACTGGACCGCGGAGGAGGGCGGCTACATGCACGAGCACGCCACCAAGCCGGGCACGCTCGGCGCGGCCCTGTCAGACAGTCCCGCCGGACTGGCAGCGTGGATTAGCGAGAAGATCGTCGCCTGGAGCAGCACTCGCCCGGACGGCAGCCCGGCATTCGATCGCGAGCTGCTGCTCGCCACCCTGACGCTGTACTGGGCCACCGAAACGATCGCCACGTCCCTACTGCCGTACTGGGCTCACCGCCACCTTCCCGGCGCCGCGCTCCCGGCTGGAGAGGTGTCGCCGGTTCCCACAGCGATCAGCATCTTCGGCGGCGAGCGAGTCCCGTTCCCCAAACCACCGCGTGAGCTCGCGGAGCGCTACTACAACGTCACCTCTTGGGCTGAACACGAGGTCGGCGGCCACTTTCCCGCCGTCGCCGAACCGGAGCTCTTGGCCCAAGGCTTGCGCGACGCGTTTCGCCCGATGCGCTAGGCGCGCGTACCGCGCCACCACAGGCAGGGCCTTTCGCGCGGGCGGTGTACGTCAGCGGTTGCGATGCGCCGCGACAAACGCGCGCACACCGGCGTCGGCGTAGCGGTTCAGCTCGGTGGGGGTCGCGGGTTCGTCCTCACCGAGCAGCATCGCTTGGTTGAGGGGGATCGACATTACGAGCCAGTTGAAGTGCGCCGCCGCGAGGCGGGCGTCGTGGAGTTCCAGCACGCCGCGTGAGGCGAGCCGCTCGAACGTGGTCGCCAGCGCATCGATCGTGCGTCCTGGCCCTCGCTCATAGAAGAGACGGCCGAGCTGCGGAAAGCGGCCGGATTCGCCGATGACCAGCCGTCGCAGCTTTAGCAGGCGCGGATCCATCACCGCGCGCAACTGACCGCGGGCGAAACGGCGCAAGTCCCGCTCGAGGTCGCCCGTGTCCCCCAGCTTCAGCACTTCATCGGTGTTTGGATCGGCGATCTCGTC
This sequence comes from uncultured Solirubrobacterales bacterium, assembly GCA_963822535.1. GTDB lineage: Bacteria > Actinomycetota > Thermoleophilia > Solirubrobacterales > Solirubrobacteraceae > Palsa-465. The sequence goes on from CAWGIA010000005.1 coordinate 6,224, forward strand.
GACCCTGGCGGTGACTATCTCTGAGAACAGACGCTCCTTGTCGGTGAAGTGCTTGTACACCGTCTGCTTGGAGACCTGCGCGAGGGCAGCGATCTCGTCCATGCTCGTGCCCAGATAGCCGTTGCTCAGAAACCCCGTCGTGGCGGCTTCGATGATCGCCCTGCGCTTGCGCGCCGATCGGTGCTCACCCTCGAACTCGGCCGGTGTAGGGGCTGCGCTCGCCATCGATTTCCCAAGAATACTAGACAGTCTAGTACTCGTTTAGTACTGTACGGTCTAGTTCTATTGCTAGTCAAGAGGAGTCTCAATGTCCGACGTGCACGTCTTGTTGAACGGTCGCGTATTTGGAGAGCAGCCGAGATGGCATCAAGACCGCCTCTGGTTCTCCGACTGGGGCACGCAGGAGGTAATCGCTGTTGATCTGGAGGGCAAGAGCGAGGTCGTGCTTCGAGGTGACTCGTTTCCGCTTTGCGTCGACTGGCTGCCCGACGGTCGGCTACTGGTGGTCTCGGCCCGCGATGGGCTGCTCTTGCGGCGCGAGCCGGATGGGTCCCTGGTGACGCACGCCGACCTGAAAGCGGCGTCTGACCCTGCGGCGGTAAATGAACTCATAATCGACGCTCGCGGTAACGCTTACGTCAACGGAGGCGGCTTTGACCTGATGGCCGGCGAGCCGTTCGCGCCCGGGATCGTCGCGTTGGCCACCCCTGACGGCTCGGCTCGCACGGTCGCCGATGGCTTGGCGTTTCCGAACGGCATGCTGATCATGCCCGACGATCGGACGCTGATCGTCGCCGAGTCCTACGCCAAGCGGCTCACCGCGTTTGACATTGACGCCGACGGGGGCCTTTCGAACCGGCGCGTGTGGGCCGATCTCGGCGATGGGGTCCCGGACGGCATCTGCGCCGACGCCGAGAACGCCGTCTGGTACGCCGACGTCCCTAACCAGCGTTGCGTGCGCGTCCGCGAAGGCGGCGAGGTGCTGCAAACGGTCGAGCTTGACCGCGGCTGTTTTGCATGCGCCCTCGGTGGCCCGGATGGAGCGACGCTGTTCATGGTCGCAAACGAATGGCGAGGCCCGGCCAACATGCTCCAGGGGCGCGACACACAAGTCCTGATGACTCGGGCGCCCGCGCCCCTCGCCGGACGGCCCTAGCGGTCCGAGACCTGCCTGCGTGAAAGGAGAATGAAGATGGGAAAGGTGATCGTTATGAATGGGCTGACACTCGACGGCGTCATGCAGTCTCCGGGCCGCCCGGACGAGGACCCGCGGGGTGGCTTTGATCACGGTGGCTGGGGAGTCCCATACGGTGATGAAACGATGGTTGCCAAGTTGGGTCAGCGGTTGGCTCAGCTGACGAGTGGTGAACACGCCTGGCTGTTTGGGCGTCGGAGCTACGAGGAGCTGCTGAGCTACTGGAACACCCAAGGGGGACCGTTCAAGGATCCGCTCAACAACACACACAAGTACGTCGCCTCGGGCAACCCCGAGACGAGGCTCGAGTGGCCGCACTCGACGCTGCTGCACGGTGACGTGCCGGCCGCGGTAGCTGATCTCAAGCGCGAGTCCGAGACGCCCCTTGTGATCATGGGCAGCGGCGTGCTGATCGCCTCACTGATGAGCGCCGATCTCATTGACGAGTACCTGCTGACCATCGCTCCGCTCGTGCTCGGAACCGGCCGACGCATGTTCCCCGATGGCGTTCACAGGTCCCTGCAGCTCACCGACAGCACGACCACCAGCAAAGGCGTGATCCTCGCGACCTACAAAACAGTTTGAAATGGCCGCCGACGAGCCAACGGTGCACGACCAGATCGCTCAAGGCCTCAAGGAGCACCCGGCCAAGAACGGGATGCGCTTCAACATCCTTGTCACGACGATCGAGGTCGGTGGCAGCATCGCGCTGTTCCACCTTGCCCAGCAGATGGGCGCCAGCGACGTGGTCAGCTACCTGATCGGCAGCATCGCCCCAATCATCGGCGGCCTCATGGTCTGGGCCAAAGCCCGCAAATTCAGCGGGGCCTCAGCTGCGATCTTCTCGTTCACCGCGCTATCCGCGGTCATCGCGCTGATCGGAAGTCACGCTCCCAAGGTGCTGCTCTACAAGGACTGCGCCGTCACGGCCCTGATCGGCTTGATCTTCTTGGGCTCCTGCGTCCTGGCCCGCAAGCCGGTCGTGTTCTACATGGCCCAGCGCTACGGGACGGACGGCACCCACGACGGGATGGCGATATTCGACAGGATGTGGCACGTCTACCAAGACTTTCGCACCAGCATGTACCTCATCAGCTACCTCTGGGCAGCCTTGTTCCTCGTCCAGGCCGCTGGAACCGCGCTGATCATCCGCCACACCCCCTACTCCACCGCCTACAACTACGACCAGACCCTTCCCCTGGCCGCGACAGCACTGGGCATCGTCAGCTCGATCGCGATCGGACGCCACTTCGCCAAGAGGGGGAAAGGCCCGGCGCTCAGCCGAGTTCTTCGGCGAGCCCGATGAGAAGCCCTCCGGGCCCGCGGATGTAACAGAGCCGATACGCGTCTTGGAACCGGACCACTTCCCTGCTGACGAGCTCCGCGCCGTGCTGACGGAGCCGGGCGAGCGTCTCGTCGACGTCGTCCACGGCGAACATCACGCGTAGATAGCCGAGAGCGTTCACTGGGGCGTTCCGGTGATCGGCAACCACCGGGGGTGTGAGAAATCGCGAGAGCTCGAGCCGGCTGTGGCCATCCGGCGTGCGCATCATGGCGATCTCGACGTGCGTGTCGGGCAATCCAGTGACGCGCCCTGCCCAGTCTCCTTCGACCGTAGTTTGGCCGTCGAGCTCGAGGCCGAGCTCGCGAAAGAACGCGATCGACGCCGGCAGATCGTCGACGACGATGCCGACGTTGTCCATCCGTTGAACTGCCACGCGCCCAATCTAGCCGGAGCGTGCCTCACCCCGGGATCACGCCAAGCTGTTTCATCTGCGAAAAGACGTCAACCACCCCCCATGTCTCCGCGACTCGGCCATCCGCGAACCGGAATATGAAGATCTCGCTGTACGTGACGGTTTTGCCCGAGGGCGGCAGGCCCATGTACTCGCCCAAGTGCGTGCCGGTCACCGTGTTGCGGCCGACGACCTTGTCACCCTCTTCGATCAGGTCCTCAACCGTGACGTGAAGGTCCGGGAAGGCCCGATGGAGCCGCGCGAATATCTCCTTGATCGTTTGCGCGCCGGTCGTCGTGACCTGCAATGGCGTCCGACTCAGCACGTCCGGATCGAAGATCTCGTCGATGGTCCTCGACAGGAGCGCCGCATCGCCGGTGTTGGCGGCGTCATGAAAGCGTCTGAACGCCGGTTTGTTGCTGGTCGCCTGGGGCGTCGACATGTGCCTCCTCCTAGGGTCGATATGAAGCTGCGATTACGCGCCAAACACCTTCGCCGCCGCCGCCACGACCTCATCGTGCGGCACGTCACGCAGGTGCTGGGAAACGTTCCAGCGATGCCCGAACGGGTCATCGAGCTGGCCGTGACGATCCCCCCAGAACATGTCGGCCAGCGGCTGGCGAACCTCCGCGCCAGCCGCCACGGCCTGCGCGAACACCGCCTCGGCGTCACCGACCTCCAGCGCGAGGACCACGGGCGTGCCGCCGATCGACGGCGGTGCGAGCACGCCCATCTCCGGGAACTCGTCAGCAATATGCAAGACGCCGTCACCGAAACGCAGCTGAACTGACATGAGCCGCCCGTCGGGCGTCGGGATCCGGTCGATCTCCTCGGCGCCGAAGGCGTCGCGGTAGAAGGCGGCGGCGCCCTCGGCGCCCTGAACAACGATGTGCGGAGTGATGTGCATCAGCACGAACCGGCCGGACGCGGTGACTCACCCAATCTTGCCCGCGGGTCCGAATCATTACGGGCGAAACGGAACAGGCGGTAGGCGTAGCCGAAGTGCACGGCCGTTCCGACAGCCAGCAGCCAGGCCCACTGGCCGCCGTGGCCTGAGCCGTACAGAGCAGCCATCAGGCCCAGCAGCCAGATGCCGATGGCGATGCGCAGCCAGGCGACCCGACGCGGATGCTTGGCGCCGAGCCGATTTACGGGCTTAGTGAAGTGAGAACTCTGCACGATCCCTCCTCGGGTCACGTCGTCCAAAGGGTGCCCGTCTCGGTTGGGGGCCTTCGGTCGATCAATGTTTTGTGGCGCAAAGTTACCATCGTTTGCCTCACAAAGTCAAGCCCTCGACCGCTCCCTATCCGAACGTCGCCCTGAACAACTTCCTCTACCGGGTAATGCTCGGGGATGGGCTACCAGCGGTCGTGAACGAGCGGCCGAAGCAGCCGGTCATAGATGTCCCGGACGCCGGCCAGCTGATCCTCGCGCAGCGGCGGTAGCGCTGCGCTGGCGGCGTTGCCGCGCACCTGCTCCGGATTGCGCGCGCCGGGGATGACAGTGCTCACGCCAGGCTGGTCGATCACCCAGCGCAGGGCGAACTGGGAGAGCGGCACGCCGGGATCGACCAGGGTGGTGAGCTCGCGGACGGCGGCCAAGCCGACCTCGAAGGGCACGCCGGCAAATGTCTCGCCAACGTCGAACGCCTCGCCGTGACGGTTGTAGCTGCGATGGTCATCGGGAGCGAACGCCGTGTGCTCGTCATAGCGCCCGGAAAGTAGCCCCGATGCGAGCGGCACGCGCGCGATGATCCCAACGCCGGCCTTCTGCGCCGCAGGCAGGACCTGCTCAAGCGGCTTGAGCCGGAAGCAGTTGAGAATGATCTGGACGCTCGCCACGTGCGGGCGTGCGATCGCCGCGATCGCCTGGGCACAGGTCTCCACCGACACGCCGTAGGCGCGAATCCGCCCCGCACTCACCATCTCGTCCAGCGCCTCGAATACGGCGTCGCTCTCGAACACCGGGTCAGGCGGACAGTGGAGTTGGACGAGATCGAGCGGGTCCATGCCGAGGTTGGCGCGGGAGCGATCGTTCCACTCGAGGAAGTTCTGACGGTTGTAGTTCTCAGGCAGCTGATCGACCCGGCGGCCCATCTTGGTCGCGATCATGAGCTCGGGATGTCGTTGGTGCAGCTCCCCGCAGAACTCCTCGCTTTGCCCGTCCCCGTAGACGTCCGCCGTGTCGAAGAAGGTCACTCCCTCCGCGACGGCGGCCTCGAGCGTCGCGCGCGCGTCATCGGCAGCCACGGACCCCCAGTCAGCACCGAGCTGCCAGGTGCCCAGTCCCACGACGCTGACGCTGCGGCCGAGCCGTTCGATAGTGCGCTGTTCCATCGGCACCAATCCTTCCAGACCGAAGCGGATCGCACCCGCCAGGACCACAGCGGGAGGAAGCGACGATGCTGGAAGTTTCCAACATCCGCACCGGAGCGCGGTGCTCAGCGGCGTGCCGCGGTCACCAGTGCCTGGCGCTCATCGGGTGAAAGCCAGGGACGCGCGCCTGCTTCGGTATTGATGCGGGCGTGCGCAGCGCTTGAGGTCGCCGGGATCGCGACGTGAACCCGTTCGTCCGAGAGGGTCCACTTCAACAGCTCGGCGGGGTCGAATCGCCTTATCAGCGACCCGCCACCCAGTGGCCGCATCGCGATGACACCGAGATCCAGCTCGGCGGCCAGCGGCAGGATGCGCCGCTCGGCGTCGCGCTCGAGTGGGTTGTATGGCACCTGGATCGCGTCAACGCGGCCGGTGCGCATGACCTCCTCGAGTTCATCGAACGCCCTGGCCGCGTAATGCGTCGCTCCCAGGAACCCGATCCTCCCGGCCCCACGCTCCTCCGCCAGCCAGTCGAGATGTTCGCGCCAGCCGACGAGGTTGTGGATCTGCTCCACGTCGACACGGCCGCCGAAGAACTCGAGCTGGGCCTCGAACTGGCTCCTGGCCTCGGCCATCGAGCTCGTCCATATCTTGGTGGCTACCAGCGCCTGCGAGCGGTGCTCGCCCAGCGCACGTCCGAGCACACCTTCCGCCCGCCCATACATGGGCGAGGAATCGAAGAACCGTGTGCCCCCCTCCCAGACCGCGTCGACGACCTCGCGCGCGGCGCTCTCCCCGCTCGGACCGACGTCGAACGTCTGCCAGGTCCCGAGCCCGACCACCGGCACCTCCCACCCAGTCCGTCCGAACCGACGACGCTCCATTCACGAGTACCTACCCGTGTCAGGACCGGAAGTTCCGTTTCTATCCTTGAGGTATGGCCAAGACCTGGGTACTCGACACATCAACCAAGGGCACCGGCGCCAATATGGTGCCCCTCGAACGCGTCACCAAACGCTCGTCTTCCCCTGAGCCACTGGCCGTCCCGCCCAAGCCTCGACCACGGCCGGAGGAGCCGCCCGAGCCCAGAGCACCGCGCCGGTTCAGGATCGTCGACGTGATGACGCGGCAGGCGGTGGTGGATGACGTCGGCGCGCGCGAGGCGATTGACGTGTTGAAGGGGACCCGCAGCATCGTGGACGTCGATGTCTATGTCTGGCAGGAGGAGCGCGATCGGTGGCGATTGCTTACCTTTCCTGAGCGACGGACCATGTTCGGGCTGGCCGGCAAGCAGGCCTAGCGTCGGGCGGCTTTCAGGGCGGTCGAGTGGTTTGGGGGCGGACGGCGCGTCTAGGCTTCCGTTCGTGGAAATCGTGCGCCGAGACCAGCGAGAGTCGTTCATCACGGCGGACGGCTCCTCAATCCGCGAGCTCGCCGGCCTCCCCTGCGGCAACGCAACCAACCAGAGCCTGGCCGAGGCGATCGTCGCTCCGGGCAGCGCGACGCTGGCTCACTTCCATTGCCGTTCAGAGGAGATCTATCTGTTCACCGGCGGCAGCGGGCGGATGCGCCTCGGCGACGAGGAACGGACTGTGCGCGACGGCGACTGCGTTGTGATCCCGCCGGGTGTTGCGCACAAGCTGTGGGCCGACGAGGGTGAGCCTCTGGTGCTCCTGTGCTGCTGCGCGCCGGCGTATTCGCACGCGGATACCGTTCTGCTCGAGGGCTGATCGCGCCCGAGTTGACGCCGCAACTCAGCTCTGTAAGGATCCTTCGGCGCGCGCGGTGCGATGACGTTCCGCGGGCCGGGACCGGAGGACAACGTTGGGGCGGAGAGCAGTTCGAGCTGTCGGCTGGCTGACCGGTGCAGCGGTTCTGATCTGCTGCTCATCGGCGGTCGCGGCGCCGCCCGTGACGGAGTTCTCCGCTGGTATCCCCAGCGGCAGCGGTCCGAATGTCATCGCCGCCGGTCCTGACAATGCGATGTGGTTCTCCGAGTACAGCTCGGACCAGCTCGGACGCATCGCGGCCGATGGCTCGGTCACCGAGTACCCGACCTCGGGCACGCTGTCGGCCGGTGCCCATCCATCCGGTGTGGTGACCGGACCGGACGGAAATATTTGGTTCACGGAGTTCGGGACCGGCGAGCTCGGTGACATCGATCCGGCGACCGGGCACCTGCTCGGGGAGTACCCGCTCCCGGCCGGCGCCTCGAGTGAGCCCGAGGGAATCACGGTCGGTCCGGACGGTGCACTGTGGTTCACCGAACGTGGCGCCGGGCAGGTCGGCCGCCTGGATGTGTCTGCGGCTTCCCCGGGAACCTCTAACGGAATCACCGAGTATCCCGTGGGGACCCAGATAGGTAACACCGCCACGCAGCCGGTCGATCTCGTGGCTGGGCCGGACGGCGCGCTGTGGGTCACGCTGTTCGGCACCGGTGCCGTTGACAAGGTCGATCCCACCGCGGTGAGTCCCGGCACGCTGTCCGGGGTCACCGACTACCCACTGCCGGGCCCGAACAGCGCGCCGGAGGGGATCACCGTCGGGTCGGACAACGCGATCTGGATCGCCGATGACGGGGCCGGGCAGCTCGTCCGAGTCGATACGACCCTGGTGGTGACTGACCCGTCGGACGCAATCACCGATACCGCCGTGGGCGCCACTCCGCTCTGGATCTCCTCGGCCGCCCCGGCGACGAACGGTGACCTGTGGGCGACCGACAACGTCAACAACGAGTTACTGCAGTTCGACATCTCGACCGACACGACCTCGATCCTCGGCGCGCCCCAGGGGGTGACCGGAGACGCGACCAGCGACGCGCAGGATTCCGCGGGGAACCTGTGGTTCACCGAGTTCAACGCCAACAAGGTCGGTGAGGTCACCCTTTCGCAGCAGCCCGTCAACATCACGCCGCCGGCGATCTCCCCGCCCACGGCGACGGTCGGCCAGACGGTGTCGTGCTCGAACGGCACGTGGACGAACAGCCCCACCCACTACGCCTACCAGTGGCAGCTCGACGGCCAGAACATCGGCGGTCAGATCGCATCGACGCACCTGATCGGTGCCGGCGAGGCCGGTCACCGGCTCACCTGCCGGGTCACCGCCACCAACAACGCCCTCGCGAGCGGCACCGCCACCAGTTCGCCCATCACGCCCGGCCAACATGCGCCCGTCACGCTGACGATCACCACGAGCGGTACGGGTACGGGGTTCGTGTCCGGTTCAGCGGTGTGTTTCAAGTCGAGCGCGGCTTCGAGCACCTGCCACGCCACGTTCGCTTATGGCACGGCGGTATCGCTGACCGGCAACCCCACCGGCCAAACTTCATTCATTGGTTGGCTGTCGGTGGGCAACAGCAGCTGCGTGATCGGCACATGCACGCTGACGATGAACACCAACCAAACGGTGACGGCGTTCTTCGAGGCTCCGTCGAAGCTGACGGTCAAGGTCGACGGCTCGGGGCAGGGTTACGTGAGCATCAAGGACAACGTCCCGGCCAAGCTCGGCGTGAATAACACCGTTCGCTGTGTGAAGCCGCCCGCCGGTAATCACACGTGTTTGGGCACATATGCCTACGACAGCGAGCTGACCCTGACCGCCGTCCCAACTGCGCAGTTCGGCTCGAAGTTCGTCGGCTGGTCGGGAGGCTGCTCGGGGACCGGCCCGTGCGGCGCGTTGCTCACGGGCAATGCGACGATCACCGCGACCTTCACCTACGACGCGGGCGTACACGTCAACGCGATCGAGATCACTCAGGGCGTGCAAACGCCCGAGCTGCCGACGCGGACGACCCCGGGTGGCTACTTCCAGCAGTACAACGGGGTTGTGCTCAGCTCGAACGGGCCCGGGACCGCGCCGGTCACCGTCAAGCTCGCTCAGGACCACGCGACCGTCGTGCGTGTCTACGTCAACACCGCCTTGCCGCGCTACGGCCAGCCGGTTCCGACCATGCGCCTGACCGCATATCGCAACGGGCAGGTACTCCCCCCCGGTCCGATCGGACCCGATCAGACTCCGCCGAGCAGCGCCGTCCCGGTGGGCCCGCTGGGATCAAGCCCGGCGCAGCTTCTCGGTCAGCGTATCGGCGCGCCCGCCAAATCCGTCGCCGTCTGCGCCCCCGGGCGCCCATGCCCTCGCCTGGGCACGTACACGTTCACGCTGCCGTGGGGTTGGGCTGAAGGGAACGTTTACTTCAAGGCCGACACGAACACTGACCCGAACGTGTTCGTCAGTGGCTGCCAGAGCACTGACTGCTTCGACCGCGGCATCTACCTCGACGCAGTGCATTTCAACCCGGTCACCCAGGCCAACATCTACCCGGTGCCGATCACCGTCAACGGCGTCGCACCGCAGGGCTACGCGCCTCCCCGAGGCGTGAAACGCCAGCCCGGCCACCCGGCAATTCCCGTGCCGGACCCGGCCTGGTACACGGTCCAGGACGTAGTGCCCTTCCCGCTCTACATCCAGCCCTGGGAGACCGTCGCCAACGGGACATCCGCCGCGACCGGGTGCGACGGCGTCACGCTCGGTACCGGGACCAACGCGCTGGCGGTGTTCAAAAACGCGGTCTACCAGGCCCGCAACCTGGCGCTGTTGGCTCTGGTGACGAAATGGGCCAGCGCGAATAACACCAGCGCGTCCATCTATCCCTACGGTCTGTTGGCGCCTGTGCCCGCGGCCTCCAGTGCCTGCCCCCAAGTCGGTGGGTACTCCGGGGGCGTCTCGGCCGGCGGCGGGCTCCTGTACACAAATCAGCCGAACTCCGTGGCCAGCGACGACCGGCCGATCACCGCAATCGCGCATGAGTTCCACCACGGGATCGGGCTGCCGCACGCCGGCGTGCAATGCAAGAGCGGTGCAGTCGGCACGCCGCAAACGCTGACCGGAAGCACGACCGCTGGCAGCGCCCAACTGACCCTGTCGGCGCAGGAGTCTGGGCTCGCGGTCGGACAGCCCATTTCGGGCACCGGCATCCCCGCAACAGCCGAGATCCTGTCCGCGTCCGGGACCACCGTAACGATGACGCAGAAGGCCACGGCGACGACCACGAACGGCAGCTTCAGCTTCACCAGCGGCATCGGCCAGGTCGGAGAACCCTGGCCCCCCACGTTCCTGGCCTACAACCGGATCATCGGGGATGGGTTGTTCGACGGCTTCGGTCTCACCGGCCTCGACAATCCCGCCAACTCCCCGTATACGGACCGAGGGCCCTCGAGCACGACGAGTCCAGGCCCCCAGGTCTACGACCTGATGTCGTACTGCACCGGGGCTAACGAGACCTACGGTTGGATCTCGGTGCGCAATTGGAACTACGACGTGGCCTTCCACACGCCCCTCAAGGTCCAGCCATCCGACTCCGCGGCTGGCGCGCCCCGGTTCTCAGCCGCCCCCTCGGCCAGCGTCCGCGCGCCCCGGTTCTCGACCTCCCCGCCGGCCAGCGTCCACGCGACCCGCACCCTGTCCGTCATCGCCGGCTACGACATCGCCAGTGGCCGTACCCTGCTCACCGACGTCGAGCCGGACGCGTCCGGTCCCACGCCCGTGCTCCCCAACGCCACGTACTCGCTGACCGCGCGTGACGCGTCCGGCCGCGTGCTGGCGCACGCCGGAGCGATCGGTACGCTCGTCCACATCGACCCGGGTGCAGGCAACGCTGGCGGGAGCATGATCCTGATCAGAGGAAAGATCCCGGCCGCGGGAGCGCGCGAGATCGACATTCTCCAGGACGGGAAGCCGATTGAGCAGGATCACGCCAGTGCTCATGCGCCCACCGCCAAGCTGCTCGGGCTGGGCACTGGCACGCATGTCGGCGGGCTGCGGGGCGCGGTCCTACGGTGGCGCTCGCACGACGCGGACGGCAACCGGCTCCAGGTGACCGTGCGCTACTCGGCCGACGGCGGCCGGACGTGGCGAACGGTCTACATCGGCGATGACGACAACAGCGCAAGCTTGCCGGGCGAGTTGCTGAGCCGCTCCCGGAACGCCCGCGTGCGGTTGTACGTGTCCGACGGCTTCAACGAGACGATCGTGACGTCACCGCGCCTGATCTCACCGGGGGTGCCGCCGAGCGTCGTGATCACCACTCCGCGCTCCTCAGAGCGGCTGGGAGCGACCGCCGCACTCGACCTCGCGGGAACCGCCTTCGACGACTCCGGGCGGCGGCTCACCGGCCGATCGCTGGTCTGGCACGCGGGGCGGCAGGTACTCGGGCACGGACCCATGATCACGACCGTCGCGCTGGCGGCGGGCCGTCACCACGTGACGCTGACCGCGCGGGACCGGACCCACCGGACCGCCAGTGCGACGGTTACGGTCACGATCCTTCCCGCGCCCCCGGTGCTGACCCTGCTCAAGGCGCCGCATCGGATCTCGGCCAAGGCACGATCGGTGACGCTGCGCCTGGCGACGCTCGCCGGGGACCAACTGAGAATCGGCCGCCGTCGCGTGCTGGTGAGCCGGAGCCCGAAGAAGATCCGGGTGTCAGTCAAACGGGGACGGAAGACCCTCGTGCTGGCGCTCGTCCTCCGTTCGGGGCGCTACGTGACCCGGACCTCCGTCTCGATTCTCCGGTGATCTCCGCACCAGTTCGGGTGACGCTAGTGCACCCAGAGCTGGTCGATCAGGACGCCGACTTCGGGGTTGTATTGGTAGTCGCCAACGCGGCGGGACACGAGGTCCGTGACGCTCGGCGTTACCAACGGCACCAGCGCGGCTTGATCGGTGAACCGGCGGTCAGCTTCTGCCCACAGGGAGGCGGCGGTCGGCGATCTGTCGGCTTCCGCGGCCAGCGCACGACGGACGGCCGTATCGAAGGGCGCGTCGCAGAACCGGAGTGCGGGGACGTTGCTCTGAGTGTCTGGCAAGGAACTGTGGCAGCTGTCATATGCCGGGCCCAGGAACTCAGACGCCGCTGGATAGTTTGGGGCCAGAACGCTCAGATAGGCCTGAGCTCTGGTTCGTGGGTTCGAGACGAGCGAGAACCAAGGGCTACTGGCGCTACTTGAATCAAAGCCCCTGATATGAGCGGGGTAGCCCAGGCGATCGAGCAGCGAGACGAGGTAGTGCGCGGTCGTGGTGAAGTCCGTGAAGAAGCTGGGCGCGCTCCAGATCGTGATCGGCGTGCCCCGGGTGCCCGACGCGGCGATCAGGGCTCGCGCCTTGGGTAGGTTGGGAGCGCTCCAGACCCCGGCCCGGTTGGGGTGCAGCGTATAGGGGCAGTAGCGCCGATATCCGGATATGTAAGGCGCCAGCTCCTGACACGTGGGGCGGGAGTCTTGGCCCAGCAGCCGCGTCAGCTTGGCCCGATCGAGGGCGTAGTTCAGCGCCCGGCGCACACGGATGTCGGTGAACGGGGGCACGTTAGTGTTGAGGCCCAGTTCGATCGTTACGTCGTTGGGCTCGACGTGCAGTTGGCTGGCGAAACGGGTCTGCACTCCGCCCAGGAGGTCCGCTGGTGGCGGGTCAATCGTGTAGTCGGCGGCGCCGTCCTCAACGCTCCTGACTTCTGCTTGGACGCTGGCGCCGATCCGCCACACGATTCGGTTGGGGTAGCCATCCGGCTGCGCGGCGTGTGACCACTCGCGAAAATAGGGGTTGCGCACGAGTGTGACCTCGCGCGGAGTATCACTGGCTACCTCGTAGGGGCCGGTCGCCGGCAGCGGGTGACTCCCGATGTCGTGGTTAGGGGTCCCAGCCGGCACCGCAAGTGCAGGCCATAGCGACAGCCGTTGGAGGAATTCGGGGTCGGGCTTGACAAGGTGAAACGTGACGGTGCTCGCAACGTCGTCGGTGACGATTCCACGCCCGAGATCACAACGCGCGGGGCGCGCTAGGCACTCGGCGCCACCCACCACATTCGGGTAGTAGGCACTCCATCCCAACTTGATGCTGCGTTCGATCGCGCGGCGGAAGTCTTCGGCCCGGACTGGCCGGCCGTCTGAGTAGCGAATCCCGGGGCGCAGCTGGAATGTGTAGGTCCGGCCGCCGTCGGTGGGCGTCGGCAGCGACGCCGCCAGGTCAGGCACGACCTGCGCCCCGTCGCTCCCGCCAACGCGCTTGAGCGCGGTCAGCCCGTCGTTGGTCAGATACAGGACGAGGACCGACCCAAGGGACGCGTTCATAACCGTCGGATCGAGCGAGCCAAACGGCGCGTGTTGCAGCACGGTCAGCGTGCCGCCGCGATGGCTGACCCCCGAATCCTGCGCGCTCACCCATACCAGACCGCCGGCGGCCGCCAGCCCCAGAGGGTTATTGCCGACCGTGACCGTGTGGGCGACGTGGTCCCTGGCCGGATCGATGCGCACCACGCTATGGCCGAACTCGTTGGCGACCCACACCCCACGGGTGCCGATAGCGATGGCGCTGGGCCCGTCGCCGACCGGGATGGTCGCCGCCACCTGATCGGTTTGCGGGTCGATCCGCGAGACCGTCCCATCGAGGCTGTTGGCGACCCACACCGACCCAAAACCCACGGCGATCGCGCTGGGCCCCGCGCCGACGTTGATCGGCTCTGTGATTTGGTCACTCTGCGGGTCGATGCGCAGGACCCGACCATTCGCCGCGTCACTTACCCAAACCGCACCGGCCCCGACGGCGACGCCGGTCGCGCCCCCGCCCAGCGGGAGCGTAGACCGCACCTCGCCGCTGACCGCATCGATCCGGGACAGCGTCCCATCGCTGCTGTTGGTAACCCACACCGAGCCGTCGCCGACCGCGATCCCGCTCGGTCCGTTCCCGACGGCGATCCTCTGGACAACCCGGTCGGCGGCAATGTCGATCTTCGACACTGTTCCACTGAAGTTATTTGCCACCCACACCGCACCGGCGCCGACCGCGATGCCGCTCGGCGTTGAGTCGGCCTGGATCGTCTGTTCGACGGCGTGCGTCGCTGGGTCGATGCGCGAGACCGTGTTGTCGTCGTAGTTGGCAACCCAAACCGAGCCAGCGCCGGCCGCCACTCCCGAGGGGGAGGACCCGACCGGCACGTCCGCGGTGACCGCGCCGCGCGCCGGGCTGATAACGCCCACAGAATCCGCGGCGATTGTCGACCACCGCGCGACACGGCCGCCCGTTGTCGCGACCAGGAGCGCAGTCACGGTGAGCGCGATCACCGCGACTGCCCCGGCTGCGAGCCATCGTCGGCGAGGTCCTGGACTTCGCCGCACCAGGGCGGGCGACCTCGACCTCGGCGCGTCAAGCGAGCCATCGCGATTGAGGATCGCCACCTCAAGCTGCTGCAGCCCAGTGCCCGGATCAAGCCCGAGCTGCTCAGAGAGCGCATGCCGGAACTCCTGGTAGACCGCAAGTGCCTCCGCTTGGCGCCCGCGCCGATAGAGCGCGAGCATCAGCTGAGCCCGAAGACGCTCACGGAGAGGGTTCGCCTCCACCAGCGCCGTCAGCTCGCCCACGAGGTCGTGGTGGCGCCCGAGCGCGAGATCCGCCTCCACACGGTCCTCCACTGCACCCAGATGAACCTCCTGGAGTTGCGCGATCACACCCTGCGCAAACAGCTCGTAGGCGAAATCCGCCAGCGGCGGGCCCCGCCATAGAGCCAGCCCGGCGCGCAGTATCGTCGCCGCCCGCTCCGGCTCGCCCGCTGCGAGCGCCTCGCGTCCCTCTTCGATCAGAGCTCGGAAGCGGTCTAGATCAAGCTCACCGGGCTCGACCCGAAGAACGTAGCCATGCCCCTGCGTGGCCAGCACCCCACCGGACACGCCGGGAGACCGATCGCCAGCCTCATCGACCAGGCCGTCGCCGTTGGCCCCGAGCGCCTTGCGCAGCCGCGAAACATGCGCCTGGAGGGCCTTCAGCGCCGCCGGTGGAAGTCGCTCGCCCCAAAGATCGTCCATCAGCCGGTCCGCCGGGACGACCTCGTTGGCGTGCAGCAGCAAGACCGCCAACAGCGCCCGCTGCTTATCGCCAGCCAGGCGGATGGTGCGATCACCATTCGAGACCTCGAGCGAGCCGAGAATTAGATAGTCCATGCGCTGTTGAGCGCTCCCCCATCGTGCGCTGTTGGGCGCTTCCCCAGGGCGAGGCTACCACCGCTCACGGCCCCGAACGAATCGTGCCAGTGGACGCCATGTAAACGGCGGTAACCGGTTTGTAGGCGCGGTGTCAACGGCTGAAGTCACCTTCCGCCGGGCCCGCGTCACAAAGGGCGGGCCATCGATACGGAGGAGTCAAATGGCGATCGAGGACAACCACACGGACCGCGTTCATGCGCACACCCAGACACCGACCGGGGCGACAGCCGACCGCAGCATCCGCGAGCGGTGGCGGCTGCGCATCGTTGAGCATCATCGCTGCGTGATCGTGCAATGGCTACGGCGCACTGCCAACCGCGCCGGCGCGCCAGATCCGATGGTGCGCCGTCACGAGGCGCTGCTGCACTATCGCGTCGCCGCCGTGCGCACCGAGCTGCTCGAGATCGCCGCCGTGCTCGAACGTGCAGACGACCCAGACCCGGCGTGCGTGGCGGAATTGCATGACCTGCTCGCGAACGGCTGCGACAGCCCGCTCTACAACCCAGATATTCACGTGTCTGAGCTTCGGGCAACGCTGCATTACGTGCGTGCCCGACTGTGACTCCCGGACCTGACAAGCACACCCACGACGCACGCGCGGGCTTGCACCCCGAGAGGCCGCTTGACCGCGCGACCGTGCAGAGCGGTCTCGATCTGTTGCGTGATTGGCGTGCCGGAAGTGCCGCGACCGCCATCGTGATGGCGGCACTGCTCCCATTCGCCGTGGCCTGGCACGTGAGCTACCTGCTGGCGATAGCGGTGTCACTCATCGGGGCGATCACCTTGACCGTGGGCTGCCACGCGCTCCGCGGGCGACGGCTCATGGCACTGGCGATCCTCCCAGAGTTCTCGCGCCTACCCGACCTCGCCGGCACACGTAAGCGACTGGTCAGCACTCGCAACTGCCGCCGCCTTGCCAACTCACTACGACAAACCGCAGCACCATCACAACCCCCCCGCCGATTCGACTGCTGCCCCGTCCTCCCCGACCGCGTCGCGGCCGTGCGCGCCGCACTGCTCACGCTCGCCAGCACGCTCGAGCAGAACCCCGATCCCGACCCGACAAGCGTGGCGCTCATCCATGAGTTGCTCACCAACGCTTGCAGCCCTCTCTACAACCCCAACCTCCCCGCCGACGACCTCCGTCGCACCCTTGCGCGCGCGCAAGCGGGAATCGCCGCCTAGCGCGGTTGGACCCTTCGCCTGCAGGCACCAGATTTCGCGGCGTGCCTTAGGCGTGCGCGGCAGCCATCTGTTTGAGCATGTCATCGTGATCGAGGTCGATGATCGTCCGCGCTTCGGCTGCGGCAAGTGGGTCGCGACTGACAGTGAGCTGATTGTCCTGGAGCTCCTCTCCGCCGAACGACCAATTGGTCGAGCCGGTGACGGTGTAAAGACCGTCGACGACGAGCAGCTTGTCGTGGCTGATGTCCCCCCGCGAGGATCGGCCGATCGCGATCGAGTTGCCGATCAGCTGGTTGTTGAACGACGCCAGAATTGCCTTTTCGGCTGCCCCGCCGGCCTGGCTCTTGTCAAGGCTGAGGGTTACCGCGATGGCATCGTTGAGCGTGTGCAGGCGGATGATCGCGCTGGCCTGCGGATCGTCGAAGCCGTACATGTTCACGGCGATCGAGTGAGTGGCCTGGAGCAATGTCCAGACGATTACGGCATGGATCCCCGGGTCGCGCGGGGAATAGAAGCTGAGTGCGTCCTGGCTGTACCCGGCGGGGAACTTTCCCGCCTGTTTGAAGCGACCGAGGCTCTCGAACGGGACCGCAGCCAGGTCGTCAAGGCTGAGGCCCTCGAGGTCGGATCGCGGCTTGCTGAAGTCAGGCGGATCCTCCCACTCCTCGGCGAACTTGCGGGCCATGTCTGACAGATTCGCACACGCCGAGGATGCCGAGAAACGCAGAGGATGCCGAGCCACATGGAGGTGAGGCGATCCTTGGAGCACAATGCAAACTGTCGGCGCGGAGTCGCGCGCCACTGACGCACACCCCCCGGCAAAGGACGGACGAGTGGCCACGCGGCTGACCATCCTCATCAAAGCCAAGCTGTCTCGGCTGCTCGACCGCGCTGAGGACCCCCGCGAGACACTCGATTACGGCTACGACCGGCAGATCGAGCAGCTCACCGGCCTGCGCAACGCGATCCTGGAGCTCGTTACGGCCAAGAAGCGCCTCGAGCGCCATGCCGAGCGCCGGCGCATGGATCTGGCCAGGCTCGACGCGGGCGCGAGGAGAGCTCTCGAGCTCGGGAACGAGGAGCTGGCGCGCCGCGCGATCGAGCGCAAGAACTCGATTGTGGCCGAGCTGATCGAGCTCGTCGGGCAGGTGTCTGATCTCGAGGCACAGCAGGCGAAGATGGTCGCCTCTGAGCGTGCAACGCGCCACAAACTGGATGGGTTCCGGGTCCAGAAGGAGGGCCTCAAGGCGACCTACTCGGCCGCCCAGGCGCAGCTGGCCGCCGGCGAGTCCGCGGCGGAGCTCTCAGCGCAGCTGGCGGACATGGGATCGGCCGCGCGGCGCCTCCAGGATCAAGTCGACGAGATCAGTATCCGGGCGAGCGCGCTTGAGGAGCTCGAGCGCGCTGGCCTGCTCGACATGCCGGGCGAGCTCTAGTAACCCGCTCGACGGCATCAGCGCGAGCGCCACGAGCGGATGTCCTCGAGCGAGCGCGTGTTGACCACGTCCGCGGCGACTGCCCAGCCCCGACGTGCCGTGGCCACCGACAGCGCCATGTTGCCCAGCCCGGTGACGGAGTGCGCATCGGTCGAGCAGACCACCCGCGCGCCCGCCTGGAGGGCGTCACGCACATGTTCACCGCTCAGGTCCAGACGCGGTGACAGGCCGTTGACCTCCAGCGCGACCCCCTGCTCGACCGCCACCTCGTAGACGCGCTCCAGGTCGACTGCGTTCTCGGGGCGACGGGTGAGCAACCGTCCGGTCGGGTGGCTGAGACAGCTGACGTGCGGGTTGCGCAGGGCATGGCAAACGCGATCGGTCATCTCGCGGGCGGGCATCCGCTGACCGCCGTGCACGCTGGCCTGAACCCAGTCGAGCTCGGCCAGCACGCGATCGGGAAGATCGAGCCGGCCGTCGGCGAGGATGTCGCACTCGATCCCGCGCAGCACCACGAACGGCGCCAGGACCTCGTTGGCGGCCGCGATCTCCTCGCCCTGCCGGCGCACGGCGTCCGCGTCGAGGCCCTGCACGGCGCCCACAGCGGGCGTGTGATCGCAGATGGCCAGGTACTCGTAGCCACGCTCGCGCGCCGCGCGGCCCATCTCCTCGATGGTCGCCCTCCCATCGGACCAGGTCGAGTGGCAGTGCAGATCGCCGCGGATCGCCTCCAGCCTGACCAGTGCCGGCGGCTCACCCCGGAACGGCCGCTCGCGCAGTTCCGGCGGGCACCAGGGGATACCGAGGTTGGCGTACACCTCCGCCTCGGAGGGCCGCTCGGGCAACGGTTCCAGGGCGTCGACATACGGCGTTGCGCCGGTTGCCCGCAGGAGCTCGGTACCGAACCGCGCCGGCGCGGCGACCAGCAACTCGACCGGCACCCCCTCGACGGTCACCCCGAGCGCGCGCCGGTCATCCCGCTCGATGATCACCACGATCTGTGGCAGCTCGGCGAACCGATCGAGCGCGACGGCGGCGTCCTTCGCCTCGCAGACGACACACAGGTGCTCGCACAGGTCCCGTCGCCGGCGCACGTCCCCGGCGGCGTGTCCGCCGAGCGCATGCGCGATGCCCTCCACCAGATCGGTCGCGCGGTCGAGCAGCAGGCCCTGCCGAGAGCGGGTCTCCACCTCGCGGCCGAGCGCCTCCACCAGTCGCGCCTCGATTTTGGGTCCGACCCCGGGGACGTCTCGCAGCCGGCCGGCCGCCGCCGCCTCGCGGAACTCCTCCGCGGTGTGCACGTCCAGCGCCCGTGCCAACTCGACCGCCCGGTTGGCGGTCAGGCCGAGGTAGCGCCCGAGCCCCACAAGCTCGGGCGAGAGCTCGCGCTCGAGCTCGGCCAGCTCGGCGATCTCGCCGGTCTCCAGCAGCTCGCGCAGGCGCGACTCGATCCCGGGGCCGACGCCACGTAACTCGCGCACGCGGCCGGCCCGCACGAGCTCGGCGATCGGGGCGGGCGTCGCCCGGATGCCGTCGGCGGCGCGACGGTAGGCCCGCGTCGTGTACGGGTTGGCGTCACTGAGCTCCAGCAGCATCGCGAAGGCGTCCAGGCGGTCGGCGATCTGACTGTTGTCCATACCCGGGAGTGTTTCGCACCGCGCGGTGCTGGCGGGTGTGTGCGGTGCGGAGCTACCGTCCGGTGGTCAGCGCAACCCACAGGTCGCGGTCGAACCCGCCCCCCATCTGGTCGAGGAAGTCCCGCACCCAGCGTTCGAACTTCTCACGCCACAGGCGCTCGGCCTGCGCGCCGGCTCCACGGACGATCGCCCGATGCAGTGCTCGGACCTCGCTGAGCATCTGCGGCAGCTTGGGGTCGTAGCTGACCCCCATGCTGCTGATGAAGATCCGCACCTGCCAGGTCAGCTGATCGAACTGACGCGTAACTCGCGGCATCCCGGCGCTCAGGACCACTGCCGCCTGATAGGCGAGATCGGCCTCGGCCGCCTGAGGCGCCTTACCGCGCTCGACAGCGCGCTCGAACCGCACCAGTTCCTTCTCCAGTGCCGATTCCGAACTCTCGCTCCCCTCGAGCATCAGCTTGTGCAGGGCCAGCGAGCCGAGCGCCGAGCGCATCGCGTAGACCTCGAGCACGTCAGCCATGGTGGGACTGGGAACCACGGCGCCGCGGTTGGGAATGATCGTGAGCAGGCCGTCATGCTCGAGCAGCCTCATGGCTTCGCGGATCGGGCCCCGCGACACCCCGAGCTGTGCGGCCACGGGAACCTCCTTGATCCGCTCGCCGGGTGGCAACCATCCCTTGACGATGGCTTCGCGCAAGCGCGTCGGCGACCAGCTCGACATTCAACCGGGCGGGTCCACGCGAACGCATCGGGAGACGGCTCGACGTCACCGCCGATACCACCGGGGCGAGGTCGTGGGCGGTGGCTTGAGGTTCGCGTCAACGACGAGCATTCGCGGAGCATCAGCGTCGATCGCCTCGCGCAGGCCATGTTCGAAGGCGTCCCCGAATCCCGTGACCGCGGCGACCTGCATCCCGAATGACCGTGCCAGCGCCGCGAAGTCGGGACGGAAGAGGTCGACGCCGAACGGCTCGTCACCGGCGCGAAGCTGATCGAAGCGGAGCATGCCGTAGCCGCCGTCGTCTACGAGGACGATCGTGACGGGGATATCGGATTCCATCGCGGTGGCCAGCTCACCGCACGCGTAGAGGAAGCCGCCGTCGCCCGTGACACATACCGCTGGGCCGACGCCGGCCAGAGCCGCCCCGAGCGAGGCCGGGAAGCCAAACCCGAGGGTTCCCCAGCCGAGCGGATAGGCCAGCTTGCGTGGGAGTGGTACCTGGCGGTAGCCCCCGAGCCAGTACCCCGGGATGCACATGTCAACCACGACCACAGCGTCGTCGGGGAGCGCACGCTGCATGACGTCCAGCAACCGCGCCGCCTGCGGCTCGTCTTCGAGCACGGACGCCCTTACCGCATCCCCGATCGTGCGCAGACGGTCGGCCAACTCGCTGACAGAGCCGCGCTGGTCAACCCGCGTGAGCAGCTCCAGGACCAGGTCCTTGGCGTCGCCGACGAGAGTGACGTTCGAGACGTAGTTCTTGTTCGCATCAGCTGCGTCGACGTTGATGGCGATCAGGCGGTCCGGAGCGGGCATGAGCCAGTTCTGGGTCATCATCCCGTCGAAGTCAGTGCCGATCCCGAGCACAACGTCTGCCTCGTCCCACAGGACCCCCACCTCGGGCGTATGCACCGGCCCGGGCACGGCGCACGGGTGCTGAGGCGGCACCAGTCCGCGGCCCATGAAAGTGGTGATGACGGGGGCCGCGAGCCGCTCCGCGAGGGCCGCCACCGCGGGTCCCGCATCGGCGCGCACGGCACCGCCGCCGGCCCAGATCAGGGGGCGCTGGGCGCCAGCCAGGAGGTCAACCGCCTCCGCCAGGCTCGAGGAGTCGGCGTGGACCGTCTCCTGCCGCCGCGAGCTTGGTGCGTCGGCGTGCGGCACGGGCTGGCGCAGGAAGTCAGTCGGTACGCCCAGGTAGACAGGGGCTGATGGCGCCTCGGTCGCGGACGCCCCGCACTCCGTGACCGCCATCGGGATTGCTTGCGCGGACTTCACCGTTCGAGCGTGCTTGGTGACGGGCGCGAACATGGCGCGCTGGTCACGCGTCTCGTGCAGTACCCCTCGATAAACCCCGGCGCGACGGAGGCTGGCCGGGATGTCGGTGGCGATCACCAGCACCGGCGAGCCCGATGCCATCGCCTCGCCGGTGGCAGCGAGCGTGTTCGCCGCTCCGGGACCGGTGGTCACGAGCGCCACTCCCAGCCGGCCGGTGGCGCGGGCGTATCCGTCCGCGGCGTAGACGGCCGTCTGCTCGTGGCGCACCCCGATGAGGCGCACCTGGGAGTTAGAGAGAGCCTTCCAGATCGGGAGGTTGTGGACGCCGGGGAGCCCAAACACCATCTCGACTCCCAGCCGCTCCAGTGCTTCGACGAGCCGCTCGGCGCCGGTCATGGTGGCGGACTGCGTTTCGCTCACTACAGGTCAGTCCTAGACGATGTTGAACTCGGGCCGCAGAGCAGCATCGTCAAAGCGTTCGGCGCTCAGGGGACTGATGTCCACGAAGGTCGGCCGCTGCAGCACCATGTCACGCAGGATCTCGCCGACGCCCGGGCCCTGAAGGAAGCCGTGGCCGGAAAACCCCGTCGCGTACAGAAACCGGGAAACGCCTGGCGCCTCGCCGATGATGGCGTTGTCATCGGGCGTCATTTCATACAAGCCCGCCCACCCTCCGCGGATGCCGGCGTCGGCGATGCGCGGCGCCCGGCGCGATGCGATCTCGAGCAGGTCCGGGACCCAGTCCTCCGACGTTTCGGTGACGAAGCCCGGCTGCTCGTTGGGATCTGACATGCCGAGTAGCAGCCCAGGCCCCTCGCGGTGAAAGTAGAAGCTGGACGTGAAGTCAATCGTCATCGGCAGATCCGGCGGTAGCTCCTCCATCGGCTCGGTGAACAGGATCTGACGCCGCAGCGGAGTGACCGGCAGATCGACGCCCACCATGTCGCCACAGCGGCGAGACCAGGCACCGGCGGCGCAGATCACCGTGTCGGTCCGGATGACGCCGTCCGTCGTGACGACGGCACAGATCTCACCGCCGGACATGACGATGTCCTGAACTTCGCAATTGGTCCGGATGTGGGCGCCCAACGCCCGCGCGGCGAACGCGTACCCCTGCACCACGGCTTCCGGCGTGGCGTGACCGTCATCGGGCGAGAACGCCGCGGCCAGGATGTCGTCTCCCTCCAGGAGCGGGCACAAGGCACGCGCCTCTGTCGGCGAGAGCATGCGAGACGGCACGCCGTAAGCGTTCTGGAGCGCGACGCTCTGCTCGAAGACGGCAACGTCTGGCTCGCGCGTGAGCACGAACAGGTAGCCGACACGCTTGAGGTCGATCTCCCAGCCAGGTCGGCGTGCGAAATCCCGGAATGCCTCCAGGCTGCGCTGGGCGATCTGGACGTTCAGCGCATCGGAGAACTGCGCCCGGACTCCGCCCGCAGCCCGGCTGGTCGATCCACTCGCGAGCTCGGCTCGCTCGAGGAGCACCACCTCCACCCCGGCCTCGGCGAGATGGAAGGCGGCGCTGGTCCCCATGACGCCACCGCCGACGATGACGACCGCGGCGGACTCAGGCAGCGCAACAGCCGGGCGCGACATCGGTCGTGAGCATGACCGCCCGAGCTCTAATTGTCAACAATGCACATTCGTCGGGGTCCCTATGCCAGGTTGGCGTGACCGAGAAGCTGCGTGTGGGTCATCCTTCTCGGTGGTGGACGGATTCGATCAGCTGGCGAACACACCGGCGGCGCGTGATGCGCTCGACGTGCTTCGGTCGGCTACCGGCCGGATCGATGGGCCGATGGAGCGCCACTGCCTGCGCGTGCATCACATCGCGGTCGAGCTCGCCGGTCGTCGGGGCTGGGCGTTCGATGCCGAGGTGGTCATCGTCGCCTCGATCCTGCACGACGTCGGCCTGTACCCGAGCACATCGCGCGGCGGCGTCTACACCGAGGACGGCGCCGAACTCGCGCGCGAACTGCTGCAGCGTCACGGCTGGAGCGATGATCGCGTCGAGCGCTGCGCCGAGGCGATCGATCGCCACCATGACCTGCGCCGCCAGCTGGGGCTAGGGGGCGAGGTCGAGGCGGTGCGGCTGGCCGATCTCATCGACCTCGGCGGCGGCTTGATCACCTGCGGGCTCAGCCGGCACTGGCTCCGCACGCTCGCCCGGACGGTCCCGCGGCGTGGACTCGCCGGCGAGCTGGCGCGAGAGCTCGGCCGAGCCCTACGCCAGCGTCCGCTCACGCTGGTTCAGATCTTCCGGCGCCCCTAGCCCGAAGCGATCAGTAGCCCCTAGCGGGGCACCTTCGCCGACTTTATCTACATAGTTGATCGACTTTGTGTACTTTAATAGGCGAGCGGCGCTCGAGACCCGACCACGACGCCGCAAGAGAAGAACGCGACCCCTATCCAGGAGAACTCGCCGTGAGCACCATCAACCCCGGATCACAGGCCGTGCGCAGTCTGCGCGTCACCGAGCACAGCGAAGGTGCGGCCACTGGCGCGTCCTCCGCCGTTCGCCGCCGCCGCGTGCGCGTGACCGGCTGGCGCCGTGTCATCAGCCCGCTCGCGCTGCTCGGCGTCTGGCAGCTGTCAAGCGCACTGCGCCTCGTGTCCACGACCAAGCTCCCGCCCCCCTCCACCGTTGTGAGCACGGCGTATCACCTGATCGCCCACAATTCCGCGGCCTACGGGACCCTGCAGCACGCACTCGTCGTCTCGCTCGGGCGAATGGCGCTCGGGTTCGCGTTCGGCGGCGCGGCGGCACTGCTGCTCGCCCTCGTCGCCGGCCTGAGCCGGTGGGGCGAGGAAGCGGTTGACCCGATCATGCAGATGCTGCGAACCCTGCCGCTGTTCGGGCTCGTGCCGGTGTTCATCGTGTGGTTCGGGATCGGCCAGCTGCCCAAGATCCTGCTGGTCGCGCTCGGCGCGGCGATCCCGCTCTACCTCAACACGTTCTCCGGGATCCGCGGCGTCGACGGCCGGCTGGGCGAGCTCGGGCGCTCGCTGGGCCTCAACCGTCGCGAGACGCTAGTGCACATCATCCTGCCGGGCGCTCTGCCCGAGACGCTCGTGGGTCTGCGCCAGAGCCTCGGTGTCGCCTGGCTGGCCCTGGTCGTCGCCGAACAGGTCAACGCCAATGCGGGCCTGGGCTTCATGATCAACCAGGGGACGCAGTTCGACCAGAACGACGTCATCTTCGTGGCGCTGCTCGTGTACACGATCCTCGGCCTGCTCACCGACTGGTTGGTGCGCATCCTCGAACGCCGCGCCCTGCGTTGGCGTAGCGGGCTGGTGGCGGCTCGATGAGCGCAATAACCCACGCCCCCGTCGTTAGCGCCACGGGCCTGACCCGGTCCTTCGGCCCCCACCGCGTCCTCGACGACCTCGACCTCGAGCTCGCGCCCGGCGAGTTCGTCGCCCTCATCGGCCGCAGCGGTAGCGGCAAGTCAACGCTCCTGCGCGCACTCGCCGACCTCGACCGCGAGGTCGAGGGCCGCATTGCGGTCGACGGCGAGGTCGCCGTCGCCTTCCAGGACGCGCGGCTGGTCCCGTGGAAGAAGGTCCGCCAGAACGTGAGCCTCGGGCTGCGCGTCGAGAACCCGGCGCGGGCCGCATCGGCTGCGCTGGAAGAGGTCGGGCTAACCGAACGCGCCGCTGCGTGGCCGTCGACCTTGTCCGGCGGCGAGGCCCAGCGTGCCTCACTGGCTCGGGCCCTGGCCCGAGAACCACGGCTGCTCCTGCTCGACGAGCCGTTCGGTGCGCTTGACGCGCTCACCCGGATGACGATGCACAAGCTCGTGCTCGGGCTGTGGGAACGCCATCGCCCGGCCGTACTGCTCGTGACCCATGACGTCGACGAGGCGCTGGCGCTCGCTGACCGCGTGCTTGTGCTCGCCGATGGGCGCGTCGCCCACGAGTCTCGGATCGAGCTCGACCGCCCCCGGAACCGTGACCACCACGAACTGATCGACCTACGCGACCGGCTCCTGCACGAGCTTGGCGTGGATACGAAAGGCACCCCATGATGAGAACCCCTGACATCCTCCGACCACGTCGCGCCGCCACCGCGCTCGCCGCCGTGGTGCTCGCCGCCTCGGTTGCTGCCTGCGGCTCGAGCTCGAACAGCTCCTCGAGTGCCGGCGCCGCCGCGTCGGGCTCGGCCACCGGCAGCGCGACCGCGACCACGATCAACGCCGACTCCACGGCCCCGGCCCTCGTCGTCGGCGATCAGGCCGGCACCGGCGCCCAGGCGTTGCTGCAAGCAGCCGGGCTGCTGCACACGCTGCCGTTCCCAGTCAAGTTCGCTGACTTCACTTCCGGCCCGCCGATCCTGCAGGCGATGGCGTCCGGCTCGGTCGACGTGGGCGGCGTCGGTGACGCTCCGCCCGTATTCGCCGCCGCCGGCGGGGCGAAGATCGCGATCGTCGGCGCGAGGCGCAACGATCCGAAGTCGGCGGCGCTGCTCGTCCCGAAGGGCTCGTCGATCAAGTCGATTCAGGACCTGAGGGGCAAACGCATCGCGGTCGCCCAGGGCAGCTCCGCCGACTACCACCTGCTCACCGTGCTCACCAAGGCCGGCCTGAGCACCCATGACGTCCAGCTCGTGTACCTGCAGCCCGCGGAGGCACTGTCGGCGCTGTCCTCGGGAAGCGTCGACGCCTGGGATGTGTGGTCACCGTTCGTCGAGCAGGGGATTCAGCAGAAGGGCGCCAAAGCGCTCGTTGACGGCACCGGCTACGGGGCGAACTTCGCCTACGAAGTCGCTTCCAAGACCGCGATCGACAACCCGGTCAAGTCCCGGGAGCTGACTCAGTACCTGAAGGTTCTCAACCAGGCCTACCGCTGGGCCGACCATCACTCCGCGGCCTGGGCCAAGACGTGGGCGGCGGCAACCGGTCTGCCTCTGAGCGTCATGGACGCCGCCGCCAAGGACGACACGACGGTCCCGATCCCGGTCAGCTCGACGACACGTGCCTCAGAGCAGAGCCTTGCCGACGCGTTCGCCAAGGCCGGGCTGATCCCCAAGAGCTACTCGTTCGCCCCGTTCAACTCGACGGCATTCAACAACGCCGTCGGCTAACCACCAAGGAGGAATGACATGGCCACCGCGGCCCCCACGACCCCTGACGTCTACGAGCACATCGACGTGTCGAAGGTGTCAGCGAACATCGGCGCCGAGATCCGCGGCGCCCGGATCGGCCCTGACCTCTCACCCGAGGCGGTGCGCGAGATCCGAACCGCGCTGCTGGCTCATCGCGTGGTGTTCCTGCGAGACCAGCAGCACGCCGATGACGAGGACCAGAAGGTCTTCGCCCAGCAGCTCGGGACGCTGACCAGGCCCCATCCAACGGTCGCCGGCGAAAAGGGAGTGCTGCCGATCGACTCCGAGCGTAGCCGGGCCAACAGCTGGCACACCGACGTGACATTCGTGGACCGGATCCCAGCGATCTCGGTGCTGCGCGCAATCACGCTGCCGGCCTACGGCGGGACCACGGTGTGGGCCAACACGGTCAACGCGTATCAGTCCCTGCATCCGGCATTGCGGGCGCTGGCGGACTCGCTACGCGCGATCCATTCCAACCTGTATGACTACATCCGCGACGACGAGAGCCGCTGGATCGGTGGGATCGACGTTCAGGAGCAGGCCTACCGGGACGAGTTCTCCCAGACCGAGTTCGAGACCGAGCACCCGGTGGTGCGGATTCACCCCGAGACGGGGGAGCGCGCCCTGGTGCTGGGTCACTTCATCAAGCAGTTCGCCGGGCTGTCCTCCAAAGACTCGAACACGTTGTTCGAGCTGCTCCAAGGCCATGTGATCCGCCTGGAGAACACCGTCCGCTGGAACTGGCACCCGGGCGACATCGCGATCTGGGACAACCGCGCGACGCAGCACTACGCCGTCAGCGACTACGACGATCAGGCGCGGCTGCTGCACCGGCTCACGGTCGCAGGTGACATCCCGGTCGGGCCCGACGGCCGGTCCAGCGTCGCGCTCAAGGGCGACGCATCGCAGTACTCGGTGATCGCCGAGCCGCCGGTACTCGTCTAACGCGTGAGCGCGGCGCGGCCGCTCTTCTCCTTCGGCCGCGCCGCGCCGGCGGGCGTGCATTCCCTCAGCATGCGAATTCGCATACTAAAACTATGCGAGTCTGCATACTTTTGGTCGGCGGGGGCTTCACGGCGACGCTGCAGCGAAACCCCAACGTCGACGCAGAGTCAGTCCTGCTTCGACTGAACTGCCGGCGGCTCTGTTCGACCGCCAGGGGACGACGAGCCTGATCGTGTTTGACGAGATCCAAGACGTTCTCGCCGTCCCGGGAGCTGACGGGAAGATCCGCAGCGTGATCCAACTTCAGGCCGAAGCGGCCACCTACGCCTTCGCGGGCTCGACGCCGGGCGTGATGCAGCAGCTATTCGCCGATCCAAAACGTCCGCTGCTCGACCAGGCCGTCCCCAGGAGCCTGGCGCCGCTGCCGATCGCGGACGTTGCGCAGTACGTCACGCATCGCTTCAGGCAGACCGACCGAAACGTCGGCACCGCGCTCACCCCTTTGCTTGAGTTCACCCGTGGCCATCCACAGCGGAGCATGATGCTGGCCCACTACCTGTGGCAGCGAACGCCCCGTGGAGCAACCGCTGATGAGGGCACCTGGCTCTCGGCGCTCGATCTGGCGGCGAGTGACACGGCCCAGCTGATGCGCGCCATCTGGCGGGCGCTGAGCACGAACGAACGCCGGGTCGCGCGAGCGCTGGCGGTGACGACTTCGCCCCTGCACAGCGAAGAGACGGCCGCAGCCGTGGGGATCAAGCGCTCGAGCATCGGAAAGGCGCTCGAGACCCTGGTGGCCAATGCGGACGTCATCCAGGCGGACGGGAAGCCACGCTTGACCGACCCCATGTTCGAGCTCTGGCTCCAAACTCGTGGCCTGACGCCTGCCGACGGGGGCGACGGCGATTAGGCGAGCTCTCGGCGGCAACCCCGAGACCTCCCGCACCGAAGCCGCAGCGCGGCGTGGCGCGGGAGGACGGGTATCAGCACTCAGCGCCCCTCACCTATAGCTCGACAGGTCCAAAGCTGAACACGACCACCTCGCTGTAATCGCTATTCAACCCCGGCCCGGCGGGACTGAATCCACCCCCGATCTTCAGGCTGAACGGGACCGGCTGGCCGTCGATCGACGGTAGACACGAGAGGTCAAGGATGTCCAGGATGCCGCACTTCATCTCATGGTTGGGAACGTTCACCTGCAGGCATTGCTGGATGTGCTGCAGGATTTCCTCGTAAGTGAGGCCCTTGCAACTGAATGGCGGTGGGGGTACACAGAGGAACAGCACCCGCACACACGATGGCGGGGGTCCCGCCGTCGCCGGAACGGTCACGGTGTAGATGGGGAGGTTGATTGTCTGGGGCTGGGGTGGGGCGTCATACACGAACTGATCGCCCGGCGGATTGGCCGGCGAGAAGCTGTAGCCGGAGCCGTTGAAGATCCCTACCGTCACGTCCACCGTTCCAGAGCCCTGAGGCGTCGTCACGGCGCACGTCGTAGGTGACTGGCATGTAGCGCTCACCTGGTTGCCCTGTCCGAAGTCGAACAGAGTGAGGTGGCCAGGAAAGTCCAAGCCCACGCCGGTGATCGTGACCTGGGTGCCACCCGCTTGAGGTCCGTGTGCGGGCGATATTGACGTGACCGACGATTGGTAGGTATACGGAGAGACGTTGTCCGTGAACTGTCCGCCGGCCGTCTGAACGCTTATGAGCGCGACCCCCACTCCGGGTGGTGATTGAACAGTGCAGCTGGTCGCGGACGGGCAAGACGTCGCGTTGGCCGGTGTGGTACCGAAGGTGATCGTCGTCGCCCCAGGCACGAATCCCGTGCCGGTGATCGTGACCGTGGTCCCACCGGCCGCCGATCCGGTCGTAGGCGAGATGTTCGTGATCGTTGGTGACTGTCCCGCCGGAGCAGCCACGGCAGCCGACGCGCCTGCCACCAATCCGGCAGAACAGACGCCGAGCATCAGAATCGCGACCCTGGCCAGTGTGTGACGCGAAGCGGAGACTGGCCTTCGGAACGCATGACGACCGATCAGCCGTCCAATCCATAGATACGACGCGGGTGCTCGCATGCAGCCGTGCTCCTCTCGTGGTTGGAGACGCCAGCCAACCATTCGGACGCACCGGAAACATCGGCCGATCGGCTATTTAGTCCGGTTAGCCGCGGCCCTCACCGTCGGGTCGGCCCGTCGCGACGGCGTCAGGAGGGCGGCAAATAGCGCCACCACGCTCGCGCCGGCCGCCATCCAAAAGGCACTCGTGAAGCCGCTGTGCGCCGGAATCCGTATGGCCGCCAATGCGCTGACCGAACGTCTCAGGGCCGCGGCATGAGTCAGTCCGGCACGAACTCCGGCAGCATGAATAGGCGCCGCTAGCGCCGGGGCGGCGACCACCACAGCAATCGCGACTTGCGCGCCGAGCGCTGATGCGACGGTCCGAAGCACGGTGTTGAGTCCGACGACTGCGCCAATCTGATCTGATGGAGCGCTAAGTACGGCAAGATCGGTGATCGCTCCGAGCGTCATGCCCACCCCGGCCCCGAGCGGGATCATCGCCAACGCGAGCCCCGCCACGCTTGGATGTAGGAGCGCGAGCGCGACGTATGTAGCCGCTCCGAGCAGTGTCCCGCACACCGCCTGGCCTCGGGCGCCGGTCCGCGGCACCAATCGTCCGGCCAAGGGACCAACCAGCAGGGCGGCCAATCCGCTGGGCACGAGAACGAGTCCGATCTGCGTGGTGCTCAAGGCCAGCCCGTAACCGGTCAGCTTCGGATAGGCGGCAATGAGAGGGACCAGTGTGAAACCGATCAGAAGGGAGAACCCCACTCCAGCGATGGCGACGTTGGCACTCCAGACCGCGCGCAGCCCGAGCGTGCGCGGATCGAACAACGGCGTGGAGGTCGTCCGCTCACGCATCAGAAACGCGCCTACGCAAACCGCCGTGACCGCGTACAACGCCACCGTCCGCGGCGAACTCCATCCCCATCGGTTGCCCTGCGAAATGGCTAGTGCCAACGCGGCCAATCCACCAGCGAACAGCACGGTCCCCAGCAGATCGGGTGAGCCGTCAGCGCGCCCACGCGATTCTGGGACCGCCGCGCCCACGACGAATACGAGCATCACCGCGACCACGAACAGGACCCAGAAGATCGCCGACACTGAAACATGGTCAACCAGGACTCCGGAGAGGAGCAGCCCTAGAACCGAGCCAACGCTTCCGGCGGCGACCAGCATCCCCACCGCCATCGTGAGTCGCGTCGGGGAGACTTCGGCCCGCACCAGGGCGAGTGCGAGGGGGGCCACCCCCGCACCCATCCCTTGAACCACCCGGCCGCTGATGAGCAGACCCATCGACTGCGACACCGCGCAGAGGAGCGATCCGAGCGCGAACAGGCCGAGGGAACACATCAGGATCCGCCGGCGCCCGAGCTGATCACCGAGCTGCCCGGCCAGGGGTATAGCGATCGCGGCACTGAGCAGAAAGCCTGCGAGAAGCCAGGTGCCAGCCGTCGGCGAGGCACGATAATGACGCTCGATCGCAGGCAGCGCAGGGCCGACGATCGCCTGTTCGAGACCGAGATCTAACACTCCCACCGCGAGCACGAGCAGCGTCCGGTTGCGGGCCCGACGAACAGGGTTCACTGGACTCGGATCCTCGCAGATCGATGGCGGCCCGGGAACGGGGTTTGGGAGAATCGCCGTCGTGAACAGTTCTGAGCCCTCGCGACCCGAGCGCGACGGAGGACGTCGTCACCGGCCCGCCCCCCGCATGCGGCTCACGCCGCACAAAGCTGCCACCGATGAAGGCGCGGCGGTTGGACTGGAGCACGCCCACGGGGTTGTGGGCTGGCTGACGCCGCTGATCGGTCGCGAGGCGGAGCTGGCCCAAGCGACACGCCTGCTCGAGCACACCCGGCTGCTGACGATCACCGGCACCGGAGGGGTGGGCAAGACCCGCCTCGCTCTCGAGCTGACGCGCCGCCGGAACGAGAATGAGCCTCGCGAGCGTGTGTTTGTGGAGCTCGCACCACTCGAGCGAGCACGCGATCAGCCGGCGGCCCTGGAGCCTGTGGCAAGCGCCATCTGGCGGGCCCTGGCCGGGACGGCGACGCCGGAGGGACAGCCAATCGGGGCTCCTCTCGACGCCGTGGTCCGCCATTTCAAGGACCGAAGCGCACTGCTCGTGCTCGACAACTGCGAGCACCTTCCGGCGGCCGGGACGGTCACCGAGTGGCTCCTGCGCGAGTGTTCCCGACTCCGGGTGCTGGCCACCAGCCGCCGCCCGCTCGGGCTAGCGGGCGAGGTTCTCTGGCAGCTGCCGCCCCTGTCCGTGCCGGCAGCCGATGCCATTGATCCGCTGGCGGCGGCGCTCGAGTCCGAGGCTGGACAGCTGTTCGTACAGCGAGCTCAGCGGAGCCTGCCCTCGTTTGCGCTTACATCGGAATCGGGGGGCATGGTGGCTGAGCTCTGCCGCCGCTTGGACGGGCTCGCGATGGCGATCGAGCTCGCCGCGGCGCGCGTGCGGATACTCTCGCCCGGCCAGATCCTCGACGGGCTGTCGGATCGCGCTCGGCTTCTCAGTGGCGGCCCGGCAACGGCGCTGAGTCGCCACCAGACGCTGACCGCGTCACTCCAATGGAGCTACGAGCTGATCGACGAGGACGCGCGCTCGATGCTACGCCTTCTCGGTGCCGCCTACGACTGGTCACTCGAGGCGATCCAGGCAGCTTGGACATCGGAGGGCTCGCCGCTAGACGCGCTCAGCGGGCTGCTCGACGCGGGGCTGATCGTGATCGTTGATGACGACGGGGTCCGTAGGTACCGCCTACTCGAGAGCATCCGTGCCTTCGCGCTGGAGCGGCTGCGGGACGCAGGCGATGAGCACATGGCCAGGCGCTCTCACCTTCGGTACTTCCGAGCTCTTGGCTCAGGTGCCGACCGTCTGCTGGAGAGCGAGGCCGGGCGCCGGCAGCTCGAGCTGGAGGCGCGAAATCTCTTGGCCGCCCTCGAGTTTGCGGCTGCCCACGAACCCATCTCTGCCCTCGAGCTCGCGTTCGATCTGCGTCACTGGCTGCTCGTGGGCGGCAACCCCGGCGAGGCACGAGGTCTCTGCGCGCGCGTGCTGGCCGCAACTCCCGACGCCAATCCTGTGCCCCGGGCGCAGCTCCTGTATACGGCGGCGCAGCTCGCCGTGTTCGAAGAGGACTTTGCCGCCACCCGCGCTTACGCAGAGCAGGCGCTGGCGCTCGCAATGACCTCCGGAGACGACGGCGCGACCGGCGTCGGACTGATGCTGGCCTCGGTGGCGAAGCGCTCGGTTGACCCGGGCGCCAGCGCCCAACTCGGGCGGCAGTCAGTGGACCTGCTGCGCAGGGCCGGAGACCGGCACGACCTGGCGCTGGCGGTGGCGCAGTTGGCGATGACCGAGGCACTCCGTGACCGTTTTGATGCCGTCCGGAGTGCCTGTGACGAGTTCACCGCCCTGACAAATGGGCAGCCACCCTCCTGGCTGGCGGTCTGGCTCGAGATCGCGCTGGCTTGGGCCGACCTCGCCCAGGGCTACCCTCGGTCTTCACTGGGTCATTCGGAGCGCGGTCTCATGCTGGAGGGAGCCCGACCGTCGCTTGGCCACTACGTGGCGCTGTCCCACAAGATCCATGCCATGACGCTCGTCGGAGACGCCGCGCGGGCGTGGGCCCTCGGGACAACCGCGCTCGAGCAAGCCGAACGCGCAGGGCTGGACGTTGCCGTTGGCGCGATCGAGGACGTTGTCGAGCTCGCACAGGTGGCGCTGGGCGATCTCGAGGCGGCGCGTGCGCGGGTATCCGAACGATTGAGCCATGGCCACTTTGCCGGCGCCGCCAACTCACACGAGTTGCTGGCGCGCATAGACCTCGCACAGGGACACTCGCCGGCGCTGCGTGAACACGCCGCGGCGTTGCGGGCCAGCGGCAGCCATACGGGAAGCATGCGCCGGCTGGCGATTGCCAGCTGGGCCGACGGTGCCGCGGCCATGCTCGATCAGGAGTTCGGCGACGCCGGCGATCACCTGCAGGAGGCGCTCGCGATCCAGATCGAGCACGGCCTCCGGCCCGATGCGATCGAGACGCTCGAGGCGCTGGCGGAACTTCATATCGTCGCGGGTCGAGCCGAGTTTGGAGCGCGGCTGCTCGGGGGCGCGCAGGGTGCCCGGCAAGAGCTCGAGCTGGGTCGCCTGGTTGCCCGAGAGTCGCATTTCGCAAGCCTTCACAAGTGCGGCGAGGATCTGCTGGGCCAGGAGCGCTGGACGGCCGCGCTCGAAGAGGGCACGGTCAAGCCGCTTGACGAGGTGCTGGATTACGCTCGGCGGGGCCGCGGACAGCGCGCGACCTCACGGACCGGGCTGGCCAGCCTCACGCCGACGGAACGACGCGTAGCCGAGGCGGCCGCGGAGGGATTGACCAACTCTGCAATCGCGGGACAGCTGTTCATGTCGCAAGCCACCGTCAAGGCCCATCTTGCCCACGCCTACAAGAAATGCGGCGTGGCCAACCGGCTTCAACTGGCCACGCTGGTGCGCGAGCACAGCTCGCCGCCATGACGCAGCTACCGCTCGGAAATGACCAGTCGCAGCGAGCCGTCAAACACTTCCTGCTCGCGCAAGTGTCCGTGCTCGGCGTCCCAGGCGCCCGATTCCAGTGAACCTCGAAGCCGTTCGACGATGCGCGCCTCTCCCCCAGGCGGCAGCAGCGCCCACAACGACTGGGACGCCCTTACGCTTGGATCGAGCAGCGCCTCGGGCCGGTTCCAAAATGCCTCGAAGAAACCATCCGAGCAGTCATGCGGCGTGGGGATGCGCTCAACGCGGATCTCCCCGCCGAGTGCCGCGGCGACGTTGTCGATCGAGGGGAAGCGGGGACGTTCTATGTCCAAGCCCTCGGCTAGGTGCTCGCGCTGCCACGCGGGGAGACAGTCCAGGTCGAAGGTGAATACGACCACGGTTCCATGCGCGACCCGCCGCAACTCCGCCAGCCCCGCCTCAGGCGGCTCCCAGTGGTGGATAGCCGGCGGAGGCCAGCCGTCGGCGGCCGCACGTTTCGGCTCGGTGGCAGCATTGCGCGCGTGACCGAGTCCGAGACAGAGATCGAGGTGCCGACCCCGCACGGGCCGGCCCGGGTCCACCTGCGCCCCCGAGCCGCGGCACGCGGGGCGCTTGTGCTCGGGCACGGCGCCGGCGGCGGTGTCGGCTCAGGGGATCTCCAGGCCTCGAGCGAGGCTGCGCTCGCCGCCGGCTACGCCGTGGCACTCGTGGAGCAGCCGTACCGGGTCGCCGGGCGTCGCGCCCCGGCGCCGGCCGCCCAGCTCGACCGGGCCTGGACGGCGGTCATCGATCACCTGCGCGGCGGCGAGCTCGCCGGGCTGCGGCTCGTGTTCGGTGGACGGTCCATGGGCGCCCGGGTGGCGTGCCGGACGGCCGGACCCGCAGGCGCCGCCGGTGTGGTGTGCCTGGCCTTCCCCCTGCTGCCGCCTCGGCGCAAGTCCGCCACGGGCCAGGGAAAAGAACCCCAGAGCCGCCTCTCCGAGCTCGAGGCCGTGCCGGTTCCGATCCTCATCGTCCAGGGTCTCCGCGATCAGTTCGGGATGCCCCCACCCGGACCGGGGCGTGACGTCGTCCAGGTCACCGGCGACCACAGCCTGCGCAGTGACCTGCCGGCGGTGGGTGAGGCCGTCGGCGCTTGGCTGGCCGCCCTGCCCGCTTAAACGGGCCCGGCGCGGACGACCGTCGCCGTCCGCGCCGGGAAAAGAGCGGGGTGTGCCAGCAGGCGGGCTCGCCGGGCGAGGCTGCCCACCCGGGAACACGCCAGCACGCCCCAGGCAACCCTCAACCGAGGACGGTGCGCTTTCCACCGATAGGCCGAAATCAAAGCGATTGTCGCCAGCAGGCTGCAGCAAAGCTCAAGACACGAACGCGCCGGGCGCGATCTTGCGCAGCTGATCGGTACGTTCCTGTCCGTGGCCGAGCTTGGACCCGCCCGCCCTGACCCCGTTCCGGCGTCGAATTCGGCGCCGTCCTATCCCTGGCGCGAGCCTGTGCGGGGCGGCCATCCGGATCCGCACTGGCTGACGCTGCCGGGCATCGAGCAGCTCCGGGGTCTGATTGCCGGTGAGAGCCCCCAGCCACCGCTCGGGCGTCTGACCGGCCTGCGACTCGAGGCCGTCGGTGAGGGCACGGCCACCTTCCGGATGCCACTGACCGGCTGGCTGCTGGACGGCACGGGATCGCTTGCCCCCGGGCCGCTGACGATCCCAGCCGATGCCGCGATGGCGTGCGCGATCATGACCCAGCTGCCCCCGGGTACCCCGTTCACGACCTCCGAACTGGCCCTCCGCGTACTTCGGCCCGTGCGCACCGGGGGCGTGATCCACGCCGACGGCCAGGTCATCGGCCAACAGGCGCCGATCATGCTTGCCGACGTCACCCTGCGTGACGACGACGGCACGCTGGTGGCCCACGGAACCTCGACGTGCGTGACACTGCCGGCCGGCGGCCCCCATTTCGCCCCATCGACCCCGACCGCCGACGAGCCCGTCGGCGACGATCCAGACCCCTGGGAACGCCAGCCCCCGCCGCCCCCTGACACATCGCAGGCGCCCAGCGAGCTAGGGCTCCTCGAGGCGCAACTCGACGAGGAGCTGATGGCACCGCTGCAATATCTGACCGGCCTTGCGGTCACGGAGCTGGCGGAGGGAGAGGCGACCTTCTCGCTCCCGACCGTTGGCTGGTTGTGCGCCCCTCCCCCCGGCCGGGTCCAGGGCGGCGTGGTCGCCACGCTGGCCGACGCGGCGATCGCCGGCGCCATAAGGACGACGCTCCCGCCCGGGACCAGCTTCACCCCGGTGGAGTTGAAGCTCAACTACCTGCGCCCGCTCGCCACCGACGGTCGCGAGGCGCGCGCGCAGGCGAGATTGCTGCACGCGGGCCGCCGGATCGCGGTCGGCCAGGCGGACGTGATGGACGCCGATGGTCGCGCGGTCGCGGTCGCCAGTGGGTCGGGTCTCCTCGGGCCCACCCAGTGACCGGCATCCCGCGAGCCAGACATCCAGCTCGGCTTGGACTGACCATCGGCGCGCTGGTGATCGCCGGCGCCGTGATCTCTGCCTGCGGCGCGAGCACGAAGCGGTTCGGGCGCGTGCAGCACAACCCCTCCGCCGTGGCCCGGATCGGTGGTGGCCGGCCCGCCCATATCGCGGTGATCCTGATGGAAAACGAGGAATACGGAGACATCGTCGGCTCGCCCACGACGCCGTACATCAATCGCCTGGCGGCTCGCTATGCCCTGGCCAGCTCGATGTTCGCCATCACCCACCCGTCGTTACCGAACTACCTGGCGCTGACCGGAGGCTCAACGTTCGGCGTCACCAGCGATTGCACAAGCTGCTCGGTCAGGGCGACCAACCTGGCCGATCAGCTCAGCGCCGCGCATATCTCCTGGAAGGCGTACATGGAGGATCTGCCCCGCGCCTGCTTCGCTGGTCCGAGCGCCGGCGAGTACGCCAAGAAGCACGACCCGTTCATGTACTACTCGAGCGTTGCCGGGAACCCCTCACGCTGTGCGCATGTGGTGTCTATGACCGAGCTGGCCGGCGACGAGCGCGCCCACGCCCTGCCTCGCTTCGTCTGGATCACGCCGAACCTGTGCCACGACATGCATGACTGTGCCCCGAGCCAGGGGGACCGGTTCTTGGCCCGTGTCGTCCCACCGCTGCTGGCAGCGCTCGGCCAGCGTGGGCTGCTGTTCCTGACCTGGGACGAGGGCACGAGCGACGAAGGATGCTGCCGCCTGGCCGCTGGGGGCCATATCGCCACCGTGGTGGCGGGTCCCGGAGCTCGGCGCGGAGCTCGGTTGCGCACGCCCGTGGACCACTACTCGACGTTGCAGGCGATCGAGGATCTGCTCGGACTGCCACGCCTTCGAGGTGCGGCATGCGCCTGCACGCCATCACTGCAGCCGCTGCTCGCGGGCTCGGCACGGGGCTGACGCCCCGGACGCCCGGGACGCCTAGGACGAGCTGAACACGTCCTCAGCCGGTAGCTCTGACAGGTCGAGCCGGGGACCGAAGCCGATCCGGATGATCGCGCCGCCGTCGGCGGCGTTGGCGGCCTCGACGAAGCCGCCGTGGGCCTCGGCGGCTTGACGCACGATGGCCAGCCCGAGGCCTGAGCCCGGCTTCGAGCGGGCGTCACGAGCCCGGTGGAAGCGGTCAAATACGAACGGCAGGTCCTCCTCGTGGAAGCCCGGGCCGTGGTCACGGACGGTGAGCGTTCCGTCACGCAGCCCGACCTCGATCGCGGTCCCGGGCGAACTCCACTTGGCGGCATTGTCAAGCAGGTTGGCCACCGCGCGGGCAATCCGATCTCCCTCGCCGCGGACCAGAGTCGGTTCGAGGCTCGAGACGACGGTTAGCTGGGGCGCTCGCCGCCGAGTGCGCTCGATCGCGCCGGCGACGATCTCGTCGACCCGGATGTCACCCGGCTCACTGCTCGGCTTGCTGCCCCGAGCAAGCTCGACAACGTCCCCCACCAGCGCGGTCAGCTCGTCCAGCTCCTCGATGACATCGGCTCGCAGGGCTTCCCGGTCCTCGGGTGAAAGCAGCTCCTCGTCCCGCATCAGCTGGAGGTTGGCCCGAATCGTCGCGATCGGGGTTCGGAGCTCGTGCGACGCGTCGGCGACGAGGTTGCGCTGGGCCTGGACCGAGCCGTCGAGCACGTCCAGGGTCCGGTTGAACGTCTGGGCCAGGCGGGCGAGCTCGTCGCCGCCATGGACGTCAAGCCGGTCCTGATCCAGCCGCTCGGGGTTGATCGCGATCGCCTCGGTCTGCCGGGTGAAGCGGCCGATAGGCGCCAGGGCAGTCCGGGCGACGAGCAGCCCAAGCACGCCGGCAAGCAGGATCCCGCCCGCCGCGGTCAGGATCAGGATCAGGATCTGCTTGGAGAGGGCGTTGTTGACGTCGGTGAGCGGAAGCGCCACGAGCAGCGCCCCGTCGTGGCCGATCCCAGTGGCCAGCACCCGGATCTGAGTGCCCTTGACCGTCATATCCGTGAAGTACTGCCCCTGGCCTCGTGCGGCGAGCCTCGTCGCCGAGCCAGTCACCGGAATGCTGTTGCGCTGACCTCGTGGGTTGTAGCTCCCACCGTTGGAACAGACCAGGGTCACCGTACCGGCCGCACCACCAAACGCCGGGCCATGATCCAGGTCTAGTCCCAGGCCCTCGTCCGGGTCGCGCGAATCGCATTGCGCTCCGTCATCGTTGTCGGCCTGGAAGCCGAGCCCCGACCCGGTTGGTGGCGGGCCGCCGCTGGGACCGTTCTGTTTCGCATTCGGTCTACCGTTGGCGGGTAACCCCGACCGGGCCAGAATGCTCCCGGTGAGGCTTCGGAGCGACTGGTCCACTTGGCCCTTGAGCTCTGATCGAGTACCGGCGTAGGCGGACACGGCCACCGCGATGACGGCCAGAGCCACCGCAACCCCGGTGGCGAGCGACATTCGAGCGCGCAGGCTCATTCCGTCGGCTCCCGAAGGGCGTATCCCACCCCTCGCACGGTGTGGATCAGCGGCCGGGCGCCCGCGTCCTCGAGCTTGCGCCGCAGGTAACCGACGTAGACCCGCAGGGCGTTCGAGGTCGGACCGAAGTCGTAACCCCACACCCGGTCGTAGATCAGGCTGTGGGGCAGCACGCGGCGCGGATTGAGCATCAGAAGCTCGAGCAGCTGATATTCCGTCCGCGTCAGCTCGACGAAGCTCCCCGACACGGTGGCGCCGTGACGGGCGGGGTCGAGCTTCAGCTCGGCGAAGGACAGCCCGCCATCAACGTCCCCCTCACCGCCGGCCCGGCGGAGCAGGGCGCGCAAGCGGGCCTTGAGCTCGTCAATATCGAAGGGCTTGACCAGATAGTCATCGGCACCGGCGTCGAGGCCGTCAATGCGGTCAGACACGGCGTCGCGGGCGGTCAGCATGAGCACCGGCAAACGGTTGCCCTCACGCCGGAGCAGCCGGCAGACCTCGAGTCCGTCAATGTCGGGCAGTCCGACATCAAGCACCATGGCGTCGGGGACGGCGCCCGCCACCTCCGAGAGAGCGTCGGCTCCGGTCTCGGCGAGCCGGACCTCGTAACCGGCCAGGGTCAGAGCGCGACGCAGGACGTCGCGCAGTCCCCGGTCATCATCCACGACCAACAAGCGCATGCGCGGATTGTCGCCCTTCTGCCGGGGGAAGCGCGAACTTCCTACGTTTCGCTTATTCGTTCCCGGAGCACGGCGCCGAGGATCCCGTTGATGAATCCGGGCGCGTCGGCTCCGCAGAAGCGCTTGGCGATCTCGACTGCCTCGTCGATGGCTCCCTCGGGTGGGATCGTGTGCTCGCCCGGGAGCTCGCCGGCGTACAGGATCTCGGCCAGGCCGACGCGGAGGATGGACCGCTCGAGCGGCGCGATGCGCTCGAGCGTCCAGCCGGTCGAATTGGCGCGAATCAAGTCATCCAGCGCGGGCTGGTGCTCACGGACGAGATAGGCCAGGGCGCGCGTGAAGCCGTGGACGTCACGCGGGAACGTCTCCTCCAGGGGACGGCTGAGAAGGTCGCTCTGGTAAAGCGCCCAGACAGCCGCGCGCCGTTGATCAGTCCTGCGCATGTGCGGGCGAAGCCAGGGCCGAGTCAGGCACGCGAGACGTACTCGCCCGACCGGGTGTCCACGCGCACGACGTCGCCGATGTTGACGAACAGTGGCACCTGGATCGGAGCGCCGGTCTCGAGCACGGCAGGCTTCGTGCCGCCCCCTGACGCCGTATCACCGCGGACCCCGGGTTCGGTCTGCGTTACCTCGAGATCGATCGTGCTCGGGAGCTGGACGTCGGTCGGCTCCCCGTCTATGTAGAGCAGCTCGACCTCCTCCGAGGGCTTCATGAATCGCAGAGCATCGGCCAGCGTGGACTCGGGAATCGTCAGCTGCTCGTAGCTCTGAGTGTCCATGAAGTGAGCGTCCGTCCCGTCGCGATACAGGTACTGCATGCGCCGGACCTCGGTCCGGACCGAGCGGAACTTCTC
Organism: uncultured Solirubrobacterales bacterium; assembly: GCA_963822535.1. Classification (GTDB taxonomy): domain Bacteria; phylum Actinomycetota; class Thermoleophilia; order Solirubrobacterales; family Solirubrobacteraceae; genus Palsa-465. The sequence continues at coordinate 46,888 of CAWGIA010000005.1, forward strand.
GCCGGCCCGGAACGTGCGGTCGATCAGGTTGCCGTCGCTGGCCCGCCGGAGCTTGGTCCGCACGAACGCGCCGCCCTTGCCCGGCTTGACGTGCTGGAACTCGACGATCTTGAAGATCGTGCCGTCGACGTCGATGTGATTGCCGTTGCGAAATTGGTTAGTGCTGAGAACGGCGATCACACACCTAAGGGACTCTGGGACAAGTTACATACGGCCGGCACGTCTCAGGCGAGGCTAGCGAACGGTGAGCCAAGTGTCGGTACCGCGAGGGAGTCAGCCCGCCGGGGTGACCTCGTGGACCCGGAGCAGGACGGTCGCGTGAGATGGCACCAAGGCCGAGAAGTGGCCAGTCGAGATACCCAGACTCCGGTGTCGCCAGAGATCCCGGACCCGAACTCGACCACGAAGACCGATCGTGCCCCAACGGACGGTGATCCGGCCGGGCCGCGGGGTCCGGTTGAACAGCGCGACGGCACGATCCGCCGGGCTGGCCAGCTTCTTGGACCAGACCTGCAGACCACCCGCGCCCGAGACCCTGACGGCTTGGGCGCCACGCGGATCCTGGTCAACCGAGATCACCTCTCGGTTGAGCAACATGCTTCGGACGCTGGGTGAGAACGTGGTCAGATTTCTCCCGATGACCAAAGGAGCGGCCAGCATCGCCCACAGGCTGAACTGACTTGTCTGCTCGGCCAGGGTCAGCGTCGGCACGCCGGCCTGGAGATAGTCGGGATCGTTCCAGTGGCCCGGCCCGGCGATCCCTGGATGCAGCGCGTCCTGATCAAGGTTGGCGAGGATGCTCCCGTAGCGCCCGACCCCGACCGAGAGCACCCCGGACCAGTCAGGATCGAAATCGCCGAACGAGATGTCATAGCCGGTCCGCCAACCTTGGGCAAGACGAGGCCCGTAGCGCCAGGAGTTGAGCGGCCCGAAGGCGTCGCAGATCTCGAAGATCATTGGTCTGTGGCTGGCATTGTGGGTGACCGCGGTGGCGAATCGCGTGTAGATCTTGGCCGGATTCAGGTGCAGTTCATTGCCGCCGCAGAAATCCACCTTCACGGCGTCAAAGCCCCACGCGGCAAAGGTGTTCATGTCCTGCTGAATGTGGCCGAGGCTCCCCATTCGCGGCCGACCGCACCCATTGCGTCCAGCATCCGTGTAGATCCCCGCCTCGAGCCCTCGAGAGTGCAGAAAGCGAACCAGAGCTTTCATCCCGTGTGGCCATTGAGTCCGGTTGACTCCGATCGAGCCATTGCGGTTGCGATTTCCGTCCCACCAGCCTGAATCGAGCCACACCAGGCGATATCCCGCACGTGCGTAGCCATCGGACACCAGAGCCGAGGCGATCTGGTGAATATCCGCCTCGTCGTAGTCCGCGCCGTACGTGTACCACGTATTCCAGCCCATCCATGGTGTCGACGCCAACGTCGAGCGCGGCGGTGCGGGGGTCCTCGCGAGTGCCGGAGCGCCGAACGGGCCGGTGAGGACGCCGGACCAGACCACGGCCATCAGCCCAAAGAGGCGCCGCATCTGTGGATCAGCGATCCCGATGCGACCGCTGCGTCCACGCCGGCTGCCGAAATGCATTCAGCCAGTAACCCGGAGGCTCTTGTCCAACAAAGTCAGGATCTCGCAGCCGTCGACGCCGACCACGACCAGGTCCTCAATCCGGACCCCGAGCTGCCCCGGCAGGTAGATGCCGGGCTCCACGGTGACCACGTTGCCGGTCTCGAGCTCATCATCGGACCGCATGGAGAGCCGCGGCGCCTCATGGACTTCGCTGCCCACTCCATGGCCGAGGCCGTGACCAAAGTGCTCTCCGTGTCCACCAGCGTTGATCACGGCGCGGGCGGCCGCGTCAACGTCCCGGCCACTTACGCCCGCCCGGACGGCCTGGAGCCCGGCCAGCTGGGCGGCCAGCACGAGCTCGTACACCTCGCGCGCCTCGGCGGATGGCTCGCCGGCGGCAATCGTGCGGGTGCAGTCCGAGCAGTAGCCGTCGACCTCAGCGCCCCAGTCGATCACCACCATCTCGCCCTGCCTGACCTCGACGTCGCGCGGGGTGGCGTGTGGGAGGGCTCCATGCGGTCCCGAGGCAACGATCGAGTCGAAGGACGGCCGCCGCGCCCCGTTCTCGCGCATGGCGCGCTCGAGCGAGTCAGCGAGCTCGCGCTCGGTGCGGCCCGTGAGCCCTTGCTCCAGGAGACCTGCGAGCGCTGCGTCAGCGGCGATGGTCGCGGTCCGGATCCGCTCGATCTCCTCTGGCTCCTTGACCGCGCGCAGCCGCTCCACGAGGCCGCCGGCCTTGACGAGCTCGACGCGGTCCGGCAGCAACTCTCGCAGGCGGCCGTGCTGGCGGACCGTGACGTTGGCGTCGTCGAACCCAAGCCGGATGTCTCCGGCCGGCAACGCGTCAAGCACGGCGTCAAACAGCTCGAGCTGGTCACGCCGGCGGTCGTAGCTCGGATCGACCTCGACTGCCGCCTGCTCGACGTAGCGGAAGTCGGTCACGAACATCCGCGTCTGGGGGCCGACCAGGGCCAGCCCGTTGCTCCCCGTGTAGCCCGTCATGTAGCGAACGTTGATCAGCGCCGTGACGAGCAGCAGATCGATGCCCTCCGCCGACAACAGCCCGCTCAAGCGCTCGGCGCGGTTGATCATCGAGCGAACTCCTCGTGCAGGCAGGCCAGAGCTTCACGGTAGCCATCCGGGCCCTTCCCCGCCACCCGGCCCACACACAACTCGCGGATCACCGACTCCCGTCTCCAGGGCTCACGCGAATCGACGTCCGACAGATGGACCTCAACCGCAGGCAGCCCGGTGAGCTCGAGCGCGTCGCGAATGGCGTAGGAGTAGTGGGTCCAGGAGCCGGGGTTGAGCACGATCCCGTCGGCGAGCCCGTCCAGCCGGTGGAGGTGCTCGATGAACTCGCCCTCGTGATTGGTCTGAAAGAAGCGCGTCGTCAGCCCCAGCTCGGCAGCCGCTTCGGAGATGAATATCTCGAGCTCGGTCAGGCTGAGACTCCCGTAATGGCGGCTGTCGCGTCGGGCCAGCTGGTCGAGGTTGACCCCGTGCATGACCTCGACACGATTTCGCGAATCCACGCTGTTCAGCTTGCCAGTTCTCGTACGGCGGCAATCAGCTCGCGGGGGCCAACGGTGCTGCCGGTGCGTGGCTGCCCGGGTTCGAGTAGCAGGACGAAGGGAACCGGGCCCTCTCCGACGCGTTTCTTGTCCCGCGCCGTGGCCATGACCACAGCATCAGGATCCACGCCCTGAAGCGAGACCGGCAACCCGTGCGATGCGAGCAGATCGGCCACTTCGTCGCGCAGGGATCCGTGTCCGGACAGCCGCAGCGCCGCCAGCAGCCCAAGCCCGACGGCCTCGCCGTGGCGGTAGGTCGCGTACCCGGTCACCGTCTCGATCGCGTGTGCCACCGTGTGGCCCAGGTTCAACACCTGGCGCACGCCTCCGTCACGCTCGTCGCGGCCGACGATCCGGAGCTTCGTATGAGCGCAGGCGGCAATCAGGCGCGGGTCGGCGGGGTCGGCCCCGGCCCGAACCTGGTCCCACAGCCGGCCGCCCGCGATCAGCGCCGTCTTGACCACCTCCGCGTAGCCGGCGGCCAGCTCGGCTCCCGGTAGCGTCTGCAACGCATTCGTGTCGGCGATCACCGCTTGGGGCTGGTGGTAGGCCCCGACGTAGTTCTTGGCCTCCTCCAGGTCGACTCCCGTCTTGCCGCCGTAAGCCGAATCGACCTGGGCCACGAGCGTCGTGGGTACCTGCACGTAGCGGACGCCGCGCTGGTAGGTGGCGGCGCAGAACCCGGCCAGATCGCCCACTACTCCGCCCCCCAATGCCACCACCACGTCTGAGCGCGTCATCCCGGAGCGGGCGAGCTCGGACCAGACGATCTCCGCGTGGGCGATCGTCTTTGACTGCTCGCCAGGCATGATCGAGACCCGGCCGTCGAGCGGGGGTACCGAGTCGGCGTACAGCCGCGCGACGGCACCGTCGGTGACCAGAAACCGCCGCCCGGGGACCGTGACCGGCCAGAACGCCGGCTGTCCGAGCAGGCCCGGGCCGATGAAGGCGGGGTAATCGCCTGAAGCGCTCGCCGCCCACAGCATTCGCACGCCGGCCGGCAAGCCCTCGGAGGCGCTCAGTACGGCGGCCATCAGGTGCGAGCGCTCGTGCGGCACCACCAGGTCCGCTAGCTGCTCGTAGATCGGCTCGCGCTCGACGTGGAGCCGCTCGAAGGCCGCCCGATCACCGGCCAGGGGACGGTCAGTTCCCTGGCAACGGGCCCATGCCGTCTCGACGTCAACATCGACCCACACGACCAGATGGTCGGCCAGTGCCTCGCGTACGGCGGCGGAGCCAACCGCACCTCCACCCAGCGCGAGGACCCGGGGACCTGTTCCCGCCCGACCCGCGGCGAGCAGCTCGAGCGTGATGCGCTCCTCGGCGTCCCGGAACGCCGCCTCGCCGTCCTCGGCGAACACCCGTCCGATCGGTTTGCCCAGCCGCTCCTCGATCACATGGTCTACGTCGACCGGGCTCGATCCGAGCGCCTCGGCCGCGCTGCGAGCAGCGGTTGACTTGCCCGCGCCCATGAATCCAATCGTCGCCACGACGCGGCCGTCCTGGCCGCCGGTGGAAGCCAGCCTCAGGTTCGCGGCCATCCGATCCGCTTCTGGTAGGCATGCAACGCCTCGTGGACGTCATCGATGTGGTCGCCCCCGAACTTGCGCCGGTAGGCGTCAGCGATGACGAACGCGACCATGGCCTCACCGACGACGCCGGCCGCCGGCACCGTGCAGGAGTCGGTGCGCTCGCGCAGAGCCTCAGCCGGCTCGTGCGTGGCGATGTCAACCGATCGCAGTGGCTTGGTCAGGGTGGGCAGGGGCTTCATCGCCCCGCGGACGACGAGCGGCTCGCCCGTCGTCATCCCCCCTTCGACACCCCCGGCTCGATTCGTCTGGCGCCAGAAGCCCCGGTCATCGTCGTAGAAGATCTCGTCGTGGGCCTGCGAGCCCGGAAGCCCGGCCACCTCGAGCCCGTCCCCGATCGAGACGGCCTTGACGGCCTGGATCGACAGCATCGCCTGCCCGAGCAGACCATCGAGCCGTTCCTGCCAGGACACGTGCGAGCCCAAGCCAGGCACGAGGCCGAAGGCTCGCACCTCGAACACGCCGCCGAGTGACTCATTCGCCTTGCGCAAGCGGTCGATCTCGGCCACCATCGCCCGTCCCGCCTCATCGTCCAGACAGCGGACGGGGGAATCGTCGACGGCATCGAAATCGGCGGGCACGAGGTCATCGCGCCGTGGCGCCTTGACTCCCGTGATCTGGATCACATGCGAGAACACACTGACCCCGAGCGTGGCCAGAAACGCCTTGGCCACGGCGCCGCCCGCCACGCGGGCCGCGGTCTCGCGCGCGCTGGCCCGCTCCAGAATGTCGCGGACGTCGCTGAGGCCGTACTTCTGGGTTCCGACGAGATCGGCGTGACCCGGGCGCGGGAGGTGGACTTCGGCCAGTTCGGCGTCCACCGGCCACGGGTTCATGCGCTCTTCCCAGTTCGCGTAATCACGGTTGGCCACCTCGAGGGCGATCGGGCCGCCCAGCGTCCGGCCGTGCCGGACGCCGCCAGTCACCTCGACCTTGTCGCGCTCGATCTTCATCCGTCCGCCCCGCCCGTGCCCGAGCTGACGGCGGCTCAGATCACGGTCCAACGCTTCCCGGTCGAGCTCGAGTCCGGCCGGGAGGCCCTCGATGATGCAGGTCAGGCCGGGGCCGTGGGACTCGCCCGCAGTCGTCAGGTGCAATGGCACGCGCTTTAGTGTGCTGCTGTCTGGGGATCGGGGTGCATGTGACAGTGCACTAGTCCTGTGCCGGCGGGGGACCCGCTTCAGCGGGCTCCTGCTGGGCGTCTATACCTGGAATCCGCTGGCCCGTCCCCTGGCACCACGGGCATCGGACCGAGTGCGGCTCTCCCCCCAGCCCGGAGATGAGCTTGCCCGTCCCCCGACACGGCATGCAGACGCCGGCTCCCCCCGGTTCGGTCTGCTGCTCGCCCTCTTCGGGTTGCTCTTCGCTCACGTCGGCCTCCCCGTTCATGCTTTGACCGCGACCAGTACGCCGTCGCCCACGGGAGTGACGGTCCCAGTCAAGTCGGGATGTCCGAGCAACCGGTCGTTGAAGGCGCGGGCGCGCTCGGCGCGCTCCGAGCCCGCGTCCTCGGCCACGGAGCCGCCCATCAGGACGTTGTCCACCACGAGCACCGCGCCTGAGCCCAGCAGCGGCAGCAGGCGGTCGAAGTAGGCGCCGTACTCGGACTTGACCCCGTCGATGAAGGCGAAGTCAAACGGACCTTCGAGTGTGGCCAGGCCCTCACGCGCGTCTTGGAGACGCAGGTCGGCACGGTCAAGCACGCCGGCCCGCTCGAGGTACCCCCTGGCCACCTCGCGACGTGCGGGGTCGATTTCGAACGAGACGATCGTGCCGTCAGGGGCCATCCCGCGGAGGATGTGAAGCGTCGAGACACCGATCGCCGTCCCGACCTCGAGCGCGCGGCGGGCACCCTTGGCCAGGGCCATGACCTCGAGCAGGGCACCGGTGCCCGGCACGACGATCGGGATCCCGTCCCGGTCTCCGTGGTCCTCCATCTCGGCCAGCAGAGGGTCGGGCTGGGGACGCGTGCGTTCCAGGTAATCACTGACGGCAGTGGTGACGATCATTGGATCGCACCATACCCACCGCTCGGTGCCGCCGCCGGGTGCCCCGGGGCGAGCGCGGCGCGCATTACCTCGAGCGACGCCGGCACCCCGGTGAAGAGCTCGAAGCTGAGCGCGCCCTGGCGGATCAGCAGCTCGAGCCCCCCAACGGCGGGGACGCCCTGCTCGCGGGCCGCGCTGATGAGCGCGGTATCGGAGTCCGCATACACGAGATCGACCACGCACCGGAAGTCGGCCAGGTCGTCGGCCGAGATGGGCAGTCCGTCAAGCGAGCGAGCGCCGTCCAGCCCGACCGCCGTGCAGTTGACGAGCACATCGGCCGGCTCGGCCACGGTCACCGCGTCAGCGCCGAGCTCGCGCCCCAGCTGCCGGGCGCGCTCGGCGGTGCGGTTCCAGATCCGGACCTCGCGCGCGCCGGCAGTGCTGAGTGCCCACACCGCCGCGCGCGCGCTGCCGCCGGCCCCGAGTACCAGAGCTGAGGCCCCGGCGATTTCAATCGGCAGCGCCTCGAGCAACGCCGGCGCGTCGGTGTTGTCGGCCACGATTCGTCCGTCGGCTTCGAACACGAGCGTGTTGGCGGCCCCAATCGCCCGGGCACGGGCGGTCGGGGCGGTGGCCAGCGCGAGGGCTGGCTCCTTGTGGGGAATCGTCACGTTCACGCCCCGGAAACCGGCCTGCGGCAGTCCCTCCACCACCGCTGTGAGCAGGTCAGCGGGCACCGGAAGTAGCTGATAGCGCCAGCCGGCCAACCCGGCGGCGCGGAGCGCGGCGTTCTGGATCTCGGGTGAGCGGCTGTGCGCCACCGGCCAGCCCAGGACGCCAAGACGCGTGCGCGCGGGCGCCGGGCCGTCCCGCGCTGTCGGACTCAGCAACGGGTGCTCTTGTAACGGTTGGCCAGGTTCAGGAACTGTGAGTAGTTCGACGCGTACACGGTCCCGCGATTACACGCTCGAGCGAAGAAGAACAGGTAGTTGGTGCGAGCCGGGTGGGCGGCGGCCTGGATCGCGGCCAGGCCCGGACTGTCGATCGGCGTGGGCGGCAGGCCCAGATGCGTATGGGTGTTCCAGGGTGAGCGCGAATGAAGCTGCGAGACCGTCAGCGGCCGGGTGTAGTTGCCGGTGGCGAAGCGGGTGGTCGAGTCGAACTGGAGCATCATCCCGTCCGCCAGGCGGTTGTATATGACCGAAGCGATCAATGGCCGGTCACGCTCCCGGTCGGCTTCGGCCTCGATCATCGAGGCGATCTTCAGCACGTCGTATGCGGTCAGGTGCTTGCGGTGCGCGTAACCCAGACCGACCTTGGCGAAGTTCTGCTTGAAGGCGGTGAGCTGATCAGTCACCAGCGCCGGGATCTTGATCGGCTCCACGACTTGGTACGTATCGGGGAACAGGAACCCCTCGAGCGTCTCAGGCGCATGCCGCAGGCCATAGGCGCGGGGGTTGATGAGCCGTGAACTGCGGGTCGAAGCGATGTAGCTGCCGCGCACATGCTGGGCCCGGAGCAGCGCGTCGATCTGGTTTCGGGACCGGCCCTCGGTGATCGTGATCTCAGTGACCTTGGCGGCGGGGGGCGCCTTGGTCAGTGCGGTGAGCACAGCGCCATAGCTCATCCCGAGCTGGAGGTGATAGACGCCGGGTCGCATGTCTCCCCGCTCGCCGGCCAGTGTGGCTCGGAGCTCGAAGAAGAAGCTCGAGGAGATCACTCCATCCTTGGCCAGCAGATCACCGATCTGGCTAGAGCTGGATTTAAGCGGGATCGTGACGGTGATCCGACCGTGGGCCGAACCGTGGAAGGGCTGGAACAGCTCGACCAGGAACCAGATGAGTGCGGCGGCGAGCACGAGCGCGACCACCGAAGCGATGCGGCCGAGCCAAGACCGCCGGGATCGTTTGCCCTCCGGAAGGTCGCCGTGGCCGCGGCGCCGGCGCTTGGGCTTGCTCTTTCGCTGCGCCGTGATCGCTTCGTGGCTGACGCGGCGCGTCCCGGACGGCAACTCCACCTCGTGCTCGCCGGTCTCGAGATACCCGTCCGCCGCGGCAGGGTCGACGGCGCCGGATGCAGTTGAGCCGGGGGCCGGCTGGGCGAAGGCGGGTGCTGGCGCGACCGGGGGTGGCACCGCCGGGGGCGATGCTGGCTGGGGCGGCGATGGTGACTCGGCGGACGATGCAGGCTCCGGGGCCGGTGTTCGCTCGCGGGGCGGTGTCGGCTCCGGGGCCCGCGCTGGCTCCGGGGCTCGCGCTGGCTCCGGGGCCGGGTCAGCCGGGGCATGCCCGGACCGCGCGGCGCGCTTTCGCTCGCGCTCGATCCGCGCCGCCTCGCGCTCCTCGGACGTCCGCCCCCGTCCGTCAGCCATGTGCCGTTCCGGCTGCGATCGACGTCTGGCGCGTCAGCCAACCCTCGAGCAGGTGGGCCGCGGCACGCGAGTCCTCGGCCGCCCGGCCGCCCGAGCGCTCGGCCAGCCGGGTCGTGAAACGCTCGTCATAAAGCTCGACCGGAACCGGGAGCGCCTGCTTCAGCGTGGCGGCAAAGGCGCGTGTTTCAGCCGTCTGGGCCGAGTCCGCGCCGGACAGAGACAGCGGCAGGCCGACGACCACCCGCTCGGCCCCGAGCTCGGTGACCAGCCCGCGCAGACGGCCGAGTCCGCGCCGAGACGCCGGCGCGATCACCGGATCGAGCGGTGTGGCCAGGGTGCCGGTCGGATCGCTGACGGCGCATCCACAGCGCGCGCTGCCGTAATCGAGCGCCAGGACGCGCACGATCAGACCTCGCCGAACGCGGCCTCGATGGCCGCTTGCGCGGCGCTGATGGCGGCGGGGAGCTGCTCGGGATCGCGGCCCCCGGCCCGGGCCAGAGTGTCGCGGCCACCGCCACCCCCACCGACGGCCTGGGCGGCGATCTTGACTATCGCCCCGGCTTTCACACCCCGCTTGACGAGTGCCGGCGCCACGCTGGCCACGAGATCAACGCGGCCCTCGCCCGCACTCCCGAGCACGATCGCGGCGTCGCCGAGCTTCCCCTTCAGCCGATCGACGAGCTGGAGCAGAGCGTCTCCATCCGAGGCAGGGACGATCGCGGTCAGTACCGAGGCTCCGGCGGATCCCCCGAGCTGGACGGCGCGGGCGGCCAGCTCATCGACATCCACGGCGCCATTGGCGGCGGGGGCTCGCCGCGCGGCGCGCTCGAGCTCCTCCACGCGCTCAGTCAGTTGCTCAGCCGCGTGGGTGACGCGCCCCGGCGGCGTGCGCAAGACCTTCGCCGCACGTTCCAGCTCGCGGTCTCGGGTGCGCATGAACGTCACCGCTTCGGGGCCGGTGATGGCCTCTATCCGGCGTACGTTGGCGGCACTCGAGGTCTCGGCGGTAACGCGGAACAGGCCGACCTCCGCCGTGTTGTGGACGTGGGTGCCCCCGCACAGCTCGCGCGAGAACGACCCGTCGCCCACTTCCACCATCCGCACGACGTCACCGTACTTCTCGTTGAACAGGGCCATGGCCCCCAGGCGCTTGGCTTCATCCAGGGTCGTGCTGAGCGCTCGCACCGGGTGAGCTTCCAGGATCCAGGCGTTGACGTCGTCCGAGACGGAATCGAGATCTTCGGCGCTGAGTCCGCTGCCGTGGGTGAAATCGAACCGGAGCTTGTCGGGACCCACGTAGGAGCCGGCCTGGTGGACGTGACTGCCCAGTCGCCGGCGCAGCGCCGCGTGGAGCAGGTGCGTGGCGGTGTGGTTGCACTCGGTGGCGTGCCGGGCGGCGCGGTCGACGTGGGCGTGAACGCGCTCACCGGGAGCGAACGTCCCGTGCTCGGGGACCAGCGCCAGCACCTGGTCCTGGCCGAGACGCAGCACGTCATCGACCTGGGCCCGGCAGCCGCCGCCCTCGCATTCGATCGTCCCCACATCGGCGATCTGGCCACCACCGGTGGCGTAGAAAGGGGACTCGACGAGCTTCACGAGCAGGCGGCCGTCGTCTTCGCTCACGGCGCCGATCGTGGTGTCCGCATCGATCGTCTCGTACCCGACGAACTCGGTCTCGAAGCCAGCGCCTCCGGCCAGCTCGAAGGCCCGCTCGCGCAGCCCCTCATCGACCCGGGAGCGGCTCGAGCCCGCCCGCGCGCGCACGCGTTGCTCCTGCATCAGGGCCTCGAATCCCTCCTCGTCGACGCCCAGTCCGTGCTCGGCGACGATCTCGAGGGTCATGTCGATGGGGAAGCCGTACGTGTCGTGGAGCAGGAAGGCGTCAGTCCCAGCGATGCCCTCCAGGCCCGCATCGCGAGCCCGTTCGATCAGCTCGTCGAGCCGCTTGAGGCCCTGCTCCAGCGTCCGGCCGAAGCTCTGCTCCTCGGACGCCAGCCACTTGCGGATCAGGTCAGCCTCCTGATGGAGCTCCGGATACTCGGAGCCCATCAGCTCGGTCACGCGGTCGGCGTAGAGCTGCAGCGCGCCAGGCTCGAGGCCGAGGCTGCGGGCGTGCTGGACGGCACGGCGGATCACGCGTCGCAGCACGTAGCCGCGGTCCTCGTTTGAGGGCACGACGCCGTCGGCGAGCAGAAATGAGATTGCCCGCCCGTGGTCAGCCAGCACACGAAGGGCTTTGTCAGTGGGGAACTCCTGTCCGTAGCTGCGGCCGGAGAGCTCCTCGCCGAGGCTGATCAGCGGCGCGAACTGATCGGTCTCGAACACGCTGTCCTTGTCCTGGAGGATGGCGGCCATCCGGTTCAGCCCCAGGCCGGTGTCGATGTTCTTGGCCGGGAGCGGCGTGAGAACACCCTCGGGGTTCTGATCCATCTCCATGAAGACCAGGTTCCAGAACTCCAGGAAGCGCTCGTTGTCACCGCCGGGCAGGTCATCGGGCCGGCCGAACTCGAGCCCGCGGTCGAAATACAGCTCCGAGCACGGGCCGCACGGCCCCGTGGGCCCCATCTGCCAGAAGTTCTCCGAGCGCGGCAGCTCGACGATTCGCTCTCGGGGCACGCCGATCTCGAGCCACGCGTCGATCGCCTCCTGATCGGGTCCCAGGCCCAGCTCATCGTCACCGGCGAACACGCTGATCCAGATGGCCTCGGCGGGGAATCCAAAACCCTCCCGAGACACCGTCCAGGCGTATTGCGCCGCCTGATGCTTGAAGTAGTCCCCGAACGAGAAGTTCCCCAGCATCTCGAAGAACGTCAGGTGGCCCTTGGTCGTACCGATGATCTCGATGTCCGAGGTGCGAAACGTCTTCTGGCACGTGGTGACACGCGGGTGCGGAGGCTTCTCCCCGCCGAGGAAATAGGGCTTCAGCGGAACCATGCCTGCGATCGTGAACAGGACCGACGGGTCGTACTCCGCCGGGATCAGCGACGAGGAGGGCAGGCGCCGATGGTCGTGCTGCTCGAAGAACTCGATGAAGGTGCGACGGATCTCGTCTGAAGTCATGGGAGGCTCAGTCTAAGCGTGTGATCGTCCCCCATCCGACCACCAGATCGCCGTCCATCAGACACGCGAGCTGGCCCGGAGCCGCGCCGTCCACGGGGTCGGCGAGGTCGACCTGGAGCCGACGGTGGCTGCCGGGCCCCGGCGTTCCGGCGATCCGCGCTCCCAGGGCACGCGAGCGGTAGCGGAGCTTGACGCGGTCCACGCGCGCGGCAGGGCGATGGAGGCGAGCCCCCCTGACCGCCACGCGCGAGGTTCGCAAAGCCCCGAGCGCCCCGACTGTGACCCGCTGGGTGACCGGATCCTTGTCGACGACGTACAGCGGCTCGTCAGAGCTGATCCCGATGCCGCGGCGCTGACCCACGGTGAACCGGTGCTGGCCGACGTGCCGACCGAGGACCGCTCCGTCCGAATTGACGATCTCCCCGGGTCGGTCCCCGAGGCCGCCATGGCGGGCGAGGAAACGACCGCGATCGGTCCCGGCCAGGAAGCAGAGGTCCTGGGAGTCAGGCTTGCCCGCCACCGGCAGGCCGGCCTCGGCGGCGATCCGCCTGACCTCGGGCTTGCGCAGCTGCCCCAACGGGAAGCGCATCCGGCGCAGTGACGAGGGCGCCAGCGCCGCCAGCATGTAGGTCTGGTCCTTGGCCGGATCGGCCGCCGTGCGCAACAGGGGTCCATCCGGGTTATCGGGCTCGGCGATACGCGCGTAGTGACCGGTGGCGAGATGGGCGGCGCCGAGCCGATCAGCGAGCTCGAGCATCGCGTCGAGCCGGACGTGCCCATTACAGCCGACGCAGGGGTTGGGCGTCTCGCCCTGCGCATAGCCGGCAATGAACGGCTCCACCACGCCGGCCCGGAACTCGTCCCTGAGGTCGATCGTGAAATGCGGCAGCCCCATCGAGTGGGCCAGAGCCCGAGCCTGGGCGACGGCCGAGGCCGAGCAGCAGCTGCGCTCGGCGTCGTTCTCGGGGTCGGCCCATAGCTCGAGGGTCACGGCCGCCGTGTCCCCCTCGGCACGCACCAGGTGGGCGGCCACGGCGCTGTCGACGCCGCCGCTCATGGCCACGAGCGTTCGGCCCGAGCTGAGCGGCGCCAGCCTGGCGCCGGCGCGAACGGCGGCCCCCAGGGCCCGGGCCAGGGCGTCGGACGCCAGCTCGGCGGCGTGCAGCTTGGCCGGGCTGAGACCTCCCAGCTCGGCGGCTATCTCACGCGGGCCAATCAGTGCCGCCTCGAGCACGGGACGCCCGCGGACGAGCGTCACGAAGGCGCTGCCCGCGGCCGTGGCAGCGCCGCAGCCACTGGCCTCGAACCCGGCGTCGATGACGTGGGCACCGTCCACGGCAATCGAGGCAGTGATCCGGTCACAACACGAGCCGCCCTCGGCCGTCACCGTAACGCCGTTATCGGGCCGACGCCCCTGGCCCTGCGGCGAGGTCAGATGATGCTCGAACGGAAACGTGTCCATCCTGTCCTCACACCAGCCGGAGCCCAAGCTCGCGCAGCTGGGCCGGTTCCACCGGCGCCGGAGCCCCGGTCAGGGGGTCGGCTCCACTGGTCGCCTTGGGGAATGCGATCACCTCGCGGATGTTCTCGCGCCCGGCGAGCAGAGCCACGAGCCGGTCGAGTCCGAACGCGATCCCGCCGTGAGGCGGAGCGCCGAAGCGCAGCGCGTCGAGCAGGAAGCCGAACCTGGCTTGGGCCTCGTCCTCGTCGATCCCGATCAACTCGAAGATGCGCTGCTGGACATCGATGCGGTGGTTGCGGATCGAGCCCCCGCCGATCTCGTTGCCGTCGAGCACGAGGTCGTAGGAGCGCGAAAGCAGCTTCCCCGGGTCCGAGAGGTCGGCGAGCGCGGCCGCAGCCCCCGCCAACGTGGCCGGAGCCGTGAACGGGTGATGCTCGGCGTCCCATCGCTGCTCCTCGGGCCGCCAGGCGAACATCGGGAACTGGACCACCCAGCGGATGTCGTGGGTGCCCGCAGGCACGAGATCGAACCGGCGGGCCAGCTCAAGCCGCAGCGCCCCGAGAACCTGGGCCGTGGTCCGCTCCTGGTCAGCCACGATCAGCAGCAGGTCACCCGGGGCGGCCTCGAGGCGACCGGTGATCGCCTCGATCTCGGGCCCGCTCAGGAACTTGGCGATCGGCGAGCGCCAGGCCGGCTGAGCTTCGTCGCCGTCCTGGACGAACGCCCACACGAGCCCCTTGGCCCCATGCTGCTTGGCCAGCTCGGTCAGCGCATCGAGCTCCGAGCGGGGCAGCTCGCGGGCGCCGGCGTTGATCCCCCGGACGACGCCCCCGCCGGCCAGCGTGTCGGCGAAGACCTTGAACTCGGTGCTCGCCAGCTCGCCCCCGAGATCCTTCAGCTCCAGGCCGAAGCGGGTGTCGGGCCGGTCAGAGCCGAACCGCGAGACCGCCTCGGCGTAGGTCATGCGCGGCCACGGCGGCGGCGGAACGTCAAAGCCCGCGCGCTCGAATACGGCCCCGATGACGGCCTCGCTGGTCGCCAGCACGTCATCCTCGTCGACGAACGAGAGCTCCACGTCGAGCTGGGTGAACTCGGTCATGCGGTCAGCCCGCGAGTCCTCGTCGCGGAAGCAGCGAACGATCTGGTAGTAGCGCTCGAACCCGCCGATCATCAGGAGCTGCTTGAACAGCTGCGGGGACTGGGGCAGGGCGTAGAACGATCCGGGTGCGACCCGAGCCGGGACCAGGAAGTCACGCGCCCCCTCGGGCGTTGACCGGGTCAGGAACGGCGTCTCGATCTCGAGGAAGTCTCGCTCGTCGAGGACCTCACGAATCGTGGCCATGACACGGTGGCGCAGCGCGATCGCCTCCTGCATCGGCGTGCGCCGGAGATCGAGCGATCGGTGACGCAGACGCAGGTGCTCGTCCACGCCGCCGTCATCGTCGAGCGGGAACGGCGGCGTGTCCGCGTCAGCCAGGATCTCGAGCTCGGACACGGCCACCTCGATCTCGCCCGTGGCCAGGTTCGGATTGATCTGCTCGGTGCCGCGGAGGTTGACCAGGCCGGCGGCACTGATGACGTCCTCGGAGCGCAGCGAGTGGGCCCGCGCATGCGCGTCGGGGGCCGACTCCGGGTGGAACACGAGCTGGACGATCCCGGACCGCTCACGAAGGTCAATGAAGATCAGCCCGCCGTGGTCACGACGGCGGTGCACCCAGCCCGCCACCCGCGCCTCCGTGCCGGCCCGCCCGGCGTCGAGCTCACCCGCCCAGGCGTCGCGGAAGCGGTTGGGGTGGGGGCTGTTCCGCATGCCGGAGCTCATACCAGGCGGCTTCCGCGGAGGATCACCGGGATCACGGCCTGGAGCTCATGTTCTGTCTGGTCACCCGACTCCATGTTCTTGAGCGTTATGAGGGGCTCGGATCCGATGATGGCAACGTAGCGAGCCCGCAGACGGTCGGCCTGCTTGAGCTGGCCCTTGAGCGAGCGGCCGGCCAATTCGAGCTGTGCCGCCAGCCCGACCTGCCGCGCCTCGCTGGTCAACTTGAACGCCCTGGATCCAGCCTCCGGGACGGCCAGGGCCACGAACAGGTCGACGAAGGGCGGCGCGATCGGTTGCTCGGGAGCCGCGAGCAGCATCCGCTCGACGCCGGCCGCCCATCCCGAGGCCGGTGTAGATGGACCTCCAAGCTGCTCAATCAGGCCGTCGTAGCGGCCACCGCCCCCGAGACCCGACTGGGCACCGAGCGCATCGGAGGTGAACTCGAACACGGTCCGCGTGTAGTAATCGAGGCCACGCACCAGTGTCGGGTCGAGCTCGTAAGCCTGCTCCTGCTGGTCGAGGAGCTCGCGCACGCGCGCGAAGTGCTCAGCATCATCCGGAGCCAGGCGATCGAGGAGCGTCGGCGCGCCGCGCATCGTCTCCTGGGTCTTGCTGTCGCTGGCGTCGAAGGCCCGCATGGGGTTCAAATCGATCCGCGCCACGACCTCGGGCGAGAGGCCGTCCTCATGCGCCCGGAGATAGGCCGTCAGCTCCTCTCGGTACGCAGCGCGCGTGTCCGGCGTGCCGAGGCTCGAGAGCCGCAACCGCGTCTCCCTGACCCCGAGGACCTGAAGCAGCTCGGCCAGGGTGAGGATCAGCTCGGCGTCAGCCTCGGGCGTGGCGCTCCCGATCACCTCGGCCCCGACCTGCCAGAACTGCCGGTAGCGGCCGCGCTGCGGCGCCTCGGCGCGAAAGAAGCTCGAGAGGTACCACAGCTTCACCGGCTGGGGGAGCTTGTGCATACCGTGTTCCACATAAGCCCGGCACACCGGGGCCGTGCCCTCGGGGCGGAGGGTCAGCGACCGCCCACCGCCGTCATCGAAGGTGTACATCTCCTTCTGAACGATGTCCGTGGCCTCCCCCACGCCACGCGAGAACAGTTCGGTGGCCTCGAATGTGGGCGTCTCGATCCGTCCGAAGCCGGCCGCCCCGAGGATCCGCTGCGCGTGAGCCTCCAGCACCGCCCGCCTCGCCGCGTCGGCGGGTAGCACATCGAACGTGCCTCGAGGGGCCTGGAACATGCTCACTGGACCGGAGCCTCAGCGGTTAATTTTGGTGCGCGAGCTCGCGCAGGAACGGATTCGTCGCGCGCTCGTTGCCGAGCGTCGTCAGCCCCATGTGTCCCGGGTACACGGTTGTGTCCGCCGGATAGGTATTGATCAAGCTCTCGATCGAGGCGAGCAGCGTCGGCCAGTCGCCACCGGGGAGGTCAACTCGCCCCACCGAGCCCTGGAACAGCACGTCGCCCGAGAATAGGGCTCCCAGCTCCGGGAGGGCGTAGCTCACGTGGCCGGGGCTGTGGCCCGGTGTGAACATGACCTCGAACGGCAGACCGGCCAGCTCGAGCGTCTCGCCGCCGGCCACGGTGTGATCGGCCTCGTAACTCTCGTAGGGCCCGAACCCCGCCCATGGGACGTAATCCATGATGTTGGCCAAAACATGTGTCTCGAGCTCGGGGCAGTACACCGGCGCCCCGGTCGCCTTGGCGACTGGGGCCACGGCCCCGATGTGGTCAAAGTGGGTGTGGGTGAGCAGGATCGCTTCGACTCGCTCGATGCCGAGCGCCTCGACGGCGGCGAGGATCCGGTCCGACTCGTCACCGGGGTCGACGATGACCGCGCTGGCCGTGTCCTTGACCCGGACGATGAAGCAGTTCTCCTGCAGAGACCCGACGGTGAACATGCGAACGTCGATCATTTCGACGCCGCCTTCTTGCGCTGGCGGCGGCGCCACAGGTACATCTCGAGGTAGTACCCGGATGGAACGTAGAGCGCGAAGGCGAAGAACGCGAACACGACCGCCGCCACGATGTTTCCCTTCGAGGTCAACAGCAGGAACAGGAACATGAACGCCGAGGCCAGGCCGGCCCGGTTCATGGCACTTCTCCACGTCGGTGCCTTGTTCAGACGCGCCTCACGGAGCTGCTCGCGGGTCTGCTTCTTGCGCTCGTCCGGGCTCGGGGGACGCCCCGTGCGGCCACGCGTCGTGACGGTGCCCGCCGCAGTGCCGCGATGCTTGGTTCGACGCTTTCGCTTCGTCTGTGCCATTTCACTACGGAGCTTACGCGGTGCGGGCGCGTCGAGCCAGCGTGTCTTCGATGGTGGCGTAGCCGCGGAGCGGCACGTCAGCGGGGAAGCCCTCGAATGCTGCCTCGGGTGCCAGTCCCACCAGCTCGGCGCCGGCCGGTTCGGCGTGTCGGGACACCGCCTTCACGACCTCGGCGAGCGGTGTCAACCGATGATCCTCGATGTTCGTCGAGACCTGAGCCAGACCCCGGTACGAGAGCCACAGACCGATGGCCCGGACCCCGGTCAGGCCCTCCGGGCCCCCCTCACGGATCGCCGCCGCGATCGCCTTGGCGTCCTGCAGGGTGGCCGGTGGCGCGAGCTCGACATTGAAGGCGACCAGGGGCGGACGCGCGGCGACGAGCACCGCCCCCGCGGTCGGGTGCAGACGCGCCGGTCCGAAGTCGGGCTGGAGCTCACCGGCTCCGATCCGTCGCGACAGCTCAGCCGGCCCGCCCCGCCGGAGCTCAGCTCGGGTGCGTCCGGCGCCCAGACTGCCGTAGAGGAATACCGGGAGGTCGAGCCGGTCCGCCAGTAGGTCCCCCAACACGAGCGCCTCGGCGCAGGCGACACCCCGGTCGGCAGGATCGAGATACACGATCGGGGCCACGTCGACGACGCCGACCCGAGGATGAATCCCGTCGTGAGTGTCAATTCTGATCAGCTCGACGGCTCTCGCCGCCCCCTGGGCCACGGCCCCGGCCAGCTCGTTCGGGGTGCCGGCCAGCGTGTAGGCGCTGCGGTGATGGTCGGGATCTGAGTGAACGTCGATCAGATCCGAGCCAAACGCGGCGCCCACCTGCGCGATCGCGTTCGCGTCCCGCCCTTCGGACACATTCGGGTACGCGAGCAGCGTGGTCACGTCGAACGGGTTAGTGGTTCGGAGCCACTAGTCGAGCACGTAGCGCCCGCCGTCAAGGACGGTCGTGCCGCCGACCTGCAGCGAGGCGTCAAGCACCACCACGTCGAGATGGATCGGGACCGAAACCGTGCCGCCGATCCCGGCGCTGGCGCCGAAGGCAACGTGCACCGTGCCGAGGATCTTCTCGTCCTCGAGCACATTGCCGGTCAGCTGTGCGCGGTCGTTGGTTCCGACGCCCAGCTCGGCCAGATTCGAGCCGCGTTCACCGTGAATCTGGAGCAGCTTCAGGTACTCGGGGCCAAGCCCCCCCTCGGCGGCGACGACCCGTCCGTCCCGCACGGTCAGCGCCGCCGGCTCGTCGGTCAGACCGAGCGGCGCCAGGCTGGAGGCAACGATCGTGCCCTCGCCGGTGAGCGGCGCGATGAAAGCCTCGCCGGCGGGCAGGTTCCCGAATGCACCGGGGGCGGTCAGATCGCCGTCGTCGGCGATGCCCGAGCGGCCCGTGAGGTCAAGCCTGAAGTTGGTCCCCAGCGGGCAGCTCACGCGCGCGTCGGCGGCGCTCCCGAGCAACGCGGCGACGGCCTGCGAACGGTGCGCCATGAGCTCGGAGTCGACCGCCATCACCCGCGCCAGCATGTCCGCGGTGACGCCGGGAAGCGTCGCCCCTCGGGCGCCGGCGTCCGACGCCCGCTTGCGGGCCGGGGTGTGACTCAGCGAGCGGCTCGTGGGCGCAATGAACACATCACAGGCGCTCATCGCCGCCGCGATTGGCCGGGGCGGATCCGTGCCGTCGGTGGCCCGCTCGTCCATGATCGCCAGGACCGCATCGGCGCCAACCTTGGCCGCGCCGTCACGGAGAGCCTCACCGATGACCCGCGTGCCAGCGTCAGCGACCACGAGCACGTCCTCGCCGCTACGCACCGCAAGGCAACGCTGGATGATGGTGTCTACGGCAGTCTCTAGTTCGGGCATCAGATGATCATATGGGCCCACTAGACTGCCGCTTCCTCGCCGGAGTAGCTCAGTCGGTTAGAGCAGCGGAATCATAATCCGCGTGTCGGGGGTTCGAGTCCCTCCTCCGGCATCAGGTTGTTTGTGGGGACGGTCGCCTGATCTGACCGAGCGCACGGGCAAGCTCGCGCCCCACCTTCACGCGCGCCCCTGAATCAGAGCTATGGACCAGCCGACGGGCCGCCCGGAGAGGCGGTCTGAGTGGCTCGCTGCCCTGCAGTTACTGGTGTGCCCCACAGCGGCGCGGTCACGGCCCGATCCGTACAACCGAAACGTCGTCGAGGAGGTTCGCAGCGTACGCGGTGCCCTTCGTCGCGTCGACGGCGATGTAGTCCGGGTAATTGCCGACTGCGTCCTCGTCCGGGGTCCGGCTGCAGCCGATGGTGATGATGGCGTTGCAGCTGGCGCCGTTGATCACGGACACGCTGGTGTCGTGGAGGTTGGTCGTGAAGACCTGCCGGGTGATGGGGTCGAGCGCGATACTGAGGGCCCCGAATCCGGCCGCGACGGTAGGCGGGGTCTGACCGCAGCCGGCCGTGTTGGAGCCGTTGCAGGCGGCGCCGTTGATGACCGCCACGCTGGCTGCGTAGTCGCCTTCGGCGTGGACGACGGCGTAGATGGTGTCGGTCCTCCGATCGACAGCGAGCCCGGCGGGGTCGTTACCGACCGTGACGGTTCTCGGAGTCTGCTCGCAGCCGGCGGTGTCCTGCGCGTCGCAGGTGGCGGCGTTGATCACGTAAACGGCGTCGCCCGTCGGGTCGGCGTAGGGGTTGTTGGTGACGTAGAGGGTGTTGGTGCGGTCGTTGACGGCGAGGTCGATGCCGGCGCCGCCCGAGTCCCCGACGGCCAGGACCGCCGGTGTCTGCGAGCATCCGAGAGTGTCGCTCGCGTTGCACGTGGAGCCGTTGAACACGGAGATCAGGTTCGGCCCGCTGGCGGTGTTGGTCGCGACGTACACGGTGCCCGTCGCCGGATTGATGGCGATGCCGACGGGGTTTCCGCCGGGGACTTCCATCGTCTTGAGATGCGCGCAACCTGCTTGGTCGCTGGCGTTGCAGGTCCGGTCGTTGATCACGGACACGGTCCCGGTCGACCCGGCGCCGCTGTTGGCGATGTAGACGGTGTGCGTGCGGCGATCGACCGTCACGCCAGCGCCGTAGTCGCCGGCGGTGAACTGTGGTGGCGTCTGGGCACAGCCGGCGAGGCGATACGCGTTGCAGCCCTTCGTGTTGATCATCGCCACCGTGTCGGTGCCGGCCGTGACGTAGGCGGTGTGGACCGCCTCGTCGGTCGCGAGCGGACCTGGGAACGGGATCGAGACCGACGGAGCCGGGTGCCGGCAGCCACGGGTGGTCTCGGCGTTGCATGCTCTCGCGTCGATCACCGAGATGTCGTTGTCGATCTCGTTGGCTGTGTAAAGCGTCTGCGTGGAGGGATCGAGCACGACTCCCTGGGGCCCGGCTCCGGTGTGGATGGTCGACGGATCAAGCGTCGCGCACGCCGCGAGGTGCGCTCCGTTGCAGATGCTGGTGTCGACGACGACAAGCTCAGCGTCCATCTGGTAGCTCACGTAGACGCTGTGCAGCGACTGGTCGACGGCGAGGTAGAGAGCGTGCTCGCCAAAGCCTGGATCCGGCCCGGGGGTGACCGTCCCGGGCGCGTCGGTGGCGCAACCGGACAGATCGCTGGCGTTGCAGTCGGCGAGGTCGAACGCGGAGATGGTGTTGTCGTAGTTGGCCGTGTAGAGCGTGTCGTTGGCCTGGTCAAGCTCCCCGTCGTTGGGTCCGCTGTGGTCTCCGATCAGGGAGCCGATCGAGCCGCAGCCGGATTGGACGGTCGCGTTGCAGGTGTTGGCGTCGAACACCGACCAGCCGTTCTGTGCGTCGCTGCCGATGGTGGTCACGTAGACGGTGTGTGTGGCCTGGTCCGTGGCGACGGCGTTGGGCGCCCCATGGACGGTGACAGTAGGGGGAGGTGTGGTCGGGCAGGCGGTGAGATCGGTCCCCGTGCACGTGGCGCTGTTGATCATCGAGACCGTCGCACTGTCACCAGGTGGTCCGCCATAGGCAGGGGCGCCGTAGTTCGCTACATACACGGTGTGATTCGCCGGGTCGGCGGCCAGGTCGATCGGACCGGATCCGACTGGGACCTCGGCCGGGGTCTGCCCGCAGCCGGATGCGCTCAGCGCGTTGCAGGTGGCTCCGTTGAACACCGAGACGGTGTCGTCTCCGACGCTTGTGACGTACACGGTGTCGGTCGCTTTGTCGACCGCGATCCCGCTAGGCAGGTCACCGACTCTGATCGTCGGCCACGGCCCCTTGCAGCGGGACACGTCGTGCGCGTCACAGCGGCGCGCGTCGATCACCGAGACTGAATCCCCGCCGGCGTCTGGGCCGTTGTCGTTGTTGCCGTTCGCGACGTAGATCGTGTGCGTCGCCGGATCGACCGCGAGCAACGATGGGCCCTTACCCACTGGAGCTGAACCGACCAGCGCTGACCCGAAACCGAACGGGGCGCCGAACATGAACCTCGACGCCGAGGTTCGGCTCGGCATCGCACCAGCCCCGTGGTGCGCGGTGGGCAAGAGGACGCGATTTGGACGATCGCCGAGGCGTGCGGCCTGCCGGGAGTGCGCCCAAGCAGACTCACTCCGTAGCCCCAACTGGCCAGCGGTCGCTCCGGTCACCGCCGCGACGACAGCGAGGCTGGTGATGAGCGCAAGCGAGAGGATTCGGATTCGAGTCGACACAACGGCCCCCGGGCGGATCGAATTGACGAACGGGCGTGATCATGCTGCGCGTCCCTGGCAAAAAACTGGCAAACGCCGGGCGGAGATGGTTTTATCCCGACTGCATGCGGTTTTCGGGGCTCGGGCCGCTCTCGGTGTCCTCGGACGGGGGGCCGGTCTCACTTGGGGGGCGCAAACAGCGGGCGCTCCTGGCGATGATGCTGCTGCACGCCAATGAGGTCGTTTCCCGCGATCAGCTGATCGACGCGCTCTGGGGAGAGCGTCCCCCCGTGAGCGCTGCCGAGTCGCTGGACGCGTACGTTTACCGGCTTCGGAAGCTCCTCGACCATGATCGGGTGCCCCGACAGGGCAGTGGCTACGTGCTGCGCGTCGAGCCGGGTGAGCTGGATGTAGACGAGTTCGAGCGACTCGTAGCAAGCGCCGGCCGCTGCGCGCAGCACGGTGATCACGGCGCCGCCGCCAGCACGCTCACTGAGGCACTTGCGCTGTGGCGCGGGGCGGCGTGGGCCGACATGCTCGACCTCCCGCTGGCGAGTGTGAACGCGGCGCGCCTGGAGGAGCTGCGACTCAGCGCTCTGGAGTCGCGGATCGAGGCGGAGCTGGCTCTCGGCGGAGGCTCGGGACTCGTGCCCGAGCTCGAACAGCTCGTCAACGAGCATCCATTGCGCGAGCGGCTGCTCTCATGTCTGATGCTCGCGCTGTACCGCGCCGGACGCCAGACCGATGCGCTCGAGACCTTCCAAGCGGCGCGTCGGCGACTCGTCGACGAACTCGGCCTTGAGCCCGGGCCCGAACTGCATGACCTGCAGCGCCGGATTCTCGAACACGATCCCACGCTTGGAGCGACCCGGCGGCTCCTGCTGGCGCCGCGAGCGCGTGCCCGGCCGACGCTAGCGCTCGTGGCCGTGCTCGCAGTTGGAGCCGTTCTCGTAGGGACGCTCGCGATTGGTGCCGGCGCTGCCAGGCGGGAGCCCACCCTCGCTCCGGGAGCCAGCGGAATCGTCGCGATCCAGTCGGGATCTGGTCGCGTTGCGGTCGCGACGCCGCTCGCCGGCGCGCCAGGCTCTCTCACCGGCGGGGACGGCTCGATCTGGGTCGCCGATCCTGATGCAGAGGCGGTGGATCAGATCGATCCGGTTCACGGGGTAGGCATCGACCGGATCCACGTGGGTGGCGGTCCGGGGAGCATCGCTAGCGGGGGCGGCGCGATCTGGGTCGCGAGCACCGTCGATGCGACCGTTACGCGCGTCGACCCGACCACAGGGGACGTAACGCAGCCGATCCAGCTCCCGGGGGCGAACCTGGGCGCGATCGCCTACGGCGCCGGCAGGCTGTGGGTAGCTGACTCGGTCGATCACGAGCTGTTCGAGATCAACCCGGCGACCGGATCGGTACAGCGAACGCTGTCACTCGACCTAGAGCCGAGCGCCGTCGTAACAGCGGACAGGGCGGTCTGGGTGGCGGGATACAACACAGCGACGGTCGAGAAGCTCGATCCCGCGTCAGGACGCGTGATCGCGCGGGTTCGCGTCGGCGATGGCCCGACGGCGCTGGCGTTCGGGGCGGGTTCGCTGTGGGTCGCTAACAGCTTGGACTCGACGGTCTCCCGGATCGACCCGTCCACCGTGGACGTCACAGCCACGATTCCCGTCGGCAGCGACCCCACGGCCATTGCTTCCGCCAGCGGCACAGTGTGGGTCGCCAACCAATATTCCGCCACCGTCTCCCGGATCGACCCGCGAGGCAGTCGGGTGGTGGGGAGCGTCGGGGTCGCAGGTGACCCCACGTCGCTCACTGTCAGCGGCACGCGCGTGTGGGTTGGAGTCGCCGGGAACAGCCGCCTCCACCGCGGCGGGACGCTGGTGATCGTCACACCAGAGACCGTCTCCTCATCCAACCCGATGGCTCTCGCTTCTGTCGATCCGGCGTTCTACAACGGCGCCAACAACCCCCAGTTCACCGGGCTGGCGTACGACTCGCTGGTCAACTTTCAGCAGAGCTCCGGCGCCGGCGGTCTGCGGCTCGTGCCCGACCTCGCGCTGTCGATACCGACGCCAAGCAATGGCGGCGCGACGTTCGCGTTCCGGATCCGGCCCGGCATCCGCTACTCAAACGGGCAGCCACTGCGCGCCGGCGACTTCCGACGCGCCTTCGAGCGCCTGTTCCGCGTCCGATCCCCAGGCACCTCGCTGTTCGAGGACGTCGTTGGAGCGGACGCCTGCATACGACAACCGCGCACGTGCAACCTCCCCCAAGGGATCGTCACCAACAACCGCACAGGCGTGGTCACCTTCCACCTCACCGCACCAGATCCGGATTTCCTCTTCAGGCTGACCGAGTTCGGCTTCTCGGCGCCGATCCCGCCGGGGACGCCGGACCACGAAACCGGCCAGCACACCGTGCCCGGCACCGGGCCGTACGAGATCGCCAGTGTCAGCGACACGGAGGTCCGCTTCGTTCGCAATCCGTTCTTTCGCGAGTGGTCTCATGCCGCACAGCCACAAGGCAATCCCGACTCGATCGTGTGGCGCACAGTGTCCACCGCGCACGCCGCTGTGACGGCGATCGAGCGGGGACGAGCCGACTGGCTGTTCGGGCAGATCCCAGCGGCCCAGTACGACCAGCTCAAGCTCCAGGACCCGGCCGAGCTGCACTCAAACCCCGAGTTCGCCGTCGAGTTCGTTCCGCTCAACACGCACCTCGCGCCGTTCAATGACGTTCGCGTCCGGCAAGCGCTCAACTATGCGCTCGACCGCGCCAAGATCGCCCGGCTGTACGGTGGCCCGAGCTTCGCCACCCCGGCCTGTCAGCTGATCGCGCCCGGTTTACCCGGCTATCGCCGCTACTGCCCTTACACGCTGCACCCCAGCACCGGCGGGGCTTGGAACGCCCCAAACATGGAGCGCGCCCGCCGGCTTGTCGCGCAGTCGGGAACCCTGGGCGAGCGGATCGACGTTTGGGGCGAATCCGACCAGGGCTTCGTTCCACCCAGCACGCCGGCGTACGTGGCCGGTGTCCTGCGCGCGCTCGGCTACCGCGTCCACCTCCATCTCGTCCCGTCCGCGTCCCTCACTGAAGCTATGCACCAGCGGTTCCAGCTGTCCGTCGACGGCGACTGGGTAGCCGCCTACCCCTACCCGTCCTCCTACGTGCCCGGGTTCGTCAGCTGCGGCGGTGGCACCAGCAACGGCTACTACTGCAACCGATCGCTCGATCGCGAGATGCAAGAGGCTGGGCGGCTCGAACTCGGCGATCCCCGGCAGGCCAGCGCCCTCTGGGCATCGATCGATCGTCAACTCACCGACGATGCGGTTTGGGTGCCAACCGTGACCCTGCGCGACCTCGAGGTCACGTCCAGCCATCTCGGCGACTACCAATACAACCCGGTGTGGGGCTTTCTCGCCGATCAGAGCTGGCTCCGATAGCCACAGCCGGCCACGTCGCGAGGGCTGGCGCTTGAGCCCCTACACGCGTCGGCTGGATTTCGCGGTGCAGCTCGCGACGGTCACCTGCCCACAAGGACGTTACGAATGCCACAAAGTTGCGCGCCTTCGTCACGACGCCCCATCCTCGGACCGGTGGAAGGCTCACGGCCTGTACCGGGCCAAGCGCAGTCCGCCGTGGCGACGATGCTCGTGGATGGCGGCCGCGGCAGGGACCATCTCGCTGGTCACGAGGCCCGTCTCGCCGGTGAGCTCGTCCACGAGCTCGAATGCGGTACTGATCCTTTCCGGCGTGTCGATGACGATCGTGACGACGGGTACGTGCCGTCGGAGTTGCAAGAGCTTGTCGCCGTGGGGGGCGTGGTTCCCGTGAAAGCCCCAGATGCCACGCAAGCTCGTCGCGCCCCCAGTTTCAGTGTGGGCTCTGAGCGCTCGGACGAGCGCGCGGTGCAGCGGCCGGCCGTTGTGCTGAGCGCTCTCTGAGCTGTAGATCATCAGCTTCTGCCACATCGCGAGCCCGTGCTCGTCGGTGCCGGGCAACGACTGGGGCGTATCCAGCAGCTCTCCATCGCGCTTGCAAACGCGGACCCGCTCGAGGGTGAACATCGGCCGCCGTAGGAGCTCTCCGAGCTCAGGCAGGACGCGAGCGATCTGCTCGCCGGCGCCGACCGCGATGATCATGATCGGCACGTCCACGTTGCGGGCAAAGAACTTCGCTCGGGCCCGCACACCATGGCTGGTGCCGTCAACGCCGAGAAACACATTGGCGCCTGCGATCCCGCGGCGGTGCAGCAGGTCACAGACGGCGACGAAAGCGGCCTCGCCGGCCGCACGTTCTTGGCGTCCGACGTAGACGGTCAGCTTGGTCGCCTCGTGCAGATCCTCCGGGAGCTGAACCGCGGTGATCTCACCGGAGAGCATGCGGGCGCGCTCCAGCGTCAGCAGGCCGCTGCGTTTTATCTTGATCACCTCGTCCAGAAGAGCCTCGATTCGAGCTCTGGTGTCCACGGCGACCGAGACAACCGGGAGATCGTCGGACAGGCTGAGCAGCATGTCAGTGTGGACTTGGTGGCCCAGCCCGAAGCCTTCGACCCCGCGCAGGAGGATGCTGGTCTGCACCTCATGGCGGCCGTAGAGGTCCAGCAGCTCGTCGGCCAGGAGGCGATGCTCGGTCCGGTCGCGCTCACCGAAGTAGGTCGTGAGCTTGAGGCAGTCCTCGTTCATGCGTGAGCGCCGATCGTGCGGCCCAGCGCGACGGCACCGATCCCGAACGCCAGGCTGATGAGCGTGTTCGCCAGTGCGCCCAGGAACTCGCCTTCTTCGCGCAACCGGTGGGTCTCCAGCATCCAGGTCGAGAACGTGGTGTAGGAGCCGAGCGTGGCGGTCCCCACCAGCACGAGGGCATTTCCAGTCAGCGCCAGACCCGTGATGAAGCCGAGCGCGAACGCACCGCTGATGTTGACCACCAGGGTCCCCAGCGGGAAGTCGCGTCCAAAGGCGGTGGCGATGATCGCGTCAATCACGAACCGAGCCAGCGCGCCGATGCCACCGAGCACCAGCACCCCAAGCCAGGTCAGCGCGTTCATGAACGCAACCGGATCCGCCGGGTGATCACGGTGGAGCTGAAGATCGCCAGGTAGCCCGCGGTGATGCTCGCCAGCGCGTAACCCGCCGCGAGCAGGTAGTAACGGTGGTCAAGCATCTTCAGCAACTCCAGCTGCATGGTGGAAAAGGTCGTATACGCGCCGCAGAAGCCGGTGCCTGCCAGCGGCCGGCGGTAGGTGGAGAGCGGGAGACGATCCTGCAGCCGGGTGATGAGGTAGCCGAGCAGGAACGCGCCCGAGATGTTGATCGCGAACACCGCCCATGGCCAGCTCGTCGGGGCGCTGGGGTACTGAGCGGTCAGCTCGACCCGGAGCGCGGCGCCGACGGCACCCCCAACGAAGATCGATGCCAGCTCACGGCCGTCCAGCCGCGGCAGGTAGCGGGTCAGAAGTGTCGGCACAGCTCAGGCTGGCGACACCCTACCGAATGGAGGGACGACCCTCAGAGTCCCGCGGCCCGAGCGGAGGCTCGGGTCACTTGAACAGGACCGCCTTGTAATTCGCGGCCCTCAGGTTGCAGTTGGTCCCGGTGATCGAGACCGTTCCGGCGATCAACTTGGCCTTCTCGACGGTGCCGGTGACGGTGACGTGAGCCGACTCGTGAGCGATCATGATCGGCGTCCCGAAGGTGACCAGATCGGCGTGCTTCTCCGTGTAGGAGACACGGAAGCCGTAATGGTGATGATGCAGCTTCAACACTGCTCCGGGAAAGCCCATCTGCAGCTCGGTCGGGCTGCCACTCGTCCCCTGGCAGAGGTCCAGAAGGCTCGAGGACGGGAACGTCTTGGGCCTCGGCTTCGATGCCGTGAGCTGCCTCGCGGACCCGGTGGCCAGGTTGATCGCGAACGCGTGCTTTCCATGCTTGACGAACGTGTAGGCGGTGTGGGGGTTCGGCAGCGCGGCCGCCATTGCCACGGCGCAGGTTGTCAGCGCGAGAGCAAACGCAAGTAGGGCACAGCGTCGAATGCGCATGACGGCCGGAGCATAGAGCCGCTCGGAGCGTCAGTGCTTATGGGACCTGCTGCGAAGGGTGAGGCTGCGCCGGGCCACGGTGGTCTGGTTCTTGCCGTGTCGTATGGAGACGGTGAGTGACACGACCAGCTTGCCCGCCTGCTTGAGCAGCTGGCGTCCGGTGTGATCCAGGCTCACAACCACCCGGGCCCGCCTTCCACCTCGGATCCGGACTGTCCTGCGGCCGACGACCATCGAGCGGCGTCCGCCACCGCGGATGCGGTGGGGGCCGTGAGCGTTCCGCGGTTGGCTCGTGGTGAGCGTTTCAGTCGTCTGGCAGCTCTGAGTGGACGGCATCGTGCAACTGAGAACGTCCGAGACGCCGCTGCCGGCCAGCGCCGGCTGGCCATCGAGAATCGCAGCGGCGACCTGTTGTGAGGCGCCGACGAAGGTCAGCGAGTCGTGGCCGGACACCGAGTCCCTCCCGCCGGCTCCGTCACTAGCCGTGGCCGAGAATTTCGCCGTGGCGCTCGCCGGGTTCTCCGTGTGCCTCACGAGCGAGAGACCGAGGAAGTGGGCAAAGCCCGGCGGCACGGCGGCGCCCGCTTTCCAGGCCGCGTACCAGATCGCGGGAGAGTTCTGAGCACCATCACAGAAGTCCTGAGTGTTCTGATCGCTCCAGTTCAGCTCACCATCGGTGGACGGGTAGACCCATGGCACCGGTGGTGCCGCGCTGAGGTAGTAGGAGTAGGGCTTTCGCACTCCGAGGACCAGCGCGCTGATCAGGTAGTTCGTCGAACCGCTCGGGGCCGAGATCGTGCCCGAACAGCTCGAGAGGCCCTGAGCAGCGCCATATGGAGACACGGAGGCGCTGACACTGCCCGTCACGCTGTATGTGACGCTCAGGGTGGGTGATCGCGGCAGGCCGGGCCGATCGAACCCATCAACGTTGTTGATCGGTCCCGTCACGGTGGCCGTCCACACGAGCTTTTCCGAGGTCTGCGTGTACGAGGCTGTGGCCTGAGCCCCCGAGGCGGCCGGAGCACCGGCGTTCGGATTCGTGTCGACGTCGGAGTAGCTGCCGGTAAACACGTCCACGGTCGTCGGGTTGTAAGCCGCCGTGTGGGCTACCGGGTAGCTCCTCGCACCAGCCGATGAGGACAGCGCGAACATCGCGCCGATGACCAGGACGATTGCCAGCCGAGCCGCATTCCTCACCTTTGTGCCCCAGAGTTGACTTTATGCATCCATGTCTCGCGGATGCTTCCTAACAGATCACCGGATTGAGGTCAATATCAAGCTGCCGTGCGTGAGGCGCTCACAGGTGCCAGCATCTGGCCTGTGGCTCACGTGGTGGTTTCTCATCTCAGTTACGCCCATCCGGGGGGTGACGTCCTGTTCTCCGAGGTCTCATTCCGGATCTCCCCGGGCCAGCACGTCGGCCTGGTGGGAGCCAACGGCGTCGGTAAGAGCAGCCTGTTCAAGGTGCTCGTGGGGGCGCTACCGCCCGATGAGGGAGAGGTCTCGGTCGGGGGGATAGTCGGGTACATGCCCCAGGACGTTGGGGTGGCCGACGATCAGCGCAGCGTGCGAGAGCTGCTGCTCTCGCTGGCGCCGATGGCCGTCCGGCGCGCCGGCGAGCGAGTTCTGGGGTACGAGGCCGAGCTCGCAGCCGGCGACGCTGCGGCCGGCATGAAGCTCGGTGCCGCGATTGCGGACTGGTCCACGCTCGGCGGATACGAGCTCGAGGGCCAATGGGATGGCGCCTGCCGCCGGATCGTCCGGGCGTCATTCGATGAGCTGGCTGACCGTGCGGCGGTGACCCTTTCCGGCGGTGAGCGCAAACGGCTCGTGCTTGACGTGCTGTTCGCCTCCGATGCTGACGTGCTGCTGCTCGACGAGCCGGACAACTTTCTCGACGTTCCGGCGAAGCTGGCGCTCGAGAGTCAGGTGCGAAGCACGAAGAAGACGGTGGTGATGATCTCGCATGACCGCGAGGTGCTGGCCGGCGCGGTGGGATCGATCGTGACGCTGGAGGGCAACGGCGCCTGGCTGCACGGGGGCTCGTACGCTACATATCCGGCCGCGCGCGAGGCGCGCCAGCAGCGGCTTGGGGACGCCGTCAAGCGCTGGCGGGACGAAGAGCGTCGGCTCTATCGGCTGATGAAGACGTTCAAGGAGCGGGCTCGATACTCGAGCGATTGGGCCAAGAAAGCTAACGCTGCCGAAACCCGGTGGCGACGCTTCAGCGACGAAGGGCCGCCCCCGTCACCGGTTCTAGACACGGCGATCGCGGTGCGCATGCGCGGCGGCGATTCGGCCCGGCGGGTGTTGGATTTACGCTCGCTCGGCATCACAGATCTGGTGGCGCCGTTCTCAGAGGAGATCCATTTCGGCGAGCGCGTGGGGATGATCGGGCCCAACGGCTCGGGCAAGAGCGAGTTGATGCGCACGCTCGCCGGAGTCCGCGAGCCCGACTGTGGCGAGCTGGTGCTCGGCCCGCGGGTGTCAAGAGGTTTCTTCACGCAGCTTCAGTCCCGGGATGACCTGAGCGGGGAGGCCATCATCGACGTCGTCCTGCGCCGGGTCCCGGGTGGTGGTGTGCAGGCGGCGATGGGCGCGCTAGCTCGCTACGGGCTGGCTGAGGCAGCTCGGCGTTCGTATGACGTGCTCAGCGGCGGAGAGAAGGCGCGGCTCGAGGTCCTGGTCCTCGAACTCGAGGGCCACAATCTGCTTCTGCTCGACGAGCCGACCGACAACCTCGACCTGGATTCCTCGGAGGCGCTCGAACAGGCGCTGACGAAGTTCGAGGGAACCGTTCTCGCCGTATCGCACGATCGTGCATTCCTACGTACGATGGATCGCTTCCTGATGGTCCTGCACGACGGGACCGTCCTGTCGCTGCCGACCTACGACACGGCCCTCGAGGCCATCACCAATCCGGCCGGGGCGAGCTCGGTCCGGCTGGCCAAGGCGCTTTAGGGCGTCATCTGTCCCTCGCCGCGGGACTGGCATCACGAACGATGTTGTGGAGCTCCTGCCCGGCGCACCAACGCACGAGCTGGTCGGCGGCGAGCTCAGCCGCAGCCCTATTCCCCGCCGGTGAATCACCCGCGATGTGGGGTGTGATCGAGAGCGTGCCCGGCGCGCTCCACAATGGATGCTCGGCTGGCAGCGGCTCTGGGTCGGTCACGTCAAGCACAGCCCGCAGCCGGCCGGTGCTGAGCTCGGCCACGAGCGCCGCCGTGTCGAGGACCGGACCCCGGGCCGCGTTCACGACAACGGCGCCGTCACGCATGGCGGCAAGCTCCGAGGCGCCGATCAGGCCACGAGTCGCGTCAGTCAGCGGCGTCAACAGGACCACGGCATCGGCCCGCGGAAGGAGGTCATGAAGCTCCTCCACGCCCCGAAGGCCGTCATGGGCGTGCGAACCGACTCCGATCACATTCGTGCCCAGCGCTCCCAACCGGGACTCGAGCCGGCGGCCGATGGAGCCCATCCCGACCACGACCACCGTCCATCCACCGAGATCTTCAAGCTCGCGTGAGCCCCAGCTCCTCTCGCGCGCGCACTCGAGCAACCCGGTCGAGGCGCCGAGGAGAGCGCCGAGGATCCACTCGGCCACTGGCCCGTCGCGGGCACCCCGGGCACTGCACAGCGTGACGCCAGCCGGAACGCGATCCTCGATCCAGTCGGTCCCGGCGGAGAGAACCTGGATGACCTTCAGCTCGGCCAGATCGGGAAGGATCTCCAGCACAGTGCGATCGCCGGCGCGCGGGATTAGGAACTCGACGCCGTCAAGCTGGCCAGCCTGGTCAGTCCGGATGATCTCCACGCCCCGCGGAGCTCGTGCCCGGACGACATCCAGCGCAGCCTCGGTGACGGCCACCCGAACCTGGCGTTCATCTCCCATGAGCCACGACGATAGCCTTCGCCGATGCCAGTCCGCCGCGTTGTAATCGATCATGTGACCATCGGTGTCAGTGATCTCGCGCGGAGCCGTGACTTCTACGTCCGGGCGCTGGCGCCGCTCGGATTCGAAATGCAGGCACCGTGGCGCGAGGGGGTCCGCGAGCTCACCTTCGGCGCCGAGGGAGCCGACGACTTCGCGATCTCACTCGAGTACCCCGTGGGCGCACATGTCCACGTCGCCTTCGCGGCCGAGAACCGCCCGCAGGTGGATGCCTTCTACCGGGCTGCGCTCGCCGCCGGTGGCCGGGACAACGGCGCTCCCGGTCTGAGAACCGAGTACTCACCCGGGTACTACGGAGCCTTCGTGTTCGACCCCGACGGCCACAACGTCGAGGCCGTCCACCACATGTTCACCTGAGCGGCCGCAGCGGCACGGCGCTGCGAGCTGGGTTCATGATTGAATCCGCTCCGTGGGCGATTCAATGACCGCTGAAACGATTCGTATCAGCGGCTACGGGGGCGATGAGATCGAGGCCTACCTCGCCCGCCCCGCGGAGGATGGCTCACGCGGAGGGGTCGTCGTGATCCACCACATGCCCGGGTACGACCGCGCAACCAAGGAGATCGTGCGGCGCTTCGCTGAACTGGGTTACGACGCGATCTGCCCGAACCTGTACTGGCGCGAAGCGCCGGGCGCGGCCCCAGATGATGCCGCGGCCACCGCGCGAGCCCAGGGAGGCGTACCCGATGACCGTCTCGTGGGCGACGTTGGCGGTGCGGCCGAATATCTGCGCTCGCTCCCGACCTCCAACCACAAGGTCGGGGTAATCGGCTATTGCTCGGGGGGACGCCAGGCCGTTCTCGCGGCCTGCAACCTTGAGCTCGATGCCGCGGTGGATTGCTATGGCGCCTTCGTCGTGGGCACACCCCCCGAGGGGTTTCCGCTCAAGGTCACAAACCTCGTCGATCAGCTCCCGAACCTGAGCGCCCCGCTGCTGGGACTGTTCGGTCTGGAGGACTCCCATCCCAGCCCCGAGCAGGTGGCTGAGCTGGACGAGATCCTCACCGCCAACGGCAAGGAGCACGACTTCCACAGCTACGAGGATGCCGGGCACGGGTTCTTTTCCGTCGATCGGCCCTCCTACCGCGTGGCGGCGGCCAACGACGGCTGGGAGCAGGTCGAGAAGTTCTACGCCACCCATCTCGGAGGTTGAGACGATGTGCACGTACGCAACCGTGAAGACCAGCCTCGAAGGCAGCGCTAAGGGACCGGGCAGTAGCTGGTTCCACGTCACCGACGGGACCGTTTACTTCGATCATCCGGTCCACGCCATGGCCGAGCACACGCTCAACATCGATTTTGCCGATCCCGCCCAAGGTCCTTCGGCTCGAGTTGCCGTCGAGCTCACCGCGGCGTCGGCCCGCGAGCTGATGGCGGCGATTCAAGCCGCGCTTGACTCAGCTCCGGGCGAAATGGCCGCCTGATCCCATGCCGAAGCTCCCGATCCTCGCGGCCAGCGTAAGCGCGCTGGCGCTCGGGCTCGCCGCATGCGGCAGCTCGGGCAGCAGCTCATCGTCCTCCAGCGCGTCGTCGACGGCGGCGACATCGAGCTCGGCATCGAGCTCGGCCGCCGCGGGCGGTGGCTCGAGCTCCATCTCGGACGCCGCCGAGCCGAACGGAGCTCTGGCCTACACCCAGAAGACACTGTCCGCCAAGGCGGGCACCGTGACGATTGACTTCACCAACAAGTCACCGGAGTCGCACAACTTCACGCTGCAGAAGGGCACCAACGGAGCGATCGTGGGCGCCACCCCCACCTTCGACGGCGGTAGCAAGACCCTGACCGTGAAACTGTCCCCCGGCACCTACACGTTCTTCTGCACAGTTCCCGGCCATCGCATGGCAGGCATGCAAGGCACGCTTACCGTCAGCTGAGACGCGTCGGCCTCCTGTGGGAGGCTTCCCTCCGCGGATGCGCGACGAGGAGATCAAGGCTCAGGTATACGTTGACCCTCGGCCCGCCGAGGCTCTTGCGCCGTTTCACGAGTGGGCGCGTACGCACGAGCCAGGCTGGACGTACGCCGGGGTGCGAATTCTGCTCACGCCGGTCGCGCTCGCCGTGTATCGGACCCGCGCGCTCAACCGGTCCAACATCCCGGCCTCGGGTCCGTTCATCCTGGCTCCGAACCACTTCTCCAACATGGATCACTTCTTCTGCGGCGTATATCTGCGCCGGCAGATCCGCTTCATGTCGAAGTCCCAGTTCTTCGGCGGCAACCCGCTGCTGAGCTATCTGTTCCGCGTCTCGGGCCATTTCCCGGTCCGGCGAGGTCACAACGACGAGGAGGCCTTCGTGACCGCGCATTCGATCCTCGCTCGGGGCGGGTGCGTGGGGATCTACGCCGAGGGTGGCCGCTCACGGTCCGGCGGACTCGGCGAGCCACGTCCCGGGATCGGGCGGCTGGCGCTCGAGTCCGGGGCACCCGTGATTCCCGTCGCCATCCATGGCTCGCGGGGTGTGCGTCAGTGGCGTCGCGCGCGCTTTCCCCAGGTGACCGTTTCCTACGGCGAGCCCATCCAGCTGGCTCGGCTCCAGGCGCCGACACGCGAGCAGCAGGCCGACGCGGCACAGACGATCTTCGATCGCGTCCGAGGGCTGTACGGCGAGCTTGAGCTGCGGGCTGCGGCCGGCCGGGACAAGACCCGGACCGGAGCCACCTGACCGGGAACTGCGGTTAGGTGAGCAGGAGCCGGGTGCCGGGGAAGATCAGGTTCGGATCCCCGGTCCCGATCCGGCCGGCGTTGGCGTCCCAGATCGCGACAAGCTTGCGCTCAATGGCCTCGTTGCTGGCCCCGGAGGGCAGCAAGCTGCGAGCGATGCTCCACAGCGAGTCCCCCGAATGGACCACGACCGAGCCCGAGCTGCTCGAGCCTGAGCTGCTCGAGCCGGAGGATCCGGAAGACCCGCTCGAGCCGGAACGCGTGAGGGGCGCACCACGGTCCACGACGGCCACGACGCGGACCCGCTGGCCGCGGCTGCCGACCACGATCGCGGAGTAGGCCGTCCCGGCCGCCAGCGTGACTCGACCGCCGGAGACGAGCGAGACGGTGCCGCCGGGCTTCATCGCCCCGAGTGTGTGGACCCCGGGCGGGAGCGAGACGTAAGGAGTCGCCTGGGTGAAGGCGAGACTCTTGACCGCCTCCTTGGAGTCCACGGTCAGCTCCGGGCTGCCCAGCTCGGGGGCCGCGTGGATGACGCGGACGAGGCTCGTGCCGGACTTCCCGGCCCGGGCCTTGTAGATCCCCAGGCTGACGCCGGAGCTCTTGTCGAGCACAACGATGTCGTAGGCCCCGTTCCCGACCGTCGAGGTTCCCTTGACGAGCGTCTTGCCGCCGCCCTGGAGCGCCCACTGGAAACTGCCGGAGCGGATGCTGCGCCACGGGGTGGCCTGACCAAAGCCGATCGATCCGATATCAACGTTGCCCGTGCCGTCATTGATTTGCACCGTCGCCTTGCCGACGCCGGGAACGGCATGGATAAACCTGATCAGGGCCTTCGCGAGCACCTGAGCCGGAATCAGCAACCACACGCACAATCCGACTACGAGAACTGAGACACTGCGCCTGACCGGACTGTGTTTTTTCGTATTCAGGGGTTTCATAACTATGAACCGTGCGAGCCTAGCAACGGATACGCTTGCGGCGCCTTAATGGATCACAGGTGAGGTGATGCCCAGCCTCGCGACACGCAGACTGATAGACGCATCCGCGTCTCTTCCTGATGTAGAGCGTGCCCTGCTCAACCTGTGGGTAAACCGGGGCCTCGACGACCGATCTTTGGCCGCGATGACCGGGATGACGTCTGAGGCCATCGAAATGCGCCGGGCGCGGATCGTCGAGGGCCTGAGCGCCGAACTGGGGCTCCCCCCCGATCAGATTCAGGCCGCTCTGATCGATATCGCGGCCACGAGCACGAGCGAACTGGCTCGAGCCGGCGAGCAAGCGACGAACGGGGAACACGCGCACGCTCCGGTTCTCGACCAGCCGGCACAGCCCGAGCCCGAGCCGGCTCTTGAGCCTCAGGGCGTGCTCGAGCCTCGACCGCCGGTGGAGCCTCAACCGCCGGTGGAGCCTCAACCGCCGGTCGAGTCTCAACAGCCCGTCGAGTCTCAGGGGAAATCACCGTCTGACCTCCCGGAATCGACGTCCGAGACGCAGGGGAAACCCTGGCCGCGCTGGGTGCTCTGGGGGCCGGTCCTCGCCCTCGTCGCGCTCGTGGTCATCGTCGTGATCGTCGCCTCGGGCTCGGGCGCGAGCTCCAAGCGCAAAACGCCGACGACGGCTACCTCGCAGGCGGCCACGTCACCCACGGCACCAGCGGTGACGCCGACCAGCCCCAGCCCCACACCCACGGTCAGCCGGCCGCCGATCGCGGCCCTGGGGACGCTGCCGGGAAGCCTGCTGCATGCTCGCGGTGCCGTGACCGCGATCGGCAAGCTCCGAAACCTAAGGCTCAAGTTGAGCGTTACAAGCCTACCGCCAGCGGTGCACGGCCACTACGAGGTGTGGCTTTACAACTCGGTGCTCGACTCGCAGAGCCTGGCTCGCCTGCGCAACGGCGTCCATACCCTCAGGATGCCTCTCCCCCGTAACGCCCACCACTACCGCTGGATCGATATCTCATTCCAGCCCATCGGCGCGGTGAACCACAGCGGTGAGTCAGTCCTGCGCGCCGCCAACCCGCTGGCGCAGAGCAAGGCCCGGCTGAAGAAGCACTCGGCGCGGCACCGCACCCTGCATCAGGCCACCGGCGCGCCGACCCGCCACGCGGCGAAGAGTGGCGGCTCGGCGCGGCGAGCTGCGAATCAGCGCCGGCGCGCAGCCAGCGGCTCGAGCAAAGCCAAGACGTCGAAGTAGCGCGACGGCATCAGTCGCGCGAGCGCGTCAAAGAAATATGCGTCCGGTCCGACCAGGATCCGGCTCTTGCCCGCCTTGACGCCGGCGTGGATGATCTCGGCCGCCCGCTCGGGCGTGGTCATGGCGATCGCGTCAAACCGCTTGGCGGCATCGGCGTGGGACAGATCAGGCTCGAGTGGATGAGCGTGGTAGCGGGCGTTGCGCGCAATGTTCGTCTTCACTCCGCCCGGATGGACCGTGGTGGCGCGCACACCAGTGCCCCGAAGCTCCTGTCGCAACGAGTCGGTGAAGCCGCGGACGGCGAACTTCGAGGCGCAGTAGGAGCTCTGGTAGGGCATCCCGAGCAGCCCGAACACGCTCGAGGTGTTGACGATGACCCCGGAGTCCTGGCTCAGCAGGATGGGCAAGAAGGCCCGCACCCCGTTGACCACGCCCTGGAAGTTGATCTCGACCACCCACTCGTCATCCTCGACCGAGCCCTCGGCGACGCTCTGGGAAGTTGCCACCCCGGCGTTGTTGAACACCATGCCCAGCGGAGATGGAGCCCACTCGGCCACCTCGGCAGCGAACGCCATCTGGGCCTGGCGATCACGCACATCAAGCTTCCGGGCCAAGACCCGGTCATCGCGGATCAGGTCCGCCGTGGCGGCGAGGCCATCCTCGTCCTGATCCACAATCGCCACCGGACAGCCGTGGGCGGCCAGCCGCTGCGCCATCGCTCGGCCGATCCCCGACGCGGCGCCCGACACGTAGGCGGTGCGGCCATCAACCGAAACTCTCGTCTTTCGCATGGCTTCTCCGGTCCCGTTTAGGCCAGCGCGGGCTCGCGGCTGGGGGCGTGGCGGGGCAGCTCGGTCGCGTAATCGCGAGCGTCGAAGTGCGCCAGCCGCCGCTGGTAGGCCCGCACGCTACCTGGCCACAGCGTGGAGTTGCGTCCGGTGGCATCGGTGTACCAGCTCAGGCAGCCACCGGCGGTCCAGACACTGCCCTCAGAGCCGGCTTCGACCTCGGCGACGAACCCGGCCTGGGCGGCGGCGGTGGGCTCGATCGTGGCCGCTGCCTGCCGGCGGCGGTGGGCCAGCGCCCGGCGCAGGTATGCGATCTGGGCCTCGATCATCAGCAGGACTGAGTTGTGGCCCAGGCCCGTGTTCGGGCCGAGGAGAAAGAACAGGTTCGGGAAGCCGGCCACGCTCATTCCGAGGTGGGCCTGCGGACTGCCTGCCCAGCGCTTGGCCAGGGTGTCTCCCTCGCGGCCTTTGACACGGTGACTGATCGGAGGATCGGTGACCAGGAACCCGGTGCCGAAGATGATCGTGTCCGCCTCGTGCTCGACCCCGTCGGCATCCACGATGCCGGTCTCGGTCACCTCTCGGATCCCTGTAGTGACCACGTCCACGTTGTCCGCGCCCAGCGCCGGATACCACGTGTTTGACCCCAGGACGCGCTTGCAGCCCAGCCGATAGTCGGGGATCAGCTTCTCACGCAGGACCGGATCGGTGACCTGGCGCGTGATGTGCGCCCGGGCCCGCCACTCGGCCACCCGCATGACGGCCGGATGCCGGAAGCCTAGGTGCAAGGACTCGAGCAGCGAGAACACGCTGCCCCGGGCCAGCGCCAGCAACCGCGGGTGCCGGGCGAACCGGGTCCTCCAGCGCTCGGGGATGCGCGGGTTCTCGCGCGGCAGCACCCACGGGGGGGT
Source organism: uncultured Solirubrobacterales bacterium (assembly GCA_963822535.1). GTDB lineage: Bacteria > Actinomycetota > Thermoleophilia > Solirubrobacterales > Solirubrobacteraceae > Palsa-465. The sequence goes on from CAWGIA010000005.1 coordinate 85,757, forward strand.
CCGCTGGAAGAGGTGCAGACTGCCCACCTGGGGTTGGATCTCGGGAACGAACTGGATCGCCGATGCCCCGGTTCCGATCACCGCGACCTTGCGGCCCGTCAGATCGTGCTCGTGATCCCAGCGCGCCGAGTGGAACACACGACCGCCAAACCGCTCGAGCCCGGGCAGGTCAGGGATCGCCGGGTCGGCCAGCGCGCCGGTGGCCGAGATGACGATGTCAGCGGTCAGCTCGCCCTGCGAGGTCACGATCTCCCACAGCTGGCGCTCGTCGTTCCAGGTCGCTGACTGCACCTCGTGTCCGAACCTGAAGTGCGAGGCGAGCTCGTGGCGGCGGGCCACGTCACGTATGTACTCCCAGATCTCGGGCTGGCCGGCGAACGCCTGGCTCCACCCGGGGTTCTGCTCGTCAGAGAATGAGTAGAGAACGCTCGGGATGTCGCAGGCACACCCGGGGTAGCTGTTGTCGCGCCACGTGCCGCCCAGATCGTCGGCCCGTTCGAGCACGACGAAGTCCTCGTAACCGTCGCGTTTGAGCGCGATTGACATGCCCACGCCGGACAGGCCGGCACCAGCGATCGCGATCTCCACGTGTTCCTCGCCGCCAGCATGCATTCTGGGCATCCCCTTCGCTTCGCTCATCGGTGCGGTCGTCGGTGCGGTCATCGGGTTCGGTCGTCGCTCCGGTACGTCAATGTACCGAGAGCGGTACGCTAGCATACCGCCGCTGTCGTGTCGAGCCCTAACCGGTTTGTGAAAAACCGTCATCGCTGCCCGTCGCTCGTCCCCGAATGGGGGCTATAGCCGACAAACGCGCAAACCGATCCAACCGAGGCGTCGGTTTGCGCGTTTCGGGGGTTGACCGGCCGGATCGACGTCCGGTCGGGGGTTGATCGCCCGGATCGACGTTCGGTCGGGGGCTGATCGGGGGACCGGGGTCTAGAGAAGCGTGCCGGTGAGGATCGCCTTGACCGTCGCCCCGGCGCTCGCGCGTAGCTCGCGGACGTCGCGCCCGCGCTGCAGCGAGATCACGGCGAGCTCGCGCAGGCCGCCGACGATGATGATGGCGGTGTCCACTGTCAGCGGCCGGACGCTCAGTTCGGGCTGCGCGGCGCGCCCCGAGTCGACCAGCGTGACGAGCAGTGCGGCGAAGCGCTCGAGCGTGGCCAGCCCGCGCTCGGCGCCGGCCTGCCCGAGCCCGGGCAGCTCGCGGACGAAGCTCGCGTACAGGGCGGGCTGCTGACTCACGTTGTCGATGTAGGCGTCAACGGCGTTGTCGACCTGCTCGTCGAGTGGCTGATCCGGGTGAACCGCCGCCGCGACGGCGCGCATCATCGCGTCGTTGGTGGCGTCAAACAGGGACAGGAAGCAGGCATCCCGGTCCTCGAAGTGCTCGTAGAAGTTGCGGCGCGAGGTGCGAGCGATCCGGACCACGTCGGCGACGGTGGTGTCGCGGTAGCCCTTCTCCTCGATCGAAGCGGCCATCGCCGCGATCAGGCGGTCGCGGTGGCCGAGTGGCTCGGCACCGGGCTCACCCGCGCGCCCGCTCTCGCGCTCGGCGGTCATGCTGACTCGTGATCCTGGCATGACCGTCACGGTAGCGATCTGCAGTGACAGAGCGACGCGGTCGTGCTCAGGCGGCGTAGCGCTGCTCGACGACGACCTTGGCCCCACCACTCGGGATCGTCGTCACGTTGCGCTGCGAGGCCCGCTCGGCCCGGAGATTGGGCGCCCGGAGGTCGGAGCGGCGGGCGATGGCGTTCAGAACCACGCGTTGCTCGGCCATGGCCAGGGACGCGCCCAGGCAGCGCCGGATCCCGCCGCCGAACGGGATCCAGGTGTAGGTGCCGGGCTTCTGGCCCACGAACCGCTCGGGGCGGAACGAGAACGGATCGGGGTAGACGTCCTCACGGTGGTGCAGGGCGATGATGCTGACGGCCACCGGGGTGTTGGCGGGCAGGATGTACTCCCCGAACCTCCAGGGGCGCTTGACCATGCGGACGATCATCGGGATCACGGGGCGGTTGCGCATCCCCTCGTGGATCGTGGCCTCGACGTAGGCGTCGGCCTCGGGGCCGCCTTCCCGGGTCAGCTCGCGCAGACGGTCATATGCGGCCGGGGTCCGGAGCAGGCGCTCGAATATCCAGGCCAGCTGGTTGGCGGTGGTTTCGTGGCCGGCCAGGACGAGCGAGATGAGCTCATCACGGAGCTCCTGGTCTGTGAGGAGCTCGCCGTCCTCGTCGCGCGCCTGGAGCAGCACCGAGAGGATGTCAGCGCGCTCATCCCCTACCGCCGCCCGGCGCTCACGGATGAGGGCGAAGATCTGGCGGTCGATGATCGCCAGCAGATGGCGCAGGATCCCGGTCGGCTCCTTGCGGCCCGCGTTCTGCAGCTCGATGAGCTGGAACGCCGGGCTGGTCGAGGCCTGGCTCAGGCGGCGGATCGTCTGACGCATACGGTGCTCGGTGGTTCCGGGAGCAGGCTTTCCCTCGACGCCAAAGATCCCGCTCATGATCACGTCCAGCGTGACCGCCTGCATCCGGGGGGCGAGCGCGAACGTCTCTCCGATCGGCCAGCGGTCGATCTCGCGCTCGGCCACCTCCGTGATCATCTGCACGTACCGCTGCACCGCCTCCCCGTGGAACGGGGGGAGCAGCAGTTTGCGCTGGCGCATGTGCCGAGCGCCAACCGAGGTGAGGATCGAGTTGGGGCCGAGAATCGGGCGTAACGGCGACTCTCCGGTGAGCGACGGGGCGTCCTGCGGCTTGGCCTTGAACAGGGACTGGATGTGGTCCGGATGACAGGTGACCACGAACGGCTCCTTGCGGGAGATGATGCTCATCTGCCAGACGTCCCCGAACCGGTTGTAGGCGCCCATGTTGAACGCCAGCGGGCGGCGACCAAAGCGGATCGTCTGCAACCACATGGGCAGTGGTTGAGCCGGCGGCATCCGGACCGTCTCGGAAGGCTCGACGGGTCCCGCCGGCGAAGGCGGGGCGGCGCCGATGCCGCTCGGCTGCTCGTCAGACCGGATTTCGGGTTCGGTCAGCGTGCTCACGGTACATCACTGTACCGAAGCCCGGACCGGATGTAAAGAGCTGCCTGTGTCGTTTACGTCGCCGGCGGGTGATGCACCCACGCGGCCGCCTCCTTGGCCACGAGCGTGACCAGGTCACCGAGCTCGATGTTGGCGTCCAGCAGGTGCAGTCCCCACGTCGGGTCGGGGCTCGGAGTGGCCACCTGTGCCCCGTTGAGCGCAGTCAGCCGGAGCACGTTGGCGCCCGCCGCCGACGAGCATTTCGCCGAGTAGGAGCTCGGCTCGGTGCTCCACACCGTGGACGGTGTCGGCTGCGTGATCTTCAAGAGCGAGATTCCAGCGGCGATCAGAGTCCCGGGGGCGAACGGCGCCGACGGGAAGATCGGATCGACGACTGAGGAGTGGAGCAGCGCGGCTGGGTTCACGCACAGCACCTGGTCACCCTTGACCGTCGTCCGGCCGAAGATGGCGTTAGCGGGCGGCGTCTGATCGAAGGTCGAGAACGCCACCACGCAGCCCAGCTGAGTCGCGCTCTTGCAAGCCGGTATGTGCTTGAAGGTGCCACCGATCCCGGTCCCCTGCTTGACCAGCACGTTGCCGCCCATCAGGACCGCTGACAGGAGCCGGCGCCGGACCGCGGGTTTCGGATCGACGTCCTTGGCGATCAGCTGCTCGAGCACGAACGACCCCTGTGAATGTCCGAGGAGAATGAACGGACGGCCGTGGTTGTACTTCTGCAGGTAGGTCTTGAATGCGGTGCGGACGTCGCTGAGCGGGAGCTTCAGCTCCGCCGGCGTCTCATGGTTGCCCGATTCGAGGGCCGGGACCGTGATCTGCCGGTACATCGGGGCGAACACGCGGCAGTCCTGCGAGTAGCGAGCCGCCTGGTAGAGCGCGATCGAGCGCTCTTCGGGATCGATGTGGAGGTTGGCGTTGGTGGTCTTCTGGTCCGACACGGTCGGATAGACGTAGAAGCAGTCGAACTTGGGCTTGGCCACGGCCTTCGGGTGTGTGACCCCCAGCTTCTTCAGCTGGGGCGAATACGCCGTGGTCGACAGGCCGGGCGTGCACGGGTCCGGGTGCGCCCCGGGCTTGCACAGCCACACGACCTTGGCCCCAGCAGCTGGCGCCAAGGCGGCGAACATGAGACCCGCCACAACCGCCAGAAGTGTCCAGCGCACGCTCGCGCCGGGCCGAAGCGAAAACGACCGTCTGCAATACCTCATCTGACGCTACCTCTCCTTAAAGGGCTACTCCGCCAGCGCCGGACGCTGCTGCGACCACGGGGCGGCTGATTCGATCTGCCCGGCCAGCGAGTACAGGACGTCCTCGGCGCCGGGTCTGCCCACGAGCTGAACACTCAGGGGAAGACCATCATGACCTATACCGGCGGGCAGGGTTACCGCCGGCTGGCCGGTGAGGTTGAATAGAGGGGTGAACGGCGTGAAGCGGCCGGCGATGTCAATGGCCCGCGGGGCCGAGTGGCCGAAGCCGCCCTCGGCGGCGATCGCGGTCCGGGCTGTCCCGGGCGTCAGGAGCACGTCGAACTCATCCCATAGAGCCATGATGCGGGCGCTGGTGGCGGCGCGACGTCCGAGCACGCGGTCGCGGCGGCGGGGCGGAACGAGGTAGCGGCCCCCGGCTGCCATCTGACGCGTGGAGCGTTCGAGCTTCGTGCGGTCGGGCACCGTGAGGGAGTCCTGGTAGATGCCCCGCAGCCACAGCTGCAGGAAGTCCAGCTGCGCCAAGCCGAAGGCCGGGCTCCTCTCCTGCACGTCGTGGCCCAGGTCCGACAGCAGGGTGCCGGTGCGCTCCCACGCCCCCCGCTGTTCCCGCGAGACGCTGGCCAACAGGCCGGGCGGGAGCTTGCGCGAGACGGCGATCCGAAGCTTCCCGGGAGCGCTGGCGGCCATCTCGGTGTAGCGCCCGGAGAACGCCGGCGCGGCGTACTCCCGGGCCGGGTCCACGCCGTGAAGCACGTCAAGCATCAGTGCCGAGTCACGCACCGTGCGGGCCAGGGCGCCGAACACGGACAGATCGAGCCAGCCGGGACCCGCGGGCAGCGTGGACACTCGGCCCCGGCTCGGCTTCATCCCCACCAGGCCGCAGCAGGCGGCGGGGATACGGATCGAACCACCACCGTCAGACGCCGTGGCCGCGGCCACCATCCCGGCCGCCACTGCCGCCGCGGACCCACCCGAGGAGCCGCCGGTCGTGCGCTCGGTGTTCCACGGATTCCGCGTAATGCCGTTGGCCTCGGTCGCCGTCCAGGGGAAGATCATCAGCTCGGGGACATTGGTGATTCCGATCGGAATCGCCCCAGCAGCCCGCAACCGCCGGACGACCTCGGAATCGGTGACCGCGGGCGCGCCGTAGCTCCGCGATCCCTTCGTCGCCACCTGGCCGGCGAACATGATGTCGTCCTTGACGGCAATCGGTACACCGGCCAGCAGACCGTCGAGGTCAGACAGCTGATCGGCGGCGGCCAGCGCCTGCTCGGCCATGACCACCCGGAACGCGTTCAGCTTCGGGTTCAGCGCCTCGATGCGCCCCAGGTAGAGCTCCACGAGCTCGCGTGGGGTGACCTCGCGAGCTCGCACCTTTTCCGCCAATGCGGCGGGGCCGGCGAAGGCGAGCTCGAGCTGAGCGGTGGCAGTCAGGACAGAGCCTCCACCAGCTCGCGGATCGCCCCCGGGTAGCGGTAGCCGATCCCACCGTGCTTGCCCTCGAACAGTTCGAGCGTGTGCTCGATGCCATGCGCGGAAAGCTCGGCTGAGAACGCCTGCGCGCCAAGGTCGAGGAAGAACTCGTCGGACTTGCCGGCGTCGAGATAGATACGCCGCATGCTCCGCAGCTCGTCGGCGTGAGATTTCACCATCCGGACCGGGTCGAGCTCGAGCCAGCGGGCCCAGACGTCGTCGATCAGGCGGCCGGTCGAGATATCGAAGGGCAGCCGGGCGCGGCCCGGGCGGTCCGGGTCCGGCGTGTAGCAACACGCGTACGCGTACATAGAAAACGCCTCGCCGAACCGGGGCCAGTCGAACACGGGCTCCTCGGCCACCCGCTTCAGCAGCGCCTCGAACGAGCCGTCGAATTCGTCCCGGAGCAGGCGGGCGATGGCTGGGAACGAGGGCTGGTAGGAACACTCGAACAGGGCGTCACCCGCGTGCGAGGCCAGCGCCCCGAAGACGTCCGGCCGGAGCATCGGAACCACCATGGCTCCGTATCCACCCGAGGACTTGCCGGCCAGCGCCCGGTGATCGCGGTCGGGCCGGGTCGGGTAGCGCTCATCCACGAACGGCACCACCTCATCACACAGGTGGTCCATGTAGCGGCCCGTGCCGACCGAGTTCAGGAACTGCGAGCCGCCCATCGACGTCCAGGCATCGACGAGGACGATCACCGCCGGAGGGCACTCGCCGGCAGCGAACATCGCGTCAAGACGTTCGACGAACGTCGGCTCGAACGCGGTGCGCCCAAGCCACATGTCGACCTGGCCGCTGTAGCCCTGGATCACATACACGGACGGCACGGCGTCCGGCCCGCCGGGCTCGAGCCCCGGTGGGCGATAGACGTAGAGCGGACGACGCACGGGATCGCCGAGCGGGTTCCCGGCCAGCACGTCTGACTCGACGACGAGCCGGTCCAGCGTCCCGACCATGTCACGTTCCCAGGGTGGGCCCGCCGGACCTTCGACCTCACGCAGGCTCATGCCCGGCACGCTACGCGAAAGCGGCGCAAGAAGGCATCCCGTGTGAGGATGGACACACAGCTATAGTCGCTCCAGGTCGCGCTCGAGGAGGAGACCGACAGTCCAGGGTATGACCGAGCGACTCAAGACGCCCAGCAGCAACGGAGCCGGAGCCGACCTCGACGCGGTCGAGACGACCGAATGGCTCGAGGCGCTTGATGCGGTGGTGGCGCATGACGGGCCTGACCGTGCGCGGGAGATCCTCACGCGCGTGGTCGAGCGCGCGCAGCACGCGGGCACGGGCACGATCGCCAGCCTCAACACGGCCTATGTCAACACGATCCCGGCCGAGCTCGAGCCGCCCTTCCCGGGCGACGCGGGGCTCGAGCGCCGGCTGCGTTCGATCGTGCGCTGGAACGCCATCGCGATGGTCGTACGGGCCAACAAGCTGTCCTCCGAGCTCGGTGGCCACATCGCCACCTTCCAGTCGGTGGCCACCCTCATGGAGGTGGGCTACAACCACTTCTGGCACGCCCACACCGAGGAGCGCCCGGGGGACCTCGTCTACTTCCAGGGTCACTCCTCGCCCGGCAACTACGCGCGCGCGTTCCTCGAGGGGCGGTTGAGCGCCGCCGAGCTGGACGGTTTCCGCCAGGAGGTCTCGAGCCCGGGCGGGCTGGCCTCCTACCCGCACCCGTGGCTGATGCCCGACTTCTGGCAGTTCCCCACCGTGTCGCTGGGCCTGGGCGCGATCAACTCGATCTACCAGGCGCGGTTCATGAAGTACCTGGCCGCGCGCGGGATCGCCGACACCAATGGCCGCAAGGTCTGGACCTTCCTCGGCGACGGGGAGATGGACGAGCCCGAGTCGATGGGCTCGATCGGCCTGGCCGGACGCGAGCACCTGGACAACCTGATCTGGGTTGTCAACTGCAACCTCCAGCGGCTCGACGGCCCGGTCCGGGGCAACGGCAAGATCATCCAGGAGCTCGAGTCAGACTTCCGCGGTGCCGGCTGGAACGTGATCAAGGTCATCTGGGGCAGCCGCTGGGATCCGCTCCTGGCCGCTGACACCGACGGCGCGCTGGTCAAGGTCATGGAGGACTGCGTGGACGGCGACTATCAGACGTTCAAGTCCCGGGACGGCGCCTACGTCCGAGAGCACTTCTTCGGCCGTGACCCGCGCCTGCTCGAGCGGGTGGCGCACATGAGCGACGAGGAGATCTGGCTGCTGAACCGCGGCGGCCACGACCAGCAGAAGGTGTTCGCGGCCTACGACGCAGCCGCCAAGCACACCGGCACCCCGACCGTGATCCTAGCCAAGACGATCAAGGGCTACGGCATGGGCGTCTCGGGCGAAGGCCAGATGATCACCCACCAGGCCAAGAAGATGACCGAGGCCGCGCTGCTCGCGTTCCGCGACCGGTTCGAGCTTCCGCTGACCGACGAGCAGGTCCGCGACGCGGAGTACTACAAGCCCCCGGACGACGCCCCGGAGATGCGCTATCTGCGTGACTGCCGCGCCGCGCTAGGCGGCCTCATGCCCGTGCGCCGCCGCCACGCGCCACCACTGGAGGTCCCCGCCCTCGAGACCTTCGAGTCCCAGCTTCAGGGCACCGGCGAGCGAGAGATCTCCACCACGATGGCGTTCGTACGGGTACTGGCGGCGCTCCTGCGCGACAAGTCGATCGGCCGGCACATCGTCCCGATCATCCCCGACGAGTCGCGCACGTTCGGGATGGAAGGCCTGTTCCGTCAGGTTGGGATCTACTCGCCCGTGGGCCAGCTGTACCAGCCCCAGGACTCCGAGCAGCTCATGTTCTACAAGGAGGACGAGCACGGCCAGATCCTCGAAGAGGGGATCACCGAGGCCGGCTCGATCTCGTCCTTCATCGCCGCCGGGACGTCCTACAGCGCGCACGGCGTGCAGATGGTCCCGTTCTACATCTACTACTCGATGTTCGGCTATCAGCGCGTGGGTGACCTGGTCTGGGCGGCGGGTGACAGCCGCACGCGCGGGTTCCTCGTCGGCGGGACCGCCGGCCGCACGACGCTCAACGGCGAGGGCCTCCAGCACCAGGACGGCCACAGCCACGTGCTGTTCTCGGTCGTGCCCAACTGCCGCGCCTACGACCCCACGTTCGGCTACGAGGTCGCGGTCATCGTCCAGGACGGGCTCCGGCGAATGGTCACCGAGCAGGAGGACAGCTTCTACTACCTGACGCTCATGAACGAGAACTACGTCCATCCCGAGATGCCCGCCGGGGCCGAGAAGGGAATTCTGCGCGGGATGTACCTGTTGCGCGAGGCGTCCTCCGAGGCCGGCAAGCCGTGCGTGCAGCTACTCGGCTCGGGCACGATCCTGCGCGAGGTGATGGCCGCGGCCGAGCTCCTCGAGCGCGACTTCGACGTGTTGGCCGACGTCTGGAGCGCGACCTCGTTCACGGAACTGCGGCGTGACGGGCTCGAGGTGGAGCGCTGGAACATGCTGCACCCGGAGGCCGAACCGCGGCGCGCGTATGTCACCGAGTCACTCGCCGGACGGCGCGGCCCGGTGGTCGCCTCGACCGACTACATCCGTGCCTTCGCCGATCAGATCCGCCAATGGGTTCCGGCCTCCTACCGCGTGTTGGGCACCGATGGCTTTGGCCGCAGTGACTTCCGCAGCGCGCTGCGGAGGTTCTTCGAGGTGGATCGCCATTACGTGGCCGTCGCGGCGCTCAAGGAGCTCGCCGACGCCGGCGAGATCGACCGCGCGGTCGTGCAGAGTGCGATCGAGAAGTACGAAATCGACCCCGAGGCCCCGATGCCGACCACCGTATGAGTACCACCCTGATGACCGTCGAGGTCCCGGACATCGGTGACTTCGATGACGTACCCGTGATCGAGATCCTCGTCTCGGCCGGCGACACGGTGGCGGTCGAGGACCCGCTGGTCACGCTCGAGTCCGACAAGGCCACCATGGACGTGCCCGCTCCGGTGGCGGGTGTGATCAAGGAGCTGACGGTCAAGGTCGGCGACCGCGTCTCCCAGGGCGCGACCCTGATGACGATCGAGGCCGAGAACGGCGCCTCCCCGGCAGCCTCGCAGCCGGCCCCCGCCGAGCCCGAGGCACCGGCGCCGGAACGGACGCCCGCCGAGCCCGAGACACCGGCGCCGGCCGGGGGCTCCGAGACCCCCTCACCCCCAAGCGGGCCGATCTATGCCAGCCCGTCGGCGCGGCGGTTGGCCCGCGAGCTCGGCGTCGAGCTCAACGGGGTCACCGGTACCGGGCGCAAGGGACGGATCACCAAGGAGGACGTGGTGGAAAATGGACCCGCTTCGCCTGCGGCGGCGGGTCCTGGTTTGGGTCTCTCGCTGGCGCCCTGGCCGGCTGTCGACTTCGCGAAGTACGGCCCCGTGGAGCGCGTCGAGAGATCGCGCATCCAGCGCATCTCGGCCCCGAACCTGGCCCGCAACTGGGTGATGATCCCGCACGTCACGCATAACGAGGACGCGGACATCACCGAGCTCGAGGCGTGGCGCAAGCGGCTGAACTCAGAGCAGGATGTGGCCAAGGTGACGATGGTCTCGTTCCTGGTTATCGCGTGCGTGGCCGCGCTGAAGGAGTTCCCGATCTTCAACTCGTCCCTGGACGGCGACGCCCTGGTGCTCAAGCGGTACTACAACATCGGCTTCGCCGCCGACACTCCGGGCGGCCTCGTGGTCCCAGTGATCAAGGGAGCCGATGCCAAGGGTCTGCTCGAGATCGCCGCCGAACTCACGGCGCTGTCAGCGAAGGCGCGCGAGGGCAAGCTCACGCCGGGTGACATGAGCGGCTCGACGTTCACGATCTCCTCGCTGGGCGGCATCGGAGGGACCTCGTTCACCCCGATCGTCAACGCTCCCGAGGTCGCGATCCTGGGCGCCACCCGCTCGGCGATGAAGCCGGTGTGGGATCCCGCGAGCGACTCCTTCGTGCCCCGGTTGATCCTCCCGCTGTCACTCTCCTATGACCATCGGGTGATCGACGGCGCGGCGGCGGCCCGCTTCGCGGCTTACCTGGCCCGGGTGCTCTCGGACCTGCGCCGGGCCCTTCTGTGAGCGCCTCTGAGGTCCGGGTCCCGGACATCGGGGACTTCGTGGACGTCCCCGTGATCGAGATCCTCGTATCGGCCGGCGACACGGTGGCGGTCGAGGACCCGCTGGTCACGCTCGAGTCCGACAAGGCCACCATGGACGTGCCGGCTCCGGTGGCGGGGAAGGTGGTTCAGCTGCAGGTGGCGATCGGTGACCGGGTGTCGGAGGGGAGCGTGCTGATGACGCTCGAGTCCGCCGAAGCCGGTCCCGGGGCAAATGCAGCCGGTGCCGGTCCCGGCGTGATCCGGGAGCCCGAGCCCGCGCCGCCCGCGGGGCGAGACTTTGAGGTGGTTGTTCTCGGCGCCGGGCCGGGCGGATACACGGCCGCGTTCCGGGCCGCCGATCTGGGACTCCGGACGGCGCTCGTGGAACGCTACGAGCGTCTCGGGGGCGTGTGCCTGAACGTCGGCTGCATTCCTTCCAAGGCACTCCTGCACGCAGCGCGCGTCGTGGCCGAGGCCGAGGAGATGGCGGGCCACGGGATCTCCTTCGGCCCGCCCCAGGTGGACCTCGATGCCCTGATGGGCTGGAAGACATCGGTGGTGGACAAGCTCACGGACGGGCTCGCCGGGCTGGCCCGGCGGCGCAGGGTCGAGGTCATCCACGGAGTCGCGCGATTTGCCGGGCCGAATGTCCTCGCCGTGGGCGAGCGGGAGGTCACGTTCGAGAACTGCATCATCGCCGCGGGCTCGCAGGTGGCGTCGGTGCCGGGCCTGCCGGACGACCCGCGGATCATTGACTCGACCGGTGCGCTCTCGCCGTCCGGGGGCCTGCCTGGGCGGCTGCTGGTCATCGGCGGCGGGATCATCGGGCTCGAGATGGCCTGCGTCTATGACGCGCTCGGGTCGAGGGTGACAGTCGTCGAGATGCTGGACCAGTTGATCCCCGGCTGCGACCCGGACCTGATCCGCCCGCTGCAGAAGCGCATCGCCGGGCGCTACGAGGCGATCCACCTGGGCACGCGGGTGAACTCGGTGACGGTCCAGAAGGGTGGCCTCAAGGTCGAGATCGAGGGCGTTGGTGCTGAGATCTTTGACCAGATCCTGGTGGCGGTCGGCCGGGTACCGAACGGGCGCGCGATCGACGCCACCGTGGCGGGAGTCACCGTGGACGAGCGTGGGTTCATCCCGGTTGACTCGCGCATGCGCACCGGCGTCCCCGGGATCTACGCGATCGGAGACATCGTGGGCGGCCCGATGCTGGCCCACAAAGCCAGCCACGAGGGCAAGGTGGCGGCCGAGGTCATCGCCGGGGTGGCCGGGGCCGAGTTCGATCCGCGGGCCATACCGTCGGTGGCCTACACCGACCCCGAAGTCGCGTGGATGGGGCTGACCGAGACGGTGGCGAAGGCCGAGGGCATCGAGTACGAGAAGGCAGCATTCCCCTGGGCGGCCTCGGGGCGGGCGCTGGCGCTCGGGCGCGATGACGGGCTGACCAAGCTTCTGCTCGAGCCGGGCACCAGGCGGGTGCTCGGCTGCGGGATCGTCGGGGTGGGCGCGGGCGAGCTGATCGCCGAGACGGTGCATGCGATCGAGATGGGCGCCGATGCCGAGGACCTGGCGCTGACCGTGCACCCCCACCCCACGCTGTCGGAGACCGTCGGCTTCGCCGCCGAGATGGCGGAGGGCACGATCACGGACCTGATGGCCCCTTCGGCCCGGTCGGCTCGGTCTCGAGCAGCGCACTGAGGTCGCGGATCACGGCATCCGCCTCGCGCGTGATCCGCTCGTAGGTGGGACGGAACGTCCGGCGGCCGGCCAGCGTGTGGATGGCGTCCCGGCGGCGATCGTCCTCGAACGATCGCCGGCTCCGGTGAAAGCCGTAGCTGTCCACCTCGACGATCAGCTCGTGGTCGGGCCAGTAGAAGTCGACCAGGAGACCGTCGACCATGACGTTGCATTGGGGCTCCGGCAGGCTCGCGGCTCGAATGAGCTCCAGGAGCCGGCGCTCGAGCTCGGATTGGGTCCAGGGGGCTTCGTCGTGGAGCTCGGCCAGCGCTTGCCTGAGCACCCGCGCGCCTCGGCGTCCGTGGACACCGTCCAGCCGGCGGAAGTCCAGCAACTCCCGGCGCTGGGCCGCTTCGAGCACTGTGCGCAACCTCTGCAGCGGGAGGATGGCGGCGAGGTCGACGATCGTGCGGGTGACACTGGTGACGGGGATGTGGTCGACCACGGTGGCGTCTTCGGGCTCGAGCGTTCGACACCGGTGACAGCGGATGCCGCGGTGACCGTGCCGCGTTGGCGCCGTGACGTCGACGGGACCTCCCGGAGCGGCTGTGAGCTCCCAAAGGGCGGCCGCGGCTCGGTGGCTCAGCACGGCGCCCGGACCGCAGGCGAGCACGGCGGCCATCCAGCGCCCTCGCACCGACAGTCTCCCGTGACCTACGGCGTATACGCCCCGATGCTTGCGGTGCAGCCAGCCTTGGCGGACCTGCCGCGCGATCGTGTTGTCCGACCGGCCAAGGGCCCGCAGTTGGGCCGTGGAGACCACGTTGTGCTGGTTCGCGGCGAGGTCGGCCAATCGAGTGTCGATCTGCTCCCCGTATACGGGAGTAACTCGCCCCTCGCCATTTCGCCCGTCGCCATTTCGCGCCTCGCCAGTTGCCACCTCGCCAGCGTGGCACGAGGTCCTGTAACGGCGCGGAACTTAACTGCGACGTTTGCGCCGGCGGCGTCGCAAGAATGAAACAGCCAGGCCGGCGAGCGCAAAAGTGGTCCGGCGGGAGGGCAGCGCGGTGCGCCGCGTAACGCCGAAGGGCTCGCCGCCGCCGTAGCGCGGCGCGGGCAGGGCGAACTCCTCGGCCGCGAGAACGTCATGGGGCTCGGCGATCCCCGTGGGGTCCTCCGGCAACGCGACCGGACCGTGGTGGTGCAGATCCGGGTCGGGAGCGGGGACTCCGAACTCCTCGGCGGCCAGAACATCGTGGGCGCCATCGGGCGCCTTGGATCCGGAGCGGCGGTCTGCGGCGGACATCAGCGGCGATGATCCCAGATCGACGGTGTGCGCGGGGGCCGGCCCCCGCCCGCGCCCCTGCCGGACGGCAACGAGTGCCCTGATAATCTTAGTCACGCACACTTAGATCCACTGGTAAAACGCCCGCTGCGGTGATATCCTTCTCTTATCTGTCGTAAGCAACTAACGAAAGTGAAGTCTTGATGAGTCGCCTACTTTTAGTCCCGCTGGATGACATCGTCGTCTTCCCGGGCATGTCGCTCACGCTGGCCATCGAGACCGGCCAGGAAGAGCGCGTGTTGCTCGTGCCCCGCCACGAGAACGAATTCGCCGCCATCGGCACAGTGGCCGAGGTCACCGAACAGGTCCGCCTCCCCGGCGGAGGCCGCGCGGTGTCGCTACAGGGCCTGCACCGCGGCGTCGCCGGCGCCGCCCAGACGCTCCCCGACGGACGGCTGTTCGTCGAGGTCGAGGAGAGTCCCGATCCCGTCCCGGTGGACGGGAAGACCCGCAACCTCGAGCGTGAGTACCGCGCCGTGGTCGAGGAGATCCTCGAGGTCCGCGGCGATGATGGCCGCATCTCGGCCTTCCTGCGCTCGATCTCGGAGCCGGGACCCCTGGCCGACACCTCCGGGTACAGCCCCGATCTGCGCTACGAGCAGAAGGTTGAGCTTCTGCAGAGCGTCGACGTGACCGAGCGGCTGGAGCTGGCGTTGGGCTTCCAGCGCGAGCGGTTGGCCGAGCTTCAGGTCCGCAAGCGGATCCGCGAGGACGTCGAGTCCGGCGCCGAGAAGCAGCAGCGGGAGTACTTCCTGCGCAAGCAGATGGAGTCGATCCGCAAGGAGCTGAACGAGGATGACGCCTCGGTGGTCGAGGAGTACCGGACCAAGATCGAGGAAGCCGGTATGCCCGAGCACGCCCGCGAGCAGGCCGAGAAGGAGCTCGGACGGCTGGAGAAGATGGGTGAACAGTCGGCTGAGTCCAGCGTGATCCGCACCTACCTGGACTGGCTGATCGCCGTCCCGTGGTCTGAGAACTCAGAGGAGAAGCTCGACCCCGAACACGCCCGCACGATCCTCGATGAGGATCACGCCGGCCTGGAGGACGTCAAGGACCGGATCGTCGAGTACATCGCGGTCAAGAAGCTGCGTGTCGATCGCGGGATCACCGAAGACAAGCGCTCCGGCGCGATCCTGACCCTGATCGGCCCCCCCGGCACCGGAAAGACCTCGATCGGCGAGTCGATCGCCCGTGCCACCGGACGCAAGTTCGTCCGCATGTCACTGGGCGGCGTCCGCGACGAGGCCGAGATCCGTGGCCATCGGCGGACCTACATCGGTGCGCTCCCGGGACGTCTGGTCCGGGCCCTCAGAGATGCCGGGACGATGAACCCGGTGATCATGCTCGACGAGGTCGACAAGGTCGGCGCCGACTGGCGCGGAGACCCCTCGGCGGCCCTGCTCGAGGTCCTCGATCCGGCCCAGAACCACTCATTCCGCGATCACTACCTCGATCTCGAGCTCGACCTGAGCGGGGTCATGTTTATCGCCACGGCGAACGTCGCCGACACGATTCCCGGGCCGTTGCTTGACCGCATGGAGGTGATCCGTTTCGACGGGTACACCACCTCCGAGAAGGTCGCCATCGCCCGCGGGTATCTGTGGCCGCGCCAGCTGGAGCGCAACGGACTGCGTTCGGAGGAGGTAGAGATCTCCGACGAGATGCTGAACACCGTGACCACCGAGTACACGCGCGAGGCCGGCGTCCGCCAGCTCGAGCGTGACCTGGGAACGCTGCTGCGTAAGACGGCGACGAAGATCGCCTCCGAGAAGGCCACGACCCCGGTCGTGATCGATCTGGAGCTGATCCGGGACGCCCTCGGCCGCCAGCGGCACTTCCAGGAGTCGGCGATCCGCACCGCGGTCCCCGGCGTGGCGACCGGACTTGCGGTCACCGGCGCCGGTGGTGACGTCCTGTTCGTCGAGGCCACGGGGATGCCCGGCAAGCCCGGACTGACCCTGACCGGACAGCTGGGTGACGTGATGAAGGAGTCAGCGCAGATCGCGCTCTCCTACGTCCGCGGCCACGCGTCCGAACTGAACATCGATACGACCCAGTTCGAGGACCGCTCGTTCCACGTCCACGTGCCCGCGGGGGCGATCCCCAAGGACGGCCCCAGCGCCGGCGTGACGATGGTGACGGCGCTGACCTCGCTCCTGAGCGGCCGGCCCGTGAAGCACACGGTCGGCATGACCGGTGAGGTCACGCTCCAGGGTCGGGTGTTGCCGATCGGAGGCGTCAAGCAGAAGGTGCTCGCCGCTCACGCGGCCGGTCTCACCGATGTGGTGCTCCCGGAGCGCAACCGCGGAGACCTCGATGACGTGCCCGAAGAGGTCCGGGAAGCGATGAGCTTCCACTTCGCGATGACCATCGACGAGGTGCTGGCTCAGACGCTCGAATCGGCCTCAGTGACGTCAGCGACGGCCTAACCGCCGGCCTCAAGAACCTCCTCCTCTCCCCCGCCTCGTGAGCCTGTGTGTGGCTTGCGGGGCGGGGGTAGTAGGTTGAGAGCCATGAGCACGATCACCGCCTCCCAAGAGCAGCAAGTCCTCGACCAGGTTCCCAAGCAGCTGTACATCGGCGGCGAGTGGCGAGACGGTGCCAAGGGCACCCTCGCCGTGGAGGATCCCTCCACCGCCGAGGAGCTGTGCGAGGTGGCCGACGCCTCGGTCGACGACGCCAAGGCCGCGCTGGACGCCGCCGTCGACGCCGGACCCGAGTTCGCCGCCATGGCTCCCCGTGAGCGAGGCGAAATCCTGCGTCGCGCGTTCGAGACGATCATCGAGCGCAAGGACGACCTGGCGCTGCTGATGACGCTCGAGATGGGCAAGCCGATCAAGGAATCGCTGGCCGAGATCACCTACGCGGCAGAGTTCTTCCGCTGGTTCTCCGAGGAGGCGGTCCGGATCGACGGCCGCTACACGGTGGCCGCGGGCGGCGCCGGGCGGGTGCTGACGATGAAGCAGCCCGTCGGTCCGTGCTTGATGATCACGCCCTGGAACTTCCCGCTGGCCATGGGGACCCGCAAGATCGGCCCGGCGATCGCCGCCGGTTGCACGATGGTGGTCAAGCCGGCCCAGCAGACGCCGCTGTCAATGCTGATGCTGGGCAAGATCCTCGAGGAGGCGGGCCTCCCGGGCGGCGTGCTGAACTTGTTCACGGCGTCGTCATCGAGCCAGACCACCGGCCCGCTGATCGCGGACCAGCGCCTGCGCAAGCTGTCCTTCACCGGCTCGACCGAGGTCGGCCGGACACTCATGGCCCAGGCGTCTGAGACTCTGCTCAAGCTCTCGATGGAGCTCGGTGGTAACGCCCCGTTCATCGTGTTCGAGGACGCTGACATCGACGCTGCGGTGGCCGGCGCGATGGTGGCCAAGATGCGGAACATGGGCGAGGCCTGCACTTCAGCCAACCGGTTCCACATCGCTGACGCCGTAGCTGAGCAGTTCGCAGACAAGCTGGCGGACAAGATGGGCGCGCTGAAGCTCGGGCGCGGCGTCGAGGAGGACACCGACGTGGGTCCACTGATCGACGACACCCAGCGCGGCAAGGTCTCAGACCTTGTGCAGGACGCCATCGCCCGCGGCGCCCACGCCGTGGTCGGCGGCCAGGCCCGGGACGGAGCCGGATACTTCTACAACCCGACCGTGCTCACTGACATTCCCGACGACGCCAAGCTCCTGACCGAGGAGATCTTTGGCCCGGTGGCGCCGGTCAAGGGCTTCGCGGATGAGGATGAGGCGATCGCGGCCGCCAACGACACCGAGTACGGCCTGGTGGCGTACGTGTTCACCAACGACCTCAAGCGTGCCCTGCGCGTGTGCGAGAAGCTCGAGACGGGAATGATCGGCCTCAACCAGGGCATCGTCTCCAATGCCCAGGCACCGTTCGGCGGTGTCAAGCAGTCCGGCTTCGGCCGCGAGGGTGGCTACGAGGGGATCGAGGAGTACCTCGAGACGAAGTACGTCGCCGTCAACCTCTGACGTATAGGCGGAAGGCGACGGGGCTAAGGACTGGCGTGGCACACGCGCAACGCCCGTATGAACACGGACGAGTGCGCGTTGATTGCGTTCGGAATCCCGATCCAGTAATCCCCCTCCCCGAAGAGGGTGTTGTATTGGAGGGAGTGCGCTGGGGGCGGGTTGGGTCTCGGGTCGGGCATGCTCGGGTACCCATGCGTGCGCAGGCAGTTCGAGAGCCGGAGCAGCTTGTCGCGTGTCTGCGCGGACGGCGCGGCCGCGGGAGGCGCCTTCACTGGCAGCAGCCGCTGGCAGGACGCCTGAGCGGTCTCGAACGCGGGAGAGGATGAGTTGATCCCCGGGACGTTCCGGAAAGTGAGGTCGTCGGGGAAGTTCGGTACCCCGTGTGAGCGCATGCAGCGGGCGAAGTCCAGTATGTCCCGTTGGGCTTGAGCCGGGCTCGCGTTGGTCTGGGCGTCGGAGCTGGGTGAGCTAGGTGAGCTGGCGCCGCACCCGGCGATCGCCGTCGCGGCGGCGATCGCGGCTGCGGTTCGCGCTGTGGCTTTCACACGTGTCTACTGAGCGTTCCGGGCCAACGCGCGCTTTATGTTTCCGAGCGCCTGGTTGACCGCCTGGAGCTGAGTCCGGCTGAGGCCGCTGGACGCGAGCGTGTCCGTGTCGATCCGCCCGGCCCGGATCTCCCGATCGACGGCCTGACCCTCGGCCGCGGTGATCGTGCCGTTGTCGACGAGCTGTTCGATGGCGCTGAAGAACGGCTGCTGGTTGACGGTGGGCTGTGGCGCGTGGGCCTTATCCGGCACCGGGGAGGTCAGCTTCTTGGTGACCCGGCCGCTGGCAATCGCCGCGTGGTGCGTCTTGGCGTGCGATTGCCGGGCCAGGGCAGCGGTGCCGGCGATCGCGCCGACCACAGCGAGTGCAGCGAGCGCGCCCGCAGCGAAGTTGCGAAGCCGGGCGGATCTGCCGCTTTGATCGTTCATCTTGGTCTCCTCTTCCTCGCGGCGCTGTGGCCACTGGCTGGGTCAAGATGAGGATCGGGCCGGAACCTGAGATCGAGCTGAAGTGCCGCGGTTCTTCAGCCGATCTTCAGGCAGCGTCCGGGACAATCGCTCCTGCGATGGGCGAGCCGATCGGTCGAGTGGTGGTGGTCGAGGACGAGCAGCCGGTGCGCGAGGCGGTACTCGCCGCGCTTCGCGCCGAGCGGTTCACCGCCACCGCGTTCGAGGATCTCCCGCGTCTGACGGACGTGCTCGCTGTCGCGCCCGATCTGGCCATCCTCGACGTGCTACTGCCGAGCGGCAACGGCTTTGAGTTGGCGAGGTTGCTCCGGCAGCAGCATGAGCTGCCGATCATCTTTCTGACCGCCCGCGACGCCGTGGCCGATCGGGTCGCCGGACTCGAGCTGGGCGCCGACGATTATCTGGTCAAGCCGTTTGCGCTCGAGGAGCTGATGGCGCGCGTGCGGGCGGTCCTGCGCCGCCGAGGCGCGATCCCACAGGTCCTGGAAGCAGGGCGGCTGCTGGTGGACGAAGAGCACGGGTTCGCCACGCATGCCGGCCGGGAGCTCGCGCTGACCTCGACCGAGCTTCGACTGCTGGCGTTCCTCATGCGTCACCGCGGGCAGGCCCTATCCAAGGACCAGCTGCTGACCCAGGTGTGGGGCTATGACGCCTACGACCACAACCTCGTGGAGGTTCACGTCAGCGCGCTGCGGCGAAAGCTGGACATCGACGGGATGGGCGAGCCGCGTCTGATCCACACCGTCCGCGGGATCGGCTACCGGTTCTCACCGTGAGCGGCGCCCGACCCGCGCGCACGCGGCTGATCGTCGTCTCGATACTCGGGATAGTCGCCACGCTGGCGACGTTCGTCGTGATCATCACGGTGCGCTACCGCGATGGGCTCGAGCAGCGGCTCCGCACAGACCTCACCTCCGGGGCGAGCGCGCTCCGCGCGGCACGCACGCCGGCGATATTCAAGTCAGTGATCAGTTCGCTCGAGGTGGAGGGCATCTCGGTCGACCTCGCCGGGATCACCGCCAAGGGCGGGACCCTTCAGAACCCCCCCGGCGAGGCGCTCCTGACCGTGCACGAGCTGATCCCGGTCGACGGCAGAGACGTGCCCGCGACGCTGACGGGCAGCCGGGCCGGGATCGACCGGCAGGTCCGTAGCCTGGAGATCACCGAAGCGATCGGCGGCGTGATCGCGCTCGCGCTGCTGGCGGCGCTCGCGCGCGCACTCGTGCTGCTCGACCGCGCCGTCTCGGAGGCGCGCGCGTCTGAGGCGGCAATGCGGACATTCCTGGCCGACGCCTCCCACGAGCTCCGCACGCCGGTCGCCGCGCTTCAGGCGACCGCGGAGCGGCTCTTGCGAGATCAGCCGGCGCGCCCGGCGCGCGACGCGATCGAAGCCCAACTCGCGCGTGACAGCCGTCGCCTCGGGCAACTGATCGACGACCTGTTGAACCTCGCCCGGCTCGACGCTCGCGAGCGACCCCACCGGGAGACCGTCGACCTCGCCGAGCTCGCATCGGCTGCCCTGGACGCCACGCGCACGACCGACCCGGCCGCACGCGTCGAACTGGTCAGCGCGGGTCCGGTTCCGGCCACCGGTGACCGCGACGCACTGCTACGCGCGGTCCGCAACCTGCTCGACAACGCGCTCGCGGTCGCTGACACGGTCGTGGTTGAGGTAACGCAGACGGCGGACGGTCCAACGATGTCGGTGACCGACAACGGGCCCGGAGTCCCCGCCGATCAGCGCGAACGGATCTTCGAACCGTTCGTCCGCCTTCCCCGAAGCCCGCGGGGCGGCACGGGCCTCGGGCTCGCGATCGTCCGCCGGACGATCGAAGCGCACGGCGGCACGGTCACCTGCGATCCGGCCCCGACCAGGGGCGCGCGATTCACGCTCCGACTGCCAGCCGACTCCTGAAGATGCACTCACCCGTGAGCTCTGATGGAATCCAAGGGACCGAGTGCTGCCCAGATGAGATACGCACCAGATCATTGCCTCCGTAGGAGCCGCCGATGGGTCGCGCGCCTCGGCGCGGGCATGGCCCTGACCGCCGGCCTGTTGTTCATGGGAGCCGTAGGTTCGGCCCGCGCAGCGTCCTGCCCGTGGATGAACAGATCCCTGTCGGCGGACGCCCGCGCGACCATGCTGCTGCGGGCGATGTCTCTGACCGAGAAGGCCGCGATGACCTACCAGCGCTATCCGCTCTCTTTCCATGACGGGATGGCCGGGTGGATACCGGGAGTCCCGAGTCTGTGCATCCCGGACCTCACGTTCAATGACGCCGGTCAGGGCGTGGGTGACCAGCAGTCAGGTACGACGGCGTTCCCCGCCCCGATCGCTCAGTCCTCGAGCTGGGATCCGAAGCTGCAGTACGAGTTCGGTCAGGCGCTTGGGCAGGAGGCTTGGCGCAAGGGAATTGATGTGCAGCTGGCGCCGGCGCTCGAGACCGACCGCGTGCCGATGAATGGCCGTAACTGGGAGTACATGGGCGAGGATCCCTTCCTGTCCGGCCAGGGCGGTGCGGCCATTGTGCGTGGCATCGAGGGTCAGCACGTGATCGTCACGCTCAAACACTTCATCGCCAACAGCCAGGAAACGGACCGAGGCATTCCCCCGCCGGCCGATTCGGCAGATGTCGATCAGCGCACGCTGGAGGAGATGTACGCGCCGCAGTACGACGTCGCGATCCACCAGGGCGGAGCGATGGGCGTGATGTGCTCGTATAACCGCATCAACGGCACCTATTCGTGCCAGAACGCGCGGACCCTCGGGATGCTCGACAAGCAGTTCGATTTCACGGGCTTCGTCGTGTCCGACTGGGGCGCGACGCATTCGACCGTCGCCTCGGCCAAGGCCGGGCTTGACATCGAGATGAACATCTCGCCCGGGACCTATTTCGGGCCCGCGCTCGCGGCGGCGGTGCACAACGGTCAGTTGCCGGTGAGCACGCTGAACGGCATCGTGTTGCGAATTCTCCGGGCCATGTTCCGCGTCGGCGTCTTTGACCACCCCCCGGCGTCTGAGCCCGCGGCCTTCCACGCCAACGTCTCGACCGGAGCGCACGTGACGCTGGCACGGCGGATCTCCGAACAGGGCACGGTGCTGCTGAAGGATCAGGGCGGCATCCTCCCCCTGGGCGGCCGGCACCGGGAGATCGCGGTCATCGGCCCCGACGCTGGGCAGGCGGGCGCCGAGAACGAGTACAACGGTGAGGGCAGCGGTCATGTCCCAGAGATTGGTGACCTCCCCGGCATCGTGAGCCCTCTGCAGGCCGTCAGCAAGCGCGCGGCGGCGAACGGAGACAAGGTGGTCTATGCCGACGGAACGGACACCGCGCAGGCGGTCGCGGCGGCGAAGGCGGCGCGCGTGGCGGTGGTGTTCGTGGGTGACTCTGAGAGCGAGGGGATCGACCGGCCGAACCTCACGCTCACGGGCGGCACGTGCGTGTTCGTCAGCTGCACCCCCCAGCCGATCGATCAGGACGCGCTGATCGCCGCCGTCGCCGCCGCCAATCCGAACACGGTCGTCGTTCTGGACACCGGCGGCCCGGTGCTGATGCCGTGGGTTCGCCAGGTGAAGGGGATCTTCGAAGCCTGGTATCCCGGTCAGCAGGACGGCAACGCGATCGCCGCCCTGCTGTTCGGAGACGTCAACCCGTCCGGTCACCTGCCGCAGACCTTCCCCGCCACGATGAGCCAACTCCCGATCCGCTCACCCGCCCAGTGGCCTGGCGTGGCCAGACCTGGCGACACCGTCGGCCCCCACTCGGTCTACTCCGAGCGACTGCTGGTCGGGTACCGCTGGTATGAGTCCAAGCGGGTCAAGCCGCTGTTTCCGTTCGGATACGGCCTCTCCTATACAACCTTCGGGTTCTCACGACTCAGTGCGACACCGACGCGCGGAGGAGCATCGGTCAGCTTCACGGTGACCAACACCGGCCGTCGCGCCGGGGCCGACGTGGCCCAGATCTATGTTGGGGACCCACGCAAGACCGGAGAGCCGCCCCGGCAGCTCAAGGGCTACCTGCGCGTCTCGCTGCGCCCCGGCCAATCCAAACGCGTGACGATGCCCCTGAGCGAGGTGTCGTTCGCGTATTGGAGCACCCGCCGAGGCACGTGGGTGGTCAACGCGGGGCGCTACGCGGTCTACGTCGGGGATAGCTCACAGCATCTTCCGCTGCGGGCGACCCTCAGGCGGGGAGCGCGCAGGCTCGCCCCCAGCGCGTACTGAGGCGGCCGGCCATCATTGGGGCCGCGTCGCACCCGGCCCGGGAGGCAGCTCGAGTTCGCCACCGCCGATGCGCTGGCCGCACCGCTCACAGCGGAGATCGGCGCCGACGTTGCCGCCGCAGCCGGCGTGAAGCGTGAGTCTCGGCGGTCCACCCGGGGTCGGGTAATGACGGTCGCCCCATTTCATCAGCACGATCAGGGCGGGCGCTAACTCGCGGCCCTTGTCCGTGAGGACGTATCTCGGTCGGCCGGGGCGCTTGTCGTCGGGCAGGCGCTCGAGCACACCTTGATCGCACATCAGCTTGAGGCGGTTGGTCAGAACGTTCGACGCGATACCCAGGCTGTCCTGGAAGTCCTCGAAGCGCGCCACCCCGAGGACGGCGTCACGCAGAATCAGAAGCGTCCAGCGCTCGCCGATGACCTCCAGCGTTCGGGCGATCGAGCAGACCTGATCTGGATAGTCGCGTTGGAGCACATCAAAAATCATATCTGACTTGCTTGACAAAAGCCAGGGTTCGTGCGTAGGCTAACTTGCATGACGCAAATTAGCGACCTCAAGGAGTAGCCGTGAATCGCAAGCCCATGATCTTGACCTCGCTGCTCCTGGCGGCGTTCGTGATCAATCTCGACACCACGATCGTCAACGTCGCCCTGCCATCGCTCGTGCGCCAGCTGCACGCGTCCAACTCGCAGCTGCAGTGGGTCGTCGACGCTTTCAACTTGCTGTTCGCCGGTTCGGTCCTGGCCGCGGGCAGCCTGTCTGACCGGTTCGGCCGCAAGGGGATGCTTCTAGCCGGTCTGACGGTCTTCGGTCTGGCCAGCCTGGCCGGCGGGCTGGTGGACAGTCCCGGCGCGCTGATCGCGGCGCGCTCAGTGATGGGCGTCGGCGCAGCGATGGTGTTTCCGTCGACTCTGTCCCTGATCACAAACGTGTTCACCGAGCGGGGCGAGCGCGCCCGGGCGATTGGCTTGTGGGGCGCGATCACGGGCGTGGCGATCGCGCTCGGACCGATTGTGGGTGGCTGGCTGCTCGAGCTCGCCGACTGGCGCAGCGTCTTTTTCGCGATGGTGCCGATCGCCGCCATCGCCGGTGTCCTGGCCGCGCGGTTTGTTCCGACCTCGCGGGACGGGCATGCGCCGCGGACTGACCGGGCCGGATTCGCCCTGTCGACCGCGACGATCGGGCTGCTCGTCTACACGATCATCGTCGCCCCGACCCACGGTTGGGGCAGCGCGCGGACGCTCGGCAGCTTCGCGGTGACCGCGGTGCTGGCGGGAGCGTTCGTGGCCTGGGAGCGGCGCACCAAGCAGCCGATGCTCGACGTGAGCCTGTTTCGCAACCCGCGCTTCACCGCCGCGAGCGCCTCGGTCGCGATCTCGTTTTTCGCGCTGTCCGGTTTCATCTTCCTGGTCACCCAGATGTTCCAGTTCCTCAAGGGCTACGGCCCGCTGTCGACCGGCGTGCGCCTGCTGCCGGTCGCCTCGTTCGTTGCGATCTCGTCGATCCTCGGCACCAAGCTGGCCGTCCGGTTCGGCACGAAGCTGGTCGTCGCCTCCGGCCTGTTCTCGATGGCCGCGTTCTACCTGTGGGTTTCGACTTCATCGGTCACCACCGGGTACGGGACGATCGCGGCGCAGATGGTCGTGCTCGGGACCGGGATGGGCCTGACCAGCGCCCCCGCGACCGAGGCGATCATGGGCGTCGTCCCCAAGGCGAAGGCCGGCGTCGGGTCAGCCGTCAACGACGCCACGCGCCTTCTCGGCGGTACCCTCGGCGTCGCCGTGATCGGCAGCATTTACGCGTCGCTGTACGCCAGCCGACTCACCGGTGCCCTCCCCGGGGGGTTGTCCGCCAATGTCGTGCGGACGGCCCACGCATCCGTTGGTGCCGCGCTCACAGTCGCAGGCAACCTGGCCCACTCCGGCCATCCCCTGCTCGCCTCAGCGATCCACCACGCCGCTAACACGGCCTTCTTCCAGGGCTTCCACGCGGCCAACTATGTGGCCGCAGGCATCGCCGCCGCAGGCGCCGTGATGGCGCTGGCGCTGCTGCCCGCCCAACCCACGACCAGCCGCGGCGACACCCCAGAGGTGCCGGCACTAGGCACGCCCTCCACAGCTGCAGCGCACAGCTGACCCTCCACCCCAAGCGACAGGAGACAGAACACGATGGACAACCTCGATTCCGCGCTCGAGCGCAACCGCGCCTTCGCCGCCGCCGGCGGCCACCAGGGTGCCGTCGTGTTCCCCAACCTGCGTCTGTTCGTGATCACGTGCCTCGATCCACGCGTCGACCCGGCGCACTTTCTCGGCCTCGGCCTCAGCGACGCGATCGTGGTCCGCAACGTGGGCGGGCGGGTCACCCCGGAGGTGATCAACGATGTCGCCTTCATCGGGCAGCTAGCCGAGAACATCCTGGCTGACGGCCCGCTGTTCGAGGTCGCCGTGATCCACCACACTCAGTGCGGAACCGGCGCGCTCGCGGATGACACGTTCCGGCGCCGCTACGCCGAGCGGATCGGTGCCGATCAGTCGACTCTGCTCGAGCACGCCGTCCTGCACCCCGCGGCGACCGTCAAGCGTGATGTCGAGCTTCTCCGCTCGGCATCCGCAATCTCACCGCGCGTCAGCGTTTCCGGTCACGTCTATGACGTGGTCACCGGCTTGGTGGAGACAGTCCGTCCGAGCAGACCGATGGGCGGAGCGCGCCCCTAGGGACGCGCTCCGCCGGACTCGGTTACCGGCTACTTACTTGCCTGCTGCGGCGTCGATGGCTCCGACGAAGCCGGCCGCGGGTGCTCCGAGGCCGGTCATGTTGTCGTAGCCCTTGGTCGCGTGTAGGGCGACATCCTGCTGCGAGCAGGTGCTCGGATTGTCAGTGGCACAGAACTGCTCCGTGCCCTCGTAATCGATGATCCGGGTGCTGTACAGGAACCCATCACCGGCACCGATCGAGTTCGCGTAATCCGCACGCGACTGGTCCTGCTTACCGGCGGGACCAACGTCAGTGATGGCGCTCGAGTTGCCGTTCAGCGAGTAGAGCGCCGGGTTCAGGAACCCGAGTGACTTGCCCGCGGCCGAGTCGGCCCGGGCAATCACGCCAGCGAACAACGGCGAGGCCACGCTCGTGCCCCCGATCCGGTACTGGTCGTAGTAGACCCCGTTCGGGAACGTCTGCGTCTCACCAACCAGCATGCCGGTGGCGGGATCGGCCTCCATCGAGATGTCAGGCACGACCCGCATCGGCGTCGGTCCGCGCAGTTCCGACAGTGAAGTCGGAACGACACCGTCTTGGTATGACGGCTGCGGATAGACATAGCTGGTGCCGCCGCCCGAGCCGCCGTCCAAGGCGAGATCGATCGGCTGCCACTTGTTCAGCTGTGCGTCGGTGCATCCTCCGAGCGACTCATACGTCGAGTTACACAGGAAGCTGCGGGCGGTTGACCAACCGAACTCGCCCAGCATCTGGCCCTCGGCCCCGATCTGCGTAGTCGTCCCGCCAATCGCGGTCGAATACGGACTGGAGGCCGGGTAATCCGGCGAGACAACGCCTCCGCTGGTGAACTCGTCACCGTTATCACCGCTGGAGAACAGCACGCTGATGCCCGTACCGTCAGCCATCAGCAGGAGGTTGTCCGTCGACGCACGGTCGTCCGCGCTGTCGAGCAGGTCACCGCCGTTATCACCATACGAGTTGGTGATGACCGAGGCGAGATGCCCATCAATGATCCTGTGCAGGGACTCGTTGAGGGCCGTCGTGAGACAGCTCTCCGCGCCCGCGAACAGGATGTTGGCGCCGGGGGCGGTGTTGTGCACAGCCTCGACGTCCAGCGTCTCCTCACCGAACCAGCCACTCGCTCCACACAAATCATTGTTGTTGTAGGTGCTGGCCGGCAGTTCGGAGAACTGGCTGGCCGAGAGTGGATTGGACGGATCGTTGAGCTCGGCGAAGTGATGCGCGTCCGAGAACAACGTCGGCGATGTATACGCGTCGACGATGGCCACGGTCACACCCGTTCCGTCGGGACCGCTGGTGAGCCCGTACGCACTCCGGAACTGAGGTCCGGTGTAACCGCACACGGCCCACGGCGGGCTCGACGGATAGCCGTTGCCATACGGCGGCAGCGTGTTGTCGATCGCCGACTTGTAGGACGTGCCGCACGGTGGCGCGACCCGGAAGCCCGGAGGCTGCGGGAACACTGGACCCCCCGCCTTGGGGGCCGCCGTTGGTGTGGCGGCTCCGGTGGTGTTGTCCGGCGTGGCGAGTGTCTGGTTGACACCCGTGACTCCACCGACAACGCCGGCGATGGCAGCCGGGACCGTGAGGTTCCGGTCAGCCAGACGCAGGGTCTTGCCGTCCACGCGACGAAGGGACAACGAGGTCCCGAAAGCCTTCTCGATCTGACGCGCGGTCCCCGTAGCTGACACGGCCATGCGGTCTGCAGTCACGCTGCCCACCGCGAAGCCGCTCTGCTTGAGGAAAGCCTTTACCCGGCTGACGTCGCCCGCCGAGGGGGAGAAACGCGCCTCCCATTGTGCTGCCGTGAGGTACTTGTGGTACGACGCGCTTCCGCGTGTCGACACCGCCTTGGCGAACGCCACGGCGCCCTGCTGGTTACGCAGCTTCAGATCCACCTCGAAGCCGATCTTCGAACTACCTGCGACCGACCCAACCCGAGCCGACCGAGCCGCGTCGGGCGATGCTGAGTGGTGCAATTGCACTCTCGGCGTCGCCGCGCCGGCCGTTGGTACGGCCACGATGAGGGCCGCTGCGGTCCCCGCCAATGCGGATACCACAGCCCCTGCTACACGATACTTCACTAAAACGCCTCCTTCTGACAGTTCCTTGCCTTACGCTCCACCCTACCCGAATCAAAATCTCCTGGGTATACGTAATCGTTGCGTCTTGCCGTGAGCCCACATACCCTGGGCGGGTGAGCTCCGAGGTCATAACGCGCCGGTGGCGGCTGGCGATTCGCCTGACCGCGGGAGCGTTCGTGTGGTCCATCGGCGTCGTGCTGGCCGCACTGCTGATGCCGGTGTTCAACGGCCAGACCGCGACCAACGAACTCAATGGCGTGACGCTCACGACCGCCACATTCGTGCAGGCCAACGGGGCCTGGGTCCTGATTCCGGTCGCGGCGCCCGTAGCGGTCACGGTGCTCGTGGGAGTGGCGCTTCGCGCCCGGCGGACCGCTGGCCCACCTTGGCTCGGATCAGCGGCCTGGACAGCTATCGCGCTGGTATTCGTGCTCGCTCTGGTCACGATCGCGTCGATCGGGGCGATCATGATCCCGGTCGCAGTGCTGCTCGGGCTGGCCATGAGGCTGGTCCCCGCGGCGACGGACCGCACCCGGCGCCGCGAACTGCGTCCAAACGACGCCTAAGCCTGATCCACCGATCCAGGCTAAGCCGGCGAGGCGACGCGGGGCCGCCGCTCCACGCGCTCGGATTCGGCGGACTCCGACCCGTCGCCCTGACCGCCGAGGGCGAGCAGCACGAGCAGCACCGAAAGCGTGGCCGCGGCACCGCAGACCACGTATCCGACCGAGTAAGCGTGATCGAGGGCGTGAAAAGCGACGTGCTTTATCGGGTTGAACGGCATCGGATGGCCGCTCGGACCCGGCACCGTGGCCGGTACCGCGTTCTTCCCCAGCGGTCCGGACTTGACCGCTCCGACGGCCGCCGTGACCTTGGCTCGCTGGGCAGCGGGCACGTGGGCCGGAGCGCCGTAGAACGCGGCCAGGGCCTTCTGCAGCGGCGGCGATGAGGCTAGCTTGGCGTTGATGCTCGATGCGGCGCGGCTCAGGGCGACGGCGCCGACGATGGCCGGACCCAGCGTAAAGCCGAAATCACGGAGCAGGCTGGTAGTGCCGCTCGCCATCCCCTCCAGACCGACCGGCACGGAGTTGACCGCCACCGCCGTGACAGCCGAGATCGAGAAGGCAAAGCCGATTCCGACCAGGGCCAGCGGCACCACGATGGGCCCGAGCGAGAAATCGGCCGCCGACAGCGTGGACATCCAGAAATCGCCGATGGCGATGAGCAGGAAGCCACCCCCCAACATCCAGCGCGGATTCACCCGCGGGAGCAGCCGCATCGTCAGCGGCACTTGGACGAGCGCCAGGCCATTCAGCAGCACGAAGGCGATCGAGGTCTTGAGCGGGGAGAAGCCCTGGATGGCCGACAGGCGGATGCTGGAGGCATAGGCGGTGCCGAGCATGGCGAACATCCCGGAGACGGTGACGATCGCGGTGATCGCGAACGCCCGCTTCTGGAACAGCTCGAGTCGCAGCAGTGGCGCGGACGAGCGCCGCTCGGCCGCGATGAAGAGTCCGAAGAACACAGCTGCAACGGCGAACCCGACGATCACCTCCGTGCTCCCCCAGCCGCTGGTCGGCGCCTGGATGATCGCGAACAGGAGCGCGAACAGAGACACGGCGATCGTGATCTGACCCGGCCAGTCGAGCGAGCGACCCTCGGGCGCGGAGGAGTTTCGAGCGAACCGGGCAGAGACAGCACCGCTCACGAGGGCCAGCACCATCACGACCACGAACGACCAGCGCCAGCTCGCATTCGGGTCCGAGCCGAACTTGAGCTTGACCACCAGGCCGCCGAGCACCGGCGAGAGGAAGCCACCGGTCGAGAGTGCCGCGGCCCAGATCGCGATCGCCCGCCCGCGCTCCTGCGCGGTGTGTGTCCCGGCCGCGATCATGGCCAGCGTGGTCGGAAACAGTGCCGCCGCACCGATGCCGGCCAGGATCTGGCCGATCCAGAGCACGACCACGCGCGTGTCCGTGGAGGACGAGGCGCCGGGCGTGAGCACCGAGACGAGCTCGCCGACAGCCATCGTTCCGGCGCCGATGAGGAGCAGGCGCTTGCGCCCGAACAGGTCACCCACCACGCCGAAAGTCAGTTCCAGCAGCGTAACCGGGACGAGGAACGCGTCCGAGATCCAGGTCAGCTGTGAGGAGCTCGTCCCCAGGTCCTGCTGGAACAGGCCGTTAAGCACAGCCGGAATGGCAAGTGCCACCTGAGCCACGCACACCGCCAGCGCCGCGGCCACAAGGGTGCCCATTCCGAGCGATCGACTCGAGGAATCATCCATCGCCCCCTACATACCCATTTCGCCGTACATCGAACGTTTGTGCGCGGACCGCACAAAAGCGGTCTGAGATCAAACAGAGCAGTC
This sequence comes from uncultured Solirubrobacterales bacterium, assembly GCA_963822535.1. Classification (GTDB taxonomy): domain Bacteria; phylum Actinomycetota; class Thermoleophilia; order Solirubrobacterales; family Solirubrobacteraceae; genus Palsa-465. The sequence goes on from CAWGIA010000005.1 coordinate 116,028, forward strand.
TCGGATCCATTCAGACTGGGTGGAAGCGGTGCCGGTGTCCCGACCGTGCCGGTGTCCAGAGCACCGCGAGTGGGAGGATGAGCGCATGCCAACCATCGCCACGATCGGGGTGTACTGCTTCACGTCCGAGACGTTCCTGGACACCCTGGCCGGCGCGAGGGTGAAGCTGCTCGTGGACGTGCGCCAGCGGCGCGGGGTGCGCGGGCCGCAGTTCGCCTGGGCCAATTCTCGGCGGCTTCAGGCGCTGCTGGCCGACGCCGGTATCGGCTACAGCCACCACCTCGAGCTCGCCCCGACCACCGAGCTACGTCAGTTGCAGTACCGCGAGGACGATCTGGCCGGGGTCGGCAAGCGGACGCGGGAGATCCTGGCCCCCGAGTACACCCGCCGCTACGTGGCGGAGATCCTCGATCGAGCGCCGCTCGAGCCATTGGTGGACGAGTTCCCCGCTGAGGGGCTGGCGGCGCTGATGTGCGTGGAGTGCGCGTCCTCGGCCTGCCACCGCTCCCTGATCGCCCAGCGGCTAGCCGCGCGGTTCGGTTTCACGGTGGAGCATCTGCAGCCGGTCGGATCAGACGCGCGGACCGCGCCTGGTTCAGGCGCGGGGTCCGCGCCCGAACCGGCCTGAGGGCGGGGCCATTTCCCCCACGAGGACCCGGCCCGAGAGCCGTCCGAGCACGCGGGCCGGACCGGGGAGCGGCTCGGTGCGGGGGTCGACCAGACGGGCATTGCGAAGTTCGTGCGTCCGCCCCGCGCGCACGATCTGGGCTGGGCCGGCGAGGACATTGCGCACCCAGTCAGACCCCTCGCCGTAGAGAACGACGATCGCCAGCGTGGATCCGCGCCGGTAGGCATTCACGGGCGTGCGGTACAGGGCACCCGAGCGCCGGCCCCGGTGGCACACGATCACCCACGGCGGGAGCAACCAGGCGTACTGGCTCTGGATCGGGTTATTGACCGCGCGGTTGAAGCGCGCCACGCGGCGCGAAAGTGTGAGCGCCATCGAGCCCACGGTATCGGACATCCCCGCCTGCGCTCCTCTGTACCCTGATCGGGGGAATGGCGTACGCCGATGAGAGTCCGCGTATCTCGGGGCCGATCAACGAGCATGCTCCGGCGCTCGCTGACGAGTGGCGCCGGCTGACGCGTGCGGGCACCGCGGTGGCCCTGCTCACCGCGCCCGCGTTCTTCCTCATCCTGTTTGACTCGAACCATCTCGGGGTCGTCCCGGCCCTGCTGATCACGGCGCTCGCAGTGGTCATGTTCCGCGGGCTGGTCGAGGTCGTGACCCGCAAGCTGATCCCCTCACCCAGCCTGCTGGGCGCTGATCAGACGCTCAAAGACGAGGACATCGCCGCCCGCCGGCGCTACTGGTACTGGCGCGGCAAGTTCCGCCGGCTCCCGATCTACGTCCTCCTCGTCGTGTTGCTGCTCGCCTTCTGCCAGTTGCTGTTCTCTTTCGCCGGGGTCAGCGCTCCGTTCTTTGACCCGTTCGCGGGCCTGCGCACGATCTTCCCGCCCGACACGCTCCCGCAGCTGGCCCTCGTGTTCGTCCAGCTGCCGCTGCTCTTCTTCGTCAACTTCGCCATCTTCTTCGGTCCGTTTCTGTTCTTCGCCGTACGCCAGATCCGCGGATACGAGCCGGGTGACGCGACCTGGGGAGTGAAGATCGACGACGTCCGGGGCCAGGCCGAGGCCAAGGAGGAGATCACGCGGGTGATCACGCTTTGGCAGTCGGGCGAGGAGTTCGAGAAGTCAGGCGGCAAACGCGAGCGCGGTCTTCTCTTCCTCGGCGCCCCCGGGACCGGCAAGACGATGATCTCGAAGGCGATCGCCACCAACTTCAACTGCCCGTTCGTCACCATCCCCGGTTCGGGGTTCGCCGGCATGTTCATCGGGATGGACGCCATCACCGTCCAGTTCCTGGCCCGCAAGGCTCGGAAGCTGGCCGCCAAGTGGGGCGGGCAGTGCATCGTGTTCATTGATGAGATCGACGCCGTCGGCATGCGCCGCCAGGCGCTCCAGGGTGGCATGGGGACGAGCGGCGCCGAGCCGACCACGATCCATGACCTCTGCTTCTTCGGACCTAGTGGGTCCCTGACTCCGACCGGCGATCTCGTGATCGAGTCACGCGCGTGGCGCGAGCGGCTGTTCGCCCAGCGGGCCGAGCCGGCGACCACCGGTTACGGCACGTTCGTGGCCCGGGCCACGGAACGGATCCGGCGCCTGTACCCCGGATTCGGGATGGGCGGCGGGATGGGCGGCATGGCGCTGAACCAGCTGCTCGTGGTCATGGACGGGATCGACGAGCCACCACTGATGCGCAAGGTCCTGACCAACCGCTTCAACACCTTCCTCGACGCCATGTTCGTGGTCCCGTCCAAGATCGGCAACGTCAAGCTGCGGCTACGCCCGCCCCGCCCCCGCCAGGAGCAGATCTACTTCATCGGCGCATGCAACGTCCCCATCAGCGTCCTCGACCCCGCGCTCACGCGCCCGGGACGGATGGGCCGCCACATCTGGTTCCGCACCCCGACCAAGGATGACCGGCTCGACATCCTGGACCTCTATCTGGGCAAGGTCGCCCACGAGCCGGACCTCGACACCGACCGTCGCCGGGACGAGCTGGCGCGGATCACCAACGGCTACTCGCCCTCGATGATCGAGCAGTGCTGTTCGATGGCGCTGACCATCGCCCACACCGAGGGGCGGCGGGAGTTCGCCTGGCACGACATCGTCGAGGCGATGACGACCGTGGAGACCGGGACGGCCCAGAACATCGAATACATCCAGGAGGAGACGCGAGCGGTGGCGATCCACGAGGCGGGCCACGCCGCCGCGGGTCACGTCTACCTGGAGAAGGACGTCCTCTCCACCCGGCTCTCGATCCGCAAGCGCGGGGGCTCCCTGGGCCACTATCAGAGCATGGAGAAGGACGAGCGCTTCTCCCAATTCCGCAGCCGCGTGATGGGTGGCCTGATCATGACTTTGGGTGCGATGGCGGCCGAGCAGGTGTTCTACGGCGAGAACTCCCAGGGCGTGAGCGGCGATGTGTACTCGGCCACGGCCATCGCGGCGTCAATGGTCGGAATGTGGGCCATGGGACCGGACCCGGTGACGATCGGGAGTGGCCTGGAGCCCAGAGACGACCACGATGAGGTGATCAAGCGCCTGGAGCGGATCGGGACGACGATCATGAACCGGGCCAGCGGCGAGGGTGTGTTCAGCGAGAACCCGCTGGGCGCGGTCCTGAGTGACCCGGCCAAGCGGAGCTCAGCCGCCCAGATCCTGGGCCAGGCGTACCTGACCGCCTACGCGCTGATGGCGGCCAACCGCGGGCCGATCGAGCGAATCGCTGATGCGCTCGTGGAGCAGAAGGAGATCCATGGCGACGCGGTCGTCGATCTGCTGGTCAGCGTCGGCCTCGAGCGGCCCGAGTTTGACCTGATGGACGCCGAGACGTGGCCCAAGGTATGAGCGAGCGGCCACAGATCACGCAGTCCACGGACGAGCATGCGGTCGGCACAGCCCTGCCCAAGTCATCAGCCGCGTCCCGGCGGAGGTTCGCGCGACCCGCCGCCTCACCCCATACCCAGAAGTTCCGCACCGCCACGGCGGTGCTGGTCGGGTTCGCCATCGGCGCGATCCTGATCGCGGCGGCGATCGCCGTCAGCGGGCGCAGCGGCCACGCATCCGTACCGTGGTCAACCTGGTCCCCGCCCGACAGCGGAAATCAGGGGGCCCAGGACATCGCCGATCACGTGGCTCCGGATTACCGGATCTCCTCGGTGGATCAGCTCGCGGTGGTCACCGTGGTCAACCTGGAAAGCGCCGCGGCAGCCAATGCGGCGGCCCAGGCGAGCGCCAACGGGACCACCTCGAGCCCGAGCAGCGGGCTACAGGTGGCGGTCAGGCCGAGCGCGACCTCGAGCGCCGTCTCGCTGCTCAGCGGCAACACGATCGCCTACAACCTGTGCGGGATCGGCGGGAAGAACTGCGCCATCGGAGTCGGCACCCCGTCTACGAACCGGATGCTGCTCCTGCGGCGTGAGGCGCTCGAGTTGGCTCTGTACACGTTCAGGTATCTGAGAGGGGTGCAGAACGTGGTCGCGATCCTGCCGCCCAGCCACACCGAGCCGACGAGCACGCTGACCAAAACCCTGCCGACCACTGACTCGCCCGCCAGCAAGACGATCAATATCGCCGTCCTGTTCATCCGCCAGGAGCTGCAGCCGCTCCTCAACGAGCCGCTCATCGACACCCTGCCCGAGGAGTTCCCCCCCGCCGTGGCCCAGATGTCGAGCGCACCCGAAGCGGGGCTGGTCGATCAGGTGACGGGCCGGGGGCTGTTCAGCGAGCAGCTCCAGCAGGCACAGGACGGCAGCAACCTCATCGTTCTGGATCCGCTCCCGCCGTCTTAGGGCCCGCGTCACCCTCACCGGGCTCGTACCCGACGCAACGCATGACCGGCACCCGCGGATAGCGCGGAAACCGCTCGGGCTCGTCACGCGAGCGCCGGCAGAGCGAGAACACGGAGCCTCGGGTGTTGCGGACCACCTGCTGGTGCCGGCACGAGTTGCACAGGCCGGCTTCGGGAGGGGGCCTCTCGGCCCGACTCACGGGCGGGTCAGCTCCTCGAGCAGCAGCACGATCGACTTGTAGGCTCGGCCCGTCTCCTGCTCCAGCGCGAGCTCGCAGGTCCGGTTGCTGGACACGCAGGCGTCGAACTGCTGCCCGTCGAGCTCACGCGCGACGTCGCGCAGCGCCGAGGCCGGAAGCTCTGGGTGGAGCCATCCCCGGTCCCCCGCCATTCCGCAGCATCCCGTCGCCGCTGGGATGACGACCTCATCGGCCAGGCGCTGGGCGATAGCCGCCAGCTTGCCGGCCAGGCCCAGCTGCGAGCAGGCGCAGGTGGGATGAACCGCGATTCGGCTCTGGCGCCGTCTGACGTCCAGACGGTCGAGCAGCCGGTCATGTACCCAAGCCACGGAGTCGAGGACCTCGATGCCGTCGAGGCCCAGCTCGGACACCACGCCGAGGGTGCACGAGCTGGCGTCGAACACGACCGGCAGACGGCCGCCGTCAGTCCACCGCCTGAGCGCCTGCGCGGTTCGGGCGCCCATGTGCTCGTGACCGGCGCGGTACCCCTTCGAGCTCCAGGGCACGCCGCAGCAGTGTCCGGTGACGTCATCCGGAATCCAAACCGGCTGGCCGGCCCGGGCCGACAGCGTGACCAGCGCCTCAGGCACCGTGGGTCCGGCGGGGGCCTCCCGTGAGTTTCCGAAGATCCGGTTCAGGCAGGAGGGCACGTACACCGCCGCGGCGCTGCTCCGGGAGCTCGCGGGCAGATGCGCCGGCGCGGCGCGCGGGACGCTGCTCGTCCACCTCGGCACCAGGTCAGCCCCGGCGGCGTGACGCAGGAGCTCGCTGGCGGCGGTCAGGGGCCGGTCCCCGACCGTGCGCGCCGTGGCACCACCGGCCCGCACCGCCGTCCGTGCCGCCCGCTCGACGATGGCGTAACGCTTGGCCAGCTCGAGCCCCACCCGCTCAGCCCGGTCAGTGTGCTCGCGGCGGCGCAGCTCCTTGACCAGCTTGCCGGTGTCGATCGCCACCGGGCAGGCGGCGGCGCACGATCCGTCGGCAGCGCAGGTCTCGAGACCCGAGTACTCATATTGCTCGAGCAGGGTGTCGAGGACCGGGGAACCCGGTTCCTGGCGCGCCATCTCGCGCCGGAGCGCGATCCGCTGGCGTGGCGTGGTGGTGACGTTTCGCGAGGGGCACACGGGCTCGCAGAAGCCGCACTCGATGCATTTGGTGGCCACCGCCTCGATCTCCGGAACGCTCTTGAGGTTCTTGAGATGGATCCGCGGGTCTCGGTTGAGCACCACGCCGGGCGCCAGGATCCCGGCTGGGTCGGCCAGCTGCTTGACCCGCCACATGAGCTCGGTGGCGTGGCTCCCCCACTCGCGCTCGACGAACGGCGCCATGTTGATCCCCGTCCCGTGCTCGGCCTTGAGCGAGCCGTCGTACTTGTCAACGATCAGGTCGACCAGCTCGTGCATGAAGGTGTCATAGCGCTCGAGGTCTGACTCCTGGCCAAAGTTGGGCGTGAGGATGAAGTGGAGGTTGCCGGCCGAGGCGTGACCGGCCAGGCCGGGCAGGAAGCCGTGCTTGCCGAGCAACGCCTGGAGGTCCTTGGCCGCCTCCGCCACTCGTGCCGGCGGCACGCAGACGTCCTCGATGATCATCGTTACTCCGGGCGGCCGGACCGCGGCGAGCAGGCCCTGCATGCCTTCCCGGACTCGCCACAGGAGCTCTACCCGCTCGGGATCGCGGCTGAACTCAGGCTCTCCGATCAGAGGCCGGCCCTCGAAGATCTTCAGCGCTGCGCGCTCGGGCTGATCCAGGTCGGCCGCATCCTCGGCCCGGAACTCGACCAGGAGCGCGGCTGAGGTCGGCGGCAGCTCCTTCCATTCCTCGGGCGCGCCCGGCATGTTCCAGGCCGCGGCGATGAGCGTCGGGGCGACCATCAGCTCGGTGGCGGTGGCCCCGGCCGCGACCAGCTCGCCGACAGCGTCCGCCGCGCTGTCGAGATCCTCGAACCCCACCAGCGCCAGCGAGGTGTGGCGCCCGAGCGGGACCGTCTCGAAGACGGCCTCGGCGACGAAGGCCAGAGTTCCCTCTGAGCCGATCACCAGTCGCCGGAAGATCTCGAGCGGAGTGTCGGCATCAAGGAAGGCACAAAGCCGGTAGCCGGTGGTGTTCTTGATCTCGAACTTGCGGGCGATGCGGGCCGACAGCTCGGAGTCAGCCCGGATCTCATCGCGGATCTCGATCAGGCCGGCGGCGAGCTCGGGGGCCGCGCGGGCGAACTGCTCCTCGGCCCCGGGGCCGGCCGTGTCGATCACCTCCCCGCTGGCCAGGACGAGGGTCATCGAGCGGACGGTGCTGTACGAGTCGGCCACGACGCCGCAGCGCATCCCGCCGGAGTTATTGGCTATCACCCCGCCGACACAGGCGATGTTCGTGCTGGCCGGATCGGGTCCCAGACGCCGGCTGTGCCGGAACAGAAGGCGATTGACGTGCCCGAGGGTCATCCCCGGGCCGACCCGGGCCCGCCGGCCGTCCTCCTCGATCCGGGCTCGCTGCCAGTGGCGGCGAACGTCCACCAGGATCGAATCGGTCTGGGTCTGACCGTTCAGGCTCGTGCCACCGGCACGAAACACGACCGGAGTGGACAGCTGCGTCGCGGTGCGCAGGAGCGCCACCACGTCGGCAACGTCCCGCGGCATCACAACGGCCCGGGGGATCAGCCGGTAGGCGCTGGCATCGGAGGCGTAGCGGACGAGATCGAGGGCGCTGGGCAGCACCTGGTCTGACCCGAGCGCCTGGACGAGGCGACCGAGCAGCGGCTCGGGTGTGCCGGCTGCCACCCAGTCAGGCGCCCGGTCGGGCGCGGGTTGCGGGTTCTCAGGGGCGAGCCGGTGCAGCGACGCGGTCACTACTCGAGCCACATGCCGGAGGCGACCGGGACCTGGACCAGACGCGGTCCGTCACCGGCGGTGGTGGCCTCGCGCAGCGCCTCGGTCAGTTCCTCGCGGCCCGAGACCACGCGTGAGGGCACTCCATACGCGGCCGCCACGGCGGCGACGTCGAGCCCTGGTAGGTCGAGCCCCGGAGCGTCCGTGACCTGCTCGAGCATCGCGAACCACTTGAGGATCATGTACTCGTCGTTTCGGAGGACCAGGAACGTCACCGGCGCCTTGTAGGCGGCGGCACTCCACAGCGCCGTGATGCCGTACTGCGCAGAGCCCTCCCCCAGGACGCACACGACCGGCCGGTCCGGCTGGGCGAGCTGCACGCCTACACCGGCCGCGATGCCGAAGCCGAGGCCACCGCTGGCGCAGAAGTAGTAGCTGGCCGGCTGCGAGATCCGCAGCCGGTTGCGCAGCGCGAGCGTGCACGACGGCGTCTCGACCACCGCGATGCCGTCCTCGGGCCACGCGTCAGCCAGCGCCGCCATCGCCTCCGAACCGCTGAGCGGGTCGGCCGGGGGCGGATCGCCCGGCTCGGGCCGGGCTTCGGGCTGCTCGCGCTCGGTGCTCGGCACGAGCTCGACCAGGCTCCTCAGCGCCAGCCCAACGTCACCCACGATCGCCTCCCCCATCGGGGCTCGGGCCGCCTCGGCGGGATCGCTGGTCAGTGCCACCAGCGTGGTGCCGTCAGCGAGCAGCGGGCCGGGCAGGTACGGGTAATAGGGGAACACCGAGGATCCGACCACGACGACGAGGTCGTAATCCTTGAGCGTCTCCCCGATCGGGCCGATCGCAGGCGGCAGGACCCCGACGAAGTTCGGGTGCCGTTCGGGGAAGCCGAGCCGGGAGCCGCCGGTGGCGGGGCTGGCCCACACGGGCAGACGCTGCTTCTCGGCCAGCGCGATGGCGGCGTCCCAGGCGCCAGCGGTGTCGATGTCGGGACCGGCCACGAGCGCGGGGTGCTGGGCCGCCGCGAGGCGAGCCGCCAGGGCGCTCAGCGCGTCCGGATCCGGGCCGGTCCGGCCACTGATGGTGCGCCCCATCGCTCCGCTGACCCGATCCTGATCGGCCTCCTGGTTCCAGTCATCCATCGGGATCGAGACGAACGCCGGTCCCCGAGGCGGAAGCGTGGCGTGGTGGATGGCCCGGGCGAGAGCGCCGGGGACATCCTCGGCCCGCGGCGGCTCATGGCTCCACTTGACGTACGGCTGTGGACCGAGGGTGGCGTCGCGGTTGGTCAGGTTGGCCTCGATCATTATCTGGGGTCGGACCTGCTGGCCGGCGGTGATCACGAGCGGGGACTTGTTGGCCTGCGCGTTGAAGATCCCGCCCACGGCGTTACCCACGCCGGGTGCGGTGTGGAGGTTCACGTGCGTGGGCCGGCCGGTGGCCTGGGCGAAGCCGTCGGCCATACCGACCACGACGAGCTCCTGGAGGCCGAGGATGTACGTGAAGTCCTCCGGGAAGTCGGCCAACATCGGCAACTCGGTCGAACCGGGATTGCCGAAGATCGTGGTCATGCCATGACGGCGGAACAGATCGAACGTCGCTTCGCGGACACTGGCCATCGGGCCTACTCCTCCTTGGTCGGTCCGTAGACCCTATTTGAGCGCGGCGATCACAGCTCGGCCAGGACCTCGGCCGCCGCCCGCTTGCCAGCCTGAATCGCGCCGTCCATGTATCCGGTCCACACGGTGGCGGTCTCGGTCCCGGCCCAGTGGATCCGCCCGACGGGCGATCGCAGTGCCGGGCCGTACTCCGTCAACACGCCGGGCGGCGTCAGACCCACAGGGCACCCCCCGGTGTAGATCTCGTGCTCCCAAACCTGATCGAAGTACTTTCGCGGTGACCCCGCCTGCGAGCCGAAATAGCGGACGTAGGACTTGAGCGCCGCCGCGGCCCGCTGTGCGTCTGACTGATCGGACAACGTGCGGGCGTCGTTGCCGTCAATGAACCCGAGCAGCACCCCGGGCGTACCGCTGGCCGGCGAGGCGTCAAACATCACCTTGACTGGCCCCTGATCACTGTTGGCCTGTCCGTTGAGGTTCTGGCCCCGCCAGAACGGCGTGTCATAGACGGCGATCGTCTTGATCAGCGAGCCGATCGGGAAGCGCTGTGTGAGCTGGTCCCGAAGCCCCGGCATGCGGGGCTCGTAGACGATCCGGCCGGCTAGGTGAGGCGGGATGGCGACTATGACCTGCTTGGCGCGGACCGTGGCCTTGTCGGCATACACGTGCGCGTTCCCGGCGCCCTGGGCGATCCGCCGGACGGGCTGGCCCAGCAGGACCCGGCCCCGGCCGAGCCGCTTGGCGACCTGGATGCAGACATTCTGCGTGCCCCCGGAGACCCGGAAGTCCTGCGCGCCACCCTGGCCGGCGTTGGCGATCAGGGTGTTCACGTTCCCCGCGGCGTGAACGTAGAACAGGAAGTACAGGAACGAGATGTCCTGCGGCTCGACCGACAGCACGGCTTCGATCGCCAGCGCAAACAGCTTCTGGCCCTCGCTCGTGGTGATGTTCTGCTCAGACCAGGTCTGGGCGGTGATCGAATCCCAGGCCAGTGCGTTGGGGGCCTGCCAGGGCGCGTCGAGCGGCACCGTGGCGGCCATCTTGTCGACCGCCGGCAGCGTCTGAGTCCCGAGCTGGATGACCGCAACGGGATCGGCCGCGGGTGGGATCGTCCCGGTGTAGGGGGTGCGCTTACCGTTCTCGTACCAGAGCAATTGACCCGTCGCGTAGGTGTCAAATTTGCTGATCCCAAGTTCACCCATGAGGCCGAGGATCTGGTGCTGGGTGGGCCCGACGAACGTGGCGCCCATGTTCGCCACGTCACTCGCCCCGGGACCGAGCGAGCGGCTGAAGCACCGACCGCCGACCCGGGTGCGGGCCTCGAGCACGATCACTGACTTGCCGGCGGCTTTGACCGCCCGGGCGGCGTTGAGTCCCGACATCCCGGCGCCCACGACCACCACATCGGCGCTGTGGGTAGAGGAGCTGTGCTTGGCGGGCTTGTGCTTGGGCTTGGCCGACTTCTTGGCCGCCTCGGCCGAGGCCGGCACTGCCGCAGCGGCTCCCGTCACCAGCGTCCCGGCGACAAAGCGCCGGCGCGTGATGCTGCTGTGATCGTGTCGGTCTTCGGTCATCTCAAGGCGATCGCGTCGGCGACGGCCTGCAGCTGCTGGCTATCGAGTACCCGCGGGGTCCCGAGCGTCGCCGCCCGCCAGTAGACGGTGCAGGCCCACTCGAGCAGCAGCACATTGTCCATCGCGCTGGTCACGTCGGCGCCGATCGTGAGCGTCCCGTGATTGGACATGAGCGCCGCGGCCCGGCCGTCGAGCGCGTCGAGGGTCAGCCGGGCCAGCTCGGGTGAGCCGAAGGTGGCATACGGCGCGACCCGGACCGAGCCCCCGAGAGCAAGCATCTGGTAATGGATCACGGGCAACTCGTCGAGCACGCAGCCCAGGGCGGTGGCCATCGGGGCGTGGGCGTGGACGACGGCCCCGGCGGCGAAGCGCCGGTAGGCGCCCAGGTGTAGGCCAAGCTCGGACGTGGGCCCGAGATCCCCCTCGACCTGCGTCCCGTCGAGGTCGACCACCACCACATCCTCAGCGGCGACGCGCTCGAGCACCGCCCCGGTGGGCGTCACGGCCACGAGCTCGTCGGCGCGCTCAGACACGTTGCCGGCGCTGCCCAGGACCAGACCTTCGCTAGCCAGGCGGCGCGCCGCTGCCGCTACCCGCTGCTTTTCACGTTCGAGCATCCGCCCATTTCATCACTGATGCCCTCCGCCCGGCACGGGAGCGCCAGGCCCTGAGTCCGCCGGACAGCATCCTGACCTAAGGCTTCGGTAGCGGAGCCCGCGTCACGTGCGGGAAGTAGCCGGACAGGATGCCGTGGCCCCAGTTAAAGCCGGGCTGGACGCGGCAGGCGATGTTGTGCGTGGCCACCGGGACCTGAGGCTGGTTTTGAGTGTTGGCGCAGTCCGAGCTGAGCAGCCCGCCGCGGGCGACGTTGGCCAACTCGCCGGGTGAGAAGTACGCGTTGTGCCGATTGGTCGGCTCGCGGATCGACTGACCGTAGACCGACTCGTCGGTGATCATCGAGATCGCGCGTATGTAGCTGGCCCGGCCGCTGGGTGTGTTGGCGCTCGACGTGGCCTCGAGCGTGGCCGCCAGGTCGGCCATCGACGTGGTCAGCTCGGTCCGGTACATGGCCACGAACGAGATGATCGGAGCCAGCTCGCGCGTGGCCGGAAGGAGCGCGTCGACGGCGGGCTTGAACGCCTCGGAGAACCGCTGGATGGCCGGGAGCGCCTTGTCGGCGGCGGCGATCAGGGACGGCGCGGCACGGAGCAGCTTGACGCCCGGACCCGACAGCCGGATCACGTCATGCAGTGCCGGGGTGAGCAGCGGTGCCACCGGCTTCAGCGCCGTGAGCGACGGCTTGGCCAGCCCGAGCGTGCCGCCCAGCGTCTGGAGCGTGGTTCGAAGCTGGGTCAGGAACGGCGGCAATGCGTCGACGGTCGCGCCGAGCGCTGTGTTCCTGGCCGCCGTGCTCGACAGAACCTGGTCACCCGCGGTGATCAGCGTGCGCAGCTCGGCCGAGCGGTCGCCCAACGTGGTCAGGATCGTCGCTCCGTTTGAGATCACGCCCTTCACGTTGGCCTGCTGCTCGTTCAGCACCCCGACCATGGCGGTCAACTCGGTAACGGCCGGATCGAGGTTGCCGATCACGTTGGATAGGTCCTGCCCCCGGCCCGCGAGCGCGGTCTCAGACCCGGTGAGGAAGTTCTCGAAGTCCTGCTGCGTGGGTTTGTTGAACGCGCCCAGGATCTGATCAAGGGATTGGGTCTGGCCCACATGCGAGTTCGGGATCACGGCTCCGTCCTTGAACGAGGGACCAGCACGGTCACCGGCCGAGAGCTGGACGTAGCCCTCGCCGAGCAGGGTCTTCTCGCGCAGGATCGCGTTCGTGTCCCGGGGAAGCGGCGCGTACTGGGGGTCGATGTCCATCGTCACGTACGAGTCAACGCCACGGTTGGAGATCGCGGCGACCTTGCCCACGTTGACGCCGGATACGCGCACATCGGCACCCGGCACCAACATGCCGGACTCACGGAACAGCGCAGACACGCGATAGCCCTCTGGGGCGAACGGGATCGTCCCGCCGAACTGCGTCCATACGAACACGATCAACCCGATGCAGGACAGCGTGAACGCGAGAGCCGCGAACACCGCCGACCGCCTGGGAGCCTGGGTCACCATGTCAGCACCCGAAGTTCGTGCCCAGCACCGTTTCCAGGAGCGGGCCGACGGTGGTGGTCTTGAGTGAGGAACACGAGGTCAACAGAAGAGCGCGCCAGACGGGGCCGTTGGCGTCGGAGTTGGAGATGAACGAGTCCGCGTTGTGGGCAAACCAGGACAGCCAGTACAGGAAGCCGGGGTTCTTCCCGCCCGGGTTGTAGGCCAGCTCGTTGGTCGTGTAGGCCAAGACCTTGAAGATCGACGTCAGGGCCGGGACCTCGACCTTCAGATCCGAGGTCAGGGGCGGGAGCTGCCTGGCCAGCGGGAGGACGGCGTTCACGAACGCCGGGATCCTTTTCAGCGGCAACAGGCCCGCGCCCCCGATCAGCGTCTGGGTGTCCTTCAGAGTGGCCGGCAGGTGGCGCGCCGTGGGCAGAAGCGCCGTCGCCGTCGGGCCGAGCGCATTGGCCAGTCCGGTCACGTCGACGAGCGTCCGGCGCGTGGTCTGAAGCGTGCCCGGCAGACGCACGATCGAGTTCCGCAGGGCGACGTTCTGGCTCGCCAGCGCGGAGACCGTTGCCTCGCCGGCTCTGACGACCGTCGTCAGCTGCGAGTCCTTGGCGCTCGTGGCCTGGGTGAGCGTGCCCAAGTTGTGGACGATGTCGGCCAGCTGTGTGCGGCGGGCGGAGAGCAAGTCTCCGATCTGACGCAACTGGCTCGTCGTCGGGCCCAGGTTCCGCAGCAGGGCGCGGATGTCGGCCCCTCTCCCCTGGGTTCCCTGCCCGAGCTCAGTGATCAGACTGCTCAGCCACTCCCGAGTGTCGCCGTCCAGAGAGGCCAGGAGGTCATCTGAATCGATCGGTGAGGTGGTCTGGCCAACCGGAATAGTGGCGCCGTGCGCCAGCACCCCGGCCGAGCTGTTCCCGGGCTGGAGCTCGACCTGCATGTCCTTAAGCGGGGTGTTGGGGACGAGCTCGGCGCTGGCGTTTCGGTACATCCGCGGGAGCTTTGACGGGTCGATGTCCATGTGGATGACGCCCTGGCCGTTCTGCAACGTCGTGCCGGCGATCTCGCCCACATGCACCCCGGCCACGAGAACCGGCTCGCCGAGGCCGGGAACAACAGCGGCAGCGGTGGGGAAGGCGCCGTTGACGGAGTAGAAGCTCTGGAACGGGTTCGGCAGGCGTTGCTGGAGCAAGATGTAGAAGCCGGATGCCGATCCCACGATCATCAGCGCGATCAGGACGGCGAACGAGCGGCCGTAGCGCCGGATCTGTACTCGTGTGCGCCCTTTCATCGGACACCTCCGGTTCCGGCGCTGACGCGAGCTCGGGTCAGCTCTCGCAGCTGCGCCGGGCTGAGCGCCGGAGCGCTCGAGGAACGGACCGGACGTGCCGCGATCGAGGCCGTCTTCGAAGCAAGACTCGGGAGGGCCTGGGTCGAGCACGGGACATCGGGCCGGAAGTCCGGGCTCGTCAGGCTGCCAATCCACTCCGGTCGTGCCCCGAGCAGGGATCCGCCCCCGGGAGGCCCGGTCCCGACCAGCGTTCCGAGCAGACCGCCCAGGAGTCCACCCGTGCCCGTACCCGGGATGCTGATGGTGTTGGTCCCGGCAGCGGCGAGCACGCGGGTGTACGGCCCGTTGGCGTCGAAGCTGGCGCTGGCCCCGCCGACCCCAGGCAGGAAGTGGACGAAGTCCTGCCAGACCGGGCGTCCGCTCGAGAGTGACCCGTCAGGGACTGTCTCCTTGAGCACGGGCGTCACGTGCGTGCGCAGGCAGTCACTGACCTGCTTGGTAATCGGGAACGCCTTGGCCAGCTCCGAGAGCACCGACGGGAACTGCTCGAATGTCACCTTCAATGACTCGAGCAGATGTCCGCGCTCCATCGGGCCGAGCACGGTGGCCAGCTGGGAGACGGTGTTGCTCAAGGAGCTGATGAGCGGAGGGGCCACCTTGAGTGACGGGTCCAGGGCAACGGCCAGACGCCGCACCGGCGGCAGGACGTGGTCGATCGCCGTGAGCGCAGTCGGCGCGCTCCGTAGCGTCTCGTCGAGCCCCGAGACTGACTGGGCCAGCGCGCCGTCACTGGCGACGAGCGCCTGGGAGCTGACGTCGAGCCCGGACACGAGCCGCCCCAGTTGCGCGGAGCTTCCGCCCAGCGTCCCCGTCACCGCCGCGGCCGAGGTGAGCAGCCGGGCCACGTCACCCGGCTGGGTGCCGCGCAGGGCGCGGGTGACCCGGGAGACGTCGGTGAGCGCGGGACGCAGCTGGGAGGCCGTGCTGCGCAACCCACCGGCTCCGCTCGAGGACAGTGGCTTGCCGCCCGGCGAGCCAAAGCCCCGAGCCAGTGCCCCGACGGTGGTCTTCAGGCTGGCCCGGGCGGCGACGTCGAACGTGGACAGGACCTGGAAGAACTGGACCGGGCTGGTGGTCTGTGACTCGGGGATCAAGCCGCCGTCGTGGAGCGCGGGCGCGCTGGGTGTCCCCGGATCGAGCTCGAGGTAATAGCTGCCCTCGAGGAACAGCCGGTCCCGGATCCGGACCGTGGCGTTCCGGTGCAGCGGGAGGCCGTTACTGTTCAGGGTGAAGGTGATCTTCGATGTGTCACCGTCGGGCGCAACTGCGCTCACCTCGCCGACATCGATGCCGGCGATCCGGACCGGATCTCCCGAGCGGACGTTGACACTGTTCTGAACCACTGCGTTAACCGTGAACTTGTGCACGAAGGGCAGGCCCTGGTTGAACGCGTAATAAGTGATCGCGAACAGGGCGAACAGCATCAGTGCCGTGATGGCCAGCGGGTGCAGGCGACGGCGGTGAGCGCGGCGCCTCACGGAACCAGCCCCACTTTCTTTCCCCGGGCGAGGACGCCGGGTGGCGGCGTGGTGTTGTCGACCGTGGTCGAGGTCCGGGCCGGGTTGCCGATCATCTGCTTGCCGGCATAGACCTCGTTGCCCGCCTGACACTGGCTCGAGTTCTCGATCGGGTAGTAGTTCAGATGAAGGTCCGCGGCGGGCGTCGCGGACTCAAACGTCTGGGGCACGTCAAGGATGGGCGAGAACCGCAGCCAGGCGCCGCTGCTGTCACCCTCGCTGAGCGAGGAGGCGAAGTTGTGCACCCACAGTCCGGCCACGTTGCACGCGAACTGCGCCGAGGAGACCGTCTGGAGGATCGCCCCCAACCCGACGAAGGCCGACGCACCGAGCGTCCCGAGGTCACTGGACCCGAGCACGGTGAAGGTCTGCGTCGAGGCTGGGTCACGAGCCAGGGCGGTGATCGACCCCGCCGCCCCGCTGAGTGCTGTGGCCAGCATGGGCGCGCGCGCGAATACCGGCGTGGCCGCCTTGACGATCGCGTCCAGCCGTCGCGCCGCCAGAGGCAGCAGGGCACCGCTCGGCTTGAGCGCCTGAACGATGTCAGCCGTGTCGACAAGCACCGGCTGGGCCTGCCGGAGGACGTTCGTGGCCACCGACTCGGTCGGTGGGAGCTGATCGATGCTCTGGCCGAGGCTCGAGCGGGTGAGGGCGGCGAACGTGGTGGCGCTGTCCGAGAGCAACGAGTCGAAGCTGGGCGAAACCGGGGCCAGGGCGGCCGTGGTGGCGGCCAGGCCGCCGACGAAGCCAGACAGGTGGGTGTCCGGGGCGGCGAACAGCGACAGAACGTTGTCCAGCGGTCCGAGCAGGTCACGGACCGAGCCGATCGCATCATTCAACTGGGCTCCCCGTCCGGCCACGGCATCCCCAAGCACGCCCACTGTCCCGCGTATGCCGGCCTTGGTCCTGGGGCCGAAGGTCTGCAGAGCCGCGTCAAGGTCGACGAACGGGAGGTCGTGGTTCAGCCGGGGGTTGGTGTTCAGAGCGAAGGTTCCGCCGTCGGGGAGCCCGCCATGCTTGATCCGCCCGGGGACGATCTCAACGTAGTTACCGCCCAGCACCGAGGCCAGGCGTACCTGGTAGTGCGTGTCGGGTGCCAGCGGCTCGAGGCTGCGGTCGAGCACCAGACCGAGGCGCGCGAAGGGGTGCGGCCAGGCTTTGGTGGCCGGCTCGGGCGTGATCGTCAGCACCTGTCCGACCCGGGCGCCTCCGATGCGAACGTCCGCGTTCTTGATCAGCTCGCCGGCGCTCTGGACGTCGACGTTGATGTTGTAGGTGGGAACGAACGGCAGGCCGTTCTCCGCCACATAGGACAGATAGACGGCGACGATGACCACGAGGATCGTCATCGTGCCGACCAGGATCGTGTTGTCGAACAGGGCGGCGGCGGCTTTGCGAGCGGTTTTCATTTGAGCAGGAAGTTGATGAGGCCCTGGAGCGTGGAGCCACCCTGCTGAGGGCTGCCGGGAGTGCCGGCGGCGCCGGCCGCGGCGGCCGCCTCGGTGGAGGCGGCTTGGGCGGGTTGGGCGGCGGTGGTCTTCGGTGCCGAGCGGGGGGCCGGCGAGGAGGTTCGGCCCTGGTGGTGGCGCTTGGTGCTCAACGAGGCATGGCGCCTGGACGCGGCCGGCTCGGCGGCGTAGGAGGACTGGCTCCCGTAGTGAGCGCTGCATGCGGCAACGGGTGTCGTGGCGTAGTTGCCGCACTGGCCGTTGTCCGGCGCGATCAGGAGGATCGAGAGGAGATGGGAGGTGGAGTCAAACCGCGCCAGCGAGGCGCCGATGGAGTAGGCCACCGAGAGGAAGTTCTCGACGAAGCCGTGCTGCTGGAGGTTCTTGAACAGCCGGGCGCTCAGAAGGGTCCCGGCCTTCGAGCGGTCCGCGTAACTGCGTAGCGTCGCCAGCAGCGGCGCACTGGCGCGCAGGGCGGGAATCGTGCGCGAGATGGCGCCGCTCAGCTTGGCCAGGCCGGGCTTGGCCACCGTGACGAATGGGCCGAGGTCGGCGTTCACCCGGTTCAGGGCCGGGACGGCGGCGTGGATCTCCCGCACGAGCGGGGTGCCGTCAACTGCCACCGTGTCGAGTTGGTCAAGCGCGGGTTGAGCGGTGGCCAGCAGGCCCGGGAGTCGATTGATGGCCTGTGAGAGAGGGGTGGCGTGGCCGGCCGTGAGTGCTGTGAGACTCGCCGCGCGATCGAGGAAATTCTGCACGTCGGGCGTATGTCCGGCACCGTTGGCGGCGATCGTGTTGGTCGCGTCCACGATCGTGGCCAGCTGTGAGCGCTGTCGGTTGAGGATGCCGATCACCTGGCGGGCCAGCCCCAGGGCCGGGTTTGCGCGGCGCAATATGTAATTGACATCCTGACCTCGCGCCGAGGTGGCGATCCCCAGTTCGTTGAGCAGCACGGTCAGCCGCTCCTGGGTGGGCGTGTTGAAGATGCCGAACAGGTCAGTCAGGCTGACCGGCTCCGTGGTATGGGTGACCGGCACCGTCGGCGGCTCACCGCCGGAGGCCCGCAGCGGCGGACTGTTGGCGCTGCCGGGGTCACACTCCACGTAGTTCTCAGCGATGAGGCCCTCGGGGCGGATCGTGCAGGCAGCGTCTTGATGGAACGGCAGGAAGCGGCTATCAACGCTGGCCTCGATCCGCGC
This sequence comes from uncultured Solirubrobacterales bacterium, assembly GCA_963822535.1. Lineage (GTDB taxonomy): Bacteria > Actinomycetota > Thermoleophilia > Solirubrobacterales > Solirubrobacteraceae > Palsa-465. Next base: position 134,326 of record CAWGIA010000005.1, read on the forward strand.
CTTGAAGTCACGGGTCAGCGAGACGTTCTGGATCATTCCCGCCTGGGCGCCGGCGATCTTGACCAACTGCCCGGCCACGAGTCCGCGAGCGTCGTCGAAGATCACGTCGAACGTGGCGCTCGAGCTACCCTGGGCGGCGATCGCCCCGGTGCCGAGGGCGACGACGGCCGACAATGCCGCGATTGCCAGCGCGATGGTGGCCAGCCGTCTCATTTCTGATCGTTGGCCCGGTTGCAGAGGTTGCCAGTGCTGGGGAGCACGTCCGGCGAGGTCCAGGGGTTCGTGCCGTCTGCTGCGGCGGGAGAGCCGCCACCGGGGCAGGGTGCGAGGAGACCGCTGCGTCCCCCGTCGAACGGCCCCAGCGATCCGGTCACCCCACCCAGCAGGCCGAGCACGCCACTCAACGATGCGCCTCCACCCTGAACGGTCAGCTCACTCTTGAGGTAGTGCCCGTTGGCGTCATAGCCGGCCCCGCCGGCACCCCCCACCCCGTTGAAGAACCCGGACACAGCGTCCGGGAGGTATGGCCGCAGACCGGCCAGGATGGGCGTGACCGGGGGTAGAGCGCTGGCCAGTGACCTGACCGCCGGGGTGGCGACCCGTTCGACGGCCGGGAAGGCCGTCAACGCCGCCTCGGCGCCCGGCACGAGAGCCTGAACGCCGGCGATCGTGGGGATCGCCGCCTGCACGGCCGGCTCCAGGCGGCGCAGCAGCGTGGCCAGGCGGGGAGCGACTGGCTGGAGATCCTTTACCGCCGGGTTGAGCACCTTGAGCGTGCCGTTGGTGTCAGCCAGGACCTTCGTGCCCTGGTGGAGCACGGCCGGCGCCCGTGAGATGGCGTCCTGGAGCGCGGAGCGCTCGCTGGCCACCTCGCGCAACGCGGTGGCGGTGTTGGTCACGGCGCCGCCCAGGTCTCCGTTGCGGGCCGCGAGCGTGCTCGTGATCTGCGCGGTTGAGGACAGGAGCCGCTCGAGCGCGAAATGATCGGACACGATCTCGCTCGCGAGCTGGGTGGTCTGGCTGAGCGCCGGGTTGAAGTACGGCGTAGCCTGGTTGAACTCCGACGCCGCCGGCGAGGAGACGAGGTACGCGCCGGATTTCAGGATCTGCTGCAGCTGCGTGCGGACCTGCGGAGTGAAGGAATCGAGCACCGCGTCGAGATCGACGATCCCGTGGGTTTGGGTCACCGGCAGCGTTCCGCCGCTTCGTATGGGAGCACCGCCACCCGGCGTCAGACCGACGAACCGGTTGGCCACCCCCGTCAGGCTGAGCTGACCGATCGTGGCCACCGTCCCACGGCGCAGCGGCGTGAAGCCATGATCGGAGATGTCGAGCTCGATGTCGGCCAAGCCGTTGTCGGCCAGCTTGATGGCACCGATCGAGCCGACCTTGTGCCCGCCCACCGTGACCAGGTCACCGCTGACCAGCTGGCCGGCGTCGTAGAACTGAGCGTGCAGGACGTACGTCGAGCTGCTCGTCATCAGGACGATGACGATCGCCACCGCCGCCAACGCGAGGGCGCCCAGCGCCGAGAGGCGGGTCAGCTGCTCGCGCTGCATCGTCTGCGGGTTCGCACCACTCGTCTATCCCCCGATCGGAGCCCGCGCGTTCCCGCCCCAGAACAGCTGCGTCCCGATCAGACCGATCAGGTGGATGCCCAGGATGTTGGCCACCATCGATTGGGCCGTGGCCTTCCCGACGCCCACGGGCCCCCCGGTCACGTGATAGCCGTAGTAGACACATACGAGCACGATGAATGTGGCCATGGCTAAGCACTTGATGCCCGCGAACACGAAGTCGGTGGGCGACTGGAACTGCCAGAACAGCTGCAGGTAGCCACCCGGTGACTCCTGGCCGAGCTGGATCACGACCGCCGTGTAGGAGGCGAGAAACCCGACGGCGACCGACAGCATGTACAGGAACGGCAGCACGAGCCAGGACCCCAGCAGGCGCGTTGAGCCCAGGTAGACAATCGAGTCGAATCCCATCACCTCGAGCGCATCGATCTCATCGGCGATCCGCATCGAGCCGATCTCGGCCACGAACCCCGTCCCGACCTTGGCCGCCATCATGTACCCGAACGCGTACGGGATCACCTCGCGCAGATCGCACAGGGCGGTGATCGCCCCGACGGCCGAGGTGGCGCCAACGGACTTGGCCGCGTAGGACCCCTCGATCCCGCACTGCAGGCCGAGGATGAACACCAGACCGAGGACGATGACCGCCGAGCCCGTGATCAAGATCCCGGCCTGGCGGATCGACTCACCGATGAACTTCAGGACACGCCCGTTGTAGACCCGAATGACGATCTTCCCGCAGAATCGCGTGGCCTCGCCGAACGAGATGAGGGCCTGCAAGGGCCGGGAGAATATGCCCGCCCGCCCGTTCATCGCGGGGTGTTCAAGGCCGGATGCGTGGCCAGCAGGGTCTGGGTAAACGCGTAGTCGATTGACCCAATGGCCAGGAAGGCGATCACCACGGCCTGGTTGACCGCCCGGCCGACCCCTTCCGCGCCTCCGGAGGCAGTGAGCCCCTTGTAACAGCAGACGATCGCGATCATCGCCCCGAACAGGGTCGACTTCACGAGCATGGCCTCGAACTCGGCCGTGTTCGCCTGCGCAAAGAAGGTCGAGAAGAACGGCCCGACCTGAGCGCCATTGGAGAGCGTTACGAGGACCCCACCCAAAGTCCCGAACAGCAGCGCGTAGATCGAGAACAGCGGCGTCAGCAGCATGAGCGACAGGAACCGCGGGACGACCAGGCTCTTGACCGGATCAACCCCGAGGACGATCAGCGCGTCGAGCTCCTCGCGGATCTTGCGCGCCCCGAGATCAGCGGTCATGGCGGTCCCGGCCACGCCGGCCATCACGATCGCGCACACGAGTGGCGCGAACTCGCGCATCACGATGATCACGAATAGGCCGCCGAGGCGATCGATGGCGCCGAGCAGGTTGAGGAAGTCACCCACCTCGACTCCCGCCGGGCCGTACGTGAAGGCCAGCGAGGCCAGGATCATCGGGAACCAGCCCAGCCGCAGGGCGAACAGGAACTGGTCAACCAGCTCCGGGCCGTAGTCGTACGGCGGCGTGAGCGCAGCGACGATCGTCTTGCGGAGCAGGAGCATCATCGCTCCGATCGTCTCGATGAACCCGCGGACCGGCTGATAGCCGAATCTCAGGACCGCATCCACTACCCTGCCCATCCTCCTGCTCGCGGCTCTCCCCCGCTAGAAGGCGCGGATCATAAGCGCAAGCCTGTGTCATCCGCAACGAGCAACCGACGGGCTGAATGGGATCAACCCGGTTTTCTGGGCATTGAGGCTGCACGGGGAAGAACGCGCCTCGTGCGTATAGGCACTATACTTTATGAAGTATGCCTACGTTCTGGCGTCTGCTGAGTTTCCTGCGTCCGTATCGGAAGGGCGTCATCTGGTCGTTCGTGCTCGCGTTCGGGGCGCTCGGCAGCACCGTCCTGATCCCCTACCTGACCGGGGTCGCGATCAACGCGATCCGGGCGCATCACCATCACGAGCTGACGTTGCTCGCGATCGCCATCACGGGCGCCGGATTGTTCCGGCTCGTGCTGAGCGTCTTCCGGCGCCTGGTGGCGGGACGCGTCTCGCTCGGCGTGGAGCTAGATCTGCGCAACCGCCTGTACAGCCAGCTGCAACGGCTCGAGCTGTCCTTCTTCGACCGCCAGCAGACCGGTCAGCTCATGTCACGCGCCACCGTCGACCTGCAGTCAGTGCGCTTCTTCCTCGGCTACGGCCTGATCTTCATCGCCCAGTCGCTGGTGACGATCCTGCTCGCCGCGGTGGCCATGTTCCTGCTCCAGCCCGGCCTGGCGGCGATCTCGCTCGCGCCGGTTCCATTCGTCGTCCTGATCGCCAACCGCTACGGCCACAAGTCTCGGCCTGCCATGCAGGAGGCTCAGCAGCGGATCGCAGAGCTGACAGCTGACGTTGAGGAGAACATCTCCGGAGTCCGCGTGGTCAAGGCGTTCGCGCAGGAGGAGCGCCAGCTCAAGCGCTTTGACCACTCGGTCCAACGGGTATTCGAGCAACAGGTCTACGCGACTCGGATCCAGGCCTTCTACGGCCCGATGATCAGCTTCCTGCCGAACCTGGGCCTGGCCGCGATCCTCCTGTTCGGGGGGCGCGAAGTGATTGACGGGACGCTCAGCGTGGGCGCGTTCACCGCGTTCTACGCCTACCTGCTGATGTTGATCTCACCGATGCGGACGCTGGGTTACATGCTCGGCGCCGCCCAGCGCTCGACCGCCTCGGGCGCTCGCATCTTCGAGATCCTCGATCGGGAGCCTCGCATCGTGTCCCCCGAGAATGCCCCGGCGCTGCCCGACGGTGGCGGCCGGGTGACGCTGCGTGGCGTCGGGCTGACCTTCGAGGGCAGCAACCGTCCGGCGCTGCACGACGTGAGTCTCGACGTGCCGGCCGGCCAGACCGTGGCGCTGGTGGGCGCGATGGGATCGGGCAAGTCAGCACTCGTGCAGCTGCTCCCGCGGCTGTATGACGTCAGCGAGGGAGCCGTGGAGATCGACGGCGCCGACGTTCGCTCAGTCGATCTCACGAGCCTCCGTAGCGCGATCGCCGTCGTCAATGACGACCCGTTCCTGTTCTCGGCCTCGATCCACGAGAACATCGCCTACGCCCGCGGTGACGCCACCCGCGAGGACGTGGAGCGCGCCGCCCGCGCGGCGCAGGCGGCCGACTTCATCGAGCGACTCCCGGAGGGTTACGACACCCGGATCGGCGAGCGCGGTTTGACCGTGTCCGGCGGCCAGCGCCAGCGGATCGCGATTGCGCGCGCGATCCTGGCCGACCCCCGGATCCTGATCCTCGATGACGCGACTTCCTCGGTGGACTCCTCGACCGAGCAGGAGATCAAGACCGCGCTGGGCGCGGTGCTCGCCGGGCGTACGACGTTCGTGATCGCTCACCGGCTCTCGACCATCGCGCTGGCCCACCGGATCATCGTGCTCGAAGACGGGGAGCTGGTGGCCGATGGGTCGCACGCCGAGCTCCTCGAGAGCTCAGACCTATATCGCGAGATCGTCGAGAAGGGCATGCCCGACCGTGTGTTCCTGACCCGCAAGTCGCCCGAGCTGGGCGACGTGGCCGAGGTGGCAGGCCGATGAGCTCGACGCGAGTGATCGAGCTCCGGCGGCGGCTGAAGGAGACGGGCGGTCGCGGCCGCAAGCTGCGCGGGTTGGCCGAGCTGCTGGCGCCCTACCGGTGGCGGGTGGCGGCGATGTTCACCTCGCTGGTTCTGGCCACGGCGGCCGCGCTGGCGCCGGCACCGCTGGCCAAGATCGCCATCGACCAGGGCATCCGCCACCACGACGTCGGCGCGCTCGACGCGGTGGTGGTGGCGTTCCTCGGCTCGGCGCTGATCTACGCGGTGGCAACGTACGCCCAGACCTACCTCGTGGGCTGGGTTGGTCAACGCGCGCTGCAAGACCTGCGGCTCAAGCTGTTCGTGCATCTGCAGTCGCTCTCGATCGGCTTCTACTCGCGCAACCGAGCCGGCGTGATGATCTCGCGGATGACCAACGACGTCGAAGCGCTCGATCAGCTGGTCGAAGACGGACTGGCCACGCTGATCCAGTCGAGCCTGACGCTGATCGGGGTGCTCGGGATCCTGCTCGTGCTCGACTTCCATCTCGCGCTGCTCACGTTCATCGCGCTTCCAATCCTCGCCGTGGGAGGCCTCGCCTTCCGGATCGCCTCAGCCGACGCATACCGGCTGACCCGAGAGAAAATCGCCTCGATCACGGGGTATCTCCAGGAGTCGCTGTCCGGGATCCGCGTGGTGCGCGCGTTCGGACAGGAGCGCCGGCACATCGAGCATTTCCGTGCCCTCAATGACGAGAACCGCGAGGCCAACATGGTGACCGTCCGGCTGAACGCCGCCTACTTCCCCTTCGTGGAGCTGCTGTCAGCGCTGGTCACGGTGGAGATCCTGGTGGTCGGCGGGATCGAGGCGATCAACGGGCACACGTCCACGGGCGTGGTGTTCGCGTTCATCGCCGCCCTGAACAACTTCTTTGACCCGATCCAGCAGCTCTCCCAGCTGTACACGACCTACCAGTCGGGGATGGCCGCGCTGGACAAGATCTTCGGCCTGCTGGCCGAGAAGCCCGAGATCACGGACAAGCCCGGAGCGCTGGAGCTGCCCCGGATACGCGGAGAGCTCCGCTTCGATGACGTCTCGTTCCGCTACGGAGCCAACGAAGACGGTGCGTGGGCCCTGCGCAACATCAATCTGGATATCGCACCCGGCGAGACGATCGCGCTGGTGGGCGAGACCGGGGCCGGCAAATCGACCTTCGCCAAGCTCGTGGCTCGCTTCTATGACCCGACCTCCGGCGCGGTGCTGGTAGACGGTCATGACCTGCGTGACGTCACGAGCACGTCCCTGCGCTCGCAGATGGGCATGGTGCCCCAGGAGGGTTTTCTGTTCAGCGGCACGGCGCGCGAGAACATCGCCTTCGGCCGGCCCGGGGCGACCGATGACGAGATCCGGACGGCGGCTCGGGCGGTGGGGGCCGACGATTTCATCATGGCCCTCCAGGACGGCTACGACACCCAGGTCGGCGAGCGTGGAGTACAGCTCTCAGCCGGACAGCGCCAGCTGGTCGCGTTCGCCCGGGCGCTGGTGGCTGACCCACGGATCCTGGTCCTCGACGAGGCGACATCCAATGTCGATGTCCACACCGAGGGCCTGATCGAGGAAGGTCTCCGCCGCCTGGTCGCCGGCCGCACATCGATCGTGATCGCTCACCGCCTGTCGACGATTCGCCACGCGTCGCGGATCCTGGTCATGGAGTACGGGGAGATCGTCGAGCAGGGGACCCACGACGAGCTGCTCGACGCCGGCGGACGCTACTGGCAGCTGTATCGGGACTGGGCCGAGCAGGCCGCAGCCTGACCGGCGCCGGTCGGCCGCGGTCGACTCGATGCGCTCCGAGCCTGCGCCGGCCGGCCTCGCGGTCGGCTTCACGCGCTCCAGCCTGCGCCGGCCGTATTCTCGGTTCGGATGGGCGCCTTCGTCACCGGACTCGCCATAACCGCCGTCAAAGGCACCCGCCTGCGGGCAGTGGAGCGGATCGAGCTCGACGAGACGGGCGCCCGCGGCAACCGCAGCTTCTACGTCATCGACGAGCGCGACCGGCTGATCAACGGCAAGGTGACAGGTGAGCTCCAGACGGTCGTCGCTGATTACACGGAGGCCGAGCAGCACCTGGCCCTGACGTTCCCGGACGGGGGCGTGATCGAGGGACAGATCGAGCACGACGGGTGGGTCAGGACGCGTTTCTTCTCCCAGACGGCCGAGGCTCAGATCGTCATCGGCCCTTGGTCCGATGCTCTCTCGGCCTGCGTGGGGCGCCCGGTGCGGCTGGTGCAGACGGCCAGCGGGGTGGATCGCGGCCGGCGCGGCGCTGCATCGGTGATCTCGCGGGCATCGCTGGACCGCCTGGCCGAGGCGGCAGACCAGGACGAGATCGACGCTCGGCGGTTTCGCATGTTGATCGAGATCGACGGGGTCGAGGCCCATGCCGAGGATCGCTGGGTCGGGAGGCGGGTTGCCGTTGGCGAGGCGCTCCTGGCCATCCACGGACACGTGGGCCGCTGCCTCATCACCAGCCGTGACCCCGAGACGGGCGTCATCGACCTCCCCACGCTCGACGCGCTGGGCAGCTACCGGAGGGAACTGGTGACCACCGAGCCGCTGCCATTCGGGATCTATGGCGAGGTTGTCCGCCCCGGTGCGGTGAGTCTGGGCGACATGGTGTCGGTGGAGCAGTAGGGTGCGGTGCCCGTGAGCGAGGATCGCGTCCGAATCGAGATCGCCGACCATGTGGCGACCGTCACCCTGACGCGCCCGGAGAAGCACAACGCGCTCGATGTGCAGATGTTCGAGGGGATCATCGCGGCGGCGGGTCAGCTGATGGAGTCGCCGGGCGTTCGCGCCGTCGTGCTTCACGGCGAGGGTCCCAGCTTCTGCTCCGGCCTCGACGTGATGAGCATCATGTCGACCGGGAATGGGACCGAGGGGCTGTTGGATCCGCTCCGGGGAGCGGTCCCGAACTGGTTTCAGCGTGCCGCCTACGACTGGACGCAGGTGCCCGTCCCGGTCATTGCCGCGCTGCACGGCAACTGCCTCGGCGGCGGCCTCCAGATCGCACTCGGGGCGGATATCCGGATCGCCACGCCGGACACACGCCTATCTGTGATGGAGATCAAGTGGGGCCTGATCCCGGACATGTCGATGACCCGCACCCTGCCCCGCCTGGTCCGTATCGATGTGGCCAAGGAGCTCACCTACACCGGTCGTGTCTTCAGCGGCACCGAGGCGCAGGCGCTGGGCGTCGTCACGCGCCTATCCGACGATCCGCTGAGCGCGGCCCACGAGCTCGCGACCGACATCGCCGCCAAGTCCCCGGACGCCATCCGCAGCGCCAAGCGCCTCTACGACGAGAGCTGGACCGGTACGGCTGAGCAGACGCTGGCGCTCGAGGCGCAGCTACAGCTGCGGTTGATCGGTACGGACAACCAGATGGCGGCCGTGACCGCCGGGGTCACCAAGCAGCCACCGGAGTTCGTAGACCCCTGACATCTCATGGCCGGCTCGGTGAGTTCCGGCCGCGCTAGAGTGAGTTGTCAGGTGGGCTCTGCCGGGAGAATCCGCCGGATCGCCCCGCTCCCTGGGTCTGCAGAGCGCGGGAACTAGAACGGAGTCGAGTCATGAACGAGAACGCAGACCAACCCACGACGGCTGACGAGCTTCATTCGTATCCGACCGCCGTTGCGTCCGATCCCGCCGTCGCACCGAGCGATGCTCCTGACCTTGAGACCTCCCGAGACCCGCGCGACACGCTCAGGATGAGGAGCACCCTCCACGCGTTTCTGCACCGGCTGCACGGCTGATTAGGAAGCTTGGCGAGAGCGCCCCGGGGGTCGCTCGAATGACGGGGGTTCGGCCAGGCCAGGGATTGGGCTTTACTCGACCGCCTTTGCTGCCGATACGCACCGGCAGCGAGAGCGCAAATCCCGATTTTGTTATCGGCGATGACGGTGTGCTCCGCGAGAAAGAACCGTCCCTGTGGACGGATTGACCACTCGAACAGCAGCGTTTTGACTCGCGCGCCCTGACCGGCGTTCCCGTCGAGGCCTCGCCCAAACGACAGGGAGCACGATGGCGACGATCACCGAACCGGTCTCAGCGAATACCGCGGTGCTCGGCCTAGCACCGCTGGCGAAGGCGCCCACGGGGATCAGGGGTCTCGATGAGGTCACCCGAGGCGGCCTGCCACGGGGCCGGCCGACACTCGTCTGCGGTCCCGCCGGCTCCGGCAAGACGCTGCTGGCGATGGAGTTCCTCGTCCGGGGGATCACCCAGTTCGACGAGCCGGGGGTGTTTGTGGCGTTCGAGGAGACCCGTGAGGATTTGGTGGCCAACGTGGCGTCACTCGGCTTTGACCTCGAGCGATTCGAAGCCGAGGGCATGCTCGTGGTCGACCACGTCAACGTGGTGGCGGCGGAGTTGGTGGAGTCCGGTGACTGGGATCTCGAGGCGCTGTTCATTCGGCTCGGTGCCGCGATCGACCGGGTCGGAGCGAGCCGCGTCGTGATCGACACGGTCGAAACCCTGTTTGGCGCGTTCACGGACGTCGGCCGGCTGCGCTCGGAGTTGCAGCGTCTGTTCGTGTGGCTCAAGGCCCGCGACGTGACCGCTGTGATCACGGCCGAGCGCGGGGAAGGAACGCTGACGCGTTACGGAATCGAGGAGTACGTCTCTGACTGCGTCGTGGTGCTGGATCATCTCGTCACCGAGGAGACGTCAACCAGGCGCCTGCGGGTCCTGAAGTACCGAGGTTCGCTGCACGGGACAAATCAATATCCCTTCCTGATCGGCGAGCACGGGATCTCCGTGCTACCGATCACCTCGCTCGGCTTGCAACACGGGGTGTCAAGCGAACGCGTGTCCACGGGTGTTGAGCGCCTGGACGCGATGCTCGGAGGTCTGGGTCCTTACCGCGGCAGCTCCGTTCTGGTGGGCGGCACGGCGGGCACCGGCAAGTCGACGCTGGCGGCGCAATTCTGCGAGGCCGCCTGCCAACGCGGTGAGCGAGCGATCTATTTCGCCTTCGAGGAATCCGAGGATCAGATCATCCGCAACATGGCGTCGGTGGGGATGGATCTCGCCCGCTGGACGCAGGCCGGTCTGCTCAAGTTCAGGTGCGTCCGTCCGAGCCTGCTCGGTCTCGAGGGCCACCTGCTGGCCATGCAGACCATGGTCGACGATTTTGCACCCTCGGTCGTGGTGCTGGATCCGATCTCGGACCTCCTCGGCGCCGAGCGTGATGTCAGGGCGATGCTCACCCGTCAGATCGATTTCCTCAAGGCCCGGAACGTGACGGCCATGTTCACAAGCCTCGCCGACAGCGGAAAGCCAGACCTCCCGGATTCCGTGGTGACCTCACTGATCGACACGTGCCTGCTCGTGCGGACTCTCGAGGGAAACGGAGAGCACAATCGAGTGCTGTCAGTGCTCAAGTCCCGGGGCATGTCTCACTCCAATCAGGTCCGGGAGTTTCTCCTCACCGATCACGGAGTCGAGCTCGCCGACGTCTACGTCGGACCGCAGGGCGTCCTCACCGGGTCTGCCCGCTCAGCCCAGGAGGCCAAGGAACGAACTGATGCCATCGAGCGCCAGGAGGACCTCCAGCAGCGGCGCGCCAACCTGGAGCGCCAACGAGAGTCAGTCGAGGCCCAGGTGGCCGGGTTGTGGCGTGAGTTCGCCGACGAGACCGACCTCGTGGACAGGCTTCTCAGCCGCGGGACCAGCGGTCGTGAGGAGGGCGCGGAGCAGCGTCTGGAACAAGGCCGGCTTCGTGGCCAGGACGCGTTGACCCCCGGCGACCGCCCTGCCCCGGCGGGTCCACCAGAGGTGACGCGATGATTTCGTCACAGGCGGTCCCGGTCGAGGCCCATTCCCCGTCGGAAGACACGGAGGACTGGAATCTGCGGCTCTACGTTGCCGGTCAGTCCCCGAAGTCGCTCCGGGCATTCGCCAACCTCACGCGTCTGTGCGAGGCGTATCTGCCGGCGCGGTACCACATCGAGATCATCGACCTGGTCGCCAATCCCCAGCTGGCGGCCGGAGACGAGATCGTCGCCATCCCCACCCTCGTGCGCAGGCTCCCGTCACCGATGCGGAAGATAATCGGCGACCTCTCGGACGAGGATCGGGTGCTCGTGGGTCTCCAGCTGCGGCCCGGGGCGTAATGGGCGCCGTGGGGCCACGGACGGCCCTGGAAAGTTTCGAACGCGCTCTCGCGGCGCTGGCAACCGAGCCGTACGCACTCACCCTATTCGTCAGCGGCGCCTCCGGCTCTTCAGCGCAGGCGATCGCCAACGTCCGTGAGATCTGTGACGAGCACCTCCCCGGGCGCCACCAGCTGCGGATCGTGGATCTGAATCAGGAGCCGGCGTTGGCGGGGCAGCGACACATCCTGGCGACCCCGACCCTGGTCAAGGATCACCCGCTCCCGGCGCGCATGCTGGTTGGAGACATGTCCGACCACGTGAGAATCCTCCGCGCGCTCGACGTTCCCGATATGGCCGCGCAGGCGGCACAGACTCCCGAAGTCCGAACAGATGAGGTTGATTCATGAGTCGAGTCCGCAGCGCTGCAGGTCGACTGGCGGCTGAGCCCGCCCCCGCCCCAGAACCGGCTCAGCCGGCGGTCACGGCTCAGGCGGCGGCGCCGGCGCGGATCGTGGGCTCTGACGTCCACGCCCGCCTGATCGAGGCCGAGGAGACACTCCGCGCGATCCGGAGCGGCGAGGTCGATGCCCTCGTCCTCCACGACTCCTCGCCCGACCCACAGGTGTTCACCCTCTCGAGCGCTGACCGGCCGTACAGGATGTTCGTGGAGAACATGCGCGACGGCGCGGCCACGCTGTCCGAGTCCGGGATCGTGCTCTACGCGAACCGGAGCCTGGCCGCTCTGGTGGCGCGCCCCCTGGCGCAGCTGATCGGATCTCCGGTGGCGTCTTTGGTCGCAGACGAGGACGTCAGCGCGCTGGGCGCGATAAGTGGACGGACCGGTGGAACGATCGAGGCCAGCCTCGCCACCAGCAGAGGTGAGCGAGTTCCGGTGCGGATCACCACCTCGACTCTGGACGTCGACGCGCACGCGGTTCTCTGCGTCACGTTCGCCGACCTGACGCAGCAGACCGCGCACAAGATCGAGATCGACCGCTTGCAGGCCAGCCGTGTGCTTGAACTCGAGCAGGCCCAGGACACGCTCACCCAGCAGGCCACGCATGACGCGCTCACGGGCCTGGGCAACCGCACCCTCCTGATCGACCGCATCATCCTGGCGCTGGGGCTGGCCGAGCGTTCCGAGGATTCGATCGGCCTGATCTTCGTCGACCTGGACGACTTCAAGGGCATCAATGACTCCCGCGGCCACGCAGCCGGGGATGCGGTCCTGTGCGAGGTCGCCCAGCGGCTCCAGAACGCCGTCCGACCCATGGACAGCGTCTCTCGCCTCGGAGGCGATGAGTTCATCGTGCTGCTGCCGGCTCTAACTGACGCGCGTGACGCGCTCGCGGTGGCCCAGCGCATCGCGGCCGGAATCGATCCGCCGATCAAGCTCAACCGCGGCTCGGTCTCCGTAACGGCGAGCATTGGGATATCGGTTGGGGACCCGGCCGAGCATGAAGGCGAGCGGACCGCCACGCGTCTGATCCAGCACGCCGACGCCGCGATGTATCACGCCAAGGCGCTCGGCGGGAGCCAGGCCGAGCTCTACCAGCCCGGCATCACGCCGACTGGTTACGACGCCGACCTCGAGACCTGGGGCGCGCGGATTCATGACGCGCTCGACAAGGCTCATTTCGTGCTCCACGCCCAGCCGATCGTCAACCTGGCCACCGGCGCGACGGTCCAACACGAACTGCTGCTGCGCCTTCGCGACCGCGGCGAGGCTCTGATCGCGCCGATGACGTTCCTGCCGACAGCCGAAAGGTGCGGTCTGATCGGGGAGATCGATCAGTGGGTCATCAGGCAAGCTGCCCAAATAGCCGCCCATGGACAGCCGGTGGCAGTGAACCTGTCGGCGGCATCGGCCGCCGATCCAGCCGTACTCGAGCTGATCGAGTCCGAGCTGGGCAAGAGCGGGACCGATCCAAGCCGCTTCATGTTCGAGATCACCGAAACGGCGGTCATGCAGAACATGGGTCGCGGCCGGCGATTCGCCGAGCGCATGGTCGCGTTGGGCTGCAGCTTCGCCCTGGATGACTTCGGGACCGGCTATGGCAGCTTCACCTACCTCAAGCACTTTCCCGCGAAATACCTGAAGATCGATATCGAGTTCGTCAGAGACCTCCTCCACAGCCAGCGCGACAGGTCGGTCGTCAGTGCGATCGTCGCCCTCGCCGCGGGCTTTGGTCAGGAGACGATCGCCGAGGGCGTCGAGGACCCGGAAACCGCAGCTGTGCTCCGAGACCTGGGCGTGATGTTTGGACAGGGCTATCTGTTCGGCCGGCCGGCGCCGTTCGCTGCCGCAGCCGCACATCTCAGCGGCGCTGGTCCAGCGCTAGCGTCAGCCGAGCTCGTTGACCCCTGACGGGGGCGCGCGCTGCTTGCGCCGTCCCTTATTGCGCGCTCCCCAGGTGTCCGTCTGACTGTGGCAGTTCGGACACAGGAGCCGAAGGTTCTCGAGCCGGTTGTCGTTCCCGTCCCCGTTGACATGGTGGAGTTCAAGCGAAAGCGGCTGTCCACGCCAGTCCCCCACACCACAGGCTTCGCAGCGCTCGACCTTGAGGCCGGCCAGCAAGAGGCGGAGCTTGACGTGTTGGCGAGACCGCCGACGTCCCGTCACCAGGATGTCCTCCAGCGGCTCGAGGCGCGGGCGCGGACTGATCTCCCCTCTCCGAACGGCTGCTGCCCAGCAGTCACGGCCAAAGCCAAATCTCGCGCCACACTCGGCCGCTGAGTGGCCAGCCGAATAGAACGCGGGTCCGCGCCAGGATCGCTCCGCGCTTGACCGCGCCATGCCAGGCCCCATTCGTGATTCCAAATTCACGCTGACATTCGGCTGGCGTGTGCCCGCGGTCATAGAAGGCACGAATCGTCGGCCAGTCGTAGCGCTTGCGAGCCTTCCTCATCGAACGTATGTTCGCATTTGGGCCGGACGGCTTCTCACCGCCCGGGGCTATACTCGCTGCCGCCGCGGCGGCCTCCCAACGCCATCGCAGGTGTACAACTGCGGGGTGGAGTAATCGGCAACTCGCCAGGTTCTGGCCCTGGAATTCAAGGTTCGAGTCCTTGCCCCGCAGCCTCTCTGTGCGTCCGCGCCTCGGCGCCTCCTGTCGGCGGCCGGCCTTTGCAGGTCGCCCACACAGCTCTCAGGCACCCCTTAGACCAACCTGACGCGCGGCGCTATACCGTTCACGCCCTAAGTGACTGACCAAACGATCGCAGCGCCCCCGAGCCCGGGACTGACTCACGCCCGCGGGGCGACTGCCGTGCGGCGCGGCAACGCCGCAGGCCGGTGGCGCTGGTGGTTGCTCGGGGTGGTGCTCGTGCTCGCCGCGGCGACGGTGTTCGTCCTCGTGACGGGCATGCGGCCCGGGTATGACGCCTACGGATGGATCGTGTGGGGTCGGCAGGTTCTGCACTGGAACCTCAACACCGACGGGGCACCTTCATGGAAGCCGCTTACGTTCCTGTTCACGCTGCCGTATTCGCTGACGGGTCGAGGTGCGATGTGGCTGTGGATGGTGACCGCGGTCGCCGGCGCGTTCTTAGGTGCCGTCTTCGGCGGCCGGATCGCGTACCGGCTCACGGGCCCGGCCCCGGGGCGGCGCTACGCGCCGATCGTGGCCGCGCTATTTGCCGGCTGTGGCGTACTGGGCCTCAACGGTTACGCGCACCAGGTCATGATCGCCAACTCCGATCCGCTGATCGTGGCGCTGTGCCTGGCCGCGATCGACGCCCACTTGTCCGCGCGGCCGCGGCTGGCGTTTGCGCTGATCCTGCTGGCGGCGTTCGGACGCCCGGAGGCGTGGCCGTTCGCCGGCCTCTACGCGCTGTGGTCGTGGCGCGCGGTCCCATCGATGCGGCTGATCAGCGTGCTGGGTATCGCGCTGATCCCCGCGCTGTGGTTCGTCATCCCCGGGCTGACATCTAAGAGCTGGTTCAGGCCCGGAGACCTGGCGCTGAACGCCCCCACCGTCATCCACGGGAGCAAGGTCACTGGCGTGGTCAGCCGCTGGCGGACCCTGTATGACGTGCCCATGCAGCTGGCCGCGGTTCTGGCGGTCGGGTTCGCGATGCTGCGCCGCGATCGGACAGCTCTAGTGCTCACAGCCCTGGCCTGCCTGTGGGTAGCGGTGGAGATCGCCTTCGCGCTGCACGGCTGGTCCGGGGTCCAGCGGTACCTGTTCGAGCCGGCCGCCGTGATGGTGGTCGTCATCGGGGCGGCGATCGGGCGCGCCCTGGCCTTCGTCCCGCGGGACCGGCGAGTGCTGGGGCTGGTCGCGCCCGCGGTCGTCCTGGCGCTTGTGGTCCTGCTCGTCCCCACCGCCCGCAACCGAGTGCGGGTGGCGCGAGAGGAGATCGAGTCCGCGCGTGTCAATGCACGGGCGATCGAGCGGTTGGACGCGGTGATCGCGAGACTGGGCGGAGGATCGAGGATCCTGGCCTGCGGGCAGCCGGTGTCTCTGGTCGGCTTTCAGAGCACACTGGCGTGGGAGGTGGGGTTGAACGTCGGCAACGTGGGCTATAAGCCGGGTCTGGCGATCAACGGCCATCTACCGATCGTGTTCTTCAAGCCCCACGATTACGGCTGGCAGATTCGCCCCGACCATCTGCTCGCCCGCACCGCCGCGAGCTGCAGCCGTCTCAGAACCGACACCGCGGACGGCTGATCCGGGCAACCGGCGGGCGGACCCGGCCGCCCGCTATGTCTCAGCCGACGAGACCGGCGCCGCGCTACAGCTCGGCGAGGTCGGTAGACAGGTCACTCAGAGCGTCCACCTTGTCACCCAGCGCCGTGTGCGAGGCAATCCACCGCCGGGCATGAGCGAGATCCTCAGAGCGGCCGACCGAGAGAGCTCCGGTCACTCGGCCGTCCTCGATATAGAAGACGGCGAACTCGCCCTCCTCGAATGAGCCGCGGACGACCTCGCGATCGGGATCGTAGGCCGGGCCCACGTACTCGAGCGAGGCCCAGTTGGAGATGTCGGAGAAGAAATACGGCACTACGTCGTGGTCAACGCCCTTCCCGAGCATGTTGAGCGCCACGGTCTTTCCGTGATTGAACGCGACGTCCCAATGCTCGACTCGGATCGGACGGCCACCATGGATCACGCTGCTGTACTCGGCAACGTCACCGGCGGCGAACACGCCCTCGGTTCCGGTCTCGAGCCGGGCGTCAACTCGAATCCCGCCGCTGTCCCCGATCTCCAATCCGGCCCCGCGGGCCAGGGTGACGTCGGGCGCCACGCCGGCGCCGATCACCACAGCGTCCGCCTCCAGCTCGTGGCCGGCCTTGGTCACCACCTTCGTCACCCGGCCATCGGCGCCCTCGAAGCGCTCCAGCTCGTCATCGGCGAACACGGTGATCCCATGCTCGGTCAGCCGGTTTTGGAAGAACCGTCCGGCCTGCTCCCCGAAGTGGCGGCTGAGCACGACCGACTCGAGCATCACCAACGAGCATGTGCTGCCTAGCTCGGTCAGGGACGCCGCCACCTCGCAGGCGATGTACGAACCGCCGATCAGCACCACGCGCTTGCCCGCCGCGTCCTGCCGGATCGCGTCCGCGTTGGCGAACGCGCGCAGGTAATTGATCCCCTCGAGCTCGCAGCCGGGCACATTGAGCCGCCTCACGTTGGCACCCGTGGCCAGGAGGGCCTTGCCGAACCCGATCTCCTGACGATTCGAGAGCGTGACTGTCCGCGCCTCGAGATTGAGCTTCATCGCCGAGGTGCGTGTCAGCGCCTCGATCTGGTGCTCCTCGTACCACTCAGGGGGGCGAAAACGCACGTCGTCACGCGACTCCTCGTCGCGTAGGTACCCCTTGGAGAGCGGAGGGCGGTCGTACGGCAGGTCAGGCTCGCGCCCGACCAGGACCACCGAACCCTCGGCGCCCGACTCACGCAGCCACCGGGCACAGTTGCCCGAGGCGAGCCCGCCTCCGATCAGCAGGAAGTCAACGTCACGATCGGCCACGATGGGCTCCTATCCGTCGGCGGACGCCTTGGCACCGTTGGAGGCAAACCGAGGTGTGATTTCGCCTTCAAGGCCTGGATCGAGGATCAGCAGCACCTGGTCACCCGCCTCGATCATGGAATCCGCCTTGGGGACGAAACCGGCCCCGTCCCGCAGAACGGAGATGATCAGCGACCCATCTGGCAGCACCACATCCTGGACCCGGAGCCCGGCCGCCGGCGAACCCTCACCCACCTCGAGCTCGATGATCTCCAGGTGCTCCTCCTCAAGCGCCAACAGCTGCACGAGACCGTACTCGGGGACCTCGTGTTCGATCAGGCGGAGGATCAAATCGGTGGCGGAAACCGCCGGCTGAACGCCCAGGAGCTTGAAATGAGGCAGATTGCGCGGGTTGTTCACCCGGGCCACGATCCGCTCGCAGCCGTACTTCTCCTTCGCCACCTGACAGATGAGGATGTTGTCCTCGTCGTCACCAGTGACGGCGATCACGAGGTCAGCGCGCTGGATGCCAGCCCGCTCGAGAACCCAGAGCTCGGTTGCGTCACCGTACTGCGCGGCGTGCTCGAGCTCCTCCTCGACGGTCCGGTAGCGGCGATGGTCTGACTCGATCAGAGTCACCTCGCGGTCCTTGGCGATCAGTTCTCGAGCGAGGTTCCACCCCACCTTGCCCGCCCCCGCGATGATCACGTACATCTAGAGCCAGACTCCCTTCAGGGCGCGAGCACGACCTGCTCGGCTTGGTCGATCGCATGTTGAGTGGGACAGATGGTCAAAAGTCCCTGCTCCGAATACCAGGCCGCGCGGGCTGGATCGGCGACGCGCACCACGACCTTGGGCACGTTGAATCGGCGTCGCGCCAGCTGGGCGATGACCAGGTTGGTGTTGTCACCCCGAGTGGCGGCCATAAACACGTCCGCGTCCTCGATACCGGCTGCCACCAACCCGTCGACCTCGAGCGCCGCGCCAACCGTGAACCGGCCGCCGGCGTCCTCCCAGCTCGTTGACTGGTCCTTGTCGAGCCGTTCATGCGAGAGCGGGTCGCTGTCGAGGACCGAGACCTCGTGGCCCGCCTCGAGTGCCCGCTTGGCCACCGCCGAGCCGACCCGGCCCGCGCCGACGATGAGGATGAACATGCCCCGCACTCTAGATAATGCGGGCACGGGGGGCGCTGTGATGTGGGGCTACAGGCGGGAACCTCACGGACTGGCGGCTCGATCCGCGGCCGGCGGCGGGATCAGGGCAGCCGCGACGATGACGAACGCGAACGCCACCATGCGCAGAGCGAGGCCGAGGTCACTGGCCGGGAGTGGCTCTCCGAACACGATCGGTCCGGCGGCGATCGTGGTCAGATTGGCAGCCGCCGAGGTGAGGGCGATCATGGGCACGGCTGGCCCGAGCTGGAGGCTCGAAGCGGAGATCAAAAGCCCCACCAGCGAGGCCACCAGGATCACGAACGCCAGCGGATGGATGAGGACGCCGATGCCGAGGTGTCCCAGGTGTGAGCTCAACGCCTTGATCGAGGTGTCCGACACGGCCCACAACAGACCGGCCGACACGGCCAACAGCGCCGGCCGATTGCCGGACGCTCCAGGCTTGGGAGATGCCGCTCGGCGGGTGAGCGGCGCCCCCGAGGGGATCACCAGGGCAAGACCGATGACGCCGACGATCACCAGGTATATGGCCAGCGTCGAGGGGTCATACCTCGAATGGGCGCTCGCGGCGTCTCCGTCGAGCGTGGCGGCCAGAAAGGCCAGCCCGGCGGCGGTCAGGCCGACGCAGATCCACTCCCGTCTGGTCACCTCGATCCCGAACACCCGGTCGGCCACCACCGTCAGCAGGACGAGGCCTCCGGCGATCACGGACTGGACGAGCGAGATCGGCGCCAGGGCCAGGGCTCCCACGTGCAGCCCCCAGGAGCTGAAGGCGATCACGATGCCGAGCGTGTAGAGCGGCGAACGGAACAGCTCAGCCG
Organism: uncultured Solirubrobacterales bacterium; assembly: GCA_963822535.1. Taxonomy (GTDB): domain Bacteria; phylum Actinomycetota; class Thermoleophilia; order Solirubrobacterales; family Solirubrobacteraceae; genus Palsa-465. The sequence goes on from CAWGIA010000005.1 coordinate 153,564, forward strand.
AGCTACGCAGAGGGCGGCGCAGGTCAACCGCAGGTGCTTCGCGCGCCCCGCGGTACTTGTACAGGAACCCGGCCACCGACCCGAAGGCCGTCAGGAGCGACAGAACGAGACCGAGCTCGACCGATGCGGACATGGCTCGGGCCAGCGTACCGGGACACGGTCAGGCGCCTCTGTGGGTCCCGCGGCCTGGGACCCCGGGGCGGGCATCAGTCCCGCCCCGGAGAAACGGCCGGATCAGGTGATGAGCGGAATGATCAGCAGGGCGACGATGTTCGCCACCTTGATCATTGGGTTGATCGCGGGCCCGGCGGTGTCCTTGAACGGGTCACCGACCGTGTCACCCGTAACGGCGGCGGCGTGGGCCTCTGATCCCTTACCGCCGAACGCACCGTCCTCGATCAGCTTCTTGGCGTTGTCCCAGGCGCCACCGCCAGCCGTCATCGAGATAGCCATGAACACACCGACGACGATCACGCCGATCAGCATCCCGCCGAGGGCCTGAATGCTGATCAGTCCGACGATCACCGTGAAAACGATCGGGATCAGCGCCGGCAGGATCATCTCTCGCTGGGCCGCCTTGGTGACCAGGCTCACGCATGTGCCGTACTCAGGCAGCTCGGTGCCCTCCATGATCCCGGGCTTCTCACGGAACTGGCGGCGGACCTCCTCGACCACCGCACCGCCGGCCCGGCCGACGGCCTCCATCGAGAGCGCGGCGAAGAGATACACCATCATCCCGCCGATGAGCAGGCCGATCAGGACGGGTGGGTTGCCGATCTCGAAGCTCGCGTTCTGGCCCCGGTCAGCCAGCTCGGTCCCGAAGGCGTTGAACAGCACCAACGCGGCCAGCGCGGCCGAACCGATCGCATAGCCCTTGGTGACCGCCTTGGTCGTGTTACCCACCGCGTCGAGCTTGTCAGTGACGGTGCGGACCTCTTCGGGCAGCTCGGCCATCTCGGCGATGCCGCCGGCGTTATCGGTGATCGGGCCGAACGCGTCAAGCGCGACGATCAGACCACAGAGCGAGAGCTGTGCCATGACGGCCACGCCGATGCCGTAGATCCCGTTGCCCAGCTTCCAGGCCCCGAAGATCCCCAGCGCGATCACGATCGCAGGCGCTGCGGTGGCCTGGTAACCCTTGGCCAGTCCCTGGATGATGTTGGTCGCATGGCCGGTCTGGGACGCGCGGGCGGTCGACTTGACCGGGGAGAAGCGCGTCGAGGTGTAGTAGTCAGTGATGACGAACAGCAACGCGGTCACGCCGAGGCCGATCAGCGCACAGAGATAGAACTTCCACCAGTGCGGCCCGGCTCCGCCGCCCTTGAGCGTGACTCCGTCCATGAGCCACTTGGTCACGGGGATGAACACCACCGCGGCGATCAAGCCTGACACGGCCAACCCCTGATACAGGGCTCGCTCGACGTTGCCTGACTTGGACTTGACGGCGAACGTTCCGATGATCGAGGCGATGATCGAGACGCCGCCCAGGACCAGGGGATAGAGGGCTACAGCCGAGGCCTGGCTGAAGGTGAGGACTCCAAGCAGCATCACGGCGACGGCGGTCACGGCGTAGGTCTCGAACAGGTCCGCCGCCATGCCGGCGCAGTCCCCGACGTTGTCACCGACGTTGTCAGCGATCACGGCCGGGTTGCGCGGGTCGTCCTCGGGAATGCCGGCTTCGATCTTGCCCACCAGGTCCGCGCCGACGTCGGCGCCCTTGGTGAAGATGCCGCCGCCGAGGCGGGCGAACACCGAGATCAGGGAGCCGCCGAAGCCGAGCCCGATCAGGGCGTCGATGGCGTGGCGCTGGCTCTCGCCGGCGATCGCGGTCAGCACGCCGTAATAGCCGGCCACCCCGATCAGGGCGAGGCCAACTACGAGCATGCCGGTCACCGCGCCGCCACGGAAGGCCACGTCCAGGGCGCGTCCGACGCCGCTGCGGGCGGCCTCGGCGACGCGGGCGTTGGCCCGTACCGAGACGTTCATCCCGATGTATCCGGCGGCTGCCGAGAGCAGCCCCCCGATGGCGAATCCGATCGCCACCCGGATGTTCTGCACGGGGATCAAGACGATGAAGAGGACCACGCCGACTCCGGCGATGGTCGTGTACTGGCGGTTCAGGTACGCGGACGCGCCCTCCTGAACGGCAGCCGAGATCGAGCGCATGCGCTCGTTCCCGGGTGACAGCGCCAGCAATGCACGAGAAGTGACGGCGCCATAACCGATGGCGGCGGCTGCGCACACAAGCGCAATCACGACGCCGTGGTGCGTCAGGAAGCTAGACAAAAGGGGTCCTCCGGAGGAGCTCTTAGTTAGAAGCGCGGATAGCGCGCTCTGATCAACAACGTCAAAGGGCCCCGCCCAAGATCGTGCGGAGGCCCCGGCATAAGCCGGGCGCGAGTCTAGCGCGCCAGCGGGTTAAACGTCGCCTTAGGTCGCGTGCACCGGACGCGCTCTGGGGGCTACTGACCCGGCACCCAGAGCTTGCCGCTGCGCTGGGCGGGGCCCGGCTCGCCCGGCTTCGGAGCCTCGGGCTCCGGCGTGGGGGCGGCGGGACCGCGGCTCGGGGGTGGAGGCTGGGGCGGCGGGGGTTCGCCCGGTGAACCGGCCCCGCCGGGCGGTGAACCAGTCCCGCCCGTCCCGCCCGGCTCCGAGCCCGCGGCCGGCTCCGGCGCTCCTCCGAGCTTGACGAAGGCGAGCTGAAGCTGCGAGAGCGCGTCGCGGATCGGCCCGGCTTGGGCAGACGCACTCTGTTCGATCAGGGGCAGCTGCACCCGAATCGCCTCGATGGCGAGGCGAACCTGCCCGAGATCGCGCTCGTCTTCGGTTCCCGGGGCAAGCCCCGTGCGCCGCATGCCCAGGTTCACGAGGGTGACGACGTGCTCCAAGAGCACCTGCTCGACCCGAATCTTCTTTATCTCCGCCTCGTAGGCCGCCCGCAGCTCCTCCTCAGAAGCCGGCCGGCCCGCGCCGGCGGGATCTCCTTCCGTATAGCCAGTGCTCATATCGTCACCTCCGCGGAGTTTCCAGAACTCCAGAATATGTATCTCGCGTCTCGGCCTGCACCGCTGCGTAGATCTCATGCAGGCTCATGCCGGTCTCGAGCATGCGGCGCTGACGCTGGGCACCGTTGAGCGAGGGCAAAGCGACATCGATCCCGAGTTCGGAGCGGACCGGCGCGGTCCAATCGAGCAGCCGCTCGGGCGCCGAGGCGGCGGGATACGGCTCCAGGCGCTCGAGATCGAGCAGGTCACCGTCGAGTCCGTAGCGCAGGGCCCGCCAGACGTTCTCTTCGATAAGCCGGTTGGGCAGATCAGTGAACGGGACACCCTCGTCTATGTCTCGCGCCGCCTGCGCGACGCAGGCCACGATCAGGGCCGCGAGCGCGTCAGACTCGGCGGCGGTCGGCTGCGCGTCACAGATGCGCACCTCAACCGTGCCGAAGGCGAGATGGGGGCGTATCGACCACCAGACCTGTGTGTATTCGACGATCGATCGGGTTGCGAACAGCATCTCGATGTAGTCAGCGAAGGCTTGCCAGGTGCCGAACGGATCGGGGACCCCGCAGCGGGGAAAGCTCTTGGTGAATATCTGGGTGCGCGCGCTGTGCAGGCCCGAGTCGCGCCCGTCCAGAAACGGTGAATTGGCCGAGATCGCCAGCAGCACTGGGAGCACAGGCCGGAGGCGGTCACAGACGAGGACCGCTCGCTCGGCGCCCTGGATGCCCACGTGCACATGCATCGAGAACGTGTTGTTGCGCCAGGCGACGTACTTCAGGCCTTCCTCCACCCGCCGGTAGTGCTCGGTCTGGATGATGTGCTGCTCTCGGTAGTCAGAGAAGGGGTGAGTGCCCGTGGCCCCGAGAGCGATGTTCCGTTCAGCGGCGAGCGCGAACAGCCGCCGGCGGCGCTCGGCCTGCGCGGTCCGGGCCGCGGCGAGGTCGGCACCACGGCCGGAGCGGATCTCGATCTCCGAGGAGATGAGCTCCCCGGCGATGGATGCGGACAGGACCGGGTCAGCGGCGGCAGCACCGCTCAGCTCCTCGAAGTGGGGCGCCAGGGCCAGAGTGGCCGGATCAAGTAGCGCGAACTCCTCTTCGAGACCGACCGTGAGGTCAGCGGAGGCGTCTAAGGCCGCGCGAGCGATGTCCAGGTCTGGCTCCACGACGGTGGCCGGATCAGGTCAGATAGAAGTAGAGCGCGTAGAGCAGATCGACGGCCGGGCTCGAGGTATGGACTGTCACCTCGGGCGGGACCTGCAGCAGAGCGTCGGAGTAGTTGAAGATGATCTTTACGCCCGCCTCGGCGAGCTCGTTGGCCAGAGTCTGAGCCGCGGCCGACGGCACCGCGAGCACGGCCACCACGATGTCCTGGTCATCGACCACGGCCCGCAGATCGGAGTTGTGGCGCACTGTGAGCGGGCCGATCTGGTTACCGACCCGGGAGCGGTCAACGTCGAAGATCGCCACCACACGGAAGCCATGGTCAGCGAAGATGTCCGAGGTGGCGATCGCGGTCCCGAGGTGCCCGGCGCCAAACAGGGCGATGTTGTGCTGGCCTGCGGTGCGCAGGATCTTGCGGATCTGGCTGACCAGAGAGTCGACGTTGTAGCCGACGCCCCGCTTGCCGAACTTGCCGAACCCGGACAGGTCACGCCGGATCTGGGTCGAGTTCACGTGCGTGTAATCGGCGAGCTCCTGAGAGGAGATCGTCTCCTTGCCGATCTTGCGCGCCTGCGTGAGTACCTGCAGGTAGCGGGACAGCCGAGCCGCCACGCCCAGGGAGAGCTTCTCCCCCGGCTTGTCCAGCGTCGGCTGAGCCGATTCGGTACCGCGGCCTACCGTGTAGCTCATCCGTGCTCCACTCTACTGAGCCGCTCCGTAAAGGCGGCTTCGTCGATGAAAAGCTCGAACGCCTCCACACCGTCGATCGTAACGACTGGGATGCGCTCGAGATAAGCGCGCAGCAGCGCCTCGTCCTCGTCAATATCGCGCTCGTCGTAGGCGAACGGATGATCCGCGCGGACCCGGGCGATCACCTCCCGCGCCTCGTCACAGAGGCAGCACCCGGCTCGACCGAACAGGACCACGCTCCGGCTCATGCTGCGGCCAGGGCGTGCTCGCCGGTCGCGTACACGTCGAGCCCCAGGTAGTCCGGATACGGGAGCGGTTTCACATACCGTGCGGCGCTGGCGATCATCGCGGCGTTGTCGGTGCACAGCTCTCGAGCCGGGACGTCGAGCTCGACACCGAGCTCGGCCAGCCGCTCTCGCAAGGCCCCATTGGCTGCCACCCCGCCGCCCACGGCCAGCCGCCCGAGTCCGGTGGCGGTCAGGGCACGCTCGGCCCGGATGGCCAGCGCCTCGACGATCGCGCGCTGATAGGACGCGGCCAGATCGGCCCGTAACCGCTCGGTCTCCTGCTCACCGAGGTCGCGTACGCGGTACAGCAGTGAGGTCTTCAGGCCGGCAAAGGAGAAGTCGAGCCCGCGGACCCGTGCCGCGGTGGGGAATGCGAATGCCTCCGGATCGCCGGCACGGGCCAGCCGCTCGAGCGCTGCCCCGCCGGGATAGCCGAGCCCGAGGAGCCGGGCGCCCTTGTCGAAGGCCTCTCCCGCGGCGTCGTCGAGCGTCTGACCGAGCACGCTGTATGACGACCCGCGATCATCCACGCGGGCGAGGAAGGTGTGGCCCCCGCTGGCGACCAGGCTGAGGAACGGCGGGGCGATCGGTGACGGCCCGAGGAAGCTCGCCGCGATGTGCCCGTGGAGATGATCCACCGGCGCCAGAGGGAGCTCGTGGGCGGCGGCCAGAGCCTTCGCGGTGGCCAACCCGACGAGAAGAGCGGCGACCAGGCCCGGGCCCTGCGTCACCGCGATCAGGTCGAGATCCCGCAACCCGGCTCCAGCCTGGGTCAGTGCATCGTCGAGCGCGGCGTCGATCAGCTCGAGGTGGTGCCGCGAGGCGATCTCGGGCACGACCCCGCCGAAACGGTCATGGATCCCCTGGGATGAGATCACGTTGGCCACGATCTCCCCGTCGCCGCTCACCACGGCGGCGCAGGTGTCATCGCAGCTTGTTTCGAGCGCCAGGATCATCCGGCGGCGCTCGAGGTCGAGACCGTCTCGGCCGTACGCCACATGATCACGGCGTCCTCGCCCGTGTCGCGGTAATACCGGGGCCGCGTTCCGGCCGAGCGGAAACCGAAGCGCTCGTAGAGCGCGATCGCCGGGGCGTTGGAGGTCCGCACCTCGAGTGTGTACTGCTGTTCGGGCCCGGCGCGATCAATCATCTGCTCGAGCAGCGCCCAGGCGATGCCCTCCCGCCGCCGCGCCGGTTCGACGGCGACATTCATCAGGTGCCAGACGGTGTCGTAGCGAGACAGGACGAGATACCCCACCAGCCTGCCTCCCTCGGGCTCGACCGCGGCCAGACTCAGTCCCGAGGGCTTGGAGAGCTCGAGCACGAACATGGCCAAAGACCACGGAGTGGTGAAGGCGCGGCGCTCGATCGCGATCACCTGCGGGAGATCCGCGTAGCCGAGTGGTCGGATGGTGAACTTCGCAGGCGTCATGGCTGGGATGTGGCGCGGAGTGAGAGCTCGGCGTCAGGGAGTCTTAGATATTGAGGCCACACCTCGCCGCGAGCCGACGGGAGGCTGGCCGCGAGGCGGCAGTGATAGATCGCGCCCACTCGGTGGAGCCTCGAGTCGGATTCGGGAATCGAGGTTCCCAAGCGCTCGAGAACCGCTCTGAATTCTACCGCCCCATCGCCGATTGCCAGCCGCCTCTGGCCCAGTGTGTCGGCGGTCTTGGCCAGCTCGTCGGGTGCAATTGCCAGCGGCTCGAGCAGCGGCGCCGACGCGCCGTCCATGCGCCCGGACTCGAGCGGCCACGCGGCCGCGAACACCTCGGCCCGGCGAGCGTCCAGCACGGCCAGGACGACATCATGATCCACCGCCGCCGGCTGCGAACTGGCACCGAGCGCCAGGGACTCGAGCGTCGAGACGCCGACCAGAGGTATTTCACGCGCCCGCGCCAGCGCGCGTGCGGTGGCCACGCCGATGCGCAGGCCGGTGAACGTTCCCGGTCCGAGGCCGACGGCGATGCGGTCCACCGCCTCCCAGCCTCCCGCCACACCGTCGAGCACCTCCTTGACCAGGCTCATCAATCGCGTCGTGTGGCGCGGCCGCTGGCGCGGCTCGGGATCGTCCCGGGCCTCGACGGCCACGCCCTGATCGGTATCGAGCCAGGCGACGCTCGTGGCCCGCGTGGCAGTGTCAAAGGCCAGGATCCTCATTGCACGCTCACGAGCCGGGTGTCCCCCCCAGCGTGCTCGAGCCGCACCCGGGCGGCGATCCGGGCAAAGCCCGCGACCGTGTCCTCTCCGCCCTGGGGCCATTCGACGAAGGCGATCGTGTCCGACCGCACGTATTCGGCCAACAGATCCGGGTCCTCCCCGGCCAGCCCGGGAACACGGAACAGGTCAACGTGGGTCACGGTAACCGGGGCTGGGTAGCGCTGCCCGATCGTGAACGTGGGACTCGTGACCGGGACCGTCACTCCGAGCGCTCGCGCGGCGCCCCGGACGAGCGTCGTCTTCCCCGAACCGAGCTCGCCCTCGATCAGGACGACGTCCCCCGGCCCGAGCTCCGCGGCCATGCGGGCGCCGATCGCCTCAGTCTCGGTGGCGCTGCTGCTCTGAAACCGGCCCTGCACAGGCGACACTGTAGAAGGGCCTCACCCGCAGGTTCGCTACCGTCATTGGCGTCATGACCGCTCCCGAGACCGACCAGGCTCTGGGCCGCATTGCCGTGCTGATCAAGCGCCTCACGCGCAACCGGGAGGGAGTTCCGTCCTCCATGAGCGAACTGCGTGGGTCCGAGACGGTCAAAGCGGCGGGCCTAGCCGGCGCGATGATCGCCAACAACGTGATCGCGCTGGTGTCGACGGTGATCTTCGCCCGGCTCCTGGGTGACAACTACGGCTCGCTGGCTGCCCTGATCAGCTACTTCCTGATCCTCTCGGTCGTCGGCCAGGCGCTTCAGGTCGCTACGGCCCGGGAGGGGGTGCTCGGCCATCTCGGCGTTGGGGCGGGCCTCGCCGCCACGGTCAGGCGCTGGACGGTCAACCTTCTGATCTGCACGGTGGCCATCACGGTCGTCTCGGTGCTCCTGCGAAACCCCATTTCCCAGGCGGTCGGGGTCAAGAACGACCAATGGGCGGCGGCCATCGGACTTCCGGCGGCGGTGCTGTGGCTAGAGCTCTCGATCCTGAGGGGGGTGTTGCAGGGCGTCGGGGACTACAAGGGCGTCGGTATCAGCCTGATCGGCGAGCAGGGCAGCCGCCTCGTGTTCGGAGCGATTCTGGCCGCCGGAGGGCTCGGCGTCACCGGCGCCTACCTCGGGACCCCGCTCTCGTTTATCGCCATGGGCGCGTTCTGCACCATCCGGCTGCGTAGGCACGTCGAGCAGGTCACCCACGAGCCGCTCGGTTCCGTCACCGCCGCTCCGGCCGCCCTGAGCCTGTGGCGGCACGTCAAGCGAGCCTGGGCGCCGATCGGGGGTCTGATCGTGATCGCCGTGCTTCAGAACATCGACATCATCGCCGCCAAACACCGCTTCGGAAAGGACCTCGCCAGCTCCTACAGCGCCACCGCGGTGGCGGCCAAGGTCCTGATCTGGGTCGCGATCGGGGCCGGGTTCTATCTCGTGCCGGAGGTCTCACGTCGGCGCTCGGAGGGCAAGGACACCCGGCCGATCCTGTTCCGTGCGCTGGGCATCATCGCCGTGTGCGCAGTCCCCTGTCTGCTCATCTTCGCCGTAGCGCCGCACCTCCTGCTCAAGCTCGCCTTCGGGGCCAAGCGGGCGACGGCGTCGGACTCTCTATTCGTCCTCGGATGCGCCTTCACCGTGCTGGCGGGGACGTACCTGGCGATCCAGTACATGCTCGCGCTCAAGCGCGCCTGGTTCCTGATCGTGATCGGTGCCGTCGCGGTGGCCGAGCCGATCCTGCTCCTGAACGCGTCACGCAAACCGGCCGGCTTCGCCACGGTGGTACTGGGAATCCAAGCGGTGGGGGCCGTGCTGGCGTTCGGGCTCGCCCTCCGGCGTGAGAACACCCCGCCCCCGGCCCCTGCCTCGGATCAGACCGACGAAACTCAGGCCGGCTGGGCCAACCGCTCGACGGTCGCAGCCGGAAGCTCCGCCTCGCCCTGACCCACCCGCCGCGTTAGAACAGACCGAGCTGAGATGGGGGCTCGGGCGCCGGCGGTACGTAATCCGGCTCGGGCGTCTCAGGCTCGGGCGCGGAGGACTCCTCTCTGTCGCCATCGAGCGACTCCAGAGGCGAGTCATATGGCTCCGGCTGGGCGGGAGGCTCGAGCGCCAACAACTCGGGAATCCGCGCGAAGTCGGCCCGGAGCGCCTCGAGCGTCGACGGCGTATAGAGCGCCGCCGCCGGGTGGTACAGCGGATATAGCCGCACCGCGCGCTCGCCAACGATCCGCTCCTCTTCCTGGCCATGCAGGCGCGAAATGCCTGTGCTGTCCGAGCGCAGCAGCTTGGTGGAGAAGTTCCCCAGCGTGCAGATCAATTTCGGCTCGATCAGCTCGACCTGGAGATGCAGGTAGCTCTGGCACGACTCGATCTCGTTCGGCTGCGGGTCCCGGTTGCCCGGAGGGCGGCACTTCAACACGTTGCAGATGAACACATCCGAACGCTCCAGCCCAATCTCCGCCAGCAGCTTGTCAAGGAGCTTCCCGGCCTGGCCCACAAACGGTAGCCCCATTTTGTCCTCGTTGGCTCCGGGGGCCTCGCCGACGAACATCAGGTCCGCGTTGGCGTTGCCGGATCCGAACACGACCTGCGTGCGAGTCTTGTGCAGCGGGCAGCGGACGCAGACGCGGGCCTCTTCGTACACCGCCTTCAGACGTTCGCGGCGTTCTGTGGCGGTTGTCACACAGTTCGATGTTGAGGATGCATTCAGACGAGGTATTCTTGCGATAGAGGCCGCCACCGTCACGGAGCGGACCTCCAAATTGGAAAGAATTCTCTTTTCCGACCGGTATCTCATGCGGGAACTGGAACGGCACCCAAACACATCCTCTGCGCGCCCTCTGACGCGGAGCCTCGCCATCGTCGGGCGTGGCCGCCTCGGCAGCGCCCTGTCGACCAGCCTCCGGCAGACGGACGTCCGTGTCTCCGAGCCTCTGCCTCGAGGTGCCGACGGAGCCGGGTTCGACGCTGTGCTCCTGTGTGTTCCGGACGCCGAGATCGGTTCGGCGGCGGGGTTCATCCCGGCTGAGGTCCTGGTCGGACACTGCTCCGGAGCCACCGGACTCGAGGTTCTGGCCCCCCACGAGGCGTTCTCGCTGCATCCGCTCATGACCGTCACCGCCGGAGATGGTCTCGAGCGGTTCTTGAGCGCCGGGGCCGCGATCGCCGGCAGCACGCCACAGGCCCTGGAATTCGCTCGGACGCTCGCCAGCGCCCTGGGCATGCGGCCGTTTGAGCTTGCGGATCAGGACCGCCCGGCGTACCACGCCGCCGCCTCCATGGCTTCCAACTTCCTGGTCACGCTCGAGGGGGCCGCCGAGCGACTGGCCGTGGATGCCGGCGCGGATCGAGAGATCCTGGTCCCGCTGGTCCGCGCCACGGTCGAGAACTGGGCCCGCCTCGGGCCGCGGCGCGCCCTGACCGGACCGGTGGCGCGAGGTGACGAGCTCACGGTGGCGGCCCAGCGCGCCGCGATCGCCGAGCGGGCGCCTGATCTGCTCCCCATGTTCGACGTCCTCGTCGACGCCACCCGCTCGCTGGCGGGTTTCAACCAAGCGGTGACGGCGTGAGGACCGTGACCACCGTGGCCGAACTGCGGGCCGCGCTCCTCGCCGGGCGTCGTGAGGGTCGGTCAATCGGGCTTGTGCCGACGATGGGCGCCTTTCATGAGGGCCATCTATCGCTGATGCGGCGCGCGCGGGAGCAATGCGAGGTCGTTGTCGTTTCGCTGTTCGTCAATCCGGCCCAGTTCAATGATCCGGGCGATCTAGCGGCCTACCCCCGCGATGAGCGGCGTGACGAGCGGCTGGCCAGGGAGATCGGCGTGGATTACCTGTTCTGCCCTGCCGTCGCAGAGGTCTACCCGGACGGATTCGCGACCACGGTGTCGGTGCGGGAATCGACCGAGCGCCTCGAGGGCGCCAGCCGGGGTCAGGCCCACTTCGACGGCGTCGCCACCGTCGTGACCAAGCTGTTCAACATGGTGGGCCCGGAGGTGGCCTACTTCGGACAGAAGGACGCACAGCAGGCCGTCGTGATCCGCCGGCTGGTCAGAGATCTCGACATTCCCGTGCGGATCGACGTGTGCCCCACCGTGCGGGCCGAGGACGGCCTGGCTCTCTCGAGCCGGAACGCCCACCTGTCGGCGGACGAGCGCGAGCGGGCCCGAGCCTTGAATCGCGCCCTCTCCCGTGCCCGTGATGCCGCCCGCGCCGGCGAGCGTGACCCGGAGGCCGTGCGGCTGGCTGCGTTGGCCGAGCTGACGTCGGCCGGCGTCGAGCCCGAGTATCTGGAGCTGGTGTCCGCCGCGACCCTGGCGCCCGTGGACCGCGTCGACGGGGACGTGCTCGCCGTCGTGGCGGCCCGGGTGGGCGAGACAAGACTGATTGACAACACCCTGGTGAGCGCCCGCAACGGAGGTTCGCAGTGAACCGAACGATGCTGAAATCCAAGATCCACCGCGCGACCGTGACTGACTCCGACCTGCATTACGTCGGTTCGATCACGATCGACCCGGATCTGCTCGACGCCGCTGACATCCTCGAGTTCGAGCAGGTGGCCGTGGTCGACGTGGACAACGGTGCCCGTTTCGAGACCTACACGATCGCCGGCGAACGCGGCTCCGGCGCCATGAAGGTCAACGGTGCCGCCGCCCGCCTCGTCCACCGCGGGGACACGATCATCGTCATCTCCTACGGGAGTTACGACCCCGAGGACATGGAGTTCTACGACCCGCGGGTCGTGCACGTTGATGAGCACAACACGATCCGCACCATCGACAACGAGGTGGCGACCCTGCTCGGGGCGCCAACCACGACGTAGAGGAGGCAGTACATGTCTGCAACCCCCCACACCCCGGTCCCTCATGATCTGAACGATCCGCTGCCCATGACGCTTCCGCGTCTGGCCGAGAAGAAGCGTCTCGGCGAGCAGATCGTGATGGTCACCGCGTACGACTACCCCTCGGCGCAGGTGGCCCAGGAGGCAGGCGTGGACGTGGTTCTGGTCGGCGACTCGGGTGCCATGACGGTGCTCGGCTACCCCTCGACGGTTCCGGTGTCGACCGACGAGATGCTGATGCTTGCCTCCGCCGTCCGGCGAGGACTGCGGACGCCGTTCCTGGTCGGCGATCTTCCGTTCGGTTCCTACGAGGCCTCCGACGCGCAGGCGATTCAGACTGCCCAGCGCTTCGTCAAGGAGGCCGGGTGTGACGCGGTCAAGCTCGAGCGCGGCGGAACCAGCGTGGACCGCGCACGGGCGATCGTCGATGCCGGCATTCCCGTTATGGGGCACGTCGGGCTCACCCCCCAGACAGCCACGGCGCTCGGGGGCTACCGGGCTCAGGGTCGAAACGCCGAGCGGGCGCTCCAGGTGGCGCGCGACGCGCTGGCGCTCCAGGAAGCGGGCTGTTTCTCGATCGTGTTCGAGGCGATTCCCGCGGCGGTGACCGCGGCGCTCATGCCACGGCTCGAGATCCCGGTGATCGGGATCGGCGCCGGCGCTGATACCGACGGGCAGGTTCTGGTGTTCCATGACCTGCTCGGCATCTATGACGGGCATGCCCCACGCTTCGCCAAGCGCTATCAGGACGCCAGAGCAGTGATGGTGGCCGGGGTGGCCGAATATGCCGCCGAGGTTCGGGCGGGCACCTTCCCGGGCCCCGAGCACGAGTACTCGATCGACGAGGACGAGCTCGAGCGATTCACGGCCGGCCTGGGGTAACCGCCTGGGCTCCACTAGGATCCCAGCGGTATGGCCCGCCTCGCGCAAGTGTTCGCCCCCCGCGACCGGATCTACTTCGAGCTGTTCGAGGAGGCGGGCCAGAACATCGTGCGCACGTGCGAACTGCTGCACCGCATGCTGTCCGATTACCCGGAGGAGGCGCATCTGGCGGGCGAGATCCTCGATCGTGAGCACGAAGGCGATCGGATCACGCACGACATCATCAATCGCCTCAACCACACGTTCGTCACCCCGATCGATCGGGAGGACATCCTCGCGCTGGCCTCGGCTCTGGACGACATCGTGGACTACACCGAGGAGGTCGCTGACTACCTCGGCCTGTACAAGATCGAGGCCCCGATGGACCAGGCGATCCAGCTGGCCCGGGTCCTCAAAGAGGCGGCGGCCCAGATCGCTGAGGCGATTCCGAGGCTCCGGGGCTTTCAGGACATCTCGCGCTACACGGTCGAGATCAATCGGCTCGAGAACGAGGGGGACCGGATTACGCGCGAGGCGGTGGCCTCACTGTTCGACGGGGGCATCGACCCGATGGTCGTGATCCGCTGGAAGGATCTGTTCGAGCGCCTCGAAGCGGCGATCGACGCCACCGAGCGGGTGGCCAACATCATCGAGGGCGTCGTAATCAAGAACTCCTAGTGGCTGCCCATTTCGGGAGGGCCACTAGCGGGCGGTTCAACGAGCGCGACGCCCGGCGTAGTCATTGTTCGTGACGGTCCGGCGGCGGCTCCAGGTCGCCGTCGGCGTGCGCTTCGGCGGCGCCCCAACCAGCGTTACGGCGTCCGTGACGGCACCGTCCACCTCGGCCCCCCACAGGGGCGCCTCGAGCTTGGCGGACAGCTTGCCCACGGTCCCTCCGATCCCCTTCCACGTCAGGCCGAGCGCCGCCAGCACGCCAGATATCCCCGTAGCCGTGTCACCGGCGTGCATCGGCTGCAGAACGAGTACCGCGATACCTCCGGCGAACAGCAGCCCGGCCAGCACGACCAGGGGAAAGAGCTGCCGGAGGGTGAGGCTCGCCGTCGCACGGAGCTTGGCTCCGAGCTGTTCGGCGGCGTCCAGATAGTTCTCGGGTTCCAGGAGCTCAGTGCCCTTCTTCTCGCCGGTCAGCAGGGCGCGCCACAGCTCACACTGGTTCGTCAGGACGCCAGCCGCGGGTGCAGCTTTCACCGCGGCCCAGCGCTCAAGAGACATCGAGATGGCACGGCCCGCATGCGGGGGCAACGCGGTGCTGAGGGCGTCCAGCGCCGCTCGCATCCCCTTGACCGGCGGGGCTGTAAATAGCGTCTCGGACCAGGTCTCGTGGCTCAGGACGTTGAGCTGTCGGCCGAGACCATAGGCCTTGATGAACCGGATGTCGGCGGCGAACAGCGCAGCGGCGAGCTCCGGCTGCCACGTGGTGGCCTGCACCGGCGCCGCTGCTCCAGTGGCGAGCTGATCTACGACCGGCGCGGGGTCCACTCCGCTGAGCTTCAGCTGGCCCACGAGCGTGGTCAGCTGACGCGACTGGGCATCGAAGCCGGTCGTGTCGGGAAGGGCCAAATCCCCCGGGAAATCGGAGACGGGCCGGCTCTGGAGGACATCGTCCATGAGCCACCCCAACTGAAGCGCGGCGCTGACCAACGGGTCGCCCGACGGTTCGGATCCGGCTGTCTTGGCAGCCGTCACGAGCGCGTCAGCGATGGGCTTCAGCGCATCACCAGGAGACCCCGCCCCACCATCCGCCGGCTGCGGCCCAGCGGCCGGCTGGTGTGGTTGCTGGGCGGGGACCGCTGGCATCGCGGCGCTCTACTTGCCGGTGGTCCGGTGCATCGCCTGCCGCGCGTGTCCGGGAGCTCCGCGGCCCGCACCCGTGCCGTCTCGCGCGGCACCGCGGGCCGGGGCCGGCGTACGGCGGACGAGCAGGCGCAGGGCTCGGTCCTCAGAGCCCTCCTGCGTGCGCTCGGTCAAGGTCTTGGGGTGAACGGTGCGAAACACCGGCCCGCGAGCAGGGTCGACCACTGCTACGACGACCTTGGTTCGGCTTGGCGTGTCGAACACGATCCCGTCGAGCTTCGGCCCGCCGCTGGCCACAATGACGAGATCGCCGATGTCCGCAGCCTCCATCGTCACAGCGTATCGGGCTGGAGGACGGGCTCTCAGTACTCGATGGTCCGCAGGACCGTGGCGGGAGCACCGGCGGCGATCGAGAACGGCGGCAGATCCCGGGTTACGACCGAATTGGCGCCGATCACGCACCGCTCTCCCACCGTCACTCCGCTCGTGATCACGACATTGGCGCCGCACCACACGTTGTCTGAGACCCGAGTCGGACCCTTGCTCGTGAACCCCTGCCACGGGACCGGCTGGTCAGGGTCATCGAAGCGGTGGGCCCCGTCAGTGATGAAGCATCCGTTGGCGAACATGCAGTGATCGCCGATCTCCACCAGCTCCACCGAGGCCACCATGACACCCAGATTCAGAAACGAGCCCGATCCGATCCGGATCCGTGCCTGGCCGGGCGCCGTGATCCACACCCCGGGCTCGAACAGCGTCTGCGCGCCGATCTCGAGCCGGCCCTGGCTCAGAGCCTCAAGCACGTTGCCGTACACCGGCCAGCGAATGAACGCACCCCGGCGCATGGCCTCCCAATGGATGCGAGCCCGGTTCCAGGGCAGCGAGTTGCGCTCGTACCAGCGCCACTTCTGCGCCCACAGCTTGGCCTCGGCGCGGGTGACGCCCCCGGGGCCGATCAGCTGCGCTCCAGGCGGCCCACAGTATGCGAGCCGTTGCTGCCGTTCCCGGCCGTCGTCTTGGCCCGGGCGCCGGAGCCATTTCCGGCCGCAGTCTTGGCGCGGGCGCCGGAGCCGTTCCGGGCCGGGGCCCGGCGCGTCCGCCTCGCCTTGACGGGCAGGATCTGGGCCAGGAACCGGCCCGTGTAGGAAGCCGGCACGGCGGCCACCTCCTCGGGCGTCCCGTGGGCGATCACGCGGCCACCCTCGTCTCCCCCCTCCGGCCCGAGATCGATGAGCCGGTCAGCGACCTTGATCACGTCCAGGTTGTGCTCGATCACGACGACGGAGTTGCCGTTGTCGACCAGCGTCTGGAGCACCTCGAGGAGCCGCTGAATATCGGCGAAATGCAATCCGGTGGTCGGCTCATCCAGGATGTACATGGTGCGACCGGTGGCCACCTTGCTGAGCTCAGCCGCGAGCTTGACGCGCTGAGCCTCGCCCCCGGACAGAGTGGTGGCGGGCTGCCCGAGCCTCATGTAGCCGAGCCCGACGTCGACCAGCGCCTGCACCCGGCGGCGGATCTTGGGGATGTGCGCGAAGAACTCGAGCGCCTCCTCGATCGGCATCTCGAGGACGTCGGCAATCGTCTTGCCCTTGAAGCGGACCTCCAGCGTTTCTCGGTTGTAGCGCTTGCCGTGACACTGCTCGCAGGGGACATACACGTCGGGCAGGAAGTGCATCTCGATCTTGATCTGCCCATCACCGCGGCACACCTCGCACCGGCCGCCCTTGACGTTGAACGAGAACCGCCCGGGCTTGTAACCCCGCGCCCGGGCCTCCTGGGTCTTGGAGAACAGCTCCCGGATCTGATCGAACAGGCCGATGTAGGTGGCCGGATTGGACCGCGGGGTGCGGCCGATCGGTGACTGATCCACCGAGATGATCTTGTCCAGCTGATCGAGACCGGTGATCCGGCGGTGCACACCGGCCCGCTGGCGGGTCCGGTGCAGGTGGTTGGCCACCGCCTTGAGCAATACCTCGTTGACCAGTGTCGACTTGCCCGACCCCGATACGCCGGTGACACAGGACAGAACCCCCAGCGGAATCTTGACGTTGATCGACCGCAGGTTGTGCTGGGCGGCGCCGTCGATCGTGATGTAACCCGAGGGTCTGCGCCGCTTGGCCGGCGTCTCGATCACCCGTGTGCCGGCCAGGAACTGCCCGGTCAGCGAGTCCTCGACCCGGGCCACCTCAGCCGCCGTGCCCTGTGCCACCACGTGCCCACCGTGTTCGCCGGCGCCCGGACCCATGTCGACGAGGTGATCCGCGGCCCGCATCGTTCCCTCGTCGTGCTCGACCACGAGGACCGTGTTGCCGAGGTCCCGCAACCGCTCGAGCGTGACGATCAGCTTCTCGTTGTCGCGCTGGTGCAGTCCGATCGAAGGCTCGTCAAGGATGTACAGGACCCCGACCAGCGACGAGCCGATCTGCGTGGCCAGCCTGATCCGCTGGGCCTCGCCGCCCGACAGCGTGGCTGCGGCCCGCTCCAGGGACAGATAGCCGACGCCGACGTTGTCCAGGAACTGGAGCCTCTCCTCGATCTCGCGGAGAATGAGCCGGGCGATCCGGTAATCGTGCTCGGACAGCTCCAGGGCGCGGATCCACTCCAGCGCTCGGCGCGCCGACAGCGCAGCGAACTCGTGGATGGGTGTCCCACTCACGTTCACGGCCCGGGACTCGGGTCGCAGCCGGGCGCCCTCGCAGTCCGGGCACGGACGAAGCGTCATGTACTCCTCGATCTTCTCCCGGGAGAAGTCCGAGTCGGTCTCTCGGTAGCGGCGCTCGAGGTTGGGGACGATCCCCTCGAATCGCGTGGCATAGGAGCGCCGGCGGCCGAAGCGGTTGCGATAGGAGACGCTTACCCGCTCGCCGCCCGTTCCGTAGAGGAAGAAGTCCCGCGACTCCTCGGGCAGATCCTGCCAGGGCGTGTCGAGGTCAACCTCATATCGTTCGGCGATCGCCTGCGTGAGCTGGTCGTAGTAATTGGAAGCGCTTACCGCCCAGGGGGCGATCGCCCCCTCGCCGATCGACAGCGTCGGGTCCGGCACGACGAGCTCGGGGTCGATCTCCATCTGGGAGCCCAGTCCCGTGCACCGAGGACAAGCGCCGTGCGGCGAGTTGAACGAGAAGATGCGCGGCTCGAGCTCGACCAGGCTCGGCCCATGGACTGGACATGCGAACCGCTCCGAGAAGGTGAGGATGTTCTCCTTGGCCTTGGCTCCGCTCGCGCCGGTACCGACCCGCTGGCCGTCCACCGCGCCGTCGGGACGATCGACGAGCTCGATCTCGACCAGCCCGTCGGCGAGCGCCACGGCGGTCTCGATCGAGTCAGCCAGGCGCTTACGCAATTCCCCCTTCATGACCAGCCGGTCGACGACGACGGCGATGTCGTGCTTGTACTTCTTGTCCAGCACGATCTGCTCGTCGAGGCGGCGCAGCTCCCCATCTACCTTGGCGCGGCCGAAGCCCTCGGCCCGGAGCTCCTCGAACTGCTTGCCGTACTCGCCCTTGCGACCGCGGACGATCGGCGCCAACACCATGAAGCGGGTGCCCTCGGGCAGCTCCATCACCTGATCGATGATCTGCTCGGCCGACTGGCCGCTGATCGGGCGGCCGCAGATGTGACAGTGGGGGTGTCCGACCCGGGACCACAGGAGGCGCAGATAGTCGTAGATCTCGGTCACCGTCCCCACGGTTGACCGAGGGTTTCGCGACGTGGTCTTCTGATCGATCGAGATCGCGGGCGACAGGCCTTCGATCGAATCGACGTCGGGCTTGTCCATCTGGCCCAGGAACTGACGCGCGTAGGCGGACAGCGATTCGACGTACCGCCGCTGGCCCTCCGCGTAGATGGTGTCGAACGCCAACGAGGACTTGCCGGACCCCGAAAGGCCGGTGATGACCGTCAGCGAATGCCTGGGGATCGCGACGGTTACGTCCTTCAGATTGTGCTCCCGGGCGCCCGAGACGACGATGCGATCCACTCGAAGCAAGTTTAGTGCATCGAACAGACGTTCCCGTCCCGAATCGGCGCGCTTTCTCCTAGAGTTCCCGCAATGAGCGACCAGCCGCCCCGGCCGGACCTCCGAGCCTCGGATGAGGACCGGGAGCGCCTGGTCGCCGACCTCCGGGAGCACTCGGTCGCCGGCCGGATCAGCACCGACGAGCTCGAGCAGCGCGCTCAGGCGGTCTACTCGGCCAAGACGACGGCCGAGCTGGACGCTCTGCGCCGCGATCTTCCGATGACCAAGGAGGCGCTCGCCCTGAGCCATGCCGAGCGTCGCTCGCATCTGACCCGACGGCTGATCCAGGAGACGGGTGGAAGCGCCGGCCTGTTCGTGGTCTGTACGGTGATCTGGGTCGCCGGAGGCGCCAGCGGGCAGTTCTGGCCCGTCTGGGTCCTGATCGTGGTCGTGCTCAGCCTGGCCCGCAACGGCTGGGCCCTATTCGGGCCGGCGCCCGATCTGGACGCCGTGGAGCAGCACCTCAACCAGAGGCGCGAGCGGCGACTCAATCGGGATAACGAGCGGCGGCGGCGCTAGCCCTCGACGCTGGCGTACACCTCGTCGAGCAGGCCGTCACGATCTGAGAGCTGGAAGTTCTCAGACAGATACTTCGCCGTCTCTTCCCGCGGAGTGCCGTTGAGCGCCATGTTGAGCGCGATCAGCCGGGCGCCTTCGGCGTCATCCGCCCCTTCGGCTTGGCTGGCCACGTCACCATCGGCGGCGTCATAGCCCTCAGGCGCGCTGGCCAGAGCACCCTCGGACTCGGCCGCCCCGGCTCCATTGTCGGCTGCGACCGGTTCGACCTCGTTCTCCGCCGCGGCCTCGACCGTCTCGGGCTCGGCTGCCTGCGGGTTTGGCTCCTCGGCGGGGGCCTCGACGGCGGGCGGCTCGGGATCGGGCTCGAGCTCGAATCGCGGCCTCGGAACGATGGTCTCCCCCACCTCGGCCAGGTTGCCCTCGAGCAGCCGGAGGTCGGCATCGAGCCGGTTGGCTCCGGTGCGCAGTGAGTCGATCATGTCCGTGAATTCGCTCTCCATGGCATCGAGCCTCGAGAGCATGCTGGCCGTCGACTCGGACACCTTGCCCACGTACTCGCGGGCCTGCTCGGCGGCCTGCTCGCGCGTGGCCTTGGCTTCGCTATTGGCCTCGTCACGGATGTCCCGGGCCTCGTTCTCAGCGTCGCGCTGGATGTCCGAAGCGCTTGTCTCGGCTGCTTCGACGATCGCGCGGACCTGCTCGCTGGCCGAGGAGGCCAGCGTGTCACTGCGTCGACGTGCCGAGCGCTTGAAGTCGGCGATCTCGTCCGCAAGGGTGTTCAGATGGGCGTCGACGGCCTCTGGGTCGTAGCCCCGGCGCCCGACTGGAAAGTCTTTCTTCTCGATGCTCTGCCTGTCCAGCGCCACGCGCCATACCTCCCGTTTAAGAATCCTTGTGCAGCAGGCGCAGGGTATCGGAAGCGCGCCGCAATAGCACGCGTTACCGGCAACGGTCAGAAAAGCAGACCTCTTGCTGGACCGGCAACGAAGCCCCGCTCCGGCTCAGCCGGCCGCCAGGGCCTGGTCCAACTCCCGCTTCAGGTCACGAATCTCGTCGCGCAGCTTGGCCGCGTATTCGAAACGCAGATCCTCAGCCGCGGCCAGCATCTCCTCCTCGAGCTCGACAATCGTCCGCTCGATCTCGGGCGGTGCCATCGATCCCTCACGCCGCTGCCGGCGCCGCCGTGAGCGGGGAACCTTGGAGTCCGACTGGAGGAACTCGGCGATGTCCGAGATTCCCTTGACGATCGTCTCCGGAGTGATTCCGTGCTCCTCGTTATAGGCACGCTGGATCGTGCGCCGGCGGTCCGTCTCGGAGATCGCCGCTCGCATAGCCGCGGTCTCCTTATCGGCGTACATGAGCACCGTGCCCTCGATGTTGCGGGCCGCGCGGCCGATCGTCTGGATTAGCGAGGTCTCCCCGCGCAGGAAGCCCTCCTTGTCAGCGTCGAGAATCGCCACCAACGAGACCTCCGGGAGGTCGAGGCCCTCACGAAGGAGATTGACCCCCACAAGTACGTCGTATTCACCCAGCCGCAGCTCGCGGATGATCTGGATCCGCTCGAGCGTGTCAATCTCGGAATGCAGGTACCGGACCTTGAAGCCCATCTCGAGCAGGTAATCGGTCAGGTCCTCAGACATCTTCTTGGTCAGCGTGGTCACCAAGGTGCGCTCGTCACGCTCGGTCCGGGCCCGGATCTCGTTCATCAGGTCGTCAATCTGGTTGCGCGTCTCGCGGACCTCGACGTCGGGGTCGATGATCCCGGTAGGTCGGACGATCTGCTCGACGATCTGGCTCGAGTGGGTGCGTTCGTACTCGCCCGGCGTGGCGGACACGAACACCATCTGGGGAGTTATCGAGAGGAATTCCTGGAACGTCTGCGGCCGGTTGTCCAGTGCGCTGGGCAGCCGGAAGCCGTAGTCCACGAGCGTCTGCTTGCGCGAGCGGTCACCCTCGTGCATGCCACCGATCTGGGGGACGGTCTGATGCGACTCGTCGATGAAGCAGACGAAGTCCTCGGGGAAGTAATCCAGGAGGCAGTAGGGACGATCACCGGGATTGCGGCCGTCAAGGATTCGTGAGTAGTTCTCGATCCCCGAACAGAACCCGAGCTCGCGCAACATCTCCATGTCGTACTGGGTCCGTTGACGCAGACGATGTGACTCGAGCAGCTTTCCCTCCTCCTCGAGCTCGGCACAGCGCTCGTTCAGCTCGCGGCCGATCTGGGCCACGGAATCGTCAATCATGCCCTCGCGAACGTTGTAGTGCGACGCGGGCCAGATTCCCACGTGCTCGAGGTCATCCTCGATCAGCTCGCCGGTGATCGGATCGAAGTGCTGCAGGTGCTCGACCTCGTCACCGAACAGGACGATGCGGAATGCCGTCTCGGCGTAGGCAGGAAAGATCTCGAGCGTCTCGCCTCGGACTCTGAACGTCCCGCGCGAGAGCGCGGTGTCGTTGCGCGAGTACTGGATCGAGACGAGCTTTCGCAGCAGAGCCTCACGGTCGATCATCTCGCCCTTGCTCAGTGTCTGCAGGTTCTCGTCATAGGTCTGAGGCGAGCCCAGGCCGTAGATGCAGGACACGCTGGCCACGATGAGCACGTCACGCCGGGCGAACAATGCCGCCGTGGCCGAGTGGCGAAGGCGGTCGATCTCCTGGTTGATGGCCGAGTCCTTCTCGATGTACAGGTCCTTGCTCGGGACGTAGGCCTCGGGCTGGTAGTAGTCGTAGTAGGAGACGAAGTATTCGACCGCGTTGCGCGGAAAGTACGTACGGAACTCGTTGCAGAGCTGCGCGGCCAGCGTCTTGTTGTGAGCGATCACGAGCGACGGCTTCTGGATCGCCTCGATCGTGGCCGCCATCGTCATCGTCTTGCCGGTCCCGGTGGCTCCGAGCAGCGTCTGGAAGCGCTCGCCGGACCCGATCCCCCGCGCCAGCGCCTCGATAGCCGCCGGCTGATCAGCCGCCGGGCGATACGTGGCATCGAGCTCGAACTTAGGCATAAGGGGAACACCTCAACATATCGGGCCCTCCGGACATTGCGGCTGGCGAGGCCCTGACCGGGCCGGGTGCCGGCCAGGCCCGGTGCCGGCCAGGCCCGGTGCCGGCCGGGCCTGGGTGCCGACCCGGCCCCCGGGTGCCCTGCGAGCGAGAGTCAGCGGTAGCCGAGCTCGGTCGCGTAGATGCGGCGGTAGTCCTTCTGCGCCTGCAGGACCCGCTCCACGTAGGCGCGCGTCTCGGGAAACGGGATGTCGGACATCACAAAGCGCTTCCCGTGCGCGTGCGCAGCCGCGACCCAGGCATCAACGTTGGCCTCGCCGCCGTTGTAGGCCGCCAGCGCGAGCACGCGGCTTCCGTGGTACTCGTTGAGCAGGTACCGGAGGTAGTAGCTCCCGTAGGCGATGTTGACCGCGGGCGACGAGAGGTCCGCGGTGGTGAACGTGGTGGCACCTGAGCGGTGAGCGAGGTATTCGGCCGTCTCGGGCAGGATCTGCATCAGGCCCTCGGCCCCGGCGGACGAGGTCCGGGCGTCGAACTTCGTCTCGGCATAGATCACGCCGGCGACCAGCGCCGGGTCCAGGTGCTTCTCGGCCGCCTGCTGACGGATCACATCCTGGTACTGCAGCGGAAGCCCGAGATCGTTGACCGCCTTGCGGGCCAGCGGTAGAGCCACGACCACCGCCACCACCAATATGGCCGAGCCAAGGATCAGGAGCAGGGAGCGGCGACGGCGCTGGGCGGCGACTCGCCGGCGCGATTCGGCCGAGCGCCGCTGCGCCTGACGACGAGTCGCGGTGGCCGTCGGAGAGCTCACTGCTGCAGCATGTCAAGGATTGCCGACAACTTGGTCTCAAGCTCGGTCACGGTCCCGTCATTGACCACGGTGTAGGTGGCGCGCTCGGACTTCTCCTGCTGGGTGAGCTGCCGCGCCGCTCGCTCATCGAGCGCTTCGTGGCCCCGCGCCGCCGCCCGCTCGTGCCGCACATCCTCCTCAGCGATTACCGCGATTGTGGCGTCGAAGGCCTGCTCCATCCCCGATTCGAACAGCAGGGGCACCTCGACGACGGCCGCCCGTGGCTGCGGTGCGGCCTGCTCGAGCTCGGTTCGCCATTGCACCATGCGCGCGCCGACCCGCGGCCACAGCAGACCCTCGAGCCAGCTCCTTCCCTCAGCGCTGCCAAAGGCCAACCGGGCCAGCGCAGGCCGATCGACGGTGCCGTCGCGCACCACCTCGGGGCCGAAGCGGTCAGTGACAGCGTCCCGGACCTCGGCGGACTCGTACAGCTCGTGCACCACGCTATCGGTGGACAGGCAGGCCGCCCCCAGGTGCTCGAGAGCTTCAAGCGCAGTCGACTTGCCGGCGCCGATGCCGCCCGTGAGCCCAATGAAAGGGATCACGTCAGACCGCGGGTGGGATCAGGCGGAGGGAGCGTCCGACTGCTGCTCGATGTCCGCGGCAGCGCCGTTGGCGTTCGCGGGCGGCTCTGGCTCGGGCACCGGCTCGGGCTCGGGTGCCGCATCCTCGGCGGGCTCGGCCTCGGCTGCGGGCTCAGCGGCCACCTCGGCCACGGGCTCGGGCTCGGCGGCAACCTCAGCCTCGGGCTCGGCGGCAACCTCAGCCTCGGGCTCGGGCTCGGCGGCAACCTCAGCCTCGGGCTCGGGCTCGGCGGCAACCTCAGCCTCGGGCTCGGCCACAACCTCGGCGGCGGGAACCTCGGTCTCGTCCGCAGGCTCCGGCGCGGTGGCCGAGAAGACGTCCTCGGACAGCCCAAGCTCGGGGACGTCGTCGAGTGAGACTTCGTCACCCGCCGGGGGCTCGATCGGCCGCACCGGAAGGACCTGACCTTCGACGCGCTTGATCGACAGCGAGAGCCGGCGGCGCTCGGAGTCGATCTCGAGGATCTTGACCCGCACCGGGTCGCCGGGCTGGATGATCTCGCGCGGATTGTCCACGTGGTGCTGGGCGAGCTCGGAGATGTGGACGAGACCCTCGACCCCGTCAAGGATCTCGACGAAGGCGCCGAACGTGACCACCTTGGTGACCGTGCCCTCGAGCTCGTCACCAATGTTGTAGGTGTCAATGACGCGCTGCCACGGATCCTCTTGCGTCTGCTTGAGGCCGAGGGAGATGCGCTGGCGCTGACGGTCGATGTCCAGCACCTTGACGCTCACCTCGTCCCCGATCGAGAGGATCTCGGACGGATGGTTCACATGGGACCAGGACAGCTCGGAGATGTGGATCAGGCCGTCGATGCCGTCCAGGTCCACGAAGGCGCCGAAGTCGACGATGTTGGAGATCGTTCCCTCGACCACCTGGCCCGGCTGGAGGCGATCCAGGATCCGCTCGCGGTCCTCCTTGCGCTGCTCCTCGAGAACCGCGCGTCGCGACAGAACCACGTTGTTGCGTGACCGGTTGAGCTCGATCACCTTGCACTCGATCGTCTGGCCCATGTACTCGTCAAGGTTGGGCACGCGCCGGATATCGACCAACGAGGCGGGCAGGAAGCCGCGCACGCCGAGATCGATGATCAGTCCGCCCTTGACCACCTCGATGACGGCGCCATGGACCGGCTCTCCGGATTCCGCCGCCGCTTCTATGCGCCGCCACGCCTTCTCGAAGCGGGCGCGCTTCTTGGACAGGATGAGGCGGCCGTCCTGGTCTTCCTTGGTCAGGACAAGTGCGTCTACTTCCTCGCCGAGCGAAACCTCATCGCCGGGGTCAACGGATTTGCGGATCGACAGCTCACTGGCCGGGATCACGCCCTCGGACTTGTAACCAATGTCTACGAGGACTTCGTCGTTGTCGATTCGGACTACCTGGCCGGTGACGACATCGCCTTCCTGGAACGGGTGCAGCGTGGCGTCGTAGTTGGGGACGATCCGGCCGTCGATCTCAAGCAGGAGGCCGTCAGAGCCCTCGACGACCTTCGCGTTGGGCTGATCGGGGACCGGCATCAAAGTTGTGGTTGAGGACATCAGCTCGGAGGATAGCCGCCCTGGGGGTGCCGTGCGGGCCGCGGGCAGCAGCGTGCGACCGCGGGCGCATGTGCGCCCGGTGGGTGATCTAAGCCTACGTATCATCAGGCACCGATGCCACGCCGAGCTACGAAACGCGGCCAGGAGCGCACGCCGCTGTCTCGCGACTGCGATGTCCTGATCTGCGGAGCCAGCTTCGCTGGGCTCGCGGTCGCCCGCGAGCTGGCCGGAAGCGGCGC
This sequence comes from uncultured Solirubrobacterales bacterium, assembly GCA_963822535.1. Taxonomy (GTDB): domain Bacteria; phylum Actinomycetota; class Thermoleophilia; order Solirubrobacterales; family Solirubrobacteraceae; genus Palsa-465. The sequence goes on from CAWGIA010000005.1 coordinate 179,110, forward strand.
TGACGTCCTCATCATCGACCGCTACGACATCGGGGAGCGTCAGACGTCGGCGTGCGGGATTCCGACCGCCTGGCTGACCGCCCTGGGCCTCCAGGACTCGCTTCAGCAGACGTTCGGGGAGCTGGTGATCCACAGCCCCCACACGACGGCTCGGTATGACCTGCCCTGGACGTTCTCAACGTTCGATTACCGCACGCTGTGCGGCGCGCTCGCCGCCCAGGGCGAGTTCGAGTTTGAGACGGCCAAGGTGGAACGCCGCTCGGGCGACACGGTGGTCACCGACCGGGGCGAGATTCGCGCTCCGCTGATCGTCGACGCGCTGGGCTGGCGCCGGGTGCTGGGCGCTGGACCGAACGTCCAGCCCCCTGATGCGCTCCTGTCCCGGGGCCTCGAGGTGCATCCGTTTGGCTCGAGCCGGGATCTGGAGGTGTGGATCGATCGCAGTTACGTGCCCGCCGGCTACGGATGGAGCTTTCCAGCCGCCGGCGAGGTGCGGATCGGCGTCGGCTCCTTCGATCCGCGCTTTCACGTCCGTGAGCCGACGGTCAGGCTGGCCGAGGATCTCCGAGCGGACACGGTCCGCTATCAGGGCAACTGGATCCCCCACGCTCTGCGCCCAGCCACCGAGGACGGTGTCTTCTTCGCCGGCGATTCGGCCGGGCACTGCCTCCCCCTCACCGCGGAGGGAATCCGGACGGCGCTGTACTTCGGGTTGGCCTGTGGTCGCGAGCTGCGCCGCGTGATGGCTGCGGAGCAGTCACGCGAGCAGGCGCTGACCCGATATCACGAGTTCTCGGCCGGCCACGCCAGGCCGTTTCGCTGGATGCTCGGAGTGCAGCGGTTGGTTCCGCGGATCGCACCCCGCGCACTGTCCCCCGCCCTGCGTGTGATGGCCAACAAACGCTTTGTTGACTGGTCCTTCGGCCACTACCTCAACATCGCGCATCCGGACTTCGTGGCCACTGGCGCATCTCCTGAACGGGCGGCCGCTCGAGCCGCGATGGCCGTCGCGTAGCACCGGAGCGGGCTCCTCTGGCCGCAGCGGCCGAGAGGACCTGGACGGTCTCCACCACGCGGCGTACGATCGGCCGCCTTCTGAAGGTCAACGACCAGGAGGTGTGTGTTGTCGTTCAACAAGCCACAGACGAAGGGGCGGCTGCGGATCGCAGCGGCGGCCGCCACGACGGCGGCGCTGGCCGCAGCGGCGATCGCCGGCGTCGGTACCAGCTCGGCAAGAACCGCCCGCGACACGAGCGGTCAGACAGTCCACGTGATCGAGCACGCCATCACCGACAAGGAGATCCCAACCGGCGGCGGCGCCGACGTCAAGGGCAACATCCTGACCTTCAACAACCCGGTCTACAACGAAGCCAACACGACCCAGGTCGGGCACGACGAGGGCTTCTGCACGCGGGTCGCGCCCGATCAGAAGATCTGGGAGTGCCTGTGGACGACGTTCGTCCATGGCGGTCAGATCACCGTCCAGGGCCCGTACTACGACAACCGCAACAGTGTCCTGTCAATCACCGGCGGCACCGGTGATTACCGGACGGCACGGGGCCAGATGCAGCTGCTCGCCCGCGATGGCGGCGCCGAGTACGACTTCATCTTCCAGCTCAGCTGAGCGTGCCGATGCCTCCGCGTCCCGAGCGGCGCGGAGGCATCACTTGGCCGAGAGCCAGTCCGATCCGATTCCGGCCTCGACGGCCAGAGGCGGGTCAAGCTCATAGGCGTCGGCCATCTCGCGCACGGCGATGTCCTTGACCTGCTCGGCCTCCGCCGCCGGACCCTCGAACAGAAGCTCGTCGTGAATCTGAAGCACCAGGCGAGAGCTCAGGCCCGCGTCGGAGATGGCCCGGTCACAGCGGACCATGGCCATCTTCATGATGTCTGCCGCCGTGCCCTGGATAACCATGTTCACGGCGAAGCGCTCGCCCTGTTTGCGCAGCTCCCAGCGCCGGGCCCGGAGCTCCGGGACCTGGCGGCGGCGGCCGAACAGGGTCGAGACGTAGCCGTGCTCGGTCCCCTGAGCGATTGTCTCTTCGATGAACCGGCCCACGGCGGGGAAGCCGGCCAGATAACGCTGGATGAACTCGTCGGCCTCTGACTGCGGGATGTCGAGGCGGTCGGCCATACCGTAGGCCGACAGTCCGTACACGATCCCGTAGTTGATCATCTTGGCCTTCGAGCGCATGCCGGGGTCGATCTGATCCGGGGTGACACCGAACACGCGGCACGCCGTGGCGGTATGCACGTCCTCGCCGCGGCGGAAGATGTCCTTGAGCACGTCCTCGCCGGCGATGTGGGCGAGCAACCGGAGCTCGACCTGGGAGTAATCGGCGGAGACCAGGAGGTGACCCGGCTCGGCGATGAAACAGGCCCGGATCTCGCGTCCGAGCGCGGTGCGGATGGGGATGTTCTGCAGGTTCGGGTTGTTGGACGACAGGCGGCCCGTGGTGGCGGCCGTCTGGTTGAACGTCGTGTGGAGCCGGTTCTGCTCATCTACCAGGAGCGGCAGCGCGTCGAGGTAAGTCTGGGCGAGCTTGGTCAGCTCCCTCCAGCGCTCGATCTTGGGGATGATCTCGTGCTCGTCACGGATGGCCTGGAGCACGCGGGCATCGGTCGAGTAGCCGGTCTTCCCCCGCCGCTTCCGGGACAGGCCGAGCTTGCCGAACAGGACCTCCTCGAGCTGCTTGGGCGAGCCGAGCGTGAACTCCTCACCCGCGACCTCGAAGATCTCGCGCTCGAGCGCGTCCGCCTCGGTCTTCACCCGGGTTGATATCTCGGCCAGGCGGGTCGTGTCGAGCTTGACCCCCGCCAGTTCCATCTCGCGGAGCAGGCGCACGATCGGAAGCTCCACGTCCAACAACAGATCCGTCAGGCCGCGCCCTCGGATCTCCTCTCGTTGCCAGGCGGCCAGAGCCTGGACCAGGCGAGCGTCGGCGCCCGCCTCGTCCTCAATGTTGGCGGCCAGCCCGCGCTCCTCGCACAGCTCCCGGAACGGGTACGCCCGGCGCGCGGGCTCGAGCAGGTAGGCAGCGACCTCGGTGTCGTGGGCGAGCGTCTGCGGGACCTGCCCGAGCGACTTCGCATCGTGGGCGACCGCCGGCCGCGAACCGATCGCCTCCACCAGCTCCTCAGGACGTGCGCACTCGCCGATCATGAGCCGCTGACCATCCTCGACGTAGACGCCGAACCGCCATTCGGGGGCATCCCCGAACAGGGCGCCCTCGGGAGTCTCCGGCGCCCGGACCGCGATCGAAACCTCGGCCTCGGGCAGGCGGGCCAGGTCACTGACCGACCCCTGCCGGACGCGGGCGGTCAGAGCGCTCTCGGCCGCGGGCGCGGGGGCCGCGGCCTCGGCAGAGCCGAGCGCCTCCTCGAGCCGGCGCAGAGGGTCGCGCAGCTCGAACTCCCGGAACACATCACGCAACCTGGAGCGGTCAGGGGGCGCAGAGACGAACTCGCCCACGTCGAGGTCCAGCTCGATGTCGCGCTTGGCGGTGGCGAGTTGCTTGGACATGCGGGCGTCCTGCGCATGCTCGGTCAGGTTCTGCTTGCGCTTGGCGCCGCTGATCTCGTCGACGCTCTCGAGCACGTTCTCGAGCGACCCGAAACGCTGCAGTAGATCGGCCGCCGTCTTGTCCCCGATGCCCGGAACGCCCGGGATGTTGTCACTCGTGTCGCCCTTGAGGCCGATGAAGTCCGGCACGAGCTCGGGTGGGATGCCGTAGCGATCGATCACGCCCTCTCGGTCGTACACCCGCGTGTCGGTGATGCCGCGGGAGGTGGTCATGATCTTGACCCGGTCATCCACGAGCTGGTAGGCGTCTCGGTCCCCGGTCACGACCATCACATCGACCGGCGGCTCCTCCTTCTTGGCCCGCTCGGCGATGGATGCGATCACGTCGTCGGCCTCGTAGCCGTCCACCTTGAGATTGCGGTAACCGAACGCCTCGACCAGCGGTTCGAGATGGGGCCACTGCTCCTTGAGCAGATCGGGTCGGCTCGAGCGCTGGGCCTTGTACTCGGTGTAGATCTCCTTACGGCCCGAGGAGCCGGCATCCCAGACCACGACCGTGGCCTTGGGCCCATAGTCGGTGAGGATTTTGACCAGCATCGAGGCGAACCCGAAGATGGCGTTTGTCGGGACTCCGGTCGAGGTGGCGATCGATTCCGGAAGTGCGAAGAACGCCCGGTAGGCAAGGCTGTTGCCGTCAATCAGGAAGAGTTCGTCGGCCATTCTCCTGAGCCTATCCAGTGGATCGGTGGCCTCGTTCTCGCGGACCGGTGCCTTCGTGCTCGCGGAGCGGTGGCCTCGATCTCGCGGAGGCATAAGATGGCGCCCGGAATGGCCACTTCGCCCAGCGCTCAGTACAGCCTCACCCTCAGGGTCGAGATCGATCACCTACCCGGGATGCTGGGCAAGGTGGCGAGTGCGATCGGCGACGCGGGCGGGACGATCGGCGCGGTTGACCTGGTGCAGGTGGAAGGAGCCCACACGGTCCGGGACATCACGGTCGAGACGAGCGACGCCGAGGATTGGCCGCGCCTGACCGACGCCGTCAACTCGGTCCCCGGCGCCCGCGTGCTCGACACCACCGACCGGACGTTCATGCTCCACATCGGAGGCAAGATCGAGCTCCAGAACAAGAGCCCCCTGAAGACGCGCGACGACCTATCGATGGCCTACACGCCGGGCGTGGCACGAGTGTGCCGGGCGATCTACGAGGACCCGGACAAGGCGTTCCAGTACACCATCAAGCGCAACACGGTCGCCGTCGTCTCCGACGGGACGGCGGTCCTGGGGTTGGGTGATATCGGGCCCCGAGCCGCGATGCCCGTGATGGAAGGCAAGGCGATGCTGTTCAAGGAGTTCGCGGGCGTCGACGCGTTCCCGATCTGTCTCGATACGAAGGATCCGGACGAGATCGTGGCCGCGGTCAAGGCGATCGCGCCCGGGTTCGGCGGCATCAATCTCGAGGACATCTCCGCCCCGCGCTGCTTCGAGATCGAGGATCGCCTGAAGGCCGAGCTGGACATCCCGGTGTTCCACGATGACCAACACGGAACGGCCGTCGTCGTTCTGGCCGCCTTGTTGAATGCGTTGACGCTCACCGGGCAGCGGATCGGTGACGTTCGCGTGGTGGTGGTCGGCCTGGGCGCGGCCGGGATCGCCGTCTCGAAGATCATGCTCGAGGCCGGCGTGCGCCACATCATCGGCTGCGATTCGAGAGGCGCCATCCACGTCGAGCGCCCGGATTACGTCGATGGCAGCATGGGAGCTGCGAAGCGCGCTCTGGCCGAGAGGACCAACCACGAGCACCGCAGCGGCACCCCGGCGGACATGCTCGAGGGCGCCGATCTGTTCATCGGCCTGAGCGGAGCGCGCATCATCCCGGCCTCGGCGCTGGCGAGGATGAACCCAGACCCGATCGTCTTCGCGATGGCCAACCCGACGCCTGAGGTCTCGCCCGAGGACGCACTGCCGTACGTGCGGATCCTGGCCACGGGCCGCTCCGATTACCCAAACCAGATCAACAACGTCCTCTGCTTTCCGGGCATCTTCCGTGGCGCCCTGGACGTTCGCGCCACCGAGATCACCGAGACGATGAAGACGGCCGCCGCGCGCGCGATCGCCGACATAGTGTCCGGTGACGAGCTGCGGGAGGATTACATCATCCCGTCCGTGTTCAACCGCGAGGTCGTGGGTGCGGTGGCCTCGGCCGTGGCCGATGAGGCGCGCGAGTCCGGCACAGCCGAGGCGGGGGCCGAGATGGGATTCGCCTCCACCGAGGAGATGCGGATTCTCGGCCGCTAGGTGGCGGGCGGCTCGCTGGCCGAGTCCGGCTCCCCGTTCGGGGCCCCGCCGCCTCCCCCCGGTGGGTCCGGGGGGCCGGGCGGAGGACCAGCAGGACCGGCAGCGTCGGCAGCTACGACCGCGGGGCCGGCGACCGCCGGACCGGCGACCGCAGGGCCCGACCGCCGGCGCCGCGGGAGGGGACCGTCGATCTTCCAGGCTGAGCCCGGGCGGGCGGGAAGGAGAAGCACGATGGCCAGACCGACGACGGTCAGGAGCAGACCGAAGGTGAGTCCGAGGCGCTCGCCGTAGCCTTTGCGGTCAGACACCCAGGAGCCGATCGCGGCGGACAGGAGCCAGGCGAACAGGAGGTACAGGCCGGTGGCCCCGATTGTCGTCGCGAAAACGGTCATGTGCCCAGGTACGCCCTCTGCACTTCAGGATCGTTTCGGAGCAAGGCCGACTCGTTGGCCAGGACCACGCGGCCGGTTTCGAGCACGTAACCCCGCTGGGAGACGTCAAGCGCGTAGTTGGCGTTCTGCTCGACGAGGAGGATCGTGACGCCACTGCGGTTGATCTCCGCGATCGTCTCGTAGATCCGCTGCACGAGGATGGGCGCGATTCCCATCGAAGGCTCGTCAAGCATCAGGAGCCGCGGCCGGGCCATGAGCGCCCGCCCGATGGCGAGCATCTGCTGCTCACCGCCTGACATGGTGCCCGCCTTCTGCTTCTCGCGCTCGTGGAGGCGGGGAAAGAGCTCGTACACGCGCGCGAGGTCTTGGGCGATCTCCGGGCCACGCCGGCGGTGGGCACCGAGGTCGAGGTTTTCGCGGACCGTCATGCGGGCGAAGCAGTGGCGCCCCTCGGGGGCCAGCGCGATCCCACGCACGACGATTTCGTGGGCGGGCACGCGGGTGATGTCCTCGCCGGCGAACGTGATCGTCCCGGCGCTGGCCGGCGTCAGCCCTGAGATCGAGCGCAAGGTGGTCGACTTGCCGGCACCGTTGGAGCCGATCAGGGTCACCACCTCGCCCTCCTCGACGGTGAGCGAAATCCCCTTCAGCGCCTCGATCGAGCCGTATCGAGCCCGGATGTCGGAGACCTCGAGCAGGGGCATTAGTCCTGCTTGCCCAGGTAGGCCTCGATGACGCGCGGATCGGCGCGGACCTCGGCGGGAGGCCCCTCGGCGATCTTCTCGCCGTGGTCAAGCACGGTGACGCGCTCGGACACGCCCATCACGACCTTCATGTCGTGCTCGATCAGGAGGATCGTCAACTTGAGATCGTCGCGGAGCTTGCGCATGAACTCGGTCAGAGCGCCCGATTCCTGGGGGTTCATCCCCGCTGTGGGCTCGTCCAGGAGGAGCAGCTCGGGGTCGGAGGCCAGGGCGCGGGCGATCTCAACCCGGCGCTGGTCCCCGTAAGAGAGCTCGGTCGCAAGCCGTCCGAATGAGGGCGGCTTCAGACCTACGTAGGCGAGCAGTTCTCTGGCCCGCTCCCGGACCGCCAGCTCCTCCTTGCCCACCCAGGGCGGACGGAAGATCGAGCCGAACAGGCCCGTGCGCATGCGCGAGTGCCGACCGATCATCACGTTCTCGATGGCGTCCATGGCACCGAACAGGCGGATGTTCTGGAATGTCCGGGCCACCCCCAGCGAGGTGATGACGTCAGGCCGGGAGCGACTGATGTCCTTCTCCCCCAGCACGATCGCCCCGGTGGTTGGCTTGTAAAGGCCGGTCAGCATGTTGAACAGGGTCGTCTTGCCGGCCCCATTGGGCCCAATGAGCGACACGATTCCGTGCCGGGGCACGTGGAAGGTGACGTCGGCCACGGCCACCAGCCCGCCGAACTCCTTGGTCACGTGGTCCGCGCGCAGGACGGACTCGGTCATGGCGCGGCCACGCCGCCCTCGACGAGCTGCGCGTCCTCGGCGGCGATCTCGGCCGTGAGCTCAAGTCTTCGCCGTCGCTCCGGGAACAGACCTTGCGGCCGGAGCACCATCACGAGCACGAGCAGGAAGCCGAAGATCCCGAATGACAGCTGGGTGAGCTGGAAGTTCAAGCCGAACGTCTTGGGCAGGTTGTTCAGGACATCGGGGATCAGGTAGTAGTCGATGTAGGACAGGAGCAGCGCGCCCATCACCACGCCCCAGATCGACCCCAGCCCGCCGACGATGACCATGGCGAGGACGAAGATCGAGAACGAGAACTGGAACTGATCGGAGTTGACTGTCGTGTTGAACGCCCCCAGGAACACTCCGGACATGCCACCGAACGTGGCCCCGATCGCGTACGCCATCAGCTTGGTGCGCACGAGTGGGATCCCCATCGAGACGGCGGCCACCTCGTCCTCGCGGAGAGCGATCCACGCCCGACCGAGCCGCGAGTCCCGCAGCCGCAGGCTGACGAACAGGACGATGAGCATGATGGCGAAGATGAGCCAGTACCAGGGTCTCAGCTCGAGCAGGTTGAAGCGCCCGACGCCCGGGAAATACGGCAGATCGAGCGCCGAGATGCCCTGGGCCCCCGCCGTCAGCGTCTGGCCACCCCCGAGGCTGATGCTGGTGCCGTTGACGGCGACAACGCCGATGATCTCGCCGAAGGCGAGCGTCACGATCGCGATGTAGTCACTGCGCAGTCGCAGCGTGGGCAGACCGATCAGCGTCCCCGCGAGTGAGGTGATCAGAATCGCGGCGATCAGGATGAAAACGAAGTTCAGGTGGATGCCGGCCTCGGTGGCCGAGACCCCTGTGACCAGGGCATGAACATGGGCGTTGAAGAAGAAGTCAGAGCCGAACCACCCCATGGAGTAGGCCCCGAGGGCGTAGAAGGCCACGTAGCCGAGGTCGAGCAGGCCGGCGAAGCCGACGACGACGTTGAGGCCGAGCGCCATGACCACGTAGGCCAGCGCGATGATCGTCGCGCTCAGGAAGCCGCTCGACTGGGAGAAGAAGAAGGGCAGGACGATCCCGATCACGATCACCACCGCCGCCAGACCGCGTGACCACCACGGGGGTAGGCGCTTGGTGATCGCCTCCTGCCACTCGTTCAGCTGGGCCTTGAGCTCGTTCATCCTGCCTCCCGAGTCTCCTCCCCCAGCAACCCACGTGGGCGCAGCACCATCACGAGGATCAGGTATCCGAACACGATCGCCTCAGTCCACTGCCCGCCCTGGATGCGGTTGTCGGCGAGCTGCTGGATGCAGCCGATCAACAGGCCGCCGAGCACGGCGCCGCGAACGTTCCCGATCCCGCCCATGACGGCCGCGGTGAATGCGATCAGGCCCGCCTCGAAGCCCTGGAAGTACCAGACCGTCGTCTCATAGAGCGCGTAGACGATTCCGGCCGCTCCGGCCAGCATCCCGCCGAGCATGAACGTCAACGAGATCGTGTTGTTGACGTTGATCCCCATCAGCCGGGCCGCCTCGGGATCCTGCGCGGTCGCGCGCATGGCACGCCCGGGGCGCGTGTTGGTGATGAACCAGGTCAGGGCGATCACGAGTGGGATCGTGACCCCGAAGGCGAGCAGATCATCCCGGTGCACGGGCACGCCCGAGATATTGAACACGACGCTCTGTGCGTGGATCAGGTCCGGGACGCCGACGGGCGTGCCGCCCTGCCAGAGCAGACCCACGTTCTGAAGGATGAACGAGAACCCAACCGCCGTGATCAGCGGCGCCAGCTTGGGGGCACCCCGCAGCGGCCGATAGGCGACTCGCTCGATGAGGACGTTGAGCGAGCCGCAAACGAACATCGCCACGATCAACGTCACGATCAGCCCGCCGATCAAGCCGATCGGTCCCGTGGCCAGGCCGAGACCGAGCGTCCCCCAGAGCCCGGCCGAGGTGAGCGAGCCAATCATGAACACGTCCCCGTGCGCGAAGTTGATCAGCTCGATGATCCCGTACACGAGCGTGTACCCCATCGCGATCAAGGCCCAGATGGCTCCGTTTGACAGCCCCGAGACGAGGTTGAAGCCGAGCAGCGAGAGGTCGTGGCGAACGATGGGGTGACCGTTCAGCGAGCCGGCGTTATAGCCGTGCGTCAGGTCATGGATCCCATAGAAGACGGGGAGTGCCGCCAGCGCGATGATCAGGCCCCAGCGCCCGACGTAGCGGCGCAGCGCGGCGAGTGCTCTGCGCCCCATCACAGGGGGTTGGAGCGTTGCAGAGGAAGCTTCCACGGTCAGTGAGCGGGATGGAGGGGAGCGCCCGAGGCGCCCCCCTCCATAGATCCGCTATCTGCCTGCGATCACAGAACCTTGGTCGGTGTAACCGTCTTCAAGAAGAACGGGTCACCATTCTTGACCTTGTACAGGCCGTACGCCTTCAGGGTTGTGTCACCGTCCTTGTCGAACCCGTAGGTCCCGAGAACCGAGTTCCGGGCCTTCGTGGCGAACAGGGCCTTGAGCACGTCAGCCTTGTTGCTGCCGTTGGCGCCCAGGCCCGCGATCGTGTCGAGACCGAGCTTCATGGCCTCGTAGCCGTAGATCGCGTACGGGTCGGGAGGTGTGGGTCCGTACTTGGCCTTGTAGGCCGCGAGGAACGCCTTACCGCCCGGATAGGCGGCCAGGTCGAGGGTCGCGACCGTGCACTCGATGAACGGATCGATGCTCGCCGGAACGCCACCGTCCTTCGCGTTGGTCCACGAGCTGGTGCACATTCCGTCCGGGCCGAGGATCTTGGCCGTTGGGAGCGCTGCGTGGACGTCCTTGGTGATCTGCACGCCGCCGTTGGCGACGATACCGGCGAACTCGAAGCAATCCGCGCCCTGCGACTTGATCGTCGCAGCGTAGGAGCGATAGTTCGGCGCCTTGGGATCGATGCCCGTGTTGCTGACGATGTTGATCCCGTAATCGCCCTTCTCGAGCTCGAGCAGCTTCGCCAGTCCGGCGCCGTAAGCCTCCTTGTCGTTGGCGACGGCGACCTTCGTGCATCCCTCCTGCTTCAGTGCCAGGAGGTCGGCCGCGGCCTGGATCGAGTCAATCGGCACGATCCGCAGATAGGTGCGCGTACCCGTCGGGTAGTACTTCTGGGGCTCGCCGGGAGCGCTTCCGGGCTCGTTCGTCGTAAGTCCGACGTACGTGTTGGCTGGGCTCACCTGCGGGATACCGGCCTGGTTCAGGATCGGGATCGAGACCTCGCTCGCGCCCGAGTTGAACTCGCCGATGTAGTAGACGGTCTTCGAATCCGCCGCTGCCTTGCGAGCGTTCGCCTCGGTCTGAGTCGGGTCCCACTCGCCGGCGGCTGCCGTCGAGTCATCCAGGGACGTGTAGTTGACCGTGAACTTCCCGGCCTTACCACCCGCCTGCGACAGGGCGAGCTTGATGCCGTTGACCAACGGTACGGTCTGGGCGCTCGAGGCCCCCTGCAGCGGGAGGCTCGAGTAGATGTCGACGGCGTTGGACCCGCTGCTGCTGCTGGCGGCCCCGCTGCTGGCGGCACTCGAGCTGCTCGAGCTACTGCTACTTCCACATGCGCTCAGCGCAAGGACTGAACCCAATACCAGGCCACCCCTCATCGCCTTGCCGAGAAAACTCATGAACGTCCTCCTCATGGTTGATCCGGGCTCTCGGAAGGCCCGGTGCGGGCAGACTAGTGCTGACCTCGGACTGCAGCAACCTCAGACGCCAGGTTTCGCGGCCCGTGATCGTCCGGCTAACAGAAGCCAAATATCGCCGAACGGTCCAATCTCCGGCCTGTCTCAGCCGGTGATCGCCTTCCAGAACGCCAGCCGGCCGTCCACCACTCGCCAGACCCCGTAGCGGTCGAGGCTGGTGTCTCCGTCGCTGTCAATGCTGTAGCTGCCGAGCACGCTGTGGCGGTCCCGAGTGGCAAAAAGTGCCTGCAATACCTTGGATCTGAGCACCGGCAGGGTCCCGTGATCGGTGCCACGAGAGATCGCGTCGAGCATCAGGCTCATGGCCTCGTACCCGTAGATCGCGTAGGGCTCCGGTGGCCCGAAGCGGCGTTGGTAGAGAGCCAGGAAGGCTCGGCCCGCCGGCGGGTAGGAGGCCGGGTCAAACGCGGCCACCGTGATCAGGACGCGGGGGTCGATTGATACGGGAATCCCACCCTGCGCGGGGTTCACATACGTGGTCTGGGCCAGACTGGCGGGGCCGAAGATCCTGGCGTCGGGCAGGGCCCGGGCAACCTGCCTGGTCAGCAGGACGGCGTTGTCCTCGGGGATGGCGCCCACGAACACGCAGTTGGCGCGGGTCTGTGCGACGCCCTTGGCCAGCGAGGTGTAGTCGGTCGCCTTGCGCTCGTATCCCTGCGATCCAACCAGGTTCAGCTTGGCGGCCTTGGCCGCGACCTGGAGGCTGGCCGCGATGTCTTCGCCGTCGACCTCGCCGTCGTCGAGCACATACGTCTTGGTGCATCCCACCGATCGCATCAGGCGGGCCAGCACGATGGCCTGGACGCTGTCATTAGGGACCACCCGGACAAACGTCCGGCGACCCGTCGGGTAGTACTTCAGCGGCTCCCCGGGCGAGGCCTCGAGGCCCCCTTGAGTAAGCCCCACGGCCGTGCTCGAAGGGCTGATCTGCGGGATGTCAGCCCGGTTGAGCAGCGGGATCGAAACCGCCGTCGCGCCCGAGTTGAAGTCCCCGATGTAGCCGATCGTCGTGGGATCGACCACGGCCGTGTGGACGCCCAGGGTGGTCTGGCCGGGATCCCAGCTGTCGCTCTGAGCGGTGGCGTCATCGAGCTCGCGGAACCTGATCCGGTAGGCCCCAATCCGGGCGTGGATGGAGTCAAGCGCGAGCTGTGCACCGTCGAGGACCGCCTGAGCGCTGACGTCGGATGCGCCCTGGAGCGGGACGCTGGCGTAGATCGTCAGCCGCTGGCCGTGGATCTTGTTCCCCACCGCCGGCGCAGCGTCGCCACAGCCGCTCAGCGCCGCGGCCGCCGCGAGTGCCGCGATCGCTAGGGGCAGGCGGAAGCGGCGGAGAATCAAGCTGACAATTGAACGAACTTGACCGGGACCAGCTTGCCACCGCGGACGCGGCCGAAGATGAAGGGTGCGATGCTCGGATCGCCGCCGTTGATTGAGTAGGCGCCGATGACCGAGTTAGACGCGGCCTTGAGAGATCGGAACCGGGACACCACATCGGCTCGGTCATCGGCCAGCGAGCCGGCCTGATTCAGGACCTGCAACAGGGCCGACATCGCCGCGTAGCCAAAGATCGCCTGCGGTGCCGGCGTGTGTCCGTAGGAGCTCCTGAACTGGGACACGAACGTCCGGCCGGCCGGCGGGAGGTCCTTGGGCAGGAAGCCGGGAGAGGAGACGAACAGGTGTTCCTGGGCCGCCGGGCTCAAGCCGCTCACGAACGCGCTGTTCCACAGCCCCGAGGGCACGAACAACTTGGCGTTCGGGCTGGACTCGGCCGCCTGGTCGACCGCGTGAACCGCGTCGGTGGTGGCGGCCGGGCTGGCCGCGGTGGCGCCGTAGAACACACCATCGGCGCCGGATGGGCTGGTGGCGAGAGTCAGTCCAGCCGTCTTGGCGTCCTGGCGGACCTCGAGCGCGATCGCGGCACCGTACTGCTCCCCGTCGCTGGCCACGTAGACATTCGAAACGTGCTGGCTCTGCATCTCGGACACGATCGCCTTGGCTTCCTGGGCCGTGTTCGGGACCACGCGAGCGAAGGTCTCGTGGTAGGTGGATCGGCCCGGGTAGAAGGTGTCAGTTGAATCAGAGATCGGGGGAATGGCTTGGGTCAGGTAGACCGCGGTGTCGGCGGGGCTCACCTCGAGCAGCCCCTGCTGATTGGTGATCTCCACTGAGACCTGCGAGGTCCCGGGTTGCAGCTCGCCCAGATAGGCGATGGCGGTCGTGTCCTCGATCGCCTTCCGGGCGTTGTCAGACAGCTCGCGCCCGGTCAGCGGGTTGAACTTCACCGTGTAGCCGCCCGCCTTGCCCCCGGCCTGGCGGAGCGCCAGTTGCTCGGCGTCGAGCGTGTCAGTGGCCGTCTGCCCGCCGGCACCTCCCGGGGGCTGGCTTCCGTATACCACCAGCGTCTTGCCGCTGACGATGATCGTGGAGTTGCCCCCCGTGGTAGTCGAGGCGCAGCCGGCTAGGGCTAGCGCCGCGCACGCGCATCCAAAGACCGCTCGGGTCCTCACCCGCCGACGTCCGGGCATCTACCTGGCTCGACGGGGGTGCCCGCCGGCCCGCCAGCCGAGGGCCGTATCTCTGGCCGGGCGCATTACTAGTCCCGCCGGCCGGGCAGGAACGGCAGCAGATTCCGGATTCCAATCGCGACCAGCACCATCACGATCGCGAGCCCGATGGCGTCGAGGCCACTGACGTTGAGCGCCCAGATGATGATCCACAGGCAGAGGCCCGCGGTGGCGGTGAGTACCAAGCCCATTGCCCGCGCATCTTAGAGCCTCTAACTCCCGGTCGGCTCCACGAGAGCGGCCGAGAACCCGCGCATGAGCTCGGTGACGGCGGCTATCGCCCCCCCAACCTCGCCCGCGGCCCGGACGAGCCGGGTGCCGATGATCACGCCGTCCGCGCCGGCGGCAGCCGCGGCGGCGGCCTGTTCCGATGTCCCAATCCCAAAGCCGACGGCCACGGGAACCTTGGTGTGGGCGGAGACCCGGCCGACCACAGCACCGAGCCCGCCGTCGACCGCGGCGCGTTCCCCCGTGGTGCCGGTCAGCGACACCGCGTACACGAAGCCCTGAGCGACGGCGCCGATGGCGGCCAGCCGGTCCTCGGGCGTGTTCGGCGCGACCAGCGGCACCAGAGCCAGCCCACGGGTCGTGCAGGCCTGGCGCACCTCGGCGGACTCATCGAGCGGGAGGTCGGGCACGATCAGGCCGCTGGCGCCGGCGCCGGCCAGGCCGTCGAGAAACCGCTCGACCCCCCGGGCCAGGACCAGGTTGATGTAACACATGATTACGACTGGGACGCGTTCCGCGATCGCTCGGGCCACTTCGAGAACGGCGGGCAGAGTGGCGCCGGCGGCGAGCGCCGCCGTGCCGGCAGCGTGGATCACCGGGCCGTCGGCGAGCGGATCTGAGAAGGGAACGCCGAACTCGACCAGATCGGCTCCGGCATTCGCATAGGCAAGCCCGATCTCGCGCGAGGTGTCCAGATCTGGATACCCCCCCATGAGGTAGGGCATGAGCGCGGCGCGACGGCCGTTGGCCCGAGCCCGGGCAAACGCCTCGGCGATGCGCTCCTGTCCGGTCGGTGTCATCCGGAATCCGCGCCGAGCCGGTCCAGGGCCTCGGCGAGATCCTTATCCCCCCGGCCCGAGAGGCAGACCAGATCCGCCTCGCTGCCCGGGTTGGCCAGGACCCAGGCCAGCGCGTGAGCGCTCTCGAGCGCGGGGATGATTCCCTCGAGCTTGGCCGTGGTGGCGAATGCGGCCAGCGCCTGCGAGTCGTCAACGGCCACATAACGGGCCCGGCCCTGGTCGCGCAGCCAGGCGTGCTCGGGACCGCTGCCTGGGTAGTCGAGCCCAGCGGAGATCGAGTGAGCCTCGAGGATCTGCCCGTCCTCGTCCTGCATGATGGCCGAGAAGGACCCATGCAGGACGCCGGGGAGGCCGGCGGCCGTGAGGGGAGCGCCGTGGCGGCCTGACTCGATGCCGTCACCGGCGGCCTCGACCCCGATCAGCTCGACGTCGGCGTCGCCGACGAACGGGGTGAAGATGCCGATCGCGTTGGAGCCACCACCCACGCAGGCGATCACCCGCGCCGGCAACCGCCCGGCCTGTTCGAGCATCTGCGCCCGGGCTTCGTCTCCGATCACGCGCTGGAGGTCTCGCACCAGGGATGGGTACGGCGCCGGCCCGACGCAGGAGCCGATGATGTAGTGGCTGCTCTCGACGTTGGTGACCCAGTCACGGATCGCGGCCGAGACCGCCTCCTTGAGAGTGCGGGCGCCAGCCGGCACCGGTTCCACGTGAGCGCCGAGCAGGCCCATGCGCTCGACGTTCGGCTTCTGCCGGCGCATGTCCTCGGTGCCCATGTAGACCACACATTCGAGGTCAAGCAGCGCGCACGCGGTGGCCGAGGCGACGCCGTGCTGGCCGGCCCCGGTCTCGGCGATGACCCGCCGCTTGCCCATCCGCTTGGCCAGCAGGGCCTGGCCGAGAGCGTTGTTGATCTTGTGGGCGCCGGTGTGGTTGAGGTCCTCGCGCTTCAGATACACGGGGTGCCCGGCGGCCTCGCTCAGGCGGGAAGCGCGATACAGCGGTGACGGACGACCGACGTAATCCCGTAACAGGGCGCTCAGCTCGGCTTGAAAACCGGGATCGCTGCGAGCGTCGAGCCAGGCGCGCTCGAGCTCGGCCAGGGCCGGCATCAGGGTCTCGGGGACGTACTGCCCCCCGTAGGGGCCGAAGCGGTGCTCGATGGCGCTCATATGGTGCTCAGGGCGGCGCTCGACGCCACAGCGCGGGAGAACGCCTCGAGCTTGGCGTGATCCTTGCGCCCCGGGGTCGCCTCCACCCCGCTGGCCACGTCAACGGCGTAAGGCCGAACGGCAACGATGGCGTCAGCCACGTTTTCGGGCCTCAGGCCGCCTGACAGGATCAGCGGCACGGTATTTCCGTGCGCGTGTGCGAGGTCCCAGGCGAAGGTCTCGCCCGTGCCGCCGGGAACATGGGGCACGTAGCTGTCGAGCAGGTGAAAGTCGGTGTGGAAGGGGGCCAGGGCCTGGATCTCGGCTCGGCTCTGTACGCGAGCCGCCTTGATGATCCGGCAGCCGGTACGGCGGGCGGCCTCGCCGCAGAACACGGGGCCCTCGTCGCCATGGAGCTGGAGCATGGTGAACCCCACTTCCTCGGCAGCCCGGGCCAGCTCCTCGAGCGTCGGATTGACGAACACCCCCACCAGCTCCACCTGGCGGCGATGGGTGGCGGCGATCTCGGTCGCGACCTCGAGCTCACAGCGCCGCGGCGACCCGGGCCACAGGATCATGCCGAGCGCCCAAGCGCCCAGCTCAACGGCGCGCGCGGCGTCAGCGGTATTCGTGAGACCGCAAAACTTGACCTTGGGAACGGCGAACTCCATACGCACATCGTACGAACGGCGCGCGCCTGGCGGTCAGGGGTGTGAGCCCAGCCGGAGCTGGACCCGGCGCAGGACCGGCTGGGCGGTGTCAATCGGGGTGGCGAAGGCGATCGTCTGCCCGCCTTCACTCGCCACTTGGGAGTCGATCCCGATCACGCGCCCGTCGGCGTCGAGGAGCGGACCGCCCGAGTTCCCCGGGCTGGGCGGTTGTTGAGTGTGGATGAACGGGTTGCCGATGGCGAGTGTCGGATCGCCGACCCGCACGGATGTCGAGTCACCGAGGGGGAGCGGACGCACGGTGGGCACGCCGCTCATGTCGACCCGCAGGATCGCGATGTCCTCGTCGGGCACGGCGGCGACCACGGTGGCCGGGCGCTGGACGCCGCCTTCGAACTCGATCGTCACTCCCCGGGCGTGGTTGGCGCCGTCGACGAGTGAACTGGAGCTAAATGGCGGTGTTCGGCTTCCTAACGATCCGCGGGCGCGACTCCGGTCAGCTCCCGGCAGGCGGCCTCGATGTCTGGCGCACGCATCAGCGCCTCCCCCACGAGCACGGCATCGATGCCCGCGGCCGCCAGGCGGTCGAGCTCAGCCCGAGTCCGGAACCCGGATTCGGCCACCAGGATCGCTTCGCTGGGCGCACCGGGAAGAAGCGCGTGCGTGCGCTCGGTGTCGACCTCGAGCGTCTTCAGGTCACGGTTGTTGATCCCGATGACGCGAGCGCCGAGAGCGGCCGCCCGCTCGAGCTCGGGCTCGTCATGGACTTCGACCAGCACTCCGAGGCCGAGCCCGTCGGCCTGGGCGTAGAGGCTCTCGAGCTCGGCGTCGGGCAGCGCCGCGACGATGAGCAAGATCGCATCGGCGCCCGCAGCCAAAGCTTCGGGAACCTGGTACGGGTCAACTACGAAGTCCTTGCGCAGGAGGGGCAGCCCGGTGACCGCACGAGCACGAGCCAGATCCTCCAGGCTGCCGCCAAAGTCCGCCTCCTCGGTCAGGATCGAGAGCGCCGCGGCTCCTCCACGCTCGTAGGCGCCGACCACGTCCTCGAGCGCCAGCCCGTCTCGGATCACCCCGGCCGACGGCGAGCGCCGCTTGTGCTCGGCGATCACCGCGATGCCCGGAGCCCCGAGCGCGGCATTGAAGGGACGGGGCGGATCCGAGCCGGCGCGGTCGGCGGCTCGCCGCTGGACCTCCGCCAGCGGCCGGACGCTCTGCCGGGCGGCCACCTCGCTGCGGGCCCGCTCGATGATCCGGTCGAGGAAGTTCACGACGGGTCCGGAGCCAACTCGAGCGTGGCACTGACAAACCGCTCGAGGGTCTCGATCGCGGCTCCAGCGTCGATCGCCTCCTGAGCGGCGCGGACGCCTTCGACGAGCGAATCCGATCCTCCGCCGGCGTAGATCGCCGCCCCGCCGTTGAGGACGGCCAGATCGCGGGCGGGGCCCGACTCGCCGGCCAGAATCCGCCGCGCGATGGCGGCGTTCTCGGCCGGGTCCCCGCCGGGAATCGCCTCGGCCGGCGCGCGCTCGAGGCCCACCTCCTCGGGCGTCACGGAGTAGCTGGAGAGGACATCCCCCCTGACCTCGACGACCTTGGTCGGTGCCGAGATGCTGAGCTCATCGAGACCGTCATCGCTCGAGACGAGCAGCGCGTGCTCGGTCCCGAGCAGGGCCAGCGCTCCGGCCATCGTCTCCAGATAACCGGGATCGGAGACGCCGATCAATTGCCGGCGCGCCCCAGCGGGGTTGGTCAGCGGCCCCAGGAAGTTGAAGATCGTGCGCACCCCGAGCTCGCGCCGCACCGGCACCACGAAGCGGGTGGCCTGATGGTGGGCGGGGGCGAACATGAAGCCGAACCCGACGCTCTCGATGCAGCGGGCCACAGCATCGGGCGGCAGGTCGATCCGAGCCCCGAGCGCCTCGAGCACATCCGCGGAGCCGGACAACCCCGTGGCCGAGCGGTTGCCGTGCTTGGCCACCGTGCAGCCGGCTCCGGCGGCGATCAGCGCGGCAGTGGTCGACACGTTGAATGTCCGCCGGCCTCCCCCGGTGCCCGCCGTGTCGAGCAGGCCATCGTGCTTCACAGCCACCGGTGCCGCCAGCTCTCGCATCGCGCGGGCCAGACCCGCCAGCTCATCCACCGTCTCGCCCTTGGTGCGCAACGCGATCAGGAACGCCGCGATCTGGATCTCGGACGCCCTCCCGCGCATGATCTCCGAGAGCACCGCTGCGCTCTGATCGAGACTCAGATCGTGCCCCGAGGCCAGCGCGTCGATCGCGCTGGTCAGGAGGCTGGGACCAGCGCTCACGAGTTCAGTCCCAGGAAGTTGGCCAGCAGCGCACGCCCCTGTTCGGTCAGCACCGACTCGGGGTGGAACTGGACCCCTTCGGCGGGCAGTTCGCGGTGGCGAACCGCCATGACCACGTCACCCCCGAACGCGCTCTGCTCGAGCACCGCCGGGAGCTTGGGATCGGCGATCAGTGAGTGGTAGCGGCCGACCTCGAGCGGTGACGGGATACCGGCGAAGATCGTGCGCCCGTCGTGCTCGATCGTCGTCGTCTTGCCGTGCACCGGAGCGTGGGTCCGCACGGTCCCGCCCCAGGCCTGGACCAGGGCCTGGTGGCCGAGGCACACGCCGAGGGTGGGAATGCCGGCCTCCGGGAAGCGCCGCACGGCTTCCAGGGAGATTCCGGCGTCATCGGGCGTGCACGGCCCTGGGGACACGATCACCCGCTCGTATCCGCGCAGCAGAAGATCGGGCACGGTCGCGTGGTCATTGCGCACAACCTCGACCTCAGCCCCGAGCTCGCCGACGTATTGGACGAGGTTGTAGGTGAAGCTGTCGTAGTTGTCGATGACCAGCAGTCTCATCGTGGGCGAACGGTAACGCGCGGCGTGTGTGAAGCCTCGAGACCGGCGGTCCTCGCCAGTGTCTACGGCCAATCGGGCTGGGCGACGGCCAGCTCGATCGCCTGAAGCACGGCCCGGGCCTTGGCCTCCGACTCGCGGAACTCGTACGCCGGCTTGGCGTCAGCGACAGTTCCACCGCCGGCCTGGACGTGCGCCACTCCGTCCTTGACCACGACGGTGCGGATATGGATGCAGGTGTCGAGCTCGCCGGTGTAGCTCGCATAGCCGATCGCGCCGCCGTAGCCACCGCGCTTGACCGGTTCGAGCTCATCGATGATCTGCATGGCCCGGACCTTGGGAGCGCCTGACAGCGTCCCCGCCGGGAGCACTGACCGGAGTGCGGCGAGCGCGTCCACGCCCGGGCGCAGCGTCCCCACCACGCTCGAGACGATGTGCATCACGTGGCTGTAGTTCTCGACCGCCATGAAGCTCTCGACCTCGACGCTCCCGTACTCGCACACCCGCCCCAGGTCGTTGCGCCCGAGGTCGACCAGCATCACGTGCTCGGCGCGCTCCTTTTCGTCGGCCAGCAGCTCGGCGGCCAGGGCCAAGTCCTCGTCGGGAGTGCTGCCGCGAGGTCTCGTCCCGGCGATCGGCCGCGTGGAGACGCGCCGCCCGCTGACGGTGATCAGCGGCTCGGGGCTGGCACCAGCGACCTCGAAATCCCCAAAATCGAGGAAATACATGTAGGGGCTGGGATTGACGGCGCGCAGCCCACGGTAAATCGAGAACGCCTCGACGGGTACCGGTGCCGACCAGCGCTGGGACGGCACGACCTGGAACGCGTCTCCGGCGTAGATGTACTCGATGATCCGGGCCACGATGGCCTCGAAGCGCTCGCGCGACATGTTTGACTCGAATGTCGGTGCCACCCGCCCGGTGGCAGGCGGACGATCCGGGCGGGGCACCGGGCCGGCCAGCTTCCAGCGCACCTCGGCGATCGTCTCCAGCGCGTGCCGGTAGGAGGCGTCCAGGTCGTCATCGGCGTAGACGTTGGCGATCACCGTGACCGTGCGCTTGAGATGGTCAAAAACCACCAACGCATCGGTAAGCATCAGGGCCAGGTCAGGCACACCGACGGGGTCGGGATTCGGCTCACCCAGCGGCTCCACCGTGCGCACGAGGTCATAGGCGAACACGCCGACGGCGCCCCCGGCGAAGGGCGGCAGGCCGGGCAGATCAGCCGCGCTGAAGCGGCTGAGCTCGGCGGCGGCGAGCGCATACGGGTCGCCGGGATCGCCGAGCGACCAGCGCAACACGCTGCGGGGGCGGTAGCCGATGAATGAATAGCGCCCCACGCGCCCCTGGTCAGCGGACTCGAGCAGGAACGAAGGCCGGGTGGGGTCCACATCTCGCAGCTTCAGAAACGCCGATACGGGCGTCTGGAGGTCGTCGATGAACGTCTCGCTGAGCGGGATCAGGTTGTGGCTCGCGGCCAGCTGCCGGACCGTCTCGAGCGACGGCGTCGGGCCGAGGGCCTCGGCCTCAGCGCCCGCGACGGCCATCGAGCACCCGCTCGGCGTCGGCGAGCGTCAGATCACGGCCACGCAGGAGCACGGCGAGGTGGTAGATGAGGTCAGCCGCCTCCTCGGCGACGCGCTCGTCAGACTCCTCGCGCGCCGCGCGGGCCACCTCCTCCGCCTCCTCCTGCACCTTGGCACCAGCCAGGCCTGGCTCCTCGAGCAGCGAGACCGTGTACGAGCCGGCGGGCCGGGCACTGGCGCGCCCGGCGATTGTGCGCTCCAGCGCGGGCAGGACGCCATACGGCGCCTCGGGCTCGAGCTCACCCCGGTGAAAGCAGGTTCGCTCGCCCGTATGGCAGGCGGGTCCGGCCGGCTCGACCAAGGCCACCAGCGCGTCACCGTCGCAGTCGTATCGGATCGCCTTGACAACCTGAATGTTCCCGGACGTGGCCCCCTTGTGCCACAGCTCCTGACGCGAGCGGCTGAAGAAGTGGGTCTCCCCGGTCTCCCGCGTCAGCCGGAGCGCCTCGGCATTCATGTACGCGAGCGTCAGCACCTCACCGGTGCGCCAGTCCTGAACGACGCACGGGACCAGACCGCGCTCGTCGAATGCAACCTCGGCGTCGTCCACAGCGCGGATTTTAGGCGGGTCCGAGCCGGCGAACTCAGGCGGCTGTGAGGCCGGACACGCTTGCCGGCTCCCAGCGCTCGAGCAGGGAGCGGGTGTCCTCAGCGCTCAGCGCGGGTGAGAAGAGATAGCCCTGACCGAACTCGCACCCCAGCGAGCGCAGGCGGTGGAGCTGGTCCGAGCACTCGATTCCCTCGGCGATGACTGGCAGGCCGAGGCTGTGGGCGAGCGCGACCGTGGAGCGAACGATCACGTCGTTTCCGTCCTGTGCCTTTTTGATCGTGGCCACGAAGCTGCGGTCAATCTTGAGCGCGTCGACGGGGAAGCGGTGAAGCGCGGTCAGCGAGGAGTAGCCGGTCCCGAAGTCGTCCAGGTGCAGCCCGACCCCTGTGCCGCATACCTCCGAGAACACGCGCTGAGTGCGTTCGAGCTCGTGCATCAGCGTGCTCTCGGTGATCTCGAGCTTGAGGGCGTGGGCCGGCAGTTCGACCGCCTCGATGGCGGCGCGTACCTGCTCGGCCAAGCCCGGGTCATCGAGCTGTCGACCGGACAGGTTGACGCTCATGCACACCTCGTCCGACACGAGACCCTCGCGGCGCCAGCCGGCCAGGTGCTCGAGCGCAACCCGCATCACCTGCTGGCCCAGGGCGCCGATCACACCGGTTTCCTCGGCCACCTGGATGAACTCCGTCGGGGACACGTGCGGCCAGTCGGCGGGCCAGCGAGCCAGAGCCTCCAGACCGCTGATCCGACCGCTCGACAGCTCGATGATCGGCTGGTAGTGGATGCCGAGAAGCGAGCACTCGACCACCTGGCGCAGCTCGGTCTCCCGGTTGAGCCGATCCACCACCCGGCGGTGCATGCTCTCATCGAACACCGCGCTGCGACCCCGCCCGCGCCGCTTGGCGTCGTACATGGCGATGTCAGCGTTGCGCATCAGGTCACCGGGGCCAAGTCCAGGCGCGCTGAGCGCGATCCCGATGCTGGCGCTGACGAACAGCTCGTTGCCATCGATGTTGAATGCATCATCGAGGGACTCGAGCATGCGGTCGGCGACGACGCATGCATCCTCGGGGCCGATGACGTCCTCGAGCAGCACAGTGAACTCGTCACCGCCGAGGCGCGCCACCGTGTCGCCGGGCCGCAGCGCCGCCGACATCCGCCCGGCCAGCGCGATCAGCAGGTTGTCGCCCACGCTGTGGCTGAGGCTGTCGTTGACGAGCTTGAACCGGTCGATATCCAGGAACAGGACCGCGCAGCCGGTGGTGGGATCGCGGACGGTCCGCTGCAGGATCTGGTTGAGCCGATCGATGAACAACGTCCGGTTGGGTAGTCCGGTCAGCGTGTCATGCAGCGCGTCGTGCTGGAGGCGCAATTGAGCGATCCGGCGATCGGTGATGTCCGACAGCGAGCCGGCCATACGGGTCGGGCGACCCTCGGGGCTTCGGATGGCCAAACCGCGGGTCATCACCCAGCGCCACGTGCCGTCGGAGTGGCGCATCCGATGCTCGGAGAGCAGGTGCGGGGTCCGGCCCTCGAGATGAGCTTCGATCGCGCTCTCCAGGCGCAGGAGGTCCGCCGGGTGCACGAGCTCGAACCAGTTGGCCGGATCGAGGTCTTCGGCCTGTTCAGGCAGGCCGAGGATGGCGTGCCACCGCGGCGAGAAGTAGATCCGGTCTCCGAGCAGGTCCCAATCCCAGATCCCGTCGTTGGCGGCCCGGACCGCCAGCGCGTATCGCTCCTCGCTCTGGGACAGACTCTGGATCGCCTTCTGGTGGCTGATCGCATACCGGATCGAGCGCTCGAGGCCCGGCGAATCGAGCTCCTGTTTGACCAGGTAATCGGTGACCCCGAGCGCAGTGGCCTCGAGGTCAATCTCGTAGGCGGCCTGGCCCGTCAGCATGATCACGGGCGCGAACGGCCGGGAGGCGAATCCCGCCCGGACGAGGTCAAGACCGGTGTTCTGACCCAGCCGGTAGTCGATCAGATAAACGTCGTGAAGCTGCTCCCCGATCGCGGCCAGCGCCTCGTCGTATTGGGAGCACCAGTCAACCGAGAAATGGGTCCGCTGCTCGCTGACCAGCATGTCCCGCGTGATGAGGTAGTCATCCTCGTCGTCCTCGACGAGCAGGATCTTGATCAGATCAGTGGCTTCTGTGGCCACGAACGTCTCCGTTCGGTAGCTCGACGATCTCGAACCAGTACTGCGTCCAGGTGCGCATCACCTCGACCAGGCCACCGAACGTGACCGGCTTGGTGATGAACGAGCTGACCCCGAGGTCGTACGTGCTGAGCACGTCAGCCTCGTCCTTGGAGGTCGTGAGCACGACGACCGGGATCCGGCGCAGCGACTCATCCGCCTTGATCTCGGCCAGCGCCTCGCGCCCGTCCTTCTTGGGCATGTTGAGGTCCAGCAGGATGATCCCGGGCCGCGGCGCTTCGACATCGGGGCCGGCCCACCGACCCTCGCGATGGAGGTAATCGAGCAGATCCTGGCCGTCGACGACGAACTTCATCTCGTTGGCCAAGCGGGAGTCCTGGAGCGCGTCCCGGGCCAGCTCCCGATCTTCCTCGTCGTCGTCGGCGAGCAGAATCGTGAACGGCCGAGTGGGGACGTCATACTGCGACATAGGGCTCCTCCGTTTTGGCGTGCGCATCGGCCTCAATGGCCGGCGGCGCGTCCGAGACCGGTTCGGTGAGGTGCGTCTGCATGGTCACGGTGAAGGTCGAGCCCTCGCCGGGCACACTCTGCGCCACCACCGTCCCGCCGTGCCGCTCGGCGATCTTACGGCACAGCGCGAGCCCTATCCCGGTGCCGGGATAGCTGCCGCGGCCGTGGAGTCGCTCGAAGACGCGGAAGATCCGACGTGAGTACTGAGGATCGAATCCGATGCCGTTGTCGGCGATGACGATCTGAACCATGTCCCCCTCGATCGTGGCGCTCACGTCGATCTCAGTGGATACGTCCTCGCGGCTGAACTTGAGCGCGTTGGAGATCAGGTTCTGCAGCAGCTGGCGCATCTGGGACCGGTCCGCCTTAATCTTCGGCAGGCTGCCAACGTGGATGACCGCCCCCGAGCGTCGCACGGAGTCGTCGAGGTCCTCGAGCACCTCCGCCGTGATGACTCCGAGGTCGACCGATTTGAACGGCCGGCCCTGGGTGGCGACGCGCGAGAACTTGAGTAGATCCTCGATCAGGTGCTGCATGCGCTCGGCCGAGGCGCCCGCTCGCTCGAGGTAGTCCAGGCCGCGTTCGGACAGCGCGTCGGCCTCGATTTCCTTGATCCGCTCGGTGAACGTGCGGACCTTGCGCAACGGCTCCTGCAGGTCGTGGGAGGCGATCGAGGCGAACTGATCCAGCTCCGCGTTGGAGCGGGCGAGCTCCTGGGCCCGGCGCTCGAGCTGCTCGTTGCTGGTGGCGAGCTCCGCGTTTGTCGTCGCCAGGGCCCCGTTGGCATCGGCGAGCTTGGCGTAGGCCTCGCGGATCTCCTGGCTGGCCCGCATCGCGCGCCGGGCCAGGAGCAGCGCAATCAGCGCGACCACGGCGAAGGCGGCGAAGATCAGCCAGGGCAGCCATTCGCGCAGTCCGGAGACGCTGGCGAACAGCGGCCCGTTGGGAGCCGTGAGGAGGATCCGCCAGCTGGTGTGGGACAGCGTGACCTGGTCGAAGTAGTGGCCGCTGACGTCGCCCGAGCTGTGGTGCAGGACGTTCAGCTGCACAGGGGTGTGGAACACGTAGCCCGTGGGTCGCACCGAATTGGTCGACGCCAGCACCTCCCCGTTGCTGTCCAGCACGTAGTTGTGAGCTCCCTTGACCCCGGGGATCTCACGCAGCTCGCCGAGGAGGAACGGCCCCAGCGTGGTTGGTACGAAGCCGGTCAGGAGGTAGCGGGTGCCGCTGGGCGTGGCCAGCTTTAGCCCGTAGTTGAGCACGCCGGTGTGGCCATAGGGCAGGACGTTGCCCAGCGCCCACGGGTAGCCCCCGCGGAGCAGCCGTAGCGCGGCCGAGCGCGCCAGGTCGGCCCGGGCCTGGGGCGTGAACCCGCTCGTGTGAGACACAACGTTGCCCGAGGAGTCGAGCAGGACGGCGTACAGGCTGTGGCCCTTGGCGTGCTCGAGGAGCCGCGGGGACACCGTGGGGCCCCCGAGCAGCTTGGCGTCCTGGGGGGCGGCCGTGGTGGCCGAGGTCTGGAACAGGCTGTCGATAAGTGCCGCCGCCAGGACCGAGCGCTCATGAACGCGTGACTCGATATCGGCCTTGGACTTGGCCTGGTTGTTCGAGAGCTCGATCGCGAACACGGACAGCAGCCCGAGCACGACTATCGCCCCGGCGATCAGGACCGCGATGGCATCTCGACGCTTCATTTTTCTCCTCCGGAGCCGCCAGTACCGAAAAAAAGGGGAGTCACCAAGCCCCCGTAAAACAGAAAATCGGTGGTCGTCGTCTAGTCCCGGGTATCGCCGCGCGCGCGGGATTCGGATAGCCAAGCATTAGGTTTTGCGCAGGTTGTTCGACGAATGTCCTACCAGAACCTCTACTCGATGCCAAGCCGATCCAGCAGCCGCTCGTCCGTGCGCCAATGCCGGCGGACACGGACCGAGAGCTCCAGGTGAACCTGGGTTCCGAGCTCGCGCTCGATCGCTCGCCGGGCCGCGACACCGATTGATTTGACCATGCGGCCCCCGGCGCCGATCAAGATCCCCTTCTGAGACTCGGTCTCGGTCAACACGACCGCTTCGATCAGGACCAGACCGTCCCGGGGCCGGCGGATCTCCTGGACTTCGACCTCGACCGCGTGCGGGACCTCCTCGCGCGTCCGGGCCAGCACCTGTTCGCGAACGAGCTCGGCCAGTATGTGGCTGGGTTCCTGGTCTGAGTGTTGCGCGGCCGAGAAGTAGAACGGCCCGGGGGGCAGCAGGCCGACCAGGTGATCGACCAGCCCCGGCAGCCCGGCGCCGGTGCGAGCGGAAACGGCAAATATCTCGTCCGCCAGGTCGAGATCCGCCGCCGCCTGCAGGGTCGCCGCCGTCCGCGCCTTGTCCGCTCGATCGACCTTGTTGACGGCGATCGTGACCGGAACTCGACCCGCGCCCCCTCGGCGCAGGAGCTCAGCTATGAAGCGATCGCCCGGACCGAGGCCCTGGTCGGCGTTGACGACGAACAGGCAGCCATCGGCGTCGGTGAGCTCGCGCTCGACCCGCTGCTGCATCCGCTCGGTGAGAGTGTCCCGGGGTCGCTGGAATCCCGGCAGATCGACCAGGATCAGCTGCCAGTCAGGCCCGGTAGCAACGCCGCGGATGGCGCGCCGCGTGGTTTGCGGCTTGTCAGACACGATCGCGATCTTGGCTCCGACGATCGCGTTGGCGAGCGTCGACTTGCCGACATTGGGCCGGCCAGCCAGGGCAACGAAGCCCGAGCGCGTGGAGAGTTGCTCTAGTCCAGCCATCTCATGAGCTCGGCTTGAAGGGCGAGCATCTCGCCTTCATCGGTCTCGTGATCCATCCCGCTCAGATGCAGCGCACCGTGCACCACGGCCTCCCGCAGGTCCTCGGTGTGGGGCGGACAGATCACGATGTCACCGAGCTCTCGGGGGCCCACGCTTTCGCCGTCCTCGTCGACTCCGAACGAGAGCACGTCGGTGGGCTCGTCAATATGCCGGTGCTCGCGGTTGAGCTCCCGGCTGCGGTCCTCGTCGACGAACTCGATCGCCACGTGGCCCTCGTCGATCCCCGCCGAGGAGAGCGCGAGGGCGCAGAGCTCCTCGAGCTCGACGGCGGTCGGGCCTTCCGAAACGACAGCCTCGATGCCGATCACCTCGACGTCGAGCATGGCCCGGCTAGGCCCGCTTACGCGCGCGCAGCTCGGGCGCCAGGCGCTGGGAATGCTCGTTGTAGGCGGCCACGATGCGGCGGACCAGCTTGTGCCGGACCACGTCCTCCTCGCCGAAGCGCACGAATTCGATCCCCTCGACGTGGTCAAGGATCTCCGAGACGACGACCAGGCCTGAGTCCTGCTCGCGCGGAAGATCGATCTGGGTGATGTCACCCGTGATGACCACCTTGGAGTTGAAGCCGAGCCGGGTGAGGAACATCTTCATCTGCTCCGGGCTCGTGTTCTGGGCCTCGTCAAGAATGATGAAGCTGTCATTCAAGGTGCGGCCGCGCATGAACGCGAGCGGTGCCACCTCGATTACGCCCCGCTCGAGGTGCTGGGTCACGCGCTCGGGGTCGAGCATGTCATGCAGGGCATCGAACAGGGGCCGAAGGTAGGGATCCACCTTTGCCATCAGGTCACCAGGCAGGAAGCCCAGCCGCTCGCCCGCCTCGACGGCCGGTCGCGTAAGGATGATTCGGTTGACCTCGCGCCGGCTCAGTGCCGCGGCGGCCAGCGCGACGGCCAGGAAGGTCTTTCCCGTGCCCGCCGGCCCGATCCCGAACGTGATCGTGTTATTGCGGATCGAGTCCACGTATCGCTTCTGGTTGATCGTCTTCGGAGCCACCTTCGTGGCCCGATGGCGCCAGACGACGTCCTCGAGGATCTGGGACGGGGACTCGTGCTCGTCCAGCGCTCGGCTGACCGCTTCGATCGTGCCCGGCGCGATCTCATGGCCCTGCTCGATCAACTCCGAGAGCTCACGCACTACGGCGGTCGCGGCGTCCACCGCCGCGTCCTCGCCCTCGAGCGTGAGCACGTTGCCCCGCAGATAGACGTCGCAGTCGAGATGGCCCTCGAGCGTGCGGAGCACAGCGTCCTCACTGCCCGCCAGTTCGGCGGCCACCGCGTTGTCGAGCTCCAGCGCCTTGCGCACCCTAGGTGGTGCTTCCCGTCGCAAGTACGGTCACTGCGAAAGCGCCTCGCGTACGCGAGCGGACGCTCGCTTGCCGTCAGCTCGACCGCCCGATTTGGCCATCACGGCCTTCATGACCTGGCCCATGTCCCGCGGCGTGCTGGCTCCGGTCTCAGCGATCGCTGAGGCCACGAGAACATCCAGCTCTGTGTCATCGAGCTCGGCCGGAAGGTAGGCCTCGATCAGCTTGGCCTCGGACTCCTCGCCATCGGCGAGATCCGGACGACCGCCGTCCCGGAACTGGGACGCAGCCTCAAGCCGGCGCTTGCGCTCCCGGCGCAGCACGGCGAGCTCGTCCTCGCCACCGTCCTTGGCCGCCTTCTGAAGCTCGGAGAGAACCAGGCGCAGCGCGCCGACACGTACCTTCTCGCCTGATTTCATGGCGGTCGTCATGTCCGCCCTGACCTGTTCGGCAACCGTCACTGACAACCAAGGATAGCCCCCGCCCCACCGGTCAGCGAGCACCTGATCCCGTCGGCCTGGAGTTCGATGCATTCCACCTCCACGAGGGCGCCTCTAGCGGCCGCGCCGGCCGGGAGGTAAGCCCGGGTGTAGTCAGCCGTGTAGCCCGAGCATTGCGCCTCGGCCACCTTGTCCACGAGCACCATCAGGGTCGTGCCCAGCTTGGCCGCGCGGTGGTGGCGGGAGCGAACCTCGGATAAGGCGCGAAGCGTCTGGGAGCGGCGCTTCTTCTCGGCCGGATGGACCCGATCGCCGAGGCCCTCGGCCGCGGTGCCGGGGCGAGGGGAATACGGGAACACGTGCACCCGAGTGATCCCGGCCGCGGCCACGGTCTCGAGCGTGCGCTCGAACTCGCGCTCACCCTCGGTGGGGAAGCCGACGATCACGTCGGTGGTGATGTTGACCTGAGGCGCGGCCTTTCGTACGGCGGCGATGTGCTCGAGGAACTCCGCCGCCGTGTAGTGGCGACCCATGGCGGCGAGAACGCCGTCGTCCCCGGATTGCATCGGCACATGGAGGTGCGGACAGACCTTCGGTTCCTGGGCCAGTGCGCGCAGCAGCGAGTCCTTGACGTGAATCACCTCGACGCTCGAGAGCCGGACCCGCTCCACGCCGGGAACGTGCGCCACTCGGGTCATGAGCTCGCCGAGTTCGAGGCCGTTCTCGGGATCCCGGTAGTCCCCCACGCTGATCCCGGTCATGACCATCTCCGGCTGGCCCGAGGCAACCCGCCGCTCGGCCTCCTGCACGACCGCTGCGGCCGAGCGCGAGCGGGCGGCGCCCCGGACCGTGGGGATGATGCAGTAGGCGCAATGAGAGTCACAGCCGTCCTGGACCTTGACGAACCCCCGGGTGCGCACGCTCGGCTCGAGCTTGCGCGGAGGGAGCGGATCGTGCTCGAGGTCGGCACAGGCCAGGCCTGACAGCTCGCTCGCGACGTCATCGGCCGTGCCGACAAACGCCTTCACCCGGGCGTGGATGTCGGCGAACTGACCCGGGTTGAGGTTGGCCGCGCACCCGGTCACGTAGACGTGTTCCGCCGTCTTCAAGGAGCGCCGAGCCGACTGGCGTGACTTGGCCTCCGCCTCGCTGGTGATGCAGCACGTGTTGATCAGGTGCAGCTCGGCCTCGGCCTCGGGCGCCTCCGTGTGCCCGGCGGCGAGCAGAGCCTGGCGGGCGAGCATCGCGTCCGCCTGGGACACCTTGCACCCTAGGAACTTGACCGCGAACGAGGTCATGCGTTGCGGAAGGTACCGCGTGGCCGCTCGGGATGGTCAGGCCTTGGTGCGCTCGTGAGGGTCAGGCCTCCGCCCCGCTCGGGACGGTCAGGCCTCCGCCCCGCTCGGGACGGTCAGGCCTCCGCCCCGCGGCATGGCAGGCGCTGAGGCGCTCCGTGTATGCGCTGCGCAGGCGATGCGACCATGCCGGGGCCGGGACCTGACCCTCCCGGCGCTTGCTCCGTGCGCACTCGAACGGGGGACCTGACCCTCCCGGCGCGTCGTCCCGTGTGCTGCCGGGTGGGCTGGCTCCCCCGCCCGTGCATAACGCAGAAAATCCGGATCGGCCGCTCGGGTTGGTTGCGAACTGTCCGGTGAGCGGCGAGTGCGCGCCACATCCGGCGGCTAGATCCGGATTAGCGACGAATCGTACGGTCAAAACCACGGCCCGCGAGACGGAGGGCCGAACGTGCTTGAACCGCGAGCGAGGCCACGCGCCGGAGAAGGAGACGCGTGGCCCCGCCTGCGGGTCAGCTGCGATAGCCGCTCGCGATTCGGCGACTGTCGTACCCCTCGAGCGTTTGGTCGTGCGGCGGTGTCCTCGGGACAGCACGCTGAGAGAGGAGAGAGAACTCTTGCGGAAGTCCGGCCCGAGGCTTAGGCCGTGGCACGACGACGTCGAGGAGTAGGCCACCGAGAGTCATGCCGATCGCGAGTGGGTTGGGCAACTGGTTCACCTCCTTCAATTTCCTGGATCGGGGATCACAAGCGACGTGTCACAGGATGCGCCCTTTGCGCCCGGGTTCCATGGGCCCCGTGGACAACATTCGCTGCGGTTGTGTTGTCCACGCGCTCTTGAAGAGTCCGCCCTCCCCCGCCCGCGTTTCGTCGCTCGGGAGGGTCACGTCCCGCTCCCGGCACGGTCGCGTCGTCGGCGCAGCGGTTACGCGGAGCGCCTCAGCGCCTGCCATGCCGCGGAGTGGAGGCGTGACCATCTCCGCGCATCGGGAACTACGGGCTAGCTGGTGAGCAGCAACGCCGCCCAGTCGCCGTGCTCGCGGCGCTGGCGCTCCCGGAGTCCGCGCTGGGTGAAGGCGCCGGCGACGGACTCTGCCTCTTCGCGCAGCAGGCCGCTCAGGACCAGGGCCGGCGGCATCTCACGTTGGGACGCGGCCCATGTGACCAGCGGGCCGGCGAGCACGTTTGCCGCCACAAAGTCGCATCCGGGGACCTGGTCGGTGCGGAGGTCGAAGCGGCGGGCTTCGAGCTCGACGTGGTTGGCGGCGGCGTTCTCGGTCGTGGCGGCGATGGCGGCCGGGTCGTAGTCGAGAGCGAGGACGGGCGCCCAGCCGAGCTTGGCGGCCACGATGGCGAGCACGCCTGAGCCGCAGCCGAGGTCGACGAACGAGCCGGCAGATTTGACATCGAGCATCAGCTCGAGACACAGGCGGGTGGTCGCGTGAGCTCCGGTGCCGAAGGCCTGGCCGGGGTCGATGACGACGTCGAGCTCGGTGTCGCCCGCGGGTTCCCAGGGTGGGCGGACCGTGAGGCGGGTGCCGAGCACGAGTGGGCGGTGAAAGGTCCGCCAACGCTCGGCCCAGTCATCTGCGATCTCCTGGGTGCTGATCTCCACGAGCGCGCCGCCGGCGGCGGCCTTCAGGTCAGGGAGCGCGGGAAGCTCGCCCGGCGCGCCGTAGACCGCGTACTCGATCACGTCTCCGGGGAGCTCTGACTCCTCCACCCCGCTGGGTGCGAGCTCGAGCAGCTCGGCCAGGACCAGCTCAGCGTCCTGGCGCTGGACGCGAACCGCCAGGCGGAGCACTCGCGGGTCCTAGGCTCCGAACGCGCGCCGGAGCTTGCCGAAGACGCCTTCCTCGGTGCGGAGGTTCTCGTCGGTGAGGCTTTCCGACAGGCGTTCGAGCAGCTCACGCTGTTCGCGCTTCAGGCGCTTGGGCACAACCACGTTGACGACCACCTGCAGGTCACCGTGGTGCCGACCACGCAGGGCGGGCATGCCCTTGCCGCGGAGCCGGAAGGTCTCGTTTGGCTGCGTGCCGGCGGGGATCTCGAGCTCAGCTGAGCCGTCGATCGTCGGCACGTCGACGGTCGTGCCGAGGGCCGCGAGCGGGGCCGAGACGTCCACGACGGTGACCAGGTCATCCTGGCTGCGTACGAAGCGCGGGTCTTCGCGAATGCGGATCTGCACGTACAGGTCACCGGCCGGGCCGCCGTGGTCCCCGGCGTGGCCCCGTCCGGTGATCCGGATCCGTTGCCCGTCCTCGATGCCGGCGGGCACGTCAACCGAGAGCTTCACCCGGCCGGCCTTGCGGCCCCGGCCGTGGCAGGTCTTGCACGGGTTCTTGGGCACCCGTCCGTCGCCACCGCACACATCGCAGGCGACCGCGCGCACCACCTGGCCGAACGGAGTGCGCGTGACCGCGCGGAGCTGGCCCTGGCCCTGGCAGTTGGAGCAGGTCTCAATCGGTGTCCCGGGCTCGGCGCCGTTGCCGTTGCAGTGCTCGCATCGCTCCACCGCCTCGTAGGCAACTTCGATCTGGGCCCCGGTGGATGCCTGCAGGAGCGTGATCTCGGCCCCGACGGCCACGTCCCCGCCGGCGGCCGGGCCGCCCGGGCGCCCACCGCCGAACGCGCCCCCGAAGGCGCCGCCACCCCCAAAGAAGGCGTCAAAGATGTCCGCCACCGAACCGAAGCCGTCAAAGTTGGGGGCGTAGCCGCCGCTGCGCAGGCCCTCGTGCCCGTAGCGGTCATAGGTGGCGCGCCGGTCTGAGTCAGACAGGACCTCGTAGGCCTCGGCTGCCTCCTTGAACTTCTCCTCGGCCTGGGGGTCGTGGCGGTTGACGTCGGGGTGCAGCTCACGGGCGAGCTTGCGGAACGCCTTCTTGATCTCGGCCTCGCCAGCGTCCCGGGAGACGCCGAGCACCTCGTAGTAATCACGGGTGGCGCTCATGCGTTCAGTGGGTGTCGTAGACGTCGACGACGAACGAGGACAGCTGCGCGGCGGCGTCACGGACCGCGCGGATCGCCTGGCCGTAGTCCATCCGCAGCGGACCGATCACGGATACGGCGCCGAGGCTCCGCTGGGGGAGCCCGTAACTGGCGGCGACGAGCGCCAGCGAATGCAGCGCCGGCATCTCGTTCTCGGTTCCGATGCGCACGGCGACATCGCGAGGAGCGACGAGCGCGGAGCGGAGGACCCCGAGCAGAGCTACGCGCCGTTCGAGCATGTCCATCAGGAGGTTGAGCTCTGAGACGTCCCCGATTCGCTCCACGGTCAGGAGCCTGGCCGTGCCCTCGACGTACAAAGTGGCCTGGGCGGATTCCTCGAGGTCCGTGAACACCGGCGAAAGCGCCTCGAGGAACTCGCGCTCGGTGGCCGACAGCGACGGGTCGTGCAGGCGCTGGTGCAGCACGCGGGCTCCCAGCCCGAGGCCGACCAGCCGCTCGCCCAGGTAACTGCCGGCCCAGTCAGCAATCCCGGTATCGACCGGCCTGGGGAAGGTGAACAGGCGCTTGGTGACCCCGCCGGTGGAGGTGATGACCACCACCATCAGTACCTGCGGCTGGAGGGCGAGAACCTCGATGTGGCGAATGGTCGAGGTCTCGATCGGCGGCGCGGTGACGATCGCGAGCAGATTGGTGACCTGGGACAGCGTCTCGGTGGTGACGCGCATCGCCTCGTCGAGCTCGCGGCGTACGAGCGAGAGCGAGATCGTCGGGCCGGACGGTTCGGCCGGCAGGAGGCGATCGACGAAGTACCGGTAGCCCGCCTCGGTAGGCACCCGGCCAGCCGAGGTGTGGGGATGGGCAAGCAGGCCGAGCTCCTCGAGGTTGGCGAGCTCGTGGCGGATCGTCGAAGGGCCCCATTCAAAGGCACTGCTCAGCGATTTGCTGCCCACGGGCGCCCCTCCGTCGAGATATTCCTCGACGAGGCGGCGTAAAACGAGTTCCTGACGGTCGGATAGCACTGTCAGAGATTGTAGGTTGGGCGTCGCGGGCCTTTTGACGGCCGGTCTGGCGTCGGAAAAAACGTTCAGCGGGTCCGGAGCGCCGGATCGGGCGGAAACGGAGCGGTGGCGACGGCGCAGACGGTCAGGGCGGCGGCGGGAATCATCACGACGCCTTCCACGATCAGCCCGACGACGCAGACAAGGCAGCTCACCCCCGTCAACACCCACGCGGCTCGATCCGCGCCGTTGCTGCCGCGCGCGGTCTTCAGGCGTAACAGCGGCGCCACCACGAGGCTGATTACGGCGGGGGCGCCAACGAACCCGAGGATCCCGGGGCCGGCATCCTTGACCAGGGTGTAGGAGTGAAACACGCAGTCCGGGTCGCTCTCGCTACAGCGGTTGTGGACGGTGAACGCGAACACCACGATCACCACACCCCACATGAATGCCAGGCTGATGAACCACACCCAGAGGGGGGCCACCGAGCGAAGCGCGCGGACGAGGCTGTTACCGCGGTCCGCTGCAGATATATCGGCGGGGCCTATGCGCAAGCAGCAGCTCCCGATCAGTCCAGCCGGAGTTCGGCCTCGCCGTTACGGATGATGCGCTTGCCGTCCTGCTCGGCCTCGGACTCTACGAGCGCGCGGCCGCTGTCGATCGAGCGAACGGTGCCGTGAACCGTTATCTCCTGCTCGAGCATGCCCATGCCCCGGAACTGCACCGAGAGCCGCTCGAGCTTGTCAGGGCCGCCGAGCGCTTCGGTGTGGGCGCGTGCCACCTGCGCCATCGTCCACAGACCATGCAGGATGCGCCCGGGCAGCCCGACCTGGCGGGCGAACTCCTCATCGATGTGGATCGGGTTGAAGTCGCCCGAGGCGCCGGCGTAGCGGACCGTGAGGTAGCGATCAGGGGTGACCTTGAGCTCGAATTCATCACCGCTCTGCATGCTCAGCCCGCTCCCCGGACGATGTTGGTCCAGGTGCCGGTGCAGACGGTCTCGTCGCGCTGGTTGACCGACACGGTCTCGAACACGAAGAAGCCCATTCCGCCGCGTTCGGCGATGTCCTTCACCGTCGTGGTGGTGGTGATCTCGTCGCCGGCCACCACCAGCGGGCCCCAGCGGAACTCCTGGCCGCCGTGGACCATGAGGGCGAAATTGATCCCCACCTCGGGGTCAAGGATGCCCGGCGCGACCGAGCGGCTGGAGTAGACGACGGCGAACATCGGGGGCGCCACGACGTCGGCGAAACCGGCCGCGCGGGCGGCGTCGTGGTCGATATGCAGCGGGTTGGTCTCGCCGACCGCGAACGCGTACTCCTTAACCTTCTCGCGACCCACGGCGTACGTCACGGGGGCGTAGGTCTTTCCGATCGCGTCGGTGTTAACCGGCATCGGCGCGGAGTCTAATGGGGGGGTTGGGCAAGTTCCTTACCCATACGGTAAGTCAGACGACATACCCCCTCAGATGATCACCGGGACCGCGCCTCCGTCCACTGACCAGGCTGAACCAACCACGTAGCCGGCGGCCTCCGAGCAGAGGAACACGATCACGGCGGCGATTTCCTGCGGCTTGGCCAGACGGCGGATCGGGAGTGGCGCGGCGGTCGCCTCGAGCACCTCCTCGCGCGTGATCCCGCGTTGCTCTGCCGTCTGGTCAGCCAGGCCGCCGGGGGCGAGCCAGAGCTCGCTGGCCACGGGTCCGGGTGTGACGGCGTTGATCAGCACACCCTGGGCCGCGTAGACGTCGGCGTAGGCGCGGGACAGGGAGAGCTCGGCCGCCTTGGTCACTGAGTACGCGACGTTGCGCTGCCCCGGGCGCTTTCCCGAGGACGTGCTGACATTGACCACCCTCCCCCATCCCGCCGCAGCCATCCGAGGGGCGCAGGCGCGCATGAGCCGCATCGGCGCCATCACGTTGATGGCCCACTGGCCGCTCCAGTCCTCTTCGGTCAGCTCGTCCAGGGCGCGCACGGTGGTGGTGCTGGCTCCGTTGACGAGCACGTCGAGACGGCCGAAGTGCTCCAGACACGCTTCGGCGGCACGATCGCCCGCGTCGGGGTCGGTCACGTCGAGAGCCAGGAAGCGGACCTCGGGACCGAGCTCGGCCGCCGCCGAACGCAGAGCATCCTCGCCACGTCCGATGAGCAGAAGGCGGGCGCCCTCGGTGTGCAGTCCGCGAGCGACTTCGAGCCCGATCCCACGGGAACCGCCGGTGAGGATGCAGGCGCGCTCCCGCAGACCAAGGTCCATACCGGCGATTCTCCCACGGCGGTCCCACGGCGGGACCTGAGCGGTAACGTCCGCCATAGCCGATGCCCCCGCTCGCTGCGGCACTCGCTCCTGTCCATCAGCGCTACCTCCTCGAGGCACGGCAGATGCAGGCGCTGTCGTTCGCGGCCCACATCCCGCTGGTCGCGTTCGGAATCGCATTCCCGGCCATGGTCCTGTTCGTGGAGTGGCTCCACATGCGGACCGGCGACCCCGTGTACCGGACGCTGGCCCGGCGGTGGAGCCGGGTGGTCGTGGCGCTATTCGCCGTCGGAGTCATCACGGGAACGATCCTCAGCTTCGAGATGGGGCTCCTGTGGCCGAATTTCACGGCCACGTTCGGCGGCGTGTTCGGGCTCGGGTTCGCGATCGAGGGCTTCTCGTTCTTCACGGAGGCGATCTTCATCGGGATCTATATCTACGGGTGGGATCGCCTGTCGCCCCGGGCTCATCTGCTGAGCGGGATACCAATCGTGATCAGCGGCTTCACGGGGTCTCTGATGGTGATCTCGGTCAACGCGTGGATGAACCACCCCGGGGGCTTTCATCTCAAGGCCGGCCGGGTGGTCGACGTGAATCCGCTCCAGGCGCTGTTCGGCAACAGCTACCTGTGGTCGGAGCTGATCCACATGTACATCGCCGGTTACATGGTCACCGGCTTCCTGGTCGCGGGGGCGTACGCGTTCGGCCGGCTGCGAAATCGCTGGGGTCGTTACGAGCGCATAGCCCTGACAATCCCGCTGACGATCGCCTGCCTGGCGGCGCCGGTCCAGGTTTTGGTGGGGGATTGGGTCGCCCGCGACGTGGCTGTCGACCAGCCGATCAAGCTGGCCGCGATCGAGGGGCTCTACAAGACAACCCGGGGGGCGCCCGAGCACGTCCTGGGGTGGTACACCGATCACCAGGTCAAATACGGGATCGAGATCCCTCATCTCCTGTCGCTGCTGGCCTTCCACAGCTGGAATGCGACCGTGAAGGGGCTCGACACGGTGCCGCCGAGTCAGCGCCCGCCGGTCAACGTGGTGCGGATCTCGTTCCAGCTCATGGTCGGGATCGGGACCATGCTGGCGCTGCTGGGGCTCGTGTACCTGGTCGTGCGGATCAGGCGACGGCGTCTGCCCGGATCAGCCTGGTTCTACCGCGCGGTCGTAGTGGCTGGCCCGGCGGCAACGGTGGCGCTGATCGCCGGCTGGGTCACGACCGAGGTCGGTCGCCAGCCGTGGGTTGTGTATCGGGTGATGCCGACCGCGGCGGCCGTCACCGGCGCCGGCGGGATCCCGGTTGGCTACGCGACCCTCGTCGTGACGTACATCGCGCTCGGCTTCGCGGTGGCGTGGATCCTGCGCCGGCTCGCCCGAGCCCCGCTCGATACAGATCCATCCGTCGGCGGTCCGGGCACGCCGGTGACCTCGGCCACGTAAAGCGAGATGCTGCAAGCGCTCCCCCTCATATTTGTCCTCATCGGGCTGGTGCTGTATGTCGTTCTGGCCGGAGCGGACTTCGGAGCTGGCCTGTGGTTGGTGCTGCCCGGTCGCAGTCCGCACGCCGAGCGGATCCGCGAGCACGCCCACCACTCGATGGCTCCCGTGTGGGAGGCCAACCACGTGTGGCTGATCTTCGTCCTCACCGTGACCTGGACCGCCTACCCGACGTTCTTCGGATCGGTGGCCTCGACCCTCGGGGTCGCTTTCTTCCTGGCCGGGCTGGGGATCATCCTGCGCGGAGCGAGCTACGCCCTGCGCGCCGGCGTGGCCAGCCGACGCGAGCTGCGAACCGTTGACACGGCTTTCGCAGTGGCTTCGCTGATCACCCCGTTCGCGCTCGGCGCCGCCGCGGGCGGGATCGCGTCCGAGCGGGTCCCGGTGGGCAATGCGGCCGGTCATCTATTCACCAGCTGGCTGAATCCAACCTCGATCCTGGTCGGCGCGCTGGCCGTGGCCAGCTCGGGCTACCTCGCGGCCGTGTACCTGGCCGCCGACGCGGCCCGGGTTGGAGATCGGGAGGTCCAGGAGGCCTACCGGACACGCGCGCTCGGCGCCGCGGCCGTGGCCGGAGCGGTGGCCCTGGCCGGACTCGTGGTGCTGCACTCCGACGCCCACTCGCTGTTCGAGCAGCTCATCCGCGGCGGCGCGCTGGCGGCGCTTGTGGCATCGGTGCTGGCCGGGCTAGGCACGGTCGTGCTCGTCTGGCGGCGGACGTTCGAGGCGGCGCGCTACAGCGCCGCGCTGGCGGTGGCCACCGTGATCGCCGGGTGGGCGTTCGCTCGCTATCCGACCCTGCTCCCCGGCCTCTCCGTTCGCCAAGCGGCGGCCTCGCATGACACGCTCGTCACCCTGATCGTGGCCGTGCTGGGCGGGGCCGCGCTGCTGTTCCCCTCTCTGGGGTTGCTGTTCCGTCTGACCCTGACCGGGCATTTTGACCCGCACGCGCCCCAGCCGGAGCCGGTGGCGGGCGCGACGGCAGTAGTGCGCACGGGTTTGCGCGCCCGGCTGGCGGTGGCCTGCTTGATCGTCGGCGTCGGCCTGCTCAACGTGGCCAGTGCACCGTGGGCTCACGCTGTCGGCGTGGTCAGCCTGTTCGCGTTCATGATCGTCGCCTTCGCCGCGATCGTCCCCCGGGCGCTGACCGACGACGGCTGAGACGAGGTCAGCGCGGCGGCGAGCAACGCCAGCCCGCGCTCGATCGCGGGCTCGGAGACGTTGGCATAGCCGAGGATGAAACCGACCTGATCGCGGCCGAGGACCTGATGGGAGGACAGGCCTTCGACCCACACACCCGCGGCGGCGGCGGCCCGCGATGCCGCGGGCTCACTGCTGCCTTCGGGCAGCACGACGAGCATGAAGAGGCCGGCGGCGACACCGGCCAGCTTCGCCTCGGGCAGCGCTGCCGCAAGGGCGGCTTCGGCTATCGCACGCCGCTCGCGATAGCGGATGCCGCATTCGCCGCAGGTGCCGGTCAAGCTCGCCGCGGGTGATGAAATCGGCCAGCGCGAGCTGATCGACGACCGGCGACCCACCGTCGGCGAGGCCCTTGGCAAAGGTGAGCTCGCCGGTCAACCAGGACGGGCAGAGCATCCACCCGAGACGGAGGGACGGAAGCAGCCGTTTGCTGACCGACCCCACATGGCACACGCGCTCCGGAGCCAGTCCCTGGAGCGCGCCGACCGGCCCACGGTCGTACCGGAGCTCGGAGTCGTAGTCATCCTCGACGATCAGGCCGGCCACGTCCTCGGCCCAGCCGAGCAGCGCCGCGCGGCGCTCGGAGGACATGACGACGCCGGTGGGGAACTGATGCGCCGGCGTCACCACCACCGTCTCGCAGCCGGAGGCGGCGAGCTCAGAGACGTCGAGCCCCTGGTCATCAACGGGAATCGGGACCGCCTCGAGGCCGGCGCGCTCAGCCACCAGCCGGTGCCGGGCCCATCCCGGATCCTCGATCGCGATCCGCTCGACCCCCCGCTCGTGCAGACAGGCGCAGATGAGCGCGAAGCCCTGGGTGAATCCAGCGCAGATGAGCGTGTGCTCGGGCTCGGGCGCGGCGCCCCGAGCCCGGCCGAGATAACCCATGAGCGCGTTGCGCAACTCGGCAACTCCCCGGGGGTCGCCGTGACCGAGAGCATCGAACGGCGCGTGGCGGAGGGCGGCCCGCAGGGACCGCAGCCACCCGTCACGGGGAAACGAGCTCAGGTCGGGGAGTGATGGATCGAAGCGATAGCGGTAGCGCGGCTCGAGCCAACCGGCGGCCAGCGGGGCGAGATCGGCGATCTGGCCGCCCGCCACACGGGTCGGGGCACCCTGTCGGGCCAGGAAATAACCCTCGGCCACGAGCTGGCCGTAGGCCTCAAGCACGACGCCGCGGGAGATCCCGAGCTCCGCCGCCAGCGCACGGGACGATGGGACCCGGCTGCCCGGCGCCAGCCGCCCGCTGCGTACCTGCTCGCGCAGGCTCAATTCGAGCTGCTCGTGCAGCGGACCGCGCCCGGGTTCGAGGCTGAGCAGCAGCTCCGGCCCGGCTGGTGGTAGTGGCGGCGGCGACGGCGGTGGCGGCGACGGCGGCGAAACTGGCTCTTTTTCAGCCATGACAACTGGACCTTAACGCCGAGCCAGTTGAGACGTACTGTGACAGCCTGAGAATCGTGCCCCGAGTCAGAGCAGGAAGGAGCCCAAGTGGTCAGCATCACGGTCGTTGGTGGAGGTATTGCCGGGCTGACGGCCGCCATCTCGAGCGCGGAACAGGGCGCCAGTGTCACGCTGTGCGAAGCCCACGATCAGCTCGGCGGGCGGGCGCGGAGCCTGGGCCCGCCGTATAAGGCGAACCTGGGGCCCCACGCTCTGCTGGCGAGCAGTCCGTTCTGGAAGTGGCTGCGCGGGCATGACCTGCTCCCTCCCTGCGCCCGCCCACCGCTGTCCGGTGTCCGCTTCCGCTGGGGTGACGACATTCGGCGCGTGCCAGCCGTGGGGGCGGCGATCGCCGCGCTGCGGCTGAGGGGTCGCACGGCGCCGGTCGAACTCGATTTCCGCACCTGGGCCTCGGATCACGTGGGTGAGGACGCCGCCGCCGCCCTGGCCAGCAGCGCCGGCATCCTGACCTACTACCACGACCCGGGCGAGCTGTCAGCGGCGTTCCTATGGGAGCCGCTGGTGCGCGGCCTGCTCTCCGTACCGGCGACGGCGCGCTTCCCGATCGGGGGTTGGACGGCGATCGTCGAGCGAATGAGGGACCGGGCGCTCGAGCTCGGGGTGGATATCCAGACGGGCGAGCGAGTGCGCGAGCTGCCCGACGGAATCGTGATCGTGGCTACGGAACTCGACCAGGCTCGTGAGCTCCTGGGTGACGACACGCTGCGCTGGAAGAGCGGCCACGCGGTCTGCCTGGACCTGGCCGTGCGCTCGCAGCGCGGAGATCCGTTCGTGGTCGTGGACCTGCAGGAGACTGGCTGGGTCGAGCGCTTCACAGCCTCGGATCCCAGCGTCGCTCCTGCGGGCGAGGAGCTGGTCCAGGCCCAGATGCCGATCCGCCCGGGAGAGAGTGTGGACAGCGCCGCGGGCCGTCTCGAGGCGCTGCTCGACGCGTCCTTCTCGGGTTGGCGCGAGCGCGAAACGTGGCGGCGGCGCCAGGTCATGACCGGCCGCACCGGCGCCCTCGATCCGCCTGGCAAGACATGGCGGGACCGGCCGGCGATCGACCGGGGCGGGGGCGTGTTCGTGGCCGGGGATATGGTCGCGGCGCCCGGGTGCCTGTCCGAGATCGCCTGGGCGAGCGCCGTCGAGGCCAGCCGGCTCGCGGTCACGGGCCGTTTCGAGCCGGCGCCGAGCGCGGTCGCGTGAGCCGGCTCGGTCTGGCCCGGGCCGGACTCCTCGTCGTGGCCGCGTTCCAGGCCGAGATCGGCGTCTGGGGTTCGATCGCTCCGCACTCCTTGTACACCTCCTACCCAGGAGCTGGACACCACTGGATCTCCGGCATGGGTCCGTATGACGAGCACCTGGTCCGGGACTTCGCGGCCATGGAGCTCGGGATGGCGGTCCTGCTCGTGTGCGCGGCGATCTGGTTCGAGCGCCGGCTCGTGCTCGTGGCCGGTGCCGCCTTCCTGGCCGCCACGATTCCGCATTTCGCCTATCACCTGACGACCACCGGAATGCTCCCCTCCTCCGATGATGTGATCAGCCTGGGGGGCTTCGTGGTCGAGATGGCGATCGTCGCCGGGGCGATGGCCGTCGTAGCCGGCGTGGCCGTCGTTCCCGCACCGTCCCAACCGAAAGGAGCGCCTGATGGCTCGAATCTCGCACGCTCGGCCCCGCGGTCTTGACCCGATCCGCCGCCTGACCTTCGCTCTGGCCAGGCGGTTCTACGGGCGAGAGCTCGAGCCGAGCCAGGTGATCGCCCATCACCGGCCGCTGCTGGTCGGTTACGGCTTAATCGGACTGACCGTGGACCGGTTCTCGAAAACCGTCGACGTAGCGCTCCGGAACCTGGCCATGCTCCGCACCTCCCAGCTGATCGGCTGTGAGTGGTGCCTTGACTTCGGCTCCAAGCTGGCCCGTGATTCGGGGATCCCCGAGGTCCAGCTGCGGGAGCTGAGCCTGTGGCGTCAGTCCGAGCACTTCAGCGACACCGAGCGCCTGGTGCTCGAGTACGCGGAGGAGATGACCCGTACCCCGGTCGAGGTGAGCGATGAGCTGTTCGAGCGCCTGCGGGCCGTATTCGAAGAGCCCCAGCTGGTCGAGATCACGATGGCGATCGCGTTCGAGAACCTGACCTCGCGCTGCAACTGGGCGCTGGGGATCCAGAGCGAGGGCTTCTCGGACGGCGCCTACTGTGTGCGGCCGGATTTTCCCAGGACATCGTTTGCGGAGCTGGGGGCCGAGCGCTAGCCTCGTCCATGTGAGCAAGCGCGGCACACTGAGGGCTTCGGACGCTGATCGTGAGCACGTCATCGATCGGCTGCATCGAGCGTCAACCGAGGGCCGAATCGCTGCCGACGAGCTCGAGCAGCGGGTCAGCGCTGCGCTAAAAGCGCGGACCTACGATGACCTGGACGCCACGGTCAGTGACCTGCCCCGTCCCGCAGGTCGCCGAAGCTCGCGCGAACCGGCTCGGCGGACCGCCGGGGCCTGGACGCTGGCCACGGTGAGGGCGAATCCACTCCTGCTCTTATTCGCGATCCCGGTGATCGCCGTCACCCTGGCGATGCTGCTCGCGGTGACGATCGTGTGGACGCTGATGATGGTGGTGGTGCTCGCAGTAGGCGGCCGCCGGCGCGGCGTACCGGCTGCGCCGTGGATCTACGCACGGCGCCATGGGCTCGGCCCGCCGCGACGCGGCCCGGGCCGACACTGGGCTTAGCCCCGCCGCAGCCGCCAGACGATGCCGTCCATCTCGAACGGCACCCCATTGACCGTGTACCGGTGTAGGTAGCGGCGCCGCTCGAGAACCTCGGCCTCGGTCCCCGAGCCGAGCTGATCGACCCAGAACGCCGGCGTGATCGGATCGGGCGTTCCAAACGTGGGGTCATGCATGTAGGCGACCAGCGCATCCGGGGCGAGCAGCCTGGCGGCGGCGGCGAGCGCCAACGGAGGCAGCTGCTGACTGTGCTCGCCCACCGGAGCCACGCAGGCCAGCACCTCCGCATGCTGAGCGCGAACCGTGTCCTCCTGGTCAGGGGTGAGGGCCAGTAGGTCGAGCGTGAGGTATGCGTCATACATGCCCGGGCGATCGCGCAGGGCACCATCCCGCGCGGACGGGACGATGTCGGTTCCGATCACTGGTCTCAGACCGTGCGCGAGGAGCGCTTGACCGGAGACGCCATTGCCGGCCGCCACGTCCAGAACGCGGGTCCGGGCGCGATCCCAACCCAGGTCATCGACCGCGCCGCCGAGCATCGATGCGATCTCATCCGGCGAGCGACAGCCGAGGCGCTCTTGCACGATCTGCTCGTAGACCCCGGGCAGCTCGTACAGCCGCTCGTAATCGTGCAGCCGGAGCTCCTCGGTACGGCCATCGGCGTGACGGACGATGATCAGCTCGTGGCCGACCTCGGGGTCGTCCTGGGCCGCGAGCTCGGCGG
This sequence comes from uncultured Solirubrobacterales bacterium, assembly GCA_963822535.1. GTDB lineage: Bacteria > Actinomycetota > Thermoleophilia > Solirubrobacterales > Solirubrobacteraceae > Palsa-465. The sequence continues at coordinate 223,271 of CAWGIA010000005.1, forward strand.
TGAACGCATGCGCGTCTCGCCGGGGCGGCTCGGACTCGCCGGGCACTACCCCTTCTCGCCGAGCTCGAGCACAGCCAGGAAGGCCTCCTGCGGGACCTCGATCCTCCCTACCTGCTTCATCCGCTGCTTGCCCTTCTTCTGCTGCTCGAGGAGCTTGCGCTTACGGCTGATGTCACCCCCGTAGCACTTGGCGATGACATCCTTGCGGTAGGCCTTGATCGTCTCCCGAGCCACAATCCGGGATCCGATCGCGGCCTGAATGGGCACGTCGTACTGCTGTCGGGGGATCTTCGCCCGCAGCTTCTCGGTGAGCGTCCGGCCCGCAGCCTGGGCCTTGTCTCGGTGCACGAGCATCGAGAGCGCGTCAATCGGATCTCCGGCCAGCAGGATGTCGAGCTTGACCAGGTCAGACTGGCGCAGCCCGATCAGCTCGTAGTCGAGCGAGGCATAGCCACGGGTCCGGGACTTCAGCTGATCGAAGAAGTCCAGGACGATCTCGGCCAGCGGCAGGTCATACGTGAGCTGCACGCGTTCGGCCGACAGGTAGTGGATCCCCTCGTACTCACCGCGGCGCTCCTGGGCCAGCTCCATGATCTGACCGACGAACTCCTTCGGCGTGAGGATCAACGCGCGGATGAACGGCTCGCGGACCTCGGCCACCCGGGTGGGATCGGGCATGTCGTTGGGGCTGTGGACGGGAATGATGCTCCCGTCGGTCAGGGTGACCTCATACTCGACGCTCGGCATCGTGGCCAGCAGCTCGAGGTCGTATTCGCGTTCCAGGCGCTCGCGCACGATGTCCATGTGGAGGAGGCCGAGGAAGCCGCAGCGGAACCCGAAGCCGAGCGCGTCGGAGGTCTCGGGCTCCCAACTCAACGCGGCGTCGTTCAGCGTGAGCTTCTCGAGCGCGTCACGCAGGTCCGGATAGGCGTCGGAGTCGATCGGAAACAGCCCGCAGAACACCATCGGCTTGACCTCGCGGTACCCGGGCAGTGGTTCGGTTGCCCCGCCCAGCTTGGTGGTCAGCGTGTCACCGACGCGGAGGCTGGTCACATCCTTGATCCCGGTGATGAGGAAGCCGACCTCGCCGGCATGCAGCGCGCTGGCTGAGGTCATCTCGGGCGTGAAGAAGCCGATGTCATCGATGTCGGCCTCCGTGCCGGCCTGCATGGCGCGGATCGCCTCGCCCTTGGTGAACGTGCCGTCGACAACACGGATGTAGGCGATCACGCCGCGGTACTGGTCAAACTCCGAGTCGAAGATCAGTGCGCGAGGCGGGGCATCCGGGTCACCGCTGGGGGGTGGCACGCGCGCGATCAGCTCATCGAGAACGTCCGTGATGCCCTCTCCGGTCTTGGCGCTGATCCGCCTCACCGTGTCCGCGGGCTCGCCCAGGAGATCGGCGACCTCCTCGGCCACGCGTTCGGGCTCAGCGCCGGGCAGGTCAACCTTGTTCAGGCACGGGATCAACTCGAGGCCGGATTCGACCGCCAGGTAGGTGTTGGCGACCGTCTGGGCCTCGACCCCCTGGGAGGCATCGACGACCAGCAGGGCACCCTCGCAGGCGGCGAGCGAGCGTGACACCTCATAGGTGAAGTCCACGTGGCCGGGCGTGTCAATCAGTTGCAGCTGGTAGGTCTCGCCGTCGTGCGCAGACTTGTAGAAGACCCGGACCGCCTGCGCCTTGATCGTGATCCCCCGTTCGCGCTCGAGGTCCATCGAGTCGAGCACCTGGGCGCGCATTGACCGGGGGTCGACGGTATGGGTGAGCTCGAGGATCCGGTCAGCCAGGGTCGACTTGCCGTGATCGATGTGGGCAATGATCGAGAAGTTGCGGATGTGGGCCTGGTCAGGCATCGTTACATCAAGGGTACGAGGCGTTGGGGGGTACTGGGGCGCGGGTGCTCAGGGACTGGGGCGCGCGTGCTCAGCGACCGAGGCGCGGCTCAATTACCGAGGTGCGGCTCAGCTACCGAGGCGGTCCTGGTCCCGGTGGACCAGCTCGCTCAGAAACCGAGGCAGGAGGCCCAGCTCGTCAAGCGCGGTGCGGCCGGCCACGCCCATCGTGAGCAGTCCGGCGAAGATCGCCACGGCGTCGATTGACTTGCGCCCCTGGGCGTCCCAGTAGTCGTCATGCAGGTCGAGCCACAGGGCAAACTCGTCCAGTGTCAGCGCAGAGGCAACGCCGTAGGTGGTCGCCGTGACGCGTGATGCCCACTCGGGCATACGCTCACCGATCCCGAGCCGGTAAGTCCACAGATAGCCGATTCCGAGGAGGCCGAAGATCCCAAACGTGCTGTGGTGGATGTGGGTCCCACCCTCGCTGATGTTGTGGAACGGCCCGATTCCGGCCCGGATCGAGTGCGTGATCGCCCGCGCCGTCGCAAAGGCGGTGGTGAATCCGACCGCACTGAGGAAAGCGCGCTCCTGCCGGGCGCTGCTGAAATGGCGCGCGTAGAAGCCCTGGCTAGGCATGTCAGGAGGCTACCCGCCCTCGCAAGCGGCCCATGATGAGTGACTCGATCTGACGGGCTTCGGGAATCCGCATCTGCAGCACCAGACGCCCGTAGATCACGCCTGCAGCGGCCATGGCAAATCCGATCGAGATGATCTGCGCCAGCAGGGATACGCCGAGCAGGCTGTCCAGTCCCTTCCAGATCAGCCAGCCGAGGGCGGTCATGATCGCGGTGGCGACGAGTACCCGCATCGTGACCATCGTCGTCTGGCCCAGCTCCAGCCGGCCGTTGAAGCCGATCCGCAGCCGCCGGAGCTGCAGCCAGGTCATGACCACGTTGGCGACCACGGTGCCGATCACCGGGCCGGAGATGCCCAGCGGCTTGTACAGCGCCAGCGACACGATGATGTCCACGACGACATTGATGGCGGCCAGCTTGGTCGGGATCCACGGCCGCTGAAGCGCGAAGAACGTACGGCTGAGGAGCAGGTTGACGCCGGCGAACGGCAGGCTGAACGCGAACCAGAACAGCGCCTTGGCCACCAGGTGCGTGGAGAAGGTGTGAAAACTGCCGTGCTGGTAAACGAGGCGGGTGATCGGTACCGCCAGCACGGCCAGCAGCGCGGCCGACGGGATCAGCAGCAGGTTGATCTGGCGGATGCCGTTTCCGAGCGTGCGCCGCATGCCGGTGGGGTTGCGGGCACTGGCCATCCGGCTCAGTGTCGGAAACAGCACCGTGGCCACGGCCACGCTGAAGATTCCCTGGGGCAGCATGTAGATCCGGAATGCGTCATTGATCGCGATCGGAACGTGCTTGGAGACGAGCGCGCCCAACCCGGCGTTGATGAAGATGTCGAGATTGATGATCCCGATACTCATCGTCACCGGAAAGAACAGGATCAGCACCTGGCGCACCCGCGGATCGCGCCAGTCAAAGGCGAACGCGAGGCGGAAGTCAACCTTGCGCAGCGCCGAGGCGATCAGCAGGAACTGCACCACGGTCGCCACCAGCCAGGCGATCGCGTACGAGTAGACGGCGTCCTGACCGTGGAAGTGCGAGTGCAGGATCACCATCAGGACGACGATCACGACGTTCCACACGGCCGGAGCCAGCGCGGGGATCGAGAACTCGTCGTAGGACTGGAGGATCCCCACGAACAGCCCTGTCAGGCTGAGCAGCAGCACGACCGGGAACAGCACCCGCGAAAGGCCGGTGGCCAGCACGGTCTCCGGGGTACTCAGGGTGCCGGTGAACAACGGCATGACCAGGCCCGCGAGTGCGATGTAGAGAATCGTCAGCAGGCCGAGCGCCAGCAGGATCAACCAGAACAGCGACGCGGCGAGCCGGAATGCCTCCCGCCTCCGGCCCGCCTGGAGCAGTTCGGTGAAAATCGGAACGAACGCTGCCCCCAGCGCCGCCTGCGAGAACAGGTTCGAGAACAGGTTCGGGATCTGGGAGGCGATCGTGAACGCGGACCCCGCGCCGCTGGTGGCGAAGAAGCTCGCCTGGACGATCTCGCGGCCCAGCCCGGCGATCCGGGAGAGGGCCGTGGCAAGAGCGAAGATCGCGGTACTGAGGGCGATCCTCCGTCGCGGCGGCGGTGGCGGCGAGGGGGGCTGCTCGCCTACGGCGGTGCTCTCTATTGACACGAGCGCGCTATAGTACGCGCGCGCCGCGGGCTTCCGCGGCTGCGTGCTGTCATGGCCAACATTCACTCACAAAAAAAGCGGATTCTGCGCGCTGAGCGCGAGCGACTCGAGAACCGTCATTACACGTCTTCGATCAAGACCTACTTCCGGCGCCTCGAGCGCGCGATCGCCGACGGTGACTCGGATGTGGCCGATACCGAACACCGTGTGCTGGTGAGAACGATCGACAAGGCTGTCAAGCGTGGTGCCCTGCACCGCAACACCGGCGCGCGTAAGAAGTCCCGCGCCGCACGGCTGCGGCGCGGCGCGTAAGAAGTCCCGCGTCGCGCGGGTGCGCGCGGCGGGTAAGAGCCTTCTCACTCCGCCGCGTCCGATTCAAGCGCCCAGTCCGGATGGCTGGGGTAGATAAGACGGATGGCGAGCCAGAACCCCGATTCTTCCCCGGGCCACTCCGATCGAATTACATTCGATGTCGAGCAGCTCGCGGTCGATGCCCCCGGGCAGGTTGTGGTCAGCGGTCGCTGGTTCGGAGTCCGCGGACGGCGCTTCATGCGGCCCACGCTGGTGTTGCGGCTGCGCTCGGACGGTAGCGAGCAGCGATCGCTGGCCGAGCTGGAGCACAAGCCGTGGGCGGCTGAGGACGGTGAGCCGTGGACCGCGGCGTTCCCCCTTGACATCGAGCTGGGCGACGCCGCCTCGATCGAGCTCGCAGTGGCACCCGACATCGCGATCGAATTGTCTGCACCCAAGGGGTCACGGGCGGCGCGGAGCACGCCGCGGCCTGCCGCCGCCCCCGACGCTCGCGCACCCCGCGTGCGTTCGGACGCGACCGCGGTCCGCCGTACGACAAGCGAGCACTTTCAGCAGCTGGCCCGGTTGAAGGCCAAGCTGTCGGCGGCCGAGGCCGAGGCGGAAAGAGAACACGCCAAGCGTCAATCCGCCAATGCGGACCGGGACAAAGCTCGCGCGGAAAACCTGGCCCTGCGCTCCGAGGTGGGACGTCTGGCGGCCGAACTCGATCTCGCCGCCACAGCGCACAGCGAGCTTGCCTCAACCGCGTCCGAGGTCGACGGGTTGCGCACCGGCGCGCGGAATGCCGAACGCCGCCTTGAAGCCACTGCCCGGGCACTCGAGCACGAACGCACTGAAACCGCGCGGCTGCGCCAGCAGCTGGCGGCGGCCGAGGCGACCGTCCAGAGGCTCATGAAGTCCGAACCGGCCTCAGTCGCCGACCCGGGCCGCCACGAGGCCAGGGGCCCGGAGCCCAGCCGTCACGAGGCCAGTCGTCAGGAGGCCGGCCGTCATGAGCCCGTTCGGTTCGAGCCGGTTCGGTTCGAGCCGAGCCGCCATGACACCAGCCGCCACGAGCCGACCCCGCGGACCGAGCGGCCGATAAACCCGGCGTTGCGCGGCAAGACAAACTGGGTCGGCCGAGCGCTGGCGCTGCTCGTGATCCTGGGCGTTATCGCGGCAGTGGTCCTCGTGATTCACACAACGATCGCCTGAGAGCTCAGGCGGCGATCCGGACGATCGCGGTCAGGGCCTCGGTTTCCTCGCCGGCACCCCCCGGTCCGCCCCCCCGCGAGGCGAGCTCTAGATCGGCGATCTCATAGGTGGCGCGCCGGAGCCTTTCTGACCCGGCTCGGCGGGCATCGGCGATCAGGCGGTCGGCGGCGCGTGACGGCATCCGCAGCCGGCGTTTGATCTGAGCGGGGGGCTCGCCCGCCTCGAGCGCCGCCGCCACGTCCTGAGCCATGCGGACACGCTGGGAGATCCAGTAGATGAGTCCCGACACCCGCTCGCCCTGGGCCCGCAGGGTGAGGAACGCGTGCACGGCGGCCTGGACGTCTCCGGCCACCAGCGCGTCTGCCACCGCCCACCCCTTGCGCTCGGCCGAGGATGCAGTGAGCTCCTCGACCTCGGCCGCGTCGAGTTGCTGACCTTCCTCGCCGCCCAGGGCGAGCTTCTCAAGCTCGCGCAGGAGCCGCTGCTGGCGGTCACCCACGTGTCGGATGAGCGCACGGGCCGCATCCGGCTCGAGCTCGATTCCGAGCTCACCAGCGCGGGCCAGGAGCCACTTGGGGAGCTCCCACGGCTTGACGCTCGCCTCGACGCTGATGTCCCCATCTGCCTTGCGGACGATCGCGTGCAGGCGGTCAGGGGCCTTGTTCCGGCTGTCCTCCCGGGCAAAGAACGCGACCGTGGTCTCGGGCGGCTCGGCGCCCAGCGCTGACTCGAGCGCGTCGAGCTCCTTGTCCTTCCAGCGCTCCGCCCCGTCGACGATGATGAAGCGCCGCCCCAAGGCGAGCGTCATCGCGTCGAGCGCGGCGGCCACGGTAGCCGGGTCCGAGTCCTCGCCCTCGAACACCTCAAGTCCCTCGGCGCCGCTCAAAGACTCGGCCAGGCTCCGCAGGCGAGCGCGGCGCTCGGCGATCCGCCCGTGATCGTCCCCATGGATCAGGTAGGCGGACTTGAAGGTGGGCACAGTCCGAGTCTAAGCGGGCAGCCCGACGCTCCGCCGCGCCAGTTCCAGGCCTCGGTTCGCCGCCTGTTCGGGCGAGTCCGCCAGCTCGATCCCCTCTATCTGCCAGGTGTCGAACCCCACGACGGGGACCCCCGTGGCCAGGGCGAGCGCGACTTCAGACAGGGTTCCGTACGCCCCGCCGACAGCGACCAGCACGTGAGCGGCGCGCACGATCAATCCATTTCTGAGCTCGCCCAGTCCGGTCGGCAGCGCCACATCAACCCACTCGTTCGCCGTGAGCCGCTCATCGCCGGGCAGCAGGCCAACCACCAGCCCGCCGGCCTGACTGGCACCGCGAGACGCCGCCGCCATGACACCGCCTCGGCCGCCGGTGATCACGATCGCCCCGGCCTGGGCGAGCCGACGGCCGACTTCCTCAGCAGCTGCGGCCTGGGACTCGGAGGGATCGCCGGCGCCGACAACGGCTACATACAGTGCGCCGACCTGGGCCACTCGCTTACCGCGCGACGAAATTGACGAGCTTGTCGGGCACGATGACCACCTTGGCCACCGCCTGCCCGTCGAGGTGCGCCTTGACCCCACGAGCGTCCCGGCACAGCTGCTCGAGCTCCTCGCGCGGGGCGCCGGCCGAGGCACGAACGCGGTCACGGACCTTCCCGTTGACCATGCACACCAGCTCGAACGTGTCAGCCTGGAGCATGGCCGGATCGGCGGCGGGCCAGGGCTCCTCCCAGACACGGCGCCCGGTCAGCTGCTCGAAAACCTCAGAGCCGAGGTGAGGCGCGAAGGGAAACACGAGCGAAGCCGCGGTGGCGACGGCGAATCGCCGAGACTGCAGGTCAGCCTCAGGGTGGCGATAGATCTCGTTTACCAGCTCCATGATGGCCGCGATCGCGGTGTTGAAAGCGAACCGGCCCGTCATGTCACCGGTCACCTTCTCGATCGCCCAGTTGGCCTTGCGGGTGAGCACGAGAGCGCCTCCCTCCGGGTCGACGGGCTGGTCGGCGTCGCCCGGGGCGTCGGCCAGCTCGGCGCCCACCCGCCAGAGCCGGCTCAGGAATCGGAACACGCCCTCGACGCCGGCATCCGACCACGCGGCGTCCTGTTCCGGCGGACCCATGAACAGGACGTAGCAGCGGGCGGCGTCGGCGCCGAAGCGCTCGACGATCTCGCTCGGGGCGACGACGTTGCCCTTCGAGCTCGACATCTTGTTGCCGTCGGGCCCGAGGATCATTCCCTGGGTGAACAGAGCCTGGAACGGCTCCTGGACGTCGAGCAGGTCCATGTCGGCGAGCGCCTTGACGAAGAACCGTGCGTAGAGGAGGTGGAGGATTGCGTGCTCCACTCCCCCGATGTACTGGTCAACCGGCATCCACTTCGCCAGCACTCGGCGATCCCACGCCGCGGAGTCATTGTGGGCGTCGCAGTAGCGCAGGAAGTACCAGCTCGAGTCGACGAACGTGTCCATGGTGTCGGTCTCACGGCGCCCGGGGCCCCCACACGCGGGGCACGGGGTATTGACCCAGTCCTCGGCCGCTGCCAGCGGCGAGCGCCCGCGGGGCTGGTAGTCCTCGACTTCGGGCAGCTCAACCGGGAGCTGATCCTCGGGGACCGGGACGATGCCGCATTTCTCGCAGTACACGACGGGGATCGGACAGCCCCAGTAGCGCTGGCGCGAGAGCAACCAGTCGCGCAACCGGTAGTTGACCGACTCGTGGCCGACGCCCTGGCGATCGAGCCAGGCGATGATCGCCACCTTGCCCTCGACGGCGCTCAGGCCGGTGAACTCGCCTGAGTTGATCAGCCGCTCGTTCTCCGAGTGGGACACAAACGCTTGGTCAGCCCGAGTCTCGGTGTCACCCGGCGGGGCAACTACCTGCCGGATGGGGAGACCGAACGCCTGGGCGAAGTCATAGTCGCGCTGGTCATGCGCGGGGACAGCCATCACGGCGCCCGTGCCGTACTCCATCAGGACGTAGTCGGCCACGTACATCGGGATCTGCTCGCCGGTCACTGGATTGGTAACCGTCCGGCCGAGCGGGACGCCGGTCTTCTGCTTCTCCGCCGCGCCTCGCTCCTCCGGGGATTCGGTCAGGGTGCGATTGACGTAGTTGTGGACCGCCTGCTCGTGCTCGGTGCCCGCGGCGAGGCGGAAGACGTCCGGATGCTCGGGGGCCATGACGAAGAACGTGGCTCCGAACAGCGTGTCGGGACGGGTGGTGAACACCGGGTAGTCGATGCCCAGCGCTTCGCAACGGAACGCAACCTCGGCTCCGACGCTCCGGCCGATCCAGTTGCGCTGCATGGCCTTGACGTGCTCGGGCCAGCTGATCGTGTCGAGGTCATTGAGCAGACGGTCGGCGTAATCGGTGATACGGAAGAACCACTGCTCGAGCTGGCGGATCTCGACCTGATGGCCGCAGCGCTCACAGTGACCGTCGATCACCTGCTCATTGGCCAGCACGGTCTGGTCGAATGGACACCAATTGACCGCCGCCTCCTTGCGATAGGCCAGGCCACGGTCGAGCAAGCGCAGGAAGATCCACTGCGTCCACCGGTAGTACGACGGCTCGTGGGTGGCGAGCTCACGAGTCCAGTCAATCGAGATCCCCCAGCGATGGAACCAGTGGCGATAGGAGGCGATCGACTTGTTGGTCGCCTCGCGCGGATGCACCCCGGTCTTGATCGCGTTGTTCTCAGCCGGCAGCCCGAACGCGTCATAGCCCATCGGATGCAGGACCTGCTGGCCGATTCGCCGGTGAAAGTGCGCTATCGCGTCACCGAGTGCGTAGTTCTTCAGATGCCCGATGTGCGGTTCGCCGCTGGGGTAGGGCAGCATCTCGAGCACGTAGGACTTCTCGGCCTCGTCATCGAGGTCGTTGCGTGACCTCCCAGGTGCCCTCGCGCGCCCAGATGTCCTGCCAGCGCGGCTCGATCTGCTGTGGGTCGTAACGGGATGCGGGCATAGCTAACTCTGAGATTACTTGCGGCCGGGGTGGCCAGGCCACGCGGCGCCGGGGCGGTCGGGTCAGGCCGAGCCGTGTAGCGCCGGGGGGGTCGGGTCAGGCCGAGCCGTGTAGCGCCGGGGCGCTCGGGTCAGGCCGCTCGGCTGGGCAAAGTTACGCGGCGACCGGGGGCCGCGGAGGCCGCCCGGAGGCGGTTCGCCCCGGCCGGAGATGAGATCGAGATGCGATTGCCGTGCAGTCCCGACGCAATTCTTGCTTCTCCCGGGCCGGGCGTGAGTACCATGGCGCGGTGGCCGAAGACCAACAAGTCCCTGCAAGAACGCAAAAAACGGAGCGTCCGAGCGCCGCGGACCGCGTGGCGGGAATTCTCAGCGCGGCTGAAGATGCCGCCGAGCGTGTCCGTCTAGAGACCGAAGCGCGCGCCCGCGAGCGGATCGCGGAGGGCAAGCGGGCGGCCGATTTTCGGGTCCAGGCGGCCGAGGAGGAGGCCGCTGAGATCCTGGCCAACGCGCGCGCCGAGGCCGAGCGGTTGAAGAAATCGAGCCAGGCGGATGCCGAAGAGCGCAAGACGACGGCCACCAGCGAGGCACTGACGATCCTGGCCGGTGCCCAGCAAAATGCCGACGAGGCGCTGGAGGAGGCGACCAAGGCCTCCGCCACCCATCAGCGCGAGGCTGAGCGGCGCTCCCGCGAACTGTTGGACGAAGCGCGACACACCGCTGACGAGGTGCGCAGCGAAGGGCTCGAGCTCGCCGCCAACCTGCGGCAGATGGGCGACTCCCTGCGCGCCAACGCCGAGCGGCTGCTCCGCGATGTGCAGGGCATCCACACGCAGATGATCTCCAAGATCGAGGCCACGCCTGGTGCGCGCCGGCCAGTTGCCGGCGATGGCGCTTTGGACAGCGGCTCGGCCCGGCGGCGGCGCGAGGCTGACGAGGCCGAGGAGGACAGCTCGCCGCGGCGCCGCAGCCGCCGGCCGAGCGATGACGACGAGATGGACGTTCCGGAGTTCATCCCGCGGCGTTGAGCCCTTTGTAACACCGTCCGGTCAGGATGCGAACGTCTGTTCCCATGCTGACCAACAACGACAAAGGCACCCTGGCCGAGCTCGAAGTCGCGGCCGCGGCAACACGGCTTGGGATAGGCGTTTATGCGCCGATGAGCGGGCATGCACGCGCGGACCTTGTGTTTGAGATCGAGGACCGACTCTGGAGGGTTCAATGCAAATGGGGTCGGCTAAGTCCCGACGGCGCTCTGGTCGTCGTGCACGTTGGCGGCTGCCGCACTTCCCCTGGTGGGTATGTCCGCACGACATACCAGCTGGATGAAGTCGACCCCTTTGGTGTCTACTGCGGCGAGCTCGACCGGTCGTTTCTCCTGCCAGTCGAGATCGTCGCTGGGAAGCACGCAATTCAGCTTCGCCTCGGGCCAACACGCAACAACCAGCAAGCCTGTATTAACCTTGCTGATGACTTCGACTTCGAAGGGGCTGTAGCTCAGCTGGGAGAGCGCCGCCGTGGCACGGCGGAGGTCAGGGGTTCGAGCCCCCTCAGCTCCACTTCCGATTCGACCGGACCGATCACGGTCGGCTCCAACCCGTTCCGCGACAAGCTCGGCTACTGGATGGACCGCGTCGCCTCCGGAGAGGAGGTGGTAATTACGCGTAACGGCAAGCCGCGCATCCGGCTCAGGCCGGCGGTGCCGACCTAGCGCTAGCCTGGCGCGCGTGCAGCCCGGCCGACGCCTCCGGAGATTCCGCCACAAGAACGCTGGACGCGAGTATCGGCTGTTGCGGCAAGTCGCCCGACGTCTCGGCTACCACCTGGTGAGAGCGGATTTCTACAGTCCGATCCCGGATCTCGACGCGCTTCCCCCCGCGCTGTGGAGTGATCCGGCGCCGATGCCGGGGGTCGCCTTCGACCTCGATGCTCAGCTCCGGTATGTGGTGGATGAACTGGGGCCGCTGATGGGCGAGCAGGGAGCCACCCCGGACCCGCCGGGTCCAGGCGGTTACCACTACCGCAATCCATTCTTCAACGCGCTCGACGCCGACGTCCTCTACGCGACCGTGCGCCGGCTGCGTCCTCCGCGCTTGTTCGAGGTCGGGTCCGGGTTTTCGACTCTCGTGATCGAGAACGCGGCCGCTCGCAATCGGGCCGAGGGCGATCCGCTCCGGCACGTCGTCCTCGACCCCTTCCCCTCGCCGGTCCTCGAGCCGGTCCGCGACCGGCTCGAGGTGTATGCAACCGCGGCGCAGGAGATCCCCCGCAACCGCTTCGACGAGCTGTCCAACGGCGATCTTCTGTTCATCGACTCGACCCACACGGTCAAGCCCGGAAGCGACGTCGTGCACCTGCTCCTCGGCGTCGTCCCCACGCTCTCCCCCGGCGTCGTCGTCCACGTACACGACTTCTTTCGCCCGTTCGAATACCCGAGGGTGTTGATGGAGCAGTTCGGCGTCTACTGGCAGGAGCATCACCTCCTCCAGGCGCTGCTTGTCGGCAACCCGCAGCTGGAGATCCTGTGCGCCAACCATGCGTTGGCCCGCCTTCACCGCGAGCAGGTCCGCGAGGTCGTCCCAGCTCTGGAGCCGGAGATGGAGCCGAGCAGCCTCTGGCTCCGCCGCCGCTAGCGCTAGCGCTAGCTGCCAGCCTGCTTGGCCGCCTCGAGCGCCGCCGGCGGATCGAGCGCGCTGTTCGACTGGGCAAGCTCTAGCGCCCGATCGGCCAGATCCGCCGCCTCGGCCCCACCCACGCTGTCATCGCGAAGCGCCAGCGCGAGCAGGACCTGGCGCATCAGCTCGGGGTTCTGGGTGTCGGGAGGGGGTCCGGCGGGTGGTAGCGAGCGAGCCGAGATCAGCAGCTTGGCTGCGCCACCGCCGCCACCGAAGAGCCCTCCCGGGTGCTTGTCCGGGATCGTCGCCGCTACGCCTCCCGTGGCCGGATTGACCACGTTGACCTTGCTGCGCAACCCGTGGCGCTCCATGGCCAGCCGGTAGCCGGACAGGCGCAGGTAGCCGAGCTGAGCCGCGAGCTGGGTGAACGCGGAGAGCTCGGAGTCGGTCTTGAGGCGCGTGTGGTGAAGCGAGATCTGCGTTCCCGCGTCAGGGAGGGTCGGATCGGGGTCCGGCGCCACGAGCAGGAAGGCCTGTGGTCCGAGCCGGCCGGCGCCGACGCCGGCCACATCGACCAGCAGTTGGTAGCCGCCGAGGCCAAGGGCCCCGACGATTCCCGGCGGGAGGGGGTTTGCCGCCAGATGTCCCGGTGGGTGACTCATCTCCGAACCCTCAGTTGTCGAGCAGGCCGCCGACGAGGCCGCCGATCAGCCCACCGCCGCCTTCGCGCTGAGCGTTGCCTCCGGCACCTTCAGACACGGGCGGATGGAAGTAGGCGCTCTGGAGTCCGACCCGGCCCGGCCCGGTGAACCGGTTGAAGACGAGGTTGCCCCCGCCGCCGAGGAACCCGGTCTTGAACCCGTAAACCTCCTGGCTCATCTGGACCGAGTGATCGCGGTACACCCAGCCGCCGGGCTCGATGTCAATCGTCTCGCCGGCCTCGAGCACCTTCTCGAACACATTGCCGTAGCCGTGGACCCAGACGACGCCCTCCTGGTCAGCGGCGAAGAACTCGTCGATGAAGAAGCCGCCGCCGTACATCATGTTCGCGAAGCCCTTGATCCGGCTGTAGTCGTATTGGACGTTGCCGGTGGCGGCGAGGAATTGATGCTCCCGCACGACGATCCCAGCACCGGGCTGGAGGTGCAGCGCTGCGATGTGACCGGGTGCATCCCGGCTGAAGGCGAGCTCGCCCGAGGACTGGGCCTCGAGCAGCAGCAGCGGCATGCCCCCGAAAACGCGGCGCTTGAGGCCCTTCTTGAGCGGATGCAGGCCGATCTGCATGTTGGGGTACTTCCAGAGCAGGACGTGGTGCTCGAAGTAGATCGGGACCTGGCCGTCGAGCGCCATGTGCAGCACCGGGACGAGCTCCCCTTCGAGGCGGTACGTGAGTCCGGGCGCTGCGCCCTGCGTGATCTGGGTGGGAAGAATGGTCGGAGCTGACGGCATCGATCTCTCCTTGCGTGAACCGCGTTCGGGGCAGGCAGAGCCCCCACCCCGGTTTGAGCTTCGCACCGTATCGCGACTCCCCATGCGTGGCTAGAGGGGTGGACGGTCAGCGGGCTCGGTCAGCGGGCTCGCAGGGTGACCGTCAGCGGGCTCGCAGGGTGACCGTCAGTCCCCCTTCAGGGCTGAGGGTCGGGACCTTTGCCACCCGGAGCTCGTAACCCGCGGACAGCTCGCACGTGAAGCGCTGCAGGACCGTGGCCGCCACCGCCCCCACGACGAGCTGGCCAAAACGCTTCCCGATGCAGATCCGGCTGCCGGCGCCGAACGGGATGTACGCGCCCGGACGGCGGGCGGCCTTGGCCTCGGGGGTGAAGCGCTCGGGAATGAACGCCTCGGGGTTCGGGAACACGTCGGGCAAGTGGTGGCTGACCCAGGCCGAGTGGATGATGTGCGTGCCCGCCGGCACGGTGTATCCACCGAAGCTGAACGCCGAAACAGCCCGCCGGGGGCCGAACCAGACCGGCGGGTAGAGACGCAGGGTCTCGTCGATGACCGTTTGCAGGTATGGCAGGGACTCGAGCAGGTCCTCGACCGTCGGGGGCCGGCCGCCGAGCGTCTGGTCGAGCTCGGCGAGCAGGCGCGAGAGAACGGACGGATTTCGCGCCAACTCGTAGAACAGGAAGGAAACGGTGGACGACGAGGTGTCGTGACCACCGAACAGAAGGTGCATGAGCTGGTCCCGGAGCTCGGTGGCGGTGAAGCCATCGCCATCCTCGTCGCGGGCGTCCAGGAGCATCGAGAGCACGTCCTCCCCACTCTCCCCGCTGGCCCGGCGGCGCTCGATCTCGGCATAGATGATCCGGTCCAGGCCGCGGCGCGCGGTTTGCATCCGAGCCCACGGGGTGCCCGGGCCACGCAGCAAGGTCTTCCAGATCTCGGCGTCGTAGTAGCTGAGGCCGGCTTCGAACAGAACCGCGCCCTCGCGTCCGATTCCCCCGTCGCGGGGGTTGAGACCAACCAGCGCCCGCATGGCGATGCTCATCGCGAGCTCGCGGATCCAGGCATAGATGTCGAGCGACCGCCCATCGGTCCAGCCCTCGAGAGCCAGTCCGGCCTCGTGGCCCATGACCGCCACCGCGCCGTCCATTCGCCGGCGGTGGAAGGCGGGCATCATGATCCGCCGGGCGCGGTCGTGGTACTCCCAATCAGTCGTGATGAGCCCGTCACCGATCAGCGGCGTCAGCTGCTCGCCGAACATGCCCTGGCGCCAGCTGAAATTGCTCGCCCCGGAGACGGTCACGAAATGATTTGCCTCCGGGCCGATCATGGCGACGATCGGGCGGTGCAGAGACCGGAACGTGAAAATCGGGCCGAAGCGCTCGTAGTAGCTGAGCAGCATGCGCAGCGTGTCGCGCTGGAACGCATGCGTGCGCCTGAGACTGAAGGCCGTCTCACCGGGCGGGAAGGCAGGACGTTCGCGTAGCTCGGCGCGGACCTCGGAGACCGCCTTGGCGACCCCCAGCGGCGGCTCAGCGAGCGGCGCCTTCATGCCCGGCCGCCCGACCGCGGCACGGTCGGCTCGCTGCAAGCCCTCATACGCCCGAACCATAGCCGTCCGGTTGGGGCGATAATCGCCTCGATGGCGCCCATCTACGTGTTCGGTCACCGCAACCCAGATACGGACTCGATCGCTTCCGCAATCGGGTACGCCGAGCTCAGGGCCCGGCTCGAGCCTGACCACGAGTACGTCCCCGTCCGGCTCGGAGACTGCAATGCCCAGACCCGCTGGCTGCTCGAGCGGAGCGGCGGTGAGGAGCCCGAGTTCCTTCCCCACGTCATGCCGCGCGCCCGGGACGTGATGCGCACCAGCTTCCCGATGGCGGGCCAGGACGATCCGATCCGCGAAGCGGGCATCGCGATGGGCAAGGCGGACCTCGAGCTCGTACCGATCGTCGACGAGGACGGGGCGCTGACAGGTGTCCTGACCGAGCGCGCGCTCGCCCGGCGTTACATCCGCGAATCCCGGAGCACATCGACGCTCGAGGACGCGCCCACGTACATCAGCGCAATCGTCTCGGTCCTCGAAGGCGAGCTGGTGGCCGGCGAGGATGGACAACTCTCCGGCCGCGTCTGGGTCCATTCGATGGACACCAAGACCGACAGCGGCATCTCGGACGGTGACGTGGTCGTGGTCGGTAACCGCAGCGAGGCCCAGCTCCTGGCAATCGATCGGGGCGCTGCGCTGGTGGTGATCTCGAACTCCGCCGCCCCAACCGATGACGTGCTCGCACGTGCGCACGAGCGCGGCACCGCGATCGTGGTCTCGCCGCTTGACAGCTACGTCTCGGGCCGGATGATCACCCTGGCGGCACCCTGCCGCGCGTTGATGGAGAAGGACCCGCTGACGGTGACTCCCGACTTCCTGGTCGATGACATGGCCGAGCAGATCAAGGAGATCCACTACGGAGGGGCGGTGGCGATCGACGGCGATGCGCAACCGGTGGGGCTGATCACGCGGTCGGATCTCGTGTCTCCGCCGCGGCGGCAGGTCGTGCTCGTGGATCACGCCGAACAGGCTCAGAGCGCGATCGGGATCGGGCAGGCGGAGATCCTCGAGATTCTCGATCACCATCACATCGGTTCGATCGAGACTCGGGTCCCGGTGACCGCGACGTTCGATCCGGTCGGGTCAACCGCAACGCTGGTGGTCGAGCGCTTTCGCCAGAATGGCCTCGAGCCGAGCCGCACCGCCGCCATCATGCTGCTCGGCGCCGTGCTCTCGGACACCGTGATCCTTAACTCGGCCACCACGACGAGCCGCGATCGCGCGGTCGTCGCCTACCTCGAGCGAGCCGTGGCCCTGGATGCGCGAGAGTTCGGCCGGGAGATGTTCGAGTCGACCGCTGACGTCTCGGAGGTCAGCGCCGAGGAGATCGTCACCCGGGACGCCAAGCGCTACCAGATCCGGGGAGGCCAGACGATCTGCATCGCCCAGGTGGAGGTGGTCGGCAAAGGCCTGCTCGAGCGCCGGGATGAGCTGCTCGAGGCGCTCCGGCAGGAGCGCGAGAACAAGGAGCTGGCGCTCTACACCCTGATGGTGACTGACGTCCTCGCGCACGGGACCGAAATGCTCGTGGCCGGAGACGTCGCCGCCGTGGGCCGCAGCTTCGGAGTGGAGCCGACCGACAGCACGATCGAGCTGCCGGGGGTCATGAGCCGCAAGAAGGAAGTGGCGCCGCGGCTGATGACCGCGCTCTAGGCCGGCGAGCCGGCTACCCGGCTCCGGCACCGACAGCCAGCGAAGGCGCCTCGCCCCAGAGCTGCTCGAGCCGGTAGTACTGCCGCGTGTCCGGGGTGAAGATGTGGACCACAACGTCGAGATAGTCGATCAGGATCCAACGCCCCTCGGGGAGCCCCTCCACCCGGCGCGGCAGCAGCGAGTGGCTTGACTTCATGCCCAGGTGGATCGCATCATGGATGGCGCGCGTTTGCCGATCGGTGCGGCCAGTGCAGATGACGAAGTAATCCGCGTAGCCGATCATCCCGCGCAGATCAAGCTGGACGACATCGAGCGCCTTGCGGTCCGTGGCGAGCTCAGCGATGGCGCTGACCATTCCCTCCGGGCTCAACTCATCCCCTGTGCCTGCGCTCATGAGTGCCCTCCGTTGGCATAGAGCCGATGGCGCTCGATGTATGCCGCCACGGCGTCCGGGACCAGATATCGGATCGGCTGGCCGGAGCGAACCCGGCGCCGGATCATGGTGGAGGACACACCGATCCGCGGCATCTGAAAGAACCGGGCTCGATCGCCGCCACGCAGCCCACCGAGCGCGGTGTCGATCGACGAGCGAGCCGTGCCACGCCGCTTGGCGATGCTGAGCGTCGCGAGCTCAAGCACCCGCTCGGGCTCGCGCCATCGGGGCAGCCCCGCCGCGATGTCGCCACCGACGATGAGGAAGAGCTCGTTGTTGGGCGCGTGGGTATTCAGCTCCTTCAGAGTATCGACCGTATACGACGGCCCGTCGCGTCGGAGCTCAAGGTCTGAGACCTCGAAGCGGTCATCGTCGGCCACGGCCACACGACAGAGCTCGAGCCGGTGATGGGCGCCAGGCTCGTGCTCGACGGGCTTGTGTGGAGGAATGCGGGCGGGGATCAGCAGTACTCGATCGAGTTCAAGCTCACGGTACGCCTCCTGGGCGCACACGAGGTGACCAATGTGTGGCGGGTTGAACGTCCCGCCCAGAATTCCGACGCGCACGGCGCTAGGCGGGTCTCACCTGCGAATGTGCCCGGCACCCTCGACGAGGTACTTGAACGTGCACAGCTCGCGCAGCCCGATCGGCCCGCGAGCGTGCAACTTCTGGGTCGAGTTGCCGATCTCCGCGCCGAGCCCGAACTGGCCGCCGTCGGTAAAGCGGGTGGAGGCGTTGACGTACACGCACGCGGCATCCACCCCGAGCTGGAACGCGCGGGCCGAGCCGGTGTCACGCGTGACGATCGCCTCGGAATGTCCGCTGCCGTGGGCGTTGATGTGCGCGATTGCGTCCGCCGTCGAGTCGACAACCGCCACCGCCATCTCCAGGGCCAGGTACTCGGTGTCCCAATCCTCGTCCCCGGCGACGTCAACGGCCACGCCCGGAGCGGCCGACCGCGCCCGCTCGTCGCCATGCAAAGCGACGCCCGCACTGTTGAGGGCCCGCAGTACCGAGGGCAGGAACTCAGCGGCGACGTCAGCGTGAACCAAGAGCTTCTCAGCCGCGTTGCACGTGCCCGGACGCTGCAGCTTGGCGTTCAGGACGATCGCCTCTGCGGCCTCGAGATCAGCGCCGGCGTCGACATACACGTGGTTGTTGCCGGATGCGGCGTATATGACGGGAACCGTGGCCACGCCCTTGAGCGCCGCCTTCAACCCCTCGCCCCCGCGCGGGATGATCAGGTCCACCACCCCGGCCTGGGTGGCCAGCTCCGCGAGTTCATCGCGCTCGCCGCCGGCGAGCAAGGACATCGCGCCCGCAGGAAGACCCGCCGCTGTCGCCGCCTCGGAGGCGACCGCGGCCAACACGGCGTTTGAGTGCGCGGCTGAGCTCGAACCACGAAGGACCACCGCGTTCCCGGACTTGAGGCACAGAGCGGCAGCGTCGATGGTGACGTTCGGACGGGCTTCATATACGACCGCGATCACCCCGAGCGGCACTCGAACGCGCCGCAGCTCCAGGCCGTTGGCCAGCCGCGAGCCGTCGATCACCTCACCCACCGGGTCTGGCAGCGCGGCGATCTTCCGTACCCCGGCCGCCATGTCAGCGATCCGGCCGGCGTCGAGCGCCAGGCGGTCGAGCAGCGCCGCGGACAGACCGTTCTCGCGCCCCAGCTCGACGTCGCGGGCGTTGGCCTCCAGGATCTCCTCAGAGCGCTGGAGCAGCGCGACGGCGATCGCGCCGAGGGCGGCATCCTTGAGCTCTGAGCCAAGCGTCGCGAGCTCGCGGGCGGCGCGCTGGGCGGCGAGACAGGTATCAGATATGGAAACGGCGGTGCTGGCCATCGTGTGCCAAAGGTTACTGAGGCGCTCGCGGCGTAGTGAGCCAGTTACGCGAGCACGAAGTAGTCACGGTGGATCGCCTCCTCGCTGGAGCGCGGCAGGAGCTCCCGCACCGCCGCCGACTGCAGCCCACGGACTTGACGCAGCTCGGTGGCCGAGTAGTTACAGATTCCCTTGCCGACCGTCTTCCCGGCGCAGAAGATCTCGACCGCGTCACCAGCCTCGAATACCCCGACCACGTCGACCACGCCGACGGGAAGCAGGCTCGTGCCGCCATCGCGCAGCGCACGGGCGGCTCCCTCGTCGACGAGCAACTGTCCGCGGCTCGGCTTGGCGTACTTGAGCCACAGCTTGAAACTCGAGTAACGGCCCTCGCGGGCGGCGAATCGCGTCCCGATGGCCTCTCCGGCCGCGGCGGCAGTGATCACGCCGGGCTCGAGCCCGCTGGCGATCACGGTCGGGATCCCGGCCGCCGTGGCCATCTCGGCCGCGACGACCTTGGAGCGCATTCCCCCGGAGCCGAGCGGCGAGGCTTGATGGCCGATGTCCAAATCGTCGAGCTCGGCAAAACTTTCCACCCGGTCCACTAGCTGCGCCTCTGCATCCAGGCGCGGATCGGAGGTGAATACCCCGCCGGCGTCGGTCAGGAGCAGGAGCAGCTCGGCGCCCAGAAGGATCGCCACCTGAGCGGCCAGGAAGTCGTTGTTGCCGAACGAGATCTCGTCCGTGGTGGTGGTGTCGTTCTCGTTGATCACGGGGACGACGCGCCAATCGAGCAGCTTGCGCAGGGTCTGGCGCGCGTTGAGGTAGTGGGTGCGAGCGCTCATGTCAAAGAACGTCAGCAACACCTGAGCCGTCGGCGTGTCCCGAGCGCGCAGGAGCTCGTCATAGACCTGATACAGCTTGCCCTGACCGACGGCGCTGGCGGCCTGGAGCTCGTCCACCGCCCGAGGACGCAGGGCGAGCCCCATGACGCCCATCCCGCGCGCGATCGCGCCACTGGTGACGACGATCGGGGATCGGCCGGCCCGGTGCAGCTCAGCCAGCTCGTCGCAGATCCGGCCCAGGACGTCCTCGCGCACGGCGCCGCGCTCATCAGCGACGATGCTCGACCCGAGCTTTATGACTAAGCAGCCCACGGCGCAGGAGCTTACGAGCCTGCGCGGCCTTCGAGGTGCGCGGGTGAGACAGGACGAGGCGCGCCCGGCGACTCAGCGCCGGGCGCGGCTCATCAGTAGCGCTCAGCCCTTCTTACGCCCGCACCAAGGATCGTTGGGGACGCCCGAGCACGGATTGGGCATCGTCTTGAGCTTCTTGGTGGGCAGCGGATGCATGACGATCTTCGTCACCCGCGGGTACTTGTCACCCGGCTGGCAGCCGAACGGCGGCAGCTTGACCTGGGTGTCGCACAGGATCTCGTTGAGGAACGGCACATTGATGTTCGTCGGTGCCGCGGCCCCGGTGCACGCCGGGTGCTCCTGCTCCAGCTTCGCCGCGTCGGGTGACAGGTGGCCGCTCGAGTCAGTGTTCCCCGAGTAGCAGTCCGTCGGATTGCCGCCCTGGAGGTTCAGCTCGTCGAAGTCCCCGTTGGTCGGGTTTCCGTAGCCGCCCACGTTGGTGAACTTGTTGTTCAGCAGGTGGTCGCCCCACTCGTCGAACAGACAGCTGCCGCTGCCGAGCAGCACGTAGTTGTATGTGCCTCCGATGCAGGGCTTGCCGCTGTCGGGATAGGCCACGAAGGCGATTCCCCACGCCTTGTCGTTGGCGAACCGGTTGTTCACGATCGTGTCGTTGCGACCACCGGAGACCGTCATGCCGGTGCCGACCGGACCCGCCGCGGCAGCGCCGGCTGCGGGGACGTTCGGGTTGTTGTTGTCGTGGAGGTAGTTGTGGGTGAACACCCAGCACGTCGGCGCGCCCTTGACCGGCGGCTTGACGCCCTTCGGGCAGGCACCGTTCTGCGGTGACGGTTCGTCGCCGTTCTGACTGTTGGTGTCGAACCCGTCCTCGTTGTTGTCGAACTGGGAGTTCTCAATCAGCATCCGGCCGCCCGAGTTGGAGCCGGAGTAGCCGAGGGCGCTGAACTCGGCCCAGGCGTGATTCACGGTCTGATCGCAGACCTGCTGGCAGGCCCCGATGTAGTAACCCGAGTCGTTGAAGTTGCTGGCGTAGGTGTTATCCCACGTGCCGCCGCTCCAGTTGCTGGAGAAGATGCCGTACTGCGCCGCTGAGACCTCACCGCTGGCGCTTTGGTTCTTGAGGTACGTGCTGGTGGCGTTCAGGTATGAGCCGTAGAAGCCGTGGCCGCCGACCTTGGAGCTGTTGGCCCCACCGTTCCACCAAATCTCGTTTCCGGCGTCCCTCGATCCGCCGAGGAAGTTGCAGGCGGTGAGGTTCTCGATCGAGACGTTCTTGGCCTTCCACACCATCAGACCATTGGCACCGCTCGGAGCGGTGGCCAGGCGGGCGCCGCCGTACTTGGAGCCGGAACCGCCTGACAGGCCGAAGTTCTGGGCCTTACCGGCGCTGCTGCACCGAGACGTGCCGGGCTTGGTTCCGTCGACGATCACCGTGTTCCGGTTCATGCCTCGGATGTGGAGATTCGCCTTAGTGATCAACACCCCGGCGGGGAAGTCCGGATATCCCTTCGGCGTGCTGATCGAGCTCGGCTTGGTCTTGTAATCGCCGGGGCCAATCAGAATCCAGTCACCGGGCTTGGCGGCGTTGACCGCGGCCTGAACCGTCTTGTACTGCCCGGAGACTCCATGGTAGGAGCCGACTCGAAGAACCTTGGCGCCGGCCAGCGGCGCGAACGCGCACACCACACCAAGCGTCAGGAACGCAAGCAAAGAACGACGCATCAACACCCTCCTCGTAATCCTGTCGGTCCGACCGGCGCGGCATCCTATACCTTCGCCCGGGCGCAGGCGCTGCCCACGGCTGGCCCGGGGTCAGGCAGACGGCGGGTCAGGGTGGTGATGATCCACCTAAATCAGGTGTCCGGATCGAGTTCAAATGCCATGCCGGCGATCTCGACGTCGTCTCCGGCCACGAATCCCTCTGCCTCGAGTGCCCGGATGACACCGATCCCGCGCAAGCGGCGCTCGAGGTGAGCCAGCGCCTCCTCGTTATCGAGGTCATAGCGCGCCACGAGTCGTTCGATGCCGGCGCCGGTGACGGCGAAGCTCGCCTCGCCGGTCCGGCGTACGGTGTAGTTGCGCTCAGCGGCGGGACGAAACACGCGGTGCTCGGCGAGTTCGGCCGGCGCATCGACACCGTCGACGAGCGCGCTGGCAGGCTCGTCGGCCACCGGCACGCGGTGGAGCAGCTCGGCCGACAGCTCCCGCAGGCCGACGCGCGAGACGGATGAGGTGACGATCACGGGTACCCCCTCCCCCAGGCGTTCCTGCCACTCCCGCCGGACCGCGTCCGAACGCGCTTCGTCGACCAGATCGGCCTTGGACAATGCCAGCACGCGGGGCAGGCTGGCGAGACGCGGGTCGTGGAGCTGGAGCTCGCGTTCGACGATCGTGTGGTTTGTGACCGGATCGGACCCGTCCAGCGGGCTGCAGTCCAGCACGTGAACCAGGAGCCGCGTTCGCTCGACGTGGGCCAGGAACTCGTGCCCGAGTCCGGCCCCGCCGCTGGCGCCCTCGATCAAGCCGGGGATGTCGGCGATCACGAGCTGGCGCGATTCGGCTTCGAGCGTCCCGAGCACGGGCGCGAGCGTCGTGAACGGGTAGCCGGCGACCTTGGGATGCGCCCGGGTCAAGCGGGCCAGGAGCGAGGACTTACCCGCGTTGGGGAGGCCGATCAACCCCACATCGGCCAGCAGCTTCAGCTGCAGGGAGAGCCACGTCTCCTCGCCCGGAAGGCCGCGTTCAGAGAAGCGCGGAGTCTGATGAGTCGGGCTGGCGAAACGCTTGTTGCCCCGCCCACCGGGCCCCCCTCGCGCCACAACCGCTCGCTGGCCGGCTCGCACCATGTCGTGCCGGGTGGAGTCGGCCTCCACCAGGACCTCGGTGCCGGGCGGCACGTGGAGCTCGAGCACGGCTCCATCCGCCCCATGGCGGAGCGAGCCCTCGCCGTGGCCGGCCCGTCCCGCCTTGTAGTGCGTGCGGCGGCGGTAGGACTCCAGATCGCGGAGGGAGTCATCACAGACGAGCACTACGTCACCGCCCCGGCCTCCATCACCGCCGTCCGGTCCGCCCCGGGGCACGTGAGCCTCACGACGGAAGCTCAGGGACCCGTCACCGCCGGCGCCGGCCTGGACATGGATTCGGGCTCGATCCTGCATGCCGAAGCTGAACTATGTCCCATCTCGCCGGGCGGATCCGAAACCACCACCGGCGAGCATAAGCTTCGCCCCGCCGGTCAAATCCATTAACCAGGGGAGGTGTTGGATCGTGTCAATCCTGACCGATTTCAAGAAGTTCCTGATGCGGGGGAACCTGGTGGAGCTCGCGGTGGCTTTCGTCATCGGCGCTGTCTTCGCGGCTCTCGTCAAGGCCTTCATCGCTGACCTGATCACCCCGATCATCGGGCTGATCTTCGGCAAGCCAGACTTTGGAGCGCTGTCCTTCACGATCAACTCGAGCCATTTCTTCTACGGAGATTTCCTCAACAACCTGATCACGTTCATCACCACCGCGGTCGCGGTCTTCTTCTTCGTCGTGCAGCCGTACAACACGTTGATGGCGCGCCGGGCGACTGAGGATCCGGACTCCAAGGAGTGCCCGGAGTGCACGAGCACGATCCCGATCAAGGCGCGGCGCTGCCCGATGTGCACGTCTGAGCTCGCCACCGCGTCCTAGCCGCGCGCCGCGTCCTGGCCGTCGCTGTGGGCCGGGACGTGTGGGTCAGCTCAGGCTCAGGAGTCCGAAGCTGGGGCCGTCGGCTCGGCGGCCCCATCCGGAACCACCGAGATCACGCGTCCACGGCGACCCCGCGCGAATTGGACCGTTCCTGCCGAGCGGGCGAAGATCGTGTCGTCCCTGCCGATCCCGGTGCCGTCACCGGGCTTGAAACGGGTGCCCCGCTGGCGGACGATGATCTCGCCGCCGGTCACGTTCTGGCCCGCGAACACCTTCACGCCGAGGCGCTTGGCGTTCGAGTCACGGCCGTTGCGGCTGGATCCGAGGCCTTTCTTATGTGCCATCTGTCGCCTCCGGCTTGCTGTCTGTATCGGGCTTGGCCGCCGGCTTGCGCGCACGCTTGGGCGCCGCGGCGGCCTTGGGCTTTGCCTCGGCCTTGGGCTTGGCCGGGGCCTTCGCCTCGGCAGCGGTCTCGGGGGCCGCGGTCTCGGGGGCAGCGGCCTTGGCCGTGCTCGCCTTGCCGCGCCGCGCTGCACCACGCCCCAGCGAGGTGACCTCGATGCGAGTCAGCTCCTGGCGGTGACCGTTCCGGCGCTTGTATCCGCGCTTGGGCTTGAACTTGACCACCCGCAGCTTGGGGCCGCGCTCGTGGGCGAGCACCTTGGCCTCGACGGTGATGGCGCTGAGGTCATCACCGTCAACCACGTCGGCGCCGTCCACGAACAGGAGCGGCTGCAGCGCGAAGGTGTCCCCGTCGGCCACGGGCAGGCGTTCGACCAGGAGGGATTGACCCTCCTGGACTCGGTACTGCTTTCCGCCTGTCTTGACGATCGCGTACATGTTCATTCCGACCCGGACGAGGATGGTGCTGAGGTGGCCTTGGCGCCCGAACGGCGCCGTCCGCCTCTGCGGCCACGGCGCCGAGGCTTCGATTCTACGTCATCGTCGTCCGCCGGCGATGCCTGGCCGTCCTGCCCGTCGGGGCGGTCAACCAGCGTTGCCACCGCGGCGGTCCGGCCAACCTCCTCGATGCGGACCACATGCTTCTCGCCCACGTATTTTGTGCCCCCCCGGACCTGGATGATGTAGCCGTCGATCTTGGCCACGGCATCGCCGGGGCTGTACATGTGCGGCTCGACGATCTCGACGTGGACCTCGTCACCCTCGTGGAACGGAAGCGCCCGCTCGAGAACCTGCTCGCGATCGCCTTCGAGCAGAACCGCGAAATGGTCGAGCGGCAGGCCCTCGGAACCCTCGAAGTGAAACCACTTGCCTGTCTCCTCTTCGACCGCGTGCAGCGCGCGTGCGCCGCCCGAGGTGAACTCGGCGCTGACCCGCGGATTCATCTGAATGAGAATCGCGTCGGCGGAGCTCTCCTTGGCCAGGTCTCGCATCCGGCGCTCGAACTCGATCGCGATCGTCTCCTCGGACTTGATCACGCCCTCGCCGTCGCAGGTCGGACACGGTCGGGTCATGATCTCCCGGACCCCGTCGGTCACGTTCTGGCGCGTCATCTCGACCAGGCCGAGCGGTGAGATCTCGACCACGAACGTCTTGGTCCGGTCCTCGTCAAGCGCCTTGCGCAGCGTCTTGAGCACGGCGTCGCGGTTGCGCGAGCGAGCCATATCGATGAAGTCAATGACGATGATCCCGCCGATGTCGCGCAGACGGAGTTGACGAACGACCTCGTCGGCCGCCTCGAGGTTGGTCTTGGTGATGGTGTCCTCAAGCCGGGCGCCCTTGCCGCGGCCGATGAACGAGCCGGAGTTGATGTCGATCACGGTCAGCGCCTCGGCGTAGTCGATCACCAGGTAGCCGCCGCTGGGCAGGTCAACCCGACGCGACAGAGTGGACTCGAGCACCTTCTCGACACCGAAGGTCTCGAATAGCGGCGTCGGCTCCTCCCAGAGCTCGACATGTTCAACCAGGTCGGGGGCGGTACGGGAGAAGAACGACACCAGACGATGGTGCTGCTTGGCATCGTCGACGACGGCGCGCTCAAAATCAGACGAGAAGATGTCTCGCACCACGCGCACCGACAGGTCGGCTTCCTGAAACACGAGGGCCGGAGCCTGCGTCTCCTCGACGCGCTTCTGGAGCACTTCGCCGAGCTTGAACAGGTAGACGAGCTCGCGCTCGAGATCGGCACGCTTGGCGCCCTGGGCGGCAGTGCGAATGATCGCGCCCGACCCACCGAGCTCCAGCTTCGAGGCCTCTTTGCGCAGGCGTTCGCGCTCCTTCTCATCCAGTCGCCGCGAGACCCCGACGCCTTCTCCAAACGGGGCGTAGACCATGTAACGGCCCGCGATGGTGAGATCCATCGAGAGCCGGGCGCCCTTGCTCTTCAGGGGGTCCTTGACCACCTGGACCACGATCTCCTGCCCCGGCTTGAGCATGTCCGTGATCTGCCGGCCATCCCGGGCTCCCCCATGACCGCGACGAGGCGCGTCCACGCCAGGCAGGACGATCTCGTCCACGTGCAGGAAGCCGTTCTTCTCCAGTCCGATGTCGACGAAGGCGGCTTCGAGTCCGGCCAGGACGTTGTCAACCCGGCCCTTGTAAATGTTTCCGACTATCGAGCGGCTGCCGCGGCGCTCGAGATAGAGCTCCGCCACCTGGTATTCGGCGGTCGGCGCGGCGGGCTTACGCCGGCGGCGGGACGAGCTCGAGGCCGGCTTGCGTGGCGCGACCGTTCCGGTCGCCTCCAGCAGCGCGACGCGAGTTTCCCCACGGTCGACGCTGACCAGTACTTGCTTCTTCAATTGTCATTCAGTCCTTTAGAAATCTTCTTGCCGCGCGTTGATCTGACCGCAGCGGCGTTACGAAAGTAGCGCCCGGCTCTTGCCAGCCGTCGCAATCCGAGCTTGGATATAGATCGACTGTAGAAGGCCGATGGCGAGAAACGTGACGATCACGGACGAGCCGCCATAGCTCATCAGTGGTAAAGGCACACCCGTAATGGGCATGATCCCGATCGTCATTCCGACGTTCACGAACACCTGAAACATAAGCATCGCGAGGATGCCGCCGGCGATAAGCGTGCCGAACAGGTTCTTGGACATCGTGAGGATTCGCAGGATGCGCCAGATCAAAAGCGCATAGAGCGACAGCACTATTGCCGCTCCAACGAACCCGTAGGTCTCCCCCACTGCCGCGAACACGAAGTCCGTGTCGTTGGCCGGTAGGAAGTTGAGCTTGGTCTGGGTCGCGTTGGCTCCGCGGCCCGTCTTCTGTCCCGACCCGATGGCGATCTCCGATTGGAGGATCTGATAGGTCTGGGAGCTGCTGTTGTGTGAAGGGTTGAGAAATCCTGTGAGTCGCTGCTGCTGGTAGGGCTTGAGCAGGTGAACTCCGAGCGCGGGAGCGCCGGCGAGCACGATCGCGATCGAGGCTACGAACATGGCGACGAGGCCTGTCAGCTGCTTCCACGACGTACCCGCGAAGAACAGGATGCTGAAGCCCACGGCGACGTAGACCATCCCGGTTCCGAGGTCCGGCTGAGGGATCACGATCAGCGCCGGAAGCAGTGCCAGGAGCATGATCCGGGCCGTCGTGCGCCGCTCGTGCAGCCGACGCGAGCGGTCGACCGCGAACGCGGCCAGCGCGACGATGATCAGCAGCTTGCCGAACTCTGAAGATTGGAACTCCAGCAGCGGCAGCGGGATCCAGCGCCTGGCACCCAGGACCGGCGGCATTCCGTAGACGACCAGGTTGAGCCCGATCATCAGCGCGAACAGGCCGTACTTGTACTCTCGCAGCCGCGAGTAATCGATCCGGCTCAGCAATAAGGCCAGGAGCACTCCGACCCCGGCGAAGATCGCCTGGCGTTCGACATAGAACAGGGGATGGCCGGGGTTGGCGTGGCGGGTGGCGCCCTTGAGCGTGACCAGCGAGCAGGCAATCAGTCCCAGGGCTCCAAGCAGGAGCAGCGGGTCGGGCCATGTGCGGGGCCGGCGGACGGCAACCGTGTCATCGCCGGGCTGGATCGCGGTGGCGCTCATAGCGTGTGCGACTGTCCTGCCGTGTATGCACCGGGCTTGCCGAAGAACCACTGCGACAGGATCTGGCGCGCCACGGGAGCAGCGGCGACGGCACCGAACCCACCCTGCTCGACCGTCACCACGACGACGATCGGCTTCGTGGTTGCGGTGGCGGGGACGAAGCAGGCGTACCAGGAGTAGTCCTGCTGACCGTTGTACTGCGCCGTGCCGGTCTTGCCGTACACCTGCTCGGGGAAGTTCGAGAACACGTCAGCCGACGTCCCGCCCTGTTGCGAGGCAGCGGCCCGGAGGCCGGCGCGGATCGTGTCGATGTAGAGCGGATCGATGTGGATATGTCCTGAAGGCGGCGGGTTGATCTTCTGCAGCAGGGTGCCGTCCTGGTTCTGAATGCTCAGGCCGATGTGCGGCCGGACGATCAGTCCGTTCCCGCTCTGGTTTGTGTTGGCCAGGGCCGAGTACACCACCGCCAGCTGCAGGGGGGTGACCTGGACATCGCCCTGGCCGACGGCGAGGTTGATGTTGTCTCCGATCGACCAGGGGCGGTTCGTGCCGTCGGCGATCCCGCACCCGCCGGGCAGGTGCTTCGGGCTGTGGTACCAGCCCGGAAGCTTGCGCGGCCCCGTCGTCTGACCGTTGGTGTACCGGAACGGGCCGGTGGCGCTATCGCACTCGGACTCGAGCTTGTTGCGCTGAGCCCGCCACGCCGGTGAGGGGAGCGTCCCGGCGTCCTCGCCCGGAAGGTCGATCCCCGTGCGGCGGCCGATCCCGAACCGCTTGGCCCACTGCTGCAGGGCCCCGCCCTGCGGATGCGTGATCGGGTTGGCCACGTTTGTGCGGGCACCGAGGTTGTAGAAGAACGTGTCCGATGAGACCCGGATCGCGTTGACCAGGTCAAGCGTCCCGTTACTCGCCCCGCCGGCGTTGTGCCGGCACACACCGGGTGAGGTACAGAACGAACCCGTGTCGTCATAGGTCTGGCTCGTGGTCCAAGCGCCACTCTCGAGAGCGGCGGTGGCGGTGATTGGCTTGAAGGTCGACCCCGTTGGGCCCTGGCTGTCGTCTGCCCGGTTGAGCAGGGGATAGTTCGCCGTCTTGCTCTTCAAGCGGTCATAGGTCGCCTGCGACAGGTTCGACGTGAACACGTTCGGGTTGAACGTGGGTAACGACCCCATCGCGTAGACGGAGCCGTCCTGGGGATTCATGGCCACAAAGGCGCCGCCGTTGGCCGGGTAATTTGAGTCGATCGAGCGCTGGAGGGCCAGCTGCCCAACCCGCTGGACGCTGAGGTCGAGCGAGGTGGCGAGGTTGTTCCCTGACACCGGATTTGTCGTGCGCAGGTCACCGGTGGGCCGGCCGAGTGAGTCCACCTGGACGCGCTCGGCGCCATCTCTGCCCCGCAGATAGCGATCGTAGGCCGCCTCGAGACCGGACTGGCCGATGATCGCGTTCGGCGAGACCCCTTTGTATGCCTTTTCCTTGATCTCCGCGCCGTTGATCGGACCCACCGTGCCGAACAGCTGCGCGGCGAGCCCGTAGCGGGGGTAGTGGCGCAGGTAGACCTTCTGGACGTCAACCGCCGGGAACTGGTCTGCATTTTCGGCCAGGTAGTACTGAACGAATCGCGAGACGTCGGTCTTGATCGTGACGTCGGCGTAGGGAAGGATCGCCAGCTGCTTGGCCACGTCACACGGAATCTGCGCCAGCCGGCGCGTCACGTCGACCGGGCCGACCGGGTACTTGCACGCGTGCCGCTTGGTCGAAATCCGCAGCACCCCGGCCAGGCGCGAGTACAGGTGGCGCTGGGCGCGAGCCGATTTCGGCAAGTCCGGGGGAGAAATCTGAACCGCCAGGGCCTGCCGGCTATCGACCAGGATCTGTCCCGTCTGGTCGAGGATCTCGCCGCGCTCGGCTGGAACCGCGATCGTCCGGACGCGGTTGACAGTTGCCTGCGCTAGGTACTGGTCACCGGAAAGCACCTGGAGGAACCAGAGCCGGAAGAAGATGATCGCGAACATGGCCAGGGCCAGGCTCCCCACGACCGCGACGCGGAGCGCGAGCTGGGGAGTCATAGGCGGACGGCGGTCCTCGGGAACCTGTGTCAACGCGAGCTCCGCGGGATCTGGCCCAGACGCTGAGAGGGCTGCTGGAGCGGGCTGAGACCGCCCGTGGTGTAGGCGCGGCGCCGCCGGCGACGAGGATCATCGGGCAGTGCGGGCTGAATGATGCGCCGGACGAGTGCGTACACCGGAAGCGCGATGAGCGTGTTGACGAGCACCGTGATCAAGATCTGCTGGAGCAGGAGCAGACTCACCGGGGCATCGACTCCGAGCAGGAACTGGATCAGCGTCATCCCGATGCCGGCCACCGCCGTGGCCGCGGCACCCGCCGCCAGAGGCACGAGCCCGTGCGCGGGGTCCCGGAGCTCCCGCAGGCGGCCCGACCAGTAGCCGATCGCGATGTAGAGCAGGGATGTCACTCCCAGGGTCTGCACGAGCACGGTGTCCACCAGCAGACCGGTCCCGAATCCCATGATCGCGCCCGGAAGCGAGCCGGCCAGCAGTCCGACTGACATCACGACGAGCGGGGTCAGATCGGCACTCACGCCGAAGATCGAGATCTGCGAGACCGCCGACTCCTGGACGACAACGATCACCAGCGCGAGTGCGATCAGCCGCAGTGGCAGGCGGATCTGATCCGTCATCCCGAGCCAACCCCAACCTGGGCTCGCGCAGTGCCGTTGTGCGGGCGGGTCAGGATCTGCACCACGGAGAGATGGCGCAGGTTGGCCTGCGGAGCCACCTGGACCTGCTGACTGGTCAGCAGCTCGTTCTGGTTGGCGCTGGACACCGTGCCGATGGGGATGCCGGGTGGATACAGCGAGTCCAGTGACTTGTCGGATGGGTCCGAGAATCCGGCCGTAACCACCTGCTGGTTGGTCACAACGGGGGCGTGACTGGGCAGATCCTGCAACAGCAGCTGGTTCGGGTTGCCGACGGCCGGGACGAGCACCCCGGTATCGCCGCCGGTGTCCTGGACCTGGGCCGCTACGGCAAAGGTGTGATCGGTGATCAGAGTCACCACCGACGCCGACGAATCAACCGTCGTGACCCGGCCGACCAGCGCGCCGTCACCGGTGACCGGATCGTTCTGGGTGACGCCGTCATTCGAGCCCTGGTCGACGGTTATCGTCTGGTACCAGAGCGAGGGGTCCTTGCTGATCACATTGGCGGCGACCGGCTGATAGGTGCTGATCGAGTTGCTCGCGTCGAGTCTCAGCTGGTTCTCAAGCTGGTTGGTCAGCGAGGCACGCTGCTCGTACAGGTCGAGCTTGGCCGTGGCTCGGTTGAGCTCGCCCTGCAACCGATCGGCCCTCGACTTCGCATTGAGCGTGTCCGAAAACCAGCCCGCGATGTCCTTGACCGGCGAGAGAACCGTGCTGGCTCCCTGCTGGATTGGAGAGATTACCTCCACGATCCCCCGCTGAACGCTGTGCAGCGGGCTGCTGGGTGACTCGCCGAAGTACGCGGTCAGCAGGATCAGGGAAATGCTGACGAGCAGCGCGAGTACTGCCCGCCGCCGTCGAACCTGTTTGTCATGCACGAGTTACGTGTCTCCAAGGTTGCTCCGAGCGCCGTGGTAATCGATTTCTCGAACCTAATACCGGCGACGACGGTTGCGTGAATTCTTACTCGAACGGTGGATCGCTTCGAACTCCTCGAGCGAACGTCCTGACCCGACCGCGACGCACGTCAGCGGAGACTCCGCCAGGTGCGCGGGCATCTGTGTCTCGTGACGCAAACGCTCTTCGATCCCCTGCAGCAGCGAGCCCCCTCCGGCCAGCATGATGCCACGATCCATGATGTCGGAGGCCAGCTCCGGCGGTGTGCGATCGAGCGTCTGCTTGACGGCGTCAATGATCTGCGACACGGGCTCCTCCAAGGCGCCGCGGATCTCCTCGCTGGTCAGGATAACGGTCTTGGGCAAGCCGGAGACCATGTCACGGCCTCGGATCTCGGCCTGGACCTCCTCCGGCATCGAGTACGCCGAGCCGATCTCGAGCTTGACCTCCTCGGCCGTCTGCTGGCCGATCAGGAGCTTGTACTCGCGCTTTACGTAGTTGATGATCGCCTCGTCGAGCTCGTCGCCGCCCACCCGAATCGACTGCGAGACAACGATGCCGCCGAGGGAGATGACCGCCACCTCGCTGGTCCCACCGCCGATGTCCACCACCATCGACCCGGTGGGCTCCCCTACCGGCAGCCCGGCCCCAATCGCTGCCGCCATGGGCTCTTCGATCAGGTACGCCTGGCGCGCGCCGGCCGACAAGCAGGCCTCCTCCACCGCACGCTTCTCGACGCCGGTCACCCCGCTGGGCACGCAAACCACCACGCGAGGGTGCGCCCAGCGGTTCTGGTGAACCTTCTGGATGAAGTGCCGGAGCATCTGCTCGGTGACCTCGAAATCGGCGATCACGCCGTCCTTGAGTGGACGGATGGCCGAGATCGTGCCCGGGGTACGACCCAACATGCGCTTGGCCTCGATCCCGACGGCGTGCACCTCGCCGGTGCGGGAGTCAACCGCCACCACGCTTGGCTCTGACAGGACGATCCCGCGTCCGCGCACGTACACGAGCGTGTTTGCGGTGCCCAGATCCACCGCCATGTCGCGGCCACCGAAGCCGGTTAGATACGTAAAGAAGCCCATTGTCTATGCAGGTAGCTGGAAGCGAGGACGAGGCGGCGAAAAAGCAGACTGCACCGCACCTGGCTGCCAGCTCCGTCCGCGGCTGAGTGTATCGAACGTCTGTCCGCCAGCAGGTCTGAGAGAGCCCTTACCAGGCCCAAAAATGGCTGGAAACAGAATTAATGAGAGCTAAGTTGCAGTACAGGCGGTGATCAGGGTTCGACGAGCCCAGGGTCAAGGTCTAGCAGGGTCGACACCGGGAGTCCGACTACTCCCAGATAATCGCCGTCAATCCTCGTCACGAGGGTCGCTCCGCGGCCCTGGATGGCGTAGCCGCCCGCGCGCCCGCGCCACTCGCCGGTGGCCACGTAGCGCTCAACGGCCTCGCGGTCGAGCGGGCGGAATTCGACCACGGCACGGGCGGCGGCGGTCCTGATCCGCCCCCGTGAGATGAGACAGACACCGCTGAGTACGACGTGCCCGCGGCCACTCAGGTCGGACAGCATGGCGCCGGCGTGAGCTGCATCCCGCGGCTTGCCGTAAATCGTGGCGCCGATGGTCACGATCGTGTCCACTCCGAGCACCGGGGGGTCGGCGTCACCCGTCTGCGCCGCCACCGCGGCCGCCTTCCGGTAGGCGTTCTCGAGCACCACCTCCTCCGGTGGACCCTGCTCCAGCTCCTCGACGTCAGGCACCCTGACCTCGAACGGCACTCCGATCTGCTCCAGGATCGCCCGCCGTTGCGGCGAGCGCGACGCGAGGATCACTCTCGCGGCGGGCAGAGGTCCTACCGGAGCTCGGGGAAGAACAGACCGACCTCGCGAGCCGCCGATTCGGGCGCGTCGGAGCCGTGGACCATGTTCTGGCCCACCTCGATCGCGTAATCACCGCGAATCGAGCCTGTGTTCGCCTCCAGCGGGTTGGTGGCGCCGATCACCTGGCGCGCAGCGGCGATTGCCTTCTCGCCCTCGAGGACCATCGCGACGAGCGGACCCGAGGTGATGAAGTCGACCAACTCGTCGTAGAACGGCTTGCCCTCGTGCTCGGCGTAGTGCTGGGAGGCCAGCTCGCGGCTCATGGTCATGTGCTGGAGAGCCACGAGGTGCAGACCCTTACGCTCAAAGCGGCTGATGATCTCGCCGGTCAGATTACGGGCAAAGGCGTCCGGCTTTACAAGGATGAGCGTGCGCTCCACGGCGGCAATCTCCTAGGGGAGGTGGGTACGGATCAGGTGGTCGAAGGCTGCTCGGCGGCAGGCTCCGACGCTGGCTCACGGCGCCGCCGTTGACGGCGCGGCACTGGATCCCGCCCGCCCGCACCGATCTCAGCCTCGCAGAAGGGACATACCTTCCACGTCGGGTCGAGCGGCTTTCCGCAGGCATGACACGGGTCCTTCAGCTTGCGCATGCAGTTCGGGCAGCGCAGGAAGTCCTTCTCCACCTCGTAGTCGCAATGCGGGCACAGGTGATACCCGAGCTCGGCGAGCCGGGCTTCCGCGGCCTGCATCTCGAGCTCGCGCTCACGCACGTCATCGAGATATTCAGGCGGCCTGACAATCATGTAGACGATCGTGCCGACGAACGGGAACAGCGAAGCCGCGGTGGCGCACCCGATCAACAGGGGGTCGGCGATCCGGCGCCGGGCATCGGCGTAGGTCCAGTAGACCAGCGCCAGCCAGATGACGACGAGGAACAGAACCACGAGCTCAACCGCGAGGTTGAGTGCGCTGTTGTGGATGCCGAAGATCGCGTAGGGCAGCATTGAAGGAGCCGAGTGTAATAGGCGCCGCGAAGGATTCGCTCCTTTAGGTACGCCATCGAGGCCTCGGATCCTCGTCGGCGACGCTAATGAATTCCTACAGGAAAGCGCGGCCGAAAAGGTACCCGATGCCGAAGAAGACCAGAATCACCACCGCCACGACCAGGGCGACCAGCCCGATCATGGTCAGGAATTTGGGCTGATCGTCGTCGTCGTTCACAGAACCGAAGCCCGCTCGCCGCGATCCGGAGACACCAAATCGGCGATCAGATATAGGGATCCGGCGGCGATGACGACACCGTCGGGACCGGCGAGCTCACGGGCCCGGGCCAGCGCACGCCGCGGATCGGGAACGATCTCGGACGGTGGGCCGCCGAGCTGGGTGGCGAGAGACAGGAGCGTGGGTGGAGGCAACGCCCGCGGATTCTGACTGCTGGTAAAGACGATCGCATCGCAGGCGGGAAGCAGGACGGACAGCATCCCGGCGGCGTCCTTGTCATCGAGGATCGAGAGCGCAGCCACCACCCTCACGTTCTCGCCCACCAGTGGCGGTGTCAGAGACTCGACCAATGCCCGCATGGCATCCGGGTTGTGGGCCCCGTCGAGGAGCGTCAGCGGCTTGGTGGCCACCTGCTGCAGGCGACCGGGGACCCGCACCTCGGCTGCCGCCGCCGCGACCGCATGTTCGTCCAGCGATCCGAGAAACGCCTGCGCTGCCGCTCGGGCCAGTGCGAAGTTCCGCCGCTGGAAGGTGCCTGCCGCACCCACCTCGACGCCGGGCTCGATGCCGGCGTGAATGATGTGGGCATGGCGCTCGGCGGCCACGCGCTCGGCCACGCGCTCGACCTCCGGATCGAGCTCGGCCCCGAGCACGAGCGTCGCCCCGTCCTTGACCACGTCCAGTTTCTCCCCGGCGATGTCGGTCAGCGTCGGGCCCAGCCAGCGTGTGTGCTCAAGCCCGACGCTGGTCAGCACCTGCACCTTGGACGGGATCACGTTGGTGGCGTCATAGCGGCCGCCAAGTCCGGCCTCGATCACCGCGACCTCGACCCGGGAGCGAGCGAGCTCCGAGTAGGCGGCGGCGGTCAGCGCCTCGAACTGAGTGACCGGATCCTCCCCACCGGCCGCGCGATCCACGAGCTCGGCTGCGCGCGCCGCGCGGGCGACGGCGGCACCGAAGTCCGCGGGCTCCAAGTCACCATCGTCGATCCGGATGCGCTCCCCGAAAGACACCAGGTGGGGCGAGAGATAGGCCCCTGTCCGCAGGCCGTGGTGGGCCAGGATGGCGGCGATCATCCGTGTCGTCGAGGACTTGCCGTTCGTACCGACGACGTGGATCGATTCGAACTTCAGCTCGGGGTGCCCGAGGGCGGTCATCAGGCGCTGCATGCGGTCGAGGCCGAAGCGCATCCCGAACAGCTCCAGCGAGAGCAGGTAGCGCTCGGCCTCGGCCTGATTCACAGAGCCTCCAGCTCCGAGCGGAGCCGCTCGAGCTTTGCGCGCTCAGCCGCGACGACCTGTGGCGGCGCCTTGTCCACGAAGCCCGGATTGGCGAGCTTGCGCTCGGCACGCTCGATCTCGGTCTCGAGCTTTGACCGGCGCTCCTGACGCTTTCGCTCGGCCGCCCCGGCATCGAGCCCGTCACCGGCCAGGATCTCAAGTGCGCCGCCCGGGATCGGGACGGTAGCCACGGGCTCCCCTCCGCCGCTGTCATCGAGGCTCACCCGCCCCAGACGCGCCAGGTGTTCGCGCGTGTTCTCGTACCCCGTCGCGGCGAGCCGGGCCGAAATGACCTGCCCGGCCTTGACGCCGGCCACGTCGCGCCAGGCCCGCAGGCGCTGAACGGCCTCGATCACGTTGGTGATCTCGGTTTCGGCCTGCTCGTCGATCGGCGCGTGGTCGTCCGTCACCCGGGCCGCGAGCAGGCCATCGACGCCGGGAATATGGGAGTAGATCTCCTCGGTCTCGAACGGGATCAGCGGGTGAGCCAGGGCAACTGTCTCGGTCAGGACGTAGAGCAGCGTTCCGACCAGGTCAGGCTCGCGCTCGCGCAGTCGTGGCTTGACGAGCTCGAGATACCAGTCACACAGCTCGCCGTACACGAAGTCGTAAAGCGCCAGCGCGGCATGGGAGAAGTCATAGCTGTCGATGCGGGCCGAGATCTCGGTCTTGGCTCGCTCGAGGCGAGACAGGATCCAGCGATCCTCGGGCGTGACGGGAGCGACGGCGGCGCGGGCATCGGGACCCGTGCCGAGCAGGATCAGGCGGGCGGCGTTCCAGAGCTTGTTGGTCAGCTGCTGGCCCTGAGCGAGCTTGTCCTCGCTGAAACGCACATCCTGTCCGGAGGACATGGCCAACAGGCCCCAGCGCAGAGCATCGGCCCCGTAAGCCGGGAACTCCCCGGCCGGTTTTGAACCCTGGGCGAACACCGGCGGGCGAGGGCCGCCCTCGATCAGATCCAGCGGGTCGATGCCGGTCCCGAGGGACTTGGACATCCGCCGGCCGTCCGGGGCCTGGATGATCGAGTGGACGTACACGTCGGAGAAGGGGATCTCGCCGGTGAACTCGAGTCCCATCATGATCATCCGGGCGACCCAGAGGAAGACGATGTCCCGAGCTGTGACGAGCACGTCAGTCGGGTAAAAGGCGCGGAGCTCTGGAGTCTCGTCCGGCCAGCCGAGGGTGACGAACGGCCACAGCGCGCTCGAGAACCAGGTATCGAGCACGTCAGGATCTCGCATCCAGCCCTCGCCACGAGGCGGGTCAACGCCGACGTAGGTCTCGGTGTCCCGGTAGTAGACCGGGAGGCGGTGCCCCCACCAGAGCTGGCGCGAGATGCACCAGGGCCGGATGTTCTCCATCCAGTCGAGGTAAACCCGCTTGTGGTTCTCAGGGTGGAACTCGATCTGCCCGCTCGTGACCGCGGCGATCGCCGGGCGCGCGAGCTCCTCCATGTTCATGAACCACTGAAGCGAGATCAGCGGCTCGATTCGCTCTCCCGAGCGTTGCGAGAACGGGACGTCGTGTACGTATGGCTCGGTACGAGCGATCAGGCCGTGCTCGCCCAACTCGGCGACGACCGCCTTCTGCGCCTCGGCGACTGTCAGACCGGCAAAGCGTTCCGGGGCCTCGCTCGTCATCCGGCCGTCCTCGCCGATCACCTGCGGCTGGCCGAGACCATGCCGGCGGCCGATCTCGAAATCGTTCGGATCGTGAGCGGGCGTGATCTTGAGCGCTCCGGTGCCGAACTCGGGCCTGACGTACTCGTCGGCGATGATGCGGAGCTTCCGGCCGACGAGTGGCAGGACGGCCTTCTCACCGATAAGCCTCCGGTAACGCTCGTCCTCGGGATGGACGGCGATGGCGGTGTCGGCGAGCATCGTTTCCGGCCTCACAGTGGCGACCGTGATCGCCCCCGACCCCGACGCCAGGGGGTAATCGATGTAGTAGAGGGTGTCCGCGACCTCCTTCTGCTCGACCTCGAGGTCGGAGATCGCCGAGCCGGTGCCGGGATCCCAGTTGACCATGTAACGGTCGCGATAGATGTAGCCCTTCTTGTGCAGAGCGACGAACACCTTGAGGACGGCCGCCGCATAGGCCTCATCGAGCGTGAAGCGCTCCTCGGCGTAGTCACAGGACGCCCCGAGCCGCTTGAGCTGCTCGATGATCGTGCCGCCGTGCTCCTGACGCCACTCCCACACACGCTGCTCGAACCGCTCGCGCCCGAGTTCCTCCCGGCTCGTCCCCTCCTGCTCGAGCAGCCGCTCGACCTGTGTCTGGGTGGCGATGCCAGCGTGGTCAGTGCCCAGGATCCACTTCGTCCGCTGGCCGCGCATCCGGTGATGGCGGATCAGCGTGTCCATGATCGAGTCCTGGAACGCGTGTCCCATGTGGAGCACGCCGGTGACATTCGGCGGCGGAATCGCGATCGAGTAGTTGTCCCGCGCCTCACCCTCGGCGGGAGGGTGGAACAACCCCGAGTCCAGCCACTTCTTGGCTATCCGCGGCTCGACGTCGGCGGGGTCGTAACGGGTCGTTGATTCCAGGTCGGCCATGGGATGGAAGAGTCTATGAGGGCGTCTCGGGATCGTCCGGCGCGACGGCCGGGGTCAGCCCGCAGTCGCATTTCGGAGGGAGGCCCGGCGGGCGAGGTCGCGGCCCGGCGCTTGTCGCATCGTCTGCTCCCGGCGATACGCCCCGAACCCCAGCGCGCAAAGCGCGGAGGCGCTGGCCTCGCCCGGCGACCCCGGCGAACAACGACTAAGCCGCGGCTTCGTCCTCTTCGGGGAGGGCGACGGTGACCAGCGTCGGCGAGACGTCGTTCTCGATCGTCTCGCGCGTGACTACGCACTTCTGCACGTCCCGCCGCGACGGAAGCTCGAATTGCACCTCGAGAAGAACCTCCTCGATGATCGAGCGCAACCCTCGGGCGCCGGTCTCGCGCTCGAGCGCCTTGTCCGCGATCGAGGACAGCGCCTCGTCAGCGAACACCAGCTCGATCCCGTCGAACTGGAAGAAGCGCTGGAACTGCTTGACCAGGGCGTTGCGGGGTTCGGTCAGGATCTGCATGAGCTCATCGCGCGAGAGCTGATGGATGGCGGACATCACGGGCAGGCGGCCGATGAACTCCGGAATCAGCCCGTACTGGATCAGGTCCTCGGGCAGGCAGTGCTCGAACATCTCGCCCAGGTCGCGCTGGTCCTTGGACTGAATGATCGAGCCGAAGCCGACCCCCTGATGGCCGATCCGCCGCTCGATCACGCGGTCGAGATTGGCAAACGCGCCGCCGCAGATGAAGAGAACGTTGGTGGTGTCGATCGAGAGGAACTCCTGGTGCGGATGCTTGCGGCCGCCCTGGGGGGGCACACTCGCCGTCGTGCCCTCGAGGATCTTCAGCAACGCCTGCTGCACGCCCTCGCCGGACACATCGCGCGTGATCGACGGGTTGTCGGCCTTGCGGGCGATCTTGTCGACCTCGTCGATGTAGATGATCCCGGTCTCGGCCTTCTTGACGTCGTAGTCAGCGGCCTGGATCAGCTTCAGGAGGATGTTCTCGACGTCCTCGCCCACGTACCCAGCCTCGGTCAGAGCCGTGGCGTCGGCGATCGCGAACGGGACGTTGAGGATCTTGGCCAGCGTCTGGGCGAGCAGCGTCTTGCCGCAACCCGTCGGCCCGAGCAGCAGGATGTTGGACTTCTGCAGTTCGATGTCGTTCTCATCGGACTGCATCATCTGGACGCGCTTGTAGTGGTTGTAGACCGCTACCGAGAGCGAACGCTTCGCCTGCTCCTGCCCGACGACGTATTCGTTCAGGACGTCGTAGATCTCCCGTGGCTTCGGGAGATTCTCGATGTCAAAGCTCGGCGGTGCTGTGAGCTCCTCATCGATGATCTCGTTGCAGAGGTCGATGCACTCGTCGCAGATGTAGACGCCGGGCCCGGCGATCAGCTTCTTAACCTGCCGCTGGGACTTGCCGCAGAAGCTGCAGAGAAGCTGTTCGTTGGAGTCGGTGGGACGTGCCATGAATCTCCTCCCAGAGCTCGACCGTGCGGCGATCTCCAGAACCGAAGCCTAATGCTTCAGTGCTGCGAGATCACCCGATCGATGATTCCGTACTCCTTCGCCTCCTCGGAGCTCATGAAGTAGTCACGTTCGGTGTCTCGCCGAACGTCTTCGAGGTTCTTACCCGTGTGCTTGGCGATGATCTCATCGAGCCGGCGTCGGACATCGATGATCTCCTTGGCATGGATCTCAATATCGGTCGCCTGGCCCTGGAAACTTGAGGACACCTGATGGATCAGGATCTTGGCGTTCGGCAGCGCCATCCGCTTGCCCTCGGCGCCGCCAGCCAGCAGCAGGGCGCCCATCGACATGGCAATTCCGACGCAGATCGTCGACACGTCGGGCTTGATGAACTGCATCGTGTCGTAGATCGCCAGCCCGGCATACACCGAGCCGCCGGGGCTGTTGATGTAGATCGAGATGTCCTTATCCGGATCCTCAGATTCGAGGTGCAGCAGCTGCGCCACGATCAAATTCGCGATCTGATCGTCCACCGGCGTGCCGAGGAAGACAATCCGCTCATTGAGCAGACGGCTGTAAATGTCGAACGCACGCTCGCCTCTAGAGGTTTGCTCGACGACCATCGGTACGAGTGGGCTCATATTCTCGCTTCTTTCGCGTCCTGCGCCGGAATCCTGCCGACTGTAGCAACCGGGCCTTTCGGCCCCGGAGGGTTCCTTCAGCGAGTCTCGGGCGTCCAGATCTGACCGGACCCCGCAGCGTCCTCCTTGCCGGGCGTCCACAGCTTTTCGCGCGCCTTGGCCTGCTCGACGCTGATCGGCGTGGCCTCGCGCACGAGCAGGTCAACCGCCTGACGGCTGGCTACGTCCTCCTGGAGGGCCTGGAGCCGGCCCGCCTTGCGAAGCTGTTCGACGAGCTCCTTGGGGTCAGAGCCGTCCCGCTCAGCCGCCGGACGCAGCGCCTCGACGAGCTCGTCCTCGCTGGGCTCGATCTTCTCGGCTTCCACGATCGCGGCCAGGACGGCCTCGCGCCGAAGGGCGCTGGCGGCATCCGGCTCAGCATCGTGCGCAAGCTCCTCTTCATCCTTACCCGCGATCTGAAGGTAGGCCTCCTTCGAGATTCCCTGGCGGGCCAGCGCTGACATGGTCTGATCGATCAACTCGTGTGCGCGTGAGTGGACCAGCTTCTCTGGGACCTCGACCTGCGCCTCGTCGGTGGCCGCCTGCAGGACGGCCTCTTCGTACTCACGCTCGATGGCACTCGAGTCCGCCTCGCGCAGCCGCGAGGCGATGTCCTCGCGGAGCTCGTCCAGCGAATCGAAGCCCCCGGCCTCGGATGCAAAGTCGTCATCCAGCTCGGGCAATTGCTTGGACTTCACCTCGGACACGGTGACCTCGAAGGTCGCCGTCTGTCCGCCGAGATCATTCGGATACTCATCGGGGAAGGTGACCTCGACGTCACGCTTGTCTCCGGCCCCGGCTCCCACCAGCTGCTCCTCGAAGCCCGGTATGAGCCGTCCCGAGCCGAGCTCGATCAGCTGATCCCGGCCCTCGCCGCCGGCAAACGGCTCGCCGTCAACTCGTCCGAGATAGTCAATCACCACGTGATCCCCGCTCTCGGCCGGCCGTTCGACGGTCTCGAGCGTGGCCACGTTGTCTCGCAGGCGCTCGACCTCGGCGTCGATCGCGCTGTCCTCGACCTGTGGCTCGCGGCGGCCGATCTCGAGGCCCTTGTAGGTACCCAGCTTCGCGCGTGGACGGACTCCGATCTCGATCGAGAACTCGAGCGGCTGTCCCTCGGCCGGGAGCTCGCCGACATCCAGCTCGGGATCGCCCACCGGCGCGATGCCGGCACCGTCGATCGCGTCCACATACCAGCTGCCAAGCGCGCTGCGCAGGGCTTCATCCAGCACCGCGTCTCGCCCCAGGCGTCGAATCACGACAGTGGGCGGCACCTTGCCTTTGCGGAAACCGGGGATCCGCATCTGACCGCCCAGCCGCTTGGCTGCCTGCTGGATGCGGCGCTCGACCTCCTCAGCCGGAACCTCGGCCTGCACCCGCACGCGGGACTCGGGCAGTTCGGTGACGCTTGTCTTGAGGGAAGCCATGAGCTGCAGACGATAGCTTGGGGAGGTGAGCTGGCGGCTCCCAGCCCGACTCCTTACCGGCCCGTCGGCCTTCCTGCTCGCGGGCGTGATCGACCTGACCGCGTTCGCGTGGTCCGCGTTTGCCGCCCGTGTCTGCCGGGACAGGCCCTGAGATCGGGGAATCCGTCAAGTGCCTCACTCGGCCCCACCGGTGTTTACCATTGCGCCGGATGACGGCGCGAGCCTTCCGTAGCCTGCCCGGGATGCTCGCCATCCTCGTCGCGCTGGCCCTCGCCACACCCTCCGGCGCCCTGGCCAATCACAGCCAGGAGATGATCCTGCAGGACGACTCGCAGCTGATCTATTCGTCTCCGAGCCATGTCGAGGGGGTGCTCTATACGCTGAAGCGGATGGGCGTCAACCGGGTCCGGGTGTCAGTCGTGTGGAGCCTGGTGGCACCGAACTCGCTGTCGTTCAAGAAGCCAAAGTTCAACGCCACCAACCCGGCCGCCTACGCGAACGGAGTCTGGGCCCGCTGGGACCTGATCGACCTGTACGCGCACAAGCTCGGCCTCGGGGTGTACTTCCAGCCCACGGCACCCGCCCCGTACTGGGCCACCAAACCTCTGCCGATCCCACAGGGCTACCAATCGGCATCCGACATCAACGGCAAGGCCTACGGACAGTTCGTCCAGGCGGTGGCAACGCGCTACAACGGTCACACCCGGGGGACCGGGCTGAATGGAAAGCCGACCACCCTCCCGGCGGTCAGGTACTGGGGCATCTACAACGAGCCCAACATCGGCGGCTGGATGGTCCCCCAGTGGACACTCCACGGCAAGAAGGAGGCCTCGCCCACGATCTACCGCGGCATGCTCGGCGCGGCCTGGAGCGCGCTGGCCAGGACCGGCCACCGCCACGACACGATCCTGATCGGCGAGACCGCCGCCTACGGCGCCGGCCGCAAGGGCTTTGGGGACAGCATGGATCCGCTCATCTTCCTCCGAGGGCTGTACTGCCTCTCGAACTCCTACCAGCCACTGAAGGGCAAGGCAGCCACGTCGATCGGCTGCCCCAAATCGGGTTCGCGCAGCGGCTTCGTCCGCGCCAATCCCGGCCTGTTCGACGCGCCGGGCTGGGCCGCCCATCCCTATGACTTCCAGCACGCCCCGGGCGTGAACCGTCCCGACCCGAACTCGGCCACGCTGTCGGGCCTCAGCAAGCTCGAGCGGGCGCTCGACCGCGCGTTCCGGTCCTACCACCGACGGGCCGGGATCCCGATCTACATCACCGAGTGGGGCGTTCAGAGCCGTGGGCCGAGCCCATTCGTGATCTTCAGCCAGGCCCAGCAGGCGGCTTACATAAACCAGGGCGAGTACATGGCGTACGAGAACCCACGGGTCCGTTCGTTCGCGCAGTTCCTGCTCGTCGACGATGCCCCCAACTCCAGCGAGCCGTTCGGCAGCAAGAAGTACTGGGCGACTTTCCAGAGCGGGCTGCTGACCTACCCGAATGACAAGCCCAAGCCGGCGTACTACTCCTTCGAGCTGCCGATCTGGGTCCCTCAACCGCACCACTCCTCGCACGTGGCCGTGTGGGCTCAGATCCGCTCCAACTCTGGGTTGGACGGACGCGTGGGGACGTTGCAGTTCAGGGGCAAAGGCTCGAGCGGCTGGACGAAGGTGGCAACGATCAGGCCTACGAACGCGCAGGGGATCGAGACCATGCACGTGTCGCTGCACTCGGCGGGACAGCTACGGCTTCAGTGGATGAGCCAGTTCGGCTCGGTGCAGGACAGCCGCACCGTCCCGATCAGCTGAGATCTTCGCGGGACAGATCCTTGAGCTCCCGCAGCGCCACCGGGAGCGTGGTTGTATCGAAGGTGCCGGAGCTCCTCACGTCGGCCAGCACGCTCAGCGCCCGCTCGACGCCGGCCCGGTTAGCCGTCTGCCACGCGTCGATCATCGCGTCGCGATCGTCCTCGGTCCACGCATTCATGAGGACACCGCGGGTCAGTGAGCGGTGCAGCAGGTAGAGCTCGTCACGCAATGCCGCGCGCGCGAGAGCCTGCCAACGATCTGCGCGCGGCAACTCGAGGATTCGATCCCGGAGCCAGTCGAGCCCGAGCCGAGCCCCCACCGCGAAGTACGCCGACATCACGACCGCCTGGGGACGATCGGTGGCCACGGCGTCCTCGACGATGTCAAACGCGGACAGGAGCGCCGGCATGCTGGCGACGCGCCGGGCCAGGTCAGCCGGCACACCAGCCTCACCAAGCTCGTCCAGGCGTTCGGCAAAGGAATCGCGATCGAGTCCTTCGAGCACGCCGGGCAGTGCGCCGGCCAGCAAGCGAGCCCCGGGGAGGTACCGGTTCGTGCAGGCCTCGATGTCAATCGTCTGGGAATGGGCTCGGACCAACCAGCGCGTCGCCCGCTCCACCAGTCGCCGACCCTCGACCAGCATGGCCAGCTGCGTCCCGGCATCGATCTCATTGTCGAGAGATTCGACCGCGTGCCAGAAGCCGCGCATCTCGAACACTTCGCGGGCCACGGCGTACCCGCGCGCCAGCTGCGACGTGCCGGCGCCCGTTTCCTCGGCCAACCGAAACGCGAACGTGCTCCCGGCGCGATCCACGAGCTGGTTGGCCACCACCGTGGCCACGATCTCACGGCGTAGCCGGTGCCGGGGCATCCAATCCGCGTAACGCTCCGGCAGGGGGTCGGGGAAGTACCGCTCGAGGTCATGAGCAAGGTACAAGTCCTCGGGCAGATCGGACTCGAGCAGCTCTTCGAACAGACGGATCTTCGTGTAAGCCATGACGGTGGCGAGCTCGGGGGCCACCAGACCACGCCGGTCGGACCGGCGAGCGGCGATCACCTTGTCAGTCGGCAGGTATTCGATCTCGCGATTCAGCCCCGCCA
The DNA here is from genome assembly GCA_963822535.1 of uncultured Solirubrobacterales bacterium. Classification (GTDB taxonomy): domain Bacteria; phylum Actinomycetota; class Thermoleophilia; order Solirubrobacterales; family Solirubrobacteraceae; genus Palsa-465. The sequence continues at coordinate 268,212 of CAWGIA010000005.1, forward strand.
CCCGCTCGAGATGACGGATCACGCGAGCGTGGACGCCCACCATCGAGACGGCCTGGAACAGGGCCAGGCTCATGGCCTGGGTTTGGCTGTAGCTCGCGTACAGGACCCGCTCCGCGACCGCATCGGTCATTTCGACCAGGAGCCCATTGCGCTCGTCCTCTGACATCTCCCCTTCGGCAACCAGACCGTCGAGCAGAATCTTGATGTTGACCTCGTGGTCGGAGCAGTTCACGCCGGCGGCGTTGTCGATCGCGTCGGTGTTGATGCGACCGCCCTGGTGGCTCGGCCCACCGCTGAGTGCGTACTCGATCCGGCCGCGCTGGGTGAACCCGAGGTTGCCGCCCTCCCCAACCACCCGGCAGCGAAGGGTCCCGCCGTCCACTCGCACGGCGTCGTTGGCCTTGTCCCCCGCGTCGGCGTGCGTCTCCTCCGTCGCCTTGACGTATGTGCCGATACCGCCGTTGAACAGCAGATCCACGGGGGCGCGCAGGAGCTCGCGGATCAGGTCAGCCGGGGAGAGGCGCTCGGCCTCAATACCCAGCGCCTCGCGGACCTGAGGGGAGATCGCGATCGACTTCGCGGTGCGGCGGAACACACCGCCCCCGTCGGAGATCAGGGTCTCGTCGTAGTCACTCCACGCCGACCGGGGCAGGTCGAAGAGCCGCCGGCGCTCGGCGTAGCTGGCGGCCTGGTCCGGATTCGGGTCGAGGAATATATGCAGGTGGTTGAACGCGGCCAGCAGACGCGTGTGCTGTGAACAGAGCATCCCGTTGCCGAACACGTCACCCGACATGTCACCGATCCCCACGACGGTGAACTCCGAACTCTGAACGTCGGTGCCGAGCTCGCGAAAGTGGCGCTTGACCGACTCCCAGGCGCCCCGCGCCGTGATTCCCATCGCCTTGTGGTCATAGCCATGGGAACCGCCCGAGGCAAACGCATCCCCAAGCCAGAAGCCGTATTCCGTGGCGACGTCGTTGGCGATGTCGGAGAAGCGAGCGGTTCCCTTGTCGGCCGCCACGACCAGATAAGGATCGTCATCGTCGTAGCGCACCACTCGGTCCGGAGGACGCACCGTAGCCCCGACGTAGTTGTCAGTCAGGTCGAGCAGCCCGCGCAGAAATGTCCGATAGCACTCGATGGCCTCGTCCTGGAGTGCTTCGCGCGCGCCGCCGGGCGGCGGCCGCTTGACCACGAACCCGCCCTTGGAGCCAACCGGCACGATCAGCGCGTTCTTGACCATCTGCGCTTTCATCAGCCCGAGGACCTCGGTCCTGAAGTCCTCGCGACGATCTGACCAGCGCACTCCGCCGCGAGCCACCTTCCCGCCCCGCAGGTGGATGCCTTCGACCCGCGGCGAGTAGACGAAGATCTCGAACCGCGGGCGCGGCAGCGGAAGCAGGGTGAGACCGGTTGGGTCGAGCTTGAACGAGAGGTGCGTGGGCGGTGGCTCGGACCCCGAGGCGCAGAAGTAATTGGTCCGGAGCATCGCCCGGATGACGGACAGGAAGCTACGCAGGATCCGGTCCTCATCGAGGCTCTGTACCGCGTCGATCGCCTCCTCGATCTCTTGCGAGATGGCCTGCACGAGGGCATCGTCGCGGGCATCTGGGTCGAAGCGAGCGACGAACAGGCGCACCAGGAGCACCGCTATCTCCGGATTGCCGATCAGCGTGCGCTCCATGTAACGATCGGAGAATCCGATCGCGGCTTGGCGCAGATACCGCGCCACGGCCCGAATGATCGTCACCTCTCGCCCGGTCAATCCAGCGGCCAGAACCAGACCGTTGAGCCCATCGTCCTCGAGCTCTCCGGACCAGGCGGCGAGGAACGCGTCAGCGAACTCGTCACCGATCCGCTCGAGCTGTTCGGTCGGGCACCGCAGACCGAAGTCATAGACCCACACCGGGTCCGAGCCGGCCGGACTGATCTCGTACGGGCGCTCGTCGACGACCTTGGCTCCCATGTGCTCGAAGGTCGGCAGCACGTCAGAGAGCGAGACCGCGGTCTCGCTCAGCAACTGGCAGCGGATCACCCCATGGCCGTCTCCGAACGTCCGGTAGAGCGCCAGCATCGGCCGATGAGTGTGCTCCAGCTCGCTGATTCTGTCGATGTCGACGAGCGCGCCCTGGGCGCTCCAGTCAGCCCGATAGGCGGCAGGAAAGGCAGCTCCGAAGCGGGCATAGAGCTCGAGGCCCGCCTCCTCCCCGTGCGCGGCGATCAGCGTGGCCCGCAGATCGTCACTCCACGCCCGCGTGGCCTCGGCGATCTCAGCCTCGATCGCCTCCACGTCGTACTCGGCCGGGACGCCGTCCGGGCAATGAATCACATAGTCGACCCGGACCACCACGGAAGCGCCGAGCTGAATTCGCCAGTCGACCTGACTGCCGGCGAACGCGTCGGCCAGGATCCGGCCTGCGCGCTCGCGGTTGTCAGTGTTGAAGCGATCGCGTGGCATGCAGAGCGTGCAGGCGACGAACCGGTCCAACCGGTCTCGGTACACGAACAGGCGCACCCTTTGGCGCTCGCCGAGCCCGAGGATGCCGATCGCCATCTCGAACAGCTCATCGGTGGAGATCTGGACCAGCAGGTCGCGCGGCAGCGATTCGATGATGTCGATCAGCCCTTTGGCGTCATGACTGTCGGGCGGAAACGCCGCCCGGTCCATGACCTGCTCGACCTTCTCCCGCAGGAGCGGAATCGCCTGTGGGCTCGTCTTGTAGGCGATCGTCGTATAGAGGCCAAGCAGCCGGCGCTCGCCCACCACGGCGCCGTCCGGCGAGAAACGCTTCACCCCCACGTAGTCCAGGTACGCGGGACGATGCACGGTGGCCCGTGAGTTCGCTTTGGCCAGTACGAGGGGATCCGGAGAACGAGCCAGCTCGAGCGCTTTCCGACCCAGTTCCTTGGTGGGTGAGGCCGAAGTACCCCGCAGGATTCCCAGCCCCGTGCCGGGAACGGAGCTGAGCTCGGCGGAATGCTCCCCGGAGCCGAGCTCGTACTCCCGGTAGCCCAGGAACGTGAAGTGATCCTCGGTCAGCCAGTCCAGAAACGCCCGGGCCTCGGTTAACTCATGCGCCCGGGCTTCGGTCATCTCATGCGCGTCGTCCACGGGCGGCTCGCGCCCCAGTTCCTCGGCCAGCGCTCGGGTCTTGGCCCTCATCGGCTCCCAGTCCTCAACCGCCGCCCTGACCTCTTCGAGCACGAGCTCGACTCCCGCCTGCAACACGGCCAGCCGGTCCGGATCGCTTTGCCGCGCGACCTCGGCGTGGATCACTGACTCGGTCACGGCACGGTCCGCGCTGGCCCCCGGCTCGAGCACCTCCACCAGTTCGCCGTCCGCGTCACGAACCACCCGCATGACCGGATGCACGATCAACTCGATCCCGTACCCCTGGCGGCTCAGCTCCATCGTCACGGAGTCGACGATGAACGGCATGTCATCAGAGACGATCTGCACCGCCGTATACGGGGAGTGCCACCCGTCGCGGTCGATGACCGGGTTGTAGACCTCGACTTTGGTCTCGCCCCTGGAGCGCCGCTTTGCCGTCCGCCAGTGCGCCACGACCGCACCGCAGAGGTCGAGCGGGCTGCGGTCGCTCAGGTCCTTGGCGGGAACCCAGTGGTAGTACTGGCGCACGAACTCGGCGTACGAGGTCTCACTCTCGTCGGGCAGCCGCTGGCGGACGCAAGCGCTCAGCCCTTCGATCAGATCCAGCTCGAGATCTCCGGCCTTCACGGCCATGTGGACTCGCTTCTCCTGCTACTCGTCTCTGGTCCCCTCTCAAAACCTACCCCTAGGCCACGGCTGGGGTACCGCGTGACGGAAAAAATGCGCGATCATCCGTGCATGGCAGCCGCCGGCAACGGAGCTTCGCCCGGCTCCGCCATCATCACCACCGAGGGCCTGACGAAGATCTACGCCGGCGCCGACTTCAAGGCTGTCGACGGGCTCGATCTGACGATCGAGGCAGGCGAGATCTTCGGTCTGCTCGGCCCGAACGGGGCCGGCAAGACCACGACGGCTGGGATGCTCACCACTCGGGTCATCCCCACGGCCGGAAGTGCCCGCCTGGGAACGGTGGACGTGATCGCCCAGCCGGCTCTGGCCAAGCAGCTGATCGGAGTCGTCTCCCAGCAGAACACGCTGGACCGTCAGCTGACCGTATGGGAGAACCTCTACTTCCATGGGCGTCTGTTCGGGATCCCTGCGGCGCAGTCACGCGAGACCGCCGATCGCTTGCTCGAGCAGTTTCAGCTCACCCGCTGGGGGAAGGCGTCCGTGTTCGCTCTCTCCGGCGGCATGGCCCAGCGCCTCATGGTGGCGCGAGCGATCTTCCATCGCCCAGCGGTGCTGTTCCTGGACGAACCGACCGCGGGTCTCGACCCCCAGAGCCGCCTCGCGCTGTGGGAGATCCTCGGCGAGCTCCACGCTCAGGGGCAGACGATCATGCTCCTCACGCATTACATGGAGGAGGCGGATCAGCTGTGCAACCGGGTCGCGATCATGGACCACGGCAAGATCTTGGCCCTGGACACACCGGCAGCGCTGAAGCGTTCGGTGGGTGCCGACACCATCGTCACAGTGAAGACCGCAGGCCAGGACGAGGCCCTGGCCTCGCACCTCGAGCAGACCCTCGAAGGATTGACCCGGATCCGTGCGCTCGACGATGGGGTCGAGTTGCACGTCGAGGGCAACGATCGCATCGTCCCCCGGGTCGTCACCGCGGCGGAGCAGGGCGGCTTCGCCGTTATCGATCTCAATGTGGCCGAGCCGACGCTCGAGACGGTTTTCATCAACCTCACCGGCAAGGAGCTACGCGAATGACAAGCACGGCGGCCCGCCAGCCTGTGAGCGACGCCTCGATCTCGACGGTTCCGCTCCGCTCGGCCTCGGCGGCCAGCCGCGCCGCCCTGCAAGCGCTCATCCTGCGCGACCTGCTCGTGCTGCGCAAGCACTTCTGGGAGTTCGTGGCCCGGACCCTGATCCAGCCGTTCCTGCTCGTGTTCGTGTTCCTATATGTGTTTCCGACCATCGGGCAGGGCGTGGGTGGCGGTCGCGCCGGTGGGAGCGAGTCAGACTTCGCGACGGTGCTCGTTCCGGGCGTGGTGGCGATCTCGATCATGTTCCAAGGCATCCAGGCGGTGGCGCTCCAGATGTCGACCGAGTTCGGTTACACGCGTGAGATCGAGGACCGGGTCCAGGCCCCATGCCCGATCTGGCTTGTCGCCGTGGCCAAAGTGCTCTCGGGTGCCGTGCAGGGTCTGCTGGCGGCGGTGATCGTGTTCCCCATCGCTGCCGTCGTGCACGCCAGCGGCGTCGAGGCCCACCTGACCGTGCACTGGGCCGTCGTATTGACGCTGATCCCGCTCGCCTGCGTAGCCATGACGTCACTCGGACTCGTGCTCGGCACCACGTTTGAGCCGCGGAACATCGGACTCATGTTCGGGTTCGTGGTCCTACCCCTGACGTTCCTGGGCGGCACCTATTACCAGTGGACCCGGCTCGCTCCGGTGACAGTAGACGGCATCCACTGGCTCCAGATCATCGTGCTGATCAACCCGCTGATCTACGTCGCCGAGGGCATGCGGGCCGGCCTGACACACGCCACGCACATGCACCTGTACATCATCTATCCGGTGCTGATCGGATTCTGCGCCTTCTTTCTGGCCCTGGGGCTGCGCAACTTCAGGCGACGCGTTCTGCTCTGATTCCGGCCGCCGCGTGGGCCAATCGCGGCCGATGGACGTCTCGCTGGGGCGCTCAAGCAAAAAAACGGGATGCCGATGTTGTGCCCATGCCCGGCTTATCCCCGCGGCGAATCGCTGTGCTGATCGCGATCCCGGTCGTGCTGATCGCGTGCGCGGTTTTCGCCACCGCGACATTTGAGCGCAACAGCGCGCTTCACGCCAGCAAGCAGCAGGATGCCGCCCAGCGCCTGCTTACCGGGATGCTCGACCAGGAGACCGGCTCCCGGGGCTACTTCGAAACCCAAGATTTACGCTTTCTGCAGCCGTGGTACGCGGGCCGATCTGAGTTCCTCACCGCTCTGGCCGACGCCCGCTCGCTCTCGACTGGGGATGCGCCCCTCGAACAGGCGCTCTCCGAGCAGCAGAAGTCCGGCGATACGTGGCACGCCACGATCGCGAGCGAGATCACGCGGGTGTTGGATACCAGCCAGCCTCCGTCGACAGCCCAGGCGATTGCCGCGAAGACGATGATGGACAACTTCCGTCAGCTCAACCTGCTGTACGAGACCCAGCTGACGTTGGGTCAGGACGAAGCCCTGTCGGGGGCGACCTGGTTTGCCGTCGGGGTGGCGGCCGTGCTCTCGATCTTGCTCGTGCTCAGTGGCCTGATGCTCGTGCGCCGGATTGCCCACCGGGAGGGTCGCCGTCTCCGGCGCCAGCGGGAGCTGCGTGAGCTGATCCAGGTTTCGGGCTCCGAGGCGGAGTCTCAGAAGCTCCTGATCCGGCACGTTGAGCGGACGGTGCCCGGGGCCGGCGCCGCGGTGTTCAACCGCAATAACAGTGACGATCGGCTCGAGGCGCGGCTGAGCGAAGGCGCTGAGGACACCCCGCTACGCGACCTGGTGACCGATCAACTCAAGCCCCGTTCGTGCATGGCGGTGAGGCTCAGCCGCGCCTACACCCACCGGCCCGGTGACGAATCGCTGCTCCAATGTGAGGCATGCGGGAAGATCGACGCCAACGTGCTGTGCGAGCCGCTGCTGGTCGGCGGGCAGGTGATCGGATCGGTGCTCATGTCGCGGGAGAAGCCGATTGATCCCCAGGAGCAGGCGAACGTCCACGAGTCGGTCACGCAGGCCGCCCCGATCCTGGCCAACCAGCGCAACCTGGCTGTCGCCGAGCGTCGAGCCGCGAGCGACGCCCTGACCGGGCTTCCCAACCGGCGGGCAGCCGACGAGGCGATCAAGCGGATGATCGCCCACGCCGGACGCACGGTCACGCCGCTGTCAGTGGTGCTCATCGACCTGGACCATTTCAAGGAGGTCAACGATCTCCACGGCCACGAGCAAGGCGACGCGGCGCTCGCCGCCATCGGCCAGATCCTGGCCGCAGGGGTCCGGGCCAGCGACTTTGCCGCCCGCTACGGCGGCGAGGAGTTCCTGCTCCTGCTCCCGGACACCGATCGCGGGGGGGCCGTCGGTTTGGCCGAGAAACTGCGCCGAACCATCGAAAGCGCCGAGATTCGCGACATCGGCTGCCTGACCGCGAGCTTCGGCATCGCCGCGTTGCCCGATGACGCGGTCGATTCCGAGCAGCTGCTGCGAAGGGCCGATCGTGCCCTGTACGCCGCCAAGGCTCACGGCCGTAACCGTGTCGAGGTGGCAGCGCCCCCCGCCGGCGGCGAGCTTCGGGCGCTCGACGAGCCTCGGTTCGACGAGCCCGACGAAGAGGATCCGTTCGACTGAGTCCTCGCCCGCGAGCCTGGCTTAGGTTCCGGGAGGAAATGTGTAGGCCGAGTGCGGAGGCACGTGCGGGCCGACCTCAATCACGATCTCGGCGTGGGCGGCAAGAGGAATCGCGCCCGGTGCTCCGCGACGCCGGCGCCCGGTGACGAACGCCGTGACCGGCCCCCTGAATGAGGCGATCTGGCGCCCCGACAGGGGCTGCCCCCAGGACCGGAACAGCTCCGCCAGAGTGAGACGAGAGCCGGGCCGGACGAGAACGACCCCGGTGGGATCGAGTGTGACCAGGGCGCCGTAGCAGCGAGCCCGGGCGATCCTCCCCTCGGAGAAGCCCAGCGGCGGGCGGGTGCCGACCCCGGCTGCGATCAGCACCACACGGTTGGCGGCAAAGATCTCCACGTGCGCACCCTGGCGCGGCCCGAGCCCGCGCCGGCAGGGACCGATCACGGGACCCGTCACTGAGGGGTGAAATCGCGCGCCGTGGCCGATCGGTCGCCGCTCCCGGATGAGGGCGGCCGGAACGGTCGCGTGCACCGACGAGCGGCTCGACACGCTCGGGCGGCCGCCGTTGCCACACGCGGCGACGACGGCTCCAACCAGCCCGACGGCGGTGGCCGTGGCTAGCCGTCCCAGTCCCATGCCGCCTCCCCCTCCCACTCCAGCCCGGCGTCATCTGGAAGTGCTGTCTCCCGGACGCCACCGCGAGGACGCTCGGGGCGCTCCGCGAGGCGGAAGATCACAGGCAGCAGCGCGGCCCCGGACGCCAGGCACACCACCACCGCCGCCCGGGCCACGAACGGAGGCAGAGCGACGAGCACGAAGCCGTGCACGAGGACCCCGATCAGTGACGCCCCCTCCCACACGGCGGCCAGGGCGATCAGGAAGAAACCGAACCATCCGTGGCGCCCGATCACCAGGCGCCTCAGCGCCCAGGCCACGAAGGCGAGCATCACCGCCAGCACCACCAGCTGCCCGACAGACACGTTGGGCCGGCCGTGGAGCTGCTCTCCGACGCCGGCAACCGTGAACGCGCCCAGCGCGACGGCAGCCAGCCCTCGAGCGATCCGCAGGTCGAGCTCGGGACGTCTCAGCCGAAGACCGGCGATCACGCAGGCCAGCGCAACTATGACGGGCCAGAACCAGACCAGTGACGGATTCGGGGCATACCGGAGCCCACCGGCGATGGTGGCCGATCGGCCGTTGATCCGGAGCGGGATCGTCCAGCGTCCGACGTATGTGGTCCCGGGCGTGAGCGCGGTGGCGGCCAGCGCGTGCAGCCTCCCATCGTGCCAGCCGTACTCGTGACTCTGGCTGACCGGATGCCACCGGGGCGGCGTGCTGGGCTCGATGTTCGAAGGGATCGTCTCCGCCGGCACCTGGTTCAGGTAGTACATCGACGAGTTCAGGTTGACCGCCACGCCGCCGGCCGAGAAACGCAGATAGGGCGCGCCGCGATAATCGAGCACCAGGACCGTCGCATCCGCGGGGGAGCGCAACCACATGCGCTGGTCACCGTCAACGACCTTGGCGTCAAGTCCAGGCGGGGTCTGGCTGACGGTGGCCAGATAGCTCGTCGCGGCCGGGTCGACGGGACCGTGCGCAGTCGCGACCGCGGGTATGAGAAGCGGTATCAGCAGACTGCTGAGGAGCCCCAGCAGCGTGGCGGCGCGATGCCGGCGGGACCTACACTCTTCACGGCCCACGCCCTTGGCTGCCGGCCGAGACCGGTGGCGATGCGGACTCATTTCAGGTGGCGGACTCTACGCATACACACCTCTCGGCCCGGCGGTTGATCGCCTGGATCCTGGTCGCGCTCATGGGTGCATCGGCGGTTATGCCCGGCCTGGCCCAAGCCGATGGCGACCCGGCGAGTGATGTGCTGGCCACCCAGCCGTTGTTCCTTCCTGCGGACGGGGGTCTCACGGTTCGCCAGGAGGCCGAGCTGGGCGGGCTCATGAGCGCGGCGCGGACATCGGGATACCCCCTGCGTGTGGCGCTGATCGCCAGTCCGACGGATCTGGGGTCGGTCACCGAGCTCTGGCGCCAGCCCGAGAACTACGCTCGTTTCCTGGGCCAGGAGCTGTCACTCGTCTACCGGGGAACGCTGCTCGTGGTCATGCCGGGCGGCTACGGCCTCTACGGCCGTCGGGATGCAGCTGAGCGCGCCGCGCTGGCGGGGCTACCGGCTACGCCCGGTGACCTGGGCGCCCGCGCGATCACGGCGGTTCAAGGTCTGGCCGCCGCCGCGGGGCACCCGCTTCGAGTGAACGTCTCACAAGCCCAGCGATCGTCGGGCGGGGCGGACTACGCCGCTGTCATCGTCCTGGCCGTGGGCGCGGTGCTGATCCTGGCTGCCTGGACCTTGAGCCTGCGGGCCCGGCCGTGGCGGCCTGGACGAGGGCCACACTCGGGGGCGGGCGCCGGGGCGGGCTCGGAGCTGGGCGGCTCCGCGTAGCCTCTGGTCAGATGAGCGACGGTCCCGCACCCGCGCCTGGAGCTCCCGAGGCTTCGCCGAGCCCGGGAGGCAGACCCCGGCGGCCGCGTGCCCCCGGCGCCTACCTGCGGCTTGCACTTTGGCAGCGCTACGTGGTGTCCCTCGGGATCGCGGGCGTGCTCCTGGCCGTCATGGTCGTCTTCGTCGCGCGCCACAACACGAACTCGCCCACGTCAACCAATGAGGCCGCGGCAATCCAAGCCAACCGCGATGCCGAGATCCTGGTCTCGCAGGATCAGGCTCCCCGTTCGCTCCGGCTCAAGCCCGGCCTGAGCCCGGCGGCGGCGCTCCGAAAAGCGATCCGGGCCCGGATGGCGAACCAGATCGCGGCTGGCGCGATCGAGGGCCCGCTATCGCACGTCCGCTGCCGGGCCACCGGCCCGAGCGGGGGGGCGGGCTCGCGTCACGCATTCCGATGCACTGTGGTGGCCGGCAGCGTCAGCTACCCGTTCCTGGGCGTCGTTGACACGGCCGCGCGGCGAGTCACCTACTGCAAGCGCGATCCGCCGCCGGTGGCCTCAGACAGCGTCCCGATCAGCGCTCGCTGCCGAGCCTGAGTCAGGGCGCGATGGGCGCCTCCCGGGCTCGGCGCGAGGCGCCGACCGAGGCCACCACGACCAGGGCTATACCGGCGACCTCGCGCCCACTCAGGCCCTGGCCGAGGACGAGGAACCCGGCCAGCGCCGCCATCGCCGGTTCCAGGCTCATGAGCACCCCGAACACGCTCGTGGCCATCCGCCGAAGCGCTTCCATCTCAAAGGAGTACGGAATCGCCGAGGAGAGGATTCCCACTGCGGCGCCAAGCGCCAGTGACCGCGGCTGGATCAGGTGCGCGCCACCCTCGATCACCCCCGCGGGTAGCGCCAGAAGCGTGGCCACGCACATCGCGAGCGCGAGCCCCGTTCCACCCTCGAACGCTCTGCCCACGCGGGCGTTGACAAGGATGTAAGTGCCCCACAGGCAGCCCGCCAGCAGGGCCAGCACAACGCCCAGAGCGTCGAGCCCGTGGGCATCGCCGTGCATGAGCGCGAGGATCCCGGCCGCCGCGAGACCCACCCAGGCCAGATCAAGGCGTTGATGCGAGCCGGCCACCGCCACCGCCAGCGGCCCGATGAACTCGATCGTGACGGCGACCCCCAGCGGGATGCGCTGAATGGCGTGGTAAAAGGCCAGGTTCATCGCCGCCAGCACCAGCCCAAACAGGGCGGCCAGCAGCAGCTCGCGCCGAGTTCTGGTCCTCACTCGAGGCCGGAAGATGATCAGCAGGATGACGCTCGCGGTCAGGAGACGGAGCAGCACCGCGCCGCCCGGGCCGATCCGCGCGAACAGTGTCGTGGCAAGTGCAGAGCCGAACTGGACTGAGGCAATTCCTCCCACCACGAGCGCGTGCGACGGGGAACGGGCGAGCAGACCGGGCCGCGGCGCCGGGGTGTCCATGGAAGCCACGGGTTCGATCGTAGTCTCGAGCCGCCGTCATCCTCGGAGCCCCCGCAACTGCCCCATGATCCGAGGGCTGCGTACACCGTTATGGCTCGCGACCGGGGGCGGGCTCAGGCGCGCTGCCGGTCGACCCGCTCGAACAGGCGCTCAGCCGCCTCCCCGGCGGCGGCGATGATGTCGGCTTCACCCGGGATCTCACGATGGCGCATGAGCACCCTGCCGTCACACACGGTGCTGTCGACGACGTTGCCGGTGGCGCTGTACACGAGGTTGCTGGTCAGCGAGTGTTGCGGCTGCATCTCCGGACGCATCGTGTCAATCAGGATGAGGTCGGCGGCTCGCCCGACCTCCAGCCTCGGGCCCCCCAGCCCAAACGCGGGAGCCGGGTCGGCGTTCGCCATGGCCAGTGCCTGCGACGCGGAGAGTGCCGTTGTGTCGTGATCGTGAAATTTCTGGATCAGCGCGGCGAACTTCAGATCCTGGAACAGATCGAGGCTGTTGTTCGATCCCGCCCCATCGGTCGCGATCGCGCACACCGCCCCGGCGGCCGAAAGCCGGCTGTACGGGAACACGCCGCCGACCGCGAGCTTCATGTTGCTCACCGGGTTGTGCACACACATGACCCGACGCTCCCCCAGCAGCTCGATGTCGTGGTCAGAGAGCCAAACGGTGTGGGCCGCCACAGTGCGATCGCCAAGGGCGCCGAGGCGGTCCAGGTATTCGACCGGGGTGCAACCGTGCGCGGCCAAACAGTCACTCACCTCGGTCTCCGTCTCCGAGACGTGGGTGTGGAAAATGCAATCGTGGCCCGCGGCCAGCTCAACCGCCCACCGCAGCGACTCTTCGGAGACCGTGTACACCGAGTGCGGCGCGACGGCGACGCTGACGCGTGAGGAGTACTGCCGGCCGGCCTCGAGGATGTCCTCGTAGGCGGAGCGCTGGGCTCGCCCGGCCGCTGCGTCACCGTGATCGAGCAGCGCCTGGCCAACACATGCCCGTACGCCCAGGTCCTCCACCGCCCGGGCCACGCCGTGGAAGTCCCAGTACATGTCATTGAAGAACACCGTGCCGTTGCGAACCATCTCGAGGATTGCGAGGCTCGTCCCGGCGTAGATCTCCTCCTCGGTGATCTGCTGCTCGTAAGGCCACACGCGGTTCTGGAGCCACTCCATCAGCGGCAGGTCATCGCCGTTGCCCCGGAACAGGGTCATGGCAGCGTGCGTATGGCTGTTGATCAGCGGTGCCAGCGCAACACAGCCGCGACCATCGAGCACGTCCGCCGCGTCGTCCACAGTCTCGCCGAGGCGGCCGGGAAGATCCGTCCCGATCGCGGCGATCACACCGTCCTTGCAGTAGATGCTCGTCCGGCGACCGTCAAGCATCACGTCCCGGATCAGCAGCGAGCGCATGCGCTGGTTCGTACGTGACAACGACTGCGGTGTCAAGCGGCCCGCGGTCGGCGTGTGGCCCCGGCGCGGCGCGCCGGAGGACACGGTCGGGACGGGGCCGAGACGCGCTGGCGTCCCGGCCCCTCCGATTCTCAGTGGACGCTGATCGGGGTGATGACCCCGGCGCCGAACTGGTTGTTACTGATCTTGGTGCTCGCCGGGTCAACGCCGAGCGTCCAGATCCCGACCTTGACGCCGGCGATCCGGTTGCCGCTGATTATCGTGCCGGTGATCGGTCCCGGCCGCAGGGGCGGAGGCAACTCGGGGCCCGGAGGAACCCCCGAGGCGACGAGGATTCCGGTCGTGTCGGCATCGCTGACGGCGGCGAAGTCAAAGTCGCCGTCGACGTTGTCATTCTGGACACGGTTGTGCTCGATGACGTTGCCGTTGAGGTCCCCCACCAAGTGCTGGTGGATCGTCACGCCAGAGAGTCCATTCCCCGCGGCCTCGTTGTCACGGATGACGTTGCCGTAGACGCCTGCGAATGGCGCTCCGCCACCCATCAGAACGCCCGCGCCCTGTCCGGCGACACCATTCTCATTGGCCACGTTGCCCTCGACCAAGTTGTCGAACACACCGGCGGCGCCGGTCGGCTGGCCGGTGATCGGATCCACGGCGGCCGAGTTGTGCCCGGCCAAGGTGATCCCGCAGTCGTCGCTGTTCTGGAGCGTGTAGTTGTCCCGAATGACGTTGTCCGAGGTCGGGCCGAACTCATCGGTCAGGAGGATCCCGCCGACGTTCCGCACGACATGGTTGTCGGCGACCAGCGAGTCAGTCACTGAGACGAGATGAATCGTCTCACCGCAGTCGCCGGGCGCGTTGGGTGTGGAAAAGCACTGGCCGTCGACGGATCCAAAGCCCGTGCCGTTCTCGACCAGGGTGTTGTGGAGGATCCTCACGTCCGTGACCCGCTCTCCATGCGTGACGGGAGTGCCCTCGGTGCTCTCCGGCGCGACCGGTGCGGTGCCGACCAGAATCCCCTCGTATTTGGCGTGCTCGATCTTGAAACCTTCGACGGTCGAGCCCGAGCCGCCGGGACCGACGATGTGCACTCCGTTGCCGAACGAAGATGAGCTCGCGTTGATCACAGCATCTTGACCACGGAGCACGAGCCGCTTGTCGAGCACGACCCCTCCGTTGTAGACGCCGGGCAGCGCGGAGACCGTATCGCCGGCTACCGCATCAGACACGGCGTTGCTGAGACTGCATGGCGCCTGGTGAGTACAGGATCCCTGGCCTCCGGTGGGAGATGCCCAGAGCACATGTGACGCTGGGTTCGCCCCCGCGCTCGATGCAGCCGTCAAAGAACCTACAAGCAAGCCCAGGACCAATCCTGTCCTAGCTTTTCGCCCCATTGTTCCTCCAGTTTTGATGATCTCGATCGGGTTCCGACCGCGGGGAACAACCCATCGCCCCCTATCGCCCCAACCTCTTCAAGGCTCACCATATCCCACCGTGCGAAACGCCCGCAACAGCCACGGAAACGTGAGGTCACGCCTTGAGATGAGCGTGCGCGGTCAAGCGCCCGGGCCTCAGCGGAAGACCTGCTGGGCGAAGCCTTCGGTGAGTCTCTGCAGGTCGGGTCCCAAGGGTCGTGGCTCGTCTACGGGCGGGAACAGGCCTCGTGCCTCGGCGACGAATGAACGCAGACCCGGCGCAGGGGTTCGACCGCCACGATGGAGGGCCTGAGAGGCGAGGGCCACGAGGACGGCGAGCGCGGCATCGAGGCAGTTGCCGACCGCCATCGTCTTACCCCAGGCCAGGAAGCTCAGCGCGGGAACGTCGTTCTGTCCAAAGCCGCCGAGCGAGAGCAGCGTGGGCTGGGCGAGCGAGCGTGCCTCCTCGGCCCACCCGTTTTGCACCATGTGCAGGGGTTTGGCCGTGTATTCGTCGCCGCCGATCAGCGGCCCAGTCTCCGGATGCGCGAACAGATGATCGCTGAGGCGCTGGGCGAGCTGGCACACGTCGGCGTGCGCGACGGCCAGCCCATCCATGGCGGGCGCAGCCTGAGAGTTGTGAAAGCCACCGGTTGAGTACACGGCACCGAGGGGGCGCTCGCGGTCGGGAGCCACGTAGACCGGATTGTCCGTCACCGAGCTCAACGAGACGGTGGCAGCTCGCTCAGCTTCGACCTGTGCTCGCCGGACCGCGCCCAGCACACGTGGGAGGATGCGCAACGAGACCGACGCCTGGTGAGCCTGCCGCGGGCGCTCGCTGCCCGCCAAGAGCCTTCGCAGCGTCTGCAGCTCGGCCGTCTCGTGCGGATCGCCCCACAGCTCATCCAGCTCCTCGGCGTAGTGTTCGTCAGGGGTCCCGGTCGCGTCGGCGACGAGCGCGAACGCGGCCTCGGCGAGCTCCAGGCGCCGGCGGCCGGCCAGGGCCGCGTCCGCCGTGAGCGCGGCGGCACACGGCGAGCCGTTGATGAGCGACATCCGCTCCTTGGGCGTCAATGACAGCCGGGAGCTGAGATCAAAGAACAGGCAACCCAGCGCCAGAATCTCCCCCGATCCGCCATTCCCCTGGATGGGCACTTCGGGCAGCTCGGAGAGTGTGAGCATGTCCACCACGGCCTGGGCGGTTCGTCCTCGTACGGCGGCATGGCCGTCCACCATGTTCGCCAACCGAGCGAGCAGGATCGCTCGCACAACTCGCTCCGGCGCGGGCTGTCCAAACGACATCGCGGTGTGCAAGCGGGTGGGCCGATGATGCTCCTGCTCGGGACTCAACGCCGTGCTCGCGCGGTCTCCGGGAGCCGAGGTCACGCCATAGATGAGGGCCGCGGGATCATGGCTGACTCGAGCGGACACGAGCTGCTGGAAGGACTCGTGCCGGCGGTCCATGAGTTCGAGCGCCTCCGGATCCAGCGCCACGCTCTCACCCTGCCACGCGACGGCGTGAACCATCTCGAGCGTGATCTCGTGGCGGGTGCGCAGACGGCGCATTTCACCGAGCCTACGCAACGCGACCCGAGGGGGGCTTGTCGTCTGACTTACTCACCTGGGGACGGCGCCCCGCCGCGACGCATGGCGGCGAAGTCACGCTCGATCTCGCCGTCGACGTCGCGCTGAAAGCACACCAGCAGCTCCTCGTCGAGCACCGCAGCGATTTTCCGCAGCGTCTCGAGGTTGGGCGTGTGTGAGCCGCTCTCGAGTCGCGAGATCGCCGTGTGCGATGTGCCGACAGCGGTCGCGACCTCCTGCTGGGTCAGCCCCAGCTCGAAGCGTCGCTCGCGCAGGTGCGCGGCGATCGGATTGGTCTCGCGCAGCTCGCGGATCCGCGTGTACTCGTCACGCGCCGCTCGGTACTGCTCGCTGCGCGCGGCGCGGTTCGCTGCGGCGTCCGCCGCATTTCCTCCGATCGGCCCGTGGTTATTTCTCGGCATCGAGGATCCCCAAACTTATCAATTCTGGTAAGTCACCTGACGCGGGCTCGTGGCGGCGCGTCCCGTCCGGCCGCCCGTGGCGGGCGTCGCGGCTCAGCCCCCATGCGGGCCTTGAAGTCGGCGAAACGCTTGATGGCCAGCTCGCGATCGCGCGCGGGAAGCCTGGCCGTGTTCTTCTCGAGCATGTGGAGCAGAACGACGAGCCGGCCTGACCTCCGATAGAGGACGCGATAGCGCGTGTGGCCGAACCGAACACGCAGTTCTCGGAGCTCGCCGTGGACCTGGGAACTGATCGGATGCGCGGGCGGCGGGGCAGACGCATCCTTGCCATTCAGGAACTGCTCGACGTAATCGTCCACCTTCGCCGCCGCCTGAGGGTTGGAACGCGCTAGGCGATCCAAGAACCTGTTCACCGGCTCCCGGCCGGCGCTGTCACGGTAATAGACGGCGTGCGTGCGCCCAGGCACACGGTCAGCCTATGGAGCCTGGCGAGCGCAACGACGAGGAGCGCCGCTTTTCACCATTGTTGTTACAACTGACCGCTCAAGCGGCGGATCGGAGACGACTGGGCGCCGCGGCGTTGAGCGCGCACTCCGCGCCGCCGAGGAGGAGCACGGGTGAGGCTTATTGGGGAGCGGGTGGTTCTGCGGCTGGCGCGCCCAGCGGACGCCGATGCCCTCGCCCAGGGCTTCACCGAGGACCCGACCCTGGGTGCGATGCTCGGAATCGAGCCCGGTCAGGAAAACGCCGAATGGTTACGCAGCACGTACCCGCAAGACGACCCCCACGCCGAGCAGCGGCAGACCTACTCGGCTAATCGAGTGTTTCGCACCTGCTGCAGCCGGCCCGATCAGTATTAGGGCGCCCTAACTGCTGCTGATATGGTGGAACACATGCCGGAGCGCCGCCTGCTTTCCACCACCGTCACTGAGGCTTACTGGCTGACCCCGAGCATGATGCGAGTCATCGTTGGCGGCGACGATCTTGCGGACTTCGGTGTCGGCACCTTCACCGATCATTACGTCAAGTGCCGGTTCGCGGACAAGATGCGTTCTTACACGGTTCGCGCCTGGGACCCCGAGGCTCGGCGGCTGACGCTCGATTTCGTGGTCCATGGCGATCGGGGTATCGCGGGGCCGTGGGCCGCCCAGGCCAAGCCGGGAGACACCCTGGAGATCACGGGTCCCGGAGGCGCTTACGCGCCCTCCCCGGAGGCCGACTGGCATCTGATGGTCGGTGACGACGCCGTGATTCCGGCAATCGCCGTCTCGCTCTCACGCGTCCCAGCGGGGGTACCCGTGGTCGCCATCATCGAGGTGGCCGGACCAGATCATCAACAGCCACTGGCGTCACCGGGCGACCTGGAGGTTGTCTGGCTTCATCGCACAGGCGGTGCCGGGGAGGATCCCTCGCTCCAGCTCGACGCGGTCCGGGCGCTGTCACTGCCCGCCGGAGGCGGTCACGCTTTCGTTCACGGCGAGGCCACCGCGGTCCGCCTGATTCGCCGCCATCTCGCGCTCGAGCGGGGCCTGCCGCTCGAGGCTCTGTCGGCGACGGGTTATTGGAAGCTGCGCCGTACCGACGAACAGTGGCGCTCTGAGAAGCGAGAATGGATGGCGCAGGCCGAAGCCGATCTCGCCGCAGGATCCGCTGCCGCGTAGCCCCACGCTTTATTACGCGATGCCCGGCGAGTACTCGGCGAGCTAGATCGACGGGCTCGGAAGGACCGCAATCGCCTCGATCGAGACGAGTAGGCCGTGGGGCAGCCGCACGTGAGCCGGGGCAGACCGTGCCGGTGGTGGATCGGGCATGTGCCGGGCGTAGACCTCGTTCAGGCGGGCGAAGTCCTCGACGTCGGCGTAGAAGATCGTCGTCTTGACCACGTCCTCCATGGACGAACCAGCGGCGTGAAGCACAGCGGCGAGGTTCACCAGCGCCTGCTCAGTCTGGGCGGCGATCCCATCTGCGATCGCGCCGGTTGCGGGATCGATACCCGCCATCCCGGAGCAGAAGACAAAGCCGCCGGCGACGATCGCCTGGCTGTACGGTCCAAGCGCGTCGGGCGCCTGATCGCTTGATACAGCGGTTCGGGTCATCACTGTGCTCCCTCGTCGCGGTTCTTCGGTCGCGTGAACCTATGCCGATAGGACGATGGAGACAAGGACCTCGGCCTCGAACTGACCCCCGCCGAACCCGATGACTGACTCGACACTGCCATAGGATCGCGACCTGACCTCGACGCCGATCATCCAGGTGCCAGAGCGAGACCGCGCGAGAGCGATCTCAACGATCGTGGCGGCGTTTGTCAGCGATCCAGTGGAGCGCTGGTTGTTTCCCGAGCTTGCGCGGTATCAGGCGTGGTTTGGGAAGTTCGTCGCGGCGTTCGCCGGCGAGGCGTATGACCACCAGAGCGTCTGGACACTGGGTGATTTTGATGCGGTCGCGCTGTGGTTGGCCCCGGGCGCCGGTGTGGATGAGGCAGCGATCGCGGACGTGCTCACAGCCGGCGTTGCTGCGGAACAGCACGAGGACATGTTCTCGGTCCTCGAGCAGATGGATCGAGCCCATCCGGCGTTTGAGCACTGGTATCTGCCGTGGCTAGGCGTCGTCCCAGACGCGCAGGGCCAGGGATTAGGGGGCCAGCTGCTCAAGCATGGTTTGGCCATCGTAGACCGGACTCATCTCCCCGCCTTTCTGGAGACTCCAAATCCACGAACTGTCGCCTTCTATGAGCGACATGGGTTTGTGCTCACCGCCGAATCTCAGTCCGGCGGGTGCCCGCCGGTGATCTCGATGGTTAGGGAAGCGCGCTAGAGGGTGAGCGAGGGGACTCGAACCCCCGACCGCCTGGACCACAACCAGGAGCTCTACCAGCTGAGCTACGCCCACCGCGTAGAGCACGAATCTACCAGCGCGGCGTACGGCTGACCGTCTTGGTCCGCTGGACCGTCTCCACGAGCTACTGCGAGTTCAGGTACGTGATCACGGCGAGTACGCGCCGGTGGTCGTCCGGTGATTGCGGCAGCTGCAGCGTGCCGAGGATGTTCTTGACGTGCTTCTCGACCGTGTGGTCGGTGATGAACAGGCGCTCGGCGATCGCCCCGTTGGAACGTCCTTCGGCCATCAGGGCCAGCACCTCGCGTTCGCGATCGGTGAGGTACTCGAGCGGGTCATCCGCGTGCCGGCGCCGGCCGACGAGCTCGCCGACGACGGCCGGATCGAGCACCGAGCCTCCCTGCCCGACCCGGTTGACGCTCGAGGAGAGCTCGGCCAGGTCGGATACGCGCTCCTTGAGCAGGTAGCCGATGCCGTCGGTGCCGGACGAGAGCAACTCCAGCGCATAGCGCGCGTTGACGTGCTGGGAGAGGACGAGGATCCCGATCTCCGGCCACCGCTCGCGGATTACCTTCGCGGCCTGCAGGCCCTCATCGGTGTGAGTCGGCGGCATCCGGATGTCGACGATCGCGACGTCCGGGCGCGTGCGCTCAACCAGCTCGAGGAGCGCGTCAGCGTCCCCGGCGAGCCCTACCACGTCGAAGCCCGCTTCTTCGAGCAGGCGGGATAGACCCTCGCGCAGGATCACAGCATCGTCGGCCAGCGCTACGCGCACGGGATCTCCGCTCGGAGCGTTGTGCCCCGGCCCGGCGGGCTCGAGATCGTGAACCTGCCGCCGAGCGCCTCCACGCGGTCTGCCAGCCCGCGCAGTCCCGAGCCGCCTCCGGTGGCGGCGCCGCCGATACCGTCATCGGTGATCTCCACGATCAGCTGCTGGCTCTCGTAGGCGGCACGGACCCGGACCTCGCTGGCGTGAGAATGCTTGGCGGCATTCGTCAGGGCCTCGCTGGCCAGGAAGTAGGCGGCGCTCTCGATCTGGTCAGGCAGGCGCCGATCGAGCGCCAGGTCGAGGTGTGCTGGGAGCGCCGCCCGGCGGCAGAGCTCGTCAAGCGCCGCCGGAAGACCGCGCTCAGTCAGCAGCGGAGGGTTGATCCCGTGTGTCAGCTCCCGCAGCTCTTCGAGCGCCAATGCCAGCGCTGCCCGTGTCTCGCTCACGAGCGGCTTGGCTGCCGTCGCCTGGGAGGGAAGCTTGCTCTCCAGCAGCCCGAGCGACATCGCGATCGAGACGAGCCGCTGCTGTGTTCCGTCGTGCAGGTCGCGCTCGATCCGCCGCCGTTCAGCGTCAGTCGCCTCGACCAGCCGCCCGCGCGATGCCTGCAGTTCGATCAACTGGGCGCGCAACTCGGCCTGAAGGCGCTCGTTCTCGAGCGCCAGGCTGGCAGCCGCGCACACTGACTGGACGAGCTCGGCGTTGTGCTCGAGCACCGGATCGTGAAGCAAGACAGCGATCGGCTGTCCGTCACGCTCGACCAACGTCGAGCGCCGCCCACTGTCGGGATCGGGCAGCTTGACCACCCGGCCGTCGCCATCGACGTAACGCTTCTCGGCCGGGAACCAGAACGCAAGCTCGAGCGATGGGTCACCGAGCGCCCGGGCGAGCGCCTGGCGCAGGTCAGCCGAGGCGTTCGGTTGGCCCAACTCGACCACGAGACCTGCGACCATGCCGCGCGCCAGCTGGCGTTGCAGGAACACGAACAGCACCGCGATTGGCACCAGGGCGATCGTGTAGTACCAAACCTCCGCCGGAAGCCCGCTCAGCGGGTCGCCGAACAGGTCGAGGACAACCGTGCAGACGAGCGCCGCGAGCATCGCGCATCCCGCCACCAGCACTGGCGCGACCGCGCGCCGTTCCGCTGCGCCTGCCCGCAGCCAGCGGCGGATGAGCACGACGATCGTCGTCGTCACGACGACGGCGCCGAGGAGGCGCTCGAGGTTGAGCCAGGCTTGGGCCTTGTGGTTGTCGTGGACCAGCTGCACCAGGTTGGTCGGGCAGCCCGGACAGCGCAGCCCCGCCTTGTTGCCATACAGCATGGCCAGCAGCTGCATGCCGAGCAGAACGAACACCGCCACCATCAGTCTCCGGTCAGTCTTTCCCGGCAACCGGCCGGACGGGAACGACAGGAGCAGATAGATCAGACCGATGACGAATACGTACTGGACGGCCGCTCCGATTGTGTACAACCACGGCGCTGACGCCTCGCTCAGCTGGGCGGCAAACCAGCCAAACCCGGTGAGCACCATGATCAGGCCGAGGCGATTGTCCGGCCGGGTCCGCCATGAGGCCAGCCCGCACCCGAGCAGCGAGATCCCCACGACCAGAGTGAGCACGGCGTCCGGCTCGGTCGGGCGGTCAGGCGGCTGGTGGGCGGCGAGCCACACGGCGCCGGCCCCGGCCAGCAGCCCAGCAGCTGCGACTACTGACAGCTTCACCTTCATTGAGGACGATTGTGGCGCCAACTGATCAGCGCGACCAAGCCCGCTGCGAGTCCGTGTCACGGAGCTTCCGGTCAATCCACGGCCACTGCGGCCAGCACGTCCAGATTTGCGGCCCGCCGGGCCGGCCAGCTGGCGGCCGCCAGGCCGAGCAGCGCGGAGAGGATGAGGAAGGCGATCAGGCTGGGTACCGGGACGGCGATGTTGGTGACGCCGTTGTTGCGGAGCGCCGAGGCCAACGCGGCGCCCAGCGCGGTCCCGACGACGATGCCGATCACAGCGCCGAGGAGCGCGATGATCACCGCCTCCGCGCGGATCATCGATCGAACCTGCCGACGTTTCATGCCGACGGCGCGGAGCAGGCCGATCTCGTGCGTGCGCTCGAACACGGACAGCATCAGGGTGTTGACGATCCCGATCAGGGCGACGAGAACGGCCAGCGCGAGCAGGACATAGACCAGCCCAAGCAGTTGATCAATCTGGTGTTTTTGATCGCTCTCGAACTGAGCTCGTGTCTTCGAGCTGACGTTCGCGTACGGGATGAGGATGCGGTTGAGCGTCGGGTTGATATCAGGGGTACTGGACCCCAGCCGCCCAGCTGTCCGCAGCAGTACGACGACTGGCAGTGGGTTGTCAAAATGGGAGGCGAAGAAGGCGTCCCCGACGAAGAAGCTGCCGGCGAGCGGGTTGGGCTTGAAGATGCCGCCGATCCGCATCGTCGCGGAGCCGGTCTGGGCGAACCTGACCGGCACCATCGAGCCCACGTGCAGGTCGTGAGTGGTGGCGGTGGTCGAATCGATCAGCAACTGACCGGCGGCCAGCGCCGGGGCCCCGCTGCCGTCGAGCAGGTGCAGGTTGATGGTCTGCGACAGATGCCCGGTCGACACCCCGGTGAGTGTCGAGAGCGAGCCGCGGAACTCGAACTGCCCCTGATACACCGTCGTCGTCGTCGTGACGCCGGGCACGTGCGAGACAGCCGGGATGACCGACCTACTGAACCCGCCTTTACCGCTGATGATGTAGTTCGCGTTGATCGCACTGTCGACGCTGTCCGCCGCTGACGTGCTGAGGGACGAGCCCAGAACGGCAATCGTCGACACCAGCGCCAGGCCGATCATCAGCGCAGCGGCGGTCTGAGCCGTCCGGCGCGGATTGCGCATCGCGTTCTCTCGAGCCAGCCGTCCCGACGTCCCCAGCGCGGAGGCGAGCGGCCGTCCGAGCGCGCTTGAGAGCGGCCGGGCGACGATCGGGACGAGCATGCCGGCGGCGATGAACACGGCCACCGCGCCCAGGCCCACCAGCGCAATCGTCGGCCCGGTCAGCCCGGCCACGATCGCGATCACGCCGACGGTCGCGGCGCCGATGCCGCCGAGCACCCGCCACCGTCTGAGCGACTGCCTCCCCGTCCTCGCTGTGGTCAACCAGGGCGGCGACCGCGGGGATTCGCACGGCGCGCCGGGCGGGGAGGATCGCCGAGATCACGGTCACGCCGATGCCGACGACGATCGCCACGCCCGGCGTGCGAGCCTCGAACACGAGCGGGGACGAGGGCAAGACGATGCTGAACGCCTTCAGCAGTGCCTTGAGTCCGAGCGCAGCGAGCACCCCGAGGCCGAGCCCGATGAGCGAGGCGACGAGTCCCGTGACCGCGGCTTCGCCCAATACCGACCGGAACACCTGTCGCCGGCTGGCGCCGACGACACGCAGCAGAGCGAGCTCCCGTGTCCGCTGGCCGACGGTGATCGAGAACGTGTTGAAGATCGTGAACGCACCGACGAACAGCGCGATGCAGGCAAAGATCAACAGCGCCGTCGAGATGAAGGACAGTTCGCTGTCCACGGCGTTCGACAGCTGGTTGACCAGGGCCTGCCCGCTGATCACCTGGACGCCCGGCGGGAGAGCCGCTGCGATCGCTCGTTGCAGGCTGACGTTGTTGGCGCCCGGCGCGGCCAGGACGCTGATCGTGTCGAAGGATCCACGGGCGTTGAACAGGGCCTGCGCGGTCGGCAGAGAGAAGCCCGCGAGCGTGATCCCGGCCAGGTTGTCGTCAGAGCCGAAGGTCACGATCCCCGTCACCGTGAACCTCTGCGGCCGATTCGGCAGGTTGATCAGCACTCGGTCGCCGACGGCGAAGTGGTACTTCGAAGCCGTCTCCTTGTCGATGACAACGTCATCGGCGCCGGTGGGAGCACCGCCCTGCACCAGCCGGTAAGGCGAGAGCTGGCGGTTGGGATCGAACGAGAACCCCAGGGTTGAGCCGCCGCCGCCACCGATCGCGTTCCCGTCACGCGACATGAACTGGGCGTAACCCTCGACATTCCCGTGCACGTACGCGACACCCGGTAGGTGCTGCACCGCGGCGGCGATCGACTCGGGCATCGGCTTGCGGTTGGCGGTGCCGTTGACATCGGCGGCGGTGCCGTTGTTGAAGGCGGCTCGGCTCCGGATCTCGAAACTGATGTGCTGGTAGGCGGTGCCGATCACGCTGTTGAAGGTGCGGTTGAGCGTGTCACCGAGCACGAGCGTGCCGGTGACGAACGTCACCCCGAGCACGATCGCCAGCGCCGTGAGCGTCAGGCGCAGCTTGCGGGCGAGCAGACCCGAGACCGTGACCTTCCACATCTCAGCTATCCAACGTCCGCATGCGCTCGAGCACCGTGTCGGCGGTCGGCGAAAGCAGGTCTCCCACCAGGCTGCCATCGGCAAGGAACACGACACGGTCGGCATAGGCCGCCGCCCGCGGGTCATGGGTGACCATCACGATCGACTGACCCTGCTCGTTCACCGAGTTGCGAAGGAACGCCAGCAGCTCAGCTGAGGAGCGCGAGTCAAGGTTGCCGGTCGGCTCGTCGGCGAAGATCAACTCGGGCCGGCGAATCAACGCCCGTGCGCAGGCGATCCGCTGCTGCTGGCCACCGGACATCTCACTCGGACGATGCGACAACCGATCGGCGATGCCGAGCTGGCCGACCAGATCATCAAACCACGCTCGGTCGATCTCGACCCCCGCCAGATCGGCAGGAAGGACGATGTTTGCCTCGGCGGTCAGCGTCGGGACCAGGTTGAAGGACTGGAATACGAAGCCAACCCGGTCTCGCCGCAACTCGGTCAGCGCGGCGTCGTCGAGCTGGCCGACCTCCTGTGCCCCGACGAAGGTGCGGCCCGAGGTCGGTACGTCCAGGCCCGCCATGCAGTGCATGAGGGTTGACTTTCCCGACCCGGACGGGCCCATCACGGCAGTGAACCGACCACGCTCGAACTCCACGCTCACGCCATCCAGAGCGCGGACAGCGGCGTCGCCCTTCCCGTAGATCCTCGTCAGATCAACGGCACGCGCGGCCGGCGAGGCGGTTTCGTCGTTGGTGTCCGACGCCACCGCACTGCGGACCGATGAGACTCGTTTGAACACCAGCTGGAGACTGAACGCTGCACGTAGTCCTGACCAGCCGGACAGCTGGAGTCCTCAGTGGTGGGGCCAGCCTTACCACCTGTGTCTATTGCGCTCGGCCGAGGAGATGTGAAGACCAGCTTGTTTACGGCTCGCCACTCCGAGAGCCGTGAGCGCTCTGTTCGGACGCAGCTGCGGTGGCGACGTCCGAGGGGAATGTCGTCCGGGCGCGGAACAGGAATACCCCGGCGGCGGCGAGCGCCACGAGCATGATCAGGAAGGTGACTTCGAGTCCGGTGGTCGTGTTCGAACCCGGGGCGTGGGGATGCGTGCCGATCGGCGCCTCGGAGGGCAGGATGCCGGCCACCAGTTGCGAGACGCCGCCGAAAACGAGCGGCGCGGCGGCCTGGGACAGTGAACGGACGACGGTAAGCGCGCTCTGCGCCCGGCCCCACAGGCCCGCGGGCACAACGTCCAGGCGCGCGGCCTGGATCGGCGGGTTCGCGGCAAAGATCAGCGCGGCGCCGGCGACGTCGAACCACACCGCGGGCGTTAGCCCCGATCCGACGAAACCGACGATCAGCAGCAGCGCCGCGCCGATGTAACAGACACCCGCGAACCACACGCGCGCGCCCAGGTAGCCGCGCATGACCAGCATGTCAGGCAGGCGGCCGCCGACGAGCGTGCCGATCACCGCCCCGATGACCAGCAGCACCAGCACCAGTTCGGCCGTCGCCTGGTTGGCGTGGTAGTGACCCTTGACGAACAGCAGGGCGAACGTCTGCAACCCCGCGAAATAGAAATACCCGAGCGAAGAGCCGACGATCATCAGCCAGTTCGACGGGATCGAGAAGATGTAGCGGATGGACTGGGCCAGCCCCATCTGGCTGGGATCTTCATCAAGCACGAGCCCCGGGTTGGGAATCGCGCCGGCGCGGCGGGCCCCCTCGCGAGCCGCCTGTTGCTCCGCATCGACCCGTGGCGCCGACCGCTCCGCCGAACCAGTCCTGTCCTCCGCACGTGCGGCGGCCCGCACCGCACCCTGGCTGAAATCGACCGCTCCCACCGCGAGAAGGCTCTGGCCTCCACGAAGCGGCTCGGGGACCGTGCGCCACAGCTCACGCGCCACGAAGAACCCGGGGATCGCCAGAACCACGAAAGCGGCCCGCCAGTCGATGGCGCTCGCCACGAAGCCACTGACCGTAAAGCCGAAGGCCGTGCCGGCCGCCTCGCCGACGAGGATGTATGACCAGATGCGCCCGCGCTCCTCAGCGGCGAAGTAGTCCCCGGTGAGCGAGGCGATCGCCGGCCCGGCCGACGCTGCGACTGCCCCGAGCGCCAGCCGCGTTAGCAGCAGGCCCGAGAGGCTCCCGGCGAAGGCACTGAACAGGGAGGCGAGGCTCCACAGGATGATGCTGAGCGCCAGCAGCGGCATCCGCTTCGTGCGGTCGACCAGAAGCCCGACCGGAATCGTGAAAACCGCGCCGACCAGCAGCGAAACCGAGCTCAGGAGCCCGAGGTCCGTGTTGTTGATGTGCAGCGCTGATTCGAGCTGTGGGGCGATGGCGCCAACGGTGGACGAGTCCGCCCCGTTCAGCGCCAACACCAACGCGAATAGCGTGATTACCCTGGCGCGTGCCGGGCCACCGGTGCGCCTGACGACCTCGCCGCGCACGACGCGGCCGATCCAGCGCATGACGCGCCACAGCATGCGGATGGTCGCGCGGACTGGGGCGCTGTGCTGCTGGTCAGACACGGGCAGCCTCGTGATTGGCCTGCCGCGCGTCGCCGCTCCCCATCGCAAAACGTTATCGCGGCGTTTGGTGCTCTTGCCGTGGGGGACGACCTGAGTCTCGGCGTGCGATGGGTATAGGACGGCGGCGGAGGCGCTGGCGCGGGCCTTACGCGCGGAGGTCCCGGCGTTCGATGGCGGTCATGCCGACGCCCGTCAGGAGGAGGGTAACGACGCCCAGCACGAGGATGCCGGCGATGTTCGGGCCGTGTGTGAGGGGGTCGTGTCCGGCGTAGTAATAGAACGGGGACAGGTACTTGAGCCAGGCCAGGGCGGAGACCAACGGGGCAAAGCTGTTGATCAACCATCCGAGGATGCCGACTGCGGCGCCGACCCCATTGGCGAGCGACCGGCGTCCGGTGCCGGCGGCGAGCGCCAGCGCTACGGCTCCGCTGGCCAGCCCGAACAAGGCCAGCTGCAGCGAGAGCGCTGCGATATGGCCGACCGTGATCCCGCCGCCCGCGACAGCGACGCCCGAGATCATGCCGACACAAGTGCCGAGCGCGATCAGCAGCACGATGACGGCGATGGCCACGGCCTTGGCGGCGATCAGTCGCGACCGCTTGATCGGGTGCGCGAGTACCAGTGTGAGGATGCGGTCTTCCTCCTCACCTGCAGTAGCGGCCGTTGCACCGGTGATCGCGAGGGCAGCGATCACGAACGGGCCGTAGATGGATCCGATTTCGCTCCGGAACCACCCGGTGACGGTGGCGTAGTCCGCGCCGCCTAGGAGCTGAGTGACTCCCTTTGGCAGGGCGAGCTTTCCGATCGAGTGCCCGACGGCCGGAAACAGGGCTCCTACAGCGAGCTGAATAACGATCAGTCCAAGCGCGGCCGAGGCTGTGGTGGCCAGCCGCAGTCGAATTGTCAGCTTGACGGTGGGCCAGCTCAATCCGGCCGCTCCGTCCGGTAGTAGCGCAGGAAGATGTCCTCGAGGTCGTCATCGCGCGGCCGCATCGCACGGACCTCGTGGACGGCCGCTGCCTTGACGACGGCGTCAGCGGAGCCCTCGAACCCCACGATCATCACCGGTCCCTTGACCTGCACCTCTGTGACCCCGGGCAGGGAACGAAACTCGTCGGCGTCGACGGGCGCGCCAAATTCGATCTCGAGGCGGTGAGTCGCGACCTTGCGAAGGTTCTCCAGCGAGTCGACCACCACCAGCCGGCCCTGACGAAGGATCGCCAGGCGGTCGGTGACGCGCTCCACCTCAGAGAGGGTGTGCGAGGACAGGAACACCGTGCGGCCCTGAGCGCTGACCTCGCCCACAAGGGCGTGAAAGCTCTGCTGCGCGAGGGGATCGAGCCCCGAGATCGGCTCATCGAGAATCAACAGCTCGGGCTCGTGCATGAAGGACTGGACCAGGCCGAGCTTCTGCCGGTTACCCGTGGAGAGCTCGTGCAACGGCCGGTCCAGATCAGCGTCGAACCGCTCAACCAGCGAGTCGCGCACCTGCAGATCGACACCGCCGCGGAGCGTCGCGAGGTAGTCGAGCATGACCCGCCCGGTCAGCTTCGGATACATCGCCCAGTCCCCGGGCAGAAACCCGACCCGTCGGCGGATCGCGAGGCTGTCCCGGGCCGCGTCGAGCCCGAGCACCTGAGCTGAGCCTGAGGTCGGCTTGATCAGGTCCAGCAGCAGCCTCATCATCGTTGACTTGCCCGCACCGTTGGGACCCAGGAAGCCGAACACCTCGCCGGACC
This sequence comes from uncultured Solirubrobacterales bacterium, assembly GCA_963822535.1. Taxonomy (GTDB): domain Bacteria; phylum Actinomycetota; class Thermoleophilia; order Solirubrobacterales; family Solirubrobacteraceae; genus Palsa-465. The sequence continues at coordinate 296,620 of CAWGIA010000005.1, forward strand.
GAACCTCCAGATCGAGCTCGAACAGTCCGCGCCCGGACCCGTAATCCTTCGAGAGCCCACGCGTGGCGATCACCGGCGATGCGCTCACCGCGCGCGTCCAGACAGCCCGCTCAGAGGAGACTCAGCCACGCCGCCCATAGCGTATGGGAGCTTCATGGCGCCCTCGGCGTCTCACTGCAGGGATGGCGATTTGGGACTCCGCGGGAGGTCGTAGTCCCGGCCGTGTTCACGGCGATAGCGCTCGGATTCGTAGCGGTCTACGTCGGCAACCAACTCTGGTGGAGCGCGCATAAGTGCATGACCTGATACCCGGCCGGTGCTGGTGGCCGGCCAACTACACGCCCGTATATTTCATCAGCCCACCACATTCGGCCCGGCGCTATCAGCGCATCGCTTGCATGGCGTGCATGGCGCTGTGCGAGCCGCTCGGGACGACGAGTCCGGGGACGTCGTGTGGCGCTGCGGCGACCGCGATCGCGAGCGTGAGGAGAACGGCTGCTGTCCCCCACGTCACTGCACGGCCCCACGGAATGGTCTTTTCGAGTGCGATCAGGGCCGCGACTAACGCCATCCACGTGAGACTCATGACCCCGAGGGCGAACAGGGCTGCCATCAGGGCCCAGCAGCAGCCCAGACACCAGCCGGCATGTCTGGAGCCCATCTCCAGGGCGCCAAGCCGCCCGTCGCGCCACGTGCCGAGCAGGAACCCGAGCGGGCTCCGGCACTTCGCGAGGCACACGTCCTTCAGCGGCGTTATCTCGTAGAGCGCGGCAACGGCGAGGACGCCTGCGGCGAACCACCGCCCGCCGGTGTGCCAGGCCAGAGCGCCGCCGAACAGGCCACTCCCAAGTCGATACACGCCGTAGGCGCCGAGGCCCGCGATGCCCCACACGAGCAAGTAGCCGCCCGCGAACAGCAACGGGCGGTCCAGTCCCCGCCGGCGCGTCATCCTGGCGTAGAGCGCGACCGTCGGTGCGAGCGACGGGAACATCATCGCGGCCATCATCACCACCCAGACGCCCAAGAACCATCCCAGAGCCCCGAGGTCGGTTCCGGGCCCGGCGTCCATCCCGGCCATTCGGTCGGCTGTCGACCACCACGCGACCGCTGCGAGCGCCATCAGCAGCGCGATGAGACCCAGCCGCGCGCGAACTGCAGCGAACCCGGCTGCGAGCTCGCGCCGATCCGAGCCGGCGCGGGCGACCGCCGCCGCTCCGCTCACGCCGCCCATGAAAACCGCGACGTCGAGAACGCTGCGTTCCCTTCGTACTGGATCCCGAACGCGTCGATCTTCGAGCGCGTCGCGTGGGCCACCGTCAGCTCAGAACCCGCTGGATGGAAGATCCCGGTGAGCCTCGCGGGCTCGCCCGTCTCGACGCCGAACGGCACGACGTCCTCGATCTCGAAATCCACGGCATCTCCAATCCGGATTGAATGCCGCAGGCCGCTCTCCTGCACCTCGATCGGTGCGCGCTCAACCCCAAGATTCTCTCCCACCAGTGGCCCCAGCGCCTCCATCGGACCCCCCAGCGCTCCTGAGAACACCCCGCCGAGCTTCTCCGCCTGCTCGTCTGACGCTGCAGCGTCAATAAACACGCCAAGGCGCCAGTTGCCCTCGCTCATCACCTTCGGCGTATCCGCGACGGCCGCGACGGTCAGACCGCTCACGTCGGTCCCGTCCACCTTGCCATCCTTTACGTTGAAGACCAGCGTCACCCGGCAACGCTCATGCGTGGCGCCAAGCGCTAGCGACGCCGTACAGGGACACACCACGTCGCACGAGCACGTCTCGAAATAGGACCCTTCGAGATTCCAGGACATGCAGCCTCCTAAGGGACGAACAGGGATATGAGCCGATTCTCTTCAGCGCCGCGTCGTGCGTCAACCCCGTGAGACCGGTGCGTTATCAGCACCTTCTCAGTCGGCTCTTGAGCGCACCCACAGAGTTCTGCTCTCCGCCGATAGGGGCGACTTCGGCTGGATGGGTCGGGTGAGCGCCCGGGACGGAGTCCCCTCCTCATCTGCGGCCCGATCCTCTGGGGGATGCAACAACCTTGGGATCCGGCACCGTCCCCGGGTTTCCCGTAGCGTCCAACGGATGACGCGCGTCGGATGTGCCGACCATCGCCCGCCGACCGTTGCCCGACACCATTGCCCGTCGACAAATCGAGCCTACAGACGCTCATCTGATTCACGTCATAAGCGCTCGGTCTCCAGGGATAACTACTCAACGCCCCCGGCAGGATTCGAACCTGCGACCCACGGCTTAGAAGGCCGTCGCTCTGTCCATCTGAGCTACGGGGGCTCGGCATGAGAGTAAACGTGACGCTCCGGAGGTCGGGAGCAGCGGCGCTCGTGGCGCTCGTGGCGCTCGTCTGGGGTCCACCCGTGATCGGGAACGCCGCCGCCAGCTCCGGAGCCGGGCGGGCCAGGTCCGCCGCCGGGCCCTGCCTGGTACCCGGAACCGACCGCACGATCGACCAGATCTGGCACCCCGACCTGAGGCGGGCGATCGGCTACATCCACTCTCGCCAGGGGGACATCGCGTTCGCGGTCCGGAGTGACCATGCCTTCTACGGTTATCGGGCCGACCACGTAGAGCTATCGGCCAGCGTGGTGAAAGCGATGCTGCTCGTCACGTACCTGGACCTCCCCGGGGTCCGGCACCGGTCACTGCGGTGGCGCGAGCGTGCCGTTTTGGGTCCAATGATCCGGGCTTCGAACAACGACGACGCCCAGCAGATCTTCGACTATGTCGGACGATGGCGACTACGGGCTCTGGCGCACCACGTCGGCATGACCCATTTCGCCACTGACCCGGTGTGGGGAGCCACGCGGATCACGGCCCGGGATCAGACACGGTTCTTCCTCCACATCGACGGCTACGTCGCGCGGCTCCACCGCTCCTATGCGATGCGGCTGCTCCGGAGCATCGTTCCCTGGGAGCGCTGGGGCATCGGCGAGGTGGTCCCGAATGGGTGGAAGGCCTACTTCAAGGGCGGGTGGGGCTATGGGACCGGGCTGCTCGATCACCAGGTCGTGCTGCTCGTTCGGGGTTGCTCACGCGTTTCGATTGCCGTGTTGACGATGTACGACGGGTCCCACGGGTACGGGAAGACCACCCTGCGGGGGATCTTCAGTCGTCTGCTCGTCGGCTTCCCGAGACGCTTTCCCAGGCGCCGATCCGCAGGAGGCCCGTCTTGAAATACATACCTAGAAGGAGAGTCATGGAGATCCACCGTCGTACCGCCGGGGCCGTGGTTCTGGCCGGGCTGCTGTCAGTAACGGCAGCCGCATTTGCCGCCAGCCCGGACAAGGGGGCAAAGTTCAAAGGGACGGCGTCGGGCCGTGTCACGTTCGCGACCAGCTTCATCGGGAAGGATCCGCTGACCTTCACGGTGTCGAGCAACGGTAAAAAGCTGTTGAACCTCAAATACACCGAAACAATCTGTGGCTTTTCCTCGGTTCCGGTGAAAGTCGGCACGATCAGTGTCGCGGCGAATGGGAAATTCTCTGTCTCGAAGCGCAAATCACCATCCGAGACCGGGCCGACGGGCGCCAAGGCCAGGACCACGACCACCATCACGGGCAAGTTCCTGACCTCCAAGAAGGCCAAGGGAACGCTCGACTACACGCAGAAGGCGACCAACGGGCACTGTGGTCCGATAAAGCTCAAGTTCACGGCCACGGTCGGATAAGCCGTCATCGGGGCGCCGGGATTTGAACCCGGGACCTCCTGCTCCCAAA
>CAWGIA010000006.1:0-327477 GCA_963822535.1 uncultured Solirubrobacterales bacterium
ATGTAGTCGGCGGTTCGCGCGTCGGCCTCGGCCTCGACGTCGCGCGCGTTGAACGCCTCGACCCATTGGCGGGCGGCCAGTCTGTTCTCGGTCGATAGGGATTTGCTTGGGGTCTCGGTGGTCATGTTCTGTCTCCTTCACTGTCAGCCGGGGATGCCGGGAGGGCCGAGGATCTCCAGGCCGTATTCGGCGGCCGTCTTCATCACCAGTTCCATGTCGGGCGGCGTTGGAGGACCGGGCGGGAGCTCCGGGCCGGGGGCGGGCTCGGCGAGCGCGCGGACGAAGCCTGCGAACTCGCCTGGCTCGGTGACCAGGAGGAACCTTGCGATCTCGGAGCTCACGATGAATGTGTGTGGGATGTCGCGCGGCCCGAGGACGAACGAGCCGGCGGGCGCGAGATGGGTCTCGCCGTCGACCCAGATGGTGAGCTCACCTTCGAGAACGTAGAACCACTCGTCTTCGTTGTGGTGGACATGGAGCGGCGAGCCGCTTCCGCGGGGGGCCGTCTGCTCGGTGACCAGGGCACCGGCACTGGCCGCCTTGATGGTCATCAGGCCGCCGAAGAACCAGAGGTGCTCGCCGGCGCTGGGCTGCTGTGCGATGGGGGTGAGAGTTGTCATGTGCGCAGCATGCTCCGCGCGGCGCCGCGTGACCATCCCTCGCGCGCGGGGATCTTTCTTGCCCGCCGTGCGAGACTTTGGCGATGGCACGGTCCGTCGAAGCGCTGATCGACGAGATCGATCTCCTCGCGTCCAGGGGACTGCCGCGTCAGGAGTTCTTCGCCGAGCTCGCTCCGAGGGTGCGCACGGTGCTCGACAACGACGCGAGCTGTTGGCACACGCTCGATCCGCACACGCGTCTGCTGACCAGTGATGACCCCGCGGAGCTGATCGGCCGCGGGATCCTCACCCCGGAGCAGGGCCCCGGCGCCGGCGAGCTGATCGTTCGCAGCGAATACATGATCGATGACGTGAACACGTTCGCCGGGCTCGCTGCCAAGCGCGTCCCGGTTGGGATCCTCGACCATGCCACCCGTGGCAATCCCGAGAGCAGCCCGCGATACCGCGACCTCCTGCTGCCGCTCGACATCCCCCACGAGCTGCGTGCCGCGTTCGTCATCCGCGGCCGGGTGTGGGGCGCGGTCCACGTCGCCCGGCGCGGGTCCAGTGGCCCGTTCCAGCAGCAGGATGCCGACGCCCTCGCCGCGATCACCGGAGCGGTCGCGCGCGGGATCCGCACTTCGCTGCGCTTCGACGCGGCTCGGCGCATCAATGGGCTCGAGCCGCCAGGCCTCGTCGTCCTCGGGCCCGGCGACGAGGTGGAGCTGATCACTCCGCCGGCGCGGGAATTGCTCGCCTCGATCGCCGCCAGCGACCTCCGCTATGCCGACGACGACATGCCCGCCGCGGTGCTTTCGCTCGCGGGGTTCGTCCGTAGCGCGCCCCACGCAGCCCAGGGAGGCGCGAACGTCATCACCGTACCGGCCCAGGAGAGTTGGGTGACCCTCCACGCGTCCCGTCCGGGATCGGTTTCTGACGGCCGCGTGGCGATCGTGATCGAGCGCGCCAGCGCGGCCCGCTCGGCAACCGTCCGCCTGGAGGCGTTCGGCGCCACCGCCCGCGAGCGTGAGGTCGCCACGCTCCTGGCACGCGGGCTGTCCCGCGCCGAGATCGCCGAGTCGCTGGTCCTCTCTCCGCACACGGTCGAGGACCACACCAAGAACCTCTACGAGAAGGTCGGCGTCGCGTCGCGCCAAGAGCTCGTCGCCCGGGTGTTTCTCGACGAGTACCTGCCCGAGGTAGACCAGAGCACGCCGCTCACCTCCCGAGGACGCTTCGACCGCGTTTAGCCGGTCGGCGTCGGCAAGCCTCCTCCGCTCGGGAAGGAGCAACGCTCGGCCGCGCATGACGCGCTCACCGCACTGCTGCTCGCGGACAGAACCGGCCACGCTGAAACGCACCACCGAGCCAGGCGCCCATGGCCAAGCGGAGCCCCGGGTCTCGCCGGATGCGGGGCTGGCTGAAACGACTCGCAAGGAGCTTTTCTGCCTATGCAAATGTTGCCCCCCGGGGCCGTCCTAGCGTGCCCGGCGACTGCTTCGTCGCCGTAGCAGTGGTCCGCGCTGCGTTGGCGGCGATGACGAAGCGATAACCCCCCGCCTGCACGGGAACGAATCCGATGGTCCGTAAGACGTCCTACGGCCGAGCCAACCGTCCTGCGCGCCTCGCATGGCCCATTTTCCTCGAGACGTGGGCGAGTGCTAAGATTTCCCACGTGGTGCGCCTAAGTGGGAATGCCAGACTTGATGACCGGGGGCGACTCGTCCTCCCGGCCGACCTCCGGAACCGGCTCGGTCTGAAGCCCGGTGACGAGGTGAGGATCAGCGAGGAGAGCGACGGTTCGCTCCGGGTCGAGAGCCGGCGCACCGCCGCCCACACCCTGATCGGGCTCGCGGGATCCCTGGACTATTCACTGCTCGAGGACCTGGCCGCCGACCGTCAGGAGCAGGCTGCCGCCGAGGGCGCAGACGCGGTGCGTCCGGGCCAGATGCCGTCCGTATCCGCCGGTACGGTCAGATCACGATGAGCGTCGGCATCTGTTATCGCGAGCTGCCGTCTCTCTCCGCCGAGGAGCTGCTGAAACGCTGGGCGGGCATCCACGGCCCGGATCCTCGGAAGGAGCGAAGGAGCCGCCGCCGCGGGACGCTGGGTCTTTACCGGCTTCCAACCTACCGCTCTCACCACGAGGCGCGTCGCAGGAACGCGCCAAGCGCGCGCTGCGAGGATCGCGCCGATGGGGCTCCGCACGACATGGTCGGCGTGACCACTGTCTGGTCGGCGAATGCACCGCCCGCGCTGCCCAGCGCGTAGACGGCGACCGCCCCCACCTTCCCCTTTCTGTCGCGGGCCGCATTCGGTCTCCTCATACACGCGCCGCACGCATTGCTTAGTGCCGCCCGCGCGAAAGGAAGCGCCATGTCAGAACCACAATCCGATGAGCCCACCGATCCGCCGGGAGAACACCGAGCCCACTTACGCGGCCTTAGCGTGCTGGACGCCTCCGCGCTGCTCACGCTCCTGTTCCAGGAGCCCGGCGCGACCGCAGTGGCCGACGTCATCGCCGAGGGAGCCGCTGTCAGCACGGTGAACCTCAGCGAGGTTGCGGCTGTCCTCGTCCGCCATGAACGCGACGCCGACCGCATCCTGCGCGCCGTCACCGCACAAGTCAACGTCGAGCCCTTCACCACCGAGGACGCCCTCGCGGCAGCCGCACTCTGGGCTCCGACCCGCGTAACGGGCCTGTCGCTCGGGGATCGCGCGTGTCTCGCCCTAGCCCAGCGACTCGGAGTGCCCGCGGTCACCGCTGACCGTGAGTGGGCCACCGTCAACGTCGGCATCACGATCCAGCTCGTGCGCCCCGCCCGCAGCTGATCGAGCCAGCACGCACCAACATTAGGCCGGCCGCCCAGGCCGGTCGGCGGCCGCGTTGGATCGGTGACGGAACACCAGGGCCGCCCTCGGGTGCGAGCAGGGATCGGCACCGTCCAGCAATGCTGGGCTACTTGTGAAAACCCGCGGTGGCTCATCAATTCGTGAGCCCCGGCGATTCGGCGACGGACGAGCTCCGGTGCTCGACTCGCACGTGCTCGATCTCAAGTGCGCCGCCTTTGGCGCCGCCCGCGGGCGATCCCGATGTCGCCATAGGCGTCGCGAGCTGTCCGCTGGCCTGAGGTTCAAAGGGATCGTCGCCCTCCGCGGCCGCCACACGCTTGCTTCTGGCGAATAATGAAGCCAGACCCCAGCGGAGCTGGCGCGGGGTTCATAGGCAGCAACCGGCGTGTCCGTCGCTCGGGGCGATTGCCGGCCCTGGCGCACGATGCCGGGAGTTCGCCCCTACCCGACCCGTTCGGTCCGGTCCGGTCCGGACGGGCCATGGACACCCGGGCACCAAGGGCGTAGTCTCGCCACAACGGGATTGTTCCTCGTCCGGGGCTAGCGGGGCCGATCCGTCCGCATCCGTGGTGCACAGGTACATGACCCGCCCGCCAATCTCCCGCTGACACGAATGCGAACGAGGCCAGGCCTGATCCCGGTAGTCATCGTGGCGCTCACGCTATCGGTATTGGCCGCCGGCGCGCACGCGGCGGGTGGCGGCAGGACCGCGGCGGCTCGGGGGTCGGCCGGATCTATGAAGGGCGTGATCGGCCTGAATTTCAGCGGCGGTCTCGTCCACGGCTACCGGGTGTCACTGGGTGGCGAGGTCGGGACACCGGGCACGTCCCTTGACACCCTGTCGCTCACCCTGACAAAGACGACGCGCGGGCTCGCACAGACCCACTCATGGGACGTCAAGCTCGCTGCCGGCGAGGTCAACATTAACCGCTCGAAGGCCTCGATCGTGGTCGACGATCCTCTCGGCCCGGGCGGTGCCGACGGCGAGTTCAACTTCACCTTCAGCGGCCCGCCGCGCCTGCGGAGTCTCAAGCAGCTGTTCGGCTGCAATTTCAAGCACAACGCGATCTACGGCACGCTCACGGGCACGATCCGGATCAAGGTCGGCGATCAATTCTTCAAAACGATCACCGTCACGCGCCTGACCGGCTGGGCAGTGGACACCTACACGACGAATGTGTGCCTGGCTGCCTGCCCGTCCCCGTACTACAGCGTGGAAGGCTCAGGGCCGTTTAGCCTGACCAAGCCCGTCGCCTATCTCGAAGCGGCTGGGCAAGGAGGCAAGCCGAAGCGCTACACCGTGGTCGTCAGCGTGTTCGATCCGACGGCCGGGAGCCCCTTTATCGAGATAAACCACGAAATAGGCGCCACCGCAGCCAAGCCGTTCGCCCGCTCGAATCCGAACCTGACTAGCGCCCATGTGAGCACTCCCGGGGGTGTGCTCTCGGGCGGCCTGAGCCTCAAATCGTCAGGTGGACGTCGCAAGTACGTTGCGGAGCACTGCAAGGGAGGCCATGCCTCGGCCACCAGCCGGTACGCCACGGTCACCAAGGGCACGATTACCGCAAGGTTCGATTCGATCGGCCAGTTCTCGCTTGGCACCAACATGAACAGTCCCGGCCCGGGCGGGAGCCGTCCCGAGACGCTGATCAATCATGTGTCATAGGCGCTCCGTGACCGCCCCTCGGTGCTCACGAAGTAATACGGTTGCCTTCACGCTGGCTACTGCAACCCCGGTCGCTGAGCGAACCCCTGAAGGTCGCCAGGAGCTTCACGAGGGTGCGCTAGCTGTAGGTCCGGAGCCCGGTTCTCTGGCTGGCGTTGGCCGATCGACCGGATCGACCCAGGCATCACCGCCGGATGACTCCAATAAGCGTGGAGGAGCCACGCTCGCGACGGCCGACGCAAACCCGCCTTGGCTAGTCGTGCGGGCATGTCGTCGGCGACTTCACGGGCTCCGCTAAGCGCGGAAGGCGAGCTCGCCGGTCGGACGACCGCTTTCACCGGATCGAGAGCTTCAATCGGACGAGCGCTTAGGCGACGATGGGATGGCCGGCTCGCCGACATTTTCGGATCAAGAAGTGGGATGGGCCGGCTCGCGCCTAAACGCGCGCCGGCCGGTGGGGGAGCATCCGCGACCCCGCGAAAGCCGTAGGATCCGCGCCCGGCGTGGCCCTCCCCATCCACCACATCAACTGCGGGACGATGTGCCCGCGCGGTCAGCAGATGATCAACGGCGATGGGAGCCTGCTCGGGCCCGGCAAGCTGGTCTGCCACGTGCTGCTGATCGAGGCGCCCGACGGCATCACGCTGGTCGACACCGGGTTCGGCGCCGGCGATGTGAACAAGCGCCAGCAGATGAACGCGCTGTTCAAGGCACTCACGCGCCCGCGCTTGGACAGAGCCGAGACCGCGATCGCACAGGTGAAGTCGCTCGGCTTCGATCCCGCCGACGTCCGTCACATCGTGCTCACCCACCTCGACATCGACCACGGCGGCGGGCTGCCCGACTTCCCGCAAGCGCAGGTCCACCTGTGGGCGCGCGAGCTCGAGACGATGCATAACCCGCCCGGCCGCGAGCGCCGGCGCTACGCGATGAGTACGACCCACTGGGCCCACGGCCCCAACTGGGTCGCGCACGAGCCCGGCGGCGACCGGTGGCTCGGCTTTGAGAGCGTGCGGATCCTACCCGATAGCGCGATCGAGATCCTGATCATCCCACTCCCCGGCCACAGCCTCGGTCACAACGCGGTCGCGGTCCGCGACGGTGAGCGCTGGCTGCTCCACTGCGGGGACGCGTACTTCCACCGGGGCGATATCGAGACGCCGCGCCGCTGCCCGGTCGGGCTGCGCGCCTTCCAGTCGATCGTGCAGGCCGACGGGAAGCTCCGTCACGCCAACCAGGAACGCCTGCGCGAGCTGGCCAGGAGCCACGCCGACGAGGTAACGCTGATCTGCTCGCACGACCCCATCGAGCTCGAACGCGCACAAAGCCCCTAGGGCGAGGTTTGACCGCCGCGGGTAGCGACCGCCGGGTCGGTCGGGACGTTGACCAGCGCCGGGCCGCCGTACGCAAACGCGCGCTCCACAGCAGGCCGCTTCTCCCCGTGCGACCTGCTGCGGGACGTCCGGGGGCCGGACGAGTGCTTTCAGGTAGCGACGGCCCCGCTGCCGGAGATTGCTCGGCGACATCTCCATCGTGAGCGCGTTGGTGTTGACGGCCGGCAGCGCCGGCGACGACGACTTGACTCTGCGTAAGCAGCGCCGCGATTCTGCAGGCCCCGGTGTTCTGCCCTGCTTACTTGTGCCGACTGTGGGATGTCAAGCGCGTTGATGGTCGTCGGTGTGGGTTGCTCGAAGTGTCGGGGGAGCGTGAGCGCGTTGAGGGGCAGGGGTGTGTCCGCGGACGCCCAGGCTTACTTCGGTCCTCGGCTCGGGGTGGTTCCGGGTCGGGTACATGATGTGATGGGTGTTCCGGTAGATGATGGTGCGGCCGCTCGGTCTTGCGAGGCCTTTCCCCGGGTGGGGGTCACGCGAGGCTCGCTTCGACCCTTGCTGAGGAGGGGTGTACAGTTGCGCGAGTCTGGGAAGTGGGGTGAGTCTCGGACCATCGGGGTGTCAGCTAGCTGCGAGAGGAGACCGTCGGGGTGTCCGGGTGCATGGGTCGCGCTCCACGGCCTGCGGTCATCTTCTGGGCCTCGGTCGTCGCCGCCTGCTTGTGGCTGCTTTCGTCGCCGGCGTTGGCGCTGTCGGATTTCACCTGGGGCGGTGCGACTCCGCTTACGGTTCCTAATGCTCGAAATTGGTCGGAGACGACCAACTGGTCCGGTGGGGTGGCACCGAGCGGCTCGGTTGGCACGCTGAAGTTCCCAGCGCTCCCTGGCTGCCCGAGCACGGACGCTTGCTTCGCGAGCGGCAACGACATCAGTGGGATCACCGCGAACGCGATCTCGATCGACGACGGGGTCCCGTACCAGGTGGGGTTCGGGGCTCCGTCGTCCGAACCAGCGGTCACGCTCGGCGGCGGCGGGTTGACGGCGGCGCCAGCCGCTGACGACACCGGCCCCTTCGCGAGCTGGGATATCCCGCTCATGCTGGACGCGAACCAGACTTGGTCGATCACGGGTGGCCCGACAACCAGTGGCTTGAGTCTGCCCAGCCCGGTCACCGGCAGCGGTAACGCCCTCACCGTAGACCTCAGCGCCGGGGGGTCACTGAATTTGTTCGCCGACGATGAAGTCGGTGCGGTGAACGTCCATGGCAGCGGCTCGGCGCCCGGAACGGTTGCGCTCCTTTCGCAAGCCAACAATTCGCCCTCCTCGCTTAATTTCAGCGACGGCAACCCGATCAGCTTCAGCGGCGGCGCGGAGCTAATCGCCGATCCCGGCGGCACAGGTCCTTTGACGATGACCGGGGGTCGCATCCAGATCGGAGAGCCTTTCTTTGGCTCGCCGGTGCTGACTGTCAATGGAGCGGTGACGCTCGACTCCACCAGCACCCTGTCGATGCTTTTCAGCCGTACTAATCCCACGTTCGGGCCGGACTATTCGTCGCTGCTGAGCGCGACTGGAAACGTGGCCCTCGGAGGCGCCAATCTGGATCTGCTCGGTGTGAGCCTTGCCTGCACGACGCCGGGAGGGCTCAACGTCGGAGACGTGCTGACGCTCGTGACGACCACCGGGACCCTGTCAGGGACGTTCAGTAACGCTGCCAACGGAGCGCCGATACCGGTCTATTGTGCCGGCGGCAGCATCGCGGGGACCGTGCGGATCGACTACGCGTCTAACAGCGTGACCGCGACCGTGGTGCCGACTCCGACCGCAACGAGTGTGTCGGCGAGCCCGACCTACCCCGTCACCAACCACACGGTGACCCTGACCGCGACCGTAACGGGCGGACCCCCGATGCGTGGGGGCACAGCGCAGTTCGACAACGGCGGCATAAGCATCCCGAGCTGCGCGAACCAGCCGCTGAACGCGTTCGGGATGGCGAGCTGCCAGACATCATTCGCATCCGCCAAATCACCCCATTCGCTGACCGCTACCTACCAGCCCTCGAACGGCTCCATCTTTCAAGGCTCGACGAGCGCACCGCTGCCGCTCGCGATCGGGCCCGGCGCGACAGCAACGAGGCTAGCGATATCCAACCCCGCGCCTCACATCGGCGACAAAGTGGTGCTCACCGCAACCGTGACGGCCACTCCAACGGGTCCGGTGATGCCGTCCGCAACGGTGCGATTCCTCAACGACGGTACCGCCATTGCGGGCTGTATCAGCCAACCGTTGACGGGAAGCCAGGCGACATGCACCACCAGCTTCGCACAGGGGTCCCACGCGATCACGGCCAGCTATGGCGGCGATCCGAACTTCGATGGCTCAAGCGCCTCGCGACAGCTCGGGCCGGTGCAGCCGTCGCGGGCACAAATCTCCGCCGCGCTCGCCCACATGCTGGCACCTCACGGGAACCACTCTCGGATCGCCCAGCTCTTGAATGCGCACGGGTTCACGTTTACCTTCAGCGCTCCCAGCTCCGGAACGCTCCGGATCTCGTGGTCTGCACTGGCGAAGGTCGCAAAATCGACCCGTGCCCACAAACGCCCAAGCCTGGTAGCGGCCGCGACGGCCAGCTTCTCCAAGGCAGGCGTCTACCAAGTGAAGATCCGGCTGACTCGAGCTGGCAAGCGCCTACTGCACGGCACGAACAAGGCCAAGATAACCGCCAACGCGAGCTTCACGACCACCGGCGGCACCACCATCACCCGAAACAAGACGTTCACGCTCACGCGCTGATGCCGAAGGGTACGTTCGGCATGGGACTGCTGGGAGGCAAGAACGATTCTGATCGGCTCCGCCTGACGCTCCCACGCTCGCTCCTCGACAGCCAAACAACATGAGTGACCTGCCGGTTCAACGGTTCGTCGTGTTCCGGCTCTCCGCGGGATGCGCGTCGCTACTGCCTCCCGCAGTGCACAGCAGTGCACGCCAGATCGTCGGCGATGAATGCTTTCGTGCTCACGGCCGATCGCGGCCAACGAGTGCCACGGCGGCGACAACTCGATCGCCATCGATTCGTCCTTGGCGACCTTGCCAGCAGCGGATCGAGCGCGCGCAAATCCCGAAATTTGCATAGGCAGAATCGAGCGACGGAGCCTCACACCGCCAGCCCTGTTATTCAGTGTGAAGCTGGTTGGGCGTTGCGCTGTTGGCGCGCGTGGTGGATTGTCCTTGACGGCTTCGAGCTGACTCTCCCTGCTTTGGTCGCCTGGTGGCTGACTTTCGCCGATGGTGTCGCTCGTCGCCGTCAAGGACGTCCTGGCGTGACTTGATAGGAGCTTGGCAGAGCCCCAACTGAATACTGTCCGCCGGGAGTCCGCTTCATCGGGTTATTCGAGGAAGGGACGGTTGGGATGGTGACGATCGGGATCGATCCGCACAAGCAGACGCATTCGGGGGTCGCGGTCGACTCTCTCGGTGTGCGGATCGCGCAGCGCACGGTCGCTGCCCGGCGCGAGGGGTTCGGTCAGATGCTGGAGTGGGCTCGCAAGCTCGACTCAGAGCGCGTGTGGGCGATCGAGGATGTCCGGCATGTGTCGGGGTCCTTGGAGCGGTTTTTGATCGATCGCGGTGAGGCGGTCGTGCGTCTCTCGCCGCGGTTGATGGCCAATGCCCGCGAGGGTGTTCGCGAGCGTGGGAAGTCTGATCCGATCGACGCTTTGGCGATCGCTCGAGCCGCGCTCAGAGAGGGCGTCGAGACACTCCCGACGGCCCGGCTCGCCGGCGCCGAGCTCGAGATCCGGCTGCTGGCGTTGCATCGCGAACGGCTCGTTGACTCCCGGACGCGGATGATCAACGAGCTGCGCTGGCAGCTGCACGACCTGTGGCCCGAGTGGGAGATCCCCAAGCGCGTGCTGATCCGACCGACGTGGCAGACCAAGATCGCGCAACGCCTGCGACGCACTGAGACCACCATCCAAGTGCAGATCGCACGCGACATGATCGCCCGGATTCGCGAGCTGACCCAGACGATCACCGGGCTCCACGAGCAGCTTGCCGGCCTGGTCAAGCAGGTCGCGCCGCACCTGCTGGCCGAGACGGGCTTGGGCGTGCTAATCGCAGCCAAGCTGATCGGTGAGATCGCCGGGATTGACCGCTTCACAAGCGACGCGCAGCTCGCGCGCATCTCCGGATGCGCCCCGATCCCCGTCTCATCCGGACGGACCGACCGCTACCGCCTGGACCCCGGCGGCAACCGACAACTCAACCACGCCTTTCACATGCTCGCCCTCACCAAGATCATGCGCGACCCCCAGACCGCGGCTTACCTCGCCAAACAACGCGCCAACGGCAAGACGAACACCGAGGCGATCCGCTGCCTCAAGCGCCACCTCGTCCGACGCGTCTATCACCTGCTCCATGACCCGACCACCAGTCCGATCACCGTTTGCTTGACATAGGAGCCATCGGCGAAGCCCGGGCACCGCTACGGGACGTCCACGCCGGGCTTGTGCCGCTCGCCGACGGACCTGCGGAGGCGCGCTATCCGCGCAACTCAGGTCTGGGGCGCAAACGGAGCACAGACCCGCTTTTGAAATTTGCAGGGCCCGGAGCGGCGCGCCCCGCTTTCGAGGTAACGCGGCACTTCACGCCGATCGTCGTCGTCGACCGGCGATCGAAGGTCACACTGTGCCCCGCAGGTGGCGAATTGCGCGTCTCTCGGAGCGAGCCGGACGAGCCCTGCTATGCCCGCTTCGCGGACACGGGCGCCGCTGGCCTCTGCCGAAGGAGGGCTGTCACGCTTTTCGGTCAGGAGGCACTTCATCGGTGATGGACCATTCCAGGCCGGTTCCCGACGACATCGACTTGTTGCGCGCAGCGGTCACCAACGCGGATGCGTTCGGCGAGTTCTACCGACGCCACGCAGTCGCAGTCGAGCGCTGGATTCGGACGCAGACACCCGACATGGCGAGCGCCGCGGACCTCACGGCCGAGACTTTTGCGCAGGCACTCGTGGGCCTCGGACGGTTCCGCGGGACCAGCGATCAGGAGGCGCGGGGGTGGCTCTACGGGATCGCGCGCAACTTGGTGCGCCAATATCACCGCCGTGGCCGGGTCGAGCTGGCGACGTGCCGCAAGCTCGGGATTCAGCTCGACCACGATCTCGATGATCTCGCCCAGGTCGATGCGCAATTGGACGCGGCCGCGCGCACCGGAGAGCTGATTGGTGCTCTGGACAGCCTGCCCGCTGCACAACGCCAGGCCCTCGAGCTTCGGGTGATCGACGGACTTGATTACGGCGAGGCGGCCACGGTGATGGCGACAACTGAACAGAACGCGCGAGCCCGCGTATCGCGTGCCCTCAAAGCCCTCTCGCGACGAGTACAAGGAGTCTCTCGATGACCTGCCCCGAACCGCTTCCCCTCCACCTAGAACTCCTCGGACGCCAGCTCACCGCCGCCGCGCTCCGGCGCGGATCCGTCCGCGCGCCCGCGCGCCGTGGTTGGACTCGTCCGCTGCTCGCACTGCCTGCCGCTGCGTTGGTTGCCGCGGTCGCCGTCACGGCGATCCTGCTCACAAGCGCCGGCCCGGCCGCGCCGCTCGCTTACGCGTTGACCCGGCACCCGAACGGCTCGATCACGATCACCCTGCGCGAGATGGCGACCGGGATCCCCGCCCTCAACGCCAAGCTGAAGGCCCTCGGATACGACACGACCGTGATCCCGATCAAAGCTGGTTGCGTCTCGCCCGACGGGTCCGGTCACATCGTGATGCATCCCGACCGCTACTACGAGTACAACGGCTCGATCTCCATGACCTACACGCCTCGCGCGGCCGAGCGCCATCCGGCGCCTGCCGGCTTTCACTACGTGCTGGCGGCAAAACGGCTATCCAACGGAAAGATCCTCGGCTTCATCGGCGCCCTCAAAGCACCGGTTCCGACCTGCCTGCCCTATAGCGATACCCCATCGACGGGCCTGGCGCCGTGAGTCGGTAGGCAGGGCACCGCTGGGACGCGACTCCGGCGGTGCCGTCAGCTCCCCCTGGGCAAACGAACAGGCCACGAGGAGCCGCGACTACTGCAAGCGCAGGGCAAGAGCGCGAGGCGCCCTTGGCGGTCCCACGCCCCGCTTTGGCATCCGCACGAGCATCTCGCTGCTGGCGACGAACGACTCGCCTTGCGCGGATACGAGGACGCTCGCGTTTCGCCATGGTCCGAGCGCCGGTGTCGAACTCGCGTTTGGCGACGAGCGGGTCCGCGACCGCCGGCGGCGAAGGGTCCTGCATTCATATCCGCGGGGGGTCACCCCTGGGCCGGGCCGTGCATGTCGAGGGGGGTGCTGGCGGGTCGCTGCTCGGCGAGGTTGCGCAACCGGACGTGTTCGGGACCTCGCTGCGTCACGAGCTCGGCGTCAACCGAGCCTGCGTCGATCTATTGATCGAACGCGGCAGCGACCTCGACGGTCCGCTGAACCTCGCTGCGTGCTTCGACCGCCTTGAGCTTGTCGAGATCCTGCTCGCTGCCGGCGCCCGGGTGGACGTCCTCGGAATCCATGGCGTGACGCCGCTTGAGACTGCGATCTATCACGCCTCGCGTGGGTGGGCTGATGTTCTCGCCGCGATTGAGCTCGCACCGGACGCCCTTGGATCGCTGCCGGGGCTGGCCGCGTCGACCGCCTCGAGCAGTTCCTCGACGGACACGGCGGACTGATCCCCGAGGCGTACTTGCACCGACCAAACCCTGCCGACATCGGCTGGCTACATCGTCTACCGGCGCGGGACATCCCACAGGATGTCCTCGACGAGGCGCTTGTGCACGCCGCCCAGAACGAACGTCCTGGGGCCGTCGCCTGGCTGCTCGACCAAGGCGCGGATCCGAATGCCGGTCCATACCAAGGGTGCGGCGCGCTGCACCTCGCCGCCGCGTTCGGGGCGATCGAGTGCGTTGGGCTGCTCGTCGCCGCGGGCGCCGAGATCGACCGGAGAAACGACTACAACCGCGACAATGCGCTCGGATGGGCCGAATACGCGCTGAAGGAGGAGCGACCCGGCCACCCCGGCGTCGCCGCAGTCCGAGACTAACCGTCGAACCCCGGCTCGTCGGTGTCAGCCGCCAACGCCCGGACGGCAACGCCGGCACAGTTGACCAGAACATCGATCTCGCCTGCCGCGTCGGCGACGCGCCGCACCTCGGACATCTCCGAGAAATCAGCAGCGATGAACTCCGCATCGTGCCCCCCCGCCCGGATCTTCTCCGCGGTGCTCGCGCCGCGGGTCTCATCGCGACCGGTGATGACCACTGCCGCGCCCTTCTCGGCCATCGACAGTGCGACGGCGATACCCATCCCGGAGGTGCCCCCGGTGATCAGCGCCTTCTTGTCTTGCAGATCCATAGTCGACATCCCTTTTGATAGTTGGAACAGACAATCCATTTTCGCTGACGCCGACTGTAACAGACTGGCTCATATAATCCAATATTCGGCTGTCTGTCATTACGTGTTTCTTCCCAGAGGACAGCCTCGACGGTCCGATCGCCGACTCCGCGCTCGCCTTCGGGTACGGCCAGCGAGGTTGGCGGCCGGGCCAGGCTCGTGTTCTGAAGAGTTGGTGCCGGCTGCGTGCACCACGACCGTGGTCACCGGGACACAGGCCCACCCAGAACCTCGATCACCCGCCCGCGCGGCCGCCTTCGCTGATTTACCTCTAGGCCGTGCTGGTGCGCACCGCGCGCACCGACTGACGTCGGTCCGTCGGCTCAGCGGTTGAGCGAAGTGCTCGTGGTGCTGCTGAGGATGGCGATGAGCGTGAGCATCGCGTCGAGCGCGGCCGCGAGCGGTTCGGGGTCGCGCTGGACCTGAGCAAGCAGGAGGCCGCCTTCGAGCGCGGCAAGCAAGGCCAACGCGAGCCGGCGCGGATCGGCCTCGGGTCCGAGTCGGCCAAGCGCGTGCATCCGCAGAAGACCGGCCGTGATGCTGGCCTCCATGCGTTTGAAGGTCGCCGCAACGATTGCCCTGGCTTCGGGCTCGGTCTCGGCGAGCGCGGAACCGAGCGACCCGATCGGACAACCGCCGCGCCCGTCCGTGTTGCGGGTCTGATCGACCACGAAATCGCGCCACTCCCGTAGGCCGTCGAGGGTGCTGAGGTCGAACTGCTCCTGCGTGCCGATGGCCCTGTCGGCCTGGCGCTCGATGACTGCGCGGACCAGCGCCGGCTTGTCCTCGAAGTAGTGGTAGAGCTGCGAGCTGCTCACGTGTGCGCCGTCGCGCACTTCCTCGACCGTCGTGCCGGCAACGCCCTGCTGAAAGATCAGTTGTGCCGCGGCGTCAACGATGCGCGCGCGCGTCACCTCACCCTTGCGCGTCAACCGCGGCCGATCAGAACTCCTTGAGGACATGAGGAGAAGTATAGCGTTCGGAATGGCTTTGACATTCCAGTCTTGGTCTGACATAGTGGATCAACAAATCCAGTCAGGCAAGGAACCCCGGGGCTGCTAGCGCCGGGAAAGCAGCAAGCCGCTGTTGCCGGGCCAGGCCGAGCAGGGTGTAGCCGCCATATCTGCCCGGCGGCCTGATCACACCATTCAGCGAACCCTGGCTGGACTTTCAACGTGAGAGGAACTCGATGAGCACAACCCCGGAAAAGACCGTATTGATCACGGGCGCGAACGCCGGAATCGGCAAGGAGGTGGCCCGGCAACTGGCGTCACGTCCGGAGATCACCCGCATCTACCTGGCGTGCCGGAACCGAGACAAGGCGACAACGGCGAAGGCCGAGCTCGAAGCCGCGATCGGCCGGCGCATCTTCGACATCGTTGTCATGGACGTCGCCAATCTGGATTCGGTCCGCGCCGGCCTGGCCGGCATCAGCGGATCCGTCGACGCGCTGGTCATGAACGCCGGCGTCATTGGCCCGAAGACGATGGGCTTGACCGTTGACGGGGTCACCACCGTGTTCGCGACGAACGTCCTTGGCCACGTCGTCCTCCTCGAAGGGCTCTTGGCCGAGGATCGACTAGGCGAGGTTGCGGTCCTCGCCGGAAGTGAAGCAGTCCTCGGAGTGCCGAAGTTGCGGATGAAAGGGCCATCCTTCGACTCAACCTCTGCCGATGAGCTCGCCACCGTCATCGACGGCAGCTACTTCGCCACCGGAAAAGCTGACTTCAACCTCGCCTTCGCGCAGGCCAAGTACATCGGGGCCCTGTGGATGGCCTACCTGGCCCGCCAACACCCCGATCGCCGCTTCGTCACCGTGAGCCCCGGGAACACCACCGGCACCGGCGCCCCCAACGGCCTTCCGCTACCGATGCAGGTAGCCGCCAAGTACGTCCTGCCCGTCCTAGGTTTCGCCCACAAACTCGACGTGGGGGCGAAGCGGCTCGTCGACGGTGTCACCGACCCGACCCTATCCAGCGGCGCGTTCTACGCCAGCGCGGCGAACAAGTTGAACGGTCCCATGGTCGATCAAACCGACCTCTTGCCCGATCTGGCCAACCCGTCGTTTCAGGACAACGCCAACGAAGCCATCCACCGCTTCATCACCTCAAAGCTAGTCGCGTAACACCTCACCGACAGGTTCCGCAGACACACATGAAACTACTCACCGCTGAGGTCACCATGCCTCCCATACGGTTCGCGTGGTACCGCCTTCAGCGGTCAAGGGAGAACTGATATGGCGCCGTTCCCTGCCCCCGAAACGGGCATCCTGCTCACCCACTTCGTCGTGTCGGAGGACATCGCTCGCTCGCGAGACTTCTACGCACATGTCCTCGGCGGTGAAGTCGTCTCCGAAAGCCCCGCGGTTGTCGCGCTCGCGAACAGCTGGATCATCATCAACTCGGGCGGTGGCCCGACCGACGACAAGCCAGCTGTGACGCTGACTGCACCCGATCCCGACACGACAAGCAGCTTCCTGAACATCCGAGTCGCCAACATCCAGGAGGTCTATGAGGACTGGAGCGCCAAGGGAGCCCAGTTCTTGACCCCGCCAGTCGACCACGGCGTCGAGCTGCGTTGCTACCTGCACGATCCCGATGGCCACCTGATCGAGGTCGGCCAGTCGAACCGTGAGTTCCTGAAGGAGCGTGGCTTGCTCGAGTAAGCGCGAGCCCAGATACAGCGCGAGGCCGCGCAGCCCCGCAGAATTGAAAGGACGACGCTGAAATACCGGAAACAGTCGTCGTGTTAGGAGCCTGCAACATCGCGGAAGCGCGGTGGCCCGACGAGAACAGTGGTTATCTCAGCTGAGAGCACCTGTGGAGCCGCCCGGGGTCAGGCTCAGGGGGTGGCGAGGCGCTCATAGAAGCGTCTTCGTTGGCTCAGGCCCGGTCGACGACGCGAACCACAGACTCCAGTCGTGGCTCGCACGCACGGCGCGGACCCACTGCTTGACCGCTCATTCACTGGTCGCGCGTGCTTGATTGTCGTCGTCGCGTTCCCGGTCGGATAGGTCTGGGGGGGCAGGCAGGCTCAGGTCCTCGTTGGGATCGTCACCGAATAGGGTCTCGAGGGTTGAGCGCACCTCGGCCCAGCGGTCGGCGCCGACCTGTGCGGCGTAGTCGCGCTCGAGCGCGAGCTGCCGCTTGCGAGCGATAGCAACGCCGGCGCGTCCGCGGTCGGTGAATCTGACGATCACGCCGCGCCCGTCGTTCGGGTCTGGGTCGCGGCGCACGAGATCGAGCCGCTCGAGCTCGTCTACGAGCTTGGTGATGGCTTGGCGCGTGACGTCGGCGTGCGCGGCGAGGTCGCTGGGGCGAGAACCGTCCTCGCCGATGTTGCGCAAGAGCGCGGAGTGCGCGGGCGTGACATCGCCAAAGCCGTTGCGTGCGAGATCGGCGCGGACGGCAGCCTCGATCGCGGCGCGAGCGTCGCGGAGAAGGATCTGGAGGCTCTTCGGCATCTCCATACGATTGTAGTTCACCTTGCTTGACAAACGCAACGCCTCGTGAGAAGCTTCTCCCAACTTGTCAACCAAGGTGAATGACTAGGAGATCTGCCACGCGCCACCCATCGACGAACTTCAGACCCGAGACCGGCGTTAGACCGGACAACCAATACAGAACCAATGACCCAATGGAGCCCCTGTGATTACTTCTTCTCCGGACCCTGCAACCCGCCTTGACCCTGCAACTCGCCCCGCCGTTAGTCGGCGCATCGACTTTCGCCCGGGCCAGAACATGTATTGGGAGATCGTGCGCAACGGCGAGGACACCGATGGTGAAGTCCTTGAGGCAAATGCCTGGCTCGGTCCCCACAGCCCCAGCCCCCCTGTGCACGTGCACGACAATGTTGAAGACAGTTTTGAGATCGTCGAGGGCCGACTTGACGTGAAGCTGGACGGGACTTGGCGTACCTACGGTCCTGGAGAGCGCGCCGCAGCGGCTCCCGGTCACCGGCACACCCTGCGAAACAGTCACGATGAGCCGGTTCGGTTCATCAATCGCCATCGCCCCGCCGCCGATAACGAGGGGTTCTTTCGCGACATGGCGTCGCTGACATCGACCGGGAGGATGGGCGCCGGAATACCTCACAGTCCGCGCCAAGCGATCTACGTAGCGATGCTGTTCAAAGCCCACCCGACCGCGATCCGCACCTCGCGCGTGCAGCGATTTGCCTTCGCGTCGCTGTCGGGCGTGGGCCGGATGCTGGGGATGAGCCTGTGACCGCGCTTACACCCCGCACCAAGAATCTCGCGCTCGCGCTGCTGGCGATGGTGCAGTTCGTGATCGTGATCGACGCGTCGATCGTGAACGTCGCGCTGCCGTCGATCGGCGCTCACCTGCACTTCTCCCGCGACAACCTGACCTGGGTCGTGAATGCCTACACGCTGACGTTCGGCGGTTTTTTGCTGCTGGGCGGGCGGATGGCCGACCTGCTGGGGCGACGCCGCATGTTCATGCTCGGACTGGTCGTCTTCTCGTTGGCCTCGCTGGCCGGCGGCTTGGCGCAGTCCGAGACATGGCTGATCGTCGCTCGCGCGGTCCAGGGCCTGGGCGCCGCGATCGTCTCCCCCGCCGCACTGTCGATCATCACCACCACGTTCGCCGACGGGGCCGAGCGCAACCGCGCGCTCGGCATCTGGGGCGCGGTCGCCGGGGCCGGCGGCGCCGCCGGGGTCCTGCTGGGCGGGATCCTGACCAGCGGGCTGAACTGGCGCTGGGTGCTGTTCGTCAACGTCCCGATCGGGCTGATCGCCGCCGCGCTGGCCCCGCGCATCCTGCGCGAGAGCCGCCGCGAAGAGGCCGGGAACTCGTTCGACATCCCCGGAGCGGTGGCCGTCACCGCCGGGCTGGCGCTGCTCGTGTACGCCGTCGTCGACGCGGTCAACGTCGGCTGGGGCGCGACCCGAACGATCGTCTTCCTGGCCGCGGCCGTGGTGCTGCTGATCGCGTTCGTGGCGATCGAGCTGCGCCAGCGTGATCCGCTGGTGCCGTTCTCGATCTTCCGGCTGAGGACGCTGCGCGGCGCGAACGTCGTCGGGCTGCTGATCGGCATGTCGCTGTTCTCGATGTTCTTCTTCATCTCCCTCTATCTGCAGGAGGTGCTGGGCTACTCCCCGATCAAGACCGGGATCGCCTACCTCCCGCTGGCGGTGGGGATCTTCATCGCGGCGGGGGCCGCCGGCCAGCTGGTCACGCGCATCGGCTTCAAGACACCCCTGATCGCCGGCATGCTGCTGGTCGCCGGCGGGCTGCTGTGGTTCTCGCAAGTACCAGCGACAGGCGGCTCGTTCGCCGCGGACGTCCTCGGCCCCTCCCTGTTGGCAGCCGTCGGATTCGGATTGGCGTTCGTGCCCGTCACGATCGCCGCCGTCACCGGGACCAAGCCACACGAGGCGGGCCTGGCCTCCGGACTGATCAACACCTCCCAGCAAGTCGGCGGCGCGCTCGGGCTCGCGATCCTCGCGACCGTCGCCAACAGCCGCACCCAAAGCCTGTTCCACGCCGGCGTCCACAGCACGGCCGTGGCGCTGACCAAAGGCTTTGACCGGGCGTTCCTCGTCGGCGCCGGCCTCGCCGTCGCCGGAGCGATCCTCGCCGCCGTGCTGATCTCCTCACGCGACAGCCAGGAACACTCGAAGGCGGCCCGCAGCGGCGAGGCCGAGGCGGCCGCAGTCGGCGCCGATGCCGCAGCCGTTCCCGTCATCGCGGGCTGAGCGCTCCAGTCGATCTGGCGCTCATAGGCGCCAAACGAGGTCACCCGGCCCACCGTCTCCTCGCAGGGCGCAGCTCCGGCCCGCCGGAGCTGCGCCCGCTCCAAACCCACCCCGAAAAAACTCACCCCGAAAACCAATCTCAAACCAAGGACCAGAAGTAATGATTTTGGATCACCGGAGCCACCGGCAACGTCGGATCGGAACTCATCACAGCGCTCCTTCGTACCGAGACAGGCCAGATCCGGGTGCTCACCCGCAATCCTGACGCGGTTTTCCCCGATGGCACCCAGAAGGTCGTGGCCGATCTCGCAGACAGCGACCTGGCACCCGTGCTGGACGGTGTGCACGCGGTGTTCCTGCTCACCTCCGGGCTCAACATCGCCGCCCACGATCACCGGCTCGTGGCCGCGGCGCGGCTAGGAAGCGTGGAGCGAATCGTCAAACTGTCGGTGCTCAGCGTCGGACACGGCGCCCCCGACCCAATCACGACCTTGCACCGGCCGGTGAGGAGGCGATCCGCGACAGCGGCATCGGGTGGACGTTCCTGCGGCCGACCGGGTTCATGTCCAACGCGCTCAACTGGACGCCGATGATCACGGCCGATCAGGTCGTGCACGCCCCGTTCGCCGCTGGCCGGGCCGCTGTCGTCGACCCGGCGGACATCGCCGCGGTCGCCGCGGCCTGCCTCACCCATGACGGCCACGACGGCCGGGTCTACGAGCTCACCGGCCCCGAGCCGCTCAGCCCCCCTGACCAGGTCGCGCTCCTCAGCCAGGTGCTGGGCCGCGACCTGCGCTACGCCGAATCCGATCCGGCCGACATGCTCGCGCAGATGGTGTCCTACGGCATGCCCGAGGAGCTGGCGCATGCCGTCATTGAGCAATTCCGCTCCACCCTGGAGCCGTTCAACTCCGAGCCGACAGGCGACATCACCGCAGTCACGAGCCGCCCGGCACGCAGCTTCACCGACTGGGCCCACGCCCACCGCGCCGAGCTCCTTAAACGCGCCAGCTGGTGAAGATACTGCCGGCGACAGCGTGCGCCCGGTAGACGGTCGTCTTGACCTCTCACGCGCGGACGCGCTCAACGACAACCCCACGGCCGATCGAGCTCCCCGCGGAGCTCGATCGGATCACACCACGGATCAACCTCCCCGACCTGCTCGCCGAGGCTTACACTGACGGGGTTCACCAGCCACTCGACGCACGCAGCCAACCCGGACCCGAGGATGGTTGATCTGCAGCAACATCTGCACGCCGCGCTGCTCGCCTAGAGCCTGAACATCGGGCCTACGCGGATGGTCGAAAGTCCGCCTTCACGAAGCGGAACTTTTAGGGGCCGCACCGATCGGGCTGGACAGTTCTGCCTCAGTCGGCTTGCTGCACAAACGCGGTCGGCCTGCACGCGGACCGAGGCCTGCATTCGCGTTGCGACGCAACTCCACCGAGGATCGCCAAGAGACGCGCTTCGCGCGGGCTTCAGGGCTGCTGCCCTGATGTTTAGGCGGCCCGGAGCGCCGCCGCGAGGTCGGTTGTTGCCGGTCGTCTTTGTGGGTGCCGTTACTCGCGCTCGTGGTTCCAGGTGCGGAATGCGGCGAGGAGCTGGTCTCGGGCTTCCGGTGCGAGTGACTCCTCGGTCAGTGTTCCGGTGATGCGGATGGTGTCTCGTATCTGTGCGAGGTAGGTGGTGCAGCCGTGGCACGCGGCGATGTGCGTATCGAAGCGTCGCCGCTCGATCTCGGGCAGGGCTTCCTCGAGGTAGTCGGTCACGAGGCGTACGAGTTCTCGGCAGGTGAGCTGGTCGGGCCGGGCGGCTGTGTTGCGGAATCTGGGGAGTCTCATGGGTTCTCGAAGTAGTCGTCGAGCGCGTTTCGCAGGCGCGATCTGGCTCGGTGGAGTAGTACCCGTTGGTTGCCGGGTGTGATCTCGAGCGCGTCGCAGACTTCGTCGGAGCTCCACCCGTCGATGTCTCGCAGTCCGACGATTACCTGCTGCGCTGGCGGTAGTTGGGCGATTGCGTGACGGAGTTGCGCGATCGTTTCGCGCGCGAGTATGCGCTCGTGTGGCCAGGAAAGCGGCGGTGCGGCCCATTGTTGGGGGAACTTGGGGTCGTCGATCGGACGGAAACGGGTCTCGTCGACCTCTGGTTCGTCGTCGGAGAGGGCGGAGAACGGGAGTTGGCGGTGCTCGCGCTGTGCGCGGGTCTTGGCGAGGTTGGTCAGGATCCTGTAGATCCAGGTTTTCAGGGACGAGCGGGACTCGAACCGGTCGATTCCCTCGAGCACGGCGAGCCAGGTTTCCTGCACGACCTCCTCGGCGACTGCGCCGTCCCGGACGTAGAGCTGCGCGATACGCAGGAGCGCGCGGTGATGACTGTCGACCAGCCGGGCGAAGGATCGCTCGTCACCGCTCCGGAGCGCGTCGATGAGCGCGGCATCCCCGGGTTCGGCGTGTACCGTCACGCGTCGGAAGCTAAGCGATTTGCGGCCCCAGGTGTCGTGACGATTCATTGTGATCACGCGTTTCGCAACCACGCCGGGTGTTGCGGCAGCCTCGTCGAGGGTCATCCGGCGAGCGCCCGCAGCCGGGCGCCGAAGAAGGCCAGCGCCGTGTTGCGCTGGTCTGGGGCGTCGAGCAATGCCGCGTATGGGAGCTCGGCGCCTGCGAACCCGGTCGCGTTCCAGAGCTCGTCGTCTGCGGGTGCGATCCACGGCGCGACATAGAGGTACGGCTCGGGGTGTGTGCGGTCGCCGGGCGAGAGTCCATAGGCGGCGCGGGCCCCCGTGGCCTCACTGCCCAACTCGGCGGCGAGGTCGAAGTGCTCTGGCCAAAGCTCAACGCGCGACGGGTCGGTCTGCTGTCCGGCCGATGCGCGTAGCTCTTCGAGCACGGAGGCTGCGAACCCGTACCAGTCGCCGAGGAATACTGCCGCGGCAGCGTCGACGTCGAGTAACTCGCGATCGAATCGGGCCTCCTCCGGGAGCAGATCGCGGCCGATGTGGTCGGCGGCTTCGTCAAGTGTCGTGATAGGTGCGGTTCGCTCGCCGGTTGTGTCTTGCATCACGAGCGCTGTGCCGCATACGCGAACCTGGACGTCGGCGCCGAAGAATGGTGTGCCGAAGCCGCCGCGTGTGTAGCGCAGTCCGATCTTCTCGTTGGCCTTGCGTCGCGCGGGGGAGACCACGTTCTCGGCAAGACGGTGCAGCGCGATCCGGGTTTGCACGAGCTTCGGCGGCGCGGGCCCGAGTCGGCGGTGGGCGCCGAGCCAGCGATCCGAGCACCAGTTGGCGAGTTCGGGGTCGGTCGCGGCGAGATCGTCCCAGCGCAGATCTCCGGTTCCGACCGGTGACACGACGGGGCGGCTGGGCGCCTCGTCACCACGGGCGACGGGATCGTCTGCGAACCACGGGCCGTCGGTGACCGCGGGCGGGGACGGCTCGAGTACCCGCGTCACGTAGCGTCCTTCGAGCCGCTGGTAGGCCTCGGCGCGCGCGTTCATGGCGTCGCCTGAGCCGATGTCTGCGGTGTGCGGCACAGCGCGCGGTCCTCGACACTCAGGATCGCAGCGGCGGGGCTCGGCATGGTCCTCATGGGCGGCAGTCCGGCGGGGGCGCCGCGTCGAAGCAACGTCAGCCCGGTGACGGGAAACACGATCACTGACAGGAGCCCGGCGGCGATTAGGCCCGCGGCTGTCGGCTTGGAGACGACTCCGATCTGCTCGCCGATCATTGTCGCGGTGACGATGAACGGCAACGTCGTGGACTGCAGCAATCCCGCGATCGCCGCCTGGTGTCTCCCGATCTGGGAGCTGTAGAGGAGCGCCGGGAGCCCGCGCACGGCCAGCAGCGCGAGCAGGAATAAGGGAACCCGAGCGACCGTCGAGGCGCTGGAGAACAGCGCGTTCAGGTCGAAACGTAGCCCGCTCGTGACGAAGAACACCGGGATGAACAGCCCAAAGCCCGCGGCCTCGAGCTTGAGGCGGAGCTGCGGATGGGTCATCGCCTCGTCTCGGTCGACAAGCGAAAGGAGAGCGCCGGCGGCGAATGCGCCGAGGATCGTCTCGAAGCCAACCTGCTCGGCGAGCGTGACGAACCCGATCAGCAGCACGAAGGCGCCACGGACCCGGATCTGTGCGGTCGTGTCCTGCAACGAGGAGAGCACGCCCGAGAGGCGCTCCGAGCGCTCGAACCCCCGGATCGCCAAGCCGATCACCCCGACCAGTGCAGCGAACAGGCCCAGCAGGATGAGTTTGCCTGTCGTGTCCGTTGTGCGCTGCCCGGAGAAGAAGAGCGACAGCAGGATGATCGCGCCGAAGTCGGCGATCGACGCCGCCGCGATCACGAGCTGACCGAAGCTCGACCCGACGTTGCCCGAGTCCTTCAGCACGGGAACGATCACGCCCAGCGAGGTCGAGGAGAGCACGATCGCGATGAACAGCGGCGAGCGCACGAGCCCACCCGCATGGAATGCGACTCCCACGGCTACTCCGAGCACGAGCGAGCCTACGAAACCCAGCGCGGTGATTCGCAGGGTACGGCCGCGCAGTCGCTGCACGTCGACCTCGAGCCCGGAGAGGAACAGTAGGAACGCAAGCCCGATCAGCGAGAGGATCTGGACGGGCTCGTCGATCTGGACCCAGCCGAGGCCTGACGGGCCGATCGCGATCCCCGCGACGATCTCGAGCACGACCGCGGGAAGACGCAGTCGGGGCGCCAGCCCGAGCGCGAACGGCGCGGCGAACGCGACCGCGACGACGACCAAGAGGTTCGTGAAATGGGTCCCGGCCATCGCTCCACAGTCCAGCGATCGTGCCGCCGCGTTACACAAGCCTGTCGGTCGAGCCTGTAACGCCTGGGCCTTGTGCGTGACTGAGTGCTCATGACAACCGCAACCAATGGCGAACTGACGTGGCATCGCGTGCTGTCCTTGGACGAGCTTCCGGAAGGGCGCGTGAAGACCGTGTCTGCCAGCTCGCACAGCTTTGCCGTGACGCATTACGAGGGGCGCTACGCCGCGCTCAGCAACCGCTGCCCGCATCAGGGCGGCCCGCTCGGGGAGGGGTCGATCGAGAAGGGCATGCTCCGCTGCCCGTGGCACGGCTACGACTACTGCCCGCTCGACGGCGGCTCGCCCTTCGGTGACAGCGTCGCGACGTTCCCGATCGAGGTCCGCGACGACGGGATCTACGTCGGCGTCGCGCCCGACCCCCCGCATGTCCGCACGGTCGCTGACGTGATGGCCGAGACGATGGTCAACTGGGGCGTGCGACACGTGTTCGGGATGGTCGGCCACTCGAACCTCGGGCTCGCCGACGCGCTGCGCCGCCAGGAAGAGGCCGGCAAGCTCACTTACATCGGGATCCGCCACGAGGGCGCCGCCGCGTTTGCCGCCTCCGCGTACGGCAAGCTGACCGGGCGTCCGGCGGCATGTCTGACGATCGCCGGGCCGGGAGCCACCAACCTGCTGACGGGCCTTTGGGACGCGAACGTGGACCGTTCGCCGGTGCTGGCGTTGACCGGGCAGGTCGACACGCAGGTGCTGGGCCCGGGCGCATTCCAGGAGGTCGACCTCTCGGCCGCGTTCGGGAAGGTCGCGCGGTGGACTCAGCCGGTCCTCGAGACGTCCAAGCACGCCGAGCTGATGACGCTCGCCTGCAAGCACGCGATCCTTCAACAGGGCCCCGCGCACCTGATCTTCCCCGATGAGGTGCAGACCCTGCCGGCCGACGGCACCCACGCCTCGGGCCCCGAAGGTAGGCTCACGCCACTCGAGATCACCCCACCATCCAATTCCATCGAACAGGCAATCGGCCTGCTCGAGACCGCCAAACGCCCGGTAATCATCGTCGGCCATGGCGCTCGCTTTCACCGTGATCAGGTCATGGCGCTGGCTGAGCGGACCGGCGCGCCGGTGATCACGACGTTCAAGGCCAAGGGGCAGATTCCCGACGACCATCCGCTCGCCTGCGGCGTGCTCGGCCGCAGCGGCACCCCGGTCGCGAGCTGGTTCATGAACGAAGCCGACCTTCTCCTCGTGCTGGGTGCGTCGTTTTCCAACCACACGGGCATCTACCCGGGCAAGGCGATCATCCAGGTCGACATCGACCCGTTGCAGCTCGGCAAGTTTCACCCGGTGACCGTGCCCGTCTGGGGCGAGATCGGCGTTGTCGTGGACATGCTCTGCGAGCGGATCGCCGCGCCGCCGGTCGACCGCGTCGACCAGCACCCGGAGGTCGCCGAGCGGTGGGCGATCTGGCGAACCGAGAAGGCCAGCCGCGAGCGTGACGACCGCGGCCAGGGCGTCAACTCCGCGATCGTCTTTGCCGCGCTCGGCCGACACATTCCCGAAGATGGCGTGATCGCCGTCGACGTTGGGAACCACGCGTACTCGTTCGGCCGCTATTTCGAATGCAAGCCCGGCCAGTCGGTCCTGATGTCCGGGTACCTAGGCTCGATCGGGTTCGGCTACCCGGCCGCGATCGGCGCCTGGGCCGCCGCGCCGGACCGGCCGATCTTCGCTGTCACCGGTGACGGCGGATTTGCGCAATACATGGCCGAGCTGCTAACCGCCGTCAAGCACAACATGAACATCACGCACGTGCTGCTCAACAACGGCCAGCTCGGCAAGATCTCCAAGGAACAGCGCGCCGGCGACTGGGAGGTGTGGCAGACCTCGCTGCACAACCCAGACTTCTCAAAGTACGCCGAGATCTGCGGCGCACTTGGAATCAGGATCACCGACGCCTCGCAACTCGACGACGCACTCGTGGCAGCGGCCGCACATAACGGCCCGGCGCTGATCGAGATCGTCACCGACCCCGACCTGATCTAAGCCCTGCCCAATGCCTGGCCCGCGCCGAAGACCGCCCACCATCATGGACCTGCATCGATGAGGAGATGACCGATGGCGAATCTGACCGAACAACACGAGAAACTGGCAACAGAGTCGAAATGGGACTTCTCGGACCTGAGCGCACTGTTCATCAACTGCACGCTGAAGCGCTCGCCCGAGGTCTCGAACACGCGTGGCCTGGCGGACCTCGCGGTGGCAATCATGGAGCGCAGCGGCGTCACCGTCGAGACGATCCGCGCGGTCGACCACCAGATCGCAACCGGCGTCTATCCAGACATGACCGAGCACGGCTGGGACCGAGACGACTGGCCCGGGATCTTCGAGAAGGTGATCGCCGCGGACATCCTCGTCCTGCTCTCGCCGATCTGGCTCGGCGAGAAGTCCTCGGTCTGCACCCAGGTGATCGAGAGGCTCTACGGCAATAGCCACCTCCTCAACGACGCCGGCCAGTGGGCCTACTACGGTCGCATCGGCGGATGCATCATCACCGGCAACGAGGACGGCGCCAAACACTGCGCCATGAACATCCTCTACTCCCTCCAACACCTCGGGTACGTCATCCCCCCGCAAGCGGACTCAGGCTGGTTGGGGGAGGCCGGCCCCGGACCGAGCTACCTCGATCCCGGCTCGGGCGGCCCTGAGAACGACTTCACCAACCGCAACACCACCTTCCTCGCCTGGAACCTCATGCACCTCGCGAGGATGCTCAAAGACGCCGGCGGCATCCCCGCCCACGGCAACCAGAAGAGCCTGTGGGACGCCGGATGTCGCTTCGACTACGCCAACCCCGACTACCGCTGAGCTCCAACGCAGACGGCTCCGGTCCGAATCTCCGGTTGGTCGTGGCGGTCGGAACCCGATGGGATGTCGCCAACCGGGCCTCCCGTCCATCGGCGCGAGCGTGTCCGCCCGAGATCGAGGCGGGATTGAGTCCAATGCTGACCGGCCCTGTGTGCGTCCAATCGGACGTTCGGCGCCGGCTACAACGACGTCTGACTGGGCATCAAGGGACGCACTCCTCGCAGAGACCAAGACCTGCTCCGCCCGCCTGACAGGCGCACGGAGGCGGCCACGGCTTCCCTCCTCCGCGCGGAACTCGGGTCGCTGAGCCGGCTGTTCGCCGTGTGTTGGTCTCCCCCAGCCGGGGAGGTCCGGCTCCGGCGACTTGCTCCGTGGGGCCCGTGATTCCGGCCGGGCTAGGCTGCCGCTGGTGACCGGCGAGCCGGACACCGCGTGGCATGAGTCCCGCGTTGAGCACGTCACTCTCGTCGAGGCGCAACAGCGCGCCCCGTTCACGGTCCTGATGCTCGACACCGTTCCGGCCCACTGGCAGGTGCAGTGCAGGCTCATCCGGCCGTCCGAACGTCCACCGTCACCGATGCAGATCGGCGTCATCTACTGCTCGACGGATGGCCATGAAAGCATCTCGCTCAGCCAATTCCGTGCGGGAGGGTCAAATCCGTACAGGGAACTGGGCGATGGAGAGGGCTGGGAGATCGTCACCCGCAAGGGGATCGAGATGAGGACGAGACCGGCCACGTGGGGCCAGGCGCAGGTCGAACTCGAACGCGAAGGCACGTTCGTGCACCTCATGTCCGACAACCTCACGCGTGACCAGGTCCTGACGATCGCAGCTGGCCTGCGACCTGCGCCAGCCACCAGCAGCTTCTAACGCTCCAAGGACCCGCGCCGCGTACCTGCATTCACCTCAAGAGGGACATCCCGGCGACGCATCGCAGAGTTGCGGAATGCGCGGATAGCGTGCTTGGCGCACGGCGGCGCCGAGCATCTCTCGCGCGGGCGAGGAAATTACTGAGTCAGTGCGGCCCGGAGTAGCGGGCCGAACTCGGCGAGCGCCTCATCAAGCGACAGCTCACCAGCGTCGAGGAGATCCCCGAGCCCGAACAGCGACTGGAGCAGAGCCCACACACGCGCGCGGGCGCCGCGGCTCTCCCCGATCGCGAGCGCGGTTGTCCATCGCTTGATCATGCGGCCCCGCAGGCGCGCCGCCAGCACACTCAGCTCATGATCGGCCAGACTTGCGTGGGCGATCAGCGAGCGTACGAGATGGCGGTGCTCGCGCGGTAAGGACAGCAGCAGTCGCGCGCCGAGCAGCGCCACCTCAGTTGGGTCCTCCCGGGGTCTCCCGAGGGCTGAGGCAATCGTCGTTTCGGCGGCGCCGAACCGATCCACTACGAGCGCCCAGACGAGCGTCCCCAGATCGGCGAAATGCTCGTAGACGAGCTGCCGGCTGACCCCAGCCTCGGTGGCGACGCCAACCATGGTCAAACGGTCGAGTCCCTCACGGCCAGCGATGCGACCCGCCGCATCGAGCAGGTGGCGACGGCGCTCCGGGGCGCGCATGTAGGGGCGTCGCTTCGGGGTCGTTGCAAGGTGGTCAGCTTGCGTCGACAATTTGACGCAGTGTACACTTTGGGTATGGGAAGGCTGGGGCGGGCGTCACGTAACGGGTTGCTGGTTCTTGGGTTGACGGCGCTCCCGCTTGGGAGTGCGGCATCGGCCCCGATCGGTACGCACGCAAACAGGCAGCTCGTCGTCGCGTCGAAGGTGTTCGGTCGGCGCTACTGCGAGCTGTTGCTGGTCCGCAAGCAGGGCAGTGGCTTCCAGGCCGAGGTGTTCAACACCTACGGGCTCAACCCGTGCCCGGCAGCGAAGTGGGCCGGGATCGACACCGGCGCCGTCGCCAGGGCCAACGGCGCGCTCGTCGCCGTGCGCAACGGACCGCGGTACTGGGCGATGGACCGAATCGAGAAGTACCGATCCGGACACGAGCTGATCAAGAACCTCGGCGGGGTGCGAATGATCCAGGAGGCCGTGCTGCCGCTCGCGTCTTTGAGCGCGAAGCCGTACACGATCCATAAGGTCAACCGCACGACGATCTTCGTATGGAACAAGGGCCGGCGCGTCTACGAGCTGCACGGTCCCGACGGCTCAACCTGGGTCATGCAGTCATGGAGCCAGCAGATCGACCCAAAGCTCGGGCTCAAGGATCTCCGCGGCCTCGGCAAGCGCCTGAAGCTCCCGACCGGCTGGCGCTACAGCAGCGTCCGACTCAAGAAGACGCTCCGCGTGGTGACGGTTAACACCGCCGCTCAGGTGATCCAAGACGATTTCGGTGACACCTACTCGCGGTGAATCCACGCTCAGGACGGGTCACAGTGCTGACCTGCCATCCGTGCCCGCGCGCGGGCGTGGGAATTTTCGGAGGCCGTGTCGGGCGGCGGTGAGTTGCCTCCAGATGAGTCGCGTCCGATACTCAGCGCGGCGTTGGGGCGTCTTGCGGGTGTAGGATGCCGCGCGCACCGGCGCGCACGCGTTGTGACGGTGCGTGTGGGTCGAGGTGATGGGCATTCTGAGCCTCGGACCGGGGTCGGTCCGAGGATCGCAATAGGTGGAGGGCCGGGATCGATGATCGCGCGGGCTCGAGGTTCTGTTGTGCCGGTGGCTGTTCGGCGGCTGCTGGTCGTGCTGGTGGCCTCGTGTGGCGTGGCGTGCTGGATGCCGGCGGCTTCGCTGGCGCAGCTGTCATGGTCGAAGCCGGCGGCGATCGACGATAGCGGCCACCAGTACTTGGACGGGGTGGCGTGCCCGTCCGCCAACCAGTGCACCGCCGTGGCTCAGATCGGGCAGCAGGTCACTTTCGCCCCTGCCAGCCCGGGCACCCCGACCCCCACCGCGGTTGACGCCAACTTCCTGAACGGGGTGGCGTGCCCAACTGCGACCCAGTGCACCGCCGTCGACCTCAGCGGGCAGCAGGTGACGTTTGATCCGGCCAGCCCGGGCACCCCGACTCCCACCACGATCGACACCAACGGCCTGAACGCGGTGGCGTGCCCGTCCGCTACCCAGTGCACCGCCGTCGACAGCGCCGGACAGCAGGTGACGTTTGATCCGGCCAGCCCCGGCACCCCCACCCCGAGCACGATCGACACCGGCCAAGACCTGGCCGCGGTGGCGTGCCCGTCCGCTACCCAGTGCACCGCCGTCGACAGCGCCGGGCAGCAGGTGACGTTTGATCCGGCCAGCCCGGGCACCCCCACCCCGACCACGATCGACACCGGCCAAGGCCTGGCCGGGGTGGCGTGCCCGAGCGCCGCCCAGTGCACCGCCGTCGACGGCAACGGGCAGCAGGTCACGTTCGACCCGGCCACCCCCGGCACCCCGACCCCGACGACGATCGACGGCGGCATCAGCCTGGCCGGGGTGGCGTGCCCAACGGCGACCCAGTGCACCGCCGTCGACCTCAGCGGGCAGCAGGTCACCTTTGACCCGACCAACCCGGGCACCCCCACCCCGACTACGATCGACACCGGTCACAGCCTGACTGGGGTGGCGTGCCCAACGGCGACCCAGTGCACCGCCGTCGATCAGATCGGGCAGCAGGTCACCTTTGACCCGGCCACCCCCGGCACCCCCACCCCCACCAGGATCGACGCCGGCGACGGCCTGAACGCAGTGGCGTGCCCGACCGACACCCAGTGCACGGGTGTCGACAACAACGGGCAGCAGGTCACGTTTGACCCGACGAACCCGGGCACCCCCACCCCGACCACGATCGACGCCGGGAACGTCCTCGAAGCGGTGGCGTGCCCGACCGACACCAAGTGCACCGCCGTTGACCGCACCGGGCAGCAGGTCACGTTTAACCCGGCTAACCCCGGCACTCCCACCCCGACCACGATCGATACCAACGCCCTGGACGGGGTGGCGTGCCCGTCCGCCAACCAGTGCACCGCCGTCGATCAGAGCGGACAGCAGGTCACGTTCGACCCCGCCAGTCCGGGCACCCCGACCCCGACCACGATCGACTCTGGCACCTTCCTGGATGCGGTGGCGTGCCCGACCGCAACCCAGTGCACGGCCGTCGACTTCAACGGGCGGCAGGTGACGTTTGACCCGGCCAGTCCGGGCACACCAACCCCCACCACGGTCGATTCCGGCAACTTCCTGAACGGGGTGGCGTGCCCGACCGCCACCCAGTGCACCACCGTAGATGAGGGCGGGCAGCAGGTGACGTTTGACCCGGTCAGCCCGGGGACCGTCAGGCGCACCACGATGGGCACCAGCGGCCTGGACGGGGTGGCCTGCCCGTCCGCCACCCAGTGCACCGCCGTCGACACCAACGGGCATCAGGTGACATTTGACCCGGCCAGCCCCGGCACCCCAACCCCCACGACGATCGACCCGAACTCGATCCTGACCGCGATCGCGTGCGCCTCCGCCGACGAATGCACCGCAACCGACACGACCGGGCATGAGATGACAGCTAGGGCGGTGTCAACGACGTCGGTGGCCTGCTCGCCGGGCTCGGTCAAGACGGGGACCGTGACTACGTGCACCACGACGGTGAGCGACACCCAGGCCGGCGGGGCGAGCCCGACCGGGACAGTCAGCTTTACCGCGTCTCCTACGAGCGGGAAGTTCAGCATTGGCAGCTGCACGCTTCACGCGACCACCACCGGCACCGCGTCCTGTCAGATCACGTTCACCCCGTCGGCGGCTGCGTCCTACACGCTGACCGGCAGCTACGCGGGGGATAACACGCACCTGGCCAGCAGCGGGCACTCGGCGCCGATCACAGCCACTACCCCACCGCCGGTGATCGTCAAGGGCCGCGCGAGCGTCAAGCACATCAGCACCTCCAACACCACGCTAAGCGTGCGGGTGAACTGCAAAGGCACCACGTCCTGCAAGGTCAAGCTGACCGGCACCGTGCTCGAGACGCTCCGGGGCGGCAAGGTGATCGCCGTCGCGGCGTCAACCAAGACCAAGGGCAAGGGCAAGAAGAAGAGGACGATCAAGAAGACGATCACGATCATCTCCAAGACGGTGACGATCCCGGCTGGTGCTACCAGGACGTTCAAGCTCACCCTGAACGCTGCCGGCAGGAAGCTGATCGCCAAGCATCACCCGCTCAAGGCCAAGCTCACCGTCACCCAGGCAGGCAAGACCGTGGCCCACAAGACCGTCACCCTCAAACCCAAACCCAAGCCCAAGCCCAAAAAGAAGAAGAAGAAGAAGAAGAGCTGACCGCTCGCACCAGCGTCCGCCCATCAGCCCGGCTGGTTCACGGCTGGTTCACGACCGTCGCGCCTGGATGAGCGCTGGTGACGGCGAGCAGGGCGTTGTTGGCCGGC
Organism: uncultured Solirubrobacterales bacterium; assembly: GCA_963822535.1. GTDB lineage: Bacteria > Actinomycetota > Thermoleophilia > Solirubrobacterales > Solirubrobacteraceae > Palsa-465. Next base: position 32,607 of record CAWGIA010000006.1, read on the forward strand.
GTCGCGGGGAGGTACTCGTACGCCGAGAACACGACCTTCGCGCCGGTACGTGAGGCGGGGTCGAGCTCGAGCGGCCGGTAGTCGCTGCGGGCGACGTACGCGGTGCCGTTCAGAAGCGTGTCGCTTGACGAGTTCACGCTGAGCTTGTACGCCGGGGTCCCGTTGTACGTGGTCGGTGTCGCGGTGGCCTGGCCCGACTCGACCATCCGCTTCAGCTCGGCCGCCGGATCGCCCCCCTTTGAGACCTCGAGCTGGTGGATCGCCGGCGGGAGCGGCGAGACCGTGACCGTGTTCGTCGACGCGTTGTAGATCTCGTTCTTGGTGTCCGATTGGCTGACCTCTTGCCCGAACTTGATCACGCGGTACACGCCCGTCCCGCCGGTCTGTACCCAGAGCTCGAACGGCATCGCGGGACCATCGGGGAGCGTGACGGTGGCGGACTCGTGCAGGATCGAGCCTGCCGGGGCGGTCAGCTCGGCACGAACGTGGCGGAGGATCGCGGCACTCGCGGGGCTCGGCCGGGAGGCACCCCCGGCGGTCAGGAGCACGGTCGCGGTCGCGACGGCCGCCGCTGTGGCCGGCAGGCTCAGCGCAAGCACCCGGCGCTTCAAGCGGCCGGTGCGGGTGCCGCGCGCGAGATCGCGCTCGATCGCGGCGTGGAGTTGGTGGCGGTAGGCCACGAGGGTGTCTGGGATATCGGTTCTCACTGGTTTCCTCCGATTGCGATGTTCAGACGGCGTAGTGCGCGTGAGACCCGGAGGCGCGCGGCGACCTGGGTGCAGCTCAGCACCGCCGCGATCTCGCTGTAGGGCCGCCCCTCGACGACGCGCAGATCGAGCACCTGGCGGTCGGCCTCGGGCAGGCCGGCGATCGCGTTCAGCGCGGCCGCGGGCAGCGACAGCCGCTCCTCCACAAGCTCGTAGCCCGCATCGGTCGCAAGCTCTCGCGGCAGCCCGAGCCGTGCCCTCGCCCTGTCCTCGATCCGCTGTCTGCGCAGCGAGTCACGCAGCAGGTTTTGCGCGATGCCCAGCAGCCACGGAAACACGGAGCCCTCGGCACTGTCCCTGAACGAGCCGCGGGAGAGCCAGGCGCGGGCGAACGTCTCGGCGGTGAGGTCGGCGGCGTGGTCGCCGACCCTCGACCGGGCCCAGTTGTAGATCGCCGCGGCATGCCGGTCGTAGACCACCGCGAACGCGTCAGCGCAGCCTGCACCGATCAGTTCTGCGTCTGGTGCGTTGGCGTAATTGGGTCCCACTGCTGATAAATCGCACTCCCGGGCGAAAGTGTGTCAACGGAAGGGCGCGTGAGCAGCCCGTGCCTTCGCGACCGCGTCACGTGAAACCGGTTGCATGCGCTTCGAGGCTCGAGCGGGGCCCCGGCGGGGCCCCTCCACCACTCCAACTGCACGTCATGTTCGGTGAGGGGTCTGACCTTCGAGTCAGTGAGATCTGGGAATCGGAGGCCGCGTGGCAGCAAGCGTGGGACGGCGGCCTCAAAGCCGCGCTGGAGACGGCCGGCGTCGAGCTTCCCGAGCCGGACAAGTTCCCGGTCAACGAGCTCTGGGGAAGCCGCGTGGCGGACGCGTAGCGATCACGCGAGGTTGCGCTCGCTGACGCTCGCTTTGATGTCCCCCAATGGTCGAGGTGACGCTTTCGTTCGTGAGTCAGACGGCGACGCGGCCGCCGTCGGCGGGCAGGATTGCCCCGTAGACGAAACTCGCGTCGTCGGAAGCGAGGAAGCTGACGGCGGCGGCGATCTCGTCCGGGGTCGCGCCGTGCCCGGCCGGTGTGCTTGAAGCCAGAACGTCGAACATCTCGCCCATTGCGGCGCTGGCTGGGGTGCGTGTTGGTCCGGGTGCGACCGTGTTGACGCGGACACCGAGGGCGGCGTATTCAGCGGTCCAGGCCTTGGTGAGTGATTCGAGTGCGGCCTTGGATGCGCCGTAGGTAGCCAAGCCGTTCATGCCAATGGTCGCCGCCATCGTTGAGATATTGACGATGGAGCCACCGCCCTTTTCAGCCATGCGGGGCGCGATCGCCGCTGTCAGGAAGAACGGTGCTTTGACGTTGACATCGAAGGTGACGTCGAACGCCGCTTCGGTCGTCTGGTCGGTCGGGCCGCCAGGAAAGACGCCGGCGTTATTGACCAGGACGTCGACATGGCTTGTGGCCTCGGCGAGGCGTCTGACGTCCTCGAAGCTCGCGAGGTCAGCGGCGATGAACCGTGCCTTGCCACCGGCGGCGTGGATCGCCTGTACGACCCCGTGGCCACGGGCCTCATCGCGACCGGTGATGATCACCTCAGCGCCCTCGCTGGCGAGGCGCACTGCGACTGCGCGGCCGATGCCCGATGTGCTGCCCGTGATAAGTGCGGTCTTGCCTCGAAGTGCCATGTCTTGGGGTCCTCCCGTTGTATGGTTGTCGCGCCCAGAGATTGGAGTGCCTGTTCCACTCTAGCAGTAAACTGGAACGTGCAATCCAGTCAGTTGCTAGAGTCTGGTACATGAGCGCGCCCAGTTCCTCCCCTCGTCGGCTAACGCGCAAGGGACAGCAGACCCGCGAGCGGATCGTCAGCGCGGCGGCCGATCTGATCTTTGAGCGAGGCGTCGCCCACACAACAATCGAGGACGTGCGCGCGGCCGCGGACGCCTCAAGCTCACAGCTCTACCACTACTTCGACGACAAGCCGGCCTTGGTCCGGAGCGTGATCGAGCACCAGACCGACACGATCGTCGGCGGCCAGGAGACGTTCGATCTCAGCACGTTGAGCGGCCTGCGAGCCTGGCGTGACTGGGTGATCGAGCACCAGCGCAAACTCAACTGCAGCGGCGGCTGCCCGATCGGCTCTCTCGGAAGTGAGCTAGCGGAGACCGATCCCGCAGCCAGAGCCCAAGTCGCCGAGGGTTTCAAGCGGTGGGAAGCCACCATCCAGAGCGGCATTCGAGAGATGCACGCACGCGGCCGGCTGGCGCCCGCCACCGACCCCGACACTCTCGCGCTGGCGCTCCTTGCCGCCGTACAAGGCGGCCTGCTCCTCACGCAGATCGAGCGCGACACCAGACCGCTAGAAGCCGCACTCGACGCGATGCTCGAACTGGTCGCGATACTCGGCAGCGGCAGCTAGGCGAAGACAACTCGCGGCTGTCGTCACACCTGGCCTAGCGCTTCGACGCATTGAACGGATGGCCGCCGCAACGTCAAGAGACATATCGTCGGAGACCAAGGGCGTTGTGTGTCACGCTTCCGAACAGCGCGATTAAGGAGCCAAGATGCCGCACATCAGCTACGTGGACCCTGCCACCGTCGACGACCCAGAGCTTCAGGCGATCATGGAGCGCGCCCGCGTGTACGGCACGCCCCGTCCCGAAAGCCAGGCGATCCGCTTGCACCACCCTGAGGTGATGAAGGCTTTCAATAACGCCTGGGAGGTGTTCTTTCGCCAAGGCGTGGCGGATCACGCGATCAAGGAGCTGTGCCGACTCTACATCGCAAAATCGGTCGAGTGCGAGTATTGCGGCGGACAGAGGTCGGTGCTCGCCCAACAGCAAGGTGCGAGCGAGGCCCAGGTTGACGAGCTCCTCGACTTTGAGAACTCGACACGATTCGACGAGCGCGAGCGCACCGCCTTGGAATGGGCGCTGGCGATCGCGTGGGATCCGACCCTCGCCGCCGATGATCTCTGGGACCGCCTGCACCGCCATTTCACCGAGCCGCAGCTGGTCGAACTGGGGCACTTCATCGCGCTGACGCTGGGACAGCAGCGGTTCCTCAAGACCGTGGCTGTCCGTCATGGAGAGGTGCTGGCGGATAACGATGCTGGCCTGGCTCCGCCGGAGGCCGAGCGGCTGCGTGCCGCCAGGGGGGCCGCTCATTCGTAACCCGACGGCCGCGGTCGCGGAATCGTCCCCGTTACAGCAGCCACAGGTGGTCCTTACCAGGGAATCGTGTCGCCATCCTGGTCGGTGAACGTTCCCGTCGGACCGCCCTCCTGCAGCGCGAGGCGAATCGCGTCCCTGCCGCCTTCCTCCACGGGGAGCACGCCTCGGTGGTTGTTGAGGTCGGTGGCGACGAACCCCGGTGAGATTGCGTTCACCCGAATTCCTTCGGACTCGAGCGAGACCGCGAGGCCGACGGTGATCGCGTTCAGCGCGGCCTTCGAGGCCGAGTACGCGCCGAACATCGCCCGGTATCGGTTCCCGGTCTCGGAGGCAGCTGCGAGCGAGCCGACCCCGCTTGAGACCATGACGACCCGGGGAGACGGCGCCTCGCGAAGCAGGGGAAGCGCTGCCTGTGTGATCGCGAGCGCGCCGAACACATTCGTGTCGAAGATCTCGCGCAACTCGTTGAGCGACACCTTGCTGAGCTGACCCGACTGCGCCTTCTCCTCAAACGTGTTTCCGGGCATCTCCTCCCAGGGTGTCGCGTGGGAGATGCCCGCATTATTGACGAGAACGTCGAGACGGCCGAACTCCTCGCGGACCCGGTCCGCGGCGGCGGTGATCGAGGCCTGATCGGTGACGTCGAGCTGGATCGCGTGCGCGTCGCCGTCGATGCCCTGTGCCGCCGTCTCACCGTTCGCGAGGTCGCGCGAGCCGACCAGGACGGTAAAACCGTGCTTCGCGAGGTTCTTGGCGATCGTAAGGCCGATCCCCTTGTTGGCCCCCGTGATCAGCGCAATCTGATTGTCATGCATAGTGAGCTCCTCCGCGCCTCGTGATGGGATGAGCCCCTCGGTCGCGCGATGTAGATTGAGCGAGGGTAACGGTCCGCTTTTAGGGAAGATTTCCGATCCGCCCCCCGTCTGTTGAGGTATGCACGCCGATAGGCGAGCGGGCAAATCAATTGAAGAGGAGCTCAGATGACCGACACCGACGAGCAGCGCAAGCAGGACGAAGAGGCCGCCGTCGAAGGGCACCTCCGGAGACTTAACGAGCAGGACAGCGAGGCCGATGACCCGGCCCCGGACATCGACGTCGAAGGGCACATGCGGAGACTTAACGAGCAGGACAGCGAGGCCGATGACCAGGCCCCGGACGTCGAGGGCCGCAAATAGGTCGGCAGCACGTCGGCCACCGCGGCGTTAGACCGGCAGCGCGTCGGCCGCGTTCTCAGATGGCCCCTCAGCCGCCCTTGCCGGGGTGGGCCAGATAGCTGTGGGGGGCCTTCAGCAGGAGCGTGCGGTGGTGCGGCAGATCGTCCACCGTAACCTCGCCCTGGGCGACGTGGATCAGCGTCCCGGCGCACGTGTCCTGCGTGAGCCACCTCGTGCCGCGCTCGCTGGCCGACGCGTATGCTCCCTTGGTCCGGAAGTCGCCCTCCGAGTTGCCCCATAGGCTCCGCTTGCGCTTGCGCGGATGCCGGCGCGCAACCGTCGCGCTACTGGCAGCCGAGCATCCACTCGGCTTTGGGCCAGCCAGGGTAAGCACCGTGATCTCGACGCCCTGCGCTGGGACCTGCGTGAGACGGAACACGCCGGCGTAGAACACGCCGGTCGTGGTGTGACCCGCCTTGTCTTTGGCCGAAGTCAGCCGCACCCGGCCGTGCGTCGCGTCCACCGTGCTCCCGACCGGAATCCGCTCACCAGCCCGCAAACGAACAAACCTCCTCTTGCCGCGCTGCTTGACCAGCACAACCCCGGACACCGGCGCCGCATCCACGCTCTTACCCAACACCGGCGGCGGGACAGGCGGCGTAGCCGCCGCGCTGATCTGGATCTCACTGACCGTACCGCCGGTGTCCGTTACCCAAACGTGGGTGCCATCCGAGGACACCCCAAAAGGCCCGGCGTGGACACCACCGCCGACCGGGATCGTGTTGACGACCGAGCCGGCCGACCCATCGATCTCACTGAGGCCGCCGGCATTCTCGACCCACACGTGGGTGCCATCCGATGACACCGCCTGGGGGTCGCTGCCGACCTTGATCGTTTTGACGACCGTGCCGGTCGACGTGTCGATCTCACTGACCGTGTCGCCCGTACCACCGGTGCCGGAGCTCGTGACCCACACGTGGGTGCCATCCGACGACACCCCCAAGGGGCCGCTGCCGACCGGGATCGTGTTGACCACCGTGCCGGTCGACCCATCGATCTCACTGACCGTACCGTCGTTGCTGTTCGCCACCCACACGTGGGTGCCATCCGACGACACCCCATCGGGGCCGCTGCCGACCGGGATCGTGTTGACCACCGTGCCGGTCGACCCATCGATCTCACTGACCGTATTGCCGATGTAGTTCGCGACCCAGACGTGGGTGCCATCCGACGACACCCCCAAGGGGTCGCTGCCGACGGTGATCTTCTTGAGGACCGTGCCGGTCGACCCGTCGACCTCACTGACCGTACCGCCGTTGCTGTTCGCGACCCAGACGTGGGTGCGATCCGACGACACCCCCTCGGGCTCGCTGCCGACCGGGATCGTCTTGACGACCGTGCCGGTCAACGCATCGATCTCACTGACTGTGTTGCCGCCGAAGTTCCCGACCCAGACGTGGTGGCCATCCGACGACACCCCCTCGGGGGCGGCGCCGACCGGGATCGTTTTGACGACCGCTGCCGCTGACGCCGAAGACGCCGCGACCGCAATGCAGATGCAAGCCAGCCCAGCTGCCGCTGCGACCGATCGCAATCCTCTCATCCGCCACCAGTGCGGGGTCGGCGTGGTCGGTATCTCGATCGGCGCACCGCCGAGCTGTTGGATGAGGTCAGTGGGGCGTCGACTCGAGGTAGTAGAAGCCACCATGGCCGACGAGGCATAGATGTTCATCGGAAGCCGAGAAAGACGGCACCGTCAACCTTAGGCAGCGATATACCTCATGCCCGTGGAACCGGCCGGGCTTGGACAGAGTTACTCGGGCTGGCCTCTTTATCCGCTTTCCTTGGGCTTCGTTCGGGATGCCGTTGCTCGCACTGCTAATGCCCCTAGCGTGCGCAACCTTCGAGCCCCAGCCAGTCCAGCGCAGGTGGTCGATATCCCACGAGCCGTCCGCGAACATATAAATCAGCGACGGCCGGATAACCCGGGTGTTGCCTAGCGGCCCGCCCCCCTTCGGAACACTGACGGCGGCCGCGACGCTACGCCAAAAGTAGATCGGCTGTGGGAGCCTGACACGCGCCTGAGCCAAAGCGGGCAGCGCTAGTCCGAGTGTCAGCACTGAACAGACAATGAGTCGTCTGACGAACGTCGCGTTAACCATCCGTGAGCTCCAGGTGACGCCCAGGCGGGGCATCAACGCCTGACCCGATGCTCATTGGAGCGATCCGGGCACGGCACGTCGGCCATGGCTCGCAATAGGCATACGCGTCCAATGTGTTGAAAGAATGGGTCCACCGTCTCACCCCCCACCGGCCGCTTCCCCGAGCGGCTCGCCGACCCTAGACCCGCGCCAGGCGATAGTCAATGGCGGAGCCCGAACTCAAGCACTGACGATCTCGGCAGCTGCGGTCAGCGGGTCGATGTTTGCTGCGTCCGCGATACCGGCCCGGTACTCGTCGGTGTCGGTGAGTGGCGGGGTCAGGTTCCGCTCGTAGCGGACTCGCTCGGCCGCGACCATCCGGAAGCCGATCTCGTGCTCGAGCCGCTCCGCGAGAGTCCACAGGCGGCCGGCGGTGGCTGCGTCCTCGTTTCGCGCGGCGACGCAGGCGAGACCCGCGAGGCAGTACACCCCCAACCGCACGTCTCCCTCCTGCAGGCCGGGTGCGAGCGCCTCACGGTAGTAGCGCTCGGCGGCGGACATATCGCCCGCGTCGAGATAGAGGTCACCCAGGCTATGCACCGTGGACGCACCACTGCCGAGTCCGTTTGCGCGCCGAATCTCGATGGAACGGGCGAACAGCTCCGCGGACCGCTCGAATTCGCCGAGGTCCCGGAGAGCCTCAGCGACGTAGTGCAAGGTGCGGGCAATCCCCAGCGTGTCGTCGAGGCGCTCGTAGATCGAAAGCGCCTGCTCCGCCCATGCGAGGGTGCTCTCCGGAGCGCCGGCAATGAACTCGGCGGCGCCGAGGCTAAGCAGAACGGGGGTCTCGCCGCGTTCATCGCCGGCGTCCCGGTAGAGCGTGAGCGCCTCTATCAGCGCCACCCGCGCCTGCTCGAGGCGCTCGAGGAACACCAGCGCGTGGCCGAGCCCGGCGAGGGCCTTGGCGCGGTCTCCCGGCGACAGTGCGGTCGGATCGGCCAGCGCCCGCTCGTACCACCGTTCCAATTCACGGATGCGTCCGGCCCCTAACCAGGGCGTGAAGAGAGCATCGGCGAGTGGGAGTGCGGCGGCGATGTCGTGGTCGAGCGCCCAGGCGAGCGCGAGTCCGACATTGGCGGCGTCCTGGCGCAGGCGAATCAGGTCATCGGTGCCGTCCCGGGGGCCGTCACCATCAGCGACACCGAGCGCGAAGTACCAGCGTGCGTGGCGGGCGCGAATCTCGTCGCGCTCGTCGCTTGAGTCGAACTGCTCGAGTGCGTATTCGCGCGTAGTGTGCAACAGGAACAGCCGGCCGTTGTCGGCGTGGCGCACCAGGCTCTTGTCGATCAGTGACCGCATGGCGTCGAGATCGGCATCGCAGATGTGTTCGGCTGCCTCGAGCTCGAAGCTGCCAACGAACACCGCCAGCCGTGTGAGCAGCCGCTGCTCGGGCCCGGTGAGCAGGTCGTAGCTCCAGGCGATCGTCGCTCGCATCGTGCTGTGGCGCTTGGGGAGGTCGCGGCGCCCGCCGGCGAGGAGCGGGAGCCGCTGCTCCAGCCGGGCGAGGAGCTGCTGCTCGGAGAGGAGCTTGACCCGCGTCGCCGCAAGCTCGAGCGCGAGCGGAAGTCGATCGAGTCGCTCGCAGATCGCGTCGATCTCAGCGCCCGGCTCGTATCCCGGCTCCACCTGCCGCGCCCGCGCGGTGAACAGCTCGACGGCGGCGTGGGGTGACAGCGGCGCCACCGGATACTCCTGCTCGGCGGCCACTCCCAGCCGCTCCCGGCTCGTCACGATCACCCCGCAACCCGGCGCACCGGAGAGCAACTCGACGACCGCGCGAGATGCCTCGATCACGTGCTCGAAGTTGTCAAGCACGAGCAACAGGGCTCGTCCGCGCAGATACATGGGCAGATCCACGATGTCGCCGAGCACCGCCGCGATCGCCGCTGGTACCAGCCGCGCCTCGCTGACCATGGCGAGCGGAACCCACCACACACCATCCGGATAGCGGTTGGCGAGACCCGCCGCGAACGCCATCCCGAGCCGGGTCTTACCCGTCCCACCGGTTCCGGTCAGGGTGATCAGGCGGCTCGAATCAGCGAGCGTCATCAGCTCGGCCAGTTCGCGCTCGCGGCCGATGAGGGGTGTCGCCTGCACGGGCAGATAGACATGGCCCGGCGCTCGCGCGTCCGTGGTGGGGCCGGCGGACGGGGCTGACTGGCCCGGGTCGGTTTGGAATAGCGCCTGGTCCTGAGCAAGGATCGCTTCGTGCAGTTGCCGAAGCTCGACCGAAGGCTCAATCCCCAGTTCATCCACCAGCACCAACCGGCCGGCACGGTATGAGGCCAGCGCTTCCGCCTGCCGTCCGGTCCGGTACAGAGCCAGCATCAGCTGGCCTCGCAGACGCTCGCGGTAGGGGTAGTCGCGCACGAGACCCTCGAGCTCGCCCAGCACCTGCGCCTCCCGGCCCAGCAGCATTTCGACCGCGATCCGCTCCTCGAGCACGGCGGCGCGCAGCTCGCCGAGCCGCGCGATCTCCCCTTGCGCGAACGCCTCGTATTGAAAGTCGGCCAAGACGTCACCGCGCCACAGCTCGGCTGCGCCGTTCAACGCGACGAGCGCCTGATCTGGCCGTCCCGCCGCCAGCAGCGATCGGCCCTCGCCGATCAGCCGCTCGCATCGCTGCACATCGAGCTCCTGGGGCCCGACTCTCAAGACGTAGCCACCGGCAGTGGTGACCAGCCGCTCCTCGTCTGGGTCTGAGTGGCCAGCGGCAAGGGCCCGGCGCAACCGCGATACGTGCACGTGCAGCCCCTTCGCGCCGCTAGCCGGCGGCGCACCCGCCCACAGCTCCTCAACCAGCTGATCGCTCGACACGACCTCGTTCGCCCGCAGCAGCAGCAAAGCCAGCACGGCTCGTGGCATCCGCCCGCCCAGGGCGAGCTCGAGCCCATCGTCACCGACCGCCTGCAAAGGACCCAGGATCCCGAAACGCATACGCCCTCTCGACCGTACCGATCCCGCTCGCTCGCCGCCACGGAACGCCGCCGAGGGCGCCCCACCCGCGGTTGCAATGACCCGCCTGGGGCGTTTACCGGACTGCAAGCCGGCTGTAACCCGTGCGGATCACAGTGCCCGCACAAGAACCCAACACGAGGTCAGCTATGCATCCTCGACTCACCCTCATCGCCGCCCAACAGCACATCGCCGACCTGCACCGAGCCGCCGGTGCCGGCCGCCTCGTGCACACCGCCACCACCGCCACTGGCAGCGATGCCGTCCCCGCACCCCGCCATGCCGCCGCCGCGCCAGTCTCGTTCCTGCGCCGGCTGGGATCCCGCCAAGATCAGGCCGGGGATTGCAAGTGAGCAGGCTGCTCGTCCGTGCGTTCGCCGGTTGGCGGACGGGCCTGTCGGGGCCCGTCATCCTTCTCCAAGCTGGGACCGCGGTCAACTATTTCGGCTATGGACTGATCCTCCCGTTCGAGATCATCTACCTGCACCAGGCTCGCGGCTTCCCGACGGCGACTGCGGGGCTGGTGCTGGCGGCGGCCCTGGGCACGGCGGCGGTTGCAACGCCCCCTTCGGGTGCCCTGGTCGATCGTTTCCGCGCGAAGCCGATCCTGATCGCCGGCAGCGTCGCGAGCGGACTCGGCTACGCGGGCTTCGCGTTCGTCGACCGTCCCTGGCAAGGCTTCGTCTGCTCGGCGGTCGGCGGCGCCGGGCTCGGAGTCACGAATACCGCGAATCGAGTTCTGAGCCTCACCCTGGTCACAGCGGAGCAGCGCGCCTCCTTGATCGCGCTCGGCCGAGTTGCGGGCAACTTCGGCATCGGCAGCGGCGCGACGGTCGCCGGCTTCATCGTCGCTTCCGTGCAACACCTCCGCGCGTTCCAGGCGCTCTACCTCTTCGACGCCATCACATGCGCTGCCTTCGCGCTGATAGTGCTTGCGGCGGTCCCGAATCGTCGCCTCGCGAATGCTGCACCGCCGAGCGACAGCGGTACAGGCTTCCGAGCGGTTGCTCGAGATCGTCGGTTCCTCATCCTGATCGCCGCCAACATCATGCTCCTGGCCGTCGGCCCCGCGCTGTTTGCCAACATCCTCCCGCCATTTGCGACGGCGCACACGCCTGTCGGGCCCGGCGAGATCGGTGTCCTCTTCTTCCTCAACACCTTCTTCATCGTCGTGGCGCAGATTCCAGCCACACGGGTCGTCAAGCGGATGCGCCGCACGCACGCTTTTGCCGCGACCAGCGGGCTATGGGCAATCGGCCTGCTCGCGGTCCTGCTCGCAACGCTAACGCGCTCGACGCCCGCTGCGGCCGCTGTGCTGGCCGGGGTTGCGATCGTGATCGCCATCGGTGAGTGCGTGCAATCCATCGTGCTCGGCCCCCTTGTTGCCGAACTCGCACCACCTCATCTGCTCGGCCGCTACATGTCGCTCTACAGCCTCACCTTCACGGCAGCCCTGGCCCTCGGCCCCGCAGTCGGGGGCGCGGTGCTCGCAACGTCGCCTGACGCCGTCTGGTGGGGCGGCGCCCTCGTCGCCGCAGTGATCGGAGCGGGCTTTCTCCTCTCCGGCGATCGCATCCCCGAGCCGTTGGCCGTGACCACCTCAATCGTGCCCAGCGACCCCACGCCCGACACGGCATGAGGCACGAGCCTGCGCTAGTGCGAGCGAATCCGCTAGGTGTCGATGGTGGATCTGGCCAGCGTGGCCTTTGGGCCCGTGATCTTGGTTACCCGCAGCTTGACGATCTGGAAGGCGCGGGCCGGCCAGAACGTGGCCAGGCCAGGCCCGCCGTCGTGGCACGGGGTGTTGGCGGTGAAGCCGACGTTCGCGAACCACAGCAGTCCGTCGACGTCCTTGAAGCCAGTGTTCCATGTCAGCGGGCCGAGACCCCGGCCCGGCGCGTTGCACAGGTCCTCGACGCCTTGCGTGACCGGGTGCGGGTTCAGGCGCGGCCCGCGGCCGGCAGTGCCACTCTGCACCACGAAGTGAGCGCCGCCGAGGTGGCGTGATATCTGTTGACCGAAGTGCATCTCGGTCGTCACCCATTCGTTGTGGGTGCTGTTGACGAAAAAGCCCTGCGCCTGAGCGACGTCTGAAGCCCTGAGCATCTGCGCGTACTGCCCGGGCGTCGTGAGCGTGTCCGAGGCGCCCGCATCGAGGTAAACGACGACGTGGGGATCCTGCTCCAGCGCCTTGACGGCGAAGGCGATCTCGGCCTCACGTACTTTGCGCTGTGACGGGCTGAAGCGGTGCATCGTGATGAGGGAGTCCTCCTCCAGGTAGACGACCGCTCGGAAGTTGCCCAGACCCTTCGCGAACTGCGTGATCCAGTTCTCGTAGCGACTCTTGATCTTGCTCGGCAGGACGCCGCTGTGCACGAGGTTGTACATCGTGAGCTGCACCGTCGTCCCGGGCTGGCTCTGTTCGGCGTCAGCAAACCACTTCTCGACCGTGGCCGCGATCGAGGCGGCGGGATGATTCCACATCCAGAACCGCATCGAGCCGGAGCCGCGAGTGTCAGCCAGCACCTTGAACGCCTTGGACCAGGCTGGCTTGGAAGCCCGGTAGCGCTCGGCTGCCTGTCCCGCGGCCGAGTTGGTGCCGAAGACGTACCAGTTGACGTCCTGCAGCGGGTCTCCATTGGTTGGCTGCTGGTAGCCGAGCACATTGCTTGACTCGCGGGGCTGCAGCGGATCGTCCTGGCGCAACGTGATCGTCTGGTTCGGCGTTGCGGGGACGCCACCGTCGCCGCAGCCATACATGTATGCCCGCGCGTACCTGGGGGGCCCGTTGATGCCCTGGTCATGAATCGGGACGTACACGGTGACGCTCGACTGCCCAGCGGTGAAGTTGGCCTGCGTGTTGCCAACCTTGGTGAAGTTCGAACCAGCCTCGGAGCTCTTGTTGGTCACGCCCCAGCAGATCCTTCCGGGCGCGCTCGCGTCGTCGCGGTCGATGATCAGCGGGTAGCTGTGGACAGCCTCGCTGGCCTGGTAGCCGTCAGAGTTGGCAAACGAGTAATGCACCACCCGGGCCGCAGGTGCGGCCGAGTCGTGGGGGGCGAGCTGCGTACGCGCCTGTGCCGTGCCGGCACACAGGCAAGCGACCAGAGCCAGCAGGGCGAATGTCACCAGCGGGCGGCTGAGAGCAGATAGGGAGAAGCGACGCAAGATCGGCACGGGGAACCTCGACATAGGAGCGACTTCCGAATGGCATCGGCACCCGTGGCATCGGTGCGAGGTCCGCGACCGGTTATGGACGTATGGCGGATTACGCCACGGTCCGAAGCTCGGCTTGGCGTGCCGCTCCTGAGGCAGACGTGTGCTACTTTCCTACTAGGAAAATAGTTTCCACCAAGGAGGCAGCTATGAATACCCAGCCACGTCAGCCAGCCGGCCGCCGGGCGGGCGGCGGCGAGGCGGCCGCCGCGCTGGCCGAGATCAAGCGCCGGCAGGAACGCGTCATCAAGACCGTGCTCGTACCGGCCTGGTACTGGTGGGTCATGGCGGCCGGGATGATCGCCATCGGGGTCGCCCGGGACAACGGGGGTGCAGTCGTGCAAGCCATCACGATCCCGCTTGCCGTGCTGGTCATGGCAGGCCTAACCGCTAGGACGATTCCGGCCGTGCGCCGTCGGGTCCAGGTACACAGCACCACGCAGCCCGGTGCTCGTGGCGCAGCCGCGATCTTCGCTCTGATCGCGCTCGTCGACGTAGCGATCGTGGCCACGGCGGCTACCCTGGCCGCGGCCCACGACCCCGATTCGGCCACGATTGCCACCGCCGCCGGGGCAGCCGTGACCGTCATCGCCGGGCCACTCGTGAACCGATACCTGGGCGCGCTCATGCTGAGCAAGGCCCGGCAGCGAACCAGCGACGACGCGCCTCAGCCGAGGACCCAGAGCCGATGACCACGGCTCGCTTCGACGAGCTGATTCACGCACCGACGAGGCTGGCGATCGTCTCGCTGCTCGCAGCGACGCAATGGGCCGACTTCAGCTACATCCGGGACGAACTTGGCCTGTCCGACTCGGCGCTGTCCAAACAGCTATCCACTCTTGAATCGGCTGGCTACGTCGAGATCCGCAGAACCTTCATCGGCAAGCGCCCGCGCACCTCAGCCAGCCTCAGCCCAGACGGCCGCCGGGCATTCGACCAGCACGTGGCCGCTCTCCTGCAACTCATGTCCACAGCACAGCAGGATGCCGACCTGCGGCCGGCCGTGGAAGCCGCGCGCCAAATCCTGGGGCGCTGAGGAGTCGCCCTCCACGTCTGAGAGGACACTCAGCGTGACGCGGGAGCGACTCCACTCATGGCGCCCCAGCTGGCGCTCCCATCTCCGGCAAAACGATGAGCACGCTGGCGGTTCCTCTGTGGGAGATCTTGTCCGGGACGTTTCCGAACAACTCGCGCTCCCCTGCACGCATGCCCTTGCTGCCAACGACGATGATCGCCGCGTCGTTCTTGTCGGCCACGTCGAGCAGCGCATCCGCTGGATCGTCGTCACGCGCGTGCGCGATCGCGTTAACGCCCTGCTCAGCCGCCTCGGCCGCGACCGCAGCCACCGCAGCTTCCTGCACATCAGGCGACTTTGAACTCGAGACGACGTGCAGTTCGCCACCGAGAGCCTTGGACAGACGGACCGCTTCCCTCCCGGCCCGCGCCGCGCTGCCCGAGCCATCGGCGCCAACAACAATCGAGCGTCCCGCAAACTCTGCCAGGGCCTGTGACTGAGTGGGAACGATCAGGACATCGCAGCGCGCTTGATGCGACACGGTGTTAGGCAGCGATCCCAGTATCCGGCGGATCCCGGTCATCCCCTTATTGCCCACGACAATCATCTGCGCCTGCTCGTCCTCGGCCACCGCGACGAGTGCTAGCGCAGCATCGCCCTGGTCCTTTGGGAGGTGCGTTTCCGCCGTCACCCCGCGGCTCTGCAGACGGTCGGCCGCCGCAGCCACGATCTGCTGAGCCGAGATTCGCGCCGGCCACTCCTGTGCCTCAAGGGCGCCGGGAACGCAGACGACATGAACGGGCGCTCCGAGGGCCAGGGCCAGCTCAGCAGCCTTATCCAGAGCAACATTGGCCGTGGACGACCCGTCTGTCCCGGCGACGATCGGATGACTCGACATGCTTCCCTCTTCTCGTTATGGCGCCAGTACGGCGCCGATCTGAAGCCCGAGCGGCCAATCGGCACTGCGTGAGTTCCATCCTGCGACGAATCGCGCCGCCCACATGGGCGAGATCTGACTGCGGCTCCGTCTGCGCACCATGGTTCCTCTGTTGGCGCCCGGTCGAATCGACCCTAATCCCGGCGCCTCTCGCAGTCAAGAGAGACGCCAACGATCGCGATCCACCACTCCCACGCGGCGCGGGCGCTACGGCTTTCCGCAGCGCCCGGCCGCCGTGGTTATGCCCGCCGTGCTCCTAGCCTTGCGGGCAGGGGTTCGACATGCGGTTCTGGAAGTCGTTGTACAGGACTCGGCTTCCTCCGCCCTCCGTCGTGTAGGTCTGCGGCAGCAGACTGCCGTACTGATCATTGCCGCCGAAGTTGCTGATCTGGCCTGGAAGGTTGTTGCCAAAGGCCCAGACACAGCCATTCGACGAGTTCGACGTCGTGTAGAAGGGATAGAACTCTGCTGGCGTTCCCTCATCGGTGGTGGGGATGTGGGTGCACCCCACCTTCGTCTCCGTATTGCACGTGCCCTCGATCGCCGGCAGGTCCGCCTCGAGCCCGGCGGTCTGATACTGCTGGTCGTAGTTTGCGCCGGTTTCCGGGCTGGAGAAATACGCCGGCGACGGATGCAGCGCGGTGTTGCCGTCGGGCCAAACCGGCTGGTAGGACACGCCGTCGAACCCGGTGTTGGTGTACGTACACCCTGACACTTTGAAGACGAGGGCCTGACTTCCGGGGAAGCAGAAGAGGTCATCGTCGTCTCGGAGGCTGGGGGTGCCGCCATCATTCTCCGTGTCGCCGGCCGGGCAGACAACCGGGGCTCCGGTGTCAGTGAGGCCGAACGGGGTGCTCGGGATCGGCACGGGACCGTTGCACTTCTGGAAGTGGCCGATCTCGGTGTCGTACGCGACGTTGTATCCGCCCGCGGCCCAGGTCACCCGGGTTTCGGGGGACGAGGTGCTGTACATCGGGTGGAAGTCGTATGGAATGGCTGTGCAGGAATCACCCTCGGGGGCGAACTTCACCTGCGCGAAACCATTCGCCGCACTCGCCGTCATGGAGCCGGTCTCGCCGGTGGTCAGATCTTTGATCGACACCTTCAGACCGTCCGGCGTGTCGGTGAACCCGACCTGGAGATTGTCTCCGGAGTTCATGAAGAGATCCCGGGCCGGATTCGGGGTGAACGTGTCGAGCGTGGAGTCAACCGGATTGGCCGGAGCCTGTGCGACACCGTTCTTGGTGATGAAGGCGAAGTTGAGGTACTCCTCCCCGACCCGCTTGAGGCATTTCTCGTTGTTCGTCTGGCCGGTGACCGGATTGAGAGACAGGCTGTCGATGTTCAGCGCGGCGCACCAATGCGTGGGATCGCAGCTGCTAGCGCCAACGGCCTGTTGCCACGTCGGCCATGGAATCCAACCGGGTGGGTAGAACTGCATCTCCATATACGCCTCACCCACGTGCTTCGGAGAAACCGCTGGGTCGAGAATGTTCGCGTTGCTGTCCGGCGGGCACGTCTTCACCTGCTCCGGGTACGACTGCGTGTCGCACAGGGCCATACCGAGCCAGGTCGCACCGGCCAACTCGAAGTTGTACGACTTGCCGGGCGCGTTGGGATTCTGCGCCGAGGGGTCGCTCGGCAGGGTCATGTCATACCGCATGTGGTTGCCCGAGCCGGGGAGGTTCGAGTTGAACAGGACCGACGGCTCGTCATGGCCGACGTAGTGGCCAAAGACGTCGTCAGAATCTGCCACCTCGGTGCACATCGCACTCGCGTTGGCACAGATGATCGCTGCGTGCTGGCTCCGCTTGGACCCACTCTTGGCGGCGGCCCCCGATGGGAATAGGCCAAGCGCCAGAACAGCGATCGCCACCGTCATGGACAGGATAAGCCGGATCGGCTTCACCACGACCACCTCCTCAGGCTTGTGAGCCGGGCCGCGCTGGCCACCGGCCAGACGAGCCGGATGCACCTCTTCAATGGGCGGGCACCCTACCATCGGCGGAGGCGGGCTGCAACGGATTGTGCAAGCCGGATTACACCCCCACTGCGTGTGACTAAACGACTTACCTAAATCCTGCCGGGGCCCGCGGACTCGCCGGCCATGGCTCAGCCGTTGTGGTTCACGACCTCGACGTTATGGCCGTCCGGGTCAAGCAGGAAGGCGCCGTAGTAGCCCGGGTGGTACACGGCGCGCTCGCCGGGGGCACCGTGGTCCTCGTAGCCCGCGGCGAGCCCGGCGGCATGGAAGGCCCGCACGGTGGCGTCCGCATCCGCGGGGAAGGCGAGGTGGACGTGCTCCGTGAGCGGGCGCTCGTCGCGCACGAGTGAGAAGGAGAAGTCAGAGCCAGAGAGCTGCACGCGATCCGGGGCGTCATGCGCCAAACGGAGCCCGGCGTACGGCGCAATCGTCGTGTAGAAGCGCCGCGATGCCTGCGGGTCGCGGACGCGGATCCACAGGTGGTCGATGCGGCCGTTGGCCACGGGGCGCTCGCGGGTGGCGTGGACCGCTTCAACGCTGTTGCCGTCCGGGTCGAGCAGGAATCCGCCGTAGTAGTCGGGGCCGTAGACCGAGCGCGGCCCGGGCGCGCCGTCATCCGAGTGACCGGCGTCGATCCCGGCCTGCCAGAAGGCGTCGACGGCGGCGCGGTCCGGCGCGCGGAACCCGACGTGCAGGCCGTGGGTGACGGGGTGCTCGCGGTCCGTCGGACCGATGGCCCAGTCATCCCACTCGACCAGCTCGGCGTCCGCGTGGCTCGGCTCGATGCCGAGCACGGAGAGAACGGTGCGGTAGAAGCGCTCGGACCCGGCGAGGTCGGACACGGCAACCCCCACATGGTCGAACATCACCCCGAGGGTACCGCCGTGGGCACGCTCGAGCACCGACTTGAGCGCCGAGTGTCAGATCCCCAGGATCAGCAACAGCAGCGCACCGGCGAGCGACGCGGCGAGCACGACGAGGCGGACCGCGTCTTGACGCGCGAGTGTGGCGGCAGGCAGGATCAGTTGAAGGGCGCACCTCCGTGGCAGGAGGCGAAGCAGCGGCCAGCGGCGCCGAGCGCGAACGAGCATCAGATCGGCGATGCGCCGGTCCACGCGAGTGGAGAGCATGGTGAGCACAGTGCGAGAGTAAGCCGCCAGCCCCGGTGGTGCCAGTGATGCAAAGGCTCAGCCGCTACCAGAGACCGGAGACCACAGGCCAGCGCAGTCGGCTAACGCTTGATGCGGGCCTTTGGTGACGACCGTGCGGTGGGGATGGGGAGCGCGTCGGCGGCGTCGATGAGAACACGGGTCCTGAGCGGCCGGACCAGATGCGCTGTGACTGAACGTGTGTAACCAACCAAAGAGCACGCCTCACCGTTCACTGGCTCTCGGGCGGCGGTCAGCTGGATCACGTATGCAACTGCGGTCGCGCTCTCAAACGTCGTCACGGCATAGCTGTCATCGCACGGTTGCGTGCCAGGGGGGCCGCCGGTGAAGCTGATCTTCAGCCGAGTCCCGGTGGCATTGATCTGAGCGGACTCCTCCGCGCTGTCGATGAGCACCGAAGCGGGCAGGTGTACCCGGGGTCGAGCCGGCAGACGGTAGGGACGAACTGCGAGCACGGCCGCGGGGTAACGCAGTCCACTCGCGAAGAACCGCCAGGCGGGCAGCCGTTGACTTCCGCGATCGGTCATGAACGTCGCCTGCCCGAGATCAACACGGGTGATCCGAATCCGAGCGTGGGACTCACGGTCGGGCATTGCGTTCGCACGTAACTCTCGATACGCGGCGAGGGCGGGCGAGAGCGCATAGCCGGCATGGCGCTTGGGCACGACTGGTAGATGAGCGCCAAGGACGTACCTACCAGTGTTGAACGCCGTGGCATCCCGCGAGTTGGTCGGCAGGCTGACGGGGCCGCTTCCAAGCACGATGACTGGGCGTGGGTCGCCATTGGCCGGGAAGCTCCGCCAAGCGTGCAGCGCCTCAGTGGCGGCTCTTCTGAGCGAGGTGGAAACCGGGCTCCCAACGTCGGCGCCCACCGCCGCCGCCGCCACCGAGCCAGCCACCAACGGAACTGCCAGCCCACTCATGATCGCCCGCCGCACCCACACAGCCTACGACAGCAGGAGCGGCCTTCCCAGCCAGAGTGGTCAGGTAGCGACTACGGGAGGTGTGTCCGCCAATAGTCGATCTCGTCAGCGCTGAACTGGCTCCCGTTGTTCAGGGCACCGGGGGTCCGCACGTGAGCGCGGATGTGAGCAGCGCCGTACGGAAAGAGAACCCAGCCCCAGACCATCACGAGTATGTACCCGACGACGTTGGACAGCGAGATAAACACAACGGTGCCGAGCACACCGAGTGGAAACAACCAGGGCACCATCCACGCCCTCATGCGGACAGGCTACACCCGGCCACCAACTGAGCGACAGAATCGATCAAGGGAGGCTGGCCAGGAACTGGAGTAGCTGCTCGTGGAACAGGTCAGAGGCTTCGCGGTGGGGCCAGTGCCCAGCGCCGTCGACGATCACGACGTCGCACGAGCTGGTGAAGTAATCGGGCGAGCGTCTGAACGTAGCGGCGCCGATTATGTCGGTCGTACCGCCAACGATCAGCCCTGGCTGGCGAATAGGCTCGGCGGCGCCGGGCGCGGCGTGCCGATAGTACGAGAGCGCGCCGTCGAGAACACGGTCGTCACGGAACGCAGCTTTGACCTCGCGAGAGCACGCTTCACGTGCTGGACCGCTCCAGTTCGGAGCCCAACGGCTGATCAGCGTGTCGACATATCGGAAGTCATGGCGGCGCATCAGCCACGGACCGCTCGGGACCCGCAGCGTGACGAAGTGCCGGCCGCCCCAGAGCAGCGCGGGCGAGGGCTTGAGCAAATTCGGATGCGGAATTGCCACGGCGCAGATCCCACGGACGCGGTCGGGGGCGAGCGCTGCCGCACGGTAGACCACGGACGCGCCCCAGTCATGACCCACTAGCACCGCCCGCTCGGCCTCGATCGCGTCGAGCAGCCTGATCGCGTCCTCCCCGATCTCCCTGGCCGCGTACCGGCGTCCCGGGACAATCGTGTCCGGATGGTACCCGCGGAGGTAAGGCACGACGACTCGATAGCCCGCTCCAGCGAGCGCATCGCGCGTGTCTGACCAGCCGAACGGAAGGTCCGGGAAGCCATGGAACATGACCACCAGCGGCCCATCGCCGCCGGAGTCTGAGTACACGAACGTTTGCGAGTTGGCAGTTGCGGTCGTGAAGTCCATGCACGGTGTCCTGTCAGTGGGGTCCCCTCGCCCGTTTGGCTGCAGCCGGGGACCGCCGCGGCTCCATTGATACATGATGGCGAGCAAGGTGAGCGGCCCGTAAGCCATACGGATCGTGATGACCAGGTGCGAGAATGCCGCACCGGGAGGAGCGCTACCCGAATGCGGTTTGGTCCAGCAGCTGCAGCAGCTCGTGCGCTGCCAGCTCGATCGCCTTGTGCCGCCACTCCGCCGCGCGATAGTGGCAGGCGATGATGCCGGAGCGGTGAATTCGGCGGAAGTCGCCGATGACAAACGCGTATCTGGCTTTGGTCTCTTCGCCCGCGCCGTCGGTCAGGCCGAGAAACCACTGCCCATATTTCTCCCACCCGTGGCGCTCCAGATATGCATTTTCTGCCGGCGCGCGCGGCTGCACGTCCCCCCACTCACTGCGCAGCACATACTGGCGCTTGGCGATCAGATCGCGCGCGTGCTCGATCCCGGCCTGGTTCGCGCTGTAAGACGGCACAGGGCGATTCTGCCCGCTCGTGCTGCGCTTGAAAACTCTCAGGAGCGGGGTGCCGTGAGGTGCGGGGCGCCGAGAGGCGTGGGATCAGCGCCAGCCGAGCGGCGGCGCGATGTGGGTGAGGATGTTCTCGATGACGTGGGCGTTGTATTCGACGCCGAGCTGGTTGGGCACCGTCAGCAGCAGCGTGTCGGCAGCCTGGATCGCCTCATCGGCGCCGAGCTGCTCTACGAGCACGTCAGGTTCGGCCGCGTACGAGCGGCCGAAGATCGCGCGCGTGTTCTCGTCGATCATGCCGATCTGGTCTTGAGAGTCACGACCGCCTCCGAAGTAGGCGCGGTCGGCGTCGGTGGTGAGCGCGAAGATGCTGCGGCTGACCGAGACTCGCGGCTGACGGTCATGCCCGGCCTCGTTCCAGGCCTCGCGGTAGGCCTCGATCTGCTTGCGCTGCTGGACGTGCAGGGGTTCGCCGGTCTCGTCGTCCTTGAGCGTCGAGCTTTGCAGATTGAGCCCGAGCTGCGCCGCCCAGATACTGGTGGCGTTCGACCCCGATCCCCACCAGATCCGCTCTCGTAACCCCGCCGAGTGCGGCTCGATCCGCAGCAAGCCCGGCGGATTGGCGAACATCGGCCGGGGGTTCGGCTCCGCGAACCCCTCGCCTTTCAGAACCTCCAGAGCGACCTCTGTGTGCTTGCGCGCCATGTCAGCATCGCTGTCGCCCTCGGCGGGTGCGTACCCGAAGTATCGCCAGCCATCGATCACCTGCTCAGGCGACCCGCGGCTGATTCCGAGCTGAAGCCGGCCCCCGGCGATCAGGTCAGCTGCTCCGGCCTCCTCGGCGAAGTACAGCGGGTTCTCGTAGCGCATATCGATCACGGCGGTACCGATCTCGATTCGCGAAGTCCTGGCGCCGACTGCCGCCAGCAGCGGGAACGGCGAGGCGAGCTGACTGGCGAAATGGTGAACCCGGAAGTAGGCGCCGTCGGCCCCGAGCTCCTCCGCTGCGACCGCGAGCTCGATCGACTGCTGCAGCGCATCCGCCCCCGAGCGGGTCCGCGATTGCGGGCCCGGGCTCCAGTGGCCGAAGGAAAGGAATCCGATCTTCTTCACGTGTCGTCGAATCAGTCGTCCAGCCAGAAAGCCAGCAGGTCGCGACCACGCCAGGCTATCGACGGCGTCCGATTGCCGGCGGGGCGCGTCATCGATAGGCTCGCGCCGGACCGACGGGATCATGAACGGAGACCGGTCGCGGTGGGCAGACTGAACGGGCGAGCTGTGGTAGAGCCGGTGGTGTGAGGATCGATGCGACGGCGCTCGGTGATGGCCCGCACCCGAATGGCATCTCGCCCATCGGCCAACGGGTCCAAGGATGCGGAGTTCCTAATCGACCAGTGCCAGAAGCTGACCGAGATCTACGGCCAGCGGTGCAGCGCCGCCGATTCGCAGGCGACGACTGTGCTCACCGCTTCAGTGACACTGGCCGCGCTGATCGTGACCGCCAGCGCAACCTTGCGCGGCACGAGCACCGGCCTGGCCGTCGCCGCCCTCGTCGCGCTGGTCATCAGCGCGGCGATCGCCGTCTGGGAGGGCTCGGGCGCTGGACTCCGACGCATGGACAGCAGCGAACCGACTCCAGCCGCTCGCGAAGTATCCACCCGACGCTCCCTGCTCTCCCACGAAACGACGGAGTTCTGGAGAGCGTCCGAGCATCTGAGGCGGGCGATGCGGGATCAGACGGCGGATGACGCACATCGTGCGGCGCTGGACGTGTGGAGCGAGCGCGCGTCCGATCTCCACTACATAGCGCGCTGGAAAGAACGAGCGGCGGCCGCGGCGGGGGTTGTGCTCGCGGCCGCGGTGATCCTGATCGCCGTCCTAGCGGTGAAACTCGTGGCCAATCATCCCCGCCCGTCGGGCACGTCAGGACATCTCGCAACCGCCACGGCAACGCCATGGCCCGGGAGGCAGCCACCTGCTCGCGTGGTCTAGACGGTCAGCCCGCAGAGCCGATCACTGAGCTGCCTCAGCCGGCGCCGGGTTTGGGGATCGCGCGCCCCGTGGCTGGGCTCGGCTGGCCGCTCTCCGTCGAAGTAGCGGCCGGTCACACCGTCAAGCTCTGGATCGGCGACGAGGCGCAGCGTGGCCTTGACTCCTGCCTCGAGCGAGCCGCTCGGGCGGGCGAGGTCGGCGAGCACGATCTTGGTGGGCATGAACGTCTCCGGGTGCAGGCAGTTCGCGGTCACGTCCTGGTAGCGAAGTTCGTCGGCCAGGTCAAAGGTGAACATGATCTGAGCTAGCTTGCTCTGGCAGTAGGCCCGGACCCCGCTGTAGCTGTGCTCGAGCATGACGTCGTCGAAGTCGATCGGCGCCTGACCGGCGGAGCTGACGTTCACGATCCGAGCCGGCGCCGATTGCTCCAGCAGCGGCACTAAGAGCCGGGTCAGGAGGTAGCCGGCGAGGTAGTTGACCGCGAAGCGGAGCTCGTATCCGTCGCGGCTCTCCACCCGGCGATCCTGGCCGGCGTTAGACGCGCCGATGCCGGCATTGTTGACGAGCACGTCGAGCCGCGGGAACTCGCTGGCGACCCGATCGGCCAGCGCGCGGACCTCGTCCAGCGCGCCCAGCTCGGCGCGCAGCCAGCGAAGCTTGTCGTTCCCCGTCTCGGCTTTGATGTCGGCGATCGTCTGCTCGCCGCGGCAGTCGTCGCGGCCGTGGATCAGGAGCGTGGCGCCGGTTGCGGCGAGCCGCGTGGCGAGCCCCCGCCCGAGGCCGTCCGTGGCCCCGGTGATGAGGATCGTCTGTTGATGAAGCGGCCGCGGCATGCCTTGAGGCGGATGTATAGATCATGGACCGAGAGCCCTTGCCCGCCGTAGTGGTGGTGGCTTCGGTCAGGAAGCCGCCGCGGGCACGTGCTGGAAGTAATGCCCTTGCTCGAGGTCCGCGATGAGTCCGGGCTGGGTGGGATGCCAGTCCAAGAGCTCGCGGGTCAGCGCGCCTGATGCCGGACTGTCTGCGGCGAGGAAACCCGCCAGCCAGGTGAAGTGCTCGGCTGCGTCCTCAGGTGAGATCGAGACCACGGGGATATCGAGGTGCCGCCCGATCACCTCGGCGACCTCCCGGATCGGCACGCCTTCCTCGGCGACCGCGTGCAGCGTCGATCCCGCCGGTGCCTGCTCGAGCGCGAGGTAGAACAGCCGCGCGGAATCGAGCCTGTGCACGGCGGGCCAACGGTTAGTCCCGTCACCGATGTAGCCGGCGACGCCCTTCTCACGGGCGATCGCGACGAGCGTCGCGATGAACCCGTTATCGCCGTCGCCGTGGTTTGTTGGCGGCAGCCGCACGACCGACGAGCGGACGCCTTCAGAGGCCAGCGAGAGCGTCAGCTCGGCGGTGCCCCACCGGGTTCGCGGACCGTCTCCCCAGGCGGCGACAGCCGGATTGGATCCGTGGCCATCCCGTTCAGTCGCCATGTGCCCGGGTGATACCCCCAAGGTCCCGGACGCAATGATGAACGGCCGGTCGGAGCCGGCCAGCGCCTGGCCAATCGTCTCAACGGCGCGACGATCCGCGTTGGCGGCGCCTTCGAAGTCCCCGGAGAACGCGAGTTCGTGCTTGAACGCGAGGTGGATCACACCGTCGGACGCCGCCGCGGCATCTCGTAGCCCGTCGAGGTCGTCAAGATCACCGCGGAGCACGTCGGCCCCAGCGGCGGTGAGCGCAGCGGCCGAGGCATCCGAGCGCGCGAGGCCGACGACCTCGTGGCCCGCGCCCATCAGCTCGGGAACAACCGCAGAGCCGATCCAGCCAGATGCGCCAGTCATGAGTACACGCATGAGAAACCTCCAGGTGGTGGGCCGTCCTGGCCGGGGGGGTGTGCAAAGACGGCTCGATGTCAGTTACTGTCATCAGACTAGCACAGTGATGTCAGCCGCTGCCGTCAGCTAGCATCGCAGACATGGGTCGGTGGAAACCAGACGCGCGTGGCCGCCTCGTACAGGCGGCGCTCGAGCTCTATGGCGAGCGGGGGTTCGAGCAGACCACCGTGGCGGAAATCGCCCAGCGGGCGGGACTCACGGAGCGAACCTTCTTTCGACACTTCGCCGACAAGCGAGAGGTTCTATTCGCGGGCGCGAGCGGGCTGGAGCAGCTGCTCGTCAGCACGGTTGCCAGTGCGCCCGATGGCCTCGCGCCGATCGACGCGGCCGCCGAGGGAATCGCGGCGGCAGGCGCTGCCATCCAGGAGGGAGGAGATCTCCCGCGACAGCGGCAGGCCATCATTACCGCGAGCGCCGAACTCCAAGAACGCGAGCTGATCAAGCTCGCTTCACTCGCCTCAGCGCTCGCCGACGCATTACGCCGGCGCGGCGTGGCCGAGCCCGTGGCGAGTCTGACCGCCGAGGCCGCAATCGGGGTGTTCAAGATTGCGTTCGAGCGCTGGATCAACGACCCCGACGAGCAAGACCTCCCGGGACACATTCGAGAGTCGCTTCAGGCGCTGAAAGCCGCGACCGCGGGCCGATGAGGACAGGTAGGCTCGCGGGCGGTCAAAGCGAGGAGGTTGCGGTGGGCGCTGTCGAGCTGGATCAGATGTCCTGGCCTGAGGTGCAGGCCGAACTGGCGGCCGGCCGCGACACGGTCGTGATCGGGTTCGGCGCCACGGAGCAGCACGGACCCCACATGCCGCTGGCGACGGACGCGCTGATTGGTGACCACCTGGCTCGACTCGTGGCCGAGCAGCTGAACGCATTCGTGGCCCCAACAGTGAGGATCGGCTGCTCTGAGCACCATCTCGAGTTTCCGGCACGCTGTCGATCTCGGAGGCGACATTCCACGCAATCGTGGGCGACGTTGTGCGTTCCCTGGCCCGCGGGGGCTTCCGTCGCGCGGTGCTGCTGCCGACCCACGGCGGGAACTTTGGGCCGCTCGCGGCCGCGATCGACATGCTCGGCCCGACGCAGGAAATCGAGATTCGCGCGCTCACCGATCTCGGCGCGCTGTTCGCGATCGCCCAGCTGGGCGCCGAGGAGTACGACGTTCCGCTTGGAGAAGGAGGACTCCATGCCGGCGAGTGGGAGACGTCAATGCTCGCGGCGATCCACCCCGACCTGGTCCATCTCGAACGAGGAGAGGCGGGCTATACCGGGGACATGGAAGCCGCGGTCGGGGCGATCTTCACGGCCGGGGTGCACACGATCACGGCGAACGGCGTCATCGGCGATCCGGCTCACGCCAGCGCCGAGCACGGCAGCCAGTACTGGGATAAGGCACTCAGCGTCGCGCTCGCGGCGATCGAGGCTCCTTAGTAGTTGGAGCCGGCCTCCGAGATGACCCCGCGCCTGCGGAGTGCCACCATGTGTGGAGCATGAGCAAGGAACCACGACGATGAGGAGTACAGAGATGGCTGCAACCGAGAAGGCGATCCTTGCCGGTGGATGCTTCTGGGGGGTCGAGGATCTGGTCCGCAAGCTCGATGGTGTGACCGGAACGCGCGTTGGCTACACCGGCGGGGACACGCCCAACGCGACTTACCGCAACCACGGCTCGCATGCGGAGGCGATCGAGATCCTGTTCGACCCGGAGCGCATCTCCTATCGGGACCTGTTGGAGTTCTTCTTTCAGATTCACGACCCGACGACGAAGGACCGCCAGGGTAATGACGTGGGGGCAAGCTATCGCTCGGCGATCTACTACGTCGATGACGAGCAACGCCGCATCGCAGAGGACACGATCGCCGATGTGGACGCCTCTGGCCTATGGCCGGGGAAGGTAGTTACCGAGGTGGAGCCCGCCGGACCGTTCTGGGAGGCGGAGCCCGAGCACCAGGACTATCTCGAGCGCTACCCCAACGGCTACACGTGCCATTTCGTCCGCCCGGGCTGGAAACTTCCGCGACGCGCGCAGGAAGCGGCGCACTGAACTGACGCGAAGGCACCTGCCGCAGTGGTCAGGCCCCTGTAGGCGGACTCCCCTTCAAGCTTCCGATCCCGAGCGAACCGTCGCCGGACCCCGACGCGTCCTCAACGCTGGGTGCGTCGGCGGGCGCCGGGCTGACCGGGTCATCGAGGAACTCGACGGTGGGTACGAAGAACAGATTGCCCGTCACCGCGGTGGAGAAGTCAAGGATCCGGTCGTGGTTACCCGGCGGCTTGCCGATGAACATGTTCTCGAGCATCTGCTCGATCACGTCCGGGTGTCGGGCGTAGCCGATGAAGTAGGTACCGAACTCTCCGGCGCCGACGCGGCCGAACGGCATGTTGAAGCGCATGATCTGCTGCTGTTCGCCGTTCTCGTCAACGATCGTGTTGAGCGCCAGGTGCGAGTTGGCGGGCTTCACCTCGTCCGGGAACTCGATGTCGTTGAGCTTCGTCCGCCCGACCGCTCGTTCTTGATCCTCGACCGTCAGCGCGTTCCACGTCACGAGGTCATGCAGGTACTTCTGAACGATGACATAGCTGCCGCCCGCGAACTCCGCATCCTCCTCGCCGACCAAAACCGCGGCGCGCCTCGCTGGCCCTTCCGGGTTCTCGGTGCCATCGACGAAGCCGAGCAGGTCCCGCTCGTCGAATGACCTGAATCCATGCACCTCGTCGACCACCTGTGCGTAGGGGCCGAGGCGGTCAGCGAGTACTTGCGCGAGCTCGAAGCACAAGTCCATGCGATGAGCCCGGATGTGAAAGAGCAGGTCCCCGGCCGTCGCCGGCGCGCGATGAGTGGAACCGTTCTGCTCACGAAACGTGTGCAGCCCGGCCGGCCTGGGCGGGCCAAAGAGCCGATCCCAAAGCGCGGCGCCCATACCCAACACACACGTCAGCTCAGCCTCGGGAACCCGGAAACCCACCGACCGTCTGAGTCCGCTGAGATCCGACAGCAGATCGCGAACCGCCTCCTCAGCTCCGGGATCGACGGTCAGCGTGAGGAAGATCGCCGCCTCGGTGATGGAGGCCAGAATCGCCTGAGGCTCCTCCGCTTGCATCACGCTTGACCCATTGAGAGAGCAGTGTTTCACGAACCTCGAGAGGAGCGGTCAGGCTTGATCCGCTCTCGCTAGGCTCGGAGCGAAGGCACGTCCAGACCGAGAGGTGAGACATGGCGGGATTCGCGATCGCGCAGCTTGATGAGATCGACGAAATCGATGACGGGCGGTGTCCGTTTCGGCCGGTGCGTCACCACTTCGGCATCAGGACGTTCGGTATCACCGCGATGACCGCGCGGTCTGAAGGCGACCGACTCGTCAATGAGCACGGCGAGGCCGAGTCTGATTCAAGCGAGGAGCTATACGTCATCGTGTCTGGTCACGCCCGGTTCGAGCTGGACGGAGAGACTCAGGACGCTCCGAAGGGTACGTTTGTTCACGTGCCCGCTGGCATCAAGCGGACGGCGTTTGCTCTAGAGGCCGGCACGACCGTGCTCGCCATCGGCGCCGGGCCAGCGGGCCAGCCGTACGACCCCAAGGGTTGGGAGTTGTTCGCCCCACTGTTTCCGCTGTTCGAATCCGGGGACTACGAGGAGGGTGCTGACCGTGCCCAGGCGCTGATCGCCGACGACCCGCCCTACGGTGCGCTCTACTACAACACGGCCTGCTTTGAGGCTCGCGCAGGACGAACGGATGCTGCCCTCGCCCACCTGCGACGCGCGGTCGAACTCTCGCCGTCCATGGCCGAGTCCGCCCGCGCGGACGACGATCTGGCTGCGCTTCGCGAGCACGCCGCGTTCACTGAGATCACCGGCGCCTGACAGTCTGGACCGTGGCTTCCAGTGCGACGTCGCTGCAGCTGGTCAGCTGAATCAGGCAGGCCTTCGGTGCGGTAGCGTCATCCGGCGGCGTTGAGCACCGAGTCGGGTTGGCGCGCCTACGGGAGCGCCGCCTTCTCCGGGGCATCCCCGGGGACGTGACGGTAGGTAGTTCAGTGCATCGCGAGCCCTAGAGTGCATCCCACGGGAGGCACGTCCGGGCACGCACGACGAGAGCAGTCGGGGCTCGACGCCGCAATTGTTGCCCGTGTACGACGCCGACGACACGCTTGCCCTGGCCGAGGAACTGGCCACCGCCTTCCTGGGCGGACCCTGGACAGCAGAGGCTCTCGCCGAGCGCGGATCGGGATGCCTCGACCGCTGGCCCGAATGGATGGACGCGCTGGCGTTTGCGGCGGTGGCGCTTGATCGGGTGGCCCCGGTTGACCGCCGGGCCGAACTCGTCCGGTTCATCGAGGCTTTTCTGTCTGAACGGGCCACCGGCCCCGAACACCGGCGCGCGCCCCAGATCCTGAGACAACTTCAGCGTCGGCGGCCTCAGCCAGAGCGGCTGGCGCTGGCGCGCGGATGGCCGGTGAGCCGGATCGAATCGGTCACGTCACTGGCGGAGCGGCTGGAGCTGAGCGCGGGACAGCTGGGGTGGCTGGCTGATGTGCGCGGCTTGGAGCGAACCGTCGACTCCGAGCAACTGCGCAACTACCGTTACCGCTGGGTGTCGCGGCGCAGTGGCCTACCGCGCTTGATTGAGGCCCCGAAGTTGAGGCTGAAGGAGATTCAACGCTGGGTGCTGCACGAGATTCTCGATCACGTGCCAGCGCATGGCGCTTCACACGGCTTCGTCCGCGGGCGTTCGGTGTTGACTCACGCGGCCGGGCACACCGGGCAAGGCGTGGTCCTGCGTCTTGACCTGCGGGATTTCTTTGCCTCGGTCTCCGCCGGCCGGGTGTATGGAATCTTTCGCGCCGTCGGGTATGGGCACAGCGTCGCGCACGCTCTGACGGGTCTGTGCACCAACACCATTCCGGCGATGATCTGGAACGCGGCCGAACGGCCAACGGCGCCTTGGCTGATCCAACCGCACTTCTGGCTCGGCCGACAGCTCGCGACGCCTCACTTGCCCCAAGGCGCTCCTACCTCGCCCGCGCTCGCCAACCTCGCCGCGTTCGGCATTGACCGCCGGCTCACCGGCCTGAGCGCCGCCTTCTCCATGCACTACACGCGCTACGCCGATGACCTGACGTTCTCCGGGCCTCGCCTGACCGGCCGCGCGAACCGAACGCTGATCGAGCTCGCGGGCCGGATCCTCGACGAAGAGGGCTTCCGCCTGAATCAGGGCAAGTCGACCCTTCGCAGCGCCGCGCAACGGCAGGTCGTAACCGGATTAGTCGTCAACCAGAGGCCGAACGTGTCAAGGGTCGACTACGACCGCCTCAAGGCCGTGCTCCATCGCCTCACGATCGACGGCCCGGATGCCGAGAGCCGTCAGGGCTCCGTCGATCTGCAGTCTCATCTTCGCGGACGAATCGCCTGGGTCAC
Organism: uncultured Solirubrobacterales bacterium; assembly: GCA_963822535.1. Lineage (GTDB taxonomy): Bacteria > Actinomycetota > Thermoleophilia > Solirubrobacterales > Solirubrobacteraceae > Palsa-465. The sequence continues at coordinate 63,004 of CAWGIA010000006.1, forward strand.
CGCGCTCAATCCCAAGCGGGGTGAAAAGTTAAGCCGGCTGTTTGACGCAATCGACTGGGGTCCCAGCCGGTCAGTCGATCAGTAGCCCGGCCCACCGCTTACGGTGCCCTCGATGATGATGCCCTTGGGTTCGATGCGAAATTCGCGGACTCGCGGATCGTTGCCGCTCGCGCGCGTCTTAAGTGTGGTGATGGCACGGCGGATGGTTGACGCATCGCGGATGTATTGGAGCACCAGCACGTTGTCGGAGAGGTGCGAGACGCCGTATTCAGACAGACGAGTGACGCTGAAGAGATCTGGAAGCTCGGAGGTCATGAACAGACTGACGCCGGCCCGGGAGCAGCGTTGGATCAGTGAGTACATGTATTCGCGAAACTGGATCTCGTCGCCACTGGCGAACAGCACATCGGTGAGGCTGTCGATCAGGACCCGTTTGGCTCCTACCCGGTGGATTGCGTCAAGGAGCTCATGGATCCACTCGTCGACGTAGAGGTCGACCGGCGAGCGGTACATGATCGTCACGCCGTCGTCGAGCGTCCAGCCAAACGCTCGCGCAACCCGCCCCAGCTGGGTCGGATTCTCCTGGAGAGTCGCGATGATCCCCGGCTCGCCGGCGAGAGCACCAGCGACGATGAAGTGCAACCCCATGAGCGTCTTTCCGATGCCCGACGGCCCCGCGCACAACGTTGACGACCCCGGCCAGTAGCCATCCTTGAGCATCTCATCGAGCGCCTGGATGCCCGTTGATACCCGCTCGGCACCGAGATCGTAGTTCGAGGTGTCGACCGTATCGGCCAGACGCGGGAACACGCTCAAGCCGGCAGCGTTGATTCGGTATGAGTGCCGGCCGGAGAGGTAGTCACTGCCGCGGAGCTTGATCACCTCGAGCAGGCGGCTGGACCGCTCCGCCGATCGCCGGGAGCCGAGGCCGACGATGCTGTCGGCCACCGCGGCTTCGGGCTCGCCGGAGATCGTATCCAGGTCATATTCACCCAGCCAAAAGCTCGATCCGGCCACGGCGCTGGTATCCGCGGCGAGCTCGAACAGGAAGCCGCGAAAGTCGCGGTGGGACTCGGCATATGCCGCCAGCGCCTTGAAGCTGTCAATGATCAGAATGCCCGGATGCAGCTCGCGGAGCACGATGCGGAGACGATCGAGTACCCGCGGCAAGCCTGCTTCCTGGAGATCTTCGCCGAGACTTTCAAAGAAGACTCGCTGTCCGACGCTGGCGGCATCGAAGAACTCGAGCGTCTGACCGAAGCGGACCAGCTTGTCGAGGGGCTCCGAGACGGTGGAGAGGTACACGGCGGGTCGCTCGACCGTCGCGTTGGCGAAGGCGTACTGCTCGGCCAGGATCGTTTTGCCGCTACCCGGCGGCCCGGCGATGAGGTGGATCGCGTTTCCGGGCAATCCGCCGCCAAAGATTGCGTCGAGTCGGGCGCTGCCGCTGAGGAGACGGTCGCTCACCGTCGCATCGACCGTTGGCGGCTGATCGCGCTCGTCCCGAGCAGATCGCGAACGGTCGACACGAAAACCAGCGGGTCGATCGGTTTTTGCAGAAACGCCACGGCGCCAAGCTCGGCCGCCACCTCGTGCGCCGCAAGCGGTGAAACCGCGATCACCGTTGCGCCGGCTTGGTTCAGCCTTTCGATCAGCCGTCCACCGACGCCACCCGAGAGCATCAACTCGACGACCACGATCCGCGGCACGAGCTCGACGAACTTCCGCTCCGCCTCGTCGGCCGAGAAGGCCACCTCCACCCGGAACCCCTCCGTGCGAAGCAGATAATCCTCAAAGCTCGCCGCAAAACGGTCGCGCTCGGCGATCAGGATCAATATCCCTGTCTGCTCCTCAGCCACGATCGCGTCAACCGCCTCAGTGTCTTGATCGATGTGCTCAGCGAGCAGCCGGTGAGCATCGCCCGGCGAAAACCCCTGGTCAATCTGCTCAGAGACGAACGAAAGCTGCGCGAGCTGATGGCGCGTATATCGCCGCTGCCCACCCGAGCTGCGGACCGCGATCACCAGTCGATAACGGTCTTCCCAAGTGCGCAGCGTCGAGACGGGCACCCCGACCATCCGCGAAACGACGCCGATGCTGTACAGAGCCGGTTCCACAGGGTCAAAAGCCCGGGCGAGGCAGCAGGTCGAGCGGGGCGAGCGGGTCGTCGTTGCTTGAGATGATCGGAAGTCGAGCGCGAACACCCGTCAGGTCGAGCAGCCGCTCGACGGCGCGTGAGCCATTGATCACGCGCAACCGGTCCGCGTCCGCGCAGGCGCCGTTCATCCGGATCAGCAGCGCGATCCCGCTCGAGTCCATGAAGCTCAGCTGCGTGAGGTCCACGACGATCATCGCGGCATCGTCATCCTCGAACACGGCGTTGAATGCGGTTTCCAGCAGCGGCGTTGTCGCAAGATCAAGCTCACCGATCGGCGTCAGGCGATGAACCCCATCCTCGCGTTTCTCGTGTATCGACAGCGGCCCCAGTGTGATCATGATCACCTCACTCAAGAAATGACAGAAATGGTCACGGTCCGGTCAGCCGCACGATGTCGGCAGCGACGTCCTGTGTGCGCTCGATCCTAAACCTACTCAATACCTACGTCAACCCTCTTCAATAGCTTCCTGCTCAAGCACCCGACACCGTTCGACTCTCGTGCCAGCCGGCGCATTCCCGGCGGTTCAGGACCCTGCGCTCCCGTAACGGACTGCTGTCCGGGAGGGGACGTTTCTCCCGCCGAGGGTGCTTACACGTCGGCGTGGCGGGTAGGAAGCCTGCAGCCATGCCGAGCCGCCGAAGGTTGAGCCCGCCGTTCGTCCGTCAGCTGGCCGGGGATCCTCTCGGGCTCGGACGAGCCGCTCAGTCCGGGCACTCCGAACGTCTGGCCCCACGAACCCAGACCGCGGACCGGATCGTCCAGTCGGTCTGCCCCTATTGCGCCGTTGGCTGTGGCCAGCGGGTGTACGTCAAGGACCAGAAGGTCATCCACATCGAGGGGGACCCGGACTCGCCCATCTCGCGCGGACGCCTGTGTCCGAAAGGATCAGCGTCGGCGGGGTTGGTGAACTCGCCGCGCCGGGAAACGAGGGTCAAATACAGGCGCCCGGGAGCCACCGAATGGGAGGACCTGAGCCTCGAGGACGCCTCCGAGATGATCGCCGAGCGAATCATCCGCACCCGCGAGCAGACATGGGAGCAGGAGACCGACGACGGGGAGACGCTCAGGCGGACGCTTGGAATGCATTTTCTCGGCGGAGCCACCCTCGACTCAGAGGAGAACTATCTGATCAAGAAGTTCTTTACCGCGCTGGGAGCGGTGTCGGTCGAGAATCAGGCACGGATATGACATAGCTCCACGGTCCCCGGTCTGGGGGCCTCGTTCGGGCGCGGTGGCGCCACCACCTTCCAGCAGGACCTGCAGAACTCGGATTGCATCGTAATCATGGGTTCGAACATGGCCGAGCAGCATCCGGTTGGTTTTCAGTGGGTGATAGAGGCCAAGGAGCGCGGCGCCAAGGTGATCCACGTGGATCCCCGGTTCACCCGCACGAGTGCCATGGCCGACCTGCACGTCCCGATTCGGCCCGGGACAGACATCGCGTTCCTGGGTGGGGTCGTGAACTACATCTTTGAGCACGACGCCTGGTTCCGGGAGTACGTTCAGCACTACACGAACGGGCCCGTGATCATCAACCCGGAGTTCACCGACACCGAGGACGGGAGCGGGTTCTTCTCGGGCTGGAACCCGGAGCACCGGGCCTACGGCATCGAGACCTGGGGATACAACAAGACCTCCGGCCGAAACCACCGCGGGCACGACGGAGCAGACCGCTGACGTGTCCGGCAACCAGGCTCACGGCGCGCACGGAATGAAGCTGTCCCACGGCGAGCCACCCGACATGGACACGTCGATGGAGGACGAGCAGTGCGTCCTACAGATTCTCAAGCGCCATTTCGCGCGCTACACGCCTCAGGTGGTATCCGAGATCTGCGGGTGCTCGCCCGAGGATCTGGTCAAGGTCGCCCAGGCGCTATGCCAGAACTCCGGACGCGAGCGGACCTCGGCCATCGTGTACTCGGTGGGTTGGACGCAGCACACGGTGGGCGTTCAGAACATTCGGGCCGCCTCGATCATCCAGCTTCTGCTCGGCAACATCGGCCGCCCCGGGGGCGGAATCCTGGCGCTGCGAGGGCACGCCAACATCCAGGGCTCGACGGATATTCCGACCCTGTTCGACATTCTCCCGGGATACATCCCGATGCCGCACCCGCACGCACACCCGACGCTGGACAAGTTCGTCGAGCTGAACGGCCCCGACACCGGTGCGTGGGGCAACCTACGGCCGTACATCGTCTCGCTCCTAAAGGCGTGGTGGGGAGAAACGGCAACCGAGGACAACGACTTCTGCTTTGACTACCTGCCACGGATCAACGGAGATCACTCGCACTACGCGATGATGCTGAAGATGCTCGACGGCGGGGTGCGCGGGATGTTCTGCGTGGGGCAGAACCCAACCGTCGGATCCGCGAATACGCGGTTGATGCGAGCCGCGCTGTGCAAGCTGGACTGGCTCGTTGTGCGTGATTTCCAACCCACGGAATCCGCTCTGTTCTGGAAGGACTCGCCGGAGCACGAATCGGGTGAGGTGCGCGCCGAGGACATCCAGACCGAGGTGTTCTTTCTCCCCGCCGCCGCGCACACCGAGAAGGACGGCTCGTTCACCAACACGCAGCGATTGCTGCAGTGGCATTTCAAGGCCTGCGATCCGCCGGGGGATGCCCGCTCCGAGCTGCATTGGATCTACCACCTGGGGCGCGCAATCCGCAGCAAGCTCGCGGACTCCGAGGCTCCCATGGATCGGCCGATCCTTGACCTGACGTGGGATTACCCGGTCCAGGGTCCGCACAACGAGCCCGATGCGGATCAGGTACTGGCCGAGATCTCAGGCCGTAACGCCGACGGCGCTTTTCTGGACAGCTACGACGCCCTCGTCGCAGACGGATCCACCACGGCGGGCTCTTGGATCCACTGCGGCGTCTACAAGGAAGGTGTCAATCAGGCCGCCCGCAAGAAACCACACGACGAACAGAACTGGATCGCCCATGACTGGGGCTGGGCCTGGCCCAAGGATGTGCGCATCATCTATAACCGGGCGTCGGCTGACCCGGAGGGAAGGCCATGGTCAGAGCGCAAGCGCTACGTCTGGTGGGACAGCGAGGAGGAGAAGTGGACCGGCCTCGGTGACTCGCCCGACTTCCCGGCGACCAAGGCGCCGGACTACAGGCCTAAGCGCCGGGCCAAGCAGATGGAAGCGATCGGCGGAGACAAGCCGTTCATCCTTCACCCCGATGGCCGGGGGTGGCTGTTCTCACCCACCGGGCTGGTCGACGGGCCGCTGCCCGCACACTACGAGCCGCAGGAGTCGCCATTCCGGGACATCCTCTACAGCCAGCAGCGCAATCCGACCCGTCAGCTGTTCGACCGGCCCGAGAACCCATATCACCCGGCCCATGGCGAGCCGGGGGCGGACGTCTTCCCATTCGTGCTGACGACGTATCGCCTGACCGAACATCACACCGCCGGGGGAATGTCCCGCAACGTCCCCCATCTGGCCGAGTTGCAACCGGAGTTCTTCTGTGAGGTGTCTCCTCAGCTGGCCCGCGAGCGCGGTCTCGAACATGGAGACTGGGCGACCATCGTCACCGCCCGCAGCGCTGTCGAAGCGCGAGTCTTGGTCACCGCGCGGATCAAGCCGCTCGAGATCCAGGGCCGCTCGATGCACTTGGTCGGGGCGCCGTATCACTGGGGCGGCGTGGGGATCGTGACCGGCGACTCCGCCAACGAGCTTCTGCCGCTGGCCCTCGACAACAACGTGCACATCAGCGAGTACAAGGTCGCCACCTGCGACATACGGCCGGGCCGCCGACCGCGGGGTCCGGCCAGGCTGGAACTCGTGGCGGAATACCGGCGACGCGCAGGAGTCGGACCGTGAAGTTGCAGACGCATACCTGGCCGGCGAGCTACGGAGAGGCCGCCAAGCCGCGGATGGGCTTCTTCACCGACACCTCGATCTGCATCGGATGCAAGGCGTGCGAAGTCGCGTGCAAGGAGTGGAACCAGATCCCGATGTCGATCCAGGGCTTCACCGGCAAGTCCTACGACAACACGGTCGATCTGGGAGCGAATAGCTGGCGTCACGTGGCGTTCATCGAGCAGCAGCTGCCGGTCGGACGCGACCGACGGTGGCTCCCTGGTTCAGGTGGCCGAGCGCGGCACGGCGCTCGAGGCTGGTCTGCAGACCTACCAGGAGGGTGACGGGATCCGCTGGTTGATGGCCTCTGACGTGTGCAAGCACTGCACGGACGCCGCCTGCCTTGAGGTGTGCCCTACGGGCGCCCTGTTCCGCACCGAGTTCGGGACCGTGGTCGTCCAGGAGGACGTCTGCAACGGATGCGGCTATTGCGTCTCAGCCTGTCCGTTCGGCGTGATCGATCAGCGAAAGGATGACGGTCGGGTCTGGAAGTGCACGCTCTGCTACGACCGCCTCAAGGATGGCCAGGAGCCCGCGTGCGCCCATGCATGTCCTACGAACTCGATCCAGTTTGGCGAGCTGGACGAACTGCGCGCTCGGGCCGAGCGCAGGCTCGGCGCGCTCCAGGACGCGGGCCAGGACAAGGCGCAGCTGTACCTCGCCGACGCGGACGACGGGATCCATGGGGCTGGCGCGTTCTTTCTTCTCCTGGACGAGCCCGAGGTATACGGACTGCCACCGGACCCGGTTGACACGGTCAGGGACGTCGCCTCGATCTGGACCGCGGCCGGGGCCGCGGCGGCAGCACTCGGCCTCGCAATCATTGGGAGCGTCGTACTCGGGAGGCGCGGATGACCGGACCCGGCTCCTACCACGATCAGGCGGTCCTCAAGGAGCCGGTGTGGGGGTGGGAGATCCCGTGCTACTTCTTCGCCGGAGGGCTGGCGGGGTCCTCGGCCGGACTTGCCTACCTGTGTGAGCTCCGCGGCGAGGACGTGCTGGCCAGACGAGCCTGGGGCGCGGCGATGCTCGGTCTCGGCGTGAGCCCGGGACTGCTCATCTCCGATCTGGGCCGGCCGGGGCGGTTCCTGAACATGCTGCGGATGTTCAAAGTCACCTCTCCGATGAGCGTCGGCTCATGGATATTGAGCGTCACGGGTGCCACGGTGGCGGTGTCGGCGGCTCACTCGTGGCTGGGCTGGTTCCCGCGCATGTCCAGGCTGACCCGCCCAACGGCGGCCCTGTTCGGGCTGCCGCTCTCGACCTACACCGCGGCTCTGGTTGTCAACACGGCCGTTCCCGCCTGGCACGAAGCGCGCACGCCGATGCCGTTCGTCTTCGCGGCCGGCGCCGGTCTCAGCGCCGGGGCGGCCGGCGTGCTGAGCACCCCGACCGCACACGCCGGCGCCGCGCGGCGCCTTGCGCTGGGCGGGGCCGCGGCCGAGCTGGCAGCCAAGGAGCTGATGGAGCGCCGACTCGGCGGGCATCGCGAGAGCTACCAACACGGCGCCGCCGGCCGGTTCGGGCGCCTCGCCCAGGGCGCTCTGGTGGGCGGGTCGGCGCTGCTCGTCGCGCGCGGCTCTCGATCGCGCGGCGCGGCCGCCGCCGCGGGGACATTGCTGCTCGCCGGCGCCCTCAGCGCCCGCTGGAGCGTGTTTCGGGCCGGCTTCGCCTCGGCCTCGGACCCCAAGTACGTGGTCGGGCCCCAGCGCGAGCGAATTGACCGGGGCGAGCGCGCCGGGGCTTCGCGTACTCAGCCCAGATCCTGAGAACGCCAGTTAGCGACCCAGCGTCCGGCCTCGGGGCCGAATCTCCACTTCACATCGCCGCTGATCGGCGTGTGTGCGGATAGGCGAGCGGGTAGCTCTGTGACGACCTGCAGCCAATCGTGGCTCAGCGTGCGACGAAGCGAGAGGAACAGCATGAGAGCCCTGACCTGGCACGGCAATCACGACGTCCGCGTGGATACGGTGCCGGATCCCGTCATCGAGCAGCCCACCGACGCCATCATCAAGGTCACCTCGACCGGGATCTGCGGCTCCGACCTCCACCTGTACGAAGTCCTTGGCGCTTACATCGACCCGGGCGACATTCTCGGACACGAGCCGATGGGCATCGTCGAGGAAGTCGGCGCGGAGGTAACCCACCTCAAGCCCGGCGATCGGGTGGTGATCCCCTTCAACGTCTCGTGCGGCGGCTGCTACATGTGCGAGAAGGGGCTGATGTCTCAGTGCGAAACCACGCAGGTCCACGAGTACGGAACCGGAGCATCCTTGCTTGGCTACACCAAGCTCTACGGTCAGGTGCCCGGCGGCCAAGCTGAGTTTCTCCGCGTCCCGCAGGCGCACTTTGGTCCAATCAAGGTGCCTGAGGGACCCGCCGACGATCGTTTCGTCTATCTCTCGGATGTCCTGCCCACGGCCTGGCAGGCGGTCGAATACGCAGACATCCCTCGGGGTGGAAGCGTGCTCGTACTGGGTCTGGGACCGATTGGGGAGATGGCAGCGCGAATTGCCCAGCATCGCGGGGCAGATCAGGTCCTGGCGATCGATCTGGTCCCGGAGCGGCTCGAGCGTGCCCGGGCGCACGGCGTGGATGCAATCAATCTCGACGAGCACGACGATATCCCCGCCCTGGTGCGCGAGAAGACCGCCGGCCGGGGGCCCGACTCGGTAATCGACGCCGTCGGCATGGAGGCCCACGGCGCGCCGATCGGTCGGCTGGCTCACCGACTCGCGGGCCTACTGCCGGACGCCGCCGCGCAGAAGGTAATCGAGACCGCAGGCATCGATCGGCTCAGCGCTCTGCATCTCGGGATCGAACTCGTGCAACGAGGCGGAACCGTGTCGCTGTCCGGGGTCTACGGCGGCGCGGCGAGCCCAATGCCCCTGATCCAGATGTTCGACAAGCAAATCAACCTCCGTATGGGCCAGGCGAATGTCAAGCGCTGGATCGATGACCTGATGCCGCTCCTCAGCGGAAGTGAGGATCCCCTCGGGGTCGACGAGTTCGCCACGCATCACGTGCCATTGGACGATGCACCGCACGCCTATGAGATCTTCCAGAAGAAGGAGGATGGGGCGTTCAAGATCCTCATTCATCCCTAGCTCGTGGATCTCGACGCCCGTGAAGTGGACGATAGGCATCGTCGGAGTCGGACGCATGGGACTGCCGGTCTGTGCACGTCTCGTCGACGCCGGCCACGAGGTAGCCGCCACTGACATACGAACGGACCGTCGGCGTGCGGTGTGTTCCACGGGCGCGACCTGGAAGAGCGACATCCGAACGCTCGCTGACGCTGTTGACGTGCTGGTCACAGTGCTGCCGGGATCCGTCGAGCTGCGCGAGGTCATGATCGTCGCGATGCCAATGTTGCGGCGTGAGATGACCTGGATTGACATGACGTCAGCCTCGCCGTCAATTGGTTGTGGTCTAGCCGCGCAAGCAGAGAAGCAGGGAGCCGCGTACCTGGACTCGCCGCTCGGCGGGGGCGTGTCTGCTGCGGAAAGCGGCACCCTCCAGCTGTTCATCGGCGGCGACGCAGAAACGCTGACGCGCCACCGGAGCATGCTCGAGGCGCTCGGTCGGATCGAGCACGTCGGGGGTCATGGTGCGGGCTACACCGTCAAACTACTCGTCAACCTCCTGTGGTTCGGACAGGCCGTCGCGGTCGGCGAAGCTCTACTGCTCGCCCGCAACGCGGGTATTGACCTCGAGGTGCTCCAGGAGGCCATCGGTCGCAGTTCCGCTGCGAGTGAATTTGTCCGGCGTGACCTCGACTCGCTTCTCGATGGCGATTATCTCGAGTCGTTCGGGCTTGATCGATGCTGCGAGGAGCTGACCGCCATAGCGGAAATCGCACGAGAAACAAACAGCCCGTTTGAAGTCTCGACTGCGGTTCAGCGTGCTTACGCCGGTGCTTTGAGGCGTTACGGGCCTATAGACGGGGAGCTTCTCGCGGTCGCTTTGCTCGAGGAGCGGGCCGGGACGAAGCTCCGACGCCACATGTCCGGCTCAGAAGCTGCCGGCGAGACTGACTCTTCATCATTGTGAGCCTCGTAAGCGATGGGTCGACGAACGAGTTGGCCGTTTCGCTTTGGGGGTACATAGCTAACGACCCGTGCTCAACTAGGAGGATCACATGGTCGCCTTGGTCGTTCTGGTTCTAATTCTTGCCCTGCTGGGCGGACTCGGCTTTGCCGCGCATTTTCTTTGGTTCGTGCTCATTGTCGCCCTGGTGCTCTGGGTGCTTGGCTTCTTCATCGGCGGCGTCGAGGCTGCAGCCGGAGGTCGGAGGCGCTGGTACGGCCGATAGCCATACCAGCGAAGACTTGACGGCCACGGCGAAGTAGGGGCGATTACGCTGGGGGTGTGCCGAGCGCGCTCGAGATTTCGTCGAGCGCCTGGTTCTCGGCTTCGCTGATCTGCTTGCCCCCGATGCCGAGAAAGCCGCCCTCCTTGTGCGCGCTGGCCACCGCCTGTGCGAGGGTCATGACAAATCGCTTGTAGGCGTCAACCTCGGCGGGCGTTGCCTTCTCCTCGAGGATCCCGACCGCCTCGCGCAGTTTGCTCGTGGCAACGGTCGCGATGTCCCCGCCCGCCTCCCGGACTCGGTCGGCATCGATTGCGGGGGGCGACTTGACCAATTCGTCGAGCAGGTCACTGTCCCCGTGGTGCTCGCGTGCCGCCTGGTAGACGCGGCCCATGGCCAGGGTTTCTCGCAGCGTGCCGCCACGGTCAGCGCTGATCACGCGCATACCGGCGTGGAGCGGACCGTCGACAACGGTGGACCATTCCTCGGCGTTGAAATCGGCTTTTCTTGTCATTTGAGTCCTTTGCGGTCGCGGTGCTCGATGGACACCATTGTCGACGAGACGTAACCGGCTCGCTCGCGATCAGAGAGTCGTTTTCGCCTCGAGCCGGGCGACAGATTCGAGATCGTGCGATGGCAGGTAAACCGTCGGGTGATCAGCTGCGTGAGCGAGGATCGTCTTCATCGTGGCGATCGAGACCGCGGGCTTGGGACCGACCGCGTCCGCTCGGAGCGCATGCAACTGCTCGACGGTGTCAGTCGTGTCACCGGCCAGGAAAATGTGCCGGCCGTCGTCATCGACGCACACGACCGAGATGTGGCCCGGCGTGTGACCCGCAGTGTCCACGGCCACGACGCGGCCGTCGACGGTCAGCGGCCGGCTGCGCGCAAAGGCGCCGAACGGCCCACCGTCAAGGACGAACGGCTGGAAATCGACACCGGCCGGCACCGGCTGGCGCATCACTCGCTGCACGAAGCGAGCGCCCGGAGTGCGGGAGAACGCCAGTTCCGCCTCGTGGACCAGCACGGCTCCCGGAGCGTGGACGCCACCGTCCATATGGTCTCCGTGCATGTGGGTGAGCACGACAGTCTTGACGTCGGCGATGGACAGCCCGGCCGCGGCGAGCACGCCCGGGAGCTCGACCTCGGAGCTCACGTCGAACCGGGCAAACGGAATGTCGCGTACATCGGCGGTCTCTCCCGTATCCACCAGCAACAGGCTGCCTTCGTGCTCAACCGCCCAGCAGTGGATCGGCACCGGGCCAGACCAAGCACCGGGGAGAAACAGGTCAAGCTGGCGGCGCCAACCCTCGCGCGCGTAGAGGAACGAGTGCTTGAGCCGCACCGTCCCGGTGCTCAATGCGTGAATCCTCACCGAGGCGGACTCTAGCCCGCCCCGTCGTCCGTCATGCGTTGCTAGGCCCGAGGCTTGCCGCGAACCGGCCGTGGAACGAGAACGGAATGTGGTGCGGGACCTCGGCCCGGGCTAGCTCGGTGAGGTCGGTGGCGTCGAGCACGAGCAGGAAGGACGTGTTGCGCTGTCCGTTAAGAACGACTGAGAGCAGAACGCCGTCGTCCTCCTCGGTGGCTCCGGGACGGGTTACGAAGACCGGCTCTCCGGGCCAGCAATCGGGCTCGCGCCATTCCATCGAGGTGCGCTCGACGACGTCAGCACGCACGATGCGATCAAACCAGTCACCAGCTTCGCCGACGCCCCAGGCGTAGCGGTACGGGCGTGCATTGTGATGCGCATAGTTGATCTGCGCGAGCTCGATTGGGGTGTCGATGAGACGCTCGTAGGTGACCGATCCCTGGTCGGGGCGCAGGTGGAAGCGGCGCAGCTCAGCCGGCCTGTCAGGCGCGTGGGCTCGCAGGCGGTCCAGGTAGAGCGCCTCGACGAGCGAGGCATCCTCGTACACGGCGGCGTCGATGATTAGCTCGTCGCCATCCTCGTAGGCGTTGACGTGATGAAACGCGAAGCAGGCGTCCGTGGTGAGCGGCTGGCGGACCTCGCCGGTGAGACGGTTGACGAGGATGAAGCGGGTGCCCTGCTCGGGCTTCCAGCGGTAGTTCTCGGCGTAGGGGCGTCCGGAGAAAACGAGCCGGAGAGGGTTCACCTTCCACGGGAATTCGGCCAGCACATACCAATGCTCGGTGAGGCCGAAGGAGTGGATGTAGCCGGGCTCCTTGACCGGGACCCTGGCGATGACCTCCGGGGTCATCGTGTCGGCGGGGACCCGATAGAAGCGGTATTCATTACGTGGGCCGAGCTTGACCGCCAGGTTGAGCATGGCGCCATCACCCCGATCCGCATGCGGATGCGCCGTGGTCAGGTTGCCGGGCGGCATGTAGGGCACACCGGCGGACTTCAGCGTTCGTGGGTCGAACTCGACCGAGATCGGAGCCTCGGTCATCGAGAGGAAGTGCTCACCGAGCTTGACCACGTTGATGTTGGCCGAGTCACCGAACTCGGGCCCGCCCTTGAACAGCGTCTGAACGCGCTGAAACAGCGAACGGCACGGGTCAGTGGCGAATTCTGGATACGCGATGCGCCCCTCCTGGCGGACGGCACGTTCAGTGCGGCCCTCCAGGAAGCGGTTGCCGTAGGACACGCGACCGTCACCGAACGTGAAGCGGTGCAGCATCGCCAGACCGTCGAACCAATGATTGAACTGGCGGTGGCCGGCCTCGAACTTGGCCGGGCCCGTACGCAGCAAGGACCCGGTGAGCCAGGCGGGCAGCTCACCGCTGATTGGAAGGGAATCGACAACGATCTCCTCCTCGAGACTCTCGAAGCCCTTCGTATACGTGGTGGCCGTCGTCGCAATCGCCATGATTCCTCCGCATAGTTCAATCTGAACGATTCCAACCGTACGGTAGGATGACCCACGTGTCAAGTGTGCGGCTCAGTACAACCAGCTATGTGGTCCTCGGGCTGGTGGAGATGCGCCAGCCGGCAACGCCGTACGACATCAAGCGGACGGCCGAAGCCAGCATCGCCAATTTCTGGACCGTGGCGCACACGCAGCTCTACAGCGAGTGCTCGCGGCTGGCCCGGGAAGGGCTGCTCCACGAGCAGCAGGAGCCGAGCGGCCGCCGGCGCAAGCTCTACCGGCTGACCGATGCGGGGCGCGACGCCCTGAACGCATGGCGGGCCGAGCCGGCGGGCGAGGACTTCGAGCTGCGCGATCCGGGGATGCTCAAGCTGGCCTTCGGCGCCGACCCGCAGCCAATCGCCGCAGCCCAGCTGGCGCTTCATGAGCAGCAGTTGGCGATGTACCGCGAGCGGGCGAAGGAGACGATGCCCGAAGGCATGCGACTGGCGCTCGAATGCGGCATCGGCCACGAGCGCGAGTACATCCGGTACTGGAAAAAGCTCGTCATTTGACGAGCTGGCCACGGCGACGGCCGGCTTCGATTCGCCCCGCCTAGGATGAAAGACATGCCGGTCGGCGTACTGGAGCAATCATGAAGGCACTCGTCAAGGCGCGGCCGGAGCCCGGGCTCTGGCTCGAAGACGTCCCCGAGCCCGCGGTGGGAATCAATGACGTGCTGATCAAGGTCGAGCGAACCGGGATCTGCGGCACTGACCTGCACATTCACGCCTGGGACGCCTGGGCGCGCCAAGCCGTTCCAGTGCCTCTGATTATCGGCCACGAGTTCGTCGGCGAGGTGGCGGACGTCGGGAGCAACGTGAATGACTTCCATGTCGGCGAGCTCGTAAGTGGAGAGGGCCACCTCGTCTGCGGCCGGTGCCGCAACTGCATGGCGGGTCGGCGCCACCTGTGCGCCAACACTCGAGGCGTCGGAGTCAACCACCCCGGCGCGTTCGCCGAGTACCTCGTCCTGCCAATGACGAACGTCTGGCACCACGACCCCAGCGTCGACCACGACATCGCTGCAATCTTCGATCCGTTCGGCAATGCGGTCCACACGGCGCTGTCATTTCCGGTCCTCGGCGAGGACGTGCTGATCACCGGTGCGGGCCCAATTGGCTTGATGGCGAGCGCAGTGGTGCGTCACGCCGGGGCGCGCCACGTAGTGGTGACCGACGTCAACCAACACCGGCTCGCGCTCGCTGAGCAAATGGGGGCCACCCGCGCGCTCAATGTCAGCGACGCGTCCATCGAGAGCGTGCAGCAGGAGCTGGGCATGCGCGAGGGCTTTGACATCGGGCTGGAGATGTCCGGCAATCCCGACGCGCTGGGGAGCATGGTGGCCAACATGGCCCACGGTGGGCGGATCGCGGTGCTGGGCGTCCCCACGAAGCCGATCGCCATCGACTTCAATCTGCTCGTCTTCAACATGCTCACGCTGAAGGGGATTTACGGCCGCGAGATGTACGAGACGTGGTACGCCATGACCGCGATGCTCCAGTCAGGGCTCGACGTCAGCCCCGTCATCACGCATCGCTTCGGCGCCGCTGACTTCGCCGAGGCGTTCGCAACGGCCGCGAGCGGGGAGGCCGGTAAGGTGATTCTCGACTGGGAGTCACTGTGATGCAGGAAACGATTCGATCACAGATCGCCGCCGAACTGGACGACATCCGCGGGGAGGGCCTGTTCAAGGACGAGCGTGTGATCACCTCGCCACAGGGCCCGCACGTACGCATCAGCGACGGTCGCGAGGTCATCAACCTGTGCGCCAATAACTACCTCGGCCTCGCCAACCACCCGGCGGTATTGGCGGCCGCGCACGATGCCCTGGAGCGTTGGGGGTTCGGGCTGGCGTCGGTGCGGTTCATCTGCGGCACCCAGGACATCCACACCCAGCTCGAGGAGCGGTTGAGTGCCTTTCTCGGGACCGAAGCGACGATCCTCTACGGCTCGTGCTTCGATGCCAACGGCGGGTTGTTCGAGACGCTGCTCGGACCTGAGGACGTGGTGATCTCCGACGCGCTGAACCACGCCTCGATCATCGACGGTGTCCGGCTCAGCAAGGCGCGTCGGCTGCGCTACGCCAACAACGACATGGAGGAACTCGCGGCGCGGCTGAGCGAGGCCGACGGAGCGCGCCGGATTCTGATCGCCACCGATGGTGTCTTCTCGATGGACGGGTATTTCGCGCGTTTGGACACGATCTGCGAATTGGCCGATCGGCACGGCGCGCTCGTGATGGTGGATGACTCCCATGCAGTGGGCTTCATCGGGCCGAATGGACGCGGCACCCCAGAGCTGAAGGGCGTGATCGACCAGGTAGATGTCGTCACAGGCACGCTAGGCAAAGGGCTTGGCGGCGCCAGTGGAGGGTACGTCAGCGGCCGTGCGGAGATCGTCGCACTGCTGCGCCAACGCTCGCGCCCGTATCTGTTCTCCAACACGATCGCTCCGCCCATCGCCGCCGCTGCGCTGGCGGTGCTGGACCTCCTGGAGTCGAGCGGGGATCTGCGCGAGCAGCTGCGAGCCAACACCGAGCAGTTCCGCTCCCGGATGGTGGCGGAGGGGTTTGACGTACTGCCCGGCGAACACCCAATCGTCCCGGTCATGTACGGCGACGCGGGCGAAGCCGTCGCGGTCGCGGCCCGGATGCTGGATCACGGCATCTACGTCATCCCGTTCTCCTACCCGGTCGTCCCCAGGGGCCAGGCGCGCATCCGCACTCAGCTCTCGGCCGCGCACACCGCGGAGGACATCGAGCGCGCCGTCGCCGCGTTCGTGGCCACCCGCTGAACCGCGGTACGGCGGACGTACAATTCCGGCGTGATTGCCGGGGCGAGGTCATGGACGGTTCGATCACCGCAGCGCTTGGTCGTCACCGGGTTCGTGTTTTTCTGCGTGGTCCTGGGATCAGGGGTAGCGGCTGCCGGGGTGACTCCGCACGTGAGGCCGGTGGTACTTCCGCGGGATCACGGTGCCCATCCCGGCTTCAACATCGAATGGTGGTACACGGCCGGCACCCTCGTCGGCGGCAACGGCCGTGACTACTTCTGGTTTGCCACCATCTGGTCAGGCACGGGCGCGGCGGTGGCTCGCGTCAACGTTGTCGATCTCCGGGCCAACCGCATCGTTCTGTCCCACGAATACGTCAGCCTGGAGTCATATCCGGTCGGCTTGAAACGGCTGAGCGTGGGGACGTTTCGGCTTGGCTGGCGCCCGGGGGGAATCCGGGGCATATGGTCCGTCAGCGCGCCGGCCGGCACGACAGGTCAGCTTGAGCTCGACCTGTCGCCCGTCCAGCCATACGTGCTCCAGGGCCGCCACGGGATCATCCGCCAGGGCTCTGGAGGACCTTCGGCCTATTACTCCGCCCCCCGCTTGAGAGCTCGCGGCACGCTCGAGGTCAACGGCAAGAAGGTCAGCATCACGGGTCAAGGTTGGCTTGACCATCAGTGGGGCAACTTCGGCATGGACCTGGGAGCGTTGAGATGGAACTGGTTTGCCTGCCAGTTTCAGAACGGCAGCGATCTGATGCTCTACCAGTTCCTCAATGCCAGGGATCGTCCGTCAGGACTCCAGACCGGCACTTTGGTCAATCCCGACGGGAGTTACAAGCACCTCACGCGCTTCACCGTGGTGCCCCTGCGTCCGAGCATCAAGCCTGCGGGCGCATTGATGACCTACCCCCTGCGCTGGCGGCTGAAGGTCGCGACCGCACCAATCGACGTCACGTTGAAGGCTCGGGCTCGCAATCAGTTCATCGTGAATCAATTTCTGCCCAGTTTTTGGGAGGGGGCGGCTTCGATTACCCACGGCCGGCCCGGAGGCTGCATCGTGGAGTCATCGCGCGAGGCCGTCACACAGCCCCCACCAGGCTGACCCCGGGCGCGCGCTCAGACCTGCAGCCGCCGGGCGTGCAATCTCGTGTAGATCGGGCGGCACGCCTCGGCGACCGCGGCGTCGTGATCGGACAGGGAAGTGTCTCGAGGGCGCCAGGGAGCAAACCCGGTCGAGGCCCAGACCGCGGCGTACCAGTGGGGCGCCCACACCCCGTCAGAGTCGCGCGGCCCTGGCGGCCAGGACAGCATGCGGGGGGTGAAGGCGACGCCGAGCCAGTCACACAGCCAGTGCAGATGCGCCTCGGGCGTGCGCAGGAAGTCGCTCGCGTCGATGATCGGTACCTCGATCCCGTGCTCGTCCCACAGCTCAAGCAGCCACCCCTGCTGGAGCAGCCCGATGTCGTCCGGCTCGCAGGCCGTTCTGGTGCGCACATACGAGGCGACGACTTCGGCCGGGTCACGGATGAGCAGAACGTTGTGGAACCTGAGCGTCCAACGCAGGTCCATGTCACGGGACACGTGGTGCGCCATGTGCTTGGCGTAGTGAAGCCCGTGACCAGGCGGCAGCGACGAGGAGAGGCCGGCAACGGCCGCGGTGAGGTCTGTGGGCTGGGAGGCGATGACCGCCTCGCGCGCGGGGTGGTCGATGTCCGTGCGGGCGAGGTACGCGGCGTATAGCGGCTCATCGACGACGACCGTGTCGGGGCGATTCTCGAACGCGCGCATCAGGGCCGTGGAAATGTTTCGGGGGCCGGACCACATCGCCACGCGCACGATGTCGCTCACGGGGCGCTGCGTGCCTCCACGTCGGCGTCAACGAGCTCGCGGTACAGCGCCTGAAGGCGTTCGACCATCGGCCCGCGGCGGCCCTCACCGATCGCGCGGCCGTCCACCGACCGGACTGGGACCACACCGGCGAATGTGCCGGTAACAAACGCCTCGCGGGCCGAGTAGACGTCGGTGAGGCTGAAGGTCGTCTCGCGCGCCTGGATGTCGTTGGCACGGCAGATCTCCAGCACGTTGGCGCGTGTGATCCCCGCCAAGCAGTAGCGCCCGTCAGAGGTGAGCACCTCCGGCGCGTCATCGGAGCCCACGACGACGAAGAAGTGCGTCGAGTTGCATGTCGCCACGAACCCGTGTGGGTCAAGCATCAGCGCCTCGTCGGCGCCCGCGGTGTAGGCCTGGATGCAGGCGGTGATGTCGTTCAGCTTGGAATGCGCGTTGAGCTTGGGGTCGAGCGTATCCGGCGCGGCGCGCCGCACGTGGGTCGTGAACAGCGTGATGCCGTCGGTCACCGTCGCGGGCAGCGGGTCCTTGTGCTCGGCGATGATCACGACGGTCGCGGGGCCGATCGTCAGCCGCGGGTCCTGGTAGGGCGTGCGCTTGACGCCGCGGGTGACCATCAACCGTACGTGCACGCCGTCGGTCATGTGGTTGGCTCGCAGCGTCGAGTAGATCGCCTCGGTCAGCTCGCGACGGCCGCGGCCGATGTCGAGCATGATCGCCTTCGCGCCCTCGAAAAGGCGGTCGAGATGGCGTTCCAGGAATGCGGGATGGCCTCCCCGCACACGCAGCCCCTCCCACACGCCGTCGCCGAGGACGAAACCCGCGTCGAACACGGACACAACCGCCCGCTCGCGTGGGACGAGCTCGCCGTTGACCCAGATGAGAATCCCGTCGTTGCGCGCGTCGTCCTCAAAGTCGTGCGTACCGTGGGCCATCGTGCAGAACCTTAGCCACCGGGTTCCGTCATGGATGGGCCGCGGGACCGCGACTCAGTAGCTGATGGTGCCCCTGTAGCGCAGGGTGTCGACGTGGCCCGGCGCGGCACTCGGAGCCGTGCCGGTGAACTTCAGTCTGCCCGTAGCTCGGTTGTACGCCCCCGTGCCACCAGCGATCTTGCCCTGGCCGGCGAACTCGAGCTTGCCGCCTGGGCCGATGGCAAGCGTCCCGTTGAGCGTGAACCTGATGCTTCCGCGAGCAAAGAACGCGGTCGCGTGACCGGTGAAGCCAAAGGTTGCCGGCGCGGCGGTGGGGCCCGTAAACCTGAGGTGGGTCGTCTGTGCTCCGTTGCCGCCGGCACTGGACGTGATCGTCGCGGCCGCCGTGACCGTGCTACCGGCCGATGGCACCGGACCCGTCCGGATATCCACCTCCTGGACCGTTGCCGTGAGCCGATGGCTGACCGGGCGGGCGCGGTGCCCGCTGGCTTGGGCGACCGTCGCACCTGAGATCGCCAGCACGGCGGCGATCGCAACTAGTCCCGCCGAGCTCCGGACTGAAACGTCGTTGAGCTTCATCCCGCTCTCCTCATCGTTGAACGGCTTAGACCCTAGATCAACGTACAGGGCGCCAGTCTTCGTCGATGGGGCGGGCGGATCCAGTCCCACGGAGGCCGGGTGCGAGCGTCCCACGGAGGCCGGGTGCGAGCGTCATCTAGATTCGAGTGACCGGCATCCGGCCGGAGTGAACCGTCAGAAAGGAGAGGCGAATGAAGGTTGGAATTGGACTCCCCAACGCCGTCCGGGGTGTTGACCGTCAGGCGATCGTCGACTGGGCGAAGCGCGCCGAGGAGGCCGGGTTCTCCTCGCTTGGAACCATCGATCGCATCGCCTATCCGAACTACGAGTCGTTGATCACCCTCGCCGCGGCCGCCGCCGTGACCGAGCGCATCGGCCTGGTGACCGACATCCTGATCGCCCCCCTGCGCTCGAACACGGCGCTGCTTGCCAAACAGACTGCGACGATCGACCACCTTTCCGGTGGGCGCCTGGAGCTTGGCCTCGCGGTCGGGGGCCGGCAGGACGACTATGAGCTCTCAGGCCTGGACTTCCACCAGCGTGGCGCGCAGTTCGATCGCCAGCTGCGCGCGCTGACCGACTTCTGGGCCGGCGATGCGGTTGGTCCGGATCCGGCGAACGGGAAACGGCCGGGGCTGCTGATCGGTGGCAACTCCGATCCGGCGTTTCGCCGCATGGCCGAGTACGCCGACGGCTGGACGATGGGCGGCGGCGGTCCGGATGTGTTCTCCGACCAATTGGCCAAGGTCCGTGACGCCTGGAGCGCCGCGGGACGCGAGGGTCAGCCGCGATCAATGGCGCTGTTGTACTTTGCCCTCGGCCCAGACGCTGAGCGCGTGGCCGAGCAGAACCTCGGTGACTACTACGGCTTCCTGGGCGACTACGCACAGCGGGTCGTGCAGTCAGCGGCCAAGGACGCGGACACGCTCAAGGGATATCTGTCTGCGTTCGAGGCTGCGGGCGCCGATGAGGTGATCTGCTTCCCCGCCTCGACGGACGCCGCTCAGATCGAGCTCCTGGCGGGGGCGGTGGGGCTGTAGTGAGCTGGAGTATGGTCGCGGCACCGTGACCAGCGACGCCGGACCCGGCCACCCCTCAGGCATCTCATCAGGGTGGGCGCGCGCGTTCGCCGCGGTCTATGACCCGTTCCTGGCCTTGGGTGAGCGAGCGGGCATGCGTCAGCGTCGGAAGCAGTTGTTGCAACGCGCGCGTGGCCGGACCGTGGAGATCGGCAGCGGGACGGGCCTGAACCTGCCCCACTACCCCGCGGATCTCGAGGAATTGATCCTGGCCGAGCCTGAGGCGGCCATGCGGGAGCGCCTCGAGTTGAGGCTGGAAGGGATCGGGCGGCCAGCTCGAGTGCTGGACGCGAGAGCCGAGCGGCTGCCGTTCGAAGACGCGTCAATCGACACCGTGGTCTCGACCCTGGTGCTGTGCACGGTGGATGCTCCCGACCTCGCGCTCAAAGAGATCACGCGGGTGCTTCGCCCGACCGGTCAGCTGTTGTTCATCGAGCACGTCCGGTCGGACTCACCCACCCTTGCCCGCTGGCAGGATCGCCTGCAGGAGCCGTGGCGGCATTTGGCCGAAGGCTGCAGGTGCAACCGGGCGACGGCCGAGATCATGACCGGCTGTGGGTTTGAGCTCGAGATGACCGACGCCACCTGGCGGGCGATGCCGCCGATCGTGCGGCCGCTGATCGTCGGCCGTGCGTCGCTGCCGGACGGCGCTGAGCACAGACCGCCTGCGGCGGGGGCGGCGTCCGGGAGGGAGGCTGACTGACTCGCGGCCTACGGCGTCAGGAACCCGACCGTGCCGATGTTGGTCCCCGAGAGGCGGCCGAGGCGGTCCAGCTGCTGGAGCCAGAGTGAGTAGTACGTAACCACGACGCCCGGGACCGTCTGCTTGTCCCTGCCCTGGGTCCCTACCGGTGTGCCGGTCTCGGCCGGCTGAGCCAGAGGCGAGATGGCCCTGGCCCGCATGCCGTGCTGGGGGCTCGTCATGTTCACAGCGTTCACGCGCCGCATGTCGATCGGCCGGCCGTACAGCCCCGGTGCGGGGACCGCACGATTCCCCCTGCGCTCGGCGTGCGTGATGCTCGGGAAGCTGGCCACTCGGGTGATGAAGTTCCGGTTCGGGGCACCGACCACGCCGGACCACAGCAATTTTGTGCCGCTGTCATTCCAGTTGACCTCGGGGACGACGTTGTGGAAATCGGTCAGCTGACGCAGATCGTGGGTCCGAACATCGACCATGAACAGATCGCTGCGGAACCTGGGGTCCGAGAAGTCAGCTAGGAATTGCACCGTGCCAGTCGACCCCGGGTCGGGCGCGTCAAAGCCCGTGCGCTGCCCGGCAGCGATGACCTCGTCGTACCAAGAGCCACTGCTCGAGTTGCGGTTGCTCATGAAGATCACATCGCGCATGTCAGGCGTGAACGCGGCCTGCTCTTGGTAGGCGGGCGTGTTGTCACTGAGTTGGGTGACGCGCGGATGGGCCGGTGAAGCGCCCCGGCCGTACAACCGCATGAAGTACAGCTGCTGATGCATCCACCCGGGTGCGGTGGCCTGGTAAGGGGACATACGCGGCCCGAACGACGTGAACAGAAAGCCGCTGCCGTCGGGCGCCCAGTGCTGTGTCTCGTAGATGCCAAACGCGGGTCCGACCACACGAATATTGGCCAAATGCGACTTGCCGCGCGCGGGAGCGATGAAGTTGGCCAGCATGATCTGCCACCGGGCCCCGCCTTTAGAGAGTGGGTAGGCCTCCTGCCTGGTCCACACGATCTGACGCCCGTCAGGTGACCAGTAAGGGTGGTAGTTGTCATACGGGGTGCCTACCTTGTCGCTGTAGACAGCGCCGTCGTTCGGGTCATTCCTCCTGGTCAACCGGGTCACGTCAGCGCCGTCGGAGCGCATCGCATACAGGTCTCCGCCGTACCCACCCAGACACGGCATCCCGAGGTGCTCGGGCTGGGCGCCGTAGGAGCAGAACAGGATCCAACCGCCCTGGGGCCGCTCGGCCGCGAACCCGTTGGGACCTCGCGTCTTGCCGCAGGTGACGCAGTGTCTGGCCGAGCCGTTCAGCTTCGAGCGATAGACCTGCAGGATTCCGGACCTGTCTAGCTCCTGCGAGAGCACGTCGCCACGGTTGGTCCAGGCCGGGTCCTGGCCGAACGTGTACGAGTTCTGCGTGACGCTGAAGTGAGCCGAGAAGTACGGCCCGGGCACCATGGCGGTGGCGGGGGCGGCACCCGCAGCAGCAGCGGTGCCGGCGGCGAGGGCGAGTGCGACCGACAGACCCAGCGCCACCACCAGCGCCGAACGACGCCGGAACATGTCTTGCGCCAGCGCCTGAGGGCCTAAGCCGCGACGGCCGGTAGCCCGACTCCGATGACCTTGAGACGGCGTGAGAGTGCCGTGAATGCGAACTCGTTCATGGCTTCCGCCGAGTACCCCAGGTACTCGTAGTCCTCACCGAGCTGGAACCCTGGCGGGACCAGGACGCCGGCCGCTGAGGGCAGCGTCTCAACCAGCTTGTCCTGAATCCGCTGGGCGAGATCGGGATCGCGAGCCTTCTGCTGGAGGAACCAGGTGCCGTAGGCAACGTGGCGATGCTCGTCCTGTGAGATCAGATTGAAGGCCTTGAGGTGCCCGGGCAGGATGCCGCGACGCTCCATGTTGTCGGACTGGAAGTACTGCCCGGTCAACGCGAGCGTGCCCTCGATCACCATGTGGTAGGTGGTGACGAAGTCGACCTTCGCCTCGATGCTTGACGGGTCCGCGAGTAGCGCCTGGTGGTCATCGACCAGGTAGCCGTCGAACAGCTTGAAGTAGTCCGGGGTCAGGTCACGGCGAGCGCGGTCGAGACGGTCCTCGAAGCTGCCGTCGATGCGGAACACCTCCTCGTACAGCCGATTGAAGTGCTGCGCGTGCCGCGCCTCATCGACCTGCTGCGTGATCAGGAACGCCTCCTCGTTCTTGTCCTCCGCAGAGAGAACCAGGCCCGAGAACTGGTTCGTGACTCGCTCCTCGCCAACGAAGAACGCTGACAGCCCCCAGAGCATCTCCTCGCGCAGATCATCGGGCAGTGACTCCCAATCGCGCAGATCCTGGGACAGATCGATCTCGTGCGACACCCAGTTCTGACGCTCCCAGAGCCGATAGAGCTCAAGCGGCTTCATCAGCTTGACCTGCGGCAGCTTCGACTCATCGGTAATGGTTCCGACGTCGCCCTGGACGGTGTAATCGAGCAGGCTGGACATGTTCCCCTCCGTAGTGCGAGCTTGGCCAGGCGAGTCTAACCCGGGAGCCCGCTCACTTCGCGAGCCCCTGGCCGGCGGCACGTTCGCGCTGAAGGCGAGCCAATCGCCCGCCACCGGCCGAGAGAAACATTCCGACGATCGCAGTGATGACGGCGAGGAACGGCGGGAAGCTCCCCAGCGAGACTTTCGCGTGCGTGCCGACGATCGCATGCACGATCAGCAGCGCCGCGCCATAAAAGGCCCCGCCAAAGAAACCCCGGTCGGCGCCACCCCACCCGTCGCGATGCTCGAACCCAGCCACAAACGCTCCGATTCCAGCCACCACCGCTACGACCCAGTACGCCGGACTGGAGGCGCCGATCAAGATCCCCTGCAGCGCTCCGACCAGAGCCGGGATGACGCCGCCCAGGATCACCTGGAGGTGTCGCGGGCGGTCGCGCAAGAGGATGGGTGAATAGGTCGGCATCAGCTGAGTGTGTACCCCTTGACGTCGAAACGCCTCTGGCGCAGGCGATCCTCCCACAAGGGCAAACCCCCGGTCAAACCGGGAAACCGCAAGAAAAGCCCCCAGCCAGCGTTGAAGGACGAGACCGGGCGGCGCTTAGGCCGCCCACATTGACCTCGACCAAGGACAGCTCTGTGTTTGCACGTACCCCTCGGACCCTGAGATTGACGGCGTGGCTGGCGCCCTTCGTAACCATTGCCGTCCTGGCCGCCCCCGGCTCGGCCGCCGTGCTTCCCCTAACCGGACGCGTCGCGCTGCCAAGCACACTGGCCTCCTTCCTGGGTTCGGCTCCGCAACTGGGCGCGGCACTGTCAAGCACACCGGCACGGGCCATGATTGCCCTCCAGCACAACAACCAGACCGGGCTGCTCGGGTTCATCTCGCGTGTGACCAACCCCCGCAGCTCGACTTATGAGCATTACCTGACGCCGGCTCAGTTTGACGCCCGCTTTGCACCTCGCCCGGCCACGGTGGCATCGGTGGAGTCATTCGCCAAGAGCTACGGCCTGCGGGTGAGCGCGGTCCCATCCAACCGGGCTTACGTTTACGTGACGGGAACCGTGGGTCAGATGGATCGTGCCTTCGCCACGACGATCAAGCGCTACACGCTGGGCGGCGCCACTGTGCAGGCGCCAAGCCGGGCAGCCAGCGTTCCGAAGCGTCTCGCCAACGTGGTCACGGGAGTCGTCGGCCTTGATACGGGTGATGTGGCGCGGCCGCTCAGCCTCGCTACGCCGCCGTCGCCGGCGTATGTCAACGCTCCTCCTTTCTCGAGTTATTGGGCGTCGAGCCTGGCCACCCAGGCGCCCGGCGCGTATGGACGCTCCGTCCTGCCCAACGTTCCGCAGGGCTATACGCCGCAGCAGATCGAGGGTGCCTACGGCGTTGCCGGCGTGATCAAGAACGGACTCAACGGCCATGGTCAGACGGTGGCCGTGATCGACGCATATTCCTCCCCCACGATCACCACCGACGCCGACACCTGGTCAACGATGCACGGGCTGCCCAAGCCCACCCTGGTCATTGACGACAACGCCGCCGAGCGCGACCAGCCCCAGGCGCCGACGGTGCCGACGGACGTGCCGATCGTCGGCGGCATCAACCTGCAGAGCCCGCAGGGCTGGTTCGGCGAGGAGACGCTCGACGTCGAAGCCGTGCACGCCGTGGCCCCCGGCGCGACGATCGTCGTGCAGTCAGCGCTGAGCCCCGAGAACGTCGACCTCGAGATGGCTCAGAACGCGGTCGTCTCGGGCAAGGAAGCCCAGATCATCTCCAACTCCTACGGGGGAACGACCGACGACACGAACACCACCAGCGACGGTTACTGGCAGCAGGCCGCCGCGGAAGGCATCGGCGTCTACTTCTCCTCCGGTGATGACGGTGATCAGACCGCCGGCGGGACCGATCCGGCGAGCCGGTCGGTGGACAGCGGTCCCAACTCGCCCTACGTCACCGCCGTGGGCGGGACGACCCTGGCCGTGGGCAAGACCAACAACTACGGGTTCGAGACCTATTGGGGCACCGATTCCGCCACGCTCGCGAGCGGCAAGTGGGGAGCCAGCAGCTTCCAGTCCGGAGGCGGCGGCGGCACGAGTGAGGTGTATGGCGAGCCGTCGTACCAGAGCTCGGTCGTCCCCTCGCGGTTCTCCGACTACTGGCAGGGGAACCCGAACGCCGTCAGCGGCGCGACGATCCCGGGCCGCGTGGTCCCGGACGTGGCGATGCTGGCCGATCCGAACTCCGGCTTCCTCATGGGTCAGACGGAGGACTTCAGCGCCTACGCCAATCCGCTGGGGTATGACCTGCCCGGTGACACGATCCAGTTCGGCCAGTACCGGATCGGCGGTACGAGCCTCGCCTCGCCACTGTTCGCGGGGATGATGGCGCTGGCTGACCAGGCGGCCGGCAAGCACCACGGATTCGTTAATCCGGCTCTCTACACCCTGTACGGGTCAGCCGCGTTCCACGACGTCACCGCTCCGAAAGAGAAGGTGGCGGTCGTGCGGACAAACTACGTCAACAGCACCAACGCCTCCGGCGGCACGCAAACACTGCTGCGCACCGCAGGAGACACGGGCACACTGGCGTCGATCCCCGGCTACGACGATTCGACTGGCCTCGGCTCGCCGAACGGAGTCTCGTTCCTGTCCAAGCTCGCTCCGGGGTCGAAACTGGTCAGTCAGGCGCGGCGCTGATAGTTGGTCTCGCCGGCGAGGTGCGTCTGAACGGCGCGTCTCGCCGGCGAGGTGCGTCTCTCCGCGGGATCTAGGCCGGCGCAGGGGCCGGATCCTCGCGGACGATCACTGTGTCGGCGACCTTGATGACCTCGTCGATCGGCAGATCGGCGCGGGAGGCGTGCGTTCGCAGCGCCTCGGGGCTGGTGGCCTGGTAGATGCAGACGGTGCCCACGGCCCCGCCGTTCTCCTCCAGCACATAGCTGCGAATCCAGCGAACGTCGTCCGACATCTTCTCGCCCTCGACGGTCGAGCGCTGAGCGGCGGCCTGAAGGTCTTCAGGCGTGCCCCACCCACTGCGACGCAGAATCACGTAAGTATCCATCTGTTCTCCTCCGGTCCCGTTTGCATCACAGTTCTAACCCTTGACGCGGGGTGTAGTCAAGGACGGAGTCTGGTCCGCTGAGGTGGAAGACCGTGATGGCGAAGTGGGCCGGGCTCAGGCCACCAGCAACCGGGCCCCGAGGTCGGCCTGCTCGAGCCCGACCAACTCCTGGTTGCGTTCATGCCAGGCGCCGGACTCGAGATCCCGCTGCAGCGCCGCCACAGCGCGGGCTTCGATCTCAGGCCCAAGCGCCGCCCACACCGACGTTCCTCGCCGCACGTTTTCCTCCAAGTAGGCGTGCGGCCGTCTCCAGTACGCGTGAAAGAACCCATCCACGCAATCCCACGGGATCGGCACCGGCTGCATCGTGGCCTGGATCGCCGCGGCGCGCTTAGTCAGGGTCGGCTGGCCGCGCGCCAGGCGGGCAAACTCGGGCAGGTAATCGCGGGTGAGCCAGAACTCGGGCCTGCTCTGCCCGTCCCATTGGAACACGACGACCCGGCGGGCCACTCGCCTCATCTCGCGAAGCCCGGCGATGGGATCGTCCCAATGATGATCGGACAGCACGGCCATGGCTGCGTCAAAGGCCCCGTCGGCGAACGGCAGTGCCTCCGCCTGCCCCGCCATGCACGGTGCCGCGCCGGGCGCTCGCTGCGCTCGCATGACGCCGGACGGTTCGATCGCCAGAACGTCCCGGTCGTCCGGTTCGTAGGAGCCGGTACCCGCCCCCACGTTGAGGACTGACCTGGCATCGCCGAGGGCCTGCCAGATGAGGCGGGCGATCCTCGGCTCGGTCCGGCGAGCGCCCGCGTATCCGTGACCGATGTGGTCGTAGAGCGCCAGCATCGACACTCGTTTTACACCCTTCATCGTGGTCATGTGACCAGCGCTTGGATCGCGGGCAGCCGCGATCGACGGCTGGGGCCCCCATCCTGTGAAAACCACGGTTTCTCGCCGACGCTGTTCGCAAACCGGGGGCTATACCCGCCCTGTGTGACAACGGTCCCCAGTGCGCGCTCGATTTTCACGGAGTGGGGGCTTGTGCCCGACTCGGGACTACCTCGGGCGGCGGGTCGAGCGTGCAGAACGCAGAAAGTCCACGCTGGACCGTCGGATCCGCTGCGAATCGCACGCCATGCGGCCATCTGGTGCCAGAACCGAGACCACATCTTGGATTTGACACGGATCGCTCGGTGCCGGTCCGCCAACGAACACCGCTGAGGAAGAGGACCCAGCCAACCAGGCCCAGCGGCTGCCCGCACGACAGAGACCGCCGGCCTGTCGGCCGGCTCGCGCCAAGGACCTCGCTCCGCTCGCTCAGGATCACGCGACGGCATGTTCGACCGGCGAAAGGGATGCGATTTCCATCGCCGGGCGCGTGATCTTCACCGAGCCGGAGGCGAGGTCAACAGCGGGAGCCGGCCGTCAGGCCGGCGGTCTCCCGCGCGCGGATGCCCGAAGGGCGGGGCTGGTCATGTTCTTCCCCAGCCGGTGTTCGCTGGGGTGACGGTCTTCGTCTGGGGACAGGTCGAGCCGGCCAGACGATTGCCCGGCCAAGCATTCACCCCGGATCAGCCGGGCAGCCACCCCTCCCGGTAGGGGGTTTCGGTGTCCTCGCTGATGGTCGCGTACGCCTCGCTCGGGTCACGGGTCTCGCGCTCGACCCCGGCCCCGTGCCGCTGAGCCAACTCGGAGGACGGATAGACGACGTCGTCGGCGAGCCGCGAGCCGATCGCCAGCACGGTGCAGGAGGTGTCGCCGGCGCCGATGAAGACGTGCTCGGTCCACGGGGGACAGTGGACGAAGTCCCACGCTTTCAGCTGACGCTCCTGGCCCTCGATCAGGAGCAGGCACTCGCCGGCCAGGAT
This sequence comes from uncultured Solirubrobacterales bacterium, assembly GCA_963822535.1. GTDB lineage: Bacteria > Actinomycetota > Thermoleophilia > Solirubrobacterales > Solirubrobacteraceae > Palsa-465. Next base: position 91,560 of record CAWGIA010000006.1, read on the forward strand.
CAGAAAGTCCTCCTGCTCGTCCTCGGCGTGGTAGAAGCACGCGGGCTGGCCGGGGGCGAGGACACCGATGTTGATGCCGATGATCGGGAACCGAACCGCGCCCTCGAATCGGGTGTAGGCCCCGAACTCGCGGTTCTCGAGCCAGCGGGCCTCACGGGCGTTGAGCACGAACCAACCCTCGCCTTCGGGCACAACGCCGGCGTCCGTGGACTCGAGCCGCGCTGGTAGAACCATCAGTCTCATTATCCGATCTCGACGGACGTAAGTCCATAGACTCACGCTCGTGCGGCCCGAGCTTCCGTACGGCGGCTCCGGGGACTCGCGGGGCGGCCAACGCGCGTTGGACGAGCGCTTCCGCCGCCATGCCGCTTCGCTCGTGACGAACCGTCGCTCGCCGCTGTATGCCCAGCTCATGTCGGCCGCCGCGGACGACCTCGAGGCCCAGGGCGTGGTCACTGAGCTGTTCGACGGGATTCCGTCTCCGCCGGGCTCGGTGCCGCAGTTGCGCCTGCTGGCCGCGATGCATCAGCTCGTTCTCAGCGGCGGCGCGCCCGAGCTGGCTCGCTTCTATCCGAGCGCGGGTGGCCATGAGCCGCCAGAGCACGTGTGGGAGGTTGCCGGCGCCCGGGCGCTGAGGGACAACTTCGACTGGATCCGGGCCCGGCTCGACCGCACGGTGCAGACCAACGAGCCGGGGCGCTCAGCCGTGCTGTTCGCCGTGCTTCTGTGGTTGACCACGCGTTACGAGCGCCCGGTCCGGCTGCTCGAGGTGGGAGCCAGCGCGGGGCTCAACCTGCTCCTCGATCACTACTGCTACGTCATCGACGGCGAATCGCTCGGTGACCCATCCTCACCGGTGCGCTTCGAAGAGCCGTGGCAGCCGCGTCCTGCGCTCGACATCAGGCAGGCGGCAGCGCAGCTCCGCATCTCGGCGCGGGCCGGCTGTGACCGGGCGCCGCTGGACCCAGGCGACCCCGAAGACCGGCTGCGGCTGATCTCCTACATCTGGCCCGATGAGCCCGAACGAATCGATCGGATCCAGAGTGCGCTGGATCTGGCGGCTACGCGCGAGCCGGTCCCGATCGCCACCAGCGACGCCTCGGATTGGCTCCCGCAGGCGCTGGCCGAGCGTCGAGCCGATGAGCTCACGGTGGTGTGGCATTCCCTGTTTCGCCAATACGTGACTCCCGGGGAGTGGGCGGAGATCGAACAGACGATCATCTCGGCCCAGCTGGACGATCCCGCCCGTCCGGTGGCCTGGGTCGGGATGGAGCCCGGGTTCGATCACACGGCTGGGATCGTGGTCACACTCCGAGAGCATCCCTCGCAGGCACCGGAGACACTGGCCCGAGCCAACGACCACGGGCCGATCGTGGTCTGGCGGCAGGAGCCAGACGTAATCAGAGCGAGGCCAGGGCCTCGTTGAATGTCGGGCTCGGGCGCATCGCCTCGGTCACCAGATCTGGATTGGGCCGGTAATAGCCGCCGATATCGACCTCTGAACCCTGGACGGCGGCGAGCTCCGAGACGATCTTCTCCTCATCGGAGGCCAGCCGTTCAGCCAGCGGCTTGAAGCGCTCGGCCAACTCGGTGTCCTCGTCCTGGCCGGCGAGCTCCTGGGACCAGTACAGCGCGAGGTAGAAATGGCTTCCGCGGTTGTCCAGCTCCCCGGTCTTGCGGGACGGCGAGCGGTTCTCCTCCAGCACCCGGCCCGTGGCCCGATCGAGCGCGTCGGCCAATACCTTCGCCCGCGGGTTCCCGTCCTTTTCGGCCAGCAGCTCGAATGACACCGCCAGGGCCAGGAACTCGCCCAGCGAGTCCCAGCGCAGGTGGTTCTCGGCCGTGAACTGCTGCACGTGCTTGGGGGCCGATCCCCCGGCCCCGGTTTCGAACAGGCCGCCGCCATCCATGAGCGGCACGATCGACAGCATCTTGGCGCTGGTCCCGAGCTCGAGGATCGGGAACAGGTCAGTCAGGTAGTCCCGCAGCACGTTGCCCGTGACCGAAATGGTGTCCTCGCCCGCGCGGGCGCGCGCGAGCGTGAACCGAGTAGCGGCGGCGACGTCAAGGATCTCCATCTGCAGCCCGTCGGTGTCGAGGTCGGCGAGCGCCGGGTGGACCTTGCGCAGGATCTCCCGGTCGTGGGCCCGCGTTTCGTCGAGCCAGAACACGGCCGGAGCTCCAGTGGCGCGAGCGCGCGAGACCGCGAGTCGTACCCAGTCCTGAACCGGGGCGTCCTTGGTCTGACACATGCGCCAGATGTCCCCCTCGGCGACATCGTGCTCGAGCAGCGTGGCGCCCGTCTCATCGATGACGCGGACCGTGCCCTCATGGGCGATCTCGAACGTCTTGTCGTGGGAGCCATATTCCTCCGCCGCCTGAGCCATGAGGCCGACGTTGGGGGTGGTGCCCATCGTCGCCGGATCGAAGGCGCCGTGCTCGCGGCAGTCATCCACGGTTTCGGCGTACAGGGCGGCGTAGGAGTGATCCGGGATGACGAACTTAGTGTCCTGCTGCTCACCGGCGGCGTTCCACATCGAGCCGGAGCTGCGGATGGCGGCGGGCATCGAGGCGTCGATGATCACGTCGCTGGGGACGTGGAGATTGGTGATGCCGCGGTCGGAGTCGACCATGGCCAGCGCCGGCCCATCCGCATAAGCGGTATCGATCGCGGCCTGAATCGGAGTGCGCTCATCGTCGGGGAGCTTCGCGATCGCGGTGAGCAGTGCCGCCATCCCGTCATTGGCGTTGACGCCGACCGATCGCAGCGCCTCAGCATGCTCCCCAAAGACGAACGGGAAGAAGGCGCGCACCGCGTGGCCGAAGATAATCGGGTCAGAGACCTTCATCATCGTCGCCTTGAGATGGACGGAGAACAGGGTGCCCTGACTCTTCGCGTCGGCCACCTGTGCGGCCAGAAAAAGCTGAAGGGCGGAACGGCGCATCACGGCCGCGTCGAGCACTTCGCCCGCGAGCACGGTGGTCTTCTCCTTGAGCACCGTGACGGACCCGTCACTGGCCACGAGCTCGATCCGGACCGAGCCGTCCCCCGCCACCGTGACTGACTCCTCGGTAGACCGAAAGTCTCCGTCACTCATGGTGACGACGTGCGAGCGTGAGTCTGAGGACCACTCACCCATCGAATGCGGATGATTGCGGGCGTACTGCTTGACCGCGGCCGGTGCCCGGCGGTCAGAATTTCCCTCCCGGAGGACGGGGTTCACCGCACTTCCCTTGACCTTGTCGTAGCGGGCGCGGATCTCGCGCTGCTCATCATCGGCCGGCTCGTCGGGATAGTCGGGAATCTCGCAGCCAGCGTCCTGGAGCTCGGCGATCGCCGCCTTCAGCTGCGGTACGGAGGCGCTGATGTTGGGGAGCTTGATGATGTTGGCCTCCGGAGTCTGGGCCAGCTCGCCGAGTTCGGTGAGGGCGTCGCCAACCCGCTGATCCTCGGCCAGCCGCTCCTCGAACTGAGCCAGGATGCGTCCTGAGAGCGAGATGTCACGCAGCTCGAACTCGATCTTCGCCACCGACCCAAACGCCTCGACGATCGGCAGCAGCGACCGGGTGGCGAGCGCCGGGGCCTCGTCAGTGTGGGTGTAGACGATCTTCAAGTCTGGGAAGGCTAGCCGGAGAGCTTCCAGCTGCCGTCCGACTGCTTGGTCAGCTTCGTCGGTGGCGAATTGGGATTGATGAATCCTTTCAGCGTCCCGTGCGCACTCGTGAGGTCGGCATCGCTCACCGTGGCGTGGATTCCGTTGACCTCCACCTTCTTGACCTGCACGCTCTCGAGTCCCGCCTTCTGCTGCGGACTGAGGTGAACGCTGACCAGCTTTATGACCTGCGGGCAGCTGGAGTGCGGCAGCGCGGCGGCAAGAGTCTTCTGCCCGGCGGGGGTGGCCAGCGAGCAAACAGTGGCCCCGTCACCGATGGCCAGGGCGCGAAAGGCGCGTGTGACGGTTTGCTTGACCTGGGCGGCGTCGTTGTTGCTGCTACTCCCACCGCCACAGGCGGCCAGAACAGCGCTCACAGCCACGGCTCCGACTAGAGGGATGCTCAGGGACCTCACGCTGGCGACCATATCTTACGAGCGCAGCAGGCCCCCCTTTGGCAGCCTCCAGCGGGGGTACGCTCTAGAACCATGGAGCGCCGCATCATCTACGTGTCACGGCTGACACGGCTTCCCCTGCTCGGAGCCGATGGAGCTGAGGTCGGACGGGTGGTGGACGGAGTCGTCGACCTAGGGTCGAAGCCCCCGCGGGTCAACGGTGTCGTGATCGGCGTACAGCGACGACGGGTGTTCGTGGGCATCGGCCGGATCGGTGAGATCGGCAACGATGGCGCCCGCCTACGGCGCGGCTCGGTCAACCTGCGCCAGTTCGAGCTCCGCGACGGCGAGCGCCTGCTGGCCGGGGAGCTCATCGGGAAGCGGCTGAGGGGCGGACGCGTGGTCGACATCGGTCTGACCCCGGCGCCGGAGCCGTTTGGTTGGGAGGTGGCCACGGTTGCTCTGGCCGGACGGCGGGTGCCAGGCCTGCGCCGGGCACCGGACGTGATCGACTGGAGCGAGGCCGGAGAGCTGTTCGCCTCGGACCGTCCGCTCGACCGACAGGCGGCCGAGCTCGGCGGCCTGCATCCCGCCGAGATGGCGGGCGCGATCCGCCGGCTCCCGCTCAGCCGCCGGCGCATACTGGCCGGTGAGCTGGAGGATGATCGGTTCGCTGACCTGCTCGAGGAGCTCTCCGAGGATGAGCAGGTCAAGCTCGTCGAAGGGCTGGATGTAGAACGCCTGGGCCGCGTGCTCGATCAGATGGAGGCTGACGATGCGGCCGATCTGTTGGGCGAGTTTCCCGCCAGTCGTCAGGCCGAACTGCTGCACGCCATGGATCCGGAGGAGGCGGAGCCGGTTAGGCGGCTACTGACTTACCAGCCCGACACGGCAGGCGGGCTGATGACGCCCGAGCCCGTGATCCTGGCCCCGACGACCACGGTGGCCGAGGCGCTGGCCCGGGTCCGGGACCCCGGGCTGCCGGTCCCGCTGGCGGCGCAGGTGTTCATCTGCCGTCCCCCGCTCGAGACGCCCACCGGACGCTACCTCGGCAACGTTGGCATCCAGAGGCTGCTGCGCGAGAGCCCGAGCAAACCGCTGGGTCGCTGCGTGGAAGAGGACGTCGAGCCGGTTGAGGCGGGCCTGAGCGACCGCGAGGTCGCGGTGCAGCTCGCCGCCTATGACGTCGTCGCGCTGGCAGTCGTGGATGAGGTCGGTCGGCTCGTCGGCGCCGTCACTATCGATGATGTGCTCGACCGCGTGCTTCCGGTCAACTGGCGAGTTACCCTGAACTCAGAAACCTGATGGCACGCAACGACGATCTCAGCACTCCGCGTGGCACCCCTGGTGGCCCGGTCTACGACCCTGACTCGTTCGGGCGCTTCGCTGAGCGCCTGGCCCGTTTCCTGGGCACGGGCCGCTACCTGGCCGCCCAGACGATCATCGTGGTCATCTGGATCGCACTCAACGCCGCCGGCGTTGCCCTGAGATGGGATCCCTACCCGTTCATCCTCCTCAACCTGTGCTTCTCGACCCAGGCCGCGTATGCGGCGCCGCTGATCCTGCTGGCGCAGAACCGCCAGGCTGACCGGGACAAGGCCGAGGTTGAGCGCGACCGTGAGACGAACGCGCGCGCGCTGGCGGAGACCGAGTACCTGGCCCGCGAAATCGCCGCGGTCAGGCTGGCGGTAGAGCAGAAGGCCGACCGCGCTGACATCGTCGAGCCGCTCGAGCGGCTGGCCCAGATGGTCGAGCGCCTGCAGCCGGTCGAGAGCGACTGAGCTCCGGCCCACCGAGCCGACCCAGGGGCAAGATCGACTGGCGGCCGTCACGACGGCGGGGTAGGGTGTGCGCGGGGTGATTCGCCGGCGACGGCGAGAACCGTTTGGTCACTGAGGGGTCAACACCAACCGAGGTAAAGCTGCGACCACCGTCGCTAGCTCCCGACGACGCTGCGCTGGTGGCACGATGCCGGGCGGGCGACGAGAGTGCCTGGCGGATGCTCGTAGAACGCCACTCCTCGCTCGTCCAGGGCATCCTGCGAGGGGCGTTCAGGCTCGAGATGCACGATGCCGAGGACGCCTTTCAGGAGGTGTTCACGCGGCTCTATGTTCGCCTCGGGACTCTGCGCGACAGCCAGGCGATACGAGGGTGGATCGCCCAGGTGACGCGTAACGTGGCGCTCGACTGGCTGCGGCGGAGCGGGCGCGAGATAGCCAGCGGCGAGTCATTCGATGAGCACGCCTTCGACGAGCCACTGCGCGCCGTTGACGAGGCCCTGGCCATCCGGGCGGCGCTCGATCGCCTCGCGCCTCATCAGGCCGAGATCCTCGATCGCTTCTTCGCCCGTGACGAGAGCTACCAGACGATCGGGGTGGCGCTGGGGATCCCCAGCGGCACGATCGCCAGCCGGATCTCTCGCGCGCTGGCTGCGCTCCGGGCCGAGCTGGAATAAGCGACACTCGGCGGAAGATTGCGCCCGTCCGGCGCGTCTTCCATGTACATGCAAGATCCTCTGGCACCGGAAACCGAACTTGTCACCGCGCTGAAGCTGACCGCGGGACCCCCGCAGGCCTGGATTGAGGCGGCGGCGATGATCCCCACGACGCTCGGGGACCTCGACGCGATCGAGCGCATCCTCGACAATCCCGCCTTCCGGGAGACATTTGCGCACGACCCGCATCGTGCCGTCGAGGAGGCGGGGCTCACCCCCACGGGTCCCCTGCTGGCCGCAGTCCGGGACCGGCTGGCCTCCTAAGGCCGCGGTTCAGGCTCCATCCAAGCCCCGCGGTTCAGGCTCCATCCAAGCCCCGCGGTTCAGGCTTCAACCAAGGTCAAGGGCGTCCCGGGCCCGACGGCGCGCGGCCTCGGCCTCGTCGACCGACTCTCGCACCGCAGCGCGGCGCTCGTCAGTGGGCAGGAGGGCCAGGTTGATGTCAACCAGCCCCGCCGCGGAGCGTGCCGCCGCGGCGGCCAGCTCGGCCGCGCCGACGGCGTCGGCGCGAAGGGAGGCCTCGCAGCCGCCGGCGATCTCGGCCGCGAGGCCGGCGCAATCGGCGGCGCCGGCGGCGACGAGCAGAAGCGTGTCCGCGGCGGCGACTAGTGCCGCACGGAGCGCGGCGTCGCGCCCAGTGCCCTCCTCCTGGCCGGCCCGCCCGAGCGCGTCACGAGCCCGGGCGTAGGCGCGCCGGTTGGCCAGCCCGGCCTCGGCTGCCCGCTCACGCAGGGCGGCCGCCTGGACCGCGGCCCCGCGGGCGTCCCCCCAGTCCTCGAGCCCGCCGCGGGCGATGGATTCACATAGCCCGGCCGCCAGTGCGACCACCCCGGCGGCCAGCACCCCGGCGCCTTCCGGTGGCGAGGCGAGCCCGAGCCGAGCAGCGACGGGGGAGAGATCGAGAATCTGGCTCATGACGCCGCCTCTAGTGCCGCCGCCTCGGCCTGGGCCAAGCGCTGATCGATGAGCTCGAGGCCCGTGTCCCAGAACCCCGGATCGGTTAGGTCAACCCCGGCCATGTGAGCAAGCTCCTCCGGTGCCCGCGAGCCCCCAGCGCTGAGCACCTCGAGATAGCGAGGCACAAAGGGCTCTCCCTGCTCGATAAAACGGGCGTACATGGACAGGGCCAGCAGCTGACCGTAGGCGTAGGCGTAAACGTACCCGGGGAGGCTGAACACGTGGCTGATATGGGACCACCACAGTCCATAGCCGTCGGTCAGCTCGACCGAGTCGCCGTACAGCTCGCGGTTGGCCGCCATCCAGTGCTCGGTGATGTCCTCGGCGGACAGCTCGCCGGTCTCGCGCCGCGCACGGTGGACGGCGTCCTCGAAGCGGTGGATCGCTACCTGCCGGAAGACGGTGCCGACCGCCTCGTCCAGTTGGTGGGCTAAGAGCACGAAGCGGGCGGCTGGATCCTCGGCCAGCGACAGCAGGTGCGCGAAGGCGAGCGTCTCGCCGAACACCGACGCCGTCTCGGCCACGGTCACCGGAGTGTGCATCTGCAAGATGCCGCGCGGAGCAGCGAGCTGGAAGTGGAGACCGTGACCCAGTTCGTGGGCCAGGGTGAGCACGTCGTCGAGCCGACCCGAGAAGTTCAGCAGCACAAAAGGGTTGGCCTGCGGGACGGTCGAGGCACAGTACGCCCCCGGGCTCTTACCGGGCCGGATCTCGGCGTCAATCCACCGCTCATCGAAGAACCGTGCCGCCTGGCGGCCGAGCTCATCAGAGAAGCGCGAGTAAGTGGAGAGGACCAGCTCCCTGGCCCGATCCCAGGTGATGCGCATCGGAGGCCCTCCGACCGGGGCCATACGGTCGTAGTCGGTCAGACGATCGAGCCCGAGTGCGCGGGCCTTGATGCGAGACCAGCGCTGGGGGATGTCATAGCGCCCGCGGACGGCGGCGACCAGCGCCTGCACCGATTCCTCCGAGGCTTCGTTCTCCTGGTTGAGCTCGGCCAGCCAGTGCGAGTAATGACGCAGGCGATCGTCGACGGCGTGGTCGGCGAGCAGGATGTTGAAGATCCGGACCCGGGTACGCAGACCGGGCGACAGGGCGGCGGTGATGGCCGCCGCAGCGTCTCGGCGCTCAGAGCGCTGACCCGAGGACAGACGGGCTGCCGCCTCGGCAAGCTCGACCCGGTGATCATCCAGCTCGACCTCGAGCCCCGAGATCTGTTCGTCGAACAGCCGCCGCCAGGCCTCAGCGCCGGACACTGACTTCTCGGTGAGCATCCGCTCCTCGGGTTCGCTCAGACGGTGCGGCTTCGAGCGCCGAAGCACGCGTAACAGGTGGGCGTATGGCTCCAGCTCCGCCGAGCCCAGGAGCTCGGCGGCGCGGGCATCATCGATCGCGATCCATTCCAGATCGAAGAACATGGTCAGTGCGTCGACCTGAGCGGCGGTCTCCTCCATCTCGCTCAATAAGGCGCCGTGCTCCGGTGGCCGCCGGTCGGCGTCAAAGCGCAGCGAGGCGAAATTGTAGACCGCCGTAACGGCCTCGTGCACGCGCTCGAGTTCGTGGATCGCCGCCAGGATCTGTCCGGCGTCGTAGCCGGCGACCCTGCGGCGGTGAGAATCAGAAAATGCCGCGGCGAGGGACAGCGCCCCCTGTCCCATCACCGCGGCAGTATCCGCCCCACCCGGCATCAACGGGCTGAGATCCCAGGTGATGCCGGTCGCGTCGCCCGATTCGGGCTCGGTGTTCGTCACGGGCGGACTTGGAAAGGGTGGAAGCGCGTCACGCCGAGCGACGACGCTTCCGACCCAAACTAGCTGCGCTTCGGCCGCGGCCTCTGCTGGGCCGGCGCGTTGCGCTTGAAGTGCCCCTCGACGTCCGGGGTCTCGTCCCCGGCGTCCCCGGCGTCCTCGGCAAGCTCGGCTCCACGTGACCGCAGGTGGCCCTCAACCTCGGCCTCGTCCTGCTCGCGCTTCTCATCCTGTTCGCTCATGAGAGCTCCTTTGAATTGATTTGCCGCCCGCCTGTTGGCGCGTATGTCAGGGAGACGAGGGCCGCGGCGGAAATCTTCCATAAGTGACGAGCCCCACACAACCGGCAATATGATCTCGCCGTGGCCGAGAGCACCCGAGACGAGGAGCTTCCGGCCTGGTCTCTGGACCGCGACGCGGTTCGCGAGTCACCGCTGAACTCGGTCTGGCCACTCGGCGACGCCAGGACGTGGGCCTGGGGTGGATCGAGCGGCGCCGGGGTCCGCGTCTGCATCGTGGACAGCGGCATCGACGCCAGCCACCCCATGGTCGGCTCGGTCCAGGGAGCGGTGGCGGTAGCCGATGGCCCGAACGGCGAGCTGACGATCGTGCCTGACGAGGACGGGGACGCCTTCGGGCACGGCACGGCGTGTGCGGCGATCGTCCGCAAGCTGGCTCCGGATTGCGAGATCCACTCCGTCCGGGTGCTGGGCGGTGAGCTGACCGGAAGCGGGCCGATCCTGTTACACGGACTGCGCTGGGCCATCGAACAGCGCTTCGATGTGATCAACCTCAGCCTGTCGACGACCAAGACCAGGTTCGCCCCCGAGTTGCGTGAGCTGGCCGATCAGGCCTATTTTCGGGGCCTCATGCTGGTGGCCTCGGCGCACAACATGCCCGTGGAGTCATTTCCGTGGCGGTTTCCCGCGGTGATGTCGGTCGGCTCGCACGCCGGGGCCGACCCGCTCGAGTACTACGTCAACCCGGAGCCGCCGGTGGAATTCGCCGCCCCCGGGGTCGACCTCGAGCTGGCCTGGCTCGAAGGCGCGACGATCCGGGCAACGGGTAATTCGTTCGCCACGCCCCACATGGCAGGAATCGCCGCGCTCGTGCTGGCCAAGCACTCGGGCCTCCGTCCGTTCGAGCTCAAGACAGCGCTGCGCGCCGCCTCGGGCAACGTCCGGAGCGCGGCATGAGCGAGGAACCCCTCTCGACAGAGGCGGGCCGCAGGCAGCTTCTGCAGTCCGTGGTCGAGATGACACGAGCCGTGTTCGCGGCCAAGGCATGCTCGATCATGGGCTACGACGAGTCAGCGCGCGAGCTGGTGTTCGAGGCCGTCTCGGGGGAAGGAGCAGACACGCTGGTGGGACAGCGGATCCCCTCCAACACCGGCGTGGCGGGCTGGTCACTGGCGTCGGAGGAACCGATCGCGATCGGGGACGTGACCAAGGATCCCCGCTTTGCCCGGGACGTGGCTGAGTCGACCGGGTACGTGCCGACGAAGCTGACCGTCTATCCGCTGCTGTCCGACGAGCGCTCGTTGGGCGTGCTGAACATCCTCGATCAGGGCGCGAGCGAGCAGGTGGGCCTGGCGGACATGAACGTCCTGGCCAGAATCGCCGCCCACGCGGCCGCCATTCTCTCGTTGGTTCAGGCGGCCCGGACGCAGGCGGAATCCGCGGGCCAGGAGAGCACAGCCGCCCGGATCGAGCGGGAGCTCCGAGGCGCCAGCGGACCCCGGCGCCGGGCCGCAGAAGCGGTCCTGACGGCGCTCGAGGACCTGCTCGGCTCGCCCTGAGCGGGGCGCGGGATGGGTCGTTACAGGCCGGTTGAGGCGCTGGAGCCGACCGGCGCTTCGCCCTCCTGCGCGTTGCTGGCCACGGCTCCATTGGAGCCCGAACCACCGGCGCCGCGGATGCCCGAGGCGATCCGCGAACCCAGGTCGGAATCGACACTGGTCCAGTAATCGATCACGCGCTTCTGGACCGGGGCGCTGACGCCGTTGGTGGCGTGGCCGACGATGTTCGAGACCATGTGCTCGCGATCGGTGTCGGAAAGCACCTCGCGGTAGAGCGTGCCCGGCTGACCGAAATCGTCATCCTCGCTGTGCAGCGTGTACGCGTGGCGGACCATCTCTCCACCCTCGACGCCCCAGATGGTTTCCATGTAGGCCGGGTCGGCCTTCGGACCGCCGAAGCTGTTCGGGGCGTAGACCGGATCGCCGGGGTTGCTATAGCGCATCGCGCCGTCCTTGTTGTAGCTGTGGACGGCCGACTTCGGCGCGTTGATCGGGAGCTGGAGATAGTTGGGCCCGATCCGGTAGCGATGCGTGTCCGGATAGCTGAACAGCCGCCCGAGCAGCATCTTGTCCGGACTCGGACCGATGCCGCGGACCAGGTTGGCGGGCTCGAAGGCGGCCTGCTCGACCTCGGCGAAGTAGTTCTCCGGGTTACGGTCAAGCACCATGCGACCCACCGTGATCGGCGGGTAATCGCCGTGCGGCCACACCTTGGTCAGGTCGAACGGGTTGAACCGGTAATCGGCCGCGTCGGCGAGCGGCATGATCTGCATCTCGAGCCGCCACTCGGGGGCGTCACCGTTCTTGATCGAGTCATACAGGTCACGGATGTGGAAGTCCGGCTCCTCGGCGACCATTGCCTTGGCCTCGGCGTCGGTGAAGTTCTCGATGCCCTGGACCGTCTTGAAGTGGTACTTGACCCAGAACTTCTCCCCGCCCTCGTTCTCCCACAGGAACGTATGGCTCCCGTACCCGTTCTGGTGGCGCCAGGTGCGCGGGGTGCCGCGGTCGCTCATGAGGAACGACACCTGGTGCGCTGACTCGGGGGACAGGGTCCAGAAGTCCCACTGCATGTCGTTGGAGCGCAGGTGAGTCTCGGCCAGCCGCTTCTGCGAATGGATGAAATCCGAGAACTTCGACGGGTCACGGATGAAGAAGATCGGCGTGTTGTTGCCGACCAGGTCGTAGTTGCCCTCTTCGGTATAGAACTTGATCGCGAAGCCGCGGGGGTCCCGCACCGTGTCGGCGCTGCCGAGTTCGCCGGCGACAGTGGAGAAGCGAAGGAAGACCGGGGTCTTCTTGCCCGGCTGAAGGAAGTCCGCCCTGCAGTATTGGGTTACGTCCTCGGTGACCTCGAAGAACCCGTGCGCCCCACCGCCCTTGGCGTGGACCACGCGCTCGGGTACGCGCTCGCGGTTGAACTGCGCCATCTTCTGGATGACGTAGTGGTCCTGGAGCAGGATCGGCCCGTCGGCGCCGACGGTCAGCGAATGCTCGTCGCTCGCGGCCGGGATGCCGGCATCGGTGGTCGTGCGGGGTGGCTGGTTCTCACTCATTCAAACGGCTCCTTTGGCTGGTCAAAACTCCCGGCGTCCGGACCTTGAGACGCCTCCTGGACTCAACCTACCCGCGGGTCTTCCTTGAGAATCGAGGGCACGGCGGGAAGCGCCGCCGCGCGCCTGGGGTGGGTCACGGCCAGGCGCCCCCGGGCGTTCTCCATCAGTGACGAGGAGGCCGGCGAGGCGGTCAGCGCATCGATCAGCGTGTCACCGTCGATGCGTTCGCATCGGCACTCTCCGAGCGCCGTGACGGTGGCCGTCCGAGGGATGTTCTCGAGCACGCCGATCTCACCGAAGTAGGACGGCGCCGTCATGACCCGGATCGGCCGCTCTGGGCCGCCCCCCTCGCCGCGGGCGCTGACCTGGACCTCACCGTCGGCGAGCGCGTAGAGCGCATCGGCCGGGTCACCCTCGCCCACGATCACTGTCCCCGGGCGGAACTCAACCGTCTCGGCGGCGGCGGCGAGGCGCTCGAGGATCGGCCGGCTGGCGTTGGCAAAGATCCCGAGTCCTTCGAGCAACGCCACCTTCGGCTCGAGCTGGGCGGTTCGGGCGGCGGTGTCTCGGTCGATCGAGCGGAGTGCCGGATAGCCGGCCACAGCCAGGGCCGCCGGCGCCACGGCCATGGTCCACAACGCTCCGTTGAGCCCCAGGCCGCTGACGAGAGGCGGCGTCAGCACGGTGCCGAGGGCAATGGCCCCGAGAACAAAGGCGAAGAAGACACCGAACACCCGGGCCAGCTGATCAGAGGCCACCGAGCGCTGGAGCGCGGTGACAGCCAGCACGTCCACGACCAGCGTGGAGCTGCCGCGAAAGACCTGAATCACGAACGCCAGCGCCGGTGCGTGGACCACGCTCAGCAGAGCGGTCGGGAGCGAGTAACCAATCGCGCCCGCGAGGATGATGGACCCCAGGCGCCGTGAACCGGCCAGACGGTTGACCGCGCCGGCGGCCAGGACCCCACCAGCGCCGAGTCCCGCGAGCAGGTAGCCGAAGCCTTCATTGCCGGTTCCGAGCCGATGCTCGGAGACACCGACGAACAGGACCGTGTCCGTGCCGTAGACAAAGCTGACCAGGACGCTGTAGGCCACCAAGGTCCGGGCCGCAGCCAGATCCACGATCGTCCGCACTCCGACCATCATCTGCTTCAGAGGGCCGGCGCTTCCCTCCTCGGTCACGTCAACGGGCTGGCTGCGGGTACTGATCCGCGAGACGATCGCGGCCGACAGCACGAAGCTGGCGGCGTTGACGCCGAATACCGCGGCCGGGGAGGCGACCAGCAGCAGGACGGCACCCACCGCGGGCCCGGCGATCACCACCAGCTCGTCAATCGTGCTGTTGAGCGCGTTGGCGGCCACGAGTTCGTCCTCGTTCACCAGCGAAGGGATCGTGGCCGCGGTGGCCGGTTGGTAGACAACCCCGGCGGCGGAGGTCAGCGCTGCAAAGGCCAGCGCGAGCCCCGGCGCCCCGTTGGTGGCGGCGACGATCGCGATCCCCACCTGCCACAGGGCACACAGCAGATCTGAGCTCACCATCAAACGGATGCGCTCGGTGCGCTCGGCGAGGACACCGCCGTAGCTGCTGAGGAGAAGCTGCGGGATCATCCGCACCAGGCTTGCCGCCCCGACCCATCCCAGCGAGTGAGTGCGCTCGAACACGAACGCGAGCAGCGCCACGTTGTAGGCCCAACTCCCCGTGGCCGAGATGATCAGACCGGAGAACAGCAAGCGCAGATCTCGCTTACCCAGCGCCGACCTGTACCCCGCCAGCAATCCAGCGATGCGCTCGCGCCCCATTTCGGCGCTCAGTCTATGGTCACGAGCGGTGCCGGGCCTTTAGAATCTCCGCCGACGTGACTACGTGCTCGGAGTGCGGAACGGAGAACCGGCTGGGGCGACGATTCTGCGGACAGTGCGGGGCGGCGCTTTCGGTCAAATGTGCCAGTTGCGGGGCGGATAACGACCCCGGCGATCGCTTCTGCGGGGAGTGCGGAACGGCGTTGAATGCCGCTGCCTCGGCGAGCGAGAATGGTTCGGCGACGGCTCCAACGTCCTCTCCAGTGGCCCAGCGGCGGCTGGTCTCGGTCCTATTCGCCGATCTGGTCGGCTTCACGAGCCTGTCCGAGCATCGGGATCCCGAGGAGGTCAGGGAGCTCCTATCGGTCTACTTTGACCGCTGCCGGAGTCTGATCGAGCGCTATGGCGGGACGGTGGAGAAGTTCATCGGGGACGCCGTCATGGCCGTCTGGGGTACGCCGGTGGCACGGGAGGATGACGCGGAGCGGGCGGTACGCGCCGCCCTGGCCCTCACCAACGCGGTGACGCTCATGGGAGATGAAGTGGGCCTGCCCGACCTCCGTGTCCGGGCTGGGGTGCTAACCGGGAATGCCGCCGTTGAAGTGGGATCCGAGAGCGAGGGGATGGTGCTCGGGGATACCGTCAACACCGCCTCCCGGCTGCAATCGATCGCGGCGCCCGGGACGGTGCTGGTCGATGACGTGACCCGGCGCGCGTCCGAGGCAGCAATCGCCTACGAAGACGCGGGCGAGCATCAGGTCAAGGGCCGCGAGCAGCCCGTGCGAGCCTGGACGGCGCTCCGTGTGGTCGCCGGTGCCGGCGGGGCCCGCCGGGGTGCTGGGCTCGAGGCCCCGTTCGTAGGCCGCGAGCGTGAGCTGCAGACCATCATCGACGGCTTCGAGCACAGCGCCGAGCAGCACCGGGCCAGCCTGGTCACGGTCGTCGGTGAAGCTGGGATGGGGAAGTCCCGGCTGCTGTGGGAGTACTTCAAATACTCGGACGGCGTCGAACGTGTGGTGCGCTGGCATCAGGGTCGTTGCCTGTCCTACGGTGAGGGCGTCGCCTACTGGGCGCTGGCCGACATGGTCCGCGCCCGGGCCGGGATCGCCGAGGAGGAGGGTCCAGAGTCGGCCCGGTCCAAGCTGCGCGAAGTGGTGGAGCAGTTCGTGCCCGATGAGCGGGAACGGCGTCTGGTCGAGCCGCGGCTAGCTCACCTGCTGGGGCTCGAGGCTCGAACGGCGTCGGACCGCGCGGACCTGTTCAGCGGCTGGCGTCTGTTCTTTGAGCGGATGTCCGACGACGCCCCGGTCGTGCTGGTGTTTGAAGATCTTCAGTGGGCCGACTCGGGCCTGATCGAGTTCATTGACTACTTGCTCGAGTGGTCAGCCGACCGCCCGCTGTTCGTGCTCGCGCTGGGCCGTCCCGAGCTCCTCGACACGAGGCCGTCCTGGACCGAGGGAGCCATCTCGCTCGGCCCGTTGCCCGATGGAGCAATGCACGAACTGCTCGAGGGGCTGGTGCCCGGACTGCCAGACGAGCTCGGGGCCCGAGTCCTCAGACAGGCCGAGGGAGTCCCGCTCTACGCCGTGGAGACCGTGCGGATGTTGCTCGATCGTGGGCTCCTGGCCCTGGACGGCAGCCGCTACCGCGTCACCGGGGACGTGGACGAACTCGACGTGCCGGAGACGCTGCATGCCTTGTCTGCCGCTCGCCTGGACGGACTCACCCCAGGCGAGCAGGCCGTGCTCCAGGACGCCGCCGTGTTCGGCCAATCGTTCACACCCGCGGGAGTGGCCGCGCTGGCCGAGATGTCGACGGGCAGCGTCACCCAGATCCTCGACGGGTTGGTGGCCAAGCAGGTGCTCGGTTTCAATGACGATCGTCTGTCGGCCGAGCGAGGCCAGTACCACTTCCTCCAAGCCCTGCTGCGCACGACCGCCTACAGCACGCTGTCGCGCCGGGATCGCAAGAGTCGTCATCTCGCTGCCGCCCGGCACCTCCAGGAGGTGTGGGGCGAGGAGGCGCCCGAACTGGCCGAGGTACTGGCGGCTCACTTCCTCGACGCCGCCGCGGCTGATCCGGAGGCCAGTGACGCGCCCAAGATCCGGGCCGCGGCCTGCGACACGCTGGCCGAGGCCGGGCGCCGGGCGCTCTCATTGGCGCTGGGATCAGAAGCGCTTCGCGCCTTTGACCGTGCCGCCGAGCTGGCCGAGGACGAGGCGGCCCGTGCGACCCTGCTGGATCAGGCTGCCCGAGCAGCGGTCCTGATCGCCGACTACGTGGGAGGACACGAGCGCCTGGCCGAGGCAGTGCGAGTGTTCGAGTCACTCGGGGATAGACCGGCAGCGGCCCGCTCGATGGCCGTGCTGGGGCGAACGCTGTTTCTCGAGGACCGGCTGGACGAGGCGGTCGAGCTCAACCGCCGGGCCGTGGCGGGGCTGAATGAGGGCAGCGCTGAGCAGGCCGCGGCGATGGCGGCCCTGTCACAGAACCTGAGCTTCACCGGCCAGTTCGAGGAGGCGATCCAGACGGCTGACGCGGCGCTCGAGATCGCCGAGCCTCTGCAGGAATGGGAAACCGTGGTGCGGGCGTTCAACACGCTGGGCAATGTCCGCCAGCGTATGGGCCGGACCGAAGAATCGATGGCATTTCGCGAGCGATCGCTGAAGCTCGCCCTGCAATACGACCTGCCGGGAGAGGCCCTCCGGGCCTACAACAACCTCGCCGACGCGCCATTCCAGCTGGATCGTTTCCAGGAGGCACTGGACATCGCGGAAACCGGATTGGCCCTGGCCCAAGCGCGCGGAGACCGAAGCTGGCAGCAGCTACTTCTGGTGATGACGCTCGGAGCCCGAGTGGGCCTCGGCCGCTGGGACGAGGCGCTCGAGCTCATCAACCGAGAGCTCGGTTCGACGAGTGAGCTCCTGCGCCTGGCCTATTACCCGCACATCGCGCGAATCCATGCGGCGCGAGGGGACCAGACCGCTGTGGACGAGGTCCTCGAGCTGGCCACCCGCGCTCGTGGAAGTACAAATGCCGAGTTCGCATGGGGCGCCACGCTGGCCCGGGTTATCGCCATGGGGGCCATGGGCCGGCATCGTGAGGTGCTCGATGCCGCCCTTCCGATCGCCACGGCCGGGACCGAGGTGGCCAACGAGGACCGCCGCGAGGCCTATATGGAGGCGGGGACGGCCGCGCTCGCGCTCGACGATCAGGCCGCGGCCGAGACACTGGTCGAGTACGTCGGCAACATCCCGCCGGCGATGCGCTCTCCGATACTGCGCGCTGGAGCGGCCCGGTTCGCCGGATTGCTCGCCCAGCGCAGGGGCGACGAGCGGACTGCCGACGAAAGGTTGGCCGCCGCCGTGCGCGAGCTCCGTCAGATCGAATCCCCGTTCCTGCTCGGGCAGATCCTGCTCGAGCACGCCGAGTTGCTCGAGGCCAGCGGCCGCGACGAGGAGGCCGCGCCGCTCCTGGCTGAAGCTGCGGAGATCTTTGGACGCCTGCGCGCGACGCCGTGGCTCGAGCGCGCGCAGGCGCTGGGCACGAGGGTGGCAGCATGAGGGGGTCGCTTGGGCACATGCGCGGCGTGTGGAGCTGAGGTCCGGATCGGGGACCGGTTCTGCTCCCACTGTGGGGCGGCACAGGACGTCATGTGTCTGGCCTGCGGGGTAGAGAACACCCCCGGGAGCCGGTTTTGCGCGGCCTGTGGGACGGCCATCGGGACCGGCGCTCCCGCCAGTTCGCCGCCGGGCGGTGGACCGGCTGTGCCGGTGTCCGAGCGGCGCGTCGTCTCGGTCCTATTTGCCGACCTGGTCGACTTCACCTCGTTCAGCGAGCATCGCGATCCGGAGGTCGTCCGGGATCTCCTGAGCCGTTATTTTGACCGCTGCCGGACACTGATCGAGCGCTACGGCGGCGTGGTGGAGAAGTTCATCGGCGACGCCGTGATGGCGGTCTGGGGCACGCCGGTCGCCAGGGAGGACGACGCCGAACGCGCCGTCCGGGCCGCCCTTGATCTGAGTGGCGCGGTGTCCGCACTAGGGGCCGAGGTCGGCATGCCGGAACTCCGCGTCCGCACCGGCGTTCTGACCGGGGATGCAGCCGTGGAGGTCGGCGCCGAGGGCGAGGGCATGGTCCACGGCGACAGCGTCAACACCGCGAGCCGACTGCAGTCCCTGGCCGAGCCGGGGGTGGTCCTGGTCGACACGGTCACGCGCCGGGCGAGCGAGGCGGCCATCGCCTACGAGGACGCCGGCGTTCACGAGGTCAAGGGGCGCACCCAGCCGGTCCAGGCGTGGCGAGCGTTGCGGGTGGTAGCCCGGGTGGGTGGAGCGCGGCGGCGGGCCGGACCGGAGGCTCCGCTGGTCGGCCGCGACCGAGTGCGACAGACGCTGATCGGGGAATTCGAGGCCACGCTGGGCGGCCAGGGGGCGCGGCTGGTAACGCTGGTCGGAGAGGCCGGCCTGGGGAAGAGCCGGATGGCCTGGGAACTCGAGAAATACGTCGACGGGGTGCGCGACCAGGTGCTCTGGCATCGAGGACGGTCTCTGTCCTACGGCGACGGCGTGGCGTTCTGGGCGCTGGCCGAGATGGTGCGAATGCGGGCCGGCATCGGCGAGGAGGAGGGTCCGGAGACCGCCGCCACCAAGCTGCACGAGACCGTCGAGCGCTTCATTGAGAGCCCGGCGGAGCGTCACCTGGTCGAGCCCCGGCTGGCGGCGCTGCTCGGACTCGAGCGGCGCGCGAGCACAGACCGCGCTGACCTGTTCTCCGGCTGGCGGCTGTTCTTCGAGCGACTGTCGGATCACGCTCCGGTGGCCATGGTGTTCGAGGACATGCAATGGGCCGACTCGTCACTGCTCGAGTTCGTCGCCTACCTGCGCGAATGGTCGGCGGCACGGCCGATCTTCATGCTCTCCCTGTCGCGTCCAGACGAGCGTGAACACGCCGACGGCTGGGACAACGGCCGCGGCTCGACGCGGATCACCCTCGAGCCACTGGCCGAACCCGAGATGGAGGAGCTGCTGACCGCGCTGGTTCCCGGCGCGCCGGCCGAGCTGCGCTCAAAGATCGCCGCGCGCGCGGACGGAATCCCGCTGTACGCCACCGAGATCGTGCGAATGCTCGTCGACCGCGGAGTGCTCGAGCAGCAGGACGATCGCTACGAGCTGGCAGCGCCGGTGGACGAGCTCGAGGTCCCCGAGACGCTCCAGGCGCTGATCGCAGCCCGGATCGATGGCCTGCCCGCCCGAGAGCGGAGGCTCCTGCGCGACGCCGCCGTGCTCGGGCTCAGCTTCACCGAGGCCGGACTTGTGAGCGTGAGTGATCTCCCGGTGAGCGAGGTGCGGGCCGGCGTCACCGGACTGGTCGAGCGGCAATTCGTCGCCCAGGCCACCGACACCATGTCCCCCGAACGTGGTCAGTACGTGTTCATGCAGGCGCTGGTGCGCCGGGTCGCCTACGGGACCCTGGCCCGGCGGGAGCGTAAGCAACGTCACCTGAGGGCGGCCGAGCACCTCCGCCTGGCCTGGGGAATCGAGGCCGCCGAAGTTGCGGATGTCCGCGCCGCCCACCTGCTGGACGCGGTCAAAGCCGACCCCGAGGCGCCCGACGCCGGCGCCATCACCGGCCAGGTGCGTGAGACCCTGATCATGGCCGCCGAACGGGCGTCCGGACTGACGGCGGCGGGCCGAGCGAGCGAGCTGTTTGCCCAGGCGGCCGAGCTCGCCCCGGAGGGCGGCGAGCAAGCCCAGCTCCTGGATCGGGCCATGCAGGCTGCGATCCGAGACGGAGACACGGCGCGGGCAAGTGAATATGGAGAGCGCGCGATCGGGATCTGGAACTCGGCCGGGGAGGCTCGGCGAGCCGCGGTGTGCTCCGCCCGGCTGGGACGGTTCCTGACCGGGGTCTCGGGCCGCTACAGCGAAGAGCTGCCCCGAATGCAGCGGGCCCATGAGGTGGTCCTGGCCTCAGACGAGCGCGACGCCGAGCGGGCCGAGATCACGTTGACGCTGGCATCGCACATGTGTGAGGCGGGGGATTTCGAAGATGCCTGGCCGTACGTGGATGAATCCCTGGCCCTGGCCGAGGAGCTCCGGCTGCCCGAGATGATCAGCATGGGCCTGAACCTCAAATATCTGATCCGTTACACACAGGGGAGGCTCGAAGAAGCCCGAGCTCTGCTGCTGCATTCTCTTTTGCTCGCGCAGGAGCATGACCTCCCGGGACGGGAGATCCGGGCGCACAACAATCTCGGTGCGATGCTGATCAACCGCTTCCACAACGGCGAGGCGCTGGCCCACCTCGACGAGGCGGGCGAGATCGCCCGCCGGCTCGGTTCGCGATCAGACGCGTGGCTCGTGGCCGGCGTCAAGCCACTGGTTCTGTTCCACCTGGGTCGCTGGGACGAGGCGCTCGAGCTGGCTGAGGAGATGACCGCCGACGAGGTCGGTGACCGCTACTCGGCCGTCGAATCAGCTGCTGGCCGCTGCCTGATCCTCATGGCCCGCGGGGAGATCGAGCAGGCGGCGGCTGACATCGAGCGGGTTGACCGCGAGCCGATCGAGCACGCCGAGTTCAGCGCCATGAAAGCTGCCATCCGTGCCGCCCTGCTGAGGCACACCGGCGACGCTCGGGGTGCTCTCGAACTCGCTCGTTCCTCCATGCAGAGCGAGACCCGGACGCTGCTCGACCGCTGGGTCCAGGAACTCCGCGTTCAGGCACTCGAGGCCATGCTCGAGCTGGGTGAGGTCGATGCCGCCGCCGCGCTGGTGAGCGAGGTGCGTGCGATCGCGGCCCGCGCCGACGTCCCGTACCTCGACGTCCAGGCGGACCGCTTCGCGGCTCGGATTGCCGCCCTGCAGGCCGGGCCCGAGGCGGCCAGTTCCCTCTTCCGGCGCGCCGAGTCGGCCTTCCGCGAGCACGAGGACCCATTCCACGCCGCGGTCGTGGCCCTGGAGCACGCCGAAGCACTCGGCGAGCGAGCAGACTCGGAGGCGCTCCTGGGCGAAGCGCGCGCTACCTTTGAGCGCTTGGGGGCCATGGCTTGGCTACGCCGCGCGCTCGCATTGCAGCGCGCAGGAGTCGTCGCGTGAGCGCGACGACCATGGTCGCCTGCGGTTCCTGCGGCGCCCAGACGCCCGCGGGCAAGAAGTTCTGCATCCACTGCGGGTCCGCGGTTCGGCACGCCTGCCCGACCTGCGGCGAACCGGTACTGGCCGGGGCGAAGTTCTGCGCGGAATGCGGCACCGCGCTCGGTGGCGCCTCCCCCCCTGCCGCCGAGCCGCTCGGTCCAGCCACCCCGATCTCCGAGAGGCGCTTGGTGTCGGTTCTGTTCGCGGACCTGGTCGGGTTCACCACCCTGTCCGAGCACCGCGACCCCGAGGAGATCCGCGAACTGCTCTCGCAGTACTTCGACCGCTGCCGCTCGGTGATCGAGCGCTACGGCGGCACGGTGGAGAAGTTCATCGGTGACGCCGTCATGGCCGTATGGGGCACTCCCGTCGCACGCGAGGACGACGCCGAACGAGCAGTGCGCGCCGCGTTGGCGCTGACCCAGGCGGTGACGCTGCTCGGGGAGGAGGTCGGGATGCCGTCGCTGCGCGTGCGCGCGGGTGTTCTGACCGGCAACGCGGCGGTGGAGGTTGGTGCCGAGGGCGAGGGAATGGTGCTCGGGGACACGGTCAACACCGCGTCCCGGCTGCAGTCGATCGCCGAACCGGGCACGGTCCTGGTGGACGATGTGACCCGGAGAGCCTCGGAAGCCGCGATCGCCTACGAGGACGCCGGCGAGCACAAGGTCAAAGGCCGCGAACAACCGGTTCATGCCTGGAGCGCATTGCGGGTCGTCGCCGGCACCGGTGGATCGAGACGCAGCGCCGGAGTGGAGGCCCCCCTTGTCGGCCGCAACCGAGAACTCGAGCTGATAATCGCCGCCGGCGAGGAGAGCGCGCATCAGAGCGAGGCGCGCCATGTGGCGGTGGTCGGCGAGGCGGGATCGGGTAAGTCCCGTCTGCTGTGGGAGTTCTTCAAATACCTTGACGGGATCGAGGAGGGCCGTTATTGGCACCAGGGCCGGTGCCTGTCCTACGGCGAAGGGGTCTCGTACTGGGCGCTGGCTGAGATGGTGCGCGCGCGCGCAGGGATCCTCGAGGAGGAGGACGCCGGAGCGGCGCGGACGAAGCTGCGCACAATCGTGGAGCGCTTCGTGACTGACGAGCGGGAGCGCCGCCTGGTCGAGCCGCGGCTCGGGCATCTGCTCAGGCTCGAGGAGCGCCCCGAAGCTGACCGGGCTGACCTGTTCAGCGGCTGGCGGCTGTTCTTCGAGCGCATGGCCGCCGACAGTCCGGTGATCCTGGCCTTCGAGGACCTCCAGTGGGCTGACAGCGGGCTGCTCGACTTCATCGATTACCTGCTCGAGTGGTCAGCCGAGCATCCGATTTTCGTAATCAGCCTGGGGCGTCCGGAACTGCGCCAGAGGCGTCCGGCCTGGCGCTCGCTGGATCTCGGCTCGATGAGCGCCGAGTCGATCGCCGCCATCCTCGAGGGACTGGCTCCCGGATTGCCCGAGGACCTGGTGACGCGGATCGTCCGCCGCGCCGAGGGCATTCCGCTGTATGCCGTGGAGACGATTCGCATGCTGCAGGACCGTGGTGTGCTCACGCAGGAGGGCTCGCGGTACGTGCTCACCGGCGATGCCACCGACCTCGACGTCCCCGAAACACTCCAGGCGCTGGTCGCCTCGCGCCTCGACGGGCTATCGAGCGCCGAGCGCTCTCTGCTGCAGGACGCCTCCGTGCTCGGACAGTCATTCACCGCCGCGGGCGCGGCTGCGCTGAGTGGCAAGACGGAGGCCGAGGTTGTCCCCGAGCTCGACGGGCTCGTGGCCCGACAGGTGCTCGGGCGTGATGACGATCCACGCTCGCCCGAGCGCGGGCACTACGTCTTCCTGCAGGCCCTGCTGCGTACTGTGGCGTACGGAACGCTGTCCCGCCGCGCGAGGAAGGTCCGGCATCTGGCCGCCGCGCATCACCTGGAGCAGACCTGGCCGGGCGAAGCTCGGGACATCGCAGAGGTTCTGGCCTCCCACTACCTGGAAGCGATCGGTGCCGAGCCCGACGCCAGCGATGTCTCGGCCTTGAGGGCGGCGGCTCGGGAGAGGCTGACGGCGGCCGGGCAGGCCGCGGCCTCGCTGTCGTTGGGCCCCGAGGCACAGCGCTACTTCGAGCACGCGGCCGAGCTGGCCGAGGATGATCTCGAGCGGGCCGACCTGTTCGAGCAGGCGGGACGCGCGCTGTGGAAGGTGGGGGATTCCAGTGCCGCCGAGGAGCGCCTGCGCCACGCGCTCGAGCTCTACAAGCGCGGCGGCCGGCAGACTGGTGGGTCGGCGGCGGTCACGCTGGCGAACCTGGTGACCAACGCAGGCCGGATGGAGGAAGCCCGCGAGCTGCTGGAGGTCTTCCGCTCCGAGCTGCCCGGGAACGACGCGGTTCTGCGCGCCGAGGCGCTGGCCGAGTTGGGGCGTCTTCTGGTCCTAGGCGGAGTCCCCGAGCAGGGCGGCCCGGTACTGGAGGAGGCGCTCAACACGCTCGAACTAGAACAGGCGTGGGCTCCTCTCACGACGGCGCTGATCAACCGATTCATCTACCTGATCTATGTCTTTCGGCGCGAGGAGGCGACCGGCGTACTCCGGCATGCCCTGAGCCTGGCTGAGCAGCATGGACTGTCGAGCACCGCGCTCCGGGCTCGCTTCAACCTGGTCGCGGTCGGGATGGAAACGGGACGTTTCGCGACCGCGGTAGAGGAAGCACACGAGGCACTCGCGCTGACGCGCGAGCGCGGTGACCGTCAGTGGGAGCGCCAGATGCTCAGCCAGCTGGCCGCGCCGCTGGCGATCCTGGGACGGTGGGACGAGGCAGCCACCGTGTGCGGCGAGCTCATCGCCGGACAGTTCGGCATCGAAGCCATGACCGGAGCGGCCTTCTTGATCACGGTCGCATCCGCCCGCGGCGAGGAGTCGACCGTCGAGCGTTGCCGAGCCCTCGCGTTGCCTCATCTTGATTCCAGCTATGTGGATCTGCGCATGTGCGCCGGCCTGACGCTGGCCCGGGAGGCGATCGAGCGCGCGGAGCCCGAACGCGCATTCGAACTGGCCAGGACTGCCCTGGCCGAGCGCGGCACCGGCTCGGAGCTCGTTACCGAAGCGTACGGACTGGCGGTAGAAGCAGCCATGGAGATCAACGAGGATGCCGCCATGGACGAGCTGATCTCCTTCGTGGCCGACCTTCCGCCGGGGCGTAGCTCGCCGCTGCTCCGGGCGGGTGCCGACCGCCTGGCCGCCCAGCGCGAGCACTCTCGCGGAAATGACGAGGCCGCCTTGGCCTACGAGACGAGCGCCGTGCAACTCCTCCGTGAGGCCAGCGCGCGGCCGCTTCTGGCCCAGGCGCTACTGGAGAGCGCCCGACGGCGGGAGGATGCCGGGGCATTGGCTGAGGCCCGCGGCATCTACCGGGACGTCAGCGCCACGCGCTGGCTGGAGCGAGCTGACGAACGGTGGGGAGCCGCGGCATGAGCTCTGGTACCGAGCTTCGCTGCGCCGCGTGCGGGGAGCTGACGCCCGAGGGTCGCTTCTGCATCCATTGCGGGGCCTCCACCCAACAGGCATGTCCGAACTGCGGTCAGGCGATCGTGCCCGGGGCCAAGTTCTGCCTCGAGTGCGGAACCTCGCTGAGCTCGACCCCCGGCGCGGCGTCCGGAGGTAGTCAGGTGCCGTCCCCGGCCGCGAGCGTGTCCGAGCGGCGCCTGGTCTCGGTGCTGTTCGCAGACCTAGTCGGGTTCACCACGCTGTCTGAGCACCGCGACCCCGAGGAGGTCCGCGAGCTGCTGAGCCAGTACTTCGACCGCTGCCGGTCGTTGATCGAGCGCTACGGGGGAACGGTGGAGAAGTTCATCGGTGACGCCGTGATGGCGGTATGGGGAACGCCGGTGGCGCGCGAGGACGACGCCGAACGCGCGGTCCGCGCGGCGCTGTCTTTGACGCAGGCCGTGACGCTGCTGGGTGAGGAGGTGGGGATGCCGTCGCTGCGCGTGCGGGCGGGTGTGCTGACTGGCAACGCGGCGGTGGAGGTCGGTGCCGAGGGCGAGGGGATGGTCCTGGGTGACACGGTCAACACCGCCTCCCGGCTCCAGTCGATCGCGGCGCCCGGGACAGTGCTGGTGGACGAAATCACGCGGCGGAGTTCGGAGGCGGCGATCGCCTACGAGGACGCCGGGGTGCACGAGGTCAAGGGCCGGGAGCAGCCGGTCCACGCCTGGACGGCGCTGCGCGTTGTGGCCGGGGTCGGCGGGACCCGGCGGGGCGCGGGACTCGAGGCACCGTTCGTGGGCCGGGGCCGCGAGCTCGAGAAGGTGATCGCTCTTTCCGAGGAGGTGGTGAGCACCGGTCGCGCCCGGTTCGTGGCCGTGATCGGGGAGGCCGGTTCGGGGAAGTCCCGCTTGCTCTGGGAGTACTACAAGTACATCGACGGCGTGGAGCGCGTCGTGCGCTGGCACCAGGGCCGCTGCCTGTCCTACGGCGAGGGTGTGGCTTACTGGGCCCTGGCGGAGATGGTGCGGGCCCGGGCCGGAATCCTCGAGGAGGAGGAGCCAGCGTCCGCCCGGACCAAGCTGCGAGAAGCTGTCGAGCGATTCGTCCCGGATGAGAGGGAGCGAAGGCTGGTCGAGCCCCGCCTCGCCCACCTGCTGGGGCTCGAGGAGCGAACGGCGCCCGACCGGGCCGACCTGTTCTCCGGCTGGCGGCTGTTCTTCGAGCGGCTGTCCGAGGAGGCGCCCGTGGTACTCGTGTTCGAGGACCTTCAGTGGGCCGACTCCGGGCTGCTCGAGTTCATCGATTACCTACTCGAGTGGTCAGCCGACCGACCACTGTTCATCCTCGCCGCCGGTCGGCGCGACGTGCTCGAGCAAAGACCCGATTGGGATCAGAACGCAGTGTCGCTGGGGGCGCTACCTGAGGCAGCGATGCGCGAGGCGCTGGACGGGCTGGTCCCGGGCCTGCCCGAGGAGCTGATGGGCCGGATCCTGCGCCGGGCCGAGGGCGTTCCCCTGTACGCCGTCGAGACGGTGCGGATGCTGCTGGACCGCAACCTGCTCACCCAGGACGGAGCCCGGTATGTCCTGACCGGCGATGTGTCCGAGCTCGCCGTACCCGAGACACTCCAGGCGCTGGCCGCGGCGCGCCTGGACGGCCTCAGCCCGAGCGAGCGCTCGGTGCTCCAAGACGCAGCGGTCTTCGGGCAGTCATTCACCGCGGCCGGGGTGGCCGCCCTAGGCGGACGTTCGGACGATGAGGCTCAGCGGGCGCTGGACAGCCTGGTGGCCAAGCAGCTGCTGGGGCTCAACGACGATCCCCTGTCCTCCGAGCGGGGCCAGTACCACTTCCTCCAGGGACTGCTGCGCAGCACCGCCTACGGGACCTTGTCCCGCCGCGATCGCAAGTCCCGCCATCTCTCCGCCGCTCGCCACCTCCAGGAGAGCTGGGGCGAGGGCGCGCCCGAGCTGGCCGAGATCCTGGCCGCCCACTTCCTGGACGCGGCGGCCGCCGATCCGGAAGCGGCCGATGCCGGAAAGATCCGGGCCGCCGCCCGGGACACCCTGGCCGATGCCGGACGCCGAGCACTGTCCCTGGCCCTCGGCCGTGAGGCCGAGCGAGCATTTGACCGGGCGGCCGAGCTGGCCGAGGATGACGCCTCACGGGCGGCGCTGCTCGAGCAGGCGGGGCGCGCTGCGCTTATAAGCGCAGACTTTCCCCAGGCCGTGACCCGGCTCGAAGAGGCGATCGAGATCTACGAGAAGCTCGGCGACTCGGAGGCAGCCGCCCGGGCGATGATCCCGGTCGGAAATGCTCTGAACCGGGAGGACCGGCTCGAGGAGGCGATTGAGATCCTGCGGCGGGCGGTGCCCGGGCTCTCTGACGCTGACGACGCCCGGGCGGCGGTCCTGGGCGAACTGTCGCTGTTGCTCTGCTTCGCCGGCCACATTGAGGACGCGCTCGAAGCCGCTGATGCCGCGCTGTCGATCGCGGAGCCACGGCAATACTGGCCGGCGGTCTGCGTGGCGTTCGACTCGCTGGCCAATGTCCGGGCCCGCCAGGGTCGGCCAGAGGAAGCCCGGGCACTTCGCGAACGCGCGGTGGCCCTCGCGCTTGAGAACGACCTCGGCGAGACGGCCCTGCGCGCGTCCAATAACCTGGCCGATCTCCCGTTGCAAGCTGACCGGTTCGCCGAGGCGATCGAACTCGCGCAACGGGGGTATGTGCTGGCCCAGGCCCGAGGTGACCACCGCTGGGGCTCGGCCCTGGAGCTTCTGCTCGCCAGCGCAAGAATGGGCCGGGGAGACTGGGACGAACTTCCGGTCTACGACGCCGGGGAGCTGGCGCAGCTGGGTGAGCTCATGCGTCGAGGCATCCTCCCGGTACTCGCGCGCGTGCACGCCGCCCGCGGCGAGCGTGGTGAGCTCGAGCTCACGCTGGCCCGGGCCGACGAAATCGACGACACAATCAACCGCGAGTTCGCTGGGTCCAAGAACGCCGCCCGGGCGATCGCGCTGCGAGCGCTTGGCCGCGACCGCGAGGCGCTGGAAGCGGCGCTGCCGGTGGCGACCGACATGGATATCCCGAACGAGGATCGCCGTGAGGCCTATCTGGAAGCCGGCCTGGCGGCGCTTGCGATCGGCGATGAGCAAGCGGTGGAGCGGTTGATCGATTTCGTCGCCGGCCTTCCACCCGCGCGGCGCTCGCCGCTCCTGCGGGCGGGCGCGGCCCGCTTCGAAGGGCTGCTGGCGCTGCGCCGGGGCGAGGCTGAGCTCGCCGAGGGACGGCTCGCGCTCGCTCTCCGCGAGCTGCGCGCGATCGAGGCACCGTTCGTACTCGGCCAGGTGCTGCTGGACCGGGCCGAGCTGCTGGTCGGAGCCGGCCGTGAGGACGAGGCAGCGTCGGACCTGGCCGAAGCCACGGAGATCTTCACCCGGCTGCGCGCGACGCCGTGGCTCGAGCGTGTACAGGCGGTCAGGGCGGGAGTACCGGTATGAGCCCCTGCGCGGCGTGCGGGGCAGAGATGGGTCCGGGGGACCGCTTCTGCGCCCAGTGCGGAGCCCCCCAGAGTCAGGCCTGCCCGACCTGCGGTCGCGAGAACCCGCCGGGCAACCGGTTCTGTCCCGGCTGCGGGTCGGCGCTCGCGGCCGGCGCCTCCCCGGCCGGAGCGCTCGCCGGCGGGCCGGGACCAACGGCGTCGGAGCGACGTCTGGTGTCGGTGCTGTTCGCGGACCTGGTCGGGTTCACCACGCTGTCTGAGCACCGCGATCCCGAAGAGGTTCGCGCTCTCCTGTCGCAGTACTTCGATCGCTGCCGCTCGCTGATCGAGCGCTACGGCGGCACGGTGGAGAAGTTCATCGGTGACGCCGTCATGGCCGTGTGGGGAACCCCGGTGGCCCGCGAGGACGACGCCGAGCGGGCGGTCCGGGCCGCGCTGGCGCTCACCCAGGCGATCACACTGCTCGGCGAAGAGGTCGGGATACCCTCGCTGCGCGTGCGCGCCGGCGTTCTGACCGGTAACGCCGCGGTGGAGGTCGGTGCCGAGGGCGAGGGGATGGTGCTCGGTGACACGGTCAACACCGCCTCGCGGCTGCAGTCGATCGCGGCGCCGGGGACCGTGCTGGTCGATGACGTGACCCGGCGGGCGTCGGAGGCGGCGATCGCGTACGAGGATGCCGGCGAGCACCAGGTCAAAGGCCGCGAGCAACCGGTGCGCGCGTGGACCGCGCTGCGCGTGGTCGCCGGCGCGGGCGGTGCCCGCCGGAGTGTCGGCCTCGAGGCTCCGTTCATGGGACGCGGGCGGGAACTTCAGGAGTTGATCGAGACGTTCGAGTCAACCGCCGAGGATGGGAAAGCCCGGCAGGTCACGGTGATCGGTGACGCCGGGATGGGCAAATCCCGCCTGCTATGGGAGTTCTTCAAATACACCGACGGTGTGGAGCGGATTATCCGCTGGCACCAGGGACGGTGCCTGGCCTACGGAGAGGGCGTGGCCTACTGGGCGCTGGCGGAGATGGTGCGCTCGCGAGCCGGAATCGTCGAGGAGGAGGCCCCGGACTCCGCGCGGGAGAAGCTGCGGGCGAGCGTGGAGGAATTCGTCTCCGACGAGCGCGAGCGCCGTCTGGTCGAGCCCCGGCTCTTGCATCTGCTCGGTCTGGAGCAGCGGACGGCGACCGATCGAGCCGACCTCTTCTCCGGCTGGCGCCTCTTCTTCGAGCGGATCGCCGCCGAGGAGCCAGTGGTGCTCGTGTTCGAGGATCTGCATTGGGGCGATAGCGGACTGCTCGACTTCATCGATTACGTGCTCGAGTGGTCAGCCGAACATCCGATCTTCATTCTTGCGCTGGGCCGGCCCGAGCTGCTGGGCGCTCGGCCGGAGTGGACCGCCGCGATCTCACTCGAAGCCCTGGACGACACGGCGATGACGGGTTTGCTCGACGGCCTCGTGCCGGGTCTCCCGGAGTCGCTCGTGGCGCAGATCCGATTGCGAGCCGAGGGGGTCCCCCTGTACGCGGTCGAGACCGTCCGGATGCTGCTCGACCGCGGGCTTCTGGCTCAGGAGGGGACTCGATACGTGGTCACCGGCGAGGTGTCGGATCTCGAGGTCCCGGAGACACTTCAGGCTCTGGTCGCCGCCCGGCTCGACAATCTGGACTCGGCCGAACGCGCGTTGTTGCAGGACGCAGCCGTCATCGGTCAGTCGTTCACGCCGGCGACACTCGTCGCCGTCTCCGGCCGTCCCGAGGCCGAGGTGACTGCTCTGCTCAGCACGCTGGTTGATAAGCAGGTGCTGGCTTTCACCGACGACCTGCGCTCAGCTGAGCGAGGCCAGTACTCGTTCCTGCAGGCGCTCCTGCGCAGCGTCGCCGTGGGCACGCTGTCCCGCCGCGATCGCAAGGCAAAGCACATGGCGGTAGCGCACCACCTTGAGCAGACCTGGGGCGATGAGGCCGATGACATCGCCGAGGTCCTGGCCAGCCACTACCTGGATGCCGTGGCGGCGGACCCGGAAGCTCCGGACGCCGAGGCGATCCGCGATTCCGCCTGCCGCACACTCGAAGAGGCCGGACGGCGGGCGATGTCACTGGCCCTCGGTCCCGAGGCACGCCGGCATTTCGAGCACGCGGCCGAGCTGGCTCGGGACCCCGAGACGCGGGGACGCCTCCTGTATGAGGCCGGGAGCGCGGCGAGGACCTCGGGCGAGCTCGAAGACGCCCTGGATCTGCTGACGACAGCCGGTGAGGTTCTGGGTGCCGCGGGGCTGGCGCGGGAGTCAGCCCGCGCGGAAAGCCTGGCCGGAACGACCATGATCGAGGCGGGACGTAGCGAAGAGGCCGAGGCCCGGCTCGCCTCGGCGTATGCGGCGCTCGATGATGGCAGCGATGACGAGGCATTCGCCGACGTCGCGGCGAGCTACTCGCGCGTTGCCTTCGCCGCCGGCAACCACGATCAGGCCTTGCAGCTCGCCGACGCCGCGCTCCCGATTGCCGAGGGCCTCCGTCTGGGGCGCGTGTTGGTGAGCGCGCTGACCACGAAAGCGAATGTGCTGGCGGAGGCGGGGCGCCCGGTCGAGTCGACGGCCCTGCTCACCCACGCCGTGCAACTGGCCCTCGATCAAGAGCTCGGATCCGATGCGGTACGCGGCCTCTACAACCTGGCCGAGAACCTGATGGGTGAGGCACGCTTCGCCGAGGCCGAGGAAGTGCTCGAGCGAGGGTTGAACCTCGCTCGCCGGCGCGGGGACCGTCAGGGCGAGCGGTGGCTCGTGGCCCAGCGCCTCCTGACCCAGTTCATGCTCGGGCGCTGGGACGAGCTGCGGGCCGATGCCGAGAGGATCCGCGCCCACGCCGATGACCAGTGGTCGTTTACGGCTCTCGTATGTCTGCCCTACATGCTGGCCCCGCGCGGTGACGACGCACTGGGCTCGTTACTCGAGCCATTGAGCCGCGACATCGGGTGGTCTGAGCTCGCGAACATGGCCAAGTGCTCTCGAGCTGTGATCAGCCGCGAGACCGGCGACCCCAAAGCCGCACTGGGTGACGCTTACGAGGCGGCGCTGGCCGCGATCACGCGGAGCGTGTCCCATTCTCCAGTCGAGTTTGGTGAGGCGGTCGAATGCGCGTTCGCCGCCCACGATCCGGAGGTGGTGGTGGGGTTACTCGAGCAGATCGATGGCCTGCGGCCAATTCAGCTGATCCCGCTGCTCGACGCCGAGGCCACCCGAGCCCGCGCGCTGCTGGCCGGCCACCGGGGAGAGTTTGGCGAGGCACAGCGATGGTTCCGGCGCTCGATCGATCTGTTCCGCGAGTTCGGCACACCGTTCTACCTGGCCCGCGCGCAGCTCCAGTACGCCGAGCTCCTCGGTGACGACGCCGACGCGTTGCTCCTGCGCGATGAGGCCGCCGCAACGTTTGACGCGCTCGGGGCCACGCCCTGGCTGGAGCGAGCCCGGGCTCTCGGATCGGCGGTGGCAGCGTGAACGTGTGCGGCTCCTGCGGGGCCGAGGTACCGCCGGGTCAGCGGTTCTGCGGCCAGTGCGGAGCGGCCGTGGCGCGCGCCTGTCAGTCGTGCGGAGCCGAGAACCCTCCGGAGAACCGCTTCTGCGGCTCGTGCGGGACAGCGCTCGCAAACGGATCGGCGCCGGCGCCGGGGACCTCTCAGCCCGCTGTCTCAGAACGGCGGCTGGTCTCGGTGTTGTTCGCGGACCTGGTCGGATTCACGGCGCTGTCCGAACACCGCGACCCCGAGGAGATACGGGAGTTGCTGAGCGAATACTTCGACCGCTCGCGGGCGTTGATTGAGCGTTATGGCGGGACGGTGGAGAAGTTCATCGGCGACGCCGTGATGGCGGTGTGGGGAACCCCGGTGACGCGCGAGGACGACGCCGAACGAGCGGTCCGCGCCGCACTGTCTCTGACGCAGGCGGTGGCACTCCTCGGCGAGGAGGTGGGCATGGCCTCGCTGCGGGTCCGAGCCGGGGTCCTGACCGGCAACGCGGCGGTGGAAGTGGGGAACGAGAGCGAGGGGATGGTCCTCGGTGACACGGTCAACACCGCCTCCCGGCTGCAGTCGATCGCCGAGCCCGGCACGGTCCTGGTGGACGACGTCACCCGTCGTGCGTCCGAAGCAGCGATCGCTTACGAGGATGCCGGCGAGCATCAGGTCAAGGGCCGCGAGCAAACCGTGCGCGCGTGGACTGCGCTTAGAGTCGTCGCCGGCGCCGGGGGCGCCCGGCGTAGCGTCGGGCTCGAGGCGCCGTTCGTCGGGCGAGCGCGCGAGCTGCAAACGATTCTCGAGACCGCCGACACGAGCGCCAACGACGGTCAGGCCAGGCTGGTCGCGGTGATCGGCGAGCCCGGGTCAGGCAAATCACGCTTGCTGTGGGAGTACTTCAAGTACGTCGATGGAGTCGAGAAGGTGGTGCTGTGGCATCAGGGCCGCTGTCTGTCCTATGGCGAGGGCGTGTCCTATTGGGCCCTGGCCGAGATCGTGCGCACGCGCGCGGGCATCAACGAGGAGGACCGTCCCGAGATAGCTCGGACAAAGCTTCGGGACTCGGTTCATGAGTTCGTCTCCGACGAGCGTGAGCGCCGGCTGATCGAGCCGCGTCTGGCGCACCTGCTGCGGCTCGAGGAGCGCCCCGACGCAGATCGGGCCGATCTGTTCTCTGGGTGGCGACTGTTCTTCGAGCGCATGTCCGAGCGAGCCCCCGTGGTGCTGGTGTTCGAGGATCTGCAATGGGCTGATTCGGGCCTGTTGGACTTCATCGATTACCTGCTCGAATGGTCAGCCGACTATCCGATCTTCGTCCTGGCGCTTGGACGCCACGAACTCCGCCAGCGCCGCGAGACCTGGCAGCCGATCGAGCTCCAACCTCTGGATCCCAGGGCGATCACGACCATCGTCGAGGGCCTGGCCCCGGGTCTGCCAGCGGATCTGATGGCCGAGATCGCCCGCCGGGCCGAGGGCATCCCGTTGTACGCGGTCGAGACCATCCGGATGCTCAAGGACCGCGGGGCGCTCACCCAGTCGGGAGCGCAGTACGTCCTGACGGGCGACATTTCAAAGCTTGACGTGCCCGAGACGCTCCAGGCACTCGTGGCATCCCGGCTGGATGGACTGTCGGGCCCGGAGCGGACGTTGATCCAGGACACGTCCGTGCTCGGGCACTCCTTCACCCTGGCCGCCGCCTCAGCGGTCAGCGGTCGCTCGGTGGCCGAGGTGGCACCGGTGCTCGATGGCCTTGTAACCAAGCAGATGCTCAGCCACGACGACGACCCGCGTTCACCCGAGCGAGGGCAGTATGCGTTCCTTCAGGCGCTGATTCGGACCGTGGCCTACGGGACGCTGTCCCGAAAAGTCCGCAAGGCCAAGCACCTGGCGGCGGCGCGCCATCTGGAGGTCACCTGGCCGGGCGAAGCCCGCGACATAGCGGAGGTGCTGGCGTCGCACTATCTCCAGGCCATCGAGGCCGAGCCCGATGCCGACGACGCCGATGCGCTGCGTGACTCGGCCCGGGAAACGCTGACCGCGGCCGGAGACGCCGCCGCCCGGCTCGCCCTCGGCTCCGAGGCGGACCGGTACTTCGCTCAGGCGGCGGAGCTCGTGAGCGATGACCTCGAACGCGCCCGGCTGTTCGAGCAGGCCGGACAGGCGCTGTACCGAAACGGTGACTCCCAACAGGCCGAGGTGCGT
This sequence comes from uncultured Solirubrobacterales bacterium, assembly GCA_963822535.1. GTDB lineage: Bacteria > Actinomycetota > Thermoleophilia > Solirubrobacterales > Solirubrobacteraceae > Palsa-465. The sequence goes on from CAWGIA010000006.1 coordinate 125,743, forward strand.
TTGCGTCGAGCGGTCGAGCTGCTCCAGAGCAACGGCAGAGCCTCCGGGGGTAGCGCCGCGGTCACGCTGGCGGCGGTGATTGTCAATACCGGGCGGGCCAACGAAAGCCGTGAGCTGCTCGAGCATTTCCTGGCCACCGAGGATCCGCGCCAGGAGCCGGTGCTTCGAGGGCGGGCGCTGGCCGCGCTGGGCAACTGGATTGCTCTCAGAGGGGAACCCGCCGCGGCCGAGCCATTGTTCGCCGAGTCGCTGCAGACCCTGGAGGACCAGGGTGCGATGCCGATCCTGGCCGAGGCCATGGCCCGCAGAGCCACCCACCTCGACATTCTGCGGCGCTGCGAGGAGTCGCTCGCGCTGGCCCGCCACGCGCGCTTCCTGGCCGAGGAGTACGACGTCCCCGCGGTCGCGCTCCGGGCGACGTTCACGATCGCGGCCAGCCTGATCGGTCGCGATCGATTCGCTGAGGCCATCCCAGAGATCAACCGGGCGCTGGACATCACGCGCGAGCGCGGCGACCGGGTCTGGGAGTACCCGATGCTCTCCTCATTGGTCCAGTGCCTGACGGCTCTCGGGCGCTGGGACGAGGCGATGGCAAAGCTTCCCGACATCTTCGACCATGGTGATCCTCCGGTCGTTCTCTGGGCCGCGAGCTCCGCGGTGCAGATCGTGATCGCCCGCGGAGATGAGGAGCTCCGGGACCGATGCATGACCGTCGGTCAGGGGATGCGTGATTCGGCCAACGTCGACGATCGAGCGATCTCCGCGATCATCTCGGCCTGGGATGTCCTGGAGCGAGGTGGCCCCGCCGCCAGCGTGGTCGAACAGCTGGATCCGGTGTTCAGCGAAGCCGGAGTGCCCGGAGAGGCCCTCACCGACGCCTACCGGCTCGCCGTCGAGGCAGCATTGACAGATGACGACGAGGACGTTCGGGCCACGCTGATCAGGTTCGTGGACGAGCTTCCGCCGGCACGCGCGACACCGTTGCTGCGCGCCGCCCAAGCGCGACTCCTGGCCGAGCGGGCACTCGCAGCCGGGGATCGGAGCGGGGTCGAGCGGGAGGAGCAGCGAGCCTTCGAGCTGGTGGAAAAGGCCGGAGCTCATCCTTTCCAGGGGCAGTTACTGCTCGACCGCGCGCGCCGCCACGATGACCGGGAAGCGCTCAGGCAGGCTCGGGCGATCTTCGCCGAGCTGGGGGCCGTCCACTGGCTCAACAGGGTCGACGAGCGATTCGGGATCCCGGCATGAGCTCCGGGGCGGACGTCATCTGCGCCGCCTGCGGCGAGTCGACCCCATCGGTGGGGCGCTTCTGCATCCACTGTGCCACCCCACTGCAGCAGACCTGTCCCAACTGCGGTGAGCCGGTCATCGCTGGTGCGCGGTTCTGTCTGCAGTGCGCCGCCCCGCTCAGCGGTAGTGCCCCAGCCCCAGTGGTTTCGTCGGGCACGGTTTCCGCGGTCTCAGAGCGACGCTTGGTCTCGGTCCTGTTCGCGGACCTGGTCGGCTTCACCACGCTGTCCGAGCACCGCGATCCCGAAGAGGTCCGCGACTTATTGAGCCAGTATTTCGACCGCTGCCGCACGCTGATCGAGCGCTATGGCGGCACGGTGGAGAAGTTCATCGGTGACGCGGTCATGGCCGTATGGGGAACCCCGGTGGCCCGCGAGGACGACGCCGAGCGCGCCGTCCGCGCGGCGCTCTCCTTGACCCAGGCGGTCACCCTGTTGGGGGAGGAAGTGGGTATGCCGTCGTTGCGCGTACGGGCCGGTGTGTTGACCGGTAACGCGGCGGTGGAGGTTGGTGCCGAGGGCGAGGGGATGGTTCTGGGGGACACGGTCAATACGGCGTCCCGGCTGCAGTCCCTCGCAGAATCGGGGATGGTCCTGGTCGACGACGTGACACGACGCACCACCGAGGCCTCGATCGAGTACGAGGAGGCCGGAACGCACGCGGTCAAAGGCCGCGAACAGCCGGTGCGGGCGTTCACCGCGTTGCGCGTCGTGGCCGGCGTGGGCGGCGCGCGCCGCAGTGCCGGCCTCGAGGCTCCGCTGGTCGGCCGTGACGCCGAGCTGCAGACGGTGATCGCCGTGGCCGAGGACACGGTCGAGAACCGGACGTCCCGCCTGGTCACCGTGACGGGAGACGCCGGCAGCGGCAAGTCACGCCTTCTGTGGGAGTTCTTCAAGTACATCGACGGCATCGAGGCCATCCGGTGGTGGCACCAGGGCCGCTGCCTGTCGTACGGCGAAGGGGTGTCCTACTGGGCGCTGGCCGAGATGGTCCGAGCCCGGGCCGGGATCTCCGACGGAGACTCACCGACCGCTGAACGGGACAAGCTGCGGGCGGCGATCGAGCGCTTCGTCTCCGATGAGCGGGAGCGGCGGCTCGTCGAGCCACGGTTGGCGCAGCTCCTAGGGCTCGAGCAGCGCAGCGCGGGTGAGGCGGCGGACCTCTTCTCGGGCTGGCGGCTGTTCTTCGAGCGGATGGCGGACTCCAACCCGGTGATCCTCGCCTTCGAGGATCTCCAGTGGGCCGACTCCGGCCTGCTGGACTTCATCGATTACATGCTCGAATGGTCGGCCGATCACTCGATCTTCATTCTCGCCCTCGGCCGGTCAGAGCTCGATGCTCGCCGCCCCGAGTGGGGCACGTCCGTGCGGCTCGCGCCGCTTCCCGCCGAGGCGATGCAGGGACTCCTCGAAGGGCTCGTTCCGGGGCTGCCCGAAGACCTGATCCGCCGAATTCTCGAGCGGGCCGAGGGAGTACCCCTGTATGCCGTTGAGACGGTGCGGATGCTCCTCGATCGAGGGATCCTGACCCGCGAGGGGAGTCGTTACGCAGTATCGGGAGAGATCTCCGATCTCGAGGTACCGGAGACCCTGCACGCCCTCGTGGCCGCCCGGCTGGACAACCTCGACGCCGGAGAACGCGCGCTGTTGCAGGACGCCTCGGTGCTCGGGATGTCATTTTCGCCGGCGGCGCTAGTGGCCGTGAGCGGTCGGCCCGAACGGGACGTGCGGCTCACACTCGACGCGCTCGTGGCCAAGCAGGTTCTGGGGCATGAGGAAGACCGTCGCTCCGCCGAGCAGGGCCAGTATCACTTCCTCCAGGCGCTCTTGCGCACGATCGCGCTCGGCACCCTGGCGCGACGGGACCGCAAGGCGCGTCACCTGGCGGCCGCCGAGCACCTCCGCAGCGCGTTCGGCGAGGCGAACGACATCGCCGAGGTTCTGGCCAGCCACTATCTGGATGCGGTAGAGGCAGAACCTGATGCCTCTGACGTGAACGAGATACTGGCTCGGGCCCGGGAGACGCTGGTATCGGCCGGTCATCGCGCCGTCTCGCTCGCGCTGGGCGCGGAGGCCCGCCGGTATTTCGAGCGTGCGGCGACCCTGGCTCGTGACGAGCCCGAGCGGGCCGGCCTGCTCGCCGAGGCTGGCGCCGCGGCCGCTCGCACCGCCGACCACGAAGGAGCCCAGGCTCTGCTCGGTGACGCGATCACCGCGCTCGACGCCGCCGGACGCGACGAAGAAGCTGCCCGCACCCGAACCCGGCTCGCCGGCGTCCTGATCGCCGGCAACCGTCTCGAGCAGGCCCGCGAACTGCTCGAACAGGCGCAACGCTCGCTGAGTGACGAGGCGGCACTGGCCGAGATCGCGGCGCGACACGCGCAACTGGCGTTCTTGAGAGACGACTTCCAGCTTGCGCACGAACAGGCGGAACTTGCGCTCAGCATCGCTGATCCGCGAGACCTGCACCCGGTGATCGCTGAGGCAGCCCTGACCAAGGCCGTTGCGCTCTACTACGACAATCGGCTGACCGAAGCGGGGGCCCTGATGGAGCTCGGGCTCCGCGTGGCTCTCGACTCCGACCTCGTCGAGCAGGCACTCCGCGGCTTCTACAACTTGGCCGACTACCGGCTCCTCACCGGCGAGCCGGCCGAGTCAGCGGTGCTGCTCGAGCGCGGGCTGGCGATGGCCCGTGAGCGGGGGGACCGATCCTGGGAGCGTGACATTCTCGCCCAGGCAACACAGGGTCAGCTGTTCCGTGGAGAGTGGGATGAGGTTCTCGCGCAGTCAGCGTTGCTCCGGGACGGGGCCCAGGATGAGGCCGCTCGCGTGGCCAGCGCATCCACCCCAGTGATCCTTGCGGCCAGGGGTGATCTGGTGGCCCTCGAGGAGATGGCGACATCGCCGCGCGTGCCCTCCGAATGGCATGAGCTGGCGCTGATGGAGAAGCTCGGCCAAATGATTGCTCTCCACGCTCTGGAGAGGCACGACGACTGCCAGCCGCTTCTGATCAGTTCGATATCCAGCTTGGCCAGGATGAGCAACTGCACGTCTGCTCTGTTCATCGCTGACGTGGTCGATATGTTGCTCGAGTACCAGCGGCATGACCTGGTTGCATCGCTCATCCCGCCCAGCGACGTGCGCGTTCCGCTCGGTATCAGTGGCCAGCTGGTTCGTGCTCGAGGGCTCCTCCAAGCTCAGGCAGGCGAACCCGAGGCGCAAGCCACGCTGGGCGATGCCATCGTGCGCATGCGGCGCGCCGGAGCACCCTTCCCCCTAGCCCGCGCCCTGCTCGATCTGGCGGCACTGCTGAACGAGCTCGATTGCTTAAACGACGCGGCGCCTCTCCTCCACGAGGCGACCTCCATCTTCGGCCCACTACGGGCGACGCCATGGATCGAACGCACGCAGGCACTGATGAACTCGGTGGCGGCTCCGTCATGACCTGGCCGGGTGTGTTCGCGGCGTTTCTGGCCTGCCACCTGGCCGGGGATCTGCTGCTCCAGACCGAATGGCAGGCGGTGACCAAGGTGCACGGGCTGGGCGATCCCGAGGGACGCCGGGCTCTGATCGCGCACGCGACCACCTACACCGTCGCCTTCATCCCGGCCCTGCTGTGGGTCGCCAACAACACCACCGCTTGGACCGCGATCGGCATCGGCGCTCTGGTCGCCGTTCCCCACGTGCTGGTCGACGACGGGCACTTTACGCGCGGCTGGCTGCAGTACGTCAAGCACGCCCCCAACCCGGCCTTCAGCCTGTCGCTCATGGTCGATCAGAGCTTCCACGTGGTCTGCCTACTGGGTGCGGCGCTGCTGGCCGCGAGTGGCGCCAGGTAGCGTTGTTGAGCGTGCTCGGTCTTCCCGATCAGATCACCGCCTGTCTGTTCGATCTGGACGGCGTCCTCACCCAGACGGCAAAGGTTCACGCCGCCGCGTGGAAGCAGACGTTCGACGAGTACCTGCACAAGCGGGCTGACCGGGACCACGAGGAGTTCAAGGAGTTCGACCAGGTGGCGGACTACGACGAGTACGTGGACGGGAAGCCGCGTTACGACGGGGTCCGATCGTTCCTCGAGTCGCGCGGGATCAAGCTGCCCGAGGGCAGTCCTGACGATCCGCCGGATAAGGAGACCGTGTGCGGGATCGGCAACCGCAAGAACGACCTGGTGCTGAAGCTGATCAAGGAGCGGGGTGTCGAGGCCTATGAGGGGTCAGTCCGGTTCGTGCACGCCGCCCGCGACGCCGGGCTGCGCCGAGCCGTCGTGTCCTCGAGCGCCAACTGCAAGGACGTCCTGGTCGCGGCTGGAATCGAAGATCTGTTCGAGGCCCGGATCGATGGTGTCGTCGCCGAAGAGCAGCACCTGAAGGGCAAGCCGGCCCCGGACACCTTTCTGGCCGGCGCCAAGGCACTCGGGGTGGAGCCGGCGCACGCGGCGGTATTCGAAGATGCGCTGGCCGGAGTCCAGGCCGGGCGCGACGGGCATTTCGGATACGTGGTCGGCGTGGATCGCGTGGGGCAAGCCGATGCGTTGCGAGAGCATGGAGCATCAACGGTGGTCAAGGACCTCAGCGAGCTGCTCGAGCATTCGTGATCGGCGGCCAACCGTGATACGCCCGTGATCAATCATCCGGCCTTCCCGGTCGAGCCGTGGGCGATCCGCGAGACCGAGCTGCACCTCGACTCGCTGGCTCAGACCGAGTCCGTGTTCGCGCTCGCCAACGGTCACATCGGGCTGCGCGGCAATCTTGATGAGGGGGAGCCCTACGGGCTGCCGGGCACGTACCTGGGGGGCTTGTATGAGACCCGCCCGCTTCCGTATGCCGAGGCGGGCTACGGCTACCCCGAGGACGGCCAGACGGTCGTAAACGTCACCAACGGCAAGCTAATCCGCCTGCTGGTCGAGGACGAGCCGTTTGACCTGCGCTACGGAACATTGATCAGTCACGAGCGAGTGCTCGACCTCCGCGCTGGAGTGCTGCGCCGCACCGCGGAGTGGGCCTCGCCCACGGGACGCCGGGTCAGGGTGTCCTCGACGCGTCTTGTGTCGTTCGTTCACCGCGCCGCGGCCGCGATCGAGTACGTGGTTGAGCCGCTGGACGAGGAGTTTCCCGTGGTCGTGCAATCCGAGCTGGTAGCCAATGAGCCCGCGCCCACCATGAGCAAGGATCCGCGGGCGGCGGCAGCCCTCGCCGCTCCACTCGAGTCCGAGTCCTTCGACGGCTATGAGACCCGGGCGGTGCTGGTACACCGCACCCGGGCCAGCGGGCTGCGCGTAGCCGCGGCGATGGCTCACCTGGTTGAAGGGCCCGAAGGGACTGAGACGAGCGCTGAGGTGTTCGCGGACCTCGCGCGCGTGCTGATCACCGCTGACGTTGGGCCCGGCAAGCCACTCCGGATCCTCAAGCTGCTCACGTATGGCTGGTCCGCCGAGCGCTCGGCGGCGGCTCTGCGTGATCAGGTCAGCGCGGCCACGGCGGGAGTCAGGCACGCTGGCTGGCAGGGATTGCTCGACTCACAGCGCGCTTATCTGGACGATTTCTGGGAGCGCTGCGATGTGGAGCTCGAGGGCGACGCCGAGCTGCAGCAGGCCATCCGCTTCGCCCTGTTCCACACCCTTCAGGCCGGGGCCCGCGGCGAGCAGCGAGCGATCGCGGCCAAGGGCCTCACCGGCCCCGGTTATGACGGGCACACCTTCTGGGACACGGAGATGTTCGTGCTTCCGGTGCTGACCTATACCGCTCCGCACGCCGCCGCCGACGCTCTGCGCTGGCGCCAGCAGACACTCGATCTCGCGCGCGAGCGGGCACGAACGCTCGGCCTCGCGGGCGCGGCCTTCCCGTGGCGCACGATCGGCGGCCAGGAGTGCTCGAGTTACTGGCCGGCCGGCACCGGGGCGTTCCACATAAATGCTGACATCGCCGATGCCGTGATCCGCCATATGGCCGCCACCGAGGATGCTGAATTCGAACGCAAGACGGGCCTCGAGCTGCTGGTGGAGACGGCGCGGCTGTGGCGCTCCCTGGGCCACCACGATGCGGGGGGGAAGTTCCGCATCGACGGCGTGACCGGCCCCGACGAGTACAGCGCGGTGGCCGACAACAACGTCTACACCAACCTGATGGCGCAGCGGAACATGCGCGCCGCGGCCGATGCCGCCGAGCGCCATCCGCGGCTGGCGGCTCGGCTCGGCGTCGACGAGGAGGAGGTGGCGAGCTGGCGAGATGCCGCTCAGGCCGTGGTGGTCGTCTATGACAGTGCCCTCGAGGTGCACCCGCAGGCGGAGTGCTTCACCTCACACCAGCGGTGGGACTTCGACGCCACCGGGCCGGATCGCTATCCCCTGCTGCTCCACTTCCCGTATTTCGACCTGTATCGCAAGCAGGTGGTCAAGCAGGCCGACCTCGTCCTGGCGCTGTTCGTCTGCGGCGATGCCTTCAGCGCCGAGGAGAAGGCGCGCGACTTTGACTACTACGAGCCTCTGACCGTTCGGGACTCGTCACTATCGGCGTGCACTCAGGCCGTGGTGGCGGCCGAGGTGGGCCACCTCGACCTGGCCTACGACTACTTCGCCGAGGCGGCGCTCATGGATCTGGATGACCTGGAGCACAACACCAGTGACGGCATCCATATCGCCTCGGTGGCTGGGACATGGCTCGTCGCGGTGTGCGGCTTCGGCGGCATGCGTGACCACGGTGACCGGCTTAGCTTCAGCCCTCGCCTACCTGGTGCGTTGACCGGCTTGAAGTTCCGGCTCAAGTACTGCGGACGTCGCCTGCACGTGACGGTAAATCACACCCACGCCACATACCAGCTGATGGACGGCGAGCCGCTCGAAATCCGCCACCACGGCTCGGCCGTAACCGTCGCCGGCGATCCCGTCGAGCTCGACATCCCTCGGATCCAGGAGCGTCCCCGGCCGAGTCAGCCCCCCGGCCGAGCTCCGGTCCGCCGCCGTCCGCAGCGCTGAGCCTCGGCGGCGCGGACCCGTCAGGTCAAGAGGTGCACGATGGCCGCGATCCCGACCACGACGATCACGCCGCGCAGCACCGGCGGCGGGAGCCGGCGGCCGGCGCGAGCGCCGATCACCCCTCCGCACAGTGAGCCCGCGGCGATCAGTCCCGCGGGCGCCCAGGCCACGTGAGCGGCGAACACGAACACAACCCCAGCCACAAGATTGACCAGCCCGGCCAGCACCACCTTAAGCGCATTGATCCGCTGTAGCTCCTCGTCCAGGGCCAGACCGAGAACGGCCAGGAGCAGGATCCCCTGAGCGGCGCCGAAATAGCCTCCGTAGATACCGCCAACGAACACCGCCAGCGAGGTCAGCGGCCCGACCCGCTCGGAGGCCGTCTTCTGGCGTGTGTTCAGCAGATCGCCGAGGCGGGGCTGGACGATGATCAGGACCAGCGCGACGGCGATGAACACCGGCACGATTGCCTTGAACGCCGTGGCGGGCAGGCTGAGCAGTAGCACTGCGCCCACGATGCCGCCGCTGGCCGAGGCGACGGCCAACGAGAGCAGCCGCCGGCCCTGGCCGGCGAGCTCCCGGCGATAGCCGAGTGCACCGCTGGCCGAACCCGGCACCAGGCCCACCGTGTTGGACACGTTGGCGACCACGGGCGCGTATCCGAAACCGAGCAGGACCGGAAACGTGACCAGGGTCCCGCTGCCAACAACCGTGTTGATCGTTCCCGCCACCACTCCGGCGGCGAAGATCGCCAGCGCCTGTAAAAAGCTCATCGACCTTGGAGCTTCTCAGAGCCTGCGCGTCGTGGCGGGCGCGGCGGGCGCCGGTCCAATATCGTCGGATGACGTGGCCACCCTCCCCACTCCGGCACCCGCTGATCTGAACGGACGGTCGATGGGGCGGCTGGTGACTGTCGAGCCGCTGGCGGCCGAGCACGAGTCAGGCCTGATCGAAGCAGCCAGCGAGCCCGAGCTGTTCACCTGGATGCCGATTGACATGGCCTCCTCGCGTGATGCAGTTCGTGACTGGCTCACCCGGACCTTGGAGTCAGCACGGGCCGAGCGCGAGGTCCCGTTTGCGATTCTCGACGCGCGGGATGGGAGCATTGTCGGCTCGACTCGCTTCCTCGAGCTGCGCTTGGAGCACCTGCGCGCCGAGATCGGCTGGACGTGGCTGGCGCGACGCGCATGGTCCACGGGGATCAATGTGGAAACCAAACTGCTGCTGTTGACACGCGCGTTCGAGCACGCTGGCCTGCGCCGGGTTGAGTTCAAGACCGACGCCCGTAACGAGCGGTCCCGAGGCGCCCTGCTTGCGCTCGGCACTCAGTTCGAGGGCATCATGCGCAAGCACATGGTGATCCGAGACGGAGGCCCGCGCGATTCGGCGTACTACTCGGTGGTCGACGACGAGTGGCCGAGGCTGAAGGCCCAGCTCCAGGCTCGGGTGGAGGAGCACGTGGGACGACGCGGCGCGCTCACTCCGCCCAGGCCAGGCAAACCCGCGTAGCCAGCGGCAAGCTCAGCGTGCCACCGTCCTCTTCGATCACGGCGCGGACTGCGGCCAGGAGCGCCTCACGCTCGGTGGCGGGCAACAGCTGGATCTCTGACGTGGTGGCCAGCAGGCCCGTGTACTCGGCGGCCGAATAGTCGTGTTGCCATCCGTAGTGGCGGAGCTCCGCGCGGCCCCAGCCGTCCGCGGCGGCGATGTCTCCGTCCCAGTCCTCCTCGCCATCGGGCCGGAGGTTGGCCGGGTGCATGATGTCACGCGAGGGTACGTTCGGCCCCGCCTGACGGTACGCGGCGATCAGCGCCTCGCGGATGCCCAGGCCCTCCCAAACCGGCCGGTTCCAGAACACAGCCAGAAGCCCGCCGGGTGAGGTTGCCGCCCGCGCCCGCGCGAAGCCGATTTCACCATCGACCCAATGCCACGCCTGGGCCGAGAAGATAAGCCCGAACTGACGTCCGGAGGGCTCCCAGCGCTCGAAGTCGCTCTGCTCGATTCGGACGTCCGGATATCCGCGGCAGTTGCGGCGGGCCACGGCCGCCATCTCGCTGCTCGGCTCGACTCCCAGCACCGAGACTCCCCGAGAGGCGAAAAGCAGCGTCGCCTTGCCGGTCCCAGCGCCAACCTCCAGCGCTCCGCGCTGATCGCTGAGCGGGGCGAGCTCGATCAGGTCCTCAACCAGCCGAACCGGATACGCGGGACGGTGGCGGTCATATAGCTCAGCGATCTGGCCGAAGATCAAGCGTCGTTCGAGTGCCACGCGACAAGTTAAGCAGCCGGATTCGACTCAGCGCCCTCGTTCGTCACTGACGGTAGCCTCAGCGCTGGCAATGGCGGGTGCATCGCGAAGAGCGCTACGTACTGCGGGGGCGCTGATCGCGACTCCGGCGTTCGTGCTGGCTGTGACGGCCTCGGGGCTGACCGGCTCCGCGACGGCCCGAATGGCGGACGCCGGCTCGCCGGAGGTCCGGTCCGCGCTGCAGCAGGTTGGCAACCGGCCGAGCCTCCCGCGCCACGCGCGGATCGTCGGCGTGGCCCCAGCGGCGGCGCTCCTGCACGTCGCGGTGGCGCTCAAGCCGCGCGACCCAGCTGCGCTCGCCGCCTACGCGGAGGCGGTGGCCAACCCGGGCTCGCGCGCCTACCAGCACTTCCTCACACCGGCGACGTTTGCCGAGCGCTTCGGAGCCACTCCCGCCGAGGTGAGCACCGTGGACAACGCTCTGCGTTCCCGCGGTCTGACCCCCGGCCGGCTGAGCGCCGGCGCCCTGTCGATCCCGCTGACCGCCGCTGCGGCTGAGCTCGAACGTGGTCTCGCGGTTTCTCTGCTCAAGCTGTCTCTGCCGGGCGGCCGGACGGCGCTCGCCGCCGACACCGCGCCGTCGATCCCGGCCGCCGCCGCCGGGGCGGTGCAGTCCGTGATTGGACTCGACACCGCAGTGGGACCAAAGCCGTTGCTGTCGCGCCTGGCCGCGCGGGGCGGTTCCAAGCCCGAGCGGCCGCATGTGATCAGCGGCGGTCCGCAGCCGTGCGCGGCGGCCCAGTCAACGGCGGCGTCGCAGGGCGCCCACACCGATGACCAGATCGCATCCGCGTACGGCTTTTCCGGTCTGTACTCCGCCGGTGACCAGGGCGTCGGTACGACTGTTGCGCTCTATGAGCTCGAGCCGGTTGACGCGAGTGACATCGCCACCTACCAAGCCTGCTACGGCACGCACACATCGGTCAGCTACGACCGTATAGACGGCGGCGCCGGGGTGGGGGCCGGCGGTGGTGAGGCCGCGCTTGACATCGAGAATGTCATCGGCCTGGCGCCGGCGAGCAATGTCCTTGTCTACGAGGGTCCGAACTCCAACTCCAGCTCCCCAGGCTCCGGTCCGTATGACGTGTTCAGCGCAATCGTCAACCAGGACCGGGCGCAGGTGGTGAGCGTTTCCTGGGGAGAGTGCGAGCACGAGCTCGGCGCCGCGGACGGACAGGCCGAGGCCGATCTGTTCCAGCAGGCGGCCGTGCAGGGCCAGACGATCGTGGCCGCATCCGGGGACAGCGGCTCGGAGGATTGCGACTCCGGAGGCACCCTCCCGCAGACCGAACTCGCGGTCGACGATCCGTCGAGCCAACCGTTCGTCACCGGCGTCGGCGGCACCACACTCAGCTCGCTTGGGCCGCGGCCGACGGAGAGCGTCTGGAATACCGGCGGTGGCCTCGTACCGCTGCTGCAGCCCGGCGCTGCCGGGGGCGGTATCTCGGCCCTGTGGCCCATGCCCGCGGGTCAGCGCGACGCCGCGGCGTCGCTGCACGTGCTGGGCGCCGGTGCGACCGGCGCGGAGTGTGGGCAACCGGGCGGATATTGCCGCGAGGTGCCGGACGTATCTGCCGACGCGGACCCGGCCACCGGCTATGTCATCTACTGGAACGGCACCGGCAGCGAAAGCGGCTCGGCTCGAGGCTGGCAGGCGATCGGCGGCACGAGCGGGGCAGCGCCGCTATGGGCAGCGCTGTTCGCGCTCACTGACTCCTCTCGCGGCTGCGCCGGGCATCCGGTGGGTTACGCGGTCCCCGCCCTGTATCGAGCCGCGAGCTCGTCCTACGCCACGGACTTCAATGACGTGCGTACCGGAAACAATGACTTCACGGGGACCAACGGCGCACGGTTCACCGCCGGTCCGGGCTTTGACGAGGCCAGCGGCCTCGGGACTCCGAACGGGTCTCCGCTGGCCGGCAGCCTGTGCGCGGACTCATTGCGCCTGACGGACCCTGGGAACCAGAGCGCGGCTGCGCACGCCGCCATCTCGTTGCGGCTCCGGTCCGCGGACGCTCGCGGAACCGCAATCGCGTTCCACGCCTCTGGCCTGCCCCCTGGTCTGCGCCTCAATGGCTCCACCGGGCGCGTCACCGGCCGGCCCACCCGGACCGGTCACTTCCACGTGACGGTCGTGGCCCGCGATCCACAGGAGTCGACCGCGCGCGAGAGCTTCACCTGGTCGGTCGGAGGGGCGACCAGGATCCTCGGGCTCACGGGAGTTGGGCTTCGGACTCGGCACCCGATCCTGTCCTTCGTAGTCAAGGCCGGGCGCGGATCCCCGGCGCTGCGGGAGCTGGACATCGCCGTGCCCAAGGGGTTGCGGATCGCCTCGGCTCGGGGCCTGAAGCTGACGATCCCGAGTGGCGCACAGGTTCGCTTCCGCGCCCATGTCGCCACCGGGGTACTGGTGGTGGACCTCCGCAAGGGGCTGGGCCAGGTCAATGTCACCATGGCCGGGCCGGGGCTGCGCTCCGTCTCCGGCCGAAAGGCAAACGCTCGTGGCGCTCCCGCGCCCCGGCTCGTGGTGAGCGTGGTTGACAACGGCCACGGGACCAGCCAGCTCCGGGCCAAGCTGGCCAAGGGCAGGTAGGGGACTCAGGATGTCCGTCCTGACCGGTTCCAGCAGCGCCGAGGTTGAGTTCCCGATCGAGAGCTGCTGGGCTCTGGTGGCTGACATCGAGCGTGCGCCAGAGTGGCAGCGGACGCTCGAGCACGTGGAGGTGCTGGAACGTGATGACCAGGGTCGGGCGGTGATCTGCGACACCGTCAGTGACGCCAAGCTGACCAAGGTCCGGTCCCGGGTGCGGGTCAGCTACGAGCCTCCCCGGCGGGTGCACTGGACGCAGGTGTCTGGAGACGACCTCGATTCGATGGCCGGATCGTGGGAGCTCGAGTCCCTCGGGGCCGAGCTGACCCGGGCCACGTACGAGCTGGCCGTCGACCCTGGACCGATCGGCTTCCTGGCTCGTCCGCTCGAGCGGGCGATTCGGCCCCTTGTGATCGGCCAGCAGGCCGGTGAGCTGGCTCGGGCACTGGCGGCGGGGACCTGACTCGTAGGGGGCCGAGCCCCCGGGAGGGAACTAGCTCGGAGAGTCGTGCTTGTAGCGACGGGAGACTTCGCGCAGCACGGCGAGCATGGACTTCGCTGCCGGAGCCACCCCTACCCCGGACATCGTGGCCACCGTGACCTTACGCGTCGGGCTGCGCGGCGCCAGCGCCCGAACCACAATCCCGGGGTGGACGTGCGTGAGCGCGAGCCGGGGGATCAGCGCCACCCCGACGCCGGCCGCCACGAGCCCCTGGACAGTGTCGTAGTCGTCACTCTCGAAGGCGACATCGGGCTCGAACCCCGCCGCCAGGCATGAGCGCACCACGTGCCGGGCACACGGGCTCGACGCTGCGGTCTGGACCCACTGCTGATCACTGAGGTCCACTAGCGTCAGGGCCGGCTTGGACGCGAGCGGGTGATCGGCGGGTAGCGCGACGTGCATCGGGTCCTCGAGCAGCGTCACCGAACTCAAGCCCCCGGCGGGCCGCTCCCGGACACCGGGGAATTCGAACAGGAGCGCGAGGTCAAGCTCGCCGGCGCGTAGGCGCGGTCCAATCGCCTCGGGCTCCCCTTCGGCCAGCGTGAGTGACACATCAGGGTGGGCGTGACGAAACCGGGCCACCGCGAGCGGCATCAGCGTCGCGCCAGCGGACGGGAACGAGGCCACGCGAAGCCGGCCGCTGCGGATCCCGAGGACGGCGGCCACCTCGGCCTCCGCAGCGTCAACCTGGGCGAAGATCGTCTCGGCGTGGGAGACCAGCGTGGCCCCGGCGGCCGTGGGCCTGACTCCTCGGCGATCACGGACGACGAGGGTGGTTCCGGTCTCGGCCTCGAGCCGCGCGATCGACTGCGAAACGGCTGACTGGCTGTAGGACAGAGCTTCCGCCGCAGCCGAGAAAGACCCCCGCGTGAGGACTTCGCACAACACCTGCAACCGCCCCAGATTGAGCATTAGCAAATCTTATCTCAGTGATGATCAACTTCACTAGCACTGATAGCAGGCAGGTGCGATCCTCGCGACGAACTTGCACAACGCGCAAGCCGTCTGGACACGACTCAAAACACAGGAGCGGGCCAATGTCACTTCACGCGATCGTCTCGTACGACGACACCCAGAACGACCACGACGCACTCATGCTGGGCCGCGTGCTGAGCGATGCGGGTACGAAGCTGACGCTGGCTTATGTACGCCATACCACCCAGGCTCAGCGCGATCACGAGGAGCTGGCCGAGCACGAGGCCGAAGCTCTGCTCGAGCGCGGAGCTCAGTGGCTCGACGATCCATACACGGAGCGCAGAGTGATTCTGAGCGGCTCGACCGGCGAGGGCTTGGGCTGGCTGGCTGAGCAGGAGGCGGCCGACATCATCGTGTTCGGGTCCGACTACCGGACGGGCGCCGGCCACGTGTCGATTGGGCGCTCCGCCCAGACGCTGCTCGAGCGCGGGCCAACGGCGCTGGCCATCGCTCCGGCCGAGTACCACGCCGACCGTGACCGCCATATCGAGACAATCGGCGTACTTCCGGGCTCGGCAGATGAAGCCGCGATTGAAACCGCATTCTCGCTCGCGAGCCGCTTCGACGCTCAGGTGCTCGACTCGGCCCGGGGCGTCGACCTTCTGGTGGTCGGCTCACGGACAGAGGCTCCCGGTGGGCGGGTCATGATCAGCGCTCGTTCGCAGAACGCGATCGAAGATGCCACCGCACCGGTCCTCGTGGTCGCGCGCGGCGTGGCGCTGCAGTTCGAGACGCTCGTCACTGCTTAGCTCGCCTAACGCGAAGTAGCCGGGCGGATATCGTCCGGCGGCTTGCGAACGCTGGTCATCTCAGATCTGCACCTGGGTAACCGGGTGCACCGTGCCGTGCTCGGCTACCCGGAGCCGTTGCGCGTGCTGCTCGAAGCGCTCGATGGCATCGACCGGCTGGTGCTCCTCGGTGACGTGGCCGAACTGGTGACGCGTAGCCCGCGCCGCTCGCTGGCCGCCGCCGAGCCTGTGCTGCGGGCGCTGGGCCAGGGGATGGGGTCCGAGCGCGAGGTGATCATCGTCCCCGGAAATCACGACTTCCCACTGGTCAGGGCGTGGGCCCGGGCGCGGGGGGCGCAACTCTCGATAGACGACACCGTGGAGCCCCACGCGACCGGTGCGCTGGCGCGGGTGGTGTCCTGGCTCGGGCCCTCGACGGTGCGGGTCCACTACCCGGGGGTGTGGCTCGGTAAAGGCATTTACGCAACCCACGGTCACTACCTCGATCACCACCTGATCCCTGAAGGGCCGGTCGGTCTTCCCCGGGGGCGTCTGCGGACGGCGGCGAGCCCGGTCCGGCCGTCCGAGTACGAGCGGGGACGGATCCGCTCGCACCACCGGCGCGACACGCTCGTCAGCCGCGTACTCCAACGGCCTGTGCGCACGGCATTTCACTACCTGCCCCGGCTGTTGATGAATGCGCGCATGGCGCCGGTGAGCGCTGCGCTGGTAGACGTACAGATGCGCCGGGCGTCGATGCCGGCACTGGATCGAGTGCTCAGACGGCTAGAGGTCGAAGCGGACTGGGTGGTATTCGGACACGTGCACCGTCTGGGGCCGCTCGCGGACGACCGACCGGAGGACTGGCGAGCCCAAAACGGGGGTCGATTCGTCAACACCGGATCATGGCTGGACGAGCCGCTGTTGATGGACCGCGCCACCCCGCCCCACCCCTACTGGCCGGGGGGCGCAGTGATCATCGAACCGGGCGCCGCGCCACGCGCGGTCGGCCTGCTGGACGGCCTGTCCTCCGATGCGTTTCGCCAGTCGCCCTAGCCCAGGATCAGGTGGCTGTCCCCGAACTCATGCCACAGGTACCCGCGCTCCAGCGCCGCCGCGTACGAGCGCCCGAGCAACTCCTCTCCGGCGATCGCGGCCAGCATCTGGAGGTGTGATGCCTGTGGCTCGTGCCACCCGGTGATCAGACCGTCGATGGCCCGAACGCCTCGCTCGGGGGAGATCACGACGCCGGTCCAGCCGCCGCCCGGTTTGACCGTGCCGTCGGGGTCGGCCACGGTTTCCAGCGCTCGTACCACCGTGGTGCCGACGGCGATCACACGCCCCCCGGCAGCCCGGCTCAAGTTGACCAGGCGTGCGGTCGCGGGCGGAACCTCAAACTGCTCAGGGAACGGCGGCTCGTGGCGCTCAGGAGAGGAGACGCCGGTGTGAAGCGTGAGCGGTGCCACCTGGACGCCGCGAGCGACGAGCTCAGTGATCAGCCGGGTGGTGATCGGCCGGCCGGCACTCGGCATCTCGGCGCTGCCCGGGGTGGTGGCGTACACGTTCTGGTAGGCCTCAAGCGGCCAGGAACGGCCGACGTAGCCATAACGGATCGGCTCGCCGTGGCGGGCGAGCAGCTGCTCCACCGTGCCCGGACCGGAGAAGTGGGCCAGTAGGAGCCGAGAGCCCGAGGCGTATGGGGCCACCAGCTCGAGCTCGGCGGTCGCGTCACCCAGCTCGATCGTCTCTCCTGCTCGACCGCGCTCCGGCCTGGATCCGTCCGGAGACCGCAGTTCGACCACGCGCCAGCCGTCGTCGAGCTCAGGCGCACGCGTGGCGAAGTGCACCGTCACGGGGGCGCCATCACGCCGGTGTCCGAGAACGGCCGCCGGGAGCGTGGCCGAGACGTTGACGACCATCAGGTCCCCGGCCTGGAGAATTTCCGGCAGCTCATCAAAGCGCCGGTGGGTGATCGCAGCGGTGGGGCCGTCCGCCACCAGCAGCCTGACGGCATGACGGGCAATGCCCCGCGCTTCGGGTGGAGCGGTGGCTTCGAGGGCCACGGGCAGCTCGAACGCGAGCGCCGTCATGAGCCAACCTCGGTGTGCACAAGCTCCCGGGCCCGATAACGACCGCTGGGCAAGTCACCCTCGATCAGCTCGAGCAGCCCGGGGACGCTCTCTTCCGGCGGGGGCCGATCGGAGATGTCCTCCCCCGGGAACGCCGCCTGATGCATCTGCGTTCGCATGTCTCCCGGGTCCACCGCGTAGACGCGTAGGGCCGGGTGCTCGGCGGCCAGGATCGCCGTCAGCTGGTCGAGCGCCGCCTTCGAGGACCCGTATCCTCCCCATCCGTCATATGGCTCGACGGCGGCGTCAGAGGTGACGTTCAGGATCCGCCCGCCAGCCGTGATCTGAGGCAGGACGAGCTGCACCAGCGCCAGGGGTGCGTACACGTTCACGCGATACACGCGATCGAGTTCTGACAGTGGATACCGGGCCAACTCGGGTTGCGGGCTCGGGCCGAGGAGGCTGGCGTTGTTGACTAGCAGGTCGATGTGCTTTCCGGCAGCACCGACGAGGGCACCACGGTGCCAGTCATCGGACACGTCACCGGGGATGGCTTCTACGTTGGTGTAACGGCTGAGCTCGTGCGCCACTCGCGCGAGGTCATCGGCTCCCCGGGCATCCAGGACCAGGCTCCAGCCGCGCTGTGCGAGCGCTCGCGCGAGTGCCAATCCAAGGCCGCGCGAGGCTCCGGTGATGATTGCTGTTGACATGACCGTCACGCTACGAGCGTTCCGGTCTCGGTTACCAGCGGTAATTGGTCCTAGGACCTGTGGTCCACCCGCCCACGCCGCCGGCTCATGCCCGGCCGCCTGACTCGCCTCCGACGAGACCGCTCTGCACGGCCAGCAGCGCCGCCTGAGTGCGGTCCGCCACTCCGAGCTTGGCCAGCACATGCCCGACGTGGGTCTTGACCGTCTTCTCGGCGATCCCAAGCTCGAGTGCGATCCGCTTGTTGGATCGGCCGGCGGCGATCAGCCCGAGGACCTCGCGCTCGCGGCGTGTGAGCTCCTCCTCGTGTCCGGTGGTCCGGTGGCGCGGCTGCGCGAGGGTGCGAAGCAACCGTCCGGCCACGGTCGGGTCAATCATCGCCTCGCCGGCGTGTGCTGTCCGGATTGCGCGGGCGAGCTCTGAGGGCTCTACGTCCTTGAGGAGATAGCCGGCGGCGCCGGCCTCGATCGCGGGCAACAGCCGGTCGTCGTCGAGGAAGCTCGTGAGCACGATCACCCGGCTTCTTGACCCCTGCTTCTGGAGTAAGCGCATCGCCTGGACGCCATCTCCGCGGGGCATGACCAGATCCATCAGGATCACGTCCGGTTTCAGGGTCTCGGTCTGTTCGACAGCCTGGAGTCCATCCGCGGCCTCGCCGATGACGTCGATCCCGTCCTGGAGCTCGAGAAAGGTCCGGAGGCCTTCGCGGACAACCGCGTGGTCGTCGACGATCAGCACTCTGATCGCCTCCCCGCTCATGCGCGTGGAACCTCGAGACGAACCTTGGTGCCTGCGCCTGGCTCCGAACTCAGAGTCAGGGTGCCGCCGAGCTCGCGCGCTCGCTCCTCCATCGACGTCAGCCCCAGGTGTCGCGAACGGAGCTCGGGATCGTCGGGGTCAAACCCGATCCCATCGTCGGCAACCTCGATGCGCAGAGTGTCTCCGCGGCCGTCGAGTTTCACGGTGACGCGCCTGGCGGCCGCGTGGCGCACGGCGTTGTGTAGCGCCTCATTGGCGATCCGCAGGACCTCGATCTCGCGCTCGCCCTCGCCGTCGTGTTCCCCGGTCGGCCGTCCGGGGCAGTCAGCACGGAGCTCCACCTCAATCCCGTGCACCCGACCCAGCATCGCCACCTCCTTGCGCAGCGCCCCCTCGAGCCCGTCATGGGCGAGATCGGCGGGCCGGAGGCCGAGGATCAGCGAGCGCAGCTCGGCCAGGGCCTCGCGTGCGAGCTCCCGCACCCTCCCGAGCTGGACCTCCGCCGCTGCGGGGTCGCGCGCGAGCAGCGTGGCAGCCGAGTCCGCGCTCAGGTTGAGGCTGAACAGCTTCTGGCTGACCACGTCATGGAGCTCGAGGGCGAGCCGGTTGCGCTCGGACAGGATCGAAAGCTCGTGGCTCTGCTCATACAGACGGGCGTTTGTGATCGCGATCGCGGCATGCGCGGCCAGCAGTTCGATCACCTCCTGGTCATAGGCATCGAAGTTGCTGGCGCCCTGCTTCTCGGTCAGATAGAAGGCGCCGATCACCTCGTCTCGAGCCCGGATGGGAACACCGAGGAAGGAGCGCATGTCCGGATGCTGGCGCGGCCACCAGCCGCGGAATCGAGGATCCTGATGGATGTCATCGGTCAGATAGGGGCTCGGCGCCTCGAGCATCGCCCCCAGCATCCCGTGTGTGCGTGGGAGCGGCCCCATGGCCGCGATCAGCTCGTCACTCATTCCGGCGACCAGGAAGCGGCGGAAGCCGCCGGCGCCATCCGGAATCCCCAGCGCGGCATAGCGGGCATCGACCAGCTCACCGGCGGAGTCCACGAGCTGCTGCAGAACCTCGTCCACGGACAGCTGCGAGGCGACCGCCAGGACCGCATCGCTGACCGCCTTGAGCGCGGGGCTGAGCCGCTCCGGCATGAGCCAGACGATAGCTTTGGTGTTCGATGCCCCGACTCTTCTGGTACACCCAGGCCGCAATCGTCGTATTTGTGCTCGCGGGTATCGTGATCGCGATCACAAAACTAGCCTGATGCGCCAGCTAGATTTCGGAGCATGATCAGTTCGATAGTGGTTGGGACGGACGGTTCGGACACCGCGGCCATCGCGGTCGCGCACGCGGTGGAGTTGGCTCGAGCGCTGGCAGCGCGGCTTTACATCGTGAGCGCCTACGAACCGGTGCCCGAGGGTCGGCTCCGGAGCGAGCGCCTGAGCGCCCCCAAGGATGTTCAGTGGGCCGTCAACCCGCGCGAGGAGGTGCTCGAACTGCTCGAGTCCGCGGCCTCGGACGCCCACGACGCCGGCGTCGAGCACGTGGAGACGTTCGCTCGCGTGGGTGACGCGGCCGATGCCATCGTTGACGTGGCCGAGGAGCAACGCACAGATCTGATCGTCGTCGGCAACAAGGGAATGACGGGCGCCACTCGCTTCCTGCTCGGCTCGGTGCCAAACAAGGTCTCGCACCACGCCCCCTGCTCGGTGCTGATCGTCAGGACGACCTAGGGCACCGGAGGAAGTTTGGGGGTTAGGCCGCCGGGGGTTGCGGTTAGGGCGCCGGAGGGTTGCGGTTAGGGCGCCGGAGGGGGTGGGACGACCTGGCCCGGACGGGCCGTGGCCGCCCCCGCATTGAGCAACCCGTAGCCGAATGTGCGGTTGGGATCAGAGGCACCAAGTGGAGTCGCCGTCTGCTCGAGACGAGCCAGAATCTGAGCCGGCTTGGGGTGGCGCCCGATTACCCGGCTGGCGATGACGAGCGCCGAGGCGGCGGCGACCTCGGGCGCGGACATCGAAGTGCCGATGTAATAACCGGGGTAGCCGAACCGCGCCCAGTGCGGCGGGCTGACCAGCGTGAGCTGGTAGATCGGCGGCAGGTTCCGGTTCGGCTGGCAGAAGGAGTCGGTCGGAATGATCGCGTCGTCGCCACCACCCGGTGCCACCAGATCCAGGCCGACGCCACCGTTGGAGTAGTTCGCCAGGCAGTTGTCACGCGTAGTCGCGCCGACCGAGATCACGTTGGCCACCTTGGCCGGGTAGGCGATCCGGTTGCTCTCGTCGTTGCCGGCGGCGCCGACGACCACCACGCCGCGCTGGTGGGCAAAGTTGATCGCGCTCACGATCTCCGGAATGTCAGAACCCGAGGTCACCTCGTTGGGCAGGAACTCGAGACTCAGGTTGATCACCTGGGCCCCGTGATTGACGGCGTAGCGGATTCCGCGGGCGATCGTGGACTCGTCTCCGAGCCCGCTGGCGTCAAGAATCCGGACCGGCATGATCGACGCGCCGTAGGCCAGACCGGTGAGGCCAAATTTGTTGTTGGTCGCCTCGGCGACGACGCCCGCCACGAACGTCCCGTGTCCGTTGCGGTCCAGCGGGTAGCGGTTCCCGGCCACAAAGTCATACGGATGAACGAAGCGCGTGCCGCGGAAGTCAGGCGATTGGCGGAACTTGTGCCAGCGGCGATAGGCCACGCCCGTGTCGAGGATGGCCACCGTGACACCGCGTCCGCCGGCGGCGTGGTCAGCGAGCAGGTTGGCCCACGCCTGCGGAGCGTTGACGCCCGCCCCGGGCAGCATGTTCCATTGCATGCTCTCCCATCCCATGGGCTTCCCACTGCGGCCGGGATCGTCCGGATAGAAGGCTCCGGCCTGGTGGGCGACGAAGTCCGGCTCGGCGTACGCCACTCCGGGCTCGCGACGCAGCCGTGCCGCTGCGGCGTGGACGCTCTCGCTGCCGCGGATGCGGATCAGCTTGGATCGCGGGGCGGAGGCTGAGCTGATGTTCCGCGCGCCCAGCTGACGGGTCTCGAAATCCGTGGTCACGGCCGACACGGCGCTCTGGCGGTACCCAACGATCAGCTCGTGGGGCACGTACCCAGGGCCCGTGGTGGCGCGGGCGATCGAGGCATGCACCGCGAGGACGAGCGCACAGGCCGCCAAGGCGGCTACAACTAAGCGGTGGATTGGGAGCTCATCGAGCATGAATGGTGCTGCGCAGGGAAACCGGATCGTCGAGAGATCAACTCTTAAGACATCATCGGCCTACCCGAAGTCGCCCTCCTTGAAAGGTACCGACATCTTTTCTGAGCTTCGGCAGTGAGCGCCCGGTTCTTTCCCCGAGATGAATACTTCATGCGCCTGGCGCTCCGCGAGGCGGAGCGTGCGCTGGAACACGATGACATCCCTGTCGGAGCCATCGTAGTCCTTGACGGCGAAGTCGTCGGAACCGGACATAACGAGCGCGAGGTCCGGGCCGACCCCACCGCTCATGCCGAACTGATCGCGCTGCGAGATGCGGCTCGGGCGCTGGGCACCTGGCGGGTGCTCGAATCAGTGTTATACGTGACGCTCGAGCCGTGCGCGATGTGCGCCGGGGCGATCGTTCTGGCTCGGGTGCCGAGGGTGGTGTTCGGCGCGTCCGACCCCAAGGCGGGCGCGGCCGGCAGCGTCCTCGACGTGCTGGGCGAGCCGCGGCTCAACCACCGCCCCCAGGTCGAGTCTGGCCTGCTCGCCGAGGAGTGCGCGGACCTGTTGCGCTCCTTCTTTGCTTCGCGACGGTAACTTTGTCCCCGCCCCACCGGAGAGGTGGCAGAGCGGTTGAATGCGCCGGTCTCGAAAACCGGTATGGGCGGTTTCGTCCATCGAGGGTTCGAATCCCTCCCTCTCCGTTAGCTGTCCGTCTGCCGGCGTCAGCTGATCTTGAAGCTCTTGCGGGCATCGTCACGTCGGCCAGGCGTACGGTGCAGCGCGACGTAGGCGCATCCAGCCCCTGATCGAGACCTGCATGCCACCGAAACGGATCCCGTCGCGTTCACGTGACGGGATCCGTACATGGCGTCCTAGATGCCGCGGCGGCCGCGACGGCGCAAACCGAATCCGCCGCCGGTGAGCAGCAGAATGAGGACGATTATCAGGAGGACTGTCAGCATGAATCACCTCCTAAGTCTCGGAAAAGCATGTCGGTGCAGCCAAAGGCTCGGCGCTGGCGGAACACCTTCGCCGCTCTGGGGGAACACCTTGGAGGTCATACGTGGCCTACCCGCTTCGGGGTGACCTCACGCCGATGGGCGGCACTACCCGCAGTGGTGCCTACTGCCGCGGTCAAGGTCACGGAGCAATGATCGCCCGCGAAAGTGGCCGAATCGGCTCCCTCTACGCCACCACGGCGGAAACAGTCCTCTGTGGGATCTTTTATGCCATTACGGCATAAAAGATCTCACGGTGTGTCACAGGACCGCTACGGCTCGCTGCGGGCGGCCCGCCGGCCGCACCCACATGCCCGTGGGGTCACCGCCCCGCCGTGAGGCACTGCGTGCCCCGGTCAGAGCGACCGCGCGCGCCGGTCAGGGGACCGCGCCCCGGTCAGGGCAACCGCGCGCCCCGGTCAGAGCAACCGCGCGCCCCGGTCAGGGCACCGCGCCCCGGTCAGAACTTCGCACTGCGTTCAGGGCCAGACGTAATCAGTCGGCCCGTAGAGGGTCTGGCCGCCGTTTCCGCATTGGATCGCGTAACGACGGGAGTTGTGCAGGAAGAGGTCGATCGGGGTCTCACCAAGTCCGCCGCTTGACACTGAGCCCTCGACTGTGTTGATGAGCGACTTCGGGGGGACCTGAGGATGGTTGCCGATGGCCGGCTTGGCGCTGTAGACGATCGCGATCGCCTGGTGTCGATCCCACGGAGCGAGGTCGTCCCACGGAGACAGCTCGATCCAATCCCCCGAGGGAATGCCGTTCCACGGCAGGTGGTATTGCACCGGGTCATATCCCGAGACGCATGTGTACGTGGACGGGGTGGTCAGGCCGGTGCTCTGGCGAACCGGGTTCAGGTTGCTCTCCAGCAGCGCGTATGGGTGGTAAACAGCCGGCAGCAGGTGGTTGTAGATGAAGCGCTCGGCACCGATCTGCAGCTGCGGCTCAATCGTGTTGAGGGTCTGCAGATCGATCTGAAAGTCGGGGCTCGTCCCGGCTGCGGTGAGCTTGCCGTAGTCGCTCAGGATGATGTCAGTGAATCGCCCGAGGCCGTTCTCGGCGCTGCAATAGAGCTGCTGGAGCTTCGGACCGAGTTGGGCGGCAGTGGTGTTGACCAGCGATGCGAGGCTGTTGCCGCTTTGGGAGAAGCCAAGCAGGTCACCAGCAAGGTAGCCAAACGCGCTGATGTCGTTGAGGGCGTTCGACAGCGCCCCGTAGTCCGGGAACGAATAGCTGATCGCGGACAGCACATTGAACGAGTCCGAGGCGAGCGAATCCCAACGACCCCCGGCGATCTGGTGGCTGTTGGACACGGTCACCGCGTTGCGGACCTGCGTCGTGATCTGTTTCAGATCAACCATCGCGTTAGCGCACGTGGAGCCGTTGTTGTAGACGCCATTGAGGAGGGTCATGAACGCGAGCACCTTGTTGCGCAGGGAGATCTCGTACATGAGATCGTCTCTGACCGCAGTCCAAGCCGATGCGGTACAACCACAGCTCGCAGGCACGGTCTTGTGTCCCTCCAGCGCTGAGTTGATGCTGCTGTAGCTGCGGGTGGCGTCACAGAACTCGAACCGCACGTCCGGCGTGACCGGGTCATAGCAGGAGGATCCCGGGCTGTACTCGAGCGCGGCGAACCGGAGCGTCCCGTTGCTGCGCTTCATGCCGTTGCTGATGTAGGCCAGAACCTTCTGCTGATGCGGCGTCGAGCCAGTCAGCCAAGGGGACGAGGTGCCGTAGACGATTGTCGCCAGTGACGGACCCAGGGCGTTCTTGATCGACGCGCCAGACACCGGCACGTAGTTGAAGTTCTGGTCGCCGCGGAGCAGCCCCTGGAGCTGAGCTGGCCGGCCGGTGAGGTATGTAGCGGCCTCGGGCGCGTAGGCCTCATCGCGCTGTCCTGGAGGGGCATCCCCGTTCAGTGCGATCGTTCCAACCATCGCGAAGCCGCTGTTCCCGGTGGCGGACGGACTCCCCGCTTGCCAGGCCTGGTTCCATACCTCTCCGCTGCCACCCAGCCCGGCCACGAAGGTGCTGGGAGCACTGAGGTCCGAGTAGCAAGCGCAGCTCGGGTTCTCCGGATTGCCGATGCTCTGAATGAACAGCAGCCTGGTTCCGAACTGCGTGCCGGCAGCCTGTGAGAGCAGGCTCTCCACCTGGCCGAGCCCGGACTCAATCTGAGCCCGAGAGGAGCAGTTCGTCGCCACCGCGGTCTGAGACACCGGCTGGAGCGTGGAGCCGTTCAGAATCACGATTCCATAGCCGCCGACGCACGAGCTGGCGCTGGGGAGCGTCAGCGTGTAGGTGGCTCCGCCGATCGTCATGACGTCCACGTTGCCCCCGCTGCCCGGGGCGTAGGTGTTGTAGGCCGCGTAGTGCCCGGTCAGGAAGGTCCAGTCGCCAGTCACCGGATTCTGCTGGAAGTAGCCCCGAAGCTCGCCGAGCACGCGCCCGGTCTGGAGCGTGCCGTACCCGTCATTGACCACGCCGGTGAAATGGCCGCTCTTGACCGGATTGGTGGGGACTCCGATTCCGGCAAAGCCGCCGCCGAGGCTGAGGATCTGTGCGTCCGACGCGCCGGTGATGGTGGACATGACGGCTTTGTATTGGCTGCTGACCGACGTTCCGGGCAGGGAGGCCAGAATCACGATGTCCTTGCCACCGGCGGCCTGGTTGGCAATCCCCGCTGCTGTCGCCGCCCCATTGGAACCCGCCGGGAGCGCTGTGTCCGTGACCTTGCGCAGCGTCGAACGACTCAGCACCAGGATCTGGACCGGGCTGCTGCCGAACGGGTAATGCCGAGCCTGGCAGCCCTGCTCGTTGGCGATGCAGTTCCCGCCGATCTCGATCTCGTAGCCTCCGCCGGCGTGGGCAGCGGCGGTGTCAACCGCCGCTCCGATCGGGGGGTACTGCCCTGCACTCAACGTGCTCCTGGTCGGGCGGGGGCGATGATGCTTCTTGGTGGTGGGGCGAGGGTGACGGTGTTTCGTGGCCGTGGCCGTGGCCGTGGACGCCGTGGCCGTCGACGCGCCGAGCGCCAGCCAGGACCCCGCCATGATCGACATCGCGAGCATCCACCGACTGAATCGCAACCGAGCTCTCATTGCCCCGCTCCTTCCCTGGGATCCCACGCCCCGCTCCGGCGACGCCGCGGCACTATATCCAGGATCGGCGCGCCGAGTTACGAAATCGGGCGAGCCCGAAACCCCGTCGGGCGCGAGCATTCCCCCTCCCGTCCCCCCTCTTCTGACCCGTGCAAATCGTCGACAATCCGCCTCGGCCGCTCGTCCGTGTTGCGAGATGACCGCCCAGCGGCGATTACGTGCCAAATCCGGTGGCTGAGTCTGGATCGGCGACGAATCGCACCGTCAACGCCCGGGGTATGCCGCGCAAACACCGACGCCCGGTACGGCCACGTGACGGCCGTGCCGCCGGGAACTGTTACGGTCGGGCGCCTTGAGCTTGCTCCGTGGCTTGATCCTGCGCCGGCCGGCTGGCATTGCCGCTTGCCTCGCCATCGGTGTCAGCGGGCTCATGATTGCCCCCTCGGTGGTGCCCGCGGTAATGACCCGGCCCACCTCCGCCCTGACCGCCCCGACCGCCCTGACCGCGCCCGTGCGCACGATTCGCACGGCAGTCGGGACCGTGGACTACCGCTCGCTCGGCCGCGGCCGACCGCTGGTGATGATCATGGGTCTGGACGGCAGCATCGACGCGTGGCCGCCGGGCTTCATCGATGCGCTGGCTCGCAGTCACCGCGTTTATGCGCTCGACAATGAGGGCATCGGGCGCTCAACGCTGCGGCCCGGGACGCTGACCGTGAGCCGCATGGCCGACGATACGGCGGCTTTCATCGCCGCGCTTCATCTCAGGCGCCCGGACGTTCTCGGCTGGTCAATGGGCGGATTCATCGCGCAGGCGCTCGCGGTCCGTCATCCCCAGGCATATCGACGGCTGATCCTGGCCGCCACCGCACCGGGCACCGGCCGCGCCGTCCCACCCTCCGGCGCCGTACTGAAGGCGCTCACCGGGGACCCGGCGGAGCTGCTCACGTTTCTGTTCCCACCTGACCAGTCGAGCTGGGCTGGCAAGTACGCGGCCGCCATCGCGAAATACCCCCACCTGTTTCTGGCTCCGAGCGCGGTTGACACCCTCCAACTCGTTGCCTCCTCCCACTGGATCTCCGGCGGAGACCGGAGCGGCCGGAGGGTCAATCGCATTCAGCGTCCGGTCCTGATCGCCGACGGCGCCCGAGACGTGATCCTTCCCTCGGCGAACAGCCGCGTGCTGCACCGGGTGATCAAGCACTCCCAGCTCCACCTGTACCCGGACGCCGGGCACGGCTTCCTGTTCCAGGACCAGGCCCCGTTCACGAGGTTGATCGATCGGTTCCTGGGCTAGCCCCCTTGTGACTTGAGACTCTGGAGTTGCGCCTGGGCCATGTTCTGCACCGAACCCAGTAGCGCCTCTTGAATGGCGACCCGCGTCGCGCTGTCGGTTACGGAGGCACTCAGGTCAAGCAGCGTAGAGCTGCGCGTGAGCTCTGACTGTTGCGCGAGCACCTCGAGCACCGCTCGTGCCGGATCGCCCATCTCCCACCACTGCGGGATGAAGCGAGGGCCGGGCGGCGGCGAGGCCGGCGTGGCCTGCCGGTAGATGGCAAATGCCAGGCCTGAGGTGTTCGGCTCCTGCGTGACGTCGGTCGGGCCCCCGGCGCCGATCGCCGTTCCGGCACCGATCGTGAGCCAGTGGTCGAAGGCCAGCAGCGGGGCGCCCGGGAACGGGTCGGCGGCGGTCACCGTTACGAGACCCTTGGCGTCGGCGGTGGAGGCGGTGTCATCGTCGTCTCCCGCGCCGCGCGCTGCAGCCGGGCTGACGGTGAACGGCTGGTTCGTGTCATCCCAATCGAGCCAGTCACCGGCGGTCTCCGAGAACGCATCGAAGATGAGGGCATCCCCGCCCCCGCCCCCCGGGCCCACATACCAGGCGGTGAGCGTCCCGGAGGTCCCAGGCCCAGGCGGGAACGTCGGAATGTCAGTGCCGCCCAGCATCGGCTGCGTCGAGACGCCGCCACCGTTGACGGTACCGCTCGCGCTCCAGAAGATGAACGTGTCAGCCCCGGCCGGGTTCAGCGCGGTGGCGGGTGACGCACCTTCGATGTCCGACGGCCCGATCGGACCCCAAACGTAGGGCAGGTCCCCCGGGCGCGGGTGGTGGCGGTGATTGTGCGCCTGCCAAAGCCGACCTGCCGTTGTCACCTCAGTCATTCGCTTCCCCTCCTGTCGGGCGCGTGAGAAAACGGCGTGAAATCATGGTTCGCGAACCGCGGCGGCCGCCGTCAGCGGGCCGATCAGGGTCTGCTCACCGGCTGGGGAGAAGACGTTGTCCCGGGTGGCGTAGAGCACCAGCGTCGGGACGGTCAGATGGCGCAGGCGCTCTGTGTTGTCGGTGGGGTAGATCCGCTTCAGTGCGCCGATCCAGGTGCCGAGACGGATCTCTGAGCGAGGCTTCTCCATACGGGCCTGAAGCTTCGCAACAGCACCCTGTGCTTCGCATCGGGGAGGCTCCCTGAACTTTTCGCCGGCGCTGACCGGTCAGCGCCGAAGCTCGTGCCGCGCGATCGTCATCTTGTGCACCTCGTCCGGACCGTCCGCGAGCCGCAGGGTCCGCATGTGGGCGTAGAGATACGCGAGCGGAAAATCATCCGAGACGCCGCCACCGCCGTGGACCTGGATGGCACGGTCGATGACCTTGAGCGCGACGTTCGGCGCGGCCACCTTGATCGCCGCGATCTCAGTGCGGGCGTGCCGGTTGCCGACCGTGTCCATCAGCCAGGCGGTCTTCATCGTCAGCAGGCGAACCATCTCGATCTCGATCCGTGACTCGGCAATCCAGTCCTGAATGTTGGCGCGGGCGGCGATCGGCTGACCGAAGGTCACTCGCTCGTTGGCTCGCGCGCACATCAGCTCGAGCGCCCGCTCGGCGGCGCCGACGGCTCGCATGCAGTGGTGAATGCGGCCCGGGCCGAGCCGGGCCTGACTGATCAGGAAGCCCTCCCCCTCCCCGGCGATCAGGTTCTCACTCGGGACGCGGACGTCTTCGAACAGCAACTCGGCGTGGCCCTCCTGGTCCTGATATCCGAATACCGGGAGCCCGCGCACCACCGTGACGCCGGGGGTGGCCAGCGGCACCAGAACCATGCTCTGCTGCTGGTGTCGGGGCCCATCCGGGTTGGTCTTGCCCATCACAATCAGGATCCGGCAGTGGGGATGCAGCGCTCCCGAGGTCCACCACTTGCGGCCGTTCAGCACGTATTCGTCTCCGTCGCGCTCGATCCGCAATGCGATGTTTGTCGCATCGGAGCTCGCCACGTCGGGCTCGGTCATGGCGAACGCAGACCGAATCTCGCCGTCGAGCAATGGCCGCAGCCACCGGTCCTGCTGCTCGGGAGTGCCGAACTGGGACAGGACCTCCATGTTGCCCGTGTCCGGCGCGGAGCAGTTACAGGCCTCCGACGCGATCGGGCTACGCCCGAGGATCTCGGCCAGCGGTGCGTACTCGACATTGCTCAGGCCAGCGCCGAATTTGGGATCGGGGTGGAACATGTTCCACAGGCCACGCTCGTGCGCGTCAGCCTTGAGCTCCTCCATCACCGCCGGCTGGGCGTGTGGATCTCCGGCCTCGCGCAACTGCGTCTCGTAGACGGTCTCGGCGGGGTAGACCCGCTCGGCCATGAACGTCTGTAGGCGCTCCTGAAATTCCTGGCAGCGATCGCTCAGCTCGAAGTCCACCGCAGCATCCTTGCATGCCAGCGGCGGCCTCATGCGGGTGACACCGTCCAAAGCCGTTCCGGGGGATCCGACCGCTCGTGCGCTGACCGATGAGATTCGCGCTCAGCCGCGGTCAGAGCTGATGAACCGAGACAATGAGGAGACCGCCAATGACCACTCACGCTCCATTCGAACCGCTCCCCGCGACGTCCGAGCGCCGGCGCTGGCTGGCGCTGTACGTCCTGTGCGCAGGCATGCTGATGATCGTGCTCGACGTGACGGTGGTGAACGTGGCGTTGCCGTCGATCCAGAGCGACCTGGGCTTCTCCGGGTCGAGCCTGGCCTGGGTGGTCAACGCGTACCTGATCTCGTTCGGCGGACTGCTGTTACTGGCGGGCCGATTTGGTGACCTGCTCGGTCACCGCCGGATGTTTCTGGCCGGACTGGTGGTGTTCACCTCGGCGTCGATGGTCTGTGGGCTGGCCGGCTCGCAGGAGGTCCTGGTCGGGGCGCGATTCGTCCAGGGTCTGGGTGGGGCGATGACCTCGGCCGTGATCCTGGGGATGATCGTGACGATGTTTCCCGAGCCGCGCGAGCAGGCCAAGGCGATCGGGGTGTATGGCTTTGTTGCCTCGGCCGGCGGCACGATCGGGCTGCTGGCCGGCGGCGTGTTGACCCAGGCGATCGACTGGCACTGGATCTTCTTCATCAACGTCCCCATCGGCATCATCACGGCGGCACTGGCCCTACGGCTGCTCGAGCCGGGTCAGGGCATCGGCCTGGCTCAGGGCGCCGATGTCCCGGGAGCGCTGCTGCTGGTGAGCTCCCTGATGCTCGGCGTCTACACAATCGTCGCCCCAGCGGCCCAGCATGGCTGGGGCGCGCCGGAGACGCTCGGCCTGGGGGCGACATCGCTGGCCCTGCTGGTCGGCTTCCTGATCCGTGAGGCCACGGCGGCCCGGCCGCTGATCCCGCTGCGGGTGTTCCGCTCGCGCGATCTGGCCGGCGCCAACCTGATCCAGGCCCTCCTCGTGGCCGGGATGTTCGGGATGTTCTTTCTCGGCGCGCTCTACCTGCAGCGCGTGCTGCATTACGACGCGCTCAAGATCGGGCTGGCGTTTCTGCCCACCACGCTTGTGATGGGCACGATGTCGCTCCGCTACTCCGAGCGCCTGGTGATGCGGTTCGGCCCGCGTCGGGTGCTGATCGCGGGGATGTCACTGGGCGCCCTCGGTCTGGCCTGGTTTGCCCAGGTGCCGGTGCACGACGCGTACGTGGTGCATGTTCTGCCGGCGCTCGTGGTCCTCGGTCTCGGCATCGGTGGCTCGTTCCCCGCGCTGATGGCGCTGGCGATGACCGGCGCCGGCCCGAAGGACGCCGGGCTGGCGTCGGGGCTGGTGAACACGACCGCGCAGGTGGGTGGAGCGCTGGGTCTGGCCGTTTTGGCCACGGTGGCGTCCACGCATAGCAACGGCCTGGTCCACCACGGCGCTTCGACGGCGTCGGCGCTGACCTCGGGCTATCACGTCGCCTTCTGGATCGGCGCCGGGCTGGTGGCGGTGGCGATCGCAGTGGCGGTGTTCGTCCTCGAGGGCAATCCGCTGGGCGCCCGCGGCCATATGCCGGCGGCGGCCGACACGCGCGGCCCCGCGCCCACGGCAGCGGACGGCCCCGGCTACGTGCCGGCGGACGAGTTCGAGCGTGGGGGCGAGGTCGGGGCCGGCCTGTGCTCCGAGGTGGGCTGAGGACGAACGCGCCGCGAGGCGGTGGCCTGAGGTGGGCCGGCCAGGCCCGGCGGTGGAGATGGAGATCCGCGGGCCACTCGCCCGCTCGGACCTCCCTGGCCTCTACCGTCGGGCCTGCGCGGCGCTCGAGCGGTGCCGGAGCGGAACCCTGATCTGCGATGTGGGTACCGTTCCCGCGGATGCTGTGGCACTCGAGGCGCTGGCCCGGCTGGCGCTTGGTGCGCGCAGGCACGGAGCTCGGGTGCAACTGCGCGGCTCGACAGCGGAGCTCGACGGGTTGATCGACCTGGCCGGGCTCGGGGAAGCGTTCAGCCTTCGTACTCCAGCGGCAGACCAAACAGGGGGAACAGCGTCTGCGTGTTGAGGAAGAAGGTGAGCTGCTCGATCCTCCCAGCCTCGATCTCGATCACCTGCAGCGCCCACGGCTCATAGCCGACGCCTGAGTCGGCGGGCTTGTACTGACCAAAGGCCGGAGATCCGTTGGCCGAGACGGTCGGGATCATGCGCGAGCCACGGCATCCGTTACCCGGGCCCACCCACCACTTGAATATGTCCTCCCGACCCGACAGCCACAGGTCATAGGGCGGCATCGACTGGGTGGCGTCCTCGTGGATCAGCGAGGACAGGGCCTCCATGTCATAGCGCTCGAACGCATCGACGTACCGGGCCAGGAATTGCTGTTCCGCGGCGCCCAGGTCAGCCACACGAGTCGCACTCGCATCCACGCCGCCGGCGAGCGTGTCACGAGCTCGCTGGAGCGCGCTGTTGATCGAGGCGACGCTGGTATCGAGCAGCTCGGCCGCCTCGGCAGCCTTCCAATGCAGCACCTCGCACAGGATCAAGGCGGCGCGTTGGCGGGCCGGAAGTTGCTGCAGGGCGGCGACGAACGCCAGCCGGATGCTCTCGCTGCGTACTGCCGCCTCGGCGGGATCGGGGTCCTGAGAGACGAGCGTGTCCGGGATCGGTTCGATCCACGCATCGTCAGGCAGGACGTTCAGGTTGGCCAGCTCAGCTGCCTTGGCCGGCCCGAGATCCATCGGCCGGGCTCGGCGCTTACGGCCGTCCAGGTGGTCCAGGCATACGTTCGTAGCGATGCTGTACAGCCAGGACTTCAGCGACGAGCGGCCCTCGAAGCGATCCTTGCTCCGCCATGCCCGCAGCACGGTGTCCTGCACGGCGTCCTCGGCCTCGAATGGCGAGCCGAGCATCCGGTAGCAATAGCCAGTCAGAGCGGTGCGGTGCTGTTCGATGTCGGATGCGGTCAATCCGACGGCGGGGGTAGTCGACATGAGCCTCATCGTACGACGCGCGTCGACGGTTCGCCAGGCCGGGGGTTGGACTGTGTTAGCCGACCGGTCACACTTCGCCAGATGCCGGTCATGAGGCCCAACTCCAAGCCTGACCGTGGCCGCGACGCCCCGAGGGATGGGTGGCTAACGTGGCGGTGAAGGCGTGCTTGAACGGTGGCCGCACTCGTGACGAGCACCCTGCGGTGCCGCAGACACCGGCTCAGCTGGCCGCGGACGCGGCCGCCGTCCGGCGGGCCGGGGCGTTCGCCGTGCATCTGCATCCGCGGACTGCCGACGGCTCTCAGACCATGCAGGCTCGCGCATGTGACGCCGCCGTCGCCGCCATCCGCGCCGCAGCTCCGGGACTGCCCGTTGGGCTGTCCACCGCGGAGGCGATCGATCCCGATCCGTTCGCACGGGCCGCCGCCATCACGACCTGGCGACAAAGACCCGATTTCGTTTCGGTGAACCTGTCAGAGCTCGGTTGGCCCGGCATCGTCCGTGCCGCGCTGCACTCCGGCATCGCCGTGGAGGCGGGACTATCCACCCCCGCCGACGCCGAACAGCTCGCCGACAGCTCGTTCACCCACCAAGTCATCCGCGCGCTCGTGGAAGTCAACGGAGGACCAGACGACGCCCGCGCGATCGCGCGGCTCGTACCACACGGTATGCCGCAGCTGTGGCACGGCTACGGTGAGCAGACCTGGGAGGTGCTCGCAGCCGCAGCCGCTGCGGGAGCCGACGTGCGAGTGGGCCTGGAAGACGTGCTCGTACTGCCGGACGGTCGCCTCAGCGCCGATAACGCAGCGCTGGTCACCGCCGCCGTAGCGCTGACCGAGCAACATCGGCGTGGCTGAACGGCCCAGCGGTAGGTACCCGAGCGGCTAGCTACTGGCGGGGGCTGGAGTTGCGGGCAGCGCGCGCGCTCGGGTCTTGGCCGCTCGGACCGCGTCAGTGAGCGTCTGGATGTCATAGACGCCGTAGTGACGACGGCCGTTGATGAAGAAGGTCGGCGTACCGGACACCCCGCTCTCGTCGGCGCTGGCGACGTCCTCGCTGACGCGAGGTGCATACTCGCGCCGGCGCAGCTCGTCGCTGAAGCGATCGACATCGAGCCCCAGCTCCTCGGCATAGCGCCTGAGGTCGCGGGGCGAAAGGTCGTCCTGGTGGCTCAGCAGCGTGTCGTACATCTCCCAGAACTTGCCCTGAGCGGCGGCCGCCTCGGCTGCCTCAGAAGCCAGCTGCGCACTCGGGTGGACGTCATTGAGGGGTAGATGGCGCCAGACGTAGCTCACGTCAGAGCCCAGCGAGGCCAGCAACTCACGGATCGCCTGTTCGGCCTGGCCGCAGTAGGTGCACTCGAAGTCTCCGTACTCGACGAGCGTCACAGGTGCGTCATCCGGCCCCCGAATGTGGTCACGATCGGGATCGACCTCCTCCACCAGGTCGAGGATGTCCTCCGCCGTCCCACCGATCTGGCGCGCGCGCAACGTGCTCGGCAACAGCCTGATGCTCCGGGTCACCGCCCAGGCGACGGCGGGCGCGATGATTACTGAGCCCAGCGCCCCCAGCCTGGCCTCGTCAAGCCGTTCGCCGCTGAACGCCAGGCTCGAGATCAGCAACGAGACGGTGAATCCAATTCCTGCGCAGGCTCCGCCGGCGGCGAGCACCGGCCCGCTGACGGGCAAGCGGGGACCGCGCAGAGCCGGCCGTGAGGCAAGCCATGACCCGATGAAAATGCCAATCGGCTTGCCGACCACGTACCCGACCAGGATCCCGAGCGTGATCGGCGACGTAATCGCGTGGTCGAGCAGTTTTCCGGTCAGGTGAATCCCGGCGTTAGCCAGAGCGAACAGCGGCACGATCACGTAGCTGGTCCACGGGTGCAGCTCGTACTGGAGCCGATCGTTGGGCGAGACTGCCGAGACGAGGCTTTGCTGCGCCGAGCGCGCCAGCTCCGGCGTTGGTTGCTCGCGGAACAAGCGAGTCAAGGCGGTCGCCTGCTCGAGGTCCTCGCGCGAGGGCGGATACGCGCTGGTGGCCAGACCGACAGCCAGGCCCGAGATCACCGGATCGATGCCCGATTTGAACATCGCGACCCACACCCCAACCCCAAGGGCGATCGACGCCGCCCGTCGCCCGGCCGGTGCATAGCGCAGGGCGAGCAGGAGCGCGAACAATCCGACCGCGACCACCAGCGCGACGACCGAGATGTGCTTCGTGTAGACAAACGCGATCACCAGGAGCGCGGCGAGATCGTCGATCACTGCCAGCGTGAGCAGGAACAGGCGTATCCGGGTGGCGGTCCGGGGAGTCAGCAACGCGACGACACCGAGCGCGAATGCGGTATCGGTGGACATGGCGGCTCCCCACCCATGCGCCCCAGGACCGCCCGCGTTGAACGCGAGATAGATCAGGATGGGCACCGTGACGCCACCGATCGCGCCCACCACCGGAACCGCCAGCCGGCGGCGCTCGCGGAGCTGGCCGAGATCGAGCTCGCGCTTGGCCTCCAACCCCACGACCAGGAAGAAGAGCGTCATCAGGCCCTCGTTCACCCAGTGGCGGAGGTCAGCCGAGATGCCGGCGTGGCCGATGCGGATAGCGAGCTTCGTCGTCCACACGGACTCATACGAATGCGACCACGGCGAGTTCGCCCACAGCAAGGCCGCGACCGCCGCCGCCAGCATCGCGATCGCACCACCCGTCTCGGTGCTCAAGAAGCTGCGCACCGGCGCCGCGAGGTTCCGCGCCCAGGCGGTCCGGCCGCCGTAGGGGATATCCGGTGCCTCGACGCTCATTGCCGCCCGGTGCTCAGACTAACCGGAGCGCGATGTGGACGGCCTACGCGGGGACGCCGGAGAGGTGCTCGTGGACGAAGCGCACGACCATCGCTCCCTCCCCGACGGCGGTGGCGCAACGCTTGATCGATCCGGATCGGACGTCGCCGGCGGCATAGATTCCGGGGGTGCTCGTTTCGAGCAGACCACGAGCGCCGGCGTCGGCACCTGTGAGCACGAAGCCCTTGTCGTCGCGGTCGATAACGTCACCGAGCCAGTCAGTGCAGGGGGCGGCGCCGAGGAACAGGAACAGGAACGAGAAGGACAGCCGTTCGCCGTCGCGCAGCGTGACGGCCTCGAGCTCGCCGTCACTGCCATGCAGCTCGGCCACCTCGCTGCGATTGCGCACAGCGACCCCGTAGCGCTCGAGCTCGAGGACAAGGTAGTCCGACATCGTCTCGCGCAGGTCAGCCCGACGGTGCAGCAGAGTCACCAGAGCCCCGCCACGCGCCAGCCAGACCGCCGCCTGGGCGGCCGAGTTGCCACCACCGATCACACCGACCCGGGTGGCGCCGCAGCGATGCGCTTCGGGCGGACCGGCGGCGTAGAAGATGCTGATGCCCTCGTACTGATCGAGGTCCTCCACGGGCAGCCGGCGATAGTCGGCGCCCGTGGCCAGCACGACGGCCCGGGCCGAGACCTCGTGGTCGCCCTCGAGGCGCACGATGTGACGGTCCGCACCGGGTTCGAGCGCGAGGGCGCGGTACGGGGTCGCCGTGCGGGCGGTGAACTTGCGGGCCTGCGTGATGGCCCGGCTGGTGAGCTCCGAGCCGCTGATTCCGGCCGGAAAGCCAAGGTAGTTCTCGATCCGGCGCGAGGTGCCCGCCTGACCGCCGAGCGCCGTGCCTTCAACGACCAGCGTGTCCAGGCCCTCGGAGGCGCCGTAGACCGCCGCCCCCAGGCCGGCCGGACCGCCACCGACTACGACCAGGTCAACGTCCTCGCGTGGGGCGAGCTCGAGGCCGATCCCCAGCGCGCGCGACACCTCCCCGCCGGACGGGTTGCGCAGCTCGAGTCCGCCGGGCAAGCGCACCAGTGGAAGCTCCTCCGGCGCGATCCCGTCGATCAGTGCCGCCAGCGCCGGATCGTCAGAGTGCTCGGGGTCGTGCCAGGTGAAAGGCAGGCGATTGCGCCGGACGTAGTCAACGATGCGGCGGGTCGGCTCGGATGAGCGCGGACCGACTACCTCCACGCCGACATCCTCTTGCTGGAGCGCCTCCCGGCGCGCCATGAAGGTCGACAACAGCAGGTCCCCGAGCGGACCATCCTCGAACAGCAGCGGCCGCAGTCGGTCTCGGTCAACCGCGATGTACCGCATTGGCTGCGTGACAACGGCCGTCAGGTACACCGTCTGGCCCGAGAGCAGATTCATCTCGCCCAGGAAACCCGACGCTCCGTGCCGGATGATCTCGCGGCCGGCCGGATCGAGGATGGCGGCCTCACCCTCGAGGATCGCAATGAACGGATACCGCGCGTCACCGACCTGGAACAGGGTGTCCCCTACCGCAGCGACGCGCTCCTCCCCGGCCGAGGCGAGTGTCTCGAGCTGTGAAGGCGACAGAACCGGGCTGGCGGGCGGTGGCACCCTCAAAGCGTAGCTGCGCGCTCCAGTCGGTTTCGAGAGAGCTGCGCGCCGACCCGGCTGCTACTTGGTTACCTCGGCCTCTGCCCCCACCGGTCCCGAGCCCAGGTCGCCTGCGAAACCAGTGTCCGTGAGTGGCGGCTGCTGGTCGGCGACTGTGTTCACCCGGTCACGTCCGGCGGTCTTCGCCGCGTAGAGCGCGCGGTCAGCGGCGCGGAACAGGGTGACCGAGTCCCCGGCGTCGCGCGGGAGCGTAGCCACGCCGGCGCTGGCGGTTATACGTTGCCGGACGGCGCTGATGTGGATCGCGGAGATCGCGCTCCGGACCGCCTCTGCCACCTGTACCGCACCCTCGGTGTCGGTGGCCGGGAGCAGGAGGAGGAACTCCTCGCCGCCGTAGCGCCCGACGAAGTCACTGTCCCGCATGGCGTTGCGCATCGCGACGCCGACGGCCGCGAGGACCTCGTCGCCGCGGTCATGACCGTAGACGTCGTTGATCTCCTTGAAATGGTCAAGGTCCAGGAGCACAGCGGTGAGTGGTGTGACGGTCCGCGAGGCTTGGGCCACCATCCGTTTCAAGGTGTCCTGCACCGCGCGCTGGTTCGGAAGGCCGGTCAAGCGGTCAGTGGCGGCTCGGAGCTCAGCGATGGCCAGATTGCGGAGGTTTCCGAGCACGGGCGCGGCTTGGGCGACGGCCTCCCGTATGCGCCGAGCCGAGGGGCGGTCTGACGGCTCGGCGTGAGTGACGAGGACCGAGCCAATGACCTCGCCGCCGACCAACAGCGGCTCACAGGTCGAGGCGCCGGCCAGGGCGCCGCATAGCTCACAGACGGTCAACGGGCTGGGTGAGCCGCCCTCCGTGTGGGTGCGAGCAAAGCGCACGGCCAGGCACGATCGGGGCGTCGCGTCCGCGAGCGGTTCGCGCAGCTCGTCGAGCGCGTCGAGCGAGGTCCTGGCCTCGAGTCGGTCAGCGCTGTTGTTGCGGCCCAGCACGATGGCGCGGGCCCCGGGCTGGATGCGCTCCACCTGGCGACATAGCAGCTCTTGCGCGTCACCCTCGTTCCCAGTCGCCTGCAGGGTGCCGGTGTACTCGCTGGCCAGGACGCCGTGGGCCTGCTGCTCGGCCTGATCTTCGAGCAGCCGCTTGAGCGTCAGGCCGACGCGGACCATGGTTGCGGCGGCCAGAAGTGAGATCACGGCAACCAGGATTAACCAGATCCGGCTGACGTCGTAAGTGTGTCGCGCGCTTGCGTGGTCGCGCCCGGCCGCCAGCGCTTCGATCGACTGCCGGGCGGATACGAATGCGATCAGGGGCTCGAGGCTGGCCTCGATCTGGCGCGCCGCCGCCGATCGCGCCGAGGCATTGGGTAGGACCGAGCCGGAGGTGAACGGAGCCCGCCGGGTCAGAGGTAGAAACGCGCGCCATCCGGCCGGGATGCGCTCAACCTGTGCGCGCTCGGCCGGCGGGTCATGCGCGTGCAGTCGCAATACGGCGGAGAGGCTCAGGCTGACCCCAGGGATGACGATCTCATCCAGCCGGGCTCTGAGAGCCTCGGCCGTCGGCTGGTTCGGAGCGTCGATGAGCCGCAGGCTGAGGATTTCGGTCTGAGCCAGATCTGCGGCCAGGCGACTCGTGGCCTGGGCCGTGCCGAAGTTGTCCTGAAACACCTCCCGGTTGGCAGCGTTCACGGCCGCCAGACCGGTCAACCCAAGCACCGCCAGCGCGGCCAATGAAGCTAGGACCACACCCAGCGCAATGAAGAAGCGCGTGCTGGCTCGGATGTCGCGTAGGCGCATCGCCCTCCTATCGACCTACACACATCACCGCTTGAGCGCGCGGACACCGGGTGGTGTAGTCAGAGTTTGAGCGATCGGTTTGAGCGACTGCTAAAATCACAGGCATGCAATCAGACACCCGCCCGCAGCCTGGGATTGAGGACCCACCGGGCACGACCAAGGCGGCGCTCATCGATGCGGCGGTCGAGACCCTGAAGACGAGAGGGTTTGCCGGCGCGAGTGCGCGCGAGATCGCCCGCGCCGGCGGCTTCAACCAAGCGCTGATCTTCTATCACTTCGGCAGCATCCAGAACCTCCTCCTGGCGGCCCTGGACCGCGTCAGCGCTCGCCGGATGAGCGCCTACGAGTCTCGTTTCGTGCAGGCTCAGACCATCCCCGAGTTGGCCCAACTCGCGCGTGAGATCTACGACGAGGATCTCGAAAACGGCTACGTGACAGTGCTGGCCGAGATGGTGGCGGGCGGCGTATCCGACGCCGGTCTCGGCGGCGAGGTTGTGGCTCGGGTGCAGCCCTGGATTGACATGGTTCAGAGCAAGCTGCAAGAGCTGCTCGCGGGCTCGCCGCTCGCGGCCATCCTCCCAACCCGGGATCTGGCGTTCGCGATCATCGCGCTGTACCTCGGCGTTGACATGCTGAGCCAGCTCGAGGGTGATCATGCCCGGGCCGAGTCACTGCTGGATCTGGGACGGCGCTACGCACCCCTTGCCGGCGTGCTCCTGCCTTCACAGAGAGAGAAATGACCGTGCGCACTGATACCGGACTCGATCTCGTCACAGGCGCGTTCAGCTACTCGGGCTCTCGGATCGCCGAGCGGCTGCTCGACTCCGGTCGCGCCGTGAAGACGTTCACGTTTCATCCTGACCGCGCCCACCGGCTACAGGCGCAGGTGGAGACGCTGCCGTATCGGTTCGACGATCCGGTGGCCCTGGCCCGTAGCC
Source organism: uncultured Solirubrobacterales bacterium (assembly GCA_963822535.1). Lineage (GTDB taxonomy): Bacteria > Actinomycetota > Thermoleophilia > Solirubrobacterales > Solirubrobacteraceae > Palsa-465. The sequence goes on from CAWGIA010000006.1 coordinate 165,787, forward strand.
TCGAGGGCGTCACCACCGTCTACAACACGTACTGGGTTCGCTTCGATCACGGCAGCAGCACGTTCGCCAACGCAATCGCCAACTCACGGACGCTGTTCCACGCCGCCCGGCGGGCCGGGGTGGAGCGCATCGTCCATATCAGCATCGCGAACCCTTCGATCGACTCACCGCTCCCCTATTACCGCGGCAAGGCATTGGTCGAGCGCGCGCTGGCCGAGGTGGGGGTCCCATATTCGATCGTCCGCCCGACCTGGATCTTCGGCGGCGAGCGCGACGTGTTGGCGAACAACATCGCCTGGATCTTGCGCCGCATACCGATCTTCGCGCTCCCGGGCAGCGGCCGCTACCCGGTCCAGCCCGTCCACATCGACGATCTGGCGCGCATATGCGAGCAGGCCGGCCACGCCGATGAGGACGTCATCGTGGATGCAGCAGGTCCGGAGACGGTGGCGTTCGAAGAGCTCGTCGAGGCCGTTCGGCGCGCCGTCGGAACGCGTGCGCCGATCGTTCACCTCCCCCCCGCCGTGATGTCAGCGGCGTCATGGGCACTCGGTCTTCTCGTCGGCGACGTCGTCCTGACCTCGGATGAGATCGCCGGGCTCACCTCCGGCCTGCTCGTCTCGCACCATCCACCGCTGGGCGAGATCGGGTTCAGCCAGTGGTTGGCCAATCACGGAGATTCGATCGGGCGTTCGTACGCCAACGAGCTGCAGCGCCACTTCGCGATGTCACTCGGTTCACGGTAAGCGCGTTAGCGCAGTACAGTGGTGGCACAGGCCAATTCACCGCTCCTGCGAAGCGGCTTCGCGCAGAGCACCGCCGGCCACTCGCCGATCGGCGACCTGACGGACAGTTTCGTCCCAGCGACGAAAGCGCCGTCCCCAACGAGAGCCGGACGGGACGCCACGAGGCAGCCCATCGGCGCTCAAGGAGGTCCCTGACATGGGTACCACAGCAGTTGCATCCGGCTCCCCAGACGGGGCTACACGATGATGGACGATGCGGCAATTCGCACCCTGGTCAGCCGCTTGGCCCGGCAGCACCCTTCGGGCGGGCAGGTGATCGAGCGCGCGGCGATCCTCGCTTCGGGTGCGGACTCGGCCGCGATCCTGGCCTGGATCACCGACCATGACGGCCAGCCCGAGGCTCTGGCCCCGGCGCTCGCCGGAAGCGGCGGGCTCCACGACGGACGGCTCAGCGGCACACGACCGCCTGACGCCTCGCGGCCGCAGCGGTACGTCCTGCCGCCCGGCGCCCTGGCCTGACTCGACACCGAGGCCCACTTTCTCGAAACCAAGACGATGGCCGGCGCCAACTACGGTTGAGGCCGGCCGTGGCTTGCTTTCCGAGATATCAGGCGTAGCATCGATGTGACAAGGCCACTCTCCGCTTCTCCGATCCAGCCTGCGTAGGGCATCACGGGCTTCCCGCCCTGGGCGACCTCACGGACAGCTTCCCCTAAGCGACGTCGCCGTCCCGATACGAGAGTTCATCGGAAGGCCGCTCTGCCGGCAGTCCGATGGCGCTCAAGGAGGTTTGGAGCATGGGTTTGAAGCGTGAGTCACGCGGTGCATCGGTGGGCGCCGTGCCGGTGCGCGGCGCCGCCGAGATGGTCGCGCTCGAGCATGAGGTGTTTGACCGTGTCGCGAACGTGGTGGTTATCTTCGCGCCGCTGGCCGCGGTCGTGCTGGCCGCTTCGCTGGCCTGGGGCGGGAGCTTGCACTGGCAGGATCTCGTGGTGCTGGCGATCACCTACGTGCTGACCGGCTTCGGCATCACGGTTGGCTACCACCGCCTGTTCACACACCGCAGCTTCGAGACCACGCGCGCGTTGCGCATAGCGTTCGCGGTTCTGGGCTCGATGGCCGTGGAGGGACCGTTGCTGGAGTGGGTCGCCACGCACCGCAAGCATCACCGCTTCTCGGACCAGCCCGGTGATCCGCACAGCCCTCACGCCGATCGTGCTCCCGGCTGGCGCGGAGCCGTGTCCGCCCTGGGGCACGCGCATGTGGGCTGGATGTTCCGCGGCCAGGACCAGGCCAATCCGGACCGCTACGCCAAGGACCTGCTGACCGATCGGGACATGCGATTCATCAGCGGCACCTTCCCGCTCTGGGTGCTGGCCGGGCTGGCGTTGCCGTTCGCGCTAGGGTTCGCGCTCACCGGCTCGCTGCTGGGTGGCCTGACCGGTCTCCTATGGGGTGGCGCGGTGCGGATCTTTCTGCTGCACCACGCGACGTTCAGCATCAACTCGCTGTGCCACTTCTTCGGCCGGCGGCCCTTCACCACCGGCGATGAGTCGCGCAACCTTGGATGGCTGGCGCCGGTCACGTTCGGTGAGGCGTGGCACAACAACCACCATGCCTTCCCGACCTCCTACCGTCATGGGCTCGGCATGCACCAGCCCGATCCGGGCGCGTGGGTGATCGGCGCGCTCGAGCGGTCCCGGTTGGCGTGGAACGTCGTGCGGATTCCCCAGGAGCGCCAGCGCTCCAAGAGCGCCGCCGGCGCGCGCGTCTAAGTCGGCACTCTGGCCTTGATCAGACCGCAACGCCGCGCCGGCCCACGGCGATGATCCTGGGACTCGTCCTCTCGCTCGCCTCGGCGCTGGCCACGAACCTTGGATTCCTGTTCAAGCAGCGGGGTGCGGTCCAGGCCGGGCCGATCACCGCGCGCCATCCGCTGAAGAGCGCGGGTGACCTGTTTCGTTCCAAGTGGTTCGCGGTCGGGTGGGGCGTTTCACTCGGAGCCTGGGTGTTGCACGTCGGGGCGCTCTCGCTGGCACCCCTGTCAGTGGTGCAGGCCGTTCTGTCCGGCGGGATGGTGTTCCTCGCGGTGTTCGCCGAGCGTTTCTTCGGGTTTCACCTCGGGCGGCGACAGTGGGCGGGCTTGACAATCACCGCCGTGGGGCTGGCGATGATCGCGCTGACCGGCATCAGTCAGGACGCACGGCGATCCTCGGTTCCCGCCCTGATCGCAGTCGAGTGCGCGATCTTCGTCATCGGCGCGGGACTGGTGCGGTTCTCGGGCCGCTCCGCCTGCCAGGAGCGCAGCGAATCGCTCCTGTTGGCGACCGCGGCCGGGGTGCTGTTCGGGGTCTCCGACGTCGCGATCAAGTATCTCGCCCACTCAGCCGATCTGCCGCTCGGGCTGGTCAGTCCCTGGACGCTGATCGCGGTGATGTCATTCGTTGTCTCCTTCTATGCGTCGGCTCGCAGCCTGCAGATCGGGGATGCGGTCCAGGTGATCGCGATCACATCGGTGGCGGCCAACCTGACTGCGATCCTGGGCGGCATCCTCGTGTTCGGCGAGTCGATCGGTTCCGGTGGTCTTGGGGTAACCGCGCGCGTGTTTGCGTTCTGCCTCGTGATCGGGGGCGCCGCGCTCATGCCGGCACCCCTGCGCGCCTCGGCGGGAGCCGAAACCCCGGTCGACGTACCCGGCTAGCCTAGGGTCACCCAAACATCGGAGGTCGTCTTGGCTCGCATTCTTTACACAGCAGAGGCAACCGTTACGGGCGGACGCGCGGAGGGCCACGGCCGCACGACTGACGGCAACCTCGACGTGCAACTGCGCTTGCCCGAGGAGATGGGAGGCCAGGGCGGCGGCACGAACCCGGAGGAACTCTTCGCCGTCGGCTTCGCGGCCTGCTTCGAGAGCGCCCTCGGCGTCATCGGCCGCCGCGAGCACGCCGAGATGGGAGACGTCTCGGTCGACAGCAAGGTGAGCCTGCTTCCCACCGAAGAGCGGGGCTTCAGGCTCGAGGTTGAACTCGACGTGACGCTTCCGCAGGTTGAGGACCCCGAGCAGGCGGCGCGGCTCGTGGCCGCTGCGCACCAGGTCTGCCCCTATTCAAACGCCACCCGCGGCAACGTCGACGTCAAGCTGACCGCCAACGGCGGCGCCGTCGAGTAACGCATGCGGCGGCGGCTGCCAGCCAGGTGGATGGGGCCTCGGCCCATGAGCGTCGGGCTGGAGCCTGAGGAGGCCCCGTGCAGTCGATGAGCACGCAGGACGCGATGTTCCTCCACGTCGAGAACGACGTGACGCCGATGCACATCGGCGGGGTGAGCATCTTCGAGGGGCCACCACCTCCGTTCGCGGAGATCCGGGCGATGGTTGACGGCAAGCTGCACCACACTCCGCGCTATCGCCAGAAGGTGCGCTTCGTTCCGCTCCGCGTCGGCGAGCCGGTATGGGTCGACGACCCGTACTTCGACCTCGATTACCACCTCCGCCACACGGCGGTGCCTCCGCCGGGGACCGAGGCTGACCTGCGGGCGATGGCGGCGCGCGTGTTCTCCCAGCACCTGGACCGGGCCCGGCCGCTGTGGGAGATCTGGATGGTCGAAGGGTTGGCCGAGGGCCGCTGGGCTCTGCTCTCGAAAGTCCATCACTGCATGGTCGATGGGGTCGCGGCGACGGATCTCATGTCTGTGATGTTCGACGACAGCGGTGACCTCGGACCCTCGCTGGAGTGGCATCCCGAACCGGAGCCGTCCAGCCTCCAAGTCCTGGCCCACAGCGCGGCCCGAGGGATGCTCGACCCGGCCGTACAGCTCCGCACCGCGCTGGCGGCGCCGTCCAACGTGGTGCGGAGCGCAGCATCAACGGCGCGCTCCCTGGCTGCCGCGGCGCCCGCGCTGCGCCCGGCCCGCTCGTCGCTGACCGGACCGATCGGGCCGCACCGCGTCTGGACGTGGGCCAAGGCTCCGCTGGGCCAGATCAAGGCGGTCCGATCGACGCTCGGTGGCACGGTCAATGACGTGGTGCTGACGATCATCACGAACGGCCTGCGCGAGCTGCTCGATGCGCGCGGCGAGACGCTCGAACCTGATCGCGTGGTGCGCACGATGGTGCCCGTGTCCGTGCGGCGTCCCGGCGAGAAGGGCGTGTACAACAACCGGGTATCGGCCGTGTTCGCCCGCCTTCCGGTGGCGATCGAGGATCCCGCCGAGCGCCTGACCTACATCCGCGAGCAGATGGATGGGATCAAGGCCTCCAAGCAGGCGGTGGCCGGTGACACGCTCGCGCAGCTCTCGGGCTTTGCACCGCCGCTGCTGCTCGCACTCGGGAGCCGCGTCATGACGCGGTCTCTGCGCCTGAATATGGACACCGCCACAACCAACGTGCCCGGCCCCCAGCGCGCCGTGCACGCACTCGGGCGCCGGCTACTGGAGTCCTACCCCTACGTACCTATCGTCGGCACGATCCGGATCGTGGTGGCGATCTTCTCCTACAACGGCGGCCTCTACTTCGGCGTCACCGGCGACCGTGACCATGCACCCGACATCGGCACCCTGACCGCGGGGATCGAGTCCGGCTTGGTGGATCTGCTCGAACGCTCAGCCGCGGGTTCAGACGACGCCCGAGGTGCGAAGCGCTGAGCGGAGCGTGCTGTGCTTGCGCGCGAGGGTTCGGCTGGCCAACGCGACGTAGGTGATGCGGTTGCCGCGGACGCCGTACACGAACCGGTTCCCACCTCGGAGCCGCGGCGAGATCCACAACCCCGTGGCCAGCCGCGTGGCGTTGCCGCGCAGTGCACGCGAGCGCTGCCCGACCTTGATCCCGCCCGCGGAATAGCCGCCAGCGTTTGTCGCCCACATGCTCACCCGAGCCGCCGAGTTGAACACCGCCGAGAGCATCGCCCGGCGATTGCCGGTCACGCAGTATCGGTAGGAGTGAGGGAGCCGAGACAGCGGCTGGCCGTCTGTGAACAGAACGGTCTCGAAGCCACTCATCGGAAGCTGCTTGTTGCCAATGGGGCCCAATGCAGCGTGTGCCGGACGGCAGGCCTCGCTGGGCACGCCGGACGCGCGTTCCCACATCTCGAGGTAGGCCTCGGCGCCGTGCATCATGTCACCGACGAACTGGCTGCCGCCGACCTGCTGCACGGACTGGAGCCAGTCCGCATACATGCCGTAGTTCGCCAGCCCGTCGCTGTTGAGGTTGAACGTCCGGTCACCCCAGACCTCGGGGGTGAACGTCACCCTGCCGTCGTAGGACTTGAACGGGTAGTGGATCGCGTCGGCAGGATCAGGACCGGGCTGCTCGGCCAGGCCGTTCATGTCCGAGCCGTAGCCGAACCCGAAGGGGTATTTGGGATCGCTCTCGGCCTTGTCCGCCTTCTCGATGTTCACGAAGGCCTGCGGCTGACCGACCGGCTCGGAAATGAAGCCACCGGTCGAGTAGATCCGCTTGAACAACTGTGCTGAGGAGCAGCAGTGGGCTGATACGACGCCGGAGTAATGCTCGCTCTGGGCGATGGCGAGCGCGGCGTCAGCCGTCTTGGAGTCCATGTGGTCGAGCTGAATAATGAAGTGGTCCTTGATCATCTGCTTGATCAGGTAGGAGCCGAGGTTGGTCAGCCCCTGGGTGTTGCACTGCGGGCCCGATCCGTACACGGGCAGCGGGCTGCCGTGCAATAGGCCGGCTACGGGGCCGTTCAACAGTCCGGCCAGCGGCCCGGTGGCCGGAGGCGTGACCTGCTCGGCGTCCTGGTCCTGGGCGGGGCACGATTGGAGGGTGAAGAAACTGCCCGTCTCGTCCCGGTTACCGGCGTTGATGAGCAATCCGAGATCACCGGCAATCATCTTCGTGCCGCCGAACGCATTGTTGAACTCGTGGATCGGGAAGAACGTGCGCACACCGAGGTTGTGAACCTCCTGGAGGCCCGCATCAACCTGACTCTGGTTGCACTGGGGCACCCCGTTGTTCTCACCACAGCCGAAGATCCGTGAGACCTCGATCCCCTCGACCACGGCGAGCTTGCCTTGATTGATGACCTGGCGAGCCTGGAAGGGGTCGGTGACGATCCGGAACCAACCCTTGCCCGGACCACCCGACTGGGCATCGATGTAGTTCTGAAGCGCGTGCAGGTCTCGGTTCTGAATCAGAACGCTCGCCATGTCATTGCAGGGGTTGGTCCGCGTGGTCATGAGCGAGCACAGCGCCTCGTTGTCGACCAGATTGGTGACCATCACGCGCAGCCCGGCCTTCCACGCCCGTTCGATCCCGGTGTAGTAGTCACTCTCCTCGGCCAGCGCCGTGGGGCTCGGCCAATCGACGAACGTCGGCCATCCGTGCATGCCGCTCGGTCGCATCGCGCCGCCGAAGTCGACGAAGGACTCGACCTCTCCGTTGCTGCCCTGTTCGTCGGCGGCGCAGCTGGCCGGCAACGCAAACGGAGCGCCGTAGGGACTCCAGGGCTGGCCGCAGTGCCAGTCACCGCCGAAGAGCTCGAACGCCGTCACGTGAGCGTGCCCCTCGACCGTCCCGAGGACGCCGGCCTCGGGGCTGGGTCCGGTGAACGCGGGGCCCGTGGCGTCGACCTGGGCCTCGGGGTAGACGGCGCAGCCCGTTCCGGGCGTGAGGGTCACAGCCATCGCGTGGCCGGTGCCGAGATTGGTGAAGGTGAAGCCGGTGGCGGAGTCACCCTTGACGGCCCAGATCGAGGATGTGCTGGGCGTCGAAGCCGGCGTGAGAGTCGAATCGACATAGTTACCGTGGACGCCGTAGAGCAGGTACTGGCCGAGCGTCGTCGCTTGCATCCGGAATGGTGCATCGGAGGATGCGATCGGGCCCGAGGGCGTGCTCAGCGAGTAGCAGCCATTGACGATCGAGTAGCGATCCAGGGGCTTGGCTGCCGCGGGCGTGGCGGCGAGCAGGTGCGAGCCACGCGCGGCCGCCAGAGCTCGGGCGGAAAGGTTGCCCCGATGCGCCGTGGCCAGGGCCCTGACGGGCACGTTGGTGCCATGCGTCGCCGCCAGCGCTGCGACCGGTTGGTTTCCACCCGATCCGAGCAACACGACGGTCGCGATCAGGCCCAGGCAAACCAGTGCGCTGAGTCGACGAATCCTCATCCTTACCACCATTCTCCAAGAACTATGAAATTGGAGCCGAACTCTAACCGGACGCGCGGGAAACCGAGCCATTTCACCGAGTTGACCGGGGCCGTGTGATCAGAACAGGGAGCCGAGACCGTTAATCGCCGCGGTGCCGAGAATGATCTCGAGCGCAATGCCGGCGACGCCAACAACCAGCCCGGCGAGCGCAACGATGATGTCCTCGAGCAGGATGGCGAGCGAGAGCAGGACCACGCCGAGTGACGGGAGCGTGTCGAGCCCGGTGAAGGGAGGGGCAAGAAATGCGCCGAGCGTCCCGCACAGGACGAGCAACCCGAACACGATGCTGCTGAGACGATGATGGAACAGGAAGGCCAAGCGCGGGCGAGAGAACCGCTCGAGCTTCCGGATCAGCTTCATCAACGCGGCGATGAACCGCTGCTGCCGGTTGCCACCGAGCTCGAGCCTGCGCCAGCGGTCGGGCAACCAGATTCGATGCCGGCCGGCGATCAGCTGAACCGCCAGCAGCCCGGCGATGATCTCGAATACGTGGGTCGCTCCGCCCGTGGGCAGCGGCAGCGCCGGTACGCCGAGGAGGAGCACGAACAGGATCGCGAAGCTCTTCTCCTTGAACACCTCGATTAGGCCGCCGAGCGTCCGATCGCCGTCACCCGACAACCACGCCTGCAGCTCGTCACTGACTCGAAGCTCAGGCAAATGGGCGGCGCCGGGTGGCCCAGCGGGATACCGCGGCCGTGCTGATCAACCCGAACCCGATCACGGCGGGCAGCGCAGCCAGCGCGACCAGGGCGATCCCGAGCGCCGAGACCCATGAGTTTCCCGTGATGAGCAGAACGACTCCGAGAACGACCAGAGCCATCGCCGTGAGACCAAACACGATTGACGGCCGGGACAGCTGTCGGCCGGGCGGCTTGACCTCGGAGTCAGCGGCTTGGTGGTGTGCCATAAATTCAGCACTACCCGAGTTGGGTAAGACCTAACGATCCCCGCACACTCTGGGCGTGGAGCCACCAACCGATTTCGCCTCCGGGGGCGCCGGTGCCCAGCGGTTGCGAGGCGTCGAACTCGCGGGGCGTGGTGAGCCTCCAGCCGGCGTCCGGGCTCCAGACGACGTGCGTCAGCAGCTCCACATAATCGTGTGGGCGGCCGGGCACGCCGAAGCCGAGCACTCGCTCAGGGCCGAGCACCGCGTGCGCCACGGCCCGGCTCTTGACCAGCCGGTCGAGCCGGTTGCGCTGCAACTCCCCGGCGTGGGCCGCGAGCGCGTGGTTGATCTCGGCCAGACGATCGGTATCGAACGGGACGAGGACGTTCGGCAACGAGAGCTCGCCCCAGATCGCCCAGAACATGACGTTCATCGGTGACCCCCGAGCCTCCACCGCGTCTCGGATCGCGCGGCCCACGACCTCGTGTCCGGGGTGAGCGTCGTGGGGAGACGGACCCACGATCAGCGGCGCATCCAGGCCCTGGACAGCGTGGGCGATGGTGCTGGAGATGGCAGGTTGGGCCAGCGCGAGGTCATCGTGCGCCCCGATCGGCGGGAGTCCTTCGGGAACCTCGAGCTCAAAGCCGGCGAGACGACAGGCGTGCCGAAGCTCCCCCCGCCGACGCTCACGATCGGCTTCTCGGCCCAAGCTGCAGGCCAGATTGACAACGCGCCAGCCGGCGTCGCGGAGCGCCATGAGAGCGGCGGCCGCGCCGAGAAGCTCGTCGTCAGGGTGCGGTGAGACGCTGAGGACAGCTCTGGCGATCGGCTAGCTGACCTTCAGCGTGCGGCGCAGGAGCGTTGAGTGACCCTGAGCGACCTTCAGCGCGTACCGGCCGGCGGGGGGCATGCGGCCCTTGTCGCGCAGGATTACCCGGTGCTCTGACTTCGTCACTCGCGGGATCACGATCCTCATGATCAGCCTCCGTCCGTGATGGAGCGTGAGGACAAGGTGCTTCAGCGTGCCCGTTGTGGTGGAGAGCGCGATCTCGACCCCGTGGAGCAGCTTTCGCGGCCCGAGATAGAGGAATCTCAGCCTCGATTTTGGGATCGCCGGCACGGCCAGCGGGGTGAGCGAGTTGCCGGCACCGATCGAGCTGCATCCGTTCTTGACCGCCATGCCATTCAGGCGCTCGGTGAGGAAACTCAGGGCGCCCACCTCGAACGGCACCGCCGCGCTGTCGTGATCGTCACCTTTGTAGACGTTGAACTCAACCGACACCCCACGCTGGCAGTAGATGTGCGCCAGTGCCTCGTCGTCCTTGGTCACCATCACGCCGTCGCCGGTGCCATCGGCATCCCCCACGCCCATGAACAGTGGCCCCTTCGGGGTTCCGGTGCGGCTCATGATCAGGTGGTCGGTGATCCTGACCATGGGCGCGATCTTGTAGATGTCCGAGTACTGGGGCTTCAGCAGCTTCTGGTAGGTGAGGCCCGGGTAGGCGCCGAGGAAGCTATTGATGCATTCGCCCTTGACCTGGTTTGTCACCTGCACTCCATAGGGGGACAAGTACTGCTCGAAGCTGACACCGAACGCCCGTCCGAGCGCGACGAGTACGGCGGGGATGACCCCTGACCACGAGGGGCTGCCGTTGATGTAGGACAGGTTGTGAAAGAAGTCCGCCGGGACGCCGCCTTCGGCGGTGCCCACGATGTCGAGCTTGGGGGCGTAGGAGGGGGCGAGCTCGGCGGCGAAGTCAGTGGCGATCGAGCCCCCCGAGTAGCCGACCATTCCCACCGGAGTGGTGTTCGGCTTGACGCCGAGGAGATTCTCAGCCGCCCTGATGCCGTCAATCGTGTTGTAGCCCGACTCCTGCCCCGCGGCCCAGTCGAGCCGCTCGCCCTCGTAGTCGGGCACGACGACGGTGTCCCCGGACGTCATATAGCTGAGGATGAGTTGCTCCTCCTCCTGGCTGGTGCTGTAGCTCGGGTTGCCGCCCTGGAAGGTGTAGGACGGGTCGCATTCGGACCCCAGCGCGTCGTAGGCCATCTGGTAGGAGACGATCTTGGTGGACAGCGCCTGCGTGGTCGGCTTGAGCACTGTGGCCACGGTTACCGTCGGCTCCCCGAGCTCACCGGTCGTCCGGTACAGGAGTTGGGTGGCGGTGATCGCGGTCGGTTTGCCACCCTCCGCCACGGCGATCGTGCGGCGTCTGAGGATCGTGCCGGGAGCGATGTTGTTGAGCGACCCGGAGTACGTGTAGAAGGGGTCACTGGTCGGAAGCGCGGGAGCGCCGCTGGCCGCTGTGGCGTGCCGGCCGGCGGCCAACGCGGTCACGGAACCGAGCACGAGAACTGCCAGGGCGCCGGCCAGCACCACCATGAACCGCCTAGTCACCGACTCCTCCTCGTCCCGCCCTTGTCAGTCTCGAATCAGGGCTGATGCTACGGCGTCCGCCGACGGCCCGTGCCAATCGGCCGGTGTCGTCGCCAGTGGCGCGCCGAGATCGCGCGCGTCAGCGAACCCACAGCTGGTCAAGCAGCGCGCCGATTGATGGCACCCACTCGTAATTGCCCACCCGCCGGGACACGAGATCGGTCTCGGTCTCGGTGACGGTCGGGATCCACGGCGCCAGATTGGTGATCCGGCGGTCGGCGCCGGCCCAGAGTACGTCCGCTTGGCCCGGATCGGTGGTCTCGAGCTGGCTGGCTCGAGTGGCCAGGCGGTCGGCGGCCGGGTCACAGAACTGTGAGTGGTTGTCCAGCCGGGTCGGTGGATGCCACGCGGCGCAGCTGAGAAACGTGGTGATCCACTGAGACGGAGACGGGAAGTCAGCGATCCAGGAGTTCGTGTCGCTCTGGAGCGGATGGCGATAGTTGACCCGGGCGGCGGCGAGCTGGTTCTCGGTGAGCACGCGGAGCCGGGGGTGGAAGCCCAAACGGCGCAGAAGGCCGACGATGTAGCGACCGACCGGCTCGTCCCAGGGTCCGGAGGGAGCCTCGGTGAGAACAGTCACGGACTCGCCTCGGGTCCCAGAAGCGGCGATCAGCCGGCGGGCGCGGGGGAGGTCCGGCCCGTGCCACCGTCCGGACGGGGAAGGCGCCCGGGTGTAGGGACAGTACGGAACGTGACCCGGAACGGTGGCGGGAATGATCTGGCAGGTCGGAGTGGCCACAGCGGGTCCGCCGTACAGGGCGGCGATCGCCCTGCGATCGACCGCGAAGTTGAGCGCCTGTCGGACCCGGACATCGTTGAACGGCGCCTCGCGAGTATTGAGGTCGAGGAAATCCGTGTCCGGGAGCGGGTCAGCGTGCAGGAGCCCGGGCGCGTGGAGTTGGATGTTGTGCAGCTGGCTCGGCGTCGGTGAGTCGAACGTGTAGTCGGCCTGACCGTGAAGAACGGCCGCGATGTCCGCCGGTGGACTCCCGTCCGAGTCGAGGAGGATCCGGTCCGGATACCCGGCGGGCTGCGCGGCGGGCGACCATTCCTTGAAATACGGGTTCCGTCTGAAATCGATGAGTTTGCCGGGGACAAACCGGGCGATGCGGTATGGGCCGGTACCGGGCCGGACTCCAGCATTGGCACCGGCCGGAGCGGGGGCGAAGGCCGGCAGTCCGAGTGCCAGCAGCAGGTCGGGGTCCGGGTGAGTCAGGCGTAGCGTGACCGTACCGGCACGGTCATCCGTGAGCACCGCGGAATCCAGGTCACAGCGCGGTTGCCCCGGACACGACAGCGCTCCGGGCAGGGCGCCGATGTAGCCAGCGAGGACACTCGAGCTCCGGGCCGCACGCTCAAGTCCCAGGCGGAAGTCACTCGCCCGCACGAGACTGCCGTCCCAGTAGCGAATGCCCGGGCGCAGGTGAAAGCTGTACTCCAGGCCTCCGTCCTGGGCGGGCGGGATGGCCAGCGCAAGGTCCGGCACCAGCGCCGCTGGGTTCGCAGGCGACTTCGAGTAACTGAGCAGACCGTCATAGGACAGCATCCGCTCGTCTGGGAGCTGAGTGCAGCATGCCTCTGGACTGATCTGCTCGATCGGACCGGAAACGCGGATAACCAGCGTTCCCCCATGGTGGTCTGCCCCGACGCCGCTCACTCCGACCAGCAACCCGCTGGGGCCCTCCGCCATCGCCGTCGCGGGCGAGGGAAGTGACGTGGTCCGGACAACCCCGGAGTCCTGAAGCATGGTCAGCTTCGGCAACTCCCCCCCAACCCACACGCCGGACGAGACGGCAGCCAGAGATGTCGGAGCCCCGACCACTGCGTGGGTCAGGATTACGCGGTTCGTGGTCGGGCTGACCAGCGAAACGGTCGAGTCGAGCTCGTTCGCAACCCAGACCCCGGCCCCATCGACCGCAACTGCTGACGGACCCGATCCGATCCCGATCGTCTGCACGAGGTGACCGGTACGCGGATCGAGCCGGGCGAGCGAGCTGGCGCCGTTCAGCGCCACCCACACCGCTCCGTCGCCGACCGCGACCCCCTCAGGCGACGGACCCACCCGGGTCACTCCGAGGACGGCACCGGTGCGTGGATCGATGCGGCTGACTGTCCCGTCGCCCTGATTCGTGATCCACAGCGCGCCGGCACCCGCGGCGACGTCGGTCGGGTCGGCGCCGACCTTGATCCGCTGGACCACCTGCTCGCTACTCCCGTCCACACGTATCAGCCGGTCGTCGAGTGACGCGGCCACCCAGACATCCCCGCCGGCCACCGTGACCCCTGTGATTCCGCGGCCGACGTAGACGGTCTGAATCTCGGTCGGATCGCCCGGGTCGACCCGCAGCAGGGTGCCGGTGTAATAGGAGGTCACCCATTCGGCTCCGAGGCCCGTGGTGATCTGGGTGGGGACAACGTCCAGTTTGACTGCGGATACGGGCCGACCGTCCTGGGGGTTGAGCACGCCGACGGCTGGAGCCCGGAGGGTGCCGGAGGCAGCCTCCGTGCCGCCCGTGAGGCTGATCAACGCCAGGGTGAGTGCGGCGATCACCGCCACGCCGGCGGCGAGCCCAACCCCACGTACGCGCGTGGCCTTGGCCTGGGGCCGGCGCTCCGTGTGCCCTGACGGAGGCGGAGCCAGCTCGCTGCGAACCCCGTCGAGACTGGGATCCTGACGCAGAATCCTGACTTGGAGATCTCGCAACCCGGCTCCAGGACCAAGGCCTACCTCGCGATCGAGGTGCTCATGCACGGCCCGGTAGACCTCGAGCGCTTCGGCCTGACGGCCCGAGCGGTACAGGGCCAGCATCAACAGCTCGTGCGCGCGTTCACGCACCGGCTGCCGTGACGCTTCCGCCCGGAGCTCGGAGATCAGAGTTTCGCCGCGGCCGAGCGCGAGCCCAGCCTCGGCCCGCAGTTCCAGCCCGAGCAGGCGGCGCTCATCCCAGGCCGTCGCGTCGGCCCGCACCCCGGCCCGGTCCGCGAGCCCGCTCAGCGCCGGGCCACGCCACAGAGCCAGCGCCTGAGAGGCCAGATCCATCGCGCTGTCAGCCTCACCGGCGTCGAGCGCCGTGCGAGCCCCCGCCGTGAGGTCCGTGAAGCTGTCGAAGTCGAACCGATTGCCGTCCCTGAGCAGCCGATACCCCCCGGTGCCAGAGACGATCATTCCCGAGTCTCCACCGGCGGAGCGCAGCGCCGCTCGAAGACGCGAGACGTAGGATTCGACCGTGTGGCCGGCGCTGGGTGGCGGATCCTCGGGCCACAGCGCGTCGATGATCGCGCTGCGCGAGACCAGTTCACCGGCGCGCAGGACCAGCACTGCCAGCAGCAGTTGCTGCTTGCCCCCGCCGAGTCTGACCAACCCGGAGGGGCCCAGGGCCTCGAGCGGCCCCAACACTCGGAATTCGACCACCCCGCAGCCCACTCTACGGGGCCCGCCCTGGCCCGTCCAGAGGCGTTGCCAGCAATCTGCGAGCGAAATGCAAGTCGCCGTCCGGAGTGTTGCCGCCGACACCGCGACAGGAGGCTTGGGATGCGACGACTCTCAAACTGGACGCCAAGGGACAGCGCGCGCGTCATTGTCCTGGTCCTGGCCTTGGCTCTGGCGCTGGCCTGCGCCGAGAGCAGTGCGGCCGTCGCGAGCGTCAGGGTTCACGCGCCGACCGCCGGCACCGGCCTTCGGCTGGCCCGAAACCCAGCCTCAGCCCGAGGTTTCCGCGCTGCGGGCCAGCACTCCCTCCTCCGAATGAGTGATTCTGTGGCCAGCAGCGCCGGGGGCAACTCCCTCGCTCTGGGCGGCAGCCCCGGGTCCCAGACAGCCGCCGATGCGCGGACGCACACGCTGTACGTGCCGCTGCAATGCGGTAACCCGAGCAGTAACGACACCTGCCGGCAAACGTCAGACCGCGTGATGGATGTAATCAACACGGCTCAGTGCAACGCGACGCCAGCGTCTGACTGCCGGATCGTGACCCAGGCGAGCGTGGGGCCGACCGCGATCGCGGTGGTGATCGACCGCAGGACCCACACCCTCTACGTCGGGGGCGGAACCGGCAACTCGGGATGGGTCTCGGTGCTCAACGAAGCGACGTGCAACGCGGAGGTTACGAGCGGTTGTGCCAAATCCCTGGCCACCTTCAAGCTGTCCGGTTTCGCCTCAGCCATAGCCCTCGATCCGGCCACCGGCACCGTGTACGTCACGACCCTGCCGACAGACGTCGTCGTGATCGACGGTGCCCGCTGCAACGCCGAGACGCAGGCGGGCTGCCACAAGCCGGTCAAGGTCCTCGGGGACGACCGCGGCCCGGAGAGCGTCGACGTGGACGTGGCCACCGACACGGTTTACGTGGCCAACACGGGCAACGGGGACGGCCATTCCGTATTCGTGTTCAACGGCGCCACCTGCAACGGCTCCACTGGTAGCGGCTGTGGCCAGCAGCCGCGCACGGTCACCGTGGGGAGCGGCGCTATCTGGGATGTGGTGGATCAGCGGACAGACACCGTCTACGTGGCCAACTTCAACGACGGCACCGTCTCGGTCATCGACGGGGCGACATGCAACGCCCACGTCACCACCGGCTGTGACCAGTCGCCCGCCGTCGTCCCGACGGGCTCCGGAACGTCCTACCTGGTGCTCGACCATTCCCGACACACGCTGTTCGCCATCAACCAGGGCGACGGCACGATGTCGGCGATCGATACCAGGACGTGTGACGGGACCGTCGTCTCCGGGTGCGCGGCCAGACCCCGGAACGAGCAGCTCACGGGCTTCAACCCCCCCGCCGGATACAACGCCAACACGTTCGCTCTGGTGCCGAACACGGGCACGGCCTACCTCGTGAACGCAGGTGGTGAGGATTACCTCGCCGCGGTGAGCGTCGAGAACTGCAGCGCCATCGCGACCTCGGGCTGCCGCACCGAAGAACCCTCGGTGCCGGACTCCGAGTACGTGACGGTCCTCGATCCGGCCACGGACACGATTTACGGGGACAGCCTCCAGTCGGCCGAGATCGACGTGATCGACGGAGCGACGTGTCACGCCGGCAACCTTGCCGGCTGCGCTCCCGTCGGCGAGATCCCGGCTCCGGACACCGGGTCCTCCGTCGGCGCAGTCGATGACGCGACCCACACGCTGTACGTGGCTGACTCAACCGCGGGCACGCTCCGGGTGATCGACACGGCCACCTGCAACGCGGGCGACACGGCCGGATGCGGTAACCCGACACCGACGGTAATGATCGGCGCCTACCCGTTCTTCCCCGTAATCAACCCGGTCACGCGGACGATCTATGTCCCGTACGGCGATCAGGCGAACCGGGTGGCGGTGGTCAATGGCGCGGACTGCAACGCGGAGATCACGTCGGGCTGCGGACAGATGCCGGGGGTGGTCAAGGTCGGCCCGAGCACCAATAGCCTCGGAGTGAGCCAGGCAACCGACACGATCTACGCGCCGTCCTACGAGGACAACTCGGTCTCGTTGATCAAGGGGGCGACATGCAATGGCACTGACCAATCGGGCTGCGGCAGCGTGGCCGCCACCGCGCCCGTCGGGCTGGGGCCGTTCGCGGCGGCCGTCAACGACCAAACGCACACGGTCTATGTGGCCAACAACGCCGACGGTGACTCGCCCGGAACTGTCTCGGTCATCAATGCCGCCACCTGCAACGCCTCCATGACAGCGGGTTGCAGCGGCCCGTTCCCCACCGCCGCGGTCGGGCGATCACCGTTGCTGATCGGGATCAACCATCAGACCGACACGGTCTATGTCAGCGACTACTCGAGCGCCGGCGTGTCGGCCCTGGACGGCGCGACGTGCAACGCGAGCCAGACCGCCGGCTGTGGAGGGGCAACCCTGTTGCCGGTCGGGTCCGACCCATTCGGCGTCACGGTCGACCCGAGTCATAACACGGTCTACGTGACGGACCTGCTCGGATCGGGGTCGTTGTCGGTCTTCCAGGGGCTGCCGTAGGCGCTGGCTCTGAGTCCTCGGCAGAGCATGGGCGGGTGATAGGGTCGCGCCCTCCGCGGACTGAGGAGAGGATCCCGTGGCAGTGCAGCCGGCCGGCCGTGGCCGCAACCCGTACGACACCGCCGGCGTGGAGCGTGGCGCCGACGGCATAGCCCGTTATACGAACCGCCCCGAGTCACTCGTGCACATGCTGCGGGCGAGCGTGGAGCGTGACCGCGACGCCGTGGCGGTGGTGGAGGTCGGCGGAGAGACGCTGAGCTACGGCGGGCTGTGGGATCGAGCCGCGCGTGTGGCGGGCGGACTGCGCGAGCTGGGCGTGGCGCGTGGTGATCGCGCCGCCATCCGGCTCCCCAACGGTGCGGACTGGGTGCTGGCGTTCTGGGGGGTCCAGCTCGCCGGGGCGGTTGCGGTACCGGTCAACACCCGATTCAAGGAGTCCGAGGTCTCCTACGTGGTCGAGGACTCGGGTGCTGCGTACGCATTCGAGCCCGGCTCAGCGTTACCCGACGGAGAGCCCGTGGTGGTCGACGATCTCGCACCGGGGGACCTGGCCGCGATCTTCTATACCAGCGGCACCACCGGGTTCCCCAAGGGCGCGATGACCTCGCACGCGAACTTCCTGGCCAACACGGAGAACGCGTTCCGGTGCATCGGCGTGGATCGCTCCGAGGGCCCCTCGCTGGCCACGCTGATCAACGTCCCTCTGTTCCACGTCACCGGGTGCAACAGCCAGCTGCTGGTGATGACAGAGCTCGGGGGACGGACGTTCGTGCTCGCGAACCCGCTCGACCTCGAGGGCATTCTGCGCACGGTCGGCGACGAGGGCGTTCCGATGCTCACCTCGGTCCCGGCCATCTACCACGCACTGACCCGACACCCTCTGTTTGCCCAGACCGATCTCAGCACGGTGCGCTGGGTCTCCTACGGCGGCGCGCCGATCGCCGCCTCCGCCGTCCACAAGATCATGGAGGCGTTCCCCGACGCTCGGGTGGGCAACGGCTTCGGGCTGACCGAGACGTCCTCCATCGCGACGTTTCTCCCCCACGAGGAGGCGCTGGAGCACGCCGACAGTGTGGGGTTTGCCATGCCGGTCGTCGACCTGGCCATCGACGCCCCTGACGCCGAGACCGGGGTGGGTGAGCTGCTGGTGCGCGGCGAGAACGTGGTCGGCGGGTACTGGAACAAGCCCGAGGCGACGGCGGAAACGTTCGTCGACGGCTGGCTTCACACGGGTGACCTGGGCCGAGTCGACGACGACGGATTGCTCTACATCGTCGATCGGGCCAAGGACATGATCAACCGCGGCGGAGAGAACGTGTATTCGATCGAGGTCGAGAGCGCCCTGGCCGGCGCGCCGGGGGTGGGCGAGGCGGCGGTCATTCCGGTGCCGGACGACATGATGGGGGAGAAGGTCGGCGCGGTGATCGTGCCCGCCGGGGAGGACACGGACGTGGCGGCGATCGTGGCGCACGTGCGCGAGCGGATCGCCGACTTCAAGGTCCCGCAGTACGTGGCGCTGCGCGCCGAGCCGCTCCCCCGAAACCCGGGTGGCAAGGTGCTCAAGGCCCAGTTGCAAGAGGAAACCGAATGGGGAGAGCCGCTTAGATGAGCACCGTCGAGACCGTGCAGGGCCAGATCGACTCCTCGGAGATGGGGCTGACCCTGATCCACGAGCACGTCCGCTTCCGGGACGAGGCTGTGGCCGAGAACTGGCCCGGCCGATACGACGAGCAGGCCGAGCTCGACGCGGCGCTCGAGGCAGTGCGCGCGGCCAAGGGCCACGGTGTCCAGTTCATAGTCGACCCGACCGCGATGTTCGGCGGCCGCGATGTGCGTTTCATCAAGCGTGTGTCGGATGAGTCCGGCGTGAACATCGCCTTCTGCACCGGCATCTACACGTACGACCATCTGCCGCATTACTTCGAGAACCGAGACGCGGACCAGATCGCTGAGCATTTCGTCGAGGACATCGAACAGGGGACGCAGGGCACCGAGATGAAGGCCGCGTTTCTCAAGTGCGCCGCCGACGCCGCCGGCGTCACGGACAACGTCGAGAAGATCCATCGCGCGTGCGCGCGAGCCAGCCTCCAGACCGGCGCTCCGGTCATGGCCCACTCGATGCCCGCCGCCGGGACCGGACCGCGGCAGGTGGAGATCTTCCTCGAAGAGGGCCTGGCACCGGAGAAGATCCAGATCGCTCACTGCGGGGACAGCTCCGATGTCGACTACATCCAGGGGCTCCTTGACCAGGGCGTCTATGTGGGTCTGGACCGCTACGGGCTGGACATGTTCCTGCCCATGGACCAGCGCAACGCGGTGACGGCCGAGCTGCTGCGCCGGGGTCACGCCGAGCGCGTGGTGATCTCCCAGGACCACTGCGCCACGATTGATTGGTTCACGCCCGAGGTCGCGGAACAGATGCTCAACTCTCCGGCGATCCACAACTGGTCATTCACGCTGGTGTTCGAGGAGGTCATCCCCTGGCTGCGCGGGCAGGGCGTCATGGACGACGGCGTGTTCGACACGGTGTTCGTGAAGAACCCGTCGCGCTGGCTCGGCCGCTGATCAGGGCAGGCTCGCCTACGATCCGCGGCCTGTCCGACCTTCTGTTCCCAGCTCTGGGCGGGGATCCGCCCGACCGGGTGGCGATCGAGTTTCCGGATCGCCGGCTCACCTATTCAGAGCTTCGGGACGAGGCCCACGTTGTCGCGGCGCGGCTGGCCGGGTGTTCGCGAGTGGCGGTACTGGCTGAGCCAACGGTCGAGACGTGCGTAGCGGTAATCGGGGCCCTGCTGGCGGTCGTGCCCGTGGTCCCCCTCAATCCGAGGTCGGGTCCCAGCGAGCTCGGACACGTCCTGGCCGACGCCCAGCCCGACGCTGTCCTGCTGGCTCCCGGCAGCGAGGCACCGGCCGGGCTCGAGCCGATGGTGGTGGAGCTCGGCCGCGACGGAACCGGACCCCGCCCACCCCGCCCGCCCGCGCCGCCCCAGGTCACGCCCGACCCCGAGGCTCCGGCACTGATCGTGTACACGTCGGGCACCACCGGTCCGCCCAAGGGCGCCGTGCTCCCGCGCCGCGCGATCGCCTCCAATCTCGACGCGCTGGCCGGGGCCTGGGGTTGGACCGAGGAGGACACGGTGATCCACGGCCTGCCGCTGTTCCACGTCCACGGCCTGGTGATCGGCGTCCTCGGGCCGATCCGCCGCGCCGGCAGCGTGAGCCACCTGGGCCGGTTCTCGCCCGAGGCGGTGGAGCGTGCCCTGGGCGGCGGCGGCGGCGGCGCGACGATGCTGTTCGGCGTTCCCACCATGTACCGCCGGCTGGCAGACGCGGCGGAACGGTCTGCCACGTTGGCCAGCGCGCTCGCCGGGGCGCGGCTGCTGGTGTCCGGCTCGGCGGCTCTCCCCGCTTCCGAGCACAGGCGCCTCGAGCACCTCACCGGCCGAGGCGTCGTGGAGCGATACGGAATGACCGAGACGCTCATGAACACCGCCATCCGTTTCGACGGGGAGCCCGCCCCCGGCACCGTAGGATCGCCGGTGGAGGGAGTGGAGCTGCGCCTCGTCGGTGACGACGGAGAGGCGAGCGGAGTGCGAGACGGCCAGACCATCGGAGAGATCGAGGTCCGGGGCCCGAACCTGTTCCTGGGTTACCTGAACCGCCCGGACGCCACCGAGGCGGCGATGCACGACGGTTGGTTTCGCACCGGTGACATGGCCACGGTTGACGGGCGTGGGTACGTGCGAATCGTCGGACGCCGCGCGACTGACCTGATCAAGAGCGCCGGCTACAAGATCGGGGCCGGTGAGATCGAGGGCTCGCTGCGCGAGCACCCAGCGGTCGACGACGCCGCCGTCACCGCCGAGCCGGACGATGACCTCGGCGAGCGGATCGTGGCTTGGGTAGTCCTGCGTCCGGGGGCGCGAGCCGAGCCCGAGGAGCTGATCGGGCATGTGGGCTCGGAGCTCGCTCCCCACAAGCGGCCCCGGGTGATCCGGTTCCTGGACGAGCTGCCGCGAAACGAGCTGGGCAAGGTCCAGAAGCAGCGCCTGTCCTCGGACGAGTTGGGCTAAGCGCCCGACGCCGACCGAGCGCTACCCTGGACCGCGATGAGACGCCTGCGGCGCACGACGGCGGTGCTCCTGGCCGTGCTCGTGATCGGCGTTCCGTCGCTGGCGGCGTCGGGATGCGGGGCGACGAGCCACGCGCTGGGCGGGATAGTCGCCCATCACATCGCCAACCACATCCTGGGGCGGCGCCTGGCCGGCAAGGTGTTCTGCTTCTACCACGGCCGCCGAGTCCTGGTGGACCTCCACACCCACCACGTGTTCGCGGCCGGCATCAATGCCTACGAGGCGTATAAGTCCTGCAAGGCTGGGTTCGGCCACAAGCGGTGACGCGGGCCCACGCGGGCCCTTCGCCCGCCCCCGCGCCCGTGAGCGTCAGACCCGGGCGTCGACGAACTGCTCGCGCAGCGCGGTCTTCTTGAACTTACCCGTGGCCGTGCGCGGGATCTCATCGATGAACTCGTAGCGCTCGGGCAGCTGCCACTTCGCATACTGCGTGCCCAGGTGCTCGCGCAGGTCTCCGGGGCTGGCCTGGAGCCCGTCACGCAGAACCACGACGGCCATCGGCCGTTCGCCCCACCGCTCATCGGGGATCGCAATCACCGCCGCTTCCGCGACAGCCGGGTGGGCCATGAGGAGATTCTCCAGATCGACCGATGAGATCCACTCCCCGCCCGACTTGACCAAGTCTTTGGAGCGGTCACAGATGCGCAGGTTCCCCGAGGCGTCGATCTTCACGATGTCGCCGGTCTGGAACCAGCCGTCGCCGGTGAACTTCTCCGAGCCCTGGCCGCGGTGATACGCGCGTGCCACCCAGGGGCCCCGCACCTCGAGCTCGCCCATCGCCTGGTCATCCCAGGCGATCAGCTCGCCGTCATCGTCCCGGGCCCGGATCTCCACGAATGGGGAGGCAATGCCCTGGCGAGTGCGGTAGTCGTACTGCTCCTCGTCGTTTGCATCGTCGAGCTCGAGTGGGAGCCGGCAGACGCTTCCCAGCGGGGAGGTCTCAGTCATGCCCCAGGCGTGGATGATCGTCAGCCCGTGGCGGTCGAAGCCCTCGAGCATGCTCTTGGGTGCGGCCGAACCACCGACGACCAGCTGGCGCAGGGCGCTCAGATCCCAGCGGTCGGGCTCGGCATCGATGGCCTGGAGCACGGCCATCCAGACCGTCGGTACCCCCGCGCTCACGGTGACCCGCTCCTCGGCGAGCAGGTCAAGCACGCTGACCGCGTCGAGCTTGGGGCCGGGCAGAACGAGTTTGGCTCCGGTCAGGGTCGCCGTGTACGGCAACCCCCAGGCATTGGCGTGGAACATCGGTACGACCGGAAGCAGCGTGTCGTTACGCGAGATGCACTTCACGTCGGGCAGCGCCGCGACCAGCGAGTGCAAGACGAGCGAGCGATGCGAGTAGACAACGCCCTTGGGCCTGCCGGTCGTCCCCGACGTGTAACACATGGCGGCGGCCCGGCGCTCGTCCGCCTCGGGCCACTGCATCGGCTCGGCATCAGCCAGCAGCGCCTCGTAGTCGAGATAGCCATCCTCGAGTGGCGCATCCGAGCGCCTGACCACGATCACGTGCGCGAAGTCCCGGGCGTCGTGGAAGGTCTCGAACACCTCGAGCAGTGACTCGTCGACGAAGATCGCCCGGTCCTCGGCGTCCTCGACGATGAAGCTGAGCTCGTCACGGTGCAGGCGCGGGTTGAGCGTGTGGATCACCGCGCCCATCGACGGGATGCCGTAGTACAGCTCGAGGTGCTCGGGCTGATTCCAGAGCAGCGTGGCGACGGTGTCCCCGGACTCGATGCCAAGCTGGCGCAATGCCGAACCGAGCCGCCGAGCCCGCTCGGCGCATGCGCCGACCGTGGTCCGTCCCACTGACCCGTCCGGGCGCCGGAAGACGACTTCCCGCTCGGCGCTGAACCGCTCCGCCCGCTCGACCACTGCGGTCAGCGACAGCGGATAGTCGTCCATCATCAGCCCTTCGCGCATGCTTTCTCTCCCGTGAATCGCGTTCCGGGGGAAGCCTACGCCTGCGGTGGAGGTCGGGGGGTCAGGCGGCCAGCGCGAGCTCGCGCTCGGGCCCGGGCTCGGGCTCCGCGGCGGGCTCAGGCTCGCCCGCCGTCCCCCGGCCGGGCAGCGCGAGGCGCACGATCTTCCGGACCACCGAGCCGAACTGCTTGTGCAGAGGCCCCGTGTTGTAGGGGAGCCCGTACCGGGCGCAGATGTCCCGCACCTCGACCGCAAGCTCGGCATACCGGTGGGCCGGGATGTCGGGGAACAGGTGATGCTCGATCTGGTGCGAGAGGTTGCCGCTGAGGAGGTGGAACAGGCGGCTCCCGGTGAGGTTGGCGGAGCCGAGCATCTGCCGGACGTACCATCCGCCCCGGGTCTCGTTCTCCACCTCGTCCTCGGTGAACTCCTCCACGCCGTCGGGGAAGTGACCGCAGAAGATGATCATGAACGACCACAGGTTGCGGGTCAGGTTGGCGGTCAGGTTGGCGGTCAGGACGAATGGGGCGCCCGGACCAGCGAGCAACGGAAACACGACGTAGTCCTTGAGGACCTGGCGTCGACCCTTGAGCCATACCGCGCGCAGGATGTCCCGCTTGTCTTCGAGCGTGATCTCGCCCGCCTCGATGCGGTCAATCTCCACATCGTGAAGTGCCACGCCCCACTGGAAGAGCAGCGCCAGCAGAGTGGCGTACACCGGGTTGCCGATGTCACGCGGGCGCCAGGGCTGGTCCTCGGACATGCGGAGGATCCCGTAGCCGATGTCTCGATCCTTGCCCAGCACATTCGTGTGGGTGTGATGCATGTAATTGTGGGAGTGGCGCCACTGGTCACCCGGGCAGGCCGTGTCCCACTCGAAACGCTTGGAGTCGAGCGCTGGATCCTTCATCCAGTCGTACTGGCCGTGCATCACGTTATGGCCGATCTCCATGTTGTCGAGGATCTTTGACAGGGCCAGCGCGGCGGTCCCGCCGAGCCACGCCGGGGGAAGGAACCCGGCGAACAGAAGCCCGCGTCCGGTCACCTCGAGCGCACGCTGGGCCTTGATCACGCGCCGGATGTACGCGGCGTCGCGCTCGCCGAGGTCCATGATCACGCGACCCCGGAGGTCATCGAGTTCGTCTCCCAGGGCTTGGATCTGATCTGGGGTCAAATGTTCAGTTTCAATGGGCATTGTGCAGTCCTCTCTTTGACTTGAGCCAGAGCTGAGCTAGAGCTCGAGCGCGACGTCCCCCGCGGGGACAGACACGCAAAGTTGGATGTCCTCGTCCTCCTCCTCGGAGACCTCACCGGTCCGGATGTTGCGCACGGCGCCGGCTGCCTTACGGCACGTGCACGTGCGGCAGATCCCCATTCGGCAACCGAAGTCCGGGCTGAGCCCGGCGGCCTCGGCCTGCTCGAGCAGCGTTCCGGCACCGATCGCGGCGGTCTGATCGCTGCGCAGGAAGCGCAGGGTGCCGTCAGCGGCGTCACCGGAGACGCTGAGCGAGGGAGGCGTGAATGTCTCGGCTAGGAATTGCCCGGGGCGGCCGCCGAGCTGTGTCCAAGCCTCGCGGGCGGCGTCGATGAGTGAGGGCGGGCCGCACACGGCAGCCCAGCACGAGCTATCCACCTCGCCCATGACGCTCGGATCAAGATGGCCACCGCCCTGGGTGCGGGTGGCCCGATAGGAAACACCGACACCGGAGTGGCGGGCGGCCAGGTCCCGAACCTCGGACTCGTAGAGCCAGTCAGACTCGGTGCGGGCGTAGTGCAGGAACGAGATATCCGTTCCGGACTCCTCGTCGCACAGCGTCCGCAGCATCGACATCACCGGGGTGATGCCACTGCCGCCGCTAATCAGTACCAGCCGTTCGGGCCGGCGCTCGGGAAGTACGAAATCGCCCTGAGGCGAGGCCAGATGGACGATCGTGCCGGGCCTGACGTTGTCGCGCAGGTGGCGCGAGACAAGCCCGTCAGGATGAGCCGTAACGGTCAGCTCGAGCTCGCGCTGTGGGCTGTGCTCGGAGCCTGCCGGGGAGTAGGTGCGCGTCCTGCGCACACCATCGATCTCGAAGCCAGAGCGGATGTACTGGCCGGCGCGAAAGCCCTCCCAGGCTGAGTTCGGGCGCAACGACAGGGTCACACTGCGAGGCGTCTGCGCACGTACGCCCACCACCTCAGCGCGGGCATCGCGCACGCTCATCGATGGACGGATCAGCTCGAGGTACCGGTCAACGCCGTGCGGTCCGAGCAGCAGGTCGACGACGGGCGAACCGAGCAGACGTCGGCGCGCTGTACGGCGGAATGGGGTGGACGTGAGTGCGGTCATCTCCTCTTCACCTTAGTGTACGCTTGTTCACTAACTATGGTTACGTCAAACCCCGTCCCCGTCAAGTCTTAGACTCAGTCCTGTGACGAGCTGCACACAATGGCTGTAAACAAGCGTGCACACGATTCTCGGTCGCGATCGGCCGGCCGCGGCCACCGTTCGAGCTCGGCCGCACCCGAGCGCCGTTCACAGGCTGAGCGGCGGCGGCAGACACGCCAGGCACTGCTCGACGCGGCGGTCGAGCAGATGGAGCACGGCATCAGCTTCGACCAGCTGAGCCTGCGGCGGGTGACGCGCGCGGCCGGGGTCGTGCCGGCCGCGTTCTATCGGCACTTCGCCAGCATGGACGAGCTCGGACTCGTGCTGGTGGAGGAGTCAGTGCGGGCGCTGCGGGGCATGCTGCGCGAGGCGCGGGAGGGTGGGCCCTCACCGGAGCATGTGATCCGGCGCTCGGTCGAGATCCTGCTCACGCACGTACGCGAGCACCGGCGCCATTTCGCGTTCATCGCTGACGCCAGAACCTCCGGCAACGCCGTCCTGCGCCACACGATCCGCAACGAGATCCGGCTATTCGCCAGCGAGCTGGCCACCGACCTGGCTCGCTTCCCCGTGTTGCGTGAGTGGAGCACCGGCGACCTCCTGATGCTGGCCGGTCTGTTCGTCGACACGATGATCGCGGCCGTCGAGGCAATGCTCGAGTCGGCGATGGGCGGCACTCAGATCGAGGAGCCGACGCCGGAGGCCCAAGCCGAGATCGCCGCCCTGACCGAGAAGCGGTTGCGGCTGATAGCGCTCGCCATTCCGCACTGGCGCACAAGCCCGTGAGGTAACTCTGGGGGCGGTTATTGACCGCTGGACATTTCCCGCACGTTCTGCGCAAATTCTCCAGCGATCCTGTTGAGCGGATACGGTCCGCAGGGTGTCAACAGACCGCGGAGAGCTCTCGTGGTCGGGCTGGGGGGATCCCAACGCTGCCGCCCCGCTGCCCGACGCAATCGCCGAACTGCTCCGCAGCGGGCTGGGCGTGGCGAACCCCACCCCGGCGCCGAGCTCGATCTCCGAGCTCTCGCTG
This sequence comes from uncultured Solirubrobacterales bacterium, assembly GCA_963822535.1. Classification (GTDB taxonomy): domain Bacteria; phylum Actinomycetota; class Thermoleophilia; order Solirubrobacterales; family Solirubrobacteraceae; genus Palsa-465. The sequence goes on from CAWGIA010000006.1 coordinate 192,442, forward strand.
ACTCCACTTCGGTTGCCCTCAGAGGCCGCGCAGGCGCTTACGGCAATCGTCGGCGAGGAGCATGCCGCCTCCGATCAGGAGATCCGAGCCCGCCACGCCCTGGGCAAGTCCACGCCCGACCTGCTCGCGCTCCGGGCCGGCGAGCCCATCCCGGCACCTGACCTCGTCCTCGCCCCCGGCAGCCACGATGAGATCTGCCAGGTGCTCGAGGCCTGCTCGCGTTACAGCGTGGCGGTGGTTCCGTTCGGGGGCGGCACGTCAGTCGTCGGTGGGCTCACCCCAGAGGCGGAGGACTTCGCCGGGGTCGTGGCCATGGACCTACGGCGCCTGAACTCGCTCGTCTCGCTCGATGAGGAGTCGCGGATGGCCACCCTCGGCCCCGGCCTGCGGGGTCCCGAAGCCGAGGCGCTGTTGGCGGCCGAGGGGTACACGATCGGACACTTCCCCCAGTCGTTCGAGTACGCGACGCTGGGCGGGTTCGCGGCGGCACGGTCGAGCGGCCAGGCGTCGGCCGGCTATGGCCGCTTCGACGAGCTCGTCCTGGGGCTCAAGGTCGCGACTCCGGTCGGGACTCTGACTCTGGGGCGAGCCCCCAAGTCGGCCGCCGGCCCTGATCTGCGTCAGCTCATCCTCGGCTCCGAAGGCGCCTTCGGCGTGATTAGCGAGCTGACCATCCGCATCCGCCCGGTTCCTGAGCAGCGGATCTACGATGGCTGGCGCCTGAGCGATTTCTGGGCCGGTGCTGCCGTCCTGCGCAAGCTCGTCCAGGACGGCCCCGTACCAACGGTGCTCCGTCTCTCTGACGAAGCCGAAACCGCGCTCGGGCTCGCACGGCCCGGGGAGATCGGCCCGCCCGCACAGGGTTCGCCCACCCAAGGTCCGCCCGCCCAGTCGGCACCGGGCGGCTGCTTGGCCATAGTTGGCTACGAGGGCGAGGCGGCGGACGTGGAGAGACGGCGGGCGGCGGCTCATCAGGTCCTGACCGACGCCGGGGCGAGCATGGTCCCCGGCGCCGGCGAAGGCTGGGCACGCGAGCGCTACCGCGGCCCGTACCTACGCGATGCTCTGCTCGACGCCGGGGCGCTCGTCGAGACACTCGAGACGGTGACGTTCTGGTCCTCGCTCGGCTCGCTCTACGAGGGAGTCAGCGCAGCACTTCGGGAATCCCTCACCGAGCAGGGCACGCCGCCGGTGATCCTGTGCCACGTCTCCCACGTATACCCATCGGGAGCATCGCTCTACTTCACAATCGCATGTGCCCAATTGCCTGACCCGATCACGCAGTGGCGCCGGGCCAAGGCGGCAGCTGCCGCCGCAATCGTGGCTGCCCCCGGGTCGATCACGCACCACCACGGCGTGGGCCGGGATCATCGCGAGTGGCTGGGCAGCGAGATCGGTGACCTCGGACTCGCGGCGCTGGGCGCCGTTAAGCACACGTTGGACCCGACCGGAATTCTGAACCCGGGGATACTGATTGCCCCCGAAAGTGGGCCTGGGGCAGCGTGACTGACTTGCCGCGATATCGACGACCGCAAGGGGCGCAGTATTGACTAAACAAACCATGGCGGAACCACCCCGGACCGAGTCCGAGTACATCGCGGCGCTGGCTGAGCTGACCGTCCGGTTTGGGGCCAACATCCAGCCCGGACAGATCGTCGCGATCTCGTCCGAGCCGGGCAAGGAACAGCTGGCCCGGGCCATCGCCGAGATCGCGTATGCCCGAGGGGCTCTGTTCGTGGATCTAAGCGTGTTCGATGTGTACTTCAAGCGTGCCCGCGCGCTGCATGCCGATCCGGAGACGCTGGGCTTTGTGCCGCCCTGGCTCGGGGAACGGGCCCTGGCGCTCGGAGAGCACCACTGCGCGCGCGTCGCGCTGACCGGCCCGGTAGCGCCGCGGATCATGGAGGGCATCGACCCTTCGCTGCTCGGTCGCGACATGCTCCCCTCGCTGCCCGAGTCGATGCGCGTGATCGACTCGGCGACCACGAACTGGACCGCGGTGCCGTGCCCGACCCAGTCCTGGGCCACGTTGGTGCACCCGCGGCTAGAGCCGGCGGCCGCCCTCTGCCAGCTGTGGACCGAGGTGGCCCACATCTGCCGGCTCGACGGTCCGGATCCAATCGCCGCCTGGGACGAGCGGCTGGCCAATCTGAGCGCCAAGGCTGACCGGCTCGACGAGCTCGGGCTCGACGCGCTGCGTTTCGAGGGTCCGGGGACCGCGCTGACAATCGGGCTGTTACCGAGCTCGCAGTGGTGCGCGGCTCGGTTCACCACCGTCGACGGCATCGTGCACGCCCCCAACATCCCGACCGAAGAGGTGTTTACGACACCCGATCCTCAACGGGTGGACGGGACCGTGACGGCGACCAAGCCCCTGTTCACGTCGGGGACGACGATCACTGGACTGCGTGTCAGATTTGAGAACGGGCGCGCGGTCGAGTTCGACGCAGAGTCTGGCGCTGAGGTGCTGCGCGAGCTCAGCGAGCACGACGACGGAGCCGCGCGCCTGGGCGAGGTGGCCCTGGTCGATCGGGAGGGCAGGATCGGACCCCTGAACACGGTGTTCTTCGACACGTTGATTGACGAGAACGCCGCCAGCCACATCGCCCTGGGACAGGGCTACGAGCTGGGCGTCACCGATCCCGCTGACCTCGCGCGCGTGAACGCGAGCGGCATCCACGTGGACTTCATGATTGGTGGCGACGACGTGAGCGTTTTCGGGGTGCTTGCCAGCGGCGAGGAGATCCCGCTGCTGGAAGGCGGCAGCTGGCAGGTCTGAGCTAGGCTAACCGCGATTCCCGGAGAGGTGCCGGAGCGGTTGAACGGGCGCGACTGGAAATCGCGTAACGGGGGTTAACCTCGTTCGGGGGTTCGAATCCCCCCCTCTCCGTAAATTGTGCGCGGTCTGCGGGGTCTGCCTTGTGCGTTTCCTAGTACGCCGGATTTACTGCCGTTTGGTTGGTTAAGGTTTCTTGCGCCGTGGTAAGTGGTTACGTAGACTCCAAGATAAGCGACCGGCGTGGCAAGGGAGAATGGCTTGGGCGGTAGGGCACCCGAACCAATCAGCGCGTGAATCAGAGACCTGCACTCAGACTTGTAGAAGGAGGCCTGGGCCAGGCCGTACCCTGGCTCTGGTTTTGTGGGCATTGTGCGGCGCCGTCACCGGCGGGCGCGCCGCCGCCCCCCAACGCCCGCGTGTGTAATTCGTGCGGGCTGGGATTGCTGCTCGAGACGCGCCAGGACGCGGTACCCACCGAGCGGGACGCGTTCCTCGTCGTGGACTCTTCGCTCCTGGTTCAGGCCATGTCTCGCGAGGCTCAGAATTTCCTCGGCATGAGCGAGGAGCTGGCGATCAACAAGCCGGTCGGCGATCTCCTCGTACCCGCCGATGCCGAGGCCCAGGGCCGGACCGGCTTCGCGGCGGCGATCGCTCAGGCCAGCGACGGACAGGATCCCGAGACGGCCCGCAGCTTCGTGCGGCCATGGAACACGTTCGGCGTCCGAATGCGGGCCCGAATCGCCACATGCGGCCCGCCCCGGGCGGCGCTGGTGGTACTCGAGCAGGGCAACCCCCGCACCAGGCTGCGGGCCGTAGAGCCCAGCTGAGCGCTCGTCGCAGGCAGACCAGCGGGTGACTCCTGGCTAAGCGCTCGCTGCGGGGAGACTCGCGGGCGCCCCAAACGCCGTCAGCGCCGTGGGCAGAACCACTGACCCGTCCTCCTGCTGGCCGTTCTCGAGCAGGGCGATGATGGTGCGTCCGACGGCCACGGCCGTTCCATTGAGAGTGAACACATGGGCCGGGCGGCCCTCGGCGGCTCGGAAGCGGATGTCGAGCCGGCGGGCCTGAAAGTCCGTGGTGTTGGAGCATGAGGTCAACTCCCGGTAGCGGCCCTGTCCCGGCAGCCAGGCTTCGACGTCGTACTTCATGGCCGCCGAGGCGCCGAGATCGTCGACGGCGATTGCCACCACCCGGTATGGGATCTCGAGCTCTTGCATGATCGACTCCTCGATGGCCAGCAACCGCTCGTGCTCGGCCCGGGCCTGCTCGGGGACGACGAAGCTGAACATCTCGACCTTGTCGAACTGGTGCACCCGAAAGATTCCCCGGGTGTCCTTCCCGGCCGCGCCCGCCTCGCGTCGGAAGCAGGCCGAGAACCCGGCGTAGCGCAGAGGCAAGGCATCGGCAGCGAGGATCTCCTCACGGTGCATGGACGCCAGCGCCACCTCCGAGGTGCCGGCCAGGTAGAGGTCATCGTCCGGCAGCCGGTAGATCTGCTGCTCGGTGTCGGGCAGCATCCCGGTTCCGTACAGGGCGTGCTCGCGCACGAGCACGGGCGGCACCACGGGTTCGAACCCCTGACCCATCAGCTTCTCGATCGCGTACCGGACGAGAGCGAGCTCGAGGAGGACTAGGTCGCCGCGCAAGTACGCGAAGCGAGAGCCGGACAGCCGGGCTCCCCGCTCCATGTCGATCATGTCACCGGCCAGCTCGAGGTGATCGCGCCCAGTCTTACCCGCATCGCCGACCTCCCGGATGACGGTGTCCTCGGCTGGGGCCTCGGGATCTGGGAGGTTCGGCAGCGCCGCCAGGGCAGCGTCGCGCTCGGCCCGGAGCGAGGACTCCTCATCGCTCAGGGCCCGGCCCCGCGCGGCCAACTCCCCCAACCGGGCCCGCTCGGCTTCCGTGGGAGCACCTCTCAAAGCGCGGCTGGCCAGGTTCTGCTCGGCCCGGAGCTGTTCAAGCTCGTTGGTCAGCGAGCGCCAGCGCTCGTCAAGCTCGAGGAGCCGGTCCACGCCCTCTGCGGCGCCCGGCCCCCGCCGCCCCAGCGCCAAGCGCACGGCGTCCGGGTCGCGACGGATCAGCCTGATATCGAGCACGGGGCGTCGGCTAGGACTTCTTGGCGTGCGACTTCGAGTGCTTCTTGGTCGCCGGCGCCGCCGCCACGGTCGTCGTGCTCGCCGACGTGCTGGTTGTGCTCGTAGCTGCGGCGACGGGAGTGATGCCACCCGAACCCGGGGGCAACGTGCCAAGCGCCTGATGGCGGCAGGACGTAACACCGGTCAACTTCGGCGCCTCGAGACCCGCGTAGGTAGCCACGAACTTGGCCACATCGATCGCGTCCTGGCCCACGACGATGTTCTGGGGCATGTAGGCGCCCGAGAACCCGCCGTTCTCAATCGCGTACAGGACACGGTCAATGGGTCGCTCGCAGCGGACGTCGAAGTTGGGCCCGCTGTTGGCCTGAGCCGTGCGGATGTTGGGCGCGGATCCGTGCGTGCCGGCCGCATAAAGCGTGTGGCAACCGGAGCAACGCTGCGAGAACAGGACCGCGCCGTGATAGATCGACGCATTGCTTTTCGGCACAGTTATGTGCTCCGTGCCGCAAGCACTCGCCAAGGCCGCAGCCGCGATCACCAGGAGAAGGACCCTTACCCGCGGACTCATCCGGCGAAGATCATAATCGGAACCCCGATGGGGACCCCGCCACCTCGCGTGCCACCTCGCCCGCCACCCCGCCCGCCGGCCGGTTCGCCCCTGGCTCTGCTCGCGATCACGCTGCTCCTCCTGGGCAGCCTGCTGGCCGGATGCGACAGCACCACCAAGGTGAGTTCCACCCATATCCTCCAGGTCGCGCTGACCGAGTACCACGTCTCGCCCCAGAGCGTTCGAGCACCGTCGGGGACGCTCACGATCTTCGTCCACAACTACGGGCGCCTGAGCCACAACCTGGTCATTTCGCTTGACGGCCACCCGGAGGCCTCCACACAGCCGATTCCGCCCGGGGAGACCACCGAGTTGATCGCGAACCTGACGCCAGGGAAGTATCAGATGGCCTCGACGATCCTGTCCGACCAGGCGCTGGGTGCGTACGGCACGCTGAGGGTTGTGTCCTGAGGGGTCGCGCGCGGGGCGGGAGCCGCCGCGCGCTGGGCGGGAGCCGCCGCGCGCTGGGCGGGAGCCGCCGCGCGCTGGGCAGGAGCCGACGCCCGGGTGGCGAACATCGTCTCCATCCCCGGCGCCGGCTTTGAGACGTTCGCCACGATCTGATTAGCGCGTTCGTCCTCCTACGGCGGCAACCAGAGGTGCCGGCGCCGGGGCCTCGTTCCTCCCCTGGCGGCCGGTATAAAGCCTGGCCATGGCGCCTGCGCCCGATTCCGAGCTGTTCCGCGAGGTGTTTGGGCGCTTCGCCACCGGCGTGGCCGTGATCACGAGCGCGGCTCCAACTGGCGCGGGCGGCATGACAGCCAACGCCCTGTGCTCGCTGTCCCTCGACCCCCTGCTCGCGCTTGTGTGCTTCGAGAATCAGGCCCGCACCCTGCCGATCGTGCGGGACGCCGGCCGCTTCGCGGTCAACATCCTCGCCTCCGATCAGGAGCGCCTGGCCGGCGTGTTCGCCTCCAAGCTGCCGGAGTCCGAGAAGCTCGACGGAGTTGAGCACCGTTTCGAGGACGGCGTTCCCGTCATCGAGGGGTCATTGGCCTGGGCCACATGCGAGCTCCGGGAGCTGATCGCCGGCGGCGACCACACGATCGCCATCGGCGAGGTGACGGCAATGGGGCTCGGGGTGGGTGAGCCGTTGCTGTGGTACGCCGGGCGCTACCACGGCCTGCCGGAGGCTTGAGCTCGGCAAACCGTGGGATGTTTTATGCCTTGAGCGCATAAAAGATCCCACGGTGTGGGTCAGAACCGATGCGGCTCGCCAGCGGAGGGCGTCCGAAATAGCGGTCAGCCGGCCGTCCCAGCCGCCCGCGCGAGCAGCACCACCATGACCAGCGCAGCCAGCACCATCACCCCGAGCTCGCGCTGGACGATTGAGACCACGACCTCCTGCTGCTCGTCCTCGGGCAGGTCCCCCACCGCGGCGGCCGACTCATGACCGCGCGAGTCGAGCACCATCTGCGCCGAGGCGATTCGGAGCTGCTCACCCAGGAACGAGACCGCGAGCGGGAGCAGGCCATAGATCAGATGGAGACTGGAGGCCTTCTTGCCCAGGATGACGAGCACGCCGCCGAGTGCGACCTCGAGCACCACCACAGCCTGCCCGGCGCGCAGCAGGGTCCAGAACAAAGGGCTGGATCTGACGCGATACCAGCACCACGCCCCCCACACGCCGGCACTGCCGACGAGGGCGATGCTGAGCACGCCGATGACCAGGTGGACGATCTTCATGGCGCCCCATCGTGCCCGGCCCGGATGGCCTCCGGCGCCGTCACGAGGCTCTTGCCGCATTTCGCACTAAGTAACAACCTGTTACAAGCTGAGGGCTGACGGTGATATAAGACTCATTGTGCTCCGCACTTATCTGCCGGCGATTGTCTTCCTCCTGCTCGGCGGGGCGGTCGGAGCACTGTTCTCGGTGCTCAATCTGTTCCTGGGTCAGCGGCGCCCAAACCGGAGCAAGGAAGCGCCGTACGAGTGCGGCCTGCCGTCGGAGATCCAGCGCGGCTTCCGCTTTGGCATCAGCTTCTACCTGATCGCGATGTTGTTCATCCTGTTCGACATCGAGGTCATCTTCCTATACCCGATCGCGGTTCAGCTGCGGGCGTTCGGGTCCTTCGCGCTCAGCGAGACGATCGTGTTCGTCGCTCTCTTGATGGTCGCGTTCGTCTATGTATGGCGGCGAGGAGCCCTGGAATGGAAATAAAGCGCGAACCCCTTGGCCCCGGCGCCGGGCACCCTCCGAGCGAGTTCCGCTCGCGCCAGCTGCGGGCTCACGACATGTTGGACAACGCCCTCGAGGGCGATGACCTCGATCGCTACATCGAGGAGCGGGTGCTCACCACCACGATGGACCGAGCGGTGTCCTGGGCGCGTGGCAACTCGTTCTTTCCCCTGACCTTCGGGCTGGCCTGCTGCGCGATCGAGATGATGACGATCGTCGCCTCGCGGGTCGACATCGCTCGGTTCGGGTTCGAAGCCCTGCGCGCCTCGCCGCGCCAGGCCGACCTGATCATCCTCTCCGGCCGAGTCTCGACCAAGATGGCGCCGGTGGTTCGACGGCTGTATGACCAGATGCTGGATCCGAAGTGGGCCATCTCGATGGGTGCCTGCTGCTCATCGATGGGCGTGTTCAACAACTACGCGCTGGTGCCCTCGGACAAGTTCATGCCGATTGACGTCCACGTGCCGGGATGCCCTCCCCGGCCCGAGGCGCTGGCCCACGGCATCCTTCGCCTGCGCGACAAGGTGCACGGCCACGAGCCCGCCGGCTGGCGCGAGCGCTACGACGCTGTTGGCACCGAGGAAGTTCTCCCCGGCGCCGAGGGTGACGCCGCGATCAACGTGTTTCAGCCGGGCGACACTGCCGGTGCCTGACGCAACCTTCCTCGAGCTGACTGCGCACGAGCTCCGCGAGGCCAACGCAGAGTCGATCATCGGCACCGAGTTCCATCGCGGCCGAGCGGTGCTGAACGCGCATCCGGCGCACGTGGTGGAGGTGCTCACGACACTCCACGGCAAGGGCTACACCTTCCTGGCCAGCCTGCACGGCTGCGATTACTACCCCGAGGAGCCGCGGCTGGGGGTCCTGTACGAGATGCTCGACATGAAGGTCGTGGACCGCATCACGGTCAAGGCACGGGTCCCGCTCAGCGATCCCCGGATCCCGACCGTGGTCGGCCTCTTCCCCGGCGCCAACCATCCTGAGCGCGAGGTCTACGACATGTTCGGCGTCGAGTTCGAGGGCCATCCCGACCTGCGGCGGATCCTGATGCCCGAGGACTACGAGGGGTTCCCTCAGCGCCGGGACTTCCCGATCGGCGGAGAGCCGGTCCTGTTCACGTACAACGAAGAGAACTCGTACGGCAAATGGCAGTAACTGACGATTACCGCAAGCGCGAGGAGTCGATCACGCTGTCCAGCGAGCCTGCTGGTGACGGTGAGACCCGCGAGCTGCTGACGCTCAACATCGGCCCCCACCATCCGGCCACCCACGGCGTGCTGCGGCTGATCGCGACGCTCGAAGGGGAGGTCGTACGGGACGTCAAGCCGATCGTCGGCTACGTGCACACCGGAATCGAGAAGACGGCCGAGGACAAGGCGTACTGGAAGGTCATCCCGGTGGTTGAGCGGATGGACTACGTGTCGTATTACTTCAACGCGTTGGCGTTCTGTGGCGCCGTCGAGACGCTGCTCGGGATCGAGGTGCCTCCACGGGCTCAGTACCTGCGCGTCATTCACCTCGAGCTCAACCGGCTCATGTCCCACCTCGTGTGGCTGGGGACGAGCATGCTCGACCTGGGCGCGATCTCGATGTTCTGGTACGCGTTCCGCGAGAAGGAGACGATCCTTGATCTGTTCGAGATGTCCTCCGGACAGCGGATGCACACCCGGTACTTCCAGGTCGGCGGAGTGATGGAGGACATCCCGAGCGGCTTCGCCGCCAAGCTGCGCAAGTTCGTGGACGAGATGCCGACGCGCGCCGACCAGTACGCCGACCTGCTGGAGAAGAACCAGATCGTGCTGGAGCGCCTGCGCGACACATGCATCGTCGACGAGGCCACGCTCCTGGGGCTCGGAGTCACCGGACCGCTACTCAGGGCCACCGGCAACCCGTGGGACCTGCGCAAAGCCGCTCCGTACTCCAGCTATGACCACTTCGATTTCAAGATCCCGGTCGGGACCGTGGGTGACAACTACGACCGCTACCGCGTACGTCACGCCGAGCTCTACGAGTCAACCAAGATCATCAGCCAGGCTCTCGAGGGGCTCCCGGAGGGGCCGTTCATCACGCCCGACCGGAAGGTCTCACTGCCTCCCCGCCACGAGCTGGCCACCAGCATGGAGGCCCTGATCCACCACTTCAAGCTGGTGACCGAGGGCTTTCGCGTCCCGCCCGGCGAGGCGTACTACCCGATCGAGGGACCCCGTGGGGAGCTCGGCTGCTTTGTGCGCGCCGACGGCTCGGCCAAGCCGGCCCGCGTGCATATGCGCGACCCGAGCTTCGTCAACCTTCAGGCGCTGGCGCCGATGGTCAAGGACTCCTACATCGCCGATCTCATCGCGACGCTGGCCATGCTGGATCCGATTCTGGGCGGAATCGATCGCTAGATGACTCCGCCCGTGCCCGTACCACGCTTCGCCCACGGCTCCCGCGTCCCGGGCTGGGACGACGCGGTCGACCTGACCAAGGATCCGGCGGTCGTTCCAGACCCGGCGACGACGCCGGTCCCCCCGGAGCTACGAGCCGAGATCGAAGCCGCGATGGCCAAGTACCCGGACCGGCGCTCGGCCGCCATCCCGGCCCTGCACGCCGCCCAGGCCGTCCACGGCTGGTGCTCGCCAGAGGCGATCGACCAGGTCGCGGTCGTCATGCAGCTAACTCCGGCCTATCTCTCGTCGGTGGCCACCTTCTATGACATGCTCGAGACCTTCCCGCGTCCGCCGCACGACGACGTCTACATCTGCACCAACATCTCGTGCTCGCTGCTCGGTGCCGACGAGCTGTTCGATGCCATGGTCGGGGCCGCCGCGGGCGAGCGAACGATCCACGTGAGTTCGTTCGAATGCCTGGGTGCCTGCGACATCGCTCCGATGGCGTCCGTCAACGGGGAATACGTCGGGCCGCTCGAGCTCGATGACGCGCGGCAGATCGTCGAGGACCTCCGCGCCGGACGGCCCGTGCTCAAGGACAAGCAGCTTCGCTACCGCCGCAGCGCCGACCCCGATGTGGCGCGGGGTAGAGACGAGTTCCGCCCCCGGTCTGACGCGCCACGGGCTGATACGGCCGGCCTGACCGACGAGGATGCGCACAGCGATCGCCTCGGACCCACGGCGGCGATCGACACTCCGGTTGACGAGGACGAGGACCGCCACCGATGAGAAAGATCCTGTTCGAGAACATCGACGAGCCCGGCCTCGCCACGCTCGACGTCTACGAGCGTCGCGGTGGCTACCGGGCGCTGCGCAAGGCGCTGGCGATGCCCCGAGACGAGGTCCTGTCGGAGATCATGGACTCCGGGATCCGCGGCCGTGGCGGCGCCGGCTTCCAGATGGGCAAGAAGGTCTCATTTCTGCCCCACGGCGATATGGAGAAGTACCTCGTCTGCAATGCCGACGAGTCCGAGCCGGGCACCTTCAAGGACCGCGAGCTCATGCAGAAGAGCCCCCACATGCTCATCGAGGGGATCGTCATCGCCGCCTACGCAGGGGAGATCAACCGCGCCTTCATCTACATCCGGGGTGAGTACCAGCTCCAGGCTGACATCCTCGAGGCCGCGCTGGCCGAGGCTGCGGACGCGGGCTACATCGGCGCGGATGTCCTCGGCAGTGGCATGGACCTCCCGCTGGTGCTCCACCGCGGGGCCGGCGCTTACATCTGCGGCGAGGAGACCGGGCTGCTGGACTCGCTCGAGGGCAAGCGCGGCAACCCGCGTCTGAAGCCCCCGTTCCCGGCCATCGAGGGCCTCTATCACGGGCCGACGCTGATCAACAACGTCGAGACCCTCGCCACCGTCCCTCACATCATCACGATGGGGGCAGCCGAGTACGCCAAGATCGGCACCGAGACCTCCACGGGGACCAAGCTCGTCTCGATCTCGGGCGACGTCAGACGGCCCGGGAATTACGAGATCGAGTTGGGCATCCCCTCCCGGGAGATCATCTACGGGCTGGCCGGCGGCCCGCCCAGTGGCAAGGAGATCAAGTTCTGGTTCCCGGGCGGCTCGAGCTCCCCGGTGCTGACCAAGCATGACCTCGACCTGGGTTACGACTTCGACACGCTGGCCAAGGCGGGCTCGATGCTCGGCTCGGGAGCCATCATCGTCGCCGACGAGTCCCGCAGCGTCCTGGACACGGCGCTCAAGCTGGCCAAGTTCTACGCCCACGAGTCGTGCGGGAAATGCGTTCCCTGCCGCGAGGGGACCAACTGGACTCACAAGATGCTCCAGCGCATTCAGAGCGGCGAGGCGACGCCGATGGATCTCGACATCATGGCCTCGGTCCAGGAGCAGATCATCGGCAACTGCCTGTGTGTGCTCGGCGACGCCATGGCGATGCCGATCGGCTCCATGGTGGCCAAGTTCCGCCCCGAGCTCGAGGCCGAGATCGAGGCGGCACGGGAACGGGCGAACGCGGCGCCTCTCGAGGAGGTTGTTCCTCTGGGCGTCGCGGACGAACACGCCGGACCAATTCCAGTTCACTAGCTTCACAGCGCGCCCATGCCACGCCCAGATCAGAAGACGATCCAGCTGACCATCGACGGCCGCGAGGTGAAGGCGATCGAGGGCTCGATGCTGGTGGACGCGGCCAAGCTGGGCGACGTCGAGATTCCCTACTTCTGTTATGAGCCCAAGCTGGGCCAGCCGGTCGGCGCCTGCCGCATGTGCCTGGTGGAGATCGAGGGCATTCCCAAGCTCCAGACCTCGTGCTCGACCCCGGTCAAGGACGGCATGGTCGTTCACACGCAGACCGACCGGGTCCGCCATGCGCAGAACGCGATCGTCGAGTTCCTACTCATCAACCACCCGCTCGATTGCCCCGTGTGCGACAAGGGCGGCGAGTGTCCGCTGCAGGACATCACCTTTGGCTGGGGCCTCGGCCGCTCGCGGATGATCGAGCCCAAGCGCCACTTCCAGAAGCCGCTGGCTCTGTCCCCGCTGGTCGCGATCGACCGTGAGCGTTGCATCCTTTGTTACCGGTGCGTGCGCTTCTCGCAGGAGATCGCCGAGGACTACCAGCTGATCTTCGCCGAGCGCGGCGCCCACACGTTCGTGGCCACGCATGACGGCCACCCGTACTCGGCGCCGTTCAGCGGCAACATCATCGAGCTGTGCCCGGTCGGGGCGCTGACCTCGCAGCCGTATCGCTTCCGCGCCCGGCCGTGGGACAACGAAGGCGCGGGCGGCGTGTGCACGCTGTGCCCGTCCCAGTGCAACGTCACCTTCACGGTCCGCGATGAGCGCGTGATGCGGGTGCTGGCCCGTGACAACGAGGGCGTCGACGATGGCTGGCTGTGTGACAAGGGCCGGTTTGCCTACCAGGCCATCCACGTGGACGAGCGGATTACCCGGCCGCTGGTTCGGGACGGCGGCGAGCTGCGCGAGGTGTCATGGGAGCGCGCCCTCGAGACGGCCGCCGGCCTGGCTCGTCACAAGGGCCGCGTCGGCGCGCTGGCGGGTGGACAGGCGACCAATGAGGAGGGTTTCCTGCTCCAGCGCCTGCTGCGCGAGGTCCTCGACTCGGCTGACATTGATTCGCGCGGCGGCGGCTCGGCGATCCCTGCCAGCCTCATCCAGGCGCTGTCGGCGCCCGAGCTTCAGGCCACGGTTCCCGACGTCGAGTTCGCCCACACGGTGCTGCTGGTGGGCTGCGAGCCGATCGATGATGCTCCGATCCTCGACCTGCGGATCCGCAAGGGCGTGCGGCGCCACGGCGTGAAGCTGGCCATCGCCGGAGCCCGGCCGAGCGCGCTGGATCCGAACGCCACGCAGATCGTCCGCTGCGCTCCGGGGGGCGAGCATGAGCTGCTCGTCGAGCTCGAGCGGGCCATGGGCGCCGGGGACGCCGGGGAGGCCGGGGGCGCGGAAATCGCTGCACTGGCCGGGCTGCTTCGTGACGGCGGGCAGGACGTGGTGATCGTGTGGAGCGAGCAGATCGGAGCCCGCGCGGCCGAGGTCCTGCTCCGGCTCGCCGAGCGCCTGGGGCTGGGCGGACGTGCCGGAGCCGGACTGCTGGAGATTCCATCCGGCTCCAACGGCCGCGGACTCCGCGAGGCCGGCGTCCTCCCTGATGCCGGTCCCGGCTATGCCGAGCTCCCTGGAGGCCCCGGCCGCAGCGCCCGGGGGATCGCCCGGGCCGGAGCTGACGGCGAGCTGACGGCGCTGTACCTGCTGCAGACCGACCCCGTCCGTGATCAGCCCGATCGCGGCCTGTGGGAGCGCGCGTTGCACAGCGCGGCGTTGGTGGTCGCGCATGCGTCGGTCCTCACCGAAGGGCTTCGCGAGCACGCAACCGTGATCTTCCCGGCCGAGTCCCACGCCGAGAAGGAGGGCACCGTGGTCCATCCCGACGGACGCCTGCAGAGACTCCGGATAGCCATCGCCCATCCGGGCGACGTGCGGGCAGGCTGGGCCGTGATCGCTGAGCTCGCCCGCCGGGCCGGGACCGACTTCGAGGTCGGCCGCAGCGCCGACGTGTTCGAGCAGCTCGTGCAGGCGGTGCCCTTCTACGCGGGACTCACGCACGATGCGATTGGGGGGCAGGGCGTGCGCTGGCCCGAGCGCGAACAGGCCGCCGCCGCGAGTGCACAGACCACCACGAGCACGCAAACCACCGGGGGCGCGCCCGCCGCCCCGGCCGCCCCGGCCGCCCCGGCCGCGAACGAGAACGGATCCCTCCGAGTCGGGACCTACCGCCCGATCTGGGCCGCGCCGGAGTGCGAGATCTCACCGGCGCTTCACTTCCTGATCCCCCGCCAGCACGTCGAGATATCTCCTGACGACGCCAACCGCCTCGGAATCGCCGACGGTGACGAGGTGCTCGTCAGCCAGAACGGAACGCGGCTCAACGCCAGGGCCGCGGTCCGCTCGAACGTCAGAGCCGGGTCAGTGTTCCTGGCCGACGGCATCGAGACCGACTCGGCCAATGCGCTGACCGAACCGCTGGTCGAGGTGCGCAAGGCGTGATCTCTCCGGCGCTGGTCAATTACTTCGAGCCCTGGTGGGTGCAGATCGTCAAGGCGCTTGTCATCTTCGGCGTCATCTTCGCCGTGCTCCCGATTCTGATCGTCTACGAGCGCAAGCTTCTGGGCCGGTTCCAGAATCGCTACGGGCCCAACCGTGTGGGGCCGTTCGGACTCATGCAGCCCCTGGCCGAGATCCTCAAGTTCGCCACCAAGGAGCCCTCACGACCGACGACGTCGGTGGGCTTCCTGTACCGGATCGCCCCCATGATCGCCATCCTGACCGCGGTCGCGTCACTGGCGCTGGTGCCCTTTGGCAACGTCCAGCATGTCTTCGGCCAGCGCGTCGGGCTGTACGGGATTGACGTGTCGGTCGGCCCGCTGTTCGTGTTCGCGTTTGGCGGAATCTCGTTCTACGGCATCATGATCGGCGGCTGGGCGTCGGGATCGAAGTACTCGTTTCTCGGGGCCATGCGCGGAGCGGCCCAGCTGATCTCCTACGAGGTCTCACAGGGCCTGGCGCTGGTGGGCGTGCTGATCTCAGCCCAGACTCTTTCCCTGACCGGGATCGTCACCGCCCAGAAGGGGATGTGGTACTTCATCCCGCAGATCGTCGGGTTCCTCATTTTCCTGACCGCCTCCTTTGCGGAGACCAACCGAGCCCCCTTTGACCTGGTGGAGGCGGACGCCGAGCTCGTGGCCGGGTACTTCACCGAGTACGGCGGGACCGCCTTCGTGGCTTACCTGTTCGCCGAGTACACCAACATGATCGTCGTCTCCGGGATCACGGTGACCGTGTTCCTGGGCGGCTGGCTGATGCCGTTCGGGATCAGTCCTCCGGGCTGGGTCGACCCCTTCGTCGTGCTGGCCAAGATGACCGTCATCCTCACCCTGTTCATCTGGATCCGGGCCACTCTCCCCCGGCTCCGCTACGACCAGCTGATGTCCTTCGGCTGGAAGATCCTGTTGCCCCTGGCCACGCTGAACCTGCTCGTGACCGCGATTGTGGTTGCCTCATGAGACAGGCGCGGAAAAGGAACGAACCATGACTCCCCCATACGACCCTGGAGCCGACGTCATCGAGGTCATCCGGGCCCCGGGCGCGGGTCCGGTCCGCGGCGCCTACCGGGTGTTCGGTGAGACCCTGCGGGGGATGAAGACGACGTTCGCCCGGATCGTCGAAGGCCCGACCACGATCCAGTATCCGGAGCAGAAGACGCCGGTCTATCCGCGCTTCCGCGGCCGTCACAAGCTGCACCGCTTTGAGGACACCGGCCTTGAGAAATGCGTCGGCTGCTCGCTGTGCGCCGCCGCCTGCCCGGCTGACTGCATCCGCGTCGTCGCGGCCGAGAACACGCCCGAGCACCGCGTCTCGGCCGGGGAGCGATACGCGGCTGTATACGAGATCAACCTGTCGCGTTGCATCTTCTGCGGCTACTGCGAGGTGGCCTGCCCGTTCGACGCGATCACCATGGGCCACGACTACGAGATGTCTGACTACACCCGCTCGGACCTCATCTTCACCAAGGAGATGCTGCTGGCCGAGCCGATCGAGCGCACACCGCTCCGGCGCGAGGGCGAGTAACCAGCCGTGTCTGCCGTCCTGTTCTTCATCGCCGCGATCGGCACCCTGAGCGGGGCGATCGGCGTGGTCATGCTGCGCAATCCGTTCTACAACGTGCTCGCCCTGGTCGTGCACCTAATCGCGCTCGCGGCCCTGTTCCTGCTGCTGCGGGCCGAGTTCGTGGCCGCCGCTCAGGTCGTCGTCTACGCCGGCGCGGTCATGGTCCTGTACGTGTTCGTGGTCGCCTACATCGGGAGCGGTGACGTGCCCCTGCCCACGCCCGGCGGCGGAGCACTCAAAGTGCTGGGGCCGGTGTTCGCGCTCGGGCTGGCCGTGGAGCTCTGCATCGCGCTGCTCGGTTCGGCGCTCAAAGGCATCTCGGACCGGGGTGCCCCGTTCATACCCGGCTTCGGGACCCCGAAGGAGATTGGCCGGCTGTTCTTGACCACGTATCTGTTCCCGTTCGAGGTCGCCTCGCTGCTGCTGATGGTGGCAGCGATCGGGGCTGTGGTGCTGGCCCGCCGCCGCCGTGGCCTCGAGCCCGACCAGAACTTCGAGCGCCGGGTTCACACGCCCCGATCGATGTTCACGGGCACGCTGGCCGAAGTTGCCGGCGTCCGGCCGGGCTTCGCCACCGACCCCGAGCGCGAGCCTGAGCGCGCGGCTGAGCGCGAGCCTGAGCGGGCGGCCACCACGAGCGACCCCTCACAGGGCGGCTGGTAATGGCGATCGGCTGGTACCTGGTGGTCTCGGCGCTGATCTTCTGCATCGGTGTGGCGGGCGTGCTCACTCGCCCCAACCCGCTTGTGATCCTGCTCTGCCTCGAGCTGATGCTGAACGCCGCCAACCTGGCCCTGATCGCCTTCTCGCGCATGTGGGGCCGCGCCGACGGCCAGATATTCGCTCTGATCGTGATGGTCGTGGCCGCCTGCGAGGTCACCGTCGGGCTAGGCCTGATCGTTGCCATCTACCGGCGGCGGATGGCGGTCAACGTCGACGAGCTGAACGAGCTCCGCGGGTGAGAGGTCCAGGCGCGTGAGTCCGACCACTTTCGGCTGGCTGATCCTGCTCTGCCCCCTCGTGGGCAGTGCGGTCATCGCGCTCGGGTTTCGCCGCGAGCGCGGCCTTATCGCGGGCTGGATCGGAAGCCTGGCCGTGGGGCTCTCGTTCGTGTTCGCGGTCTGCGCGCTGGTCGCGCTGCTGGGCCGGAGCGAGACCCGCCGAGAGACGGTCTCCTCGCTCTGGAACTACGACGTCAGCTCCGGCGTGGACGCCAAGCTGTCGATCCTGGTTGACCCGCTGTCGGTGTTCATGGCGCTCGTCGTGTCGGGTGTCTCGACCCTGATCCACGTCTACTCGGTCGCCTACATGAAGTCCGATCGCGGCTATTCGCGGTTCTTCTCCTACCTGAACTTCTTCGTCTTCTCGATGCTGGTGCTCGTCCTGGCCGGGAACTTCCTGCTGTTGATCGTGGGATGGGCATTCGTCGGCGCGGCGTCTTACCTGCTGATCTCGTTCTGGTACCGGCGCAAGACGGCGACACGGGCCGGCCTCAAGGCGTTCGTGATCAACGTGCTCGGTGACGTCGGGCTCGTGCTGGGCACATTCTTCATCTTCCGCCACACCGGGACGCTTGACTTCCTCAAGACGTTCCACGAGGTGCCTCACGTCTTCGGCCACGACTCGACTGACCTCGTGGCCGGCTGCCTGCTGCTGCTCCTGGGAGCGTTCGCCAAGTCGGCTCAGGTTCCGCTCCACACATGGCTCCCGGACGCCATGGAGGGCCCGACGCCGGTCTCGGCCCTGATCCACGCCGCCACCATGGTCACGGCCGGCGTGTATCTGATCGCGCGCATGCACCCGTTGTTCGAGCAGGCGCCGACCGCCGCTGACGTCGGCGCGATCGTCGGCTGCGCGACGCTCCTGATCGCGGCCACGATCGCGATCGTCCAGACCGACCTCAAGCGTGTGATCGCCTACTCGACCATGTCCCAGATCGGGTACATGATCATGGGCGTATCGGTGGGCGCCTACTCGGCCGGGCTGTTCCATCTGATGACGCACGCGTTCTTCAAGGCGCTGCTGTTCATGGCCGCCGGCTCGCTGATCAGCGCGATGGGCGGCGAGCAGTCACTTGACCGGATGCGGGGCTTCCGCAGGGCGATGCCGTTCACCTTTGGCTGCTTCATAGTGGGCGGCCTGGCCCTTTCGGGCCTGCCGCCTTTTTCTGGCTGGCTCTCGAAGGACGACATCATCGCCTTCCTCGATCACCGTGGTGGCGGGTTCGAGATCCTCGGCATCCTGGGTTATGTCGGCGCTCTGATGACGGGCGTCTACACGTTCCGGATGATCTTCCGAGCCTTCTTCGGCGAGCCGTGCGAGGAGGCACGCGAGCTCGAGCACGGCCATCTGTTCCATCCCGACACGCCGACCAACCCGCAGACCGGCGAGGCCGAGGACACCGATGTCGGTTTCCCGGGCCCCGAGCACCACATCGCCGAGCGCGACTGGGCGATGAAGTTCCCGATGAGCGTGCTCGCCGTGCTGGCGGTCATCGGCGGGGTGCTCCAGATCCCGGGCGTCGACCGCTCGATCAACCGCTTCCTCGCCCCCACGTTCGCTGACTCCCACCTCGCCCGCCTCGACCCGGCGGCCGGGACGGAATGGGTGGGCCTGATCATCGGCGCCGCCATCGGACTACTGGGGATCACGATCGCCTACCGGATCTGGGTCGTCCAACCCGGCACCTCCGCCCGCCTGCAACAGCGCTTCGCGCCTCTACACAAGTTCCTGCTCAACAAGTGGTACTTCGACGAGCTGATCGACATGACGGTCGTGCGCCCGACCCAGTGGCTGGGCCGCTTCGCCGAGTCGGTCCTCGAGCGCGGCGTTATCGGCGGCGGCGTGACCGGCGGCACGCTGGGGCTCGTGCGCGCATGTTCCGCGGCTGTGCGCAGGTTGCAGACCGGATTCGTGCGCTACTACGCCGCCGCGATGCTGGTGGGGATCTTCGGCATGGCGCTCTACTTCCTTATCTCGGCCACGTGAGATGACGCTCTCGATCCTCATCTGGCTTCCGCTGGCCGTCTCACTCGTGGCTTCCCAGCTTCCGGTGAAGCTCGTGCCTCGCTTCTCGGTCCTCGGCAGCCTGGTCACGCTGGGCATCGCGATCTCGTTCCTGGCCCGCTTCAAGTCTGGAAATGGTGGGCTTCAGTTCGTCACCGATTCGGTCTGGGTGTCGTCCCTCGGAATCCACTACAAGCTCGGGCTCGATGGTCTGAACGTGGCTCTGGTCGTGCTGACCACGGTGATCTTCACCTCCGCCCTGGTCTGGGCGGCCTCACGGGAATGGCCGCGCACGCGTGCCTTCTACTTCTGGTTCGGCCTGGCCCAAAGCGCCGTGCTCGGCGCGTTCTGCGCCCAGGACCTGGCGCTGTTCGTCGCCTTCTTTGACCTGATGCTGATCCCGTTCTACTTCCTGACCGGAATCTGGGGCTCAGAGCCCCGCGAGGATCGGGTGCGAGCGACCACGAAGCTCGTCATCTACACGCTGGTGGGTTCGTTCCTGATGCTGGTGGCGGCCATCGCCACCGGGGTCCTGGCCTCGAGCCAGCACGGCACGCCGCTCACGTTCGTCATCACTTCACTCCGAGGCCTGCCCCTGTCTCACGCCTCGCAGGACTGGATCTTCCTCTGCTTCGCCGTGGCCTTCCTGGTCAAGATGCCGCTGGTTCCGTTCCACGGCTGGCTGGCAGACGGGTACAAGGCGATGCCGATCCCCGCGGTGGCGGTGTTCTCGGCCATCCTGTCCAAGGTCGCCGCTTACGGGTTCCTGCGCATCGTGTTGCCCTTGTTCCCCTACGCCTCGGCCCACTTCCAGACCCTGATGCTCGTGGTGGCGCTGATCTCGGTTCTGTGGGGAACCGTGGTGGCGCTGACGACGCCCGACGCCCGGCTGGTCGTCGCCTACTCGAGCGTGGCTCAACTCGGCTTCATCACGCTGGGGATCTTCTCCCTGCAGCCGCAGGGCGCGCAGGGAGCGCTGCTCCAGATGCTCAACCATGCGCTGGTCACCGCACCTCTGTTCTTCATCGTCGCTGCGCTCGCGGTCCGCGCCGGCGGTTCGGAGAAGCTCAGTGACATGGGCGGGATCGCCTTCCGCGCCCCGGTGCTGGCCAGCCTGTTCCTGATCGCCACGCTGGCCACGCTGGCCATGCCGGGCTCGGCCAACTTTGTGGGTGAATTCATGATCCTGCTCGGCCTGTTCAAGGCCAAGCTGGCCATGGCCGTGATCGCCACGCTGGGCGTTGTGGGCGCCGCCGTCTACGCGCTGCGCCTCTACATCCGCTCGATGCACAACCGAGTTGGCCCGGGCGTCACTCCACGGGAGATTGGGCTGGCGGAGGCGCTCCCCGTCGTCCCAATCGTCGCCGTGATCCTGGTGCTGGCGTTCTATCCCCAGTTCGGGCTCCGGCGCTCGGAGCAGGCGGTGAATGGCTCGATCGCCGCCGCCCGGCTCGAGCAGCACTCTGGCTCTGCCGTTCGGGTTGACGCCCGCGGGCGGACCACATACGCATCGGTGGCGAAATGAACGTCGTCGGTCACATCCCGCTGCTCGTGGTGAGCCACCACCTCAAGGGCCCCCACATTGACTGGGCCTCGTTCTCCCCCCTGCTCGCGCTGAGCGTCGGCGCGCTCGTCGTGCTGCTGGTCGGGCTGCTGCCCGGCGCCGTCGCGCGCAAGCGGGTCGTCCCCCTGCTCACGATCGTGACGCTGGCGGCCTCGATCGCGCTCGAGATCTGGCGCTTCAAGCACCAGGCATCGATCATCTCCGGCGCCCTGCGGATCGACGACCTGGCGCTGATCCTGGACCTGATCTTCGGCGTGGCGGCAATCGCCTGCGTGGTGATGTCACTTCGAAGCCCGGCTCCCGACAGTGCCGGCCACGGCGAGTACCACTCGCTGCTGCTGTTCAGCGTGCTTGGGATGGCGGTTCTCGTGTCGGCCCAGGATCTGATCACCCTGTTCCTCGGTTTTGAGTTGCTCTCGATCCCGCTCTACGTCCTGTGTGCCTCCGAGTTCCGGCGCGAGGGGTCACTTGAATCGGGGCTCAAGTACCTGGTCATCGGGTCAGTCGGCTCCGCGACCCTGGTCTACGGCCTGGCCCTGATCTACGGCTCGACGGGGTCCACGCACTTCTCCGACATCGCCAACGCGATCTCACAGGGTCAGATCGCCGGCGGCCTGCTCGGCGACCCGCTGCTGCTGACGGGCCTCGCGCTGGTGATGGTCGGCTTCGCGTTCAAGGCCTCCGTGGCCCCGTTCCACCAGTGGACGCCCGATGTCTACGAGGGCGCGCCCACACCGATCACCGCCTTCATGGCCACCGCGACCAAGGCGGCGGCGTTCGGGGTGCTGTTGCGGTTCTTTGACGTTGCCGTGATCAGTGCCCAGGACACCTGGGCGCCCGCCCTGGCCGCAATCGCGACGATCACGATCGTGGTGGGCAACGTCGGCGCCCTGGGGCAGTCCTCGCTCAAGCGGATGCTCGGCTACTCGAGCGTGGGCCAGGCCGGGTACATGCTGGCCGGCGTGGTGGTGGGCACCCGGCTGGGCGTCAACGCCACCGTCCTCTATCTGATCGTGTACCTGTTCATGAACATCACCGCGTTCGCGGTCATCATGGCCAACCAGAGCGAGCGCGCCGACGGCGATGAGCTGTCCGGCATCGCCGGGCTGGGGGCCCGGCGGCCGTGGCTGGCCTGGCCGATGACGATCGCGATGCTCTCGCTGGCCGGGATCCCCGCCACGGTGGGCTTCATCGGCAAGTTCCAGCTCATCCACGCGCTCGTCAACGGTGACTACACGTGGCTCGGCGTCGTGCTCGTGATCGGGTCAATGATCTCGCTCGGTTACTACCTCCGGGTGGTGGCCGCGATCTGGATGAGTGCCCCGGAGCCCGCGCCGGTGGCGCTCCCCGGCCCCGGTCCCGGCCCCGGCCCCGGCGGGCTGACACTGGCGCCGATCGCCGGCGGCTCGCCCGAGGCCGATGCACTGGACCCAGCGGGCATCAACGGTGAGGCTGATAGTCGGATGGGTGCCGATCGGTCCGTCCCGATGGGCGAGATCACGTTCGTCGCCGTGCTGTTTGCTGCCGCGAGCGTGTTCTTCGGCATCTTCCCGTCGCCGCTGTTCACCCTCGTGGCCCACGCCGGCCAGGCGCTCACCGGGCTGTTCTAGCGCGGTCTAGGGCCCGGGGGCGGGGGGGTTGTGCAATCTGGTTGCGTATATCGCAACTCAGATGACAGACCCCCCCGGGGATTGCTCTCGAAGACCGCGGGGTAGTCACCAAACGTGGATGACAAGCCAGACAAGGATGACCTCCCGGGCACGGTGTCCAACCAGAACCAGGAGGAGGCCGAGCCGGGCCACGGCGGTGGCGAAGAGCGGCGCTCGAAGCACCCGGCGGGCTCAGACGACGGTCCGGACCAGCCCTCGGGCGGAGAAGCCGGCGAGGGCTCCCAATCGACCGGCAACCCGGACAGCGCCGGGTAACCAGGAGCCGGCTACGCCGCGGCAGGTACGGCCGCGGGAGCCCGAGTGCCCGCCGGAGCACCGGCACCGGGCGAGAAGCGCAGCACCCCGTCCTCGACGTCACCGAGGCGCAGGAACATCATGTCGAGCGGGAAGTTCTGGTACAGCTTCCAGGGGCGCTTGGAGCCTTGGCTCGGGAAGTCCTCGATCGAGCGCAGCACGTAGCCTGAATTGAGGTTCAGCAGCGGCTCGGGATGCACGGACGGATCGTCGGACACCGGGACCGCTTGGCGGTACCCGTTCTCGTCCATATGGTTGAGCAGGCGACACACGTACTCGCAGGTCAGATCGCACTTCAGCGTCCACGATGCGTTTGAGTAGCCGATGGCCATCGCAGCATTGGGCACCCCGTTCAGCATCATCCCCTTGTAGGTGAGGCGGCTCGCCAGGTCGATCGTCTCACCGTCAACCTTCACCTCGACACCGCCCAGCAGGAGCAGGTTGAGGCCGGTGGCGGTGATGATGATGTCGGCCTCGATCTCCTGACCGCTGCGGAGCTTGATGCCGGTCTCGGTGAACGTGTCAACGTGGTCGGTCACCATCGAAGCGCGACCCTTCTTGATCGCGCGGAACAGGTCACCGTCGGGACACACGCACATCCGCTGGTCCCACGGGTTGTAGGTGGGCGTGAAATGCGTGTCGACGTCGTAGCCGTCTGGGAGCTGCCGCTCGACGCCCTTGCGGATGATCCCCTTCATCAGCCGCGGCCGACGGCGGCTGAGCTGGTAGCTCAACATCATCAGCGCAACGTTCTTCCAGCGCACGGCCTGGTAGGCGAGCATCGAGGGCAGGAACCGGCGCGCCGCCTTGGCGATTGGATCCTCGCCCGGGAGGGTCACCACGTACGTGGGCGAGCGCTGGAGCATCGTCACATGGCCTGCGGTCCGCGCCATCGCCGGGACCAGTGTGATCGCAGTGGCACCGCTGCCGATGACGACGACTCGCTTGCCGGCGTAGTCAAGGTCCTCGGGCCAGTGCTGCGGATGGATGACCGGACCCTGGAAGCGCTCGACGCCGGCGAACTCAGGCTTGTAAGGCTCGTCGTAGTTGTAGTAGCCGCTGCACGTGAGCAGGAACCCGGCCTGTATCTGGATGGTCTCGCCCGTGTCGGTCCGCTCGACGGTGGCCGTCCAGCACGAATCAGTGCTCGACCACTCGGCTCCGATCACCCGGTGCTGGAGGCGAACCTTGTCGAGCACCTGGTACTCGTTCGCGGTCTCCTGGATGTAATTGAGGATCGAGGGACCATCGGCGAGTGCCTGGGCATCCTCCCAGGGCCGGAACGTGTACCCGAGTGTGTGCATGTCCGAGTCCGAGCGAACCCCCGGGTAGCGGAACAGGTCCCAGGTGCCGCCGATCCGCTCGCGCGCCTCGAGGATCGCGTAGGTCTTTCCCGGACACCGGCGGGTGAGATGGCAGGCCGCTCCGATCCCGGACAGGCCGCCTCCGACGATCAGCACATCGACCTGTTCGACGGCTGCAACCGGATCGGCGGGCGTGGTACGCATGCGTATCACGGCGAATCATAGCCAGGAGCGGGCCGGAGAGCGAACGCCGCCCACGCCGCTACGATCGACCGCCCGTGCAGTACCCGATCGAGAGCTTCACAGACACCGAGCGCGCCGTCCTGAGCGTCCATTGCTCGAACCTCGACCGGCCGGTGTTTGCGCTCACAAACCTGCCCGAGACGCTCAAGGGTGCGCTGTTCGCGCGCTACTCGCGCTATCCCGGCACTCTGCGCCGGCTGCTGCTGGACGAGTTCGCCGAAGACCTTCCCGAAGGCACAGGCGAACCCGACGCGGCCGAGGGGCAGCGAGCGGCGGCGCTCTACGAGCGGATCTTTCTCGGGTACGGAGACGACTCCGTGGCCCAGCTCGGCGGAGCACACGTGGCCTGCGAGTGGGTCAGCAACGTGCTCACCAAGGTCCTCCAGCGGCCCCGGCTGGCCGCCTACCTCGAACAGTCCACTCGCTACATCGCCTACGACGCGCCGATGCCGGATCCCCCCGGCGGTTACCGGTACTTCCGGGATCCCGAGCTCGGCCCGGCCTATGCGGTGGCGATGGACGAGCTCTTCTCGATCTACGCCGCGGCGCTCCCGCGCGTCATCGCCTGGGCCCAAGAGCAGTATCCCCGCGGGCCTGAGGAACCCGAGGCCGCCCACGCGCGGGCGATCAAGGCCAAGGCGCTCGATCTCCTCCGAGGTCTCCTGCCGGCCAGCTCCCTGTCTCACATGGGGATCTACGCCTCCGGACAGACCTACGAGCAGCTGATCCTCCACCTCCTGGCCCACCCTCTACCTGAGGCCCGGGAGTACGGGACGATGATCCTGGAGGCCGTGCAGGCGGTCATGCCGAGCTTCGTGACGCGGGTCGAGCGCCCTGACCGCGGCGGGGAGTGGGTGGAATACCTCGAGCGCCGAGCCCGGGCCGGAGCTCATTGGGCCCAGCGGCTTGGATTGCGGACCCCGGAGGAGGGCGGAGAGCGCCTGGGGCCGCAGGTCCGGTTGCTCCGAGTCGAAGGGGACGAGCAGGATCTGCTGACAGCTCTCCTGTTCGAGTCCGCTGTGGCGTCGGAGGAGAGCATCCACCGCGCGATTGACTCGCTCGGGTCACACGAGCGCTCGGCCCTGCTCGCCGACCTGATCGGTGCTCGAGCCAACCGGCGCCATCGCCCTGGGCGGGGTTTCGAGGCGCTCCGGTACCGGTTCGAGATCGTGGCCGACTACGGAGCCTTCCGCGATCTTCAGCGTCATCGGATGCTGACCGTCCAGTGGCAGGCCCTGGGCCCGGACCTCGGTGCGGGGGTGCCCGAGCAGGTCGACCTCGCCGGCGTCGGCGATGAGTACCGCCGCGCCCTCGAGATCTCGCGCATCGAGTACGAGCGCCTGGCCGGCGCCGGACTGCCCAGCGCGGCTCCATACTCCCTATGCCTCGGCTACCGGCTGCGGTTCATCCTGGACCTGAACGCCCGCGAGGCCATGCAGCTGATCGAGCTCCGCTCGGGCCGCGAGGGCCACCCGAGCTACCGGGCGGTGGCGCACGAGATGCACGCCCAGATCGCCGCCGTACACCCGGCCGTGGCCGGCGCGATGACTCACCTCGACGCTGATACCGAGCCGCGCCTGGAGCGCATCCTGTCCGAGATGCGGACCCAGGCCCGCGCCGCCGCCGGTTCCTGAGCGCTCAGGTTCGGGGCGCTCAGTGCCGCCCGCCTGACCGTTCTCCTGGTGCCGTCAAGCTAGCCCGCAGGTCTGCCGATAGATCTGGCGTGGGTCTTATGGGGCTGAAATGATCGTTCTCGCGGTGGCGGTGCTGGTCCTGGCGGCCATGCTCGCCGAGCGCTATCGCGCGGCCTCCCGGCTGCGCCAGAGTGAGGTCAAAGCGAGCGCACTGGCGGCAGAGAGCACGGCGCTCGGGCTGATCGCCAACGCGATCGCCCGCGAGCGACCGATCGAGCACATTCTGCGGCTGGTCGCCCGTCACTCGGCGGTGTTGCTCGGCGGCAGTACGGCGAGCGTCGAGCGAAACATCGGCGGGGAGCACGTCACCTTCGCCAAGTGGATCGAGGACGGCGTGCGGCCCGGCCCCGAGCAGATCAGCGTGCCGATCGCCGTCGCCCAAACCGTGTGGGGCAGGCTGATCGTGAACGGTATCCGGGAGGGCGAGCCTCCCGGCGGTGGCGAAGCGCTGCTGCACAGGCTGGCCGAGCTCGCCGGGCTTGCGCTCTCAAGCGCCGAAGCCCGCGCGCGCCTGCGCGGCGAAGCGAGCACCGACGCACTGACCGGACTTCACACCCAGCGCGCCTTCAGGCAGCGCCTCGCGGCCGAGATCGTCCGCTCCGAGCGCTACGACCGGCCACTCAGCCTGATCCTCCTTGACCTCGACGATTTCAAAGCCATGAACGAAGCCGCGGGGCACCTGGCGGGCGACGTTGTCCTGACCGAGGTGGCTCGCCGGCTCAAGGCCGCGATTCGGCTCGACGCCCTCGCCGCTCGCCTCGACGGTGACCGGTTCGCGGTGCTGGTGCCGGAATGTGACGCCGATGGGGGCTACCAGGCGGCCGAGCGGATTCGGGCGGCGGTGGCTGCGAGCCCGGTTAGCCCGGACGGGCAGCTCACGCTCTCGGCCGGAGCCGCGGTGCTTGAACCGGCCGACGTGGAGGAGGACATCATCCAGGCCGCCGAGGCCGCCCTGTACGCGGCCAAGCGGCTCGGGGGCGACAGCTCGGTGCTCTACACCCCCGGCCTGGAAAACCAGCGTGGACTGACACGGAAGCGCGCGGCCCGGACCGGAGCGGCCTGATCACCACGAGCGAGGAGGGCGCCACCGCGCGGTAGACGCCCTCCGTGCTCGTTCCTAACAGGGCCACAAGGTTCCGCCGATGCGAAGTCCTCGGACATCGCCCCCTTCTGGTCACAGCGTGTGACCAAACTGCGCCTAATGCCCCACTTCTGCTGGGTCGGCAAGCTAGCAGAGCACCGAGATCTTTGCTGAGCGCAGGAGGTTTGTTGAGCGCTTGGCGCTTGCCAGAAGGTGGCTGGGCGCTTGGACGGAGACGCTCGGCGCCAGCCCAGGGGGTGCTCGGCGCTAACCGGCGTCCGAGGGAGCTTCGGTGGGCTCCCGCTGGCGCAGCTCGATCCGCCGGATCTTCCCGGTCAGGGTCTTGGGCAGGTCAGGCACGAACTCGATCAGACGGGGGTAGGCGTACGCAGACAGATGGTCCCGGACGAAGCTCTTGATCTCGGTGGCCAGGCCGTCACTCGGGTCGTGGCCCTCGGCCAGGACGACAAACGCCTTGACCACATTCCCGCGCCGCTCGTCGGGCACGGCAACCGCGGCCGCCTCCGCCACGGCCGGGTGCTCCAGACACGCGGATTCGACCTCGAACGGCCCGATCCGGTACCCGGCCGAGATGATCACGTCGTCGGCGCGGCCCTCATACCAGTAGTAGCCGTCCTCGTCAGCCGAGGCGGCGTCCTTGCTGTGAAACCACTCCCCGCCGAACACCTCCTCGGAATCCTCGGCCGGACGATTCCAGTAACCCAGCGGGTAGTGCGGGTTCGAGCGGGCCTTGAGACAGATCTCGCCCCGCTCCCCGGCCTTGACCGGTCGCTCGTCCTCGTCCAGGATCGCCACCTCCCAGCCCGGCATCGGCCGGCCCATCGAGCCCTCGCGGACCTCCATGAACGGGAAGTTGGCGCACAGCGGGTAGGACTCGGTGAGCCCATAGAAGTCGAGGACGGTGACGCCGTACTGCTTACGGAACCAGCGGATCGCCTCGGGGTTCAGCGGCTCGCCGGCCGAGCACACGATCCGGAACTTCTGCGGATAGCGGGTCCCGGCATCCGAGATCGACATCATCGAGCGGATCGCCGTCGGAGTGCCAAACACGTTCGTGACGCCGTGCGCGGACAGGAAGGCCAGCTGCTTGTGGGGATCAAAACCGCCCTCGCGCTGATAGACGGCCTGCACCGCTCCGTAGCGCCACGGCCCGAGAAGGGGGGCTATACCAGCCGCCCACGCCCACTCTCCCATCCCATGGAACAGCTCCCCGTCCTGGACGTCATGACAGTAGATGAACTCCTCGTGGGCCAGGATGTACCGATGGGCATGGAGGATGCCCTTGGCCAGCCCGGTGGTACCCGATGAGTAGTAGAGCTGCGCCGGGTCATCGGCGGCCGTGTCCACGACCTCAAACGACGTCGAGCCCCGCCCGAACAGATCATCGTCAAGGATCAGCACGTGCTCGACGAGCGAGCGCTCCATGCGGTCGGCGTTGGCCTCGTCGGTGACCAGCACCTTGGGCTGGGAGTCAGTCAGGCGGTGGCGTATCCCCTCGTCGCCGTAGAGCACCGACATCGAGAGCAGGATCGCCCCGGTCTTCCAGGTGCCGAAGAATGCTGCCGCCGTCTCGGGCGTGGGAGGGAGCAGCATCGCCACTCGGTCGCCAGGTTCCACCCCCAACGAGACGAGCACGTTGGCGAACCGAGAGGACAGGTCCTGAAGCTCACCCCAGTTCAGCTTGCGGACGTTGCCAGCGAAGTCCTCGTGGATCATCGCGGGCTTGTCACGCGGGTGGCGGTCACATACGTCGGAGGCGATGTTGTAACGCTCGGGCACATCCCAATGGTGACCGGCACACGCCTCCTCATAGGAGGAAAAGCCACGAGTGGTGCTCATATTCCAATCATGCCCGAATGGACGTCATTTTGCTCACCCTCCCGAGGGCATCGCTCATGGTTTCAGCCGGTGGCGGGACGAGTAGGCTTAGCCAGGAAAGATGTCCCTCGGCGGAGAGGTACTCATCGGGTTCCTGGCGGCCGCGCTGATCGTGGCGGGCTTCGTCTACCTGCGCGCGCGAAGCGCCCCGAGCCCGCCCGGAGCCGCCGGCATGCAGTCAGCGCTTCACGCTGCCACCTCGACCCTTCCTCATCTGCGCCGCGGCCTTCACTCCCGCTCCGCGGCCGGCGCCGTGCCGCATCTGCGCGCTCTGACCGGAGCGGCCGCCATCGCGCTGGCCGACACCCGCACGGTTCTGGCCATCGAGGGCGAGGGACGAGAGCAGGTGCGCCCGGGTGACCTTCTGTCGAGATTGCTCGAGAAGACTCCCGATGACCGCATGCATATCGTCCCCCGCCTGGTCTCCTCCGATCCCAGCTGCCCGCTGCGCTCAGCCGTGCTGGCTCCCCTCACCGTGCAGGGCAAGCGTGCCGGGACGCTGATCACCTTCTACCGATCCGTCGGCCGGCCCAGCGGAGACGAGCTCCGCGTGGTCAAGGAAGCCGCCAGCCTGGTCTCAGCCCAGGTGGAGCTGTCCGTTGTGCGGGAGCAGGAAGAGCGGCTGGCCCAGGCCGAGCTGCGAGCGCTGCGGGCCCAGATCTCCCCCCATTTCATCTACAACGCGCTCGCCGCCGTGGCAGGCGATATTCACGCGCGTCCCGACGAGGCGCGCGAGCTGTTGATCGACTTCGCCGAGTTCACGCGTTACCTGTTCCGCGACGGGCGCTCGTACGTCACCCTGGCCGAAGAGCTCGCGCACGTCGAGCGCTACCTGAGACTCGAGCAGGCGCGTTTTCGCGACAGCTTGCATGTCACCGTCGACGTGCCGACGGAGACGCTGGTCGCGGTGGTGCCGGCGATGTCGATTCAGCCCCTGGTCGAGAACGCAGTCCGTCACGGAGTCGAGCGGCGTGCCGGCAGCGGGAGGGTGACGATCACCTCGCGCGTGACCGGCGGTGACGTCGAGCTGCGCGTCAGCGACGACGGGATCGGGATCAACGCCGAGCGCATCCCGGCGCTCCTGGCGGGAGCCGGAGGTGGGATTGGCCTGTCCAACGTCGACGCCCGGCTTCGAGCCACGTTCGGCGAGCGCTATGCGCTGCGCATCGAGTCACGGCCCGGTCAGGGGACCACGGCCGTGATGATCGTCCCCAACCTGGCCGGAGACGAACGGGGACCGGCGACGGCGATGGCGGTGGGGGGGTGAGCGCCGACCGCCTCACCCTGCTCGCCGTCGATGACGAGCACACTCAGCTCGAGGACCTGGCGCGCATGCTGCGCAACTCGCCCAGTGTCCGGGACGTGGAGTGCGCGTTTGACGGACATGACGCGCTGGTCAAGGTATCCAGCCAGGTCTACGACGCGATCTTCCTCGACGTACGGATGCCGGATCTCGACGGGCTCGAGCTCGCCCGCGTCCTGCGCCGGTTCGCCTCGCCTCCCCAACTCGTGTTCGTGAGCGCCTATGACGGACCTGCCGTCGACGCGTTCGAGCTCCACGCGCTGGACTACCTGCGTAAGCCAGTGGCACGCCGACGCTTGGACGAGGCGATCGAGCGTGTGGTGGCCGCGGTCGACGCCGCCCCAGCTCCGGCCGACCGCCCCCCGACCCGACACCCAGCGCCGGCCCCGCATGACGAGATGATCGCCGTCGCCAATGCCCACGGTGGATCAACGCGGCTGCTGGCCCGGAGCTCGATCGAGTTCGTCCAGTCCTACGGTGATTTCGTCCGCATCGTGACCAGCGAGGGCAGGTATCTCCTGCGCGCCACCCTGTCCGATATCGAGCAACGCTGGGAGCCGTTCGGGTTCTTCCGGGTCCACCGGCAGTACGTGGCCAACCTGCGCAGTGCCACCGAGCTACGGCCGCTGATCGGAGGGACAGCTGAGCTGACATTCGGTGACGGACAGACGATCCCGGTCGCCCGCCGGCACGCCGCCGAGCTCGGGCGACGGCTGAGCGTCTGACCCGAGCTCGGCCTGAGCTCTGGCGGAGCCTCCCTACTACTCGGCGGCCTCTTCTTCCTTGATCTTCGACTCGAGCTGTGACATCACGTCGGGGTCGCGCAGGGTCGTGACGTCCCCAAGTGCGCGTCCCTCCGCGATGTCGCGCAGGAGCCGGCGCATGATCTTGCCCGAGCGAGTCTTGGGCAGGTCATCAGCCCAGATGATCCGCTTCGGTCGCGCGAACTTGCCGATTCGATCCGCCACACGGGCGCGGATCTCCTCGATCAGTGCGTCTGATCCGGCGAGATCCCCCTCCAGCGTCACGAACGCGCAGATGGCCTGGCCGGTGTCCTCGTCGGCCTGCCCGATCACCGCCGACTCGGCGACCTTCCCGTGCGAGACGATCGCGGACTCCACCTCAGCCGTCGAGAGTCGGTGACCGGAGACATTGACGACGTCGTCGATCCGCCCGATGACCCAGAAGTAGCCGTCCTTGTCCTTGCGCGCCGCGTCGCCAACGACGTATGTCTCCTTCCCGAACTTCGAGAAGTAGGTCTCGATGAAGCGGTCATCCTCCTTGTAGAGCGTGCGCAGCATCGACGGCCACGGCCGCTGAAGCACGAGCAGGCCCTGCCCCTCGTCGAGCGGCTTGCCCTCGCGCTCGTCAACCACATCCGCCGCGATGCCCGGGAAGGGGCGCGTGGCTGAGCCGGGCTTGGTGGCCACGATCCCCGGGAGCGGCGTGATCATGATCGCGCCGGTCTCGGTCTGCCACCAGGTGTCGACGATCGGGCAGTGTTCGCCGCCGACGATCTTGTAATACCAGAGCCACGCCTTGGGGTTGATCGGCTCGCCGACCGTGCCCAGCAACCGCAACTTCTCGAGGTTGGCCTTCTCCACGTGCTCGGCACCCCACTTCATGCAGGCGCGAATCGCGGTCGGCGCGGTGTAGAAGATCGTCACGCCATAGCGCTCGGCGATCTCCCACCAGATCCCCTTATGCGGGTAATCGGGTGCCCCCTCCCACATCACCGACGTGGCGCCGTTACACAGCGGCCCGTAGACGATGTAGGAGTGACCGGTGACCCAACCGACGTCGGCCGCGCACCAGTACACGTCCTCCTCGGGCTTGTGGTCGAACACGTACCGGTGGGTCGCACTGGCGCCGGTCAGATAACCACCGGTGGTGTGGAGGATTCCCTTGGGCTTGGCCGTCGAGCCGCTCGTGTACAGGATGTACAGCGGGTGCTCGGCGTCGAGCTCTTCAGCCGGGCACTCGGGGTCGGCGGCGTCGCAGATCTCGTGGTACCAGACATCACGGCCCTCCTGCATGTCGCAATCAGTGTCAGTCGACTTGATCACGACGATGTTCTCCAGTGAGGCCAGATCGCCCATCACCGCATCGACCTGCTCCTTGATCGGAGCGGTCTTGCCCTTGCGTCGCGCGCCGTCAACCGTGATCAGCGCCTTGGCCTCTGAGAACTCCATCCGCTCCTTGACGGCATCGGGTGAGAAGCCCCCGAAGACGACGTTGTGCGGTGCCCCGATCCGGGCGCAGGCCAGCATCGAGACGACCACCTCGGGAATCATCGGCAGGTAGATGCCGACCACATCGCCCTTCTGGATGCCGAGGTCCTTGAGCGCGTTGGCGAAGCGCTGTACGTCGCGGTGCAGGTCCGCATACGTGAGATCACGCTCCTCGCCCTCCTCGCCCCGCCAGTGGAAGGCAACCTTGTCGCCGCGCCCGGCCTCGACGTGACGGTCGAGACAGTTGTAGGAGGCGTTGATCTTGCCGTCCTCGAACCATTTGTAGAAGGGGGGGTTCGAGTCGTCCACGTCAACCGTCGGCTCCTTGAACCAGTGGAGCTCCTTGGCCTGCTTGACCCACCAGCCCTTCCAGTCCTTGTCAGCCTCCTCGTAGATCGCCGGGTCGTTCAGGAGCGCGTGCTCGCGGAACTCCGCCGGAGGATCGAAGGTCTCAATGTCGAGCATCTCCTCGAGCTGTTGCTCGAGCGTCTCTCCGCTGGCCGAAGTCGATGCCGTGTCTGCCATGTAAAGCCTCTCCTTCTTCCGAACCCTGGCCCCTTTGACCTCGGTCAGCCCAAGGCGCCGGCGCTTGTGAGCACCGGCGCCCAGGCTGTTCCGCGGTATGCGGTCTTGTCTAGGACTAGTTGTACCCCAGTCGGGGTCCCATCCTCAACGCCGCAGCGGGAAGACGGGTGCCACCACACGACCGAAGGTCGAGTTGATGACCGCGGCAAACGACGCGTACCAGGCCGCAATCGCGGTCAGCAGGCCGAGGTAGCCACCGAGCTTGATCGTGCCGTTGGTCGCGGCCGTACCGCCCGCCAGGGAGGAGTTGCCGATACCGAGCACGATGAACGTGATCGCCAGCAGCAAGAACACCAGCGCGACCGCGCCGGTGGTTCGCAACGAGGCGATGAACATGTAAGTGGTGAAAATTCCCCACATCCACAGATAGAGGCCCAATCCGCTGAACACCTCTGATCCCTGGTTCGCCGACACTGACTGGACGACGAAGTAGAACGAGATCCAGAACGCTCCGTAGGAGGAGAATGCGACCGCACCGAAAGTGTTGCCGGTGCGGAACTCCCAGATCCCGGCCAGCAGCTGCGCGGCGCCGCCGTAGGCGATGGCTAGGGCAGCGACCATGGGCAACAGCCCACCACCCGGCACCTTGTGGGTCCCGACCAGTCCGGAATTGATCATGCTGAGCACGAACGTCGTGCCCGCGAACGCAGCCAGCCCGAGCGGCCCTGGGTCGGCCGGGGACCAGCCCGCTGACCGGCCACCCGTGGGATCGGGTGCGGGAGCTACGTCGGCTTCGCGCGGCGGCAAACGACCTGCTTCCACGTCTCACCTCCAACTCGTGTGTTTACGAGACGGGGCGGAAGCCTTCACTCCAGAACGCAGAGCGGCAAGGCCGGATCGCTGAACGGTCGCGTGAGGCAGCCCAGCGGTCCTCGCCACGCGACGAACGGCGGCCGTTCGGGTTAGTTACGGCGCTTGCGCTTGCGCTTAGGCGTGCTGGCTCGCGTGCGTCCGGCCACGGCCGCCGGTGCCCCAGCGGGCTGGGGATCCGGCTTGGGGGGCGGCTTGGGCCGTCCGAACAGGCCCCCCCGTCCGGGACGCGTTCCCGCGGCGACGCGTTGGGCACGCAGCTGGGCCGACGGTGCCCAGGGCTCGGCCCGCCCCGATGTCCAGGCCGGCGGCACGCCTGTGGGCCAGCGGCCGGAGATCAGGTAGCCGACCGCGGCCAGCCAGTACCCCTGAACGATGGGGATCTGGGTGATCTGAAACAGCACCAGGACGCCGGCGAAAATGCCCAGGTAGCCCATGAACCGGGAAAGCAACCCCTGGCGCATGGCGGTCAGGGAGACGAGCACGAATCCCACCGCGAGCAGAAGTGCTGCCGCCTGCCCGATGAGCTGAAGGACCAGCAGCCCGGCCGAGCCAGTGAGGTGGTTGGCCTCCTGGTAGGTCTGAGCTCCGGTGGTCACGAACTGGTGGACCTTGATCGCCAC
This sequence comes from uncultured Solirubrobacterales bacterium, assembly GCA_963822535.1. Lineage (GTDB taxonomy): Bacteria > Actinomycetota > Thermoleophilia > Solirubrobacterales > Solirubrobacteraceae > Palsa-465. The sequence goes on from CAWGIA010000006.1 coordinate 226,994, forward strand.
CACGATCGCGTAGATGGTCCCGGTCAGGGCGGCCAGCACTCCGCCCGTGATGGCGACCCACTTGACGTACGGCTTGACCTCGTCATTGCGCGCCTTCGAGGCCCGGTATAGGTAGGTGAGCGTCCACGCGACCGCCAGTGAGCCGAGGCCGTTAACCACCGCCGCGATCAGATCGAGCGGGAAGCGTTTGTTGGCCACGATCAGGTCAATCGTCAGCTCGTCGACCTTCGTATGGGGACCACCGAGTTGAATCGCAGAGGCCAGGACGAGCAGAACGCCCGCGAGACCGGCGATCATCGCCTGCCGGCTGCGCACGCGTGATTCGTATTGGAGCTGCTGTTCAGGGTTCATCCGGGCGCCGTATGCTAGCCGCCGTGCCGAGCCGTGAGGCTGTCCCCGCCGCTTGCCCAGCGTGCGGTGGGATGCTTGAGCCGTGGCGTTCGGTCCCCGCGTCCGAGCCGGGCGTCACCGGCGAGTGGTTTGACCTGGTGCGCTGCGAGCGCTGCGGGACGGCGGTGACAGCCGGACCGGCGTGGCCTGAGCTCAATGACTCGGGTGCTTTTCGGCCCGGGGTCCCGCGGCTCTACCGCTTGGTATCGCCCCTCCTGCGTGCCTACGACACACAGCGGCTGGCTCTCCTCAGGACGTTGGCCGCGCCGGGAGCTCGCGTGCTGGATGCCGGGGCAGGCCAGGGTCGGTTCGTGGCGCGAGCCCGATCGGCAGGCTATGACGCGTTCGGCATCGAGCCGGCGGCTCGGGGCGTGCAACGGGCCGCGGCGCTCGGCGCACCGGTGACGCAGGTCGGCGTGGAGCAGGCGGACATCGACCCCGATTCCCTCGACGCCGTCACGCTCTGGCACGTGCTTGAGCACCTCGAGGATCCGCGCTGGGGCCTCGAACGAATCTCGAAATGGGTCCGGCCGGGTGGGGGACTGCTGGTGGGGGTTCCGAACCTGGCCAGCGTGCAGGCCTCGGTCGGAGGCCAGCACTGGTACCACCTCGACGTGCCGCGCCATCGCACTCACTTCACCGCCGAAGGCATACACAGGCTGCTGCGCGCGACCGGCTTTGACGTGGTCAGCACCCGGCACTTCCTGCTCGAACACAACGCGTTCGGGATGTGGCAGTCCGGTGTGAACCGCCTCACCAGCGAGCCGTCCTACCTCTACAACCTGCTCAAGCGCAACGTGCCCCTGGGCGGGAGGGATCTGGCGCTGACGCTCCTCGCCCTGCCCCTGATGCCCGTGGCGGCGCTGGCCGAGCTCGGCGCGGCCTGCTGGCGGCGAGGCGGCACGGTGGCGGTGCTGGCCCGGAAGGCCGTTGCGTAAGGGGCTCGCCGGGCCCACTAGCCGGGGGAGCTACCATTGAAGTCATGGAAGGCAGCGGTTTCGGCGGACTCTTCGGAGACCCAGACGATCTCCAGCGACGGCTGGGCGAATTTGCTGAGCAGATGCAGGGCGCTCAGCGGCTAGCCTGGGCCGACAACGCGATCAAGCTCGCGGTCGATCTGACCGTGGCGGCCATGAACCGGGCCAACATCCAGGGTACGACCGAACAGCAGGCCGAGCAGCTCCGCTCGGTGATGGCGGTCATCTTCCCGGAAGCTGTGACTCTCGTGCGCGAGGCGCGCGAGGGGCTTCAGTAGCCCGGCAGCGGGGTTCGGGACGCCCGAGCGATGGGCTCAGCCCGGCGCCCCGGCCGCCGGCGTGCATTTCGTAGAAGATCCCCCGCGCCGGGTTGACCGTGGGACGAATCGCTCCCTATGCGAGCGCAGCGCAGCCACACCAACCGAGCCAACCGAGTTTGCTGCGAATTGCACGGCGTCGGGGCTCGAGTGCGGCACGCGGGGTGGGGAGCCCGGCCGGGCTCGGAGCGGTAGCCGAGCCTCAATTCCACGAAAAACTGGGCGATCTCAGGCAGTCAGCGCGCCCAACACGAGCTCGTCGTGCTGCGCCGGCTTGACCTTGCGGAACACGTCCTTGACCTTCCCGTCGGGACCGATCACGAAGGTGCTCCGCTCCATGCCCATGTACGTTCGCCCGTACATCGATTTCTCGACCCACACCCCGTAGGCCTCAGCCACCTTGTGGTCCTCGTCACCGAGGAGCGGGAATCCGAGACCGTACTTCTGGTCAAACTTGGCGATCTTCGTCGGCGGGTCAGGAGAGACACCGAGCACGACGGCGTCGGCACGCTGATAGTCCGTGCTGTGGTCGCGGACGCCGCAGGCTTGGGTGGTACATCCCGGGGTGTCAGCTTTTGGGTAGAAGTAGAGGACGACGTTCTTGCCCGCGAAGTCCGAGAGCGTGACCGGGTTGCCCTCCTGGTCGGGGAGGGTGAAGTCGGGGGCGGAATCTCCGGGTGCGGGGGCCACGACGGACGAAACCCTACTTGAGCAGGCGCGAGAGGCGCCGATCCTTGAGGAGCTTGCCTTCGGTCTGGCAGGCCGGGCAGTAACACATGACGTAGTCCTCGTAGAAGACGGCCTCGAGCGTGGCCCCACAACGCGGGCACGGCTCGCCGTTGCGACGGTGCACGGTCAGCGGCATCGGCAGCTTGTCGGGGATCGGAAGCGCGATCGTCTGCTCGTAGTGGGCGATGGCCGCACCGAGGCAGGCGATGGTGGCGTCCCGGAGCGTGGCCGCCTCCTCCTCGGAGAGCTCTGAGCCCCGCTTGAACGGCGAGAGCATCGCCGCGTGGAGGATCTCGTCCACCCATGAGCGCCCGATCCCAGCGATCACGCGCTGGTCACGGAGCAGGCCGTGCAGAGGACGCGGCGCGTCGAGCAGCGGGCCGAACGGCGGCGGATCAGGCCAGGCCTCGGGCCCGAGGTGGGAGAGCGTCTCCTCTTCCTCGAGCGCGTCATTGCGCAGCAGCTTGACCCAGGCCGCCTGCTTGGTGCCAAATTCGCGCAGGCGCAGCTCGCGCCCGTCATCGAGGCGGAGCAGGAAACGCGAGGTCCGGTCTCGCAGAGAGGCGCGGGTGTCGAACAGCTGCAGACGCCCGGCTGACATCAGATGGATGAGGAGCGTCTTGGCGTCCTCGAGCTCGATTTTGAACAGCTTCCCGCGCCGGGAGACACCGGCGATCTCGAGGCCGTCAATCGTCGACAGCGGCGGGTCATAGGTGCGCAGCGCGTTGACCCCCGGGGAGAGCGAGGACTCGATCCGGTGGCCGGCGGTGGCGGCCCCGATCAGACGGGCGGTGATCTCGACTTCGGGTAACTCGGGCATGTGCTTAAACGAGCGTACTCAGGCCCTGGCGCGCGTTTCGGTCCCGATTGTTCGGGAGCGTTCAGGATCGCTTTACGCTGGCGACCCAGACTGATCGCCATGAGCGACGTACTAGCAATCTTCGGACCGGTGGACTCGGACTTCGAGCTGCTGGCGAGGATCGCCGCCTACCGTCCCGACCGAGTTACGGTGCTGGTCCCGGATGGCAGCGGAGACCTCATGAGCGATGACACGGGCGCCGGTGAGGCGCTCAGAGACCGGATCGCCACTTTGATGGCGGCCATCGAGCGCGAGACGGGTGCCACCGTCGTCGGGCTGGCCGGTGATCGCTCCCAGCTGTTCGGATGGCGCTTCGATCGCGAGCTCGCGCCGAACGTCCCCGTAGCCGCCTGAACCTGATCTCCCACCCGGCCGGACGGCACCGGAGCGGCAGCCGCTTCCCTGTGGCGGCGGCCGCTCCGTCCCCGGGCGCAGGTCACCGCGGCGCGAGAACCAGCGACGGCATACGCCGGTAGGCTCCGGGCGGATGACCGTCACGGCTGCCCCAGACGACATCGTCCAGACCCACGCGCAGGGCGCTGCCAACGATCGTGAGCCCCTGCTCGTGCTCGAGCCTCTGCGCGAGTTCCTGACCGGCGCCGGTCTCGACGCGCCGGGCGATCTGGCAGCGGTACCCGTGGGCGACGGCCACTCGAACGTGACCTACTCGCTCTCAACGGGCGTCGTCCTGCGGCGCCCGCCCCGGGGGCCGCTGCCGCCGAGCGCCCATGACGTGCTGCGCGAGGCCCGCCTCCTCGGCGCGCTCGAGCCAACCCAGGTCCGGACGCCCGAGGTCCTGGCCGTGTGCGACGACGACAGTGTGATCGGCGCGCCTTTTTACGTGATGGAGGAGGTGCAGGGTGATGTCATCACCCACCAGCTTCCCGCCGCGCTCGACAATCCCGAGCAGCGCGCCCGCATCGCCGAGGAACTGATCGACGCTCTGGTCGAACTGCACGCGGTCGATTGGTCCACCATCGGGCTCGAGGGATTCGGCAAGCCAACGGGTTACCTGGAGCGCCAGCTACGCCGTTTCAACGGCCTGTGGGAGCACAACCGCACCCGAGAGATCCCGGAGTTCGAGCAGGTCAGCGCCTGGCTGGCCGAGAACATGCCGGAGTCCCCCCCGGCCACGATCGTCCACGGGGATTACCGGCTCGGCAACACGATGCTGGCTCATGGCGCCCCGGCTCGTCTGGTGGCGATCTTCGACTGGGAGATGGCGACGATCGGCGACCCGCTGGCCGACGTCGGCTACATGATGATCCAGTGGACGGAGGCGGGTGACGAGCAGACGACCAAGTTCAGCCTCCAGAGCGTGACCTCGTTGCCCGGCTTCCCGACTCGGCAGGAGCTGGTGGGGCTCTATGAGGAGCGCTCCGGGCGGTCGGTCGGGGAGCTGGACTGGTACGTGACGCTCGCCCTGTGGAAGGCCGTCGCCTTCATGGAGGGCAATTACAAGCGCGCAATCTCGGGCGCGACCGATGACCCGTATCTGAAGTCCTTCGGCGACGGCGTGGTCGAGCTGGCCCAGCGAGCGCTCGATGTGACCCGCAATGGCTTCTGAGCAGCCGTCGGCCTACCAGGGCTTGCTAGTCGACTGGGGCGGCGTCATGACGAGCAACGTGTTTGACACGTTCCGGGCGTTCTGCGAAGGGGAGGGACTGTCCCCCGAGAAGGTCGGCGAGCTCTTCCGCCATGACCCGAAGAGCCGTGACCTGCTCATCGGACTTGAGACCGGGGCCTTGCCCGAGGAGGAGTTCGAGCCCCAGTTCGCCGCCGTGCTCGGCGTGGCTTCACCGCACCTGATCGACCGACTGTTCGCCGGGGGACATCCCGATGAGGCGATGCTGACGGCCGTGCGGCGGGCCCGCGGGCAGGGCATCAGGACGGGGCTGATCTCGAACTCGTGGGGCACGCGCCGCTACGACCGCGCCCTGCTCTCCGAGCTGTTCGACGGGATCGTGATCTCGGGCGAGGTCGGCATGCGCAAGCCAACTCAGGAGATCTACGTCCTGGGCGCCGAGCGAATCGGGCTCGATCCGTCGCGGTGCGTGTATGTGGATGACCTCGGGTTCAACCTGAAGCCGGCGGCGGCATTGGGGATGGCAACCGTCCACCACACGGACGACGCACGGACGATCCCCGAGCTCGAGCGCCTGCTCGGCGTAGCTCTGCGATGAGCCCGCGCCATCTGGCGATTTGGCCCGTCTTGATCGGGCTGCTGGCCGCGCTTGCCTTAACCGGGTGCGGCGGCAGCTCGCTGACGGCGGCGCAGCTGCGGGCTCGGGCAACGCGTGTCTGCAATACGGCGGCGCGGCGCATGAACGCCATTCCGGCCCCCGGCACTCCGAACCAGGGCGAAGAGTTCGTCAGCCGGGGCGTCTCGGCGCTGAGCCGTGAGCTCTCAGGGCTCCGGGCAATTCGCGGCCCGAGCTCGTTCGGTGATGGCCTGGCGGCCAAGGCGGCCGAGCTGGCCCTGCTGCGCTCGACGCTCAAAGGCCTCCGCGCCGGCAATGACCCGGTGGTCGCGATCAAGACGCTGCAGCAGCAGCTGGAGCCAGTCGAGGTGCGGGCTGACGCGGCCTGGCGGGCGCTGGGAATCCCGGCCTGCGTGAACCGCTAGTCCCTCCCGGGAGTTCGGCGCCCGAACCCGGCACGCTGAGTTGCGATACCGGGCCGGGGCGACGAAACGGTTAGCTAGTAGCGGGCAGCTTGAGCTTCAGCTTGTCAGTGCAGCTCGTGTGGACGCTGTCAGGGCTCTGGCACACCATGGTGCCCGGTCCCTTGCCCTTGACGCCGGCGAACGCGCCGGTCCCGCCGACGATGGTGAGCTTGCCCACGTAATCGACGGACAGGAAGTTGAGCGTGCCTTCCTGCGGCGTCAGGTCAGACTTACCCCGGATCGTGCCCGTGGGTAGGTACCAGGTGAACGTGGCCACAGTGTCACCACTGTCCGGAACGCTGAACTGATCGCTCTGGACACCACGCCCGAGCTTCCCGCAGGCAGCAGACCCGTACTCGGATCCCTGTGACACCGGGGGTGTCACTCCCGTGTCCCCGGTGGGGACGACGATCGTGGTCTTGGTGTGACACACGACCGCGACGGGCTTGCTTGCGGTCTTGGTCTTGGTCTTGCTTGCCATTGCTCCGGCAACTCCGAATGCCATGAGAATCACGCTGAGTGCGGCTCCCACCAGGCAAATACGACGTTTCACAACTACCTCCCGATTCTCGGGTAATTAGAAGATCAGCCGCGGCGGTACTGAGTCGACCGCGATCCGACACCACACGGTGCACCTCGGCCCGGTCATTCACGTGACCGGGCCGAGGGCAGCCATTGTCTGCAACCGACTCAGTGGATCTTGCCCACGGCGGCCTCGTCCGCGCGATGGACCCTGGACGGGAGCGGCACGAAATCGAGCCGCGGACCAAGTGACTGGCCCGCTCCGAGCGCGTACTTCACGAAGGACTTGAGCAGCCCTCCGTTGCCAAGCGGATCGCTCGGACGCAGGATCGCGTAGGTGAAGGTCGAGATCGGGTAGGCGATCTTCGCTGAACGCCCCGGATCGACGATATGCATCTCCTCGTTCCCGGGGACGTGCTTCACGCTCGCCGCGGCGTTCGCGATGTTCTTCAGGTTCGGCACCTCGTACCGGCCGGCGCTGTTCTGAATCGCCGCGGCCGCCAGCTGGTGGCCGATCAGGTACGAGACCGCGATGTAAGCGATCGAGCCCTTGGTGGCCTCGAGCACGGTCACCATCCCGCTGTTCCCGGTGGCACCGGGTCCGTGCGGGAAGGACGGCTTGGTGCCCCGGCCGACCTGGCTCTTGAAGGTGCTGCTCACCTTTGACAGGTAATCGGTGAACGCGTATGAGTCCCCGGATCCGTCCAGCCGATGCAGAGGCGTTATGCCCAGATTCGGCAGGTGCACGTGCTTGTTAAGGGACTTGATCTTCGGGTCATTCCACTTCGTGATCTGCCCGAGGTAGATGCCAGCGAGCACCTTGCCGGTCAGGCGGAGCGAATGGACCCCGGGAATGTTGAAGCCCACGCCGGTCGCGGTGAGCGCCCAGGGAATCTCGAAGCAGTTGGGGCACGGTGTGGTCGAAGCGGAGATCGGTGCGTCCGAAGCGCCGAAGTCGACCAGGCCGCTGCCGATGTCCTTCAGACCCGTGCCTGAACCCACCGCCTGGTAGGTGGGAGCCGTGTTGCCGGTGAGGTTGGCCCAGGCCGGCCCCCACTCCGCCTCGAGGGGAGCGACCAGAGTTGAGCCGGCGCCCTGGAGCGTGGCCGCTGCCATGGCGGAGGCGGCGGTGAGGCCTGAGATAGCGCCTCCGAGCAAAGCCAGGCATGTCAACCTGGCCAATCTCTTGGAAAGCAAAGCAGTTCCTTTCGGGTTGGGACAAGCGGCCGAGAGTGCGCTCGGTCGTGCTCGGCTGGCCCGGCCGGCCCGTCAAGCCTGGCAAGGATCGCGGCGCAGCTCGGGGCATCTGTTGCCGACTTGTAACTAGGAGATGTAAAGCTTGTGATCGCGGTGACAGACCGCAATTACAGGGGCAGTTTTCTCTACGCTGCCGCGCCGTGTCCTTGAGCCCAAGGTTCAATTTCGGGGTGCCCGCATGCGGGGACTGAGGCTGCCCGGCGCCGGGATCGGCGATCGCGTCCTCTACGGCCTGTGTGTGATCGCCGGGTTGCTGTGCCTGTTCGTGCTCGGGGAGGTCCTGTATCAAGTAATCAACGGGGCGCGCCCGGCAATTTCACATTTTGGGCTCGGCTTTCTGGTGCATTCAGTATGGGCACCAAACTTCGGCCGTTTCGGGGCCTCCGCGGCGATCTATGGCACCGTTCTCAGTTCGCTCATGGCGCTGGCGATTGCCACCCCGCTGGGAATCGCGATCGGCCTATATCTGAGCATGATGGCGCCGCCGATCGTCCGGGCGGTGGTGGGACCGCTGGTCGAGATGCTCGCCGCCATCCCCAGTGTGATCGTCGGGTTCTGGGGCGTGATCGTGCTCGCCCCCTTCGTGGCTGGCCACGTGGAGCCCTTCCTGCACAACACGCTCGGCTTCATTCCGCTGTTCGGTCCTCCTCAGACCACGGGCCTCAGCATCTTCACCGCCGGCATCGGGCTGACGGTAATGGTGATCCCGATCATCGCCGCGCTCAGCCGTGACCTGTTCCTGACGGTCCCACAGGACCTGAAGGACGGCGCGGCCGCCCTCGGGGCGACCCGCTGGGAAATCATCCGGGGGGTCGTGCTCCCCACCACTGTCTCCGGGGTGGCAGCGGCGACCCTGCTCGGGCTCGGGCGTGCGCTCGGCGAGGCGATCGCTGTGACGCAGATGATCGGTGACGGATCCGGGATCAGCAAATCGCTCTTTCTGCCGGGAAACAGCCTGGCGAGCCGTATCGCCACCGAGTTCCCCTCGCCCCAGAGCAAGCTCGATATCCCGTCACTGTTCTACCTCGCCCTGATCCTGCTCGGGATCGGGTTGCTGGCCAGCCTGTTGGCACGCACGATTGCCTCCCGCTTCGACGTGATGCGAGTCCTGGCCCGATGACCGGTGTGTCAGAAGCGGATGGAAGGCACCCCTCCCTGCCTGACCCGAGCGCCCCTTTGACCGCATCCGGCAATCTGCGCCGTCGCGCGGTGGTCAGTCGATTGGTCGAACTCGGCGCTACGACGTCGGCAGTCTTGGCCGTCGCCCTGCTGGCGGATCTCGTTTACACCGTGGCGAGACACGGCGCGCCGGCGCTGAGCCTCGACTTTCTGTTCAAGAACCAAGCCGGAATCGGGGGTGGGGGAATCGCCAACTCGTTGATCGGGACCGGTGTGCTGGTGGCCTTCGGGGCGCTGATCGCCGTCCCGATCGGCGTCCTCACCGGCCTCTACCTGACCGAGTTCGCCAAGCCCGGCGCGCGCTCGGCGCGTGGGCTGAAGCTCGTGCTCGACCTGCTGCAGGGACTGCCGACGATCATCGTCGGCGTGGTCATCTACGGCCTCATCGTCTTGCCCGAAGGCAAGGAGTCCGGCTTCGCGGGATCGGTGGCCCTCTCGATCGTGATGCTGCCTCTGATCGCCCGCTCGAGCCAGGAGGTGCTGCTGCTCGTCCCGTCCACTCTGCGAGAGGCCGCGGATGCGCTCGGCGTCGACCGCTGGCGCACGGTGCTCGGGGTCATCCTGCCCGCCGCCATCGGCGGCATCGCCACCGGTGCCATTCTGGCCATCGCCCGCGCAGCCGGAGAGACGGCTCCGCTGCTGATCGCCAACAGCATCTTCAACCCGAACTCGACTCAGATCAACATCTTCGGGCACGGCGTACCCAGCATCCCGATGTATATCTACACCACCTTCGATCTACCCTCCCCTCAGGCCCTCACTGACGCCTGGGGTGCCGCGCTCGTGCTGCTGGCACTCATCTTCGCGGCCAACGTCGGGGCCAGGGTCCTGCTCGCCCGGAGCCGTGCAAAGATGACGTCATGACCGGAGGGGACCCTGGCGAGAGCCGAGGCGCGGGCGAGCACGCGGTCCCCGGCCGCGTGCGGATCCACACTGAAGGATTGCCGCCGCTCTCGCCACAGAGGCAGTGGAACGGCGGCGAGCCGCGGATCGCTCGCGAGGCCGTGTTCGACATCCGTGACCTGTCGATCCACTACGGGGAGAAACAGGCTCTCGGCTGGACCACGTTCCCCATTTACCGGAACCTCGTGACCGCGGTGATCGGCCCCTCTGGCTGCGGGAAGTCGACCTTCATCCGCAGCCTCAACCGCATGAATGACTCGATCCCCGGCTTCCGGCTCGACGGGCGGGTGCTCTATCACGGCCATGACGTGTACGGCGCCGCGGTCAACCGCGTCGAGGTCCGCCGTCGGATCGGGATGGTGTTCCAGAAGCCCAACCCGTTCCCCAAGTCGATCTACGACAACGTCGCTTGGGCGCCTCGCAACCTCGGCATGCGATCCGATCTCGACTCGAGAGTGGAACGCGCCCTGACCCAGGCCGCGCTATGGGACGAGGTAAAGGATCGGCTGCGTGACAGCGCGCTCGGTCTCTCGGGAGGGCAACAGCAGCGCCTGTGCATCGCACGGGCGATCGCCGTGGAGCCCGACGTACTGCTGCTCGACGAGCCCGCCTCGGCGCTCGACCCGATCGCCACCGCCTCGATCGAGGAGCTGATGCACACGCTGAAGAACCGCTACACGATCGTGATTGTCACCCACAACATGCAGCAGGCGGCGCGCGTGGCCGATCACGTCGCCTTCTTCAGCCTCGATGGCGTCGAGCGCGTGGGGACGCTGATCGAATACGGCGACACGAACACGATCTTCAGAAACCCGCAGGACAGCCGGACGCGCGACTACGTGACGGGCCAGTTCGGCTGACGGACGACGGCGGTTGCGACCGGGGCGCTACGGCGCCGTGATCGCGTCGCTGTGGATCTGCGGCAGCAGAGGCTGACCGCATTGCCAACAGTACGCAGCACCGACCGAATGCGGAGCTCCGCAGGAGGTGCACTGGCCGGCGGTCGAGGTCTCCTCCAAACGGAGGATTCGCTCCACTTCGCCGAGCTCGGCCTCGGCGTTCTGGAGTACGGCGGCTCGCCGCACCAGAACATCGACTCGGATCCGGTCACGAATCGCCATCTCGTACACCAGGCCCCCGAGATCCCACTGCAGCTCGGCCACGCGGGCCTTGAGCTGGTCATGGCGGCGTTTGAGGTCGACCACCGAACCGTCGCCTGACGGAGGCGCACCGAATGGCCTGGCGTCGCCTTGGGCGGGCTTACGTCCGCCGCCCCGGCCGCTCGCCGCGCCGCGGGCACGCTTGATCATCGACGACATGGCTCACCCACCGACGGCATGCTCACCCGCCGCCGAAGAAGCCGCCGGTGAACTTCCCGTTCTGGCAGCCGGCCTCGCCGGTCTGGCACTTGCCGCCCACCTTCACGGTCGCCGGCGCGAGCTTCTGAGTCGTTCCGACGACGTTCGCCGCGCCCTGGTTCACCGCGGCGGTCGTCTTCTTGGACAGGTGCGCCACCGGGGCCGCGCCGTGCTTCGCGGAGCCCTTCTTGCCCGCCTTCTTCGACTTCGAGCCCGTGCTGGCGGTCGCGGTTGAACCCGACCCACCACCGCCGCCGTTGACCGTGATCACCTGCGCAGCGGGCGCCGCGGGCTGCTTTCCGCTGTTGCTGGTGCCGTTCTGTCCGATCAGAACGCCCACCCCCATGGCCAGGAGCAGCGTGGCGACTCCCGCGATCAGCGTCGTGCCCGCGGAGGCTCGCGTACGGCGCTCGCGCTTCGGTGGAGGCGGGGCGGGGGCTTTGCTCGCCGTCGGCTCGAATGGTGGCCGGGCCTTGCCACGCCGCTCGCCGCAGTTCACGCAGTAGCGCTGGTCGCTGGCCAGCGGCGCCTGGCAGTTGGCGCACAGGTCACTGGCGGCCGGGATAGCCAGATCCGGAGTGGTGGCTGGCTCGGTGGTGGGTGCCGTGAGATCCGGCCTGGTGACCGCTTCAGTGGTGGGCGGCGTGAGGTCCGTCACAGGACGGCGAGTATGGATGGACCCCGGTGAGCGGTTGTGACCATCGTGTTACCGAGGTGGCGGACCAAGGTCTCGCTGGCGATGATCCACGTCTTGTTCACAACCATCACACGTGGCCAGGCAAGACTGGGGACCAGTCATGCCTGCTGACGAGACCCGGCACCCGAGCGTGCTCCAATGCAACCAGTGCAATGCTGCGCTGGCACACGACCAGCGGTATTGCATCGAGTGCGGTGCGCGGCGCGGGGCGCTGCCGGCGACGGCCACCGCCGCGCTCACCGGCATTCTCGAACGCGGCGATCAGACAGAGGCGTCTCGCGGGCCGGCCGCCGCTTCGGACCCGAGCCACGAGCCTTCGGCCCTGCCGCTGCCGGGATGGCTACGAACCCCTCGAGCGGCCGCCGCCGCGATCCTCAGCATGCTCGGCTTTGGCGTGATCGTCGGCTCAACCGTCGGCGCCGGCGTGGCGAGCGTGCTTCCTCACGCCCTGGTGGTCGTGCTGGAGGGTCACCACTCACCCCCGGCCACCCCCGTGGCCAGCTCGGGTGGATCCGGGGGAGGGGGTGGAGGGGGCGGGTCAAAGACGATCACCACCACGACGACCACGCCCGCGACGACCACGCCGCAACAGACCACAACCACCACCACGACCCCCGCCCCCACGCCCAGCTCCTCCGGGCTGCCGGCGATCAAGCATGTGTTCCTGATCGTCCTCGCCGACCAGGGCTACACACAGACGTTCGGCTCCCACAACAAGTACTTCGCCAAGACGCTCGCCAAGCAAGGCGAGATGATTCCCTTCTACTACGGGGTCACCGGGGGCGAACTGGCCAACGAGATCGCGCTCGTGAGCGGTCAGGGGCCGACGCCACAGACCGCGATGAACTGTCCGGTGTTCGCAAATTTCACCGTCACCGGCAAAGCCAAGTTCCAACAGGCGCTCGGCAGTGGGTGCGTATATCCGCGTCAGACCGAGACGTTGGCCAACCAGCTGAGCGGCTCGAAATACGGTGGTTGGAAGGCCTACGTCGAGGGCATCAACGACGGACCAGCCGGCCAGCCCAAGGCCTGCCGGCACCCGGCCCCCGGCGCCCCGGACCCGGACCAGGCACCGCGCGCCAAGGACCCGTATGTGACCTGGCTCAACCCCTTCGTCTACTTCCAGGGGCTGACCGACGGCGCCAGCTGTAAAAAGGACGACGTCACGCTCACACGGCTGGCCAAGGACTTGAAGGCGACAAAGACGACCCCGGCGCTGTCCTACATCGTCCCCAGTCCGTGCGATGACGGCAGCGATCAGCCTTGTAAGCCCGGCGCCCCAGCGGGCCTCAAGCCAGCGGAGAAGTTCCTCCAGACCGTGGTGCCGGAGATCAAGAATTCGGCGGCGTACAAAGCCAACGGGATGATCGCGATCACATTCGATCAGGCACCGCAGAGCGGGCCGCATGCCGACACGACGGCGTGCAGCAACTGCGATTCACAGACGTTCCCGAACCTTCCCGTGGCTCCCACCGGCACCCCCACTACCCCGACCGGCACCACCACCGCACCCACCACGCCCACAACCACCACACCCACGGGCACCCCCACAACCACCACACCGACCACATCCACGGGGACCACCACAACCGCCACGACCCCAACCACACCGACCGGGACCACGACCACCCCAACGACCCCCACCACCACCACCGGCACGACGACCACCACCACGAGCACAACGACGACGACCACGACCACAACTCCTGGGGCGACCACTGGCCCGTCCCCGGGCGGGGGCCAGGTGGGCCTGCTGCTGATCTCTCAGTACGTCAAGCCTGGGAGCACCGACGTGCTCGACTACTTCAACCACTTCTCGCTGCTGGCCAGCATCGAGCACATCTTCAAGCTCAAGAACCTGGGCTACGCCCGCGACACCTCGCTGCCGTCATTCCAGACGTCGGTGTTCAACGCCGGCACCTGACCGAGCGCAACCGCCATCAGAGCGCCTGGCGGACCGGTTCGGTTAGTCCCGGGAACCGCGCCCGTACAGCAGCTTGAAGAACCGCCGCAGCATCATGGTGCGGCTCGCCTTGTAGGGGAACATGAACGGCTCGCGCTTGAGTGCCCGGCGGGTCACCAACAGTGACTGGATCTTCGTGTACTTCCGGATCCCGTTCGAGCCGTGGCGCGTGCCCATCCCCGACGTCTTCCACCCGCCCATCGGCAGGTTGAGCGCCGTGTAGTTGATCTGAGCGTCGTTGACGCACACGACCCCAGCCTCGATCCGACGGGCCAGCGCCTCGCCGCGCCCGACGTCACTCGTCCAAACGCTGGCCTGGAGCCCGTAATTCGAGTCGTTGGCCAGGCGGACGCCCTCCTCGACGTCGGAGATCTTCATGATCGGGAGCGTGGGTCCGAACGTCTCCTCCTGCATGCACTTCATCGAATGGTCGACGTCAACCAGAACCGTCGGCTCGAAGAAGCGCCCGGGACCCGAAGCCGCGTGGCCGCCGGTCAGGACCTTGGCGCCCTTCTCGACGGCGTCCTTGACGTGGTCCTCGACGATGTCGAGCTGGGGCGGGAAGATCACGGCACCCACATCGACGGTGCCCACACCCGTCGGGACGCCCTGGCGCAGGCCGCGGACGTTCTCGGTCACCTTCTGCACGAACTCGTCGTACACAGGCGCCTCGACGTAACAGCGCTCGACCGAGATGCAGACCTGGCCGCCGTTGTTCATCGAGTAGAAGGCGGCCGCGTTCGCCGCTCGATCGATGTTGGCATCGGCGCAGACGATCATCGGGTCCTTGCCGCCGAGCTCGAGGTAGCACGGCACGAGCGCCTCGGCGGCTGCCTTCATGACGGCCTTGCCGGTCCGGCTCGAGCCGGTGAACATCACGCAGTCGACCTGGGCGATCAGCGCCGCGCCGGTGCTGCCGTCACCGGTGGCGACCTGGAAGACATTTTCCGGCAGACCGCACTCGTCGAGCATCTCGGCCAGTAGCAGGGAACTCAGCGGCGTGACCTCGCTCGGCTTGAGGATCACGGCGTTGCCCGCCATGAGGGCGGGAATGCAGTCACCGAACGAGTTGGCGATGGGGTAATTCCACGGCCCGATCACGCCCACGAGACCCACGGGCGCGTACCGAATGATCAGCTTCTTGCCTGCCGCGACGGGGTTGTTCCAGGACGGTACGTGCTCGTCAGCCAGGTACTTGGGACCCTCCTTGGCCCAAAAGCCGAGGGCCGAGACCGTGTAGCCCAGGTCAGCGAGCTGCGCGTCTTCGTAAGTCTTGCCGGTCTCGGAGACAACGCTCTCGATCACGCGGTCGGCGTTGTCAAGCATCCACTTCTGCGCCCGGCGCATGATCCGACCGCGCCCGTCAAACCCGATGGCCTCCCACTGGGGCTGCGCCTCGCGGGCCCGAGCCGCCATGGCTTCCAGATCCTCGGCACCCAGGATCTGAATCGTTGTGATGAGTTCCCCCGTGGCCGGGTTCTCGACCGGGATCGTGTTCGTTGGTCCGCCGTTGGTCTTAGCCGTCTCCTGCTGCTGGGCGCTCGCCATCGTTTCTCCGTCCGGTGTCTGGTGAAGACCGAAGGCTACCGTGGGGCCATGGCCGCCGGGGGCTCAGGGGCGCCCGGGCGCCCGGGCCGCCGGGGGCTCAGGGCCGCCGGCGGGTCCGGCTAGGCCGGGTCGAGCTCGATTGACTCGATCTGCGGCGGGTCAACGGGGCGGTCCTGGGCACCCGTTGGCAAACCCTCGATCGCGTCCACAGCATCCATCCCGGCCGTCACGCGGCCGAACACTGTGTGCTTGCCGTCGAGCCAGGGTGCGCTGTCAGCGGTCACGATGAAGAATTGAGAGCCGTTCGTGTTGGGGCCGGCGTTCGCCATCGCGAGCGCCCCCCGGACGACCTTGTGCTGATTGAACTCGTCCTCGAACTGATATCCGGGACCGCCGGTCCCGGTGCCCTCCGGGCAACCGCCCTGGATCATGAAATCCGGGATCACGCGATGGAAGATGATTCCGTCATAGAAACCGTCACCGGCCAACTTGCGGAAGTTGTCCACGGTCTTGGGCGCGTCCTCGTCGAAGAGCTCGAGCGCGATCGTCCCGTGTGTGGTGTTCATATTGGCTGTGGTCATGGTGAGCACCCTACCCGTGATCCGCGCGGGACAACGCCCGGACCACGGGTGGGCATGCCCAGGGGCCGCTCAGCCAGCGACCTGAAGCGCCTGAAGCGCCGAGGTGACCGTCACAGACGGAGTTGGAGTGCTCGCGTTCGTGGTCTGACAGCTGACGGTCGCCGTGCCGCCGGGGCCGGTCTGCATCAGGGGGATCGACGAGCTCGTCTCCGTGGTCGCGTTACCGGTGTTGATCGTCACGCTGCGGGTCTCCGTGTTGGAGCCGACGGTGAGCGTGCAGCTCACATCCACGCGCTGAGCAACGCCGGTCCCGGCCACGGTCACGGTCGGGTTGGCCAAGGCCAGGTAGGAAGAGCCTGTGGCCAGGCTCGCGCTGTCCACCGTGGCGGGTGAACTCGTCACGGCGCCGGTGTTGTTGGTCGTCCCGGTCTGGCTGGGCAGCGCGCTGTTGCAGCCGACCTTGCCGTTGCTCTCGATCGTCCCGATCGCCTGACCGGGGTTGCACTTGCCGCTGACCCGCACCTGAAGCTGGTTGGTATCGGCCCGCACGATCCCCACGGAGCCGGGGACGATCTTCCGAAACGACACCGAGTTGTTATTCAGCTTGCTGTTCGTCACGGCGCCGTTCTTGAGCTGAGCCGTGCCGACGCTGCCATTGCCAAGGGTGGCGGCGTAGCCGACGCCGCCGAGCGAGACGAAGAGCGCCAAGGCCGCGATGACAGTCGCCGCAGAGGGGCGACGGCGCAACAGCGATTTAGGTCGCATGGGGGATTACCTCCCGTGGTTGGGGTGCCCGTGCACCGGGCTTTCGTCCCCCCAACACGCCCCCTGCCCACGAAGTCTCGCCGCCCGGCTCAAGCCCTGACGCAGACCTGACGCCGATGTCAGATATCCCGAGGGATGCCGGACGCGGACCTGACGCCGCGGTCAGACCTTGGCCAGCTCGAGCTGCAGGACGTGACCGCGAATCTCGGTCCCGCCCGTGCGCTCGATTACCCGCTCGGCCTCCCGCTCGGGCACCTCGGCGAAGGCAAAGCGCTCGAGCACACGCACATTGCGTACCGCTCCGCCCTCGAGCTGGCTGGCGGCGGTGATGGCCTGGATGATGTCCGATGGCTCGAGGCCGGCGGCGCGACCGCCCGAGACGATCAGCGTTCGCAATGGTCCGTCACCGTTGGGCGCCACGTGTGGCTTGGAGTGCCGCCGCGGAGGCGCCTTGGCCACCATCGGCGCCACGTGAGCGTCCTTGACCCAGGGCGAGAGCTTGACCCCGGAATGGCGCTCGATGGCCTGGATCTCGCGCTGCTGGCGAGGCTCGTAGAAAGTGATCGCGCGCCCGCTGCGACCGACGCGGCCGGTGCGGCCGATCCGGTGTACGTAGACATCGGGTGAGGTGGGCACGTCGTAATTGATCACGTGGGAGATGCCGGAGATGTCGAGGCCGCGGGAGGCGACGTCGGTGGCGATCAGCAACGGCAGGCGCCCATCCTTGAACGAGATCATCACGCCGTCGCGCGCGCCCTGGGTCATGTCCCCGTGCAGCGCCTTTACGTTCATGCCCCGGTCGCGCAGGGACCGATACAGCTGGTCGCAGCGGATCTTGGTCCGGACGAACACCAGCGCCTGATCGGGGTGCTCGGCGTCGAGCACCGTGGCCAGCGCCTCGGGCTTGTCGCGCGCCGAAACCTCGAGGGCGAACTGCTCCACCGTATCCACGGTCAGCGTGGCGGTCTTGACCTTGATCGTCACCGGGTCATAGAGGTACTGGTCGGCCAGGCGCCGGATCTCGGGCGGCATCGTGGCCGAGAAGAGAGCGGTCTGCCGGCTTGAGGGCGTCAGGGCCAGAATCTTCTCGACGTCCTCCAGAAAGCCCAGGTCGAGCATCTCGTCCGCCTCGTCCAGGACCACGAACCGGCACGAGTGGAGCATCAGCGAATGACGGGAGATCAGATCCTTGACCCGTCCCACCGTCCCAACCACGATCTGGCCGCCAGCGCGCAGCTGCGCCTGCTGGCTGCGGATCGGGGCGCCGCCGAACACGGCCACCACGTCGATCCCCTTGGACTTGCCGTAAGCGCGCAGGGCCTGGGTGACCTGAATGCAGAGCTCGCGGGTCGGCGTGAGCACGATCCCCTGGACGTCGTTGTCCTCGGCATCGATGTACTGGAGCATGGGCAAACCGAAGGCGGCGGTCTTGCCGGAACCGGTCTGGGCCTGGCCGATGACGTCGTGTCCTTCGAGCAGCGGCGGGATGGCCTGCTCCTGGATTGGGCTCGGTGAGTCGTAGCCGACGTCATGGACGGCGGACAGAAGATCGGGAGCCAGCCCAAGATCGGCGAAAGTACTCACGGCATGGAAGATAGACGGCCTGCCGCTGGTTGATGGGGCCGCCCCAAAACGCCTTGCTATGGTTAGGCAGCCAATGATTCGCTTCCTCAGAAACTTTGAGGGTGGTGCCCGGTGAGCGCCACGGCCGGTTCCGACCGCATCGACGCCTACGTCTGGCGCATCAGCGCCGTCGTGATCATCGGCTCGATCATGTCGATCCTCGACACGACGATCGTCAACGTCGCACTCGACACGCTGGGGCACGAACTACACGCGAGGATCGCGGAGATCCAATGGGTCGTGACGGGATACCTGCTGTCGCTGGCCGCAGTGATCCCGATCACGGGCTGGGCGGCGAGACGTTTCGGCGCCAAGCGCGTGTACCTGGTCTCGCTCGTGCTGTTCACCGCCGGCTCGGCACTGTGTGGTCTGGCCACGTCGAGTACCGAGCTGATCGGGTTCCGCGTCCTACAGGGGGTGGGCGGCGGCATGATCCTGCCGATCGGTCAGCTGATGATGGCCGAGGCCGCCGGCCCCAAGCGGATGGGACGGGTTATGAGCATCGTCGCCGTTCCGGCCATGCTGGCCCCGATCCTAGGCCCCACGCTCGGCGGGCTGATAATCGACAACGCCAGCTGGCGCTGGATCTTCTATGTCAACGTGCCGATCGGCGCGCTCGCCGTAATAGCGGCTCTGCGGATCCTTCCCAACACCAAGTCGGAGGGCTCGAGCCGGCTCGACTACCGAGGTCTGGTGCTGATGGCCACCGGCCTGCCTCTGATCACCTACGGCCTGGCCGAGATCGGCGTCACCGGGGGCTTCAGCTCGCTCAAGGTGATCATCCCGATCGTGGCCGGCGTGATGCTCGTGGCCACGTTCGTCCGTCACGCGCTGCACACGTCTAACCCACTGCTCGATCTGCGCCTGTACCGAAGACCAACGTTCTCCTCGGCCTCGATCGCGATGTTCTGTCTGGGCGCGGCCCTGTTCGGCGGCATGATCCTGCTGCCCCTCTACTGGCAGGGGATCAGACACGAGAGCGTGGTCGACACCGGCCTGCTGACGGCGCCCCAGGGCCTCGGTATGGCGCTGATCATGCCCCTGGCCGGGAAGCTCACCGACCGTATGGGAGGAGGCCCGCTGGCGCTATTCGGCGTGATCGTCACGACCGTGGCCACGATCCCGTTCGGCTTGATCGGGGCGCACACCTCAATCGTGTCACTGTCGGTGGCGATGCTCATCCGCGGCATGGGGATCGGATTCGCCTTCATGCCCGCGATGGCGGCCGCGTTCGCATCCTTGGAGCGTTCCGAGCTCTCGGACGCCACACCCCAGCTGAACGTCCTGCAGCGTGTGGGCGGCTCGATTGGAACCGCCGTCCTGGCAGTGGTGCTGCAGCGGGCGCTGGTCGGCGCCACGACGGTCGGGGCCCAGGCGTCGGCGTACGGAACCGCGTTCTGGTTCTCGGCCGGATTGACCGCCGCAGCCATCTTGCCCTGCATCATCCTGATGCGCGCCGAGCGAATGGCCAGGCGGGCCAAGGGCGGCGATGCGTCCCCGACGGACGGTGCGCTGGCGGAGGCGATCGCGGCGTGAGCAGTACACGCGCGCGCCCGGCGGCGGCGAAGCCAGCCCTGACCGAGCCGATGGCCGCGGTGGGCCAGTCATTCAAGGCCGCGATGGGCGCGGTGCGCCGCCTGCGGGGTCGAGAAACCCAACAGCTGGACCGGCTGAGCTACGCGCAATACAGCCTCCTGTTCGGCCTCGCCGACGAGACCGAGCTGCCGGCGAGCCAGCTGGCCGCCGTAGCCGACCTGGCTCCGGCCACCGTGACCCAGATGCTCGACCACCTGGAGTCCGACGGACTGGTGGCGCGGGTGCGTTCCGAACGCGACAAGCGTGTGGTGCTCGTGTCACTGACCGAGCGTGGGCGCCACGAGGTGGAGCAGCGGCGCGCGCGCTTCGAGCGCAGGTGGCGAGAGGCGCTCAGCGATTTCACCGACCAGGAACTGGCGGCCGCGGCGGCGGTCCTCGATCGCCTGCGTCAGCTGTTCAGCGACTTCGAGGGCGACGAGTAGACCACGCCGTCCAGGTGGGGTTTGTCCTGCTCCGAACGGACCCCGAAGCGGATCTGATCGCCCTCGCGGGCTTCGGCGAATCGCACCGTGGCCGGCAGGAGGATCGGGCGCTTGAACGCGACCTCGACCGCGAACGCGGTGGGCAACTCCGGCCCCAGCGCAGCCAGGCAGCGCGCCTTGGTCCACATGCCGTGGGCGATCGCGGACGGGAAGCCGAACAGCCGGGCCGTGAGGGGATGAACGTGGATCGGATTCAGATCGCCTGACACCGATCCGTAACGGCGGCCGAGATCCCCACGTAGGCGCCAGGTCGCGGTGGCGGGGAGATCGGTGGTCGAGGACGGGCCGCTCTCGGCCTTCGTGTCATCCGACTCGTGGCTCGGGCCACGACGAAGGTTGGTCGACACCTCTTCCCACACCAGCTCGTCAGCGATCCGCGCCTCGGAGTGGATTGAGAACTGGGTCCCGCGGGGGTGGGGCTCGAGGCCCGCGGCCCAGACCCGAAGCGAGACCAGCTCGCTGGCCCGGATCGGCCGGTGCTGGACGATGCGGTTTGAGATGTGGACGAGCCCGATGGCTGGGAAGGGGAAGCGTCCGTCGGTCATCAGCGCCAGGTGCAGCGGGAAGGCGAGCATGTGCGGGTAGGTGGCCGGCAGCGCGTCCCCCACGTCGAAGCCGCATACGCGGTCGTAGGCGGCCAGACGGGCCCGGTCAATCTCCGCGTCGGTCAGCGTCAGCGTCAGGTCAGGGACGTCTCCCCCGCCGCCGCCGATGAATGGCAGCCGCGACACGCCGGGGATCATGGCCACCCCGGCCCGGGCGAACATGGGCAGCATCGAAGGCGCGCCGGCCAGCTCTCGCTCCGCCATGGCTCAGGCTCCGATCAGGCTCTGGCCGCAGACGCGGACGATGTTTCCCGTCACCCCGGCCGAGGCCGGGCTGGCGAACCAGGCAATCGTCTCGGCCACGTCAACCGGCAGTCCGCCTTGGGACAGGCTGTTCATGCGCCGGCCTGCCTCCCGGATCGCGATCGGCATGGCGGCGGTCATCTGGGTCTCGATGAAGCCGGGCGCCACGGCGTTGATCGTCACCCCCTGGCGATGCAGGACGGGCGCCCACGACTGGACGATCCCGATCACGCCCGCCTTGGACGTCGAGTAGTTCGTCTGACCGGCGTTGCCGGCGATCCCACTGATCGACGAGACGCAGACGATGCGGCCGTTCTTGCGTACGACCGAGCGCTCGAACAGCTCCTGATCGATGCGCTGCGGCGCCTCGAGGTTGATCTTGATGACGGTGTCCCAAAGCTCTCCGCTCATCCGCCCGAGGGTCTTGTCCCGCGTGACGCCGGCGTTGTGTACGACGATGTCGACGCCGCCGTGGTGCTCGGTCAAGTAGTCCGCGATCTCGGCCGGGGCCTCCTCGCTGGTGATGTCGGCGACGAGGGCCGACCCTCCGAGGGCCGACATGCCCGTGGTGAGCTCGTTGGCCATCGGTGGCACGTCGAGCCCCACCACATGGGCTCCGTCACGGGCCAGGACCTCGGCGATCGAGGCACCAATGCCCCGGGCGGCGCCGGTTACCAACGCCACCTGGCCGGCCAGCGGAGTGTCCCAATCGACCGTTCCGGCCGCGGCTGCCGCTCGCCCGATTCGCACCACCTGACCGGAGACGAAGGCCGACTTCGGGGACAGGAAGAAGCGCAGCGTTGACTCGATCCCGCTCTCGGCCTTGGGGCGCACATAGATGAGTTGGGCGGTCGCGCCCTTCGTGACCTCCTTGCCGATGGCGCGCACGAGTCCCTCGAGCGCGCGCTGGGCGATGGCTTCGGCGGGCGAGCCGCATGCCTCGGGCGGCGTACCCAGCACGATCACCCGCCCCCCGGGCATGACCCGACGGATCGTGGGGTGCAGAAAGGCCCACGCCTCGTCGAGCTCCGAGCTGGAAATGATCCCGCCGGCGTCGAACACGATCGCCTTGAATCGCTGTCCCTCGGAAGCAGCGTCGGGATTCCAGATCCCGGGCTCGAGCTTGGCCTTGGCCGATGCCTTGCGGAGCTGGTCATCCATGGGCGTGAACACGGTGGCTCCGATCGCGGCGAGGACCTGCGCCAGCGCGCCCGCGAGCCGAGATCCAGGAGCCGCCCCGAGCAGGACCGGGCCGGAGATCACCGGCTGACCGGGCGCGTAGCGCTCGAGCTCAGGCGGAGCGGGTAGGCCGACGCGTTTGGAGACGGCCCGGCCCATCCGGGTGTTGACGAGTTGCTGGTAACGGTCAGGCATCAGCTGCCTCCATGATCGCGGTGACTCCCAGGCCGCCGGCGGCGCAGATCGAGATGATCCCGCGGCCGGACCCTTTCTCGCTGAGTGCTTTGGCCAGCGTGGCGACGATCCGTCCGCCGGTGGCGCCGAAGGGATGCCCGGCCCCGAGCGAGCCGCCGTGAATATTCAGGCGCTCACGGTCGATCGGCCCCAACGGCTCTTCGAGGCCCAGACGCTCGCTACAGAAGACCGCATCCTCCCACGCCTTCAACGTGCACAGGACTTGGGCCGCGAACGCCTCGTGGATCTCGTAGAAGTCGAAGTCCTGGAGCGTCGCGCCGGCACGCGCGAGCATCTTGGGCATCGCATACGCGGGAGCCATCAGGAGACCCTCACGCTTGTGAACGTGATCGACGGCAGCGGTCTGGGCCTCGGTTATGTACGCCTGCACAGGAATTCCCTTGGCGGCGGCCCACTCCTCGGTCGCCAGCAGGACGGTCGAGGCGCCGTCACTGAGCGGCGTCGAGTTCCCTGCCGTCATCGTCCCGTCCGGACCGCCGAACACGGGCTTCAGCTTGGCCAGCTTCTCGAGGCTGGAATCGGGCCGGAGATTCTGATCGCGGTCAAGGCCGAGGAACGGGACAACCTGGTCATCGAGCCAGCCCGTGTCGTAGGCGGCGGCCAGATGATGATGGCTCGATACCGCGAGCTCGTCCTGCTCCTGGCGTGGAATCCCCCATTCCTGGGCCATGATCGCGCAGTGCTCGCCCATTGAGAGGCCCGTTCGGGGCTCGGCGTTGCGTGGAATTTCGGGGACGATCTGCTGCGGGCGGAGCTTGGCCAGCGCGCGCAGACGAGCGGTGTTCGACTTGGTCCGGCTCAGCTCCAGAAGGACCTCACGCAGGTCTTCGTTGAGCGCCAGCGGAGCATCGGACGTGGTGTCAACGCCGCCGGCAATCCCGCAGTCGATCTGACCCAGGGCGATCTTGTTGGCCACCAGGATGGTGGCCTCGAGCCCGGTGCCGCAGGCCTGCTGCACGTCATAGGCCGGCGTCTCGGGCGCGAGCGTCGAACCGAGGACTGTCTCGCGCGTGAGGTTGAAGTCCCGGCTGTGCTTGAGGACGGCGCCGGCTGCCACCTCACCCATGACCTCGCCCTCGAGTCCGAACTTCGCCACCAGCGCGTCGAGCGTCGCGGTCAGCATGTCCTGGTTTGAGGCCTTGGCGTAGGGCCCGTTCTGGCGAGCGAATGGGATTCGGCTGCCGCCGAGGACGGCGACGCGGCGGGCACTGGAGTTCATGTGGCGGTAGCTCCCCTGTCGAATTGGGACCGTAGTCAGTCGTCCACGAACCCTGGTTACGGGCGGCAGCTTACAAAGTTACGGTGCCGTAGCTATCAGTTGCCAGCCTTAGTGGCAGTGGTCAGTGCTCCCCCGGCGGTGGCCCGTCGGATGAGCCGCGGGGCCAGGATACGGAGGGCGGCGGGAATCCAGTAGTAGCGCGGGACGTAGCGCTCGGCACGGCCCCCCGGACCAGCCTCGAGGATTGCCTGCGCCACCACGTCAGGGGTGGAGACGATCCACCGCGTCGGCGCTCGAGCCAGGAGCTCGGCGGCCGGAAAGCCCTCCGTCTTGACGAAGCCCGGGAGCACGAGCCCGACGTGGACGCCGTGCTCGCGCTCCTCGGCGTGCAGCGCGTCGCTCCACCCGGCGAGGGCGAACTTGGCCGCCGAGTAGGCGCCCGAGTTGGGCCGCGAGACGCGGCTGGCCGTGCTGGCCACGTTGACGATCGAGACCTGGCCCGGACCCGCGGCGGCGGCCGTCTCGCGCAGCAGCGGCAGCAGCGCCTCGGTCAGGCGGACGGGCGCCTCGAAGTTGAGCTTCATGTGGCGCTCGACGTTGGCCCAGCCGGTGTCACCGAAGCTGCCCCGCCAGGCCGCCCCGGCGTTGTTGACCAGCAGGTGGAGCTCGCCGTGCTCGGCCCGGACCGTTTCGAGCACCTTGGCCGGGGCGTCGGGCTCGGTGAGATCGAGGGCGATCACGGTCGCGCCGCCAAGTTCCCGCGCCAGCTGGTCAAGCCGTTCGCCGCGTCGGGCGGCCAGGACCAGGCGCGCCCCGGGCTCGCGGGACAGCCGGCGCGCCGTGGCGTCTCCGATCCCGCTCGAGGCCCCAGTGATGAGCGCAACGAATGCCATGGCCGCGCAAGCGTACCCAGCCCACCAAGCCCACCCACCCATGCTCCATTCCCCGGTGGGATAGCGTGCCCGGGGCGTGAGCAAGAGCACCCTGGCCCTGATCACCGTCCCGATCGTCACCGGGGTGATCGGCTACGTCACCAACTGGACCGGAGTCCTGATGCTGTTCTACCCGGTCCACTTCAAGGGCTGGCGCGCGCAGTGGCTGCAGGCCGCCTCCCGGCTGCTCCCGCACAAGCTGCAGCAGATCCCCGGCGTGATGATCGGCGGAATCGGCTGGCAGGGGATCGTGCCCTCTCGCGCGGCCAAGATGGGGAGCCTGGCCGTGGACAGCGGGATCTCCAAGGTCGGAACCCCTCAGGACTTCTTCCGCGAGCTCGATCCGGGCAAGATCGCCGAGCAGATCGTCGCCTCGACGCGCCAGGACATCCGGGCCACGGTCGATCGGATCATGGAGCGCGAGCAGCCACGCCTGTGGCATGACCTGCCGCCCCAGATCAAGGAGCTCGTCCACCGCCGAGTCCAGCAGCAGCTGCCCGCGGTGGTGCACGACCTCACGCGGGAGATCGGAGACCACATCGATCAGCTGGTCGACGTCAAGCTGATGGTGATCAAGCGCTTCGATCCCGAGCTGGCCAACCGCGTGTTCCTTGACATGGGTCAGCGAGAGCTGAAGTTCATCCAGAACTTCGGCTTCGTGTGCGGCTTCGTCCTCGGGATCCCGGTCGCCGCGCTGACGCACTTCGTCACCTTCTGGTGGCTGCTGCCGATCCTGGGGGTGGCCGTCGGGTACATCACAAACTGGGTGGCGCTGTGGATGATCTACGAGCCGGCCGAGCCTCGGAAGGTGGGCCCGTTCCGTCTTCATGGGCTGTTCGTCCGCCGCCAGCACGACGTGGCCGAGGTCTATGCCCGGATCGTCGCTGACGAGATCCTCACCGTGTCGGAGTTCGGCAACGAGCTGCTCACCGGCCCCCAGTCTGACCGCACGCGTGCGCTGATCGAGAGTGCGATGCGGCCGGCCATCGACCGGGCCACGGGCCCAGCCCGCGGAGCGGTGCGCGTGGCACTGGGGCCGTCCGAGTACGAGTCAATCCAGCGGTCGTTCGCCACCGAACCGATCAATCAGATGATGGAACCGCTGACTGACCCCGAGTTCAGCCGCACTCAGAGTGCGGCGGTGCGTAAGCTGATCACCGAGCGGATCCGAGCCATGGCGCCCCACGACTTCGCCGAGCTGTTGCGTACAGCCACCAAGGAGGACGAGTGGCTGCTGCTCCTTCACGGAGCGGTGCTGGGTCTGGCCGGGGGACTGATCCACCTGGCGATCTTCGGATGAACGATCTGCGGATGACCGACGAGCGCTCAACCCAAGCCCAGGTCCTCGACGCCGCCCCTGGCCTGGCTCGGATCGCCGCCGAGGTGTGGTGGCGGGCGGCCAAGTGGGGCATGTCCACATCGGCCAGGAACACCGCGCGGCTGGCCCGAGCCGCCGCCGACCCGGTCCTCGCCGCCGAGGTGGTGAACGAGATAGGCCACGAGCTGCGTGCTTACGCGCGCGATGTCCTCGGCATCACCGAGCTCGACGAGCGCGTCCGCCAGCTGATGCCTGCGCCGGAGGCGTCACAGAACGGCTCGCACAACGGCAGCGCGCTCGAGTCGGCGGGCCTGCGTGCCCGGGGAGCCGCGCTCCTACGAGCCGCGGCTCAGGTCGACGCCGCGGATCAGGCCCACCCCGCCTACGCGCGGATCCTGACCGAGCTGGCGCCCGATGAGGGGCGCATCCTGCGCCTGCTGGCCAAGGAGGGCGCGCAGGCCGCGGTCGACGTCCGCACCACCAACCTGATCGGCGTCGGCTCCCAGCTCATCGAGGGTGGCCTCAGCATGATCGGCGCGAACGCCGGCTGCCAGCACCGCGAGCGCGTCCCTGCCTATCTCAACAACCTGGAGCGCCTGGGGCTCGTCTGGTTCTCGCGCGAGCCGATCGAGAAGCCGACCGAGTATCAGGTGCTCGAGGCCCAGCCCGAGGTCCTGGAGGCGATCAAGCGGGCCTCGCGGGCCAAGACGATCCAGCGGAGTATCAACCTGACGCCGTTCGGCCAGGACTTCTGCTCGGTGTGCCTGCCGCTGGACACGGCTGAGATGGAAGCGCTGTCGGCCGAGGCGGCGGAGAGCGCTAGCACCTGATTCGGGGGACTAGCCTCGATCGCGTACCGCGATCAGGAGACGTCAACCATGGACTACGTGAATCTGGGCGCCACCGGCCTGCGCGTGTCACGCGTATGCCTCGGCATGATGAGCTACGGCAAGCACGAGAGCCGCGAATGGACCCTGGACGAGGAGGGCGCGGAGCCGATCATCCGCCGCGCCATCGACGGCGGGATCAACTTCTTTGACACCGCCGACGTGTACAACGGCGGCAACAGCGAGATCCTCACCGGCCGCCTGCTGCGCAAGCTGTTCGGGATGCGGGAGGAATACGTGGTGGCGACCAAGGTCAACGGCCGCACGATGCCGGGAGAGAACGGCCAGGGTCTCTCGCGCAAGCACATCATGGCCTCGATCGACGCCTCGCTGGAGCGTCTCGAGCTCGACTACGTCGACCTGTATCAGATCCACCGCTGGGATTCGCGGACCCCGATCGAGGAGACGATGGACGCGCTGCATGATGTGGTCAAGGCGGGCAAGACGCGCTACATCGGCGCCAGCAGCATGTTCGCCTGGCAGTTCGCCAAGGCGCAGGCGTGCGCCTCGACGCGCTTTGTCTCGATGCAGAATCACTACAACCTCGTGTACCGCGAAGAGGAGCGGGAGATGATCCCCCAGTGCATCGACCTGGGAGTGGGCATCATCCCCTGGAGCCCGCTGGCACGCGGGCTGCTGACCGGCAACCGCACGCGCAGCGGCGAGAAGCTGACCACGCGTGCGAAGACCGACGCCTTTGCCGAGATGATCTACAAGCCCGAGCTCGACTTCGACGTGGTCGAGCGAGCGGACGAGGTAGCGAGCGCACGGGGAGTGCCGACGGCCCAGGTCGCCCTCGCGTGGCTGCTTCAGCGGCCCGGCGTGACCGCGCCGATCGTGGGCGCGACCAAGCTCGAGCACCTCGAGGATGCCCTGGCCGCCGAACAGCTAGAGCTGAGCGCCGACGAGGTCGAGCGGCTGGAGGAGCTCTATGTGCCGCACCCCGTCGCCGGGCACGGTTAAACGCCGGAGGCGGTGGCAGGTCGTCAGCCGGTACTCGACAAGATCTCGAGGGCGAGGGTGAGCTCGAAGCGTCCCCGGGGCGTATCGAGCGCCTCGCCCAAGAGCTCGCGGAGCTTGGCCATCCGGTAGCGGACGGTCTGTGGGTGGACGTGGAGCTGCTCGGCGATCTGCGGCGTGTGGCGCTGGTGGGCGAGCCAGGCGGCGAGCGTGTGAGTCAGACGATCACGCTCACCGGCCGCCAGCGCGTCGAGCGGGGCCAGGCGATCTCGGGCCAGGGTGCGGGCCAGCTCACGGTCTTGGAGCAGGATGATCGAGGACAGATGATCGGAGGCGTGCAGTAGCCCGCCGGCGGGGAGCGCGCCCTCCCGGGCGAGGCCCAGCGCGAGCCGGGCCCAACGCAGCGAGCGGTGAGCGTCCGCCGGCGCCAGCGTCGGACCGAGCACGGCGGAGGTGCCTTCGAGGGGCCGCGCGAGCGCGGCGCGTCGCCCGGGGCCGTCAGGGTCTGGGACGATGACCCAGGCGCCGGCGCCGTCTGCACCCGCCAGCACATCCACATCGAGCTGGCGGGTGACCTCGAGCGGGCTCTCGGCGTCCAGCGCCAACACCGCGAGGCTCCGCGGCACCGGCCAGCGGGCGAGCTCGGCGGCTCGCGCCAGCGCGTCCGGGTCGTGGCCATCGGGGTCGAGGAGGATCAGGGCGAGCCGGCGGCGGCGGCGCTCGCGCTCGCCGGCCTCATCCGACTGCATGCGGAGGTAGCCCTCCACGACGTCATTGGCCAGCTCATCGGCATAGATGAAGATCGCCTCGGCCAGGGCGATGGCGACCGGCGCGGAAACGCCGGCGCGCGAGGCGAGGTCAGCCGCGCCGCGCCAGGCTGCGCGCGTTCCGGTGCGAAAAGCGGCCCGCAGATCATCCAGGCCGCGCCCGGCCTGGAACTCGGCCTCGCCGAGGCGGCGCCACAGCTCGTCGGTCTCTCCGGCCGGGCGCTGGCCGCGCTCGACCGCGTCCAGGAAGGCGCGCGCGGCCTGCTCGATCCCGAGCCGGATCCCGACCCCCTCCGGTGCGGAGAGCACCTCTCCATACACCGTGCTCTCGGCCCGGACGGCCGACACGATGCCCTCGACCAGCGTGCCCAGCTCGCGTCGGACGGCGGCCACGGTCTCGGGCGGGACGGGCTCGGCTCTCCATGGCTGGGAGCTCATTAGCAAATTGTGACAATCTTGCCCGCGAAAGACGTTGCCCCAGGCGGAGAATCATCACTCTGTTTCGGCGTAACGTGTGCCCGCAGACGATGACTGCCCCCAGCCGCCGCCGCAGCATTACGCAGACGCACGACCGCATTTCCCAGCTGGGTTGGGAACCGGAGTACCACGAGCCCGTCGTGCGTTACCCGACCCGGTACCGGTTCCCGCACAAGGCCAAGGATCCGATGCGCCACATCATGCGGGAGTACCTGCCGATGGAGCTCGAGAAGGACGAGCGGGTCTACGGCGGTCACGACGCCGCGGTGCGGGCTGACATGCCGCATAAGGCGCACGAGCGCTGGCTCGAGATCCTCAAGCCGTTCATCGTCATCACCAATTACGCCGAGGTGGCAGCCGGGCGCTGCATGTCAATGCTGATGAGCGCTGTGCCCAACAACGAGCTGCGCAACGGGTACCACGTGCAGTTCGTGGACGAGATCCGCCACACGGGCCTGCAGATGGCGCTCGCCCGCTGGTACGCCAAGAACGTCCCCGACCCGGCGGGCTGGAACCTGGGCCCGAAGGCGTTCTGCGGCTCGGTGCTGACCAACCCCGGGCTGAACATGCTCTCGCACTTCATCGTCGGTGACCCGATCCAGTGCGCGTTCACGCTGCAGGTGGTGGCCGAGACGGCGTTCACCAACATCGTGTTCGTGGCCACCCCGGATGTCGCCGCCCGAAACGGTGACTTCACGCTCCCGACCACATACCTGTCGGTCCAGTCAGACGAGGCTCGCCACATCTCCAACGGCTACGCGACGCTCCTGACCGTGTTGCAGGACGACCACAACGCGCCCCTGATCGAGCGTGACCTCCAGCAGGCGTTCTGGATCAACCACGCCTTCATCGACATCTTCTCCGCGGTCGTTATCGAGTACTTCTCACGCGATCGCTCCGACCCCGAGTCATTCTTGAACAAGTGGGATCGCTGGGTCCGCGATGACTGGCACCGGGCCTACATCATGAAGCTGGGCAAGCTTGGACTCGACATCCCACCGGACATGTTCGAGCGCGCCCGTGAGCGGATCGTGAACGGGATTCATCACCGGCACGCGATCCTGGCCTTCGCCGGCTGGCCGCTGTCCTTCTGGCGCTTCGACCCTCTGGATGAGCGCGACTTCGAGTGGTTCGAGAAGCAGTACCCGGGCTGGTACTCGGAGTACGGCGCGTTCTGGGAGGCGTACCGTCACGGGACCGATCCGGGCGCCGGCTTTCTCCCGCTCGACTTCATCAACATGGCGCCGCCGTTCTGCTGGACCTGCCAGGGCCTGTGTGTCTCCGAGCCTGACCGGCGCCACCGCATCGTGGGTCAGCGGACGCGGTTCTACTGCTCCAAGGAATGCCTGTGGCTGGACGAATCCAACCCGGGCCGGTACATGGGCGACCGAAATTACCTTGACCGCTATGACGGCTGGGAGGCGTCTGAGGTGATCCGGGATCTGGGCTTCGTCCGCGCCGACGGCGAGACGCTGATCGGTCAGCCCCACCTGCGGACCGAGCGCCAATGGACGCTGTCCGACATCCGCGCCCATGACCTGAAGCTCCGGAGCCCGAACATCCGCGTGGCGCGGGAGCTCGGCTTGCCGAGCGGTGACTGGAGCGATGCCCCGTCCGGCAACGGAGCCGTTCCGCTGGACCTGGCCCAAACGATCCTGTGAGCCCGCGCGTCCGCTTCGAGCCTCTGGGCGAGGAGATTGACTGCGCCCCGGAGGAGACAGTCCTCGACGCCGCCTTCCGTCAGGGCTACAACCTGGCCTACGGCTGCCGCGAGGGCCAGTGCTCGGCCTGCAAGTGTTACCTGCTCGAGGGCGAGGTGGATCTGAAGCGCTACTCGAACTTCGCCCTGTCAGACACCGAGCGCGGGAATGGGTACGCGCTCATGTGCCGGGCCATACCCGAGCGGGATCTGGTCATCGAGCTGCTCCACTACGACCCGGACAATTACCGTCTGGAGAACGCGATCCAGGACGGGACAGCTCGGGTGACCGAGATCCGCGAGCTGACACACGACATCGTGGGGCTGACGCTGACCGTCCCGGATGAGTTCTCGTGGCTGCCAGGGCAATACGTCGATCTCCACGTGCCCGGTGCCGACGGCGCTCGGCGCTCGTTCTCGATCGCCAACCTGCCGGGTTCGTCAGGCCCTCCGACGGTCGAGCTGATGATCAAGCGCTATCCGGGCGGCCGGCTGTCGGGAATGCTGGGCGAGCAGATAGCGGCCGGGTCTGAGCTCGGCTTCACCGGACCCTACGGAGCGTTTCATCTCCGGCGCAGCGAGGCGCCGATCCTGATGATCGCCGGGGGCTCGGGCATGGCGCCCGTCCTGGCCGTGCTGCGTCAGCTGGCCGGCGAGGGCTGCGAGCGTCCGGTGCGCTTCTTCTATGGCGCCCGTGAGGAACGCGACCTGTTCGCGCTCGAGGAGATCGCGGCGCTCGGCGAACGGCTGACCGATTTCAGGTTCATCCCCGTCACCGGGCGCTACGTGCACGAGGCGGTGGACGAGGAGCTCGAGGCGCCCGACGTCTACATGTGCGGTCCGCCGCCGATGCTCGAGGCGACCGAGGCGCTGCTGCTCGAGCGCGGCATCGATCCGGCACGCATCTTCCAGGACAAGTTCACCACCTCAGCCGACGCCGCCGCCGACGCCGACGCCGCCGGGCCAGAGCCAGAGGCCGAGGCGGCTGTCGCCTCCGAGCGCGAGTTCGCATGGTTCGCCCCCTCGGGCCGGCGGGCAACCCTGTACGAGGACGTCACGATTGACACCCAGCCCTCGATCCACCGCCACCTGACCCGAGGCTGGCCGCTTCATTTTGAGGACGGGCGCGGTACGTGGAACGACGCCTCGACGGCGCTGCGCAGCGGCGACTGGTTCGCGTTCCGCGACCCGGGCGAGCAGTGGGAGCGCACCTTCTACCAGGCCGGCACCGCGGTCGAGCAGCAGATCGAGGGGGCCCTGCGCTCGGCCGCCCAGCAGGGATTGATGGAGGACTTCGCGCCGGAGTGGGTGACGTTCCTTGGGGGTTTCCTCCAGGTGCCCGCATATGTGGAGCACGGCCTGTGGTTCGCGCTGGCCACCGCGGCACGGGACTGCCTTTCGGACTCGGTGGCCACGTGTGTCTGCCTGCAGGCGGCGATGAAGCAGCGTTCGGCCCAGGCGATCGTCCTCTACGCCATGGATCTCGAGAGCCACCTGACCCAGGAGTTCCCGATCGAGTCCGCGCGCAAGCGGTTCCTGGGCGACGAGGCGTGGCAGCCGACCCGGCGCTACCTCGAGCGGCTCGCGGCCACACCCGACTGGGCCGAGGTGCTGGTCGCCGCCAACCTGTGCTTCGAGCCCACCGTGGCAACCCTGATCCGGCGTGAGCTGGGGATGCGCGCCGCCGCCGCGCACGGGGACACGGTCACGCCCGTGCTCGCGCGCGGCGAAACCCAGGAGTGGGAGTGGGCGCGCACATGGACCGTGGCGCTCAGCCAGTTCCTGCTCGCGGATGCCGAGCACGGCGAGCACAACCGGGCGGTACTCGATGGCTGGGTGCGTGACTGGCTTCCCGACGCGCTCGCGGCGGCGGTGGCCCTGGCGCCGCTGGCCGGCCAGATCGGGCTCGATGTGGCGCGGGCGACCGAGCGCGTCCAGGGCTACGCGGGCGAGATGCTGGCCGAGGCGGGGCTGCCCGAGCTGTGCGAGCTGGTGGGGTATGAGGTGGTTGCTCCCGAGCTCGCGAGTGGGAAGTCGGAGCGGCCGAGGTCCCACGCCGCGAGCGGCAAGCCCGGCCGGCTCGCGTCGGCTCGGCAAACATCAACCCCGCAATCGCAGAACGGCAGCTATGACTTCGTCGGCATCGTGATGGCCAAGAGCGCCGAGGGTGACGCGGTCGCCCGCTTCCTGGCCACGCGCGAGGACGTCGAGGTACTCGAGCAACCGTCGTTCTGGGACATCCGGGCGCGAGACCGGCTCGTGATCCCCTATGACGAGATCTCCGAGGAGCTCGGCTATGAAATCGACGCGTACTCGATCCAGCACGAGATGTCGACACACTATGGCCGGATGGTCGCCACCGATGACGCCCTGATGCTGTTCTCAGACCCCACCGAGGCGATGGAGCACCTGCTCTCATGATTCGCTTTCTCGGGCAACGGCTGGCCCGGCTGGATCGCTTCCGGCTCGTGCACTGGGTCGTGGTGCGATGCATCCCGCCGGCGATCAAGCTGCGGTTCGACCCGGCGTCCGCGGGCGGGCTCGCGGCCACGTTCGAGCTGGCCATCCGCGATCCCCGCGGTCGGGAGCCGCGGCGGTTCGAGCTCGCGATCGCCGAGAAGAGCTGCTCGGTGCGCGCGGGTGCCCCGGAGCGGGCCGGCGCGCGGGCGCTGGTCGGCTCGGATGATCTGATCCTGCTGGCCAGCGGCGCCGCCAGCTGGCCCGAGCTCCTGTCGAGCGGGCGCTTCGAGCTCTCGGGAGATCCCTTCCTGGCCCTGCGCTTCGCCTCGCTGTTCAAGCTGCCGGTGCAGCTCGAGCCCGCGCACTAGTTCGTCCCCTCGGCCAATACGGAGTTCGGCTCGTAGCCGGCGAACGCGACGCTGGTCGGCTTGACGATCACACAGTACGTCCGCGTTCCGGCGCGGTTCGGGACGCAGGTTCGATAGACCGTCCGGGGCTGGATCGTGTACGTGTCGGTGTGCATCACGTTGACCCGGAACTCGCGCGGGGCCCGGTCACCGATGTAGGCCTCGGCGCGGAGGATCGCGTCATTCAGCGCGTGGCGGTCAGCCACGATGGCCGGATGATGCAGCAGCCCGATGGCCAGCATCCCCGCGCTGACGAGCACGACCGCGAAGGTGCCGCCGTAGTTGCGGGCCACGCCAGCCGGCATGTCCGTCCGGCGGCGGCGAAGCAGGAGCGCGAGCGGACGCGAGAGCAGGAGCACGGCGATCACGTTCAGCACGAGGCCGAACACGACGCCGCCGACCAGCGTCTGCGTCTCGCCGGCCATCGGCAGCGCGTGCACGATCACCCCATCGACGATCGCGAGCACGACGAACGTCGGCCACAACCAGGCGCCGCGCTGTCGCCAGCGCACGCGGGCGAGCCAGGCACCGTCCATTGGTCGAAGGGTAGGGGTGTAGATCGTGCAGCGCTCGTCGACTGGGGTGGCGTGGAGTAAGCTCGACGGCCCCGGACGGGGGGCGGCTGCGGAGATCCCGGAGCGGCCTCTGGACATTGGGCGGACGGAGATCCCGAGCCAGCCTGGAGACGAAAGGGAATCAATCGAGATGGCGACTGACACGGCTCAGCCGGCCTCCGTAGAGGTCTCAGAGCACGAGCACCTGCAGCTTGAGGATCGGATCTGGCTGCACCGCGCGATGCTCCTCATGCGGGGCATCGAGGAACGCGCGATGAGTCTGTACCGCCAGGGCAAGGTCCCTGGCTCCTTTTACGACGGTTTCGGGCAGGAGGCGGTGTCGGCCGGCGCGGCGTTTGCGATGTCGGCCGAAGACCGGCTTTGCATCCTGCACCGTGATCTGGCGGCGCACGTGATCCGGGGAGTGACCCCGACACGGATCCTGTCCCAGTACATGGGACGCGCAGCCGGCATCACGGCCGGGCGCGACGGCAACGTGCACTTTGGGGACCGACGGCTGGGGTGCGTCGGGATGGTGTCGATGCTCCCCGACATGATGCTCGTGGCCACGGGGATGGCGATGGCGTTCAAGCTGCGCGGTGAGAAGCGCTGCGCGCTGACGTGGTTTGGTGACGGGTCGACGTCGCGGGGTGACTTCCACGAGGCGATGAACTGGGCCGGCGTGCAGAAGCTGCCGGTCGTGTTCGTGCTCGAGAACAACCAGTACGCGTACTCGACCCCGCTCGATAAGCAGTTCGCGGTCGATCCGGTGGAACGGGCAGCTGCTTACGGGTTTGCCGGAGTCACGGTGGACGGGAACGACGTCGAGGCCATGTTCGAGGCCACGCGTGAGGCGCGGGAGCGGGCGGTCGAGGGTGGCGGACCGACGCTGATCGAGGCCGTGACCATGCGCATGCACGGCCACGCCGCGCACGACGACATGAAGTACGTACCCAAGGAGCAGGTGGAGGAGTGGCGCCAGCGCGATCCGATCGATCGGCAGGAAAAGCGGTTGCGTGCGCTCGGGGTTGACGTGGACTCTTTGCGCTCGGGCGTGGCGGAGGAGATCGAAGCGGCGGCGGCTGAGGCGCTGGCCGGTCCGATGCCGTCCACGGAGGGCGTGCTCGAGGGTGTGTTCTGCCAGGGCGAGGCCGAGGCGCTGGGTGACGGCGCCGCGCCGTGGAGTGGGTTTGCGCGCGGGGCGGCGTCCTGATGGCGGTCATGACCTACCTCCAGGCGATCTCGGCCGGGCTGCGTGACGAGCTGCGCGCCGACGAGCGAGTGCTCGTGATGGGTGAGGACATCGGCGTGTTCGGTGGGGCGTTCAAGGTGACCGACGGGTTCACCGAAGAGTTCGGCACCGACCGGGTCATGGACACTCCGCTGGCGGAGTCAGCCATCATCGGATGCGCCGTCGGCGCCGCCGTGGTGGGGATGCGGCCGGTGTGCGAGATGCAGTTCGCGGACTTCATCTCGTGCGGGTTCGATCAGTTGGTGAACGTGGCCGGCAAGATGCATTACCGCCAGGGGCTGGCAGTGCCGCTGGTCGTGCGGCTCCCGTCGGGCGGCGGGTTCTCCGGCGGTCCGTTCCACTCTCAGAATCCCGAGGCGCTGTTCATGCATTCGCCGGGGATCAAGGTCGTGGCGCCGTCTACCGCGGAGGACGCCAAGGGGCTGCTCCACGCGGCGATCCATGACCCCAATCCGGTGTGCTTCATGGAGCACAAGCACCTGTACCGCCGGGTCAAGGGGGAGGTGCCCGAGGGTGTGTTCGAGACGCCGTTCACGGCGCGGGTGGCGCGGCCGGGCTCCGACCTAGTGGTGATCGCCTACGGCGCCATGGTGGGTGTGGCGCTTGAGGCCACAGCGGACATCGAGGGCGCTTCGATTGAGGTGCTGGACCTGCGCTCGCTCGTTCCGCTGGACGAGGAGGCGATCCTCGACTCGGTGGCCCGGTGCTCGAAGGTGGTGATCGTCGACGAGGCCAACATGACCTGCGCCGCGGGCGCCCAGGTGGCGGCGCTGATCGCTCACCGGGGTTTTGAAGATCTGGACGGACCGGTGGTACGGGTGGCCACGCCCGACGTGCCGATCCCGTTCTCGCCGCCGTTGGAGCAGGCCGTGCTGCCCGGCGTCGACCGCGTGAAGGAGGCGTGCCGTGAGCTCCTCGCCTACTGAGGTCGCTGGTGCCCTGATCGATGTGACGATGCCCCAGATGGGGGTGTCGGTGGCCGAGGGCACCGTGGTTGCGTGGCGGGTCGCGGTTGGTGATTCGGTGGCGGCCGATCAGACCGTGTGCGAGATCTCGACGGACAAGATCGATACCGAGGTGCCGGCCCCGGCGAGCGGCGTGGTGGCGGAGATCCTGGTCGATGTCGATGCCACGGTCGAGGTCGGGGTGGTGCTGGCGCGGATCGCTGTGGGTGGTGGTGGCGGTTCGGCTCCGGTTGCGCCCGCTGGGGCTGTGGCGGCCGCCGCGGCTGCGGCGCCGGCTGCGGCTGCGGCTGTGCCCGCTGCGGCAGCGCCCCGCGCGCCCGCGGGCGCGCGCAGGTACTCGCCGGTGGTGCAGCGGATCGCCGCCGAGCACGGGATCGACCTGGAGTCCGTGGCCGGCACCGGACGGGACGGCCGGGTGCGCAAGCAGGACGTGCTGGCGCTGGTGAATGGAAATGGTGCGTCGGCGGCGGAGGAGCCGCCGCTGCATATCGAGAGCCCGTACCGGCCCGACCCGGTTCAAGCGACACCCGCTGCCGACGAGGGTCTGTCACGGATGCGGCGCCAGATCGGCGCGCACATGAAGCGCTCGCTCGAGACGGCGGCCACCTGCACCACGTGGATCGAGGTCGACATGAGCCGGGTGGAGGCGGCGCGGCGCTCGCTGGGCGTGACAGCGCTGGCCTTCGTCGCTCGGGCGACGATCGCCGCGTTGCGCGAGTACCCGGCGCTGAACGCGTGGATGGAGGGCGAGCGCTACACGCGCGTGAGCGAGGTGAACCTGGGAATCGCCGTCTCGCTGGGTGACGATGGCCTGATCGTGCCCGTGGTCCACGGGGCGCACGAGCTCTCGGAGGAGGGCCTGGCGGCGCGGATCCGCGACCTGGCGCGGCGGGCGCGATCGCGTGAGCTGACCCCAGACGAGGTGCGCGGCGGGACGTTCACGATCACCAACCCCGGTCAGTACGGGTCAATCATGGCCACGCCGATCATCAACCAGCCTCAGGTCGGGATCCTCGACTTCGAGGCCGTGGTCAAGCGGGCGGTGGTTGTGACCGACGCGGAGGGGAATGACTCGATCGCGATCCGCCCGATGACGATCCTCGGGTTGAGCTGGGATCACCGCGCCCTCGACGGGGCTCTGTCAGCCCAGTTCCTGGCCGCGGTCAAACGGGCGCTGGAGTCTGCGTGATCGCCGAGCGGATCCATCCGGCGCTGGAGTCCGCGTGAGCACCGAGCTCTGGGTGTGCCAGCTGGGCACCGTCGAGTACGGCGAGGGCCTGGCGCTCCAGGAGCGTGTGCGGTCGGCACGTCAAGCGGGACAGGTGCCGGACGTGATGTTGATGCTCGAGCACTGGCCGGTTTACACACGCGGCCGGCGCTCAGGGCCGGGTGAGCTGCCGATGGGCGAGGACTGGTACCGGATGCAGGGGATCGACGTGATCGACACCGACCGCGGCGGCAAGGTCACCTACCACGGGCCGGGCCAGCTCGTCGGCTATCCGATCATGGGCGTTGACGATGTGGTCGAGTACGTGCGGACGCTGGAGCGCGGTCTGGTCGCCGCGCTCTGTGGCGAGGGTGTCATGGGAGCCCGGGGCCGGCCCGAGGATGGCCCGGACTACACGGGCGTGTGGGTGGACGATCGGAAGATCGCCTCGATCGGGGTGCATGTGGCTCGGGGAGTGACCACGCACGGGTTCGCGGTCAACGTCGAGAATGACCTTCAGCCGTTCTCGTGGATCGTGCCCTGCGGGCTCGAGGGCGTCTCGATGACCTCCCTGATCAAGGAGACGGGTCGGTTGGCGGGCCAGATGAAGTGCTTCCGGCGCCGGGCTGCATTCGAGGTCGCCCAGGCGCTGGGGCGGCGCCAGCGGCTCGTATCGCGCGCGCGGCTTGAGGTGGCAGTGGGCGCCGGCGCGGGTGACGTGGTCAGAGCGGGCGTCTAGGCCGCAGCCGTGGCCAACAGGCCGGCGATGAGCTGCACGGTCTGCTCGGGCTCCTCGACCAATTGGAGCCACGTGATGCGAACGATCCGCCACCCCGCGAGGGTCAGCAGCTGATCGCGCCTGCGGTCGCCTTCGAAGGCCTGACGCGTGCCGTGTGTGGCGAATCCGTCAGTCTCGATGATGACGCGCTGCTGGCGCCAGAGGAAGTCAACGCAGAGCGCCGAACCCCCGTCTGGGGGTATGACCCAGGCGTTGACCTCGGGGTCGGGCAGCTTGGCGGCCCGGACGAGGGCGAGCAGACGCTCCTCGAAGCCGTTCCGGGTTGGCGTGGTGCCAGCGCGGTGACGCTCCAGGATGGAACGAACGAGGCGGGCCGCGGGGAGCGTGCGGTTGCGATCGACCTGGTCCGCGAGAGCCCGGCCGTCGAGGGCCTCGAGGATCTCGGCCTGGTCCATGGCGCGCTCGACGGCGCGACGAGGCAGGACGGTGGCGAGGTCGAGAATCGTGCGGGCAATGGTGGTGACCGGGATGTTGGCGACGGTCGTGATGTCTCCCGGCGTGAGCGTCGTCGAGCGGTGGACCTGGATTCCGCGATGGTTGCGGCCCGTGCGGCCGGCGACGGTGACCTCAATCCGGGTGCGGCTCGTGGCCCTGAGTTCGTGCAGGGCGGCGGCCGAGCGATGGGACAGCACGGCGCCCGGGGCGCAGGCCAGGACGGCGGCCATATACCGCCCCTTGATGCTCAACAATGCCGCCGGCGACGGGGAGTAGACGCCTTGGTGGATGCGGTGGAGTCGACCAGCGGCGGCCCGCGTTTGCACGGCACGTGGGCGCAGGCCGATTTCGACCAACTGCTTGAGGGAGAAAACGTCGTGCTGGCTGACCGCCAGCGCATTCTGGCGGGCGACAGCGCCATCCGGGCCGACCGCCAGGGGAGGCTGGTCATATAAACGCACTATGGGTGCGCTTTTATGACCAGCCTCGCTCCCGTTGTGACCAGCGGCGCTCATTACCACGATGGTGATGCAGAACCCAGGGTCCATGGGCGCTAGCCTTGTTTTTGTGACAGACCGTGACCATTCGACTCGTTCTCGCTCGAATCCGGGTGGGATCGCGGACGTGCTCACGATTCTCGGCCCGGACGTGCAGCCCTTCAGGGGGCGTAAGCCGCCGTGGTTCAAGGTTCCGGCGCCCGGTGGGCCGCGCTACCGGGAGCTGCAGCACCTGATCGAATCCGAGGGCCTGCACACTGTCTGCCAGGAGGCGGCGTGCCCGAACATCGGTGAGTGCTGGCAGCGGGGTACGGCGACGTTCATGATCCTGGGGGACACGTGCACGCGGCGGTGCGGGTTCTGCAATGTGAAGACGGGCAAGCCGACCTGGAACGATCCGCTCGAGCCGGCCCGGGTGGCGCGCTCGGTGGCCAGGATGGGGCTCCGACACGCGGTGATAACGAGCGTCGACCGGGACGACCTTCCGGACTACGGCGCCTCTGCCTTTGTCGGCGTCATCAGACAGATCAGACGGCAGTCGCCGCGGACCAAGATCGAAGTACTGACCCCAGACTTCCGCGGCTCCGAAATGCCGCTGGCCAAGGTCATCGCCGAGCGACCGGACGTGTTCAACCACAACGTCGAGGTTGTTCCTCGCCTGTACCCGGTGGCCAGACGCGGGTCCACATGGGAGCGGTCAAACCGGGTGCTCCGGAACGCCAAGGAGTACGCAGGTGACGAAGTCACCACCAAGTCCGGACTCATGGTGGGCCTCGGGGAGACGTTCGAGGAGATGGTGGACGCGCTCGGGCAGTTGCGCGAAAGCCATGTCCAGGTGCTCACCGTAGGCCAGTATCTACGGCCCACCGAGCGCCACCTCCCGATCGTGCGCTACTGGCACCCGGACGAGTTTGCAGAACTGGAAACGGCGGCGTATGAGCTCGGCTTCGAGCACGTCGCGGCCGGGCCGCTCGTCCGATCGAGCTACCACGCAGACCAGCATGTTCCGCAGAGCGAGCCGGGCGTCGGCCCGTTGAGAGAGGTGGCAACGGCGTGAGACGCAAAACATTGATCCTGCTCGGAGTGGCGGGGCTTGTGCTGATCCTGGCACCGAGCGCCCTGGCGACCGCGGGCGGCGGGTCAGCCGGCTTCAGTGGTGGAGGCGGAGGCGGCGGCGGCGGCCACGGCAGCGGCTTCGCGCTCTACATCATCATCGACCTTCTGATCCACATCGCGCTCCTGGGTCACGGCCTGGGCGCGCTGTTCCTCGTCGGCCTGGGCTTGCTCTACCTGTTCGTGACCAGGGTGGTCCCCGCGATGCAGGCATCCTGGGCCGCCCGGGCGACCAGTGGACCCCGGAGGCACAACGCCAAGCGCGAGCGGCGGGTCGAGCTGGCCGCGGCCGAGGCAGCCGAGGACGATCCGGACTTCGCCCCCGACAAGGTTCAAGCCACCGCGCGGCGGTTGTTCTTCGAGATCCAGAAGGCCTGGGACTCCGAGGACCGGATTCACCTCCGCGGCCTGGTGGCACCTGAGCTGCTGGCCGAGTGGGAGCGCCGGCTGGATGACTTCGACCGCCGGGGCTGGACCAACCACGTGCAGCCGATCGGCGAGCCGACGATCGAGTACGTCGGCCTGACGCACAAGGGCGACGCAGAAACGGACCGCGTGGTCGTGCGGATTGACGCGCGGCTGAAGGATTACGTGGTCGACAGCTACGGCCGTCACCTGAAGCGGAGCGGGCGCTTGGGCGAGACCACCCGAATGCGCGAGTTCTGGACTCTGCAGCGGCGCGGCCCGCATTGGGTCCTGGCTTCGATCGAGCAGGGGGCCGAGGGCAGCCACGCGCTGCAGGAGCAGAT
Source organism: uncultured Solirubrobacterales bacterium (assembly GCA_963822535.1). Taxonomy (GTDB): domain Bacteria; phylum Actinomycetota; class Thermoleophilia; order Solirubrobacterales; family Solirubrobacteraceae; genus Palsa-465. The sequence continues at coordinate 268,384 of CAWGIA010000006.1, forward strand.
CGTTGCCACCCCATGGGCTGACGAGCGCGGTATGCGCGACGAGGCTCTCGTAGAGGGCGCGGTGGCCGAGGCGGTGCCCGAAGGCACGAAGGTCTCCGAAGTCGCCGATCTGCAGTTCGAGGGTGACGCGCATTCGGCCGCCAACGACCTCAGCCTGGCCGACGGTCGCTTCGCGCCTGACGTGCTCGAGGTAGCGGTGCGACGGACGGTCGACGCCTGGGCCCAGGCCATCGACGGCAATGACGCCATCCTGACGAGGATCGCCACGCCGGCAGCCGCCCGCGACCTCCTCTACGGCGGTGATCAGGGCAGCCGCACGCGACTGGTTGTCCGAGGCCCGGAGATCAAGCGGATTCGGATCGTCGGGCTGGACGCCGGGGCCGAGCCGCCGACGATGACGGTTGAGGTCGACATGACCGGCCGCCGGTATCTCGAGGACCGTGACACGACCGCGGTGGTGGCCGGCAGCAAGTCCCGGGCGAGCAGCTTCACCGAGCGCTGGACGCTCAGCCTGGACGGGGATAACTCGCAGCCATGGCGGATCACCGCCGTGGCGGCGCCGGTTGGACTGGCCTAGTACTCCACCAGCGGCTCGGAGTATCGAGCGGTTTCCCGGCACTGCGCCGCACGACTTCATGCCGGGCGGACGGGAGCCGAGCCCATAACCTGTCCCGCGAGTGATCCCGATCAAGGACAACATTCCGACGGACCGGTTCCCGCTGGTCACGTTCTGTCTGATCCTGGCCAATTTCGTCGTCTACCTGCTCGCGGTCAGTCACGGCGGCTCGCTGATCAGCGGCCCGGACGCGCACGAGCTGGTCCGCTACGGGGCGATCCCGTACGCGCTGACCCATCCCAATGACCACTGCGGTGTGCTCAACGCCACCCAGCTCGCGTGCACGCGTCAGGCCGGAGTGGTCAGCGGGCTGCCGGCCTGGGAGACGGTGTTCACCTCGATGTTCATGCACGCATCGATCCTGCACATCGGGGGCAACATGCTGTTCCTGTGGATCTTCGGCAACAACGTCGAGGACTCGATGGGCCGGGTCAAGTTCCTCGCCTTCTACATCGTGGGCGGGCTGGCGGCGCTGGCCCTCCAGGTGGCGGTGGGACCGAATTCGCTGGCGCCCACTATCGGGGCGTCGGGTGCGATCGCGGCCGTGTTGGGCGCGTACATCGTGCTCTATCCGCACGCCCGCGTGTTGACGCTCGTGTTCATCATCCTGTTCTTCACCGTGATCGAACTCCCGGCCCTGGCTGTGCTCGGGGTGTGGTTTGCCGAGCAGGCCGTGTTCGGGGCCACCGGCCTGACCACGGCGACCGGGGGCGGATCCGGGGTTGCCTACTTCGCTCACGTCGGTGGCTTCGTGTTCGGAGCACTGGCGATCCGGGCCCTGGTCACGAATCGTAAGCCGACCCCGCCGACGCGAGTGGCTCACTGATCTGAGTGCGCACCGCGATCCTCATCGTCGCGATTCTGTTCATCGCCATGCTTGCCGCGCTCACCGTGGTCGACGTGATCCACTACGGCGTGAGCGCTCTGGATGTGGTGGCAGTGCTGATCCTCGTCTTGTTCGGGACTGGAATCGTCGGCGCGCTGCGTCATCCCCCGCCGCCGGAATAGCGCAATACCTGTTACAAGGCCTTTGTATAGTGCCCCGCCGTGTCGAACGGGGAATCACCGTTTCATGTTGAGTGCGTCACCGCGGGCGCGCTCTCGATCGTGGCGCTCCAGGGTGAGCTCGACATCTCGGTCCGAGCCAAGCTGGTCGCCGCCGTGGACCAGGTTCTGGCCGGGGGCCCTCTGATCGTGGCGATTGATCTGCGGGGGCTGAGGTTCATGGACTCGAGCGGCATCCACGTGCTGGTGAGCACCGGGCGGCGCTGTCAGGAACACGGTCAGCGCTTCTTCCTGATCCGCGGCGACGCCCGGATTGAGCACCTCCTTACGGTCAGCGGCCTCGATGACTACTTCGAGATCGTCGACGAGCCCGATCAGCTGACCGATGGCGATCTTCCCGCGCCAATCTGACGCGCTGGCGGGTGGTACATTCGGCTTGATGCCAGCACTCGGTTCCGAAGTGCGGCGAGAGGGCAGAGGCGATGCGCGCGAGCGGCTACTGACCGCCGCGTACGAGCTCTTCTCACAACACGGCGTTCAGGCCGTCGGCGTGGACGCAATCATCGAGCGCTCCGGCGTGGCGCGGCAAACGCTGTATCGCCACTTCAACTCCAAGCAGGAGCTCGTTCTCTCGTTCCTGGAACGTCGCGAGCAGGTGTGGACCCAGGACTGGCTCCAAGCCGAATGCCATTGGCGTGCCACCGACCCTGGTGAGCAGCTGCTGGCGATCTTCGACGTGTTCGGCGAGTGGTTTCGCAAGCCCGATTTCGAGGGTTGCTCGTTCATCAACGTGCTGCTCGAGTACCCGGACGCGAGCCACCCGCTGCATCGGGCCGCCGCCGCCTACCTGGCCAACATCCGCCAATTCCTCCAAGAGCTCGCCGGGCGCGCTGGAGTCAGAGACCCCGAGTCGTTCGCGAGGCAATGGCACATTCTCATGAAGGGCTCGATCGTGGCGGCGGGCGAGGGTGACCGGGAGGCAGCCCGGCGCGCCCAGGACATGGGCCGGCTGCTCCTCGAGCGGGCCACGGCCCACTGATTGGCCCGCCTACCGAGCGGGCGACCGCCTAGTCGATGAGCTCGACGGCGTCGTGGTCGAAATGGGCCGCGCGCCAAAGCCGCTCGACCCGCTCGCGCACGGCGACTCCGTTGACATCCTGCAGGCCCTCGGTACCGAACCCCTCGACGTTGAACGAGGCCAGCGCGGTCCCGTAAGCCATCGCGTTGCGCAAGACGTCGTGGCTCGGCTCCGCATCGTTGAGGCGGCGCGCGATATAGCCGACGAAGCCCCCGGCGAACGTGTCACCGGCGCCGGTCGGATCCACCACCTGCTCGAGTGGGAAGGCCGGGAGGGCAAAGAAATCGTCGGCGGTGATCAGCGCCGACCCGTACTCCCCCTGCTTGGCGACGACGATCTTCGGCCCGTAATTGAGAACCTCGCGCGCGGCCGAGACGAGGCTGGGGCGTTCGGTGAGCTGGCGGAGCTCCTCGTCATTGAGGATCAGGCAGTCCACACGCGAAATGACCTTGAGCAGCTCGTCACGAGCGATGTCGATCCACAGGTTCATCGAGTCAAGCGCCACGAAGCGAGCATCAGCACACTGCTCGCGGACGTCGAGCTGGAGCCCGGGCTGGATGTTGGCCAGGAACAGGACGTCGCTGGCCCGCGAGGCATCGGACAGCTTGGGCTGGAAGTGCTCAAACACGTTGAGTTGCGTGTCCAGCGTCTCCCGGCTGCCCATGTCCCAGGCGTAGCGGCCCTTCCAGAAGAACGTCTTGCCGCCCGGCACGCGCTCGACGTCCTCGATCGAAGATCCGCGCGTCTGGAGCACGGCGAGCTCTGCCTCGCCGAAGTCATCGCCCACGGGGCCGACGATGCGAACACGGTCAAAGAACGACGCTGCGAGGGCAAAGTGGGTCGCCGCGCCGCCCAGCATGCGCTCGCGCGCCCCGAACGGGGTCTCCACGGCGTCGAAGGCGATCGATCCAACGACGGTGATGCTCATGCGACCACCAGATCGCCGAGACCAGCGGCCTCACGCAGCTCGGGGGCAACGTCAGTTCGCTCCCAGGTGAAGTCCTCGTCGTCGCGGCCGAAGTGGCCGTAGGCGGCGGTCTTCTGATAGATCGGCCGATGAAGGTCCAGCCGCTGGCGGAACGCCGCCGGACGCAGGTCGAAGTGCTCGCTCACGAGCGCCTCGATCTGCTCGTGCGAGACACCATCGGCCTCGGTGCCGAACGTCTCAACCATGACCGACACCGGGCGGGCAACGCCGATCGCGTAGGCAACCTGGACCTCGCAACGGAAGGCCAGCCCGGCCGCGACGACGTTCTTGGCCACCCAGCGCGCGGCGTACGCCGCCGATCGATCTACCTTGGATGGGTCCTTGCCGGAGAAGGCGCCACCGCCGTGGCGCGCCATCCCGCCGTAGGTGTCAACGATGATCTTGCGGCCGGTGAGACCGCAGTCACCGACGGGGCCGCCGATCACGAACCGTCCGGTCGGGTTGACGAGGAAGCCGGCGCTCAGCTCGCGCTCGTCGTAGAGGTCGGTGGGCAGACTGGGCCGCACGACGTGCTCGAACAGGTCATCACGCAGATGCGCCTCCGACCCCTCGGCGTGCTGGGTCGAGATGAGCAGCTTCTCGATTCCGACCGGCCGACCATCGACGTATCTGACGCTGACCTGCGTCTTGCCGTCGGGGCGGAGGTAGTCAAGCGTGCCCTCCTTGCGGACCTCGGCCAGCCGGCGAGCAAGCCGGTGGGCCAGCGCGATCGGAAGCGGCATCAGCTCGGGCGTCTCCTGAGTGGCGTAGCCGAACATCATGCCCTGGTCCCCCGCGCCGGCCAGGTCGAGCTCGTCCCCACCTGAGGCTTGGCGCGACTCGTATGCGGCATCAACCCCCTGGGCGATGTCAGCCGACTGCTTGTCGACCGCGTTGAGGACAGCGCAGGAGTCGGCGCTGAAGCCGAGGTCGGCATCGACGTAGCCGATCTTGCGAATCGTCTCGCGGGCGATCTCCTGTACGTCGAAGGTGGCGGTGGTCGAGATCTCACCGGAGACGACCACGAGCCCAGTATTGACCAGCGTCTCGCAGGCCACGCGGCCGTTCGGGTCTTCGGTCAGGACGGCGTCGAGAACGCCGTCGGAGATCTGGTCAGCGATCTTGTCGGGGTGTCCCTCGGTGACGGATTCCGACGTGAACAGGTATTGCCTGGGTCCGGTGGCCATCTCAGGCCTCGCTTTCTGTCTGCGCTCTTTTTCTCAGCTCATGGATTTAGCAGCGGCGGCGCAAGCTAGCGGCTCCGCGCGCGCCTTGACGCGGTGACGACCGGACTAGTATGTTGGCTTCGGAGGGAGAATGGTCAGTCTGATGAGGGCTGCGGCAGGGTCCTGGCGTGGCTCGAGCGGGCGCCGATCCTCCCGATAAGCCCCTAGGAGAGGACAGAGCATGCCTATACCCACCGAGTTGGTCGGGTCCCTTCCGCGTCCCATGAAGCTCCAGGAGGCCTACGCCGATTACGACGAGGGCAAGATCGACTTCGATCAATTGCAGGCCATGCAGGACGAGGCGGCCGCAGACTCCATCAGGCGACTCGAGGCGACCGGCGAGCCGATCGTGACCGACGGCGAGCAACGTGAGTCGAGTTTCGCCACCTACAACCTGACCGACACGCTGGCCGGAACCGGGCTGGCGGACGGCCTGGCCGGCGACGGCCAGTTCTTTGCCATCTTCGATGACGGCCACCATCGCCAGCTGCCGCGGATCACCGAGGGCCCGTTCAGGTACAAGACGTACGCCAGCGAGTTCGTGGCCAAGAACAGGGCGATCGCCAGCCATCCGGTCAAGCAGGCCGTGATCTCCCCGTCAATGATGATGCTTCTGTATCCGCTCGAGGGTGGCGTCGACGGCTATTCCCGCGAGGAGTTTCTCGAGGACTGCGTGAACGAGGCGGAGAAGGACATCCGGCAGTGTTTCGACGCCGGGGCGGTGCGCGTGTCAGTCGACTTCACCGAGGGCCGGCTGGCCAACAAGAATGACTCGCGCAACCCGTGGACGGGCAAGAACATGCTGCAGGAGTTCATTGACCTGAACAACCGTCTGTTCGACCGCTTCACGGCCGAGGAGCGCAAGAACATCGGCATTCACACCTGCCCGGGCGGAGACTGCGACTCCGTGCACTCCAAAGAGGTCCCGTATGAGCTGCTGCTGGAGCACATGTTCGATATGAACGCCGGCTACTTCCTCATCCAGTGCGCTTCGGAGGAGCACCGGGAGAAGGTCTACGAGCTGTGCGGCCGGCATAGCCGGGAGGACGCGAACGGCGTGGCGCAGGTCTGTTTCATGGGCGTGATCAATCCCCTCAGCCCCGATGTCGAGACCGCGGAGCACGTCAAGAACGAGCTCGTCGCCGCCGCCAAGCACATCCCGGTGGAGCGTCTGGGCGCAACGGACGACTGTGGCTTCTCGCCCTTCAGCCGTGACGTGAAGCCCAACCACGGTTCGCCGGACTTCGCGCGTGATGTGGCCATGCAGAAGATCTCAGCTCGTCTTGAGGGCGCAAGGCTGGCTTCGGAGGAGCTAGGGGTTTAGGCTGTTTGTCACTATCAGCTCGGCGCTCGGGTCTCAGCGCACGAGGGATAGCGGCCACCGGGCCACCTCGCGCCCGGTGGCCGTTCTAGCGAATCGGGCACGCACGGCTGCTATCACTACCCGCGTGCCTCTCCGCGTGATGCCTCAGGTCGGCGCCTCGGTACGCGTCAACTTCCTCGGTGCCACCGTGCGCGGAGCCGTACACCGGGTGGCCGATGACGGACGGAAGCTCGAGGTGGCCACCGACGACGGAGAGATCTTGCTCTTTGCGCTGAACCGGGCGACGGCCACGTTCACCGCCGAAGGCCATCAGACGGGCGCCCGTCTGAGCTTCGAGGCTGGCTAGCCCGCGAGCGTCAGCTCGCCGAACCGCGTGATGATCGGGCGGGCGGCAGCCATCTGGCGCTGCACCAGGTGCGCGCTCTGGGCCCGGAACGCGTCCAGGTCATAGCCGGCCGATTCGATGTCGGCCATCCCGCGCGGCTGAGCCAGCCAGCCATCGAGCAGCATCGGCGGGGTGACCTCGAGATGCATCTGGCTCCCCCAGGCGGCCGACCCGATCCGGAACAGAGCAGCCCCCGGGCTGGGCGTGGTCCCCAGGACCGCAGCCCCTGGCGGCGCCTGGATCATGTCCTCGTGCCATTTCAGTACCGGCAGGCCCGGTTCCAGGGGGCCGAACACCGGGTCCTCAGCGGCAGGCGCGAGCAGTGACAGCTCCGGCCAGCCGACGTAGAGGTGCTCCATGGTCTTCACCTGACCTCCCCCCGCCACGGCCAGCAGCTGGGCGCCGAGGCACATGCCAAGGATGGGGACGTCCTGGTCCAGCGCGGCCCGCATGAGCTCGACCTCAGCCTTGAGGGGCGGATGACCCCCGAGGTCGGTGGCACTCATCTCGCCGCCGAGCGAGACGATGCCGGCGATGTCGCTCGGCGCGGGCATAGGTGCACCGCCTAGCGCGTCGCATCGGAGGACGGCACACCCGGCCCGCTCGAGGGTCTCACCAACCAGGCCGCTGTCGCGGTCTTCGAGATGGGTGATGATCAGAACCGGCCTCATCGCCAGCCAGGATATAGACGGTCCGTCACCGCGCGGGGTGCAAAACTGATGGTGCGATGGCCGACGTAACGCGCATCGGAGTGGTGGGAGCCGGCTTCATGGGTTCGGGCATTGCCGAGTCGGCCGCCGCGGCCGGCATCGAGGCCACCGTGTACGAACCCGACAGTGCTCCATTGCAGCGCTCGCGTTCGGCGCTCGAGACGTCGGTGGCCAGAGCGGTGGAGCGCGGCAAGCTGACCGAGCAGGACAGCGAGGCACTGATTGCCCGGGTCCACTACACGAGCGACTTCGGTGAGCTCGGCGACGCGGACGCCGTGGTCGAGGCCGTGACCGAGGACCCGCGGGTCAAGGGCCTGCTGTTCGAGCGGCTCGATCAGCAACTACCCGAGGCGCAGTTCCTGGCCTCGAACACGTCATCGATACCGATCGCCGAGCTGGCGGCCTGGACCCAGCGTCCCGAGCGCGTGCTGGGACTCCACTTCTTCTCCCCCGTGCCGGTCATGAAGCTGGTGGAGGTGGTGGTGGCGCTTGACACGGCCGATGAGACCGTGGCCCGGGCCGAGGCGTTCGCCAGCCGGATCGGAAAACGCGCGATCCGGACCAAGGATCGCTCCGGGTTCATCGTGAACATGTTGCTGGTCCCGTACCTGATGGCAGCCGTGCGGATGTACGAGGACGGCTTCGCCGCGCGGGAGGACATCGACGAGGGTATGCGGCTCGGGTGCGGCCACCCGATGGGTCCGCTCACGCTGTGTGACTTCATCGGGCTCGACGTGCTGTACGCAGTCTGCGACTCACTGTACGAGGAGTTCAAGCGACCGGAGTACGCGCCGCCCCCGCTGTTGAAGCGGATGGTCGTCTCAGGCCACCACGGCCGGAAGGCGGGGCAGGGCTTCTACACGTACTAGCGACCGCTCGGCGGTCAGTGGACGCGGTCGATCTTCTTCGCGTTCGGAAGCGTGACCCAGAGGTTGTGGTCTGGCCCCAGGACGAGGCCGGCGCCGCCACCTTCCACTCCCTCCGGCAGCGTGTAGCGGCTGATCTTGCCGCTGGAGGGGTTGAGCTGGCCGATGGCATCCGAGGTCGACTCGGTGGTGAACCACACCTTGCCGCTGCGTGAGACGGCGATCCCGATGCTGAACTCGTTCGTGCTGCCGCGCCTGACGCAGTACTCCTTGACCTTGTTCGTCGTCGGGCTAAAGCGGCCGACCTCGTCCGTGGTGTAGGTGGTGAACCAGAGGTCGTGCAGCGGGCCGGGCACGATCGCCCAGGCCGAGGGCCCCTGGCCCCCCGAGTTGCAGTGCGCCGTCGGGAGCTGCTTCTGGGTCACGGCGCCGGTGGCCGGGATGACCTTGCCGATGATGCCGTTCCCGTCCGTGAACCAGATGTTGTGATCCGACCCGACGGCGATCCCATCCGGCTCCCCCCCGGGCTCGGCGAACTCGCTGACCGCGCCCGTGGACGGGTTCAAGCGCCCGATGCTGCCCGCGCCGCCGCCGTCCGTGAACCAGAGGTTGCCGTCAGGCCCCTTGATGAGAGCGCGCGCCGAGGCCTGCGAGCCCAGCTTGTAGGCCTTCATGGCTCCGCTGCCGGGGGTGATCCGCTCGATCGTGCTGCCGGCGGCGAGCCAGACGAAGTTCCCCGGGCCCGAGGTGATCCCGCCAAGCGACACGAACGCGGGAACGCCACGGACATGGAAGCTCTTCACGGATCCGTTGCGCGGGTTGAGGCGGCCCACGTTGAGACCGTTCTCGACGAACCACAGGTTGTGATCGGGCCCGGCCGTGATCGTGTCCGGAGCGATCCCATCGGCCGAGACCGGACGCGCCTTGTGGAGGGAGAACTTCGGTCCGCCGCCCGCGGCAACGGCCGTGGCGCTGAGGCCGACCGTGGCCAGCACGAGCGCGAGCAGGAGGCGCCGTAAGGTCATCGCGGAGAGACTCTATTGAGGGGCGGGGACCCAGGCAACATCAACCCGATTGAGCGCTCGGATGAAACAACGGAACCAGCGGCTCCCAGCTGGCCCGCAGAATGGCCAGCGACGACGGCGGGGTGATCAGCAGCGCGCGTGCCGTCACCGGTCTCGGTTCCCGCAGGCTGTATCCAGCCGGGGCCCAGGCCAGGAGCTCGTCTCCCAGCACCAGCCAGGGGGTGCCGTCACGGAGGATGAAGGCACCGTCAGGAAGCTCCTCGAGCCGGGCCTGATGGCAGAGGTGAGCCCGGGTGTCGGGGTCAACCCGTTCGTGATGAAGCTGGGCATCGATGGCGTCGGCGCCGTTCTGCTCGGGATGTTGCTCGCGCCAGATGGCGGCGAAGCGGTTGTAGTCCCCGCGGCGGCACAGGGCGCAGGGCCGGTGGCCGGCGGCCAGGGCGGTGGCCTCGTCCAGGAAGAACAGCTCGGTGAAGCGGCCGGGTTGCAGCAAACGCTGGCGCTTCCAGCCCCGGAACTCGAGCTGGCAGGCGATCCAGCGCCGGCCGTTGTAGCGCCGGCGGATACGTCCCTCGGCATCGTGCAGGCAGCCCCGGTTCGCATACACGAGTCCGCGGGCGGGATCACGGATCAGCACCCCGAGCGGCGTGACTCGATTCTGCAGTGTCATCGGGAGGGTTAGCCGGCCAGCTGCGCCGGATGACGCCCAGCGATCGAAGAGGTCAGGAAGATCGCCTCGGCCCCGGCCAGACGCTCGAGATCAATGGAGTCCTCGCGGGTGTTGACAGAGCCGTCAGCGAGCAGGATGGCGCGCGTGACGCCAGCCAGGATCCGGCCATCGGCCGTAGGGGTGATGATCGCGTCGCCCTCGACGATCCACAGGTTGGCGTACGACGCCTCGAGCACGAGACCGTCGGTGTCCACCAGCAGCGGAATGGTTCCAGGCGCCACCGTGGCCAGCGCCTCGAGGAGCCCGCGGTCGCGCCACTTGTGAGCACCGAGACCCCCGGGGAGCAGGAACGGCTTCAGCGTCCGAGGCTCATCGGGCGCCGCTCCGGCCGCTGACGTGCTCACGGTCACCGAGCCGTCCGGGTCAGCCAGCACCCGCAGCCGGCACCTGGCCCCGTGCCCGGTCCCGGCGGCCGCCTCTGCGATTCGTACCGCGGCGTCCGGGTCAAGCCGGGCGCCGTACAGCTCGGCCACCGAGGTGGCAAGACGCTTGAGGTGCGCCGGCGCATCGTGGGCGCCGCCATCCTCGAGGAGCAGGGTCTCGAACACCCCGGCGCCCGGGTCGGGGCGGGGGCCGTACGCGAGCGCGCACTCGGCGGCCGACAGCGGACGGGTGCGCCGCCGCGCCGGCTCTGCGAGCCGACCGCCGATCGCGGCCACCGGCCCGGCCGCCTTGGCCAGCGCCTCGGCCAGCTCGAGCTCGGGATCGGAGTCAGCCACGATGCCACCGCCGGCGCCGAACCAGATCCGACCGGCGGCGGTTTCGAACGAACGGATGGCGACGCTCAGATCGAGTCCCGCCACCGGGCTGGCGATACCGACGGCACCGGTGTAGAGCTCGCGGCGAGTCGACTCGAGGGCCGCGATTACCTTCATGGCCTGGACCTTGGGCGCGCCCGTGACCGAGCCGGGCGGGAAGGTGGCGCGCAGGAGGTCAGCGTCTCCGACACCGTCGCGGAGCTGACCCGAGACCGTGGACACCAGATGCCAGACGCCGGCGTGCGCCTCCACGCGCGCCGGGTGCGCCTCGATCGTCCCGTACTCGCACACGCGCCCGATGTCGTTGCGCATGAGGTCGACGATCATCACGTGCTCGGCCGCGTCCTTTACCGAGGCCAGGAGCTCTTGACGGGCGGCCGCCCGCTGGGGCTCGCCGCCGGAGCGCGAGCGGGTGCCTTTGATCGGCTCGCTCTGGACGCGACGGCCGCTCCGGCGCAGGAAGCGCTCGGGTGAGAGGCTCACGACTCCGTCGACGAGCGCGCCGAAGCGCGGCCGGGCGCTCGGGAGCGCGCGGGCGAAGAGATCAACCAGCTCCCCGTCAAACCCCGCGTCGAGCCGCGCGCACAGGTTGGCCTGAAACAACTCCCCGGCCGCGATCCGCCGGCGGCAGTCAGCCACCGCGGCCACGTGACCGTCGGCGCCGTTGGCGGCCAGCATGAAGGGCGTCGGCACGACGTCACGTGAAGGTGGCGGCGGAGTTCGCATCCGCTCCAGCCACACCGCGAGGCGCGCGCGCAACTCGACCTCGCGGTCGGGGCTCATCAGGGCCTCAAACCACCACCGCTGGCCGTCAAACAGAACCACGTGGTCGTAGTAGGCGAGCGAGAACAGCGGCCGGGGCGTAGGCGCGGGTGGCGGAGGTGGGAGCTCCTCGATCCGGGCGCCGAGGCCGTAGCCGAGCCAGCCGACCCAGCCCCCGCCAACCCTGATCCCCTTGGCGGCGTCGGACCCGGGCTGGAGCACCGGTTGGGCGTCGAGCAGCGAGAACGGATCATCGACGCTGGGATCGGCCACTCTCACGGGCCGTGATCCCATCACAGTCACCCCTCCCAGCCAGTCACCTGAGAGCGCGAACGGACGGTGATCGCCACGCAGCCACAGCACCGCCTGCTCTGGCGCCAGGCTCGACTCGAGGGGGGCTCGAAATCCCACGAGCCCCGGCACCAGCGGAGATGTCGGCGGCGAGCTCAAGGTTGCACCCAACGATACGAGCCGCCGACGCTCTGCTTCAGGATGGACATGACATGCTGGCCGCTCACGGGCCGGCCGGCGTCCGTGCCAACCCTGAATGGCGAACGAAAGTTATGCACCGCCGAGGAGTGGGCCCGCGCTACGTGGGTCGCGAGCGGCGCTGGGCGCCGAACCGTGGGTGATCTGGGCGGGTGTTGCGGCCGCCACCGTGATCGGCTTCCTGCTGCGCGCGGTGTTCCTGAGTGGCTCGAGCCTCGGCTACGAAGAGGTGTTCACCAACGCGATCGCGCACCGCGCGTCTGTGGCCGATATGTGGCGGGGCGTAAACGCGACCGAGTCGACTCCGCCGCTCTACTACGTGCTGACCTGGCTGTGGATCAAGCTGAGCATCGGCGGTGGGGTGGGCGCGCTGCGCTTCACCTCGCTGTTGGCGGGTGGGGTCACCGTGCCTCTGACCTTCCTCGCCATGCGGACGTTCTTCGATCGCTGGATCGCGCTGGTTGTCGCGTGGCTGTGCGCGATCAGCCCAATCATGATCGGCTATTCGATCTACGCACGTTCGTACGCGTTGCTGGTGATGGTGTGCACGCTGTCAGTCTGGGCGCTCGGCGCCGTGCTCGAGCAGCCGACGGGACGCCGGTGGACGCTGTGGGCGCTGGCCGCCATTGCCTGTCTGTGGACCCACTACTTCACCGTGTTCGTGATCGTGGGCGAGATCGCGGTGCTGCTCCTAGCCCTCCCGGAGCATCGGCGCAGGCTCTACCTGTCGGCCGGCGCAGTGGTGCTCGCCGCGGCGCCACTGTGGCCACTCTTCTCTTCCCAGAGTGGTTCTGCGGAACGCACGTCGTACATTGCCGGGCGCGGTCTGATCACCCGGCTCGAGGACACCGTGCGTCAGTTCGCGATGGGCAGCAACGTACCCAGCAAGTGGCTCGAGAGCGCGGGCATAGCGATCGTCGTGGGCGGGCTCTGCTGGGGCGTGTGGCGGATGTACCGCTCCCGGGCGGCGCAGATCGTGGGCGCGGTGGCTGTGGCCGGCGCCGGATTGCCCATCCTGTCCGCCGCGCTGGGCATCGATGACCATTTCCTGGCTCGCAACATCCTCGGGGTGTGGATCTGCTTGGCGCCCTTCGTGGCCTACGGCCTGACGCGCCTGCGGAGCGTTCCGCTGCTCGTCTACAGCGTCATCTGTTTGGTGACCGTGGTGATCACGCAAAGCAACTGGCGCTACCAGGCTGGTTCGGACTGGGGTGGGGCGAGCGCTCGGCTCGAGAGCGAGGCCCGCGGGTATCCGATCGCCGTCATGCCCGGCCTACAGGTGTCGGTGGCCGCCTTTTATCTGCACCGCGCGCCGCTGAGAACCCCGGTTCACACGGCGAACCTGTGGGTAATGGTCGAACCGGCGCGCGGTCCTGGCCAACGGGCGCTGACCGCGATCGCAGATCCCCCGCTGGCCGCGCTGTGGGGCTCTCAGTTCCGAGCGGTGGGCGAGATCGACTATCGCGGCTTCCGGCTCATCCATCTCCAGGCCAGCTCGCCGACGATTGTGTTACCGGCGCCGGCTGCCAACGGGCCACCCGCCGCCCCGTCCGCGTTCGTACTCGCCGCGGGTTAGACCCGGTTCGTGTTGCCCGCGGGTTAGACGCGGGTGGTGTCGCGCCGGTAAGCCACGAAGGCAAGCGCGACGAGCGCCACCGTCCAGACGGCGACGACCAGCCAGCCCTTGGTTCCCCACCCATGGCCGTGCTCGGCTACGCGGCCCGCCTGGACGAGCCAATAGGAGGGCAGGAACTGCCCCACGTCGTGCAGGAAACCGTGGTTGACCGGGAACCACGTGCCGCTGACCAGAGCCAGCAGGGACACGGTACCGCCGGTGACTGGACCGATCGAGTCGACATTCATCATGTGTCCGATCGCGATCCCGAAGGCGGCGAACGGCAGCAGCCCGACCAGGATCAGCCCAATCATGGACAGCCACGTGTGCGCCGCCAGGCTGACGCCGAGCGAGATGCCGGCGATGAAGAGGAGCAACATGCTGGTGATCGCCATCGCGTAGGACGCCAGGACCTTGGCGCGGAAATAGGCTCGAGCCGACAGCGGAGTGATCCGCAGCTGCCTGGTCCACCCCGCCTGTCGCTCGCCCGCGATCCGGGCCCCGCTGGAGATCATCGAGAGCATCGTCCCGAATGACGCCAGCCCGGCCATGTAGTACAGCGGAGCCGAGATGCCAGTGCCTCCGAAGTTGGTGACGTGGTGCTGCGGGCCGGCGATCACGAAGTACAGGACGAGCGGGAATCCGAGCGAGAAGATGAAGAAGCGCCGGTTACGGAACGCACGCAGGAGCTCGTACCGCGTGTACACGATTCCGCTCATCGCGCCGTCCCGAGCTCAGCCGCGGACTCGGCGTCTTCGCCGTCCGGGTCGCTGGTGAGTTGTAGGAACGCATCCTCGAGGCCGGCGCCCGTGATCTCCATGTCCCGGGCCGCCGGGTAGCGCTCCACAAGCGCTCGGATCGCGCGGTCGGAGTCAGAGCATCTCAGGGTCACCGCCTCGCCGTGGCGATCCACGCTCATAACGCCGTCCAGAGCCTCGAGCTCGGTGCCGCTGACGTCCGGGAGCGTCGCCCGGATCGTCCGGGTACCGACCCGGGCCTTGATCTCCGTGGGTGGGCCGTCAGCGACGATCCGACCGTGGGCCATGAGAACGGCACGATCAGCATTCGCGTCTGCCTCTTCCAGGTAGTGCGTAGCGAACAGGACGGTCTTCCCGCGGGTGGCGTAATTGCGCATCGTGACCCAGAAGTCGCGCCGGCCCTCGACGTCCATCGCCACCGTGGGCTCGTCAAGGACGAGCAGATCCGGATTGCTGACCAGGGCGACCGCGAAGCGGACGCGTTGCGTCTGACCGCCGGACAGCTTCTGGGTGCGCTGGCTGGCTGTCTCGCCCAGGCCGGTGAGCGAGAGCACCTCGTCAACATCGAGCGGATTGGGATACAGGGAGGCCACGAGGATGATCAGCTCGCGCACCGAGAGATCGCGGATCAGATCCCCGGTCTGGAGCATGCCGCCCACAAGTCCGGCGTCGACCGCCTCTCGGGGCGTCCGGTCGAACACCGTCACTCGGCCCTCGTCGGGATGGTTGAGGCCGAGCAGGATGTCGATGGTGGTTGACTTGCCCGCCCCGTTCGGCCCGAGCAGAGCCACCGTCTCGCCCTGTGAGATATCGAGATCGATGCCGCGCACGGCGCGCACCGGGCCCCCCGGAGCGCGGTAGGACTTGGTCAAACCCTGGATCTGGATGCCTGGGCTCATCCCGACGCAAGAATAACATACGCAGTACAAACCTCGACTTGGTATATGATTTGGTCAGCACTATGACCGGTCTGCGGGAACGCAAGAAACGCCAGACGCGTGAGGCGATTGCCCAGGCTGCCGCCGAGCTGTTCGCCGAGCGGGGCTTTGACGCCGTGACTGTGGATGACGTGGCGCGAGCCGCCGACGTGTCACGGCAGACCGTGTTCAACTACTTCTCGTCCAAGGAGCAGATGCTGTTCGACCGAGACGCCGAAGTCGAGCGCGCGCTGGTGACCGCGGTCCGGGACCGGGCGCCGGGTACGTCACTCGTTGACGCGTTCCGCGAGCACACCCAACGCTTCTGGGTGGCGTTTGACCAAACCCTGCGCCACGGTCCCCCGCCGCACGGGTTCTGGGAGATCGTGCAGTCCAGCCCGGCACTGCGTGACCACGCCGAGGCGAGCTTCGCCCGCCACGCCCGGAGCGTCGCCGCTCAGCTGGCTCTCGAACGTGGGCTACCGGATGACGATCCGGTCTGCCAGGCCACCGCCCGTGCGCTGTGCGGGGTCAACGTCGCCATTCTGATCTACGGCCTTGACCGCCTGACCCGAGGCGACGACGGCCGGCGCGTGGTCAAAGACGCGCTGGCTCGGGCCGAGCAGAGCTATGACCTGCTGGAGCACGGGCTCGACCATGCGTGAGTCTGTCCCCGCCCGGTCCCGGTGGCCCGGTTGGGCCGGGGCGGGCCGGTTAGTTACCCGGAGACCGGGTGATCGTTGCCGTTGACGCGCGCGATGAGTGCAGCGGCTACGTCGATGACCAGGTCGCGCTCGAACGTCAGGACGAACTCGAATCGGCGCTCACGGTCTGGACCGCGATCGCCGAGGTCGCGAGCCACGAGCGCACCGGCGAAATGCGGCCCGAGGACGGCAATATCCCATTCGCCCGACAGGTCGTCATCCCAGTCGAGATCGCCTCCCCGGACACCGGGCGCGGGCGGGTCAGGCATCCCCACGCCCAGAGCCACCGTAAGCGCGGCGCGTACACCCAATCGCTCGTAACGGGCTCGAGATGCTGGCGTGAAGTGCCGAGCGTGCTGGAAGTTGGCAATCACCACCGCGTGTTCACCGAGAGCCAGCGCTTGGGCTTCGAGCGCGCGTGTGACGCTCAAGAGCACGTCCTTGCGGCCCACCCGCAGCGCCCGTTTTGAATGCACGACGTCGACCGGCGAGCCCGGAACGACACGGGCCGGCAGCCCGAGCGTGGCGGTTGCGGGATTCGGCTCACCGCCTTCGGGAAGCGCCCGAGGCCGTCCGAAGTACCACCCCTGGGCGAGGTTCGCGCCCAGCGATTGCGCGGCCAGCACGTGCTCCTCGTTCTCGATTCCCTCGGCGACGATCGCGGCTCCGGACATCTCCGCGTACGAACAGACGCCGTTCATCACCTCTCCGGAGGCCCGGCTCGGATGTCCGTGGACGAGCGACATGTCGAGTTTCACGACATCTGGCCTCAGCAGCGGCAGGAGGGCCAGAGACCGGCGGTCGGCACCGACATCGTCGAGCGCGATCCCGAAACCGTGCCCACGCAGATGTTCGACAGCCTCGAGCAGTTCGGCGGGGTGCAGGGTAAGCGCTCGTTCGGTGACTTCGAAGAAGACCTGGATGCGGCCCTTCACACGCTGGTCCACCTCGGCCGCGACGGCCCGCGGGGCGGCGCTCAAAGCCTGGGGTTCGATGTTGATGAACAACGCGCCGGGTGATAGCACCGCCTCTAGAGCGCCGTCCAGAGCCGCGGACCGGCAGGCACGGTCAAGCTCGCGGGTCCGGCTAATCGCCTCGGCCTGACGAAACAGCGCTGCTGGGGACTCGAAGGGCGAGCCTGCCGGGCCCCGAGCCAACGCTTCGTAGGCGACCGGGTCACCCGTTTCCAGAGTGACGATCGGCTGGTAGAGCGCCCTGAGTCCTCCGTCGAGGACGGCCTGGAATGACTCTCTGGCGCGCTCGCGCGTGCGCGAGATGGTGCGCGGTGCCGTGGCGCTCACGTCTTGACTATCGGCGGCTCAGGCGGGTTTGATGAGCGACGATGGACGTGCGCGTCTTGGCTCAGCGTGGGTCTTGCGTTGATGAGCGCGCGCTGTTGGCCGCGACGCGGAGAGTTTGGGCGGCCTGCGCCGCGGCACCGGTTTCGACGGCGGCGATCAGCGCTTCGAGCTCTGCCACCTCGATCTCGATCGTGTGCGCCTCACCCTCGATGATCTGGTCAGACTCGGGTTCCGGTGCGCCAGATCCGAGCTCGGGTTCCCGTGCGCCAGATCCGAGAGGCGTCTGAGAGCTCGACGACGTCCGGGGCAGCGCTGACGCCAGCACCTGCGCGGGCCTGATCCGGGCCCGGAAGGCGAGCTCGGTGCCCCCCTCCCCCCACTCGACCGCGAACCGTCCCTCCAGGCGGTGCCCGATCCAGGCCACCGCGACCATGAGCGCGCCCACGAGCACAAGGGGCAGCGTCCAGACAGAGTTCGTCAGGAGGATGCCACCGAGCAACAGCAGGATGCCACCGGTCACCGTCAGCCGGACCCGGGGTCGCAACAGCCAGGCGTAGAACGACTCCGCGAGCGACGGCACGTGCTCCCACCACGGTGGGGTGTTAGGAACCGACGCCTGCGGTGCCGGCTGCGCCTGCGGTTGCGGCTGCGGCTGCGGGGGCGTCTGAGACTTGGGCTCGGGCTCGCCGGGGGCGGCGACCTGGCCGGTTTTGGTCGGGGTGTCGGAGTCCATGGGTGGGTGCTGCACCTTTTCGCCCTAATTCCAGTTGAACCTCCAAAACCGTCCCGCACGGCCGGAGCAGCAGCTCGACGTTCGTAAACAGCATAAAGTCGATCAATTTTATGCTGTATGCTGTAAGCAGGCGAACCTGGTTTGCCGGCACTGACCCCTCTCGAAGCAAGGACGACTGCACATGACTCCAGGAGCATCAACGTCGAGCGCCCCTGAAGGAGGGCGCGGACACAGCGCATGGCGCGCGCAGAACGGGCGGCGCCGGCTCCACCGGGCCCTGCTCGGGCTGGCCGCGCTCATCACGAGCACGGTCCTGGGCCTCGCGGCCGGTGCCCCATCGGCCCTGGCCGACCCGCCCTCCCAGCCACCGCCGGTCACGGTCCTCTCATCCCAGGGCGCCGCGGGTCGGGGTGACATCTTCATCACCCCGACCGGCGACACGAGCACCTATGCCCAGGGGCCGGAGATCCTGAATCGGGACGGCCACGTGGTGTGGTTCCACGCCGCGCCTGAGGGCTTGACGGCAGCCGACTTCCGAACCCAGCGCTATGAGGGCCACCGGGTCCTGACGTTCTGGCAGGGCACGGGCCTCGGCGGTCTCTCGGACGGGACCGACTACATCTACAACGACCACTACCAGCAGATCGCCACCGTGCACGCCGGCAACGGCCTCAGCGCGGACGGCCATGAGTTCCTCATCACCCCGTGGAACACGGCCCTGATCCTGGCCTACACGACTGCCAAGGCAAACCTCACCGCTATCGGCGGCTCAGCCCACCAGACCGTGATCAACGGAGTGGTTCAGGACGTTGACATCGCCACCGGCAAGGTCCTGTTCCAGTGGAACAGTGCCGACCATGTCCCGTACAGCCAGAGCGAGCAGCCTCTGCCCGCCTCGCCGGACACGCCCTGGGACTGGTTCCACGTCAACGCAGTCCACATCGGCAGCCACGGCGATCTGCTGATCGACGCCCGAGACACCTGGACGACGTACGACGTCAACCGCCGCACGGGGAGCATCCGGTGGCGGTTGGGCGGTAAGGACTCGAGCTTCGCGCTCCGGGCCGCGCCGGGTCAGGTGCTGGATGATGCGGGCGAGATCTTCGCCTGGCAGCACGACCCCGAGGCGATCGGTCACGGCGAGTACACGTTCTTCGACAACGAGTCGTCGGGGACACCAGAGCTCGCCACCAGCCGCGCGGTCACCGTGAAGCTGAACCAGCGATCCCGGGTGGCGACGCTCGTCGCCTCCGATGATCAGCCCGAGGGACTGGTCGCCGCCTCGCAGGGGAACGCGCAGACCACCCCGAACGGAGACCTGTTCGTGGGCTGGGGCGCTCTGCCGTACTTCTCCGAGTTCGACCCGGCCGGACAGCTGGTGTTCAACGCCGAGTTCCCGACCGGCGTCAACACCTACCGGGCGTATCTGCTCCCGTGGCAAGCGGGCGAAAGCGCGCACACGGGCCGCAGTAGGCGGCATCGCTAAGGGCGCCCTGAGACGCGGTTCGCTCACGCTGCCCAGCGCGCGTGACCGGACTGCGTCGCGTCGTTAGTTGATCCGGAACGGGACCTGCGGCGCGGCGCGGCCCTCGGGCGGGTACGACGCGGGCGACCTCGAGCGGCCGCCCGGGCTGAGCCGGAGCAGGTAGCGCCTGGGCGCCAGCCGAGCCCCGACCCGGTTGATCGCCGCGGGATTCCACCTGCCGGTGAGCGCCGATCGCTTCGGCTCGTAGAGCCGAAGGATCACGTGGAAGGCTCCGCTCGGGGCGGGCAGCCAGTTGGCCCGCTGGGTTGCGGCCGCCGGCTGAGCGTGCTCGAGATACAGCGTCAGCGACCCGTCACGTCCGTAATGGAGCCCCGGCGTCCGGTCCCCGATCGCGTAGCGGCCGAGCGGGTTGGCGTAGAGATAGTCCGATGCGTCGTACATGGTCACCGACCAGAACGCGTTCACCGGCGGAAGGCGGCCCTTGGCGAACCGGATTGTGTAGCGATGCGAGCCGTTCAGCGTGTGCCCGGTGACGTCGGTATCGGCGATGGGGTAGATCGCCTGCTGCGGGGTGTTCGCCCCCAGCAGATCCCGAGCCACGATCGCGCGGCCGAGATAGCGGGTGCCGAAGCGCCCGACCCAGTTGCCGAGAACCTCCCAGCCGTTGTGGGCTCGGCGGCTGCTCGCGTTCAACCGGCTCTCGGCGCGCACGATGATCCGGTCGGCAGCCGCGGTCCCGGCGCTCAGCGCGGCGGCGACGACAGGGTCGGCGGCAACCTGCGGGGGCGGCGGCGCCTGGTTGGAGAGGTCAGCCAGGAGGCTCTGCTGCGGCGTTGGGTGCGGCACCTGTATACCGGCGGCTGTCATCGCACGCAGAGCGCAGTCATCGGCCGCGGGTGGCGGGTCGATCACCATGTCCTGGTTCAGGGTGGCGATGAACTGAGCCCCGGCCGGGGTTGCCTTGGCGGTCGTGGTCGGGTACTGACCCAGCACCACTGGGGGCTGGCGGACTCCCGCCTGCCACGCTGCCAGCGGGGTCACCGTGTACTGGCTCTGGAGCTTCTTGACCTCGGGTAGATCCGCCGGGCCGCTCACCAGGGTCCGGCCGAGCAACCACACCGTGTTGCTGGGCGCGCTGATCCGGTGGACACCGGCCGGAAGCGAGCCTGTCCAGCCGGGCGGCACCAGCGCGTATGCACCGGCGTGCGTCCCGGTCGACCCACTCCCCACGTAGGCGAACGCGTTGGAGAAGCCGTCGAGGAATTGAAACGTGTAGTACCGGCCGGCGGTGTCGGGCACGTTGACGACCACCGGGGCGGTGGCGAGGTCGAGCCAGGCGACCGTGTACGCGGTGTCCACGTTCGGAGACACCACTGTTTTGACCCCCGGGTCCGCCAGCGCGTTGATGCTCACGATCTCGTTGCGCAGGAAGCGTTTGACGGTCGATCGCACGCTGACCTGGGCCAGGCCGTATACGTAGGCGGCGGCCGCGGCGGCGAACGTCCGGTCGGCCTGGGTGCGGGTCTGGCTAGTTACGCCTTGGAGCGACGCACCGTAGGAGAGAGCCGCTTTGTCCACGGCGGGGGCGAGGAACCCCTTCAACCCGGGAACGTCGGTCCCGAAGGCGCAGGCAGCGATTGGCGAGGGCGTCGCTCCAGCCGAGGCGGCGCCCGTCGGCAGGAGTGTCAGGATCGCGAAGGCAGCGAGCGCGAGTGCGAGCAGGAATGTTCGCGTCTGCGGGCGCCGCGGCATCGGCATAAATCTAGTTGCCGGGGTGGCGTCACCGTCGCGCTTCACATACGATGCGGAGGCGTGTCCCGGACGACGGGCACAACTGCGAGAGAGGGTTGCTAGCTGTGGTTGGATTTCTTCGCACCCGTAGTGCGACTGCCAGACGCCGCTGGCGTCTCACGACCTTGGTCGCTTTGGCGCCGATCGTCGCCGTCGCGCTGACGATCATCACGGCGTCTTCGGGACACGTCAGCCCGGCCGTGGCGTCGGCCGGACGGGCGGCGGCGAAGCCCGCGGCCAGCGCAACCGGCATCCACAAGATCAAGCACGTCGTGATCATCATGCAGGAGAACCGGTCCTTCGATACCTACTTCGGCACCTACCCCGGCGCTGACGGACTCCCGCGCAACAAGAAGGGCCAGTTCACGACCTGCTCTCCCGACCCGGCCAACCACACCTGCGTCAAGCCGTTCCTCGACACGAGCGACATCCAGAGCGGCGGGCCCCACATGTATTCCGACGCCGTGGCCGACATCGATCACGGGAAGATGGACGGCTTCATCCGCAGCCGCGAGTCCGGGCACCTCGACACCGACATCCTCGGCTGCCAGGCCAAGCATCTGCCCACCACGTGCGACGACGTGATGGGGTATCACAACGGCAAGCAGCTCAAGCACTACTGGGCCTACGCAAAGAACTTCGTGCTCCAGGACCACATGTTCGAGCCCAACATCGGCTGGAGCCAAGTGTCGCACCTGTACATGGTCTCGGGCTGGTCAGCCAAGTGCAAAGCCAACAAGCCGATGAGCTGTCATACCAACCTGCTCAACCCGGACCCGAATCTCCAGAACGGCAGCTCCACCCCGGGCCTTCCGGCGCTGCTGGACGTGAACGAGCCGTCCAACTACTACAACTCGAACCCGAAGACCCAGCCACCGTACGCGTGGACCGACATCACGTATCTCCTGCATAAGCACCACATCAGCTGGCGGTACTACCTGTCACGAGGGACCGAGCCCGACTGCGCCAGCGGCGCGATGACCTGCGCGCCCGTCCCGCAGAATGTGAAGACGCCGCAGATCTGGAATCCGCTGGCCGATTTCAGCACCGTCCACCAGGATCGCCAGCTCGGCGACATCGTTCCCACGAGCAACTTCTACACCGCGGCTCGTAACGGCACCCTGCCCCAGGTGTCCTGGGTCATCCCCAGCGGGGATGACAGCGAGCATCCGCCCGGACGCATCAGTTGGGGCCAGAACTACACAACCGGTCTGATCGACGCGGTGATGAAGAGCAAGGACTGGGACTCGACCGCCATCTTCCTGGCCTGGGACGACTGGGGCGGGTTCTACGACAGCGTCGCGCCACCGAAGGTCGACGGGGCCGGCTACGGGATGCGTGTGCCCGCCATGGTCATCAGCCCGTACGCCAAGCGGGGCTACATCGATCATCAGGTCCTTTCGTTCGACGCTTACCTGAAGTTCATCGAGGATGACTTCCTCGGCGCCCAGCGCCTGAACCCCAGGAACGACGGGCGGCCGGACTCTCGCCCCGACGTCCGCGAGAACAAGAAGATCCTGGGCAACGTGGAAAAGGACTTCGACTTCAACCAGAAGCCGCGCAAGCCGTTCCTGCTCCCTGTTCTGCCACAGAGCAAGCTCCCCGTCGACCAGTTCAACATCCATAACTAGTGGGCTCCACGGCGGTCGCGACGCCGGGCCTAGCGGCCGTGCGCGCCAGCGGACTGGCGAAGCGCTTCGAGACCACGACGGCCGTCGACGAGGTCAACCTTACGGTCGCGCCGGGGGAGATCCGCGGGCTGCTGGGTCCGAATGGAGCCGGCAAGACGACCCTCCTGCGGCTCCTGCTCGGGCTGCTGGCTCCGGACGCCGGCGAGCTCGAATTCTTCGGTCGGCCCACCGTAGTGTTCGAGGACGGAGTTCCGGCCGGCGTGGCTGGCTTCGTGGAGGAACCCGCGTTCTATCCCTACCTGTCAGGGCGAGGCAACCTCGAAGTCCTGGCCGGCCTTGACCGAGGTGTAGCGTCGAGCCAGATCGACGAGGCACTCGAGCGTGTGGGGCTGGGTGGCCGGGCGGCTGACCGGGTGAGTGGATATTCGACCGGGATGCGTCAACGGCTGGGTCTCGCGGCCGCGCTCCTGCGATCCCCCCGGCTGCTCCTGCTCGATGAGCCGACCAGCGGCCTCGATCCGGCCGGGGTCAACGATGTCGTCGCTTTGATCGGCGAGCTGGCCCGGAGCGGTGTTGCCGTGCTGATCAGCAGCCACCGAATCGACGAGCTCGAGGAGGTCTGTGCCAGCTTCACCGTCCTGCGCTCAGGTCGTGTGGTGTGGAGCGGCACCGCCGCCCGGCTGCGTGCCGAAGCCCCCGCCGCCACCTACCGCCTGCACACAAGTGACGACCAGCGGGCGCTCACGATCGCCCGCTCCTTGAGCCGGGTGACGGCTGACTCGGCTCCGGACGGGAGACTGATCGTGACGGCTCTCGATGGCGAGCTCGACACGTTCGTCCTAGCCATGGGCCAGGCCGGCGTCGCGGTCCGCGGTCTCGAGCTGGAGGTCAGCTCGCTGGCGTCGATGTTCTTTGCTCTGACCGCGGATGACAGCGGCGCGCGCCGAGACCAAGACGCTCGGGCTGGTGCCAGCCGATGACCGCCACCGACTCACGCGCTCTGGACAACCAAACGTCGGCGGCCGCCGGCGAGCCGGGGGCGGGCATTCTGGGCGTCTACCGCGTCGAGCAGCGCAAGCTGGCCAGTCAGCTCGCCACGCGCTTGGCAGTACTCGTATGCCTGTTGGCGCCGTTCGCGTTCGCGGGCATCCTGGGCGTACAGAGCGGCGTGCCGGCCGACTCGCTATTCGGGGTCTGGGTGCACCAGTCCGGCTTTGCCATCCCGATGGTCATCCTCTCGTTCGCCGCGAACTGGGGCTTCCCGGTGCTCGCCGGGGTGATCGCCGGGGACGTATTCGCCTCGGAGGACCGCTACGGGACGTGGAAGATGGTGCTCACTCGCTCGTGCCGCCGAAGCGAGTTGTTCCTGGGCAAGGTGCTCGCCGTTGGCACGGTCATGGTGGTGTTGGCAGTCGTGGTGACGATCTCCAGTCTGATAGCCGGGCTGGTGTTCGTCGGGGACCAGGGCCTCGTCAGCCTGAGCGGTGTGATGCTGTCATCGGGGCGCTCGTTGTTGATGGTTCTGCTGAGCTGGCTCACCAGCGTCCTGCCCGCGCTGGCGTTCGTGAGCCTGGCGGTTCTGTTCTCGGTGGCCACCCGGAGTGGGATCATGGGCGTGCTGGGCCCGGTGCTGGTGGCGCTGCTGATGCAACTCCTGGCTCTGATCGGCACCGGGTACTGGGTGCACACATGGCTGGTGGCCTCGGCCTTCGACGGCTGGCATGGCCTGTTGGCGGCGCACCCCTACTACCGGCCGCTCATCCTCGGGATCGTGGTCAGCCTGGCCTGGATTGCAGTGTGCCTCGGCGCCGCCTGGACGATCCTCCGCAGCCGTGATTTCGCCGGCACGTGGGTATCGCGCCGGCGAGGATGGCTACGGCCGTTTCGCATCGCCGTCGTGATCGCCGCCGGCGTCGCCGTCCTGGCCATCGGCTCCAACTGGGGCCCATCCGCCGTGACGGCGTCCAAGCTCGAGTCCGCGATCAAGCCGACGTTCAACAACCTCACCCTTCTGCAGCAGCACCTCCTGGGCCGGAAGGTCCCGAAGGGGGCTCATCTCAATGACTACGCCAGCTGCCTGCGACGCTCCGGCTCGACCAAGGGCCCGGGCGACGACTGGGTGTGCACGATGAACATGCTCATCGTCCTGGACGGACCCAACCCGTTCTCGTTTACTCCTGTCGCATTCGACGTGAGCGTGAAATCGAACGGTTGCTACAAGGCCGATGGACCGGCTGGTTTCATCGGTCAGCCCACCATGCGGGATGTGCACGGTCATCAGACCGTGAATCCGCTGTACTCGTTCGACGGCTGCTTTGACCCGACCTGAGGGCGTTTCGACCGGAGGTGATGTGATGAAGGTGGTAACCCGTGCCAGTGTCATGGTCGTAGTAATTACATGTGTAAGTGTCCTATCTCCGACAATGGCGGCTGCCCATTCGAAACCTCTGACAGTGAAGAGTCATCGTGTCAGCCTGAGTGGCGCGATTGAGACCTTGTCTACGACGGGAACGCCCGGTGTCGCCGGGGTCAAGGACACGGACGCCGGAATCCTCGACGGGACGATCTCGCGCAGCCCTCGCTTTGACGGAGCCCTCAGGCAGGTGGTCACCTGGGGTCAGGCGCTGGCCATCACCGCCCGCGGAAAGATCTTCGGTGACCAGGGCAGTCTCCGGTTCAAGCTGACCGGGAAGTTCGCCCCTAACCCGGGGGGCGGACTCGGGCTAAGCGCGAAGGTGACAGTTGTCGGGGGTACCGGGATGTACGCCGGCGCCCACGGCATGCTGCAGGCCACCGGTGCTGCCACGGTTGGCAGCGGGAGCCCCAAGTCGACACTCAAGCTGACGGGTACCGTGCGCTACCGCGGGTAGCCCTGCCGCGCCGCCGGTTCCAGGAACCGGACCGAGGGGGTGTCGGACTCGCCCTCGTTGGGCGGATGGCGCAGTTTCAGAAACGCCTTCACCACCTCGGGGTCGAACTGACCCCCGCTGCAGCGTGATAGTTCGCATTCGGCCTCGTCAATCGAGCGTGCGACCCTGTATGGCCGATCATGCGTCATGGCGTCAAACGCGTCAACCACGGCCACGATCCTTCCCGCGATCGGGATCTTTGCCCCGGCGACCCCGGCCGGATAGCCGGTGCCGTCCCAGCGTTCGTGATGCGTCAGGGCAATCTCCTCGCCCAGTTGCAGAATTTCACCCTCGCTTCCCGCCAGCAGCTTCGAGCCGAGGACCGTGTGCTGTTCCATCGTGAGCCGCTCTTGCGGGGTGAGGGCTCCGGGCTTGAGCAGGATCTCGTCGGAGATCCCGATCTTCCCGACGTCGTGGAGCGGCGCAGCCAAGGCCATGACCCTGACAAAGCTTCTCGACAGTCTGAGCTCGCGGGCCAGCTGGGCGGAGTTCTCCCCCACGCGCTTAGTGTGCTGTGCGGTGTCGTAATCGCGGAGCTCGGCGGCCAGCGCGAGGCTGTGCAGCGTTTCAGCGCGGGAGCGAAACAGGTCATTGGTGCGTTCGCGGAATCTCTCCTCGAGCCTGTCTCGAGACCGCACCCGGTGACCGATGTCATGACTTACGGCGCAAAAGCCCACCACAGCGCTGTCCTCGACGATTCTTGACAGCGTGAGGGAAATTTCAAGCAACGATCCATCTCGGTGCAAGCCCTGGGTGTCGACTGCGGACCGTGACTCGCCATGGGTCACAGCGGCCCGCAAGCTCCGGCGTTCTCGCATCTTCGCCGGTGGGGTGAGAATGTCCACCGATTGCCCCACCGCCTCTGACTCCTTGTATCCGTACAGCATCGCTGCGGCACGGTTCCACGTGATGATCGTGCCGTCAGCGTCGGCGCTCAGGATGGCTTCACTTGACGCATCCACTAGGGCGGCGAGCTGCGCATCCGGGGTTGGGGCTGGTCGGGATCCGACCTGACGCCCCCTATTGGCACGTCCGGCAGCGATAGCTAAACCGTCTCCTGCTATTACCATCGCCCGTCCCATGACGGGCCGGGCGGAAAGCGATAGGGCGAGCGTAGGCCTAACGCGCGGTCGTACGCACACAGCGGTGCCTTTGCACCTGCGAAGTGACCAAACCACTGCAAACAACGGGTTAGCCGGAGGTTCTGCACCATTGTGCCCCGATCGTGTCGCTTCGGGCGCGTCTGCGCTGGACTGCACAGCCTCGGGCGTAACAATCGGACCGCTAAAGGTTAAACCGATTCCTGTCGATGCGCACCGGGCTGAGGCCCGCTCAGCGCCCACAGCGCGCCGGTCGTCGCTGTCACATCGAGTGGATCGTCCGACCGGGACGGTTCGAATCCAAGGCCTGCATATATGCGGTCCAGCCCAGTACTGATCGCTCCAGAGGCGCCCGAGCCGACGCGTGAGCCCATCCGTCAGGATGTCGGCGCCGCGGGCTGGGTCGCCACCGCGTTGGAAGCTGCGCTACGGGCTCGGGCACCGGGTGTTTACGCATCCACCCCACTGGTGTGTCAGCTCGCCCGTAAGGTCGGCCGAGAGCTCGGGTTCGACAATCAGACTCAAGCGCTTCTGGACGTGGCCGTGCGCGTGCGTGACATCGGGATGGTCTCCCTTCCCGACAGCGTCGTTCTGGCCACGACACCGCTCAGTCCGGCCGACTGGCAGCTCGTGAATCGCCACTCCGCACTCGGAGCGGAGCTGGTGGAAGGGATCGCTGTGGTGGCCTCCGCCGCGGGCATCGTGCGGGCTCATCATGAGCGCTGGGACGGTGGCGGCTATCCGGACGGTTGTATTGGCGACGCGATCCCGTTGTTGAGCCGGGTGATCGCCACCTGCGATGCGTTCGTCGCCATTGCGAGCGATCGGCCGTACCGCACCGGGATGGGCGCCGAGGCAGCGCTCGAACTTGTCTGCCAAGAGAGTGGCTCGCAGTTTGATCCCGTGACCGTGGACGCGCTGACTACGACGCTCGCTGACCGGCGGCCAAAGCTCACCCGGCAGCGCGAAAACGGTGCTGGTCCAGAACGACTTCACGTCGCAGAGGCGACTAACGGCCGGCTCGACCTGCGAAATGCCATCGCCGAGTTCGATGTCGTTCCCGCACTGGCGCCGGCCCAAGAGCGGGTACTCGCGGCCGCGGCGTCCGACAGCACGGTGACGGGCGAGCTGGTGGCGGCGGTCGAGAGTGACACCGGACTCACGGTGGCGGTCTTGCGCCAGGCTCAGGCGCTCGGGCATCCGCGGCCGATCGCGAACGTTGCCGATGCCGTGATCGCCCTTGGGGCGGCCCGCATCGCAGACGCCGTCAAGGCGCTTCCGTTGGCGGAGTTTCCCTGGCGAACCACTCAACTTGACGTGCTCATGCACCGCTCACTGGTGCACGCGCAGGCCGTGGCGCGCGCGGCAGACAGAATCGCGCGAGAGCTCAGGCTCCCGCAACGCGACGATGTACTGATCGCGGCACTGCTGCACGACATCGGGAAGCTGGTGCTTGGCCGTGCGATCCCCGACTACTCGAGTGCCGCCTCGCGGGCTGCGACCCCTGAGGAGCGCGTCCGCCTGGAACAGCGAGCTTGGGGTATGGACCATGCGAGTCTTGGCGGCCTGCTGCTTCGTCGTTGGGGGCTCCCAGCACGCCTGGCACGCACGGTGGCGGCCCACCACACGGCCGAAGCCGAGGACGACGTCGCAACCTACGTCAGGCTGGCAGACATGGTGGCCCATCATGCTCAGGGCGAGCCCGTCGACCGCGGCAAGATGCTCGGCCTAGCTGAGCTGTGCGGCCTGTCAGCCACAGCGCTCCGGGACATTCTGTTCGATCTGCCTCACTCGGGGGGCAGCCGCCGCCGCCGGGCCGAGCCTTCACCGCTCTCGAAGCGCGAGACCGCGGTGCTTCGCATCCTGGCTGAAGGCAAGGTGTCCAAAGTAATCGCGTCGGAGCTCGGCGTGAGTGCCAGCACGGTGAGAACCCACCTCAACCATGCGTACTCCAAGCTCGGCGTCTCTGACCGAGCGCAAGCGGTGCTCAGAGCAGCCGAAATGGGCTGGATCTGATGTGGGCGAGCGTCCGCAGTCTCCACCCATTTCGTGAGCAACCATCAACCGATCAATCATGCGCGCACGAGCGCGCGACAGGAGCAGACATGTCGAACAAGTCAACACCACCCGGCGCCGTGCCAACGGCGACCGGGCCGCCGACCAGCGATGGCGCGCCGGCCAACTCTGGACAGAAAGCCGCCGCGACGGCACGACGTCATAAGGAGGAGCGCCGCGCCGAGAGTCTGCATCAGATCAAGGTCCAGACCGCTGACGGCACGCTTGTCGTCAGCCAGATGACGGCGGCTCAGCACGAGGCCGCATCCGAGACCGCCCGCGAGACATTCGCGCGCAACCAGGCGCGGGGCAAGCGTTACAAGTCACCCAGCACGCGCGATCAAGCGCCCGTGGACGAGCCGGATCAGGCCGCCTAGGGCGTCTCCGCCGACTCCGGCGCCGGCACTTCCGAGGGTGCAGGAATGTCAGGCGCGGAGGGCGGGAGCAACTCGGCTACACCGTCCTTGAGCCAGCCGATCAGGCAGTGCACGTCAGGCATCTGGTCACGGTCAGCGACGATGCCGATGTCGATGTTGTCCAGGTAGCTCATGACCGTGATGTTCAGGCCCATCCCGTCCGTGATCACCGAAACGGGATAGTTGGCCACGAGCCGGGCACCGGCGCAAAAAAGTGGGATCCGCGGTCCGGGAACATTCGAGATGACGAGGTTCCACGTCGGGTGCGCGGCACCGCTCGTGGACAGCCTGAATGTGAGCTGCGCCGCCCGGGCAAAGACAGCCGGCGGAATGAAGTGGTTGGCGTCCTGAAGCAGCGTGGCCGGCAGCGCTTTGTGGCGCTCCTTCATATCACTGAGTGCTGCGTGGGTTAGGTCCAGACGCTCGACCGGGTCAGCGACATTCGTGAACAGGGGTGCGCTCATGAGCAGGATCCGGTTGCCGTAGGTGCCGATCTGCTCGTCACTCCGGACCGATACGGGGACCTGCGCCACAAGCGGCTGCTCGGGCAGCTCATCGTGTTCGACGAGCCAGCGTCTCACGGCGCTCGCGCAGATCGAGACCACCGCATCATTAACCGTGCACGCGTGATGATTCTTGATCGCCTTGACCTCGCCCAGGGACAACTGACCGAAGGCAAACCGGCGGTGAGGCGAGATACGGCCGTTGAACGATGTCCGCGGGGCCGTGAACCTCTCGGTTCCCTGCGCCACCGTAGTCCCGCCCAGCAGCCTGCGCAGCCGCGAGCTGAGAGCCCCCACGGTCGCCGCGCCGGGGAGAACCCCAAACGGGGTGTCCTCCACGTTCGGGATGGCACCCGGAAGCGCCCTGATCATCCGAAGCGGATAGCGCGGAACCCCGAGAGCGGCCCGGGCAAGCATCTCCGCAGTGCTCGGCATCGCCTCAGCGCGGCCCTTCCACTTGACCTCCTTCGGCGGCAAGGGACCATCCGGGCCGAGGTCGAGCAACAAGCCCATGATCTCCGCGCCTGAGATGCCATCGATCAGGGCGTGATGGATCTTTGTCAGCATGGCCACGTGCCCATCTTGGAGCCCGTGGATCAGGTACAGCTCCCACAGCGGCCGGGCCCGATCCAAGGGGCGCGAGGTAATGCGCGCCACCTGCTCAGCGAGTTGCTCATCCGAGCCCGGCGACGGTAGCGCCAGCTCGCGGACGTGGAAGTCAAGATCGAAGTTCGCGTCATCCACCCAGTAGGGGTAGTCGAGACCGAGGGGCACTTCGGCCAAGCGCCAGCGCAGTGGTGGAAGCATCGGCAGCCGTTCGACGATCAGGGCCTGGATGTCAGCGGCGTCCAGGGTGCCACCGGGCGCAGTGGAGGGATCGAGCACGGCTACCCCGGCCACGTGTCCGCTCTGCCGCGAGTTCTCTAAGGCCAGGAACTGGGTGTCAAGGCTGGTGAGCTGACGCATGGTTGTCCTGACGATCCTCGCAGAACGCCGGGGCCGAGAACAGGGCACGACCCGAGCGCACAAATGCGCGGAGGGCACTACCTTGTTGCACTGACGGCCGGCGAGCGGTTGGCCGACAACTTCGAGATCCCGAGGAGACGACCAATGCCGACCGACCAGCCAATGCAACTAGGGATGATCGGATTGGGGCGGATGGGTGCCAACCTGGTCCGCCGGCTGCTTCGTGATGGGCACCGATGCGTCGTCTACGACGTCAGCGCCGACGCGGTCAAGCAGCTCGAAGACGAAGGGGCCGAAGGCGCGAGGTCTCTGGATGAATTCGTGAGCAAGCTCGACGTTCCGCGGGCGATGTGGATCATGGTGCCAGCGGCGATCGTGCAGAGCACCTTGGACGAACTGACCGGTCTACTCCAGTCCGGGGACATGGTGATCGACGGTGGCAACTCGTATTACCAAGACGACATCCGTCGCGCGAAGGAGCTGGCCGAGAAAGAGATTCACTACATCGACTGCGGCACCAGCGGCGGAGTCTGGGGCCTCGACCGTGGCTACTGCCTGATGATCGGAGGCGAAACAGGACCGGTGGAGCATCTCGATCCGATCTTCAAGACGATCGCCCCCGGGGAGTCCAGCGCGGCACCCACCCCGGCTCGTACACGCAAAGACGGCACTGCCCCGCATGGCTATCTCCACTGCGGGCCGAACGGCGCCGGGCACTTCGTCAAGATGGTCCACAACGGCATCGAGTACGGGATGATGGCCGCGATTGCCGAGGGCTTGAGCATCATCCGCCACGCCGATGCAGGCAAAACGGAGGCGGCGGAGGCCGACGCCGAGACCACTCCCTTGCGCAACCCAGAGGCATACCAGTACGAGATCGACGTTGCCGAGGTGGCCGAGGTGTGGCGCCGCGGTTCGGTTGTCGGATCCTGGCTCGTGGATCTGACCGCTGATGCCCTGGCCCGCTCGCCAGGACTTGAGGACTTCGCCGGACGCGTGTCCGATTCCGGTGAGGGCCGCTGGACGGTGGACGCGGCGATCGACCTCGGTGTTCCCGCCGCCGTCATCACCTCTGCCCTGTACGAGCGCTTCGAGTCCCGGGACAATGGCGAGTTCACCAACAAGATCCTGTCCGCCATGCGCTCTGAGTTCGGTGGCCACGCGGAAAAACCTGACGAAGGGCCCCCGCAGCAGGGTGATCCCAGCTCTACATCGAAGGAGAGCCACCCCGACGGTTGAGACCGTGCGGAGCAGGCGCCTCCTGCCCGGAGTTCTCGTTGCACTGGCGCTAGCCGGCTGCGCCGGCAACTACGAATGCAACTCGCATCCGTGCACCGGGGACTGGAAGCGGGACATGGCGCTCGGGGGGACCGTGGTGCGGTGCCCGGATGGCTCGTGGTCACACGCCGGCGGCCTGGAGGGAACGTGCGCGGGCCACAAACGGAAACACTGAACCACGGGGCGCGGGCAGCCCCTTTCGCGTCTCCTGGCTAAAGGCTCTTAAATCTCCACAAGTTTTCGCCGCCGCGGTCGTTCTCGGTCTCAGGAATGACGTTCAGGTAGGGATCAAGGAGAAGATTCGCATGTACGGATTTAGTCGAGCCATCTACCGCGAACTCGCGGACGACATCGTCGAAGACGCCCAGAACGGCGGCCCCTTTGCCAATCACGAGCGCGTTCTGCGGGCTTGTGAAGCGACGGTCGAGCGCCTGGCGACAGACCGCCACTACTTCGCTCGCCCGGCGCGGACGCTGTTCAATGACATCCGCATCTATTTCCCGATGACGTCCCAACTCCGGGTCCTGCGCGTCATCGAGCATTACTTGGCGTTGGTGGACGATGTCGTGAGCCGCATGCCGAAGAACGGGGTCGACGTCAACGGAAATCCGCTCCAGTGTCGCTCCAGCACGCGGAAGGGCACTCAGTGCCAGCGGATGCCGCTGCCCCACAACGGCTACTGCCCCTCACACCAGCACCTGGCCACGACCGAAGAGCGTCCCCTGCTGCGCGCCGCGTAGCGGGCGGGGCCGACTGGCTTACGGCGCCTTGGCGCCAGCCGGAACCAGGAGCTTCAGGTTGACGGCTCGGGCCATGGCGCGGTAGCCGGCCAGGTTGAAGTGGAGATGGTCGGATCCGTCGTAGCGAGGAGCGATCCGGCCTGGGTGGTGCGGGTCTCGGACGGCGGCGTCGAAGTCGATGATCCCGTCAGATAGGTGCTGCCTGCGAATCCACTTGTTCACGGCGTCTCGTGTCCGATTCGCCGCGGCGGTGCCGTAGTTCAACTCAGCGGCTCCCTCTGCCGGCGTGAGCGTTCCGAGCTGGATCCTCACGCCGGCGGCGTGTGCGTCCACGATCAGGCGCCTGTACCCGGATATGAGCTGCGCGGGCGTAAGCGCGGGATTCTCACCGATGTCATTGATCCCTTCGAGCACGATCACGTCGCGCACACCGGGCTGCGACAGGGCGTCGGACCCGAAGCGCGATAGACCGCTGGGACCGAACAGCGGGAGCAAGCCGCCGCGCAAGACCCGGTTTCCGCTGATGCCCGCGTTGAGCACCGACAGCGGGACGTGCGCTGTGTCGATGCGCCGCTGGAGATCGTCTGGGTAGCGGCCATTGGTGCCAATCGTTTTCAGCTGCTCGGATCCGGGGTTGTGATTGCCCTGGAAGCCGTCCGTGATCGAATCGCCGAATGTGACCACGGCGCCCGTCCGCAGCGGGGCACGGACATTTACGCCATCAAGGAAGTACCAGCCGGTCGAGAAGCCGTCGCGAGTGGTGGGCTGGGAGTAGGCACTGCTCGCGTAGTCGGCTACGTGGTTACCGGAACCAGGCGGCGTCAGATAGCTGGTTTGCCGGGTGCTGAAGTGCTCGGTGGGAGCGCTGATTGACCCCGGGATCGCCACGCTGACGGCCAGATCTTCGAACGCCCTCATGTGCAGGCGCACCGGGTCGCTCACGGCCTCAGCGCCGGGGCGAATCGTGACCGTCGGAGCTCCGGCAAAGGTGACCTTCCTGGACGAGCCGCGCCTGAGCACCGCGCCCGCACCTCGGATGGCGACGGTAACCGGCCCGAGGGTGATAGGTGATGTTCCGAAGCGATTGCTCAGGCGGATTTGCAAGCGGCTTCCGCTCAGGTGCGGCGAGACGATCATGCGCAGAGTCTGGTCACTCAGTGTGGGCTGAAAGGTGCTCCCATCGCTGGGCGGCGCAACCCAGGAGCCGACCCAGTGCTGAGCGGGGGTGGCCGCCGTGCTGCCACCGGCCAGCGCCAGGAGGATGCTTGCCGCGACGAGCGCCACCACGCTGCAGCCTCGTCGGCGGCGCCACCCGGCCAGCCTCCAAGCAGTCATTGACTCAAGACCATATGACGTAAGCGGCCGTTAGGAGGTCAGCCTGTTCCGCCCTGCGCGATGATCCCCCTCCAAGCAACCTTCAGGAGGCGGTGTGCCAGACAGCGATCAGATCCGGGACGAACATACGCGGTTGCCAGCCGACGGCTCCTCGATCCCGACCCTCGGTTTGGGGGTATGGCAGGTGCCCAACGGCCCCGAATGCGAGAAGGCGGTTCGCTCAGCGCTCGAGCTTGACCGGCAAATCGTCGGCCTCGCCACACGTTCGGTCAGATAGTTCAGGGCGCTTTAGGTTTCCTCGTCAATGGTCGATGAACGCGTGACAGGCGGTCGCCGATCGAGCCGACGTAAGTCGCTTCTGCGCTGACCCTTTCTTCTTCCGTCCTCTCGCCTCGCGCCGGTACGGGAAGCGGTTCGATATCGAGAGAGCCGGTCCCGGGCGCGCCGCGCCGCCGAGGCCGGAACTTCGGAAGATCTCGTGACCCCTGATCACACCAACCGAGCCCGTGGCGGCCTACGACGCCAGTGGCGGACCGCGTTTCTTGTCATGGCCGGAGCGATCATGCTGGCACTCGGTGGGGTCACGGCCACATACCTGGCCACGGCAAGTCACTACCGCACGGCGGCGCACAACCTTGACACGGCGATCTCGCAGACCTCAGCACTTGACGCCGCCGTCAATGCGCACGAGATTCAGTCACACAAGCTGTGGCAAGGCACGCCAATCGACAAGGCGGCGTTTGTCCGTGGTGAGGACCAGATCACCGATCTGTTCGGAGTCGCGCGGCGAGATTTGCAGGGCGGCGGCGAGCACGCGATCGTGGCTCGCGCCCAAAAAGTGTGGCGCTTTGAACTCATCAGCCGAGGGCTGTGGGGAAAGAACGCGCGGGCCAGGCCGGGCGGAGTGACCGGAGCGATGCAGGCGGCTTACGGCAGTGCGCAGGATCAGGTGTACTTCCTGTTTGGCCGGCTCAGCGACACCGCGATCCACGACGGCACCAGTGATCTTTCGGTGGCAGACGGCTTCCAGAGGATCGGGATCGGACTGCTGGCCGGACTGTTCGCGCTTGTGCTCGCGATCATGGTCTATTTCGCCCGCCGGCTGACGATCGACGTGGTACGCCCGGTTGAAGCGCTTGAGATGGCCGCCAAACGCCTCCGGGCCGGGTCCCTTGACCATCGGATCGACCTCTCGAGATTGAGCCGCCCCAACGAAGTCGATGACCTGGCCGATGCGTTCAACGAAATGGCCAGCGCGCTGTACACGAGCCACGGGGAGCTGGCTCGGCGCGCCACATTTGACGGGCTGACCGGGCTAGCGAACCGAGCTGCATTCAACGAGCGCCTGGGAACCCACTTCGGTCCGAGCGATCGACGCTCGGAGACAGTGAGCGTCCTGTTCGTTGACGTGGACGACTTCAAGTTCGTCAACGACACGATCGGGCATGCCGCCGGTGACGCCCTGCTGGTCGGCGTCGCGGAACGGCTAACGATGTCCGTGCGCCCGGGCGACTTCGTGGCCCGCCTGGGGGGTGACGAGTTCGCCGTCATCACCGTCGGGACCTCCTCGGACACCACCGCCGCCGATGTGGTGGGCGAGCGTGTGCTCGAGGCATTCACCGAACCCTTTGTCCTCGCTGACCGCCTCGTTCCCATCGCGGTGAGCATCGGGGTCAGCACGATGCGAGCGGATACCCCTGACTCCGCCCGGCTCCTGTCTGAGGCCGACTTCGCGATGTACACGGCCAAGCGCGCGGGCAAGGGGCGTCAAAAGGTGTTCGACGCCACCTCCGACTCGCTCGCCACGGGCCCCGGCCTCATGGCCGCTGCGGTCGAGCGAGTTCGGTCGGACTAGCTCGGGAGCGTTGAACGGAGCCCTAGCGAACGTTCAATGTCCGTCTCGCCGTCGCCGCGCCGGGGAACGTCACCGCGATCGTGAGCTTGCCCTTCGGGAGTTTTGGTCTCACTCGGGCGCGCCCGCGTGAGTCAGTGTGGCTCACGAGCACGTGCCTCTTGAAGCGGAGCGTCACCGTCGCCTGGGCTATCGGTGTTCCCAAACTGGTGACGGTCAACCTCAGCGTACGTTTACCGTGGCGCAGGCGCCGGGGCACGCCGCCGAGCTGCAACGGCAGGCCGAACTGCTGCTTCACGGCGTGGCCGGCATAGACGAACCCACCCGCGGGCCCGAAGAAGTTGAGCGGCAGCAGGCCCGTCACACTCTTCCGGGCCCTGAACGCGTAATTGGAGATCTTGCGCGCGTACGCGGTGAGCGGCGAGCCCACGACGCCAAACACCTCCACGTGGGCGTTGCCATTACCGGTGCCCGTAATGCTCATCGTTGGATACAGGCCAGCCGGTACGACATAGGTCGTCTCATCGCGGGCCCGGAACACGATTCCGGTGCCATTGCCGGTTGGGTTGCCGCTCGAGTCCAGGCCGAATGTGACGCCGCTGCTGGAACGGAATAGGAGCGATACCGGCGAGTGCGTCTGCACGATCTGCGGCGTACCGTCAGGAGCGGCGCAGGAGTTATAGAACTGGACTTGACCGGGTGCGTTCAG
This sequence comes from uncultured Solirubrobacterales bacterium, assembly GCA_963822535.1. GTDB lineage: Bacteria > Actinomycetota > Thermoleophilia > Solirubrobacterales > Solirubrobacteraceae > Palsa-465. Next base: position 305,124 of record CAWGIA010000006.1, read on the forward strand.
CACCGACTGCGGGTAGGGGAAGCCGAAGTACGCGTACTGGTCGCCCGTCCAAGGGGCAAGGGGACCCAGGGTCTGGCTGAGCGGCGGGGGCGTCGTCGCCCCCGAGACGTACTGAGCCCAGGCACCGAGCGAGCGCCCGACGTCGTTCGCGGGCGGGACGGGGGCGCCAGTAGCCGCAGCGTTGACGATCGCGACCGCATCACGAAGATCGAGCACACCGGTGGGACCCGTGGTCGGGGTGGTGCTGCCCTGCGGATAGAAGAGGACGCCGGCGTGGTCCGCGTAGTTGACCGGTCCGAAATCGCTGCCCGGGAAATAGGACCGGCCCGATGCGATCAGGAACTGGAGGAGGAAATCCTGGTTCACGGCCTCACTCGAGAACAGCTGATCGAACTGCCAGAAGATCTTGACCTGGGTCGTGTTGCGGGTAGCTCGAACGGCGCTGTAAAGCTCGGTGGCCAACGTATCCGGGGGCGGGAAGTGGTCGGCCGGACGAGCATCGAACGGGAATGAGGCCGAGTTCGAAACCGAGCTGTCCGCCGTCTCGGACGCGTCAAACAACCAGTGGCCCGAGGTCGTTCCAGGCCAAATCGTCAACGGTATCTGGCCGTTGGCATCCGTCGTCTGAGTGAACGCGGAACCGAGTGGCGAGCCGTCCGAAAGGAGCTGGGGGTACAGGACCTTGCCGCCGGCGCACACGAGTGCCAGCGGATCCGCGTCAAGTGGCGGCTCGAGCTTCACGTCGGTGCCGACCGCCGGCTGGCCGGCGCTGTTGATCACGTCCACCGTTCCGGTGAAGTGGCCCGTGCCATCAGCCGCCACGTGCGAGGGCGAGAAGTGGAGCTCGATCGTGTCCGGAGGTGCGGTGAAGTCGGCCTGCCCGTCGTTGGTGGTGAGGTTCAGATCGCACACGGCCCCGTTCTCGCCCCCGCTGCAGAATGCGATCGTGTCCCGCACGCCGGTCACGCTCACGCGGTAATGCCCAGGGTCAACGACCGCGTAGTAGTCCCCGTTTGGATTCGTCTTCACGGTGCCGCCGCTCGGCCCGCTGATCGTGATGTCTGCGCCGTTGACCGGCTTGCCTCGCTTGGTCTGGACGCTGCCGCTGATCGCTCGCTCCTGGGCGCCGATGACTCCGTAGTAGTCACACGACATCCAGTCGCCGAAACCGGAGCCGCCGTCGATGCACCCGATCGCGAAGCCGGGCTTTGGCTCGCTCAAGCCCGGAACATCGACCAGCGTGGGACCGGTGGCTGTGAAGCGACAGTGGCTGAGCTGTCCGTCCGGGCAGCGCTTGACATAGTCGAGGCCGTCGTATGCGCCCCACCCCCAGGAGATGGCGGGTATGCCTCCCGGCCCGCAGGCGTTGACTGCCGGCCCAGCGCTGCTGTCGATGTCCTCCCCAACGTGGACGAGGTGAGGCGAGAACGACATCTGCGCGCACCGCGAGTTGAAGGTGCATGGCGTCGTTTGACCGGGAGTGCAAGGCCCAGGCGCCGGCCCGAATGGCTGCAGACTGTGGGCCGCGGCCGGGGAGGACACCGCGGCGAATAGTCCGGCGCAGGCAACGAGTACGACCGCCCCCGATCTGGCCCTCATGGTGCGCCAACCCTACTCATTTCTGTGAGCTGTGCCTAGCCCTGATCAGGCGCAGTTGAGCGGACTCTCACGGTGACTTGCGATCAGCTGTAGTGGCACACCCTGGTACGCGACGGCGCCTAACACCGAGGTAACGCCGTTACGACGCCGTTAGGACCGTGCGCGATCCCGTCTCGCGGGGACGCTGGCTCAATCGATCATGAGGTGCTCGTCACCGAGCGCGACTTCGTCGCCCGGGCGCAACGCGCAGCGGCCCACACGGGAGCCATTGACCCGGGTCCCATTGGTTGAGTCGAGGTCCTGAACGATCCATCTCCCGTCCCGGAAGAACAATCGAGCGTGGCGTCGCGAGACCGAGAGATCATCGAGCAGGACGTCACAATCATGGTGGCGGCCGATCAGCATCTCCGGGGGCGTGCCGCTCCAGTCGAGCGCGAGCAGAGTGCGTGGGTGGGGTTGATCGCTCTCAGTTAACGCTATGAGACGGGTGATTGCCCGGGCGAATGTGGCCGCCACCCCCGCAAGCCAGGGCTTGCGTGTGGGCCGGAGGTTGAGATCCCCGACGAGTCGAGCTCGATCAATCACCCCGCCGCGGAGAAGCTGGTCGGTCCGAGCCAGGAACGTCTCTTCGCTCAGCAAGCCCGTCCCGTAGGCAGCATTCAGCGTGCGTGCGATCTGTCTTTGCGACGTGCCGGGAACGAACACCCAGAGAGTCTCGCGCGCGAACCGGTGCCTGTCCAGGCCAGCGGCGAAGAACCCGCGGACTAGGTGCGCGTAGACCGCTGGGTCAGCGTCCGAGCCTGGTGGTCGCGAGGAGCAGCGGTGAGTTGTACGACGCGCCCGTCCGCGGGTGGTTTGGCCCCAGATCCTGCCAGAGCGCAAGACCCTGACCGCGCGAGCTGACCGCCACCGTCGGCTCGGCGGCCCCGTCCTGGAGTGGTGAGATTGTGGTCGGTCGCCCGAGGGGCTGCTGGGGCCCGGGCGCGAGTGCAGCCTTGATCTCGTAGTTGCGCTCCCAGGCTACGGCCAGCGCTCCGGTCGGCCCGATTGCCGCGTCAAAGCCGCCGCCGATGTCGCCGGTACCGACCTGCCGGGCAGCGGCGAACCGGCGGCCAGCTCGTCGCCGTGCGACCTCGATCCGTGAATTGCCGGCCGGTCCGACTGTGTCCCAGAGGACAGCTGCCCCATGGCGCGGGCTCACAGCGACCTCCACGCCATCGTCTCCAAGCTGGCCTCCTCCTCGCGATCGCAATCGCTGGATTCGCCCCGGACGGTGAGCCCCAACATCGACGGTGCTCGTTTCCACGCCCCGATAGGGGGTTCCGGCCGACGGTCCGGCAAACGGCCCTTCCCAAGCAACTGTGGCTTGGCCGGCGGAGTTCATCCCAACATCGAAGGGGCCGGCGCCCTGCCGCGCGCTCACAAGAGAAAACGCGTGGCCGAACCGCATGCCCGGTCGCTGCGTGGCGCACAACAACGCCGGTGAGGCCAGGCTCCCGCTCTTCCATATGAGTGCCGCGTCCCCGCGGCCGTCGAACGCAAGCGAGAAGGCGAGGACTGAGCCGCGGACAACACGGCGGGCTCTGACATAGCGGCCGTTGGTCTGCCGCTCCACGGTATAGATGCCGCCCGGACGATGACGACGGGCGGCCTGACCCCAGACGACGGTCACAACGCCACGGGTGTCGATGCCGATGTCGGCTCCCTCGGTATTGCGAGCGATCCTGTGCGGCCGCCCAAACCGTCCGCCAGCCGGACGGTAAGCGACATACAGTGCCCCCGGAGGAAGGCCATGACCGGTTGGGCTCGGCAACAGGCGCGTCTCCCACGCGACGACGGCATCACCGCGAGAATCCACCACGAGCAGGGTGCTGTCTACATTCCCAATATTCGCGCGGCTGAGCCGTTGCTCGGAGAACCCGGCCCCCGGCCGGGAGAGCGCCGTCCAGACGCCCGTGTTGCCCTCCCACGCAACGATCATCTGACCAGCCGCAAACTTCGCCGTAGTGGCGGCGATGTTCACGTTCGGCTCCAACCTCACCGGCGTCGACCAAACCACCGCCCCAGCCACCGACGATATGACGAAAAGTGCCAGCACGGCTGACACTCCGAACGTCAGCCGCGTGATCACGCCGGTTAGCCCTCGTAAAGCGTGAGCGTCCCCTGCCAGACTCCGCTCTGGGAGCACTTGACTGTCCGGTCCCCGATCGAGGCCGGCTGCACGCCGCAGTTCGGCTTTGCTCCGTGCTTAGGGTCCGATGAGATCGCGATCACGACCTTGTGAGCGTGTTCGAACACGGTCTTGGGCACCTTGACGCTGGTCGACTCGAGGAAGTCACCAACCTTCCCCTGCGGCACTGCATCGCCCGGGAAGCCGTAATCGCAGTCTCTAGATGGGAAGCCCAGATTGACCTCGAACACCAACGATGACCCCTTCGACTCGAGCACCATGCCGCCGGCGCTGAACCCGCCTCCGCTGGCCGGCTGGGTCACAGATTTGGTGCAGGGCGTTGTGACGGTCGGTGAACTTGGAAATGTCTCTACCTCACGGCCTTTGGATCCGATTCGGGCGTGTCCGGCGTTCCAGGTGGCGCCACCGGTCGGCTTGGACCCGGGGAACTTCAATAGCTCCAGGGCACAGTCAGCGCCGCTGGCGGCCTGGCTCTCATCCCAGCTGTAGCTGCTGTCACCGTCAAAGGTGTCCGTAGTCGTGCCGACGTTGGGCTCGACCGTGGTCTCCTTGTAGGAGGTAGTCCAGCCCCCGGTGCCCACCCACTTGGCGCCGAAGCAAGCCTGTCCGGTGCTCTCGTACGTGCCATGGCCCGACGCGGTGTAGTGCTTCTTCGATCCATGCTTCTTCGGTGCGTGCTTCTTACCGACCGCTGGCCCCGCCACCAGGAGGGAGCCCGCGGCGATCGCGCCGACGAGCGTGACGGCCAGCCTCACCCTGCTTACCGATCTCATGAGCCCTCTCCTCGAGCGTCCACTGCCGTGTAGGTGGGCGTGAGTCTAATCCCGCCAGCTGCGAAATCTAGGTCCGCTTGCGCAGGAGCGCGCGCAGGTCGGCCACCGGTCCGAGGTGCTGCAACTTGTCGGGGTTCACGATCGAGCTCACGGCCTGGATCTGGCCGTCGGCGATGTCAAGAATCATTACCCCGGCCAGCCTGCCCTCGCGGTCATAGAACAACGCACCCGGTTGACCGTTGATCTCCCCCCGGCGCCAGACGAAGCCACCGAAACGATCGCCCGCGCGCCGGCCTGCGACCAGGGTGCGCGCCACCTTGCCACGGCCGTGGACCGGATGCGAGATGGTGGGGGCCTTGCCGCCGCCGTCGCTGCGGAGCACCACGTCGCCGGCCAGCAGCTCCTCGAGCCCCCCGAGATCGCCCTCCTCGGCGGCGGCGAAGAAACGCGCCGCGAGCTGGTCATGCTGCTCGCGGGAGGCCTCGAATCGAACCCGTCCCTCCTTCACGTGCCGGCGGGCCCGCGCGGCGAGCTGCCGGGCGTTCTGCTCGCTCGTGCCGATGATCTCTGCGATCCGGTCGTAGGGTTCGTCGAACACCTCGCGCAACAGGAACGCGGCGCGCTGCTCGGGTGACAGGCTCTCGAGCAGAACGAGGAAGGCGAGCGACAGCGAGTCCGCCATCTCGGCCTTGCGGGCGGGATCGTCGTCGGCGCTCCCGACGAGCGGCTCCGGCAGCCACTCGCCGACATACGCCTCACGCCGGACCCGCGCCGAGCGGAGATGGTCGAGCGAGAGCCGGGAGACCACCGTCGACAGGTAGGCGCGGGGCGACTCGATCCGCTCGCCGCCCTCGCGGGCTCGGTGCAGCCGGAGGAACCCCTCCTGCACCATGTCCTCCGCCTCGCTCACGCTGCCGAGCATCCGGTAAGCGATCGCGAACGCCGGCCGGCGCAGCTCGGCGAACTCGTCTGCGGTCATCGCGTTAGCCGAGTCCTTGCGAGAAACCCTGCCGCCAGCTCCCGTAGCCCGGCTGCCAGCCGAGCTCGCGCTTCGCCTTCGCATTCGAGGCGCCCCTCGCCTCGGTCATCATCAGCGTGGCCGCCTCACCGGCCAACAGCCGGCCGAGCCAGCGCGGGATATGCCTCGGTGGTTGGGCCTCCAGCGCGCTCGCCAGCACCGGCAGCCAGTCGCGCACCGGCGCGGGCTCGTCGTCAACGATGTTGTAGATCCCCGGCTGGCCGCGCTCGACCGCGACTGCGGTCGCCGCCGCAGCGTCGTCGATGTGGATGTGGGACAACAGGCCACCACCATCCCCGACGATCGGGAACCGACGCTTGCGGACCGGCGCTGCCATCGGCGCATCCGGAGCCAGGCTGATCGCGGTCCCCGGACCGTAGAAGCCGCCGTAGCGCAACGCGAGGCCGTCGCCCCAATCGATCGTCGTCACCGCCTCCTCCAGATAGAGGATCCCTTTCACCACCGGCCGCAGCGACCCCGGCGGGTTGGGATCGAGAGGATCGGCCTCGGTCAGCACCGGCCCGCCCGTGCGGGCCCATCGAAACGCCCCAAAGCTCTGCGCCACGAAGCGCCGCGCGCCCGCGGCGCGACCAGCGGCTAAGAGATGATCCGTCGCCTCGATACGCAGTCGATTGGTCATGATCGCCATGGGAGAGCGATCGGGGTGCCGCGCGTCACGCAAGCTCATCTTCCCGGACAGTGCAGTGAGCTGATGCACGATCACCTCCGGCTCGGCCGACGCCACCGCCTCGGCGACCGCGTCGGGATCGAGAGCGTCGGCCACCACCGGGCGCGCTCCCAGGCTGCGCAGTAAATCCTGCTTCGACGCGTGCCTGGTCATCCCGACCACCTCGTGGCCTTGAGCCACGAGCTGCGGGACGAGCGCTCTGCCGAGGACGCCCGTGGCGCCCGCTACGAAAACCTTCATGACTGTTCCTCTCGTCTGATTAGCCCTTGTGAGACGAGATAGGGACGCCGCCTGTGACACGCGGCTCGTGCGCCGCGCCGAACGAGCAACGCTACCGCCGGTCAGGCCTTCAAGACCAGGGTGAGCCGGGCTCTCGTGCGCTTGCGATGCCGATGCCGTCCGCCGTCCCGCGCATCGACCGTGAGCAGTACCCGCAGGCGATGGGAGCGTTTAAGCGACGCCAGCGTGTGCCCCGAGATCGCGAGGGCGAAGCTCCCCACCTGACCGGGCGCGAGCCGGAACCTACGCCGGACGATCGTGATGGGGTGGCGAGCGGTGGTGGCAAGCTTGAAGCTCCCGGAGCACGAGCGGATCGTCACCGGCGGGCAGAGCAACCGAAGGGTCGCCGTCGGCCGCGCGCGCTTCGCGGCTGGACGGGCGGAGGCGGCCGCCGCGGAATGGCTCGCGCCGGCGGGCGGCGCGGTGGTGACCGGGATCGTCTTGGACGTGGGGCTGACGCCGGATCCCGTGAAGCTCGCGGCCCGGTGTCCGAGCGTCAGACATGGGCTGAGCTCGGATGTACTGCCGTCGGCCGCGGTGGCGGTCACGGTGAACGCCGGATGGAGGACGAACGCCGGACCGTGCAGGTGTTGGGCGCGACTGCGGGAGGTCGTCAGCTTGACATTAACGTCGCCGATGCCGTCGGCACGCACGTGAGCGCTGCCCAGCCACTCGTACGCCTGCCCCTCGGAAACGGAATCCACGCAGGGCGTCCCCTCCGCGTACAGGTCAATCGTGTACGTGTCCTGAGCGTGGGCGAGCCCACCAACGAGCTGGGCTCTGACCGTCACCGTCGATCCGCTGGTGACGTCGAGCAGCTCAGGATACGGCTGGTAGTGGTTCGGACCGCTCGAGGGCGTGCTCAGCGTGTCGTACCGATAGGGGCCGCCGCCGAGGTTGATGTTGGCGGCGTGGTTGTTGTCGATTTCGTTTTCGAAGATGTGGTTGCCGATTCCGTCGTACACCGCGACCCCGCCGTCACCGAGGTCGTTGCCAAAGATCTGGTTGTTCTGAACCACGTTGCCTGGAGACGGCGTGGGGGTCTGACCGAAGCGGGTCAGTCCAATGCCGATCCCAGTCCGGTTCCCGAGGATCTGGTTGCCCAACTGGGGCCGTCCCCCGCCAATCGTGTCGTGGTCGCCGTAGACGAGGATGCCGACGTCGGCCCCGCTCACCTTGTTGCCCTGCACCACGTCGTTGGATCCGACGTCCATTCCCGGCACCCGGGCGCCCGATCCGGTCGCGGTCGAGATCACATTTCCCGCACCGGTCCCCGGGTCCGGCGTCGCGCCGCCCACCGTCGCGCCGTCTCCGGTGACGAGGATCGCATCGTTGAACTGGTTCCCCTGGATCACCGCTCCCGGACCGAGGATCCGCGCGGTCGCGAAGTCCTTACCGCCATCGACGGTGTTTCCCTGTCCGCGGTTGGCCCCGCCGACCGTGTCCTGCGGGTCATTGAGGTTGAACGTCGGGTCGAGCGTGGCGGACGCCGAGTTCCCCACCCTGTCCTGCACGAACGTATTGTGCCCCGTGCTCTGGAACTCGTCGATGGCGGCCACTGACGGCGCCGGCAGTCCAGGCACCGTGTCGATCTGGTCCCCCTGAATGACGTCGCTGCCCGCTCCCGGACCGATGCTGATGTCGGCGGAGGCGAATCCGTCGACCTTCATCCCCCGAACGGTCACCCCGGGACTCACAATCCCCAATCCGTCGGCCACCGTGGTGGCCGGCCGCAGCGCCACCAGGCCGGCTCCGGGCTGCGTCGTTCCGTCGATCGTGATCGGCGTTGAAAGCGTAGGCAGGGGCGTTTTTGGGGCGATCGTGGGCACGCCCCCTCCCGCGACGTTGAACGTGATCGAGCCGCCGCCGAGCGTGTTGGCGACCTCGATCGCCTGGCGCAGCGTGCACGTCTGTTGCGGCCCGCCCGGGGTCACGTCGCAGATGCCGAGCGCGGCCTGGGTCGGATCGTCTGTGTCGAGCGTGCTGTTGACGACGAGCTTGACGAGCTTGAAGCTCGCCGTGGCCTGGGCCCCAGCGTTGAGCACGATCCCCTGGCAGACCGACCCGCTGACGGTCCCCGAGCACGTCGTCGGGACGTAGTGGCCCTGGGCTCGGTTGCTGGGTTGGGTCGGCGAGACGCTGTAGGTCCCGGCGTTCAGCGACACGGAGTAGTTGCCATTGATGTCGGTGAAGGCCTGGGTACTGACCGGGTTTCCGAGCGTGTCAGTGCCGCTCACGTTGACCTGCACCCCGGGCACACCGGCTCCGTTCGGATCGGTGAGCGTCCCGCTGATCCCCTGGCCGAGCGGCTGATAGGCGGGATCGGCCTCCAGTGTGGTCGTGTTCGTCAGATCCGTCGCTGTCCCCCCTCCTGCCGGGACCGAGTAGATCTGGTCCAGGCTTGGGTTCGACCCGGTGAACAGAATCGTCGTCCCGTCGGGCGAGAACACGGGCTGGGCGGCGGACGCGACGCCGCTGGTCACCTGAGTGGCGGCGCCGCCCGCGGCGGGTGCGGTGAACACCTGCGTGCTGCTGCTGGCACTGACGGCATCGAAGGCGATCGTGGTGCCGCTGGGGGAGTAGGCCGGCTGCGCGATCGGGGGGGTCGCGACGTTGCTGATCGGCAACGCGCTCGGTGACCCGCCACTGGCGGGGATCGTGAAGAGCAGCTCGGAGCTTGGCCCGCTGCCGGTCCGGCCGCTGTAGATCAGGGTCTGGCTGTTAGGTGACCACGCCAGGCCCTGGAACAGGCTCAGGCTGAGCAGGGTGGTCGGCTGGGAGCCGTCGGAGTTGGCGACGATCAGATCCTGGTTGAGTGTCTGCTGATTGGTGTCGATATAGGCCACGTGCGTGCCGTCGGGTGAGATCGCCCCGGTAGTGACCACCGCGCTGCCGCTGACCTTGACCGCACCGGTGCCGTTGCCGGCCGCGACCCAGAGAGAGCTCGTCGTCGGGTCAACGAGCGAAAGCTTCGATCCGTCGGCCGTCCAGCGCGGGAACCGGAAGCCGGCGAGGAGCAGCGCCTGTCCACTGCCGTCGGCGTTCATCGTGTAGACGCCGGTCGGCGTCCGGAAGCTCGCGAACGCGGGCCGGAACGACGGCGGCGCGCTGAACTGCCGATGGGCCTGCGCCGGTGCCGCGATCACCAGCACGAGCACCGCCACGATCGCGCCAAAGGCATAGGTCAAGATCGCTTTCGCGAGCCGCCGCATTCCGAGCCAGAGTGCGCCGCCCGGCTCTCGCTTCATATCGCTGCCCCTCACAATCCGATGCGGGTGCGCCGCGACGCGCGGCGCGCGCCGCGCGTGAAGCCAACCACCGCCAGCCGGTCAAGTCAATCAGGATTTAGGTTGGCGCCGGGCGGTGACCCGCGCCCCACCCTGGGCCCGTCTGACGCAGCGGCGCAGCGCGTAGCGGTGATATCTCCCCTTCCCGTACTTGATCCGGAAGGCCAGGCGCCCGATGGTGGCGCGCTCGGCTAGGCAACTGATCCGCGCCTGCTGCTTCACAAAGGCGACGCACTGCCGGTGATTGCTGAACTGTGGAAAGTTCCGCCAACCACCGTGCTGGCACTGAGCCTTCGCGGTCGGCGCCACCGGCGCGTCGAACACCACTGCCCGGCCGTTGGAGAGCTGGCCGGTCACGTCGAAGAACTCGCCGCTGATGTTGACCGTGCACGCCGGGTTGGTGGGGGGCCACATGCAGATCTGGTCCAGGCCGTTACCACCGTTGTCCACGAGCTTGATCATCTCGGGGCCGAACTGAGCGGACTGCACACCGATGATGGCCACCGTTGGCGACGTGGGCGTGCCGGCACCCGAATCAGCTCCCATGACGCTCAGGGAGGTCACAGATCCCGTGACCGAAAACGCGTTGGCGAACGTGAACGACACCGTCCCGCTTGGATTCTGACCCGTGGGACTGCTCTGCGCGTTGATGTCGATGTTGGAGTAGAAGCGCGATGCGGTGCCGGTCGCCGTCACCGTATCTAGCTGTGCGGCGCTCGCCGCGGCTGGGGCGAGCACGAACACGCCCACAGCCAGAGCCAGGGTCCTCGGCGGCACATGACGGAGCGCATAACGGAGCAATCCAGACATTTCGATCCTCCTCCACTTCGCCCGGTCGAGGCGAGGCCCTTGGGGCTGTTGCGGCGCACTCCCGTGCACCTGGTGTCGCCTCCGCAGGGGGCAGCATAGAGCCACCCTCACCGGCAGGTAGGTCCCGACATGACCGGTGGTGCCGATTCGATAATCGAATATACGGGCGTATACTTGGCCCATGCGATCAGCTCTCGATCGTCCGGCCATCCTTGCCGCCGGCGTTGAGCTCGTCCGTCGGGAGGGGGTTGAAGCCCTCGGCGTTCGCGCTGTCGCAGGCGCCGTGGGAGCGACCCCGATGGCGTTGTACCGGTATGTCGCTGACGCAGTCGATCTGCATGACGCTGTCCTTGGATTGCTGTTGCGATCGTTGCCTGCTGTGCCGACGTCGGTCGATGGTCTCACCGAATGGGCCCGCGCCTTCCGGGCATGGCTCGCGGAGGTCCCGGGCCTAGCGCGTCTGGTGTCTGTCCGCTGGTTTGAGCTGCCCCCGCTGCTTGACGTGGTCGAATCGCTCCTTCAGGTGTTCGCGCATGCGGGCCAGGACGGTTTCGAGCTTGTCGCAGCCGCCAACGCGCTGTTCTCGTATGTCCTCGCCCGCGGGGAGTTGGAGGAGGCGGTCCGGTCGGCGGGCGTAGATCGAACCCTCTCGTGGGGGACGAGCCGCCCGCTGCTGAGCTCGTTGCGCGGCGAGTACGAGGTCGCGCGCCTTGACGAACACTTTGACTACGGTCTGGGACTTCTGCTCCGGGGGCTACTCGGCAGCTCAGGGAGCGGGGTGGTCCGATGACCAGTCAGTTCATCCGCCCCGTCGAGGAGCGCGACCTGCCCGCGCTCGTGGCCATCTACAACGACGTGATGCAAACGTCCTCGACGATCTGGAGAGAGGAGCCGACGTCACTCGAAGAACGCGCGCAGTGGCTGGTTGACGTTTCCGCACACGGGTACCCGGTGTTCGTCGCAACGGACGCCTCCGGCGTGCTCGGGTTCATCGCCTCCGAGCCATTCCGCCCCTGGCCCGGGTATGACGCCACGTGCGAACACTCAATTCACGTCCGCCACGACGTCCGCTCCCGCGGCGTCGGATCGAGGTTGCTCGCAGCGATGGAGCTAGCGCTCCGCGCGCGCGACGCGCATGTGATGGTCGCGGGTATCGACTCCGACAACGACGGGTCGCTGCGCTTTCACGCCCGGGCGGGGTTCGTCGAGGTCGGACGACTCCCCGAGGTCGGGCGCATGAGAGGCCTGTGGCGCGACCTCGTCCTCGTTCAGAAGATCCTCAACCCAAAATCACCGCTCAGCACGTGACTGAAAGCATCAGAGTCGGGCTGGAGCACTCGGTGGAGTTCGTGGTCGAGGGGCGGTTGCTGACTGACGTCGGCGGAACGCTCGGCTTTGCGGTCCTGTCCACCCCCGGCATGATCGGACTCATGGAGCGCAGCGCCGCCGCCCTGATACATCCGCTGCTGGAAAACGGGAAGGCCACTGTCGGATTTGAGGTCCATGTTCGGCATGTCGCGAGCGCACCAGAGGGGACGCGTTGCATCGCGCGGGCGCGGCTCACCGAGATCATCGAGGGACGGAAGCTTCGGTTTGAGGTCGAGGTCAGCTCAGAGGCAGGTCAGATCATCGGCGTAGGTACGCACGAGCGACGCGTGATCGATGCCGGCCCCAGCGCCCGTGCGGTCATGCAGCCCCGGCAGTCCTAACTCGCAAGGATGCCCGCACGCCGGTCGGTCAGACTTGGCCCGTTGCGGATAGGCGATGATTTTTCCGCGCCGTGCCGGTCTGTACGCCGAAAACCGACTCACGGGAGACCGAAGCCATGCGGAAACTGACCTTTGGCATGAACCTGACCTTGGACGGCTACATCGCCGCGCCCGGCGACGACCTCGGCTGGAGCGCGCCGAGCGACGAGCTCTTCCAGTGGTGGTCAGACCGGGTGGGGACGACGGGCCTGGCGCTGTATGGGCGCAAGCTGTGGGAAACGATGAGCTCCCACTGGCCGACCGCCGACCAGCAGCCCGGCGCCACACCGGCGGAGGTCGAGTTCGCCCGCCGCTGGCAGGAAATGCCGAAGGTGGTGTTCTCCTCGACGACCAGCACGGTCGGCTGGAACACCCGCCTGGTCACCGGCGACGCGGTCACCGAGATCACCCGGCTCAAGGCCGAGGATGGCGGCCCCATGGACATCGGCGGTGCCACACTCGCCGCTGCGGCCATGCGGGCCGGGCTGATCGACGAGTACGCGATCGTCACCCATCCGGTCCTGGTGGGCGGCGGCACGCCGTTCTTCACGACCCTGGAGCACTGGGTGAACTTAAGCCTGGTGGAGACCCGGATGTTTCCGGACGGCGTGGTGCTGACCAGGTACGAGACCAGGCGCTGAGTGCCCGACGTCGGATCGGCGCGGGCGTGGGAGCTGCAGTGGAGCCAGCCGGGATCGAACCGGCGACCTCCTGCTTGCAAAGCAGATCAGTTTGTCCACTCGTGTCTCGTGGTGTCTCGAAAAGCCCTGCAAATCTGATTGTTCTGTTGGACACGGGGGGACACGACAGGACGGCGCGAGACAATCTGATGCACCCCTGGTGCACCCTCAGCGTGGCGTGCGTCTGGGCGGCGGGGAGCAGGGCAGCCGTCGAAGGTGCGCCCGGCTGCGTCAGCTGGTGGAGGTGGCCGCGCCGTCCAGGGCCGCTCTCGCCTCGGCGATCGCCGTCTGCGCGTCGAGCCGCGGCATGTCCTCGAACTCGTCCATCACGTGCCCGTAGGTGCTGAGCGTGAGTCGAGCGTCGTGGCCGAGCTGGCGGGCGACGTAGATCACCGAGCGCCCCTCGTGGAGCAGCAGCGACGCGAACGAGTGCCTGAGGTCGTACGGACGGCCGTGCGCGAGCCCCGCCGCCTCGATCGCGCGCTTGAAGGCCCGCCGGCGCCACGACTGGTACGCCGCAAGCGTCCAGGGCGCGCCGGTCGCTGACGGGAAGATCAGCGAGGTTTCGGATGGCCGGCCGCTTCTCAGCCGCCATTCTCGGAGGTCGACGGCGAGCGGCTGGAGCACACGCACCGTCCGATGAGCGGCCGTCTTCGTGTCCTTCTCCTCGCCAAGCGAGATGGCGCGCTCGACCAGGATCGTCTGCTCGCGGATGTCGCGCCACTGGAGCGCCAGCGCCTCACCGGGTCTGAGGCCGGCGTACGCCAGGACGCTGATCAGCGTCGCGTCGCGCGGCGAGCTCGCCGCGCGCATCCGTTCGATCGTCGCCGGCGCCAGCGGACGGACCTCAGTGCGGCGCGGCAGCGCCGCCTTTCGCACCGCTCGCGCGGGGTTCGACTGGATCTGGCCGTTCTCGAACGCGCGCTGGAGGATCGCTCCGAGCAGGGTGAGCGCGTACCGGACCGAGACGCGGCCGTAGCCCGCGGCGAGCCGCTCCGCCTGCCAGCGGCCGATCGTCTCCGGCCTGATCGCCCGGAGTTCGAGCGGACCGAGCGCCGGCAGGATGTGCTTGTTCAGAAGTTGCCGGTAGTGCATCCACGTCTTCGGCGAGAGCTGGGATGCGTACGCCTCACACCAAGTGCCGACCACGTAGTCGGCGAGCGTGACCCGGCCCATGTCCATCTCGGTGAGCGTCCCGAGCTGCTGCCGGCGCCGGAGCTCGGCACCGAACGTCACCGCATCACCCTTACGGTCGAACGTCTGTACCCGGTACCGCCCACCCTGCCGCCAGCGCACCCGCCAGCGCACCGCCCCGTCCTTCAGAACCCGCCTCTGGATCTCCATGCTGCTTCCTCGCTGTCTGACTTCCTACAGCATGCCACCCCGCTCGGCACCCTCCGGCTCACCCCACCCTTCTCCGGCACTCGCCACGCCCGCCGCCCGTATGCCCCGCCGCACACCGAGCCCACAAAGCTCGGGCCAGACTACCCGAACCCCATGCACTGCATTTTCCTACGTGGGGGGCGGGTAGTCTGGCCCGAGCGCCGCTCAAAACCCCTTGTGCGGCGGGGCTTTACGGGGGCTCAGGTGTGTAATCGGATTACACACTTCGTTACACACTTTCCTACACACCTGAACGGGTCCGCCGCGGCTCCGGACGCGCTCTGCGCCGCTCAATCGCGCTCCCGCCGCCAGCAGCTGATCGGCGGATACGCCTTTGGGACTGGAACCCGCGCCGATAGACTCGACTCATGAGCGTGACCGTGCGACTCCCCGATGACCTCGCCGCCCTCCTGGCTGAGGAGGCGGCGCGCCAGTCCGTGACCGCGGACGAACTCGCTGCGCGAGTGCTGGCCGAGCACATCCCTGCCCGACGCAAGCTCGGGTTCGTCGCGACTGGCGCGTCGACACCGGTCGCACCGCCGCGGAAGCGGAGGACATGCTCGCCGAGGGGTTCGGTCGCTGACGCTGGTCGTCGACACCGGCGTGCTGCTCGCTGCCGCCGATCGAAGCGACCCCGACCACACGGCCTGCCGGGAGCTGCTGGAGGCGCATCCCGGACCGCTCGTCACGACCGAGCTCGTGATCGCCGAGACCGGATGGCTGATCGACCGGCAGCTCGGAGCGGCGGCCGAAGCCGCGCTCTACGAGTCCGCGGCCGCCGGCGAGATCCGCGTCGAGCCGCTGTCGGCAGCCGACTGGACTCGAATCGCCGCGCTCACCATTCAGTACGCCGATCAGCACCTCGGCGGCGTCGATAGCAGCCTCGTCGCCATCGCTGAGCGACTCGGCGCAACCAGCATCGGCACCCTTGACAGACGCCATTTCGGCCTCGTCCGCCCTCAGCACATCGCCGGCTTCGAGCTGCTTCCGTAACTCACCGCCGCGGCCCCCGACTGCATCCTTCGCTGGCCTGCACGAGCTCGCTTCCCTCGGGCATGGACCAGCCCCGCCGCACCCCTTCAATCAAGCAACGACCCCGACTACCCGCACCCTTCCCTCGTGACTACGTGGGGGGCGGGTAGTCGGGGTCGTAAGCGAGCTGAAAGCCCAGGTGCGGCGGGGCTGTTCGGGGGCTCAAGGGTGGACTCGCAAGTCCACCCTTCCGTCCACCCTTCGGTCCACACCACTGATACCATTTTGGTATGCGAGGCGGTGACTACGTAATGATGGCCCGGCGTCGCGCGGGACTCACGCAGCGCCAGCTGGCCGAACGCCTCGGCCTCCGCCAGGCCACGATCGCACGCTGGGAACGGGGCGACCGCGGCGTCAGCCTCGACGACGTCGAGCTGGTCGCGCACGCGTGCGGCCTGCAGCTCGACGCACATCTCCTGGTCGAGGACCGCAGCTGGTGGCCGCAGATCGCCATGCAACTCGAACTCGATCCGCTCGAGCGGGTACGGCGGCTCACCCCTCCGGGTGCTCCAGACATCGCAGCGGGGTTGTCCGAGCTTGCCGCGGCGGGCGTGTTAGGGCTCGTCATCGGAGAGGTAGCTGGGGCGCTGCATGGCTGGCCGCTCGTGCTCGGTTCGTCGACGATCGAGGTATGTGGGCTTGTCGACGGCGTGGGCTATCGCCTCCGACAGATGGGCGCTCGGCAGACCCGGAGCGGCAGGCACATCGTTTCCGGCGGGGCGAGCGTCGTCATCGTCGAGGCGCCCGCAGGTACGGGAGGCGAAGCGGACCTTGCCCGCAACCGGGTGGCGTTCGACACACCGGCCGGAGCCCTCGAGGCAGCTGGACTCATCGACCTGCTGAGGATCGCCGACGCGTCGGACGCTCGCACGGCCCGGCGCGACTCACTCGCGCTTCAAGCCGTGCTCGACGTCCAACGCGAGCGCGAGGCCGCGGGCAGCCCCGACGAGCGGGCGGCGGGGGACAGGATTGCTGAATGGCTGAGCCAACAGACTCCGGTCGCGTGAGCCCTGCGATCGACGCTGAGCGCGAGGCGCTCCTGAAGGTTCTGGTCGATCACGACGTGCAGTTCGTCGTCATCGGCGGCGCCGGCATCCAGTCGCACGGCCGTCGCTACGACACCCTCGACATCGATCGTCACGCCCGACCGTGACGAGGCCAACCTGCACCGTCTCGCCGATGCGCTGAACGAGCTCGACTGCCGCCTCGTCACCGATCCCGCGAACACAGCCGCCTGGGTGCCACTCCCACCCGACTACTTCACGCCCGCGCAGCCTCCTCGCCGCCACCGTCTGGAACCTGGCAACGCGACACGGCCAGCTCGACCTCACGTTCGCCCCGAGCGGCTTCCCTGGCGGCTACGGAGAACTCGCGCCCCGCGCGGAGCACCTCACTGTCGCCGGCACTCGCATTGCCGTGCTCGTGGCTTCGCTCGACGACATCCACAAATCGAAGCGCGCGGCCGACAGACCGAAGGACCGGGCGTACTTCCTAGCTGCCGGCGAACCAGGCCGCGAATAGCCGATCTGCGTGCGCTCAGGCGCTCATCTCGGACAAGCGCTCAGAAGGAGCTCACGCAGAGAGCCGGTGGTCGATCGAAGCGGCCCCCTCGGGCGCTCCCTCGTTTTCCGCGCATAGCGGGTTCTTCCGACGCATCACAGCGGTGGCGCGTTGCGGACCGAAAGCGGGTCCTTCCCCGGCGAGCGCAGCCGCAGCACGCGTGCACGCGCTCAGAGGGACGGTCAGGTCTCTAGATCTGGTCCGGCGTAAGTTGAGCGCTGAGTCGCCGGCGGTGGCTTTTGACGTCGTGTGGTCGCGATGATCAGGGTGGCGATGAGGAGCAGCGCGGTCGCGATGGCGACGATGGCGAGGTACGGAGGGGTGGATGCGCGGGCCTGCGGGAAGCTGATGATGGCGTGTGTGCTGTTGGTGATCAGTCCGCTGTGCAGGGTGACCCTGGCGTTCCACGGCCCGGCGGGTAGTCGCTTGTCCAGGATGATCTTGATGGGTTCGGTGTCGCCGATCGCGAGCGTGACGCCGAGGTTGGCTGGGAATGGGCCAGCGCTAAGGCCTCCGGGGCCGCCGGTGAGTTGCAGGGTTCCGTACATGTCGAGGGCTCGGCCGCCGGTGTTGTGCACGGTCGCGACGACCATCGGTTGACCGTTGCCGGCGCGTCCGGCGGTGAGCGATTCGATCTTGAACTT
The DNA here is from genome assembly GCA_963822535.1 of uncultured Solirubrobacterales bacterium. Taxonomy (GTDB): domain Bacteria; phylum Actinomycetota; class Thermoleophilia; order Solirubrobacterales; family Solirubrobacteraceae; genus Palsa-465. The sequence continues at coordinate 322,816 of CAWGIA010000006.1, forward strand.
GGATGGCGGCGGACCGCCGGGACCGACGGACAAGTAAAGGCGGATGCCGACCCGGCTGACTTGGGTGATGCCTTGACCGCCGGGGGGGACGGTGCGGGTTTCGGCCCAGGCGACGGCGTATTGCTCTCCTGGGGAAGCGTCTCGCGGCACAGCGATCGTCACCCGGGCGTTGAGATGCCCGCCGGCGGGGATCTCCGAGGCGCTGGGCGTGATCTTCGTCCAAGTCGATAAGTCGTTTGGGGTGTGGGCGGCGGCGCCGACGAACGCCCCGTGGCCGATCGTCGCGGCGGCCGTGTAGAGGGCGATCGCGCGCGTCGAAGCCGTGGAGTTTGAGACCTCGATCAGGCGATGGATCACGGTTCCGGGGTGGAGGTGATCGACGACGTAGAGTCGCGCTCGAGGGTCATAGCGCGCACCGATCGGGACGTTGAGCAGCTGCACGCCGATGCTGCCGGCGACCGAGGCGGCGGCCGGAGGCCTAGCCGGCGTGCTGGACGCGCTCGCGTTCACCGTCGCGGTGGCGGTGAGGGCGAGCGCGACCGTCAAGCAGCGCACGAGTTGCCTGAGGTATCGTCTCGGTGTCTGCGCAAGGCGACGCGAGAAGCGACGCGGGATCTGGCGCATGTGCTACGAGACGGACTGGGTGATCGTCCCGGAATAGACACCGGCGACCGTGCCGCCGGCGACGAACACGTTGATCGTCGGGGTCCAGGTCGCGGAGTTGTCTCCGGTAATCCCGGTTGCCGTGACGGCTGGTACGACGCCGGTGAGATCGGGGGGATTGTTCGCGGTGAAGGTTGCCGTGCCGACCTTGGTGATCGGCCCGGCGGTGTAGCCGACTGACGCCGCGCCGATCGTCGGTCCTGAGGAGGGGGTGAACGCGGTCGAGATGACGGTCGCGACCCATCCCGAGCCCGCCGCTGCGCTGCGGGCGTCATTGACCTGGACCTGGCCCAGCGGGCCGCTGATCGTTCCTCCGAGGACGGTATCGGCGATCGTCCCGATGTTGCCGGCGTTCGCCGGAGCCGTGATCGACAGAGCTCCACCGGTCACGGTGACCGTGGCCTGTGTCGAGGCCGCCGAGGCGGGGCCGGCGACGGCGAGCGTCACCGCACCCGCGGCCGCAACGGCCAGCAGGCTTCGGGTTGTCTTGCTTCTCATGTGTGTTCCTGTCTTCACGATTCGGGGCGGGGTTGGTTTCAGACCAGGTGGCGATACGGACCGCTCGCGGCAGGTTTGTGGCGAAAAACGAGAATCCAGCGAAGCCAGGGCTTAACTCATGAGTCGCCGTGTCGCTTCCTTTTGTGCCTATCGGCACATGGGGCGGGAGGCTGTAGCGTTTATCGGCTCTCTGGACGGTCCCGGATGGCGTGAGCCGGTCTGGGTGTCCTGAGCGGGCCGGGGTGAGGACGCGAGGTTTCGGTCGCCGCGGCCCGCGCGGGGGCGGGATGGCTGTTGATCCGTTCAGGCACATACCGAATTTTCGCGCGGAGGCTTGGAGATTGAGTCATGTTTGCGCGCGTCGTGGCCATACAGATTGTGCGTCTCAACTAATCGATCGCTCGAAGACGAAGGGCTCGCTGGCGTCAGCCACGGCGAGGGTGGCGACGGGCGGTAGCCGACCGACGGCTACGCGTCGATCAGCTCTCGGGCGATCCACTGCGCCACGTGCTGGCGCGGCCACGCACATGGGCGTGAACGCGGGTCTCGGCCCGTGCGGCCCGAAGCACCTGCTCGTCGGCCGTTGCGCTTGCCGCGCAACTCAGGTGTCGGGCCGCGTCACTCAACGTGCGCGTCGCACGACGAATGCAGGTCCAGGCGGTCGGGGGTTCGAATCCCCTCGCTCACGCTCGCTCGGTGATTAGCATGGTTTATCGCCGCCGCGCCATTGCTCTCGCGGATTCGTCGGGTCCCGGTGTACCACTTCGGGGTACCACTTGGGCGCTTGGCCGCGTCCGTGTATTCCGCGCTACTTGTGCTTAGCGTGGGGTTCCGCGGCGGCTACTGCATCCGGCTCAGGCCGAGTGTGTTTGCACGAGCGCGGCGGCGGCCTCGGACATACGCGTCGCTGCTCGGTCACCGACTTCGCCTAGGCCGGAGTTGCGGGTCACGGTGGCGGTTAGCTCGACGTGGCGGGCGAGGCGGTCGATCGGGAAGGAGCGATTGGCGAGAACCCGTCCTAGCCATTGGACTTGCTCAGTGCAGTCGACTGTGCCGGCGCGGGCGTCTTCCAGTCCCCAGGCCAGCAGGTAGCGGCTGTCATGCTCACACCAGGCGCGGCCAGCGGTGCCGTAGCGCTCCAGGTCGTCTGGATAGATGTCGTAGTACAGGTCGCACAGCTGGTTGGCGAGCGGTCCGAGGTCGACCTCGGTGCCGTCTTGGAGCTCGAAGGTCTGTGGTGGGTTGACGCCGCTGGGGGGGATCGTGCGGTTCATGTGGCGACGACGTCGTAGGTGTGCAGGTGGTCGAGGCGCTCTAGCTTGATGATCGAGTTGAGCGTCGGGGAGATCCGCCCGTGGGAGGTCTGGTGCTCGGGGCTCTTCATGTATGCCGTGAATTCCGCCTTGGTGTTCCAGCGGCTGACCATGATGACCTCGCCGGGTTCACGATCGGAGTGCCACACTTCAAGCTCGACGAATCCGTCGGCGCCATCGACGAGATGCGCTCGATTCTCGAATGCGTCGAGCAGTTCGGTCACGTGCTCTTCTGGCAGCCGCAGTCGGGACATGGAGATGTACATAGGGTTTGCTCCTGGTGAGCTAGGCGAACACAACCTGGTTGCGGCCGTGCTCCTTGGCGGTGTATAGGGCTTGATCGACGTCGAGGGACGCGCGCCGGCGGTCGGTGTGCACGGGAATGCTGACTCCGATGCTGACCGTGAGCGGCGGGTCGGTCATGGAAGATTCGATTTTGATGCGGATCCGCTCAGCGATCCTCGCTGCCTCGTCGTGCGGCGTGTCGGGCAGCAGCACGACGAACTCATCGCCGCCGCAGCGCGCGGCGAAATCGCCCGGCCTCAGCGCGCTGAGAATGCCTCGCGCGACGCCGATCAGCGCGCGGTCGCCGGCGTCATGGCCGTACCGGTCGTTGATCGATTTGAACTGGTCGACGTCGATCATCATGATCGTTGGGGAGTGGAGCACTCCGGCGACGGTCAGTTCCTGGTAGCGGTCATCGAACGCCCGGCGGTTCCACAGCTCGGTGAGCGGGTCGCGGAGCGCGAGTTGCTCGAGCACGAACGCGCGCCGTGCCTGTCCGCGGGCGGCGTCAGCGGCGGCCGCGGTGGTCTGCGCCATGCGCGCCTCAAGCCCGCCGGTCACGTGGTTCGAAAGCTCGGCGTAGCGTCCGAACCCGACCCCGCCGGCAGCGATCCCGCGTGGCAGCTCCCCTGGGGCTGGCGTGTTCAGGGAGCTGTCGAGGTATGCGGTGAGCTGCTCGGTGTCGGCCGCGTACAGCACGCCGGCTCCTTCGCGAAGCACGTTCGGGACGCCCTGGCCGCCGATCACCAGTTGAACGCTCGGAGCGAGGTCGCGCAGCGTCTTTAGCTGCCGAGCGAGCGTGGCGGCGCCCAGCGGCATCGTCACCCCGAGCGCAACCACTTCCGGCTCGTGCTCCTGCACCCACGCCAACAGCGAGCTCTCGGGCAGATCCGCTCCCAGGAACCGCACGTCGAAGCCAGCGCCGTCGAACACGTCAGCGACCATCCGCAACCCGAGCACGTGATGCTCGCCATGCACCGCCGCGACCACGACCGTATCGCCCTGACGCGTCGAGTGACGAAGCAGCCCCGGATACAGGCGGGTGAGCACGTGGTAGCTCACCGCGCTGGCCAGATGCTCCTGCGCGACGGTCAAACCGCCGCGCTCCCACAGCTCCCCGATCTCACGCATGGCCGCAGCGATCACCCGCGACTGGATCTCTGGCGCCGAGAGCTTATGCCGGAGTGCGTCATCGATGACCGCCGTTGCGGCGGCGGGGTCACCCGTACGCATGGTCTCGCCGTAGGCCTTGGCGAGGCGGCTGCACATCGCGTCGCCCTGACGGCGGCGCCGCTTTGCGACGGTGGGCTGTACTGCTGTCGCTGGCTTGGGCTTCCCGCGGGCCATGTCGATGGGTGCTGGCTTGCCGATGGCGTACCCCTGGGCGTAGTCGACCCCGTATTGCTGCAGAAGGTCCAGGGTGGCGAGGTCCTCGATGCCCTCGGCGACCGTGGTGCGACCGAATCCTTTGGCGAGGCTGACGATCGCCTTGACGACATGTTGGTTTTGGGGGTTGTCGATCAGATCACGGCCGAATTCGAGGTCGATCTTCAGTTCGTTGAACGAGAACCGTTTGAGGTAGGAGAACCCTCCGTAGCCCATGCCGAAGTCGTCCAGCGAGACCTCACAACCGAGATCGACGAGCTCTTTCAGGAACGCTTCAGCGAGCGCTTCGTCGGCAGCGAGGGCAGTCTCGGTGATCTCGCACACGAGCAGTGCGGGGTCTGCTCCGGTGTTCTTGAGCTCGGCGGCGAGCGCGGTGATCAGATCTCGGGAGCCGAGGGACTTGCCGGAGATGTTGAAGTTCACCTTCTGTCCGTTGGCGGCGAGCTTGCAGGCTTGGCGCATGACCCAGAGATCGATCTGTGCGATCTGTCCATACTGCTCGGCGGTGGGGAGAAAC